>NZ_CP060781.1 GCF_014489495.1 Sphingomonas daechungensis | reverse complement strand
CGATCGTGATGACGACCGTCGCAATGGTCGCGGCATGGTTCCCATCGCGCTATCCCTGACGGGCGATTCGAGCTGGCGCGCACCGATGGGCGTCACCGTGATCGGCGGCCTGATTTTCTCGACGATCCTGACCCTGCTGCTGGTCCCTGCCTTCTTCTCGATCGCCATCGACATCGAGCAGTGGATTGGCGGAGATCCACAAGATGTCGGCCAGGCGCACACCGCGCGCCTGTCAGGCAAGCGCCGCAACCCGCGGAGTGAACGGCGGCCAAGCTCGTCTATTGATGGCCGATGGATGCGAGAACTCAGTCCGGAATGCCCTAGCCGGGTTCAACCGGCGCAGCCGGTGCTGCGGAATGAAGCTGGCGCGACGACTTCTCGTCCTGATGGCCGGTTGTTTTTCGTGACGCGCGCTACGAGCAGCAGTATCCGTGGCTGTCGTACGTGAAGGCGTTTTTGAAGCGGCAATGGTCGGTGGCTTGCAGACTGGTTCGCAGTCACCGGCTCTTCGCACCCCTCGGCCTGCCCATCGACACGGCGATCATTCCGAGGAAAAGGATCGCATCGGGAAGCGCTCGCGAACTTTATCGTGAGAACTCCTATCCGTCAGTGGTCGCCGGCGCATGCGCAACATCGACGTGGCGGAGCCGTCGGCCGTTTCCTGCAAACCCTGCGGGAGAGGGACCCGCATCCGTGCGGCGCGTCCGCTGATCGCGACGTTCGAGGTCTCGACGACGAGCGGCTGCGGCATCGTCAAGGGTGAATCTCGACCGCATCGCAGATGGAGGTATGCGCTCTCGGCCATGCGCTGGCGTCAGGATCAACGAGGATCGCATGTTCGATGCTCGAGGCGCGATCCGCTGGACGGCGAGCCTCGAAGCGAACGAGCCCCTGATCGGGAGATGGTGCAAAAGAAGGCCAATTGGGCCTCAGTTGGCCGGCTGGATGCAAGCTCGTCGAGCGATCCTCGACGGACTGCGCAAGCTCAGGTCGAAATGTCAACGATCCGCCACCGTTCGGTGAAGGTCGAGGAAGCGCTCGCCCAACTTGCCAACGACCTCCAGACGCGTCCGGAACACGGAAGCGGGTGGAGGCGATCAAGGAGCAGCTTCTCGATAATCGATCGGTCAGCTGTGGCTCGAACCTTGTGGCAGAAGTCGCGCGAGGCGGTGATCAGGCGGCGCGCAATCCGATGCCGCTTTTGCGGCAAGCTCGGAGAGGTGCTGAAGTCGATGGGAACGACGCTGGAAAGCGACGCCCGCATCCGCGCGCCATCAACCAGTTTGGCCCGCCGCTGTCGTCGGATGTCCGCGAGCTACGGCGGATCATGGTCAACTGGTGTCGGAGACGTGCGAGGCTGGGATGCGGGGACGTGACGGCGCGCCTGGAAAGCGCGGTGGGCGGACTCCATACATCGCATCAACGGTACCCTTGTCGGGGACTCGTCGGTGTCCATTCACGTTCTGGATAACGCTTTGACGATCGTCATCCGCGAAGCCGAGAGTCGGACGCACCGCGGTCGTCGAACTCATCATTGCCCTGGGACATCCATCGAAGAGGCGGATGTCGTCGTATCTCGAGATCTTGGGAAGAATGAGATCCTGCCCTGGTCGCCAGGATGCCGAGCGAGTGATCGGCATGTGCGGCCTGTCAGCCATGGTGACGTCATCGTCCGGCACGTCGCGGGTTTCAGTAATGATTGTCGAGAGAGCTATCGCGGACGCGGAATTGGTGCTTGCTCATGCCGAAGCGAGAAGCGCTCTCGCGCACGGATGCATATCCTGGAAGTGACGAGCAACGTCAGCCGCGAGCGCGCCCACCAGTTTTACGAAAAGCTCGGTACGAACGTACGAGCTACCGCTTCATGAAGACGCTAGCTAGCCGGCGCTGCGCGCTCGATCGTCGCCCCGACGGCACTGAGCTTTTCTTCCAGTCGCTCATAGCCACGGTCGAGGTGATAGACGCGCAGAACCTCGTCTCACCTCAGCAGCCAGACGGCTAGGATCAGACTCATCGAGGCACGAAGGTCGGTTGCCATGACTTGCGCGCCGGTCAGCTTCGCACGCCGTGAACAACTGCGGAACGGCCGTGAATTTCGACCTCCGCGCCCATGCGGCGCAGCTCGGCACGTGCATGTAACGGTTCTCGAAGATCGTCTCTTCGAGAACTCTGGCCTCTGCCCGCACAGCATCGCATGAACTGAGCCTGCATGTCCGTGGCGAAACCAGGGAACGGAGATGTCGAAAGCGCCAACGGCTTGAGCCACCATTCGCGCTTACCTGATGCCTTTTCGTGAACTCAATGACGAGGCCGGCCTGGGCAAGCGCATTGAGCGTGGCCTGCATGTCGTCCGGCGGGCCAATCAGTTGATCGACCCGCCGTCAGCCCGCAGCGCAGGCGTAGCTACCGCTTGATGCGATCCGGCATGACTTCGTAAGTCGTTCATGAAGGCCTCGACGCCGTCAACGATCAGGTGCCCGATCCGATGCCTTCGATCTTGCGCCATGGCAACCAGAAGATTGCAGAGATCGACGATCTCCGGCTCACGGCAGCATTGAACAATTGAGTCCGCCCGTTTGCCAGAACCGCGCCATCAGCACGTTCTCGGTGGCGCCGACGACACGACCGGAAAGCTGTAGTCCCCCCGTGAGCCGACCCTTGGCGCCGAAGCCTTCACGTAGCCGGCAGCCAGTTCGATTTCGGCGCCGATTGCTTCTAGCGCCTTCAGGTGAAGGTCGATCGGTCGATCGCCGATGGCGCAGCCGCCCGGCAGCGATACGTGGATTCGCCAGCGCGCGCCGCATCGGCCACACAAGGATTGAGGCGCGCATCTTGCGCACCATGTCGTACGGCGCGACCGTCGAGCTAATGTCATGGCTGGAAGTGACCTTCCGTCCGAACTCGCCTTCTTGACGCCGCGACGCTGGTCGAGACGCCAAGCTGGTTCATCAATGCCGAAGCTGTCGACATCCGCGAGCCGCGGCAGGTTGGCGAGGGTCAGCTTCTCCTCGGTAAGGAGGGCGCAGGTATCAGGGTCAGCGCAGCATTCTTCGCGCCGAAATGGGAATGTCGCCCTTGAGCGTGCTGCCGCCTTGATCCAGATACTGTCCATCGGCGCGCTTTAGCGCCGATCAGCGGACTCGCAAGCAGCGGTAGGGCTCAGGCTTTTCGAGAGTGCACTGCAGCGGGTGCTGATTTCCCGCGCGAAGTCGATCACCTGGCTGACCTTGGTTTCGGCGACTTCGTAAGTGAACACACCGCAGACGGCGATTCCCTGTTGATGCACTGCAACATGACGCGGGTCGCGTCCTCGATTCCATTGAGAAGAATTGTTGCAGCACCAGGACGACGAACTCCATCGGAGTGTAATCGTCGTTCAGCATCAGGACTTGTAATTGCTCGGTTTCTTGGTGCGCGGGCGCGTGCGCGTGGCGACACCTGTTTCCATGTCGCCAACGCCGCATCATCAGGCTCGTCTGTCATCGTCCAACGCATACCCATAACACCCTAAGATATGGCAAGCGGCGAACGCTCGCAAGGAGGCTAGTGGCCGGGAGCGTCCAAAAAAGCGTCGGCACAAAAAAAGACGGCGCCCGGGGAGAGAGGTGGGCGGCCGTCTGGTCATTGCCTGATCAGGAGGGGAGAGGCGTCAGGCAACAAGCTTGTTGATACGCTCCGCGTTCAGCGTGGCGCGGGTCTGGATCGGCTGGATGGCCTCACCCGCGAGCTTCACGAACGTCTCGGTCAAACGCGAGCTCTCGGCGACGAAGCGGTCGAACTGCGCACGAGCGAACTCGCTCTGCAGCTGAAGGAACTCGCTGGCCGACTTGGCTTCGGCGAGGGCGCGGACTGCGTCAGCAGCCTTCTCCACGCCTTCACGGCTGGTCTCGACGACGTCCTGGCCGAGCGACTTGGCGCTTCGACGGCAATCTTGCGGCGTCGACAAGCGCTTCGACGTTGGCCTTGCTGACTTCCGTCAGCTCTTCCATCGCCTTCTGCGAACGCTTCACGACTTCCTGGCCACGCTCGCCGGCGTCGGCGAACAGCGTCTGGAACGAACCCGTGTTGGGGAGGGCGTTGAAGCCGCAAACCAGTTGTTGGTGGTCTTGGTCACAGTCTCAATCCTTTCCTGGGCCACGCGGGGCTTACGAGCACCGGCGACCTTTGCAGCGCGGCGCGGCTTGGCGCGGCGAGCGGTTTTCACAGCCGAGCGGGTGGCTTTCGCCTGACGCTTGGTGGCCCGTGCCACTTCGAGGTCGTCCGCTTGGTAGTCTTCACGGCAACGGCCGGAACTCTTTCGCAACCTCGCCTGCGGCTTCAACCGCCTTGGTGGCGACCTCCGCGCTGGTGTCGATTGCCGTCTGAGTTTCGTCTGCCATTGCTACAATTTCCTTCTTTTGTGCGCTGCAACATAATCTTTTGCAGTGCACCTTTCAAGGTCTTTTTTTGTGCAGTGCAACAGAGCGCTCCTTGACGCTTTTTCAGCGTCGGACCAAGAACAGTCATGGACCTAGACGACGCCGATCCTTCGACCCGCGCCGCCGTGGCCTTCTGGTGGTGTTGTCCTCCCCTCCGGCGCGGGCAAATCGACGATCTCCCGAATGCTTCTCGATGCGGATCCCAGATCACGATGTCGATTTCGGCAACGACTCGGCCGAGACGCTCCGGCGAAGTGGACGACGTCGACTACCATTTCGTGGCCCCGCGCGGTTCCAGGAATTGGTCGATCAGGACGAGTTGGCGGAGTGGGCTACGTGTTCGATCACCGATACGGGTCCCGAAAGAGCCGATCAAGGAAGCGCTCCGCCTCGGCCGCGATATCCTGTTCGACATCGATTGGCAGGGCACCCAGCAGCTCCGCGGCGCGTTCGGAACGGACCTCGTACGCATTTTCATCTTGCCGCCGTCCATGGCGGAACTGGAACGCCGCCTAAGGGCGCGCAACACCGACAGCGACGAGGTTATCGAGAGCCGGATGAAGCGCGCTGCGTCGGAGATCGGCCATTGGGGCGAGTACGACTATGTGCTCATCAACGAGGATATGGATCACTGCCTGCATGACGTTCAGGCAATCATCGCTGCGAACGTATGAAGCGGGACCGCCAGCCCTATCTCATTCCGTTCGTTCGCAAGCTGGTAGAACGGCCGAACTAGGCCTCCAACAAATCCAGGAACCGCGCCGCGGCGAGGAAATCCCGCCGACGGTTGGCGAGTGCCGCCTCGGCCTCGGTGTCGGATCCCCATTGCTCAAGCTGCCAGCGGTCATCGACGCTGACGGCCTCCCACGCCTCGCTGCATCGAAGGCGTCTTCCAGCACACCAAGCGCTGCGAGAAGGGAGCCGCCGATCGTGACGAGCGGCGAGAGTCCGCGAGGTGGAAGGCGTCGAGAGCGGCCACCGCATGTGACAGACGTTCTACCGTCGCCACCGGCTGGCTGACATGCACCACCCGGTGGTGACGTTGAAATCGACGTCGAAGCGCCGCCTGCCCCAATTGATGAGGGCATCCCACTCCCGGATTGCAAGTCGACCAGACCTGCGGTTCCTCCGCACGATAACAGGCGAGATCGGCCTCCGCGTAGCGCGCAAGATCCGCAGCAAAGGCTTTCCTGGCGGGCTGGACGCGATCGATTGCGGCATTGGCCAACCCGTGAGCGGCATTGCTCTCGGATCGATGGTTTCGGCGACGTCATTCCATTCGGCCGCGATGCCTTCCGCAAGAGCTTCGGTCGGCACGACCAGCGGCACTCGCGCCGGCGTCTTGACCGGCTTGCCATCCAGCACAACACCCAACCGCCGTCTGCTTCGACGACCTCCGCCTTCGCCCAGAATCGCTTCACCGGCGTCGTTGTCCTGCTGGTCCAGGCGCGCTTGAGCACCATTGGCGCGAACACCGCGTCGATCACGCCAACGATGACGATGATCGCGCCAGCGACGGCCAGCCGCCCTCTCGCACCAGGTCAGTGTAGACAATTGCAAGGCCAAGGAAGAATGTGAGGACCCGATCAGCCGGACAGCCATGAAGATCTGAAAGCGCCTGCGCCAAAGGTCGTCGTCAGCCAATTGCGGCTCCTTGCCGGGAATGAGAGAGAAGACATCGCGCGGTGCGGCCGCGACCGCAATTGCGCCGGCTTCGAGCATCTCGTGGGCCTCGTGATAGCCCAGCCCGCACCGATCCCGGTCGCACCTGCGGCTGCAGCCATCGCCATGTCGAAGGCCGTGTCGCCGATCACAATGGTTGTTTCCGGCGAAGAGCCCGCGTCCGCCATCGCTTGTTCGACCATCGAAGGGTGCGGCTTGCTCGGATGCCGGTCGGCCGTTTGCAGCGAAACGAAACGGTCGACGATCCGTGACAGTCGAGGCAGAGCGTCAGCCCGCGGTCCGACTTCCCAGTCGCCACCGCGAGAAGCCAACCATCGGCTTCCAGCCGGTCCAGCAAGTCCGGGATCCCTTCGAACAAGGGCTCCTCGACACGCCCTTCAGCACGAGCCCGCTGGAAGTGGCGCTTGTAGCTCTCCGCCAGGAGCACGTGTCGATCTCGCTCTTCTTCCGGAAGCAGGGTGGCGATCGCCTCGACGAGGCTTAGGCCGATTACCTTGCGACTAACCTCGGGCGACGGGACGGCAATGCCATGCTCACCGAACGCGCCCGACAGGGCCGTGAAGATGTTGGCGCGCTGTCGACCAGCGTTCCGTCACAATCGAACACCGCCAGCTTATTCATTGTAGCCACGCGCTTCCCGGATCGCCGCGACGATATCTGCCCTGCCGGCCTCCTCCTGCCGGCGATCGTTGCCGCAAGGTCGGCGTCAGACTTGTGCTGGTTGAACTTGCGCGTTCCGCGGATTCCGGTCGGACTGACTTCGAAGCCGACGATCGCCTTGGTCATCGCGTCGAACCTTCCAGGTTCCATCTTGTCCCGGGTCCAAGGCTTCTCGGGCTGATGAATGTCTTCGAAGTGCTTGCTCAGCCGGTCGAGAAGATCGACGAGTTCTTCATCGGCAAGCGTTTGCGCAGTCCCCTCGATCTCGACGGCTTCGTAATGCCAGGTCGGGACCTGGTTCTCCGCAACGTACCAGTTGGCGCTCTGATACGCCTCCCGGCCGGAGACGCTGATCAGGACACGGCGTTCGCCCAGATGATCGGCAACTCGGTTCCGGCGAGCAACGTGGAAGCGAATGTTCCCTCGGCGGTCACGAGGACTGGAGCGTGCACGACAAACAGACCGGAATCGGACGATGTGAAGACGTGGGCGAACGCGCGGTCGGCGACGAACCGCAGGAGCTCGTCGCGATCCTCCAGGCGAAGGCGCGGTTCGGATGCATCAGCCCGCCGCGTCGACTGGCTGCGCCCGCGCCTCTCTCCGCGTCGGCCACGGCGGCGGTCGCGGGCGATGGCATTCGCCTTGCGCTGCTTAGCCTCCGGCGTCTGCGAGAGCTTCTCAACGTCGAGCGGCATGTTCTCGCCATGCATTAGCTCGAAGCCCAGAGTGCCCAGGCTTTCCGCAATGTGCGGCGGCAATTCCGCCGTGACGTCAATCACCCCGCCCGGCGCATCGATCCGGATTCGCCGGGCGTGGAGATGAAGCTTGCGACTGATCCCGCCGGTCAAAAATGCTTCGGGTCCACCATATTTCGCATCGCCGACAATGGGATGCCGATCGCGGCCATATGCGCGCGCAGCTGATGGGTCCGGCCGGTTAAGGGCTGCAGTTCGACCCATGCCGCGCGATTGCCGGCTCGGTCGACAATCCGCCAGCGGGTCTTTGCGGGCAGCCCGTGCTCTTCGCTAACGTGCATCTTCTCGCCGCCGGTGCCCGGTTGCTTGGCAAGCGGAGCATCGATCAGTCCTTCGTCGCCCGAAGGCACGCCGACGACCAGCGCCAATAGACCTTGCGAGCAGTCCTTCCGGAGAAGGATTTGGCGAAATGCCCGCGGACCGCGCAGTTTTGGCAACTAGCAGGGCGCCAGAGGTGTCCTTGTCGAGCCGGTGGACGAGCTTCGGCCGACTGCCCTCGTCGTCGGCGAGGCCATCGAGCAGCTTGTCGAGGTGAAAATGCGTCTTGGTCCCGCCCTGTGTGGCGAGGCCGGGCGGCTTATTGAGAACGAACGCGCTCGGGTCTTCGTAGATGACCATTTCACGAACGAGTTCCTCTTCCTCCGGAGTCAGCGGCTCGCGCTTGCGCTCGGGCCTTGCAGCCGCGTGGGCGTCGCCTCCGCCGCAGGTACCTGGATTGTCTGTCCGGCCTCGATCCGGTCTCCCGGCGTCGCGCGCTTGCCGTTGAGCTTGAGCTGACCGGTCCGCGACCAGCGCGACAGGATGTTGAAGCTGATGTCCGGCGCATGCCGCTTGAACCAGCGGTCGAGGCGGATGCCATCATCGTCTTCGGAAACAGTGAAAGTGCGCGGCTCGGCCATGCCCGCCGCTTAGCCGCGCGTTCTCCAATAGTCGAACGCCTGGCGCTGGAGCTTGTTGATCAGCCGCTTCGCCTTGGGTCCTTCCCACAGCCCGGTGAAGCCATGCTTCTTGGCGCCTCCGATCCACCAGCCCTGTCCCGGCAGGCCGTCCGATTGCCGTACGACAAGTACTGCAAGCTCGGGCTCACCCAATTCCTCGGCGTTGTCGTCGACGTAAGCCAGCACCTTGCACAAAGCCCGCATCTTCGGGCGCGTGAAATGGTGCCCGAGAAGAGCAAGCGTTTCCGAATAGGTGATCGGCTCACCCGCCGAGGCGCTCGCGACAAGGATCGCTCGTACCTCCGCGGGATCGGCGAGCAGGCCCGCGCGGTCTGCGTCCATCACTGGGGCTGTTGGGCGACCGGCGTCAGCTCGAACACGTCGAGCTTCGAATTGCCCTGCGGCCATGGAATGACCAGGCGCCACTTGAACGGCGCAATGCGCTCGAGCACGCCGGCCATGTCGCGCTTGGCATCCTCGCCATAGGCTCGCGGCTGCTCCTCATCGCCAAGCGCAAGGCTCCCGAGAAAGATGAGGCGCTCCGGCCGGTCATCCTCCCAAAGGCGTCCAGCGGGTCGCTGGCTCCCGGTCTGCTTGACGATGGTCAGGAGGTCGCCCTCCACCTCGACGTAGCAGAAGAAGGGCTTGAATCGCTCGAACGCGGGCCCTTCGGCTCGACCCTGCCGAGCTTGATCAAGCGGCAATTGTAACTTCCAGGCGTCGGTGCCGGCCGCGCAAGACCCGCACGAGGAAGCAGAAGCGCGCCCTCGGCTTCGACGTCCTTGGGCGACGTCTTGTTGGCTTCCTGAAGGCCTTCCTGCCATGCGATACCGAGCCGAGCGATCCTCTGCTCGTCGGCGTCGGTCGCAACGCCCTTCCATGTGTCGGCTTTTGTCGGCGGCTCGGCCGTCACGACCGGGCGCAGCTTCTCCTTCTCGCCCCGGTCGTGCAGGCGGCGAGACACAGAGCCATCATGAGGGACAGGCTGCGACGTGCCACGACGCGAAGGTGGCACCGGCGGTGGCCAGTTGCAACTAACATGGCGTTCAGCATGCCCTTTGAATTGCCGCTTACCGCCGGTAGGCGCGCAATCATGAATCGTCCCGACACGCACGGCCACGCACGCCAAGGCTTCTTGCTCGGAGCCGCAGCCTACGGCCTGTGGGGCGTACTTCCGATCTACTTCAAGGCGTTACGGGCGATCGACTCCGTCGACATCGTCGCCCACCGCATCGTCTGGTCGATCCCGGTTCTTGCAGGTCTGCTCTCCTTCACCAATGGCTGGAGCGAGGTTCGCGAGGCTTTGAGAAACCGCCGCGCCGTCATCATGCTCACCATCACGGCGTTGCTGATCGGAGTAAACTGGCTGCTCTACGTCTACGCAGTGAACAGCGGCCATATCCTGGCCGGCAGCCTTGGATATTACCTTAACCCGCTCGCCAACGTACTGCTCGGCAGGGTCATCCTCAAGGAACGCCTGCATTGGCTCCAATGGGCGGCGGTCGCACTGGCGGCCGCGGGCATCAGCGCGCTGGCCATCGGCGCTCTTGGTCAATTGTGGATCAGCCTGACGCTCTGCGTCAGCTTCGCGACCTACGGGCTGCTGAGGAAGATTGCTCCCGTCGACGCGGTAGCGGGACTAGCAATCGAGACGGGCATTCTTTTCCCGCTCGCCGCGGGCTGGCTGATCTGGGACCTCGCCGCCGGCAATGCGATCTTCGGAAATTCGACGATGGACATCGTACTCATTGCCGGCGCGGGCCTGGTCACCGCCATCCCTCTCCTATTGTTCACGGCCGCGGCCAAGCGCCTGCGCTATTCGACACTCGGAATGCTCCAGTTCCTGGCCCCACTCTGCAGTTCCTGCTTGCCGTCCTAATCTACGGCGAGCCGTTCACGACGGCCCACGCAATCGCTTTCGGGTCGATTTGGACGGCTCTCGCGCTCTATGTCATCGCGCTGGTCCGGCATGCCCGGGCCTCCGTGACCTTGCCGGAATGAGGAACATGGCGCAGGCTCGATAATTGCCATGCATATGAAGAAGATTCTTGCCGCCGCCGCGCTGCTCTCGGTCACCGCCTGCGACCCGTATTACGGTCAGGATCCCTACGGTCCGCAACCGTATCCCGGTCCGGCTCCCTATCCGCAGGAGCCGTATCCGGGCCCCGCGCCCTACCCGCCTACTCCATACCCAGGGCAGCCACCGTGCCAGCCGACGCCCCGGAGTGCCTGATCAGCGCGTCACGGGAATGGACGGCCTGGATCAATCGAATGCCCGGAACAGGCGCACCGACCCTCGTCGTCAGTGGAAAGGTTACTACGCCGACCGGCGGCTATCAGGTTGCGTTCGACCCGCGCATCCAGATCCGCAAGGGCTATCCGGCGCAGGCGTTCGTCACGCTCAATGTCGCCGCGCCGACCGGCCCCGCCACGCAGGCGACCGTGACGCACGAAGTCCGCTGGGAATGGCCGCTCAATCAGCCGGTGGGCAGCGTCATCGTCAGTTGCGGCGACAAGACCCTCGCCGACATCACGCGCATCCAGACCGCTTACTAGGACTGCCGAGGTCGGCCCACGCAGAAGGAATTGCCGCGCATGTTCAATATCGTTTCAGTGATCATCGGGCTTGTCGCGCTTGTATTGGCGGTTGTCGCCTTTCTTCCGCTGTTGGGATGGGCCAACTGGCTGATCATCCCGCTTGCGATTATTGGCGCAGGCGTCGGAACGCTGGGCGGAGGAACGGCTGGCCGTAACCTCAACTTGTTCGTGATTGTCGTCGGCATTGTCCGCCTGATGCTCGGCGGCGGGATTCTTTGATCAGCTCGCGCTGATCAGCGAGCTTTGACGTAGCGCCCGGGCGCGTCCTCGATCGGCTTCAGCTTACCCTTGCCTGGGACTCTTGCGCCGTTGGCCGGCACAGTCGCCGGATCCTGGCTTTTCAGCCAGGCGAGCCAGTCCGGCCACCAGCTTCCCTTGTGCTCTTCCGCGCCGGCAATGAAGGTTTCCAGAGTGTCGGCAGGCTCGTTATTGGTCCAATGCTGGTACTTTTCCGCCGCCGGCGGGTTCACTACCCCGGCGATATGTCCGGACCCCGCCAGCACGAACCTTTTCGGCCCGGTGAAATGACCCATGATCTTCCACACGCTTTCTGGCGGCGAGATGTGGTCCTCTCGCCCGGCCTGGACATAGGTTGGCGTCTTGACCGTATCGATGTCGACTGCGGTCCCGGCGACATTGATTCCGCCTTTCTCCGCCAGCTTGTTCCCCTTGTAGAAGCTCTCGATGTAATCGCGGTGCCATGAGGCCGGCAGGTTGGTCGTATCGCTGTTCCAGTGGAGCAGGTCGAATGGCGCCGGCTCATCTCCCATCAGGTAATTGTTGACGACGTAGCTCCAGATGAGGTCGCGGCCGCGCAGCAGGTTGAAGGTCGCAGCCATGTAGCGTCCGTCGAGATAGCCGCTGTCGCGGGTAATCTCGTCCAGCAGCGCGACGGTGTCCGCACCGGTGAAAAGCTTGAGGTCCCCCGCGCTCGAGAAATCGACCTGAGCCGTGAGGAAGGTCGCGGACTTCACCTTCGATTGCTGCTTGTGGGCCGTCAGATAGGCGAGAGTTGCCGCAAGGGTCGTACCCGCCACGCAATAGCCAATGGTGTGCACACTCTCGACACCCAGCAGGTCGCGAACGGTGTCAATCGCATCAATCTGTCCGTTGAGGACGTAGTCGTCGAGCGTTGCGTCCGCGATGCTTTCGTCGGCCGACTTCCAGCTGACCATGAACAGGCTGATGCCCTGGTCCACGCACCATTTGACGAAGCTCTTCTCGGGCGTGAGGTCGAGGATGTAGAAGCGGTTGATCCACGGCGGAAAGATGACAAGCGGCGTTTCAAGCACCTCGTCCGTGGTCGGCGTGTATTGGATCAGCTGGTAGAGCGGCGTTTCCTTGATGACCTTCCCGGGCGTCGTCGCCAGGTTGCGGCCAACCTCGAACACGCCTTGCTTCGTCTGCGTCAGCTGCCCGGCCGCGATATCGTCGAGCATGTTGGCGAGGCCCTTGAGCAAGTTCTCGCCGCGCGTTTCCATTGTTCGCTTCAGCACCTGCGGGTTGGTCAGCGCGAAGTTCGACGGGCTCATCGCGTCCACGAAGCTGCGCACCGCAAACATCAGCCGGTGACGGCTTTCGTCGTCGAGCCCGTCCAGTTCCTCGGCAGTCCCCAGCAGCTTGTCGGACAGCGCCAGGTAGGTCTTGCGGATGGTGTCGAAGACCGGACTCTCCTGCCATTCGGGCGCGGCGAAGCGCCGATCCTTGGCATTCTCCTTCGCCTCGGGATCGAGACCGATCATCTTCCCCCACGTCTCGAGACCCTTGGCCCAGGCTTCGGCGCCGGCGCTGAACAATGCGGCCGGATCGGTGGTCATCGGCGAGCCGGCGGGGAACGCGGGCGGGAAAGCGCCCCAGGGCGACGCAGCGGCGGGCCAGCCGGCATCCTTGGGGAGGCCGTCGGCCCAGGTCTCCATGAGCATCTGCTGGGCGCGTCCCATCACCCAGGTCCAATGCTGCCAGTCCTCCAGCGTGGGAATGGCGCTCGCCGTGTCCGTGTCGTCTGCCATGCGTCCCTTGTAAGCAATTCGCACTACTGCTGCGAATCCCCGCAATTGCATCACGCCGCAACAGTCGCGAAAAGCGCTCGATGCATCCGGAGGCCTTCTCTCTAGCACTCAGCTTCCTCGATTATCTGGGAATCGGCGTGTTCGCGATTTCGGGTGCGCTTCTGGCGGCCGAGAAGCGTCAGACGCTTGTCACGTTCATCTTTTTCGCGGTCGTGACCGGTGTCGGTGGAGGAACGCTTCGCGACCTCCTCATCGGGGCGCCGGTCTTCTGGGTTTACCGCAACGCGACGCTCATGATCTGCATCGGAGCGGCGCTGATCACCTGGGTCGTCAGCCGCCGCATGATTGCCGAGCGAGCACTGCTGTGGTTCGACGCCGTCGGTCTCGGGGCGTATGCGACGTATGGCGCGGCCAAGGCGCTGAGCTTTGGTGTCGCGCCGGTACCGGCCTTTGTCATGGGGGTGCTGACCGCCTGCGCAGGAGGGATCATCCGCGACGTTCTTGCCGGAGAACCGTCCATTCTCATGCGCCCGGAATTGTATGTGACCGCCGCGGCGCTTTCGTCGGGCTTGCTGGTAGGACTTCCCTACCTCGGTGTGCCGCCCGATCCAGCGGCCTTGATTGCAGCCGCTGCGGGTTTTGCGCTCCGGGACTGGCCGTCGCTCGCGGATGGGCACTCCCGACTTACAGCAACTAGGCTTGCCGCACTGCAGCACGGACGGCATGAGTATCCGGTGACCGACGAATTCTACCGCATCCAGCGCCTGCCGCCCTACGTCTTCGCCGAAGTGAACGCGATGAAAGCGGCTGCCCGCGCGCGTGGCGAGGACATCGTCGACCTCGGCATGGGCAATCCGGACGGTGCCCCGCCCAAGCATGTTATCGACAAGCTCTGCGAGGTCGCTCAGAAGCCGAACGCCCATCGTTATTCGGCCAGCCGGGCATCCCCGGGCTTCGGAAAGCGCAGGCGGCCTATTACCAGCGGCGCTTCGGCGTGAAGCTCGATGCCGACAAGGAAGTCATCGTCACCCTGGGTTCGAAGGAGGGCCTCGCCAACCTCGCCCAGGCGATCACTGCGCCGGGCGACGTCGTCCTTGCCCCGAACCCTAGCTATCCAATCCACACCTTCGGCTTCATCATCGCCGGAGCCGCCATCCGCTCGATCCCCGCCGCCCCGGGCGAGGAGTTCTTCGAGCGGCTCACCAACGCCATGCGCTTCACAGTGCCGAGGCCCAAGGTCCTCGTTGTCGGCTACCCGTCCAATCCGACGGCCTACGTGGCCGACCTGCCCTTCTATGAGCGCCTCGTTGCCTTCGCCCGCGAGCATGAGCTCATCGTCATTTCCGATCTCGCTTATGCGGAGATCTATTTCCGCGACACGCCCACGCCATCGATCCTGCAGGTCGAAGGCGCCAAGGAGGTCGCTGTCGAGTTCACATCCATGAGCAAGACCTACTCCATGGCCGGCTGGCGGATGGGCTTCGCGGTCGGCAATGAGCGCCTGATCGCTGCCCTTGCCCGCGTGAAGTCGTACCTCGACTATGGCGCTTTCACGCCCATTCAGGCCGCCGCAGTTGCCGCCCTCAACGGCCCGCAGGACATCATCGAGGCGAACCGCAAGCTCTATCGCAAGCGCCGCGACGTCCTGGTCGAAAGTTTTGGCCGCGCCGGCTGGAACATTCCGGTCCCGGAGGCCAGCATGTTCGCCTGGGCGCCGATCCCCGAGCGGTTCCACAATCTCGGCGCGATGGAGTTTTCGAAACGGCTGCTGACTGAAGGCCATGTCGCGGTCGCGCCCGGCGTCGGCTTCGGCGAAGAAGGCGAAGGTTATGTCCGCATCGCGCTCGTCGAAAATGAGCAGCGGCTGCGCCAGGCCGCGCGCAGCGTGAAGAAGATGCTGGCCGGGTCCTAAATCAGCGCAGCAGGGCGCTGGAAACCGTCACCACGCCCCACTGGGTCATCTCACCCTTGCTCGGGATCGAGGCGATGCGGGTCGAACCGCCGAATGCGAACGCGAAGTGACTGTGATCGCCCTCGTCCAGGGACTCGACGAGTTGATAACCGGCATTGCGGAACGCCGCTGCAATCATCGAGTGGGTCACGCCGGGCCGGCGAGCGATGTCGATCGCACGACCACGCAAATGATAGCTGTTCCGTACTCCGCCGACCGCTCGATTGTGCGCCGGAGTGCGGTACGTGCTCGTCACGCGGCCCCAGTGCGAACCGACATTGGCAGCGGAATTGAGACTGCCCGACCCGCCGCCGATCGGCGCCCAGTTGCCGCCGGCCAGGACAGGCTCGGAGGCGACGCGTGCCTGCACATTGGTCGATTCGCGGACGGCGGCCTTTTCGGCAACGCCAACCCTGACCGTCGCACGCTGTCCGGACAGTGTACGGATTCCGAAGTCCGTTCCTGCCGAAGCGCTCGTCGCGCTTGATAACAGTATCAAACCGATGACGAATCGCGTCATACATGAGCCCCCGCTCTATGCGGCTTTCTTAGCTCTTTCAGTGAGTCCCAACAATCGTCAGTAATCAGGGCATGTTCTCAAGACGGGACAGCATCGCCGCCGGGGCCGCAGCATTGCTTGCCGGTTCGGCATCTCCGTCCGCCGCATCGGAAGCCGGCGAGAGCATGGCGAGCCACCCTGTTCCCGACTGGTTTCGCGACGCCAAGTTCGGTCTCTGGGCGCATTGGGCCCCCAATGCGTGCCCGAAATGGGCGATTGGTACGGGCGGCTCATGTACGTGCCCGGGTTCGCCGCGTGTGATCATCACGCCCGCACCTACGGGCACCCCAGCCGCACAGGCTTTCTCGACATCATCGGCCATTGGAAGCCCGACGAGTGGCAGCCGGAATATCTCCTGCGCCGCTACAAGCAGGCGGGGGCGAAATATTTCGTCGCGATGGCCTGCCATCACGACAATTTCGATCTTTTCGATAGTGCCCACCATCCCTGGAACAGCGCTAGCGTCGGCCCGAAGCGAGATTTCGTCGGAACCTGGGCAAAGGTCGCACGGGACGCCGGACTGAGGTTCGGCGTATCGAACCACAGCAGCCATGCCTGGCATTGGTGGCAGACCGCTTACGGCTACGACGCCGAAGGTCCAATGCAAGGTCGCCGCTACGATGCATATTGGCTGCGGAAGCAGCATGGCCGCGGAACCTGGTGGGATGGTCTCGACCCGCAGGATCTCTACACCGGCCCCAGTTTCGTCCCGCCCGATGGCCTCAACAGCAACAAGGCGATGGCCGACTGGCACGGCGCACGCGATGGCCAGTGGCTGGAAGATGCTCCGCAAAATCCTGGGTTCGTCCGCAAGTGGCTGCTTCGACAGAAGGATCTCGTCGAGAAGTATCGGCCCGACCTCCTCTACTTCGACGATTACGGCGTCCCGTTTGGTCCAACGGGCCTGGAAGCGGTTACCCATTTCCAATCGCTGACGCCGGAGGGGTTTTGACCGCGAAGCAGCTCAACGACGACCAACGCAGATATGTCGTCGAGGACGTGGAGCGGGGTTTTCTCGCCGATACCCGGCCGAGCGCCTGGCAGACCGATACGTGCATCGGCAACTGGCACTACGATCGCCCCCTCTACGAGAAGGGGGCTACAAGAGCGCGAAGCAGGTCATTCAGCGCCTTGCGGATGTGGTTTCCAAGAATGGCTGTCTGCTGCTCAGCATTCCCGTTCGCGGCGACGGATCCATCGACGACAAGGAGGAGCGCGTCCTCGACGGGCTGGCGGCCTGGTTCCAGGTCAACGGAGAGGCGATTTACGGCACGCGGCCGTGGCGCCGCTTCGGCGAAGGCCCGACCAAGCCACCCCTGGGGGTCATGGCCGAAGCGGAAGCGAAGCCTTTCACGAGCGAGGACATCCGCTTTACCTCTCGCGGTGGGACGCTTTACGCCTTGCTGCTCGACTGGCCATTGAGCGACATTACCATTCGTTCGCTCGGCAAGCCGAGGGTGAAGTGCATCGCCTGACGTTACTCGGGGACCTGAGCTGAAATTCAGCCAGGACCGGCAGGCTTTGAAGCTCTCTGCCCTACCACCTGGCGACGGCCGCTTCGTTCCCGTTCTGAAGGTCGAGGGCAATGGCTTGGCGGCGTGACTGCGGATCGCAGAATGGGGCCGCCGTCGGAACGCTTTGACAAACCCACCCGCTGGCGCACAGAAATCGCATGGCCATCGACTCCCCGGCATCCGCCTACAATGTCGCACAGATCATCCAGCTAGCTGTCGCTCCCGTGTTCCTGTTCGCCGGGATCGGCGCCTTCCTGAACGTATGCACCGGCCGTCTTTCGAGAATCGTCGACAGGGCACGCGACGTTGAGCCCTTACTCCTCGCCAGCAGGGGATCGGAACATGAGAGATGGCTCAACGAACTTCGCGTGCTCGATCGCCGAATGGTGCTCGTGAGCCGCGCAATCTTCCTTGCCGTGCTGGCCGCCGTGCTGACCTGCGCAGTCGTCGTCCTTCTGTTCGCCGCAACTCTCACCAACGACAAGTTCGGCACGGAAATCGCCGTGCTGTTCATCGTCTCGATGCTGTCGATCGGTGCGGCGTTTGCGGTCTTCCTGATCGAGACCCGAGTCGGCTCGCGGGCGGTCCGTATTCGGTCCGAACTTTTGGCGCATGAGGCCGATCCGGACGCCTAGCGTCGCCTCGACAAGAGCGGTCGCCCCCCTTATCGCGCTTCCCATTAGGGAGACCCGCCAACCATGCTTCAACACCCTCGCGTACCCGCGTCCCAGGTCCTTGACCGAGTCCTCGTGCTGGAAATGGTCCGCGTGACCGAGGCGGCTGCGGTTGCTGCCTCCAGGTGGATCGGCCGGGCGACAACGATGCGGCGGATGCGGCGGCGGTCGAAGCCATGCGTGAAGCGCTCAACGAGCTCCCGTTCGATGGAACGGTCGTCATCGGCGAGGGCGAGCGCGACGAAGCGCCCATGCTCTACATCGGGGAGAAGGTCGGCTCGGCCCAGGGGACCGGTCCGAAGATCAACATCGCGCTCGACCCGCTCGAGGGAACGACGCTGACTGCGAAGGCAGGGCCCAATGCGCTCTGCGTGCTGACCATTTCAGAGGAGGGAGGCCTCCTCAACGCACCCGACACCTACATGGACAAGCTGGCGATCGGGCCGGGCTATGCTGAAGGAACGATCGACATCTCGCGCAGCGTTACGGACAACATCCGCGCGATCGCCGAGGCGAAAGGCGTCCCGGCCAATGAAATCATCGCCTGCGTCCTCGACCGGCCTCGGCACGACGCGATCATCGACGAGCTGCGGTCTCTCGGCTGCGGTGTGAAGCTGATCACCGACGGCGACGTTGCGGGTGTGATTGCGGTCACCGATCCCGACACCAGCGTCGACGTCTATCTCGGCAGCGGCGGAGCGCCCGAAGGCGTGCTCGCGGCGTCCGCGCTTCGCTGCGTGGGCGGTCAGATGCAGGGCCGCCTCGTCTTCCGCAACGATGATGAGGTCGCCCGCGCGCGCCGCTGGGGATCGAAGACCTCGACCGGGTCTACTCGCTCGAGGAAATGGCGAAGAGCGATTGTATCTTTGCCGCCACCGGGGTCACCGACGGCTCATTGCTCAAGGGCGTCCATCGCCGCGGCGATCGCTTGACTACGGAAAGCATCGTCATGCGCGCCAGCTCGGGGACCGTCCGCAGGGTCTGGGCCGAGCATCACAAGTGGGACGACTAGGCCGCCTCATCCAATAGCCGCCTCAGCGGCTCGGAGCTGTCGACAAAGTCCGAGATTGCACGGTCCAGCGGGCGAAGCAGGACGCCTCGGCTGCTCGTCAGGCTGGTATCCGACGGTTCGTCGTGGTCCGGAACGATGATCTTCCCAGCATCGGAACGGGTGTGGTCGGCGACCGCCTGGGCAAGCTCATGCCAGCTCATCGATCCCTGGTTGGTCAGGTGCCAGATGCCCTTCTCCTCATCCAAGAGCAGATCCAGCGTCGCGTGGACGAGATCGGGGACATAGGTCGGCGAGACGATCGTCCGCGCGCTGGCGAAGACGTCTTCACCGCGCCGCAGTTGCTCGATCGTATTGAACAGGAAGTTGTGCCGGTCCCAGGGGCCGAAGAAGGCGCTGGTGCGGACGATTAATGCGCCTGCATCGATCGAAATCAGTCGTGCCTCCGCCTCCGCCTTGCTGCGGCCGTACTCGCAAAGCGGTGCGGGCGCGTCGGGTTCGACATAGGACCGCCCGAGTTGGCCGTCGAACACCAGGTCCGACGAAAAGGTGACGAACGGAATGCCGTGCAGCTTGCAGGCCTTCGCCAGGAGCTCGGGCCCCGTGACGTTGGCGAGAAAGCATTCGTCCGCCTTCTCGTCGGCCTCCCACGTCCGGACGAAGCCGGCGGTGTTGATGATCGCCCACGGCTTGACCCGGGCTATCGCGCTCGCAATCGACCCTTCGTCGCAAATGTCGAGCTGGGAACGTTCCGTGAGCACGAACGGCAGGCCGCGATGCGCGCAAATCCGCGCAAACGCCTGGCCAAGCGTTCCGGTCGCCCCGGTGATCAGGATCGAGCGGGCATTCGCCGCCCTTCGCGGCAGGGTCTCGAACCTGCGGCGCGCGTGTGTTCGTCCAGGCCGTCGCCACCATCCCGGCAAGTCGAGAACGGGGTGTTCCAGCCGATCCCCCCGCCCTAGCGCCGCGGCTGCCTTCGCAAAAAGGGTGGGTCGCGGAATATCGGACCGCGTATCGAACGCACCGGCGTCGTAAGCGCCTTCCTTCTTCGTTAGCAAAGATCGCCAGTCGACCAGGCCGAAAAGCGCCCAGACGGTCACCGCCCGGATGTCGGCACCTCTGGCTCGCTCCTGTTCGGCGGCGGTCCACATCTCGTGAAGCCAGCGTACCTGCTCCTCTCGCGTACAACCGTGGTGAACCTCGGTGATCGCGATCGGCGTTCGGTACCGCTCCCAGATCTCGCGAAGGCGCAGCCCTGGACCGACCTTGGACCGGAGCTTGGCGACGCGGACCGCCTCGACGTCGACATAGGTGTCACGCCCGTTGGAGCCGGGCTCGACGTCCGGATATCGCTCGGTGCGGTGATCGAGGAAGCGGTCGCTGGTCAGGTAGTGGTCGAAACCGATGATGTCCGGCCGCCCTCGCCCGTAGCCAGCTCGTCGAGCACCTCCTGGGACGCGGCCTTGTTGCCGAGCCAGCGCCGGAACTGGTGTCCCTCAACCACTCGGCCGAACAACAGGTCGAAGGTCAGCCAGCGCCGGCCATTGTCATGCTCGGCTTGATAGGCGAGTTCCGGCGTCGAAAAGGTTTGACCGACATCCTCGGTCGCGATCAGCTTCGAGTGAGGGCTGTCCTTGCGGATCGCCCGCATCGCGCGAAGGGTCCCCAAACACTGATTCACCGTCGCCCGGAACGCGGAATTGATGTCGTGAAGGTGCGGGTGCCAATGCCCGTAAAGGCAGGAGAAGCGAGCCGTCGTGAACGGCTCGTTCACCGGCGTCCACATGTCGATCCACGGATAGCGCTTCGCAACCCGAGTGGCGTACGCCGCCAGCTTGTCGGCGAAATCGGGATCGAGAAGGCTCGTATATCTGGGCCCCGCCCCGTGATGGACCAGGCCGGCAATGATCTTCATGCCGTGGTCGCGAAGGCGTTTCAGCCGCTCGTCGTGCCACGAGAAATCGAGTTCGTCCGGGCTCTCTGGAGCGACCGTCTCCCAGATGATCGGATAGCGAACCGCCTTGACGCCGAGATCGGCCATGGCGTCGATGTCGGATAACCTCGACGCATGACCGGTCTCGACGACCTGGTTGCGGAATTCGTCGCCGATCCGGACGACGCTGCATTCGACGCCGCCCAGAGTTCCAGCGCGGGAGGCTTCACTAGGCCGCTTCGACCGCTTCCGGCTGCGGCCGCTCCTTGCTCAGCTTTTCGTCCATGCGCCGGAACGTTGCGAGCGCCTGCCCGACGATCTGGTCCATGTTGTAGTAGCGGTAGGTCGCCAGCCGCCCGACAAAGGTCACATTGTCGGTCGCGTCGGCCAGCGCCTCGTACTGCTTGAACAGTTCCTGGTTCTCCGGCCGCGGGATCGGGTAATAGGGATCGCCCTCCGCCGAAGGATATTCATAGGTTATCGTAGTCACGGGCGCAGTCTGTCCGGTCAGGTGTTTGTACTCGCTGATCCGGGTGAACGGCACATCCTCGTTCGGATAGTTCACCACCGCGACCTCCTGGAACTGCTCCTGCTCCAGGGTCTGGTGGTCGAACTTCAGGCTGCGATACGGCAGCTTGCCGAAGCGGAAGTCGAAATATTCGTCGATCGGCCCCGTGTAGATGAGGTGATCGGCGATCTCGAAGGCGTTGTCCTTGAGCTCGGCGAAATCCACGCCCGTCCGGATATCGATGAGCGGATGGTCGAGCATCCGCTCGAACATCTTCGTATAGCCTTCCAGCGGCATGGCCTGGAACGTGTCGCCGAAATAGCGATCGTCCGTATTCGTCCGCGTCGGGATCCGGGACGTAACCTGCTTGTCGAGCTCCGACGGGTCCAGGCCCCACTGCTTGCGGGTGTAGCCGCGAAAGAACAGCTGATAGAGCTCGCGCCCAACGGCGTTGATCACAACGTCCTCGGACGTCTGGATGTCCGCTACCGGCTCCGCCCGCGAAGCGAGATACTCCGCCGCCTGTTCGTCGGTCTGAAGGTCAAGGCCAAACAGCTTGTTCAACGTCGTCCGGTTGATCGGAATCGGAACCAGCTGCCCGCGCACATGCGCCAGTACCTTGTGCTCGTACGGTCGCCATTCCGTGAACTGCGAGAGATAGTCGAACACCTGCTCGCTGTTCGTGTGAAAGATGTGCGGCCCGTACTTGTGGTACAGGATGCCCGCCGCGTCCTTCTCGTCGTAGGCATTGCCGCCGACATGCGGCCGACGATCGATCAGGAGGACACGCGCGCCACGCTGGCTGGCAAGTCGCTCGGCAATCACGGAGCCGGCGAAACCGGCTCCGACGATGAGATAATCGTATTTGGCCGGGCTGCCTGGCGGAGTGAAGCTGAACGCGTTCATTCGGCGGCCACCAGCAGAGCCGGCGCCTCCTCGTCGGCACGTTCGCCCAGCACGTTGGCGATCAGCCCGGACATTCGCGCCTGCGTCGTGTCCCAGCTCGTCGCCGAGAGCATCAGATCCGCCTCGGCGAGCCAGTCGCCACCTTCGCGCGACTGTTCCAGCGCCTTTTCGCAGCAATGGACGAAGCCGTCCGCGTCGTGGGCAATGTGGACGCCCTGCAGATGCCCATAGGTCCGAACCACGTCGCGAACTGGCGTCGACACCACCGGCTTTCCGCCCGCAAGATATTCGGGGTCTTGGTTGGCGAGATGAATTGCGTGGATTCATTCATCGCGAACGGCATCAGCGCCACGTCCCAGCCGGACAGGTACACCGGAAGCTGCTCGTAGGTTTTCCCGCCCAGGTAGTGGATGTTCGCGGCGCGCGGCAGCTCATCCTCGCCGATCTTTACGACCGGACCGACCATGACGAACGACCAATCCGGTCGCATGTCCGCCATTTCGCGCAACAGGTCGATGTCGAACCGCTCGTCGATGACACCGTAGAAGCCGAGGCGCGGGTGCTTCAGCTCCACCTGGTCAACGGGCTGCTCCAGCTCACGACGCGCCTTGGCGAAGTGCGGGCGATCGACCGAGGACGGGAAGCAATGGACGCTGTGGTGGCGGCTCTTCTTCGCCTCGTAGAGGCTGGCGCCGCCGGTAAAGACCAGGTCCGCCTGGTCGATCAATTCTTGCTCCAGGTCGAGCAGACGCTCGGGTGCGAAGCGGAACTTGGAAAGCTCGTCCATGCAGTCGTAGATTGTCGCGGTGGCGTCGAGATGCCGCGAGAACGGCAGCATCATCGGCGTGTAATACCAGGTGATGAGCGGACGGGCGCAGACGCTCACGTGCGCGTCCAGCAGCCGGCGCAGCGTTTGCTCACGCTGTTCCTCGCTCAGTCCCTCCGGAATGTGAGGGGTCGCGATCCGCACCGCAGGGAAGTCTTCGGCCTGACGCACGCGCAGATAGGCGGTCTCCCGCTTGGCGACCTCGATCGGCTCTTCCCAGAAGATGACCGTCATCTCCCGCGCGAAGCGGCTCATGATGTGCTGCGGGCGCTGGAAGACGAAATCCCACCGCAAGTGCGAAAAACAAAGCAAAGTTGGACGTGATGGATCCGGCGCCGAATAGTCGGCCTCAGACGCAACAGGGACACCGGCGCTCGTAAGCATTTTAGACGTAACCTCCCGTTTTTCGGAAACTTAAGCTTCCAACGGTGGCACGCGGTTACGGTTCCGGAACCTTGACCGAGATTAAGACGAATGGAGCCATGTTGCGGTGCACAATGCGCTCAACTGCGATTCGTCAGCGCCCAAATGAAAATTTAACCGGAAACGAAGCGGCTTGCCGGCGGTCATTGACCGTGCCGGGCGACCGTGGAAGGACGCTGAGCCAAGGAGATTGGCCTTGGCCACAACAATCGAAGAACTCGAAAAGCGCCGTGCCGCGGCGCAGATGGGCGGCGGCGAGAAAAGGATCGCCGCCCAGCACGCCAAGGGCCGCCTGACCGCCCGCGAGCGGCTGAGCGTCCTCCTCGATGAGGGCAGCTTCGAAGAATATGACATGTACGTCGAGCACAATTGCGTCGACTTCGGCATGCAGGACCAGACCTTCCCCGGCGACGGCGTGGTCACCGGCTCCGGCACGATCAATGGCCGCCTGGTCTACGTCTTCGCGCAGGACTTCACCGTGTTCGGCGGCTCCTTGTCCGAGCGGCACGCTCAGAAGATCTGCAAGGTCATGGACATGGCGATGAAGGTCGGCGCGCCGGTGATCGGTCTCAACGACAGCGGCGGCGCCCGCATCCAGGAAGGCGTTGCGTCCCTCGCCGGCTATGCCGAGGTCTTTCAGCGCAACGTCCTCGCTTCGGGCGTCGTCCCGCAGATCAGCCTCATCATGGGCCCATGCGCGGGCGGCGCGGTCTATTCGCCAGCGATGACCGACTTCATCTTCATGGTGAAGGACAGCTCGTACATGTTCGTCACCGGCCCGGACGTGGTGAAGACGGTCACCAACGAGGTCGTGACCCAGGAAGAGCTTGGCGGCGCAATCACCCACACCACCAAGTCGGGCGTTGCCGACGTCGCGTTCGAGAACGACATCGACGCTTTGCTG
Organism: Sphingomonas daechungensis; assembly: GCF_014489495.1. Lineage (GTDB taxonomy): Bacteria > Pseudomonadota > Alphaproteobacteria > Sphingomonadales > Sphingomonadaceae > Sphingomicrobium > Sphingomicrobium daechungense. The sequence continues at coordinate 103,610 of NZ_CP060781.1, read as the reverse complement.
GCGACCCGCGAGTTCTTCGACTTCCTGCCGCTGTCGAACCGCCACGATTTGCCGGAGCGGCCGACCAGCGATGCAGGCGACCGCATCGACGAAAGCCTCGACACGCTGATCCCGCCGAGCGCTAACCAGCCGTACGACATGCACGAGCTGATCCGGAAGGTCGCCGACGAGGGCGAATTCTTCGAGCTTCAGCCCGGACATGCCGCCAACATCATCGTCGGCTTCTGCCGCATCGAGGGACGCACGGTCGGCGTCGTCGCCAACCAGCCGATGGTCCTCGCCGGCGTGCTCGACATCGCCAGTTCGAAGAAGGGCGCCCGCTTCGTCCGCTTCTGCGATGCTTTCGAGATTCCGATCCTGACCTTCGTCGACGTGCCGGGCTTCCTCCCGGTGTCGCGCAGGAGCATAACGGCATCATCAAGAACGGCGCCAAGCTGCTCTTCGCCTATGCCGAGGCGACCGTCCCGAAGATCACCGTCATTACCCGCAAAGCCTATGGCGGCGCCTACGACGTCATGGCCTCCAAGCACCTCCGCGGCGATTTGAATTACGCCTGGCCGACCGCCGAAATCGCGGTGATGGGCGCCAAGGGCGCGGTCGAGATCATCTTCCGCAAGGACATCGGCGATGCCGAGAAAATCGCCGAACGCACCCGCGAATATGAAGAGCGCTTCGCCAACCCTTCGTCGCCGCGAGCAAGGGCTTCATCGACGAAGTGATCATGCCCCACTCGACGCGGCGCCGGGTCGCACTCGGACTACGCAAGCTGCGCAACAAGCAGTTGGAGAACCCGTGGAAGAAGCACGACAACATTCCGCTGTAGATCCGGATTCGGTCACGCCCGAGGAGATCGGCCTCGCACTTCTGGCGGGCTGGCTGGATCGCCGTGGCAGCTGGAATCGTCTGCCAGATCATGTTGGGCGGCCGATATGCCTTACTGGGCATTCTGGCGTTCGCATTATCCAGAGCGCTGATGAGGATCTGGCAGCTCGCACGCCGGCAGTCCTTCCCTCGAAACAAGGCATCTTCCCGGATGATTAGGGGTCTCGCGATCTTCTGGCTGTTCCTCTCGCTCTGCTTGAGCCTACCGTTCTGGGCTGTGAAATGAGCACCTACACCGCCACCATCCGCTGGACCCGCAAGGACGAGAGCGACTTCCTCAAAGGCCAGTACAGCCGCGCGCACACGTGGCAGTTCGACGGCGGCGTGACCGTCCCTGCCTCCCCAGCCCACATGTCGTGCCGCAGCCCTGGTCCGACCTCAATGCGGTCGATCCCGAGGAGGCCTTTGTGGCGTCCCTCTCCTCCTGCCACATGCTCTTCTTCATCGACTTGGCCCGCCGGGCGCGGTTCGTTATCGACAGCTACGTGGACAATGCCGAGGGCGTGCTCGACAAGCGCCCGGACGGCCGCATGGCCATGACCCGAGTCACCCTCCGACCGCAGGTTCAATGGGGCGGCGAAAGCCAGCCCGACGCCGCCGCCATCGCCGACCTCCACCACCGCGCCCACGAAGCCTGTTTCATCGCCAATTCGGTGACCTCGGAAGTGACAATCGAACAATGAAGCTTGGCCGCCTGAACCATGTCGGCGTTGCCACGCCCTCGATCGAGCAGAGCCTCGAACTCTATCGCACTCTCTTCAACGCCGAGCCGCACGGCCCGGCCTTCGACCTCCCGCGCAGGGCGTTCGCGTGTGTTTCGTCGATACTCCGAACTCGCAGATCGAATTGATCGAGCCGCTCGGTGAGAACTCCCCAATCGCGAAGTTCCTCGAGAAGAACCCGCTAGGCGGCCAGCATCACGTCTGCTTCGAAGTTCCCGAAATCCACACAGCCAAAGCCGAGTTCGAAGCGAAAGGCGCCCGCGTCCTTGGCGAACCTCGCATCGGCGCCCATGGCACCCTGGTGTTCTTCGTCCACCCCAAGGACATGGGCGGAGTGCTAACGGAAATCATGGAGACTCCGAAATCCGCGCATTGATGCGAGCGTTGATCGTGGCCGGTGCGGCGTTGCTCGCGATGCCGGCCGGATCGGGTGAAGCGCGGACGCCTGCGGTCGTCCAGCAGGTGACGCCGAAGGCGTTCTCCTATGTTCCGGCAAACCTCACGGCTCCTGCCCCGCTGGTCGTGCTGCTGCATGGCGCCGGTGGCGACGCGCGCAATTTCCTCCGCCAATTTGAGCGTGACGCCGACGAGCGCGGCGTGATCCTGCTTTCCGTCCAGTCAGCCGGCCGCACATGGGCACAGCGCAAGCCTACTGACGAGGAAAAGGACGTTGCCGACATAAAGGCTGCGATCGTAGCGCTGTCCTCACGGTCCCAGGTCGCGGACGGTCGGACTTCGGTCATGGGATTCTCCGACGGCGCGAGCTACGCGCTATCGATCGGCCTCGCCTATCCGGAGCTGTTCCGCACCATTGTCGCCTTCTCGCCCGGCTACGCCTTTGGCCCCGCTGAGCTCGACACGACGCAACGCATCTTCATCGCGCATTCCCGCCGTGACCCCGTGCTTCCCGCCGCCAACGTCCGCGCGATGGTAAAGGCGTTCGAGGAAGCCGGCTACGCGCCAGAGGTAAACTGGTTCAACGGCGGCCACGAAATCGACCCACAGCTCAGAAAACTGGCATTCGACTTCGCGCTCGCGCCTACTCAAACTCCACGATGACCTGATCGACGGCGACGCTTTCGCCGGCTTTCACCGGTGTCGCCTTGACCGTCGCGGCCTTGGGCGCGCGGAGGATGTTTTCCATCTTCATCGCTTCCATGATCGCCACCGTCTGGCCCGGCTCGACCTGGTCGCCGGTCTTCACGTCAAGGCGCGTCACCAGGCCCGGCATTGGCGCGAGCAGCAGCCGTGAGAGGTCGGGCGGCGCCTTTTCGATCATGTGCACCGACAACTCGGCGACGTGCGGGTCGAGCACTTGAACCTTGTGTGTCGCACCGCGTGTCGCAAGCTCCCACTTGCGGCCCTGACGGTCGACCTGCACCGTCCGTTGGCGTCCGCCGATGGTCAGGCCCAGCAGCCGTTGGCCCGGCGTCCAGCTGCCGAAAATCTCGACCGGCGCGCCGCCGTCGACGCTCGCCATCGTCCCGCCCTCGAACGGCTCGATGTGCACTCGGTGGACGGCCCCGCCGATCTTCACCGCGTGGTCACGCGGCGGTTCGATGTTCGTGTCGAGCTGGTCGCTGATCAGGCCCGCGCGCGCTTCCCGCGTCGTCTCGATCATCGCGGCGATGGCGGCGAGGTCGGCGATCAGCTGTTCGTCAGCCGGAGCGCCCTCGAAGCCTTCCGGATATTCCTCGACGATGAAGTTGGTGGTGATGTTTCCTTCGCGGAAGCGCGGGTGCTGCATCAGCGCGGAGAGGAAATCGACGTTGTGGCCGATGCCGTCGATCTCGAACGCGTCGAGCGCCGCAACCTGCGCGTCGATCGCGGCTTCGCGGGTCGGCGCCCAAGTGACCAGCTTGGCGATCATCGGGTCGTAGAACATCGAAACTTCGCCGCCTTCGAACACGCCATCGTCGACGCGGACGACGATGCCGTCGCGCTTCTGAGGTGAAGGCCGATAGCGGACGAGGCGGCCGGTCGAGGGCAGAAAGCCGCGATATGGGTCTTCGGCATAGACGCGGTTCTCGACGGCCCAGCCGTTGAGCTTCACGTCGTCCTGCTTGAGCTTCAATTTCTCGCCCGCTGCGACGCGGATCATCTGCTCGACGAGGTCGAGGCCGGTGACTTCCTCGGTCACCGGATGCTCGACCTGCAGCCGTGTGTTCATCTCGAGGAAGTAGAAGCTCTTGCCACTCGTGTCCGCGCCGGAAACGATCAGCTCGACCGTGCCCGCGGAATAATATCCGACCGCGCGGGCGAGGGCGACGGCCTGCTCGCCCATCGCCTTGCGCATTTCCGGCGTGACGAAGGGCGACGGCGCCTCCTCGACTACTTTCTGGTGGCGGCGCTGGATCGAGCATTCGCGCTCGCCAAGATAGAGAATGTTGCCGTGCTGGTCGCCGAGCACCTGGATCTCGATGTGGCGCGGCTGCTCGATGAACTTCTCGATGAAGACGCGGTCGTCGCCGAAGCTGTTGAGGCCTTCGCGCTTGGTGGCGTCGAAGCCCTCGCGCACATCCTTCTCCGACCACGCTAGGCGCATGCCCTTGCCGCCGCCGCCGGCGGAGGCCTTCATCATGACCGGATAGCCAATGTCCTTGGCAATCTTCACCGCATCGTCGGTCGTAGCGATGTCGCCGAGATAGCCGGGGACGACGTTCACGCCCGCTTTCTGCGCGAGCTTCTTGGACTCGATCTTGTCGCCCATCGCGGCGATCGCCTTGGGCGGCGGACCGATGAAGGCGATGCCGGCCTTTTCGAGCGCCTTGGCGAAGGTCGTGCGCTCCGACAGGAAGCCGTAGCCGGGATGCACCGCTTCGGCGCCGGTCGCCTTGCAGGCATCGATGATCAGCTCGGCCTTGAGGTAGGATTCCGACGCGGGCGGCGGGCCAAGTCGAACCGCTTCGTCGGCCATGCGAACATGCGGCGCGCGAGCGTCAGCATCGGAGTAAACCGCGACCGTCTTGATGCCCATGCGCTTCGCCGTGCGAATGACGCGGCAGGCGATTTCCCCGCGATTGGCGATCAGGATTTTCTTGAACATCAGTACCGGAACCTCACAGGGGCTCGTCGCTATTGGGATTGATCGTCAACGTCCGCAATTCCTCGGTGCGTGCACGGGTCATTCCAAACATGCAAACGTAGTAGTTCATTGGCGCGATCGTCCCGGCGGAAATCCGGGCCGATGTCTCACAGCTTTGTTCGCGGTACATCAGCCAGGCGCGTTGTGCTTTCAACAAAGTATCAGCGCTGGCGCCTCGGTATGATGGCCACTCGCTCATGGCTTTGTCGTGGCGCCGAAGCGTTGCGAGCGTCTTTGTCCACTGGACGTTAAGTTCGCGATCGGCCTGCTTGTAATATCTCGCTGCACATTCGTTCAGTTCGCGCTGCGATCCGTCACAAGTTTCCGGCTCGGGAGCTGCGACCGCCAACAACAATGCAATCACTCAGCGGCCTCATCGAGCGGCGGGCGGTTGTGGCCGAGCAGGCGCAACACTTCGTCGGCCGCGTCGGCGAGGTTCGTGCCTGGGCCGAAGATCGCCTGCACGCCCGCCGCGCGTAGGAGCGCATAATCCTGTGCGGGAATGACGCCGCCGGCAACGACCTTGATGTCAGCGCGGCCCATGTCTTTCAGCGCCTCGATCATTTCCGGAATGAGCGTGCGGTGGCCTGCGGCGAGCGACGACGCGCCGACGACGTCGACATCATTCTCAATCGCCATTTGCGCGGTCTCGCGCGGGGTCTGGAACAAGGGTCCGGGGATTACTTCGAAGCCGAGGTCGGTGAACGCCGACGACACGAGGTTAGCGCCGCGGTCGTGGCCGTCCTGACCCATCTTGGCGATCATGATTCGCGGCTTGCGGCCGAGCCGATCGGCGACCGAGCGCGTTCCGCCTTCCGCAGCTTTCCAGCGGTCGTCGTTGCGCGTCTTGCCGTAGATGTCGCGCACCGGTTCGGGCGTCGTGTGGTAGCGGCCGAAGGCGCGCTCCAGCGCGTCCGAAATCTCGCCGAGCGTCGCGCGTTCGCGCGCTGCCGCGACGCTCAGTTCGAGCAGGTTCGCATTGCCGCGCGCGCCTTCTTCCAACGCCGTGAGTGCCACGCGCACCTTGTCCTCGTCGCGTGACGCGCGCGTCTTTTCGATCCGCGCAATCTGGCCGGCCCGAACGCGGGCGTTGTCGACCTCGAGAATGTCGACCTCCGGCTCATTTTCCAGCCGGTAGCGGTTGACGCCCACGATCACCGTTTCGCCCGTATCGACCTTCGCTGCACGAGCCGCGGCCGCTTCTTCGATGCGATGCTTCGGCAGTCCTTCGGCGACCGCCTTGGTCATCCCACCGTGCTGCTCGACTTCCTGGATCAGCGCCCACGCGCGCTCTTCCAGCTCTCGGGTCAGTTTTTCGACATACCAGCTTCCGCCGAGCGGGTCGGCGACGGCGGTGATGCCGCTCTCCTCGGCTAGGATCAGCTGCGTGTTGCGGGCGATGCGCGCGCTGAAATCGGTCGGCAGCGCAATTGCTTCGTCGAAGCTGTTGGTGTGCAGCGACTGCGTGCCGCCGAGCACCGCCGCCAGCGCCTCGACCGTGGTGCGCACGATATTGTTGTACGGGTCCTGCTCGGTGAGGCTGACGCCCGACGTCTGGCAGTGCGTGCGCAGGCGCTTGGACTCGTCCTTCTGCGCGCCGAGGTCGGTCATGATCCGGTGCCAGAGCGTGCGCGCCGCGCGCAGCTTCGCGACCTCCATGAACAGGTTCATGCCGATGCCGAAGAAGAAGCTGAGGCGTCCGGCGAAGGCGTCGATTTCGAGCCCCTGCTTCATCGCCGCGCGCGCATATTCCATGCCGTCAGCGAGCGTGTAGGCGAGCTCCTGCACCGCCGTCGCCCCGGCCTCGTGCATGTGATAGCCGCTGATCGAGATCGAGTTGAACTTCGGCATCTCGCGAGCGCAGAAAGCGATCACATCCGACACGATCCGCATGCTCGGCTCGGGCGGATAAATGTAGGTGTTGCGGACCGCGAACTCTTTGAGAATGTCGTTCTGGATCGTGCCGGTCAGCTGCGCGTGCGGGACGCCCTGTTCCTCGCCCGCAACGATGAAGAAAGCCATGACCGGAAGCACCGCGCCGTTCATGGTCATGCTGACCGACATCTCGCCGAGCGGGATGCCGTCGAACAGAACCTTCATGTCCTCGACGCTGTCGATCGCGACGCCCGCCATGCCGACGTCGCCCGCAACGCGCGGATTGTCGCTGTCGTAACCGCGGTGGGTGGCTAGGTCGAAGGCGACGCTCAGCCCCTTCTGACCCGCGGCGAGGTTGCGGCGGTAGAAGGCGTTGGACTCTTCGGCGGTCGAAAAGCCGGCGTACTGGCGGATCGTCCACGGCCGGCCCGCGTACATCGTTGCATAGGGGCCGCGGGTGAACGGAGCGACGCCCGGATAGCCGCTGTCGATGCCGGCGTCGGGTCCGTAGACATTGTCGAGGCGGATGCCCTCGAAGGTCTCGCGCGTCAGATCCTTGCCCCGCGACTCCTTCGCAGCGAGCGTCTCCCAGGCGGATTTGGTCGGCTTGTCGGTCACCGCGAAGCCACTAGCGCGGGCCGCGGCGAACCTCCACCCTTGCCGCTACGGCGCGAGCGCGAAGTCGAAGGCGGCTTTCTTGAGCTGTGGATCGATTTCGTGACCGCCGTTGAACCAATGAACCTCCGGTTCGAAGCCGGCGCGCTCCAGTCCCTCGACCATCCGCCGCGTGTTGTCTGCCGGCAGGATCGGGTGGCGGCGGCCATGCGAGATGAAGATGCGCTGCGTCGTATCGAGATTCCACGGCGCGAAGGCATAACCGGGTGAGAAGGCAACGATGGTGCGGAAGAGCTTCGGATAAGCCATCCCGACGGACAGTGCGTAACTGGCGCCGTCAGAGAAACCCATTACGACTGTGCGCTCTGGTGCGATCAAAGTTTTCCCCGACAAGCTCGCGATCGCCGCCTTGATGTTGGCGACGTCCGCTTCCCCGTCCCTCGGCTTCCGCAGCGCCCAGGTTTTGCCGGTAGATTGGACCGATAAGAGAAGTACGCCCTTCGAGCTCGCATCCCGCTTGAACTTTCAATGAATTCGCGAGCGTCACCACTCGCGCCGTGCAACAAGACGATTAGAGGCGCAGGGTCCGACAAGTTCGCTGGCACATAAAGATAAGCTTTGGGACTCACGAGCTGCACAGATTCGTAGGAGTGCGCCAAAGTCGGCTGCGAAAGCACCGAAAAGATCACAAGCACCAAAGAAACACCTGAAGTGACTTTGATTTAAAAAGAATATTGGTAGTATTACGGAAAAACAGGACACTCTTGATCTCGCCGATTCTGTCTTCTTTTGAGAAAGGCTTCGTGACTTCGTAATGGAAAGGGAACTTGTCGCATGCTATAGCATTTTTCTAACCAGACACTGGACGGTAACGGGATTTGGCCATTGACCTAGGTAGGCGAGCACCGAAAGGATGAAGGTGCCACGTCAGCTATCCGACCGTTCTTTGCGCTCGGTTCAGGAACGCTCCCCGGCCTGCCCGCTCCAGTGTCGTCTTTCCCGTGCTTGAACCGATGGCGATTCAACCTGGGTCACCTCCTTAATTCGCTTCGCCGGAGCTTACCCGTCGCCGTCTTCGGCAAGGCCTCCACGAATTCTATCTCGCGGGGTATTTGTAGGGGGCGATCTGGTCTTTCACGAAGGACTGGAGCTTTTCCTTTAGCTCGGGGCTGGGTTCGGCGAAGTCGGCGAGGACGATGAAGGCTTTCACCTTCTGGCCGCGCTCGGCGCAGGGGATGCCGATGACGGCGCATTCGGTGACCGCGGGGTGCGCCAGGAGGGCGTTTTCGACTTCGGGAGCACCGATGTTGTAGCCGGAGCTGACGATCATGTCGTCGCTGCGGGCGAGGTACCAGTAGTAGCCGTCGGCGTCGCGACGGTAGGTGTCGCCGGTGATGTTCCAGCCGTTCCCGACGTATTTCGCCTGACGTTCGTCATCGAGGTAGCGGCAGCCGGTCGGTCCCTTGATCGCGAGCCTGCCTTCGCCTTCTTCCATCGGTTTGCCGGCGTCGTCGAGGATGGTCGCGGTGTAGCCCGGAACCGCTTTACCGGTTGAGCCGGGGCGAATGTCCTCGCCAGCCGCAGAGACGAAGATGTGCATCATCTCGGTTGAGCCGATGCCGTCGGTTATCTTGATGCCCGTCCGCTCATGCCAAGCACGCCAAGTCGCTTCGGGCAGATGCTCGCCGGCGGAGATGCAGTAGCGCAGGAGCTTCAGAGCCTCGTCGAGACCGGATTGCGACAGCATCGCCTTGTAGGCGGTCGGTGCGGTGCCGAGGTGTGTCACGCCGTGCTTCACCATCGCTTCGATCATCTTCGGCGGCGTTGCCTGCTCGATCGTCGCGGCAGCGGCGCCGAAACGCAGCGGGAACATCAAGGTGATACCGAGACCGAAGGTGAAGGCCATCGGCGCGCTGGTCATGAACACGTCGCCCGGCTTCGGTCCGACGAGGTGCTTCGCGAACGTGTCGCACGGCGCGAGAATGTCGCGGTGGAACTGGACGCAGCCCTTGGGCACGCCGGTCGTGCCGCTGGTGAAGGCGATCAGCGCGGGGTCGTCGCGGTGCGTGTCCACTGGCGTGAGCGGTTCGAGCGGTCCCGTGCGGGATTCCAGTTCGCCGTGCCCGTAGTCGCCGTCGTATTTGACGATGTGCTTGACGAAGTGGGTCTGGTCGACCGCCTCACGGAAGTCGCCGATGAAGCGGCTGTCGACGATGGCGTGACTGATCTGCGCGCGTTCGATCACCGTCGCGATCTCGCCCGGGCGCAGCAGCGGCATGGTCGAGACGACGACTCCGCCGGCTTTCAAGACACCGAGCCAGGCGGCGAAGATGGTGTATCCATTCGGCCCGCGCAGGAGCACGCGCTTGCCCGGAATGAGCCCCTCTTCCTCGACCAGCAGGCGCGCAATGCGGCCGCTGAAATTGTCGAGGTCGGCGTAGGTCCAGCGGCCATGATCGTTGACGATCGCAAGCGCGTCGGGCGCTCCGCCTTTCAACAATTCGGCGGCTGCGTTCAGGCGATCCGGATACTGAACTTCGGGCAGATCAAAGCGAAATTCCGGAAGCTGATCCGGAGCGGGCAATCGTTCTTCGACGAACCGGTCTCTCACTCCGGTACCACCGCCGTCGCCTCGATTTCGACCTTGGCCTGCCGCTCGACCAGCCGAACGACCTCGACCAGCGCCATCGCCGGATAATGCTTGCCCATGATCTCGCGCCAGGCCGCGCCGATTTCCTTCGCGCTTTCGAGATATTCGTCGATCGAGGTCACGTAGCAAGTCAGGCGCACAATTCGCGAGGCGTCGGCGCCGTCGCAGGCGAGGATGGCGACGATGTTACGCAGCGCCTGCGCGAACTGGTCGGCAATGCGATTGGACGCGAAGCGCTCGTCCTTGTCCCAGCCGATGACACCGGCGGTCACCACGACCCGCCCACGCGCGGCCATGCCGTTGGAATAGCCCTTCGGCCGGGGCCAGCCGGGCGGCTGGAGCGTTTTCATGCGCGATGTTCCTTGAGCAGATCGCGGGCGATGATCTGGCGCTGCACCTCGCTGGCACCTTCGTAGATTCGGAGCGCGCGGATCTCGCGATAGAGTTCTTCGACCTTGGCGCCCTTCGTGACGCCCATGCCGCCGTGCATCTGCACCGCCGCGTCAATCACCTGCTGGGCGGATTCCGTCGCAGTCAGCTTGGCCATGGCGGCCGCACGGCGATGATCGGTTCCGCCGACGTCTTGCTGCCACGCCGCCCGATAGATCAGCAGCGCCGACGCATCGATGGCGGTCGCCATGTCGGCGAGCTTGGCCTGCGTCACGGCATTTTCGGCGAGCTTGCCGGTGCCGAGGCGGCGGTTCGACGAAAAGGCCAGCGCTTCGTCCAGCGCCCGTCGCGCGAAGCCAAGCGCCGCAGCGCCGACGGTCACGCGGAACAGGTTCAGCGTTTCCATGCCAACGCGAAAGCCTTCGCCCGGTTCGCCGACAATCGCATCCGCAGGGATTCGGACATTGTCATACTTGAGGCGCGCCAAGGGGTGGGCGGCAATGGCGTCGATGCGCTCGACGATTTGGACACCGCCGGCCGGCACAATGAAGGCGGATAGCCCCGCGATCCTTCGCCCTCACCGGTGCGCGCGAAGGTCAGATAGAAGTCTGCAATGCCGCCGTTGGAAATGTAGGTCTTCTCGCCGACCAGCACCCATTCGTTGCCGTCGCGCATCGCCGAGCTCGCCATGTTCGCCGCGTCCGATCCGCATTCGGGTTCGGTCATGGCAAAGGCAGCCACGGCCTTGCCGCTGGCGACACGCGGAAGCCATTCGCGCTTCTGCTCGATGGTGCCGAACAGGCTGATCGCCCCGGAGCCGAGCCCCTGCATGGCGAAAGCGAAATCGGCGAGGCCGTGATAGCGCGCGAGGATCTCGCGGCAGATGGCGAGGCTGCGGACGTCAGGTCGAGAATCCCCATCGCCGACGCACAACTTCAGGAAACCCGCGCTCCCCAGCTCCTGCACGAGCGAGCGGCAAGCCTCGTCCGGGTCGGCGGCTTCGGCATCGTGAATCGTAGCTTCGCACCAAGCTTCGAGTTCCGCCGCCAGCGCACGGTGTCGCTCCTCGAAGAAGGGCCAGGCGAGGAAAGTGCGATCGCTCACCGCGAATGTTCCCAATGTTCGCAGTGACGAGCATGATTCCGCGACGGAACACGAGCTGCGTTCGAGCTGACATTCGACCGAAAAGATGCGCGGCTCGACATCGGACGACGCCTAACCCAAATCATAGGCTGTAGGACAGCCGGTCAATCGCCCTTGAACTCCGGCTTCCGCTTGTTGGCGAAGGCCTCGTAGGCGCGGTGGAAGTCTTTGGTCTTCATGCAGATCGCCTGCGCCTGCGCCTCCATCGTGATCGCCTCATCGATGGACACATGCCATTCGGCATCGAGCTGGCGCTTGGTCATCGCGTGCGCGAAGGTCGGACCGCGTGCGAGCTCCAGCGCAAGCGCATTCGCTTCCGCCAGAACGTCCTCGACCACGCGGTTCCAGAAGCCCCAGGCGAGGCCTTCGTCGGCGCCCATAGACCGGCCCGTGAACAGCAGTTCCGACGCGCGTCCGTGACCGATGATGCGCGGCAGGATCGCGCATGCGCCCATGTCCGCACCGGACAGGCCGACGCGTGTAAACAGAAATGCGGTCTTGGCGCTTGGCGAGGCGAAGCGGATGTCGCTCGACATCGCCAGGATCGCTCCCGCGCCAGCGCAGACGCCTTCGACAGCGGCAATGATCGGTTGCGGGCAGGCACGGATGGCTTTGACAAGGTCGCCGGTCATCGTCGTGAACTGCAACAGGCCGGAGTCATCCATTCTGGTCAGCGGGCCGATGATCTCGTGCACGTCGCCGCCAGAGCAGAAATTGCCGCCCTCGCCGCAAATGACGACGACCTTGACGTCCTTCGCATCAGTCAGCGCGCGAAAGGTATCGCGAAGCTCGGCATAGCTTTCGAACGTCAGCGGGTTCTTGCGCTCTGGCCTGTTGAGCGTGACCGTCGCGACGCCGCCTTCGAACTTCCACAGGAAGTGTTCGGGGCGAAACGTCGCAGGATCGAATCTCACGCGGCCGTGCCCCCATCGATGGTGATCGCCGCCCCGTTGATGTCGCGACTGAGCGGCAGGCAGACCGTCAGCACCAAATTGGCGATCGCCGTCGGATCGACCAGCCGGCCGCTCGCATTCATGTTGGTGATCGCCGACCGCGCGAAATCGTCGCCCTTCCCCGTAATCTGCGACACGCGCGATACGGATTGGTCCGTCATCGGCGTATCGACATAGCCCGGGCAGATCGCGTTCACAGTCATCCTGGACTTGGCATACTCCGCCGCCATCGACCGCATCAGGCCGAGCAATCCGTGCTTCGATGCAGCATAGTGCGCCGCGTAAGGAACGCCGCGCAGGCTGGCCACCGAAGCAATGAACACGACGCGGGCATCTTCGGCCTGGAGCAGGTCCGGAAGGCCGGCCTGAACCGTGTCGAAGGCGCCGGTCAGATTGACCGCAATGATGCGATCCCAGCTCTCTCGGGTCATCTTGTGGAAGGGCGCGCTCTCAGCGATCCCGGCGTTGACGATCAGAAGATCAATCAGGCCATTGGCAGTCCGCGCCTGCTCGAACGCGCGCGTGATGTTGTCGTGGTCCGTCACGTCGCACTGAACCGGTGTCCCGCCGACGGCACTGGCGACGTCGCACAGGGGCTCCAGCCGGCGTCCGAGCAGCGAAATTCGTGCGCCCGCCGCATGGAGAAGCTCCGCGGTTGCGGCGCCGATGCCGGTGCCGCCGCCGGTGATCAGCGCGTGACGGCCTTCGAGCGGTCTGTCAGTCATCGCTCTCCCCTTTCACGCAAACGCATTGGCCGAAGCCAAATCCGGTGGCAAGGCGGCGGCCATGAAGCTTGCAATCCTGGAGACGGGGCGCGCGCCCGGCCGGCTTGCCGAGGAGTTCGGCAGTTACCCCGCAATGTTCGAAGCGATGCTCGGCCCTGGGTTCGAGATCGAGGTGTTCGACGTGCAGGCCGGCGAGTTGCCCGATCCCGGCAAGCATGATGCCTGCCTGGTCACGGGGTCGCCGGCGGGCGTGTACGACCCGCTTCCGTGGATTCCCGGCCTGCTGGAGTTCATCCGCGCGGCGAAAGACAGCCGCATGGTCGGGATCTGCTTCGGGCACCAGGCAATGGCGGAAGCGCTCGGAGGGCGCGTCGAGAAGTCCGACAAAGGCTGGGGCGCAGGCCTTCATCGTTACGACATCGTCCATCGGGAGCCATGGATGGATAGTGCGACCACGATCGCCGCGCCCGCCTCGCACCAGGATCAAGTGATAATTCAGCCATCGGATACCGAAATTATTGCGCGGTCCGATTTCACACCGTTCGCCGGTCTCGCCTGGACCGACCGGCCCGCTATCTCCTTCCAATTCCACCCGGAGTTTTCTCCGGCATTCGCCAAGGCGCTGATCGAGAAGCGCTACGATGTCGTCCCTGACCCGGACGCGGCGATTGCCTCGCTGGACGCTCCGAACGACAATGCGCGCGTTGGCGGTTGGATCAGGCGCTTCTTGGAGGCATAGGCACGGCCAGACCGATTGGGGGAACCGACTCATGAAGACCCGCGCAGCCGTAGCTTTCGAGGCGAAAAAGCCGCTCGAAATCGTCGAACTCGACCTCGAAGGTCCGAAGGAAGGCGAAGTCCTGGTCGAGATCATGGCGACCGGCATCTGCCACACCGACGCCTACACGCTCGATGGCTTCGACAGCGAAGGCATCTTTCCCTCGGTCCTCGGCCACGAGGGCGCGGGCGTCGTTCGCGAAGTCGGGCCGGGCGTCACCAGCGTGAGGCCCGGCGACCACGTCATCCCGCTCTACACGCCGGAGTGCGGCAAGTGTAAAACCTGCCTGTCGGGCAAGTCCAACCTCTGCACCGCGATCCGCGCAACCCAGGGCAAGGGATTGATGCCGGACGGTACCAGCCGCTTCAGCTACCGTGGCGAGACCATCTACCACTACATGGGCTGCTCGACCTTTTCGAACTTCACCGTGCTGCCCGAGATCGCCGTCGCGAAGATCCGCGAGGACGCTCCGTTCAAGACCAGCTGCTACATCGGCTGCGGCGTGACCACCGGCGTCGGCGCGGTGATGAACACCGCCAAGGTCCAGCCGGGGGACAATGTCGTCGTCTTCGGTCTCGGCGGCATCGGCCTCAACGTCATCCAGGGCGCCAAGCTTGCCGGGGCGAATAAAATCCTCGGCATCGACATCAATCCCGACCGCGAGGAATGGGGCCGCCAGTTCGGCATGACCGACTTCCTCAACACCAAGGGCATGAGCCGCGAGGACACGGTCGCCAAGATCGTCGAGATCACCGATGGCGGCGCGGACTATAGCTTTGACGCGACCGGCAACACCGAAGTGATGCGGACCGCGCTCGAATGCTGCCACCGCGGCTGGGGTACGAGCGTCATCATCGGCGTTGCCGAGGCCGGCAAGGAAATCGCCACGCGACCGTTCCAGCTCGTCACCGGCCGCAACTGGCGCGGCACCGCGTTCGGCGGAGCCAAGGGCCGTACCGACGTCCCGAAGATCGTCGACATGTACATGGACGGGAAGATTGCCATCGACCCAATGATCACCCACGTGCTGACGCTCGACGAGATCAACAAGGGCTTCGACCTGATGCACGCGGGCGAGAGCATCCGGAGCGTAGTCGTCTACTAGGGAGAGGAATCATGTTCAGCCACGTCATGCTGGGATGCAGCGACCGCGAACGGTCGAAAAAATTCTACGACGCGACGCTGGGCGCGCTCGGGCTTTCGCCCGGCCAGGACTTCGGCAAGTCCGACTGGTGGATGACGAAGCAGGGCGCACTTGGAATCGGGGAGCCACTCAATGGTGAGGCGTGCAGCCACGGCAATGGTTCGACAATCGGCTTCGCCGCACCAAGCCCTGAGGCCGTCGATGCCTGGCATGCGGCCGGTCTCGCCAACGGCGGGACAGCGATCGAGGATCCGCCCGGAATCCGCGACGGCGGCTTCGGCAAGCTGTACCTTGCCTACCTGCGCGATCCCGACGGCAACAAGCTCTGCGGATTCTACCGGGTCCCGGCGGGCCAGTGAGTTTGGAAATCGTCAGCGACGTCCGGTCGCACGGCGGGCGCCAGCTTGTCGTGAAGCATGCGTCGGCCGCGACCGGCACGGACATGACGTTTTCGATCTTCCTGCCTCCGCAAGCCGAAGGCGGAGGGAAGCTCCCGGTCATTTGGTACCTGTCAGGCCTGACCTGCACGCATGCCAACGTGACCGAGAAGGGCGAATATCGAGCGGCGTGCGCTGAGCATGGCCTGATCTTCGTCGCGCCTGACACAAGCCCGCGCGGCGAAGGCGTCCCGGACGATCACTCCGGATCTTACGATTTCGGCCTCGGCGCCGGCTTCTATGTCGACGCGACACAGGAGCCTTTTGCGAAGAATTATCGCATGTGGACGTACGTCACCGAGGAACTTCCCGCACTTGTTGCGGCAGAGTTTCCGGCAGACATGGGTCGGCAAGGTATCACCGGTCATTCAATGGGAGGGCATGGCGCTCTGACCGTGGCTCTGAGCCATCCTGGCCGCTTCTCGAGCGTCTCGACCTTCGCTCCCATCGTCGCCCCGAGCCAGGTTCCGTGGGGTGAGAAAGCGTTGGGAGGATATCTCGGCGACGAGCCGGAGCAGTGGCGCCAGCATGACTCCGTCGCCTTGATTGAAGACGGCGCGAGACTGGATGAGCTGTTGGTGGACGTTGGCACGGCCGACCCCTTCCTCAATACGGAGCTGAAGCCGGAGCTTTTGCGGCGGGCCTGCGAGGATGCGGGCATCGACCTGCAGCTGAACCTCCGCGAAGGCTATGATCACAGTTACTATTTCATCTCGACCTTCATGTCGGCGCACCTCGCCTGGCACGCGGAGCGGCTTTGCTGATCGGCGCCTGGTACCTACAAGCGCTTGCGGTTGGCACCGCGATTGCCTGCGGCCTGCTGATCGGAATAGAGCGCGGCTTCACCCTTCGTAGCGAGAAGGAAGGCGCCCGTGTCGCCGGCGTCCGGACCTTCACCCTGATTGGAATGGCGTCTGGCCTTTCCGGTCTCATCAGTAGCCAGGGTCATCAACTGGCTGCCGGAGCCGTGGTCGCCGGAGCTGCGGCCGTCATGACAATCGGCTATGCGCACCGGGTCGACATCAATGATCGCCCCGACGCAACGAGTCCGATCGCGGCCATGGCGACCATCGCGCTTGGCTTCGTAGCGGGAAGTGGCAACCCGGCGCTCGCCATCGTCGGCGCAACACTCGTGACTCTCGTCCTCGCCCTGAAGGCAGAGGTGCACGATTTCATCGACCGGCTGGATCAGGAAGACGTGAAGGCCCTCGCCCGTTTTGCGGTGATCGCTGGCGCGATTCTGCCGTTCCTGCCGGATGGGCAATACGGTCCCTACGGAGCCTGGAACCCGCAGAAGCTTTGGCTCGTGGTGGTCCTCGTCACCGGTTTCTCATTCCTCGGATACGTGGCGAACCGCATTTTCGGGGAACGCCACGGGACCATCGCGACGGCCGTCATCGGCGGGCTGTACAGCTCGACCGCTGTAACCCAGTCGCTTGCCCAGCGTCTCGGCTCCGACCAGCGCGCGGGAGCCGAGCCGGCGGGCATCGCGCTCGCTTCTGCGATCATGTACCTGCGCGTGCTGGTGCTGGTGGGGCTAATCGCCACGCGGCTGCTCGTGCCGTTCGCTCTGATCGTCGCCCCGGCAGTGATCGTCGCTGCTCTGGCAGGATGGTGGCTTTACCGGAGTGCACCGCACAACGAAGGATCATCAGCGCCCGGCAATCCGATCGCGCTGCTGCCCGCACTTGCCTTCCTCGTCTTCGTCGCGGCCGCCGCCGCGGCGGGCGCCTGGGCGCAGGGCCGGTTCGGCGAACGAGGCATTGCCGTGCTGCTCTTGATTATCGGAACGATGGACGTCGATGTAGCAATCGTGACTGCCGGTGGTCTGCGTCCAGAGATGATCGGCGCCACATTTGCCGCGCTGGCCCTTGCCGGCACCATTCTCGCCAACATGGCGGTCAAGCTTGGCATTACCCTTGCCTACGCCCGGTCGAAGGGCAAATCCGCCGCACTCGCGCTCGCTGCAAGCATGCTGGCGCTGGCCGTCAGTATCGGGATTACTTTCCTGTCGCTCTAACGATCGCTCCGACTAACCGTCGGGAATCCGGCAGGATTGTCGTTGAAGGGACCCGAAACAGGCCGTTCACCGAACCAAACGTGCGAGTCGGCGAAAAGGCACTCCCGAAGCTAACTCCGGTCAACGTAACGCCTGGAGGAGCGACTAAGGCGTTTAGCGGTCGCCCCTGTGGAGTCCGGCATGAGTCGAGTTGAGCCAAGTTCAGTCTGGCAAAAGGTCGAAAGAAAGCCGTTCGATGACGGCAATCGCCGGTCGAACCGGAATTCGACCGTCCAGTCTGAACCGAGTAAGCCTGTCGCTCGCCCCAGGCCGGGCCTCTACTAGGATCAGATTCCTAGCGCCGCGCGCGTCGCCTTTTTGTACGTGCGGCTGACCGAAACGGCCGATCCATCCACGAGACGCAGCTGGAGGACGCCGAACTCCGTCCTGCCGACGCCCGCGACGGAATGTGTCGCCACAATCGCGCTGCGGTGGACTCGAAGGAATTTCTCCGGGTCGAGACGCGATTCGAGGTCCCGCAGGCTGTCGTGGATAAGGTAATCTCCGCCTTCAGCGTGAACGACGACGTAATCGCCCTCCGCCTGAAACCAGCGAACCTCACTGACCGGCACACGCGTGACATGTCCCCGCGAACTCACCCAGAGGTGCTTTTCGTAGCGTGATTGCTCCCGAGCTTCATCCTCGATCTGGAGCGACGTGAGCGCACCGCGCAATTCAGCGATACGTTCCCCGGCATCCCGGGTCTCGAGCGACCGCCGGGCACGATCGACGGCAATTGCCAGGCGCTCCTCATCTAACGGCTTGAGCAGATAGTCGATCGCGCCCTCCCGAAAGGCATCGACCGCGAAGCTCTCATACGCGGTGATGAATATGACTGCGGGAGGCGACGGAGAATCCAGCGCTTCGATGAGCTGTAGGCCCGACAGTTTCGGCATTCGGATATCGAGCAAGACTACGTCCGGGCTTAGTTCGGTGATAAGCTCAAGCGCCTCTTCTCCGTCCCTGCCGAACCGACGATCTCAATGTCATGCAGGTTGCCAAGAGCAATCTGCAAGCGGCGAACCGCGAGGGGCTCGTCGTCCGCAATCACGACGCGTAGCGTCAAGCCGCGGCCTTTTTCAGCGGCAGCGCGAATTCCACCCGATAGCCGTTCGGGCTCAGCGGCCCGTCGTCGAAAGTGTATCGGTCGCCGAAGCGGCTCGCGAGCCGTTTCTGGACGTTGACCAAGCCGATGCCTGTTCCCGGAAGACCTTTGCTTCCGGCTTTGCCGTCGTCGGTCACCGACAGTTGCAGCATCCCGCCAACATCTCGTGCCACGATTCTGATCGTCGTCCGTTCGTTGCTCGGCGCAACGGCATATTTGACCGCATTCTCCACAATTGGCTGGAGGATGAAGCTCGGGACAAGTGCGTTCCGCAACTCGTCGGGAATGTCGACTTCCACTGACAGGCGCTCCGGAAACCGAAGCTGCTCGATGTCGAAATAGAGCCGCTGGTGATCGACCTCGTGTTGGAGCTGGACGTCGTCCAGTGAATCGCCCGCCAATCCCTGCCGAAGGAACCCTGACAGCTTGCGGAGCATGGTTTCCGCGACGCGGGCGTTGCCGTCGAGCATCAAGGCGGCGATTGAGTTGAGCGTATTGAACAGGAAATGCGGATTGAGCTGGTACCGCAGCGCGCGCATCTGAGCCTCATGGGCGAGCGCCAAAGCCTCGGCACGAAGGCGCTGCTCACGCCGGGCGCGTAGATTGTATTGCAGCGCCAGCAGGCAGACTGCCCAGCCGAAGTAGATCCACACCCACGACGTTGCCGATCGAACCAGCTCCATGAGCATGGATCCCTCAATGGTCAGGGGCACGCCGGTGGCAACCTTCGAAAAGTAGACCGCGCCCGCCTGGATGAAGGCTGCCGGGAAGCACAATAGTCCCGCGATGAACAGCTGCGTCGCGAACCGTGAATCGCGGAACTGACCAAGAATGAAGTAGATGGCGGCGCAGATTGCGGCTCCCATTAGGGTCCAGCCGGTCCGAAGGACGACGACCGTAGCCAGCTGGGCTCTTTGAACGACGAAGTCGCGCGCCGTGAAGATGACATAATGGGCGACCCAGACCGCTACCGTCAGCGCGAGGGCTTCCCGCCGAAACGAGCGCCTTTCCGCACTACTGAAGACTTCCGGCCTCACCATGCTGACTCGCCCCCGCGACTTCTACGATCGAGCATCACCATTTCGTCAACAAGCATTGCGACACTCTTGTTACATACGCTTGCCCAACGATACGCCCCTCTTTATCTCTCGGTGCAGGCTTAATTTCTAGGCGAGCGGCCGTTGTGCCAAGGGGAAGCGCGACCTGACCGATAACGAGGGCACATTGCTCTCGCTCGTGCTGCGCATTCAACCGACGACATCGTACCAGATCATCAAGATCTACTCGGACTCTCCGATCAGCAATTTCAATACGAGCAAGGGCAAGATCTACCCGCTGATCAGCCGGTTGGAAGAAGAAGGGCTGATTTCGAAGCGTCGAAAGGATGCCGATCGACGCGGAACAGAGGAGCTGAGCTGCACAGCGCTGGGCCGACGGGCAGTCAAGGACTGGGTGCTGAAGATACGCCCCGATCACCTCCTTCTGGATGATCCATTACGCACCCGTGTGCAGTCATTTGAACTGCTGAGCGCGGATGAGCGGGCGCGATGGGTTCTCAATGCGAAGGAGCAGCTTCACTCGAAGCTTGACGAACTCGAAGAGTACGGCCGGTCGGTCGAAGTGCCGTTCAAGGAGTTCGTCCACGACAGCGCCGTTCGTTCCCTGCGGTCCAGGATCGACTGGCTCGACCGAATGTACATTTTCCTGAAGAACTCCGAAGCCGCGTAGCTCTTTCGATCTTGGAGCTGAGCAGGCTCTCACGGCTCGTCTTGCCCTCCTGCCAAAGAAAAGGGCGGCGGACCGTTTGGTCCACCGCCCCAATCTTCGAGCTAGCGTTTCCGCTTAGCCGCGCTCTGGCGCCGGCGGCGGCGGCGGAGGCGGCGGCGGCGGAGCCGGGCATGCCTCGGTCGCCAGGATCACCGAGCCGTCCGGGCACGTCTGCGTGGCAGGCGGCGGCGGGGGCGGCGGCGGAGGCGGCGGCGGCGGTGCAACCGGAGCCGGAGCCGGCTTCGGCGGCAGGAAGTCGATCGTCGCGCCTACCCAGAGGAGACGGCCGAGCGCATCCCAGGTGCCCGGGTACGTGTTGCCGTTGCACGGACCAGCCGGGCAAAGGTTCGAGCCGGCACGACCTGCGTTGCCACCCGTGATGAGCGGCGGATCGTTGTCGGTCAGGTTGTTGACACCGGCACGCAGGTTGATCCGATCCATCAGCGTGTAGGTTGCCGACAGGTCGAGGTAGTTCTGCGCCTTCACGTGCAGGCCCGGATCGAAGTTGAACGCACCGTTGACGGTGTTGCTCGGATCCAGCGTTTCCGCCTTGACCTTCCCGATATGACGCCACTGCAGCGACAGCCCGAGGCCGAAGTTCGACGTCCAGGTCGTCCGCAGCTTGTGCCTCCAGGTCGGGATCGGCGCCGACGCGGCAACCGTGCCGCCGGAGCAGACCGGACCATAGCGGCCCTTACAGGAGTAAGGCTGCGACAGGCCGTTGTTGACGTCGTACTTGTCCATGTACGTCCCGACGAAGCTCCAGCCGAGCTTGCCGAGGTTGAACAGTCCATGGGAGTAGGACGCGTTCACGTCGAGGCCGGCTTCCTTGATCGTCGCCGTATTGACCGGCGTGTCGACCACGAAACCGTTCGGCGTCAGCCAGATCGAGCCGGCGGCATCGCGCTGGATGAGAGCGCAGGCCGGGGACACGAACGTCGCGGTCGTATCACCAACGCAGGTGTTGATGATCGCGTCCGCACCATAGCCCTGGATGGCGTTCTCGAGCTTGATGTTCCACCAGTCGATCGTCAGCGCGAACCTCGGGATGAAGCGCGGCTGGATGACCGTACCGATCGTCCAGGTCGTGCCCTTCTCCGGCTTGAGGTTCGGGTTGCCGCCGAGCAGGCCGTTATACTGGCCGGCCGGGTTGGCAGTCGGCGACTGGCCGACGACCAGGCCCTGCGCAAGGCAGCCATAGTCGGTCGCGGTAATGACCTTGGCGCAAGGATCGTTGGCGCCATCGAGGCCGACGAACTGCGGAGCGAACAGCTCCTGGATGTTCGGGGCACGAGCCGCACGGTTGTACGAGCCGCGGAACCGGATGTCGCTCACCGGAGCGAACTCGGCCGAGATCTTGTACGTGTCGGTGTCATAGCCACCGCCGCTGCTGATGTCGTACCACGACTTCCGGTAACCGAGGCCGATCGTGAACTCCTCGATCCCTGGTTCTGGATGATCGGGATCTGGGCTTCGCCGAACACGTCCCATACGCGGAAGTTGCCGCTGACTGGAAGCGTCGGTGCACCCTGACCCGTCAGATCGCCCGTCTGGAACGACGTGTCCGGGTTCAGCTCGAGCGATTCACGCCGGTACTCGACACCGACGTTGATGCCCACGCCATCTTCCGCCCACGGCGTCTTGATGCCGGCATCGCCAAGCAGGCCGGTGATGTCGAAGTGGCCGATCTGTTCCGACGTGATGCCCTGGATGACGCCGAAGACGTTCAGGTAGTTGATCGACGCCGCCGACGGAGCTGCGCCGAACGGATCATACGGGACGCAAGTCGGATCACTGTTGTCGAGCACCGAGCGGCAGACGATCGACGAACCGGGCGTTCCGACCGGGACGACGACGCCATTGGCATCGACGTTCACGGCGTTGAGCGCGCGGTTCAGGCGAGCGATCGAGAACTCGTTCTTGTAGACCTGCGTGTAGTTCGTGCGGCCGTACTGGAAGTAGGCGTCGTACGAGAAGATGCTCGACAGGTCGCCCTTGGTTCCAAGAACCCGCGCCACGCCTGGTGACGAAGGTCGGAAATACGCGGGCCGCCTTCCGTGTTACGACGGAGAAGCTGGAAGAACGCCTGGTTATAGGTGTTGCCGCGGGCGTCGAAGAAATTGATCGGCGCCGCACCCGGGTTCGGATTGTACGGAGCGCCGGTCGCCAGCGGGAAGTTCCCGACGAAACCGTTGATGACGTTGTTCGGATTGCCGCAGATCACCGCCAGCTGCGCAGCCGACATCAGCGGGTTGTCGCAGTTGATGGTCAGCGTGTTGCCGAAGTCGCCCGAGGGCGCGATCTGCGCCAGCGTCCGGTCGTCCATGAACATGAACTCGAGGTACGGCTTCAGCGCAGGGCTGATCTCGTAATCGGCGAACGCGCCGGCGATGTAACGCTCGTCCGGCCGCTGGAAGTAGTTCAGCGGCGCGAAGTTGTAGAGGTTCTGGGCGAACGGCGTGATCGTTCCCGGCCGAGTGCCGCAACCGTCGACGTAATGGCCGTGCCATTGGTCGTCGTGGTCGCAAAGATCACCGCAGTGCCCGGGTTCGCAGTGGCGGAACCACCGCAACGGGGAACGCCACCGCCGGTGTTCTGCAGCACGCACGCCGAAAAGTCGCGGTCGCGCTGAAGAACCGGCTTGGTGTTGCGATAGCCGAAGTAGGCAACGGCATGGCCGCGGCCGTCGTCGAAGCCGGCGCCGATGGTGACCGTGCCGTCGAACGAACGTCCGTCAGTCGTGCTGCCGGTCGGAAGCGGGAAGCCGCGAGCGTTGATGATGTCGCTCACGTGAAGGCCGCCGCTGACGCTTGGATCGTCCTGGTTGTGCTGCCAGATGCTGTAGTTGCCGTCGAAGCGGATGCCCTCGAAGCTGGTATCCATGATGAAGTTGACGACGCCTGCGACCGCGTCAGCACCGTACACGGATGATGCGCCGCCGGTCAGGACTTCCGCCCGCTTGATCAACGCTGCGGGGATGACGTTCAAGTCGGCCGACAGGTTGCTGCTGTTCGGATCGCCCGGCATCATGCGGCGGCCGTTGATCAGAACCAGCGAGCGCTTGCCGCCCAGGTAGCGAAGGTCGACTTCGGCCGTACCGGTCGCGCCGTTCGACACACCGGACGTCTGCGCGGCGCCGACGGACGGGAGCTGGTTGAGGACGTCTTCGATCCTGGATGTACCGGAGAGCTTCACGTCCTGGTCGGAAACGACCGTGACCGGTGCAGCCGATTCCAAGTTCGGCTGCGGAATGCGCGAGCCGGTAACGATAATGTCCTGTCCGGACTCAACGGCATCCCCATCGGCGGCGACCGTTGGAGTCGGCTGCGCCTCAACCGGTCCGGTTGGCTGCGAAGCCGCTGGATCCGCTGACTGCGTGTCCTGTGCCCACGCCGGCGTTGCCAGCGCAGCCGTACCGACCAGCAAGGTCGATGCGAGCAGGTTTTGACGGAAGCTCGTCTTCATTTTGGTCCCCTATTTCTCAGGTGCATTCAACTAACTGAGGGAGCCCGGGCGGATGCCCGGGCTCCCAAATTGATCAAAAGATTTTGGCTTGTGCGTTGATGAAGAACGTCCGGCCACGGAAGTCCCATCCGGACTGCAGCGGAATGTTCGCGATGGTGTTCACGAACGGATCCTCGGCAGTGATCTTCGGCGGCTTCTTGTCGAAGACGTTCCGAACACCGGCCGTCAGGCTGTAACGGTTGTTCGGCTCGTACCGAAGCGCCGCCGTGTGCAGCCAGTAGTCCTTGACCGAGAAGTCGTAGACGTTCGTTGGGAAGTCGGCCGGATCGACCAGGAAGTCGTCGTTGGTGTGGCCGATGTAATCGACACCCCAGCGAGCGTACCACGGACCCCAGTCGTATCCGACGTGACCCGTGCCGGACCACTTCGGATTGCCGATCGAACCTTCGAAGTGCGTTGCCGCGAACGCCGGATCGTTCTGGTTGACACGATCGATAATGCGAACCGCATTGATGCCGAGGTCGAGCTTGCCCGGGCCCAGCTCGCGGTCGTAGCGGAGGGTGAAATCGATACCCTTCACCATGTCCGTCGCGACGTTGATGTACGACTGGACGATCGTCAGCTGGCCGGTGCCCGATCCGGTGTACGGATCACGGGTGACGAACTGGCAATACTCAGGCCGCGTTCCGTCGTAGCAGCCACGGGCGAGGTTGCCCGCACCAAGCTGCGACACGCCGTTGTTCACCTCGATGCGGAAGTAATCGATGGCGAGCGACAGGTTGCCGAAGGCCGGACCGAAGGTCGGCTGGATCACCGTCCCGAAGGTCAGGTTCTTCGACGTCTCCGCCTCAAGACCCGAGTCCGCTCCACCACGCTGAAGAACCGTCGTGCTGCCGTTGTTGATGAAGTTGTTGGGCAACCCATCGGCAAGGCAGTTGGCGACGATCGTCTGGTTGGTGACGTTGAAGAGGCTGGTGCACGGATCGGTGCTCTGAGCCGACAGGAAGCCCGTCGTCGAACCCAGGAACTGTTCGTACAGCGCCGGAGCACGATACGAGGTGCCGTAGCTGCCGCGGAACGACAGCCAGCGAACCGGCGACCAGATACCGCCGATCTTGTAAGTCGTGTCCGAACCGTACGAATCGTAGTGGGTAAAGCGGCCCGAAGCGTTGAAGGTCAGTTCCTCGGCGAACGGAACGTTGCGCAGGACCGGGAACTCAAGCTCGGTAAATGCTTCCCACACACTGTCGGAGCCCTTGGTGATCGGCGCCGAAGTGAAGTTGTACAGGTTGTTGCGCTGCGCATCGGACGACGGGACGTCGTTGATGCTCGACTTGCGGTATTCGAAGCCGACCACAGCCTGCGCGTTGCCACCCGGAAGGCGGAACAGCGGTCCGTCGAACGTCGCGTTGAAGGTCGTTTCACGGAATGCCGTGTGACCGACGACGTCGTCAGTAATGTAGTCGAACCATGCCGCCGCGGCCGTGCGAGCCTGACCGCCGATGATCGCATTGCTGATCGCTGGCGCGGCAACGCAGCTGCCGGTTGTGTCGACGCAGACGAAACGCGCACCCGGAGTGTTCGCAATCGTCGGGACGAAGCCAACAGGCGCCGTCGGAGGAACCACGATGGTCGAGCCATCGGCGTTGACCAGGCGAACGTTCAAGCTCTGGGCGAGACGATCCGCGAGGATCTGCTCATAGCTGTAGGTGCCGTCAGCCCAGCTCTTGTTGGCGTAGAAGTCGTAACGCCACGTCGGCAGGAACGGCAGGTCGCCACGGAAGCCGGCCGAGAACTTCACGAAGTCCTGCGTCTGGCTGCTGTCGTAGATGCCGTAGTCCGCGAACACGCGAACGCCGATGGCGGAGTTCACCCGGCGCGGCTGAGTTGTGAACAGACCGCCATTGGCTGAGAGCAGCAACGGGCTGTTCGGGCATAGTCGAGCGTCAGCTGGCGCTGGCCATTCTGCTGCGACTTGCGGCGGGTGATCAGCAGTTCCGAATAGAGCTGGCCGTCACCGAAGAAGCCGGTGTCGTAGGTCGCCGAGAGATAGCCCGTGTAGTTGCGGGTCGGCGAGATGACGTCCTGCTTCAACATCGACGGCGCGAAGGTGTCGCGCGGCTGACTGGTGTTGCTACCGAAGCCACCACCCGTGGTCGGGTTGTAGATCAGGCCACCCACGCACTCGAACCCCGGAAGCGTCGATCCAGCCCCGGCGTTTGGACGCCAACGGTTACAATAGAGATAGTAGCCCGGAGGATTTGCTTCAAAGCCGGGAGCAATGTCGCTGCCCGGATTGTCGACGAAGTAGAAGCCAGTTCCGATCGTGTTGACCGTGACGCCGCCCTCTTCGAGCGGGAAACACTTGTTCGAATCGTTGAAGCCGAGCGGGCTCAGACGACGCTGCTGCGGGCAACGGGTCCAGGGCAGGTCGCCCTGCGTGATGCGGTTGCGGTCGAACACTTCGATCGAGCCGAGGATCGAGAAACGCTCGCCCGACGTGCCGGCGGTGATCGAGTAACGCTGCGACGTGCCCGCGCCGACTTCCGGCGCAGTGATGTCGGCTTCGACGGCAAGGCCGTTGAACTTGCTCAGCGTCACGATGTTGACGACGCCGGCGACGGCGTCCGAACCGTAAATCGACGACGCGCCGGTGTTCAGCACTTCGATCCGGTCGAGGATCGAGGTCGGCAGAACGTTCAAGTCGGTGGCACCGACCTGTCCGCGGGTACCGGCCGGAGCAATACGGCGGCCGTTGAGCAGGATCAGCGTACGCGTTGCACCAAGGCCGCGCAGCGACAGCGTGTTCACGCCCGGGCCGCCTTCGACGACCAGGCCGCCGAAGGTGTCGGTGATCTGGCCCGTGCCGCCGGTGACGCCGACGCTCTGAAGCACTTCAGCGGTCGAGTTGAAGCCGGCATCGACCGCGGCGTCGCGGTTGATGACGGTGACTGGGTCAGCGCTGTTGAAACGGTCGCGGCGGATGCGCGAACCAACGACAACGACGCCCTGGTCTTCAGCAGTCGTCGTGGTCGCGCCCTGGGCAATCGCTTCTCCCGCCGGAGAATCGGCGGTAGGGCAATTGGCACTCGGGTCACGCTGATCCGCAGGAGCCTGACACGGATCGCCGCCCGGAACGGCCGGCGCCGGAGTCTGCGCATTCGCAGGCGCTGCAGCAGAGAGAGCAAAAAGCGCTGCTGCCGAAACAGACGACAGCGCCAACGTCTTTGAAATTCGCATAACCCCGATTTCCCCGAAACAATTCGATATCGGGGTCCTGTAGTGCGAATCAGACCATTAATGAGAAGACAAATTTTGGTACGATACGTACTTTACCGCGCATTGTGACATCATGGTCACAGTGTTTCGGACAGGCTGATGACGCTGAATCAGCAGGCCGGAAATTGCGATTGGCAGCAGCTTCGAGCGCTTCGCGCCGGAGCGTTGGTGAAGGAGAAGGCACGACGTTCGCGGACCATGAATTCCCGCGCGAGATCAGGCCGCGATGTTGAGCCCGTCTTCGAGCTGGTGGGCTTCGGCCCCGACCTTGGATGCCTTAGCCGCTTCCTCCGCAACGCGCAGGAGCGATCCACCGAAATAGTCTCGCGCGACCTGCTGGAGCGCACGAATCCGGACAAGTTCCGGCGTGATCGCAGGTGTATAGACATAGGGAATGCGGCGATCGGTCGAGCTGTGCGAGCCGTCGATCTTGTGCCGACGCAAGATGCCTTTGGTGCACAGGCGCTGGAGCATTGCGCGCAACGCGCTGTTCGAAATCTTGCGTGGAAGCCGGGCCTCGAGGAGTTTCGCGGTCATCCCTCCTTCGAGATAAATGACGACTGCAACCTCGCGCTCGCATCGCGCGAGATTCAGCACCTGAGGCGGAATTGGCCCCAGTGCTTGTGCTCCACCCGGATTGTCACCTTTGCGCACGGCAATATCCTCAAACCTGAGCATATATTAGTGCGTTTCGTACTAACGTCAATTTCTCGTTGGTTACAACAATGCTACGCCCGGCCCCGAGAACGTCTCGCAACCGGCTTAGCCACAATTTTGATTGAGCGCTGGTGACCCCAACGGGACTCGAACCCGTGTTTTCGCCGTGAAAGCAGCGGCGACAGAGGGTGTCGCGAACAGTTGCGAACAATGATAAACATCTGCGAACACAGGATTTTTTAAGTCTCACTGCAAAACTTGTTCTTGGCCGTTCGCGGCCTTTCGGCTATGGTTTTGCAGTGAAATTGCAGTGAAAATTTTGGGGCATTCGCATGGCCAGGACCGCTCGAGACCGGAAGCTTGACAGCCGCAGCGCACGCGCCGCGCTGCCGATCCGAAACGCGCCCTATTGGTGCGCCATCTCGAAGGGCCGGACCCTTGGCTATCGCAAAGGGCGGAACGGCGGGTCCTGGGTTGCAAAGTACCGGGCGCCGGGTGGCGATCGATTTCAAATCGCGCTCGGCGACGCTGACGATCACCTCGACGATCACGCCAATGCCGTCTTGAGCTTCTCGCAAGCTCAGGAAAAGGCGCGCGAATGGTTTGGCGAGATTGAGATCAACGAAGGGCGCCGTGTCGGCCCCTACACAGTGAACGACGCTCTCGACGATTATCTGTTCGCCTTCACCGGGCGCTCAAAGGACAAGACGAGCTGGGTCGCCGATCGTTACATCCGCCCAGTGCTCGGCGACCACCAGGTCCGTACGCTGACAACAGACACGATCCTTCGGTTTCACCGCGGTCTCGCCGAAGCACCCGCCGGCTATCGGCCGACCAAGAAAGGGTTCAGGAAGATGCGACCGGTGACCGAAAGCAACGGCCGCCCTCGCCGAGCGACAGCCAACCGGATGCTGACCGTCCTTCGCGCTGCTCTTAACCGGGCATTCAACGACGGGAAGGTCGGCTCCGACCTCGCCTGGCGCCGAGTGAAGCCGTTTCCGAAGGTCGATGCTCCCCGGATCCGATACCTGAATCCCACAGAGGCGATACGTGTCGTCAACGCGGCGTCCCCGACCTTCAGGCCGATGATCCAGGCCGCGCTCCTGACGGGCGGCCGCTAGTCCGAAATTCACAAGATCCGGGCGATTGACGTCGATCTTACCGCGGGCGCGATTCACTTCCCGGACACCAAGTCCGGCAAGCCGCGCTGGGTCCACCTGACCGACGAGGGCATCGAGTTTTTTCGGCGTCACTGCTTGGCGAAGAAACCGGATGACGTCCTGTTCACCAATGAGAATGGGCGCCAGTACGGCGCAAGTCATCAAGTCCGCCCGATGAAGGAGGCGATTACCGCGGCTGGACTCGAAGGGGTTGGCTTCCACATTCTACGCCACACCTACGCGTCCCGCTTGGCGATGGCAGGCGTGCCTATTGCGGTCATTGCAGAAGCGCTGGGTCACGCCGACGAACGGATCACACGCCGCCACTATGCGCACCTGTCGCCATCCTATGTGCGCGACGCAATCCGAGCGGGGCTTGGCCGAATGGGCATATTCGAAAGCGACAACGTCGCTCCGCTTGTCGCGTAAAGCTCGGAATTAAAAGGTGGTGCCGGATTTTCGCGTCCGACGTCACGGAAACTCAACAATGCAGCATTTCGAGTTAGTTTGAGTTGACATCCGCATCGCCGAGGTGCCGCTAGCCAGGCTTAAAGAGGTGCTTCCGATGGTATGCCAGATAGCTGCTCTGCTTCGATGAGAAGGTTCCTACGTTAGCGACGGCGTGGAGCCCCCAGGCAGGCCAGATATCCGCAGCAACCAATCGGGATCGCAATACAGTCCCATCATCATCGAAGCTGATCAGCCCGCGGTCAAAAAGGCGATCGACGTGTGGGGACAGCAGCAGGCCATTACACCCATCTAGCTTTTCAAAGTCTGACGATTTCGACCAGGGTTTGATGTGACTCGCGATCAAGAGCGTCTGATCGGTGATGCCGGTCAACCGGCATCTCTTCTCGTTCAATCGAACGTTCGCCTTGAAGATTCCTTGTCCTCGTCGCGCCTGTACAAGTTGCCTCTTTTGGGTCTCCCCGATGTCGGTCCTACCTTCGAGCGCAACCTCTTCCCGGTCGTCGTCCGCATCTCCAATGTTCACCTCATTTGCGACGACGGCCTCCAAAGTTGTGCCCATTCGGCCCAATATAACCCGCACGAAGCCCTCGGAGACCTCGGCGAGATATACGCCTTGGTTTCCGTCGCCAGATCGTTGGAGAGGATCATATTTCCCTCGGAGGTGAGGCAGGAGATCAGCAATGAAATCCTTCGGACGGACAGGGTCGCTCACCACCTCAAATTCAGCCGGCACGAACCAGCCTTCTTTTTCCCAGTAGGCTCCGGCGCTGCCGAAATCGGGTTTGTCCGCAGACACTGCCGGACCTGTCGCGATGCCGATCGCTTTGATCCGGGTATCGCAAAACGACAGTATGAGGTCTCCGGGCGCGACCTCAGTCATGTTCACATAGAACTGGTTTCGGGAGCCGTTTCGATTGACCTTCGGAGACCACAGGAAGCCTCCTGGCACCTCGTGTTTATATGTCTGATTTTGATTGACCCACCAATAACGCATCGCCGACCCCCAACTCTGCACTAACTAAACCTTCGACTGATCTCCTCAGCGATCGGAATATCGGCTGGCGCGAGTTCCGCTGTAAGCAAATCGATTGGTGCGAGCCATTGGACCTCGTCGTGAACGGTCAAGAACACGTCACGTTTGGCTGCCTCCGCTACCACTGCGATCAAATTTATTGCACCGCCGGGATACCTAAAAAGCGATTCAATGAGTGTCGGACCCGGCTCTACTGCCAGCGACAATTCCTCATCTAACTCCCGTACAACGCAGGATTGCGGAGTTTCGCCAGGTTCCAGCTTTCCGCCCGGAAATTCCCACAGTCCTTCAAGGTTCTGACCGGGAGCGCGACGAGCAACCAACACGCAACCCTCATGGAAAACAATCGCGGCGGCGACCTGTTTGACGTTTCCGTGCCGATGCCGCGACATCTCTGATCAGCCAGCGATCAACAACGTTCGTGTGTCGTGGGTCGATCTGCGACCTACGACGAACTCGTCAGTATCCAACGCGGGATTGATCATGGCCGTCGCGAAGATGACCTGGTGGTCGGCTTCGATACTCGACGATCTGTCGACCAAGAGTTGCTGGAAGTTTTGGCTCCTCGCTGGTTCCATACCCTTGTCCTCGATGGTGTCCAGAATGAGGAATCGAAGGTGACGGAACTGGCCGTCCCGAGCGGCAGAAAATAGGAATGCCGCGAGGAATGAGTTTTTCAGGTAGACCTTGGAAGATGCCGAAAAGTAGCTTTCCCCATCAACTGAGATTTTGTCTTCCCCGAAACTGAACGTGACGGTTTCGGCGTTCTGGAAAGAGTCCTGCCTCGGCAGATCATGGTGCAGGAAATGTACCGTCTCCGTTGCCACTTCCGAATATGCTTTTGCCAACCTCTGGGCCTCGGAAGCCTTCAATCGCTGGTTCGTATCGACCAGCTCGGTAATGTTGGCTGCCAATTCTGCCTTCTGGCGCGACATTTCGTCTAAGCGACCGATCAGCGCAGCCTTTTCATCTACTCCTTCGAGCTCGCGCTTTAGATATCCAAATCGCTCATTCAGAGCCCTGAGCCGATCCTTGTCTTCGGACATTGGGGACCGGCGAACTCGTGTCAGCTCGCTCTTGGCCGCATCCCACTTCGCTCTGAGTTCTGACTTCCGCTGAGCGACTTCCTCAAGAGCCTTTGAACGATCGCCCTGCAACGCCTTCGACTGTTTCACCTGAACGATCATGTCGCTGATTTGGCTGACCATTCTCTTGCGAAGGCGTTCCTCATCGAATGGCTCTTTGCAGAGCCGGCACGCATGCGGATTATTTTCGGCCGCGAGTGGCGCGAAACAGACCGGACACCACTCGTATTGAACCTCCGAGATTGTTGCCGCGACGGTCGAGGAGTTCTGAAGTGCCTGAACTTTCCTCTCCAAGGTCGTGATGAAAACCTCGGAATCGGCGAAGTCCAATCGCAGCGCTTGTTCTCGATCTTCTAGCTCTGACAGCTCTGCTTGCAGCCGCTGTACTTCTGTAAATGCGCGCTCCTGAGGCGCGAGGCTAAGATCGCTCGAAGCTTCTCCTAGATAAGCTCGCTCCTCAGTCTTCGCGATCTCTACGCTTACTGCTTCCAGCTCAGCTTCGACCTTACGCCTTTCTTCGTCCAGCCAATTCAGTGTTAGACTATGTTCAACTCCCGATAGGAGAGCGTAAATCGTTCGCAGTGAAGCATCTATGCTTTGAAGTTCCTTCTCCAGTTCACGTATGCGAAGCTGATTTAGATATATATCAGCATCGTATGCCCGAAGAGGAGTCTACCTACGGCTTCCCTAAGTGCTGGAGTATCAAACCTCTCTTCTCTGAATATCTTTTCGACTGGGCTCAGCTGATCAGAGTAGAGAAGTCTGAGAATTTGGTGGAGGGTCAACTTCCCCGACGCCTCTGTCTCAAGCTCAGGAACATTCAACAAGTGGAATACAGCTTGGGAAAAACTCTCCTTCGACTGAGACGTCCTGTAGGGGTACCTCGTCCAAGCAGCGGTCGGCGCTTGCTCAGACTGGGCCAAATCCCCGATGAAGATGTCCATCGGCTGACCGCTTTGCTCTGAAATCGCTCTCGAAAGGGTGACGATACTGCCGTTCAGCGACACCTCAACCGCAACCCGGTCACACAGCTTCGCGTGCTCGCTCCAGGTCGAGATGTCTGCGCCCAGCCCGTACGCAAGCAAGTTTAGAATGGTCGATTTGCCTGAGCTGTTCTCACCGCTGATGATATTCACGCCCTTGTGAAATGACGCACGATAGGCGTGTTGAGCGCCGCGATAGATCGCCAGCTCACGGACCAGCAGCGTCGGCTCAAACAACATCGTATCGAAACTCCGCCAAACCAGACCGATCTTTCAGCCCGTTTGCGCCCTGAGTCGGAAACGCTGCCCCAGGGCTTTCAACGTATCCATCAGGGAGCGCTCGTTCTCGTTCTGTTCCTCACAGAGGTCAAGTAGCGGAGCCGGTACACGGTCGCGGCTGAGCCGCAGCTTTTCGCCGTCGGCGTTGGCTAATCCTTTCGCGAGGAGCGTCTGGCTCGCTGCCGTCTGAGCTTCCGCCATTCGTGCAAAGAGAGGCCGGCTGGCTGGGAGCGTGTCATAGGGAAATCGCGGTTCAATGGGGTTCGTTTCACCAACGATCGCAGAGCTGGCGTCAGGCGAGCGCTCTCAATCCGTTCGGGAAAAAGAAGGAAAAAATCGAGAATGCGTAGTGCCATCGGATCCAAGCCGTCTGGACATGCGAGCAGAATCCGAACCGACCTCAGGAACGCGTGGTACGCATCGAATGCGGGATGATAAACGAGCTGAGTCATGCGTGCCACCGGACGTAGCATCGCTCTGCAAGCCAGTACGTCATGCCCAGAACCAAGCCATGATTTAGTGCGAAAGCGCCGAGGCCATACTCTTCGACGACCTTCTGGATGATTTGACCACTGATGATCTGATCCAGCTTGGTGACAGTGGCCTCACCGCAGACCGGATGCACGTGTGCTTCAAACTCGCAGTGGATTCGGTGCAAACACAGCGCCAATAGCTCCTGTGCCGCTCCGTAGAGCGAGTACTTCGTCAGGAATTTTACGAAGAGTTCCTTGTGCCTGATCGCCAAGGGAATTT
Source organism: Sphingomonas daechungensis (assembly GCF_014489495.1). GTDB lineage: Bacteria > Pseudomonadota > Alphaproteobacteria > Sphingomonadales > Sphingomonadaceae > Sphingomicrobium > Sphingomicrobium daechungense. Next base: position 70,115 of record NZ_CP060781.1, on the reverse strand, counting down.
TGTCGGGCCGCCGCACTTCTCAAGCTTGGCTTCCAGTCCGATGACACCGTCAGGCGCATAAGGTTCTTCGAAGAAGGCGAGATTGTCGATCCACTGCTGCTGAATCTCGTCCTTTTCCATCTCCTTGGTGAGGCGCTCAACAAGCTCACGAACTTGTTGATGCTTTATCATATGGACGTTCGTGATCTTGTCGCGGCCAACGATGTCGCCGCCGGCGTTCGCGCCGCCCTGATTGACGCTGTCCGACACTGACTTAGTCGTTGATCCGAGTGACCTTATCTCGGCCGACGATATCGCCGCCGGCCTTGGCCTTTGTCTGATCCACATAGTTGCTGCGGCCAGACTGGCGGTGCGAACGGAAGCGTAACGCGAAACCGCCGCCGATGATGGCAAGCACTGCTGCCAAGATGGCTGCCCAATGCTCGGACACGAACTTCGTAACTTGGTCCATTTAGCCTCCCCCGAGCCAGGCGGGTATGGCTGTTTAGTTCAACAATCACAAGCGCTTCCCAAGCAGCTACTAATTGAGCGCTCAGCTATCATTTGAGCCAATACCCGTAAGACGCCGAACGGTGCGTTGGCCCGGACGTTGAGGAAACTCGACGGTGATGATCGGCTTGCGTCCGCGTTCGACTAAGCGCGCACCGATCAAGGCGAGATTAAAGACGACGTTCAGTTCTTCAGTGTCAGCGATGAGGTGATACGGATCGTCAACGATCCGCGCTTGGTGCCACTCATCTAGGACCAGGTAGTGTGAAGCCGTTGGGCAACCAACGAGGAGGCTCCCAAGCTGACCGCTGTCCTCCGCGAAGGTGGTGAGGAACTCATCGACTTCATCTGCCGGTCCGATCACTTCACACCCTCCGTGAGTGAAGACCGCGTGTAACATCGCGGCGGAGGCGGCAGCCGAGAGGTCCAATTGCACTTCGCTTGGGGGAATTCCGACTTTGCTTAGCGCGTAGCGAAAAGTCGTCTCGATCGCTTCGGCGATGCTGAAGCGCGCGTGCCCCGCGCTGCGAGTCGGCAGCTGGCCCCGTCGTCTCCACACGCGCTGCATGTCTGTGCTGAGCGCGCTGATGCGAGCCAGTTCGCCGGGCGTATATTCGGCCTTGGTGAGTGTCGCGCGGGCCAACCGATCTTGAAGCGCAGCGCTCATCAGTCGGACTCCACAATCATCTGGATTCGGGAAAGCGGGATGAGTGCCGATCTGTTTGAGCAGACGCCAAACTCGTCGGGGACGTCGATCAACTCGCCTGCGACAAACCTGCCTGACCCGACAAGCCGTTCAACTTCGTTCACGGATGCAGCAGCCATCTCGACCGGCAGGCCGCTCGGATGTCCCGTCAGATAAATTGTGAATCGTCCCATTTCGAACCTCTATTCTTGTTTTGTTCTGTCGATTCGCAAAACACGAGTAAACCGTGAGTGTTGACCCGGTTTGGAACTGTTGTCAAAGAGCCTGTGAGTTCAACAGGGCACGGAGAGGTGGTGAACAGATTATCGGTTGGTGAACGGGCATTGATTTTGCACTCGCTGTGCGAGGGCATGTCCATGCGCTCGTGCGAGCGAGTTTTTAGGAAGCCGTTTGGGACGATCAGTCGGATTGTGCGTGAGGTTGGGGACTGGGCAATCGACCATCAACGAAACCTCGCGCCCGTCACGTGCGATCGTATCCAGGTCGATGAGCTTTGGTCATTTGTCGGCGAAAACGATCGTCGTTCAGCCCTTAAGAGGGGCGATGGCGGGGTCAGCTGGGTCTATCTTGGAGTAGATCGCCGCACGAGCCTCGTAATCACCTACCACATCGGCCTTCGTGGCAAGGTCGATGCGACGAAGTTCTTTCGGAAGCTCGATAACAGTCTCGCAAAGGACGCTTCAGGAGATTTCATTTGTCGGCCGACAATCGCGTCGGACGGAATGAAAGCGTACCGTGACGCGGCGGAGATCGTTTTCGCGGATCGAGTGAATTTCGGTCAGTATTCGAAAATCTACACCGACACTGATGATAACGAGGAGCCCACGCCGAGAAGCAAGTTCGCAGGCGCGCATCGGCTGATTGTTATCGGCCAACCCGCTTTGGAAGACATCACGACCTGGCGAGTGGAACGAGAGAACGGCTTCGTTCGGCAGTCAAACCGCCGCCTCACACGTAAGACGAACGCATTCTCCAAGGCTTTGGAATATCACGAGCGCCAGCTCGCAATTTCCATCATGTTTCGGAACTACTGCTGGATTCCCCGGCCGAAGCGTCCGACCGATGGATCATCCAGTTGGGTCAAGCGGGTTCCCGCAGCAATTGAGTGTGGCCTGACTGATCGTGTCTGGACTCCGGAAGACATGATTGTCGCCGCCGATGAGTTCATTGCTCGCCAGGGGAAGAGCGAACCGTCGCTGGAACAGCCGACGGCGCGCGATCAGGAAAAGCGCTTTTGGGTGGTCCATCAGCCGTACCACCAGAAAGCCATGATCCACAAAGCTGAATGTTCATCCTGCAAAGGCGGTTTGGGCAGGATGGATGGAAGCTCGAAGATAACCTTTTGGTGCGGCCTTCCTACTCTTGAGGAGGCAACTGCTCTCGCTGCGGAGAAGGAACCCGACGAACACAAAATCTGTAAGAAGTGCCTCGGGCAATACAACACGCTGACCCGCTATGGCCGCAGGCTTTGATGTGGGCAGGCGCAATCAACCCTGATCGTAAAGTTCGACGGCCTCTACAGCGGCCCTGATCGCGTCAGATTGTTCCGCGTACTCGATGGTCCGCCGGATTGAGGGTACTCCGAGCGCCATCAATGTCACGATGCCCGCGCCAACCTGTAGATGGTGCTCACTGTGATCAGGGTTGCGATAGCGGCGGCTGGGTACTCGGTTGTTCGCATAGTCGCCGATTAGAAGGATGATCGGAGTGTCAGAATTGTCGGCAAGCTGGAGTTCAATGCCCATCCCAGTGGACGGGAAGCTCGCGTCCGCCACCACGATGTCCGATTCCTCGACCATCCGACGATCCCAATCGTAACAAAGCGCCGGCTGCTCGTTTTGAGGCTTGGTCTCTAACTGCGGATCACTATCGACCAGAGCGTACCTCACTTGTTCGACGGAGGCGCTTGCTTGAAGCGCCGAGGCGAGAGCATGGATGTAGCCGACGTACCGTTCGAAATGCTCGGCCGGAACATGTGTCAGCCCGCACGCAACATAGACCTTCATATGCCCAGCTATACGGGTAGTCGCACGTTGGGCACTAGTATCTGGTAGCCCGTCATTTCCGCGGCGACTTCATCGATAAACTGCGGCGGCGACATCTGGATGAATTCCGTCAGGAGCCAGTTCCGTTGCCCGTTAAGCAAAGAATTCAAGTGAGCTGGGTGGTATCTGCTGAGTTCGCTCAACCTGTGCATCGCCGCCAGCGTGATGGTCAGCTGTTCGCGCGCGATGTCGGACGGCGTATCAACTTTGAGATACCAAAGGGTTGAGGCTCCTTTGATGTACTTGAGGCGACCCCTAACGATGCGATTTAGATCGCGGAGATGGCCTAGATCGGCGGTTTGAGGATTGGTCGCGGTGGTGGTTACCACAAAGTCCACGGACTGGATTACTCGTTTCACGCCACGCGGATAATGTAAGAAATTCGCGGGCAGATACCGCCGGTAAGCCTCCCAATCGACATCGTTGGCAACGTACGCCTCGAATCTGGTTTCTCCTGTGATGTCGTCACGGGTGAAAACAGGTTCCACGAGCGGCAGGAAGATGTCCCTGCGGGTGGGATATGTGAGGCAATACGTCCGGTGAATATGGACGAGATTGTATAGGAGCTCCTCCAAGCTGTGGACCTGTCGGGTCTCTGTCTCACCGAAGTAGGTTGAGAGCGCGGGAAGCACGCCGCTGTTGAAAATCCGAATGCCTTCATTGCTCAGTACGATCTTGCCGCCAGGCCGACGCATATTGCGGCTACCAACCCCGTGTTTTGGTGCAAAGGTGATGCCGCGAGCAGTCAACAGCGCCTTTATGGCATTCATGAACGAGTAGTAGAGAACAACCGGCTTGGCCTCGATCGGCAGTGACTCGGCGCTTCGGTAGAACGACGCCGACTGACGCCAGAAAAACAAAGCGTCATCTGCGTGCTCACGGCGCAGCCAAAGGTCCACGTACACGAACGGGTCATTCGTGAGCACGTTCGGCATGTCGAAGCGTGCAGTGACGATCGCCTTATGCGGCCGGAGTTTTTTCTGATCGAGCCGAACCTCTGTCACGGCCGCGGTTTAGAGCACAGCTGTTGAGAAGCAATCAAACTGCCGTGGCGTGAAGTTCCACGAGCTTTTCCACGTCGATGTTAAGTCTCCGTGACACGCTTCTGAAAATCAGTCACCACCAATTAAAACCAAAACTTGACATTTGTTCACCTTTTGTGCTAAGCCTGCACAACGCTGTAGCGCAGCGCCTTGGCTTACTTGGCAAGGGGACGAGATGGCTGGCGAAGTCAGTGACCCTTCCCTGCCAGACCGCGTGCGTCATTGCCGTGGTGCCCGAGGGCGGCACCCATGATTACCCTGTCTCGGTTTCGTAGGATCGAGGCGGCAGTCGTCCGAGCTGGTCATGGTGAGGATGTTCAATGGGCCGAGCAGATCGGGCAGCCTGCTGACGCCCGTGAATTCGCCGGGATCGCCATCAACGTCGTTTGCAATTCAGGAATGAAGTTCTCGATCGCTCGAGAGATTTTTGGTCGATGCATGGCGGCGCTGGAGCAGTCCGGTTCGGTCCGGGGCGTGTTCGGCCACCCGGGCAAGGCCCAAGCAATCGAGGTCATTTGGTCAGAGCGGCAGTGCTTGTTCGACCAGTTTCACGCTGCAGAAGACAAGCTCGCCTTCTGCGAGGCTCTTCCCTGGGTTGGGCCGATCACGAAGTATCACCTGGCTAAGGACCTCGGCCTAGATGTCGCCAAGCCCGACGTGCATTTGGCGAGGCTCGCACGGCGAGACAGGATCTCCGTCCAGAGAATGTGCTCGAGACTGGCCCGCCAGGCGAACCTTAGAGTGGCCACCGTCGACACAATCCTTTGGCGAGCCTGTGCCACCGGCATTCTGGATTCTGACCGGTATGACGGTGAAGGCTGGCTTGCGGCATTCCGCGGCCACCCAATCGTAAACCACTAGTTCCGCGGCGCTGCGGCGCCGGCTTCATCACCGTTGGCTCCACTCAACGGCACGCGTGCCGGCGACGCTGCGCGTCCAAATTCCACCAAGCGAAGGAGGTCAGAATGAACTGCACTGCACAGTCGAGTTGCGTTCCGAACGTTCCTCGAGCCGAACAGATCGCACGACTGAACGACAAGCTCCGCACGACAGCGACTGGCGGGACCGTGCTCATTACTAGTGGCATCAGGAACCTGGGGGAATTCAATCCGCTCGAGCTACTGCACCGGCTGGCAGCGTATCAGGACTTTGATGCCGATAGCGACCCTCATGGCGAGCGCGACTTCGGAGCAATGGACCTCTGGTCAGCGGAGCTCCTTTGGAAAATTGACTATTACGCACCGGATCTGATGTTCGGTTCAGAAGATCCAGCCGACCCGACCAAGACCCACCGCGTCCTGACCGTAATGCTCGCCGAGGAATACTGAGGTGTTTGTCAGTCTTGATGGGAGGGGCCAGTGCGCCCCTCCTCCGTCGGCAAAGCTCCCGGGATCGGGCCTGATTCAACCGCTTTGGCACGGCGACGATTGTCTGGGTTTGAGCGGCCTCTTCGCCATTGTAAACGCCATCAGGCTACTCCTGGCACCTGCACGAGGAATAAGCGCCGCCGATCAGCATGCACTTTTGAGGATAGGCCTGCAATTCCTGAACGGTCGGCTCACGCCTGAGCAAGCCGTGATTTGCGGGCTGCGGAAGACGCTTTGGCATTCGCTCGCTCACTCACTGTGCGATCACGCCAGGCGTAACTTGGGCCACCTCGTCCGAGTTGAGCGAATTATGATGTCGCCGCTCGCCGATCGAGGTGACGCATTCAATGTCATCCACCAAACCGTTCTGGAAAGACGGGCCATGCTTCTGCTGATGCGAGGCGGCAGATACTCCGTCATCAAAGGCTACTCGCCTTCGAGCTTTTCCTTGTTCGATAGTGGTGGTTCCTGGTGGATGATGAAGAATGTCACGGGCGTCTGCGGAGATTCAGGAGATGCTCGCCACGTGTTCTACCCGGCGACGTTCCTGGCGATGAGCGCCTAAAACAAAAGGCGTCTGAGCCCGTCGTGAGGTTTCTCCTCAAATTGGCCTTTGAGAGGTCGAGGCCGACCTGTCGCGGTACTTGGCCCCGCAAGCCGGCTGGACAGCATCGGAGCATTGAGTACCGTTCCTGCTGTTGTGGTGCCGGAGGGCAAGTTTGTCAGTGAGTTCCGGAGCGTCCGTTGGGTTCGTTATTCTTTCGCACGCCCACCCCGAGCAAGCGCTTCGGCTCGTGGATACATTGAACCGAATGTATCACTTCCCTCCCATCGCGTGGCACCACGATCTGTCACAGTCGCCGCTCGATGTGGCGAAGGTGCTCCCGAACGTACGCCTGGTCACGCCGTCTCTGCGCACTGGCTGGGGAAAGTTTAGCGTGGTCCGCGCGTTCCTTGCTGCTCTGGAACTTCTCTACACCTCGGATGATCCGGATTGGTTCTGCCTTCTGAGCGGCGCCGACTACCCGACATCCAGCGCCGATGCCGTACTGCAGGAGTTGGAGGCTGCAGAATGCGATGCGTTCCTCGACGTCCATCAGCTTGGTCCGACGCGACCGAGGGCGCAAATTGTCGGGGACTGGAATCCTTCGCTCGCTCACTTGGAAACGTCCGAGCAGTACAGAGCCAAGGACCGGTTCTATAACAAGGGCCAATTGTGGGTACCCTTGCTGAGGACGCGTCCCAGGCTCCGACTAGGTCGGCACACGTTCCATCTGCCGATTGATGGGAGGCATCCATACTCAAGCCACTTTGGCCTGTTCTGGGGCGATCATTGGTTCACGGCAAACCGCCGGGCAGCCGACGTCCTGCTCTCACCGACGGCCAATCACCGAAAATTGGCACGCCATCTTACTCGGCGAGTATTTCCCGAAGAGTGCTACTATCAGACAGTCCTCTGCAATTCCCCCGCCTTACCATCTGTCGCGACAACAGGCGCTTCGCAGTGTGGAATGGCGGAGGAGCCCACCCGATGATGCTTGGCGAGGCAGAGCTGCCGCCGATTCTCGCGTCCGGCGCACATTTCGCAAGAAAGTTCGCGCCCGGCGCGCCAGTGTTGGATGATCTCGATCGTACATTGCTTGGGTAGCTTGAGGCTACGGTAATGCCGGTTCGAATCAGCCAGAAAAGACCGCGCCACCGACTATCAAAATACCCAAAGGCACCTGCCAAGGCGAGCAAAGGTCACCACCGAGTCGGTGATTGGGAAAGGCGCAGAGTGCGACGCCAGAAAGTCGTCGATATAGGGGCCTGAGGGAGTGCTTCGAATCACTCGTAAGCGACAATCGCAGACCGTCATTGTCCCTTGTCGGATTTGCCCATGCTCAGGCGTCGCGGTCCGGCATTTCGCTACCCCGATTAGATCGAAAGAGTTTCTTCAATGGATACCAGATCAGCCCCAAGGCTCCGATTCCCACGGCGGCGATGAGCGCGAATAACGAGCCGATGAAAGCAAGTCCGGCTCCTGGACCCATGTAAGCATAGGCGGGATCAGCAGCGAAGAGTACTGCCAAAGCGAGCACGGCGACGCGCATTCTTCCCTCCTCGATCGAGAGCAGCGGCTATCGGGCTCGTACCTCAATGGCCGATTATTAACCATCAAATCCGAACCGCCCGTAGTCTCTATTTGGGATGCTCGCTAATCAGGTCGTCGCACCGGGCCGACTGCATCGCTAAGCCGCGCGGTTAAGGACCACTGTCATCAGGACTCCAAGATGCATTTTTGGTTTGCGATCGCCGCGACAATTTTCGCGCTCAGCACGACCATAATCAGTGTAGCCTTGATTGTTAGATCAGGATTGGAACGCCGTGACCCAAAAGTTGATCGACGCTCAATCGCTCGCCCATCGTCGCATCTATAGATCCTGACACCTGCCCCAGCGGTTTCCGCACGTGCTGCATTCGGTCGTCAGGTTGTTCCAACGTGCATCGTGGACAATTTTGGTAGCGAGTTTGGTGAGAACGATTTTTGAGGACGCGGAAGCCCGTCAATTGCGGGAGCTGCTGGCTTGGCAAAACTCAGAGCAGTTCAGGTCCGAGAACAGGCCTCTCTTGCCCGACCGCTCAATGTGGAATTGGCGTCCCGCCGGAGGACGGCTCACAGGCTTTCCTATTGATCCGCATCGTTGAACAATCAACTAATCTTCGATGACCCATTCGGACGGTGGAGGCGGCGGCTCGCCAGTCTTCCAACAATCCAGATCCGACGACCACTGAAGGATCGCCAAAAGTATGGGCTGGGGGATATACGGGCAGGTCTCTTCGATCGCAGCGCGAACGCCGCGCAGATAGGCGTCACGAAAGAGCTCTTCTTGGTCCACCGGGATTTGGGTAGTCCCTACCTGCACTTCCGTCATTAACCTGAATTGTATTGGGTCCCCTCGTCAGTGAGTATCTGAATGCTGCCCATCCCATTCGAGATTGGCAAATTCAACCATCGCGGCGTCCCATATCTTGCGGTCGTGCTCGTCGAGCGTCTCCCGAGACTCTACCGTCACGATCAAACCTGTTTTGCGGTAGGCATAAACGACCTGTGGCGGAGCCCTATCGGCTATAAGTGCCTCTAGGATGCCTGGATCGCATCTGGTTGAATTGGTGAGACGGTTCATCGGGAACAGAACCTTAGGCTTACTATCGCGCTCATCGTCGGAACTGCCGCCGCCGGGGACCGGGTTGGTGCCCAACCACCTTCTCCCGATAGACGATTCGTCCCTTCGATAAGTCATAGGGAGTCATCTCGACATGGACTCGATCCCCGACGATGGACCGTATCCGGAAACGGCGCATCTTCCCTGCCGTGTAAGCAATGATCTTATGCTCGTTATCCAACAAAACACCGAAGCGCCCGTCGGGTAGAATTTCATCGATTACGCCTTCGACTGTAAGCAGCTCTTCTTTCGCCACGGATTAATGACTTGGCGAAGTCGTGAGCGAAGATCCTTGCTCGTGATCAGTTTCATCCGCCGCGACGCTCAGGCAGGTGAAGCGCGGCCGCGAAGCAATTCGCGGTGTCTCTGTCGCTGAGACTAGACGAAGCCTTGGCCGAAGCTGATGAATGTTGCTGTGAGAGGAAACCATTTGAAGCCTTTCGAAGACGGAGTAGCAGTCTGGCCAACATTATGGGCCGTGCAGGCCGATGCTGCGTCGAACCATCGTATCGATCCAATCATCAGTGCCGTCCGATTGCGCGTCACCGACCTGGCGGAACTCGTTTGGAGCTGCTGGAGGCCGTCGGTGCGGCTTTACCCGCCTGGGACGCTTGGCCAAGCTAGGAGCCTTTCGAAAGTAAGTCCTGTTCGGTTGATACTCCGTCCGATTTAGGAGACGGCTGGTCCGAACTGGCCGTCTCGTCCCCCACCTTCAGGTTGATCGCACTCATCTTGCCCGGGCGTTCCTCGGCCAGATCATAGGAAATGCGCTGGTTTTCGCAGAGCCCACTCATGCCCGCCCGCTCGACGGCGCTGATGTGCACGAACGCGTCCCTGCTGCCGTCGTCGGGCTGGATGAACCCAAAGCCCTTGGTGGTATCGAAGAATTTTACGGTGCCGATCGGCATTTTGATTTCCCTTCCTTTGGGCGCCGGACATCGGCGACCTCTGCTAGAAGCTGCGTGAGAAGGAAAAAGGGCCGCTAAGCGCCAAAAACCGTCAGTTGTAGACTGGTAGCCTCAAATATGTAGCAGCCAATGGGCAGCTTTGTAAGCCGGGAACGAAAGTCATTCCGATGTTTAGGTTTAGATGTTGAATCGTGTTAATGGCCCTCATCGCGCGATTTCTTCGACAGGCTTGCGCAGCTGAGAGACCGATCGCGTTCCCGCTGGCGTTTTGGGAGCGTCTTATGGACCTCAATTATCTTACAGAAGGCAACAAGTCTCCTTGTTCAACGCCGACAATGCTGCCTGCGGCAGGTCGCGCCTTGCACATCAGTAGTTGGCCGACGCCTACGCCGCGCTCATCTCCGTAGCGAAGAACAGGAACGACGCCCGCATGGTAAGTCCCATGGCCTCAGGCGAAGGATCGCCCAAGTTGACGCGCGAGATTTTTCCGAACCTCAGCGAGAAGTTCGTCGCCCGCCCAATGCGTCGAAGCGAATGTCGGGATCTCGGCCATTCTAAGGTGGGAAACATGAAGTTACACGGCAGCACCGAGGGAAACCTCATCTCGGCAATTCGCAGCGCCGGTCGCTTGCGGCAACGTCCGGTTCACGCGGACACCATAAAGTTCTGGTCAGACCTCGTATCGCACGCACGGACCGAATTGTCCTCCTGCGTGGCCTTGCCGTCGAACGGGCTGAAGCACCTGATTTCGGAGCTGGAGCTGGAGATCGCCCGGCGAGCGCGACCTACAAGACAGCCCAGCGCTGAAAGATGACCGACCCGGCCCGGTTCACCAATTCTACCCGATGCGCTTTTTCGAGGCCGATCGCCGCGACCGCCAACTCCTTGGCTTCTTCCAGCGGCGCTTCTAGGAGCTCTGTGCGGGTGAGCTTGTTTCCGCTGTAGAGATTCAGTCGGTACATGGTGCCGACCGCCCTAATTCTCGGCTTGCACGATACGGATGAAATCGATCGGACTGGGGCTGGCTTTCATGAGCTCGGAGGCCTGGTGGAGCAATGCATCGAGCTGCACCCGGTCAAAGCCGTCGCGACCCGGATCGAGTTCGAGGTCGGTTTCGACGCAAAGGACGACTTGCCTCTCAGCGCCCTTGATCTCCCATTCATGCCAGTAGTCGACAATTGACGTTTCATCGCTACTACTCGTGCTGGACATCACACTGCACCGCCCCGCTGAAGATCCATGCTTCGCTGCGGCGATAGCGTCACTTGCGCTGGAATAAAGGTACCCGCTCCATTTGCCTCCGCGCTGCCGTTATCGGAGGCAACTTCATTCATGGCCGACTCCCGACTTGTAAGCGGGAGCACTTCGACTCTCAGTCGCGCACGCCTACAAAGAGGGAATTCCGCGCGATGTATTCATGTACCATGGACGCGACAGCTTACCAACGCGCAATACTGTATTTAGAAGCAATGTCCGCTTCCCACCAAGTGCAGACAGTTGCGGAACGGCGGATCACCGAAAATAAATTCCGAAGCCCTTTCAAACCGCGATGAGCTGCTAAAGCATCGGCAGACCTGCGGGTTTTGGCCCGCGAGGGAAGGCAGCGTCGATACGCGCCAGTTCGATGTCGGACAGCTTGAGATCGCCTGCGGCGGCGTTTTCGCCGGCATGTTTTGAACTCGACGCCTTAGGAATCACGAACGTCAAGCGAGCGAGAAAGGCGAGCGCGACCTGGCGGGACGTCGCATCGTGGGCCGCCGCAATCTCCGCGAGCACTCGTCCTGCCGGCGAATGCTCGCCGGGGAAGTTCCCGTGCCCGAACGGGCTGTAGGCGACCACTGCCGTCCCGTGCCGGTCGCACCACGGGATGACTTCATGCTCGATTGCCCGTTCTTCGAGATTGTAGAGGACCTGGTTGCAGGCGATCTTGCCCGGGCCTGCAATGTGAAGCGCTTCGTCGAGATCGGGAACGTCGAAGTTGCTGACGCCCCAGGCGAGAATCTTACCTGAACGCGTCAACTGCTCGAATCCCGCGAATGTTTCACTCAGCGGAATCCGGCCGCGCCAGTGCAGCAGGTAGCAGTCGAGACGATCCGTCCCGAGGCGTGACAGCGAGCGTTCGCACGCCGCGATTACCCTATCGGCCATCGCATTCTGGGGAAGGACTTTCGAGACGAGAAACAGCTCGTCGCGTCGGCCGTCGATCGCTTACGCGATCAGCAATTCGGCGTCGCCGTACATTTCGGCGGTGTCGATGTGTGTCATGCCCTCGTCGAGGCCGCGGCGGAGCGCTGCAATGGCAAGCTCCCGCTTACTCTCATCGATCTCCCAAGTGCCCTGGCCGACGATCGGAAGGTCCTGCGCGGTTAGGCCAAACTGCCGAAACTGCATCCTCGACTCCTGATGTTGCCCTGAGGCTCGCCTCGACGGAAGTTTCGCCGTCGTTGACAGCGATCATTTCACTAAATCCGTGGTGAGTGGGCTTCGTTCCGAATGCGTCTCCGATCCGGCTCGCCGCGAACATCCCCGGCGATGACCAGCACTTGGAGCGTGCGGTTTTGAACGGCATTGGCAACTTCATGCCGTCCCATCTGTTGGCCTACAGATGGGATAGCCTCATGGCGAAGAATTACGGCGCGATTCGGGGCCTTGCTCGCTTCGAAGGCTTCACGGACGGGGTGTTTGCGATCGCGCTCACCCTGCTAATCGTCGAGATCAAGCCGCCGGGCGCTCCCGATGGGCCACACGGCTATACGAGCCTCGGCATCGCCATGGCGGAGCAATGGCGCGAGCATCTCGCCTTGCTACTCTGCTACATCACCATCGGCGCCTTTTGGTTGCAGCACCATTATACGGGCCGGATCTACGCGCGCAGCGATCATGTCTTCGGGCTGATCAACCTTCTGTTCCTGCTGGCGATCGTGGTGACCCCCTATCCGATCCGGGTTTGGTGCTATCAATTCGGCACCCCGTCCGAGCCGGCGGCGGCGGTGACGCTGACCGTCGGGATGGCCGCCACGGCGGTCGTCTGGATGATGAAATGGTTCTACGGAATGTCGGGCGAGCGTAGGGTGATGGACGATCGCCTTGCGCCAGACTTTCTGAAGCAGATGACGCGACGTTACGGCATCGCGACGCTGATTTTGATCGCAGCGGTGCCCGTGGCGGCAGCGGCGCCACAGATCGGCGCCGGACTTTCCATGCTTACAGTCGCCTGGTTCCTCATTCCGCAGCCCAGCCCGCGCTATCGGCCCGGGCAGGAACCGCGCCGCGAAGAGAAAGAGGATTCGTAGCTTCAAGTTCCCATCTATCGAAGAAGGAGAAAGCTGATGATTGACCGTGCATTGTTCGTTCGCCTCAAGGCGAAGGAAGGCAAGGAGGACGAGGTCGAAGAGTTCCTCAGGAGCGCGCTTGACAACGTCATGGAGGAGGAGGGAACGATCGACTGGTATGCCGTCAAGTTCGGCCCGCGTGACTTCGCGATCTTCGACACGTTCGGAAGCGAGAAGGATCGGCTGGCGCATTTGGCCGGAAAGGTCGGCCAGGCGCTGATTGCCCACGCCCCGAATTTGCTCAGCAACGTCCCCCAAATCGAGCATGCCGAGCTGCTGGCGTCCAAGGAAGCAGTGGCGGAAGCATTTTAGCCACGAGACCCGCGTCCGATTTCCGTAATCCGGTGTCAAAGATGATCGCCCCTTCAACGCAGCACGACGGGCTCGGTCGCTCAATCCGAAGAGGAGTGGTCCGCGTGACAGATGCTAAGGTCTCCGGCTTCGTCCGTGTGCGCGGTGCACGGGAACACAATCTCAAGAATGTCGATGTCGAAATCCCACGCGACGCGTTCGTCGCGTTCACTGGCGTGTCGGGATCGGGCAAGTCGTCGCTCGCTTTCTCCACTCTCTATGCCGAGGCCCAGCGCCGCTATCTCGAATCGGTCTCGCCCTACGCCCGCCGTCTCTTTCACCAGATGGAGGTGCCCGAGGTCGACGAGATAGAGGGCCTGCCCCGGCGGTGGCGCTTCAGCAGCAGCGCGGATCGCCAACGACGAGATCATCGGTCGGGAGCGTCACCACCCTCTCTAATCTGCTGCGCATGCTTTACTCGCGCGCCGGCGACTATCCGCGCGGACAGCCGCATCTCGATGCGGAATCCTTCTCGCCCAACACGCCCGAAGGGGCTTGTCCGCGCTGCCACGGTCTCGGCTGGATCCACGAGGTGACGGAAGCCTCGATGGTGCCCGAACCTTCGAAAACCATCCGGGAGCGCGCCATCGCCGCTTGGCCGACGGCCTGGGGTGGCCAGAATCTGCGCGACATTCTGATCAGTCTAGGGATTGACGTCGACACGCCGTGGCGCAACCTGCCGAAGGAAGTGCGCAACTGGATATTGTTCACTGACGAGCAGCCGCAGGTGCCCGTCTATCCCGGCTGGAGCCATGACGAGATCCAGCGCGCGATCCGCCGGAAAGTCGAGCCGGCCTATATGGGCACGTTCTCAAGCGCAAAGCGCCATGTCACCCACAGCTATGCGACCACCCAGAGCGCGATGATGAAGAAGCGAGCGGCCCGCTTTATGATCGGCCGCGCCTGCCCGGTCTGCCACGGCAAAAGGCTGCGGCCGGAAGCCCTGTCGGTTCGGTTCGAAGGGCTGGACATCGCCGAGATGGGCCGCCTGCCCATGGCCCGCTTCTCTAAGATCTTCGCGCCTTATGCCGAGGCTAAAGCCGGCAAGCTGAAGGCGCTGCGCAAGACGCACCCCGAGAAGGCGTTGGTGGTCGAGCGCATCGCCGGCGATCTGTGCCGCAGACTGTCGGTACTGCTCGATCTCGGCCTCGGCTATCTGACGCTGGAGCGGAGCACCCCGACCTTGTCGCCGGGCGAACTCCAGCGGCTGCGGCTGGCGACCCAGGTGGTCTCCAACCTGTTCGGGGTCGTGTATGTGATGGACGAACCTTCGGCTGGGCTCCATCCCGCCGACACCGAGGCTCTGCTGCGTGCGCTCGACGGATTGAAGGCGGTCGGCAATTCGCTGTTCGTCGTCGAGCATGAGATGGACGTCGTTCGCCGTGCCGACTGGATCGTCGATGTCGGCCCGGCCGCCGGCGAGCATGGCGGCGAGATCCTCTATAGCGGCCCGATCGAGGGACTGCGCAGCGTCGAGGCCTCGGAGACGCGCCGTCATCTGTTCGCCGAGGGGGCGGCGTGCCGAGCCGGCTGCGTGCACCGGCGGGGTGGCTTCGGCTGGAAGGGGTGACGCGCAACAATCTCAAGGCGCTCGACTGCGCCTTTCCGCTCGGCGTGCTGACGACGGTCACGGGGATCTCCGGATCTGGCAAATCAAGCCTGGTCAGCCAGGCGCTGGTTGAGTTGGTCGGCGAAGCCCTCGGCGCTGCGGCACCGGTTGAGGAGCCGGAAGATGCCGAAGCCCTGCTCGAGGACCGTCCAGCCGCTCCCAGCGAGGGCCGGATCGTCGGCGGAATCGAGGACATCAGGCGCCTGATCGAGGTCGACCAGAAGCCGATCGGACGCACCCCGCGCTCGAACCTCGCCACCTACACGGGGCTGTTCGACCATGTCCGCGCCCTTTTCGCGGCGACTCCCGAGGCGAGGACCAGGCATTACGACGCCGGCCGATTCTCGTTCAATGTCGCCAAGGGCCGCTGCCCGCGCTGCGAAGGCGAGGGCTTCGTGATGGTCGAATTACTCTTCCTTCCGAGCGTCTACGCGCCCTGCCCGGTCTGTCACGGCACCCGCTACAATCCGAAGACGCTCGAAATCATCTATCGCGGCAAGTCCATCGCCGATGTGCTCGCCCTCACCGTCGAGGGAGCGTGGGATTTCTTCGCCGACGCGCCCAATGTCTGCCGGTCGCTCAAAGTGCTTCGCGAGGTCGGGCTCGACTATCTGCGTCTCGGCCAGCCCGCGACCGAATTTTCCGGCGGCGAGGCGCAACGGGTCAAGCTCGCCACCGAATTGCAGCGCGCGCAGCGCGGCGGCGCGCTTTATGTGCTCGACGAGCCGACCACCGGACTCCACCCGACCGATGTCGAGCGATTGCTCAACCAGCTGCAGACCCTGGTCGACACCGGGAACAGCGTCATCCTCGTCGACCACGACATGAAGCTCGCAGCGGCGAGCGACTGGGTGATCGACATCGGCCCGGTGCCGGTGAAGATGGCGGCCGTATTGTCATCGCAGGCCCGCCGGCAAGAATTGCGTCGTTCAAGACCAGCTGCACCGCAACCTATCTACGGCGCGCGCTGGGAGAGGAGCCGGTCGCAAGCGCGGCCTGAGCGACGATTGGGGACGCTCCGTGGGAAGCAATCTGCGCGATATCGTGGAGTTACTGTGCGACCCGCATAAGCTGCACTGGTTCAGATACCAACGACCACCACAAACCCCTCCCCAGGGAGGTTCGATCAGTTGGTCGGAATGCCGACTGTTTCCAGATTGGTGGCTTCATTAGCTGAGCAGAGCGAACGTCTTTTTCGCCGATTCTGCCGCTAAAGCGCAGTTAGCATCTCTGTGAGCGCCCGATCGAGAGCCTCCTCAAGCCCTGCCAGCACAAGAACTGAGGACGGCGCGTCCCGAGCAGCCGCCGAGTTAGTCTGCCGGAATGGCGCCCGCCAGCGCGGCGGCGCGTGTTGTCTTCTGCTGTGTCCGCAAGGCGCCGGACAGCCAGCTTGCGATGTTTAGCGCGTAACAGTGCGTGTCCGCCATCGCTTGTGGCACTCGCAGCAGGCCGTCACCCGGCTTTTCGCTGACAAAGCTTGGGCAGCCGGCCTGCGGGTCCCAATTATAGTCGGCGAAGTGGTGGAAGGTGCTTTCGGCAATCGCTGCGCCGCCATGCTTGCCAGGCTCGAAGGCGACAGCGATGTTGAAGTCGACGCCGGTCGCCTTGCTCTTCCCTTTCACGATAACCCGCGCATCCTCTCCTTTCGGAGCGCCGATGTCGCCCTCGTGAGGGTGAGACGGCAGGAAGTGGATCGAGCCCATAGGTGATCGTTCGTTGGCGAGCACGGGATGGGCCTCCCCGACAACCTCGATTTCCTGAAAATCGCCGTTCGCCCCGGAGTGAAAGTTCGGCCAATCAATGTCGGCCGTATAAGGGTCGTCGCGCTTGCGACGGCTGACGTCCGGATCCGGCTGTTTGGAATGGAAGTAATGCGCCTTTCCAACGCCGCCTAAGGTGCAGACTGATGACCCCAAGTCCATGTGGTCGCGCGTCACGAGCAGTCCCCGCCATTCTTTCTGAAGCGGGAGATGGCAGCGCAATCCTCCTCTGTGAGACCGTTCCCGGTATCAACTGCGAACAGCCAAAGCTCGTCGAAGTCGCTTCCATCGATGGTCGATAGCACCGGGTCCGGCCTCCCGGGCGGATCGCGATCGCGCGCGGTCACTTCGTAGAGAGTGTTGCCGCTTTCATCGCGCGCATCGCGAAGCAGCGCAGCAAGGCTGCTGAAGCGCGCGATCGACCAATCGTCTTCGGTTGTCGGGATGGTCGTTTGAAGAAGGATCTTCTTCGGCTCCGGCTGTTGATTCACAACTTGGCTCCTTGATTGGCAAGCGGGAGCTCGATGGTCTCTCTGCCAGGCGTATGCTTACGGGAGGGAAGCCGCCCAATTGCCGTCTCGTAGCACCGAATGGAAGCGAACGCTCGACTTATCCAAGTCTGCTCCACGAGAGTCGGCTCAAGCAGAGTGTCCGCTTTCCCCAAACTTGCCGCGACGTTTTTCGACCCATTGCAGCCAATCGCCCAACGGCGATAGATTCACTTAAGCACGGAGGCGGCATGAACAGAGGCAATGGGTTTATCGCTGGAATCTTCATAGGTGTCGCGGTTGGCTTTGCCTTGAAGAATGTCGCCATAGGGATCGGAGTGGGTGTTGCTTTGGCGCTTGCCTTCAGCGCCAGCGCCAAACGGACTCCTACCGACGACGCTTAAAGTGCGGCGTGACAATGAAGTGGCGGCTTTCTACCCTTTCGCGCCGCGACAGCCTTGGCCCCATTCCTGCCATCACCGAGTTGGCGTAATCACTGGTCAGCAGGCTTCGCAGCTTCGGCGCTGTGCACGACACCGATGCAATCAATTTTTGGCGCCTTGAAACACCGCAAACTGCGCCTCAAACGCTCGCTGGAACGCTGGTCGACTTTTTCCCCGCTCAACGTAATCGGCGAGGTTTGAGGATTCCTCCACGATGTTGCGGGTGCCAGGAAAGTTCGACGGCTCCAGCGCCGAAGCACAGTGACCATGAGGAGGCCGCGCTGACTCGAAAAGGACGAGTCGCCCCTCCTCGTAGGTGGGGATGCTGCCAAAGGGGTTGAGCGAGAGGTAGCATGGCTGTTTGAGGACTTCCAACGAACGCAGCTCCGTAGGGCCGACCGACCTCCTCAAAGGCCCAGCTAAGGCGCATGTCACGGGCGTGGCCCTGCCCCTTACCCCGGGGAAGATTCGAAAGCGGTGATCGTTGGCATGGCGGACTCCAGCGCAGCTAGGCCACGGGCATCGTCCAACGACCGCTTTTCGACCCATTGCGTACACTAGCGCACCATGAGACGCCGGCGTGATGCTGAATCCGTGCTGTGAAGAGCTGCGAAGGGACGCGACTATTATAAGCGCGTCACTGAGATCGACTTACCGGACGCACTTGTCGAGCTACATCCGACTGCGGGAGCGGCGACGATGTTGCTAACGTCGAGCGGTCGCTACGACTGCTTCATCCAGTTCTGCCCATGGTGTGGAACGCGCATCGGCAAGGAAACGCAGGAGCTTGTCTACTTCGGTTTCAACCCATTCGAGTAGCGTCCGCTGTCGACCTAGAGCGGACACTACACGTCCGACTACGCTAGCTGGCCGCACGTTTGGGCGGAACAGAAATCAAATCGCTGCGCTCGGATGAAATGCCGAGGTCCATTTTCATCTCTTCAACGATAACCACGGGCGAGGCTGACGGGCCGGCTGCTGAGTTTTCGGTCGACAGAAGTTTCGGCAAGAAGCTTGAAGAGTTGGACGGCGCCTTCTTCGGGGCTGACTCGATACGCAATGGACGGCTCGTCCCCACGCGTAAGACCTTCCATTCACGGCCGAGTGTAGCATTTGCATTGGTTCGGAATTGCTTCCTTCGTCCGGCACCGACTGAGCCAAGGACTTCTCAACGGCTTTTTGACGCCTTTATTCTCGCATCTGCGCTTTCTTTGATCGCATCAGCTTTCATATCCGCCTGCTTCCGGACGATCTTGGCTTCATCATTCAAGGCCTGCGCTCGTACATTCAAACGCTTCCCGGTCATGCCACCCGCCTGATTTGCTTCGTTCCCCAGATCAGAGGCTTGCTGCTCTAGTCGATCTGCTTCGCTAGCCGCCCGTTTCTCGACTGACGCGCCTTCTTGTTGGGCATCGTTCCGTAACTCGTCTGCAGCCCGCTGCTCAGCTGTGCGTTGGCAAGCGGCCGCGGCAAAAACAATGATAGCAGCAAGTAGCGGACGCATTCAGCACCTCATGACGAAGTGAGACTCCAACGCGTTTCTCCCTTCATTGTGCCAAGGCGCAATTCCCTAAACATTTGTCACTGATCTGGAGGTACCCTCGGTGAGATTGGCTCGGAAGTTCCGAAGCCGATGAGAGACAGAGCGCCCCTTCAAGTGAATGCCCCGTGAGGATCGCGTTCACCTGCCGTCGAGAAAGAACAGTTGGACCGCAGACCGGTGAAGCCCACTTGATCGCGAGCTCATAGTGTCCGCTTTCCGCTCAAAGCAGACATAAGTCGCGACCCACCTTCGACATCGGCAGATTCCTCGTTTTGTGCGCTTTGACGTCAATGCGACTTGGATCACAGCTGATCGGGAGCATGTACTTCAGACGGTACGGGTTGATCTCGTCACTCGGACGACCATCTCGTGCGAATGATCCCTTTGTCCGTTCTAGATCTCGCACCCATTGTAGAGGGAGCAACTGCTGGCCAAGCTTTTCGCAATTCCGCAGGGCTTGCACAGCTTGCGGAGCGGTTGGGTTACAGGCGCTTCTGGATGGCCGAGCACCATTCAATGCCCGGTATTGCCAGTGCCGCCACGGCCGTTGTGCTTGCTTATGTCGGTTCGCAGACCTCCAACATTCGCATCGGTGCGGGAGGCATCATGCTCCCAAATCATGCCCCGCTGACCGTCGCTGAGCAGTTCGGAACACTTGAGTCTCTATACCCCGGCAGGATCGATCTTGGATTGGGGCGTGCTCCCGGAACAGACCAAGCCGCGGCTCACGCTCTCCGACGCAATCTCGCGTCCGACGAAAACCAGTTCCCGCGAGACGTCGTCGAGCTTCAAGAGTACTTCCGCGGTGAAAGTGGCGGGGTGCGTGCCGTTCCGGGCGAGGGGCTCAACATTCCGCTTTGGATACTCGGATCTAGCCTGTTCGGGGCTCAGTTAGCGGCGATGCTGGGGCTTCCCTATGCCTTTGCGTCTCACTTCGCGCCGCAAATGATGATGGAAGCCGTCTCGGTCTACCGAGAGCGGTTCAAGCCATCTGAACAACTTGCGAAGCCGTACGTCATGCTGGGCTTCAACGCGATCGTTGCGGACACTGACGAGGAAGCAAAGCGGCTAGCCACCTCGGTACAGCAGGCGTTTGTCGCGCTTCGAACCGGACGTCCGATCCAGCTTCCACCCCCAAAGGCAGGCTACCTCGAAGAGCTTCCGCTCGAAGGCCGTGCGCTTCTCCGGTCAATCCTGTCTGTATCCGCAATCGGCAGCCGAGAGACGGCGCGCCACCAGCTTCAACAGTTCGTCGATCGCACCAAGCCCGACGAGCTCATGGTAACCTCTCAGGTGTTCGATCACGAAGCACGTCTCAAATCATACGAACTGCTCATGACAGCCGTGCAGCAAACGTCCGAGACCCCAACAACGGGCTAACCTCGGTATGCGGGAAGTTTCCCGCTCAAACTGCCGTGGCAGCTTCTTCAACGACGAGATCCCGTGCTTAAAGAGACGTTTGAACTAGGTCGGAAGGTTTTGACGTTGAGCCCAATCACGCCGACCATTTCACGCGTGGTCACCTTCCGGAACTCATTGCTCCCCGTCTTGTTCAGTCTCTGTCAGAAAACACAGTGCGGCATCGCCGCCGCGGCTGCGGGGGCAAACTTGGAAGAGCCTGTGTTGCTGCTGGTCGAAGATGACGCACTGGTTGTCATGGTTGCCGAGGATGCCCTCGAGCTGGGTGGTTATGCCGTTAGAGTAGCCATGACCGGTGCCGAGGCTCTGGACGCGCTCGACGCACCGGGGCGGGGTTCGCGGGACTGATCACCGACATTGGCCTGGGTGGTGGCCCCGATGGCTGGGAAGTCGCCAGATATGCGCGGGAGCATCAGGCTGACATTCCGATCGTGTACATGACTGCGTTGAGTGCCGGAGAGTGGCCCACACACGGAGTTCCGAACAGCCAACTTGTGCAAAAGCCGTACGCTCCGGCACAGTTGTTGGCAGCAATCTCAGCCCTGATTACTACCGCAGATGCCAACCGAGCCGCGTCCAGCATTCCATGTGATCCTCCGCCGGCAGCGAACTAATCGGTAGTGGGATCGTTATCCCAAGTAGAGTATAACCATCTCATTACCGGACAGGCGAATCGCGTGCCGGCAACAGAGAGATGCGAAGCTCCCGCCCGATTGGAGCTACCAAGATGAAAGAGTTAGACGATAGGGAGCAAGCGCAAGCCTTGGCGCTGGCAATCGTCGACACTCTGCCCGAACCCTTCCTGGTCTTGGATGACACGTTGCGTCTTCTCGCGGCTAGTCGTTGCTTCTACGAGGTCTTCGGCGAGGTTCCGGCCGCTGTGCACGGCAATTCGTTGTTCGAGCTTTCGGGTGGCGCATGGGACATACCGGGCCTGCGACAGCTGCTAGCCGCGGTTGTCGACGATCGCGGGACTATCGAAAGCTTCGAGTTCGAGCGCGATTTCGGCAAGGTCGGGCGGCGAACCTTATGTCTAAATGCTCTTCCGATCCGTGACGGCGACGGGTCGGGCAGGATGGTACTGGTGGCGATCAAGGACATCACCGAACGTCGGATCGCCGAACAGGAGAAACAGAAACTACTGGAGCATACGGAGGAGCTGTTAGAGCAGCAACGGACTCTTCTTCGCGAGATGCGGCACCGCATTGCAAACAGCTTGCAGATCATTGCCAGCATCTTGCTGTTGAAGGCCGGAGCAGTGACCTCAGAAGAAACCAAGAATGAGCTCCGTGCTGCCCATCAGAGGGTAATGTCCGTGGCGGCGGTGCAGGGCCACTTGCATGCGTCTGATGGCATCGAGCAAATTGAGATTGGTCCATACCTTGCGAAGCTCAGCTCGGGCCTTGCCGCGTCCATGGTGGACCCCCGTCAGGACATCGACATCACTGTCCGTGCTGACCCTGGCGTGCTCCAAA
This sequence comes from Sphingomonas daechungensis, assembly GCF_014489495.1. GTDB lineage: Bacteria > Pseudomonadota > Alphaproteobacteria > Sphingomonadales > Sphingomonadaceae > Sphingomicrobium > Sphingomicrobium daechungense. Next base: position 47,931 of record NZ_CP060781.1, on the reverse strand, counting down.
CGAGCCACGCGGTAAGCATCGGCTTGATTGTCACCGAACTGATCATCAATGCAGTCAAATATGCATTTCCTTTGCCCAATTCGTCCGCCCGAATCCGAGTGACCTTCGAGATGGCAAAGTCGGATTGGAAGCTCACTGTGGCGGACAACGGTATCGGGAGAAGCGAGACAAACGAACCAAGTGCATCAACCGGGCTTGGCACGGCGTTAGTGGCTGCGTTAGCGAAACAGCTGAACGCTCAGGTATCTGAAACGTCATCCATGGGGGACTAGCCGTCACGGTCACTAAGGCCACGTTTGAATCACGAGTCACACACGCGGCCTGAGGCTCCCCCGCCATAAGTTAGCTGACGTAGTGGCAGCTTTCGACCCATTGCTGCCATTAGGTTAGTGGCGGCATTCGACCCATTCCCGCCACTAGGCCGCCCTGTCAGAGAAGAGCCACTTCGCAGTCAATGCAGCCGCCATCGCTCCAATCAGCTGAGCAACGATGAACAGCGGAACATCGGCAGGAGCAATTCCGGCAAACGTATCGGACAGGCTTCGAGCGACGGTAATCGCGGGATTCGCAAAGCTAGTTGACGAAGTGAACCAGTAAGCCGCGGTGATGTAGAGCGCGACGGTGGCGGGGACCCACTGCGGGCGGTGCTTCACGGTGCCGAGAATGGTCAAGATCAAGCCGAAGGTGGCTACCGCCTCGCCGGTCCATTGGCCGAGGCCGGTTCGGGCCTTCACCGACAGCTGGAGCGTCGGAAGATCGAACATCAAATGCGCCGCCCAGGCGCCAAGGATTCCGAACGCCATTTGCGCGAGAATGTAGGCTCCTGCATCGGTCCACCGCAGATCGCCCGCGAAGCGGCGACTAGGCTGACCGCCGGGTTCATATGCGCTCCGGAAATCGGCCCAAGCATGGTGATCAGCACGAATAAAATCGCGCCGGTTGCAAGCGTGTTTCCGAGCAAGGCGATTGCGTCGTTTCCGCCGGATAGGTTCGCGGCCATGATGCCCGAACCGATCACGCACGCGAACAGGAGGAACGAGCCTATACCTTCCGCCGCAATGCGCCGCCCGAGCGGCGGAGCGTCAGGCGGCATCCTGGTCGCCGGTTCGCCCTATCTCCCGCAGCCTCGTCTGAAGGCTCAGTTCGTCGCTGCTTTCGAAGGGCAACGACAGGAACAACCCGATCCGTCTTTGCAGCGCATAGTAGGCATTGCGGAAGGCTTGCGGCTGGCGCTCGCCCTGGACTGCGGCTGGGTCTTCGATGCCCCAATGCGCCGTCATCGGCTGGCCCGGCCAGAATGGACAGGTTTCGCCCGCTGCATTGTCGCAAACGGTGAAGACGAAATCGAGCAGCGGTGCGCCATCGGCGGCGAACTCGTCCCAGCTTTTCGAGCGGAAGCCCTCCGACGGATAGCCGAGTTCGTCCAGGAGCTTGAGCGCCTCGGCATGGACCTGGCCCTTGGGAAAGCTGCCGGCCGAAAAGGCGTTGAAGCGTCCTGCGCCGTCCTTGTTGAGGATCGCTTCGGCGAGGATCGAGCGGGCGGAGTTCCCGGTGCACAGGAACAGCACGTTGTAGGGACGGGTCATGCCGCTGCCCTCGGTGCGCAGCACTTAGCTTCGCAAGGCCTCAGCGTGTCGAGCGCGGGGCTGTCGCCGTAGGTCGTCGCTTCCCCGTTGGTGAAAAAGGCTTCCCAGACGACGCCGTCCGGATCGCTGATCCAGCTTTTCTCGGACTTGGCGTAGCAACAGGTCGTCTGGCCTTCTTCGAGGACTGGCCGGTCGGCGGCCTTCAGGCGTCCGTAGACTTCGGAGAGTTCGTCTGGGCTTTCTACCTGGATGCCGAGATGCTCGATGCCCTTGCGAGCATGATTGCCCGCGGAGATGGCGAAGTTAACGCGCGGATCTTCGAGCATCCACTTGGCGTAATCGTCCTTCACGACGGTCGGTTCGGATCCGAACAACGTCGAGTAGAAGTTCATGGAGTGGGCGAGGTTCTCGACCCCGACGTGGACGTGCAGGCGCTTCAAGCGGATTTCCTTTCCTGGCGGGAATTTCGCAGGCTGTATCCGCGCCGCAGTCGGCACCGGCACAGCAGTTTTCCATGAGATACCCGACGAGCTTGTTCATCGCCGGATAGTTGGCGCGGTAGATGAGCGAGCGGTGCTGCCGCTCCTGCAGGATCAGTCCGGCATTCCGGAGCTGCGCGAGATGGAACGACAGCGAGCTGTTTGGGACGCCAAGTGCATCGGCGATCGCGCCCGCCGCCATGCCCTTGTCTCCGGCCTGGACGAGCAAGCGGAACAGAGCGAGCCGATGTTCCTGCGCGAGCGCGGCGAGCGCCTCGACAGCGTTTTCCGCGCGCATCTTAGCGGAAGCTCGCCCAGTTGATGGCGGAGGCGCAGCACGGAACCGGCGGGAGCGCGGTGATCGCGGTCAGCAGGGAGCGGAGAAGACTGGATAGAGCAGCCATGAGCCGTCCTTTCGATGAAACTCGAAATGACAGAATCACGATGTCCAGTCAATTATATTTCGAATACAATCGAAATGACGTTATGGCAGCTGTCCACATTCCCGCCGCTAGAGCGCTAGTGGCAGCTTTCGCCCTAATGCGGACAATTCTGGCCCTGCTCTTGCGTCACTGTCGTTGCGATGCTCCTTTTGCGCCGACGTTAGGATGCTGTCGGGAGCAAGTATGGAAACAAAGCGCGGCGTAGCTTCCAGATTGGGCATCGTATTGCTCAACATACTCGCGCCTGGGCTTGGAATGCTTCGCTTGAGGCGCTGGCAAATAGCTATCACGCTACTCGGCGTTTCTCTCGTCACTCTCTTGGTCGTGTCTCTGGGCCGCTGGTGCCCTTTCTAGTTCTCGCGCTAGTTGTGGCTGGCCTCAAGGTTCGGCGCGCCCTCGGGAAACCTTACGGGCATTTGAAGCCTCGCAAAGATACGGGCGAGTTCATCCGCGGACCGCGTCTGAGAGTACCCGCCTAGTCGAGCAAACTGTTCCTAGCCCAAACGGACTAAGCTGACCGAATGATTTTGATCCCGAACGCGGCAATCCGCTCAACTTCTCGGTAGGGCTCCTTCGTTAACTCCTCCCGAAAACATCGGGGTCCAGTTCAGTGAGCGTCACGTCGGCCCTCGCTGCCCTGCATTCTTGTGCAATTTCCGCAAGCAACGGAGATCGCCCATCCACAAAAGCGACGCCGGTGTACAGCAACATCACTCCCGCGGGCGACAGCTTCTCGAGCGCCTGGCGCACCCAACCCAGCGCGACAGCTCCTCCGAACATCTCACCGCCGTGCCGGTATTGGCGCCGTTTGTCGTCGACGATGTACGGCGGATTGGCCATGACAAGGTCCACGTTGTCAGGAATGCAATCCGCTTCCAACAGATTCGCGTCAACGCCGGCCGCCGCAGCATTCGTGGCCGCCATCGCGAGTGCGACAGCATTGACGTCAACGAGCGTGATCCTGGCGCCGTCGAGCAGTCGGGCCACGGCAATGCCCCCTGCGCCATTGCCCGCACCCATGTCCACGATGCTCCGCACGTTCGAAAGGCTCGGCACCTCCCGTTTAACGAAGTTCACGAACCGATAGCTATCCGGACCAAAGAAGACGGCGTCGCGATCGTTCGTAGGAAAGCCAGAATGAACGAGCAGATCGTCGCCCAGGCTCGCCACGCGAACGCGACTGATGAACTTGTCATTCTCACCGGTAGAGATGGCACCTGCCCGACCGAGCAGCCCGAGCAGAACAGGCTCGATCTGGTCGCTCGAAAAGGGCCTGTTCCATCCGAAAATGTCACGAAGACCGGTATCGGAAACTTCTCCTCGCGCTAGCACCCGCGAATGGGTTGTCGGTGTCACCGTCGTGAATCGGTATTCGTATAGTCGAAGGAAGTGCAACAGCTCGACGAGCGCTGCGTCAGCCTTCACCACAGTTCGCTACGATAACGGTCGAAGCATCGCGCGCCACAGGTCAGGCGGATGAGTGCGCCTTCGGCAATCGCCCGAGCACGCGCCGGGTCCTCGGCTACCGCCGGCCCGATCGCTTCGGCGTTCCACGCCAGGCTGTGCTTCACATCGAGCGTGGCGTGAAGGTCGAAATATGTCCGCGTTTTGGGAGCGATCCCGAGCCGGCGCAGCCCCGAAGCGACCGCAGCCGATCGGTCCGGGCAGTGAGTTCGATCACGCCAAGAGCTCCCAGTGCATGCCATGCGAAGTCGCGGCGCGTGGCCATGGCGGTCATTGCGTTCGCGAGCGCGAGGCTCTCCCAGACGGTCTGCTCGATCGTCGGGCGAATGCCGAGGGCGACGCTCAGCCGCTCAAGCATCGGCCCGTGCATGCCCTTCTCGTTGCCGCGACCCATTTCGTCCCAGTAGTTGCGGGCGAGCTCCAGCTTGATACGCGTCGGCAATCGGATCTGGGTCAGAGCCGTAAGATCATCGAAGCCTGCTTCGCCTGCCGCCTCTTGGAGCAGGTACCAGCGCATCTCGTCCAGTGTCGCCGTCTTCTCGAGCCAAGGGAACAGAGGATCGCCTTGGCCCGGGCCAACTTCCTTCAGTGCCTCGAACCAGCGGACAAAGCCGTCCGCATCGTTTGGAGCGATCGCGGCGGTTGCAGCGACCTCTTTACGAAGCATACTCAAGAGCGCGCTCTCAAGGACGAGTGTTTCATGATCGGAGGCGAATGCGGATTCCCAATCGTTGTCCGGAAGCCTCGGCGCAAGCCGATGCCGGTTCCAATGCGCAAGCCGTTGCTGCACATTATCAGTGAAGACGCCGGCCTCTTCACCACGCCACTTGAAGACGCTTGCCATGGCGCCAAAACATCGTTGCGTATCAGTCAGTTCCGTGCGCTAGCATATGATAGTGCGCGTACTTGGTATCACCGAAACCTGTGACCTCGGCTCCATGTATCGGCGGCTGCTTGCCGAAGGTCATCAGGTCCGTGCTTCCATCAGCAATCCCCTCGCCAGTGGAACCATGGCGGGACTGGTGCCCAGGTCATCGGATTGGCGTTCAGAGCTGGGCTGGATTCGCGAAGCCGGGGACGACGGGATCATCGTCTTCGAAGCGATCGGCTTCGGCGAACTTCAGGATAAACTCCGCGGCGCGGGATTTAATGTTGTAGGCGGCAGCGCTTTCGGCGACCGCCTGGAGAACGACCGTGCCGCTGCCCAGCGGCAGCTCGCTGAACTCGGATTGAATACGGCAAGCACGACCGAGTTCGCCGACGCCGAAGAAGCTTTCTCGGATTTGGCGATACGCCCCGACGCTGCGTTTTGAAGATGAGCGCATCGGCCGGAGACACTTTTGTCGGCGTGCTTCCCGACGGTCGAGACGTAAGCGCCTTGCTTCGCGTGAAGCCACCCGTCGCCCCGTTCATCCTGATGGATTATGTTGAAGGTATTGAGGTAGGCGTCGGGGCTTTCTTCAACGGCACTAATTTCCTTCGGCCAGCTTGTCTCGACTGGGAGCACAAGCATTTCTTTCCGGGCGATCTCGGCGAACTGACGGGCGAAATGGGCACGGTCGCAACCTTCGAGTGGTCCGATGCGATCTTCAACGCGACGCTGGCAAAGCTCGAAAGCGGACTGCGTAGTGCGAGCCACGTGGGCTGGGTGAACCTGAACCTCATCATCAATGAGCAAGGAATATGGCCGCTCGAGTTCACGTGTCGCTTCGGCTATCCTGGTTTTGCAGTGCTCGAACCTCTGCAAGGCATTAACTGGGGCGATCTGCTTCACGGATTGTGCAACCGCTCGTTGAGCTGCCTCCCGACGAGGCCAGGATTTTCAGTGGGCGTCGTGATCAGTACGCCGCCGTTTCCGCTGTCGCGTGCAGAAGTCGATTCTGCGATTGGGTTGCCGATCGTGGTCGATGATTTGGACGATGAGCACCTGCATCTAGGAGAAGCTGGTATCGATAAGGAGCAATTGGTGACGTCGGGACTCTATGGATGGACGGCGGTCGTGACCGGCACAGGCTCAACCGTCGATCAGGCGCAGCGCGCTGCCTATGACCGCGTCCGCAAGGTTGTCACCCCCAACATGCGTTACCGGCAGGATATCGGCAATAAGCTTGCCCGTTGGCAGCTTCAGCAATTGGCCGATTGGGGCTGGATGAAATCCGTTCCTTCGAGCCTCATGGCGTCGCAGATCGTCCGATAATCGCTGGTCAGTTCGGTTCCGGCCGGAAGATCCTCCGCCGCGACGTCATCGCCGAATGCAATCCCGAGGGACGTCGTGTTCGGGTAGTCAGAGTGGTTGAAGTGCCGACCATTGTCCCCGCACAGCACCCAAATCCGCAGGTCGCCGTGCAGCGTGGAATAGGTCCGCAGAAACTCATGGAGAATGGTCGGTAATTCGCTCAGCTCGGCATCGGAGAAGACTTGATCGATGCGACTATCGAACCGCCAGATAAGCTGCCCCTTTCGAACGTGCTCGGAAAGAAAGACGCCTATTCCGTGGATGGGACTGGCTCTGAGCTCTGTTCTAACCATCATCATCGTACGCAACTCCCATGAACTTGCCAGTCGTAACGGGTAGACGCGCGAATGGCCGTGCTACATGCCCCGTCAGCGACGCTGGACTGCTGGCGTCCGCTTTCCAGCTATTCCCGCCGCTTAAATCGCCTGGGCGTCTGCTTTCGACCCAGTGCGGACATGAAACGGGCAGCGAGGCCGGCGCCTCAATCTTTGCCGATGTCCCGCCAACTCTTCTCCGTCACCTCGACATTGAATTTCTTGGCTGCGCTTTTGATCCTCTTCCAGGCGGCATCGCGCTCGCTGTCGCTGACACCTTTGACCTGCTTGAAGCGTGCGATGGCGTTGCGGACGTGGCTCGCATTTTCGAGCGGCTCCTTTTCCTCTTTCGGAAAGGCGAACGCGCTCTTGTCCAACTTCTTACGTTCATCGGCGCTGAGTTTGGCCACGGCTACATCTCCTATTGGTCTGCAAGATCAGGCAAACGCACAGCTCTGATTGAAGTTCGCCATCAAGAGCCCCTGCCCTGCCCCAATCCGCCATCAGGCCTTGTGTCCGTTTCCCACCCATTCCCGCCGCGACCGATTTCGACCCAAACCTGCCGCTAGCCTCGGTTCTCGAAGTCCAGGCGCCGAGCGCATGCCATGGAGCCGATTTGGGCGGACGCGACGACCCTCGACACACCCCGCCGCGGCTGTTTTTGATTTATCGCCGTTGCCGAGGGTAAGATCGCACCGCGGGTATCGGAGAAAAGGACTTGGACGCACGTCGATCATTCAGCGGCGGGGTCGACCTCGCACATGAAGCGAGCTTCAAACTCGGACGAGCTGAAATTCTTCCCTCCACGCGTCACGTCCGGTGCGGCGATCAGAGCAAAGTCGTCGAGCCCGAGCCATGCAGGTGCTGGTTGTCTTGGGGCGTGCACACGGCGAGGTCGTTAGCCGGGACGATTTGATCGACCAATGTTGGGGCGGACGGATCGTCACCGATGACGCGATTAACCGCGTGATCGCGCAGATTCGGCGTGTGGGTAGTGAATTTTGCCAGGGCGAGTTCTCAGTCCAAACCATTCGGAGTGTGGGCTACCGTTTGCATGGCGAGTTCGGAAGAGCATTCGGGCCAGCAAATTCAAACCAACGCGAACTGGTCGATCGTCTACGCGAGCATCAGAAAATCGAGTTCTGCCGCACCAGTGATGCCGTTACCCTAGCCTACAGCCGACTTGGCGAAGGCTATCCGTTGGTCAAGACCCCCAACTGGCACGGTCATCTCGAACAAGAGATCGAGAATCCGTTGTGGCGCCATTGGGTTGCCGAGTTGTCGAGCCGCAGCACGCTTCTTCGCTATGATCAGCGCGGGACCGGCATGTCCGACCGATGCATATCGAATTTGAACTTCGATAGGTTGCTGGAAGACATGGTCACCGTCGTCAATACGGCTGGTCTAGAGTGTTTCGACCTCCTCGCCATCTCGCAGGGCACACTTCTCGCGGTTGCGTTCGCTGCTCGCCATCCGCAGCGGGTCAGGAGACTCGTTTTAATCAACGGTTTCTCGTCGGGATGGCGTCACTCTCCCGACCCCGATCATGTCGACAGCTGGGAAGCCATGTGCACGCTGATCCGCGCAGGATGGGGCAAAGACAGTCCTGCGCTCCGGCAAGTCTACACCAGCCAATTTCTTCCAGACGGGACAGGTGAACAATGGGCGAGTTGGAACGACTTCCAGAAAGTCAGTGCGGCACCTGAGTCCGCCTACCGCATCCTGCAGATGTTTGGTGATGTCGATGTTGCCGATCTGCTAACCAAGGTTCGATCTCCGACACTCGTCATGCACTGCAACCGCGATCAGCTAATTTCACTTGAGCGCGGGCGGTTCATTGCTTCCAAGATACCCGGCGCCGAATTTGTTATTCTGGACGGGCGAAATCACCTGCCTCAGCCCGAAGATGTAGCCTGGAAACAAATCCAGGCCGAGCTTCGACGATTTCTCCAATGAATTTAATCGCCTGAATTACCCCGCAGATCGGCAAATCATCGGCAAAAAATCGGCTTTTCCTCCGCGCAGCGCCAAGGCGCTTTTGTGATCCTGAGAGCCGCGAAGAAGCGGATCGTTGCGGGAGTTTTCTGTGCGGGGATTTCTACTGCGGGCTGCAACGACCTGCTTAGTTGCAAATGTGCTGAGCATGCCGGCGCAGGCAGCTTCGACGGGAAAGGTCCCCTCCATCAGGATTCAGGTAGCTCCTGCGGATCTGGCGACCGATCTTGCGGTTGAGAGCCTTCACCTGAAGCTGAAGAGATCTGCCCGACAGGTCTGCAAGGCCGAGCTCCGGAATGATGCGATCCAGTTGTACTGGCACGCTTGCTATTCTGGAGCACTCGACGATGCCGTGGCGCAACTCAAAGAGCTGCGAACGCTCCATCCCGCGACTTTCCCCAGTTCGTCAATCCTGGTCCTAGCCAGGTAGCCGACGCAGGCCCCCGCCATCCACTCGATTCAACGACCATCCGATCCAAGGAGCAATAAAATGCGAGCATCAGTATGGCATTTCGCGGCTTGCGGAGCGCTCATTTCACTCGGCGCCTCGGCCGCGGCTGCAACCGAGATTGCCGACGGAACGGGGACTTCCTAGCTAGCTACACGGGACCCTCCAGCAGCGATCTCGACTTGATCGGCGCGAATGTGAATTTCGACGGATCGAACTTTATTTTCGACGTCACAACAGCCGGTCAGGTTGGCACGACGCCTAATTCGCTTTTTGTGTGGGCTATCAATCGTGGGAGCGGCGTCTCGCGACCTGGGCTGGCGCCTCCGGACGGCGCATCGCTGCTCTGGGATGCTGTCGTTGTGATGTTTCCAGACGGCACCCTGAGAGTGGTAACGTTCCCTCAAGCGGGCCGCCATCGATCGCTAACCTCGTTGGAGCTACGGCAGTACTTGGAAACGAGCTTTCTGGATCCGTTCTTTCCTCGATGCTGCCTTCGACCGGGTTTGCCGCCAGCGACTACACGTTCAGCTTGTGGTCTCGGGTCAGGGTCAATCCAGCCGCTGACGGTCTCAATTCCGAAGTCGCTGATCTACTCTCCGGCTCCGGAAATATCAGGGCCTCGGCTGTTCCAGAACCCGCGACCTGGCTGACGATGCTTCTGGATTTGGTATTGTCGGTGGCGCCATGCGTAAGATGGGCAGCGTTCGGCGGGTCGGTGGGAGAGCCCTGAGCTAACTAGCGGCACTTCTCCACCCACACCTGCCGCGACCGTCTTCGACCCATTCGTACCCCTAGGAACGTTCCCCAAGCAGCGAGACTATGTGGTCGGCAAGCTCCCGAGCGGTCGCATCACCGCCAATAGTCAGAGTTCGAAACCAACCCTGCCGTGTCGTCGACCGCGCATCAGCAAATGGACGCAGCTCGATGCTGTAGTCCCTTCCAGCCGTTCAAGAAGGTCGATGCTGTCCCAGCCGGTAATGCAAAGTTCCGCGCCGATAAGCATATCAGCGTCTACCGCGGCACCGCGTCCGGCAATCTCTCGTAGAACCGAAAGTATGTGCTTAGGATGGCATCTGATGTGTGGTCCATCGTCGCCCGCGACCGTATTCGACCCAAATCGGCCGCGACTGTTTCGGTAAGCCATTCCGCTTCCATCCCCATTTGCCCTGAAACCAGCCCAGCAGGATCAAGAACACGGCCGAGAAGATCGTCGTCGAACAACCAGGCTGTTAATCTTGAGCCTCTTCCCGCTCTCTGGCCGCGCCGCCTCCAGCCAGCAGCCGATCGCATCCTCGAGGTTGAGAAGAGCGATCGCACGGCTTTCGCCATCGGCGACACATCCCTTCAAGGCCGGCGCGAAAGCGACAAAGCCGCCACCCAGCTGCTCGCTGAGCTTGCTCACTTCGACAAGACGGCCTTCGATCATCATTCCAGCTTTATTGCGCCTTCAACCAGCGACACCAGCAGCTGGATGTAGATGGGCTTGATCGGGCGTTTCGCGGGATAGTCAGCTGCCCATCGATCTCCGGATGCCACACGACATAGTTCGATCCGTTTGACGGTAGATCACCCTTGATGCCGAAACTCTGGCATAGGGAAACGACGTCATGAATTGTCCAGTCCCCTCGTGGGTTGCGCTTCATTGAAGCCAGTTGCGACATCGAACGGGACGGGCGCTTCATCGACGCCCATTAACGCGCGGCGAAACACGGCAGTCTCCTTGGGCGAATGCAAAACAGCGTTCAGTGTTTGTCATCGGGTTTCCCCTCGCGATCATGATTTATCCTCGTTACAATCGCAATCGGAGGCGGGCATGATGCATTACGGCGCGAGCAGCGGCTTAGAACTCGTCACTGGCGTGTCTTATCTAATGATTCTTGCCGGCTTCGGCCTGCGGAACATGCTGGAAGGGACGAGAGCGAGGTTGCTCTGGCCCTGGTTACTCATGGCCATATTCGCCATATGTGGCGTAACGCGCTTGGATTACGCGGGCGTCTTCTCGACTAATTCCCTCCTCCTGCTCGTCCTGCACTTCACTCTAGCATCGTGCTCTTTGGCCTATGGGGTCGGCCAACTGGCCTACGCATTCTGGCCCGAGCTATTCTCTGACAGGGATCTCGGTCGTCCGGCGACGTGATGCTTCGGATGCTCCGCTGACGCGAGTGGAACCCAACCTTGAGACGCTTCTGCCCGTGCTAAAGGCGCTCAACGTACGGTTGGACGTTAGACCACTAGAAGCCGCCTGAGGGCGCTTTACAATTGATGTAAAGCGCGCTTTACGTACGCCGTCTCTAGATCGCTCGGAGCTTGAGGCATCCCCTTGGCGAATTGCGCCCCAACGCCTCCAAGGGAGGGAGCGGTTTGGCTTACCCACACTCGGCACCGGGCCGCTCCCGCCTTTACGGTGAAGGCGCGACTACGAGGAGACTAGTGGCAGGTTTCGACCCGCTGCGGACGCAAGCGAGGTCGCTAGGACCGACGAAGCTGGATTTTGTTCGCAGCCGCCACCCGGTAGATCGCGTCCGAAGTACGACCCATTTCCCGCGCTATAGCCCGCGCGGGAAGCCCCCTTTGGCTAACCGTCGTAGCTCACCAATCTGATCGGTCGTCCACGGCGCTCGATGATTCATGAAGAACGACATTAGAAGCCTCTCTGGTTCCTGAGAGGTAACGCTCACTAATCGATATCTCTACCGGCCTTCGTTGCTGTTCATCTTCGCCCCTGCTCAGCAAGTTTTCCCGCCGGCTCCAAACCGAAAGCCTAATGACAGCTTTCCACCCAAACTTGCCGTAAAGTAGCGTCCGCTTTCGACCCATTGCGGACACTAGGTAAATGCTGGCCGCTGCGCCGTAGAGCGAGATGATGCGAATATCCGTCTCGCTGCTTTGCTTCTGCGGTGGATCAGGCCTTAGCGATGTCGTCGGGCCTCCAAGTCTGGTCGAAGAAGGGCTCCAGAGGTCCGTAGAGGCGGATGTAGGTAAACCAGCCTTTCCCCGGCACGGTCTGGACCCAGTTTTCCTCCTTGCCGATAGGTGCGGCTGGCCCGAAGTAAATGTCGTAGGAGCCGTCGCCATTCGGTTCTGGCTGACCGAAGCTGCTCAGGCTGGGCTGCGGTTTGTTTTCTGCAGCAGGGAACGCCCGTTTTCGAACAATGAATATTCGGGATTAGCAGAAGCAACTCGCGACGGTCTCTACGAGCCAGGCGATGCTCTGATCCAGCATCGCTGCCTCGGGAACGATCGCGATGAGATCTGAAGACATCATCTCAAATGGCGCGTTGACGATTTGCAGATCGTAGGTTCGCGCAGCCTCTTTCGCAAAGCCCCGCGGCAAGGCTCCGATGAGGTCGGATGAGGCGATCGCGGAAACGGCCATTAGGAAGCTTGGCACGGTCAAGGCGATCCGCCGATCAAGGCCGCGCTCGGCGAGCAAGCGATCGACATTGCCGGATGTGTCGCCCGTGGCCGAGACCAGGACGTGGCGGGCATTCGCGATAGCCATCACCGTTGGCTTGCGCCCCAGCGGATGCCCGCTGCGCGTCACGAAGACAAAATCCTCCGGGTACAGCGTCGTTGCGTGAAACCGGGCCTGCGCGGGTCGGTGAGGAAGGATCGCGAGATCGAGCCTCCCCGCATCGAGATCGGCCAGAGCATCGCGCCAAGCTTGGTCATGAGAGTTGGAGCCGGGCCGGGGGAGAACCTGGAGCATTGCAAAGTCTATTCCCGGAGCTTCTTTCTCCAGCCGCTTCATCAATACGGGCACAAGGATGGAAACCGCTCCGTCCGGAGCGCCGAGCCTGAAGCGGCGGGTTGCTGTCGTAGGGTCGAAATGTTCGGCCGATGAGATCACGCCACTGATGCGCTCCACGATGTCTCGGATCGCCGGGGCCAGCGCCTCAGCGCGAGCGGTCGGCACCATCCCCTGGCGGTGGGAAGGAACAAGGGATCGTTGAGCGTCGTCCGGAGCCGGCGAAGGGCGTGACTGATCGCGGAGGGCTTAAGTGGAGCCGCGTCGCTGTGCGTCCGGCATTCCGTTCCTCGAACAGCAGATCGAACACCAGCAATAGGTTGACGTCTGTTCGAGCGAGTTGAGTATGATTCAACATAAGAGTGAATTAATACCATTTGAATCAAAAGCGGTCTGCAGCGAATTGGGGCGTCCTGAATAAAGAAGGACGCCGAATGAACATTCCAATGATCACGACGCTCGTGGGTGCCGCTGCGGCGGTCCTCGCGGCCACCGCTGTAGCCTTGCCGAGCGAAGCATTTGCCACCGATGCAGTTCAGGCGATCGAAAGCGCCTACGCGAAAGCCAATGCCGCTTTGATGCGCGGAGATTCCAAGACCTGGCACGAACTTGTGCCGCTCACCCAAGACGGCGTTCTGGTGTCGCCCTTCGGCGGGAAGCCATCGCGCTTCGCAGACTATACGCCCGAACGGATCGAGCGGATGGGCCGCCTTTTCAAGGAAGGGGAATTTGAGCAGGAGATCGTTCAGGCGTTCAAGAGCGATGACATGATCGTGCTTGCGACGATCGAGCGGGCGAACGTCAGCGTCGGCGGTTTGCCAAAGCAGAACTGGGCGCTTCGAGTAACGTCCGTGTTCAAGCGCGAAGGGGCGCAATGGAAGCTTGCGCACCGTCATGCCGACCCGTTCGTCGAGGACGTTGCAATCGCGGAAGCCGCCCGGCTCGCGCGAGGCGAGCGAATGGTTGCCGCAAAGTAGATTGTTGCGTTGCCGCGTCAGGGCAGCCACCGTCCAACGGGGCGCTGACGCGGACAACGGCACTCGCCGTTTAGGTGTCTAATCGAAAACGGCCGCTCTCGACCCAAACCGGACATTGCGCCGATGGATCAAAAATCGGATCCACTCCGACCACGCGCAGTGGTTCGCAACGTGAGCCGTCCTTTCCTTTTACGCGCACGTCGCTATATAGGATCGCGCTGATCGTCGCCTGCGACGGATGATGGGCCGCTTCGGCTCCTCCCTTTGTCCCTTTCTAGCTTCAAGACGCCGGGATGTGCTGTGTTAGCGCATGCCCGTCACCCGTGGGAAAAGGATACCCATCATGATCACCGGAACCGTTAAATTCTTTAATAATGACAAGGGCTATGGCTTCATTGCGCCGGAAGATGGCAGCAGCGATGCTTTCGTTCACATCTCGGCCGTAGAGCGCGCCGGCATGTCCACGCTCAATAAGGACCAACGTGTGTCCTATGAGCTCGAGACGGATGGTCGTGGCAAGACCTCCGCGGTGAACCTGCAAGGCGCCTAAAAGTCAGTGGCGGATGCTAACCCATCCGCCGCTTATTTCCACTCGAGCACAGGCTTTAGCCGGGACGATCGAGCTCTGGATCGATGTGCCCCGCCGAGCATGAGAGGCCCCCATGACAAGAACCGCCGTCGCCCCTACCTGATCACCAAGGATGACGAAGGGCAATTTCGGATCACGATCCGCAGCACCCGTTTCAACTCCTGGAACTACCCACTCGTAACATCGAGTTTGCAACCCGAGCTTTTTAGGAGCGCAATCGCTGCTCGTGCGCATGCCAAGCGCGAGTTTGGCGCCGAACCTGGGCAGTTCGCGTCGAAGTAGGCTCCCGAAGTGCGCTCATCGACTGAAGGCGAACATGACCTTACGGCCCAGCAGTTGCTCGAGGCTCAGCAAGCGCTCGACGTGGCTGCGTTCAATGGGATCTTAAGCCTGGCCATCGTCTTGCGAAAGAGAAAGCTGCTCACCGACGCTGAAACGAAGAGCTTGCACGATATCATGAGCCAGCCGCTTTCGCTGGCGGGCAATGCTGACAATCCCGTTGTCCAGGATGCTCAACAGAATCTCGATCAGCTTTTCGCACTCATCGTCGAGCGGGGATAGGGCTATACAGCTACGCGCTTTCCGCCCAACAATCCTGCTTCCGATTCCAGCTACAGAAGCATCGTCTGAGCAAGCCGCTCTGATGGAGCTGCGCGCTCCTTTGCGGAGGCCACCTGCGCTTTGGCGCCATCCTTCTCCTGCCACCGTTGCAGGAAACGTCTTCGCAGAAGAAACAATTAGCGACTTAGGTCGCCCACATCCCTAACTAAGGAAAATAGCTCTTGGCTTCGTTTAAAGACCCTTCTTTTCAGGATCGTGTCGCATCAGCCAGCAAGGCCAAGCAGAAGGCCTTGGATCAACTGAAGGCAAGGCCCTCGGTCGACGAGGCACTGATGGCAACGCGGCGGCAAAAGCGTGAAACACGGGAGCAAGCTTTGGAGGAGGAGCGGGCTGCCAAAGCTCAAGAAAAGGCAGCCGCCAAAGCCCAGAAAGCTTCTCTCAAAGCGGCCGAGCAGGCAGCAACGGATGCCGCTGCGGCGCTGAAGGCGGCCAGATTGAAGCCGTCAAGTGCGGAAGAAATGAAGGCAGCACGAGATGCGCGGTATGCGGCTCGGAAGGCACGAAAGTAAGCCAGAAATCAGCGTCCTTAAGGGTGCCGCCAGACGTTGCGAGGCCCCGCCTAAGACCGTCGGACCGAATGAACCGAAGAGGAGCGGCATGAGTGCCCAGGAATAGCCCCGCCAAATTGGAGGTGCGGGTCGCCGTCCCAGACGACGTCAACGCCATCCTCGCTCTCATCAGCCGTGCTTACCCAGGCTTTGGTAACTACAGCGCAGGCCAGGTCCTTGGCCAGATCAACAACTTTCCGGAGGGCCAGTTCGTGGCCGTCCTTGAGGGCACTATCGTCGGCTATTGTGCATCGTCGCGGATCGACGAAGCTGTCGCCCTCGCGCCGCATGACTGGACGACCATCACGGGCAATGGGTTCGGGAGTCGCCATGATCCCACCGGTGACTGGCTCTACGGGATCGAAATGGCGGTCGATGACAGGCAGCGAGGCCTTCGGATCGGCAAACGCCTTTATGAAGCACGTCGAGCCCTTGCCGAGCGGTTGGAACTGCGTGGAATCGTCTTCGGTGGTCGGCTTCCGAATTACGCACGCGCAAAATCCAAGGTCGGTGATCCAAAGCTTTATCTAGAGCAGGTCCAGCAAGGCCGGCTACGCGACCCAGTGATCGGCTTTCAGCTGGCGAACGGCTTCCAGCCAATCGGCATCCTCCGCAACTACCTGCCGTTCGACAAGGAATCTGACGGGTTCGCTGCGCACATGGTATGGCGCAACCCTTACGTGGATCCCAATGAACCTCCGGCGTTCCGCGTGCCGCGAGGAGTTGAAAGCGTCCGGCTTGCCACGGTACAGCTTCAGGCGCGGGCTGTCAGCAACTTCGCCGAGTTCGTGAAACAGGTCGAATACTTCGTGGACGTCGCCGCCGACTATCGCGCCGATTTCGTTGTTTTCCCCGAACTGTTCACCATGTCTCTTCTGTCGTTCGAGACAGAGACGCTGTCGCCCATGGCTGCGATCGACCGGATGACCGAGCATCGCGCCCCGTTTGTGGCCGAGCTTTCTCGGATGGCACTGCGGTACAACATCAATATCGTTGGTGGATCACATCCGACGCGCACGCACGACGGCAGTATCCAAAACGTGGCCTACGTGTGCCTGCGCGACGGATCCGTGCATGCCCAGGAAAAGATTCACCCCACTCCTAACGAGGCCTATTGGTGGAAGATCAAGGGCGGTAGCTCGGTCGACGTCATACAAACGGACATCGGCCCGATCGGCGTGCTCATCTGCTATGACAGTGAGTTTCCGGAGCTGGCGCGACGCTTGGTCGACGAGGGCGCGCGTATCATCTTCGTCCCGTTCTGCACCGACAACCGTCAGGGCTACATGCGCGTGCGCTACTGTGCCCAAGCACGAGCCATCGAGAACCAGTGCTTCGTGGTGCTGTCAGGCAATGTCGGCAACCTGCCAGGCGTGGACAACATGGACGTGCAGTATGCCCAATCCTGTATTCTGACGCCGTGCGATTTTCCATTCGCGAGGGACGGCATTGCAGCAGAGGCAAGCGAGAATATCGAAACCCTGACGATTGCCGATGTGAACCTTGCGGATCTTACGTGGGCACGCGCGGAGGGAACCGTGCGCAACCTGGCCGACCGCCGTTTCGACCTCTACCGGGTTGATTGGAACCGCGGTATCCGCGCCGAGGCGACATTGCCCGAACCCCGAGCGATGAAAGCCAAGGGCCTGGAGGCGGCTGACCCTCGCAAATGTCCGCCTTTCCCGCCCTTCCGGAGATTGGCGGCTTAGGTCAGCTTTCGACCCATTCCTGCCATTAGCAGCGTGTGGGTATCTTTCGACCCGTTGTCGCCACTGGGCTATGACGATTCGTGGCCCGAAGCCCAATATGCTTTCAGCATTGCGCGCCGCCTTGCGATTGACAATGTCTACCCTTCTGAACCTGCTCAGTGAAATCCCGATCTTGGCGCTTGCGGTCTTCCCACTCGGCGCGAGTGCCGCAGAACCGCTTGGTCGCGAGCCGGCTACCGATGGGAGTGATGTTTTCGCAGATCTTCTCGTCCTTGGGACCGACGTTCGTGTTGCTAGCAGGTACGGTTTGAACAGGCTTCGACTCCGCGTCCGCGGTGGTTTGAGACTGGCTAAAACAGGGCGTCGCAAGCAAAGCGACACAGAGCGCGAACGGTGGAAACAGACGCTTCGACATTGTTTAAACTCCAACCCGTGAGCAAGGCCCAAATTACAGGAGAAAAGGAGCGAAGCAAACGCGGTCCAGCGTTGAATGGCGGGTGTCATCACCGACATTGTAGCCGATGTTACAATGGACTGAGTTAGGTTAGCTCACTCTCACCACTCAAACTTGCCGCGACAGCCTTCGACCCAAACCTGCCACTAAGTACGGGGTAGAGATCTCAAGAGCCAGTTTCCGCGACGCACTGACAATCGAGCCACCGGAGATAGGCATCTTCGGTTAGGAACCATTGCGACGCAGGTTAGTAGTTTCACGATCACCGTCCATTCTGCATGCAGGCGCCTGGTGACTGAGAGATCGTACGTGCTCCCGCTTGCGAGACGGAGACACAACGATGTCCATGCCGAGGCGCCCAGATCTTGAAGCATTTTTGACCAGACTTACCAATCGCTCAGTCCTTTCGGAGGACGAGCGGAACGCCGTGCTCAACCTCCCTGGTTACGCGGAGCAAGTTCGATCCAACCACGACTTCGTGAAGCTGGGAGAGCGTGTTGATCATTCATGTCTGATCGTGGCGGGCGTCGTCGGTAGGTTTGATCAGGATTCGCAGGGCAATCGCCAGATAATCGCGCTGCATATACCAGGAGACATGGCCGATCTTCACTCGGCGGTTCAGCCGGAGGTGACTTCGGCGCTCCAGGCGCTTTCAACAACCACAATCGTTCGCATCCCTCACAGCGCCATTCTTAGTGCGGCCAGGACTTATCCAACGCTAGGTGAGGCTCTTTGGCGGGATTGCATGGCGGACTCTGCGATCCTTGCGGAATGGGTGTTCAACGTCGGCCGGCGAGATGCCAAGAAGAGAATCGCTCATCTGATTTGTGAGATCGCAGTTAGGGTCGGAGCCGCACCTGCGAATGGCATGATCATGTTTCCATTCCCGCTGACTCAAACGCATGTTGGGGACGCGGCGGCTCTAACGCCCGTCCACGTGAATCGAACGGTGCAAGCGCTACGACGCGAGGGCCTCGTAGACATCGGGAAGAACGTGAAGATCAACGATTGGGGCGGCTTGGTAGCCGCAGCTGATTTCGACGATCGCTACCTTCATCTTTCGACCAAACCAAAGCGTGTGCCGCTTATTCATTAAGGTTGATGGTTGGCCTCTATATTGCCGCAGCAATGACCGCCTGATGTTTCCACGGCCGGCCGAACTTTACGAAAAGTCCGACCCGGTTCTGCTGACGTGCTAATGGCAGATTTCGACCCATCCCTGCCGCTCGAAGCCGACAGGAATGCTGCCTCGCGCCTTGAGCTACTGCGAGCTCGCCACATGCGTTCGCAGTACTTCGAAGCAGTCGCCGTCAACCCCTCGACCGACTTCGCCTTCGATGATGCTGAGCGCTTCCTTAGATGGCATTGCCGATCGGTACGGTCGATCGGCGGTGAGGGCGTCGTAGAAGTCGCAGATCGTAATGATCCGCGTTTCCCGACCGATCTGGTGCTTTTGCAGGCCTAGCGGATAGCCGCTGCCGTCCAACCGCTCATGGTGTGCCGCAGCAACGGGCGCCAAGTCGGCCAAGACGCCGACCCTGCCAAGGATTTCCTGGGTATGAGATGCATGCGTGCGCATCACTTCCCATTCGGTTTCATCAAGCTTTCCAGGCTTATCGAGGATCTTGTTTGAGACGCCCAGCTTACCGATGTCGTGAAGCAAAGCGGCCCGGCGGAGCCAGCGCGTGCGCGCTTGGGGAACGCCCATCTTTCCTCCGATACCCATTGCGAACTCGGCAACCCGGGTAGAATGGCCGGCAGTGAAGGGGCTTTTGGCATCCACGACTTGGCCAAAGGCGGCAGCGATCGAATCAAGATAATCGTCATCGACCGGTTCCGACGCCTCGGCGGGAGCTAGCGCCACCAATCGGGCATCCAGGAATTTCGATTCGAGGCCGCGCCACAGATCCTCATTTTCGGCCAATCGTGCGAATAAGTCGGCCAAGGTCGGATCAAGCCAGGTTCCGGATCGGCGTCGGACCTCTTCGATCGTCGCGTCGCGGCCGGCATGGGTGTGGAATACGTCCGCGACCTGGGCGAGCAGGGCGATCCGCGAAAACAAGGGGATCGCGTCCCGCGCAGATGACCCGGGCGGCCCGACCCATCCCAATGCTCGTCGAGATGGTAGATGCCGTCACAGACGGCGCTTGAAAAGCGCAACGTTCGTGCGATGTCAGCACCGCGGGTACAACGAGAGTGGATCATCTCGTCGGCGATCGCGACGCCATTCTTTAGAATGTTGCCTACCGCAGTTGCGCGCTGTCCAAAACTGCTTCCGCGCGCAGTCTTGGCGAAGACAAAATGGAGCGTCGCCGCCAGGCTCGTTCCAACAGTTTTGAAACCCTTCTTGAACGCAAGATCGTCGGCTTCATAAAGTTCGCAAATTCGCGCCGCATTGCTGCTGCAGCCAAGATCCTTGAGTAGCAACGTGTAGTAAAGGTCGTGTCGCTCAGCCGATGAGAGGCCTAGGGCGCGCCCGATATGGCTTCCGATCCAACACGCCCGCACGCAGTGTCCCGGCGGCTGGCCTTCGGTGATATCCAAGGCATAGCTGAATGCACCGACCAGCTCGGCAAGCGAGACGGACGTGAATTTCGTCGGTCCGGTGATTGCCCGATGGAACATTCTCACACCATAGCGAACCGAAGTTAATGACAATCAAAGGCTTGCGTGTTCGCAGATCGGTGAAGTGAGCCCATCGCCGCCACCAGTCGATCTCCTGCTGATGCTGGCCGCTAATTGCCGCTTTCGACCCAAACCTGCCTCTAGCGTCGTGGCAAGTTTTGGCTCAAGGCAGACATGGCAAAACTCGGCCCCACCTTTTTCAGCCAGGCTTTCGCTGCATGAACCTAAAACAACAATCCCGGACAGCGGCGAAGACAGGTGTCTCTCAGCTGCTGCCGGGATCGGCGCCCCTGCGGTCAGGGAAGACGGGCGAAGAAATACATGCCGCGCCCGCAATGATTAGACCGTCCGAAGATTCAGAGCGCGCGGCTGGTGCGTTTCGTTCGTGCCTTCTTCATACGAAAGGCGCTGGCCGACCGTCGGAAGGACATTCTTGTCCCACAAAACCGCGTTCTTTTCGAAACGAATAGGATCAATGCCCGTTTCTGGCTTGATTTCGCGCTGGCCCTTGATCGCGTCGAACGACTGTACGGTTCCAAATAGCTTCATGATGATTTCCTTTATGGGCACGCGCCCAAATTGGCAGTGCCGACTAAAAGGCGGAAAAGAGGGAGAAAGGTGCGACTTAGCGCCAAAGACCGCCGATCACGACTGGTAGTTTCATCCAAGTGGGCTATTATTGGACCGATAGCAAGGGCACATTAAAATAATTCCAGAAAGTCTTAGCTTGTAATATAGGAGAATGTAATTAAGTAGCATAAGCAAATCTAAACGTTATATTCCTTACGCATTTCTGAAAAGCGAGACATTCGAATCGGGATGTTTCAATATTAATGGAATTTTTCGATGAAATATTTTGGAACCGTCAAGTCGTTTGACGAGAAGTCGGGTCACGGCTTCATCCTGCCGGAAATCGGGGCGAGGCTCTCCGCTTCGCTCAAGGCGCGGGCTCCTGGACGCATGTCGCCCCGCCGCGGCCCGGCCAGCGCCTGTCATACGATCTGCACCACACGAATGGGCTGCCCAGCGCAGTGAACCTCGCAACGATCTAGGCAATCGATACCGGCCGCTGGATCCTTCGGTTTCTGTAATGAGGCCTGAAGCAGGGCTTGTTCACTGAGAGCCGCCTGGTGTCTGCTTTCCACCCGAACCTGCCGCGACGTCTTTCGACCCATTCCTGCCGTGGCGGCCTTCGACCCCAAGCAAACATTGTTCAGATCGGGTACTAACACGCCACGCTGGGTTGGGAGGCTTTCGCCAATTAGGGAGAGGCCATCGTGAAGAATAGAGGACACCGCAGCAGTGCCGAGGCCGCTCGCGCAGCTGCCGACGAGACTGATCTGCCAAACGTACGAGCCCGCCACATACGATCTGCGGAGGCGCACGAAGCCGCCGCAGATCGTGAGGAAGTAGCTGCGGCGAAGCTGAAAGTTCGGCAGAAAGAAGCCGCCGCGCGAAGGGCCGACCAAGCTGGCGTTCCCGGCCATCGCAACGATGGAGAAGATGACGAGGTCCATTGGACCTAGCCCGCCAGCCATGAGCGATACGGCCGGGTACCGGCGGGCGATTGTTCGACCCAAGCTAATGGCAGCTCACGACCCATTCAGACATTGACTGCAAGCGTCAAAAGTCGCTGTCAAAGAGTCGGCTTCGGTGTGCGATCCTTATTGCGTTTATCGGCGACGTATGTCTGGCCATTTTCCGGCTTCAAAATCTCGAACAACCCCGTGGCTTCGAAGAGAGCCGGAAAGTTTTTCACGCCATAGTTGCGCGGATCGATTGGTGCCTGGCGTTTCGCCGCACTGCCTGCGGTTGAAATCAATGCCCAGCCATCCTCGCGGGCGGCTGCTTCCACCCACCACGGAGCGCTGTGACTAGGGTGGCGTCCTGCGCGAGCGGCCGGCCCGATTTAGCGACCATCTTCGGAACGCTTTCATCGGATCTACCAATTCCCGCGTGTGATACACTGCGTGCAGCCGCTTCCGTTTCGCCGAGGCTTTCAAGGAAAAGGAATGTCGTGCAAGCGTTCACGAACGGCTCGGGTGTCTTCCGCTCACCGAACCCGTAGACCTCCAGTCCATTGGCCTTCAGTTGCATAACGAGCGGAGTGAAGTCGGCATCGCTTGACGCGATGCAGAACGCATCAAGCTCCTGCGTGTAGAGCAACTCCATCGCGTCGATGACCAGCGCAATGTCGGTCGCATTCTTCCCGGCCGAGTAACTGAACTGCTGGACGGGTCGGATCGCGAAGGAATGGAGTCTATCCTTCCACCCCTTCAGAGCGGAGCTGGTCCAGTCGCCGTAGGCTCGGCGGATATTCGCCGTGCCGTACTTCGACAGCTCGGCAAGGATCGTTCCGATCTTCGCCTGAGAGACGTTGTCGGCATCGATTAGAAGGGCGATGCGGCGGTTAAGCGCCGGACTTGCGTCTTGCTCGGTGGCCATTGGTCACTTGTGAATTGGGCGGACCACTCGAGCAATACCTTCATTGCCCAGGATGCTCGAGGCTAGTGTCAGCTTTCGACCCATTCCTGCCATTAGCGCCTACGAGCGGGCGCTAGGTTGGGTCCTTTCGACATGGCTCACGGCGGAATGTCACGTCCTTGATCCACGTATCATCTTTGGAGGTGCCGGGCGGGCTCTCTAGCGTCACGATGATGAGGCAGCGATTGTCCTTCGAAAAACTCATGTCGCAGTAACCGGGACTGACCCCTGACAGTTCCCCAGTTCGGGATATCGTGCGCAGGTAGCCCTAGCGACGCCTGTGCACTCGCCGGGGAACGGCTTCCACCCGTATCGCAAAATCAGGTCGCGAGCTTTGTCGTAACCCATGCCTTCGAGCTTCGGTGCTTTCGTCGGACGAGCGACCGTCGCGCTACCGTCTGTCAGTAAGAGAATGAGTGGGAGGAGATAACCAATACGCATTGCGCGATGCTACATTTGAAGGGGCCTTGGTCAATGGCAGCTTTCCACCCAAACCTGCCGCGACGGCCTCAGCCCTATTGCGGACACCAGCAGGCGATGCTTCAACCAAACTATCATGCGCCAGATTTCGTATTGTGAGAGATCGCCGCTGTTAGTCGCTCTAAGCTTGGCGGTCGCGGCATTACCATCTGCACCAGCATTCGCTTGCTCGATAGTCCTTCCGCCTGACTACGAAGGCAGTTCTGCGCAACGACGCAACATCAAACTTGAAATCGAAAAGGCAAGTGCAATTGTTGACGGAGAAGTCATTCGGCCTTGGACGCACGAAACTCCTGCGTTGGTCCGTGTCCATCATGTCCTGAAGGGCGACGTTGAAGAGATCATCGAAGTGGGCGGTGAGGGCGCCGGAGGAGACTGCTCGATTGCGCTGGAACGTGTGGGCGAACGAAGTCGGATGATTCTCAACGGTGGCCCGGGATTTACGACCTCTACTATGACCAGTCAGAAGCTCGCTTAGAAGATCATTATTTGAAGTCAGATCGTCGAAAAGTTTGGCCGTATTACGCGGACCAGGAGAGCACAGGAAACTGAGCCGCTGCGCCGTTTCCTAGTAATGGCAGGTTTTGACCCAAACCCGCCGCGATCGTTTCGACCCATTTCGGACGTAAGATCGCAGCCGCCGGTCTCAGTATTAGCGGTCCGTCTTACCGCCGGACAATCCTTGGGACGGGTTGACACGCTTTCCTCGAAAAATCCCCCAGTTCGCCGTCTGACCTGGGGCTGACCCGGAATGACATTACGGCCCGTTCTCAGTGACCGAGAACGGGCCGATTTCACGCGTGAACAGGGGAACTCTACGCGAATTGACCTAACGTTTCCTGCTCTTCCACGTTCCGCTGCGTCCGGCTTTCGACAGGTCCGTGCGCCCGAAGGTTGCGAAACCCGGCCAGACAGAATGCGGGCGGCAGTATCTCCGTTTCTGCGGGTCGAATTCAACTTGCTTAGCGGACCGTTCCGCGTCGGATGAGGTTCACGATTGCCAGCAGCACCACGGCTCCGAGAAGCGAGTACAGGAAGCTCTCAATCGTAACCTGCTCATTAATGCTCCCACCGCCGATAAGGAATCCGGCTAGGAATGCGCCAACTATACCGACGACTATGTTGAGGATGATGCCTTGTTGGCCATCCGTCTTCATGATCAAGCTGGCGAGCCAGCCGACAACTCCGCCAACAATCAACCAGATTAAGATCCCGACCACTGCAGTTCTCCTGAACGTTTATTTTTACCTACGGCGAACCATTTCACCGCCGATCTGTTCCGGCAAAGACCCAACTCCACGAGCTCTTTGATCAGTCGGAACTCCCGACGGGCATGACTCTCGCCCCTAAACCCGATCGCGATTAGATCCACTCTCGGGCGTAGAGACTGCGCCAAGGGCAATAGCCGCCAAACTATCGATGACGATCGTATGCCCCTAATTCCAGTCTCCCCACGAGCCCCGCGATGGCTGCACAGAGGTCCAGGATTGCGGTCAGACTATCCGAACTTTGACCAAGACATTGGTTTGCTGAATTGTCCTAGATGTAGAAAGCTCGAACCTTCTGCGACGACATCTCGCGAACGCTCAACGTCGTCGAGAGCACGCTGAAAGCCGTGGACGAGCCTATCGTAGAAGGGCGCGGCACCCTGAGACCGTCATCGGTGCGAAGTCCGCCCGCGACAAACCCATAGAATACGTCTCGTTGCGGCGTTACCATTGCGGAGATCGCGGCCTCGATAGGATTGTCAATTGGAAGCCACTTGGAGACTGCGGGACCCCAATGAAGGACGATTTCGCAGCGGGAGTCGCCGCCGAGGGTGACGACGAAGAAATCCGTTCGATCCTGCTGGAAGTCGGCAACGCGACGCACATGGGCTTCGTGGCGGTTGCACGGGTAACCGAGGATCGGTGGATTGCCGCACAAGTCCTTGATCGGATCGAGTTTGGACTGGACCCGGGCGAGGAGCTGGACGTTAAAAAGACTATCTGCGACGACATCCGCGAGTGCGGCCAAGCAATCATCATTGATCGGATTGCTGAAGATCCCGAATGGCGCATGCACCCGGTACCCATGCTCTACGGCTTCGAGAGTTATGCCTCGCTGCCTGTCCTTTTGGAGGATGGGAGCTTCTATGGGACTCTTTGCGCGATCGATCCTGAGCCACGTGCACTGAGCGGCTTGGAAACAGTGGCGTTGCTGCGACGCTGTGCCGAGCGTGTTGCTGCAATCATGTCACGGAAACGCTCGATTTAATCGTCATCGCTCGTTTGTTGGTTCAAGTGGTTGGGGCCGAGCGGAAGTTCGCTGAGAAGGGCGGGATTGCGCTGGACGTTTGCCTTTATTGAACGAGGACGCGCTGAGGCTACGGAGTGTCTGCTTTCCTCTACGACCCGGCCATGGGGGCCTGATTCTTGACTTCCTGATCCCGACCGACGCGACGGTCTCGGGCTCCGGGTTCGGCTTCCTGACGTTTGATACGGTGAACACGCTTGACGACGGCATCTACAGCCTTGTCGACATCTTCAATGGTGCAGCCACCACCGGAACGCAGTCAACGGCGGGGCGATAACGCAGTTCACGACCTCGCAAATCGCTGCCGTTCCGGAGCCCGCGACCTGGGCAATGATGCTGTTCGGGTTCGGTGCGGTCGGCCTCTCGATGAGGCGGCGTAAAGCGATCGCAATCGCACGCCGGCAGATCGCCTAGTTCAGCTTGTAGACAGTGCCGTCAGTAGCCTGGCGGCACCTTCTACCAGTAATCGCGGTGTCCGCATTCCAGCAAAACTTGCCGCGAAAGTCTTCGGCTGTTTCAGACTCTCCACCCCGCGACGGGAACATGCGCTAGACCGTTCGAGTCATGTGCAATCTCTACACGCAGAGCAGGTCTCCCGATGAGATCGCGAGGCTCTCACCGCAGCGCAGATTCCGCTCTCGTTTCCGGAAGGAATTCCAAACCTTCAGCCTCGAGATGTCGCGATCACAGACTCGGCCCCGATCCTCCGCAGCACCGGAGGATACGACCTGGTCATGCGCAATTGGAGCTGGCCAGGTCCCACTGGCAAGCCAGCCTACAACTTTCGGTCGGACGGGCGTGAGTTCCCGGACGGACGGGTCTTGATCCTGACCGACGGCTTCTACGAGTTTACGAAGCCCGCTGATCCAAAGCAGAAGCGGAAGGATCGCTGGTTGTTTTCAGACCCGGCTGGCGGAATGACCGCAATTGCTGGCATTGTCCGCGCCGTTCCTGGGCTGGGCGAACGCTTTACGATGCTGACAACGCAACCTGGTCCCGACGTTGCGCCATACCACCAACGTCAAGTTGCAGTAGTATGCCAGCAGCATTGGCAACAATGGCTTGACCCCTCCGTTCCCGCGCCAGAGATCATCGGGCCAGCTCCTGCCGGACTGCTGAAAGTGCAAGCCGCCCATCGATAGCGTCCGCGTTCGACCCAAACCTGCCGTGACAGCCTGCGGCTCGAATTGCCGCGACATTTTCCGATCATTCCTGCCGTCAGCCGGATGATCCACTTCCACTCGATGCGGCCAGTTTGATCAGCTCAGGTAAAATGCGGCTAGGGCGACGGCTAAGCTCGCGAGCAGGACCGTCACAGCAAAGGGGGAAATGCGCCGGCCCGGCGTCTTGGGAGGCGCGGGTCCCCAGTGATACGTTTGCTTCTTCATCCGGGCCTTCAACGTGAATCCGCGACATCCGCGGCACCCTCAAATCAATGAGTTTGCTATATTTTTTCAGTGCAGCGTAAACAAGTATTAACATCGTCGCTCGTAAGGCTTCAATGTCTTCTCGGGCCTTCGACATCCCGGGTCGATCTCCGTCTTGAGCGGCTCGGGCGAAGGCTCGGGCCGCTCATTTCGGCCTATCTCTGCATCGCTCAGCGTGAAGGCTGGAAGCGAACTAGCAGGACGCTAACCCACCCATCCCGGCCATTTCGGTGTCAGGGCCTCCTTCCGTCGCCAATCGGATAAGCCTTGCTGAGAAGAGGACCGAGAATAGAAGCGCCAGGAATACTCCGAGGATGAAGTACCATCAGTTCATCGCGCTGGGTTCCGCTCGTCTCACTTTGAAGCGGCTACACCTTCTATATGTATTGGCGGCGAAACAGCGGCGGGCCTTGGACAACTTAAGTCAAGCCAGTCGCACAACCCGTTAAGCGATTGAATCAAGGCAGCTCGATGCGGGTAGGATGCGCCCCGTCGCCCGTCAGCGTCAGTGCCCCTGTACGCCAACACGGATTCCTCCCCGATCGAAACTCAAGCGACGGGTCCAACTTGTGTATATCTCAGATCTTCAATGCGAAAACAGTGTTTGCAAGACTGTTCTCATCTTCTCAGAACCTGAAGAGGTCAGCTCCACGAATGTCCGCTGTGGGTCGAGGAGGTCGCCCACACGTTTAACGTCCCCTTGCCGCTCAAGCGCCTCGAGCCAGCGCTTGCCGGTCGTGGCGGCAACATGGGAAAGCTCGCACAGGCGCCTGACTGACGTTCGTTCTCGCGACAGCCTTCTCGAATAGAGATGAACTATCATTTCCCACGCTGGATCGGAGAACAGAGCCGAGCCGAATCGTTCGCGAGCTTCGGAGCGGGCTCGGATGTAACCCCGAACCTGTTCCCGCTCCGATTGAATGGTTTCGGCGACCCTCTCCGACTTGCCAGCAGCGCCGCAAATCAACGGCGAACGAAGGGAAACATTACGTTTGCAACGGACGTTGGGATTGTCACACGCCTGATGAAGCATTGTCGCCACCTCCTTGAAAGCACCGCACATCGAGCACGCTCTAGCTGCCAAAAAGGTGGTTAACAGACCGTATCAAATGCTGAGGATTGCTCGGAAATCACGACACTCGTGCAGTGAATGAGCCACCTAGAGGACTGTAGCATGGCGTCGCATC
Source organism: Sphingomonas daechungensis (assembly GCF_014489495.1). Classification (GTDB taxonomy): domain Bacteria; phylum Pseudomonadota; class Alphaproteobacteria; order Sphingomonadales; family Sphingomonadaceae; genus Sphingomicrobium; species Sphingomicrobium daechungense. Next base: position 19,819 of record NZ_CP060781.1, on the reverse strand, counting down.
GCTCAGATCCGGTCGACCATAAGATCCGCAAATGGGATCCAACAAAGGGTCGTCCTCAATTTCCAATGCTGGTGGGCCGTGAGCGCATCGACGAGAGCGCGCGTCCCACCGGATCGGGCGACAGGATGAACGATCGCGAGATCGAACGTTCGATCGATTTGAGGACCGGAGCCATGCCGAAAGGGCACAAATTGTGCGCTTGGCCGCTGGCGGCCGCCGCTGCGACTCTGAATGGTCCGGCCAAATCTTTCCCGGGCCTCCAGCGTAGGTAGCGTAAGTCATGGTCGAGCGGCCAGTCCGCCTGTTTTGTGACATCGCCCTACAGATTCGGGGCCTTGTCGCCGATTGCCGCGGTCAGCTGCAGTACGCCGACTTGTCTCACGACAAGCGTACGGGGCTGCAAATTGCCATCCACAAACTGGAAATGGCCGCACAGCTCCTCGAAGCGAACGCTTCTCAGGCAAACTGAACCCCATGGAAGCGCTGCCCGGTTACGTATCAAAGCTTGCCGGCTGGTTCCGCGGTGAAGTGGCCGTGGAGAAGGCCGTCAATGTGATGGCGCGCCGATCGCTTGCGAAGGTCGACGGGCCGGTGCTCGTTCAGTCCGGCCTGATTGCCGTTACCAGGTTCGAAGCATCGGGTACGCGGCGGACGATCAGCCTTCATTACCCGGGTGAACTTTTCCATCCTGTTCGAGCCTGCGGGCCGGTTGTCCTGGAGGCCGTTTCAAACAGCGTGTTGGAGCTTGCTCCGCAGTCCCATTTTGACGCGGCCATTTCAGCCGCCCCAGACATGTTGTTCGCCTTGAATCAAACCTTGAACCGGGAGCGGGCCATTGCCTACGAATGGCTGGCAAGGATCGGTTTGCGCAGCTCCATGGAGCGGCTGGCCCACTTCTTGTGCGAGACCTGTGTTCGATTGAATGCTGACCCGTCCGCGCTCGCCCTGCCGTTCAATCAATGGCAACTCGCCGAGATCACGGCGCAGACGAGCGTTCACGTGAACAGAGTGCTGGGAAAGCTGGACCAGAGCGGCCTCATCCGCCGCCGCAGGAAGACATTTGAGATCGGGGACTGGTCCGCATTGGCCCGCTTGGGTGAGTTCCATCCGGGTACCTCACGGACTAGCGTCCCGCCGCAGACCGCGACAAACGCCCCGTACCAAGGCTGTGGTCGGCATTCGCTCGCCAAAGCCTTCCAGGCGCTTGCAACAAAACGCTTTCGGCCAGGTACGCGGCTGTCTGTTCGAAGGACGCGTGAACTTTCGGTCCTAGCCGGGTCGAATGATGAGAGTCCGATCCCGCAGAAGCTCGTTCGCCGTCTTTGCAAATGTCTCAAGCTGCGACGCAATTGTTCCGACAAGCTCGTTCCGGATGTCTAGGCTCGGATGAAGGTAGACATGGCCGTCAGCTTCCCTGGCCAGGAACCCGTGCTCGACCAGGCGCGTAACTTTTCGTCGCGTCGTCTCCCGGTTCAACCCGGTCGCGAGGGCAACGGAGCTGATAGTGCACCTTCTCAGCATGTGGGGCGGAACGGCGCTCCTGAGATCGGCGACTCCATGCTTGAACAGCGTGGCGCGGTCGAGACTCTCGGTGTTGATCACGGCGACTGCCAACATGATCATGACGCAATCCTGGTCGCCGATGAGAGCGCGCCATTGCTCCACCATGCGCAAAGTCATCGACACCAGGCGGATGGCCGACAGCCGGCTCTGAGGGGCAGCTTCGGCCGCGTTGACAACAACGCGCATTTCGCCGGCTTCGCGCTTGTCACTCATCAGCGAATAACGACTTTCACATCGACGGGCTCGAAGTGGAAAGCGCGATCTCTACGTCCGCCAGTCCCACCGCGCCGCGATCAAACCATAGCAGACCTTTGAGGCAGATTACCCAAAAGCGACGAATGGATAACGAACCCAGGGGTGACCCCAAAACGTGCTGCCCACGTCAATCCGAACAAGAACGTCCCAGCCATTTCGAGACTCCCACGGACTGAACTGTTCGCTCGGCCGCATCACGCCGCAAGACGGCCAGGTCTCACCGCTGGCGAACGGTTGCTTAGAGCAACCAAAATGAAGCAAAGGGTAGACACGGGTTAACTGTTGCCGGGCTAGGCGGTCGCTCCAGTTGCGTGAGGCTTGAAACCTAAATGCCCAAAATTATCTCAAAGCGGTCACAGTCAGCCAACGCCTCCCAGTCCGCGGACAACCTCGACCGGGCGCTGGCAACCCTGATGGAACGCTACCGATTGGCGGCCAGGGCGACGAATGATCTGGTCTGGGACTGGGACCTCGTCACCGACGGCATCGAGTGGAACGAGGCGTTCGAAAACCGCCTCGGGTTCTCGGGTGATGATTTGGGCACGAGTGGCGCCTGGTGGTTTAGCCGCGTGCACCCCGACGATGCTGAGCGGGTGAAAGCGGAACTCGACAATTGCATCGTCGGAAGCTCGGGCCGGTTTGAATGTGAATACCGGTTCATGACGGCCGACGGCAGCTATGCGTCCATTTATGACCGCGGCTTCGTCATTCGGGACGCCGACCAGGTGCCCATCCGCATGGTTGGAGCAATGCAGGACAACACGGAGCGCGACGCAGCTTTCCGACAGCTGAGCGAACACCGCACGCAGCTGTCAACCGTGTTTGGCCAGGCCATGGTCGGGATCATGCACGTCGACGCCAGCGGCGCCCGATCATGGTCAACAGCCGCTTCTGCGAAATCCTGGGCCGACACGAAACCGAGGTGCGCGAATGCCGCGTCTGGGACTTCACCCATCCCGACGATGCGGACTGGACCAAGTCGCTTTACGAGCGTGCCCGCATGGCGGGCGAAGCCTACCAGATCGAGAAGCGCTACCTTCGCCCAGATGGCACTTGCGTGTGGTGCGAAGTGAGCGTCAGCTTCGTGAAAGACGCCGATGGTGGTGTCGAAACGTCGATCGCGGTCGCCCAGGATATCACGACGCGGAAGAAAGCCGAGGCCGCCTTGGCCGAGCAATCCAGCCTGCTTCAGAATGTCGTCGACAGCGTCGCCGACCTGATCTTCGTCAAGGACCTGGAAGGCAACTTCATCCTCGCCAACCGCGCTCTCATCGAGGGCTGTGGTGACATTGTCGGGTGGAAGACAACGGACCTGTTCGACGCTGATCTCACTCCCACTTACGAGGAAGCCGACAGGGACGTCATTCGAACGGGTCGATCGCTCATGGTCGACGAATGGATCCCGATTGGCGGCAACCCCGACTGTTCGAAACGGCGAAGGTCCCTTGGATCCGCGACGGCGAAATCCACGGCGTCATCGGCGTCTCGCGCGACATTACGAACCAAAAAGCCGCTGAGCAGGCCATTCGTGATAGCGAATTGCTATACCGAAGTGTTCTGGAAGCGAGCGCTGACTGCATCAAGATCATCGGTCTGGATGGCTGCATCAAGCTGATGAACACACCTGGGCAGCGTGCACTTGACCTCGACACGTTCGAGCAAGTTCGGGGCAAGAAGTGGGTGGACATGTGGCCGAGGGAAAGTCGGGCCGCGCTCCGACGGGCGATGGACGAGGCCCGCGACGGCCGGGTGGCGCGCTTCACTGGCTACTGTCCGACTCTGCAGCGTACGCGCAAGTGGTGGGATGTTGTCGTCACGCCCATGTTCAATGACGGCGGCGACATCACAAACCTCCTCGCAATCTCCCGCGATATCACCGCACAGCGCCAGACTGACGAGCAGTTGCGCTGGGCGAGCGAGCATGACGCCCTCACGGAGCTGCCTAATCGAAGGGCATTCCAAAACCGCCTCCAGGGAGCAACGCTTCGCGCCATGGAAGCGGGCAGCTCGGTCAGCCTGTTGCTCATCGACCTTGATCACTTCAAGCACGTCAACGACACGCTTGGGCATGCTGCTGGCGACTACTTGCTGCAGAAATTCGCGAAGCGACTGCACGAGAGCGTGAGGGCTGATGATTTCGTAGCCCGGCTCGGAGGCGACGAGTTTGCAGTGATCATCGAGAACAGCCCGGCCGACGGGAGCCTCGTCGAAATCGGAAATTCAATCCTTGACCGGTTGCGCAAGCCGATCCGATACAACGGGAGGGTCATCAGCAGCGGGGCGAGCATCGGCGGCGCCGTCTTCCCAACCGATGCGGAAAGCGCCCACGCGCTTTTCAACAATGCCGATACGGCTTTGTACTCACTCAAGGCGGCGGGGCGAGGCGGGACCGCCATGTTCCACCCAGGATGCGCGAGCAAGCACAGCGCGTCGCCTCCCAGCTCAGCATGGCCCGGACCGGCATTTCAGAGCGGTCGATCGAGCCTCACTACCAGCAGAAAGTCGACTTGAGCTCGGGGCAATCGTCGGGTTTGAAGCTTTGCTGCGGTGGCGGCACCCGTCATTCGGAATCCAGCTCCCGAGCAGCGTTTCGGAAGCGTTCGAGGATTACGAGCTCTCGACGAAAATTGGCGAGCTCATGCAGCGCCACGTGTTCGAGGACATGCGGGAGTGGTCACGGCTTGGGCTGTCGCACGGCGTGATCGCGATCAACGCGTCCCCGCGGAATTCCTGAGGGACGACTTTGCGGAGCGCTTGCTCAGAAAAATGGACAATTACGACATCGACCCGGCCTCGATCGAGATCGAAGTCACCGAGCATGCGTTCATCGACCGCGGCGCCAAATATGTCAGTCGCGCCCTCAAAGCGCTGAGCAAGGCCGGGGTCAGCGTTGCGCTGGATGACTTCGGGACCGGCTATTCATCCCTCTCCCACCTGCGCGACTTCCCGGTGGATGTCCTCAAGATCGACCAGTCGTTCATCCGCAGGATGAACGATGATGCCGAGATCGAGTCGATCGTGAAAGCCGTGATCGGTCTCTCGAAAAGCCTGAGCATCGCTGTCGTCGCGGAGGGTATCGAAACCCTCGAGCAGAAGATGGCCCTGCTCGAGCACGGCTGCTCATTCGGACAGGGGTATTTGTTTGGCCGGGCGGTTGGACGCGACGAAGTCCAGCGACTGCTGCTCGACTCCAGCCACCAGTCGCAGCTGAGGGCCGCGTGACCCTGATTTTCCTGCCTGACCCAACAAAGCGGCGCTTGGCAGCAACGGCCCGTCGCTAGGATCCTGCGGATGCGGATCCTTGCTCGCCTGTTCGCCATCCTGGTCCTGGCGCCGGTTTTGTCGCCAGCCTCGGCTCCCGCCACGACGCCCGGACGGGCAGCCGCCATCGACAGGGTCGTCGAGGCGGAGCTTGGCAAGGCCAAGGCCAACGGCCTTGCCGTCGCCATCGTCGAACACGGCCAAGTCGTGCGGGTGCGCTGTTACGGCACCCGCAACGTTCGCGGCGACCCGCTCACCCCGCAGTCCATCATGTACGGCGCCTCGCTGACCAAAGCCGTGTTCGCATATACGGTGATGCGACTTGCGGACGAAGGCAAAGTCGCACAGGATGAACCGATTGCCGCAATGCTGTCGAAGCCGCTCCCCGACTACGGCAACCTCGACAAATACGGCAATTGGGGCGACCTCGCTGGTGACAGCCGCTGGCGGAAACTGACGCCCGCATCCTGCTCTCTCACGCCGGCGGCTTCGCCAATTTTTCGTTCCTGGAGCCTGACCAGAAGCTGAGGTTCCATTTCGAGCCAGGGGTCGCTACGCCTATTCGGGCGAAGGCCTCATCCTCCTCCAATTCGCGATTGAGCAGAGGCTTGGCCACGGCTTCGAGGAGGACGCCCAGCGCCTGGCGTTCCGCCCGCTTGGCATGACAGATTCAAGCTTGCACTGGCAGGACCGCTTTGCCGGGCGCCTCGCCGACGGCTGGCAAGTCGATGGTACGGCCATCCTCCATGACCGACGGGATAACGTCAGGGTGGCGGGCTCCATGGACACGACGATTGCCGACATGGCGAAGTTCGCATCGGCGCTCGTCACGGGGGTTGGCCTGAGCCAGGCAAGTCACCAGGCCATGCTGGCGCCGCAACTCCCAATCACGACGGCCACGCAGTTTCCAACCTTGCAAAGTGAAGTCCCGCAAGCCCGGCGTGTCGCAGGATTGGCGGCCGGCTTGGGCGTTGTCGTTTTTGACGGGCCGCAGGGGCGAGGCTTTTACAAGGGTGGCCACGATGACCAGACGGGGAACGTCATGGTTTGCCTTCGCCAGGGGCAGCGGTGCGTCGTCCTCCTTGGCAATGACGTGCGCGCCGAGCGGGCGTTCCCGGCGATCGTCAAGGCCGTCCTCGGCGACACCGGCGTGCCGTGGCAATGGGAATATGGGATCCAGCAGCCTTGACGGTGGAGGACGCGTCGGCCACGCTTTTGACGCGTTTTATCCCATGACCGTGGCTAAGAAAATGTCATGGGCGTCGCCGCCTTGACGCGACGCTAGGCCATGCCAAGCGGGTGCGCGGCATGTGTCACTACAAAAGTGACAAAAGTTACTGCAAGCGCCGCCGGACCGGGCCTTTCCACTTTTGTCGAAATGGGCATGCCCAGGGCGCCGGTCCGTCACTTGCCCCTTCCCTACTTGAGGGGCGCTGCGGCTTTCGCCAGCGCTGCCGAATTCCCTCCGATCCGGTTCGACAGGCAAGGTTGCGGTAAGGCACGCCGCCTAGATGGAAACCAGCACGTTCGTCCCCCACGGCGAACGTGACGAACCAAAAAGGGGAGGCCCGATGTCCAATTCCTCGGGCCTCCCCAATTCCCGTCAATGAGGGCAAGCCCCAGGCTGTCGCGGAAGACTCCGGGGCTTCCCCGGCGACCAGCACAGCACGCTACTTTCGGCGGCTAACGTCGCTGGCGGTCGCCGGCCAAAGCGTCGCTGAGAAAAGCGTCCAGGCCCGCCCGTCCCCTCGGGGTCAAAATGACCGTAGCGCTGGAAGACAGCCCACTGACCTGGACGAGTTTCTCACTGGCCAGATGCGAAAGCCAGCGCCGCGCAATGCCTTCAGACACTCCCGACAACATCGCCAGCTGATCAACGCCAAGCCCACTGCCGGTCGACACGTACAGCAGCAGGAGCATTTCCCAGCCGGGCTCACCGAAGGTCGCCGCGCCGAAATGCTTGGCCCGCCGCTGTCGCAGCGTGAGGATGCGCCGGGCTTCGTGCTTGAGTGCCCGTCGGTCGCTTTCGATGCGAGAAAAAAGCTGTTCGGGCAGGTTGGGCGAGGGATCATCCGGAGACGCCGGCAGCTGCCCGCCCCGCTTGAAACGCTCGTGACCCGGATCCCTCAACCCCGTTACTCCCGCGCAAACGATACATGCGCCGTGATCATTTCACCGAGCGGGACGACGCTAGCGGGGCACGAGGTCCCCGCAAGGGACACGGCGACCCGTGCTGCGTTCAGAGACTCGGGACTATGGGAGGAGGATCTTGATGCCGCTCAGTATTTTTGCCCTTCCATCCTCGCAATGCGGCGCAGCAACGAGGCGGACCCTTCGCGTTTCTCCGACGGCGGCACGAATTTCCACGTCGAGCGAAAATCCCTGCCGGTGGTCGATAGCGTAGGACCGCAATCGCTCAAGCTCGAAACGCGATTGTCCGGTGTAACAAGCGACGCACTGCGCGCGCGAAACGGCTTGCCCGCGCGCAAAGCCGAAAATGTCGTACACTCCGCCCGACCAGGTCAAAGCGTTATTCTCAAGGTCGCACTGGAACGCGCCGACGTGGTGATTGCTGACGGCCCCGACGACTGACGGAGAGACGGCATCAATCGCTGCGCAATTGAGCAGGCTTGCGAGGTCGACGTGACGGGACAGGGCCAAGGCGGGCCACACCTGCTTGAGGCGGCGAGGATGGACATCCTCCTTGTTGAGTCCGGCGAGATCCATGGCTGTGCCCAGATAACGCCAGTGTTGCGAACGACAAAGGCTGTTGTCGACCAGCGAACGCTGCCCGGCGTCGCCCGTTCAAGTTTGCCCACGACGCTTGCCAGCGCGGCGCGCTTTCCATTCCGGCCCGTGCCGTTGACTCACACCCTGTCAAAAGCTTTGCTTGGTCGCCTTGCCATTGACGACCACGGTATAGCTAACCGCTCCATCCGACTTCAGGGGGACAGCCCAACGGGCGCCGGCATAGAGTCGCTTTCCCGGGAGCGGGACGCAATTGGTCTTGGGCGACGTGCACTGGCTGCCGTCGACCAGCTCGAGGCTTGCGTTACCGTCGTTGCGAAACACCAATTGCCTGCCGTCGCGGGAGGCCGCCAGCCGCGGCAGCGGCGCCGTTGGCCGCACCAGCACCAGGACGTCATAGCCAACAAGCAGCTTCAAGCCCGATTCAGCGGCGCTCAGTTCACCAGTCACCGGCTTGACGGTCACTCGGTACACGCGCTCACGGTCCGAACGCGCGCCGATCGCGGCCACCCGAAGCAACTTGCGCTGCCCGGGCTCAAGGATCATTCGCGCCGGGGACACGAGCAGGCCGCGCTTTTCGGGATCCGGCTCGGTGACCCTCCGCTCCTCGCTCGACCCGGCGCCGACGATCTCGCTCGGTTCAGCCAGAATGTAGGAGCGCTCATCCGAGTTGTTCCAAATTTCGATATCGGCGCGCGTCTCGTCCGTCTTCGCCAGGTCGATGATCAACTGGCTCAAGACCAGCTCGGCGCGACCGGCGCTCGTCACCGACAACAAAGTGGCAGCCAACACGGCGTGACGCGCAAAGCGCGAAAGCGCGAAGGTCTTGGTCATTTGCAAATCACCTCTCCAAGGCGGGCATAGTCACCCTCCAAATGAACACCCGCAAGCGACACCGTGCAGGGAGGCGATCCCCCTGCCTGAAACTCGAGCGTTTCGCCCGGCGCCGCATCGACTTGGAAATAGCCGTTTTCATCGGTCTGTCCGGTTTCGGTGGATGATTTGATGGCGGCGTTCACCAACGGTGACCCATTGGCCGCGACGGCTTTGCCGAACACGGTAACGAGACGGTCCGCGCTCCAGCGAAGGTGCTGCACTGTCCCTGGATACAAAGTGATGGTGCGTGACTGGCTGTCGTAAGCGACCGGGACTGCCTCGACTGGCTGCAGCCGGAGCTGATAGGCGTGATAGGCCTCCAGGAAAATTGGAACGCTCGATCCAGCAGTCAATCGCGCCCTCGGCACGTCGTCGATCAGCACGTCAAACGCCGTATTGCTTGAGCTTCCGGCCAGTGTTGCAATGACTGCGCTCTGGTTGAGGTCACGCCCGCCGACTTTGAGCGCGCTCGACCCGAACGCGACGCCGGTCTGGAAGTTAAAGCCATATTGCGTCGCGCTTCCCCCCTCGATGCCCTGCAGGACTTCGACCCGCGCGCTGCCCAACTGACTGCCGATCTCGGCATTGGCCCTAGCCGTCGTTGTCTCGACGTCGCGCTGGATGGCTGCCTCTAACGCAACCTGCGTGTGGTCCTCGGTTTCGTTGAACCACTGCGCACTGAGGCTCCCCACCGCACGGGCGGATCGGCGCCCATCGTCGCGGTCCTTGAGACTGGCATAGCCCGCGGTCGCAACGGCGGACTTGCCGCCATCGGTGTATAGAAGGCGGACCCCGCGAATGCTGCGGCCGTGCTCCTGCTGCGCTGCGCGTCGGCGTTCAGGATCAGTTGGAAGCCGCCGCGGTTAAGGACCGGCCAGCTGATGGCGGGCCCGATGCTGTAGTCGGAGCGATACCCCTCGTCGTGCCGGTAGGACCCGGAAAGACTGAGGAACGCAGAGCCGATGGAGTAGGTCACGCTGCCCGTCGCTTGCGCATAGGAGCCGCTTAGCGACTGTGCCCTAATGGCGGGACCGATCCGAAATTGTCGACATAGGTCGGCAGCGGGATAAGCGGCTCGCCGGTCTTGCTCCACACCCGGCGAACGTCGAGGCTAAAGTTCAACTTGCTCATGCCGGACGACCCCAACTGGAGAAGAACGCCCTTGTCGCCCTTTCCGGAAATCAGCGCGGCAGCCCGCACCCTGGCGACGTCGGTGATCAGCCATCCCCCAAGCTGCGCGATGGGCTTGTCTTCGGTGCCAAGGATGGCCGCATCGACCGCGACTTTCTCGTTCAAGCGATAGGCCGCGCCGACCTGGTAGTAGACCGTGTTGGAAACGCTGATCGCTCGGTCCGCGCGCGTATTGGCAAGCAGCCCCGCGAAGGCGAAATAGACGGGCTTGCCCAGCGGCGCGATGGCGGAGCTTTTGACGAAGAAGCGGCGCTCCTCGCGCACGCTTCCGTCGGGTGCCCGAATGCGCAGGAGCAATGTGTAGGAGCCGTCGGGCAGCGCTGACGAGTCAATGGCCTGGTTTCCGGCGGGATAGCTGCCGGACGTCACGAGCCGCCCGTCGATGAGGATTTCCACTCGGGAAGGCTGGCTGAGGAACAGGATGAGCGGCGTTGCCTGCAGCGCTTCGTGGTCAACGCGCGTATCGAATTGCGTTGTAAAGCCCACGCCGGCAATCCGCCGCCGTCCGGTGAAGTCGATCCCGGGCGCCCAGAACAGGCCGGCCGCGTAGCGGTGCTGGCGGGTGTCGACCTCGGCGACGAGGTCGTCGACGATGAACCCCAGGTCCGAGGCGTAAGCGCTGTCGCTCCTGATCCTGCCGTTGCGAAAACCCAGGATCGTTCGGTTCTGGAAGTTGTAGACCGTCTCGCCTTGCGTCGAGCCGGCAATCGCCCCGCCGATCGAGCTGGTTAAAGACAAGGGCGTGGTGGGCGGCTGCAAATACGCATCGCTTGACCCCACGACGTTCAGGAAGCGCGGGTTGACGAAGAGGTCGAGCCTGAACCGGTCCGCGTCGTAAATGACGTCGATGTCTTGGGTCTCGAGCGGCTTGCAGCTTGTCGAGCCCGGAACCGGACAGACTTGGGCGACGTGATCGGGCAGCTTGCCCGATAGTCGAGCCATGACCTCGGGCGACGCACGTAACTCGGGCAGGACCTTGAACAGCTGCGCTGGATCCTTGAACGTCACCGAACCCGGCTGCGCAATCAGCCAGGCTTCGCCGACTTTGCGGTTGCCGAAGTAGAGATCCGCGACAACTTCGCGGGGCTGCTCGAGCTCACCGAAGCCGGCGGGCGGGCCGACGGCCTTGATGACGCTTGAATTGGCAAGCGCGGCCATCGGCAAAGTTGCCGTCATGACGCCACTACAGCCCAGCAACATGGCGGCGCGAATTTTGCAGCGCTTCCGCATTTGGGCTTATTCGGGTCCGATGACCAAAGTGAGCGTGCCGGCGTAGGACCCCGCCCGGGCATTCGACAACGTCGTCGAGCGCAGGACAACGATGAGCGACGCCGACGTCGCCGGGCCGCTGTTGCAGGATTGCTGCGTCGCGGTGCTGGTGAGCCCGGTCAGGGTGACGTTCGGGCTGAGCTGGGTGCCAGAGGACTGGCCAGCCGAAGGACTCCACTGGACGTCATAGGCAAGCTGGTTACCGCCGGACAGCAGCGCAAAGCTGCCGCCTGGCGCCGACCCCGTGGCCGTAACATGATAACCCCTGGTCGCCGCCTGCGAGAAGACGCAGACGCTTTGATTGCGAACGGCGTCAACGCCGAGGTTCGTCAGGGACCCGAACGCGACATCACTCAGCTTGGTGATCCGGACACGCTGGGCGGCGGCGGGACTTGGCGCAACGGCAGCGGCAAGCAGGCCGACGGCGAGCACGAGGAGAAGCCGCATGGCGCGAACGGGCGCCGCGCCGCTTGGCGTCGTCATGGGAACGACGGCAGGAGGCGACGGCGCCACGATTTGCGGGCCTTATTCGGGCGCGACCAGGAGGGTGAGCGTGCCCGTGTAGTTCGTCGCAGCAGTCATCGTCTGGAGATCGGTTGCAGCGATCTTGACGATGAGGCTCGCGCTCGAGGACGGGCCCGACGCGCAGTTTGAATTCGTTGCGAGCGAAGTCTGACCCGTGAGCGGCGTTCCGACCGCGAGGGCCGTGCCGCTGGTCTGCCCGGACGACGCGCTCCACTCGACCGTATAGGGAACTGTCAGGCTCGCATTGGCCAGGGTGAACGCATTGGCCGCGCCGCTTCCGGTCGCCGTCACGCGGTAGCCCTTGGTGCTCGTGTTGCTCCAGACGCAGACGTTCTGGGCGTTGGACGCGTTCAAGCTTGGATCGGCGTTGGTGAACGCGACGTCGCTCAAGCCGCTGATACGGACGCGGTTCGGGACCGAGGCCGAAATCGAGACGGAGCCCGTCGAGGTTGCGCCGAGACTACCTTGTGTCGCCGCCTGAGCCGTGCCTGCTGATGCAAGCACCGCGAGCGCGGCCATGACCGACGGAATATACTTTCTGACCATGAACTGACCCCCACCGAGCAAAATTCATCCGAAACGGATCGATTAATCGGCACGGGATACAACCAACAAAGTTAACAGACCGTCAATTTGCCTGCCCCGCCGCCAGCGTAAACGCTCCCCACCCTCGTGAAGTTATGTTTACAAAGCGGGGACGGCAATCGGGAAAATTGCTCGAGCTCGAAAGCCGTCATGTTCTATTGGGGTGAAACAATCAGGAGCGACGCTGAGGGCCACTCGATCTCAGGCCCTGCTGGGAGCACAATCCGGGCCTGTTCGCGTTCACAGTCAGCGGCCGAGCCCAGGGCTTGAACGTCGACAGCCTGGCCCGGCTTCAACGCCATCGGTGAACCGGCGTGTTCCAGCGTGGTAGCCGGCCCAGGAAGTTCGCCTGGTGGAAGCAGCGCAATCGAAAATGTCCGAGAGGCCATGGTCGACCAAATGCAGATACCGTGGTCCGAGGAGCGGACGCCCTGCCCTGCCGATCCGCGTGCGAGAGACACGCCCGTCCGCGGCCGGACACTGACGCTGAGGCGAATGCTCGAGCGCGAAGTCGGACCAATGGTGGAGGGTTGTGGTCCGGCTGTCGCGGACGCGCCGGCGGGCAGCGCCAGCACGACGAGGAGCGCTTTTGTCCACAATTGCAAACGTGATCGAGACATGTCGGCATGCGGTCCTTTTGATCGCGAGGATCAGGACCCTGGCGAAGGCCGATTGCTCGGAGCCTAACCATTGCTCCATAGTGGATGGAATTCGCACATACCTCCCGCCCACGAGGCGAGACGAAGCGCTTCCGGACTTGCCCAGACTGACGCATCACCCAGCGAGGGATCATTGAGATTCGCAATGATCGCGGGCCTGAAGAAATTTCGAAGGCGTTGCCGCCTTTCAAAAAGGGGTGCTGGCCATACCGAAAACTCCCGCATTTGATATCGATCCGTTTCGGAGCTTTGATTCACCATCTCTCCAAGATTGAGACCGCAGATTGGGGCCGTGTCGTCACCAAGGGCTCCAGTGCTGTCCAATACCGCCATCAGCGATCCAAGATCTGAACTGCGATCTCACGTTTTTCTCATGGCCGTGCTGCGGACCGCGACTGAGAATTGCCCGGTTCGCGTTCGGAATCTCTCGCCCAGCGGGCGCTGCTGGAGGGAAGCCATTTTCCTGCGGCGGGCCACGCCGTCCTCCTTCGCCGCGGCAGCCGATCCGTGTCCGGTGAGATCGCCTGGGCAACGGATCGTCAATGCGGCGTGCAATTTGCGGAGGCCATCGACGTTGCCGACTGGATGGACCTGGCCGGCCCGTTCGACCAGCAGCGCATCGATGCCACCATTGCCCAGTACCGCAACGGGACGGCACTGGAGGCGGGCTCTGCCGCGGCACTGTGCGGGCAACAATTGTCCGGCCTGAGTGCGACCCTGCTGCAGATCACCAGGCGCCTCGCGGATCAGTCCGACCAGTCCCCGGCACTCGCCGAGGAGATCCTCCGTCTTGAAATCCTTGCCCAGGAGCTTGCGGCGATCGGGAAGCTTCAACACTGATGGGCGACCAAGGTTTGCGACCGCCGAAGCGCTTCGATCCGGGTGATCTTGCCGACGTCCCGAGCGCCGATTTGACCAATCGAGAATGCCTGTCCGGTGCCGTGCGTGAGGCCTTTCCCCTGCCCCGCTCGGGTGCTTTCAAGGACCTGCTTGACGCAATTGATACCGGTGGCCGCATTCGGCCCTGACCCCGAGGTCCCCTCCTCGATGGCTTCACCCAACCTCCACTGACGCTTCGGGGCCCTGCGCAGTGGCCGAGAATCCTTCCGGTTCGGAAGCGTAGTAAACGCAATCTTCACCATCTGATCCTAGTCCGGATGACGGGCACTTCTCCGGATAGTTCAACCTGTTGAGGGTTTTTCAACCGGTTGCGCGACGCGGCCCCGGTTGACCGTGAATGATGGCGCCGCCGCGCGAAGCCCATCGAGGCGCTTCGTGTTCGCGAGCCTTGAGGAATTGCTGAAGGTTTCGATGAACGCGCCAGTATCAACCGACCTCCTGAAGACTGCGGTCCCGTACCGGCGACGCTATCTGTCAGTGCGGATCAAATTCGGCGTCGCCCTGACGATCGCCATCGCGTGGACGGCGTTCAGCGTCAGCGTGGCGTCGGCCTGGATGCGCGATCTCGCCGAGCTCACGAACCCGTTCCTCGCGCTCTGGACGCTCACATTCGTCGCGTTCGTACCGGGGTTCATGAACGCATTCCTGGCGACGTCCCTTCTTCTCGACCGCAGGCCGCCGCGACGAACGCCCCTCTCCTATCCCGGCGTGACCATCCTCATCGCCGCCTACAACGAGGAAGCCGGGCTTGCAGCCACGCTCGAAAGCATTGCCAACCTCAATTATGTCGGCGAGGTCGAAGCACTCGTCCTCAACGACGGCTCCAAAGACCGCACCGTCGAAACCTTTCATTCTGCCCGCAAGTCGCTCCAGCTTCCCGAGAATATTGACGTTCGCCTCCTCGACTTTGAACAGAACCGGGGCAAGGCGGCTGTCCTCAATGACGGCCTTGCCGCCGCTCGCCACGACCTTGTCTGCACTATTGATGGCGATAGCCGCCTCCGCTCCGACAGCTTGAAGGAGATCGTGGAGCGGTACTTGTCGGACCCGCCCGGACGATGGCTGTCGCCGGCGCGGTCCTGGTGCGAAACAGCCGCGCCAGCCTGGTCACCGCCGCGCAGGAATGGGACTACTTCCACGGCATCTCTGCAGTGAAGCGCATGCAGAGCATGTATCACGGCACGCTTGTCGCGCAGGGTGCTTTTTCCCTGTACCGCAAGTCGGCGCTTGAAGCGGTCGGTGGCTGGCCTGAATCGGTCGGCGAGGACATCGTCATGACTTGGGCGATGCTCGCGAAGGGGTATCGCATCGGCTACGCCGAGGACGCCATCGTCTTCACCGACGCCCCGCTTCGTTCCGCCAATTCTATCAGCAGCGAAAGCGCTGGTCGCGTGGCCTGATCGAGGCCCTGCAACGGCACAAGAGCTTGCTGTTCAAACCCCGGCTATCGACGCTCTTCGTGTGGTGGAACATGCTGTTCCTGCCGCTCGACCTGACGTTCACGTTCATTTTCATTCCGGGTCTTCTTGCCGCTGCGCTCGGCTATTACTGGATCGCCGGCCCCCTCACGCTGCTGCTGCTCCCGCTCGCGGTGGTGTGGAACGGGTCATTTTCAGGATCCAGCGCCGGATGTTCGCATCCAAGGGCCTGAAAGTACGCCGCAACGTGGCCGGCCTCCTCTTCTACGTCCTTGTCTACGCCATCGTCATGCAGCCCGTCTGCCTGTGGGGATACGTGTCCGAACTGACGGCCGCCGCAAAACCTGGGAACCAAATGATGACCCGCTTCCACTCTCTTCTCCTCGTGGCTGGCTTGGCCTCCCTCCCTCGCCCGCGGCCGCCCAGGCAAGCGACCAGGCCACCGGGCCCGCCGTTGGCGTGGAGCTGTTTGCAAGCACCGACTCCGACCATACGGACGTGGTCAAGCTCCTTGGGCGTGGCGCAATCCTCGACGCCGGTCCGGATCGCTATTTCGGCGTCGCCATCGAGCAAGCCTGGTTTTCGCCGCTTGGGCAGAAAACCCGCAAGGACCAGCGCGTCTATGCGGATCTTGCCGGAAAGGCGGGCAAGGACTGGCTGTGGAAGGCGCGTCTCGGAACAGATGGCAAGACCTGGCTCGGCTCCGCCAACCTGCGGTCCAAGGATTGGTCGAAGGAAGTGTTCCTCGAACGCGAGATCATTGAAACACCCCGCGGCGTCGACGAGGGCCTGTATTACACGTTCTTGGGCGCCAGCTTCGACGTGCCCGTGGCCAAGGACACGCTGACGTTCACCGGCGCGGTTCAGGCGTTCACGGGCGGAACGAAAGGCTTCACGCACGGGCGAGTTATGTCCACGTCATCAAGGCGGACATTGGCTCAGTGCCCAGCTGCGGACCCGTTTTTTTCATTCCACGGCGCCTGGCGAGTATGACTATTACTCTCCCAAGAACTTCTTCCAGCTGTTGCCCGTGGTGCAGATGCGCCGGTTCACCACGTCCGGCTGGATGCTCCTGGGCGCCGTCGGATATGGCGCTCAGCGCGCAACCGGCGGGGCTGGCCTCGGCCCGCCTGGCCGAAGTCCGCGTGGAAAGCCCGCGTGGACGGCACGCTTTCAGGCTTTTGCCCAGGCGCAATATTCAAACAATTCGATCAGTGGATCGGGCAATTATGATTATGTCATGGCCCGGATCGGTTTGACCAAGTCCCTCAATTAAGCCCAGCCGGTCGGCCGGCCAAGGCGGACTTGGTCGGCCGCGCGGCTATTGATGCTCGACGAGGCGCAGGAGAACCGGGCGTCCGGTGTCGTCCTTCCTCACCACTTCGCGCCGCTGCAGATCGCTTGGCGCGGTCCAATTTTCACGGCGCACTTGGACACTTCGCTCTATCCGGACGACCGCCTTGGCCTGCGGCGCCACGCGTGGCGGCGGTGCGGCGCTTTCAGCAAGAAGGAGCAGCAGAAACACCGCATTGCTATCGGGTCAGGCGGCTTTCCCAAACCCTGTCCATTGATCCGGATCGGAAGCAATTCGAACAATGCCGTGACGAGTTCAGGAGCCGCAGACTGGAGCGCGATCGGGGACCCGCGGAAGAAAAACGGGTGCCCCGAGCTGGCACCCGCGATTCGGCATCGCTGTAGGACTGACTTAGGGCCGCAGAGCTCGGCGGATCAATGACATATATGAATCAAATGACGGATAGGCGGTCAATATCGTCGAAATAGCCATCAATTGCTTGCCGGCCAGAATGGGTCAGCACGATGAAGACCTGGCGTCCATCGAGCGGTGACGTGCGCGTTCGACCAGGCCTTCACTCTCTAGCGCCTGGATCCACCGCAGGGTCGTAGTCAGTGCCGTCTGAGTCCGTTCGGACAGTCGAGAAATGGAGAGGCGCCGGTCCCCACTATCGGCGGCGTAAAGCTCAAGCAGCATGTCCCAGGCCGGGTCGGAGAAAAGCTTGCTGCTGAAGTGCTGGTCGCGGCGGAGGCGGGCCTGGAGAATCTGCCGGACCTTGCTTGCGCGGTGGGCCGACTTCCCGGTGGAGTCGACACGTAATGTTCCTTCAGGACGTCCGGCGCCGCCGTGGGAAACAGGGTGGCGGGATTGAACTCCTTCCGTGCTGCAACCGCGGTCATGATTGAACTCCCTCGACCGTTTAAGACCGGGGTGTTGATTAACCACGTTGGGTAGGCCCTCGCTTAACGATCGGCCCATTTTGGGAGAGTTTTGATCCAATTTGAACGGATCCGGCTCGTCACCGAAATCCTAGCCGTCGACTTGAGCGCTCAGCTCCTGCACGTCTTCGATCACTTGCTGGAGGCGGGCCCCGACGGCGGGCTGGCGTCCAACGATCGATGATGACGAGTGCTTGTTCAAGCAGCGCAAGCGCGCGTTGCATCGTCCAGTCCTCCGACGGATCGTCGGCTTCCTGACTGACTGCAGGCATACACGTAACCCCGAGCAGACGAGCGCGCTGAGGCCAAAGTGCGCGCCGATCGAACCGCCCGATAATGCCTTAGCCAAAAAAGGCTACAATTGTGTAAACCTTACTTTGTCTCAGAAAGATACACGGACAGGAGCGCTCGGCCCTTCTCGGTGAGGCTGACGAAATTCTGCGCTTGTCGGTAGGATGCTCGCGCCGCTCCGCGAGCCCGTGATCTGACAAATAGTCGATCCACCTGAGGCCAGTCGACCGCGAAGCCCCTGAAAGCTCGCCAAGCCTCGACTGGGTGATCCGCTGCCGTCCCTCACTCAGAAACAATAGAAGCAGCATTTCCCACGCGGGTTCGGCGAACATCTGGCTACCAAAGATCGCAACGCGTTTTCGCCGGTTATCGAGTTCAACCCGCGCCTTGTCGACCAGGTCATTCCGCTCGGGCCGTGGTCTCCAGCATCCGAAACGTCGTCCCGCGGCCGGAGGGGTGGAGCTTGGCGAGGAGACGCGAAGATCGTCGATGTCACGGGAATCCAGCGAGATGAGCCGGTGCTCATCGCTGGTTGGGCGCGGCCGTTCCCTGTTCATGACGTCGGTCGCTCCTCCGTCCACTCGCCTGCCACACGGCATGACGGGCGCACCATGATAAACCGAGCGATGCGACGGTAGTTTCAAGCGACGGGCGTCGCAACTCCCTGCACTCCTAGAATTCGCTAACCCCGAGTTGGTTGCGCGTTTGATTCCCCGAGCGCTTCGCGGACCGCCGCCATGGGCGCATTGAAAGCCTGGGCCACGGCGCCGAACGCCGCCAGGGCGATTGCCGCCGCTACGGTCGCAATTCCTGCAAATTCGATTGCCCGGCCGGCAAGGCGGCTCGCGGCATGAGTATCGGACGGTCGTGGCGCGTGGCGGCGTTCGACAGGCCCCTGCACCTTACCCGCCGCCGGGGCCTCGCCTGAAGTGTCGTTGAGCAGGCAGTGAGGAATATAGGGTCCTGCGAGCGGAGCCCGGCGCGATGGCCTTGTTCCAGGCGACGCGTGCCACGATCGTCTGCGGCCGCGCCGGATTTCGACATAAGTCCGCGGGCAGGTGGCTCGGCGCTCTGAACCCCGAGGCCATGAAGCGACACGTTGAGGATGCAGACGTCATGCCAAGCGGAAGAGCTCCGCATGCGCGCCCTGATCATTACTTTCTCTCTGTTCTCGCGAGTTTCAACGCCGGCTTCCACGCAACGGCCGGCCCAACATCGGTCGGCTTCCAGGGAGCTGGATTTACCACCCGCACCTCATCGAGCGCCTTAACCAAAGCTCCGAAACGAGAGGATTCGGTTGCCTATCCAGAGTCTTAGGCGAGAGCGTAGGCTGCCTTGAGCGAACGCCGAGGATTTTCAAAATTGCATGAAGAGCGATGCGATCAAGCCATTCGAGCCCGCGTTGTGCCGACATAGTCAAGGCCGATGCGCGCATTCGGCAACTCGGCGCCAAGGCCCATTGTCCAGCTCCACTTCGATCGACCATCAAGCGTATCCCAGCGCCGCGTTCGCGCCCGAGCTCGACGTTGAGGAAGATAGGTGACTTGGGACGGTATATTGGCTGCCGTGAAAAGGTAGAGATTGCTGTTCGCCGTCCAAGGTCGTCCTCGGTGCCCCGTTGCGACGGCGCAAAGCTCGCCCCGGCTTTTCCCGTCAGCGGTCCGACGTTCGCTTCGACGGACGCCGTTGCCTCAAACGCGTTGGTGCTGCTGTCGCCGGGATAACAATAAAACGTGCTCGACAAGTCGAGGCCGACTTTGTCGGAAAGCTGGACAGCATAGCCACGTAGCATCCAACTCGAGCTTGCCGGCGCCTTTGATCGTCGATGTCCAAGTTCACCATAGGCACCGCTCTCAAGCTGCGCGCTCAGCGAGGCCTGGAACGCCGGCTTGCCACCCGACAAGGACACACCACGGTAGCGATAGTCGCTGACGATACCGGCCTCCGCCGACCAGTCCGCCGCCTCTGCGCGTTGCCCGTTGCCCACCGGCCAGGCCGAAGGCGATGGCAATGATGCGCGCGCATGGCTCAAGCCGCGCTGGAAAT
>NZ_CP060780.1:1065000-2880004 GCF_014489495.1 Sphingomonas daechungensis | reverse complement strand
GCCGAGGCGCAAGGTCAATCGAAAGCCGTCGCCAACGCTATCCGCGATCACTACCGGCCGGCAGGGCAGGGTGACGAGGTTCCGACGGACCCGACGACCGTCGCCGTCAACATCGCCGACCGGCTCGATACCTTGGTCGCCTTCTTTTCGATCGGTGAGAAACCGACCGGTTCACGCGATCCGTTCGCGCTTCGCCGAGCTGCGCTGGGCTTCCTGCAAATACTGACGAAAAACAATCTTCGGTTGCCTCTGTCGGACGTGCTCGTCCAGGCAGCGGTGCTGCTGATCGTCTCCCGGCTTGGAGCGATCGACACCGTCCGATTTCCCGATTTGCTCGAGCCCGATGACGACGAGCATCAGATCACCGCGGAGGTTGGGACCTTTACCTATCGTCACGGCGATCGCGTGGTTGTTCGCTGGAAGTCCGAAAAGACGCCGAAGATCGAACGCGGCCAGATCATCGATGAAGCCACGAGCCTATCTGAGGCGATTCTCGACTTCCTTGGCGATCGCCTCAAGGTTCAGCAGCGCGAAGCGGGCATTCGGCATGACTTGATCGACGCTGTCTTTGCACTCGGAGACGAGGACGACATCGTCCGGCTGCTCGCACGGGTGAAGGCGCTTCAGGCGTTCATTGGCACCGACGATGGTGCAGACCTGCTGACGGGATACAAGCGCGCGGCCAATATCCTGCGCAAGGAAAAGTGGGAGGAGCGGCGGGACCCGCGCGCGCAGTCCTACGATCCGCTTCTTGAGGAAGCCGGACTGGACGAGACGCTGGACGTTGCCGAGCCGCGCGCCGAGCAGGCCATCGAAGAAGAAGACTTTGAGCGGGCGATGAAGGTGCTCGCTTCGCTTCGAAAGCCGGTGGATGCCTTCTTCGACAAGGTGACCGTCAACGATGCCGACCCGGTCAAGCGCGAGAGCCGCTTGAACCTCCTCGCTCGACTGCGCGACGCGGTTGATCGCGTCGCCGTGTTTTCGAAGATCGAAGGCTAGTCCTACAGCGGCCGGTCATCCACCGGGTCGCTGCCCTTGATCGCGGCGGCGCGTAGGCTGTCGCGCTCGCGCCATTCCTTTTCCTGTCCGCCCAGTGGGCTTCGCGATCCTTGTATTCGCGCTCTCGCGTCTCGAGCCGTGTCCGCTCGTCGTAATAGCGGGTCTTCCACTTCTTGCGTCCGCCGGCGGTCAGGAAGATGCCGAGCAGGATGCCTAGGACGAAAACCAGCGCAAGAATGATCCACTGGTCCTGGGTAAAGGCGGTCATTGCGCAATCCCTCGATTGTTCCGTTCAGGTAACAAGCGAAAGTGCGGCGGTTTGTTCCCGCCCAAACGGAAACCGCCCGCGCCTTTCGACGCGGGCGGTACCCCCACCCGTCAGCTTCCTGTTACGAGTTCAGGAAGTTGTCGCTGATCGCGCAGGCGGCCGGACCCAGGATCACGATGAACAGGGTCGGCAGAATGAACAGGATCAGCGGAACGGTCATGATTGCGGGAAGACGCGCGGCCTTTTCCTCGGCGCGCATCATGCGCTCGTTGCGGAACTCGGCAGACAGCACGCGCAGGGCGGATGCGAGCGGAGTACCGTACTTCTCGGTCTGGATCATGGTCGTGACCACGCCGCGAACCGCTTCGAGGTCGACGCGCATGGCAAGGTTCTCGAAGGCGTTACGACGCTCGGCAAGGAAGCCCAGCTCGATCGCGGTGAGTCCGAACTCGTCGCCGAGCTCCGGATAGGCCTTGCCAAGCTCGCGGGCGACACGGCCGAAGGCGGCGTCGACAGTGAGGCCGGCTTCGGCGCAGATCACGAGCAGGTCGAGCGCATCCGGAAGGCCCTTGCGCACCGCGTGCGAGCGCTTGGTGACCTTGTTCTTGAGCCAGATGTCCGGCGCCTTGTAGCTGAGCACAAGCACGCCTGCGACGGTGATGTAGCGGCGCAGCCAGGACCATTCCGGCCAATAGTCCACGACATAGATCAGCACGACCGCCGAAAGGCCAAGCACCAGCGGTGCCATGAAGCGGGCCGCGATGATGAAGAAGGCGAGATCCTTGGTCCGGATGCCGGCCTGCATCAGCCGCTGCTGAACCTTCTGGATCTGATCGTCCTGAAGCATCTTGAACTGGCCAAGGATGGACCGGACACGGTCTGCCGCCTGGTTGCGGTTGGTCAGTTTCTTACGCTTGTTGGTCGACGCGACGATGCCGGCCTTGAGCTGCTCGCGACGCTCGTTGAGCGCCTTGACGCGGCGGGCCATCGGATCCTTGACCGTGGTCGCCGCATAGATTGCGGTCATTACGGCCAGGGTCGCGACGCCGCTCAAGATCGTCGCGATCAGGATGACGTCGAAGCCGAGAAGAGTGGGGCCTCCAGTAGGCATGTCTAACCGTCCCCCTCAGATCTCGAAGTTGACCATTTTGGCCATGATGAACACGCCGATGCCCATCCAGCAGAGCGCACCGAGGCCTGCCACGATGAGACGCTGGTCGACGAAGAAGCCGCCCATGTAATCGGGGTTCATCATGTAAACGAGGCCGAAGACGATGAAGGGCAGGGCGCCGACGATGTACGCCGATGCCTTCGATTCCGAGCTCATCGCGCGGATCTTCAGCTTCATCTGGGCGCGCTTGCGAAGCACGTCGGCCAGGTTCGAAAGTGTTTCGGCCAAGTTGCCGCCCGTCTCGCGCTGGATGGCCAGCGTGATGACGAAGAACTGGAATTCCGGCGTTCCGAGGCGATCGGCAGTTTCCTGCAGCGCGGCCTCCATCGTACGGCCGATCTTCATCTTGTCGGACACCGAGCGGAACTCGAGTCCGACTGGACCGCCGATTTCGCTGGAGACGATGCCCAGAGTTTCGGTGATCGGAAGACCCGAACGCAGACCGCGCACCATCAATTCGATGGCGTCAGGGAAGTTCGCGTTGAATTTCGCGATGCGGCGCTTGATCATCTTGCCAACGATTATGTGCGGGAGGCCGATACCGACGAACAGGCCTGCGAAAAGGCCGAGTAGGAAGGGCGCGCCCTTCATCATCAACAGCAACATGACGACGGCGGCGATACCCATCGACACCATCAAGTACTTCGCCAGCGTGATCTGACGCCCGGTCTGCTCAAGCCGCTTGCGCAGCAGCGCAGGCTTCGGGATGATCGTCGACGCCAGCCCTCCATTCCGCCACCGGTCGAACGGTTCGCGAACAGTTTTCGGATCTGGGCCTGAGCGTTCGCGGCGATGACGTCGCCATGGCGCTCCTTGACCATCTCGATACGGCGCTTGAGCGCCTTCGACGTCGACGGCCCCTGCATTGCGAACAGCAGCATGGCCAATGTCCCAGCGCCGCCCAAGACGATGATGAGGGTCAACAGCATTCGACCGTCCAATCCTTCCCCAAAGCAGGCGGCCGAGGGCCGCCCGCAGACCGATTAAGCAGCTTTCGCCTTCGGCTTGTTCAGCATCGACTTCAGGTTATCGACCAGCGACTTCGCGCCGCCGGCGATCGAGCCTTCCCGCTCGGAGCGCCTTCCTCGGTCGCATGGCTGAGGACCATGCTCGAAAGGGCCGAGAACGGGGCAGCCATTTTGCCAGTCGCGACTTCCGCCATCGGTTTGCCGAGCTTGGCTGCCTGGGCAGCAAGCTTTCCGTCGTGCGGGACGACGATGTCGACAGGACGCTCGATCGATTGCTCGAAATCCTTGCGGTTGATTTCGAGAGCGCCGCCCGAGGGAACGCCGTTTGCAACGACGATGACCTTGGTCTGCGGAGCATTCGATTTCAGCCAGGCCAGAATGCGGATGGTGTCGCGGGTGGCGGCGAGCGTCAGCTCGGACACCACAACTGCAACATGCGCATCGTGGACCATGTGCGGATACTGGATCAGCATGTGACGCGGCAGGTCGAGGACCGTCGATTCGAAGGCGTTCCGCATTTCTTCCTGAAGCTGGAAGAAGGCAGTGCCGTCGGTCATCAGCGGCTGATGAATCGGAGCCTCGGCCGAGAGAACCGACAGGCGCTCGTTCGCACGCACCATTGCGCGCTCAATGAACAGACCGTCGATGCGGCTCGGGTTCTCGATCGCGTCGGTCAGGCCGCGGCCCGGCTCGAGATCGAGCGCCAGAGCGCCAGTTCCGAAGTGAATGTCGAGATCGAGCAGCGCCGTCGAGCGGTGCGCCTTCTCGCCCAGCTGCCATGCAAGCGAAGTTGCGATGGTCGAGGCGCCGACTCCACCGCGGACACCGATGACGGCGGCCATGATGTGCGGCTTGTCGACTTGCGCCTCACCACGGGGCCGGACAGGATCGTCTGCGCGTTCGCGAACGTGTCGCGCAGGTGATCGACCGTGAACGGCTTCAGCAGGTAGTCGTGGATGCCGCTCGCGACGAGGTCCCGATAGAGGCGGACATCGTTGACCTGACCCGAAGCGATGACGATCGTCCCCGGCTCGCAGACTTCCGCAAGCGCGTTGATGTCGTTCAGCGGGTCGGCCGATTCCGAAAGGTCGACAAACAGGATGTTCGGGCTCGCGGAGACCGAAAGCGACTGCACGGCGTTGCGCAGTCCACCCTTGTTGACCTTCTCAGGCGACCAGCCGTGCTCGACCGCCACCGGCCGAAGCATGTCGGCGGTTGCGTCGTCGCAGACGAAAGCCTGGAACGGATCGCGCAGTCCAGCGCGTGCCTGGAACGGAGCGTTCATCACTGACCCTTCTTCGAAGTAGTGGTTTCCTGCAGACCCTTCGTCGCGGACGGCGGTGCGGTGCGATAATAGTTGATCGCACGCGAAGCCGTTGCGGCGTCGCCAAGGCCACTGCCTTCGCGGCCGTGGACCAGGTCTTCGGGATTGGCGACCATGGCGGCCATGTTGCCGTTCACTGCACAACCGAAGTTGGGCATGGTCTTGTTGTTATAGTTGGTGTTCGACTTGTCGTCCCAGTTGGGGCAATTCGGAACGCTGGCCACCGTGCGGCTGACGACCACTCGGACAGTGCCAGGAGCCACTACGCCGGGGGTAACCGGAGTTCCCGAAGAGACGATGATGCCGTAGTTGCCCGCAAGCGAAGCGACCTGGGCACGAGCGCCTTCCGAATAGCTGCCATCGACGTAGACGGCGTCGCCGTAGCGAAGATCGAGGCTGCGGAACCAGGCGTCGAGACGCTCTGCTTCCGACCGCGGAAGCGCACCGTTCGGTGCAGCAGCGTCGAACACGAATTCCGACTTGCTGACGACCGGAACGTTCACTGGCTCTGCGCCAGCCCTAGGCTCAGGGCCTGGTTTGAAGGCGCAACCCGAGAGCGCCACGGCGACCAGCAGAAGTGCAGACTTCGAAGCCATTTTGGCATCCTTCCCAATGAAGCGGCGGGTCACAGCTTGAACCCCGGAGAAGCGACGGCCGCAGCGCCGGCGCCGCCGAAAGCGGGGGCAGGCGACGACGGCGTCGAAGCCGCGCCGACATTGCTGTCGTAGGACTTGCCTTCCCAGACGCGCTTGGCGTCTGAGGGCGCGCGATAACCGTCAGTCGGCAGTGCCAGGCGGCCCGAAACCGGCTTGACCAGGTAAGGCGTGACCACGATCACCAGTTCCGTTTCCTGTCGGCGGAAGCTGGTCGAGCGGAACAGCGCACCCAGGATCGGCAAGTCACCGAGGAACGGCGCCTTGTCGACATTGTTGGTGGTGTTGTTCCGGATCAGGCCGGCGAGCATGAAGCTCTGACCCGAACCGAGCTCGACTGTCGTTTCCGCGCGGCGGGTCACGAGAGCCGGAACGTCAAAGCCGTTAAGCTTGATCGAACCTTCGGACGACAGCTCGCTCACTTCCGGGCGGACGCGCATCGAGATGCGGCCGTCGGCGAGAACGACAGGCGTAAAGGCCAGACCGACGCCGTACTGCTTGTACTCGATCGAAATCGAGCCGAGCGACTGCGAGACCGGGATCGGGAACTCGCCACCGGCCAGGAAGCTGGCGGTTTCACCCGAGAGCGCGGTCAGGTTCGGTTCGGCGAGAGTGGTCACAAGGCCGTCGACCTCGGCGAGATCGAGCGACGACAGGATGTCCATGCCGAATAGCTTGCCGATACCCGTGATCGAGGAGCCGATCGGCGGGCGGATTGGCTGCGGACGAGAGTTGGTCGTCAGATCCGAGCCTGCGGGCGGCAGAAAGATCCCTGACCCTGAGCGACGCCGATCTGGAAGCCGCCGTTGGTGGAGGTCAGGAGGTTGACGCCAATCTGCTTGAGCAGCGAGCGGTTGACCTCGGCAATGCGAACCTTGAGGTTCACCTGCAGCGGAGTCGCGGAGCGGAGGCGGCTCACCACCTGCGTGCCGGTACCCACGTAGGCCTGGACGAGACGCTGCGCCTCTTCGACGTCGGTCGGGTTTGCGACCGTGCCGGTGAGCAGCACCAGGTTGTTCATCGGAGTAGCGCGGACGCTCGCATCCGGCATGGCCAGCTGCAACATCTCGTCGACCGACCCCAGATTATTGCCGACACGAACATTTGCCGCATAGACAACTTTTCCATTGGCGCCAGTCGCATAGACAGTGGTCTCGCCGCTGCCCTTGCCGAAGACGTAGAGCTGTCGGTTCGAGCGGACCTGGACGTCAGCCACTGCTTCATTGGCGACGAACACGTCGCTCATCGGAGCGGAGAGGCGAACCAGGGTGCCGGTGCCGGCGCTGAGGTTCAGCGTTTCCGACGGGCGAGCAGCGCCTGACTGGGCGACTGCCTGGGTCGGTGCCGCGACCGTGCCGAGGCCGATGGCCAGGGCCACGAAGGCGGTGCCGAGGCGAGCCCGGCGAGTTTTGGAACGACTGGTCATTTTAGCGAGCTCCCACCGGAACGACGGTGACATTGTTGCCGCGAGCGACACGGACGACCGGACCGGCCGCAACTTCGCCTGCGGTACCTCCCGAGGAGGCGCCGCCCTGACCGCCCGAAGAGGCGGTGCGGGCAGGGACGCTACGACGCTGGAAGCGGGATACATCGCCGCCAGTGGAGTAGGTCGTGTTGGTGTCGATCGGCCGATTGGCGACCGCCAGCAGCATCTGCTTCTCTTGAGCAGGGTTGGTACCTTCGGGACCTTCACCTCCCCGGAGGCAATCGCACGCTCGAGTTCCGACGAATTGTCGGCGATCGAACGCAGCGAAAGGGACAGCTGACCAACGCTCTGCGCGACGGCGATCTTCTCGGCGATGCGCGGAGTGGCTTCGAAAGTGACGTTGGAGAAGGTCTTGACGAGGGTCTTGCCATCGTCGCCCTTGCTGTCGGTGCGCTGGTCGGTTGCCAGCACGCGGACATTGCGGACAACCGTCTCGGTCACCTTGAGGGCAGGGCCATCGCCGCCACCGGCTACTTCCTGAGTCAGCATGATATCGACGCGGTCACCCGGGAAGACGAAGCCGGCAACTCCGGTGGTCGCGTTCACTGGAACCGTGACTGCACGCATGCCCGGGCCAAGCGCCGCAGCGAGGAAGCCACGGTCATTCGGGCCAACGAGGGCGCCGCGGGTCATCGGCTGACCGGCAGTGACGGGATAGCGCACGACCTGGCCGAGGAGCTTGGACATATCCGCGTCCGGAGCGCCTTCGGTGTAGTATGCGTCCTGCGTCATTTCCTTCGGCCACGGCTGGAAGGTGAGGCTCTCGGCATCGATGATCGTGCCGACAGGCAGATCCTTGCGTGCAACGAGCACCTTGGGTCCAACCGGCACCGCCGGTGTTGCCGCGGCTGCCTGCGCCTGTTCGGCGCCCGCACCTGCGAACATGTTCTTGGCCATGATTGCGGTCACTGCCGCGATCACCAGCGCTCCCACGAGCAGCATGATCTTCTTAACATTCATGGCGAAATCGCCTCCCCTTCTCGGCCCCAGTAAGGTGACACACATCAGGCAAATTGGTTAAGAAACCGTTGGATAAGAATGATCAGTCCGCCGAACGCGATCGCGACGCCGTACGGAACCTCAGGCTTTCCCTGCTTTTTGCGCATGCGGTGCAGGGCAACGACCACCAGGGTCAGGAGGCCGCCGGCAATCGACATGATCACAAGGAATCGCAGCGTCGACATCGGCGAGAACCAGAGGGCGAGGGCCGCGGCGAGCTTGACGTCACCTCCGCCCATCATCCCGACGTAGAAGGCGATTGCGAACAGGCAGAAGACGGCCGCGGCAACCGCGATTTGCAATCCAACGTCCGGCCAAAGCGGCAAGTGAGCCGACCACCAATACAGCGGGGCAAGACCCGCGACGGCCAAGTTCAGCCGATTGGAAATCGTGAACGTGCGCACGTCAATGACTGCCGCGACGACGAGCAAGATTGCCAGAATGGCGAGCAGGATTTCGGTAAATGCGCCGTTTGTCATGACGTCAGACCTAGACGGCAGGGCTTTCCAAACCGTAACCGCGCTGAAGAATGGTCGACTTTGACGTCTTGATCGTCGGGGCGGAATCGCCGGAGCAAGCCTGGGCGCCCACGTCGCGGGCCGTCGGAGAACCGCGATCATTGAGATGGAATCGCGCTGCGGGATGCACGCCACGGGGCGATCGGCGGCGTTCTGGCTCGAAAGCTACGGCGGGGCGAGGGTGTCGGTCCTAAGCGCGATGTCGCGCGCGTTTCTCGATGCGCCGCCTGCCGAATTCTCCGATCGAGGGTTCCTACGGAGTCGCGGGGCCGTCCACTTGACCCGTGACGAGCTACCGGTCCTTCCGCCCGGCGTTGAATCCCGCACGGTCGAGCGGGAGGAGCTGGAACGACTGGTGCCTGGCATTCGGCCCGAATGGCAGCGTGCGCTGCTGGAGCCAGGGTGCGCGGACATCGATGTCGCGGCGCTGCATGCGGCGTATATTCGGAAGTTCCAGCGAGAGGGTGGCTCGATCCTGCCCGATGCGAAGCTCGAAAGGGCGGCGTACGCCAATGGCCGCTGGACGGTCCGATTCAGCAATGGTTCGGAGGTTTCAGCAGCGGTGGTGGTGAACGCGGCGGGTGCCTGGGCTGATCAAGTGGCCGAAGCTTGCGGCGTTTCTCCGCTGGGGATCTCCCCAAAGCGCCGAACGATGGTCCAGCTACGGCTGGAACGTGGCGGGCTGCGCGATCTACCGCTCGTCGATGATGCGGCGGGCACTTTCTATTTCAAGGGCGAGAGCGACCGCTCCGTCTGGCTCAGCCCGCATGACGAGATCGACACCGACCCCTGCGACGCAGCACCGGAGGAGATCGATGTAGCCATCGCCATCGATCGCTTTGAAAAGGTGGTCGATTGGAAGATCGAAGCCGTCGAGCGAAAATGGGCCGGGCTCAGGAGCTTTTCCCCGGATCGCGCCCCGGTGTACGGTTTTGACCCCGATCAGCCATCGTTCTTCTGGTGCGTCGGGCAAGGTGGATTTGGTATTCAGACCGCGCCTGCAGCGAGCCAGCTGGCCTCGAGCCTGTTGATGGCAGAAGAGCCTTCACCGGGCATTGACGTGTCGGCTTATGCGACCACGCGTTTCGCGATTAATTCTTCCGCGTCCGCAACGGCTTAGCGTTAACGGCGAACCGCTCCTTCGCGCTGCCCGAATGCTGGAACCCGCCTAGTAGCGTTCGCTCCCTCGATTAGTCTCCGCGCAGGGCTCGGCGAACTCGCCGGGACATGGGCCGGGGACGTTCCAAGTGAGTGTAGCCAGTATCTTCAAGTTCACGTCGCGCGATCTCGCGATCGATCTCGGGACCGCCAATACGGTGGTCTACGTCAAGGGCCGGGGCATCGTGATCAACGAGCCGTCAGTCGTCGCGATGGAATGGCTCAATGGCATCCGGAAGGTCCGGGCCGTGGGCGACGATGCCAAGCTGATGCTCGGCAAGACGCCGGAGAACATCAAGACGATCCGCCCGCTCAAGAGCGGCGTCATCGCCGACCTCGAGGTGGCGGAGCAGATGATCAAGCACTTCATCAGCAAGGCGCAGGCCGGCGGAAGCTGCTTCTCCAGCAACCCCGAGGTCGTCATCTGCGTCCCGTCCGGGGCGACCAGCGTTGAGCGTCGTGCGATTCGCGATGCGGTGTCCAATGCTGGCGCCGGCAAGGTCTCGCTGATCGACGAACCGATGGCGGCGGCAATCGGCGCCGGCCTGCCGGTCCGCGACCCGATCGGCTCGATGGTCGTCGATATCGGCGGCGGGACGACCGAAGTCGGGTGATCTCGCTACAGGGTCTCGCTTATTGCGAGTCCGCGCGAGTCGGGGGCGACAAGATGGACGAGGCGATCTCGTCCTATGTCCGCAGGAACTACAATCTGCTGATCGGTGAGGGAACGGCGGAGCGCGTGAAGCTGGAGATCGGGTCAGCCAAGCGGACGCCCGAATCCGACAATGTTTCCACTTATGTGCGCGGCCGCGATGTGGCGCGCGGAGTCCCGAGCGAAATCACGCTCACCCAGGCGCAGGTCGCCGACGCGGTGGCGGAACCGGTGGCGCGGATCGTCCACGTGGTACGCTCGGCGCTTGAGCATACGCAGCCCGAGATTGCCGCGGACGTCATCGACGCGGGAATTACGATGACTGGCGGCGGGTCGCTGCTGCGCGAGATCAGCACCGTGCTCGAATATGAAACCGGCCTGCCGGTCCGAGTCGCGGACAATCCGCTGACCTGCGTTGCGGAAGGTGCCGGCCAGACACTCGAGGACCCGACCTATCGCGGCGCGTTGCTGGCGATCTAGGCGGAAGAGGCCTTGAACTTGTCTGCCTCGGCGCAGGCGAGGGCATCGACGCGGTCGTTTTCGGGATGGCCGCTATGCCCCTTGACCCAATGCCATTCGACGCGGTGGGGAGTGCAGGCGTCGAGCAGCTGCTGCCAGAGCTCCGCATTCTTGACGGGCTTTTTGTCCGAAGTTTTCCAGCCGTTGCGACGCCAGCCGTGGATCCACTTGGTGATGCCGTCGCGGACGTAATTACTGTCGGTATGCAGCTCGACGCGGCAGGGACGCTTCAAAGCGTCCAAGGCCTTGATCGCCGCGGTCAGTTCCATGCGGTTGTTGGTAGTCAGGGCCTCACCACCGGAAATCTCCCGCTCACGAGAGCCGGTTCGCAGCAAAGCAGCCCATCCGCCGGGACCCGGGTTCCCGCGGCAGGCGCCATCCGTGAAAATTTCGACGAGCGACAGTTCGCTCACTAGGCGACGAGCTCGCGCGGAAGCTTGAAGACCATTCGCTCTGGCGTGTGGTCGGCGATCTCTTCGGTCAGCTCAAATCGTTGACGAAGGGCTTCCAGGACCTCTCGGACCAGGAGTTCCGGCGCGGACGCTCCAGCCGTCAGGCCGAGCGTCTCCGGTTGGCCAAGCCAGTCCCAGTCGATGTCGGCCGCACGCTGGATCAGGCGAGCCGGAACACCCAGGCGCTCGGCAACCTCGGCCAAGCGAAGCGAATTGCTGCTGTTCGGCGCGCCGATCACGATCAGCTTGTCGCATTCGGGGGCGATCGCCTTGACCGCCGCCTGCCGGTTGGACGTCGCATAACAAATGTCTTCGCTGCGAGGCACGCGGATGTCCGGGAATCGGGCCTTCAAGGCATCCACGACCGCTGCGGTGTCGTCGACCGACAAGGTCGTCTGGGTCAGAAAGGCAAGATCCGCGGACGTCGGAACGTCGATCGTCTGTGCATCCTCGACGGTTTCGATCAAAGTCATCGAGCCAGCGGGTACCTGACCGAAGGTGCCAATGACTTCCGGGTGGCCGGCGTGACCGATGAACAGGATGTGCCGGCCTTCGTCGATCAGCCGCTCCGCCTGGCGGTGAACCTTCGATACCAACGGGCAGGTGGCATCCACGTAGGTCAGGCCGCGGCCCTGAGCTTCGGACGGGACGGACTTCGGAACGCCGTGCGCGGAGAAGACGACAGGGCGATCGTCGGGAACTTCCTGCAGCTCTTCGACGAAGATCGCTCCCATGCCTTTCAAGCGTTCGACGACGAAGCGATTATGAACGATCTCGTGGCGGACGAAGACCGGCGCACCGTAACGCTCGAGCGCCAGCTCAACGATCTGGATCGCGCGGTCGACGCCCGCACAGAAGCCACGGGGCGCAGCAATCAGGACGCGCAAGTTAGGGCGAGGTTCAGCCATGGCGGGCCATGTAAGCCATCGCTTGCAGGCTTTGAAGGCGCTTCCTATGAACTGCTGCGACTTGTTCAGGCCCCAAGGAACCCAATCCCAGTGAAGCTCCGTCTCATTCCGCTGATGATTCTCGCCCTCCTTCCGGCTTGCAATCGCGAGGGCTCGCCTGAAGAGGGCGGCATTTATGTTCGTCGCAGCGCTTGCCCAATCCCGGGATTCCAGCCGGCACTGGCGACGTTACGCTATTCGATCCGGCAGGGAACATCACAGCCGATGCCATCGATGTGACGGCGACGATCACGAATGTCCGGGCGACCTGCCAGGACACGACGGACCAGATCCTTTCCACCTTGACCTTCGATGTCGTGGCGACACGGCGTGATCCGACCGCCGCGCGTACCGTCGTCCTTCCGTATTTCGACGTCGTTCTTCAGGCGGGCAGCCAGGTTGCAGCCAAGCGCGTCGGCCGAGTCGCTTTGGAATTCGCGCCGGGCAGCTATCGTGCGCAAACGTCGGGCCAAGCTTCCGCTCGAGTGAGCCGGTCGGCCGCCCAGCTTCCGGCGGATGTTGAAAAGCAGCTTACGCGACCGCGCAAGGCCGGGCAGGCGGACGCTGCCGTCGATCCGATGACCGATCCGGAGATCCGGACCGCCGTTGCCAATGCGACGTTCGAGCATCTTGTCGGCTTCCAGCTGAGCGAGCAGCAGCTCCGCTACAACGTCACGCGCTAGGGCGCGAAAAGGCCGATTCTCGCGTTGACTCCGGTGCCTTGCAAAGCCAAGGCTCCTCCCGTCTCCGGTGGGCTCGCTCACCGGGAGGCCGCGCGGGAGAGCTCGCGATGTCCCTTCACGGGGCTTCGCGGCGCCGAAGGAGCAACCGCCCCGGAATCTCTCAGGCAAAGGGACCGCGCGCGCCTGACAGTCTGGAAAGTGTCCGCTTGCGAGGGCGGACCACCGAAGGGGTAAGCCGGCCAGCCCGGTGAAAGCTCTCAGGTCGCGCGACAGACGGGGCGACGGCGTCGAACGGGATGATTCCGCGCGGCTGTCGCAACCGGAGCGCCACGATGAGCAGAGAAACGCACAACGGCCCAACCGACGAGACCCAGGCGCGCGGGGAGCCCTACAGCGGCGATCCGCAGGGCGGCGCTGGCCCGGTCGAATCCCCGCTTCTGAAGCTTCCGCTCGACGAATGGCATCGCCGACATGGCGGTCGCATGGTTCCGTTCGCCGGTTATGAAATGCCGGTTCAGTACGAAGGCATCATGGCCGAGCACCTTTGGGTGCGCGAGAACGCCGGCCTGTTCGATGTCAGCCACATGGGCCAGATCCTGTTCCACGGGAGCGGCGTCGACGCGGCCCTGGAAACGCTTCTTCCGGGCGACCTTCGCCTGCTCGGCGACATGAAGCTTCGTTACTCGCTGCTGATGGCCGAGGACGGCACGATCATCGACGATCTGATGGCAACGCGGCGCGGGGAGGAGTTCTACCTGGTCGTCAATGGCGCGACGAAGCAGGGCGACCTCGAAGTGTTCGAGAACCTGCTGCCGCGAAGCACGGTCATGGATCACATGAAGGGCCAGGCGTTGCTTGCGCTTCAGGGTCCGAAGGCTGCCGAGGTTCTCGAAGCCGTTGCTCCAGGCGTTTCCGAACTGGGGTTCATGCAGGGCGGCCCGTTCCGGGTCGTCGGTCATCAGGCCTGGATCAGCCGCTCCGGCTACACCGGCGAGGACGGGTTCGAAATCTCGATCCATTCCTCTGCTGCGCAGACCATCGCCGATTGGCTGGTGGGGGATGAGCGGGTGAAGCCGATCGGGCTGGGCGCGCGCGATTCGCTCCGGCTTGAGGCTGGTCTCCCGCTTTATGGCCACGACATCGACCGGACGACGACGCCGGTGATGGCCGGACTGACCTTCGCCATCAACAAGCGTCGCCGTGCCGAAGGCGGGTTCCCGGGCTTCACCCGGATTCGCGAGGAGCTTGCGAACGGCGTCCCGCAGAAGCGCGTCGGCTTCGATATCGAAGGCCGCCAGCCGGTGCGCGAAGGCGCTCTCGTGCTCGACGGCGAAGGCAATGAGATCGGCCGAATCACCAGCGGCGGTTTCAGTCCGAGCCTGCAGCGGCCGATCGCCATGGGCTACGTGGCCAGCCATCTCGCCGAGCCGGGCACCGCCTTGAAAGCCGAGCAGCGCGGCAAGCTTTTCGACGTCCGCGTCACGACGATGCCGTTCGTCCCCCACCGCTATCATCGCAAGGAGCCGAGTGCATGACCGTCTATTTCACCCGCGAGCATGAGTGGATTCGCGTCGAAGGCGACACGGCGACCGTCGGCATTTCGAACCACGCGCAGGAAGCGCTCGGCGACATCGTGTTCGCCGAAGTGCCGGAAGCAGGCCGCCGCCTGACCATGGGCAGGAAGCTGCCGTCGTTGAATCGGTAAAGGCCGCTTCGGACGTCTACTCGCCGGTCGCTGGCGAGGTGGTTGAGGGGAATTCAGCGGTCGCCGACGATCCCGCGCTGGTCAATCGCGATCCGGAGGGCGAGGGCTGGTTCTTCAAGCTCAAGCTCGATAATCCGGGAGAGGTTGATGGGCTGATGGACGAGGGCTCCTACCGGGACTGGGTGGCGACGCTCTGAGCGAGGTCATCGCCTCGACCAGCCGCTGGGATGCCGCGGACTATGCCCGGGTCGGACGGTTCGTGTCCGACCTGGGCGAAGCCGCGCTCGATTTGCTCGACCCCGTGGTGGGCGAGCGCATCCTCGATGTTGGCTGCGGCGACGGTGCCCTCACCCACAAGATTGCGGAGCGCGGGGCCGAGGTCGTCGGCATCGATAACTCGCCGCAGCTCGTCGCTGCTGCTCGGGCGATCGGCCTCGACGTCCTGGAGATGGACGCGGCCGATATGACGTTTGATGCGGAATTCGACGCGGCTTTCTCCAACGCGGCGTTGCACTGGATGCTGGAAAAGGAGCGGGTCGCGAAGGCGATCTTCCGTGCCCTTAAACCCGGCGGACGCTTTGCCGGCGAGATGGGCGGCGACGGGAATCTCGCGAAGCTCCGCGAGGTCCTCGATGCCGAACTGGTGGCCCGCGGTTACCCGCCGCCGCTCAAATCCTCGAACTGGTATCCGTCAGTGGACGACTTCGCGGCCGTGTACGAAGCGGCGAGCTTTACCCAGATCGATGCCCGCCTCATCGAACGGCCGACGCCGATGCCCGACGGCATTGGCCAGTGGGTGACGACTTTCCGACGCGGGTGGCTCGATCGCGCCGGCGTGCCGGAGGCCGAGCGCGCCGAGATCAGCGAGGCCGTTGCCCACGCCGTCGGCTCTCCAACGGCAGATTATGTCCGCCTTCGCTTCATCATGAGGAAGCCACACTAGATGCGTTATCTCCCTTTGTCGGACGCCGACCGCAGCGCGATGCTGCAGACGATCGGCGCCGCGACTGTCGATGATCTGTTCAAGGACGTGCCGACCGGCGCCTTGCTCTCAAGGCCGATCGAAGGGCTTCCGCTCCACGCGTCGGAACTTTCGGTCGAGCGCCAGCTGAGCGCCCTCGCTCGCAAGAACCTGACCGCCGGAGAAGCGCCGTTCTTCCTCGGCTGCGGAGCCTACAAGCACCATATTCCGGCAAGCGTCGATCACATCATCCAGCGCGGCGAGTTCCTGACCGCCTACACGCCGTACCAGCCCGAGATCGCACAGGGCACGCTGCAAGTGCTGTTTGAGTTCCAGACGCAGGTCGCGCGCCTTTATGGCTGCGAAGTCGCCAACGCGTCGATGTATGACGGTTCGACCGCCATGTGGGAGGCCATCGTCATGGGCCACCGCATCACGTGCCGGAACAAGACGATCATCTCGTCAGGCGTGCACCCGCATTATGTCAGCGTCGCCAAGACGATGGCGAAGTTCACCGAGGACCGGCTCGAGACGTCGCTGCCGGAGCTTTCTACTGAAACGGACGCTGGCAAGTTGATTGCCTCCATCGACAGCGAGACGAGCGCCGTCGTCGTCCAGTATCCCGATATCCTCGGCCGTATCACAGACTTGGCTCCGATTGCCGAAGCCGCTCACGCCAATGGCGCGATCCTGATCGCAGTCGTGACGGAGCCGGTCGCTCTTGGGCTGATTAAGTCGCCCGGCGAAATGGGCGCCGACATCGTCGTCGGCGAGGGGCAGTCGATCGGCGTCGGCCTCCAGTTCGGCGGGCCGTATGTCGGCCTGTTCGCCACCCGTGAAAAGTATGTCCGACAGATGCCGGGCCGATTGGCCGGTGAGACGGTGGACGCGGAAGGCAAGCGCGGCTTCGTGCTGACGCTCTCGACCCGCGAGCAGCACATCCGCCGCGAGAAGGCGACGTCGAACATCTGCACCAATTCCGGCCTCTGCGCGCTGGCGTTCTCGGTGCACATGAGCCTGCTCGGCGAGAAGGGCCTCAGGCAGTTGGCTCAGCTGAATCACGCGCGCGCGTGCGAGGCTGCGGACCGTTTGGCGGGGATCCCCGGCGTTCGTGTCGTCAACGACAGCTTCTTCAACGAGTTCACCATCGAGCTTCCTGTCGAAGCGCGCCCCGCCGTCCACCATCTTGCCGAAAAGGGCATCCTTGGCGGCGTGTCGCTCGGCCGGCTCTATCCGAGCGCGGACGCGCTTCAGAAGGGTTGGTCATTGCCGTGACCGAAACCGTGACTGACGAGGATATCGCGGCCCTGGAAGCGGGCCTGAAGGAGGTGTGCCAGTGACCGTCAATCCTTCAGGCTGGCGGCCGTCCACCCCGGCAAACGAGGAGGGCGAGACCCAGACCGTAACCGGCAACCGCGCGCTGATGCTCGAAGAACCCCTTCTGTTTGAAATCGGATCGACCGAGCAGAGCGGCGTCGACTTTCCGAAGTTCGAGACCAACTCCGGTCGCCTAGGCGGCCTGGAGCGCAATCGAGGAATTGGTCTGGCGGGGCTGAGCGAGCCGGAAGCGGTTCGTCACTACACACGTCTTTCTCGCCAGAATTACGCAATCGACCTCGGCCTTTTCCCTCTCGGGTCGTGCACGATGAAGCACAATCCGCGCCTCAACGAGAAGGTCGCTCGGCTTCCGGGCTTTGCGGACATCCACCCGCTGCAGCCCCAGGAAACGGTGCAAGGCGCGATCGAACTGATTAACCAGCTCGCCTTTTGGCTGCTCGACCTCACCGGAATGCACGGCGTCGCGATGAGCCCGAAGGCCGGCGCGCATGGCGAGCTTTGCGGCTTGCTCTGCATCCGTGCGGCGCTGGAAGCCCGCGGCGACAAGCGCGAGGTGGTTCTGGTACCGGAAAGTGCTCATGGTACGAATCCGGCAACGGCAGCCTTCGCCGGTTATCGCGTCGAGAACATTCCGGCGAACAAGGCCGGACGCGTCGATCTCGAAGCGCTGAAGGCGCGGCTCGGGCCGGACGTTGCGGCGGTGATGATCACCAATCCGAACACGTGTGGCCTGTTCGAGCCGGACATGAAGGCGATCAGCGACGCCGTGCACGCGGCGGGCGGGTTCGTCTATTGCGATGGTGCAAACTTCAACGCGATCGTCGGCAAGGTTCGTCCCGGCGACCTTGGCGTCGATGCGATGCACATCAACCTCCACAAGACCTTCTCCACGCCGCACGGGGCGGTGGCCCGGGTTCGGGACCGGTAGTCTTGTCGGAGGCTTTGTCACCCTACGGCCCGCTTCCGTTCGCGGCGAGATATCCCGACGGCAGCTTCAAGATCGTCGAGGAAGAGCATGCCGCCGACGAGCATCCGACGACCTTTGGCCGCATGGTGGCCTTCCACGGGCAGATGGCATGTTCACGCGGGCTCTGTCGTACATCCTCAGCCACGGCGCCGACGGCCTCCGCCAGGTTGCCGAGGATTCCGTGCTCAACGCCAATTACATTCTTCGTAGCCTGGAAGATGTCCTGGACGCTCCGTTCGGCGACACCGGCCCATGCATGCACGAAGCGATATTCTCCGACCGCGGCTTCGGCGAGGGCCTCAGCACAATCGACGTCGCCAAGGCGCTGATCGACGAAGGCTTCCACCCGATGACCATGTATTTCCCGCTGGTCGTCCACGGCGCCATGCTTGTGGAGCCGACCGAAACGGAGTCGAAGGCAAGCCTGGATCAGTTCATCCTCGCGCTTCGCTCCATCGCTGGTCGCGCTAAGGCAGGCGACCAATCGCTGAAGGCCGCCCCGATCCACGCGCCGCGCCGCCGCCTCGACGAAACGCTCGCCGCGAGGAAACCGGTCCTGGTTTACAAGGAGCCAGAACCGGCGCAGGCGGCGGAGTAGGGTCGAACCGGTCGCCATGAGCCAGCGGCGCTTCTACGAAAGTCCCGTGGGCGAGGATGCGAGGCGGTCTGCGCCTGCGGTGCAGCGGAATCGTGATCCGATCGCCGACGTACTTTCCGAGTGGCTGCCGGTGAGCGGGACCGTTCTAGAAGTCGCCAGCGGGACCGGAGAGCATGCCGTGTGGTTCGCGGAGCGATTTCCGCACATCGAATGGCAGCCGAGCGAAACGCATCCGGACGCGCTGGCTTCGATCCGCGGCTGGCGCGCCAGGTCGGGCCTGTCCAACCTTCGCGAGCCGGTCGTGATCGATGCCAGATCCGGCGATTGGCCGATCGACCGAGCGGATGCCGTATTGAACATCAACATGGCGCATATCAGTCCGTGGGCGGCATCCCTTGGCCTGATCGCCGGCGCAGCGCGACTTCTTGCGCCAGGAGACAGCCTCATCCTCTATGGGCCGTGGTTGAAGGACGAGATTCCGACGGCGTCGTCCAACCTTGGGTTCGACGCCGACCTCAAGAGGCGCGACCCTCACTGGGGCTCCGCCGCGTCGAGGACTTTGCGCAGGCCGCAGCCGATAAAGGGTTCGAGTTCGTCGATTGGCCGCAGATGCCCGCGAACAACCTCATGCTTCGATTTCGCAAGGGCGAAAGCGATCGCACTTAAGCAAAGCTTTACCGTGGCCGTTTATCACGCTGCGGATGGACAACGCCACGCCGGACCAGAATCGCAAGTCGCGCCGATCGCAGGTGCTGCTGACAGCGACGCTCGAGCATGGAAACTCGAAGCATTCGGTGAAGCTGCGCAACCTATCGTCTGAGGGCGCTCTGGTCGAAAGCGACAAGCTTCCGATCGAGGGACGACGGTGGTGTTCTGCCGCAACGATCTTTGCACTCGCGGGCGCGTCGTCTGGGTTAACGGCAGCTACGCCGGCATCGCGTTCGACGCCAAGCTGGAGCCCGCCGAAGTGCTCCGTCACATCCCGGCGCCGAGGCCGAAGATCCAGCCGCGCTATTGGCGACCCGGCCTGACTCAGCGGAACATGAACGACGATCAGCGGCGATTGGCAGAAAGCTGGGTTTGGTCGCCGTCGTCGATGTCCCGCCTCGGCGAATAATGCCTAGTTTGCAGCTCTAAGGAGCTCCCGCTGGCCACGAAGCCACTCGACCAATTCCGAGAGCGCAATCAGTCGACGGAACGTGATCCCGTAAGCGCGGCCTTCCTTCCAGCGCACAACCGCGTCCCTCGACGGCAGTCCTGGCAGAGTAACGAGGACTTGTGCGCCGACCGGAATGTCGCTGTTCGACTCAACCTTCATGCCCCCCTGTGAAACATCATGCGCCCGCATGCCGAAGACACTCGCGCCATGCCGGACCGAGGCAATGCAGCGTACCTCCACCCGCGGCATGCGAGGCGGGGCCGTCCATCGAGCTTGCGAGCAGTTCGACGACATCGATGCGCTCGTCGAAAGCAATGCCAGCTGTTTCGTCTCGAACCCAGTTGATCGTTCCGTGAATTTGCTCGCCGCGCTTGAGCTCTACGGAAACACCGTCGCCGATCGTCAGCTTGCAATAGGGCCGGATCATCATGCCGCCCGCCGAGATGTTGCGGATCAGGCAGAGCTCACGTCGATCTCCGATCATCAGCGACCCCACTCTGAACAAGGTCAGATAGCGTTCACCATCGCGGCGCTCGACCGGATCGGGTGCATGGTCGGACAGGGAATAGAGCGTCGTTTCGACGGGCTGTTCTTCCACTCCCAACTCCGACGGAGACTTTGTCATGGCACAAGGCGTATCAATTGACGCTTACCAGAGTGTTGACCCTCGCTCCGATCCGGCGGCTTTAGCTCGCAGGCCGATCCGACTGCCGTCGGAAATAGCTGCGCGGCGGAAGGAAGAGCTTACGGATTGAAATCGTGATCGTCCGACCGAGGGGTCGAGCAGGTCCGGTTGGTAGTTGAAGGGCACTCCGCCGGCCGAATCCCGAACACGGGGCTTGGAATCGAAGATATTGTTCACCTCCAGTCTGAGCGAGCTGCCGCGGAGCCATGGATGCTTGGACACGAGATCGAAGCGCTCGCCGAGGTTGGCGAAAAGCCTGAGGTTGAAAGTCGACAGCGACGAGAAGTCGAGATCGTTGCCGTTGCTGCCGTTGACATGCGTGCCGGACCGCCAATTCGCCGAGAGACGGGCGCCGAGCCCGTTGTTGTAATAGCCGGCCTGCGCTTCGACGAGATGCCGCGAAGTCCCTCCGCTCGATCCCGAAGCATCTCCATCGAGGTAGTCGAGCTTCGCAATCCCTGGACGGATCGTGACCTCGTCGACGAGGTTGATCGTGTGAGTGAGCGAGAATTGCAGCCGCCCGCCCTGACGGCCACCGCCGCCTCCGAACCGCCCGAATCCACCACCAGGTCCGCCAAATCCGCCGCCTGGACCACCACCCCAAATCCGCCCGGCGGAGGCCCAGCACCTTCGGCTGGCGGCGCTGCGCCTGCCGGTGCTGGTCCCTGCGGCGGAGCGTCTTGCCCTGCTTGGCCGGACTGTCGGCTTTCGGCAGGGCGGCGAGCACGGAAGCGCTCGATTGCGGCTTGTGATGGCCGCGCTGACGTCAAAGACTTGGTGAAGTCGAAGCCCCAGCGGATGGTGTCCTTGCGAGCTTCGTCGTAATTGACCGGCCGGAAGTCGACGCTGACCAACTGGCCCGTCGAATCTCGGACGAAGCGGGTGGGGAAGGCGGCCTCGATCTCCGCAGTTACGCCGGGAAACGTCGAAATTGGGCGATCAAGCCTCGAATGAACATATTCAGCCCTCAGGCGAAGGTCCTTCTCCTGAAACGGCTTCCAATTCCCGCCAATCTTGAACACGTTGCGGCGGTCCGCCAGCAATGCCGGGTTTCCGCCGCTGGTCGCGGTGACCAGCACGGTCTGGCCCGTTGTGAAATCGAAAACGCGGGTTCCCGGAGTGTCGATGACTGGATCGCCGAGCTGCTGCACCGTCGGCGCGCCCTCCTCGCGGGTCCAGCTCCCGATGAAGTTGAGGCGGTCCACGGGGACCAGTTGAGTCCGGCGCCGATTGTCGTGAGTGTGCCGAAGTCCGACAACTGATCGACTTCAGCGTTGGCGTTGAACGTAAGGTTGCCGAGCGCGCTGAAGTCGCGGTTCCGCCGCGAGATGGGAAGATCGAAGTTCACGCTGGCAGTACCCGACGTTCGGTCGAGATTGCTCTTCGAAAGGACTCCGGCAGTGCGGTCCTCGCTATCATAACTTAGTGTCCGGCCGGCCACCTTCACGGTCATGCTCGCATCTCCCGCGGGACTGCGAACAAGGGACCGTTGGCCGTCAGGTCGACGTCGGCCGATGCGGAGGTGGTCTCCGCCCGGTCGCGGCCCGTCTCGTCGGCGCGATCGCTCCTTGTGATTGACTTGCCGACGTCGCCGTTTCCAGTCGATGACCAATGCCATTTGCCTTTGTCGCCATTGAGCGTGAAGCCGACGTGTGCGGTGTCGCTCCGCGTGTTGCGCACCAACGTGTTCAGCGCAAAGTCGGACTGGCCGAACAGCGAACGGCCTTGGTTATGCTCGATTTCGGCATTCAGCGTGGCACCGACGTCGGTCAGGATCGTGCGATTGATTGTCGTACTTGCGCGAAGCTGGCTTTTTGATCCGACCAGGCTGCGGGAGGGGTCCGCTGGACTGACGTCCCGCTCATCCTCGGTCAGCAACGAATTGCCTTCCGCATGGAGATTGACGGTAGTTCGGGAATTCTTCTGGATCGAAAGGCGAGTGAGATCGCCCAGGCCGCCCGTGTAACCGCCCTCCGTGGAAAGATTGCCGTCCACCCGCGCGACAGTGGAATGAAAGCGCTCGCGAAGGACGATGTTCACCACGCGCTGGTCCGCCCGGTAACCGTATTTGAGCGCAACCTCTTCCGGGAGGATTTCGACCCGCTCGATGGCCTCGGTCGGGATGTCGCGCATCTCGCGGAAGCTGGAGATGCGCTGGCCATTCAGAAGAAGGATGGGGCGCTCACCGCCTCGGCCGCGCGCGCTGCCGATTTGCGGTGCTAACGATTCTAGCAACTCGTCGATGCTGTTGGCACCGGTAGCCCGAACGTCGCGCGCTCCAAGGATATTTTCCGGCGGAATGTCGCCGACCACGCTTCCGCGGCGGACGCCAGTAACGACGATTTCGCTGCCCTCGTCATAGCCTTCGTCCTCAGCAGCCGGCGCGGGCTCGGTCGTACTGGCCTGATCGTCGGTGACCGGTGCTGCCGGTTGATCGGTCGAGGGAGGAGGGGCGCCTGGGCTTCGGCAGGAGCGGCAAGTCCCAAAGCGGTTGCGGTGGCCACGAAGGGTACGAACTGGCGGCAGGTCTTTGTCATTGGGGCGGCGTTACGCCCGGACTGTGAACACTCCCTGACATCGCCCGCCAGTTCGACGAAGCGGCGGGGTGCTCCGACAAACGACGGTTCATGTTTTGATGCAATTTCCGGCAGTTAGCTGAAGCTTAGCTGTCGCGGTCGATGCCTTGGCCTTCATCGAACTCGTTCGGATTGTTCAAGAGCAACTGGCGATAGTCGTTCAACACCGACCGACAGGTCCGTAAGCTCTCCTCCAGACGGTCGCTTACCTCTTCCATTCTCTCGTCAGGTGAATCGTTGGTCGGGGACACGACCGAGTCTCCAGATTGTTTGACTCAGAACGCGCGGTTGGAACGGGGTGTCCTCGGCTCGTCGCGACGAACGAACGTTTGCCAGAGCGTCAGGCCGCCGGCTCACCGCAGATTCGGGCAATCGCGCCTTTGAGAGCCTTGGGCGTGAATGGCTTCAGGAGGATTTCGACGTCCTCCGGCCGATCGCGCACGGCGTCGGACTCCGCGTATCCCGTAATGATCAAGGCCGGGATTTCAGGCGAGATCTGCCGCGCGCGCCTGACGAATTCCGTCCCGGAGAGATGAGGCATGGCGTAGTCGCTGATCAGCAGATCGCATTCGCTCGCCCCATCTTCCAGAGCGGTCAGAGCCTCGCCGCCATTCGCAGCTTCGAAGACAGTGTGTCCCAGGTCTTCCAACAACGCAGCCGTCGTCGTCCGGACTTCGGGTGGTCATCGACCAGCAGGATTTTCAATGGGCGGACATCGCTATCCACCGCGACAGCCTCCGACTTCTTAGGCACGTCACGCGATGCACCGTCTTCCGACGCTTCGGGTAGCCAAAGTTCAACCGTCGTCCCGCGACCGACCCGGCTCTCGATCCGGAATGCTCCGTTGGACTGCTTGGCGAAGCCGTAGACCATCGGGAGGCCCAGTCCGCTTCCCTTTCCTACGTCCTTGGTCGTGAAAAAGGGTTCAAGGACCTTTTCGAGATATTCAGTAGCGATGCCAGTGCCGGTGTCGGTCACCGCAAGCCGGACGTAATTGCCTGGAGCCAGGCCGGCGATCTCTCCGCTGCTGACAGACCGGTCATCGGCCGCGATCGTGATGGTTCCGCCATCGGGCATGGCGTCACGGGCGTTGATGATCAGGTTGAGCAACGCGAGCTCAAGCTGAGCCCTGTCGGCGAATGGGTTCCCGATGTCCTTCGTGATTTCCCACTCGATACTGACCAGCCCGCCGAGCGTATGCGTCAGAAGATCCGAGACGGACTCCTTCAAGGCGGCGATGCTGACGGGTTTCGGTTCTAGAGTCTGCCGGCGCGCGAAGGCGAGCAGTCGGCGGACGAGCTCGCTGCCTTGCTCGGCGGCGCGCCGGGTCATTCCGAGGATTTTCGCTTCCTCATTCCCAAGGGTCGCGCGCTTTTCGAGGATCCCCAGGCCGCCGATCACCGCAGCCAGCAGGTTGTTGAAATCATGAGCGATTCCACCTGTGAGCTTGCCGATAGCATCCATCTTCTGGGCTTGCATCAGCTGGCTCTCAAGCGATCTCTGGTCGGTGATATCCGTAAGGGTGCCGGCGAACTCCAGTGGGCGTCCCTCATTGTCTTTCAGGAGCACGGCCTGATCGAGGAAGTGCCGGTAGCTGCCGTCGGCGCATAGCCAGCGATACTCGACTGACGATCGGCCATTCGACTTGCGGGCTTCGATCGCGGCGATCACGCCATCGCGATCTTCCGGATGCAGCCGATCGTTCCAGATCGTGGGCTGACCCTGAACTTCCTCGAACGTGAACCCAGTGATCGCGTGAAGGTCCCACTGACGTAGGTCGGGCCGCGATCCCGGGCATCGAACGGTT
The DNA here is from genome assembly GCF_014489495.1 of Sphingomonas daechungensis. GTDB lineage: Bacteria > Pseudomonadota > Alphaproteobacteria > Sphingomonadales > Sphingomonadaceae > Sphingomicrobium > Sphingomicrobium daechungense. The sequence continues at coordinate 2,855,411 of NZ_CP060780.1, read as the reverse complement.
CGAGGTAGAGCACCATCGGCAGGGACTGGATGATCGCTGCCTGCCGCTGCTCCGAGCGGCGGAGTTCCTGCTCCGCGCGCAGCCGCTCGGCATTGGCGCGGATGGTTGCGTCCATCAGCGCCTGCTCGTGAGCCGCCTTCCGCTCGACCTCCTTGGTCTTCTGGAACAGGTCGACGAATACCGTGGCCTTCGACCTTAGGACGATCGGATCGACCGGCTTGAAGACATAGTCGACCGCGCCCATCGAATAGCCGCGCATCAAATGCTCGGTCTCCTTGTTCACCGCCGAGAGGAACACGATCGGAATCCCCTTGGTCTGCTCCCGGCTGCGAATGATTTGCGCGGTTTCATAACCGTCGATCCCGGGCATGTAGACGTCGAGGAGAATGACGGCGAACTCGCCCCGGAGCAGGTGGCGAAGCGCCTCTTCGCCCGAATGAGCGAGGACAACCTCTCCCAGGTCTTCCAGCACGGTGGCTAGGGCAAGCAGGTTGCGCTCGTCATCGTCCACCAGGAGGATGCGAGCCCGTTCAGTCTCTGAATTCTGTGCGGCTTCCTCCGTTACGCGAGGAACGGCGATCTCTCCCACCGGTCCGTTCATGGCCTACTCCGCCGCCTCCATGGACAACGGTGGCTCGGCCGTTGCGCCGGCCTCTCTGCCCGTGCGACCCAGACGCGAAGGAGGGCGAGCAGCAATTCGATGTCGACGGGCTTGGCGATGTAATCCGAAGCGCCGGCATCGAGGCACTTCTGCCGGTCGCCCTTCATCGCCTTGGCGGTCACCGCGATCATCATCGTTCCGGACCACGACGAACCGTCGGATACCAGCCTGACGAGCAGCCGAGGCGTCCTGCTTCGCCCGCTGGACCGTGCAATCTCGGACTTTGTCGACAGCTCCGAGCCGCTGAGGCGGCTATTGGATGAGGCGGCCTAGTCGTCCCACTTGTGATGCTCGGCCCAGACCCTGCGGACGGTCCCCGAGCTGGCGCGCATGACGATGCTTTCCGTAGTCAAGCGATCGCCGCGGCGATGGACGCCCTTGAGCAATGAGCCGTCGGTGACCCCGGTGGCGGCAAAGATACAATCGCTCTTCGCCATTTCCTCGAGCGAGTAGACCCGGTCGAGGTCTTCGATCCCCCAGCGGCGCGCGCGGGCGACCTCATCATCGTTGCGGAAGACGAGGCGGCCCTGCATCTGACCGCCCACGCAGCGAAGCGCGGACGCCGCGAGCACGCCTTCGGGCGCTCCGCCGCTGCCGAGATAGACGTCGACGCTGGTGTCGGGATCGGTGACCGCAATCACACCCGCAACGTCGCCGTCGGTGATCAGCTTCACACCGCAGCCGAGAGACCGCAGCTCGTCGATGATCGCGTCGTGCCGAGGCCGGTCGAGGACGCAGGCGATGATTTCATTGGCCGGGACGCCTTTCGCCTCGGCGATCGCGCGGATGTTGTCCGTAACGCTGCGCGAGATGTCGATCGTTCCTTCAGCATAGCCCGGCCCGATCGCCAGCTTGTCCATGTAGGTGTCGGGTGCGTTGAGGAGGCCTCCCTCCTCTGAAATGGTCAGCACGCAGAGCGCATTGGGCCCTGCCTTCGCAGTCAGCGTCGTTCCCTCGAGCGGGTCGAGCGCGATGTTGATCTTCGGACCGGTCCCCTGGGCCGAGCCGACCTTCTCCCCGATGTAGAGCATGGGCGCTTCGTCGCGCTCGCCCTCGCCGATGACGACCGTTCCATCGAACGGGAGCTCGTTGAGCGCTTCACGCATGGCTTCGACCGCCGCCGCATCCGCCGCATCGTTGTCGCCCCGGCCGATCCACCTGGAGGCAGCAACCGCAGCCGCCTCGGTCACGCGGACCATTTCCAGCACGAGGACTCGGTCAAGGACCTGGGACGCGGGTACGCGAGGGTGTTGAAGCATGGTTGGCGGGTCTCCCTAATGGGAAGCGCGATAAGGGGGCGACCGCTCTTGTCGAGGCGACGCTAGGCGTCCGGATCGGCCTCATGCGCCAAAAGTTCGGACCGAATACGGACCGCCCGCGAGCCGACTCGGGTCTCGATCAGGAAGACCGCAAACGCCGCACCGATCGACAGCATCGAGACGATGAACAGCACGGCGATTTCCGTGCCGAACTTGTCGTTGGTGAGAGTTGCGGCGAACAGAAGGACGACGACTGCGCAGGTCAGCACGGCGGCCAGCACGGCAAGGAAGATTGCGCGGCTCACGAGCACCATTCGGCGATCGAGCACGCGAAGTTCGTTGAGCCATCTCTCATGTTCCGATCCCCTGCTGGCGAGGAGTAAGGGCTCAACGTCGCGTGCCCTGTCGACGATTCTCGAAAGACGGCCGGTGCATACGTTCAGGAAGGCGCCGATCCCGGCGAACAGGAACACGGGAGCGACAGCTAGCTGGATGATCTGTGCGACATTGTAGGCGGATGCCGGGGAGTCGATGGCCATGCGATTTCTGTGCGCCAGCGGGTGGGTTTGTCAAAGCGTTCCGACGGCGGCCCCATTCTGCGATCCGCAGTCACGCCGCCAAGCCATTGCCCTCGACCTTCAGAACGGGAACGAAGCGGCCGTCGCCAGGTGGTAGGGCAGAGAGCTTCAAAGCCTGCCGGTCCTGGCTGAATTTCAGCTCAGGTCCCCGAGTAACGTCAGGCGATGCACTTCACCCTCGGCTTGCCCGAGCGAACGAATGGTAATGTCGCTCAATGGCCAGTCGAGCAGCAAGGCGTAAAGCGTCCCACCGCGAGAGGTAAAGCGGATGTCCTCGCTCGTGAAAGGCTTCGCTTCCGCTTCGGCCATGACCCCCAGGGGTGGCTTGGTCGGGCCTTCGCCGAAGCGGCGCCACGGCCGCGTGCCGTAAATCGCCTCTCCGTTGACCTGGAACCAGGCCGCCAGCCCGTCGAGGACGCGCTCCTCCTTGTCGTCGATGGATCCGTCGCCGCGAACGGGAATGCTGAGCAGCAGACAGCCATTCTTGGAAACCACATCCGCAAGGCGCTGAATGACCTGCTTCGCGCTCTTGTAGCCCCCTTCTCGTAGAGGGGCGATCGTAGTGCCAGTTGCCGATGCACGTATCGGTCTGCCAGGCGCTCGGCCGGGTATCGGCGAGAAAACCCCGCTCCACGTCCTCGACGACATATCTGCGTTGGTCGTCGTTGAGCTGCTTCGCGGTCAAAACCCCCTCCGGCGTCAGCGATTGGAAATGGGTAACCGCTTCCAGGCCCGTTGGACCAAACGGGACGCCGTAATCGTCGAAGTAGAGGAGGTCGGGCCGATACTTCTCGACGAGATCCTTCTGTCGAAGCAGCCACTTGCGGACGAACCCAGGATTTTGCGGAGCATCTTCCAGCCACTGGCCATCGCGTGCGCCGTGCCAGTCGGCCATCGCCTTGTTGCTGTTGAGGCCATCGGGCGGGACGAAACTGGGGCCGGTGTAGAGATCCTGCGGGTCGAGACCATCCCACCAGGTTCCGCGGCCATGCTGCTTCCGCAGCCAATATGCATCGTAGCGGCGACCTTGCATTGGACCTTCGGCGTCGTAGCCGTAAGCGGTCTGCCACCAATGCCAGGCATGGCTGCTGTGGTTCGATACGCCGAACCTCAGTCCGGCGTCCCGTGCGACCTTTGCCCAGGTTCCGACGAAATCTCGCTTCGGGCCGACGCTAGCGCTGTTCCAGGGATGGTGGGCACTATCGAAAAGATCGAAATTGTCGTGATGGCAGGCCATCGCGACGAAATATTTCGCCCCCGCCTGCTTGTAGCGGCGCAGGAGATATTCCGGCTGCCACTCGTCGGGCTTCCAATGGCCGATGATGTCGAGAAAGCCTGTGCGGCTGGGGTGCCCGTAGGTGCGGGCGTGATGATCACACGCGGCGAACCCGGGCACGTACATGAGCCGCCCGTACCAATCGCCCATTTCGGGCACGCATTGGGGCCCCAATGCGCCCAGAGACCGAACTTGGCGTCGCGAAACCAGTCGGGAACAGGGTGGCTCGCCATGCTCTCGCCGGCTTCCGATGCGGCGGACGGAGATGCCGAACCGGCAAGCAATGCTGCGGCCCCGGCGGCGATGCTGTCCCGTCTTGAGAACATGCCCTGATTACTGACGATTGTTGGGACTCACTGAAAGAGCTAAGAAAGCCGCATAGAGCGGGGCTCATGTATGACGCGATTCGTCATCGGTTTGATACTGTTATCAAGCGCGACGAGCGCTTCGGCAGGAACGGACTTCGGAATCCGTACACTGTCCGGACAGCGTGCGACGGTCAGGGTTGGCGTTGCCGAAAAGGCCGCCGTCCGCGAATCGACCAATGTGCAGGCACGCGTCGCCTCCGAGCCTGTCCTGGCCGGCGGCAACTGGGCGCCGATCGGCGGCGGGTCGGGCAGTCTCAATTCCGCTGCCAATGTCGGTTCGCACTGGGGCCGCGTGACGAGCACGTACCGCACTCCGGCGCACAATCGAGCGGTCGGCGGAGTACGGAACAGCTATCATTTGCGTGGTCGTGCGATCGACATCGCTCGCCGGCCCGGCGTGACCCACTCGATGATTGCAGCGGCGTTCCGCAATGCCGGTTATCAACTCGTCGAGTCCCTGGACGAGGGCGATCACAGTCACTTCGCGTTCGCATTCGGCGGTTCGACCCGCATCGCCTCGATCCCGAGCAAGGGTGAGATGACCCAGTGGGGCGTGGTGACGGTTTCCAGCGCCCTGCTGCGCTGATTTAGGACCCGGCCAGCATCTTCTTCACGCTGCGCGCGGCCTGGCGCAGCCGCTGCTCATTTTCGACGAGCGCGATGCGGACATAACCTTCGCCTTCTTCGCCGAAGCCGACGCCGGGCGCGACCGCGACATGGCCTTCAGTCAGCAGCCGTTTCGAAAACTCCATCGCGCCGAGATTGTGGAACCGCTCGGGGATCGGCGCCCAGGCGAACATGCTGGCCTCCGGGACCGGAATGTTCCAGCCGGCGCGGCCAAAACTTTCGACCAGGACGTCGCGGCGCTTGCGATAGAGCTTGCGGTTCGCCTCGATGATGTCCTGCGGGCCGTTGAGGGCGGCAACTGCGGCGGCCTGAATGGGCGTGAAAGCGCCATAGTCGAGGTACGACTTCACGCGGGCAAGGGCAGCGATCAGGCGCTCATTGCCGACCGCGAAGCCCATCCGCCAGCCGGCCATGGAGTAGGTCTTGCTCATGGATGTGAACTCGACAGCGACCTCCTTGGCGCCTTCGACCTGCAGGATCGATGGCGTGGGCGTGTCGCGGAAATAGATCTCCGCATAAGCGAGATCGGAAATGACGATGAGCTCATGCTCGCGGGCGAAGGCAACGAGGCGCTCATAGAAGGGCAGGTCGGCCACGTAGGCCGTCGGATTGGACGGGTAGCCGACAACGAGGACCTTGGGCCTCGGCACTGTGAAGCGCATGGCGTTGGTGAGCCGCTCGAAGAACTCCTCGCCCGGGCGGCGGGGATCGAGCGGATGGCGGCTCCGGCGATGATGAAGCCGAAGGTGTGGATTGGATAGCTAGGGTTCGGGGCAAGGACGACGTCGCCCGGCGCAGTGATCGCCTGGGCGAGGTTGGCGAGGCCCTCCTTCGAACCCAGGGTGACGATGACTTCCTTGTCGGCATCGAGCTTCACGCCGAAGCGCCGCTGGTAATAGGCCGCCTGCGCTTTCCGAAGCCCGGGGATGCCCCGGCTGGCCGAATAACGATGGGCGTTCGGCTTCTGAGCGACCTCGCAGAGCTTGTCGATAACATGCTTGGGCGGGGCACCGTCCGGATTGCCCATGCCGAGGTCGACGATGTCCTCGCCACGCGCGCGGGCAGCCGCTTTCATCGCGTTCACTTCGGCGAAGACGTAGGGCGGCAGGCGCTGGATGCGGTAGAATTCGTCGGTCACCGGATACTCATGCCGTCCGTGCTGCAGTGCGGCAAGCCTAGTTGCTGTAAGTCGGGAGTGCCCATCCGCGAGCGACGGCCAGTCCCCGGAGCGCAAAACCCGCAGCGGCTGCAATCAAGGCCGCTGGATCGGGCGGCACACCGAGGTAGGGAAGTCCTACCAGCAAGCCCGACGAAAGCGCCGCGGCGGTCACATACAATTCCGGGCGCATGAGAATGGACGGTTCTCCGGCAAGAACGTCGCGGATGATCCCTCCTGCGCAGGCGGTCAGCACCCCATGACAAAGGCCGGTACCGGCGCGACACCAAAGCTCAGCGCCTTGGCCGCGCCATACGTCGCATACGCCCCGAGACCGACGGCGTCGAACCACAGCAGTGCTCGCTCGGCAATCATGCGGCGGCTGACGACCCAGGTGATCAGCGCCGCTCCGATGCAGATCATGAGCGTCGCGTTGCGGTAAACCCAGAAGACCGGCGCCCGATGAGGAGGTCGCGAAGCGTTCCTCCACCGACACCGGTCACGACCGCGAAAAAGATGAACGTGACAAGCGTCTGACGCTTCTCGGCCGCCAGAAGCGCACCCGAAATCGCGAACACGCCGATTCCCAGATAATCGAGGAAGCTGAGTGCTAGAGAGAAGGCCTCCGGATGCATCGAGCGCTTTTCGCGACTGTTGCGGCGTGATGCAATTGCGGGGATTCGCAGCAGTAGTGCGAATTGCTTACAAGGGACGCATGGCAGACGACACGGACACGGCGAGCGCCATTCCCACGCTGGAGGACTGGCAGCATTGGACCTGGGTGATGGGACGCGCCCAGCAGATGCTCATGGAGACCTGGGCCGACGGCCTCCCCAAGGATGCCGGCTGGCCCGCCGCTGCGTCGCCCTGGGGCGCTTTCCCGCCCGCGTTCCCCGCCGGCTCGCCGATGACCACCGATCCGGCCGCATTGTTCAGCGCCGGCGCCGAAGCCTGGGCCAAGGGTCTCGAGACGTGGGGGAAGATGATCGGTCTCGATCCCGAGGCGAAGGAGAATGCCAAGGATCGGCGCTTCGCCGCGCCCGAATGGCAGGAGAGTCCGGTCTTCGACACCATCCGCAAGACCTACCTGGCGCTGTCCGACAAGCTGCTGGGACTGCCGAGGAACTGGACGGGCTCGACGACGAAAGCCGTCACCGGCTGATGTTTGCGGTGCGCAGCTTCGTGGACGCGATGAGCCCGTCGAACTTCGCGCTGACCAACCCGCAGGTGCTGAAGCGAACAATGGAAACGCGCGGCGAGAACTTGCTCAAGGGCCTCGCCAACATGCTCGACGATATCGCGGCCGGGCAGCTGACGCAGACGAAGCAAGGCGTGTTCGAGGTTGGCCGCAACCTGGCGACGACGCCCGGGAAGGTCATCAAGGAAACGCCGCTCTACCAGCTGATCCAATACACGCCGACCACGGACGAGGTGCTTGAAACGCCGCTTGTCATCTTTCCGCCGTGGATCAACCGCTTCTACATCCTCGACCTCACGCCCGAGAAGAGCTTCGTCAAATGGTGCGTGGACCAGGGCATCAGCCTGTTCATGGTCAGCTGGAAGTCGGCCGACGAAAGCATCGCGGACGCAACGCTCGACGACTACGTCCTCAACGGACAGATTGATGCGATTGACACCGTTCGCGACCTGCTGGGTGTCGAGAGTGTGCACACCATTGGCTATTGCGTGGCGGGTACGACCCTTGCGGCAACTCTCGCCTATCTGACGGCCCACAAGCAGCAATCGAAGGTGAAGTCCGCGACCTTCCTCACGGCTCAGGTCGATTTCTCGAGCGCGGGGACCTCAAGCTTTTCACCGGTGCGGACACCGTCGCGCTGCTGGACGAGATTACCCGCGACAGCGGCTATCTCGACGGACGCTACATGGCTGCGACCTTCAACCTGCTGCGCGGCCGCGACCTCATCTGGAGCTACGTCGTCAACAATTACCTGATGGGAGATGAGCCGGCGCCATTCGACCTGCTCCACTGGAACAGCGATACGACCAACCTGCCGGCCTCATGGCACCGCGATTACATCGAGAGCTTCTACAAGGGGAACAAGCTGGCGGAGAAAGGCGGAATCAATGTCGCCGGGACCGCAGTCGACATCGATACGGTCAAGACGCCAACCTATGTCCAGGCCGGGCGAGAGGACCACATCTCGCCGCCAGAAAGCGTGTGGAAGATCATGGGTCATTTCACCGGGCCGAAAAGGTTCGTGCTGGCGGGGTCCGGACATATCGCCGGGGTAGTGAACCCGCCGGCGGCGGAAAAGTACCAGCATTGGACCAATAACGAGCCTGCCGACACTCTGGAAACCTTCATTGCCGGCGCGGAAGAGCACAAGGGAAGCTGGTGGCCGGACTGGCTCGCCTGGCTGAAAAGCCAGGATCCGGCGACTGTGCCGGCCAACGGCGCAAGAGTCCCAGGCAAGGGTAAGCTGAAGCCGATCGAGGACGCGCCCGGGCGCTACGTCAAAGCTCGCTGATCAGCGCGAGCTGATCAAAGAATCCCGCCGCCGAGCATCAGGCGGACAATGCCGACGACAATCACGAACAAGTTGAGGTTACGGCCAGCCGTTCCTCCGCCCAGCGTTCCGACGCCTGCGCCAATAATCGCAAGCGGGATGATCAGCCAGTTGGCCCATCCCAACAGCGGAAGAAAGGCGACAACCGCCAATACAAGCGCGACAAGCCCGATGATCACTGAAACGATATTGAACATGCGCGGCAATTCCTTCTGCGTGGGCCGACCTCGGCAGTCCTAGTAAGCGGTCTGGATGCGCGTGATGTCGGCGAGGGTCTTGTCGCCGCAACTGACGATGACGCTGCCCACCGGCTGATTGAGCGGCCATTCCCAGCGGACTTCGTGCGTCACGGTCGCCTGCGTGGCGGGGCCGGTCGGCGCGGCGACATTGAGCGTGACGAACGCCTGCGCCGGATAGCCCTTGCGGATCTGGATGCGCGGGTCGAACGCAACCTGATAGCCGCCGGTCGGCGTAGTAACCTTTCCACTGACGACGAGGGTCGGTGCGCCTGTTCCGGGCATTCGATTGATCCAGGCCGTCCATTCCCGTGACGCGCTGATCAGGCACTCCGGGGCGTCGGCTGGCACGGTGGCTGCCCTGGGTATGGAGTAGGCGGGTAGGGCGCGGGGCCCGGATACGGCTCCTGCGGATAGGGAGCCGGACCGGGATACGGTTGCGGACCGTAGGGATCCTGACCGTAATACGGGTCGCAGGCGGTGACCGAGAGCAGCGCGGCGGCGGCAAGAATCTTCTTCATATGCATGGCAATTATCGAGCCTGCGCCATGTTCCTCATTCCGGCAAGGTCACGGAGGCCCGGGCATGCCGGACCAGCGCGATGACATAGAGCGCGAGAGCCGTCCAAATCGACCCGAAAGCGATTGCGTGGGCCGTCGTGAACGGCTCGCCGTAGATTAGGACGGCAAGCAGGAACTGCAGAGTGGGGGCCAGGAACTGGAGCATTCCGAGTGTCGAATAGCGCAGGCGCTTGGCCGCGGCCGTGAACAATAGGAGAGGGATGGCGGTGACCAGGCCCGCGCCGGCAATGAGTACGATGTCCATCGTCGAATTTCCGAAGATCGCATTGCCGGCGGCGAGGTCCCAGATCAGCCAGCCCGCGGCGAGCGGGAAAAGAATGCCCGTCTCGATTGCTAGTCCCGCTACCGCGTCGACGGGAGCAATCTTCCTCAGCAGCCCGTAGGTCGCGAAGCTGACGCAGAGCGTCAGGCTGATCCACAATTGACCAAGAGCGCCGATGGCCAGCGCGCTGATGCCCGCGGCCGCCAGTGCGACCGCCGCCCATTGGAGCCAATGCAGGCGTTCCTTGAGGATGACCCTGCCGAGCAGTACGTTGGCGAGCGGGTTAAGGTAATATCCAAGGCTGCCGGCCAGGATATGGCCGCTGTTCACTGCGTAGACGTAGAGCAGCCAGTTTACTCCGATCAGCAACGCCGTGATGGTGAGCATGATGACGGCGCGGCGGTTTCTCAAAGCCTCGCGAACCTCGCTCCAGCCATTGGTGAAGGAGAGCAGACCTGCAAGAACCGGGATCGACCAGACGATGCGGTGGGCGACGATGTCGACGGAGTCGATCGCCCGTAACGCCTTGAAGTAGATCGGAAGTACGCCCCACAGGCCGTAGGCTGCGGCTCCGAGCAAGAAGCCTTGGCGTGCGTGGCCGTGCGTGTCGGGACGATTCATGATTGCGCGCCTACCGGCGGTAAGCGGCAATTCAAAGGGCATGCTGAACGCCATGTTAGTTGCAACTGGCCACCGCCGGTGCCACCTTCGCGTCGTGGCACGTCGCAGCCTGTCCCTCATGATGGCTCTGTGTCTCGCCGCCTGCACGACCGGGGGCGAGAAGGAGAAGCTGCGCCCGGTCGTGACGGCCGAGCCGCCGACAAAAGCCGACACATGGAAGGGCGTTGCGACCGACGCCGACGAGCAGAGGATCGCTCGGCTCGGTATCGCATGGCAGGAAGGCCTTCAGGAAGCCAACAAGACGTCGCCCAAGGACGTCGAAGCCGAGGGCGCGCTTCTGCTTCCTCGTGCGGGTCTTGCGCGGCCGGCACCGACGCCTGGAAGTTACAATTGCCGCTTGATCAAGCTCGGCAGGGTCGAGCCGAAGGGGCCCGCGTTCGAGCGATTCAAGCCCTTCTTCTGCTACGTCGAGGTGGAGGGCGACCTCCTGACCATCGTCAAGCAGACCGGGAGCCAGCGACCCGCTGGACGCCTTTGGGAGGATGACCGGCCGGAGCGCCTCATCTTTCTCGGGAGCCTTGCGCTTGGCGATGAGGAGCAGCCGCGAGCCTATGGCGAGGATGCCAAGCGCGACATGGCCGGCGTGCTCGAGCGCATTGCGCCGTTCAAGTGGCGCCTGGTCATTCCATGGCCGCAGGGCAATTCGAAGCTCGACGTGTTCGAGCTGACGCCGGTCGCCCAACAGCCCCAGTGATGGACGCAGACCGCGCGGGCCTGCTCGCCGATCCCGCGGAGGTACGAGCGATCCTTGTCGCGAGCGCCTCGGCGGGTGAGCCGATCACCTATTCGGAAACGCTTGCTCTTCTCGGGCACCATTTCACGCGCCCGAAGATGCGGGCTTTGTGCAAGGTGCTGGCTTACGTCGACGACAACGCCGAGGAATTGGGTGAGCCCGAGCTTGCAGTACTTGTCGTACGGCAATCGGACGGCCTGCCGGGACAGGGCTGGTGGATCGGAGGCGCCAAGAAGCATGGCTTCACCGGGCTGTGGGAAGGACCCAAGGCGAAGCGGCTGATCAACAAGCTCCAGCGCCAGGCGTTCGACTATTGGAGAACGCGCGGCTAAGCGGCGGGCATGGCCGAGCCGCGCACTTTCACTGTTTCCGAAGACGATGATGGCATCCGCCTCGACCGCTGGTTCAAGCGGCATGCGCCGGACATCAGCTTCAACATCCTGTCGCGCTGGTCGCGGACCGGTCAGCTCAAGCTCAACGGCAAGCGCGCGACGCCGGGAGACCGGATCGAGGCCGGACAGACAATCCAGGTACCTGCGGCGGAGGCGACGCCCACGCGGGCTGCAAGGCCCGAGCGCAAGCGCGAGCCGCTGACTCCGGAGGAAGAGGAACTCGTTCGTGAAATGGTCATCTACGAAGACCCGAGCGCGTTCGTTCTCAATAAGCCGCCCGGCCTCGCCACACAGGGCGGGACCAAGACGCATTTTCACCTCGACAAGCTGCTCGATGGCCTCGCCGACGACGAGGGCAGTCGGCCGAAGCTCGTCCACCGGCTCGACAAGGACACCTCTGGCGCCCTGCTAGTTGCCAAAACTGCGCGGTCCGCGGGGCATTTCGCCAAATCCTTCTCCGGAAGGACTGCTCGCAAGGTCTATTGGGCGCTGGTCGTCGGCGTGCCTTCGGGCGACGAAGGACTGATCGATGCTCCGCTTGCCAAGCAACCGGGCACCGGCGGCGAGAAGATGCACGTTAGCGAAGAGCACGGGCTGCCCGCAAAGACCCGCTGGCGGATTGTCGACCGAGCCGGCAATCGCGCGGCATGGGTCGAACTGCAGCCCTTAACCGGCCGGACCCATCAGCTGCGCGCGCATATGGCCGCGATCGGGCATCCCATTGTCGGCGATGCGAAATATGGTGGACCCGAAGCATTTTTGACCGGCGGGATCAGTCGCAAGCTTCATCTCCACGCCCGGCGAATCCGGATCGATGCGCCGGGCGGGGTGATTGACGTCACGGCGGAATTGCCGCCGCACATTGCGGAAAGCCTGGGCACTCTGGGCTTCGAGCTAATGCATGGCGAGAACATGCCGCTCGACGTTGAGAAGCTCTCGCAGACGCCGGAGGCTAAGCAGCGCAAGGCGAATGCCATCGCCCGCGACCGCCGCCGTGGCCGACGCGGAGAGAGGCGCGGGCGCAGCCAGTCGACGCGGCGGGGCTGATGCATCCGAACCGCGCCTTCGCCTGGGAGGATCGCGACGAGCTCCTGCGGTTCGTCGCCGACCGCGCGTTCGCCCACGTCTTCACATCGTCCGATTCCGGTCTGTTTGTCGTGCACGCTCCAGTCCTCGTGACCGCCGAGGGGAACATTCGCTTCCACGTTGCTCGCCGGAACCGAGTTGCCGATCATCTGGGCGAACGCCGTGTCCTGATCAGCGTCTCCGGCCGGGAGGCGTATCAGAGCGCCAACTGGTACGTTGCGGAGAACCAGGTCCCGACCTGGCATTACGAAGCCGTCGAGATCGAGGGGACTGCGCAAACGCTTGCCGATGAAGAACTCGTCGATCTTCTCGACCGGCTGAGCAAGCACTTCGAAGACATTCATCAGCCCGAGAAGCCTTGGACCCGGGACAAGATGGAACCTGGAAGGTTCGACGCGATGACCAAGGCGATCGTCGGCTTCGAAGTCAGTCCGACCGGAATCCGCGGAACGCGCAAGTTCAACCAGCACAAGTCTGACGCCGACCTTGCGGCAACGATCGCCGGGCAGGAGGAGGCCGGCAGGGCAGATATCGTCGCGGCGATCCGGGAAGCGCGTGGCTACAATGAATAAGCTGGCGGTGTTCGATTGTGACGGAACGCTGGTCGACAGCGGCGCCAACATCTTCACGGCCCTGTCGGGCGCGTTCGGTGAGCATGGCATTGCCGTCCCGTCGCCCGAGGTTAGTCGCAAGGTAATCGGCCTAAGCCTCGTCGAGGCGATCGCCACCCTGCTTCCGGAAGAAGAGCGAGATCGACACGTGCTCCTGGCGGAGAGCTACAAGCGCCACTTCCAGCGGGCTCGTGCTGAAGGGCGTGTCGAGGAGCCCTTGTTCGAAGGGATCCCGGACTTGCTGGACCGGCTGGAAGCCGATGGTTGGCTTCTCGCGGTGGCGACTGGGAAGTCGGACCGCGGGCTGACGCTCTGCCTCGACTGTCACGGGATCGTCGACCGTTTCGTTTCGCTGCAAACGGCCGACCGGCATCCGAGCAAGCCGCACCCTTCGATGGTCGAACAAGCGATGGCGGACGCGGGCTCTTCGCCGGAAACAACCATTGTGATCGGCGACACGGCCTTCGACATGGCGATGGCTGCAGCCGCAGGTGCGACCGGGATCGGTGCGGGCTGGGGCTATCACGAGGCCCACGAGATGCTCGAAGCCGGCGCAATTGCGGTCGCGGCCGCACCGCGCGATGTCTTCTCTCTCATTCCCGGCAAGGAGGCCGCAATTGGCTGACGACGACCTTTGGCGCAGGCGCTTTCAGATCTTCATGGCTGTCCGGCTGATCGGGGTCCTCACATTCTTCCTTGGCCTTGCAATTGTCTACACTGACCTGGTGCGAGAGGGCGGCTGGCCGTCGCTGGGCGCGATCATCGTCATCGTTGGCGTGATCGACGCGGTGTTCGCGCCAATGGTGCTCAAGCGCGCCTGGGACCAGCAGGACAACGACGCCCGGTGAAGCGATTCTGGGCGAAGGCGGAGGTCGTCGAAGCAGACGGCGGTTGGGGTGTTGTGCTGGATGGCAAGCCGGTCAAGACGCCGGCGCGAGTGCCGCTGGTCGTGCCGACCGAAGCTCTTGCGGAAGGCATCGCGGCCGAATGGAATGACGTCGCCGAAACCATCGATCCGAGAGCAATGCCGCTCACGGGGTTGGCCAATGCCGCAATCGATCGCGTCCAGCCCGCCAGGAAAGCCTTTGCTGCGGATCTTGCGCGCTACGCGGAGGCCGATCTCGCCTGTTATCGTGCGGAGGAACCGCAGGGTCTGGTCGACTTGCAATCCCGGGAGTGGGATGCCCTCATCAATTGGGGCAGGCGGCGCTTCGACGTCGATTTCAACGTCACCACCGGGGTGGTGCATGTCAGCCAGCCGGTGGCGACGGTAGAACGTCTGTCACATGCGGTGGCCGCTCTCGACGCCTTCCACCTCGCGGGACTCTCGCCGCTCGTCACGATCGGCGGCTCCCTTCTCGCAGCGCTTGGTGTGCTGGAAGACGCCTTCGATGCAGCGAGGGCGTGGGAGGCCGTCAGCGTCGATGACCGCTGGCAGCTTGAGCAATGGGGATCCGACACCGAGGCCGAGGCGGCACTCGCCAACCGTCGGCGGGATTTCCTCGCCGCGGCGCGGTTCCTGGATTTGTTGGAGGCCTAGTTCGGCCGTTCTACCAGCTTGCGAACGAACGGAATGAGATAGGGCTGGCGGTCCCGCTTCATACGTTCGGCAGCGATGATTGCCTGAACGTCATGCAGGCAGTGATCCATATCCTCGTTGATGAGCACATAGTCGTACTCGCCCCAATGGCCGATCTCCGACGCAGCGCGCTTCATCCGGCTCTCGATAACCTCGTCGCTGTCGGTGTTGCGCGCCCTTAGGCGGCGTTCCAGTTCCGCCATGGACGGCGGCAAGATGAAAATGCGTACGAGGTCCGTTCCGAACGCGCCGCGGAGCTGCTGGGTGCCCTGCCAATCGATGTCGAACAGGATATCGCGGCCGAGGCGGAGCGCTTCCTTGATCGGCTCTTTCGGGGACCCGTATCGGTGATCGAACACGTAGGCCCACTCCGCCAACTCGTCCTGATCGACCAATTCCTGGAACCGCGCGGGGGCCACGAAATGGTAGTCGACGTCGTCCACTTCGCCGGAGCGTCTCGGCCGAGTCGTTGCCGAAATCGACATCGTGATCTGGGGATCCGCATCGAGAAGCATTCGGGAGATCGTCGATTTGCCCGCGCCGGAGGGGGAGGACAACACCACCAGAAGGCCACGGCGGCGGCGGGTCGAAGGATCGGCGTCGTCTAGGTCCATGACTGTTCTTGGTCCGACGCTGAAAAAGCGTCAAGGAGCGCTCTGTTGCACTGCACAAAAAAAGACCTTGAAAGGTGCACTGCAAAAGATTATGTTGCAGCGCACAAAAGAAGGAAATTGTAGCAATGGCAGACGAAACTCAGACGGCAATCGACACCAGCGCGGAGGTCGCCACCAAGGCGGTTGAAGCCGCAGGCGAGGTTGCGAAAGAGGTTCCGGCCGTTGCCGTGAAGACTACCAAGCGGACGACCTCGAAGGTGGCACGGGCCACCAAGCGTCAGGCGAAAGCCACCCGCTCGGCTGTGAAAACCGCTCGCCGCGCCAAGCCGCGCCGCGCTGCAAAGGTCGCCGGTGCTCGTAAGCCCCGCGTGGCCCAGGAAAGGATTGAGACTGTGACCAAGACCACCAACAACTGGTTTGCGGGCTTCAACGCCCTCCCCAACACGGGTTCGTTCCAGACGCTGTTCGCCGACGCCGGCGAGCGTGGCCAGGAAGTCGTGAAGCGTTCGCAGAAGGCGATGGAAGAGCTGACGGAAGTCAGCAAGGCCAACGTCGAAGCGCTTGTCGACGCCGGCAAGATTGCCGTCGAAGGCGCCAAGTCGCTCGGCCAGGACGTCGTCGAGACCAGCCGTGAAGGCGTGGAGAAGGCTGCTGACGCAGTCCGCGCCCTCGCCGAAGCCAAGTCGGCCAGCGAGTTCCTTCAGCTGCAGAGCGAGTTCGCTCGTGCGCAGTTCGACCGCTTCGTCGCCGAGAGCTCGCGTTTGACCGAGACGTTCGTGAAGCTCGCGGGTGAGGCCATCCAGCCGATCCAGACCCGCGCCACGCTGAACGCGGAGCGTATCAACAAGCTTGTTGCCTGACGCCTCTCCCCTCCTGATCAGGCAATGACCAGACGGCCGCCCACCTCTCTCCCCGGGCGGCCGTCTTTTTTTGTGCCCGACGCTTTTTTGGACGCTCCCGGCCACTAGCCTCCTTGCGAGGCGTTCGCCGCTTGCCATATCTTAGGGGTGTTATGGGTATGCGTTGGACGATGACAGACGAGCCTGATGATGGCGGCGTTGGCGACATGGAAACAGGTGTCGCCACGCGCACGCGCCCGCGCACCAAGAAACCGAGCAATTACAAAGTCCTGATGCTGAACGACGATTACACTCCGATGGAGTTCGTCGTCCTGGTGCTGCAACAATTCTTCTCAATGGGAATCGAGGACGCGACCCGCGTCATGTTGCAGGTGCATCAACAGGGAATCGCCGTCTGCGGTGTGTTCACTTACGAAGTCGCCGAAACCAAGGTCAGCCAGGTGATCGACTTCGCGCGGGAAAATCAGCACCCGCTGCAGTGCACTCTCGAAAAGGCCTGAGCCCTACCGCTGCTTGCGAGTCCGCTGATCGGCGCTAAAGCGCGCCGATGGACAGTATCTGGATCAAGGGCGGCAGCACGCTCAAGGGCGACATTCCCATTTCGGGCGCGAAGAATGCTGCGCTGACCCTGATACCCTGCGCCCTCCTTACCGAGGAGAAGCTGACCCTCGCCAACCTGCCGCGGCTCGCGGATGTCGACAGCTTCGGGCATTTGATGAACCAGCTTGGCGTCTCGACCAGCGTCGCGGGCGTCAAGAAGGGCGAGTTCGGACGGAAGGTCACCTTCCAGGCCAGTGACATTAGCTCGACGGTCGCGCCGTACGACATGGTGCGCAAGATGCGCGCCTCAATCCTTGTGTTGGGGCCGATGCTGGCGCGCGCTGGCGAATCCACGGTATCGCTGCCGGGCGGCTGCGCCATCGGCGATCGACCGATCGACCTTCACCTGAAGGCGCTAGAAGCAATCGGCGCCGAAATCGAACTGGCTGCCGGCTACGTGAAGGCTTCGGCGCCCAAGGGTCGGCTCACGGGAGGGGACTACAGCTTTCCGGTCGTGTCGGTCGGCGCCACCGAGAACGTGCTGATGGCGGCGGTTCTGGCAAACGGGCGGACTCAATTGTTCAATGCTGCCCGTGAGCCGGAGATCGTCGATCTCTGCAATCTTCTGGTTGCCATGGGCGCAAAGATCGAAGGCATCGGATCGGGGCACCTGATCGTTGACGGCGTCGAGGGCCTTCATGGAACGACTTACGAAGTCATGCCGGATCGCATCGAAGCCGGTAGCTACGCCTGCGCTGCCGGGCTGACGGGCGGGTCGATCAACCTGATTGGCGCCCGGCCGGACGACATGCAGGCCACGCTCAATGCGCTTGCCCAGGCCGGCCTCGTCATTGAGTTCCACGAAAAGGGCATCAGGGTAAGCGCGAATGGTGGGCTCAAGCCGTTGGCGCTTTCGACATCTCCGTTCCCTGGTTTCGCCACGGACATGCAGGCTCAGTTCATGGCGATGCTGTGCCGGGCAGAGGGCCAGAGCTTCCTCGAAGAGACGATCTTCGAGAACCGTTACATGCACGTGCCCGAGCTGCGCCGCATGGGCGCGGAGGTCGAAATTCACGGCCGTTCCGCAGTTGTTCACGGCGTGCCGAAGCTGACCGGCGCGCAAGTCATGGCAACCGACCTTCGTGCCTCGATGAGTCTGATCCTAGCCGGTCTGGCTGCTGAGGGTGAGACGGAGGTTCTGCGCGTCTATCACCTCGACCGTGGCTATGAGCGACTGGAAGAAAAGCTCAGTGCCGTCGGGGCGACGATCGAGCGGCGCAGCGCCGGCTAGGCTAGCGTCTTCATGAAGCGGTAGCTCGTACGTTCGTACCCGAGCTTTTCGTAAAACTGGTGGGCGCGCTCGCGGCTGACGTTGCTCGTCACTTCCAGGATATGGCATCCGTGCGCGGAGAGGCGCTTCTCCGCTTCGGCCATGAGCAAGGCACCAATTCCGCGTCCGCGATAGCTCTCGTCGACAATCATTACTGAAACCCGGCCGACGGGTGCCGGACGATGGACGGTCACCATGGCTGACAGGCCGCACATGCCGATCACTCGCTCGGCATCCGTGGCGACCAGGGCAGGATCTCATTCTTCCCAAGGATCTCGAGATTACGACGGACATCCGCCTCTTCGATGGGATGTCCCAGGGCAATGATGAGTTCGACGAGCCGCGGTGCGTCCGACTCTCGGGCTTCGCGGATGACGATCGTCAAAGCGTATCCAGAACGTGAATGGCGACACCGACGAGTCCGCCGACAAGGGTACCGTTGATGCGGATGTATTGGAGGTCGCGGCCCACCGCGCTTTCCAGGCGCGCCGTCACCGTCCCCGCATCCCAGCCTCGCACGGTCTCCGACACCAGTTTGACCATGGATCCGCCGTAGCTCGCGGACATGCCGACGACAGCGCGGCGGGCAAACTGGTTGATGGCGGCGCGGATGCGGGCGTCGCTTTCCAGCGTCGTTCCCATCGACTTCAGCACCTCTCCGAGCTTGCCGGCAAAAGCGGCATCGGGATTGCGCGCCGCCTTGATCACCGCCTCGCGCGACTTCTGCCACAAGGTGTCGAGCCACAGGCTGACCGATCGATTATCGAGAAGCTGCTCCTTGATCGCCTCCACCCGCTTCCGTGTTTCCGGACGCGTCTGGAGGTCGTTGGCAAGTTGGGCGAGCGCTTCCTCGACCTTCACGCGAACGGGGTGGGCGGGATCGGTTGACATTTCGACCGTGAGCTTGCGCAGTCCGTCGAGGATCGCGTCGGCGAGCTTGGCATCCAGCCCGGCCAACTTGAGGGCCCAATTGGCCTTCTTTTGCACCATCTCCCGGATCAGGGGCTCGTTCGCTTCGAGGGCTCGCGCGGTCCAGCGGATCGCGGCCTCGAGCATCGGAACATGGCGATCCTCGTTGATCGCTGACGCCAGCGCATGGCCGAGGAGCGGCGATACCTCCATCTTGCGGATGCGGGTCGAGATTGCACCCTTGACGATGCCGCCCAGCCGCTCGTCGTCGAGACCTTCGAAGACGTCGGCGATCAGGCGGGACGCGCCGGCACGGATGCGGGTGCCCTCTCCCGCAGGGGTTTGCAGGAAACGGCCGACGGCTCCGGCCACGTCGATGTTGCGCATGCGCCGGGCGACCACTGACGGGATGAGGAAGTTCTCACGGATAAAGTTCGCGAGCGCTTCGCCGATGCGATCCTTGTTCCTCGGAATGATCGCCGTGTGCGGGATGGGCAGGCCGAGCGGGTGGCGAAAGAGCGCGGTGACTGCGAACCAGTCTGCAAGGCCACCGACCATTGCCGCTTCAGAAAACGCCTTCACGTACGACAGCCACGGATACTGCTGCTCGTATGCGCGCGTCACGAAAAACAACGCGGCCATCAGGACGAGAAGTCCGGTCGCGGCCAGCTTCATTCCGGCAGCACCGGGCTGCGCCGGGTTGAACCGCGCTAGGGCATTCCGGGACTGAGTTCTCGCATCCATCGGCCCATCAATAGACGAGCTTGGCCGCCGGTTCACTCCGCGGGTTGCGGCGCTTGCCCTGACGAGGGCGCGCGGTGTGCGCCCTGGCCGACCATCTTGTGGAATCTCCGCCCAATCCACTGCTCGATGTCGATGGCGATCGAGAAGAAGGCAGGGACCAGCAGCAGGGTCAGGATCGTCGAGAAAATCAGGCCGCCGATCACGGTGACGCCCATCGGTGCGCGCCAGCTCGAATCGCCCGTCAGGGATAGCGCGATGGGAACCATGCCCGCGACCATTGCGACGGTCGTCATCACGATCGGCTGGGCGCGCTTGTGCCCGGCTTCATAAATCGCCTCATCCTTGGGCATTCCGTGGTTCATCATCTCGACCGCGAAATCGACCAGCAGGATCGAGTTCTTGGCAACGATGCCGAACAGCATCAGGATTCCGATGAACACCGGCATCGATAGCGGATTGCCCGTGATGTGGAGTGCGATGGCAGCTCCGAGCGGAGCGATCAGAAGCGACCCCATGTTCACGAACGGAGCGAGGAAGCGTCGGTAGAGCAGCACCAGCACCGCGAAGACGAGCAAGACGCCCGATCCGAGCGCGATCAGGAAGTAATAGAACAACTCGGCCTGCCATTTCTGGTCGCCCAGATCGAGCTTGTTCACGCCGCGCGGAAGGTTCTTCACCGTCGGCAGCTCGTTGATCTTCGGCCAGACGTCGCCGGACACGAGACCGGGCGCCAAGTCCGCACCGATCGCGATACGGCGAATCTGGTTGGTGCGCTGGACCGTGGTGGGGCCAGCGCCGAACCCGATCTCCGTGACCGACTTCAGGGTACTGAACCGCCGCTTGAAGTCGGGACCGGGAGGTTCTCGAGCGTTGCCAGATCACGACGGCTCCTCTCCGATAGGGACACCATGATCGGCACCTGGCGATCGGCGAGCGAGAACTTGGCGCTGTTCTGCTCGATATCGCCCAAGGTCGCGATGCGGATCGTCTGGCTAAGAGCGGTGGTGGTCACGCCGAGATCGGCGGCGAGATCGAAACGGGGCTTGATCGTGATTTCGGGACGGACGAGGTCGCCTGCGACGCGGGGTGCGCGCAGCCCTGGCAACTTCGCCATTTCGTCGGAAATCTTGTTCGCCGTTTCATAGAGCAGGACGGGATTGTCGCTGCCAAGATATAGCATGATATCGCGGGCAGCGCCGCCAGGTCCGCCACCATTCTGGCTGAGGAAGTTGACCTGCGCGTCCGGAATTGCCGAAATTTCCGGCCCCAGGCTGCGTTCGAATTCCGTGCTGGTCTTCTTGCGGTCCTTCTTGAGGACGATATTGACGTAGCCCGAGCCGACATAGACGCGCTCGAACACTTTCTCGACGTCCGGATCCTTCATTACGATCGCCGCGGTCCGGTCGACGACGGCCTCGGTCTGCTCGAGCGTCGATCCCGGCGCCATGCCGATGCGCACGTTCGAAAAATCGAAATTCATCGCCGGCTGAAAGGTGATCGAAAGCGTGGCGAACAGGACACCTTGAAGGACGAACAGTCCAAGGCCGACGCCGACCATCCAGACGCGATGATCGCGGAACATGGACAGCACGGCCCGGATCGCCCCGGGCTTCCGCTCGCGGTAGGCGCGCGCCCGCTCCGTGCTGAGACTCCACTTCAGGATGTCCAGATACTTGTTCATCATCGGGCCGGACGCGTGCGGCTGAATGCCCTTGGCACGCAGGAAGTAGGCGGCAATCATTGGCGTGATCATTCGGGCGACGAGCAAACTCATCAGGACCGCGATGACGACGGTGAAGCCGAATGCCTTGAAGAACTGCCCCGAAATGCCCGGCATGAGCGCGACCGGCAGGAAGACCGCGACGATCGACATTGTCGTCGCGAGAACGGCGAGACCGATCTCGTCGGCCGCATCGATCGAAGCCTGATACCCCGATTTGCCCATCCGCATGTGTCGGACGATGTTCTCGATCTCGACGATCGCGTCGTCGACCAGCACGCCGGCGACGAGGCTGAGGGCCAGCAGCGACAGGCCGTTCAGCGTGATCCCCATCAGGCTCATGAACCAGAACGCCGGGATTGCGGACAACGGAATAGCGAGAGCCGAGATCAGCGTAGCGCGAATATCGCGAAGGAACAGGAAGACCACCAGGACGGCGAGGACCGCGCCTTCCCACAAACCTTCCATCGCCGAATGATATTGAGCGATGGTGTAATCGACGTTGTTCGAGATTTCCGAGAAGTGGATGCGCGGATCGTCCTTCTCGATCTTTTTCAACTCTTCCCAGGTCTTGTCGTAGACGGTGACCTCGGATGAGCCCTTGGAGCGCTGGACGTTGAAGCTGATGACCTGGCGGCCATTCATCTTCGCGATAGTGCGCTGTTCGGAATAGGCGTCCCGCACTTCGCCAAGATCGGCGAGCCGAACAGTCCGTCCTCCTGGGACCGAGATCTGCGTCTGCGAGAGTTCATAGGCATCGCGGGCATTACCGAGCACGCGGACCGACTGCTCCGATCCGGCAATCTCGGCCCGCCCGCCCGCGGCATTGAGATTGGTCTGGCGAAGCTGTTGGTTGACCTGCGCGGCCGTAATGCCCTGCGCCTGGAGCGCGGCAGGGTCGAGGATGATCCGGATCTGGCGATCGACGCCGCCCTCGCGGGAGACCGCCGCGATGCCTTCGACGCCGAGGAGGCGCTTGGCCACGGTGTTGTCGACGTACCAGCTGAGCTCTTCAAGGCTCATGTCCGACGTCTCGGCGGCAACGAAGACGATCGGATCGCCGGCGATGTCGACGCGGCTGATCTGCGGCTCGAGGATGCCTTCCGGCAGGTCGCCGCGAATCTGCGCGAGTGCGTCGCGGATATCGTTGACCGCGCGGTCGGTCGGCGTTCCGATCTCGAACTGGACGAAGGTGTTGCTGTTCCCCTCGCGGATCGAGCTGTTGATCTCATCGACGCCGTTCACGCCGCGAATGGCCGATTCCACTCGCTGCGTAATTTGCGTTTCCATTTCCGAAGGTGCCGCGCCCGGCTGGGAGATGTTCACCTGCGCCGCCGGGAAATCGATGTCCGGGTTGTTGTTAACCTGCATCCCATGAAGGAGACGATGCCGGCCAGCAGCAGGCCGGCGAAGAAGACAATCGGCGGGACCGGGTTGCGAATGCACCAGGCTGAGATGTTACGGAAATTCATCGCGACTGAGCCTTACTCGATCCTCACCTTGCGCTTTGACGCTTCGGCGAGACTTTCTGTCCGGGTTGAGGAAGGGCCAGCCGACAGGACGACCGCCTCCTGACCAGTGAGACCTTCGGCGATCGTCACGCCGGCATCGCTGATCGTTCCGATCTTGATACCGCGCCGTTCGACCTCATTCTTGGCGTTGACGATGTAGACGTAGTTGCCCTTGTCGTCGCTCAGCACGGCACTTTGCGGCAGCAGCGGAGCCGATGTCTCGCCGGCATTGATCCTTGCTTCCGCG
Source organism: Sphingomonas daechungensis (assembly GCF_014489495.1). Classification (GTDB taxonomy): domain Bacteria; phylum Pseudomonadota; class Alphaproteobacteria; order Sphingomonadales; family Sphingomonadaceae; genus Sphingomicrobium; species Sphingomicrobium daechungense. Next base: position 2,832,322 of record NZ_CP060780.1, on the reverse strand, counting down.
AAGCCGCCGGGCCGGATGGAAGGATCGTAAGGCAACAGGATCCTAACTTCACCCTGGCGCGACTGAGGGTCGATGATCGGCGCAACCTGCCAGACCTGGCCCGAGAAGGCGCGGTCGGTGCCGATCGGCGTAACGCTTGCCGGCATCCCCGCATGAACGAGCACGAGGTCCTGCTGTGAAAGCTGCGCACGCATTTCCATGCGCCCGCCCTCGGCCAACCGGAACAAGGCCCGGTGCCTGGGCTGACGATCTGGCCGACCTCGACATTACGGGCGAGAACCAGCCCGCTGACAGGAGCCCGAACGTCCAGCCGTCCGATCTCGGCGCGGGTGGCGTCCAGCTGTGCCTGGCTGACCCGGACCTGGGCATTGGCGGCGTCGCGCGCCGCGCGCTTCGAATCGATCTCTGCCTTGGAGACGAACCCGCGGCCCTGGAGGGCAACCGCGCGCTCGTAATTGTTCTGGGCGAGCTGCGCGTTTGCCTTCGCCGACGCCACTTGGGCCGCAAGCTGCGCGGCCTGCTGGGACTGGACCGAGCGATCGACCGTCGCCAGCACGGCGCCCGCACCGACCCATCTGCCGGCATCGACGCGAACGCTGGTGACGCGACCGCCCGAACCGGCGATGCCGATCGGCTGATCGCGATGGGCCGCGAGCGCGCCGCTGGCCGTCACGGTTCTGGGTACGTCGCTCCTGCCGGGCACCACCACGGTGACCGTCGGCACCTGGCCGCTGCCCGACGCTCCGCCGGCGGCGGCCTGCTCATCCTTGCCCCGCGCATCAGCATGAATGCGACGATGATGACGATTGCCGCGACACCCGCCGCGATGAACATCATGCGGCGGCGGCGCGCGCGATCGACGACCACCAGCGTGTCGGAACTCTCGAACGATGATGTTTCCCGGTTCATTCTCACTTCTTTCGCCCTGTTCGCGATTCACTACAGCGGATCGGCGGCACTGTATTACGCGAATAAGTCAGTTGCCGCAACTGAACTTGTCAAATCGTGCCCCGCTACAGTTTTTCGACTAACGGCGGCACTTGAGTCGCGAAGACGCGTTGGCGCAAAACTGCAGTGCCCTTGCGTTGCACGGGCGAAACGAAAGGGAAGCGAATATGGAGCATTACGGTATCCTGGGCTGGATCGTAATTGGCGGTCTCGCTGGCGCGATCGCGAAGCTGCTGATGCCCGGGCGCGACCCCGGCGGATGCATCATCACAATCCTGCTCGGAATCGCCGGCGCCCTCCTGGCGGGCTTCCTCGGTCGCTCCGTCGGCTGGTACACCGACGGACAGGGTGCGGGCTTTATCGCCGCGATCGTCGGCGCCTTCGTGATCCTGCTGATTTACCGACTGGTCCTTTCCAGGCGGGGCTGAGCCCTTTCCCCGGGTGCAAACGTAACTCCGGCGTTCAGGGAACAGCCATTCGGCTGATGTGACGCTTGCGCCTCCTGATTCCGAGTTTGGAGGTTTGAATGAAGAGCATAATGGCGGCCCTCGCGCTAACCGCGGCCGCGCTGCCGATGGCGGCGAACGCGCAGGCGGAGGCCCCAATGCCTCCGATCACGGGAACACGCCTCGACATTTCGGCGACGGGTGAAGCCACCCGCGTTCCCGATATCGCGGTGATTTCGGCCGGAGTTGTGACCAAGCAGGCCACCGCGAGCTCGGCCATCCAGGAGAACAGTACCCGCATGGATCGGGTACTTTCGGCATTGAAGCGAGCCGGAGTTGCGGAACGCGACATCCAGACGAGCGCCATCAGCCTCAATCCCGACTATCGCTATCAGGATAACCAGCCGCCCCAGCTCGTGGGCTATTCGGCGACGAATCAGGTGACGGTCCGCTTCCGCGACATCCGCAACAGCGGGAAGATTCTCGACGCGCTGGTTGCCGAGGGCGCGAACCAGATCAACGGGCCGAACCTGACCATCGACAAGCCGGAAGCGGCGCTGGACGAGGCGCGTCAGAATGCCATCGCGAACGGCAAGGCGAAGGCCGCGCTCTATGCACGATCGCTCGGAATGCAGGTGGTGCGGGTTGTTTCCGTCAGCGAGGGTGGAGGAGGCGCGTACCCGCCGCCGCCAGCACCGCCCCCGATGTTCATGGAAGCGCGCGCCAGCGCCGACTCAAAGGTTTTGCCCGGCGAGCAGAAGCTGCAGGTCACCGTCTCAATGGTATTTGACCTGCGCTGATCAAGAAGAAGGCCGCCCGGGAGCCCCGAGCGGCCTTTGTTTCTCCCGAATGTTCGAACCTTAGCGAACCGTTCCGCGACGGATCAGGTTGACGATCGCCAAGAGGATCACTGCGCCTAGCAGCGCGTAAAGGAAGCTTTCGACCGTAATCCCCTGGTTCATGTTCTGACCGAAGAGGAATCCGGCGATGACAGCGCCCACAATGCCCACCACAACATTGAGGATGATGCCCTGTTGAGCGTCAGTGCGCATGATGAGGCTGGCGAGCCAGCCACAAATACCACCGACGACCAGCCAAATGATAATACCCATGTAGCGTTCCCTCCTGTTCGTGGGCCGCCAGTAACTACTCAGCGGCCTTCCGGCATCTAGACGCTGATGCAGGGCGGTTGTTCCGGATTCGGAAGGAACTGTCCAGTTTTTTGGTTAACTGCCCGCGGAACAGGCCGAAAGATTACTGCGCGTAACGATCAGCCACAGCCGCGTCAGTAGCGCTGCTGGCGCTCGTACTGGTCGCGATAATGCTTGATGCGAGTCACGCGCAGGCCGGGCATTCCACTGCGGTCGACCGCGCGCTGCCAGCTCGTGAACTCCTCGAGGCTCAGCGTGTAGCGCTGGCAAGCCTCGTCGACCGAAAGCAGGCCACCCGCAACAGCCGCGACGACCTCCGCCTTGCGGCGGACGACCCAACGGGTGGTGCTGGCAGGCGGAAGGCTGTCGAGCGTCAAAGGCTCTCCGAGCGGTCCGATGACCTGCGCTGGCCGAATCTTCTGGTTCTCGAGCATCTCTTGGTTAAACCCGCTTAGTCATTGTCGATGGCATTGGTCTTAAGCCGCGCCCCTTGAAGATATTCTGAAACGCGCTGGTTAATTTCCCCCTCACGACCCTTAACGTCCTTTGACTCTTCCTCGGACGCCGCTTCAGCAAAGGCACCGCCAACGCGATCCCGTGCCTCCGCCCACCCGGGGCTTGCCGCCAGGAGCCGGGCGATGGCCAAAGTCCGATCGTCGCAAGTCCTGCCCGACTGCGCGCCGAAAGCTGCAACGAGCTCCGCGGCATCCAGTCCAGCAAGTCCCGCGGCGGTGAATTTCGACTCCGGCCGAGACAAATTACCCTCTTGAACAACCCACTCCACGACCGGCCTAGCTGAGAGGGGTGAAATTCAGGTAAAGAGCGCCGAGATAGCTCCAATGCAGATTGATTTCGGCCTTGATCGCGAAGTTCGCGAAGCACGCATCGTCGTCGCCATGTCCGGCGGCGTCGACAGCTCGGTCGTCGCCGCGCTCGCCGCACGAACGGGTGCCGAGGTCATCGGCGTGACGCTGCAGCTTTACGACCATGGCGAAGCGGTGAAGCGCAGCGGGTCCTGCTGCGCCGGCCAGGATATTTACGACGCCAGCATGGTCGCCGACCGGCTCGGAATTGCTCACTACGTCCTCGATTACGAAAGCCGCTTTCGCGACAGCGTGATCGAGCATTTCGCCGACGAATATGCCCGCGGCCGAACGCCGGTCCCTTGCTCGCTCTGCAATCAGGGCGTGAAGTTCATGGACCTCGTCGCGTTCGCGAAGGAGCTTGGCGCCGACTGCCTGGCAACGGGGCATTATGTCCGGCGGGTCGTCAACGGCGACCGCGTGGAGCTTCACAAGGGCGCCGACCCGGCCCGCGACCAGAGCTATTTCCTCTACGGGACCACGCGCGAGCAGCTCGACTTCCTCCGGTTCCCGCTCGGCGACCTCCCAAGCGCGAGGTTCGCAGGCTTGCCGAGGAAGAGGGCTTGGTCGTCGCCAACAAGCCGGACAGCCAGGACATCTGCTTCGTTCCCGACGGGATTATGCGGGATTGGTGCAGCGGCTTCGGCCGGAAACGATCGCTGCGGGTGAGATCGTCGATCTGCAGGGGAAGGTCCTGGGGAGCCACCGAGGCGTCGTGCACTTCACGGTGGGCCAGCGCCGCGGGATCGAGGTCGGCGGGCAGAAGGAGCCGCTTTACGTCGTACGGATCGAGCCGGAGCAGCAGCGCCTCGTCGTCGGACCGCGCCGGGCCCTCGCGGTCGATTCAATGCGGATCGAGGAGATGAACTGGATCGCCGAGGATCAGACGGACGTCGGTGTGAAGGTCCGCTCGCTTGCTCCGCCCGTGCCGGCGACAATCCTGGGCGACCGGGTGCAGTTCGCTGGTGCCGAATATGGCGTTGCGCCCGGGCAAGCGGCGGTCTTTTATGACGGCACGCGGCTGCTTGGTGGAGGCTGGATCGCCGAGACGACCTCGGTGGCCGAGGGAGCCCTGGATGCCGCCGCCGCTTAGTGCGGGAATCCTGCTCTACCGCGAGCATGAAGGCATTACCCGGGTCCTGCTGATCAAGCCCGGCGGCCCGTTCTGGCGGCACAAGGACGAAGGCGCATGGATGATTCCCAAAGGCGCTCTTGAGCCCGGGGAGTCCTCCGCCGACGCGGCGATCCGCGAATTCGAGGAAGAAACCGGGACGGCGCTCGGGCGCGTACCCTTTCCGCTTTGCTGCGTCACCCAGGCCGGCGGGAAGAAGGTCGAGGTGTTCGCTGCCGAGGGTGAATTCGATCCGGGCTCGATCCGCAGCCTCGAATTCGAAATGGAATGGCCGCCCAGGAGCGGGCGGATGCAGAGCTATCCCGAAGCGGAAGAGGCCCGGTGGATGACGCTGGACGAGGCGCGCCGGATGATGCTGCCGAGCCAGCTGCCGATTCTGGATGCCCTGGGGCCAAGCTTAGTCTCGGGTAACCAGGCGAGTGGCAGTGGTCAGCCCGAACAGCGCGAGACCGGCAACCGCTAGTACGAAGAGCGTCAGCCTCGCCTTGGCGTCGGCCTGCGCGGCGACTGCAATGCAGATCAGAACGCCGATGCCGGACAGGAGCCAGTGCGAAGCCCGCAAACGTGCCGGACGCTCTGGTGCGCGGGGCAGGGCGAGGATCGTCACCGAATAGATGATCATCCGCGCGAGCGTGCTGATAACCGCCAGCCAGACGAAGCTCCCGCTCACTGCCAGGGCCGCGACGAGAATCGCGAAGAAGGCAATGCTCGCGACGGGAGTCTCGAACCGGCGATTGACCTTTGCGAGCCACCCGGGAAGTTCACCCCGCTCCGCCATGGCGAATGTCACTCGGGGAGTTGCGGCCATGTTGCTGTGCAGGTTTCCGGCAGTGGAGAAAATGGCCGTGAGCCCGATTACCAGAGCGCCGGGCGGACCCATGAGCCAATCACCGAGCGCCAGGAGCGGCGCGTCCGCACCTTCTTCGAGACCCCCAGGAAACACGGCAACGAAAGCGAGCTGGACGATGAAATAGAGCAAGGCGACCGTACCAATCGTCGCCAAGAGCGCTTGCGGCAGGGTACGGCCGGGATCCCTCGTCTCGCCGGCGGTGACCGTGGCGTTTTCAAAACCGACGAAGGCGTAAAAAACGATCAGGACGCCGGCTTCCACATCGCCGATCGGCGGTAGAGGGCCGGGTGCTGGAACTCCCGCCAAGGCGAGCACAGCGAAGGCGATGAGCATCAGCGGAAGAGTCTTGAGCAGGGTCAGGCCTCCAAGAACCCGCATCGCCGACTTTACGCCCGACACGTTGATCGCGGTGAAAGCCGCGACCAGGCCGAGGATCAGCGCAAGTCTCGCCAGTCCAGCGTCGGCCCCGATCAGCCAGCGTGCCAAATAGGACACCAGAACGTTAAGGTTGGCGGCAAAGGCGGTTGCCCGCGCGATGTAGTAAATCCATCCGAGTTCGAACCCGGCGAGCCGTCCGAAAACGCGGCCATAGGTCGCGGGTCCCCCGCTCTGGGGAATGCGGCGACCGACCGCGTGAACGGTATCGCGATGAGCAACGAGGCGAGCCCGACCAGCGGGAACAGCCACGGCGAAGATGTGCCGAAATCGCTCGCGAGCGTTTGCGGCAGCGCGAAAATCGAAGCGCCGATCGCACCGTTGAATGCAAGCAGGATCGCTCCACCGAAGCCGATACGGCGCGGCAGGGCATCCCGTGACTCGTTCAGGACGCCGTCTCCGTGATTTCCGACGGAAGCATGGTCTCGCGATCGGTGTGACCTTCGGGATCGAGATGGATCAGGATTTCCGTGGCCGGGAAGCGGCTCTGGAGCTCTTCCTCGATCCGATCCATCCGGTCATGTGCGTGCGCAATCGTCCAGTCCGCCGGGACCCAGACGTGAAACTGCGCGAAGTTGTGGGTGCCGCTGGTGCGTGTGCGCAGGTCGTGCAAGCCGGCCAGCTCCGGATAGTCGCCGCAGGCAGCGAGGAATTTGGCGCGCAGCTCTTCGGGCCATTCGCGATCCATCAACTGGTCTAGCGCATGGCTGGAGGAGGTCCAGGCGCCCCACAGGAGCCAGAGGGCGATCAGCACGCCGAAGACCGCGTCGGCCCCGGTCAGGTTGGCATACTGGTCCAGCACAAGCGCAACGATGACCGATCCGTTGAGCATGAGATCGGAGGCGTAGTGCAAGCGATCGGTCGAGATCGCGACGGAACCCGTCCGCTTCACCACGTGCCGCTGATACGTGATCAGCGCCAGCGTCGCAGCAATCGCGACGAGCGAAACTCCGATTCCAAGCTCGGCCGCGCTGGTCTGCGCACCGTTGATCAAGCGGATGACCGACTGGTAGCCGATGAACAACGCCGACAAGGTGATCAAGATGACTTGGACCAAGGCAGCGAGCGCCTCCGCCTTGCCGTGGCCGAAGCGATGGTCGGAGTCGGCCGGCGCCGCGGCGATGCGGACACCCATCAGAACGACGAGGCTGGCAAGCAGATCGAGGCTGCTGTCCGCCAGCGATCCGAGCATCGCCATCGAGGAGGTTTCGATGGAGGCCCAAATCTTCAGACCAATGAGAGAGATCGCCATGACGATACTGGCGAAAGCGGCGCGCGTCGTCAGCGACGCCCGTTCCTCACCATGCGCCTGGTGGGCGTGAACTCCGCTCACGGGTAGAGCAGGCCTTCGCGCCAGCCCCCGCCTTCTGCCGAGAAGATACGTCGCTCATGCAGCCTGTGTGGACGGTCCGTCCAGAATTCGAACGCGGTGGGTTCAATCGAAACCCGCTCCACCGAGGTGGACGCGGCACGACCTCGCCCTCGAAACGCTTGCTCATCTCTTCAAATCGACGCTCAAAGGTTTCGCGGCGATCCAGGCTCCGCGACTGCCAGGACGCCCAGGCACCAAGCTGAGAATCTCGGGCTCGGCTCTCGAAATAGGCATCGGCGTCGCTGTCCGGCACGGGTCCAACGCCTCCCTCGATGCGAACCTGCCGCCGGAGCGACTTCCAATGGAATAGCAGTGCAGCCTGGGAATTGGCTGCAAGCTCCGCTCCCTTCCGGCTGTCGAGATTCGTGTAAAATGTGAAACCGTCGGGACCGTGGCCCTTCAACAGGACCATGCGAACGGACGGACGCCCGTCAGGGGTGGCAGTCGCCAGTGCCATGGCCTCGGGATCGTTCGGCTCTGACTGGCGCGCCTCTGCGAGCCATTGTCCGAAAAGCTGGATGGGATCGGTCTCTGACACGGCTAGCCGCTTAGGCTTGGAGGCGCCGTCGCCGCAACCCATCTGGCAGGCCCCATCTAGAAACACCGAGTGTGTTACGGCATTGGAGCACTATGGACCTTTATCAACGGCTAGGCGTGCAGCGCGGCGCAAGCGAAGCGGAGATCAAGAAGGCCTACCGCAGCCTCGCCAAGCAACTCCATCCCGACCGCAACAAGGACAATCCGAACGCCGCTAAGCGGTTCGGCGAGGTCACGGCCGCCTACGACTTGCTCTCCGACAAGGACAAGCGCGCGCAATATGATCGCGGGGAAATCGACGAGGACGGCAACCCCAAGATGCCGTTCGGGTCCGGCGGGTTCGGCGGAGGCTATGGCGGCGGCCGTCCCGGCTCAGGTGGCGGCGGGTTCGACGGTTTCCAGGGTAGCGGCTTCGGTGGGGAGACGGCCGACCTCAGCGACCTGTTCGAAGGCTTGTTCGGCGGTGGGTCCGGAAAAGGCGGCGGTGGGTTCGGCGGCTTCCGGCAACGTCGAGCGCCGCAGAAAGGTGCGGACATCGCCTATCGGCTGAAGATTTCGTTCGTTGATGCGGCGACACTCAAGCCCCAGCGGATCACTTTGGCTGACGGCAAGACGATCGATCTCAAGCTTCCGGCCGGCGTCGAAGAGGGGACAAAGATCCGCCTCGCCGGCAAGGGCGAGCAAGGGCCCGGAGGCGCTGGAGACGGCCTGGTCACAATCGCCATCGAGCCCCACCCGTTTTACAAGCGTGAAGGCGACAACATCCGTCTTGAGCTCCCGGTAACCCTGAAGGAGGCTGTGCTTGGAGCCAAGGTCAAGGTGCCGACGCCGGAAGGACCCGTCATGCTGACGGTTCCGAAGGGGAGCTCGTCCGGACGCGTGCTTCGCCTGAAGGGCCGTGGTTTTACCGGGAAGGGCGGGAAGAGAGGGATCAATTGGTCGCGCTTGAAGTGGACCTGCCCGCCGACGACGCGCAGTTGCGGAAGTTTGCGGAGACGTGGAGGGCGGGGCAACCCGCGGGCTTCCCTTGGGGTTTAACGGCCTTAGTCTCTAGACCCACGCATGCAGGACCACTCACCGCTATCCCCGAGGAACGCCGCAAGCAGCTTGCCAGCCTGAGCGCCGCTTACGGCCGCGATGCCGCGGAGCGCGTAAAACCGCGCATCGTGGCTTGGGAAGTGATCAAGCGGGTCGCGGTTGGCGTTTACAACGACGGGTTCATTCACGCCGGCAATCTGGCCTATCTTGCATTGCTGGCGCTGTTCCCCTTCTTCATCGTCGCCGCCGCGCTCGCCAATCTGTTCGGCCAATCGGAGAGCAGCCGGAAGACTGTGGCGACGGTGCTTGCGCAGCTGCCGCCGAACGTTTCCGATGTCCTTCGGGAGCCGATCATCGAAGTCCTATCCGCGCGTACGGGGCCACTGCTTTGGATCGGGCCATCGTCGGATTGTGGACGGTGGGGAGCTTCATCGAAACGATCCGCGACATCCTTCGCCGGGCCTACGGCGTGAAATATTGCGCCCCGTTCTGGGAATATCGGCTTGGGTCGATGGCCATCATCATCGGCTCGGTCTTTCTCCTGATGGTGGCGTTCGCGGTCAGCATCACGTTGAGCTCGATCCAACATGGCATCGAACATTGGATTCCGCTTTTCCAGAACGTCGCCGATACGTTGACATTCTACCGCGTGATCCCGGCGCTCATGCTGTTCGTAACCAATTACCTCGTCTTCGTGGCGCTGACGCCTTCGAGGTACCGCCGACGCGGTTGCCGCAAGTGGCCAGGGGCTCTGCTGGTCACGGTCTGGTGGCTGATGACGGCCGAGTTGCTGCCGCAGGTGATTGGCCTGCTGGGTGGTTATGACCTGACCTACGGAAGCCTGGCCGGGGTGATGGTCGTCTTGATTTTCTTCTTCATGGTCGGGCTTGGCGTAGTTATGGGCGCGGAGCTCAACGCGGCGCTGGCGGAAGCTTCGCCGACGGCGCTAAGGGGCGAAATCTATTCCGGTCCGTTCCAGGACGAGCTCGAAGTCGAGGAGCCGCAACCTGGGGAGGACGTGGAAATAGTGCCGAAACCTGAAACCGCGCCGAAACGAGGGGAGCCCAGCTGTGAGTGGATTGATGCAGGGCAAGAAAGGCCTGATCATGGGCCTCGCGAACGATCGCTCGCTGGCATGGGGCATCGCCCGAGCCTTGGGCGAGCAGGGCGCCGAATTGGCCTTCTCCTACCAGGGCGACGCCCTCGAGAAGCGGGTCCGGCCCCTGGCCGAAGAACTAGGGTCAGACCTCCTGATCGACTGCGATGTCTCGGACATGCACGCGCTGGATAAGGCGTTCGCGGATCTCAACTCGAAGTGGGGCGGGCTCGATTTCGTCGTCCACGCTATCGGTTTCTCGGACAAGAACGAGCTTCGCGGAAAGTTCGTCGACACCACGATCGACAATTTCCTGCTGACCATGAACATCTCGGTCTACAGTTTCATCGCCGTCGCCCAGCGCGCCCGGGCCATGATGAAACCCGGCGGATCGATGCTGACTTTGAGCTACTACGGCGCCGAGAAGGTCATTCCACACTACAACGTCATGGGCGTTGCCAAGGCCGCTCTCGAGACCTCGGTGAAGTATCTGGCGGCCGACCTCGGCCCGGAAGGCATTCGCGTGAACGCGATTTCGGCCGGTCCGATCAAGACGCTTGCCGCGAGCGGCATCGGCGACTTCCGCTACATCATGAAGTGGAACGAATATAATTCCCCGTTGCGCCGCAACGTGACGATCGAAGACGTCGGCGGCGCCGGACTGTACCTGCTCAGCGACTTTGCGTCCGGAGTCACCGGAGAAATCCACCATGTGGATGCCGGCTACAACGTCGTCGGGATGAAAGCTGAAGACGCGCCGGATATCGCGACGGTGTGAAGGCCGGCTAGTCTGTCGGATCGATGCATTCCCGTCACGCATGGAACCGATAGCCCCCGCAGCGCTCGTTATTCGCTAAACTTCGGCCATGACAAAGGGATCGGTTTTCGCCCTTCTCTCGCTGCTTCTGAGCTTGGTACCGGGCCTTGCCGAGGCCGCTCCGGTCATGATCGACAGCGGGAAAATAGAGGGTCTCCAATCCGGCGCAATCCGGATCTTCAAGGGCATTCCGTATGCTGCCCGCCGGTCGGTCCGCTTCGATGGCAACCCCCGCACGCACCCTCGCCGTGGGCAGGAATCCGGCAGGCGACCTCTTTTTTCCCGGCCTGCCCTCAGCTTGAAACCTATCCTCCCGATGCGCCTAAGGAGCAAAGCAGCGAGGATTGTCTCGCCCTTAATGTCTGGGCGCCAGTCCCAAGATCCAACACGAAACTGCCAGTCATGGTGTGGATCCACGGCGGTGGACTGACCGGCGGATCGGGTTCTGTGCCTCAATATGCAGGCGAGCAGCTTGCCAGCCACGGCGTCATCGTGGTCACGCTTAATTACCGCCTCGGCGCCCTGGGCTTTCTCGCGCACCCAGAGCTCAACAAGGAATCGGCGCACGGCGTGTCGGGCAATTACGGATTGCTGGACCAAATCAGGGCGTTGCAGTGGGTTCAACGAAACATCGCCGCTTTCGGCGGCGATCCGGATCGGGTCACGATTTTCGGTCAATCTTCAGGAAGCTTCTCCGTCAGCATGCTAGCGTCGACCCCGTTGGCGAAAGGTCTCTTCCGTCGGGCGATTGGACAGAGCGGAGCGGTGTTCGAGCCTGTGGAGCTCGATCCACGATTCACGCCGGACGGCTCCGCGGAAGTGGGTCTGACCTTTGCCAGGAAGGCGGGAGCGAAATCGCTGGCGGATCTGCGCCGGCTGCCTTTCGCTGCGCTGTTGAAATTGCCGTTCAGTCCTCAGTTCAACGTCGACGGCTACGTGCTTCCGAAATCTCCGCGTGATGCGTATGCGTCGGGTAGTCAGAATGATTCCGATCTCCTTATCGGCACCAATGCCAGCGAGGGCTCGTTCTTCTTCGATTCTCGGAAGGTTACGACAACCAATTTCGACGCGGTGCTCGAACGCACCTATCCATCAATTCTGCTGCGAGCGATCGGCGCGTCGCCAGGCAAAACGGACTCGGATGCGCGCCTTGCCGCGGTGGCGATCGACTCTGACCTTAGGTTCATTTGGGATATGTGGGCTTGGGCACGCAATGCTTCCAAAACCGGACGGCGTCCTGTCTACTTCTATTCCTTCACCCAGCCGCCCGCTTATCGCCCAGGCCATCCCCTCTTCGGACTTGGCCCAACCCACGGCGCAGAGCTGCCCTACGTATTCGGCGACCTCGACCCTAACGTAGCCGACTGGAACTCGAATGATCGTGCGCTCTCCGAGGCGGTTCAGCTTTACTGGACGAACTTCGCGAAAACTGGAGACCCTAATGGAGCGAACCTCCCGCGCTGGCCGAAGTTTGACCGGCAAGGCGCTTGGGTCATGCAGCTGGGACCGATGTTGCAGGCATCAGTGGTTGCAGATCAGTCCCGGCTTCGTCGGATTGATCAGGTCTACGGAGTCGCGCGGTTCGTTTACTGGCACTTGTACGGCGTTCTCGCTGTGGCGGGCCTCTTGCTCATCGCCTTCGTCGCGGGCCTATATCGCTTCTTTAGGGCGCGCCGATCGAGAGTAGCAAATCGGCGTCCGTGAAGATCGCTCTCAACCGTTGAACGGATCGCGAACCAGGATCGTGTCGTCGCGCTCGGGTGACGTGCTCACCAAAGCTACCGGGCAGCGGATCAGCTCCTCGATGCGCCGCACATATTTGATCGCTCGCGCCGGCAGGTCGGCCCAGCTGCGGGCGCCGCGTGTCGACCCCGGCCAGCCCTCGATTTCCTCATATTGCGGAACGACTCGAGCCTGATCCTGCGCGTGCGGCGGGAGGTAGTCGAAGCTCTGCCCGTCGATGGTGTAGCCGGTGCAGATCTTCACCGTCTCGAAGCCGTCGAGGACGTCGAGTTTGGTCAACGCCACGCCGGTGACACCACTGACGGCGGCCGACTGACGAACCAGCACGGCGTCGAACCAGCCGCAGCGGCGGCGGCGTCCGGTGACGGTGCCAAATTCATGGCCGCGCTCGCCGAGCCGTTGGCCGATCTCGTCTTCGAGTTCGGTCGGGAAGGGACCTGAGCCGACGCGCGTCGTGTAGGCTTTGACGATACCGAGCACGAAGCCGGCCGCTGACGGACCCATGCCCGTTCCCGGACCCGTCGCTCCCGCTACCGTGTTGGATGAGGTGACGAACGGGTAGGTTCCGTGATCGACGTCGAGAAGCACGCCCTGCGCGCCTTCGAACAGTATCCTTTTGCCCCGGCGCTGCGCCGCATCGAGGTCGCGCCAGACCGGCTTGGCGAAAGGCAGCACGAACGCGGCAATTTCGGCGAGGTCGTTGCGGAGCCGCTCGCGATCGACCGGCGGTTCTCCGAAACCGGCGCGGAGGGCGTCATGATGTGCGCACAGGCGGTCAAGCAAGGGATCGAGCTCGCCGAGGTGTGCAAGATCGCAGACACGGATGGCGCGGCGGCCGACCTTGTCCTCGTAAGCAGGACCGATGCCGCGGCGCGTGGTGCCGATCTTGCCCGCACCGCTCGCATCTTCGCGAAGAGCATCGAGATCGCGGTGAATCGGAAGGATGAGCGGGCAGGTCTCGGCTAGCATCAGGATGTCAGGGGTGACCTTCACGCCCTGGCCCTGAATGCGCTCGACCTCGGCCTTCAGTGCCCACGGGTCGAGCACAACGCCGTTGCCAATGACCGACGGCGTGCCGGTCACGATCCCGGACGGAAGCAGCGAAAGCTTGAAAGTTTCGCCGTTGACGACGAGCGTATGCCCGGCGTTGTGACCGCCCTGGAAGCGGACGACCATGCCTGCCCGGCTCGCGAGCCAGTCCACGATCTTGCCCTTGCCCTCGTCGCCCCACTGAGCGCCGATGACCGTTACGTTGCCCAAGTCGAATCCCTTTTTGCGGAGGCAGGGGCGCTCCTACGGGCCGAAGCCTGCATCGTCCAGCCGTTGGAACAGGTGCGGTTGCGCGCCTTCGCCATTTCGGAGGGAACTGCAACAGGCGAGCGCGGTTGCAATGTGTCCGTCTAAAACTTCAGCGCGCGGACCAGCTTTACGCCGGGCAGCGCTTCGACCTTCGCGATGACCTGTGGATTCACGGGCTCGTCGACGGATAGCAACAGGACCGCCTCGCCACCGGCTTCCACGCGGCCGAGGTGGAAGGTGCCAATGTTGATGCCGGCTTCGCCCAGCGTCGTCCCGAGCCGACCAATGAAGCCGGGCGCGTCCTCGTTGACGACGTAGAGCATGTCGCCGACGAGGTCGGCTTCGACCTTGATCCCGAACAGCTCGACCAGGCGCGGCTGCGCGTTTCCGAACAAGGTGCCGGCGACCGTTCGCGGACCCGCTTTCGTCTCTGCCGTAACTCGCAGCAGCGTGTGGTAATCGCCCTCGCGGTCGTGCCGGACTTCGCGAACGTCGAGGCCACGCTCCTTCGCGAGGAACGGCGCATTGACCATGTTCACCGTGTCCGAATGCACGCGCATGAAGCCCGCGAGGACGGCGCCGGTGATCGGCTTCATGTTGAGATCCGCGGCCGCGCCTTCCGTCTCGATCGACAGGCCCGCAATGTTGCCGTGCGCGAGCTGCCCGACGAGGCTGCCGAGCTTTTCCGCCAGCGCCATGTAAGGCCTTAAGCGAGGCGCTTCCTCGGCCGAAAGCGACGGCATGTTGATCGCGTTGGTCACACCGCCGAGCAGGAGGAAATCGCTCATCTGCTCCGCCACCTGGATGGCGACATTGACCTGCGCCTCGTTCGTCGATGCGCCAAGGTGCGGCGTGGAGATGAAGTTGGGCGTCCCGAACAGCGGAGAATCCTTCGCGGGCTCCGTCTCGAACACGTCAAGCGCGGCACCCGCGATGTGACCGGAATCGAGGCCCTCCTTCAGAGCCGCTTCGTCGATCAACCCGCCGCGCGCGCAATTGACGATGCGCACGCCCTTCTTCGTCTTGGCGAGGTTCTCGCGGCTCAGGATGTTGCGCGTCTGATCGGTCAGCGGCGTGTGCAAGGTGATGAAATCGGCGCGGCGAAGCATGTCGTCGAGCTCGACCTTCTCGATACCCAACTCGACCGCTCGCTCCGCGGTCAGAAATGGGTCATAGGCGACCACCTTCATGCGCAAACCCAATGCGCGGCTCGCGACGATCGAACCGATATTGCCTGCGCCGATCAGACCGAGGGTCTTGCCGGTGACCTCAACTCCCATGAAGCGGTTCTTTTCCCACTTCCCCGCCTGCGTCGATGCGTCCGCTTCCGGCAGTTGCCGGGCAAGCGCGAACATCAGCGCGATGGCATGCTCCGCGGTGGTGATCGAGTTGCCGAACGGCGTGTTCATCACGACGACGCCGCGTGCGGTCGCAGCCGGATATCGACATTGTCGACGCCGATCCCCGCCCGGCCGACGACCTTCAGATTGGTCGCTGCATCGAGAATGTCCTGGGTGACCTTGGTCGAAGAGCGGATGGCGAGGCCATCATAATCGCCGATGATCGCTTTCAGTTCTTCCGGTGTCTTTCCGGTGATCTCGTCGACCTGAAGGCCGCGCTCCCGAAAGATCGCGGCGGCCTTCGGGTCCATCTTGTCGCTGATGAGCACTTTGGGTTGGGTCATTCGCTGATCCTGTAGAATTGTGTTCCTGCGCAGGCAGGAACCTAGCTTCCTGGAAAAAAAGGGACTGGGCCCCTGCCTTCGCAGGAGCACGGGGTCATCGAGAGGAGCGCACTTCCTCGTAGGCCCAGTCGAGCCACGGCCCGAGCGCCTCGATGTCTGCGGTGTCGACAGTTGCGCCGCACCAGATGCGAAGTCCGGGAGGTGCGTCGCGATATCCCGCGATGTCGTAGGCGGCGCCCTCTTTCTCGAGCAGGCCCGCGAAGGCCTTGATGAAGTCGGCGTCTGCCCCTCGACGGAAAGGCAGACCGATGTCGTCGAACGGCAGGCAGGATCGGCCGCGAGGTGGCTGACCCAGCTCCGCTCCTGGACAATGCGATCGAGCGCGGCGGCGTTGGCATCCGAGCGTTGCTGGAGCGCCTTCGCTCCGCCGATCGACTTCGCCCATTCCAGCGCCCAGATCGCGTCTTCGACAGCCAGCATGGACGGCGTGTTGATCGTCTCACCCCTAAAGATGCCCTCGGTCAGCTTTCCCTTTGAAACCAGGCGGAAGACCTTCGGCAGCGGCCGATCGGGCGTGAAGCTTTCGAGCCTCTCTACCGCTCTCGGGCCAAGGATCAGGATGCCGTGAGCACCTTCGCCGCCCAGAACTTTCTGCCAGGAGAAGGTCGCGACATCGATCTTCTCCCACGGCAAATGATAGGCGAAGACAGCGCTCGTCGCGTCCGCGAAGCTCAGGCCCTCGCGGTCGTCGGCGATCCATTCGCCATCCGGCACCCGTACGCCCGAGGTCGTGCCGTTCCAGGTGAACAGAACGTCGCTCGACCAATCGACTTGGGAGAGATCGGGGATCGCGCCGTAGTCGGCGCGCAGGACGGTGGGATCGAGCTGAAGCTGCTTAGCGGCATCGGTAACCCAACCCTCGCCGAAGCTTTCCCACGCGAGCGTGGTGACCGGGCGAGCGCCGAGCATGGTCCACATGGCCATCTCAAAGGCGCCGGTGTCGGACCCGGGAACGATGCCGATCCGGTGCGTGTCCGGAAGCTCCAGCAACTCGCGCATCAGTTCGATGCAATGCTGCAGGCGCGACTTGCCGATCTTGGCGCGGTGCGAGCGGCCAAGGGATTCGGTGGCGATTTTCGAAGCGTCCCAACCGGGCGGCTTTGCGCACGGTCCGGACGAGAAATGTGGCCTCGCGGGCGGGTATTGGGTTTTGCCGCGCGCACGTCCGCGCCGGCCGTCAGAAATTCCGTCAATTCAACTCTCCTCGCAGAGAGCACGCGCCGCGTTGGGACGGCGTGGCCCGTGGGCGGTTCTAACGGTGAATGCGGCGCGAGCAAGGCAGTGCGAAATTATCGCAGATCAAGGTCATGAAACGGTTGATTCGGGTGCCCTGCCTTCTGTGAATGCTGCGATTTGCTCGTTTCACCGCAGTGAGCCGACAGTTCGTCCCGGCAACCGGAACTGAAGGTTGAATTCATTAACCCCCCGGGTCAGTCTCCCTCTCGTCAGCAGGTGGTGGGCAATATCTGCAGGCTTTGGGGCTGGGGAGCTCCTGAAATTGTAGCTTCGGACCGCGCTTCCGTGCGGCCCGTGTAGTGCTTGGAGCGAGGGGTCATGTTGACGGTTCTGACGGCAACGTCCGGTCTTTTCAGGGATCGCGATTTTTTCGTGCATGATGGTGCGCAATTGCGGCGCTTTCGTCTGTCCGCGTCGGCCCAGGTCGTGGCCATTGCCGCTCTGCTCGCTCTCGTCGCCTGGTCCAGCTACGCCGTCGCTCGTTTCCTCACTCCTGCTCCTGCCGCCACCGCCCAGAACTCCACCACTGAATATTCCGCCCGCATCGCTCAGCTGACCGCTGAGACCGAACGCCGCGTGCAGGTGATCGAGCAGCGCCAGATGGCTCTGGCAGCAGCTCTCGCCAGTGAGAACATCGATCAGGCCACTCTTGCCCGCCTTGGCTTCACGCCGGCGAAGGCTGGCCAGGACGGCCAGGGCGGCCCGTTCGATGGCAATGCCGACCCGACCTTCAAGCAGCTCTTCACGAGTTGGAAGAAGCTCGACAATCTCGCTTCCGGCGCCATCGCCGTCCCGTCGGACAAGCCGGTAAAGACTGCGGCTTTCACCAGCGGCTACGGCGTCCGTTCCGACCCGTTCCGCGGCGCGGCTGCAATGCACCCGGGCATCGACCTGGCGGGTCCTTATGGCACGGCGATCTACGCGACTGCCGATGGCACTGTCCTCCGCGCCGGTTGGAACAATGGCGGATACGGTAATCTCGTCGAAATCGACCATGGCCGCGGAATTGCAACGCGCTACGGCCACCTTTCCCAAGTGCTCGTTTCGGCCGGTGACCGCATCACCCGCGGGCAGCTGATTGCCCGTATGGGCTCGACGGGCCGCTCGACCGGCAGCCACCTCCATTACGAAGTTCGCATCGACGGCCGTCCGGTCAATCCAATTCCGTTCATGAAGTCGACCGATTACCTGGTCGAAATGCAGAAGAATGCCGGTTCGCACTCGATGGATACGATTGCGCTCGGCGGACCGACCGGCGGCAAGCGCTAAGACCGGTTGCTCATTACCGGCCGCGTTCCTATCTCGCTCTGGTGAGCGAGCCTGACATCATCCTGACGGCAAGCGCTGCCAAGCGCGTTTCGTGGATCGCAGAACGGCAATCGAAGCCTGCAATCCTCCGGCTTGCTGTCGATGGCGGCGGTTGCGCCGGCTTCACATACAAGTTCGAATTGGCGGACGCTCAGGCCGACGACGATACAGTCGCCGAGACCGATGGCGTGAAGCTGGTTGTCGATCCCGTGAGCCTGGACCTGGTGCGGGCTCGGCGGTGGATTTCGTCGAGGATCTTGGCGGAGCATCGTTCAAGGTGACCAACCCGAATGCCGCTTCGGGCTGCGGTTGCGGCTCGAGCTTCTCAATTTGAGGCTCTCGACTTTCAACATCAACGGCATCCGCGCACGCCTCCCGCGGTTGCTCGAATGGCTCGAGCGCGAAAAGCCCGACGTCGTCTGCCTGCAAGAGCTGAAGTGCGCGGATGAGAGCTTGCCGATCGCTGACATCGAAGGCGCCGGCTACGGCGCAGTCTGGCATGGCCAGAAAGGCTTCAACGGGGTCGCCATCCTCGCACGCGGCGATACGCCTGAGCTGCGGCGTGTGGGTCTGCCTGGCGATCCGGACGACACCCACAGCCGCTACATCGAAGCGGAAGTCAGCGGCGTCGTGGTGGCTTCCATCTATCTTCCGAACGGGAATCCGATCGGCACCGAGAAATTCGACTACAAGCTGCGATGGATGTCGCGCCTGGAGGAACGGGCCGCCGAATTGCTGCGCGAAGAGCGTCCGGTCGTCCTCGCTGGGGACTTCAACGTCGTACCCGAAGACCGCGACGTCTTCTCGATCCGCGCCGCCGCCAACGACGCCCTCGTTCAGCCGGAAACGCGCGCGCAGTGGCGCCGGCTGCTCAACCAGGGCTGGACCGACGCTTTGCGGGCCTATCATCCCGATGATGCCGGACTTTATACGTTCTGGGATTACACCGCTGGTTGCTGGCAACGCGATGCCGGCTTCCGCATCGACCACTTGCTCTGTTCTCCGGAGGTATCCGACCGCCTGGACGGCGCGGGCGTCGACAAATGGGCGAGGGGAGAGGAAAAGGCGTCCGACCACGCGCCGACCTGGATTCAGCTGATCTGAAACGGCGATAGATTTGGGAGCGGCCAAGCGCCGAGTGGGTGCTCCTTACCCAACCGCTCCCGCCCTTGGGGGCATTGGGCGCCTTCATCCCAAGAGGAGCCTCTCGCTGCAGGGAACATCGCTAGACGATTCGCCGCAACGGAAGAGGCTCGCCGCCAACTTAGATCATCAAGAAAACTTTACAATTGGCTTAGTTGTTGCGGAATAGCGCGAAGTGAATCGCAGAGCGGCCCCGGGATTTGAACCCGGAGCAGCTCCGATGGACTTTTGGCGGAAATCAGGGCCCTCGATAAAGCCGTGCCCTGCCACAATTATATGTAAAGAGACATTTACATAAGGTTACCGATCGCCGAGAATGCGCTCGGTAGTCGGCGGGAGCAGGCAGGTGAACAAGTGGTTCGAGGGTCCGGTCGAGCGCACTCCTTGGACCTATGATCCAGCCTTCTTCGAATCTGCCGCAAGACGCCGCCGCGGGCTCGGCCAGACGATCGCCGTAGGGCTGCTCGCAACCACCCTGGTCTTCCTCCTCGGGATGGCCTTCACCAATCGCAACAACCTGCCGCTCTACTATCCGACCTGCGACTGGGCGCGCTTCGTTGGCGCAGCGCCGATTGCCAAAGGGCAGAAGGGGTATCGCCAAGCGCTTGATTCAGACGGCGACGGCATTGCGTGCGAGCCGTATCAGGACCCCTGACCGAGGCGTCAAAGCACCTTTTCGTAGATCCGGTAGCGATGATTGATGTGCGCCCCGGGGAGCTGGGCGATGGAAAGCATTCCCTTGTTGTCCTCGAGGATCCAGCCGAACTCGCCGTGAGTGGCCCCGAACTTGGAAACGGCGTCGCGCCGGGTGAACTCGATCATCATGAAAGCCAACTGGCTCGCCAGCCGTGAGCCGTGCAGCTTCTTTGCAACGCCCATGAGCGGCACCCGCAGCCGCCGTGTCCGGGGCTTCCGCAAGCGCCACAGCAGCTTGACGAAGTTGAACGGGAACAACTCGCCGTTGAGGTCCTTGGTCAGCTCATTGATGTCCGGGATGGTCAGCATAAAGGCGACTGCCTCGCCATCAACTTCCGCGATCCGCACCAACTCGCTGAAGATGATCGGCTTCAGCTTCTTGCCTGCATAGGCGATCTCGGCCTCGGTCAGCGGAACATAGCCCCAATTGTTGGACCAGGCGTCGTTCAGCAGGTTGAGAATGAGCCGGGCCTCCTCGTCGAAGCGCGACTTGTCGACGCTTCGAATACGGATGCGAGGATTGCGCTCACCCGCCTCGATCAGGCGGCTGATCAGCGGGTCGTGCCAGTTGGTAATGTCGAGCTCGTAGGTGATCAGGTCCTTGGCCTTTTCGTAACCGGCTGCTTCGATCCAAGGCTGATATTCCGGGCGATGATGGCCCATCATCGCGGTGGGTGGCTCGTCGAAGCCTTCGATTTCGAGGCCCGGCTCATCCCAGATTGACAGGCTGACGGGGCCAAGGGCTCTCGTCATGCCCTGCTCGCGGAGCCAGCCCTCCGCAGTCGCGATCAGAGCCGCCGCGGCCTCGCCGTCGAGAGCCTCGAACATTCCCCACTGGCCGGTGCCCCGCTCCATATGTTCCTGGACCAGATCGTCCACCTGTGCGCTGATCCGCCCGACGATTTTTCCGCCGTGCTCTGCCAGCCACAACTCCGCGCGAGCATGGCCGAACCAGGGATTCTTCTTTGGATTGAGGAGCCCGTGGACCTCGTCCTTCAGCGGCGGGACCCACGCCGGGTCGTTTCGATAAACGTCCCAGGCGAAGTTCACGAAGGCCTTGCGGTCGGCCTTGGTCACGACCGGGCGGATCGATACGGGGGCGTTCATTCGCGATGGCTAGCCGCTTGCCACAGGCAACGCCAGTAGCCGGCCCTTTCAACGCCATGATCGCGCCACTATCTCTTTGCAGAGGCAGTCAAATCATGTCCGGATCGACCACTCTCGAGCTGCAGCGCGCCAGCAACCGTCCGCTTTCGGGCGAGGCCGCGCGCACGCCCGCCAGCGACGACAAGGCGATGCTGAAGGCTGCGGCGGACCTGACTCGCGACCTCAATGTCGCCAGACCGGCGATCTACTGGGCCGATATGATCGGGTCGGCAGCCGTGGGATACGCGGGGTTGCTGTTGGCGATATTCGCGAACTCCGCTCTGGCTGCGGTCGCTGCCGGCGTCGTTGCCGTGCTGGCCCTTTACCGGGCTGGTAGCTTCATCCACGAGCTGACGCATATCAAGCCGAACGCGGTCCCCGGTTTTCGCCTGGTCTGGAACCTGTTGATCGGGATTCCGCTGCTGGTGCCATCCTTCATGTACGAGGGCGTTCACAACCAGCATCACGCCAAGCGTTACTACGGCACGGTCAACGATCCCGAATATCTGCCGCTGGCATTGATGAAGCCATGGACCCTGCCGGTGTTCATGGTCGCCGCCTTGCTGGCTCCCGTCGGGCTGTTGATCCGCTTCGGCATTCTGGCGCCGCTGTCGCTCCTGTCGCCCGTGCTGCGCGACCAGGTCGTGGCCAAATATTCGGGGCTGCAGATCAATCCGCAGTTCCGTCGTCCGCAGCCCGAGGGGAGTTCCGCCGTCAGTGGCTGGCGATGGAAGTTGCCTGCAGCCTCTGGGCAATCGCGCTGCTGGCGATGACCGCGACTGGCGTCGTTCCGTTTCGCGCCTTCCTGATTTTCCTGGGCGTCGCGTCAGGGGTAATGTTCCTGAACCAGGTTCGGACCCTGGTTGCGCATTTGTGGGAGAACGACGGCGAGCCGATGACGGTCACCGCCCAGTTCCTCGACAGCGTCAACGTTCCGCCACCCGCCACCCTACCGGTCTTCTGGGCACCGGTTGGGCTACGCTACCACGCGCTGCATCACTTGCTTCCGGGTCTCCCCTACCATGCGCTCGGCGAAGCTCATCGCCGGCTTTGCAAGGCGCTCGACAGCGGTTCGGCCTATCATGAGTCCAGCCACCGCGGCCTTTACGGGCTGGTTGGCCGGCTCGCGTCGAGCAGTTGGAATTCCACCCGCTAGATCACTCGTATTCGACAAGGCGAAAGGCGCGTTGCCGCCCGCCTTCAACGATGATCAGCTCTCGCTTGCGATTGGTAGGCATGCTTCGCCACTCGCTGGCCGATGCCCGGACGCCTCGAACAATCCGAATGCGTGCTTCCGCCCGGCCGCGAGGGACGGAGACCGGCTGTTGGACGGCAGCTGATAGGACGGCGAGCAGAAGCACCGCCGACCTTTCCGTGGAACGCGCTTAATCCCATGCTGTGCTTCCGTCCGAATTGGATACGAAGCTATTCCTCCGACCGGATAAGGACCGACTCGCCGACCAGCAGGAACAGCAGGAAAGGTGCCCAAGCTGCCAGGAAGGGCGGATAAGCGCCGACGTTGCCCATAGCGAGGCTGAAGTTGTCCGCGACGAAGTAAGCAAATCCCAGCGCCATGCCGATGCAGGCGCGGAGCAGCACCTGGCCCGAACGCGCGAGCCCGAAGGCGGCCGTTGCTGCCAGGAGCGGCATGAGAATCGTCGAAAGTGGACCGGAAACCTTGTGCCATAGGCCCGCACGTGCCTCGTCCGTCGGACGTCCCGCGCGTTCCAGCTCATCGATCCTCTTCCGCAACGTCCAGAAGTCGAGCTGGTCGGGGTCGACCTTTGCGAGCTTGAGTTGCTCCGGCTTCACGCCCTCCAGCGCGACCAACTCCGGCTGACGGCGGACCATGTTCATTGCCGTGCTGTAGATCGAGACGTCGCTGAGCTTCCAGGCATTGCCGTATGGGACGGCTCGCTTCGCGTTGATGACCTGCTGAAGCTCTCCACCTTCGCGGTCGTAGATGGTGAGATCTTCGATATGGAAGGCCGAGCCGCGGCCCCCGACGTGCCGCGCCTGGAGCAGATCGTTGCCGCTCAGCAGCCAGACATTACTCAGGATCCCGCTTTCCGGCGGCACGGGCTTGTAGTCGTTGTCGCTCCACGCCGTGACCTGACGATTGGCGTTCACCACGACTTTCTCGTTGAAGACGAAAAGGCCTGCCGCGATGATCAGGCTGGCCAGGATCAGAGGCGCAAGCATCTGGTGCGCCGAGATGCCCGCGGCCTTCATCGCCACGACTTCGCTGTGCTGGTTGAGCGCGGTGAATGCGATCAAGGTCCCGAGCAGAACGGAAAAGGGCAGGAACCGCGAAATCAGGAGCGGAAGCCGCAGGGAAACATACTTCCAGAGCTCGGCCTCGCCGTTCCCAGGCACCGCAAGAATCTTCCCGGATTCGCCTAGCAGGTCGAGCGTCATCAGGACGAGCACCAGCGCGATCAGCACTGCGAGGCTTCGCGTGACGAACAGCTTGATGGTGTAAAGCGCGATCCTTCGCGACGGAAAGAAACGAAGGTTGATCATGCCGGCTGGACCTTCGGCAGGAGCTTGCGGAGCGACTTGCCGACTCGGGCGAACGCACGTTCCAGCGCGCCGATCGGCTGGCCACCGGGTCGGTGCGCGAGCACATGATACATCCAGATGATCAATGCGCTCAGCGCGAAAAGCGGGATCCACATTGCAAGGATCGGGTCCATGCTTCCGCGTGCCGCCGCCTGCTCCGCATATTGGTTCACCTTGTGATAGGCGACGATGATCACGATCCCGATGAAGATGCCCAATGCCGAGCTGCTTCGCTTTGGCGGCACGGCGAGGGCCACCGCCAACAGCGGAAGCATCAGCATCATCAGGACCTCGACGATGCGGAAGTGGAAGTTGGCCTGCGCACCCATGCGGTCGTCCTTCGACGCCTTGGGGTCGAAGTAGCCGACCCGGAACAGCTCGGGCAGCGTCAGCTCTTCGAGCTCCTCGTGCCCGCGCTGCCGGAAGCTGTCGACGCGCGGCAGGTTGATGGGCAGATCGTAGAGATCGAACGACAAGGTCCGCGGTGTCGCGAACTTCGGCGAATTCTGGATCAGGCGGCCATGCTCCAGGCGGAACAGGATCACGTCGGGATCATCCGTGGACAGGAATCGCCCCTGCTGCGCGGTCGCCGCCACCGACATGCCGGAACGGTCGTCGACCTGGACGAAGATGCCGTGGAGCTGCGTCCCCTTATGCTCGCTGCGGTCGATGCGAAGAGTCATCTTCCGGCCGAGATTGTTGAACTCGCCGACCTTCACCGAAGCCCCCAGCGCGCCCGAGCGAAGATCGAACCGGAGCCGCTCATAGCCATAGTGGGTCCACGGCTGGATCCAGCCGACGATAAACAGGTTCAGCAGCAAAAGGACCACCGTGAACCCGTAGGGCACCCGCAATAGCCGTCCGAAGCCCGCGCCGATGCCGCGCAGGGCGTCCAGCTCAGACGACAGCGCCAGCTTGCGGAAGGCCAGCAGGATCCCCAGCATCAGCCCAATCGGGATTCCGAGCGAGAAATATTCCGGAAGCAGGTTGGCAAGCATTCGCCACACCACGCTGACCGGTCCGCCGGCCGTCACGACGAAATCGAACAGGCGCAACATCTTGTCGAGTACGAGCAGCATTGCCGCGAGCAGGAGGGTGCCGAACAGCGGCACCGCAATCTGCTTCGTGAGGTAGCGATCGATCAAAGACAGCCGGCGCACGGATTATGTCGTTCCAACACCATGATTTGGCCGCAAACCGGGCCGAGATAGCGTAGTGGGCAGTTGCACCTTGCTGAACGGTGCCGCGGCCCTTGGCAGGGCTATAGCGGACGGAACTCGAAAATCATGCGTAAATCGCGTTTCGTCGCACGGTGTAGCAATGGTTGAGGGATCGCGTCCGAGGATCGCCCTCCTGTCCAATCCGAAGTCGACAGGCAATATCGCGCAGCTCGCCCGCATCCGGGAGTATTGCGCCGAGCATCCGGACATCTTCCACTACGAGGTCGAGCACGCCGACCAGATCGGTGACGGCATGCGGACGATCGCCCGTGTCCGGCCGAAGATGCTGATCATCAATGGCGGTGACGGAACCGTCCAGGCCGCGCTGACCGAAATCCATAACGGCGGCCATTTCGAGGACGAGCCGCCGCCGGTCGCCGTGCTTCCGAACGGAAAGACCAACCTGATCGCCATTGATCTCGGCTCGCACGGCGATCCGATCGAGGCGCTCGAAAAGCTGGCGAAACTCGCCCAGTCGGACCTCAGCCCGCATATCGTCGCGCGGGAGCTGATTGCGCTCCGCTGCGATCCGACTTCGCGTCCGGTGATCGGCATGTTCCTCGGCGGCGCGGGCCTTGCCGACACGATGCTGTACTGCCGGGACAAGATTTACCCGCTCGGTCTGCCCAACGGCCTTAGCCATGCGCTGACTGCGGTAGCCTTCCTCGCGCGGATGTTCCTGCGCCTGAAGGCCAACTTCCTACCGCCGGAGCCGAGCCACATGCAGGTGTCGATCCGGCCGGACGACCCGATCCAGGGCCGCTTCGCATTCTTCGCTGTGACCACGCTCGAGAAAATGCTGCTCACCGCTGAGCTCAACGGTTCAGGCCAGGGCGGGCGGCTGAAGCTGGTAGCGATCGAAGAGCGCCCGGTGTCGCTGATCAAGGCCGTGGTTGCGAATGCGCTCGGCAAGCTCGGCGTTGCGCGGTTGCGCGGAGTGCATTTCGAAGAGGCTGACGAGATCAGCATCGAGGGCGAGAACACGAACCTCATCCTGGATGGCGAGATGTTCCAGACCAAGGTCGGCCGCCCAATCACCCTGAGTTCAGCGCAGCCGTTGTCGTTCGTCCGCCTCGCGGCCTGACATGCCTGCCTTGCGCGATCTCGTCGCTGAAGAACTGTCGACGCCCGTCGATAGTCAGGTCACCGGCATGGCCGCTGCGATTGCCGCGAAATACGGACAGGCCTCCCGCGCGGTCCTTTTCTACGGATCTTGCCTTCGGGAGAAGAAGCTCGAAGGGCTGATGCTCGATTTCTACCTGATCGTCTCCAGCTACCGCGAAGCTTTCGGCAAGACGTGGCTGGCCCCGGCCAACGCGATGATCCCGCCCAACGTCTTCTATTTCGAGCATGATGGCTTGGTCGCCAAATATGCCGTGCTCTGCGAGAGCGACTTCTATCGGCTGAACGGTCCCGAGACTCGCAACGTGTCGGTGTGGGCCCGCTTCGCGCAGCCGTCGCGGCTGGCGTGGTCGGCGGATGCCGAGGCGCGGTCGGCGGCAATTGCGGCAATCTCCCGCGCGGCCCCGACCTTGCTCGCGGCGGCCGGTCAGGTGGATGGCGAGAGCCCGCTGGAATGGTGGCGGCGTGCCTTCTCGCTCACCTATTCCGCCGAGCTGCGCGCCGAGCGGAAAGGCCGTAGCGGCTCCGTCGTCGATGCCGATCGTGAGCGTTACGAGCGCTTCAGCGAGCCTGCCATTGCCGCAGTTCCGGCGTTGCTCGCGCGACCGACGAGCTGGGCGCGTCGACGGGTGGAAGGGAAACTGCTGTCCGTCGCGCGTCTTGCGAAGGCCAGCTTCACCTTCGCCGGAGGCGCCGATTATATCGCCTGGAAAATCAATCGGCATGCGGGAACGGATATCGAGCTCAAGCCGTGGCAGCGAAAGTGGCCGCTGCTGGCCGCGATCAGCCTGCTGCCGCGGCTCCTCCGGTCCGGCGCGGTTCGGTAGGCCGGCGGGAAAGCGCGATCGCCACGGCGTTCGCAAGCGCGCCGACCGTGAACGGCTTGCGCAGCAGTTCGTGACCGACGAGGTCGCCCGTTTCGCCCTCCCGAAATAGCCGGTGACGAAGAGGACCGCGAAGTCGTCGTGGGACTGCTTCAGGTGCTTGATCAGCTCGGGTCCCGTCATCTCGGGCATGATGACGTCCGAAATGACGAGGTCGAACTGCTGGTTCGCGAAGATCTCGATCGCTTCTGCACCACTGCTGCAGGCGACCGGGTCGTAGTCGAGATCCTGCAGCGCCTCGATGGTCGACGACCGCACGCGAGGATCGTCTTCGACGACCAGGATGCGTGCGCCGGGCACATGCGCTTCATTATCCGCACGCTGGACGGTCGGATGCAGGCGGACGGGCGTCTCTGCGGCGATCGTCCGTGGAAGATAGATGGAAACCGTGGTTCCCTTGCCTTCTTCGCTCTGGATGCCGACCTCGCCGCCGGACTGGTGGGCGAAGCCGAAGATCTGGCTGAGGCCGAGGCCGGTGCCCTTGCCGACCGGCTTGGTGGTGAAGAACGGCTCGAACGCCCGTTCCATGACCTCGGCTGACATTCCGCAGCCGGTGTCGGTCACCGAAATGCGGACATAATCGCCGGCACGGACATCGCCGACTTCATTGGCTGTGAGCGCCTGGTTGCTCGCGGTAATCCGCATCAGGCCTTCGCCGCTCATCGCATCGCGCGCGTTGACCGCCAGGTTGACGATGGCGTTCTCGAGCTGATGCGGGTCGACGTAGATCGGCCAGACGTCCGGATCGAGATCGACCTCGACATGGATCCGCTCGCCGAGCGTGCGGTCGAGGAGGTCGGACATTCCCGACACAAGTTCGCGGCTGTCGACGCGCTCCGGCAGTAGCGGCTCCGACCGGGCGAAGGATAGCAAGCGGCGGGTGAGGGCGGCCGCGCGCGTCGCGCCCTCCATTGCGTTGTTGAGATGGTTGAGCACCTCGCGGCGCGGCCCGTTGAGACGCCGGCGGGCAAGGTCGATGCCGCCGACGACCACCGCGAGCATGTTGTTGAAGTCGTGCGCGATGCCGCCCGTCAGCTGACCGACCGCTTCCATCTTCTGAACCTGGCGCAGCTGCGCTTCCGCTGCCTCGCGCTCCTCGATCTCGGCCTTCAGGGCAACGTTGGCCTCGCTGAGCTCGCGAGTGCGCTCGGTGACGCGCTCTTCCAGCAGTTCCGCGCGCTCCGTTTCGGACTCGGCGAGCCGCTTCGCGTAGGCGAACTGGCGGATGGCCTGGACAGAGACAAAGCCAAGGAGGATCGCGCCGAGCCCGACGATGACGCCAAGCCAGCTCAAATAGTCGGTCAGGCGGTCGGCCTGCGCCGAGAAGAACTTGGTCTGTTCCATCCGCTGGCGAAGCAGCGTGCGTTCCGCCGCAGCAATCTCCGCGAGCTTGACCGAGAGGTCGACACCCACGGGAGACTGGGCGGCTTGATAGAAGTAGCCGGTGCCGCCGGACCCTTGCTTAGCGACCGTCGCTCGGGCGGCGAGGGCGAATTCCTCGCCGCGGATCTGGTATAGCCGCATCAGCTCCATCACCCGCTGGCGCTGCTCGGGTCTGACCGGACGAGGCGTTCCAGCTGATAGATCTGCTGTCCGGCGAGCCGCCATTGGCTGTAATAAATATTGCCGCTGGTCTTCACCTCCTCGTCGAGGACGAAGCGGCCGAGTCCAGCTTCGGCTCTGGAGATGCTCGCATCGACCGCGCGGGTCAGCAGGTTGACGTCGTAAGCGTGGCGCTCGCCCTGGAGCGCACTGTCGCGCGCGCCATTGGACATGGCGACAAGAGTGACCATGGCGAGCAGGATAAGGGTGGCAAGAAGCGCCCCTGCTGCTGCCCCACCCCGTCGCCAGTCGAACTGGAGATCGTCCCCACTGGGCGTCATGTCAGCAGTCTAAACCTGTCTGCATCCCGACGGAAGCCGCGCGTTAACGATTATATACAGCCAGTCGCACGGCCCGCCGCAGCGAACATTCCGAGTATCTCTTCAACCTGCTCACTGCTGTGCTCCGCACACAAGGAACAGCGCAAAAGCGTCATTCCGGCAGGTGTCGCGGGCGGCCGGGCGAGATTGACGTAGAGGCCTTCCTTCAGAAGCGCTTCCCACATTGCGGCGCCGGTTTCGAGGTCGGGCATGATGACGGCGATGATGGCGGACTGCGGCTCGTCGGTGCCGAGCGTGAAGCCAAGCTGGCGGAGGCCCGCGTGCAGCCGCTTCGAATTCTCCCACAGATGCGCGCGCTTGTCGGCGGCATTCATAAGCTTGCGGATCGAGGTCGCGGCGGTCGCGACCACCGAGGGTGGAAGCGAGGCGGTGAAGACGTAAGGGCGGCAGACCAGCCGCAGGATCTCGAACTTTGGATGGTTGGAGACGCAGAAGCCACCGACGGTGCCGACCGACTTGGAGAAGGTGCCGATGATGAAATCGACGTCGTCCATCACGCCCTGGGCTTCGGCGACGCCACGGCCATGCTCTCCGATGAAGCCCATCGAGTGAGCCTCGTCGACGAGGACCATCGCGCCGTTGTCCTTGGAGACCCGGACCATTTCCTTCAGCGGAGCGATGTCGCCCAGCATCGAATAGACGCCTTCCAGGACGACCAGCTTGCCGGCCCCTTCGGGCACGCGCTTCAGCCTTTTTTCGAGCGCCTCGATGTCGTTGTGGCGGAAGGGGACAACCTGCGCATTGCCCATCGCGCAGCCGTCGTAGATCGACGCGTGGCTGTCGATGTCGAGGATGATGTAGTCATCCTTGCCGGCGATCGTCGAAATGATGCCGAGGTTCGCCTGGTATCCCGTCGAAAACACCATGGCATGGTCCATGGCGTAGAAATCCTTGAGCGCATCCTCGACGGCGCGGTGGCCGGCGTAGGTGCCGTTGAGCACGCGGCTGCCGGTGGTGCCTGAGCCAAACTCGTCGAGCGCCTTCTTGCCGGCGGCGACGACGTCCGGATCGAAGGTCATGCCCATGTAATTGTAAGTGCCAAGCAGGATCGTCCGCTTGCCGTTGCAGATCGCGACCGTCGGGCTTTCGACCTTTTCCATCACCAGGTTGAACGGGTCGGTGACGCCAGT
Source organism: Sphingomonas daechungensis (assembly GCF_014489495.1). Taxonomy (GTDB): domain Bacteria; phylum Pseudomonadota; class Alphaproteobacteria; order Sphingomonadales; family Sphingomonadaceae; genus Sphingomicrobium; species Sphingomicrobium daechungense. The sequence goes on along the minus strand of NZ_CP060780.1, from coordinate 2,802,461 downwards.
CGAAAGGAGACCTTCGCGCAGCGCGATGAGGTCGTCGAACTTGGAGAAAAGGTCGCTCAACGCTCGCCCTCAAGCTGGCGGACGGCATCGACGAGCTGGTCGACCGTCTCGATCTCCGCTGCGCGGTTCATGCTGATCAGGATGTCGAACTCGTCCTCGACCGAGGCGACGAAGTCCATCACGGTCAGGCTGTCCCATTCGAGGTCCTGCGCAAAGCGCGTGTCGCCGGAGATTGCGACGCCCTTTTTGTTGAAGGGGTCGATCAGGTCGCGGATCCTGGCTTCGGTTTCGTCACGGTCGGTCATGCATGGCCCCTATGCGGCAGCCCGCGCTTTCGCAACGCAATCGGGCGCGATTGCGGCGGCGGAGGGTCCGAAAGCGGCGCGAATGGTCCCAATGTTCGCACTGACGTGGTCGAAATCCGACACTCCTGCCGATCGCACGATCGCTTACGCTCCACGAACTGACAGGATTGTCCGAACACCGCTCGATCGAAGCAAACCGAATCCTACTTTGCCAGCTGAAAGTCCGGTCGGCGGATGAACGCTAGCTATTCGGCGTCCGGAACAATGTGCCGGGCCATATGCGGCAGGAAATCCATCTTGCCCAAGGGACGCCCGCGTTCCGCAGCAAGGCGTAGGCCATCGTCACGTGGAAATAGAAGTTCGGCATGATCCAGTCGCGGATGTTCTCTTCGGACGACATCAGGAAACGAACGCCGTTCGGCAATGTCAGGTCGACGACCGCGTCCGGTGCTGCCCATTCGGAAGGGTCGGCCTGATCGATCAGCGAACGAACCGCGGCAATCCGCTCGCGAACTTCGGCCAGCGAGCGATATTCCTCCTCCTCAAGCGGAAGAGCTTTCCCGCCCACCTGATTGAGCGCCAGCAGCACCTGGTTCAGCGCGACGCGTAACTGTAGCTCCAGCGGAAACATGTCCTCGGTGAGCTGCTCGGCAAGCACAGTATCCGGCATCCCGGCGTCTTCGGCCTTGGCAACAATACGATCGAGCGCGCCGAGCATATCGTCGAACACGATCCGAGCTGAATGAGCGTAGGTCATCGTGAACCTCTGACGTGGAGTGACGTCTCGTGCTAGCCGTAGCTCGATCAATGTCTCCGACGGCAGGCGATTGATCCTGTCCGCAATGGGTGAAAAGCGGGACCGGTCACCGGCAACGCCTGTCCCTTAGGCGGAAACCGCGTCCTGCTGGCGGCTACGAACCAAGAAGCGAGCGGCCAAGGCCCGGCGAACGGGCAGGTCGTACCATTTGAGGCACGCGTACGCGAGCGCTACGCACGCGACTAACACCCCCGCTCCGACCAAAGCTCCTTGAGCCGCCGGAACCTGGTTGTCGATAACCCAGCCTGTGTAAATGTACATGAGGGGATAGTGCGTGATGTACAGGGGTAGGACAGGTCGCCGAAAAAGCGAGCCACCCGTACCGACGTGCCACCGACCTCTTTCTGACCGGCACCGATCACAACGATTATCGGGAACAGCAGCATCACGCACAACACTTCGTAGACGCCGTTCATCCACATTGCCTCCGTCCCGCCGATCCGCGGAACCGAAAGGGCGGCCACCAGCAACAGGCTGCAGATGAGGAATGAGTGGTTCGTGTGAATGCGTTTGCCGAGCCGCATCAGGAGCACACCGACGAAGAAGGGAAACATCACTCGGGACAATCCGATCTGGATACCGGCGGCATCCAGCGCCCAGCCGCCGATCAAGTCTCCGCGCTTCCCGAAGACAGCCAGCGAGATCAGCGCTACGCCGGCCAATGCTACCAGAATCCCAAGAGCGCGGTTGGAGAGTTTCCGCAGGCCGACAGCATAGAGAATATTCGCCACATATTCGTAGAACAAAGACCAAGCCGGACCATTCAGAGGATACATCTCGTCCCAGCCCCGAATGTCCGCGGATTTCGGGAGCGGGATCATCGTGAACCCGATCAGCATGACCAGCAGCACCTGCCAGACCGAGGCAGATCCCACCTTCGGGAAGATCGAGAAATACTGGAACCAGAACAGCGCGGCGCCGATGAGGCTTCCCATCACGATCATCGGCTGAAGCCGGATCAGACGCCTCTTGTAAAAGTCCCATTGGGTCATCCCACCCCAGCGGCTGTCGTATGCGTAGGCGACGACGAAGCCGGACAGCAGGAAGAAGAAGTCGACCGCTAGATAGCCGTGGTTGATGATCTGCCTCTGCGGATTGTTGTCGGCGTAGGCCTCGAACAGGTGGAACACGACGACAAGGAGGGAGGCGACCCCGCGGAGTCCGTCCAGAACGACATAGTGGCTCTTTTCCGGCGCGAGGGCCGACGTCGATGTCGCTGCTGACGAAGTATCCACGCCCGAACTCTCCCCACCCGAATCAATCGAATGTAACCGGTTACATAACTACGGCGGGGCGATCAACGCGGGTGATTGGACTGTCTGGATGGGTCGGAATCCGACATCAGCGCTCGGGAAGAAAAAGACGGTCCATTCGCTGATTCCCCTCATGCATCCTAGCCAACGCGCCTGAAGTAGGTGGTCACCGTGCGCGGCGTGACGTTGCCTGCCCAGACGATGGTTTCCTTCATCGACTTCCGATCTTCTTCGATCGTGTAGACCCGGGTCGAGACGGGCTCGCCGCCTTTGGTGAACGTCAGGACCAGGGTGTTCGGCGCCGGCTGGCGCATCGAGACCTGGTCGGCGAAGCTCATGTTGCCGGTGAGCGGGACAGGGTTGCCGTCTGCCGGGCCGGTCGCCTCGGCGTGCTGGCGGGAGCCGTCGGGGCCGATGATTTCGCTCCGGCCGGTCCATACCTGATCCGCTGACACGCGGAAATCGAGCGTGACGCTGCGGGGGCGTTCATCGGGCGGGAGGCGCGAGACGTCCAGCGACCACTTTCCGACTAAAGGGAGCTGTTCGGACGCGGCGGCCTGGACGACCTGGGAGCGCGGCTCGGCCTGCGGTGAGTTGGTGACGGCCATTCCAATGGCGGCAACAGCGATGGGTATCACGATCATGATCAATCCTTTCGACATTCCCGGCCGCGATCGGCGGGCTGCGCCGGGTCTTGGGTCGGAGGATGCGAGCCGGATAGATCGATATTTTTGTCCCAGATTTTTTGTGCAGCAAGGATGCGGGCAAGCTCACGGCTGCTGCTGACGCCTGTCTTGCGGCGAGCATCGCGCAAGCGCTCGTTGATCGAGGCTTCGGACTGATCGAGACGCGTGGCGATCGACTTTCCCGTGTGGCCCATCGCCAGCAAGTGAAGCACCTCCAGCTCCTTCTCGGAAAGGGAGGCGATTGCGCTGGGCGGCACATTCGGAACAGGCATGGGCGGGGATCACCACAGGCCCGATCCGGCGTCCACCCAAATTTCTTGGCTCGCGCGCCGCTGCAGCCATTCAATCTTTGCATGCATGTGCACGTTGTCGCCGGGCTCGGGCGTGGCTAACTGCGTGGGTGAACGGCCGCAGGTCCACCATCGACGATGTCGCCAAGGCGGCGGGTGTAGCGCGCGTGACGGTCTCGCGCGTCCTCAATAATGAGCGCGGCGTCCGGCCGGAGACGCGGGAGAGAGTTCGCGACGCGGTTGCGGCGCTGCGCTTCTCGGTGAACCTGCAGGCGAGGGCGCTGGCCAGCGGCGTGGATCGGACGATCCTCCTCATCCACGCCCACGGCCGGGAAGGCGAGCCGAACAGCCACTATCATTCGGGCCTCGAACTCGGCGCGATGCGCGCCTGCTCCGCCATCGGGTACGAACTGGTCACGCGCTCCATCAATCCAATGCGTGAGGACCGCGGCCACCTGATTGCGGCCATCGTCCAGAGGCTTCGCCCGGCCGGGATCGTGCTGCCGCCGCCGTTTTCAGACGACGTAGACCTCCTCACGACCATGAAGGACACCGGCATTCGCGTTTCCACCGTTTCCGCTGGCAAAAGGGGACGGGGAGTGGTGTCCTCGGCGGGGATCGACGAGCGTGCCGGCGGCGCCGCGCTGGGCGGTACCTGGCCTCGCTGGGCCACCGGGATATTGCATTCATCAAGGGCCGAACGACCACCTTGCCGCCTCGCTGCGCTATGAGGGGTTCGTCGAAGCGCTCAAGGCAGCGGGGCTCGGCCGGGAGCCGTGGACGGCGAGCGGTGACTTCAATTTCAAATCCGGGGTCGAGGCGGCGGAGAGCCTTCTTGCCCAAGGAAAAAGCTTTACCGCGCTTGCCTGCGCGAACGACGACATGGCGGCCGGGGCGATGTTCGCGCTGCACCGGGCACGCAAGACCATTCCGGGGACATCTCGGTCACCGGCTTCGACGATTCGCCGATGTCGGAAATCGTGTGGCCGCCGCTGACGACGGTGCGGCAGCCGATCAAGGACATTGCCGAGCGGGCGGTTCGAATGCTTCTCGATCCGCCGCACGAAGGCGAGTACGCGCCGTTCGAAGCGCTGCCTCACGAGCTCGTCATTCGGGAGTCCACGGCGGCGCCGGGGAGGACGGATGATTGAACCTGTAAGGCCCATCACGATCGAGGACATCGAGGCTGCTCGCGAGCGGATCGCCGGCACCGTCCTTCGCACGCCGCTCGTCCGCCTGGAGCTGGGACGCGAGGTGCCCGAGATTTGGCTGATGCTGGAGAATTTGCAGCCGACCAACGCTTACAAGATTCGCGGCGCGGCCAATGCCGTTGCCCGGCTATCCGATGCGGAGCGAGCGCGCGGCGTGTGGACGATCAGCGCCGGCAATGCGGGGCAGGGAGTCGCCTATGCCGCCCGGACGTTCGGCATTCCCGCAAGCGTCGTGGCCATCGAGACAGCGCCGCAGACCAAGCTGGAAAGGATGCGGGCGCTTGGGGCGACCATCGTGCCGGTCTCCTACGACGAGGCGTGGAAGGCTGCAGAATCGCACTCCTATCCGGGGCTCGACGGCACCTTCATCCACCCTTCGACAATCACGATTTCATCGCCGGTCATGGCACGATGGGTCTGGAGATTGTCGAGGACTGTCCGGACGTCCGCACGGTCATCTGCGCGATCGGGGCGGCGGGCTGATCAGCGGGGTCGGCAGCGCGATCAAGGCGCTGCGTCCGGACGCGACTGTGCTGGGGGCCGAGCCGGAGACTGCGGCGCCCTATGCCTTGTCGCTGCGGGAAGGGGCGCCACAGAAATACGCGGACTGGGAGGCATCTTTCGTCGACGGTGCGGGCGGGAAGAGCGTCACCGAGCGGATGTGGGATCGCATGGGTCCGGTGACGGACGGATCGATCGTCGTCACGCTCGACCAGACCGCGAAGGCGATGCGCCTGATCGCGGAGAAAACGCGAACGATTGCGGAGGGGCTGGCGGTCTCGCGTTGGCGGCAGCACTGACCGGCCAGGCGGGCGACGGACCGATCGTCTGCGTCGTTTCGGGCGGCAACATCGACCTCGACAAGTTCGCCGAGATCATCTCGGACTAGCTACAGCCAACCCTGCCGCTGGTACCAGCGAGCGGTCTCCGCCAGGCCCTTCTCGGTCGAGATTTCAGGTCGCCACAAATTGGCAGGCACGGGCCGATCGCTCGATACGACCCAGTCAGGATGACAGAAGTAGGCGACGCGGTCCGGGGTAAGCTTGGCCTTGTCGCGGCGGAATAGTCGATCGATGCCTGACGCCACGCTGAGCAAGGCGCGCGGGGTCGAGACGACTCCAGTCTTGACGCCGACGGCCCGCCCCAAGGCATGGCCGAATTCGATGTGCGACCATCCACCGGGCCGTCCATCGTCCGGCTCGACGATGATCTTGCTGGGAGCGTCCGGATCGCATGCGGCGAGGAGCAGTCGCGCCAGGTCGTCGACCTGGATCACGGACAGGCGGCCCTTCGGCGGCATGTAGACGATTCCGCGCCGCGCCATCTTGAACAGCTCGAGCGTCTCCCTGTCGCCGGGACCGTAAACGGCGGGTGGCCGGACGATCACCCAGTCGAGCCCTGACCCTTCGACCAGTTCCTCCGAGCGGGCCTTGGATGCGCCGTACTGCGAAAGCCGCGGCTCGCGGGCGGCGAGCGACGACACGTGGACGAATCGATGAGTGCCCGCGGCGGTGGCGGCGGCGAGCATGGCCAGTGTCCCGGTTACGTTCCCGGCTTCGAAACCCGCGGCGTCCGGCGCGTTAATCACGCCGGCGACGTGAATGACGGCGTCGCTGTCGATAACCAGGCGTCCAAGGGCTTCGCGGTCTTCGAGATTCCCCTCGATCCACTCAACGCCGTGGCGCGGCGGCTGGGCCTTGCGTGTAAGCGCCCGAACCCGGTGACCGCGTTCTACCGCGAGGTCGATCAGGTGGCGGCCGACAAAGCCGGTGCCGCCCGTGATCGCCAGGGTTAGAGCGGCGACCAAGGGCGCCCCTCCGCCGCCTCTTCCTCGCGCGCTTCGACTTCGGTTCCCAGCTTCCGGATGATGGCGTCGAGAAGCGGCTCGATGCCCTCGCCGAGCGGGCGGAGATGGGGAAGGGAACCTGCCCCGTCGCGTCTTCCAGCTCGGCTTTGAGTTCGGCCAGCCGTTCTTCCGTGACGAGGTCCGACCGACTGAGCGCGACGACTTCAGCCTTGTTGGCGAGGCCCGCCCCGTAACTTTCGAGCTCGGCGCGAACCACGCGCCACGCTTCGACGGGATCGTCGCCGGCGGCATCGATCAGGTGAAGCAGGACCTCCGTGCGCTCGACGTGACCGAGGAAGCGATCGCCGATACCGGCGCCCTCCGCCGCGCCTTCGATCAGGCCCGGAATGTCGGCGAGCACGAATTCGCGACCCTTGTGGCGGACGACGCCAAGCTGCGGGCGAAGCGTGGTGAAGGGATAGTCGCCGACTTTCGCCGACGCATTGGTGACGCTGTTGAGGAAGGTCGACTTGCCAGCGTTCGGAAGCCCGACGAGGCCGACGTCCGCGAGGAGCTTCAGGCGGAGCCACAGCCACATCTCTTCGCCTTCGATGCCGGGCTGGTGCTGGCGAGGCGCGCGATTGGTGGAGCTTTTGTAGCTGGCATTGCCACGGCCGCCCATACCGCCTTCGAGAAGGACGAAGCGCTCCCCTCGACCGTCAAGTCGGCGAGAAGGGTGCGATCCTCGTCATCGGCGAGAAGTTGCGTGCCTACGGGAACCTTGATGACCAGGTCGGGAGCCGCCGCGCCGGTCCGGTTGGATCCGGAGCCGCCCGTGCCGCGCTTGGCCCGGAAGTGCTGCGTGTAGCGGAAATCGATCAGCGTATTGAGGCCGGCACAGCTTCAAAAATGATGTCGCCGCCCTTGCCGCCGTCGCCGCCGTCAGGCCCGCCGAATTCGATGAACTTCTCGCGGCGAAAGCTGACGGCCCCAGGTCCGCCGGAGCCGGAACGCACGTAGATCTTCGCCTGGTCGAGGAAATGCATGAGGCGGAGTTAGTCGCGCTTGCGTGCGAAAGCCACCTCAGTCCCGAGGGTGATCGGAGTCGAGCTGCAGGCGCAAGCGGTCGGCGGCCAGCTGCCGGGCCGTGTCGCGGTCGAGGGACAGGGCATCGGCGATCGATGCGCCGAGCAGGGAATCTCCGAGCGCGGCAAGCACGAGCCACAGGGTGGTCTCGCCGACATGATGATCCTCGTGACCGACGCTGAGTTGCGCGACCAGGACCCGAATCGATTCGAGGATCGGGTTCAAGGCATCGCGATTTCCCGAGATGATCATCCAGGCCGCAAGCGCACCGGCGCCCTCGCGGTCGAAGGCGTCGAAGGTGCCGTCGACCACTTCCCGGGCTTCCGCTTCTCCGGCGCGGGCCCGGGCGACGGCCTCGGCGATGCTGCCTGTCACGCGGTCGGCAATCGTTCGTGCAAGCTCCGCCTGGAGGCCGGCCGCAGAGCCGAAGTGATGGAGCAGATTGGCATGCGTCCGCCCGACCTTCGCGGCAACTGCCTTCAGCGTCACGGCCTGCGGCCCCTGATCAAGAAGCAACAGGCGCGCCGCCTCCAAGGCGGCGGAGCGGCTCTCTTCCGAATTGAGGCGTTTACGGCTTATTGACACTGTTGTCAGTTAATATACCTTATGACCATGAGTACAACGACTCTGCCGACTCCGGCTGACCTCACGATCACCCCGCGCGACCGCAAGTTCGAACGCGGCGATCTCGATCCGCGCCTGTGGCACGGCGGAAGCGTTGAGGCCACCGCGATTTACAACGCGCTCTCGGCCACTTTCCCAACCGGAGAAGCGTTCTTCGTCGAAAGCGTTCGCGCATTTCGCGACGGCGCGCCGCCGAAGCTGGCCGAAGAGATCAAGGGCTTCACCACGCAAGAGGCCATTCACAGCCGCGAGCATGCCGCGTTCAATCGCCGTGCCGCAGATACGGGTTACGATCTTTCGAAGCTTGAAGCGCAGATCGATTATCGCCTGGCGGTCACAAAGACGAAGCCGCCGATCGTCAGCCTCGCGGCGACGATGGCGCTGGAGCACTTCACCGCCATTCTCGCGCATGAGCTGCTCGCCGATCCAAAGCATCTGGCAGGCGCCGACAAGGATGCCGCCGACCTTTGGCGCTGGCATGCCTGCGAGGAGATCGAGCACAAGGGCGTCGCCTACGACACCTGGCTTCACGCAACCCGCAACTGGCCGCGTTCGAAGCGCTGGAAGGTGAAGGCGAAGGTGATGCTGTTTGTCACCCGCAACTTCGTCGTCGACCGTACCGCCGGGGCGCTGGAGCTGATGCGCCAGGACGGCGTGACTGGGTTCAACGCCTGGGCAAGGCTGCTGTGGTACCTCTGGATCCGCCCGGGCATGTTCCGCAAGATCGGGCTGGCGTGGGTCAAGTTCTTCCTGCCAGGCTTTCACCCGTGGAACGAGGACGACCGCGCTCTACTTCGGGCGTACGAGGCGAGTGCCGCCGCGATTGCGGCACCCGCCCCGCTCAAGAAGGTCCGCAACGCGGCCTAAGCGGCTAGCGCTTCCTCCTCCTCCTCGGCATCTGCGACCAATTCCAGACGCAGCAGGCGTGCCTGCGCCTCGGTCCCGCGCGCGCAGCTGATCCGTGGGGCTGTGATTCCTAGCGGGCTGAAGCCCAGTTTTTCGAGAACCCGGCCGGATGCCGGATTGTCGAGGAAATGCGATCCTTCCAGCTGCGGCAAGCCCAAAGCTTTGGCGATGTCGATCAGCGCGAAGCCCGCTTCAGTGGCGTAGCCGCGGCCCCAATATGCTCGGGAAATCCAGTAACCGAGTTCAACGGCGCCGGACGGGCGCCTTCCAAGTCCGCAAGAGCCGACCAGGTTCGGCGCGCCACCCGTCCGTTCGAAGATCAGGAAGGACGGCAGCACCGGGTCGCGCGGCTGCGCGAGGAACGCTTCCGCATCGCGGAGGCGATACGGCCAAGGCGCGGTCGCGAGATTGCGGACGATCATCTCGTCGGCAATCGCAGCGGCTAGCGCCGGGGCGTCCTCGGCCCAGCCGGGCCTCAGAAGCAGCCGTTCAGTCCTGGCGAACATCACTTCTTCTCCTTCACACGGCGCGCCCTAGCGGCACTCCGTGACTGTTTCGGGAGAAGAAAAAGAAAGGGAGAAGAGGGGCTTCCCTCTTCTCCCTTGTGACCTTGCGGTCGATCCGGGGCCCCTCCTGGGGTGGCCCTTTATCGACCAGCCCCTATGCGATTTCCTCGGCTGCAATCGGCATTACGTGCACGTACTTGCGACCGAGTTTGCCATCGCGGAATGCAATACAGCCGTCGGTAAGCGCGAAGAGCGTGTGGTCCTTGCCCATGCCGACGTTATTGCCCGCGTGCCACTTCGTGCCGCGTTGACGAACGATGATGTTGCCGGCGCGCGCGCTTTGGCCGCCGAAAAGCTTCACGCCGAGGCGCTTGCTCTCACTGTCGCGACCGTTGCGGCTGGAACCGCCTGCTTTTTTATGTGCCATGAGGAAGTACTACCCGAATAAATTAAACGGTTGATTACTTGGCCTTAGGGCCTTCTTGGCTGCGGCCTTAGCAGGTGCAGCATCCTTTGTCGACGGCGCCTTGTCGGTCTTTGCCTTCGTCTCGGCCTTCTTGGCCGGAGCTTCGGCAGCCGGAGCGGCTTCCGCCTTCGCAGGTGCAGCAGCCGGCTTCTCGGCCGGGGCGGCTTCCGCCTTCGGCTTCGCGGCCTTGGCCTTCTCGCCGCCGATCGACACGATCTTCAGGATCGTGTGGTTCTGGCGATGGCCCGCCTTGCGGCGGTAATTGTGCCGGCGGCGCTTCTTGAAGACGGTGACCTTGTCACCCTTCGCCTGGGCGACGATCTCGGCGCCGACGATCAGACCGGCGACGGACTTCAGCTCCGAGCCTTCCCCGGCGAGGAGGATGTCGGTGATGTCGATCTTGTCACCGGCTTGGCCAGCGAGTTTCTCGACGACGATCTTGTCTCCGGCGGTGACGCGATATTGCTTACCGCCCGTGCGCACGACTGCGAACATTGGCTCACTTCTCTTATAAAACTGGACGCGCGTCCGGGCAGGCCCTCGCGCGAAAGGCTGCCGCCTATGGCAGCGACCTTGGGCTGTCAACCGCATCGGGCTTGATTCTAGTGCCGGTGCTCCGGACGGAGCTGGTAGCGCCCTCGTTGAAACCGTTGAAATAAGCCTCGATCGCGGGGTGGTCGATCGGCTCCTCGCTCTCGTCGTGGATCAGGTTCTGCTGACTGACGTAGGCGACGTAGCTCTGCTCGGCATTCTCGGCGAGCAGGTGATAGAAAGGCTGGTCCTTCGACGGGCGCAGGTCCTCGGGGATGGCCTCGTACCATTCCTCGGTGTTGGCGAAGGTCGGATCGACGTCGAAGATCACGCCGCGGAAATCGAACAGGCGGTGGCGCACCAAGTCGCCGATACCGAAGCGGGCCTTCGGCATGATCGGGGGAGGGCAGAGTTCACTTCTGGAAAACGTTCGACGTGCGACATGGCTTCAATCTAGGGATCGCATCAGTTTCCACAAGGCGTCTAGGCAAGCGGGATGGGCCTTGCTAGAGGCGCGACCGCCCAGCCGGCATCGTCCGGTCAGCGCCTTCATGAAATGCGGAGAGGTGGCTGAGTGGTCGAAAGCACCGCACTCGAAATGCGGCGTACGGGCAACCGTACCGTGGGTTCGAATCCCACCCTCTCCGCCATCATCCGCTGGAGCGGGAAGCTCTCCAGGTCGCCATCAACGTCGCGATGTCGGTAAAAACCCCTTGAACTGCCTCGTCATTTGCGAGGCCTTCGAGCTCGCAGCTCCCCCTTTCACGCGTGTCAATTCGGGACACCAAGTCTCTGAAACCATTGACTCCGGGAGCGGGTAGAATATCGTTTTCCTATCGAAAGTTAATGTAGAAATAGCGCCTGCACGACTCCTGCTGGAATCACGGATGTGCGGTGAGCGGCCGGCCCCGGGGAATAGATGAATAGCTACGACAATCGTCTGCGACTTCAGCCGGAAGCTCAGTCCGTGGCCATTATTGGCGGCGGCCCAGCCGGCCTCACCGCGGCCTATTGTCTGCAAAAGCATGGCTCCAGCCACCCCATCGTGCTCGAAGAATCTTCGCAAGTCGGAGGCATCGCCCGCACCGAGGTCTACAAGGGCTATCGGTTCGACATTGGCGGACACCGCTTCTTCACCAAGGTGAAGCCGGTCGAGAAATTGTGGAAGGAAGTCCTACCGAACGACTTCCTGCGTCGCCCGCGAATGAGCCGCATTTATTACCGCGGCAAATATTTCGCCTACCCGCTGAAAATGTTCAACGCCCTCAACAACATGGGCATTTACGAATCCGCGCGGATCATGCTGAGCTACCTGAAGTGGAAAGTTCGCCCGCACGTCGAGGAAGAGAATTTCGAGCAGTGGGTTACCAATCGCTTTGGCGGCCGCCTCTTCTGGCACTTCTTCAAGGCTTACACGGAGAAGGTTTGGGGCATTCCCTGCACGTCGATCCGTGCAGACTGGGCCGCCCAGCGCATCCAGAATCTCTCGCTGCGCAAGGCGGTGTGGAACGCGATTAGCGGATCGAACGACACCGCCAGCCTGATCGGCGCCTTCGACTACCCGCGCCTCGGGCCGGGCATGATGTGGGAGACGTTCCGCGACCGTGTCGAGGAGAAGGGCGGCGAAGTCCGGATGAATTCGCGGGCGACGCGAATCTATCGCGACGATCACCACGTCACGGCCATGGAAGTGACTCCCAACGAGGAGGGCGCGAAACCGTATCGCCTCGAGGCCGACCAGTTCATTTCGTCGATGCCGATTTCCGAACTCATCCTGGCGATGGATCCGCCGGCGCCGGCCGAAGTGCAGGTCGCTGCGCGCACGCTGCGCTATCGCGACTTTCTCATCGTTACCCTGATCCTCAAGGGCGAGGACCTGTTCCCCGACAACTGGATTTACGTCCACAGTCCGGAGGTCGAGGTCGGCCGCATCCAGAATTTCCGGTCCTGGTCGGAAGAAATGATCCCGGAGCCGAACCGGTCGAGCATCGGCATGGAGTATTTCGTCAACGACACGGACACGATGTGGAAAACCGACAACGCCGTCCTGATCAAGCAGGCCGCCGCGGAGCTCGAGCATCTCGGTCTCGCCAAGGCCAGCGACGTCGTCGACGGCACGGTGATCCGCCAGCCGAAGGCCTATCCGGTTTACGACGGCGACTATCAGGACGCTTTGGCCATCATCCGCGACTGGCTCGGCAATTTCGACAATTTGCAGGTGGTCGGCCGCAACGGCATGCATCGCTATAACAACCAGGATCACTCGATGCTGACGGCAATGCTGGCGGTCGACAATATCTACGGTGCTAAGAACGACCTTTGGGCCGTCAACGTCGAGCGCTCGTATCACGAGGAATTCGAGATCGCTTCGGACCGGGACAAGGCCGCCGAAGCGGCGCCGGCGGAAAGCAACCGGCCTGCCCAGTTCGCCGCGGCCTGAGTGCCGTGGGCGTTCCGTCCGTCTCCGTCATCGTTCCCGCCCATAATGCGGAAGCGACGCTGGGCGACTGCCTCCAGGCGCTGAAGGGCATGACCGTCGAGCCAGCGGAAGTGCTGGTCTACATCGACGGGGCAACAGACGGGACCGAGCAGATCGCTCGCGATGCTGGAGTCACCATCCTCAAGAATAATGGAAGTCCGAAGGGGCCGGCACTGGCGCGAAATGCCGCGGCCGCCGCCGCGACTTCCGAGCTGCTGTGGTTCGTCGACGCGGATGTCGTCGTTGCTCCGGACTGCCTGAGGCGACTGATCGAGGACATGCAGGCCAATGGGGCGGTCGGCGCGTTCGGATCCTACGACGACACGCCGAGATCGCTCCGTGCGACCAGCCTCTACGCGAACCTCCGGCACCACTTCATCCATCAGCGCGGCAACCGTGACGCAACGACCTTCTGGTCCGGCATCGGCCTGATGCGCCGCGACGTGTTTCTGCAGTTTGGCGGCTATGACGCCGAGCGCTTCCGCTACCCGAGCGTCGAGGATGTTGAACTCGGGATGCGGGTGATCGCCGGTGGCAATCGAATCCGGCTCGTCCCGGCCGCGCTCGGTAAGCATTGCAAGGATTGGAGCCTGTGGCGCGTTTGGCATACCGACGTCATGCGCCGTGCGCGACCCTGGACGGTCATGCTGAATGAGCGGCCGGAAGCTGGCCGCGACCTCAATCTCACGCGTGCCGAACAGGTCAAGGCGATGCTCGCGCTGATTACGCCGGTGCTGCTCTTCGCCGGGCTCTTCAAGCCGGTGATCGCGCTTCTCGGGTTGGCGACGGGTCTCGCTTATCTGTTTGCGAACCGGGAATTCTTCTCATTCCTCTTCCGGCGGCTATCCTTCGGCCAGTTCGCCGTCGCGGTGCTGATGCACTGGTGCTACCACTGCTATTCTCCGCTGACCTACGTTTTCACGATGGCTGAGCTTCGGCTGGCAAGGCTGGCGCGAGGGTTGGGCTCCAGCGTCGGTGCGTCGAGTCCGAGCGGTACGTCCGCTTCCAAGTTGTAAGGCTAGCGCTGCGCGTCTGAGTAGCAGCGCCGGAATGAATCCTCGGCAAGCTCCGCGCCGCGCGACCAGCTGAACAGCTTCGCCCGCTCGATTGCATTCCTGGTCAACTGCGCCCGCAGCTTGTCGTCATGGAGGAATCCGATGACGCAGGCAGCAATCGCGTCGGGATCTTCGGGCTCGAACAACAACCCCCCATCACCCACCACCTCCGGCAGGCTTCCACCCGGCTGCTTGCCAAGACCGGAATGCCGCACGACATCGCCTCGACCGCCGGCAAGCCGAACCCTTCCCAAAGGGACGGGAAGACCAAAGCGTCGGCGGCATTCAGCAGTTTCGCCAGATCGGGATCGCTGATGTAGCCGGTGAAGTGGACGTGGGCGGAAAGCGGCGGTGTTGCCGCGATAAAGGCTTTGAGCTCACCGACATTGTCCCAGAAGCCCTTGCCCGACGTATCGCCAACCAGCGCCAAATGCGTCCTCGGCTCGGCCGCAATGATCTTCGGCAGGGCTTTCAGAAGTCCGAGGATGTTCTTGTGGGCGTTCATGCCGCCGACGTGCACGAGCACCCTCGCGTCAGCCGGGATCCCGTGAAGCGTCCGCTCACTGCCACGCAGCGCAGGATCGTCGATGATCCGGAAGGCGTCGTCTGCGGCTTCCGTGACGACGTCGATGCGCTCTTTCGGGAAGCGATGAATCGTCTCGAGGTCCCGTGCGGATGTCTCGGAAACCGTCATGGCTCGGGTCGTCTGCAGTCGGGCAAGGGCCGTTTTCGCCTGCCACAGCCAGTGGTTGGTCTTGGTCGGAAACAGCAGTTGCGGAAAGCGCTCGGCCGTCGCGTCGTGATAGCAGACGACCGTTGGCTTCCTCTGCAGCAGTGGAAAATAGGAATAGAGCGTCGGGAAGAAGAAGACGTCGTACGGGACGGACTTCGCCAGCCGCGCCATCTTCAGGAAATAGCCGGGCGATCGTGCCGAGCTGCCGACCGCGGACTGGTTCAGACCCAGGTCCGTGCGCGCGGTGAGAACTTTGGCGCTCTCCGGCAAGTCCTCCTCCGGAAGCTGGTCGAACAAAAGGGTGTACTGAAACCCAGTGTCCCTGGAGAGCAGCGCCTTCAGGATTTCGCGCGTGAAGCGCCCGAAGCCGCGGTCGTTCACCCAGCTCGTCGCGTCGACGCAAATGTGAAGCGGTGCGTCGGCCATTCTCACCCGTTCACCCGCTGCGGCGCGAGATAGCCCGCCATCTCTCCGAAGCTCCATGCCATCAGCAAGGGGACGATGAAGGGACGGCCCGGAGGAAATTGCCGAAATGACGTTTCCGCTGCCATGCTCTGCGCCCCATTCTGAGCAGCAAGAGTGCCGGCAATACTGGGGCGAGCGCCGTGTACGCGAGCCGCTTGGGCGTCGTCAGCCAGGTTACGCGGGTGGCGCCGTACGAGCGGCCCCAGGAATATCGCTCACGCAGCGCCTCGCCGAAGGTCAGGGCGTGCCGGTTCTGATAAACGACCATGGTCGGATCGAGGGAGATCGTCTTGCCGAGCGCCCGCAAGGCGTCGTTGACCGGAACCTCGCGATAGGCGCCCTTCCAGCTTTCGCGGACGAGGTCGAGGTCGGCGCGCTTGTAGGTCACGTTGGCGTCCGAAGCGAACGCGGATGCACCGGCCGGCACCGGGTTCTGATAGCGGCCGAAGTCGCAGAAATAGACGGCCCAGTTGAGCGCTCTGTCCACGCCGTTCTCGATGGCTCCGCCAATTCCGGCGTCGGGTCGGCGGTGCGCCTCGACCACGCTTGCAGCCCACCGGGGTCGGGGAGTTCGTGATCTTCGAGCAAGCCGATCAGTTCACCGGTCGCGGCCGCGATCGCGCGACCTCGCGGGACGTCATGGTGCTCGCGTCCACCGACGCGTTTCACGACGTCTGGCGTCGAAAGGAAACGAACGTCCGAAAAGCGCGCCTTGACCGCATCGAGCCCTCGATCGGCTCGTGGTGCGCGACGATAATCTCCATCGTTGGAGGATCGGCCTGCTCCGCAAGGGCCCCGAGGCATTCCGCCAGATAGCCGGCGCGCGCGACCGGGGCGATCGTATCGCTGGAAAATCCAACGATCACCGACAGCTGAGGGGAAGCGCTCATTGCAGGGACGTAGTTTGCCTGCGTGAGGAGCGTCAATCGGCCGTGACGGGATGATCCGCGGCTGCATCAGAGCGAGACACATTGGTCGTTGCCATTGAAAGGCAGCGCGACGGACGGCTATCAGCCTTGAAACAGGTCGCTTCTTGGAAATCCGGATGAATAAGGCAGCAGTTTCAGACGATTGGACCTTGTCGGTCGTTCTCGGCCGGGTCAGCACCGAGGACGGCGATCGCGTCCTCGAAACCATCGCCGCGCTCGACGAGAAGGAGAGTGGAGCGCCGGTCGAGATTGTCATCGCGGACCGGCTGCAGGACGGGATCAGCGACCGCATCCGCAAAGAGCATCCGCACGTCCGCCTGGTACCTTGTCCGTCCGACATGACGCTGCCGGAAATGCGGCTGCAGGCCTTCGACCAGACTTCGGGTTCGATCGTTGCCGTCACCGAGGATCATTGCGTTCCGAGCCCCGGCTGGGCCGGAAGAGTCCGCGAGGCCTTCGCCAAGGGAGACGACGATCTCGTCGCGGTCGGTGGAAGCGTGGTCAACGGCGTTTGCGACCGTGGCCTCGATTGGGCGACCTTCATTTGCGAATACAGTTTCTTTTCGCCGCCGGTTGTCGAAGGCATGACCGACGCCTTGCCGGGCATGAACGTCGCCTACCGCCGCTCCGTGCTGGAAGAGGCCGATCGTGAGCGGCTGCGCAGCGGTTTCTGGGAAACGACACTGCATCCCGGCCTCGTTGCCGACGGCCCTACGTTCTATTCGAGCAACCAGCTCGCCATGTTCCACAAGAAGAAGTTCTCGTGGCGCCTCTTCATGGCGCAGCGCTTCATCTACTCGCGCTATTATGCCGGCCTGCGGTTCCAGAATGCGGGCATGGCCAAGCGCCTCGCCGCCGGGGTCGCGTCGCTCGCGCTCCCGCCGATCCTCTTCTACCGGATGACCCGCGCGATTGCGAAGAAGGGACTGCAACGCGAATTCATTCGCGCGCTCCCATCGCTTTCGACCTTCATCATCATCTGGGCGATCGGCGAAAGCTACGGAGCGATCTTCGGGCCAGGCGACGCCTTGGCACGCATCGAGTAGGATCGGCGCCGGGCAGCCGGTGCCATCAACTTCCACTTTCAGATTTCGGGGGAAACATGAAGTTCGGACTGATCGGCGCAGGCGCAATCGGCGCGATCCGCGCATCCGCGCTGGAGCGCTCGAAGAGCTGTTCGCTGACAGCTGTGCATGACCTGGACGAGGCGCGTGCCCGCAGCCTTGCGTCATCCGCGACCTTCCATCCGACGGTCGAAGCACTGATCGAGTCCCCCGACGTCGAGGCGGTGCTCATTTCGACCCCGCCGCAGTTCCACGAAGCGCTCGCCGTTGCTGCCGCCAAGGCTGGCAAGCATGCGCTCGTTGAAAAGCCGATGGCGGCAACCCCCGACGCTTGCGAGCGAATGATCAAGGCGGCGAAGGCGGCCGGGACCCTTCTGACTGTCGGCTACAACCAGCGCTATTTCCCGGCGCTGAAGGTTGTCCGCGACGCGGTCATGTCCGGCGACATCGGCCGTCTCAGCCATGTCCGCGCCTATGCCGGCCACGGCGGGCTTGGCGAGTTCAAGGCGCCATGGATGTACGACCATGCCGTGATGGGTGGCGGCGCGTTGATGGACAACGGCACCCACATCGTCGACCTCGTGCGCTACATCGTAGGCGATCCGACCGAAGTGTTCGGGCAAGCCCTGCACCGGGTCTGGGGCCTGGATGTCGAGGACGAAGCCATGGCTCTACTCAAGAGCGAAGATGGCGTGGCCGCCTCGATCGAAGCCAGCTGGGACGAGTGGAAAGGCTATCGCTTCCACATCGAAGCATACGGCGATCGCGGCATGGCCAAGGCTTATTACGCGCCGATGTTCGCCACCGTCATCCGCATGGACAAGCCAGGCGGCTCCAAGTCGGTCGAGCGGAAATTTTATCCGGAATCGATCATCCGTGAGAAAATCCGGGTTGGCAGAGCACGGTCATCCAGGCCTTCGTCGAGGAGTTCGACGATTTCGCCGCTGCCGCCGCGGGTCAGCAAGGTTCCGGTCGCATCGCAATGGGCGCGGACGGAATGCGCGCGGTGCAGATTGCCCATGCCGTTTACGACAGCAGCCGGACAGGCAGCCAAGTGAAACTGGCGCCGCTGCCATAGCGACGGCAGTGACTCGCGCCATCGACATCGACGAAGGGACGGCCGCCCAGGGTCATCGGGCGATGTCCGGTGAAGCCTGCGCGCTCGCCGATGCGCTGGATCATGCCAGGCAGAGCCTGGAGCCGGTCACCTGGCGCGTCGCGGTCGGGCCGAACAGCGTCTATGCGATCGAAGCCGTTCACCGTCTGGCCGCCGAGTCCGGGATCGACGTTCGCTTCGTTCCTTCTTCCGAACTGGCCGGGCCAGAGCGTGTCTTCTTCGACGATTATGTGCGTTACCGCCTTCCCATAACGACTGGCGAGCGGCTGAAGCGCTTCGCCGAAGAGTGGACCGCAGCTGGGCTGGAGGCGCTTTCCGCGATGGTGGGCCTCGTCCTTCCCAAAGGAGCCCCACCGAAAGCTCCTGACCGGTTGAACTCCGTGGTCATCATCGGCGCTTATGGCGGCGATCATATCGGGGATGCCGCCATCCTCGGAGGCACGTTGCTCGGCCTCCACACTCGCTATGGCGTCACCCGAGCGACCGTCATGAGCGGTCGGCCCGCGCATACACGCAAGCTTGCAGAGGGCTTGTCCACACCGGTTGAGATTGACGTCGCTCCTTATCGGGCCAGCGAAGTGCGGCGGGCGTTGGCGGAGACCGACGGATTGGTTCTGGGCGGTGGCCCGCTTTATGGCTCACCACGGATCCTGGCCCGTCACCTCGCCGCCGTGTCTTCGGCCCATCGGCGAGGTCTGCCATTCTTGGTCGAACGGATCGGATTGGCTTATTTCGGCAATGCGCCGACCCGATGGGCGGGTAGGCGCATCCTCGAAAGTGCTTCGCGAATCTCCGTACGAACGTCTGCGTCAGCGCGACATCCGTTGATGGAGGGCCTCGCCGCCGAGATCGACCGGGACCCGGCATTCGATTATCTCGAAGCACGGGACGCACTGGACCGGCTTTCCACCGCAGATGCAGAAGCGGTTGGGGCCCTCCTCGCTGGAGCGGATGACAGTCTCAAGATTGGCATCAACTTGCGGCCTACACTGGATCAGTGGCGCGACTTGTCCGACCTCTCGCGAGACACGGTCGATCGTGTTTTCATGGCGAAGCTCGCCGAGGGCCTGATCGCCTTCGCCCGGGCAAGCAGGCGGCCGGTGACGTATGTCTTCTTCCCGATGAACGCGATCCAGCTCGGCATGTCGGACTTGTCTGCGGCTTATGAGTTGCGGCGAGCGGTCAAGGGGGCGGTCGACCTGCGGGTGTGGGAAGCCGACGCCGGCCTCGATGGCGTGGTTCACCTCTTGCGGCGCCTGGACGCCGCCATGGCAATGCGATTCCACGCCTCGATCTTCGCGGTGACTCAGGATTTGCCGCTGATTGGCCTCGACTATTTCTCCGGCGCGGGCGGCAAAGTCAGCGAGTTGTTGACGGATCTCGGCCGTCCGGAAGATGCGAGCACCGTGGGACGATTCACGCCTGAGTGGCTTGTGGAGCGGCTGGTGGGCCGTACGACCGGTTCGTTTTGAGACAGTGCCCACAACGTTCTTGCCCCTGTTAATAACCTAAGCAAGAAGCTGACGAGGACGTTCGGCCCAGCCTGCCGAGTGTATCGTCGTCCCCGCGTTCGAATCCGGAAACGGGAAGGGCCATGGCGGGACGATTCACGATAGCCCTACCCGAGCAGTCCGCGGACCTCGCTTCGGCCGAGACCCGGGAGGGTGCCCGGCTTTCCCGATTCTTCCTGATCGGACGCGTCCTCGCGCCGTCGGCACTGGTCCTTGCCGCCTTCATCTTCCGTCAGAGAATCGTCGATCTCATCCAGCACTTCAGCGGGCTCGAGTTCGTCTTCACCGTCGTCCACCTCTATTCGACGATGAGCGTTCGATTGATCCTCGGCGTACTGACCTTCGCGTTATTCGTCGCAGTCGGCATCACAGCCTTCAAGTATGCACGGCACCGCGTTCGGACCGTCATCTTCACCGGATTTTGCACTGCCTTCGTTGCATTTGCCCTCTGGTTCCTCGGGCGCGGACCCAATGCTTCGATCGCTGGCGGCGTCCTCGCCGGCACGTTGGTGGCGGCGAATGCCATTGCCCGGGAGACTTGGCATTCGTTACTGGCGGATCGCCCCTTCGGAAGGCTCGTGAACCTCGGGTTCTGGGTGCTCATCGGAATCGAGGTCGTCCTTCCTCGCGGATATTTTGCCTGGATAGACCGCAGTAAGAGCACGGCGAAGCCGTCACCGATCTGGCTTCGAATCTTGCCTGGAGCGTTGCTGGCGGCAGGCGCTTTCGCACTGATGGCGCCGTTCCCGAAGCTGATGCAGCTTGGGCAGACCATGTTCATGTCGCCTGCCGCGACGATCGTCTTTGGCCCCGAATACCAGGTCTTCTCCAAATACGATGTGTCAGACCTGGCGCGTAACCCAGTCACGGGCGATGTCTTCCTTTGCGGAGACTCCCAGGAATCGCCGAAAGTCCTGCGTCGCGGCGAGGCGCCGGCCGTGGACATTTCCATTTCCAACAACGGCAATGAGTTCTGTGAAATGGCCGACACGCGCGCATTCGTGACGGTCGCGAACAGTGCGACCGACGACTTGCTCGTGATCGACCCTGACAGCCTCAAGGTCCGCAGCAGCTTGCGCCTGGACAAGATGCCGTACGGCGAGATTTTCCTCGCCTCGCAGCCAAAATTCAATCTCATGGCGGTCGCGTCTGAAGACGAGGGCGGCATGGGCGGCGGCCCGACGGTCCGGATCGTCGAACTTGGCAAGATGAAGGTTGTTCAGCAGATCAACGCCGAGGTCGGATACCTGATCGCGGACCCCAACCGACCGGTCCTCTTCACCAATCATTTCGCGATGGACGCCGGCGTTCGTGCCTGGGATATGCGAACCGGCAAACTGCTGGCGACCTCCGCGCGCTTCGGGCGAAGCGATCGCATGGCGTTCGATGCGGCGCGTAACGAGGTTCTCGCGACGGTTCCGGAGACCGGGCAGATCTGGCGGCTGGATGCCGCGACCCTGACGTCGAAACCGCCGATCAAGACCGTGTTCGGTGCGCGTGGTCTCGGCATCGATGCCGACCGCGACCTCCTGCTGGTCGCAAGCTTTGTCACCGACGAGCTCGACGTCGTCGATCTCAAGACCGGCCACTCGCTCCGCCGCTATCGGCTCGGCCCGTGGCTCCGCGATGTGCTTGTCGTGAGCGATGAGGGCGTTGCCTACGTCGCCTCCCGCTATGGCGTCTACCGGGTCAACTACCTGCGCTGAGTGGGCGTGCGATCGCCGACCGGATCAGGGCGGCGTTCTCAGCGAGGTTCTCCGTCCGGAACAGGCTGTTGTGTCCGCCGCGCAATTCTACGCCCCGTACCTCGGCGCAATGAGCGCTCCATCCAAGGTCGTGCGGAAGCCCGGCGATGTGTTGCTCACCCGCGCGGAACAGGACGATGGTCCCGTCGAAATGACCGGTACGATGTCCAGCCAGAGACCGGCCGCGCAGGTTCTGGAGTAGGAGCCTGCGCAGTCCGAGAGAGGCGGGCTTTCCGAATACGCTGCCGACCGCCGGGATGGCCCGGCGTAACGGTTCGGCAAGCCCACCGGCAATCAAGAGGCGGCTGGCTACGTCGGCAATGGTGCGAACGGGCCGCTCGCCTCGTCGCTGTTGGATACCCGCCGGCCGGCCACGGAAAGGCTGAGCGCCCGGCTGTCGAACAGAGCAAGGAGACCGACTTCTCGCCCCTGTTCCTGGAATTCGCAGGCTGCGGCGAAGGCGACCTGCGCGCCGAACGAATAGCCGGCGATGTTGACCTTTCCGGTCGGCTCGACGTCGTGAATTCGCGCCACTGCTCGAGCGACAATGCCGGCGAAGTCGCGGATCTCGGCGCTGGGCCGGTCTATGTCCGGATGATCGACGAGCACGAAGTCCGCACTATCGGCCAGCTCGGAGCGAAGGTTCGCCAGGCCGGCCTCGTCACCTCCGATCCCGGGCAGCAGAAATACTCGCGGCAATGCGCGCGTCATTTAGCGGGGCGGTCGGCCGCGAGCGATAGACCTGGACGTTTCCGCCGCCGAGCGTGCCTTGCAGGATCGCGATCTTGTCGAACCGTGTGTCGACCTCCCGCATGATCGCCGCCTGGGTCGTCCGGGTGTGGCTTTCGAACGCGGTAATCAGCCAGACCGTCCGCCCGCCTTCCAGAAGCCTGTCGAGGTCGGCAGTGCTCCTGGTGACTGGCCAGTCAGGCGCGAAGAATCCGTGCACTGGCTCGATCGCCAGCCCGACCGAAGTTGCGGCGTCTTGCGGCTGGCGCAGCTTCACGACCAGCCGGACGGCTCCTTCCAGGTCCTGCTTCGGGTGCTCGTAGTTGCGGATGAGCAGAATCGAGGAGGCACCGACCATGAGGGCGATCGCCGCGGGAAGGGCCGCCGGCGCTAATGCCCGCAACGGTGTCCGCCGAACCATGCCCTCGGCCCATCGGACGATCGCCAATGCGCCCATCGACGCGCAGAGGAAGATGAATCCGATGTCGACGAAGAAATAGCGTGGCCAGATTCGGAACGAGAGCGCGACCAGCAGCGCCAACGAAAGCGGGATCTGGGTCAGATAGATCGCAGCGAGTAGCGGACTGCGACGCGTGACCAGCACCGCTCCAAGGATCAGGACCAGGAGTCCGCCGATGAGCGCATAGGGTGCAAGGGGCCCGAGCGCATCGAGGCTCCCGGCGAACTCCTGAAGCGTTCTAAGCGGGTTGTTCCATTCGGCCATTGCCGAGACGCTCGATCCCGAGGAAACCTTTCCCACCGAGCTCTGGATCTGCTCGAGCATCGGAAGGTGCACCAGCAAGGTCAGCAAGCCGCCGAGGGCAAAGCCGTAATAGGAGCGGATGCTGGAAGCGCCCGGATAGTTGCGAGCTAGCTTTCCTTGCCTTTGAAGGAGGGCGAGCGCCGCAAGCACGGCGAACACGACGCCGTGTGCGACGAAGAAGAATCCCGCCGACAGATGCGTATACATGCCCGCGGCAAGGCACAGTCCGTAGCCGGTCCACCCCCGCCATGTCGGCCTGCGCAGCCCGGCCATCAGCAGGATCGTCGCCGCCGTGGTCCAGGTCAGCAAGCCAGTGTAGCCGCGCGCGTTCTGGGTGAACCAGACGTGGTGGTATGACAAAGTCAGCAGGAGCAAGGTTACCAGCGCTGGGGCGCGACCGACTTCCTTGCGCGCCAGCCACCAGATCAGAACGAGGCTGGCCATGCCCATGATGAGCGCCGGCAGCCGCAGCGCCGAGGCGCTTTCGCCGAACAGCTCAACCGAGGCCTTGGCCTGCAGGCTGTAGAACATGTGGTTGTTCAGCGACGAGAAGTCGGTGACCAGCTCGCCCCACGGCAGGCGGATGAAGTGGATGAGGGTCGAGACCTCGTCGTACCACAGGCTGGCGTTCAGCCCGACGACCCTTAGGACAAGCGCAAGCAGGAGGAGCGCGGCGACGCTGCCGGCTTCCCATCGCTCAAGCTTCTTGGCTCCCCCGTCATGCGTCGTTCACGCGCTGGCAGGAGGGCTGTCGGCGACCCTGACATTCAGCGACCGGAGCGATTGGCAGGGCGACTGCCCCGTCTCCGGATCGAACGGAAGGTTGTGCCAAGGGCAGACGATGCGGCCATCCGCAACATATCCCATGGCGAGGTCGGCCCCCTGGTGCGGACAGCGGCGATCGAACGATACGAACTCGTCCTCGCCAATGCGTGCGACGCAGGTCTTGGCATCGGTCGGACGGATCTCTCCGACCCGCATGCCGCTGAGGTCCTTGGCTGCAGGGGTCAGCTCGATCCGCTTGGCTTTGCTCGGGCGCAGCTTTTCCACGACGCGCTCGCCGAAGGATCGCAAATAGCTGGGCTGCAGCAGCGCCGGCAGCCGCGCAGCGGCACTGAGCGGCCCGCCAGCGAGGCCGCTGTAGGAATAGCTGTGATAGTGACCGTTCGGGAAATGCGGCCGGTCGAACGTCATCCGGTAACTGATCACGAACCGCGTTTCGTCGGTGTAGTTCAACGCCGATCCGTGAAGTTGGTCGGTGTGGAAGAGGACGAAGTCGCCGGGCTCGAGATCGAAGGTAAAGGGCTCGCTCAGTTTCTCGTCGCGGGCGATGTTGCCCATGCCGGTGTAGCGCTGATGGCCATCATATTCGTTGCGATAAACGGTCAGCCCATTGCCGCGCTGTACCCGGCCGATGGCGATCCAGATGTTGATGCCGTTGTCGGGACAGTCGAGCCAGGAGTCGCGGTGCGGCCCGTGCGCAGTAAGCTTTCCCTCGCCATGCTTCTGCCGGAAATCGTTGAAGGCCGCCCGGTCATTCTGGGTGGTGTCGAACGGGACGTGAAAACGGACGTTCGGCGACGTCTCGTAATAATAGCGGTCTTCGCCATTGAACGTCGCTGGAATGAGCGCTGCGAGGTCCTTGGGCGCGCGAGCGTTCACCCGATCGTAGAGTTCGTCGGTGAGGCGAGGAATGTCGTGCGCGGCCACAACTTCGTGAATCCGCTCGAACCCCTTTTCCTTCACTGCCGCCGCTGTCTCGGGCCGAGCACGTCGCTCACGGCCTCGAAGCTCAAGTCCAGGATCGGCTCCAGCAGCCCGGCCTTCTGAAGGCCGCCGCGAACGACGACGACTTCTCCGGCGAGCACGCGATCCTTGAGGTTCTGTTCGCTCGCAGGGTCGAGAATTTCGGATAACCAGCTCATCGATCTGACGTCCTAAGGTCCTGGTAAATAAAAGTTATACGGCGCTCCGCCCGCGGGCAATGCGTGATCGCAAAACGCTATGCACCGGCAGCGCTCCTGTTCGGCGCGGCATTGGACTGACTGCGGACAGTCAGGATCCCGGCCGCCGGTATCGAAAGCTTGATCGTGCCGTTCGAAACAATCGGGGCAGCTCGCGCCCCGTTTCCTTCGCTGTGGTGTAGCTTGCCAGGTAGCGGCCCGGTGGTAGCCCGCCGACGATCAGGTTCCTGGCGCGATCCGCGTTGACGACTACCACGAAGCCGCCGTCCCTGTTCTTGAACGCGACCGGCTTCACGTCGCCATCGTTCGACCGGGCGTCGACCCTTGTGGCTCCGATGCGAACGTACCGGAAATATTGTGCCAGGCCGCGGGTGCGATCCGCCATTCGGATGACAGGCGCATTCGGGTTGGCGTAGGCGACGACATAATAGTCACCGCCCTCATCAGGCTCCCCTGG
Source organism: Sphingomonas daechungensis (assembly GCF_014489495.1). Classification (GTDB taxonomy): domain Bacteria; phylum Pseudomonadota; class Alphaproteobacteria; order Sphingomonadales; family Sphingomonadaceae; genus Sphingomicrobium; species Sphingomicrobium daechungense. Next base: position 2,776,983 of record NZ_CP060780.1, on the reverse strand, counting down.
AATGTCCTTCCGAGCGATGTCGTACTGCTGCCATGCCGAGACCTGTCCGACGGTCAGATCCTCGAACAATTCCGCGGCATCGCCGCTGAGATGCTCAAGCATTGCGGTGGAGATGTGATTCTCCTTCGCACGCTCGGCGATCCCGGGACGGGGGAAACGCGGTCGATTAGGCTGTTGGACAGGCCGATCGAGCGTGCGCTCTCGGCAATTCCCTTGATGACCGCCGGCTTGGGCGAGTCATATCGGTGATAAGACAATGTCGAAATCAGCGGCGCAACGCCGGGCACCGCCATCATCTCGTCGAAGAAAGCGGGCGCTCGTCCGGCCGAAGCCGTCGACGGAGCGATGAACTGCGGATCGAAGCCGTCCGCCTTCAGCCGCGCGTGCGTCGCAACGATCGCTTCGCCGATCTGGCGGCCTCGCCAATGGTCGGAATTGTCGGGCTCGAGGATGACTTCGAGAGAATCGGGAACGATGCCGTACTTGTCCTTCAGGTGCACGAAGGCGGCATCGATCAGCTCGGCATATTCCGCAGGCTGCCGAGCGTGCGAGATGTCGCCTTTGAGCTCGGTCTGGCCAAAGTCGACATAGTTGAGGTTGATGAAAAGCTTTTCGCCATTGGCCTCGACCCTCTGCTTGATCGGCAGGACCATTTTCTCGATCTGGTAGTCGAGGTGGGAAAACTGGACCCCGCGGGATTGAGCTGGTTGGGATCGGCGTCGTCGTTGATCTTCTCGTAGTAATGCCGCCGGAACGCTTTGTAGCCGATCTTGCCGGCCTCGAACTGCGACCAATAGTCCACCGGGTTCTCGGCACCGCTCTTCAGTTCGATCCGAACGCGGTTGATACCCAGCTCATTGACCAGCTTGTCGTAGATCTGCCCGGATATGGGCACCCACGAACCGTCGAATCGGTCCTCGGCCTTGTTGTACTCCCAAAGGCGGGTAGTCGTTTCCCAGCCATTCATGACCTGGTGGGTGACCGCGGGATCGACCGTGATCTCGACAGGATCGCGCGCGGAGGCCGAGCAGCTGCCGAGGCTGACGGCCGCGAGGAGGCCGGCGGTTGCCGCAATTCGTCTCAAGGCCATCATGGCCGGGCTCCTCCTTTCTTTGGACGAAAAGATAAACGACCGCCAATCAAGGCCATAGAGTGAAGTGCGCCCGGAAACGGCCTTTGTGTTCCAAAACTGGATGATCGGCTCGGAATCAGGCGGGCTTGGTCTTGCGCGAGCCTCCGGCGGCCGTCCTGCGCCGCGGCGCGGGCTTCGGCGCGACCTTCAGTCCGGTATCGCTTTCGACCTGCCGCATCGAGGGGCCCTCATCGGCGAAGTTCAGCAAGCGGCGAACGGCCACCCGACGTCCGTATCTCGCCTGGTGGTAGATGCGCCCGATGTACTCACCGATGATGCCCAGAAACACCGCATTGATCCCGAGAAGAAGAACAAAGAGACGATGATGGTCATGATGCCTCGGCCGGCGACGCTTCCGGCGAGGATCATCAGCACGATCTGGAACAGGCCGAACAGGAAGCTGGCGCTCGCGATGATGAAGCCCATGATCATGATCAGCTTCAGCGGCAATCGCGAGAAGGAGAAGATCATGTCGTAGGCGGTGCGGAAAAGTTTCGGCAGGCTGAAGCTCGACTTGCCCCACGTCCGCCGTTGCCAGACATAGTCGATGATGAAGGGCTTGTAGCCAAGCTCCGCAAGCATGCCGCGCACATAGGGCGCGGCGTCCGGGATGCTCAGCAGCTCGTCGACTACGCGCCGGTCGGCGAGCTGGTATTCGCCGACGCCGGGTTCCCATCGTTGGTCGGCGACACGCTCCATCATGCGGTAGAAGGCGTTGCGAAGGCTTCTCAGCCAACCGCTCTCGTCACGCTGCAGGCGGCGGCCGGCGACGAGCACATAGCCGTCCTCCCACTTCTCGATCATCTGGTCCATCAGCTCCAGCGGGTCCTGGAGATCGGAAGGTACGAGGAGGAAGACGGCGTCACCTTCCGCATATTCGAGCGCATTGAACGAGGACAGGAAGACGCCGACGTTGCGGGCGTTGAAGATGACCTTGAATCGGCTGTCCTTGGCCGCGATTTCCTCGAGATACGTCTGCGTGTCGTCGGTCGAGGCATTGTCGACCAGCAAGACTTCAGCGTCGTATTTCGAGAACTTCGCCGAACGAAGCGCCTTGCTCATCTCGTCATAGTAAGTCCGAAGGCCCTCGCCTTCATTGTAGACCGGCGAGATGACCGAGATACGCTTCTTCATTGCGCTCCGCCTCCCACGGTACGGGTCTCGATTTCCGGAAGCGGACGAATGAGCAAGGTTTCCTGCACGACGTTTGCTGCGACGACGTCGGCGATCTCGTCGAAGATGTTCCAGGCAAATGCGATGATCGCGTCGGGCGGATCGTCGCGAAGCGTCGCAGGCACGACGATCGGAATGTTCGCTCCGGGGATGAGCCGGCCCTGCTTTAGCGGGCTGGCATCGCAGCACCATTCGACATCGTTTGCGGTCAGGCCGAGGTAATTGCTGAGCACCGTCGCCTTGGATGCGGCGGCGTAAGCGGCGACGGTCTTTCCGGCGCTTCTCAGCTCCGAGACCGTGCCACGGAATCGGGATCGCCAGTCGCCGAGCCAATGCTCAAGTTGCTGCCATGGCGCCGCACCGGCCAGTTCACTTTCCTCGGCCAGATACCGATCGATCCGACCCTGCGCGGCCTCTCCGACCGGGCGTCCCTGCTTTTCCAGGAACAGGCGCAGCGAGCCGCCATGGGTCGACTGCGGCTGGACGTCTGCCACGACCATGCCATGCGTCTTCGCCCATGCCGACAAGGGGCCAACGCCGAGATAACAATAATGCTCGTGGTAGATGGTGTCGAAATAGCGGTGTGTCAGAATTCGCGTGAAGTGCGGGAACTCGAAGCAGAGCGCGCCGTCGTGCGTGATCAGGTCGCGGGCGGCCTGAAGGAAGCCGTCGGTGTCGGGAACGTGCGCGAGGACGTTGTTGCCGATGAACAGCTTTGGACGGCCTTGGCTCTCCACGATGTTGCGTGCAGTCTCCTCGTTGAAGAAGGCCGTCAGGGTCGGAATGCCGCTCGCCCGGGCAATCTCCGCCACGTTTCCGGAAGGCTCCACGCCGAGCACGCGCACGCCCGCCTCGGCGAAAAATCGCAAGAGCGTGCCGTCGTTGGAGCCGGCCTCGACCACCAGGTCACCCGGCCCAAGCCCGAAGTCGCGAACAAGCTGTCCGGCATAGTCGCGGCAATGCTCGACCCAGGTCGACGAGGCGCCTGAAACATAGGTGTAATCGTCGTGAAAATGCTCTTCCGCCGCCAGATTATGCTCCAGTTGCGGCAGGCCGCAGGAGGTGCAGACGACAATGTTGAGCGGGTAGACGGGAGCCGTGCCATCTCCGTCACCCTGAAGCGGGAGACGGTTGGAGATCGGCTGGTCGCCAAGCGACAAGGCCGTGCCGGACACCGCACTGCCGCATAGCCTGCAGGCCTGGATCTGGCTCACGACCGACATACCAACCTCAGCCTAACCCCGGTTCAACCTCTGTCGATGTCGCGCGAAGCTGCGCAACATACTCTTCCAGCCTTCGCGTCAGGTTTGCCGGGTCGCCGGCATCGGCCGGGACGACCGGCGCCATCCGCTCCGGAACGACGAACGCCAATGCCGAATCCGGCGCGGGCGCATCGCTTTCCCTCAGTTGCAGCTTTCGTCCCACCGCGCGCCCCACCAGGTCGAGCAAGTCCCGAAACGAAACATCGCTGCGGCCCGCGATGTCCCACTGGCCCGGCTGCGGATCGACCAGAAATCTGGCGAGAAAGTCGGCTTGGTCCTCAAGATGCAGCCACCGGCGGCGGCGGTCGAGCGATCCGCAGACGAACTCCTCGTTTGCAAGGGCAGCCCGAACGGCGGCGGGCAGCAGGCGCGACGGCTGCTCACCGGGTCCGAACATGAAATGCAGCCGGACCCAACTGAGCGGGCCTTGCCCTTCCAGAGCGGACCTCAAATCCAGCTTGCGCCGGGCGTATCCCAAGTACGGATCCTTCAGTCCGGGGTGCTCGGCACAGGCTTCGATCCCGCTTCCGAGGGCGACGAACCAAGCATTGCAAGCGGCGGCGCTTCGATGAAGCTCTAGGGTCCAGTCAAGAAATTGCGACCATGCCTCATCGTCATTGTGAGGCCACGCCGCATGGATCAGGAATGATGGACCATCAGTGACGGGCAGGGTGGTTCCGCGCTCGACTGGCACGACCCGGAAGCGATCGTCTCCTCTCAGTTTCCGCTGAATGGAACTGCCGACCAAGCCATGCGATCCTGTCAGGAATATCGTTGCAGGATCGCAACTTGTCACAACCTGGAGACCCCGTAGCCTGTCAGCGGGGAAATCCTCTCACGATTTCAGCTGAGAAGAAACCGGGGATGTCGACAAGGTTGAACCTGAGCAATCGGGATATTGCGTTTCTCGTCATCCTCACCGCGATCCCGGTGCTTGGATATCAGTTCGGCATGGGGAACCAGGTCGAGCAGTTTCCGATCATCGAGCGGCTCCGCGACCCGAACTTCATCGTCGGCGACTTCTACACCGACAGCGCCGTCCGCTTCGGCCCGCGCTTCTATTATTCCTGGTTCGTTAGCTTTCTGACGCACATCGCACCGCTGGCGGTGGTGATCTTCCTGCTGACCTGTGCCGTTAATTTCGGACTGGGGCTGGTCACTTTCCAGGCGGTGAGAAAGCGGCTGGAGGGAAGCCCAACCGGCTCGGCGATCGCGGCTGCCTTGGCGATCGCCAACAGCAGTTTTGCGCTCGGCCTTGCCGGCTATCTTCGCTTCGAGAGCTTCCAGCCTGCGAGCATCGCCATTCCGCTGAGCTTCGCGGGATTCATCTGGCTGGCGGAAGGGAGGCGCTACCTGGCGGCCGGCGCATTCTTTGTCGCCTCGTTGAGCCACCCGCTGATCGGGCCGGAGATTGCGCTGGTCGCTTATGGGTCTTGCGCCCTCTCCGACCTGGTGGAGCGAAAGGGCGTTCGCGAGCTGCTCGCATACATCCGTCCGGCCTGCTGTTTGCGGCCCTGTTCTTCGTTGCCTGGGTGCTTCCCGACCTCTCGAGCGAAAACGTGCGGCTGTCGTCCGAAGAATTCTTCTCGATCGTCCCGGCATTCCGGTCCCCGCACCATTACCTCGGGACGACGTTTCCGTTGTCGCACTATCGCCAGGTCGCCGCATTTCTCGCGGCGATCGCGATCCTCGCCTATCAGCTTCGGGAAGCCGGCCAAGTCGCGTTGCGCAATCGTCTGCTGTTCGCGACAGGCATCGTCATAGTTATGTGTGCGGCGAGCCTGATCCTGGTGGACAGCATGCACAATCGCCTGGCCGCCTCGGCTCAGGTCTTCCGCATGCTGATGGTCGTGAAGTGGGCAGGCTTCCTCCTGTTTGGAGCGGTAGCAAGCCGCTGGCTCGGGACCGGCCGCCCGCTGCTCGTGGCGGCGCCTTTCCTCGTTCTCCTCTCGACGGGCGAAGCCCAGCCTTACGTCATGCTTGCTGCGACCACTCTTGCCCTGGCGGCCGAGCGTTGGAGCGTCGGCAAGCGGACCGAGATCGTCCTCACGGTGCTCCTGGCGCTGTTCGCTTTCTACGAAACCATGCACATCGGATCGCGCGAGGAGGTCGTCCGTGCAGCGCTTGCCGGAATGAGTATCGGATTGCTCTACATGTCCCCGCTCGTGCTTCCGGTCGCGGCGGGACTGGCCATCTCCGCAGCCATCGCTCTGATCGCCTTCGGCTGGGTCAATCGGTCGCTGCAGATCAGCCATCGCGGCATCTTCAACCCAACCTATCAATGGTCGGACCTGAAGACCGACGACGCCGACATCGCCCGATGGGCCAAGGTCAATACGCCGGCCGGAGCCGTATGGATCACCCCCCGGAGTTCGAGACTTTCCGTCTTATCGCGGAGCGGCCCGTCGTCGTGGATTTCACCAGCATCCCGCTGCAGGAACTCGCCATGCGCGAATGGCGCCGGCGGATCCGCGACGTCTACGGAGATGTCCCCGGTGGCGGTTTCGTCGCGCAGCACGCCATGGACGCGAACTATCGGGCGATGACCCGGGAGAAAGCGGCGCAACTTTCGGCCGAGTATCGTGCGCGTTTCGCCGTGCTCGACCGGGAGACGCCGTGGCCTGGCAAACCCTTGTACGAAAACGGAACATACAAGGCTGTCAGTCTGGAAACCCCGCATTGATGGGCGCAGGGCTGGCAGCATGACCGTTTCGGCAGCGCTGGCGAACAGGAGAATCTTCCTGACCGGCCACACGGGCTTCACCGGCTCGTGGCTGGGCGCGTGGCTGTCCGCAATCGGCTGCGAGGTAACAGGTTACTCTTTGGAGCCCGAGACGGATCCCAACCTCTTTGGGATTCTAGGCGAAGGAGCGACCTACACTCGAAGCATCATCGGCGACATTCGCGACTATCCCAGCTTGCGCGAAGCGCTTGAGGCAGCGCAGCCCGAGCTTGTGATGCATCTCGCGGCCCAGCCACTGGTTCGCCGCTCCTACCGCGACCCGCTGGAGACATTCTCCTCGAACGCCATGGGCACGGCCAACGTACTGGAGGCGTCGCGCGGGTGCGGCTCGGTGAAGGCGTTCGTCTGCGTCACTACGGACAAGGTCTACGAGAACGTGGAGCGGCCCGAGCCTTATTCGGAAGCTGACCGTCTCGGTGGCAAGGACCCGTACAGCGCGTCCAAGGCCTGCGCGGAAATCATCACTCGCTCCTATCAGGAAACGCTGGCCGATCTGGGCAACGGCATGCGTATCGCAACGGCGCGAGGCGGCAACATCATCGGCGGAGGCGACTGGTCGGAAGACCGCATCGTCCCCGACTTCTACCGCGCAGCGACCGACGGAACGACCCTGTCGATCCGCAATCCGGATTCGATCCGCCCCTGGCAGCATGTGCTGTCCGCCTGCCACGGCTACTTGGCGATCGCGGCACATTTGCTGACATCGGACGCCGCCCGGAACGAAAGCTGGAACATCGGGCCAGCTGATCCTGAAGCTGTCACGGTCAGGCAATTGGTCGATATGCTGTCGCGCCATTCGAAGGCGCCGGCCATCGATTTCGGTTCGTCGCCGCTCAAGGAAGCCAATTTGCTGGCGCTCGACGTCGGAAAGGCGCGACGTGAGCTCGGCTTTGCGCCGCCGTGGAACACGGAAGAGGTGATCGCCCGGACTGCCGGGTGGTATGCGGCCTACTACGCCGATCCGGATGCGGGCCGCGCAATTACGCTGGACCAGCTTCGGAATTATCGCATCGCGATCGGCGACATCGAGGGGGAGATTGAGGATGAAGGCGATCATCCTGGCAGGCGGCCTCGGCACGCGATTGTCCGAGGAAACGCACCTCAAGCCGAAGCCGATGGTCGAGATCGGCGACAAGCCGATCCTTTGGCACGTGATGAAGATCTACGAGAGCCACGGCGTCACGGACTTCATCATCTGCCTTGGCTATCGCGGTGAACTCATCAAGGAATACTTCCAGAACTACGCGCTGCGGAACTCGGACGTGACGTTCGACATGCGCACCGGCGAGGCCAAGATCCATCGCAAGGCCTGCGAGGATTGGTGCGTCACGCTGATCGATACGGGGGACAAGGCGATGACCGGTGCGCGGCTGCGCAAGGTGCTTCCGTTCGTCGAGGACGACGAGGCATTCTGCCTGACTTACGGTGACGGCGTTGCCGACGTCGACATCCGGGCCCTGATCGATTTTCACAAGCAGCATGGGAAACTCGCCACCGTCACGGCCGTCACGCCGCCGGGCCGCTTCGGCGCGCTCAAGTTCGGCGAGGACGACGGCGATCAAGTCGAGGCCTTCGTCGAAAAGCCGCAGGGCGACGGGGCGCTCATCAACGGCGGCTTCTTCGTGCTGTCGCCGAAAGTGCGCGATTATCTGTCGGACAGCGACGACGAGATCTGGGAGCGCGATCCACTCGAGAAGCTGGCGCAGCACGGGCAGTTGATGGCCTTCCGCCACCGCGGGTTCTGGAAGCCGATGGATACGTTGCGCGACCGCCACGAGCTGGAAGCGATGTGGAGCGAACCCGCCCCGCCGTGGAAAAGCTGGTAGATGCAGCCGAAGGTTTACGTCTTGATTGTCAGCGCGGTCGCCATGTCGGCTGTGGGCCAAATGGCATTGAAGATCGCGGTCGAGCGTGCGCATCTCAAGAATGCGATCGCGGCAGGGGCCGTGAGCGCGCTCGGCGCCGCTGCCGTTTCGCCCGCCTTATGGGCCGCTGTGTTCATCTACGTTAGCTCCGTCGCCCTTTGGTTGTGGGTGCTTTCGGAGGCGGACCTGTCGACCGCATATCCCTTTGTCAGCCTCGGCTTCGTCCTGACGATGGTCTTCGCTGCCGTTTTTCTGAAGGAAGCGATCACCCCGTTGAAGCTTGCCGGGACTTTGCTCATCCTCGTCGGATGCGTGCTCGTGGCCAAAAGCGCCTGATCCGTCCGGCAAGCCATGCCGTCTGAGTCCGCACCGCCTGCGTGGGCGCAATTGTGGGGAAAGCTCGCCGGCAGTGGCGCCAAGTTCTTCCGCGACCTCGGACTGCTGGTCGCCGGGCAAATTGCCGCCAAGCTCGTCGGCGTTCTCGCCTTCGCTTACCTGGCGCGCGTCCTCGACCCCGAATCTTATGGCGAAGTGGAATTCGTGGTCGGTCTCGCTGGCTTGTTCGGAATGGTCGTCGACCTTGGCCTCACAACCATCGGTGTCAGACGCGCTGCTGCCGCTCCGGAAAAGCGCGGCGAACTCGCCACACAAGTCTTCCTGATCCGCTTCGCGGTCGCAGTTCTCTGCGCTCTGGTTATGATCGCCGGCGTCAACATTTTCGGCGGACCGCCGGCGCTGCACGGCCTGGTCACGCTCTATGCGCTCAGCCTGTTGTTCAGTGCGTTTTACCAGGAATGGCTGCTGCAGAGCGCTGGCCTGATGGCGCAGATCGCGCTCGCTCAAATCTTTCGCATGCTGGTGTTCTTCGCGGCCATCCTGCTGCTGGTGCGAGGAGTCGAGAATGCGGTCCTCGTCGGAGCTTGCGAGATCGCCGGCATCATCGCTGCCGCCGCTTACGCATTGTACGTTCAGCGGAAGAAGATCGCTCCAGTCCGTTTGTGGACCCGATTCGAGGACGCGTCGCTAATCCGCGAGGCGCTCCCGGTCGCGCTCGGGACGATGATCTGGTCAGCCGCGCAATATGCGCCCTTGTTCCTGATGGGTTCACTGGTCGGCGGTGCAGGAGTAGGTTTCTACGCTGGCGCGGCTCGCCTCGCTGCGTCGGTCGCGCAATTCAGCTTTGTCTATCATTTCAATCTCTACGCAACGGCATCGCGCATGGCGCGCGTCAGCGCGGAGGCGCTTGCCACGCTCATGCGCAGCTCCTTTCGCACCATGGCCTGGACGACGATCGGCGGCGGCCTGTTCGTGACTCTGGCTGCGCAGCCGATCATGGAGATCATCTACGGCCGAGAGTTCGGGGCGGCGGCGACCTCGCTTGCGATCCTGATCTGGACGGTCCCGGTCATGTTCCTGGCCGGCCATGCACGCTGGTCGCTGATTCTCGATCACAAGGAGGTCGAGGTCTTCCGGTCGCAGGTCGTCGGCTTGATTACGGTCGCCGGACTCGGCCTCATTCTTGTCCCGCGTTTCCATGAGACCGGCGCCGCAGCCGCCGGGCTCGGCGGTGGCATGGGCGTCTGGGTCAGCTCCTACGTCCTCGCCTGGGTTCGGAAGGTTGAAACGCCGCCGCTGATGCTTGCGGCGAGACCGCTCTTGCTTGCCGTTGCACTGGCTCTCGGGACCGTCTTGATTGCGTTGCCGGTTTGGATCGAAGCGGTAGGCGCGGTCGCGCTCTATGCCGTGGCGGCGCCCCTTATCGATCGAACGCTTTGGAAGGACGTACTTCACCTGGCCCGCGCCGGGCATCTCGCTCAGTAGAAGCTGCTGACCACCTTCGAACGAACCGCCCGCAACGCCTGCCGCGCCCGGAGGTAAGTCCGGCGGCCTTCTAGAAGCCCGGTCCAGTGCTTGCGGTCGCGAAAATAGTGCATGTCGATCCGCGGCAGGTCGAAGCGACTGTCAGCACGGGTCGGCACATCCAGCCGCACTCCGAAGGCTGCGCGGTAATGCTTGCCGATGGTCTCCACGACTTCCGGTGAAACGCGGCCATAAGGCGCCGCAAAGCCCTCGACCGCTTTGCCAATCTCCGCCGACAGGTCATCGGCGCATCCGGCAATCTCTTCCTCGCGGTCGGCAGGGGCAAGCTTCGTAAGATCGGCGTGGGTACGGCTGTGTCCGCCGAACTCCATGCCGTCCTTCGCCAATGCGCGAACCGTCGCCCAGTCCATGAGCGGCCGCGCGGGATTGTTGGCGCCTTGCCATGCCTCGGGATGGCCCAGCCGCCGGGTCGGGACAAACATCAGGGCGGAGAATCCGTGACGACGAAGGATCGGCGCTGCAACCTGCGCGAAATCGTCGAATGCATCGTCGAAGGTGATGAGGACGTTGCCCGAGTTGCTGTCGTCGCCTTCGTGCCAGGCGATGAACTCGTCCAGCGTGACGCCCCGGCGTCCCAGGTCGGCGAGGACCTGCATCTGTTCGGCGAACACCGCTGGCGGGATGCTAGTCGGCCCGGCCGCGTCCGAGATCGAGTGATAGGTGAGGACGAGCATTCGAGCGTCAGTCCTCGACCACGTGCGTTTCGAATTCGCGGCGATAGGCATGCCACTTGTCGAGGTCGAAAGAGCCGTCGGGGTTCAGGCAGTCGACGGCACCGTTCGCCATGGCGAGCGCATGATGGGTATTGTCGTGCGCGAACAGGCCCTGCCGTCCGAATGTCAGAAGGCCGCCAACGCTTTCGGCCCATTTGTCGACGACCTTCAGATGAGATTCGAAGTCGCGGTCGTAGACTGGATAGGCATATCCCAGCCGCCGCGTCTCCGTCCGTCGCACCTTGGCTGTCACTGGCAGGCCGACTCCGCCAAGCCATTCGCAAAGTTTCGCGCCCAGCGCGTCATCGCTAAGCTTCCAGAGATCCTCATGCGGGTCGCACGGCAGTTCCGCGCACAGGACGGTTACACCCTTCGGCTCGGTGCTTGCCGAGTAATTCTTGGGTTCGGAGAGGCGCGAAATCGGCACGGCATATTCCGGAAAGTAGTGCGCATCATATTCGGTGAACTGGTCCTGCTCCAGCACGAGGTAGATCAGGATCATGCCGCGATACTGAATGCGCGATGCGGCTTCGACCACCTCGGGCGGCGCAGGCGGATCGACGAGCGAGACAAGCGTCGCCAGAGGCAAGGTGGACCAGACCGTGTCCGTCGCGACGCGCAAGTCCTTGCCATCGGCCTGGTAACGGACGGCTTTCACCCGACCGCTCTCAAGCTCGATGCCGGTGATCGATGCCTCCAAGGTGAATTCGGCACCAGCGTTCTCGGCCTCAGAGCGAAGGCATTCGCTGATCTGCCCGAAACCCTTGCGTGGGTAATAGAAGCCGCCCGTGTGGGGCTTCTTGAAGCCCGGCACCTGGCCCAAGATCTTCTTCAGGATCTTGCCGATCGAGCTTCCCGAGACGCGTCGGGTCGCCAAGGTCACGGCCAACTCTTCTGGAGGCAGAGCCCAGAGCTTGCGCATGTAGGGGTAGTAGAAGTTTTCGCACATCGCGGGCCCCAAGCCCTGGTGGAGTACGCTGGCGAAGGTCGGCTCGCCGGATCCGGCGCGGCGAAACGGCTTGGTCGCGGCATCCCACAGCAACTGGAACGTGAAGCCTTTCGGAAGGCGCAACAGCAAGTCCACCGGCTTCAGCGGGAAGTGAATCCAGCGGCCCCGGAGGCGAATGCGTCCGTGCCGCGGGCGCCACAAGAGGTCGGGGCCGACCGCTTCTTTGATCATCTCGAGCAGATGCGGTTCGGTCGATGGATGCAGGCGGTGGCTGCCGAAATCGCAGTGGATGCCATCCAGCAGGAAGCTCCCCGAATTGCCGCCGACGCGCGGTGCGCGCTCGAGCACCTGCACGCCTGCCTTGCCGCTTCTCGCAAGCATCAACGCCGCGCCAACGCCCGCCGGGCCAGCGCCGAGAACCACCACTTGCTTCATGAAGATTGCTCCGCAGCCAACGCCGTTGGCGGCGCACGCCGCAACTGGACGAGAAAACCGATCAGCCCGCTCGCATAGAGCACCGACTGCCACACCAGGCCGATCGCGATCACTTGTGCGGGATCGGCACCGAACGGCTTCAGCAGCCCGGCCATGCTCGCTTCGCGAAGTCCCAGCCCGCCGAGGCTGATCGGCGCGATCGCGATGATCTTCGCAGTCGTCCAGGCATAGAACCAGGCTGCGACCGGCGCTTCGATATGCGCCGCGCGAGCGAAGGCGATGTTGATGCCGACGAACAGGCACTGGATCGCCATCGACATCACCAGGCAGAGCAGCAAGCGGCCGGGGTTTCGCACCAGCTCGGCGGCGGAATGGGCGAGCTTTGCAAGCAGCCGCATGATCTTGCCGGAAGGCTCGCTGCGACTGGTGAGCCGATCGAGCGATACCGCTGCGGCAAAACCAAGTCCGACCAGAACCGCGAGACCGATCAATGGCCAACCCAGCCAGAGTCCGGAATCCAGCCGGGGCTTCCACGCAATCCACGCCGCTGCCAACGCGATGATTGCCAGCCCCAAGGTGTCGAGCAATCGGTCCGCAAGCGAGCCTATCGCCAGGCGATGCTTGTCGTCCGCATGTTTCATGACCAGCCCTGCACGAACGACGTCACCGCCCGCGACGCTGGGCAATGCAAGATTGGCGGCCAGTCCTGCAAGGTGTGCGCGGAACGCCTGCCGATAGGATACGCCGCCCCCGATCAGGATCCGCCATTTGGCGGCGGCGGCCGCATGTCCGCACAGGAACAGCGCCAACGCCGCAAGCCAGAGCGGCAACGAGATTTGAAGAGCTGCCGCCCACACCTGGGAGAAAGGAACGAGATAGAAGATCAGCGCGAGCAACAGCGCGCTCACGCAAACTCGAAAGAGCCACGCGCCCATCCGGCGCTGGCTCGCCCTTTCCGGAGTGGAAGCCATCGTCAGGCCGGGGGAGGGGTCAGCCCCGATCTCGGCCGGAGATTCAGCCGCGCGATCATGTCGGCAATCAGGCCCAGCGCCCACAACAAGACTGCGCCAAGCAGGCCGAGCACCGCGGTCTCGGACAGATTGTCGATATAGACGTCGTAGATCGCCTTCGAAAAGCCGAGCACGAACAGGATCATCCCGGCCGGCATGTAGATGCGCAGCGGCTGGAAGTAGACCGTCAGCCGGGCGACCAGGAACATGAAGTTCCAGAAGTCGCGGGCTTTCATCTTCGAGACACCAACCCGCTTGCCGTAGACGATCGGCAGGTAAGACACGCGCATTCCCGACGCGAGCATGCACAAGGTGATGGTCGTCGTGAACGAGAAGGCGTCGGGCAGGAGCGGGACAAACGGCAACAGCGCTTCGCGACGGAACAGCCGCAGCCCGGAATTGAGATCGGTAATCCGGTGGCCGGCGAGGATGCCTGCCGTGCGATTGAGGACCCACTTTGCCGGGCGGCGGATCAGGGGCACGCCCTTCATCGCCGTCCCGCGATCGCCAACGACCATGTCGTTGTACGCGGTCATGGCGATCATTTCCGGAAGATATGAGGCTGGATAGGTGCCGTCGGCGTCGATGATCGCAATCAGCGGTGCCGAGCTCACGGCGATGCCGGCCTTGAGCGAGCGGCCGTAGCCGCCGTTGTGCGGGAAGTTGACGACCGTCGCTCCCGATGCCTCGGCGCGCTCAAGCGTATTGTCCTTGGAACCGTCGTTGACGACGATGATCTCGTGGGAGATCCCCGCATTGGTCAGTTCGGCGCGAACGGTTTCCACCGTCGCTTCGACCGCGTTCTCCTCATTGTAGGCCGGGATGACTACGGAGACTGCAGGCGTAGCGCCCGCACGTTTCACCTGTCTTCGCGATGCGGCCAGTTGCCGGCTTTCTTCCAACGCCCCTCCACATCGTCAGATGCGGGATTCATGATATAGAATGCGGGCTTAGAGTAAAGTTGAGGGGGGCGTACAATCCCTGACTGTGCCAAGTTCGAACAGCCAACCGTGAACAGGTTGCGCGTCGGGGGACGAAGCCGTCTTAGGGTGTCCAAGATGGCACAAGCTTTGTTCTTCACGGGCCGGCGAGCCGAAACGCGCGCCTTAATGCGTGACGGCGGGGCGGTAGTGTGAATTACTACAGTCCGAACCCAATGAGCCCGCTTCGTGTCGCGATCGTCACCACCTTCTATCCGCCGTGCAATTTCGGCGGCGACGGCATTTACATTCGCAACTTCGTGCAATCGCTCGCCCGTCGCGGCTGCGAAGTCGAAGTCATCTACGATGCCGACGCCTGGAAGGTCGGCGTAAGCGCGCTGCATCCACCGCCATCGCCGGAGCAGGTCCCGCAGCCCGATGGCGTAACAGTGCACCAGCTCGAAAGTCGTTGGCCGCTCGGATCAACATTGTTGACGCAGCAGGCAGGACGTCCGGTCGTCCAGCATAAGGCGATCGAGGCCATCCTCGCCAAGGGCTTCGATGTCATCCACTTCCACAACATCTCGCTCGTCGGCGGGCCCGCGGTTCTTGCACTGGGCGAAGCCATCAAGCTGTGCACGGTTCACGACCATTGGCTCGTATGCCCCAACCACATCTTGTGGAGGCATGATCGCGAACTGTGCGTCGGCCGCGAGTGCTTCAAATGCTCTCTGACGTTTCGCCGACCGCCCCAGGCGTGGCGGCACACGTCCTTGCTCGAAGACAATCTCGCGCACCTCGATGCCCTGATCGCGCTTAGCCAGTCCGTGGCCGATCGCCATCGGGAGTTCGGGCTGAAGAAAGACATGCTGCCGATGGCGTCCTTCATGCCGAACGCAGATGCGCAAGCGAGCTCAACGGCTCTCGGATCGTCCCATGACCGGCCTTACTTCCTGTTCGTGGGCCGCCTGCAGAGCTTCAAGGGTGTGCAGGATGCCATCTCCTGCTTCGACGATGACAGCCCGGCGGATCTGCTGATTGCCGGCAGCGGTGAGTTTGAGCCGGAACTTCGTGCGCTTGCAGCAGGGTGCAAGAGCGTCAAGTTCCTCGGCAAGATTGAGCAGGACAAGCTGCGGGCGCTGTATCGCGACGCGGTTGCGCTCATCGCTCCCTCGCTGTGCTACGAGGTATTTCCGATGGTTGCGCTGGAGGCGTTTCGGGAAGGAACGCCGGTCATCGCGCGCAATCTCGGACCCTATCCGCAAATCGTCGAGGAAAGCGCGGGGGGCATCCTGTTCGATGACGAGGATGGCCTTCGCGACGCCATGACCAAGCTGGCCTCGGATCCGGCGTTGCGGGATCGGCTCGGCGCGTCAGGCCGCGCCGCCCTGGCTGAGCGCTGGACCGAGACCAAGGCCATCGACGACTGGCTCGAACTCGTCCGATCCATTGCCGTGAAAAAGGGCAAGGAGGACACGAAACGAAAGATTGACGCCCTGTTCGCTATCGAGAGCGCATCGTGAACGAGCTTCACAACCTTCAAGCGGGCAACGCGAGTACCCAAGCCCATGCGGCGACGGAGCGAAAGCTACGACTGGATCGACGTTTCCTGGCCTTCACGCTTCTCGCGACGATCCTGCTGTCGTGGCCGCTGCTGGCATTCAGCCGCCCAAGCTACATTCAGGACAGCGCGGCCTATTACAAAGGTGGTCGGGCCGCCGTTACCTTCGTGATGGCAAAAGTGCAGGGCCTTGACGTCTCGTCGGACGGGCAGGTTGCTTCGGCGCCCGGGCTGCCGGCCCGCCGCCGGAACATAGCGCGAAGAAGGCGAGCGGCGTCCGTTCGATCACCTATAGCGTGGCGACGTATCTGCTGTCGGCGCCAGCAACGACGCTTATTCTTCTAACCATCTTTCAGGCGCTTTGCGCGGCCATCGTGATTGTCGCGACCCTTGGCGCATTCGGTGGATTGCCGACGCGGCGGACGGCAATATCCCTGGTCCTGATTGCAAGCGCGACAACCGTTGCTCCGGCCTCGTACCTCGCCGTTCCGGATATCTTTGCGGGACTTCTGATCGGCGCGATGGTTCTGCTGATCGCCGCGTGGACCCGTCTCAGCCTTGGTATTCGCCTCCTCTGCACAGGCATCGCCGCCTTCGCCGTTACCGCGCACGCCAGCCACATTCCGCTTGCGGCGGGCATGACGGCGCTTGGGCTGGGCTGGGTCGCGGTGAAGCGATTTTACTTCCACGATCCGCTTCCGCGTTGGACCTGGGCTTGGGTTGTCGCGCCTTTGCTGATTGGTGGGATGACGACCGTCGCCGTCAACCGCGTTGCCTTCGGCGAAACGAGCCTGACTTCGAAACGTTATCCGTTCGCGCTGGCAAGATCGGTGAACGACGGGCCGGCCCGCTGGTATCTCGAAAAGCATTGCCCCGAGCTCAAGTACACGATCTGCACGCTCTATCCGAACGGATTGCCGAAGGGCGGAGCGCTGGAATTCCTGTGGGGTCCCGACGGCATCGTCAACGTCGCGACCGCCGAACAACTCGATAGAATCCGCGCCGAGGAACCGGACATCGTCCTTGCCGCGGCGAAGGAATATTCGTGGTTCGAGGTCCGGCGAATTTCCTACAACATCATTCGCCAGCTGGTCAGCTTCCGGCCCTATCCGTACGAAGCCAACCTCGTCCTCGACGAGAGCGGAACGCCGCAGCTCAACTGGTCGCGCGAGGAGAGCCCCGTTCCGCTCCATGTTATCAGCATCCTGACGGCGATCAGCGTTGCGCTGGCGACCCTTTGGCTTGGCTGGACCTTCATCAAGGAGCGTGAGGTGCGGCCGGTGATTGCATTGCTGTTTCTCGGGATTCTCGGCAACGCGGTGACCTGCACCGTCCTTTCCGCGGTGGCGCAGCGTTACCAGGCGAGGGTGATTTGGCTGATCCCGCTACTGGCGCTTGCGCTGTACGGGGCGATCCGAGATCGGCGCGCAACAACAGCCTAGCCGTCAGGGATTTACCGCCTTCACTCGCACTGGTCCAACCTTCGAGCAGTCGGAATTACGGCAGGTTTGATCGAACCAAACTTCGCCGCTCCCCACCATCGCCCCTGATCGCGGACGAAGAGGTCGTCTGGGCGCTGCGCAAGGATCGCAGCGCGCACGTGGGGAGTGAAGATCCGGTCGAAATCCTTCTCTAGCGACTTGCGATCGGGATAGATCCTGACACCCGCTTTGGAGCTCACGCGGAGCGGATATTGCACCAGCGCGCTGACGTTCCGTGGATTTCCGGAGCGGATCGCGTTTTGGAGGCGCGGCAGGAATTGCGCGTAGGCTTCGGACGGTGAAATAATCTTGAGCGCGTCTGCTGTTCGCTTGGCAGCAAGGCGGCCATGCTGGGACGAAGGTTCGTCCATCTCTCGCACGCGCGAACCAGTCACCACCACGCTGTCGGCGGCTGCATCCCCTGCTGAGTAGCCGCGCTCCGGAGCAGGCGGAGGCGGAGGCGGCGGTGGCGGCGCGGGTGCAGGCGGCGCGGCGGCAATCGCGGCTGGAGCTTCGAAGTTGGCAACCTTTTGCTCCGTCTCGACCGCCGCCTGAGGCGCCGTCTCATGCGGTTCGAGTGGCAGTCTCGAACGCGGAATATCTGTAGCTGTGGCATCTTCTGCTTCGCTGACGGGCGTAGCCACCACGACATCGGGCGGAGGTTGAGATCGCTGCGCCTGCTGTGGGGCAATCTTATTCCCCGCAGCGCTGGGACGAGGCTGATCCTCGAGGACAGTGAGCGTCAACGGAATACCGACAACGGCGACAATGGCCGCAGTCGCGAGAGCGCCGAGCTGCCGCTGGCGCGACGCCCACCAATTTTTCTGCGCGCGCGCGGCCGGAGCATCGGCAACTCCGTCGAAGTTCCTCAGCGCAGCGTCGATTGCTTCCCGCCGCGCGGCCGGGCGCGGCGGCGGTGGCGTGGGCAGCGGGATCGAACTGTCGCTATCGATCGCCACCGACCCGTGTCCCTTCCGAATGCAGCACCGGGAAAATCATAACGACTATCGTATCACGGTCGAGCGGCTTTGGGTGGCCGCCAACGCCCAGGGGGGCGAAAGCGCTGGCGGCCGTAGCGGCTACTGTTCGAGTTGCGCCATGGTCCGGGCGCTTCGCGCGGCCCGCACCAGCTGGAGGAACTCGGACCGGTAGCCGTACTCGTCCGGCCCGCGCGCTGCACTCGCGATGCGCAGGATGTCGTCGTAGCTCATCGTGCCTGTGTAGCGACCGCCACGCAGAAGCTCGGCAAACCCCGCAACCGCCGTGGCGAAACGTGCATCGCGCGGCGCAGCCTCGAAGCTCCGCGTTTCGAACCGGGCATCGATCGGAGTCGAAATCAGGCGGCTCGTGTTCGACTTGGGCAACTTGTAGCGGATCTTCACGAAGCCGATCTCGCTGCTTCCCTTCGCAGCGGCGTTGGTCTTCGCCCCATAACGCAGGTCCTCCATCGTCCGCTTCCCGCCGACCGGCACCACTTCGTAGAGTGCGGTAACGGCCTGGCCCGACCCCACATCGCCGGCGTCGACCTTGTCGTTGTCGAAGTCGTCACGGTTGAGGGCACGGGTCTCGTATCCGATCAGCCGGTACTCCGCGACCGCGGCCGGGTTGAACTCGACCTGGATCTTCACGTCCTTGGCGATCGGGAAGAGCGTCGAGCCGGCTTCTTCGACCAATGTCTTGCGGGCCTCCGCGACCGTATCGATGTAGGCGGCCGTGCCGTTCCCGTTCTGGGCGAGCGTCTGCATCAGGGCATCGTTGTAATTGCCCATGCCGAAGCCGAGGACCGACAGGAACACGCCCTTGCCGCGCTCGCGCTCGATATAGCCCTTGAGCTCGTTCTGGTCGGTGATGCCGACATTGAAGTCGCCATCGGTAGCCAGGATGACGCGGTTGACGCCGTTCTTGTCGAGGTTCGCTTCGGCAAGCTGGTAGGCCTGGCGAATACCCTCTGCGCCGGCCGTGCTTCCGCCGGCACCGAGATTGTCGATGACGGAGCGGATCTTGGCCTTCTGGCTCGCCGGAGTCGGTTGGAGCGCAGTACCTGCTCCGCCAGCATAGGTGACGATCGACACGGTATCGCGCTCGTCGAGCTCGTCCAACAGCATGTTGAGCGACTTTTGCACGAGCGGCAGCTTATTGGGGTCGTTCATCGATCCCGACGTGTCGATCAGGAAGACGAGGTTCGCGCGGGGCCGCGTCGTCTTCTGGACAGTGTAGCCCTTGATGCCGATGCGAACGAGCTTGCGCCCCGGCGACCACGGGCTCGGGAAGACGGCGACGTTGGTGTTGAACGGCTGCGCCGTGGTCTTCGGCGGCGCGTAGTCATAGTTGAAATAATTGACCATCTCCTCGGTTCTGACCGAGGCGGGCTGCGGCAACACGTTATTGTTCAGTGAAGCGCGGACCCAGGAATAGGAGGCCGTGTCGACGTCGATCGAGAAGGTCGAGACCGGCGTCTCGCGCACGATCTTGAACGCGTTCTCGGCGAAGGCGTTGAACTTGTCGCGCCCGACGTCTCGATACGGAGGGTTCGCAACGTAACCCGGTGCCGGCGGCGGGGCGGGCCGGAGCGACGACGCCAAGCGCGAACTGGCTTTTGGCCTCCAGATTTCCGACGCGGACGCGCGCCCCCGTGGTGACGATCGCATCTGCAGTCTCGTCCGCCTCGGCCACTGGCGCGGGCGGCGCATTACCGTCCGAAGCGACTTGCGGCTCGCTTGCGCACGATGCCAGCAGAAGGGCGCCCAGCGCCAGGCTCAAACGATATTCGCACCCCATGGAAAACTCCCTCAAAGAAGCGGGCGAAAGTGCTCGCCTGGACCTGAGACGGGTGTCCGCGGGAAATCCTTTGAGGGTTTTCAAAAAAAGTTCGGGTCAGTCCGAACCTGCTGCCGCTGAGATGAGGCGGCGGACCTCGTGCATCCGCCATGATACCGTCGCTTCCGCAATGCCGAGAACTTCGGCTGCCTCCGCGTGCGATAGCTGCTGCCCCGCGACCAGGACCGCCGTATCGCGAAGCGCGGGCTTGAGGCGGGAGATGGCGCTTTGCACCCAGATGGCATCATACATGTCGCGCCCGTCTGGCGCCTTGGAAAGGCCGGCAAGATCGGTCAGTTTCTCGCTAAATGACCAGAAGGATCGGCGCTTTCGCCGGAAATCGCGGCAGGCGTTGAACGTAATGGCGCACAGCCAGGTCGAGAATTTGGCGTCCCCGCGGAAGGCGTGGATTTTTTCCACCAGCGCGCAGCAAACGTCCTGGGCGATATCGTCAGCGTCGGCCCGCGTTCCGGTCAGCTGCCAGGCGAGCCCGTGGATGCGATCGTAGTGGATTTCCAGAAGCTTCGCGAACGCATCGCGGTCACCGGCACGAGCGGCGGCGACGAGCTGTAGTTCTGGATCGTTGCGCTCTTCTGACACCCGTCTTGCCCCGCAACGGCGCAAGGTGACAGTTGATCGCCGTTAGTCAAATCCTGCCGTTGGAACAGCAGGCTAGGAGCTTGGGGAGCGCCCCAGGTGCCGAGTGGGTTTCTCTAGTCCAGACCGCCCCCCGCTCCTGTCAGGCAAAGCCTGGTCAGAAGCAGGGCCCGCTCCCTGAGTTTGCGCATCGAAGAGCGGGCCCTGTGACAAGTTATGTTTCCACAGTCGCACATATGTCAAGAAGACTTAACGACTGCGGCGGAGCGAAAATTACGCCTGTTGGAGAATGCCGATCCTCCGGCCACGGCGCATCGAGAAGCCGACTGCACCGAAGCCGATCAGCATCATCGCCCAGGTCGCCGGCTCAGGAACGGCCGGTGTCGGATTGACGACGATCGAAGACAGCTTGAAGCCGTCGTCGTTGCGGTCCGGGTTCGGATTGGCCGCGCCGATCAGCCAGGCGTTTCCGAAGAAGCCCGTCGAGTTGAATGACGTGCTGTAGCCCGACCCCATGATGCCGGAGACGGTATAGTCATTGCCCATCAGCAGACTCCACAACGCGCTGTTCAGTGGAACCGCGGTCGGCGTCGGAGATGTGAAAAGGCCGCCGAGATTTGCGTAGCTGACCCACGCATCGTTGTCGTTTGCCGTCGGACTGATGTCGAACGGCGTCAGGACCGCCGACTGGATGTTCACCGCCTGGTTGAAAATCAACAGCACAAAGTCCTGCTGGCCCAGATTGTCGACGGTGTGATTGTTGCTCGACGTGCCATTGCCTTCGTCGTTGTTGGTAACGCCAAGGCCTTGGCCGTAGCTGCCAAGCCATGCACGCTCGAGCGTGTTGCCGTCGTAGGACCAGCCCGAGGCCTGGACAGTGATTCCGCCGTTCGACGTCGTGCGGATGTTGCCGTCGGTTCCGTCGGTGGCGCTATTGCCGCCGGTGAAACTGATGGTCACGGAGGCAGCCGCTGGAGTTGCGGCCGCCAGCGCCGCGAGTGCGGCGGCGCAGGTAAGCGTTTTACGAAACATTCGTCGTCCCCAGATCGACGCGCCGGCCGGACGCATGGATTACTCGGCCGAGAAGCTAAGCTGTCGTCCCGGCAAGAATCGAGGAACTTGCTGGGAGTTAACGAAAGTTAAGTGAGGTGAAGCAGAGTTTACAACAGGCTAGATTCCGCCCGCGTCCCAAAACGGGAAATACCCAGCGTCAGATTTTCTGGATTTCAGGAGGTCGGCGACCGTGCCGACGGGTGCGCTAGGACTTCTGGGAGTCCTCGAAGATTTCTTCGACCCTGAGCTTGAACAGGCTGGCGATCCGAAAGGCGAGCGGAAGCGAAGGATCATGCTTTCCGGTTTCGATGGCATGAATACTCTGACGGGAAACACCGAGCTTTTCGCCAAGCTCGGTCTGGCTCCACTTCCGCGCTGTACGCAACGACTTCACACGGTTTTTCATTTTTGGCCCCGCACCCGCAGTGGACCAGCTTTCCCGAGTAGAAATCAGCATGTCATACCCGG
Source organism: Sphingomonas daechungensis (assembly GCF_014489495.1). Classification (GTDB taxonomy): domain Bacteria; phylum Pseudomonadota; class Alphaproteobacteria; order Sphingomonadales; family Sphingomonadaceae; genus Sphingomicrobium; species Sphingomicrobium daechungense. Next base: position 2,754,923 of record NZ_CP060780.1, on the reverse strand, counting down.
CTTGCGACCACCTTCGCCGATCTTAGTCGAGGCCGCCTGCGGAAGGTGCTTATCGAAGGTTAACCGTACACTTTCACCGTCCATTAGCGGGCGTTGCACAATAGAGGCGGCGGTTTGCGCACCAGTCCAACGGGACAGGATTCGTGATGCGCAAGTCCGTTTTCAAACATCTGGCCACCGCCTGTCGGCGCCTTGCGCGCGACAATCGCGGAAACACGATGGCGATCGTTGCCGGAGCGATCATCCCGCTGACGGCGGTGATCGGGGGCGGGCTCGATATCGCCCGCGCTCATCTCGCCCAGTCGCGCCTCAGCCAAGCTTGTGATGCCGCCGCCTTGGCGGGCCGTCGCGCGATGTCCAACGAGGACATTGAGACCGCGAAACCCGAGGCGACGAAATTCTTCAATTTCAATTTCCCGCAGGGTTACATGGGAACTGCGGCATTCACGCCGACCATCACGCATCCCGATGTGGGAACGGTAAAAGTCGTGGCCGCAACGACTGTCCCGACAACCATCATGAAGATCTTCAGCCGCGCCAGCATTCCGATCAATGTCGACTGCGACGCGACCCAGAACTTCGACAACATTGATATTGTTTTGGTTCTCGACGTGACCGGTTCGATGGATAATTCCATCAGCGGCGAAAAGAAGATCGTATCACTGCGCAAAGCGGTGATGGCACTTTATGACGAACTAGCTGCTGCCCAGGCGCAATTGACGTCTCAGGGACTTCGCCTTCGCTATGCTATCGTTCCGTATTCTACGAACGTGAACGTCGGCAAGCTCGTTTACGCGGCGAACCCAAGCTACTTCCAAACGTCGCCGAGCTATCAAACGCGCTGGCCGAAATCGGGCGGTGGATACAACTACGGCTCCAAATCGTGGGACGTGACCAGCTATCTCGCTGGCACCAGCGTCAACGTGAAGAACTACATTGGCGGAAGCAATAATAACGCCACCTGGAACGGCTGTATTGAAGAACGACAAACGGTGAGCACGATAACGCCGACTTCGAGCACGGCCTATCCCGACATTCCGACAGGCGCGATCGACCTCAATATCGACAAGGTTCCTGATGGGAATGCGAATACCAAATGGGTCCCATCCTTTCCTAAGGTCATCTATGATCCAGACGGGAGCTATCTGGGCGACAATCACTATTGTCCGGTGGAAGCGAAGCGTCTCAACACGATGAGCCGCACTGACATGCAGAATTACGTTAATGGCCTGACGCCGACCGGTAACACCTATCACGACATCGGGATGATTTGGGGAGCGCGGTTCATTTCGCGCGGTGGCATCTTCGCTGCTGACAATCCCAGCACTTTCAACGACCGTCCGGTCAACCGCTACGTCATCTTCATGACGGACGGAATCTTGGAGCCGGATTCAGCCGGCTACTATTCCTATGGCGTGGAGAAGCTCGATCGCCGGATCGTTGGCGGAACGTACAATACCAACGTCACCGACGGAAACGGCAGCAACCTGGAGAAGCGGCATACTGCCCGCTGGCTGATGGCCTGTAATGCGGCCAAGCAGGGCGGAGCATCGATCTGGTCGATAGGCTTCGGCAGCAGCGTTCCATCCGCGCTGGCCGATTGCGCAAGCAATGATGACCAGGTCGCAGTGAGCACGAACAGCACCGAGCTGATCGCGAAGTTCAAGGAGATCGGCAAGAACATCGGCGCGCTAAGGCTATCAAAATGATCTGTCGATCTGATGCCTATTCGCTCAAGTTTTGCGAGCGTGGTGCGGCGCTTGTCGAATTTGCGATGCTGCTGCCTGTGTTGTGCCTTCTGATCATTGGCACACTTGAGGTCGGCTATCGGATTTATGCGGTCTCGGTCTCCAATGGCGCGATCCGTGCGGCGGCCAGAATGGCATCAACCGGCCAATATACCGGAACGCAAATTGATGCTGAGGTCGTCAAGCAGATCCGCTCGTTTCGCAAGGACGCCACGGTTTCGATCGTCAAAAAGAGTTATTCGGACTTCACTGGTGTCGGTCTTCCGGAACCGGTGACGTCTGGAAGCATCGCCAGCGGAACTTACTGCTTCGATGACATCAACAACAACGGCACTTGGGATGCGGATCGGGGAAAAACGGTCTCGGGGGGCCGAGGACGTGATCTATTACGAGGTGACGGCGAGCTACCCAACTTTGTTCAAGTTCAGCGAAAAGATGCTGAAGTTCAGCCCGACGACCAAGGTCATCGAGAACACGATCGTCAGCAATGAGCCATATGCGGCAGTGGTGAGCACTCCGCCGCCGAAGGTCTGCAAGTAAGATGGTAGCGATGGTTGAAACTCGCCGCAAAGCGAAAGCCAAAACCGGCCTACTCGTGGCCGACCGAGGCGTGGCCATGATGGAATTCGGCCTTGCCCTGCCGCTGTTGATGACGCTCATCCTTGTTGGGCTCGAGATGACGAATTACGTCCTCGCGAACCATCGTGTGCGTCAGATCGCGGCGATGACGGCCGACAATGCCAGTCGTCTTCGAACGCCGATGAGCGAGGCCTATATCAACCAACTCTTTGTCGGTGTGCAGAAGTCGGGCGCGGGAATCGACTTCCAAAATCGAGGCCGGGTAATCCTGAGCTCTGTTCAAAACAATGCGGCGTCGACTGGGCAATGGATCCGGTGGCAGCGCTGCTATGGAGGCCTTGCCAAGGTTTCCAAGTACGGGACTCAGGATAAGGGAAAATCCGACGCATCGTTGCCAAATATCAACGGACTTACTGCTCAAGCCGGAAGCGCCATCATGTATGCCGAGGCGGAGTATCAGTATAAGCCGCTGATCGCCTCGTCGATTCTCAACAACCGCCGGCTGACCAGCGAGGTTGCCTTCATCGTCCGCCAACGGACCGACTTCTCGATTTCCGGCTCCAGCCCGTCGACCTGCTGACATGCTTCACAACCGCATGCTCGATGGCGAGCCCTCAGACCTTTCCAGTGACGACGAGGTCGCGATCCTCCGCGCTGAGAACCAATCGCTTCAATCCTTGCTGTTCGGCTTGTGCGTCAGCCTTGCCCAGATGAGCGAGGTGCATCGCGAAGTCGTGATCCAGGCGCTCGACATGGCGGGGAGGACGCCCGGCGCCCGTCCGCACGAGCCTGGGAAATTGTGCGAGGCGATCCTCGCAATCATCCAGCCCGTGGGATTGTCGACGCGCTATTAGGACTGGCGGCGGTCGGTCTGTCGCCGGTCGCTTTGCCGACGGTCCGGAGCCTCATCGTCCCGTCCGGACTGGCGTCGATCGGCCTTGCGCCGGTCGTCGTCCCTGCGATCGCTCCCCGTTCGGTTGTCCGTCATGGCGCTTCCCCTTCTGACGTCGGAAAGGTGGATCCGGCAGACTCTTCAATGACTTCCGCGCGCCGCCCGGTCTTCCCTTATGACAATAAAAGTTGACAAAGCTAACTTTCGATAAGGTTCGGTCGGTACGCGAAGCAACTAAAGATATGGGCGGTCCGGTGCCGAGTGGGTGCTCTTCCAGACCGCCCGTCCCTTGGGGCATTTGGGGCGCCTTGATCCAAGGGGCAAATGTTCAAGCGCCTTCCCAAACAGCAGCGCCAAACATCCTCGGGTCCGCCATACGCGTCGCTCAACGGTGGCGGCGGGCCCTTCCCGTTCTTACCACAATTTGATGGCCATTTGTAAAGTCTACTTCACGAGCGGGCAATCTCAGGCGAAATCGGCCGTCCGTTGAATGGCTGCGATTCCCCGCTGGCCGCCCTGCCGGTCGAGCTGCACGATCAGGTCTACGACCGATCGGACGTAAGCGATGGTGTCCATGCGCGAGAGGCCGAGGCCGCTTTGCATTACCATCAGCGCCAACTGCTCAAGCGCTCCCGACGGCGAGTTGGCGTGGATCGTGCTGAACGAGCCCGGATGGCCGGTGTTGATCGCGCGAAGGAAGCTGACCGCCTCCCCGCCGCGAAGTTCACCGAGAACGATGCGATCGGGGCGCAGGCGCAGCGCTGCCTGAAGCAGGTCGTCGGTGGTGACCCGTGCTTGGCCAGTCTCGCCCTTGACCGCGATCAGGCCGACGCCGTTGCGGTTGCCGAGCCGGATTTCCGGCGTGTCCTCGACCAGGATGACGCGCTCATGTTCCGGGATTTCGCGCAGCAAGGCATTGAGAAAGGTCGTCTTGCCGCTCGACGTTCCGCCAGAGATCAGGATCGTCGCGCCGCCGCGAACCGCCTGGCGAAGAAATTCGATGTCGCTCACACCGTGGGGGCGCTCTTGCCACGACTTGGTCGTTTCGCCCTTCGCTTCGCGCTCGTAAGCCGTGAGCGGCACGTCCAGCAATCGATGGCGCCGTATCGACAAGGCGAAATGCCGCCGCGTTGCCGGAGGGCTGACGATCTGGATACGCTCCCCGGTCGGCAGCGTGGCGGATAGCAATGGCCGCTCGCGATTGATCCCCTGATGGCTGAAACGGGCAACCTGCGCCGCAAGCCGGCTCAGCAGGACGTCGTCGATGCCCGGCGCTTCGTGCTGCGCCATCCCGGCCGCGCCGGCGCTTTCAGTCCAAACCTCGCCCGGCTGGTTGACGAGGATCTCGGTGACGCTTTCGTCGTCGAGCCATTGCTGGAACGGCGCCAGGTAAGCGGAAAGGTAGACGCCTAGCTGAGCGACTTCCGCCGTTGCGTTCATCCCGCCACCGTCGAGAAGTCGAGGTCCTTCGCCGTGAACACGCGAATGGGTTGGCCCTGCCTGACCTTGATGGTCGGCGGGATCGTCCCGTTCTGTTGCGCAGCGACCGAAGCGGCGCTCTGGCCGCCGGAGACGAGAAGGGCACTGCCTCCGGTTCCGACCGTCGAAGCCGCGCCAACAATCGACAGGAGAAGAGCCGACCCGAACCGCTTCATGAAATGCGTGTCGACAGTGCCGGTGAGGCCGGTCTGGCCGGCGGCGTCCACCGCCGGCGAGCCAAGCGCCACGGAAACGCCATCAGGACGAATGACGCGCGTCCACATCACGTAGGCCCGCGTCTGCCCATTGGCGACGCCGCTCTTGTATTGGCCGATCAGCCGCGATGATCGCGGGACAAGGACGCGGCTGCCGTCGAAGCTACGGACATCGCTGCTGACGACCGCCCGGACATAACCGGGCAAATCGCTGTTGATCGCTGTCTCCAGCACCGCTGGGATAAGAGTGCCTTGAGAAACCGTCTGGCCCGGATTCTTCATGCGCGTCGCCTTCGCGACGTCGCCCGACGAAGCTCCGAATGGATCGAGCGGCGACGCCGTGGCGCTCGATGGGTTCGAGCTCGTATCGACGATCAGCGCCGGTCCACCGTGCGGGTTAACTGCCTCAGCCGGCGGCAGGATCTGCCCCGTCGCGCCCACCGGCGGAACGCCAGTGATGCCCGGAACGTCAGTCGGAGCGGCGCCGGGCGCGATAGCCGGCACCGGCGTCAAGGCGTCGGCCGGAACCACGATCCCGCCCGGCTTGGCGGTCTGCGGAAGCGAGGCTGCCTGGGGCGGCTTGGCGGGTTGGACTTCTCGCGATCCGGACATCGTTGCAAAGGTTGCCACGCCCAGCAGCAAGACGCCGCCAACACCGACAGCCATGCCCATGCCGTCCTTTTTCGACGAGCGCTGAGCGACCAAAGGGAAAGCGTTGCGCTTGGCCAGCGCCAGCGTTTCCGGCTCCAGCTCGATCCGGGGATCCGATTGCTGCTGCTTTTCCAGCAGGACGAGTGAGTTGTTCATCCTAGCGCTCCGCGACACGAAGGGGCTGTTCCTTGGTAGGGTGACGATTGACGAGCAAAGCGATGTCCTTGCCGAGCCGCATCACCAGCGTGTTCGGCACGCTGTCGACAACGACGAACGAGCCCTGCTGGCGATAATTCAGCAGGCCTTCGCGGCCATCCTCGTCGCGCTCGAACAAGGCCGGCATGGCAGCGCCCGCAGCCCATTGCAGATAGAGCGAGCGGCCATCGTCATAAACGCGCGACGGCTGGATTTCCTTGTCGCCCTTTTGCTTCCAATCGTAATTGATCTTCGGTGCCACGACCGCAGGCGGGCTCGATGGTGCGCTGGCGAGAAGCGTCGGATAGCCGATCCGCTGAGGCTGGCTCTGCGTCGGTGCAGGCGGCGTCGCGCCGTAGGTGAAGCGCAGGTTGTACATCGGTGTTGCGCCGGCCTTGGCCACGCTCAAGTCGAACAAGTAGGTCCGCTGGTCAGTGACCACGGTCATGTTGGTCTGGGCGCTCGGCATCAGCGGCTTCAGGAACAGCAGGTTGGCGCGCTTGTTCGGCGTCACCTGCCAGGCGCTGGAATCGCCGACGGCGACATTCTCGATCGATTCACCCGAAGCGAATTCGATCATCGATTGGTAGCCAAGGCGCCCCTGCACCTTCACCACCGTGTCGGGCTGGTAATGGACGCTCTGCAGTCGCGGGTCGGCGGCATAAACGGGCGTGGAGAGAAGCGCGAAAGCCAGAGCGGCGGCCGGGATCCTCATCATGAACTGGTCCTTTGAAACTGTACTGTGCGTGGTCGATAAAGGCGGCTCAGGCTCCCGAGGCGGGGTCGGAGCGCGACGAAACTGTGGGCTGCGCGGATTCGACCGAGCTGCCTGATGCCGAATGAAGCGGATAGGACGGTGCAGGCCGGTCGTACGACGCTGACGTGCCGCCCGAGGCGGCGCTGATGATCGCTCGCATGCGCGGATCGCTGCTGCCAGCCGCTGCGGGAGCGAGTTCAAGTCCGGTGGCTGTAACCTGAGTCTGCTGAGCCTGAGCCGATGCAGCGTCCAGCGCCTTGCGGTCGCGGCTGGTGCTGAAAGGTAGCCGCCACCCGGCCACCATCGTTCCCGCGATCTTCAAGCAGACGATCATCAGCGCGCAATAGACCGCGGCTGCGAGGAACAAGGTCGTCGTCAACCGCAACGGCACCTGACCGCCAGCAGCGGCGAGCGAATCCAGCATCGGAGAGAGCAGGGCAATCGTGCCGCCTCCGATCAGAACCGCAAGCAGTGGGGTCAGCGCGAAAAGCACCGCCGCTTTGAGCCAGCCCTCGAACAGCCCGCGGCTGCCTTCGAAAAGGCCGCAGATGATGAAGATCGGTCCCAGCGCCAGCATTGCCGCAAGCGCGATCCGTGCGACCAGCAAGACTCCGACGGTTCCCAGAAGCAAAAGGAGTGCCGAGAGCCAGAGCAGATCCGGTCCGGATGCTAACGAGGTCGCATGCTGCGGCAATTGTCCGGTCGCGGCCTCCGTCGCCGCCGCCGCCTGGGCTACCACCGCGAAGATCGTGTCGAGTCGGTCGGCGAACAGCGACGTCGCGCTGCCTTGCGTGCCGATCAGCAGGCTGGCGATCTGGTCGGGCGCTCCGACGAGCAGGTTCCAGATCACCGACTGATAGGCGACCCAGGACGTTGCGAAAGTCAGCGCGACGCCCATTGTCATCATGCGCGGCGTCAGGCTCGACACCGTCAGCGACGTGCGTCCGGTCAGGAGCCCGATCGCATACCAGGCTATGTAAAGAGTAAGAGCGGCAGTCAGCGCCTGGCCGAGCAATGCGCTCGAACCGAACAGGCGCGAGAAAGCGAACGACGCCGCTTCGCCGCTCATGCAATCGACGACGCGCAGCGCCTCGGCGATGCCGGAAGGCCCGCCGTCGCTGAATGTCGGGCAGGAGCTCACTCGGCAGCCTCGAGGTACATGCCGTCGCCGCTCGCTTCGTCGCCCGGCCAGGCCGCGCGGGTGAGCAGCTGGTACCAGTGGGCGGGATCGTCGCCGACGCTGGCGCGAATGGAATCGAGCCGGCGAACGGTTGCTTCACGTCCTGACAGGATCATCAGCAGCTCGGGCATTCCCGAAAGATCGAGCCGGACGACGACGCTGTGGTTGGCGTGGCGGATCAGGAAGCACCGGCTGTGCGCCGGAAGCGAGCGGATCAGCTCAAGTTCGTGTGCGGAAAGGCCGAAACCCGCGCAATAATCTTCCGCCTTCGCTTTCGGGTTCGGCATAAAGATCATGGTAGCGGTCTGTTCGACCAGCGCCGCCGAAATGCGGCTGTCGAGCGCGTCGCGTGCCGACTGCGTCGCGAAGCCGACGACGGCGTTGCGCTTTCGAAGCGTCTTCAGCCAGTCGCGGATGCGAGCGGCGAAGACAGGGTCATCGAGCGCCTTCCAGCCTTCGTCGATCAAAACAGCGGTCGGCGAACCGTCGAGCCGTTCGTCGATGCGGTGGAAGAGGTACATCATGGCCGGCGTGCGTAAGCGAGGACTGTCGAGCAGCGCCGTCATGTCGAAGCCAACGATGCGAGAGGTCAGGTTGAGCTGATCCTCGTCATTGTCGAAAAGCCAGGCGTGCTCGCCATTGTTGACCCAAGGGTCGAGCCGCGAAACGAGATCGCCCGATTCCGGACGGCTGCGACCGCCGAGAAGTTCCTGGAAATAGCGGAGGCGACGGAACGACGGGTCTTGGTCGAAGCAGGCATCGACCGCCGAAGCGATCGTCGCCAGCTCTTCCGGACCTTCGGCGCCAAGGAGAACGCCGAGCCAGTCGCGGATGAACGCCTTGTTGATCGCATTGTTCGGGAGCCGCAGCGGATTGAAGCCGGTCGGCTCACCCGGGCGAAGGACCGAGTAATGGCCGCCGCCGCGCGAAGGAAGATCTCGGCGCCGCGATCCTTGTCGAAGAAGATCGTGCGCGGTCCGAACTTTTGCGCCTGTGCGGTGAGGAAGTTGAGGACGACGGTCTTGCCCGAACCCGACGGGCCGATGATCGAAAAATGGCCGAGATCGCCCTCGTGAAAATTGAAGAAGTAGGGCGTTGAGCTGGTCGTTTCCAACACGGTGATTGCATCGCCCCAGTGGTTGCCTTCCGGCTTGCCGACCGGGAAGCCGTGAAGCGACATGAAGCCGGCAGCATTGGCGGTTGAAATCAGCGCGCGGCGGACGAGGTAGCCCTCGTTCCCCGGGAACTGGCCCCAGAAAAGAGGCTCCAGGTTCACGTCTTCCCGAACCGAAATCGCCCCGATGTCCGCGATGGCCGCTGAAGCGGTTGCCATGGCCGCGTCGAGCTCGGCGAGATCGGCGGCGCGCACCATGACGCTGAAATGATGATCGCCGAATCCCGCCTGGCCCGCCCGAGCGCATCGCGGGCGGCGAGCATCTCTCGGCGCTCCGTGCCGCTATCCTCTTCGCTCGCTTTCTGGCGGCGCAGGGCAAGGTCGATGCGCTCTCGAGCGATCTGGCGATCGGCCGGAGCGAAGGTCTCGGTCAGCACCAGCTCGCACGGCAGGCGAAGGACGTTGTCGATCAGGCCCGGGCGGGTCTCTGCGGGATACTCCTTGATCGAAAGCATCGCCGCAAAGTTGCGGCCGCCGGCTCCTGCGGTCTCGAGCGCGTCTAGGCCGAAGCTGATGCGCTTGTAGGGCAAATGATGGCCAAGGTCGGCATCTTCCGAGGGAAGGACCACCGGGCGCATCTCGCCGTTGTAAATGCTGGACAGGAATTCCAGCGGCTCCGAGAGTTCGCCGGCGTCCGTCCGGTAAGTGGACAGCAGCCGGGCTTCGTAGGGCTCGAGCGCGGCGAGAAGCGACGTGGTCGCCGCTTCGAGATCGCGGATTGCGCCGGTGTCGTCGGTACTGTCGCCACCAAAACGGCGCGCCAGCTTCTCCGGCCAGCCGGTCTTGCCGCGGGCCGGTCGGCGGACGATGGTCAGGAATTGCTCGTTCACGAACAGGCGGCGCTCAGCCAGCCGCGCGTCCCATTGCTTGCCTATCGCTGCGCAGAACGGACTGTCGAACTCGCCGCCCGAAGCTACGGTCACGCGACGGCGGACGACGTGGTGATAGAGCACGAACCGCGCATCGAGCACGCTCCGGAGCAAGACCTCGCGCACGGCCAGCGCATGGTCGAGCTGGTCCGCGTCCTGCGTCTCGAACTCCATCCCGCCGATGTGCAGGGTGCGCATGACTGCGCCGTCGCGAAGGCGAATGGTCGCGTCGTCGATGTGGCGCTCATAGGGAAGGCGGTCGCCGGCCTGGGCTTCCTTCTTCATCCACTGCGCTGCGCCGGTCCACTTCATCAGCGAGTCCTCACGGCAAATAGCTGTTGCAGCCCCAGCGCTTGTAATTACGCACGCGGGGCACTTGCTGACCTTGGTCAGCCAAAGGTCGAACACCCGCGGCTCGCGCAGGCACAGGAAGTATCCCACGCCGTGGATCGCCACGGCGGCGGGAAGAGCGAGGAACGACCGTGTGAGGAGGAACAGCTCCGTCGTCACGGCCGCGTTGATCACGAAGAAATTGAACGTAACCCCGCGAACATCTGCGGCCTGGTGAGGGCGCGGAAGAGCGGTGCCCGCATCGGCTAGCCGGAGACCGCAGCGGTCGACTGGATGCCGGACACGATGGCAGCCGACCCGAACAGGATGAAGCAGCCGATGATCACGGTCGCGCCGACGCGCCAGTTGAGGCGGCCGGTCAGCATCATGAAGCCGACCATGGCGACGGCGATGACCGCGACCGAGGTTGCCACATTGCCGAGCAAGGTGCCCTGAAGCCAGCTGAGCGCGGACACGATCGGGCCCGAGCCCTGCGGATTGGCCTGAGCCATGGCCGCTGACGGCATGACTGCAGCGACGGATGCGATTGCGAAGCCCAGCTTCCTCACTGGCGCTCTCCTTCCAAGGTTGAATTGGCCGCTAGGCGCGCGACAATGGCGCGCACATAGGCCTGTGTTTCAGGAATTGACGGAATACCCCCAGCCGTCATGACGCGTCCCGGACCCGCGTTATAAGCCGCTAGTGCCTTCTCAACGTTCCCGTCGAAACGGTTCAGCTGTTGACGAAGGTACCGCGCACCACCCGACAGATTTTGTAGTGGGTCATTGGGGTCGACGCCAAGGTCCCGCGCCGTTCCGGGCATCAATTGCGCCAAACCGATGGCACCGGCCCGCGAACGGGCCGCCGGGTTCCATCGGCTCTCCTGCCAGACGACGGCTTCGAGCAGGTACGGGCTGATGTCGTTCGCCTTTGCGATCTCCACCATGGCTTGTGCGTAGCCACCCGACCAGCCGCGGTCGGCAAGGACGGTCACCGCCTTGTCGGGGATAACGATGTCATCACTCGCTTCAGCAGTAACCTCCTGCTGGTCGTCCGTCGTCCACGTCGCGCCGGGCGTGTCGCCCAGCGTCTTGACCGTGCCGTCGTCGCCGATTTCGAGAACCCCGGCCTGCGCCGGTCCTGCCACGGCAAGACCCGACGCAAGCGCGAAGGTCGCGATCAGTTTCACGGCTGCGGGACCAGGTGCGGGTTGGCGACGTAGCTGAAGCCCGCGAACTGCTTCATCTGCAAGCCGTTGCCGAGGTCGCCGCCCGAGCAGTTGAGCTTCTTGTTGATGCAGTTGTCGTGCCACATCTTCTTCACCGTCGGATCCCACGCCATGAAGAAGTCGGCGTGGAAGGTGCTTCCGTGCGGGAGGCTTGGCTGCATCGCGTCGGACGAGAAGGTCCATTTGGTGAGATCGTCACCGGCCGAGATGCCGTACCACGCCTGCAGCGTGAATTCCGGGATGACGTACGGATGGGTCGCCGGGCACTTCAGGTAGCCCTGCGTCCCGTAGGACGGGTAGGCCACGTGATCGCGATGGTTCGAACTGTCGAGGTTCTTGCCATCCCAGCAAGCCGGAGCACTGACGATTGCGCCAATGCGCGATCCCGCCGGGCAAGTCTTGATGGCTGCGGGTATCGACGCATAATGACCTTGCGTCGCGCCGGGCCCGTCGCAGTTGAAGTATAGCGAACCCGTCGGCGATTTTCCGGTCAGCATGTCGTAGCCGAAAATGAACTTCAGGCCGTTAGGTAGGTCCACCGCCTGGCCCTGATATTGAGCGTTGTTGGGATCGGAGACCACGGGGTCGCTTGCCGGTCGCCGCTTGTAGTAGATGGCGACATAATCCGGGCGGACCACGTTGCCCCTCCCGTCGAGCATGGCGGGCATCCAGTACGCCGACCGGTTCAGCGGCGACATGCAGGTGGAAGCACCGCCTCCGCGAAGTGAATTGTAAGTCGAATTCGCGTTGGCCGACGTGTTTCCGTAGAACTGATGCAGGTGCGATTTGCCTGCTTGCCCGGGGTAGACGATCGGGTCGTCGTAAAGCAGCTGGCCCGCGTTGCAGATGAAGCGGAACGCGCCGACAACGTCCGGGCTGGCCGATGGCGGGATTGCACCCGTCCCCCAAGCCGGCACCAGTTCCGAGTTCGGATCGAAGTTGGACGAGATCGCCGCCAGACCGGCTAGCGTCGGGCTAGGGGTCGGCGTGGTCGTTGGCGGCGGCGAGGAAGGAGTGGGAGTCGGAGTGGTCGGCGTGGGAGTTTCGGCCGCGGGAGCCTCCGCACCTGTCTGGTGAGGTTTGGAGACTTTGCAGCCAGAAAGAATCGCAAGCAGAATCAGCGGCGCAAGCGCCTTCGTTTTGAACCTCAACTTTTGGATGACCCTCCCAGGGTCTGCTTATTTAGTGATGACCCCTCGAACCGGACTTTCGCCCGAAAGACTCTGTCAACAAGAGTCGCGACTCCTCGGCACGACGTGTCGGTGTTTTTTACAGGCGAATTGAGGAACAACGGAAGAGTAACGTAAACAAAACGTTAAGTACTGACTCAACTTCATGCGAATAGCCGGAATTTACCGGATTCCGTCGTGCGATCGGGCGCGAATTGCATTGAACGGATGAACGGCTAGACAAGCCTGACTATCGGCCGGGGAATTCGGGAAAATGGACGCTTGGGGCCATTGGATTTCGGCCTTGCTCTTTCACGATCGCACTCCGCTCGCCTGGATTGTCGTCGCCGCCTACTTCATCGGCGCAGCGGCTGCCTTCTGGGCCAGCTCCAGCGTCCGACGCCAGGACCGGCGCTTCTGGATCGCGACCGCGCTGACGCTCATCTTCCTCGGGCTCAACAAGGAACTCGATCTCCAGACCTTCCTGACGACGGAGGGTCGCTCATTGGCGCAGCAGGGAGGCTGGTACGAGCAGCGGCGTTTGATCCAGGGCCTGTTCCTGCTGGGGCTTGCCGTCATCGGTTTCCTGGTCAGTGCGGCCCTCGTCACCTGGCTCCGCAAGTCGCCACGCTCGGTCAAGACCGCGGCTGTCGGTCTGGTTATTCTGTTCGTCTTCATCCTGATGCGCGCGGGGTCGTTCCATCACATCGACAATTGGGTGACGATCAACGTCGCAGGCTTGCGCAGTGGATGGTGGCTGGAACTGACCGGGATCGTGACGATCGCGTTGTCCGCACTGGCGTATCGGCGGCGGCCGAAACGGCATTCTCGCTAACGCAAATCAGCTATTTGAACCGCTGTTTCGAGGGGGCGTTTTCGGGCGGCTACTGTTGGTAGCGTTGTGTTGCGTAAAAAGGAGGAAAAGCATGGCCGGAACGAAGAGTGGCGGCTCGAAACGCGGATTTGCAGCGATGGACCCCGCCAAGCAGCGGGAGATTGCAAGCAAGGGCGGTCGGGCAAGTCATGGCGGCGGTCGCAGAAGCTCGAACAGCACGAGCCGGTAAGCCAAGCAAGTCGACTTCAAGCGCCGGACGGTCTGATCCGTCCGGCGCTTTCCTAAAGGTGGGTGACAGCGCGGCAACCCTGCACCAATAGGGTCGTTGAACAGCCGTAATGTACCGTTCCGACCTGAAGACGCGCGACAAGAGCGGCGCCGTTGCTGCGGTGATCGCCATCCATGCCGGGCTTCTGTTCGCCTTCCTGCATCTCTCCGGAAAGATGAATCTCGCGGATCCGCAGACCGTGCTGCGGGTGTTCGAAATCACTGAAGCCGAACTGCCACCGCCGACCCCGGACCTTCCTCAACCCGCTGAGCAAAAGCAGAAGCCGAAGGAGCAAGAAGGGGCCGCCTCCGAAAAGAACCTCAAGAGCGAGGCTACACCCATCGTCGCACCAACGCCGAAGATCGAACTGCCGGTCCCCGTTCCAGTGAATGCCAGCGAAACCCCCAACCAGGGTACGGCGCCAACGCAGGGCGCGTCCAACGTTGCTGGACCGGGCACCGGCGCTGGCGGCACGGGCAGTGGAACAGGATCAGGCGGTTCCGGCAGTGGGACCGGCGGAGGCGGGGACGGCATCGTCTCCCGCGCGCAACTGCTGACGCCGAGCCTGCGCAGTCGCGACTATCCGCCCGAGCTTCGGCAGAGGCTGTCCAACGGCGCATCGCCGTTCGTCATGTTCACGGTCTTGCCGAACGGACGCGTCGCGGGGTGCAAAATCTACCAGTCGAGCGGCGATCCGGCTGTCGACGACATGACTTGCCGATTGGTCAGCGCGAGATTCGTGTATAGGCCCGCCTACAATCGGCGCGGCGAGCCCGTGCCTTCTCAAATGGCATACAGGCAGGCGAACTAGGATGATTGAAGCCGAATGGTGGGACTATGATGACGCTGCGGAGCTGGCGGAGGCCGTTGCCGGCGACATTGGTTTCATCATCGAAAGCGCGCTGGACGCGCGCGGCTCCTCGCTGATCGCCGTCCCCGGTGGCGGCACTGCAAAGCCGATCCTTCAGGCGCTCGCCGCGAAGAAGCTGCCGTGGAAGCAGGTGACGATCATTCCGACCGATGAGCGGCTGGTACCGATGGACGATGAGCGAAGTAACGTCCGCGCCATCGCGCAGACATTTCTGCCCGTCGGCGCACGTGTGATCCCGATCACTGGCGACATCCCCGACTACCGCCTTGCCGGCAATTCCGCGGACGCGCGTCTGCAGGACCTGCCCTGGCCACCCGACCTCGTGTGGCTTGGTGTTGGCGAGGATGGCCATACCGCGTCGATCTTCGCAGGACCCGATCTCCAGGACGCGCTCGACGCTCCGAAAGCTCGGCGTGCGGTCGGCGTCATGCCCGACCCCCTGCCTGAGGATGCGCCGGTCGCTCGTGTCACGCTGACTCGCGCCGCGATCCTTTCGGCGCGGACCGTGCTGATCACGCTCGTCGGCAACGACAAGCGCGAAATGCTCGAGGGGCCATCGAAGATGGACAAAGCTCGAAGCTCCCGATCGGCCGCGTGCTGGCCGAGGCCGAGCAGCCGATCGACATTCACTGGGCGCCGTAAGCAAGCTCGCGCGCCCTCGCGGGCGGCATCAATCATTTCTCAAGTGTTCGGCGGCACAATGCCGGCATGCGAGAGAGACTATCCGTCGCGACCAAATTGCTCGTCAAGGCGGGCCTGGCGCTGTTCGTCGCCAACGAAGTCCGCGGCTTCGTTCTCGCGGCGCCGGTGCTTTACGCGATGTACGAAGCTGGCGGGACGGCCATGGCAATCTGGCTTGGGTTCTGTTCGCTCGCCGGTATCGCCCTGACAGTGGTGGGACCGATCTTCGTCGCCAGGAAGCTCAAGCTGGTCTGACGGGCTAAATCTCGTCCAGCGGCTTGCCGCGCGTTTCCCGGATAAACAGCAGCGCGACCACCACCGAAATCAAGGTGAAGACGGCCGGATACCACAGGCTGGCGTAGACATTCCCTGTTATGGTCGCGAGCGCGAAGCTGGTGACTGGCAAGAAGCCCCCGACCCAGCCCGTTCCCACGTGATAGGGCAGGGACATTGCCGTGTAGCGGATATTCGTCGGGAACATCTCGACCAGCGCGGCCGCCTGCGGTCCGTACAAGGCGGTCGAAGCCACGGCGAAAACCATCAGCCAGAAGAACATCACCGGGATGTTCATTCGCGCCGGGTCGGCTTTTGCCGGATAACCTTCGGCTGTTAGCGCCGCCTTCAGCGTCTTGCCCGTGTCGTCCTTGAGCGCCTTGAGCTCCGGTCCGGACAGCGCGCCACCGTCCGGAATTTCGATCCTCTCATCGCCCACCGCGACGACGGTGCGGCCGTCGTCAGATCGCGTTTCGCGGTAGGAAATCCCCGTTCCGGCGAGCAGGCTTTTGCCGATGTCGCAAGCTGTCTTGAACTGCCGCGTCCCCGCAGGGTCGAATTGGACCGAGCAGGTCGAAGGATCCGTGTACACGACGACCGGCTGCGCCCTCTGCGCCTCGACCAATGCCGGGTTCGCCGCTGCCGCCATGCCATGGAAACCTGGCAGATAGGCCACCAGGGCCAAAAGCATTCCGCCGATCATCACCGGCTTGCGGCCGATCCGGTCGCTGAGCCAGCCGAAGAAGACGTAAAGCGGCGCGCTGACGACGGTCATCGCCAGCACCAGCGCGTCCTTGGTTGGCTCCGGCACACCGAGCGACTTGGTCAGGAACACCTGGATGTAGAAAAAGCTGAGGTACCAGACGGCACCCTGCGCGCACATGATACCGAAGAAGGCGATGAGCACGCGCCTCAGATTTTCCCAGCGGCCGAACGCCTCGCGCAGCGGCGCATGGCAGATCTCGCCTTCTTCCTTGAGCTTCGCGAAGGCGGGGCTCTCCGACAGCTTGAAGCGGAGCCAGACCGAGACGATCAGCAGCAGCACCGAGAAGAGGAACGGTATCCGCCATCCCAGGCCAGGAACGCGTCTTCACCGACGGCGCTGCGGGTGCCGAGGATGACGAGCAAGCCCGCGATCAGTCCGAGCGATGCCGTGATCTGGATCCAGCCCGTCATCTCTCCGCGTCGGTCGTCCGGCGAATGCTCGGCTACGTAGATCGCGGCGCCGCCATATTCGCCCCCGAGCGCGACGCCCTGAAGGATGCGGAGCAGGATCAGCAGGAGAGGCGCAATGATGCCGGCCGTCGCATAGGTCGGCAGGATGCCGATCAGGAAAGTCGACGCGCCCATTAGGCTGACGGTGGCGAGGAAGGCACCTTTCCGCCCAAGCCGATCGCCGACGACGCCGAAGATCAGGGCACCGAGGGGCCGGAACGCGAAGCCCGCCGCAAAGAGGCCGAGCGCAGCGACCAGTCCCGCGGTCGGGTCGAGCCCGGCGAAGAAGACCTTCTGGATGGTCGTCGCAAGCGAACCGAAGATGAAGAAGTCGTACCATTCGAACGCGGTCCCGCCGAAGAGGCGGCGACGACGCGCTTCATCGTCCAGGGCTTTTGTTCCGACATCCTGCTCCCCCTACGGATGTAGGGTTAGCGCCTGCACGCGGAGCCGCAAGCGCTTAGGCGGGGGTCTTCGAGAACTCCCGCGCTCCGGCAAGCAGTTGATCGACGACGGTCGGGTCGGCCAGCGTCGACGTGTCCCCGAAGCCCGCCGTTTCGCCCTCTGCGATCTTGCGCAGGATGCGGCGCATGATCTTCCCCGATCGAGTCTTCGGCAGCGCCGGCGTGAACTGGATTCGCTCGGGCGCGGCCAGCGCGCCGATCTCGCGCCGGACTTGTTGGTTCAGCTCGCGCCGAAGCTCGTCATTGCCCTCCTCGCCAGCATTCAGCGTCACGTAGGCGTGAATGGCCTGACCCTTGATGTCGTGCGGAAAGGCGACGACCGCGGCCTCGGCGACCAGCTCGTGGGCGACCAAGGCGCTTTCGACTTCTGCCGACCCGACGCGGTGGCCGGACACGTTGATCACATCGTCCACGCGGCCGGTGATCCAGTAATAGCCGTCCTCGTCCCGGCGGCAGCCGTCGCCGGTGAAATACTTGCCGGGATAAGTGGTGAAATAGGTCTCGAAGAAGCGGCGGTGGTCGTTCCAAACCGTGCGCATCTGCCCTGGCCAGGACGCCGTGATGCACAGGTTGCCGCTAGTCGCGCCGTGCAATTCCGTGCCTTCGGCGTCGACGAGCATCGGGCGAATGCCGGGCAGGGGCCTGGTCGCCGAGCCGGGCTTGAGCGCGGTCACTCCGGGAAGCGGCGAGATCAGCGCCGCGCCGGTCTCAGTCTGCCACCAGGTGTCGACGACGGGGCAGCGACCGTCGCCGACCGTGCGCCAATACCATTCCCAGGCTTCCGGGTTGATCGGCTCGCCGACCGTGCCGATCAGGCGCAGCGACTTGCGGCTGTGCCGCTTCACCGGCTCGTCGCCCTCGCGCATCAGCGCCCGGATGGCTGTCGGCGCCGTATAAAAGATGGTGACGCCGAGCCGGTCCACCGTCTCCCAGAATCGACCGAAGTCCGGATAGTTCGGCACCCCGTCGAACATCACGCTGGTCGCGCCATTCATCAGCGGGCCGTAGACCACATAGGTATGCCCGGTGATCCACCCGACGTCGGCGGTACACCAGAAGATATCATTGTCGCGGTGATCGAAGATCCAGTCGAAAGTGGTCGCCGCCCACACGGAATAGCCGCCGGTGGTGTGGACCACGCCTTTCGGCTTTCCCGTCGATCCCGAAGTATAGAGGATGAATAGCGGGTCCTCCGCGTCCATCACTTCCGGCTCGCACTCGGACGAAAGTTCGTCGCGCATCGCCGAAAAACTGACGTCGCGGCCATCCTTCATGGGAACATCGGCGCCGGTTCTCGTGACCACGATCACAGACTGAACGTCACGGTGCTCGAGTGCGGCATCGACGTTCCGCTTCAAGGGAATGATCTTGCCGCTGCGCACGCCCTCGTCGGCCGTGATCACCGCGCAGGCATCGCAATCCGCGATGCGGCCGGCGAGGCTTTCCGGCGAGAAGCCGCCGAATACGACCGAGTGGATCGCGCCGATCCGCGCGCAGGCGAGCATCGCCGCCGCCGCCTCGGGGATCATCGGCATGTAGATCATGACGCGATTGCCGCGCCGGACGCCGCGCTGTTTCAGCAAGTTCGCGAAGCGGCAGGTCTCTTCGTAAAGCTCGCGATAAGTGATCGACCGGCCCTCGCCGGGTTCGTCCGCCTCGAAGATGATGGCGGTGCGGTCCCCATGCTCGGCGAGGTGCCGGTCGAGGCAATTGACGGAGAGGTTGAGCTTTCCGTCGGCGTACCAGCGGATGTGGAAATCGTCCTCGTTGAACGACCAGTCCCCGATTGTTCGGGCGCCTGATACCAATCCAGCCGGTTTGCCTGCTCCATCCAGTGCCGATGGGGGTCGGCGTCTGCGATCGCGTAAAGTGCGTCGAGCTCGGCCGGGCCGATCCTTGCACCAAACCCTTCGGGAACTGGATGGATCGCTTCACTCATAGGCCGTGGCTCATGTCGATGACGAAGCGGTAGCGGACGTCGTTCTTGAGCAGCCGCTCATAGGCCTCGTTCACCTGGTTCATGCGGATGAATTCGACGTCCGGGTAGATGTCCTTCGCGGCGCAGAAATCGAGCATCTCCTGCGTCTCGGGAATGCCGCCGATGGCCGAACCGCCGACCGCGCGGTTCCACCAGATGATATTGAACCCCGTGAAGCCGGGCATCGGCGTCAGCGCGCCGACGATCACCATTCGCCCCGATCGGCCGAGCAGCTGGAGATAGCCGTCGATCTCGTGGCTGACCGGGATGGTGTTGAGGATGAAGTCGAAGCGCGTCGCCGCCGCCTTCATCTGCTCGGCATCCGTCGAGATGATCACGTCGTGGGCGCCCAGGGCGCGAGCGTCCTCGCCCTTGCTCGGGGTAGTAGTGATCATGGTCACATGCGCCCCCATCGCCGCCGCCAGCTTCACGCCCATGTGGCCGAGTCCGCCGAGGCCGACGACGGCGACCTTCGTGGTCGGCCCAACGTTGTATTGGCGCAACGGCGAATAGGTCGTGATGCCTGCGCACAGCAAGGGCGCCACCTTGGTGACGTCCATGCCTTCCGGCACCTTGCAGCAGAAGTGATCGCGGACGACGATGTGGTCGGTGTAGCCGCCCTTCGTGATCGTGCCGTCGTGGTAGTCGGCGCTGTTGTAGGTCTGGACGCAGCCCTTGCGGCAGAAGACTTCCCAACCTTCGAGGCACTGGTCGCACTCCATGCAGCTATCGACCATGCAGCCTACCGCAACCGTGTCGCCGACGCGGTGGCGGGTGACTTCGTCGCCGATGGCCGTGACCTCTCCGACGATCTCGTGACCGGGGATCACCGGGTAGCGGCTTCCGCCCAGTCGTTGCGGCAGGTGTGGAGGTCGGAGTGGCAAATGCCGGCGTAGGTGATCTTGATCGCGACATCGTTCGGCCGAAGCGCGCGACGCTCGAACTCCATCGGGCGGAGCGGCTGATCGGGCGCGTCCGTGCCCCATCCCTTCGCGGTCGTTGGGGCATGACTATGTGGCGAAGTGGTGTTGGGTTCAGCTGTCGTCGCCATATCGGCCTCCTTTAACGTGCCCGGTCGAGAACTCTCCGCGCTTGAACGAGATGCGGCCGGTCGACCATCCGGCCACTGATGGACAAGACGCCGGCATCGGGGTCGGCGTCGAACGCATCGACAATAGCGCGCGCGTGCGACACTTCGTCGGCAGTTGGGGTGAAAGCGGCATTGATCACGCCGACCTGAGCGGGGTGGATGGCAAGCTTGCCGGTGAAGCCTTCGCGCGCCGCTGCCTGGGCCTCCGCCAGCAGGCCGGCGTCGTCGCGGAAGTCAGAGAAAACGCCGTCAACCGGCTGCACTCCTGCCGCAACGGCTCCGGCCAGGCACAGCGAGCGGGCGAGCTTGTAGGTGTAGCTGAGAGTGCCGTCCGCGTCATACTTCGACGAAGCGCCCAACGCGGCCGAAAGGTCTTCCGCGCCCCAGCTCATGGCCGCGAGCGAAGACTTGGGATCGCGATAGCTCAGCATTCCGAACAGGCTTGCCGCCGTCTCGGTCACGATGGCGTGGATCGGGATGTTGCCGGTGCGATGTGCAAGCTCCGCGACATCTGCTCCGCCTTCGGCCTTAGGCAGGACGATGCCGTGGATGTCGGCGATGCCAATGACGTCGAGATCCTTGCGATGCTCGTCCGTGCGGAGCGGGTTGATCCGGACCCACCATTGCGGGCCGCCGGAGCGTTTCCCGAGGTCCTTCAGGATCTGGCGCGCGGCTGACTTCTGGGCCGGTGCAACACTGTCCTCGAGGTCGAAGATGACGGCGTCGGCCTCGCTTTCGATCGCCTTGCCGATCTTTTTCTCGCTGTCCGCCGGCACGAACAGCCAGCTGCGAGGTTCGCTCATTGCGGAGTCTTCAGGATCAAGGCGGAGCGAGTGCATTCGCAGACGATTTCGTCACGCTGGTTGAAGCTGCGATGCGCCCAGGTGACGATGCCTGCGTTCGGCCGCGACTTGCTTTCGCGAAGGTCGATGCACTCCGTCTCCGACCGCAGCGTATCGCCGACGAACACCGGTTTCGGAAAAGTCAGTTTGTCGTAGCCAAGATTGGCGACAAGCGTCCCCAGCGTCGTGTCGCTGACGCTGACCCCGACCATCAGCCCAAACGTGAACACAGAGTTCACCAACGGCTGGCCAAACTCGGTCCTTGCGGCCGCCTCGTGATCGATGTGCAGCGGCTGCGGGTTGTAGGTGAGGGCGGAGATAAGAAGGTTGTCGGTCTCGGTGACCGTCCGGGACACCGCATGCTCGACGCGGTCTCCGACCTGCCATTCGTCAAAATAGCGTCCTGCCATGTCGCCGCTCTACGAAGCAGCCGCGCACTTGCCAAGCTAGAGAGCACCTGTCCGGGTAAGCCGAGCCTTGAGGTCGCCCATGCCAATCTCTTCGATCGTGGCAGTCGGATCGCTCCACCGGACGATGTTGGCGATATGGCCGAGCATCTGGCCGACCTTGTCGAGATACTGGAGGGACACCGTATGGCGAGCGACGGCGACCGGATCCGCCGAAAGCGCATCGCCCGTGATGTCGAGCATCCGGCGGGCACAGTCTAACTCTTCACCCAAGCGGATACGAAGTTCGCAATCGGTCCGCACCGGAACCACGCGGAGGGCGGGCGGATCGCGGCGGAGCGGCTTGCGCGGCGCTTCAACGCGCTCGTCCGCGCCCCAAACCTGCCGAACGCTATCGCCCTGGATGGCAATATCGCCCTTCGCATACCCGTGCTTCTGGCTGAACGGCCGCATGGGAAGGAAATGGCCGCCAAGGCCTTTCCAAGCCGTGGCTCGTTCATCCGTTCTGGAGCAGAATCTCCGCGGCCGCCTCGGTGATTGCGGCCCCGTCGAGGCGGTAGGCAGCGAATAGGTCAGCGAGATTGCCGGTCTGGCCGAAGCGCTCGACACCCAACGGCGCAACCCGCTGGCCAAGGACGCCTCCGAGCCACGAGAGCGAGGCAGGGGAAGCGTCGGCGATGGTGACAAGGCCGGCGCCGCGCCCTAGCTTCGACAACAGTCGTTCAACGTGGCTCGGCTCGCCGCCGCCGGCCCAGCGCGACGCCTGCGATGCACTCCATCCGCGGTGAAGCAGGTCGGGCGACGTGACCGAAAGTAGGCCGAGGCCCGGGATGTCGTCTCGAAGCTCTTCCCACGCTGCAAGAGCCTCCGGCATGACGGCGCCCATGGCGACGATTGCCGCCTCCGCGCCGTCGGCCGGCGTGCACAGCCAATAGCCGCCCTTCAAAGCGCCGTCCCGCCACTCGTCATCCTCGCGCGAAACTTGGCGGACATTGCGGGTCGAAAGGCGAAGGTACGTGCTCTCGCCGTCCGGATTGTCGATCAGCTTGAAGGCCAGCTCCATCATTGCTGCCAGTTCATCGGCGAAGGCCGGCTCGTAGTGCCGGATGCCCGGCTGCCCGAGCGCGATGAGCGGAGGATTGATGGATTGGTGTGCGCCCCCCTCCGGACCGAGCGTCAGGCCGCTCGGTGTCGCCACGAGGATAAAGCGGGCGTCCTGGTAGCAAGCGTAATTCAACGCATCGAGGCCGCGGGCGATAAAGGGATCGTAGAGAGTGCCGACCGGGCCAGACGAGCGCCGAACTGGTCACCAGCAAGCCCTGCCGCCGCCAGCATCAGGAAGAGGTTGTTCTCCGCGATGCCTAGCTCGATGTGCTGGCCTCTGTTTGCCGAAGACCATTTTTGTGCTGACGCAATCTTTTCTCTTGCAAAAACGTCGGCAATCTCCTCGCGTCGGAAGAGACCGCGCTGATTGACCCAGGCACCGAGATTGGTCGAGACCGTGACATCGGGGGACGTCGTCACGATCCGGTCGGCAAGCGAACCCCCTGACTTCGCGAGGTCGAGGAGGATGCGTCCGAAGGCCGCCTGCGTGGATTGTTCGTCACCGGCGGGAGTGGGAATGGCGGGAACTTCCAACTGTCCGAACGATCGCGGTCGCTTTTCACGGGCGATCCGGCTTCGCTCCAGCACAGTGTCTACGCCCGGGCGGGCATTTTCCCCGACCCCTTCCAGCCGCTCCCACTCCTTGCCTTCGGCCACGCCCATCGCCTCGCGCCAGGCAGCCATCTGGGTCGGGTTCATCAGGCCGGAATGGTTATCCTTGTGGCCGGCAAACGGCAGGCCGAAGCCCTTGATCGTATACGCGATGAACAGCGTCGGTTGATCGTCGTCGCAGCGGTCGAATGCCTCGATCATGCTTTCGATGTCGTGTCCGGCGAGGTTGGTCATCAGCCGCTGAAGCTCGTCGTCGCTCCGGCGGTCCAGGATCGGCTTGGACTTCGGCGCATCGGCGAGGAGGCGGTCCCGCCACGCCTTTCCGCCGAGGTATGTCAGCGCCGCATAATCGGCGTTGCTGGCCTCATCGATCCAGCGCTGCAACTCCGCACCGCCCTTTTCCGCGAACGCAGCCTGCTGCAGCTTGCCGTACTTCAGCGTCTGGACACGCCATCCGCAGCTGGCGAAAATTTCGTCGAATCGGCCGAACATTCGGTCGGCGGTCGTCGCGTCGAGGCTCTGGCGGTTGTAGTCGATGATCCACCACAGGTTGCGGACGTCGTGCTTCGATCCCTCGATAAGCGCTTCGTAGATGTTGCCCTCATCGAGCTCCGCGTCGCCGACCAGCGCGACAAAGCGACCGCGATCCTGTTCGTTCATCAGGCCGTGAGCAGTCAGGTAATCCTGCACGATGCTGGAGAAGAGGGTGATGGCGACGCCGAGACCTACCGAGCCGGTGGAGAAATCGACAGGAATGCTGTCCTTCGTCCGGCTGGGATAGCTTTGCGCCCCGCCAAAGCCGCGAAAGTTCTCCAGGGATTCGCGGCTCTGCGATCCGAGCAGATAGTGGACGGCGTGCAGCACCGGCCCCGCATGGGGCTTCACCGCGACGCGGTCGTTGGGTCCCAGCGCGTGGAAATACAGCGCCGTCATGATGCTCGTCATCGACGCGCAGCTCGCCTGATGCCCGCCGACTTTCAGGCCGTCGGTATTCTCGCGAATGTGATTGGCGTGATGAATCGTCCACGCGGACAGCCAGCGCAGGCGGTCGTCGATGATCTTCAGCGCTTCAATGTCGGTCGTGACGGGCTTCAGCATTCGACCGGACTAGACCAGCCGGAGGTTGTCGAAAAGCTGCCCCTAGCGCAGGACCATCTTGTCGCCCTTGATCTCCACCGTGTCGAACTGGCGGAGGAAGCTCTGGCCGAGCAGCGACATCTGCCCGCCGTCGAGAACGATGGCAGGCACCTCGCGGGCGGTCTGCTTGCCGAGGCGTACGGTGTCGAGCTTTACGAACTCGCCTTTAACGTCACCGCCAGCACCTTCGCCGACGACGTCGTACATGCCGATGGACGTCGCGAGTCCGGCCTTGCGGGCGTCGTCACGGCTGAGCGCGATCCCGCTTGCGCCGGTATCGACCAGGACGTGAATCGGGATGTTGTTGATCTCGACGTCGGCATAGAAATGGCCGTCCGGCTGGCGTTCGAGTTCCACGACATCCTGCCCGGCATAGCTGTCGTCGTTGACCTCATAACCTTTCTGGAGGACTTCAGCCTGATAGGCCTTCTCTTTTTCGAAGGCATTGGGTTCGCTGCTGCTGGCGCCTGTTGCCGTGCGCGACCCGCAATTGCTCAACAGGGCGCCGAACATCCCGGCGACGAGCAGGAAGATGAAGTATGCCCGGACCATCGCCGAATGATTACGGCAGCCCGGTAAAGAAACGTCTAAATCGCAAGCCCTTGCCGGTTGGCGTCTACGTTTTCGTAACCGTGCCCGATTATTTTCCGTTCTGCTGAGTGTGGCTCAACGGGGGTAATGATGAGCTATTTTTCGTACGGCGCGATTGCCGCCGTGGGTTTTGTTGCGGTGGTCGGTGGCTTCGCCGTCGCGGATCGTGGGATGAACTACAAGCCGGCCAAGGCCAACATATTCCTGATCGACCGCGAATGCCGGTACGATCGCGTTTGGACGGACGGTAAGCGCGAAACCGTGACCGACTCGTGCAGCTCGACGGACGAGTTCAAGGAGCTTGCCGCACAAAGCCCGGCGCAGCGCAAGAAAGCCGTGGACGGCACCGCCGTGGTGAAGGTCAGCTACACGGCCCTCAGGACGGCAGCTACCAGACCTCCCAGCTAAAGTTCACCGGCCGCGACGAGGAATTCTACAAGTTGAAGGCCGGCGACGAGATGAAAATCCTCGTCAGCAACAAGGACCATAGCAAGATCATCAAGGGCTGATTGCCTTCGGTCCCGACTTCCCGCATCCCCAGACTGCGTGGCGCTCGGCCAGCGCTCACCAAGTTTGCGTACGATTCGGCCGCAGGGGATCGTGCATGAGGGGATTATTCTTGCTCGCGGCGTCGGCCGCGCTCGTGTTTGCGTCACCGGTTCAGGCTGGGCCGGCGGAGGACGCCGCGGCAGCCGTTACCACCTGGCTCGACAAGTTCAACGCCGGCGACATGAACGCCTTCCTGTCGGGACACGCCGCCAATGCCGTGATCGTCGATGAGTTCGCTCCGCATATCTGGACCGGCCCGGACGTCGCCAAGCGCTGGCTGGAGGATTACGGCAAGGACTCAGCGGCGCGCGGAATCAGCGATGGCAGCCTGGGATATGCGTCGCCGATCCGCTCGGTCTCGGACGGGAAATCCGCCTACGTCGTCGTTCCGACCATCTATCGCTTCAAGCAAGGCGGAAAGGCGAAATCGGCCGCGGGACGATGACCTTCGTTCTCGATCAGGGAGATGGCGGCTGGAAGATCGCCAGTTGGACCTATTCCGGGCCGGAACCTCACTGATCGGAAAATCAAGGAAAACAGCGAATTAACCAGCCATATTCAACGGGGTGCAGGGCTTTGTCGGCATAGTTGCTCGGGTATTGACCAGAGGAATTATGTGATGAGGCTCTGCAAACTGCTGATCGCGGCTGGGCTCGCCGCGTCCGCGACGCCGGCCGTCGCGGCGCCGGTCGCGCCTCCGCAGCCAGCGACGGGCCGCGCGCTGATCCTGGTTCCGCTGCAGTTGACCAAGATCGACGACCTGAGTTTCGGGACGGTGGTCCCCTCGCCATTGTCCGGCGCCGTTTCCGTCAACGCCACGACCGGCAACCGGACGACAATCGGCGGAGTGACCGGCGTCGCCAGCGATCCGGGCAATCGCGGCTATTTCGCCACCGCCGGTTCGCCCAACCAGCAGGTCATCGTCACCATCACCCAGCCGCTCGCGCTCGACAACGGCCTTGGCGACACGATCCCGGTCCTGGCGCTTACGCTGGATGGCCCGAACGTGCGCACGATCGATCCGGTGACCCGCAATTTCTTCTTCGGGGTCGGCGGCATCATCTTCGTGAATGCGAACCAGCCGGAAGGGCTCTATCAGGCGACTTTCGACGTGACCGCGACCTATCTCTAGGCCGAAGGGCTCGGACTAGCTCAGCAGCCGCAGCGGGTTCTCGATAAGCGGCTTCAGCGCCTGCATGAAGCTGGCGGCATCCCACCCGTCGACGACGCGATGGTCGCACGAGAGCGAGAGGTTCATCCGCTTCCGGATCTCGATCTCGTCGTCGATCGGGACCAGCTTTTCCTCGATCTTGTTCACGGCGACGATCGCGACCTGAGGAGGATTGACCACCGGCGTCGATGTGATGCCGCCCATCGGGCCGAGGCTGGAAATGGTGAAGGTTGCGCCGCTCAGTTCCTCGCGGGACGCCTTTCCGGTCCTCGCAGCTTCGGACAGGCGCGTGATCTCGGCAGCGAGCTCCCAGATCGATTTGCCCTGCGCGTCGCGAATGGTTGCGACCATCAAGCCGTTGGGCGTCTGCGTCGCCATGCCCATGTGAACCGGCCCGTGCCGGGTCACGACCATCGCCTCGTCATCGAAAGTCGCGTTGAGCATCGGCCAATCGGCCAGGGCCCGCGACATGGCCGTGATGAGGAAGGGCAGAAGTGTCAGCTTTGGATTGTTGCCGCGATCGCGGTTCATGATCTGCCGCGCTTCCTCAAGCGCAGTGACGTCGAACTCCTCGACCAAGGTAAAGTGCTGAATCCGCCGGTTCGCCTCGGCCATGTTCTCGGCGATCTTGCGGCGAAGGCCGACGACCTTGATCGTCTCGTCGGTACGCGGAGCGCTGGTGCTTCCTCGAGCCGCCACGGTGCCGCCGTTGTAAAGCAGATATGCGTCGAGATCGGAGTGGCGAACCCGGTCGCCGGTCGTCTTCACCTGCGACAGATCGATACCGAGGTCGCGGGCACGCGCGCGGACCGCCGGGGATGTCAGCACCTTGCCGTGAGAAGGCTCCTTCTCGGCGACTTCGGGCTCGACCCGCGGCGAAGGCGGCGGTGGTGCCTGCTCCGCGACCTTGGTCACCGGGATATTCTCTTCCTGCGCTTCGGTCGGAGCCACTGCACCATCGGCGAGCGGCACTTCCTCTTCGACCGGCTCGGCCTTGGCAGGCGCGTCGGCCGCGGCAGCGCCTTCCGTTTCGATCACCGCGAGGATCGATCCGATCGGGATCTGCTCACCGACCTCGCCCGCAAGCTGCAGGATCTTGCCCGCGACCGGCGATTCCATTTCGACTGTCGCCTTGTCGGTCATCAAGTCGGCAAGCTGCTGGTCTTCCTCGATCGTGTCGCCGACCTTGACGTGCCAGGCGACGATCTCTGCTTCGGCAATGCCTTCGCCGATGTCCGGAAGCCTGAATTCGAAACGGGCCATGCGCCTTAGGCCTCCACTGCTTTTCTGATGGCTGTGCCGATGCGCACAGGGCCCGGGAAATAGGCCCACTCGAGCGAGTGGGGTAGGGCGTGTCGAAGCCGGTCGCCCGCTGCACGGGGCTTCGAGATGATAGAAGCAGCGCTCCTGCACCAGCGCCGCCAGCTCGGCTCCAAAGCCGTTTGTTCGCGTGGCTTCGTGGACGACGACGCAACGGCCGGTCTTCTTTACCGATTCCTCGATGGTCTCGATGTCGAGCGGCACGATCGAACGAAGGTCGATGACTTCCGCGTCGATGTCCAGCTCGCGAACCGTCGCCAGCGTCACGTGCACCATGGTCCCGTAGGAGAGGATGGTGACTTCCTCACCCTCGCGTACGACTGCCGCCTTGCCGAGCGGGACCTTGTAATAGCCTTCGGGAACATCGGCCGCGTCGGTCTTGGCCCAAGGGGTCAGCGGGCGGTCGAAGAAGCCGTCGAACGGGCCGTTGTAGATGCGCTTCGGCTCGAAGAAGAGGACAGGGTCGTTGTCCTCGATGGCGGAGATCAGCAGGCCCTTGGCATCGTAGGGGTTTGACGGGATGACCGTCTTCACGCCGGAGACGTGGGCGAACAGCGCCTCGGTCGACTGGCTATGGGTCTGTCCGCCGAAGATGCCGCCGCCATAGGGGAGCGGATGACAAGCGGCACCGTCCATTCGCCTGAGGTGCGGTAACGGATGCGCGCAGCCTCGGAAACGATCTGGTCGTAGGCCGGGTAGATGTAGTCGGCGAACTGGATCTCGGCGACGGGACGAAGGCCGTAGGTCGCCATGCCGATCGCGGTCGCGACGATGCCGTTCTCGGCGATCGGTGTGTCGAACACGCGCTGCTTGCCGTACTTCTTCTGCAGGCCCTCAGTGACGCGGAAGACGCCACCGAAGAAGCCGACGTCCTCGCCGAGCACGACCATGTCCGGGTCACGCTCCATCATCACATCATGGGCGCTGTTGAGCGCCTGGATCATGTTCATCGAGGCCATTGGCGCTTCGCCTCCAGCTCATCGACCATGGCCTGCTGTTGTTCCTGCAAGTTCCAGGGCATTTCCTCGTAGACGTCGCTGAACATGGTGCGGACGTCCTGGGGGAAGTCGATCGTCGCTGTCGCGAGCGTGCCCTTCTTCTCCGCTTCCTTTTGTGCGTTGCGAACCTGGGCGGCCGCCTCATCCACCAATGCCGCGTGGCGCTCCTCGTCCCACTCGCCCAGCTTGATCAGGTGCCCTTTGAGACGTTCGATCGGATCGCCGAGCGGCCAGGCCTTCGCCTCGTCCGACGGGCGATATCCGGATGGATCGTCGGACGTCGAATGACCCTCTGCGCGATATGTGAAGAACTCAATCAGCGTTGGCCCATTGTTGGATCGAGCCCGGTCGGCCGCCCATCGGACTGCGGCGAATACGGCGAGCGCATCGTTACCATCGACGCGAAGACCGGCAACGCCGTAACCTAGCGCCCGCTGGGCGAAGGTCGCGCGCTCACCCCCGGCGATGCCGGAGTAGCTGGAGATCGCCCACTGATTGTTGACCACGGCGAGGATGACCGGCGCGTTGTAAACCGTCGCGAAGGTCAATGCCGCGTGGAAGTCACCTTCCGCCGTCGCGCCTTCGCCGGTCCAGCCCATGGCGATGCGGCTGTCGCCCTTGATCGCGCTGCCCATCGCCCATCCCACGGCCTGTGGATATTGCGTGCCGAGGTTGCCGGAGATCGAGAAGAAGCCGTGCGCCTTGTCCGAATACATGATCGGCAGCTGGCGGCCCTGTAGCTTGTCGCCCTTGTTCGAGTAGATCTGGTTCATCATCTCGACCATCGGATAGCCGCGAGCGATCAACAGGCCCTGCTGCCGGTAGGTCGGGAAGTTCATGTCCTCGCGGTCGAGCGCGTTGGCAGCCGAGACCGCGATCGCCTCTTCGCCCGTGCACTTCATGTAGAAGCTGGTCTTGCCCTGCCGCTGAGCGCGGTACATGCGGTCGTCGAAGACGCGGACCGTGACCATGTCCCGGAGCATCTTGCGCAGCGTCTCGGGATCCAGCTTCGGATCCCACGGACCGACCGCGTTGTTTTCCTCATCGAGCACGCGCACCAGCGACATGGTCAGCGGATGCGTTTCAATTGCGGGAGCTGCCACGTCCGGGCGCGGCGCGGTACCCGCTGCAGGAACCTGGATTTTCGAGAAGTCGGGAATCTCTCCCGGTCGCGCCGGCGGCTCGGGCACGTACAGCGAAAGCTTGGGCCGGTTCGACTTCAGCGGGGCAGGGTCCTTGTCGCTCATCTGGTTGAGGCGCTTAGTCCGGAGTCACGGACGCGGCAACTGGCGTGCGTTGACCTTGGAAGGCACGCAAGGCTAGGGCGCGCGCCATGCCTGACGATACGCCTTCCGCCGAGCTTCCCGACCGCTTGTCGCTCGATCCCCGCAGCCCACACTTCAACGAGGACATCCTCAAGCAAGGCGTCGGCATCAAGTTCAATGGGAACGAGAAGACCAACGTCGAGGAATATTGCGTGTCGGAAGGCTGGATCAAAGTTGCGGCCGGCCGCAGCCGCGACCGGTACGGCAACCCGATGACCTTGAAGCTCAAGGGCAAGGTCGAACCCTACATCCAGCCTGTCAACGGCGCGGATGGTCAGGAAGGCGAAGCTTCCGAAGGGTAAGCCTGGCTGCGGCCCTGCCGCTTGTCCCACACCTTCTTCGCCGCCCAACCGGCGCCTAGGGCGAGCGCCAGCGGTCCAAATCCACGCCGAGCGACTGCGGCTACGCCGGCGCCGATCAGCGCTCCCCGAACGCCGCGGTTACGGCCGGCGAGCTTCTCTCCAATGAATGCTCCCGCAAGCTTGCCCAACATTCTTTTGATCCTTTCGAACTGCGTTTGACCTCTCAACGCGGAACTTACCAACCGGCTCCCGACGGACAGGTTGGGATTCTTCACCAAGCGTAGGTGGCAATTCCCGCCAACTCCCCCTCTTAGCCGAGCTTCCTGAGCCATTTTTCGCAGTTTTGCGGGATTGGCACGCCCTTTGAATAGTATCTGGCACCGGCCCGCAGCTGTTGAAGCGGACCGGCGAAAAGGGAGATTAGAAATGTCCGGTCAGTCGCAATTCACTCGTACGCTTACTGCTCTGGCAGCAGCGCTTTTCCTGAGCTCCGTCGCGGTCTCCGCCGCGGTTGGCCCGGCTTCGGTCGCGAGCCCCGTCGCAGTCTCGGCCAATGCCTGAACTCGAAATCATCCAAGCAAAGGCACCGGTTAGGACGCCACGGCTCGTGAAGGAAACCGAGGTTATGAATTCCGGCAGCACCCCGCTCGCCACCTGGTTCAACGGACCGGTCTTTACTCGCGCAAGAGACATCTTCGCAGCGAACATGGCCGAGTTGCTGGAGCGGGCGGAGGATCCCGCCCGGATGATCCGCATGATCATCCTGGAGATGGAGGAAACGCTCGTCGAGCTCCGGGCGAGTGCAGCACGCTCGATCGCGGACGCCAAGGAAATGAAGCGCGCGATCGGCCGGCTGGACGAGCTGCAGATCGGCTGGACCGACAAGGCCGAACTGGCGCTGTCGAAGGGCCGCGAGGACCTGGCGAAGCAGGCGCTCGTCGAGAAGCAGAAGGCGGCTGAAATGGCCGACGGCCTCCGCTCGGAGATGGACCAGATTGAGACCGTCCTGCGCAGCTACGAAGCCGATATCACCAAGCTTCAGACCAAGCTTCGGGAAGCCCGCGCCCGGCAGAACGCCATTTCGGCGCGGATCGAAAGCGCGGTTGCCCGCGCCAAGGCTCGCGAAGTGATGCACGGCAGCCGCACGCTCGACGCATTCGCCAAGTTCGAGGTGCTGGAGCGCCACGCCGATTTCGCCGAAGGCCGCGCGGAAGCGCTGGGGATGACCGGCCCCAAGAGCCTCGAGGAAGAGATCGCTGAGCTTCGCGCCAATGAAAAGGTCGATGCCGAACTGGAAGCCATGAAGGCCGCTCTCGCGGCTCGCACCAAGTAAACGAAAGGGAAGGGATATGTCCCGCTACAACTACCGCTATTCGATGGATCGCCATGACAAGAAGCTTGCAGGCGTGTGCTCGACGATCGGCGAAACGCTCAACGTCGACCCGACTTTCATCCGCGTTGGCTTCGTCGCCGCAGCGATCCTGATTAGCTGGAAGCTCGCTCTGATCGCCTACGTCGGCGCCGGCATCTACCTGCACCTGCAGCGCAACCAGGCCGTCCGTGGATACGAGCGCCGGCAGCGCAGCGACTTCGACCGAATGGAAGATGTCAGCCGCGTCCGTCCGACTACTCACGCGCTACGGACCCAGCTGGACGAAACCGACCGCCGCCTGATGGCGATCGACGACCACATCAATTCAACCAATGACGAGCTGGCGCGCGAAATCGAAGCGCTCCGGGAGGAGAAGTGATGGAACCGCTGACGATTGGCATTCTTGCAGGTGGTGTCTTCGCCGGACTGTCCGGAGCAAGCCTTGCTGCTCTCAAGGGATGGAACGGCTGGCTCGAGCTGAAGCGCATGGAGCTGACCCACGACATCGGCGACCGGCACCTTCCGCCCGCAGGCAACCGGATCGAAATGGCCGACCTTCGCGAACGGGTCCGCAAGCTGGAAGCGATCGCCGCAGGGATCGACCTCTAAAGACAGTTTCCCCCGCCGCTCTCCCCAGATCAGCGGCAGGCGGCCCGGCTATCCCCTTGGCCGGGCCGCCTTCCTTTTGCCGAAGTGCTAGAAGCCCAGCCGGGCCGTCAGTCGAATGTCGCGGCCGCCAAGCGGGGCATAATCCTTGAGCATACTCGTGCTGCGCCGGGCGACGACATCGAAGATGTTGTTCGCTACCAGCGACAGCGAGAATTCCGGGTTGGCAGAAAAGACGTGCCAGTCCACCGAGGCGTTCACCAAGGTGTAGCCGGGCGTGTCGGTCTCGATCGGCGCAGTGCGGGTGTGCGCGAAGGCATGCTCGACCTCAAGCCGCCCGTCGACTTCGCCCCGCGTTCCCTCCAGCGCGCCCAAGATTCGGAAAGGCGGAATGAACGGCGCCGGACCATAATTCTTCACCGTGGCATGGACTGCATCGGCCTGGATCTCGCCCTTCCAGCGCACACCGAGCGCTTCGCCGAGCTTTGCACTCGCCTGGGCTTCGAACCCGTAATAGTTCGCCGCGCCCTCGCGGGTCTGGAACACCGGCAGGTCGTCGAGGACAGCCCCCGTCGGTGCCTGGAAAATGAAGTTCGAGAAGTGACTGTAGTAGACGTTTGCCGACAGGTTCACCGGTCCAGCGTCTCCATTCAAAGAGCCTTCGACGCTGAGGCTGGTTTCCGGATCGAGGTTCGGGTCGCCGATTTCGAACGACTGGCTGCCGCCGTGCGGGCCGTTGGCGAAGAGTTCGTCGATCGATGGTGCACGCGCGCTTCGCGATACCGTCAGACCCGCACGCCAGCCCGGCGTGAATTCGTACTTGCCGCCGAGCGATCCGGACCAGGTCGTGAAGTTCCGAGACAGGTCCGGCGTTCCGAGTTGCACGTCCGCGTCGGCGGTGAGCTTGCTGAACTCGATGCGGGCGCCGCCTTCCAGCCGAAGTGGGCCGCGAACCAAGGTCTGCAGTGTGAACAGCCCCGTTTGCCTCTGGTCGCTGTCCGGAAGGAATTTCTCGTCGCCGCGGATCCTGGCATTGCGGTCGAGATACTGGATGCCGGACGTTCCGCCCCAGCCCTGGCGTTCCGATTGCACCAGTTCAAAGCGGCCTTCACCGCCCTTGCTGAAGAAGCTGGAGCCGACGTCGCCATTCTCCTCCAGTTCATCGTGGTGATAGTCGGCATAGCCGGCCCGTGCGCGCACCTGGTTGAAAAAGCCGGAGATCGGCACTTCGGCGCGGAAGTCGTAGCGCGTCTGCTCCTGGTCGATGGTCGGCGCTTCCGCCTCGATCCCAGGGACGAGCGAATAACGGATCGGCACTTCATACTTGGCGGTGTGCCGGGTGACCGAGGCGCCGACGTTCAGGCCGCCGTCGATATAAGCGAAACCGATCGCCCCTTCCTTCGATTCCGATGCGGAATTGGGGAGATCGCCTTTCAGATCGGCAAGGGCCTGAATGTCCGGATCGGGACTGGCTGCTGCCTGCTCGCGGAGGTCTTTCGACAAGATGAAGCCGCCGGTGCGAAGATCGTCGGTCTTGGTCCAGTTGCCGTCGACATGAAAGACGAACTTCCCGGCAACCGGCACGTCGAACGCTCCGTTGAGCAACCGCTCGTCAGCGGCGGACCCGTAGCCTGCGAGAACGTTTACTCCGACTACGTTCTTAGGGACGCGACGCGGAATGCGCGTGTCGATGACATTGACGACGCCGCCAATCGCGGAAGATCCGAACATCAGGGCCGAGGGTCCGCGAAGGACCTCGATGCGATCGGCGGTGATCGGGTTGATGGAAATCGCATGGTCGGGCCCCGAAGACGATACGTCCAGGCTGCCGATGCCGTCGGTCAGAACCCGGACGCGATCTCCGGACAAGCCGCGAAGGACCGGAGCCGACGCCGTCGGGCCGAAGCTGGTCGCGCTGACGCCCGGCTGCCGCGCCAGTGTCTCGCCGATGCTGACCCGCAACTCCCGGGTGAGGTCGCCTGCATCCAGCACGGAAATGCCGCCAATGACATCGCTCGACTTCTTGCGGATGCCGGTGACGATGATCTCATCCGATTGCGCGTGGTGCGCGTCTTCGGCGCTTCCCGGTACGGGATCGGCGGTCGCCGCGGCCGCGGCCGCAGAGGAATCCGCATTCGTGCTCGCCGTTTCGGCGGCCAGAGCGGGGGATGCAAGGAGGGTGAGGGCTGCCGCAAGGGCCAGTCGCGAGGTTTCCATCAGTCCTGATTGGCTACGTAACGAAGCGTGCCGCGTAGAGCGGATGTTATACTGTTACAAGCGATTCTCGACGAACGGAGGGTTTTAAAGGCATCCCTCGTTGTGGTGGCCTTCGTGACAATGGTGTTCGGCTTCGGCCCGAGATGTTCGACCTGGATGGTCGAATGAGAAATCCCGAACAGCTGATGCACATAAGCCCGCGCCTGGCGGAGGATGACGTCGCGGTTTACATCATGGCCGACCACCAGATGGACCGTCAGTGCGGTCTCGGTCGTGCTCAGTGCCCAGATGTGCAGATGGTGTGTGTCCTCGACTCCGGGCAGCTTCGATAGAGCGCTCGAAACCTGGTCCGGGTCGATTCCCTTGGGAACGCCGGCAAGGGTCATCGAAACGGACTCGGTCAGCAGGCTCCATGTGCCCCACAAGATGAAAGCGGCCACGAGCAGGCTGATGATCGGGTCGATCCAGAGCGCTCCCGTCATGATCATCAGATAGCCCGCGACGACGACCGCGGCCGAAACCGCGGCGTCGGCGGTCATGTGAAGGAAGGCTCCGCGGATGTTGATGTCGTCATGGCGGCCCTTGGCAAACAGCCAGGCCGTGATCCCGTTCACCAGGATGCCGACGGCAGCCACGATCATCACCAAGCGGCCGTTGGACGGTTCCGGATGCGACAGCCGTTGCAGAGCCTCCGCAATTATCGCGCCGACGGCGACCAGGAGGACCAGCGCATTGATCAGAGCAGCGAGGATCGAGCTTTTCTTAAGTCCGTAGGAAAAGCGCGCCGACGGCTTCCGCTTGACCAGCGCAGCGCCTGCCCAGGCCACGAGCAGACCGAAGACGTCGGAAAGATTGTGCCCCGCGTCCGCCAGCAAGGCAGTGGAATTGGCGATCAGGCCGAAGACTGCCTCGACCACGACGAAGGTCAGATTGAGCACCGTCCCGATGAGGAAAGCCCAACCGAAGTCCGCGGGGGAATGGCTATGGTCGTGGTTGTGGCCTGCCATGCGGCCGAAAGCCTAATGTCGCGCGGAGTCGGGAGCAAGCAGGCTTGCCAGCGAGGCCGCGAAGGCTAGTGCGTCGGCATGTTCGTCTCCCATCTCGAATGCTCGCTTACCGGTGAGCACTATCCCGCAGGCCAGCCGCACAACCTAAGCAAGGCGGGAAAGCCGCTGCTGGTCCGCTACGATAGCGATCGGGCTCGCCAGACGATGACCCGCCAAAGCCTTGCCGCGCGCCAACCGGGGATGTGGAAATGGCGCGAGCTGCTGCCATTGGCGGAGGAAGTTGAGCCGGTCAGCCTCGGTGAGCCGGAAACTCCGATCATCCCGCTCCGGGTCACGGCTTCAAAGGCGGGGACGAAAAGCCTGCTAGTGAAGGACGAGGGGCGTTTGCCGACGGGCTCGTTCAAGGCACGCGGGCTCACGATGGCCGTATCGATGGCGAAGCAATTCGGGATCCGCAGCGTCGCGCTCCCTACCAACGGCAATGCGGGTGCTGCGCTGGCGGCTTATGCAGCGCGGGCGGGATGGAAGCGGTCGTCGTCTGTCCCGCGGAAACGCCGGAAATCAATGTTCGCGAAACCGCGGCCTACGGCGCTCGGGTGTGGGTGGCGGACGGGCAGATCGACGAATGCGGCCGACTGATCCGCGAGGGCGCCGCCGAAGGGCGGTGGTTCGACTGCTCGACGTTGAAGGAGCCCTACCGCCTGGAAGGCAAGAAGGTCATGGGCTTCGAACTGGTCGAGCAGCTCGGCTGGAAAATTCCAGACGCAATCTTCTACCCGACCGGCGGCGGCACCGGCCTCATCGGGATGTGGAAGGCGTTCGACGAACTGGAAGCGGTCGGGCTGATCGGGCCGGAGCGACCGCGCATGTACGCCATCCAGGCGGCCGGCTGCGCGCCGATGGTCCGGGCGTTTGAGCGAGGCGACGAGTTCGCGGAGCGGTGGGAAGGCGCGGCGACGGTCGCTACCGGCATCCGCGTACCCAGCGCGGTCGGCGACTTCCTGATCCTGCGCGCGGTCCGCGAAAGCGGCGGAACGGCAATCGCCGTCGAAGAACAGGACATCCTGCGGGCCGTCGAAGACGTTGCTCGCGACGATGGACTGCTGCTTTGCCCTGAAGGCGGAGCGGTGCTGGCCGGCTGGCGGATGGCGCTAGGAAGCGGCCTGGTCGGACGCGGCGAGACGGCTTTGCTTTTCAATTGCGCGAACGGGAACAAGTATCCGCTGCCGGATGCGTCGCGACGACTGGAGTTGGGAAGTGCGGAGGCGAGCGCGCTCTAACGCACAAAAAAGTAAACCCCGGCAACCGAAGCTGCCGGGGTTCCATGCTTCCTTTCCCTTTCGGGTCGTGAAGCACAAAGCAACAATACTTCACCCCGCCGATTGTTCCAGATTAATCTTGCATGTGACCGATCAAAACTGTGGATGCACCAGTGGATAAACCTGTGGGACTCGGCATTCCAATGTCCGAGCCCTGGAAACCGATTGTCGCGGTCAGGGGTTCGTGGCGCCGATGACCAAAAAGCAGACGCTTCGAATCGCGACCTACAACATCAACGGAATCAATTCCCGACTCCCCGTCTTGCTTCGCTGGCTCGAAGAAGCTCGTCCCCATGTCGTCGGCCTTCAGGAGTTGAAATGCACTGATGAGGCATTTCCGGCGAAAGACATCGAAGCCTTTGGCTATTCGGCGATCTGGCACGGACAAAAGAGCTGGAACGGCGTCGCCTTGCTCAGCCGGGTCGGCGAACCGGTCGAAACGGGCCGCGGCCTTCCCGGCGATCCGAACGATGAGCAGAGCCGCTATATCGAAGCTGCGATTTGCGGGATCCTGATCGGCAATCTCTACCTCCCGAACGGCAATCCATGGCCGGGTCCCAAATTCGACTACAAGCTCGCCTGGATGGACCGGCTGGACGCCTATGCGCGGCACCTGCTGGATAGTGGCTTGCCGGCGATGCTGATGGGCGATTTCAACGTCATCCCGACGGAGCAGGACGTCTACAAGCCGGAGCGCTGGGCGAAGGACGCGCTCTTCTCACCGCAGGCGCGGGAGAAATTCAAAGTGCTTGTTGCGCAAGGGTGGACCGACGCGCTCCGCTCCTTGCACCCGGACGAGCGCATCTACACCTTCTGGCATTACTGGCGGAACTCGTTCCAGCGCGACGCGGGCATCCGCATCGACCACCTCCTGCTCAGCCCGCCGCTGGCCGAGAAGCTGGTAAAAGCCGGCGTCGATCGCGAACCGCGCGGCTGGGACAAGACCAGCGACCACGCGCCGACCTGGATCGAGCTGAAGGTCTAAGGAGAAGCTGGTGCCGGATGCAGGATTCATATTCTGGCTCCTAAACAACTGCGAACACATGAGATTAGTCGGACTTGCACTGAGCGCTACCCCCGTTCTTACCCCCACATGATTAGTCATTGGCCGCGACCCCTGTCGGACGATGATTGCTTTTCCACACGACTAGGTCTCTTTCGCGCCAGCGGACCGCGTTCCCACCCAAGTCAAATGGCCGAGGAAAGGTGCCTCGGTCGATTCGGCGATAGATCGTCGAACGGCTGAGGCCCGTTACCTTCTCCACTTCTCTACGCCGAAGATATTTATCGTTGTTCATGATTGCTCCGTGATGTTTAGGCGCGGGCGCCAGCTCAACCTGTTCAGACCTTCATGTCCGCTCCCGTGCATTCCTGCACGTGCCCACTGTTGTAGCGGCGGCGTTCACAACAGGACCCGTCGGCTGTTGTAAGGGGCGAGGTTACAACAGCAGCGACGAATTGAGCGGACCTGGGGTCACCGAATTGTCGGTCGGTTGAGCTTTGCTAGAATTCAGCGGGCAGCCGCGTGCGCTCGTGGGGTGAATGCCCCCGCTTCGCCGTCAGGCAAAAAGGGGCCGAAGTTCGAATCCTGTCCGGTGCGCCACCTCGCCAGAATCGCCTTACATTCGGTTGAGAGCGAGGCACCTGACACGCCGAGCGTCCGCCCAGTAACGCCCAAAAGGGAGATGGAAGAGGCCGCTTGAGCGAGCTGGAATAGCCCGCATCCGAGC
This sequence comes from Sphingomonas daechungensis, assembly GCF_014489495.1. Classification (GTDB taxonomy): domain Bacteria; phylum Pseudomonadota; class Alphaproteobacteria; order Sphingomonadales; family Sphingomonadaceae; genus Sphingomicrobium; species Sphingomicrobium daechungense. Next base: position 2,716,173 of record NZ_CP060780.1, on the reverse strand, counting down.
TCACGATTGCTGGCCGCAAGATCAAAGAGCCACAGACCAGAAAAATGCGGCTTGCGCGAGCTTGGTGCCGATCTCTGACGCAACAGGCGCGCAATCGAGGCGAACTTCGCTAGGTAGACAGGCCCATCTCGAATGTTTCAGAAGGTGGAACGGGGACGTTGACGCACCGACGCGTGGACCTATATGTTCTTATAATGTTCCGGGGTTAACGGGTGACACAGTCGAACTCACAAGCGCCGAACTCGGGTTGGTGGCTGAAGGCGCTAGGTGTCGCCGTGCTCTGCCTCGTGTCCGGCGTTCTCGGTGGGGCGCTCACTCGAAACTTTGGCACAAGCAGCTATTCCTTGTCCTACGCTGACTTCATCTCGATCATGCTGACGGCCGTGTCGCTGCTCATGACGGTGCTCGCGATATTCCTGGCTGTGTTCGGCGTCATCGGTTGGAACGCAATTCAGGGTCGAGTGCATCAGCGCACCGAAGAGTTTTTGAACGAGGGCTTCAAGGAAGGTCGGCCGCTCTACCAGATGCTGGAAACGCGAGCGACGGAGATCATCTACGAAGGCATTATTCCGGTCGTCGGGCCGAGGACGATGAAGAAAATAAGGAAGACGGAGAAGAATGACGGCTGCTCTTTGGAGCCGCGTGGACGCTGATAAGGCCGCGATCGCGCGGCGATACCTTACCACGTATCCAGTAAAGGTGGGTGAGCTGGCCGAAGAACTCGGCCTCAAGGTTGTGCGCGCGCCGCTCCCGCCGAAAATCTCGGGTCTAATCCAGCCTTCGGCCGATGCGCCTGCGGGCTTTGAAATCAAGGTGAACAAATACGAAGTTCCGGAGCGACAACGCTTCACAGTAGCTCACGAAGTGGCCCATTACCTGCTTCATCGTGGCGACATTGGCGCGGGCGTTGTGGACAGCATTATGTATCGATCGAGCCTCACTTCGCGAAAGGAAACTGAAGCCAACAGGCTAGCGGCAGAGATCATAATGCCGGCCAATGAAGTCTCGAAAGAACTAAGACGACTGGGCGGTGTCCGCTCCGATAGTGTTGCGGAAGAGCTTGCGGCTATTTTCAGAGTTTCCGTGCCTGCTATGAAGGTAAGGTTGGGGTCGCGTAGAAAGCTCTGAATGCTTCAGAACATCGCTTATTGTCCCATCCTCCAAACGAGGGTCGCGGAGATCAAGGCGCTGTTCCAGTTGCCGGCGACAACGAAGGATCGCATTTTCCCTCTCATTCTCGCCGCACCGTGGCCGAATGCCAAAGAGCTCAGCCGAACTTGGGAAAAGATCGTCGAAGCGATGGGCGGGCGTCGGTTCGCGCTGGATCTCGATCGCGCGCGCCAAGGAATGTCCAGCGGCAAGGAAGCTGCAGCGCAATTCGACGCGCTGTTCGACCCCAACGATGGCTTCACCAACTACTACGAAGTACTGCGGTCGATACCTTCGGCTATCCCAGTGCTGCGAATACTAGGTGGCAACCTGCTAGAGCTGGACGCACAGACCGCGCACATTAACAACTTGGACCGCGGCTTGGTTGTGCACCTTGAACACGGCGCGATCATCAATCCGCTCACGGCTGTAGATGAGGTGCTTCAGCGCTTCGAGGACGTGACGTTTTTCGTGGATGCCGGATGGTCGAATGATTTGCTCGGAAGGGAGCTGTGGGCTTCGCAAATTATCGAGCGCATCACAGACGGGAAGCCCGAAGCCGAACTGGTTGTCGGTGGCAGCAGCTTCCCGGACTCCTTCAGGAACATCGGCGCTCGCGGAGTGATCCCTATGAAGGAACGCTCGCTCTACAGTAACCTCGTTCGCCGCCATAACGCGGCGCACCTGACTTACGGCGACTGGGGCAGCACTCGACCGCGGTCGGGCCCGGCTCCGATGAAGAACATTCCCCGACTGGACGTGCCCACGACCACCGAGTGGGTGTCGTTTCGACAGGACGGCGGCTCGGCAACCCCGGAGACCTACGCGGCGATTGCGCGGAGGGTCATTGCCGATGCCGTGTGGCCGGGCGATCTAGGCATTTGGGGAACATACGTCATCGAAACCACTGCGAACGAACTACCGGGAGCGATTGGGAGTCCGGCGGTCGCAGCGGCCGCACGCATCAACATTCACATGCACCGACAAGCATTCTTCGGTGAGCCGGATGCGATCGGGGATACAGAAGAGCCATTCGTCGACATCTGATCAGTCACACCCGGTAGGTTGTTAGGGGGAGGCATAACATGAACCCTGAGGTCGCTTCGCTTCACGAACGCATGGCCCAGGGCGGCGACTGGCGAGCCTTCCAGCAAGAGATTGCGCGGCTGAACAAGGAAGCGCGCACACAGGAAGAATATGTGACGGTGCTCGAAGCGCACCGGAACCTGATCGCAGTCGCCGAACATTGCTTCCCGCCAGAGATCGCAGCCGAGATTCAGCGCATCGGCGAAGGCGAATACCAGCTCTTCCTCAACGTCGAAGCCATGGAAGGCGATATGATCAACCCTGTCATGCTCGATCGGATAACAGCGCGGGAAGTGGCGGCAGGGCGGCTCGATCCGGAAAGCGACTTCAGGAAGCTCGCGGAAGCTGGCAGCACTGTCCTCGGTGATAGCGCGGACATGCGTTACGATCGCAAGCTAGGAGATAGTATCGGCGTGGCTGGACTTGTGGTGGGCACGCTGGCCTTCTTCCTAATCAGCAAGGGCATCGGGATGGTGATTTTTGTAGCCGGCATGGCGGCTGGTTGGATCATCAATGAACAGCGGAAGAGGCAAGCGATGGAGGCTACGCAGGTCGATCGCATTGGTCGCGGATACAAGTAGGAGCACGAACGATGGTCGGTGAAGCAACGATCCGTCACCGCGAGCTGCAACGGCAAGCGAAAGAGCTTCGGCAACTCGCGGAGGATTACCAGAAGGCCGACCCGTCCGGCCCCGAAGAACGCGTGGCGAGAAATGCACTTCGGGAGTTCGCGGAAAACCTAACGAGCAGCCGAATGTCCGAAGTGTATGACGTCGCCTACGAGACCTACGGACCCCATGCGATGCGCGGCGTGAGTGCTTGTTGGACCCTAGTGCACAACTGGAACGCCTAGCCATGCTGCCACCTACATGCCTCGATTTGGTTGTGAGGCGCAGGCCATTGCACTCCTGGGAATCGCGGAGTGCATGAACGAGTCAGACTTCTTCAGTTGCTCTGCTCGCGCGACACTGTGAAGGGTCTCCGCGCGAGGGCTTTGACGTGAAGATCGAACGACTGACCATCGAGGGTTTCCGCTGCTTCGGACCGGATGGTGTCACCATTCCGTTTGAGCCAACTGTCACGGCCCTGATCGGGCCTAACGGCTCCGGCAAGACGGCAGTCTTCCACGCGCTCGCCAGACTGTTCGGAACGTCTACCGCGCAGCGCGCTGTCCGGAAGTCGGATTTCCATATAGCCGCCGACGACGCAGAGATTGCCGATGGCGCCGTGCTTGCAATCGACTGCGTCCTCTCATTCCCGGAGCTCGACGAGGGCGAAGAGGAAGATGCTGTTCCGGACGTCTTCCAACACATGTGCGCAACCGAGGAGGGCGCTCCGCTCAAGGCGCGAATCAGGCTTCAGGCGACATGGGAAGACGATGCGACTCCGGAAGGCACAATCACCGAGGAGGTTCGCTGGGTCCGAACGCTCCGCGATGAGTACGACTGGGACGAATGCCCGCGAGTGCAGCCGGTCGAGCGCGCTTTCGTCCAGCTCGTCTACGTTCCCGCTACCCGCAATGCGGTCGACCAGGTCACCGGACTCCTGAAGAGCCGGCTTTGGCGGGCGGCGCAATGGTCCGAACGCTTGGCGGAGGTCACGCTAGATGCTGGCAACAGGCTTCAGGCGCAGTTTGCCGACGAGGATCCGGTCGAGTTCGTCTCTGAGCGCCTTGAGCGACGCTGGGCCGAAGTCCGACAGGCGGACACCCACGCGCGCCCAGTTCTCCGGCTGATTGAGAACAAGATCGACGCCCTACTGCGCCGCGCGGAGTTCCACTTCCTGCCCGATCATACCGAACAGCCGAGGCGCCTCGAAGACCTGAGCGACGGTCAGCGATCCCTGTTCCATATCGCCCTGACCGCGGCCACGCTCGAGATGGAAAGGGACGCTCTTGCTGCCAACGCCGAGGACTCGGCATTCGACCAACAACGGCTCAAGCGAACCTACCTGACCCTGCTCGCAATCGAGGAGCCGGAGAACAGCTTATCGCCGTTCTTCCTCTCGAAGATCATGGGTCAAGCGAGGAGCATCGGCGAGATGCAGGGGGCGCAATCGATGATATCGAGCCATAGCGCTAGCATCCTCAGTCGCATCGAGCCGGAGGAGGTACGTCATACTCGCATCAACCTCGACACTGGGGCATCATCGGTCCGGGCGCTGACCCTTCCGCCCGAGGGTAGCGAAGCGCGCAGCTACATCCGCCTTGCGGTTCGCTCCTATCCGGAGCTCTATTTTGCGCGTTTCGTGATCCTTGCGGAAGGCGAGTCCGAAGCGATCGTTTTGCCTCGCCTTGCGGAGGCGATGGGCTTCCCGCTCGACCGGTCATTTGTTCCGATCGTTCCGCTCGGTGGGCGGTTCGTGCGCTATTTCTGGCGGCTCCTGAACGATCTCGACATTCCCTTTGCGACGCTCCTCGACCTTGATCTCGGCCGTGCTCATGGCGGTGCTGCCGTGATCGCGGCCATCGTGGGTCAACTCCGCCGGATTGGTAACGACCTGTCGCACAATGCGGCCGTCCTCTCGGAGGAAATCGATCCCGACAACGTAGCCGACATCGACGATGCGGAGCTTCTCGAGGAGGATCAGGATCACGTTTGGCTGAAGGCGCTTCAGGATGAAAACGTGTTCTTCTCGTCGCCGATCGACCTCGACTTCGTGATGCTGTGCAAGTTCGACGACGAATATATGATCGCGCGAGCTGGTGGACGTGGCCCGCAGACGGGCGAACGAGCAGCCGAGCGCGCCAAGGACGCTACGCTCAAGACGGGCGGCAATCCGGAATTGTACGACGACTCATGGGACAGCCGGTTTCGTTGGTACCCGTACCTCTTTCTCGGCGAGAGTAAGCCCGAAGCACACCTTCGGGCGCTGGCCGGTATGTCGAACCGAAGGCTGCGGAGTGGCGCCCCGCCCGAGCTAAAGGCTCTCCTAACAAGAGTTCGCGAGACGCTCGACCAGTGACGCTCGTCGCTCCTGAGGAGTGGCGGCCGCAGGGGATCGACGATCTCGAGCCGCGCGCCTGGGAGGCGCTCCGCGAGGTGGAGCGAAGCGTTTGCGTGACCGCAGGGGCAGGCGCCGGGAAGACGGAATTTCTCGCCCAAAAGGGAAGTTATCTACTGGAGACGGGTCTCTGTCCGGCGCCGAAACGCATCCTTGCGATCAGCTTCAAGCGAGATGCTGCGCGCAACCTCTCCGACCGGATCGTGGCGCGGTGCGCACCGGATCAGGCCCGGCGATTCGTGTCGATGACCTTCGATGGATTCACCAAGCATATGCTCGACCAGTTCCGCGAGGCCGTTCCGGAGGATTTCCGACCTCCGGCAAATTATGCCATCGCGATGGACACGCGGGACGAACGCAATGACTTCATTCGGCGACACAGCTTCGGGGTGGCGGCTGATCGTCTCGGACGCGCCGTCGCCGAATGCCCTCTACCGATCGTGGAAGTTGAGAACGAGCGTGCCCGCGAAATCCTCGGCCCCTACTGGCGCGACCAGTACGAGCATTTCGACAGGGCCTATCTGACGTTCGCGATGATCAATCGCCTCGTCGACTATATGCTTCGAACGAATCCCGGCATCCGCCAGGCCCTGATCAGTACCTACCCTTATGTATTCCTCGACGAATTCCAAGACACGACCACAGCGCAGTACGACCTCGTTCGCACGGCATTTGGCCGCAGCGATAGCGTGTTCACGGCCGTCGGCGATGACAAGCAAAAGATCATGGGATGGGCGGGCGCGATGGACGCGGCCTTCGTTCGTTTCACCGCCGATTTTCGTGCCCGATGCACTGCGCTTCAATCCAACTGGCGCTCGCATGAGGATCTGGTCGCCATCCAGCACGCCGTGGCCACTCGGATCGATCCGGCAGTCGAGCACGCCATTGCGCGCGGTCGTAGAACTGTCGACGGCACGATCGCGGCGATTTGGGAATTCCCGACTCGCGAGGATGAAGTCGAAGGCCTCGCGGAATGGATCGCGGGCAAGGTCGAGGGCGGCTCGGTCGAGCCGCACGACGTCGCAATCTTGGTCCGGATGCTCGCCAATAATGTTGAGGACGAGCTCGCACCTGCCTTCACGAGGCACGGCCTGATTCTCCGCAACGTTGCGCGAAATGTCGGGACGATCGCGATCCAGGATCTGCTTGCCGAAGAGCTGACGCAGAGCCTGCTACCCTTCCTTCGGCTGGGTGCGGCTCGGCGGAATGCCGATGCATGGGCGGCTGCGCGATCCGTCCTGCAATGGCTCGAATCTCCGGACGGGGAGGACGAGATCGCCCAGGAACGGGCGATCGCGAGGGTGGAAGAAATCTCGAAAAGGCTCCGGGTCCGGATGGGGCGACAGGCTCCCGACGCCGCCGCCAACGTGCGCGGCGTAGGCCGACTGGCGCTGCGCGAAATTGGTGAGCCGCTCATTCGTAGAGCCACGCCTTCCTATCAGCGTGATGCCGACTTCGAGCGAGTTCTCGAGGGCTTTCTGCTGCTGCTGGAGGAATCCGCCGAACTCGGCGGGACATGGAATGAAGTGCTCGACCGTTTCGAAGGTATTGGTCAGGTGCCGCTGATGACGGTCCATAAAAGCAAGGGCCTTGAGTTCCACACCGTCATCTTTTTCGGCCTGGACTCCCGATCGTGGCGCAGCCTGCAGCCAGGCGCCGAGGAAGAACTTAAGGCCTTTTTCGTGGCTCTGACCCGCGCGAAGCAGCGCGCCTTCTTCACGTATTGCCGCGGTCGCGGCCAACCGATCGAATGGCTCGAAGAGCTGCTTGGCGACCTACTTCCGCGCGTCTTTTTTGTTTGATGACGCGATGGTTGACTTCAGCTCGCACGACGTAGCAGTGAGTAGCCGAGTGTGTGCAACGGGCCGAAAGCGACCGAAGGCAGAATTTCTCCGAACGGCCAACAACCAACGCCCATCTTCATCTTGTCGGGTGAGAGCGAAGAATCACGGTGTTCTGGGGATCTGAGTAAGTGGCGCACCGGACATAACAATGATGGGCACTCAAATCATTGGGAAGTCTGTGTGCCGCTAAGCGGCTAACTTCAGCTTCGCACCGTGCCTAGGGTGCCAAACTCGAGACGTAAGCGGACTATTCTCAGCATATTTCTTAGCTGCGGGTGGCGGTCGCCAAAACTTGACCAGCAGCCCGCTGCTCAGCGTCGCGCTTGCAAAATTTGCCTTAGACCTGAACATTATGGACCTCATCGGCAACCGGCTGACGATCTGCTCATGCGGTCTCATTGCTGATCGGCTGTTGTGGAGGGCATGGGTATCGTGGCGGGCGAAGAACCGGCAACAGGCGAGTTCGCAGACTTTGCGCTTGGCGGAACCGGCGATGTCTACAGCCTGCTCGATGCGAATGAAGAGCGCAGCGGGGATGCGCTGCGTGCAAGCGAGCGCGAACTCCGCCTGATCATCCAAAGTCTTGCCGGCATGATCTGTATCTTCTCGCCGGCTGGCGAGCTCATCAGCGGCAACCAGCAGCTTCTCGATTATTTCCGGGAACCGCTCGAGGAGATCGGGCGGTGGGCGACCAACGGCACGACGCATCCCGACGATCTCGAGCATTGCATCGCCTGCTTCACCAAATCCCTCGCGTCCGGTGAACCCTACGACTTCGAAACGCGGTTCCGGCGCTTCGATGGCGCCTTTCGCTGGTTCCAGGTGCGCGGGCATCCGCTCCGCCGGCCGGACGGGGAGATCATCCGCTGGTACGGGCTGCTGACCGACATCGACGACCGCAAACGCGCCGAGGAAGCGCTCCGCGCGAGCGAGATCGACTTGCGCCTGACCCTCGACAGCCTGCCTGGCCTGGTCTGCACCTTTTCCGCAGACGGGCGGTTCGAAGGGGGCAACCAGCGCTTCTACGATTATCTCGATATCGACCGGGACTCCGCCGAAGCCTGGGCAAGCAAGGGGCCGGCGCACCCCGACGACAAGGATCGCGCGATCGCCGTCTTCCGCGAGGCCATGATCACCGGCGAGCCCTACATGTACGAGGCCCGGGCGCGCTGCTTCGACGGCGTGTATCGCTGGTTCCAGGTGGTTGGACGTCCGCACCGCGACGACGAAGGCCGCCTCGTTCGCTGGTACAGCCTGCTTGTCGAGGTCGACGACCGCAAGCGCGCGGAACGCGAGCTTGAAGCCAGCGAGCGCAATCTGCGGCTGACCATCGACACCATTCCGGCGCTGGCTTGGTCAGCCCGCCCGGACGGCAGCACGGATTTCCTCAACCAGCATTATCTCGACTATGTCGGACAGCCACTTGAGCGCCTGCTGGAATGGCAGTGGATCAGCTTTATCCATCCTGACGATCTTCCGTCACTGACGGCCGCATGGACCGGATTCAGATCGCGCGGGCAAGGCGGGGAGGCCGAGGCGCGGATCCGGCGTCATGACGGCCAATATCGCTGGTTCCTGTTCCGCGTCGACGCGCTCCGCGACGAGGCCGGCGACATCGTCAAATGGTACGGCGTCAACACCGATATCGAGGACCGGAAACTGGCCGAGGCGGCGCTGCAGCGGAGCGAGACCTTCCTTGCCGAGGGTCAGCGCATCAGCGCTACCGGCAGCTTCTCCTGGCAAGTCGACTCGGACGAGCTTACCTTCTCCGCAGAACTCTACCGCATCTTCGAATTCCGGCCGGGCGATGTCGTGACCCTCGACGACATCGCCGCCCGTGTGCATCCTGAGGACCAAGCCCTGCTTGCGGCGAGGATGGCGGAAATCCGCTCCGGCTCAGACAATCCCGAATATGAGATCCGTCTCGTGATGCCGAGCGATCGAGTGAAACATGTGAGCGTGTTCGGGCGCATTGTGCGGCATGATGACGGGCGCACCGAGTGCTTCGGTGCCGTCCAGGACGTCACCTTGCGAAAGCAGGCCGAGGAAGGACTGCACGAGGTCCGGTCCGAGCTTGCGCACGTCACCCGGGTCCTGAGCTTCAGCGCGCTGACGGCGTCGATCGCGCACGAAATCAACCAGCCCTTGTCGGGCATCATCACCAACGCCAACACATGCCTGCGGATGCTTGCCGCCGATCCGCCCAGGATCGATACCGCGCTCGAGACCGTGCAGCGCACGATCCGCGACGGTCGCCGGGCGGCCGATATCGTTGCCCGCTTGCGCAAGCTCTATTCGAAGAAGACCGAGCGGAGCGACAGTGTCGATATCAACGACGCCGCGGCCGAAGTCGTCGCGCTGCTCTCCGCTGACCTTCAGCGCAAGAGGGTCATCGTTCGGACCGAGTTCAGCGCGGATCTGCCGCCAATCCCCGCCGACCGCGTGCAGTTGCAGCAGGTGATCCTCAATATGATCACCAATGCCGCGGAGGCGATGTCCGGCGTCGAGGGACGGGAACGCGCGCTGACGATCAGGACCGATCGCGACGGCTCGGGGGGCATTATCCTCAGTGTTCAGGATGTCGGGATCGGCCTTGGGGGTGACAGCCCGGAAGACGTCTTCCGCCCGTTCTTCACGACCAAGCCCACCGGCATGGGCATCGGCCTATCCGTCAGCCGCTCGATCGTTGAAAGCCACGGCGGGCGGCTCTGGGCAGTGCCCAATGAAGGGGAGGGCGCGACCTTTTCCTTCGCGATCCCCCAAAGCGCCGAAACCTTGGAGGGATCGGCGCCCGCCCTGGACGGCGCAGGCTCCTGAACTCCACTAGCCACCACGGCCCCGCGCTGGACCAGGGTCCTCTCAGGGCGGCTCCAGAACCGATACTAAAGTGCAGTTGGCTTGCCGATCACCGCTGCCTAGCCAAAGCCGGAGGGCGCGTCGGCATGGTTAGAGTTGGTCTGCTCATCTTGAGTGAAGTTGCAGCAGGGGCATTGGCCGCCACGCCCGCATCCGCCCAGGAGGCGCGCACCCCCGATCGAGACGAGATCATCGTCACTGCCCAGAAGCGAAAGCAGACTGACGATAGTGTCGGCATGTCGATCACCGTCGCAACCAAAGACCCTCTCCGGTTGCGGGGCATCGATGCGGTTGCCGACCTGCCGCGGCTCGTTCCAGGGCTGACCCTTCAGGACAGCACCTTCGCTTCCACGTCGTTCACGCTACGCGGCGTTGGGTTCTTCAACAGCGACCTGTCCACCCCGCCGGCGGTCACCGTGTATGTCGACGAGGCGCCGCTGCCGTATCCGGCAATGACCAGGCTGGCGGCGTTCGACCTCGAGCGGGTCGAAGTCCTGAAAGGGCCACAGGGCACGTTGTTCGGCCAGAATGCCACCGGGGGCGCGATCAATTATATCGCCTCCGCGCCGTCATCGGTGCTTCACTCGGGCGCTGATCTGACCTTCGGCCGCTTCGACCGACTCCAGGTCGGCGGCTTTGTCTCCGGACCGCTGGCAAAGGGACTGACGGCACGTGTGGCGGTCCAGGCGCGCTGGGGCGACGGCTGGCAAAAGAGCATCACCCGGCCCGATGACCGGCTCGGGGCATCGAGGAATATCAGGGACGGGCGACCCTGGAGTGGATGGCGAGCGACCGGTTATCGAGCCGCCTCGTCCTAACCTTCACACATGACGGTTCGGAAAGGCCTGCCGGCCAGTTCATCGCTGCCGTTCCGCCGCGGCCGGCGCTAGCGGTTCCAGGCCTCTTGACCTTTCCGGTCATTGAAAGGCCACGCTCGGCCGACTGGAACCTGTACCGGGCCGATACTGGCGAGCGCATTTCCTATGCGGGCAATACCAATCTCTTCCACACCCGCTGGCGCAGCGACTATGAGCTTGGGGATCGGCTGACGCTGACCTCGCTGACCTCCTTTGGGCGCTTCCATCTTGCTTATGCCCAGGATCCCAACGGAACGCCGTTCAGCCTCAACGAAGTGATCGACAAGGCAGGAAAGGTCTCATCCTTCTTCCAGGAGTTCAGGCTCGCCGGACATGAGGGCCGTCTCAATTGGTTGGCGGGTCTCAATTATACGCGTGACCGCATCTCCGATGCACCTCGCCAGCTTTTTCGCGACGTCGACTCCTCGCATCTGTTCCAGGCTGTCGACCCGCTCGCTTATGTCGACGCCAACCAGCTGCGCAACCGCACCCGCGTCCAGACCTACGCCGCGTTCGGCGGGTCGAATATGCCTTGTCGAGCAGGCTGACGGCGGAGGGCGCCTTGCGCTTCACAATCGACCGTCGGACCTTCGACAGTTGCGCGCTTGCCGTGACCGATCACTTCGCGCGATTCTGGAACCTGTTCCGGCGTGGCCGGCAGCCCCTCACCCAAGTCGGGGACTGCTATGTCCTTGATCCGGCCAACGACCTGCAGCCGGTCGACAATGTGCACAACAAGCTTAACGAGAATAGTCTCTCGTGGCGGTTCGGCCTGAACTGGACGGCAAGGCCGGGCCTGCTCGTCTATGCCAACGCCAGTCGGGGCTACAAAGCGGGGACGTCGCCGGTCGCTGCCGTCTCCACGGTCAACCAATATAAGCCGATCGGGCAGGAATCGGTCCTCGCGTACGAGGCCGGACTCAAGGGCTCGTTCTTCGATCGCCGCCTCCACCTCGCGGCCTCCGGATTTTATTACGATTATCGCGACAAGCAGCTGCGGAGCGCCCGGCTCGACCCTCCGTTCGGGCCGCTGGAGGCCTTGGCCTCGATCCCGAAATCCCATGTGATAGGAGCCGAGGTTCAGGTCATCGCGCGACCATTTGACGGACTGACGCTTGATACCGCCGCGACCTACACGCACAGCGAGATCGATAGGTTCGTCGGCTACGATGGGTTGACCAACTTCGGCAATCAGTCGGGGACGCCCTTTCCGTTCTCGCCAAAGTGGCAATCGATCACCAACCTCGACTATGAATTTCCGCTTGGGCGGGGCGTTCGCGCGTTTGTCGGCGGCTCGCTGACCTATCGCAGCGGCACGTATGCCGGCGTCGGCAGAAGGCCGGCGCTCCGCATCGATCCCTATACCCTGATCGACCTCCGGGCAGGCGTTGCGATCGGTGAGCGCTATCGGGCGTGGCTCTGGGCGCGCAACGTCACGAACGAATATTACTGGACCAACGTATTCTCAAACGCGAACGCCGTGTCCCGCTTCGTCGGCCAGCCGGCCACTTATGGGATCGCGCTGTCGCAGCGAATGTAGGGTCCAGCACGCGGACGGATCCCGCGGAGCGCAGCGCCGGCAAGGGTCGCTTCGCGACCTTATGTAGCCACGGGAACTTCAGTCCGCGCGGCCGGTGGAATTCCGGATCGCGCTTCAGCGCGGCGATTTGCTCGAGATAAGGGACATAGAGTTCCCGTGCAAAGTCGGCGCGGGTTGACTTCCAGTCGCGGAACCACTCCGAGATAATGGAAAGTGCACTGTTGGGAATCGCGCCGGCCTGGACCATGCGCAGGACAGCCGTGTCGTGAAGATGCTTGAACCTGTCGCCTACCGCATCCTCGACGAACATGACCTCGAAGCCGTTGGCGATTGCATCGACTGCAGGGAAGGCCAGGCACGTCGAGGTGACGATGCCGGCCATGACCAAGCGTTTCCGGCCGGTCGCTTTCACCGCCTGCACGAATGCCGCATCGTCCCACGCGTTCATCGAAGACCGGTCGATTTCCGTGACGTCCGGGAGTGCTGCTTTCAACGACGGGATTGTCGGACCATCCACTTTCATCTCCACGCCGACAGTGCTCAGCACCACGGGAATATCGAAAGCGAGAGCGGTCTTCGCGAGTGACAGTGCATTGAGTTCGATGACCCTCCGATCTTGTTCGAAAATGAGGTCGAGTACGTTCTCCTGGTAATCGATCAGCACCAGCGCGCAATCGGAGGCGTCCCACACGGCACGCGGGTCCGGATGGGGTGCTGGGATCGTTTCGGTTGTGGACATCGGGATGTTCCTCTCTCGGCATGCACTCGAAGCCCGCGCGATGGCGCCGGCTTGCCGAACAGATGGTCTCCGGAACGCGAGGCCGACATCGCACCAAGGTATTGTCGACACCAAAGTCTCCGGTATGCCGCCTGTCCACGAGATCATGCTTCCTGGCTGCAGGGAAGTGCGGGGCATCAACCTGTTCGCGGATCATTTTCAAAGGCCGGGAACGCAGCCGGTCTCCGTCGGCTGAGGTGTCCGCCTTGTTACCTGGTATCGCTTGAGTGCCCTCTTGCTGCTCTCGGGTCCCGTTCCTTACCTACCTTTCCTGACGACTGGACCCGACGGGACTTCGATCGTCGACGCCTCGGATGTCATCGCAGCAACGGAGCACAGAATGCATTCTCAACAACTGACCGACGCCGCCCAGCCGCCGTCTGACGTTCGCCGCCTGGTTCACATCGGCAACGGCCGGGGAACCGGGAGATGCTGCGGCTGATGAGTCCGTCGGATCTTGGTGAACATCTCAAGCCTTTTGTGTTCCTTGATCTGTTCGCCGCCGACATGCGCCTTATGCAGCAGTCGATGTCGATGCATCCCCATTCGGGCATTGCGACCGTCACCGTGATCACCGAAGGCGACATGGTCTATGACGATCCGCAGTCGGGAAGGGGCACCCTCGAATACGGCGGTGTCGAATGGCTGCGCGCCGGCGGCGGGGTCTGGCACGGAAAGGAACTGGCTGCCGGGGAATCACGTCTGACGCGCGGTTTCCAGCTTTGGCTGGCGCTTCCGCCCGAGCTTGAGAATGGAACGGTCGACAGCCAGTATATCGGGGCGCGAGACATGCCTCGGGTCGGACCGGCGACTGTGATCCTCGGCCGACACGCGAGCGCTGTTAGTCCCGTCCGCGCACCTGAGGGCATAACCTACCTGCAGGTGCGGCTTTCTCCGGGCGAGCAATGGGCCTTTACCCCGGAAGATGGGCAGAGTGTCGGCTGGTTCGCAGTGGCTGAAGGCGAGGTTGACGCCGGCGGACGGGTCTCTGCGGGCCAGATCGCATTTTTCGAGGACGGGGCCGGACCGATGTCGTTCCGGGCGCACTCGACCTCCGGAGCCACCTTTGTCCTTGGCGCTGCGATCCCGCACGATCATCCGCTCTATCTGGGATATTATTCAGTCCACACCACGGCAGAAGCCCTCGCGGCAGGCGAGCGGCGGATTGCCGAACTCGGTGCCAGGCTGATGGCATCGGGCGACCGACGGACGGCCTCCGGCAACGTTCCCGTCTTCCGGTGAGCTTCGAGCGTCCAGTTGAGATGCGGACGAGGCTCGATGGGCCTGAAGGAAGTCCTCCGGCGGATCTCTTAGGCCCGCTCGGTTACTTCTTCGGTGAGAGAGGGTCGGCTGTCGGAATGCCACGGCAGGATGATGTTGAACCGAGCCCCGCCAAGCTCCCGGTCAGGCTCGAACCAGAGCTTTCCGTTGTGCCGCTCCACGATCGACTTGCTGACGGATAGCCCCATCCCCATCCCGTCTGCCTTGGTCGAATAGAACGCCTCGAAGATCCGGCCAGCTTCCGGCGCCGCAATGCCGCGTCCGCTGTCGGCGACCGTCAGCAGGGCGCCGCCGTCTCTGGCGACGGTCCTGATTACGATCCGCCGGGGCGATCGTCGGGATCGCCGATCGCGTCGGCGGCATTGAGACACAGGTTGAGGATGACCTGTTGGAGCTGGACGCGATCGCCGGGGACCTGCGGCAGGTCGGGGGCGAACTCGGTGGACAGCGAGATTCGCCGTCGCTGCAGCTCCGTCGTGCAGAGTGCGACCACCTCGCGCGCGGCCTCATTGAGGTCGATCGCCTCGAGGGTGAATTCCTGCCGGCTGAAGAGCCCGCGTAGCCGCTTGATGACTTCCGAGGCGCGGTTCCCATCGCGCAGGCTGCGCTGCGCGGTATTGATGGCGCCGGCGATGTCCGGCGGATCTGCTGACAACAGCCGGATACAGATGCTGGCGTTGGTGATGATGCCGGTGAGCGGCTGATTGACCTCGTGCGCGATCGAAGCGGTCAGTTCGCCGAGGCTCATCGCGCGGGTGACGTGGGCAAGCTCCGAGCGCAGTTCATCGAGAGCATCCCCGATCTTTTTTCTCTCGCTGATGTCCTGGATCGAGCCCATGACCACCGGGCGGTCGTCCGGCTCGTTGAGGAAGTGCGCAACGGCATGGAGGTAGACAATCTCGCCGTCGGGCCGGATGAAACGGAACGTCTCGTCGAAAGCGCTCCTGTCCGCCATCGCTCGGGCGAAGCCTTCATCGAACAGGTCGAGATCGGCCGGATGGACGTGGTCGCGAAACTCGCGCAGCTTGGCCGGCGCGCATCCGAGGATGCGATAAAGCTCGTCGGACTGGATGTGCGCGTCGGTGAGAACGTCGGTCCTGAAGCTTCCCGTATGCGTCAGGCGCTGGGCTTGGTTGAGATGCTCATGCGCCTCGCGCAAGTTGCGCTCGCGCTCGGCAAGTTCCTCCTCGGCGCGCTTCCGGTCCTCGATATCGGTGTTGATGCCGTACCACTGGACCACCTTGCCCTGCTCGTCGCGAAGCGGCCTCGTCTGGAAGCGGAACCAGCGGTAGACTCCGTCGTGGCGAAGCAGGCGCGCTTCCACTTCCGCGCCCGAGCCCGTGTCCCGGCATGCGGCCCAGGTGGTCCCGATCGTTTCCAGATCGTCCGGGTGGACGAGGCTGGTCCACTGCCAGTCGGCGAGATCGTCATGGGAGCGACCGACGAATTCGAGATATTGCTTGTTGAAGAAGTTGGCAGTTCCGTCGGCGCGCGCCGACCAGGCCATGGCCGGAACGGTGTCGATGATGAGGCGCAGGTTCCGCTCCCGCGCGGCAAGCGCCGCCTCGGCGATTTTGCGGTCGTGGACGTCGGTCAGGAGCACGTGCCAGGCGAGGATCTCGCCGCGCTCGTCGCGAAGCGGCAGGCCGCGATTGCCGAACCAGCGATATTCTCCGTCGTGCCGGCGCAGGCGCTGCTCGATGTCGTAGGGCGTCCCGCTCGCCATCGAGCGTCCGAATTGCTCGGCGACATGGGGCATATCGTCGGGATGAACGATCCCGTTCGTCCCCCAGTCCTGCAGGACATCGATATGGGCCCGCAATAGTCGATGATCCGTTGATTGACGCGCTCGACCCGTCCCGCCGGACCCAGCACGGCAACAAAGCCGGGAATTCCCTCCACCAGCGAATTGGCGTTGAGCTCGCTGATCCGGAGTGCGGCCTCGACGCGCTTGCGCTCACTGACCTCGGCCTCGAGCGAGGCATTGGCCGCAGCAAGTTCCGCCGTCCGCTCGGCAACGCGGCGATCGAGTTCGAGCGCGTTCTCGCGCTGGTTCCGGTCAAGTTGCGCCTGTTGCAGGGCCGCCAAGGCCAGGTTCGAGGCGACATTCAGGAGCAGGCGCTCATTTTCCTCCGGAAATCCGGGGCGCGAGGCGCCGACGACCAGACTGCCATATTCCCCTCGCATCCCAAGCGGGCTGTGCGCGAGCAGCAGCCTGATTCCAGACCTCTCGAGGGTCACCTCACGCGGCCAGGAGGAGTTGTTCTGACCTTCGTGTCGAGACAGGAAGGTCAGGACCTCATCGGCAACCGTACCGGCCAGGTGGGGTCCCAATTCGATCGAGGCGCCGCCGCTTGAGTCTCCGGCGGCCTTTGGGCAGGTGAAGGCAAAGTCCAGCTCCAGCATCGCCACCAAAGCTTCTGCGAGGCTCAGCCCGATGTTCGGGGAAGCGGTCCCCAGGCGCTCGAGAGCGCAAGGAGGGCGACGAGATCATTGAGGACCTGTCGCAGGCCGTTGCTGTCAGGTTCGGGCCCGGTTGCGGCTCTGCCCGTCACGCGGCCGCGATGCGCCGCTCCGCCAGGAATTGCTCGGGCGGAGTGTAGAAGGGATTTTGTTGCAGCGCTGTTCCGATGAGGACCATCGGATGCGTGCGCATGATGTCGATCATCATCGCGCCGCTCATCCTGCGCGCGTCATAGACGCAGATCACGACGTCGGGATGGCTGTTCCAGATGTGGTTCACGCGCGCCTCGAACTCGATCAGCTGTTCAGGGTCAGGTTCAGCCTCGTGCACCCAATCCATGTTGCAGACGATCCGGCTTAGCGGAAACTTCCGGTCGGGGCCCCGCCGGCCATGGTCTCGAAGGAGTCGAGCATGCGCTCCTGGTCGAACTGGCCGTCCACCAGATAGGTGTCGACGTTCCGGCGCAATTCGAGCTGGCCGGTCGTCAGTCCGGTGCTGACGTCCACGCCTTCTTCCTCGAGGGTCGAGACATGCTGGGCGATCTCGTCCTCGCGGAGGATGTGGACCGCCTTGTGCCCCGCCGCGAAACCCTCGGTGATGAACGGCATCAACACTCGCCGTGCCTCTTCACCGCTGCCGAAGAATGCGCAGATGTGACGCCGCTCATGAAGATGCGCGCAGCCGAGACTGACAGGGACCGGATCTTCCATACGCAGCCGCCCAACCAATGCGAGTTCCATCGCCGGTCATGCAGATAGCATCACTAGGCGTCACTCGGAACGCTGTTGATACCAAAGTATCAGCCGAAGACTACAGTGGCCGGGAATGGGCCGGACAAGCCCTCGTCCGAAGTCCCGCTGTCGTCGCTTCTCCCCGGCCTGTCTCGGGCAAGAGGGCCCTACGATAGTATCTAGATACGATCGTCCAATCGCCTCTCGCGCCCCGAGCTTGCAGGTCATGGAGCCCATCTGAATTGAGGCGGAGCTGCAACGTGGACGCAATCACCAAAACGGCACAGCTTCAGCTGACCAGACATGCACCCGAATATTGGCGCGTCACCATCAACAACCCCCCGCTCAACGTGATGGGCCGACCGATGGTGCAGGAATTCGAGCGCCTGATTGAGGAGATTGAGAGCGACCCGGTTCTCAAGGTCGTGGTCTTCGACAGCACGGTGGAAGGTTTCTTCCTCAATCATTCGGATTTCACCGCTCCGCTCGAAAGCCTCACCAGCCTCCCGCCCGGAGGAGCGGTCTTCCCCCGTGGCCGGACTTCCTTGTTCGTCTGCCTCGCGCCCCGGTCGTTTCGATCGCGCTCGTCAGAGGCCGCGCAACCGGCAATGGAAGCGAACTCATACTGGCTTGCGACATGACCTTCGCCAGCCGTGAAAAAGCAATCATCTCGCAATGGGAAGTGGGTGTCGGAATGGTTGCCGGCGGAGGTCCCATGGCTCGTCTGCCGGCATTGATCGGGCGCAACCGGGCCCTTCAGGTCCTCCTGAGTTCGGATGATTTCCGCGCCGATCAGGCCGAGGCATTCGGTTATATCAACCATTCTCTCCCCGATGCGGAGCTTGAGGCCTACGTGGATCGCCTCGCGAAGCGCATCGCGGGTTTCGACAAATGGGCGATCGGCGAGACCAAGCGACTGGTGAACACCGGGCTTGCGCCCGACGTAGAGCTCGGCGCCGGCTGGGATTCCTGCATCAATTCGATTGGTCGGGCGAGCACCCAGCGATCGATCAAAGCCCTGATTGCCGAGGGGTTTCACGCGCCCGGCGAGGTGGAGGACCACCTCGGACAATATATCGGCGATCTCAATCCCTGAATATGCACATGAAGAGCGAGCCAGCATGCCTCTTTCTGAAGCTGGCGCCCTATTGGCGCTTTCTGTCCAGCTCGCCGGCTTCCCGGCTGTCGGGACGACATTGATCTGCTCGCCGCAGACCCCGGTCGCGGACGAACAAGCGGCCGCAGTCGACGAGCCGGGTCAAGGTACGCGCTCGAAGGGCCCCGCGGCCCCTGCAACGGGGCCACTGTCGCCGCACGCGGTCGCTGCAGCGCGTCCCGAGGAGATCCGGTTCGAGCCGTTTGCCGCATTCCCGGCGGGCGCCGAGATCGCGAAAGTGGTGGGCAACCCCGCTGCGCCTGGTCCCTATGTCGTTCGGGTGAGAGTAGGCGCCGGGGTTAAGCTCATGCCCCACGTGCATCATGAGGATCGGATCTACACGGTCATCTCGGGAGTCTTCTACATCGGTTTCGGGTCGCGTTTCGATCCGGGCAAGCTCCAGGCATTTGGGCCGGGAGCGTGATCGTTCTCCCGCGCGATACGCCTCACTTCCACAGGGCAAGATCAGGCACCTATGTAACCCAGGTGACGGGGACCGGCCCGCTCAGCCTCGACTATCTCTGTGCCGCAGACGATCCTCGAAACCATGGGGATAAGAGCAGCGGCTGAGGGATGGCCTTCAAGGCTGGTCGGCGGCCCTCGCTTCGGACGCAATCGGCCTCACCGGACTTGGGCCGGCAGTTCCCGAACGTCCCGCGGAAAACGCGCACCCTCCAAAGGTGTCGGGGACACCAAAGTGCAATCGCCTGGACCGGGGGAGACGGCACAAAGGGCAGCATCAACCTCCAGGAGGTCTGCCTGAGCCGTGGGCCTGACGCCAAGTCACGCGTGGTGTGCAGCCCGGCCGGCCGAACATCAACCTTCTGCACAGAAGCGGAGCCAGTCATGGACAAGCCCAAGATCGCAATCGTCCTCAGCACGACCCGTTCGGAGCGCTTTGCGGACAAGCCTGCCGCGTGGATCAGCGAACTCGCCGATGCGCGGGGGACATGGCCGTGGAGATCGTGGATCTGCGCGACTATCCGATGCCGTTCTTCGACGAGCCGGCGTCCAGCGCCTGGGTGCCGTCCGAGAATGAGGTTGCTCAGCGCTGGCAGAAGACCGTCGACGGGTTCGATGGGTTCATCTTCGTGACCGCCGAATATAATCGTGGTCTGCCGGCAGTACTTAAGAACGCCCTCGACTATGCCTACACCGAGTGGAACCGCAAACCCTTCGCCTGCGTCGGCTATGGAAGCGTCGGCGCGGCGCGCTCGATCGAGCAGTTGCGGCTGAATTGCATCGAACTGCAAATGGTCCCGACGCGGACCGGCGTGCACATCCAGGGCGCCGACTTCTTCGACGCCCTTCAGCAGGGCCGGGACCTTCGAACGATCCCCTATATCGAGCAGAATGCCATCGCGATGCTTGATGAGCTCTTCTGGTGGGCATCAACGTTGAGGGCGCCAAGGGTTCAGCTCCAGGCCGCTTGACGACCCCGGGGTCACACCTCTGCCCGGCCGATCAGCCGGCCGGCAGGGCTGCAATGAGTTCGGCCGTGTTGACGATGGCATGTGCGAAGGTTGGGCCATTCAGCTCATGCGCAGCGTGCATCATGTCGCGCGAAACGGCGGCGGTCGCGTCGCGAACCAGCGTCACGTGATAACCAATCTCCATTGCACAGCGTGCGGTGGATTCGATGCAGGTGTTGGCCAGGAGGCCAACGATGATGACATGCGTGATGCCCCGTTGCCGCAGTTGCTGGTCGAGGTCGGTATTGGCAAAGCCGCTCTGGGCCCAATGCTCCTTGGCGACGATGTCGCCGGGCCGCGGCGCAAGATCCGGATACCAGTCGCCTCCCATTCGCCGCGCGCGAAGCTGTGGCGTTTCATGATCGCAAGGTGCGTCGGATTGGGAAACGCCCAATCCTCATAGTCGCCCGGCTCCCAGCGCCGGTGCGGCGCGATCGCCACCTGTATCCCGGCCTCTCGAACGGCCGTGTCGATCGCTTTCAGATTTGCGATCAGGTTCACTTCGTCGGCAACTTCCCGGACTCGCGGCCACACCTTGCCGCCCTCGGCTAGGAAGTCGTTGTAGGGTCAACGAGGAGCAGTGCGGTCGTCTCTTTGCGGTAATCGGGAACGCGGGACATTTTTCACCTCCGGCGGGGATAGGCGGGATCAGTTGCGGAGCGCTGCGCGCTCGATGCTCGCTGCGAACAGCGGCGTCTCACCCTGATTGTGAGCGATCGACATCGGCTGGCGCTGGGTCCGGAAGACTTCGAACGGAATGCCCTGGCGATCGAGCAGGGTCAGCATGTCCTTGGTTGCGAAGGACATGACGTGGTTTGTGAACTCGCAGCGGCCATCGTCCAGCGCCTTGACGCTCAATTCCCAGACGACTCGAATGATCGTTCGACCTGAGGGCGTGAAGACGTCCGAGTTCGATTCTAGGACGAGGTGATCGGGCTGGGCGAGCTTCTCGACATAATGTTGCACCATCAGGCTGCCGCCGATGATTTCGACATTGATCGACATCCGGGTGCCGTCGGGCGCGGTCGTGAAGCCGGCAGCGACATGCGCCGGGGAGCAGCCCTGGTACTCGAGATCGGGGAGCGCGAACGCCCAGGCGGGGATGTCGATCTTCTCAATCGGTGCGTTAATGATTGCAGTGAAACTGGAATCGACGATCTGATGGTCGTTCATGGCCTTGGCCTCCGGAGTGGACGTTGCCGGGCCCTGCGGTTCGAGCCGCGGCCCTTGAGGCTCAGGAAGTAAGCGTGGAGGCCGAAGGCGAGTATTGCGCTTTGGTGTCGGGTTTGAGCGAACCTGCAGAACTCAATCGACACCTTGGTCTGATGTCATCGCGCGGGCGATGATGCCAAGGCTGAGGTCCATGTCGCTGAGGAGGCCGAGCATGCCATTCGTCACCGTTCAATTGACCCGCGAGGGCACAGAGCCCGGTATCGATCGGACCACGCCGGAGCAGAAGGCCGCCATATTCCACGGAATGAGCCAGGTGCTGTTGGATGTTCTTGGCAAGCCGCACGACTGGACCTGGGTCGTCATCCAGGAAGTGGAGCCCGACGATTGGGGCTGGGGCGGAATGCCCGTGATGCAGTATCGCGCAAGTCTGGCAAGCAAGAGCGCAGGATAAGTTTAGCTGCGATGGGCCGCGAGGTTACCGACTTCCTCAAACGCTTGGGATCGAGCTTCCGATCATCCAGGCGCCGATGGCCGGTGTCTCGAGCCCGGCGATGGCGGCCGCGGCAAGCAATGCGGGAGCGCTGGGCTCGATCGCCGTCGGCGCGGCCGACGCAGACGCGGCCGCCTTAATGATCGGAGCCGTTCGCGCCTCGACGGGCCGGCCGTTCAACGTCAATCTCTTCTGTCATCGTCCGGCGCGCGTGAGACCGGAAGCAGAGAGCGACTGGATCGAACTCTTCCGCTCGCAATTCACGGCTCTCGGCGCATCGCCGCCGGTCCGGCTTCGCGAAATCTACCGAAGCTTTCTGGTCGACGACGAGATGCTCGGCATGCTCGTCGACCTCAAGCCCGCGATCGTCAGCTTCCATTTCGGACTTCCCGGCAGGCACGCGCTCGACGCGCTGCGCGATACCGGCGCGTACCTGATAGCCACTGCAACCAGCCCCGCCGAGGCGCGGGAAATAGAATCCGCGGGCGTGGACGCGATCGTCGCGCAGGGATGGGAGGCGGGCGGGCACCGCGGCTGTTTCGACCCCGACGCGCCCGATGCGCGGGTTGGCATGGCGGAACTGACTGCGCAGCTCGTTCGCGAGGTGAATGTGCCGGTGATCGCGGCCGGCGGCATCATGGACGGGGCCGGCATCGCCAAAGTGCTCGAGCTCGGGGCCGCGGCGGCGCAGCTCGGCACGGCCTTCGTCGGCTGCGCGGAGAGTTTCGCAGATACGGGGTATCGCCAAGCCCTTTGCGAAGCGGGCGTGCGCGGCACGATCATGACGCGGGTGATTTCGGGCCGGCCCGCGCGCTGCCTCGCCAACAGGTTTACGGCAATGGATGCGTTGGTGCCGGCAGCCGCTGTGCCCGATTATCCTCGCGCCTACGATCTCGGAAAGGCGCTCAATGCAGCGGCAGCCGCTCGCGGAGACTTTGGCTTTGGCGCCCAATGGGCGGGTGAAAGTGCGGCGCTCGCGCGCTCGCTTCCGACCGCCGCATTGGTCGAGGCGCTCGCCGTAGAACTCAAGGAGGCGCAGCAATGATTGGCGAACCAAGCCAGGTGATAGGCCGGCCGCTGTTCCGGATGCAGCTTTCGATCGGGACGATCATGACCATCGGCGGGCCTCCGGGAAACCAGACCCGTCTTGCAACCATCGCCGGCGGCACCTTCGAGGGCGACCGGCTGCAGGGTGTTGTGCGCGCGGGCGGCACCGACTGGCAAAGGGTACGGGCGGACGGCTCGGTGCTGCTGGATGCGAGGATTGTTCTCGAGACCCACACGGGCGCACTCATCGCCATGTCTTATATGGGCATCCGAACCGGCCCGCCGGACGTCATGGTAAGCCTCGACCGCGGCGAAATCGTCGACCCGCAGCGTTATTATTTCCGCATCATGCCAACGTTCAGCACCGCAGACACGGCGCTGGACTGGCTCAACCACATCATCGGCATCGGCGTCGGCGATCGCCTGCCGGAGGGGCCGACCTATGCGGTTCACGAAATCCGTTAAGGGAAAGGGCATGCCTGGCCCGAGGGTTCATCGCGGAACGACGTATCAGTGGGCTGGAATGGCCGGCCTTCGCATCTTCTATCGCGAGGCCGGTCCGCGCGACGCCCCGACGCTCGTCCTGCTGCATGGCTATCCGTCCTCATCGCGCATGTACGAGCCGCTGCTTCGCCGGCTCTCGGAGCGGTTTCGTCTGGTCGCCCCCGACTATCCGGGATTTGGCCACAGCGATGCGCCGCCGCCTTCGGACTTTGCCTATACATTCGACCATCTGGCCGAGACGATGTCCGCACTTCTCCACGGCCTTGGCATCGACCGCTATGTGCTTCTCATGCAGGATTATGGAGGACCGGTCGGATTCCGAATGGCCCTTCGTGACCCCAGGAAGGTGCTCGGCATCATCGTTCAAAATGCGAATGCCTATCGCGAGGGCCTCGGACCCAAATGGAAGAATATTGGGCGCTTCTGGGAAGATCCCGTTGAGCATCGCGAAGAGTTCGAAAGATTTGCATCGCTCGAAAGCGCCCGGCAGCGCCACCTAGGCAACAGTCCGAATCCGGAACGTTATGATCCCGACTTGTGGGTCGACGAATTCGCCTTCCTGTCGCGCCCCGGCCAAAGCGACATCCAGGCCGCACTTCTCGGCGATTACAGGACCAACGTCGAGGCCTATCCCGCTTGGCAGGCGTGGCTACGCACGCACCTACCGCCGACCCTCGTCCTTTGGGGTCGCTACGATCCCTCTTTCATCGTGCCGGGGGCGCTCGCCTATTGCCGGGACGTTCCCGATGCCGAGCTGCATCTGCTCGATGCCGGGCACTTCGCCCTCGACGAAGCGCCGGATGAGGTCGCCGGTCTGATCAGCAATTTCGTCGAACGAAGGATCGCAAATGCCGCCTGAAATGAGCGCCTAGCGCGCTGCCGCCGCCTGTTCGACGAGCGCGGCAACGGCGTCGGGATGCGAAACCATCACGACGTGCGAGGCGCCCGGAACCGCTATCACCCGACGCACCTGCGCGCGTTTTGCCATGAAGACGTGCGCCGCCGCCGGAATGTTGAGATCCGCGGTCCCGTAGATCGACCAGGAGCGGATGGTTCGCCAGGCCGGCTCCTGGGCTGCCTCGCCAAGCGCTGACCGGGCAATCGGGCGCTGGGTTGCGGCCATTGTTCTTGCCTGCGCTGCCGGAACATCGGCTGCGAATTGGTGGCGGAACCTGGACTGCTCGATGTACAGGTCCTCATCGCCTCCCGGCAGACGGACGCCCGGCGCCAGTGCCGAGCCGAGTGTCGAGCCTGGAAATTTGCCGCTCAAGCCAAGCGCGCTTTCGCCGGCCTCGGGCAGGAACGCCGCGACGTAGACGAGCCCGACAACCTTCTTACGGTCGGCGACCGGGTCGCTGATCAGCATTCCGCCATAGGAGTGCCCGACAAGCACTACGGGCCCATCGATCGAGCGAAGGAGAGCGCCAAGGCTGTCGGCATCGCGCCTGACCCCGCGCAATGGGTTGGCCGCGGCGATGACCCGGTAGCCGTCTTTTGACAGACGGGCGATGACTGCGTCCCAGCTTGACGATTCGGCGAATGCGCCGTGCACCAGGACGATTGTCGGGCGGGTTGCGGCTGAGTTCCGCGCGACCAGGCCGGATCCCGGAAGCAGGAGCCCGAGGGCAAGGCACAAATGCGCGATCATTCTGCGGATGGACATGGCGGAGCCCTCGCGGAAGATGGGGACAAGGTGCCGGGATGGTGGGGCCACCCCAGCGGATGCATCAGCGGAACGACCGGAAGCTCTCGCGCAGATCTTCGACCAGCAGCTGCGGTTGCTCCCATGCGGCGAAATGCCCGCCCTTATCGTGCCGCTTGTAGAAGACGAGGTTGGGGAAGGCCTTCCGCGTCCAGCTTTCCGGAGCCGTGTAGATTTCGTCCGGGAACGCGCTCACCGCCACGGGAAGAGTGACCCCTTTGGGCGCGAAGAAGGCAAGCTTGCTTTCCCAGAACAGTCGGCCCGACGAAAGGCCGGTCCTGGTCAGCCAGTAGAGCGTGATGTTGTCGAGGATGTCGTCCCGGGTGAGACCTTCGCGGCCGCCGTCGAACACCCGGTTGATAAGCTTCTGGCTCTGAGGATCATGATCGATCATCCAGGCCGCAAGCGCGATCGGACTATCGTCGAGGCCGTAGAGGGTCTGGGGCGGGCGCCCATCTCAAGAGCATAACCGACCCGGTGCTTGTAGAAGAAGTCGAGCTGGTCCCACGCATATTTCTCGTCGCCGGTCAGCCCGGTTGGAGCCGGTCCCCCGACAGAGCGGCGGAGATGTTGTCGGGAAGCGTTCCCGGCATGTTGGTGTGGATCGCAAGCAGGCCCTGCGGCTTCTGCAGCGCCATCTGCTCATTGATAGCGTCACCCCAGTCGCCTCCCTGGGCGACATATTTGCTGTAGCCGAGGCGCTGCATCAGGACTGCCCAGGCCCGGGCCACCCGCTGCGGGTCCCAGCCCAGTTCCGTTGGAGCGGCGGAGAAGCCGTACCCGGGAATGGAGGGGATGACGACGTCGAACGCATCGGCGGCCGTGCCGCCGTAGGCAGTGGGGTCGGTCAGGGACTTGATCACCTTCAGCTGCTCGATGACTGAACCGGGCCAGCCATGCGTGATGATCATGGGAAGGGCGTTCGGGTGCTTCGACTTGACGTGGATGAAGTGGATGTCGACGCCGTCGATCGTCGTGACGAACTGCGGATATTGGTTGAGGTTCGCTTCGGCCCTTCGCCAGTCGTAACCCGTCGCCCAATAATCGGCGAGCTTCTGCATCGTCTGCAGGCGGACGCCCTGGGTGTCGTCGTTCACCAGTTCGCGGCTCGGCCAGCGGGTCGCTCTCACCCGGCGCTTGAGATCATTGAGCGCTTCTTGCGGGGCCCTGAACTTGAACGGGCGGATCGCGTTTGCGGCCGGCTGCGCGCCGGCTCGCGAAACATCCGCCGCAGGGGCTCCGTCCGCCGCGGTGGCGGCCACCGCCTGGCCCCCGGCAATCGAGGGCAACAGAAGTCCGATCGAGCCGAGGAGGGTCGATGCTACAAAGTTGCGGCGTGGCATGATGGAAAGTGCGAAGCTCATGATGCTTTCCCTCCTTCGAGAATGACTGTGTCAGCCATTCACTTCGGCTGTCCCGGGAGCGAATGCGATTGGACGATGGTGTATAGATACTTTGGTCTTCAGGCCGTGCGGCCCTGGACCTCCGACCCACGTCTCGACCCCGCGAGGATTGCCAGGACCGCCGCAACAGCCAGTGCCGCCGCGCCGAGGCCGAACAGGAGCCGGTAATCACCTCCCGACCAGTTGTAGATCAGCGACATGCCGTAGGCGCCTGTTGCCTGGAAGATCGCGAAGCTTGCCGTGGCCTTGCGCCATGCCCCGGCCTGCGCTGCCGGATGGTGGCGGAGGATCTCGTGCGTTCGTCCAAGGACGATGGGCGCAATACCGATCGTACACGCTCCTACGAGGGCACTGGAACAGATCAGCAGCAGTGCCGAACTGCCGAAAGCGGGCAAGGCAACGGACAAGGATTGAAGGATGAGAGCGCCGATCAGGGTCGCTCTGGCGCTCCAGCGGTCGACAGCATGGCCGGCGACAATTGGCCCGAGGAGCGCTCCCATGCCGAAGAGCGTCCAATAAGCGGCGGCGCTGGCAAAGCCCTGGTGAAGTCCCGCGCGATGAAATCCGCAAGGAACAGCATATGGGGACCAGTCCCAAGGCGTTGAGCCCGTAGGCCAGGTACAGGCCGCGCAACTGCAAAGGGGACGACCGCGAACGGCGAAGCGCTGACGGCGGAACCGCGAGCGCGGGCCGCCAACCCGTCCAGCCGAGAAGCGTGAAAAAGGCGGCAATGCCTCCCAGCACCGCCCAGGTTTGCACCAGCCCGACGCTGATGAGCAGCGGCACGAGGGTGCCGGAAAGGGCAATGCCGAAGCCGATTCCGACAAAAATCCCTCCGGTGACCAATCCACGGCGGGCCGGCGGAACGTGCACGATGATGGTAGGTGCGGCGAGCACCATCACCAGTCCGCCCGCGACGCCCGAAAGGGTTCGCCACGCGAAAAACCAGGCCGTCCCCAGCTGCAGGGCGCAGGCGAGCAGCGATATGCTTGCGACGGCGGTTGCCCCGCGTATAACCCATCGCGCCGTCAGTCGCCCCGCCGCGGCATGCGCGCCAAGAACGCCGATCAGGTAGCCGGCAAGGTTTGTGGCACCAAGATAAGCCGCCGTGCCGGCAGCGAACCAGCCGTGGCCGACGAGCGCCGGGAGGAGCGGCGTATAGGCGAAACGCGCAAGCCCGATGCTGACAAGGCTGGCGCAGAAGCCCGGCAGCGCCAGACGCCACAAAGCGGAATTCAGCCGCTCCTGCTGTGGGATCTGGTCGGCGCCGGCGACCATCGGATCGGAGCTGGAAATGGCGGACTCAGCCGGCGAGTTGTGCGACCTGCTCGCCAAGGTTCAACTCGGTCTCCGAACGGCTCTGCAGGCCATTCTCAAGCAGTTTCTGGATGCGGGCTCGGGTCTGCGGTCTCGCCGTCGACTTGAAGAACGCGTCGATCGCCGGCGGAAAGACGTCGTCCGCCGGCAAGGTCACCTCGTCCACCAGCCGCTTGGTGGCAACCAGCGCTTCCTTTTCAAAACCTGCAATCCGCCGGGCCAGTCGATCCACGAAGCTATCGAGCTGCGCATCGGGGAGTGCGCGGTTCACATATCCGTAGCGCTCGGCGAGCTGCCCGGGAAAGTCGTCGGCGCCAAGCACCACTTCAAGCGTCCGGCCGCGGCCGATCAATCCACCAAGCCGGGCCATTGGGTTTGCGCCCGGGACGGCACCGGCGCCCACCTCGAACTGGCCGAGGACAGCCTTTTCGGCGCTTGCGAAGCGAAGGTCGCAGGCGAGCGCGAACTCGCTTCCGGCCCCACGAGCGCGGCCGCGGATGGAGGCGATCGAGACGACCGGCGCGCGGCTGAGGCGCGCAAGCACGTCAAGCCAGGGGTGCATGCCGGTCGGCCCTTTGGGCATTGCGGCCGTGCGCTCCTTGTCGGTGAGCACATCCCAGTGGGCGAGGAAGAAATCGGGATCGCGACTATCAAAGACAATCACCTTCACCTCGGGACCGCTCTCAAGGCTTGAGATGAGCGCGGAGAGTTCATCGATCGTCTCAGGGTCGATGAGGTTGATCGGTGGGTTTTCGAAGGACGCCCGGAGATAGCCGGGGCCTCGACGCGGATTTCGATCTGTTTGGTCATCCTGTCCTCCAGCGGAGTTCAATCAGTGACCAGCGGCCTGGCCGCCGTCGACATGGATGGACTCCCCGGTCACGAACTCCGCACCTTCCAGGTAAAGGACGGCGTTCACCACCTCGGCGATTTCGCCGAGCCGTCCGACCGGATGCAGGGCGGCAAGCGCCTCGTGCGTTTCGGGAGCATGCATCGGCGTGTTGATCACGCCCGGGGCAACGGCATTCACGCGGATGCCGCGACCTGCATATTCCACGGCCAGACTTTTGGTCGCCGCGGCGATGCCGCCCTTCGACAGCGAAGCGAGGGCCGACGGAACTGCCGACAGCGGATGGTCGATGAGTGCCGTCGTGATGCTGACGATGTGGCCTGATTGCCGGTCCCGCATTGCCCTGAGGGCCGCCTGGGTCGTGTAGAAGAAGCCGTTGAGGTTGGTTGCAACGACGCGCTCGTACTGCTCAGCGCTGTACTCATCGAACGGCCCGGCAAGAAAGATCCCGGCATTATTGACGAGGGTATCGACCCTCCCGAAACGCTCGAGGGCCTCCCGGATGATCTTGGGGCCGGTCTCCGGAGCTCCGATGTCGCCGGCGACGTTGAGGATATCGGGATCGCTGGACGACGCGATCGACCTTGATGTCGCGACGACCCGGTAGCCAAGAGTGCGATATGCGCGAACGAGCGCTTCACCGATGCCTTGCGATCCGCCGGTGATGACGGCGACCTTCTGTTCGTTTGCCACGAGCTTGCTCCTGTTTTTTCTGGGTGAGGTGCCCTGGTGAGTAGATGCGAGAGTCAGTCGATCCGGAGGCTCTGCTCCATCGCGTAGCACTGGTCCCAAATGTAGACGTCGAAGCCTCCGAGCCTCGACTGCCACTTCGGGCTGACGGCGTTGACGCACTGCACGACGACCCGGTCGATGTAATTGTCGAACACGGCCCACGGGTTGGTGAGATCTAATGGATCGATCTCCTTCCCGAGTTCGGTCGACTTCAGCGCCGACTGGGCGGCCGCTTTCACGTCGGCCATGAACTCGAGCTGCGTGCGGACATCGTCGTGGGTGCCGACGCGACTGACATGACCCCCGACGAGGGTGTTGAACGGAACCCGATCGATCTCGGCGACCTGCGCGAAATAGCCGGGCACATCCTGCGCAAGGGCAAAGCGGCGCCACGGCATCCAGCCGGGGAATATGACATCGATGACCATCAGCACGCGCTGCTCGGGCGCGTAGATGAAGATGTTGCCGGGCTCGTGCGCAACGCCGTGGTAGCTGAGCTCGAGCCGCTGGGTTCCGAGCTTCAGGCTGTACCGATCCTTGAAGGTGACCGTCGGAAGAGGTCGCTCAGGGTCGTTGTCACGAGCCAGCAGCCGACGCGTTTCCTCATGGGCGATGATGATCGGGTGCCCGCCAAGTTCGGTGACGCCGCCAATGTGATCCTTGTGCGAGTGACTGTAGATGACGTGGGTGACGGGGAGCGACGTGACCTCCGCAATCGCCGCCCGAATATGCTTGGCGTAACCGGGCGGTGCGTCGACCACCACCACGCCGCGTTCGTAGACGAGGAACATGGACTGGTAGGAATTGTCCGTGACCATGTAGAGACCGCGGCCAAGTTCCTGCAGGCGGTAGCCCGTGGCCGGGTTGACCGCGGGCGCACCGGCGGATTCCGGCACCGGAAGATAGCGATCGGGGCGAACGCCGATCGGCGCGAGCGGCGGCATGTTCTGATAGGGCGTTCCCGCCTGGCCCGAGGGGGCCTGGGCATAGGCAGGGACGCTAGGACCAGCGGCAACCGAGGCCGATGCGAGGAGGACGGCAGCGACATTGGCCGCCGCCCGGACGTGGGCTCTATGCCCGAACTTGCGCGAGGATCCGCCGGTCATGTCTTGCTCCCTTGAAGAAGTGTCGGGAGCAGAGATAAGCAGTCGTGCGGAAAGGTCGGATTGGACGATGGTATCGTGGATACCATCGTATGCTCTAGCCCCTGCGATAGCGTTCCGCCGGCTCGCTTCGGGAAAGGTTGGGAAGCAAGGCGGTTCGAGCGGCGTCGAACGCCTCCCACTCGCTCGCATCGGGAAGCGATGGAATCGTCACGAACTCGCCTTGGTCGAAGCCGCTCAGGGCCGCGTCGACGACGTCCTCCGGCCTCATGACGATGCTCGCGGGCAATGCACGGACGGACGATCCGGACGCGTCCCAGAATTCGGTTGCCGTTGCGCCGGGCAGCACGACCTGGACCTTCACGTCAAAAGGCGCGAGTTCATGGTGGAGCGACTGGCTCAGCGCCAGCACATAGGCTTTGGTCGCACCATAGACGCCATTGAGGATGGTTGGTGCCACGGCCGTGATCGAAGCCATGTTGATGATCGCGCCTCGCCCGCGTTGCGCAAAGGCCCGGGCGGCCGCGTTCGCGAGCATGGTGACAGCGCTCACATTCAGCTCGATCATCTGCTCCATGATCTCGGGGTCGGACTCCTTGAGCGGCGCGGTAGAGCCAAACCCCGCATTGTTAACGAGCATCTCGATGCGGGAATCCTCTGACAGGCGTTGGGCGAGCTGCCTCCGGCCATTCAAATCTGAGAGATCAACGACTGCAGGTTCGACGGCGCTTCCCGTCTCGCGCTCCAGTCTTGTCGCAAGCGTGGCAAGCCGCTCATGATTGCGCGCGGCAAGGAGGAGGTCCCACCCGCGCCTCGCGAGCCGGTCTGCGTAAATGGAGCCGAGGCCGGAGGAAGCGCCGGTGATCAACGCAACGGGCTTGGCCATCATAAAGCTCCTGCAATGGTCTCGAGGTCTTGCTGCGGTCCACTTCGCAGCAAAGCCATGCTCGGGAAGCGTGTCAGCACCGCGCAACCTTCCGGTCCGAATGACCATTCGGCACTGCCGCCAAGCTCCTGGACCAGGCCGGCGATGACCGACTGTCCGCGGCCTGCAGCCGGATTGAGGGGAGGCCGGCCCGTGTCACGAACCAAGCATCTGAGTTCGCCACCCTCGTGCGTGACCTGCACGAAGATTTCACCGCCTGAATCGCGCAGGCCATGGCGCGCCGCGTTCCGGATGAGTTCGGCGACGACGAGCCCGATGCGCCAGCAGGTCTCGCCGGCCATCAAATGGTCGGCCGTGTCCAGCACGAGGAATATGCCTCGCTGCGCGAGCATCGCTGTCGAGAATTTCAAACAGATCTGACCGAGATATTCAGCGATATTGACCTCGCTGCCCTCCCGCGGCGGGCTGAGCACCCGATGGAGTTCGGCGTGCTCACGGAGGCGGTCCGCGACATTGGCAATCTCGGACCTGGTCGCGCTGTGCCGGCTTCGCGCGGCGGCCACGGAGAGGGACGCGATGGCTTCGGTATATTCGTTCAGCACGCGATGATTGATTTCCTCAATCAGGTTCAAGGATCGCCGCGGGATCGACGTGCCGATACCAGTTGCAAGCATGCCTTGTTCTCCGTTGGACCCACTCCCCTGGTCGGCGGGCCGAGGAGAACTGTCTGTCGAAGCTGGACGGAGCCCGCTATTGAACCTTGGTCTCGCGAGACCTTGGTCTAGGCTTCAGCCTCGCGCGCCCGGTTCGAGCCCGAGCCGCTGACCCATTTTCACAAGGTCCGCGAAGGAGCGGGCTTTCATTTTTTCCATCAGCCTGCCGCGATGCGCCTTGACCGTGATCTCGCTGATGCCGAGTTCACCTCCCACCTGCTTGTTCAGGAGGCCTGAAACGATCAGCGCCATAACTTCGCGTTCACGCCGGCTGAGTTCGGCGTAGCGTTCCTCGATCACCTTAAGGCTCGCTCGCTCGGCGCTGATTTCCCTACTTTTTTCGATCGACCGGTCGACTGCGGTAAGCAATACCTCATCGTCGAACGGCTTGGTCAGGAACTCTGCAGCGCCGGCCTTCATCGCCCGCACGCTCATCGGCACGTCGCCAAACCCCGTCAGGAAGATGATCGGCAGTTCGGGCCGGTCCTTTGCAATCCGTTCCTGAAGATCGAGTCCGTTGAGATCAGGGAGGCTGAAGTCCAGCAGCAGGCACCCGACTTGACCCGGCTCGCTCTCGTTCCAGTCGAGGAAAGCCTGCGCATCGGGGAAGCTAATCACCCGCCAGCCGGCCAGCTCGAGGAGGGGCTGAAGCGCCTCTCGAACGGAGATGTCGTCATCGACGACGAGCACGACCGGCTTGGCGTGCGAGTCGTCAGGATTGTCTTTCGACGTCATACCGAAACCTGCGCGGGAGCTCATGCTGTACATCGGCAACCTTCACTTCGGGCGGACTGCGAGCGTGACGGCCTCGACAATCGCTTCTTCGCTGAATGGCTTCAAGAGACAGGCAATGGCGCCGCTCGACTGAAGCGTCGGCCAAAGGTTATCCTGCGCATGGGCGCTGATGAAGACGATCGGCAGGCGGAAACCGTTGCGGATCAGGGCCTGCTGAAGCTGTGGCCCGCTGAGGCCCGGCATTGCGACATCGAGGACGATGCAGTCGGTACTCTCTTGCCCGTCGGCCCTCAGGAACGCCTCGGCAGATTCGAAAGCGCGGACTTCAAAGCCGTAGGATTCCAGCAGAGCAGGCAATGACTCCCTCACCGATTCGTCATCATCGACGACGGCAATGACCTTGCTCGAGCTCACGGCTCGAACCCGTCGGTCGACACGCTTCCCTCTGGCCGCCGAGGCACGTCGCCCAGGCGGGCGGTCATCAGGCCCCTAGCATCCAGCGTCATATTCTTCTCTCGATCAGGCCGAGTGCATGCGCTCGTGACCTGAGTTCGTCCATGCTACTTTGGTGTTGGTCCGATCGAACGCTCGGATCTCGGTCGGCCAAGCTAGACCGCCAAATGTGACTGGATGACGTACACCATCGTCTAATTGGCGCCGCGCTGCGTCAGGCGCAGGCAGGGTGAACACCATTGCCTCAATCGGAGCCACAAACATGACGCTCGAGCTGCGCCGCCGAGAGCTATTGAAAGCAACGCTGGCCGGTGCGGCAGCGGCGACGACAGCTGCGGCTACGACCGAACAAGGTGTCGAAGGCGTTTCTAGCGCTGCGCTTCCATGGAAGTTGCGGCGTATCAAGACTGAGCTCCTGGAGATCACCTATGCCGAACTTGGGCCGCCTCACGGCCAGACGGTCATCCTGTTGCACGGTTGGCCCTACGATATTCATAGCTTCAGTGAGGTTGCACCTTTGCTAGCTGCTCAGGGCCGCAAGGTGATCGTCCCCTACCTACGCGGCTTTGGAGGAACTCGGTTCCTAGTAGGCAGCGCCATGCGCAATGGTCAGCCCGCAGCAGTCGCAACGGACACCATCCGAATGATGGATGCGCTCGGCATCAAAAAGGCGCTTCTTGCCGGCTTCGACTGGGGTGCCCGAAGCGCTGACATAATTGCTGCACTCTGGCCGGAACGCTGCACCGGTCTCGTCTCGGTGAGTGGTTATCTGATCGGAAGCCAGGCCGCTGGACGCAACCCACTTCCCCGTCGGCCGAGCTTCAATGGTGGTATCAATTCTACTTCGCCACGGATCGAGGGCGCGAGGGCTACAACCTTTACCGCCGCCAATTCGCGCGTTTGATCTGGTCTCTCGCATCACCCAAGTGGGATTTCGATGATGCGACGTTCGAACGAAGCGCTGCAGCATTCGACAACCCCGATCACGTTGACGTTGTCATTCACAATTATCGCTGGCGGCTCGGTCTCGCAGATGGGGAGCGGCGTTATGACGCGCTGGAGGCCCGGCTGTCTGGGTCGCCTCCAATCAGAGTTCCGTCGATCTCGCTCGAGGGTGACGCCAATGGTGCGCCTCATCCAAATCCGAGCGCTTATGCGACAAAGTTTGCTGGGCCTTATGTGCACCGTCTCGTGACTGGCGGGATCGGTCACAATTTACCTCAAGAAGCACCCGCTGAGTTTGCCCGAGCAATCTTGGACCTCGGCGGGAGTGCCTTCGCGTCGCAGCCTATTTGATGTCATTTCAACAAAAGGAGACGGGCCGTGAGCCTCCCCAATATCAAGGAACATTTGGAAGTGATCGGCGCCGACGGTGTCCACGTCGGCACCGTCGACCGTGTGCTCGGGGATCGCATCAAGCTCACCCGTAGCGATGGCCCCATAGGAGCGGTGGGGCACCGCTTCATTTCCGCTGGCTTGGTTGCCGGCATTGAAGGCGAGCAGGTCCGATTGTCCGCGAATGCAGACGTAGCAATCTTGTTCGAGGAGGGCGAGCAAACGGATGGTCACATCCACCGCGAAGAATTTTTTGATGAGGCTGGTATCGAAAGTTTCCCGGCAAGCGATCCGCCCGCCATCAGCTGACGGCAGCCAAATCGACGCTTCATGAGACGAGATCTAAACCCTAGCGCGAGAGCGTTACTGCACGATGGCCAGCGCCTGATCGGGCTGCACCGTTGTCGGTAACACAGGAAGGATGGAGACGATGGCGCGCCATCACACCTACTGCTCCGCTTGGAAGGGCGAATTCACAAGTTCCGGTCTCTGGCAAATCACCCGTCCCCGCTCAGGCTTTCTTAGTGACAGTTGAGGACGCGGACGGTCGGGAGGGGAGTCGGGGAGGGCCCGTCCGCGTCCTCGGCGCCTTTTTTGGAGCGCTCATGCAATATTCGCCGTTTCAACCCCGCAGCTCAATTGCACCAAAGTGTCAGGCGAGAAAGCGCGCCATCATTTAGGGCTACCAACTTCCTTTAGTTGACGACCAATGTTGGCCGAAAGCGGCCGGTCTGCTTTCGGCAGATAACGACCCTTGGAGGACCTTCAAAGCGGAGGGGACTTGGATTTTCCATCCGTCGTTTTCGAATGGAACTCGCCAACCACCTCATACATCCCGGGATCAAATGTAGCGAATGACAGGGCTTCTTCGAGATATGGGCGTGGCGCTGGGTCTTGGCGCATGGCCTCATAGTCAGCAAGGCTGACCCATTTAGCGTACATGGTGACCTTGCTGCCGTCTGTGCTGCGATGAAGGGTCGACGAAATGAACCCAGGCGCTTTGCTGACGATCTCGCCGGTGACCTTGGTCAATATATCGACCAATCGCTGTTGATTGGACGGATCGACTTGGAAGACATTGATGAAGACAATCACGGCGTTCCAACCTAGGCGAAAAGCGAATTGATCATACGAGAAGTAGGGTTGATGGACGCGGAGGCAACTGCCGCTTTTCACCCGTTTCAGACGCTGGTCATTCCTCGACGGGGGAATGCTGGTGAAACGCCAAATTCCATCCATCGCTCGTCTGCACGTAGGCCGAGCTGACTAAGGCTAAATATGGTTGGTCGTCGGCTCGCGTTACATCTGCCCGGTAGCTTATGATCGCCACGTCATCATCGACGCGCAGAAGATGACGGCCGCTTAGTCGCAGGTCACGCCACCTATTTGCGTTCATTGCAGTCGCCGCGACGTGTTCGCGGGCAAATACGCCGTGCATCTCCCCCATCTGCGGAAATGCAAGCAAACACTCCTTGTCGACATGCTCGAGAAAATGCTCCTCGCCGGAGAGCCAGAAGCCCTCTTTTAGATCAAATAAGTGCTCTTGAAGCGCCATTCTCCATCGTTGGAATCGCTGAACGACCACCCTAAACGGCGGTTTCCTACTCGCTCTCACCGCTCGCAGGGCAATATCGGCTTTCCCTTCCGGCCATTAGCATCCGAGAACCATTGGGCGGCTCTGATTGGCCGAAAGCGGAGGCTCGCCGCGCTGGTCCCGCGCCTCGCCCGCGTGCTTTTGGTGCGCTTCACCCATTTCCCCTCTGCGTTACGAGAGGAGGGCCAATCATTCGATTTCATTCGCCTGGAGGGTCATCCGGGGTGCTCGTTCGAACAGCGCCCTGAAGCCGCGGGCGGCGCTTGTCCCGCGCCTCGCCCGCGTGCTTTCTGTGTAGGTTTTGACTCACGACTTAAAGAGAGCATTCACAGGAGAGCGGCTCTGACTCATTTTGATTCACCTGGAGCTGACCGACGCTGCGGCGAGGGACCTCTCATGCAGCCCTGCTTGGAGCGCACCCCCTGGTAAGCCCGGCCGGCGTGCAGCGCCGGCAGCAACTTAGGCGCCGCACAACGACCGGGATTGGTCACCCGGAAACGATGACCCTAACGATCGCTGCGCGGCTGAACTGATAAGGTCTATATATTATATAACTTAGGAATGGATTCTGACTGCTCGGTAGACTTGCGCTACTTTGGTAGACTGGCCTCTAATCTGAGCAAGCCATTGACCAGCTCGTCGTTGTCGTTGGCGAAGAGGTACTCGAGATACTGCTCCGGGTCGGCCTCGCTGAGCATCCCTTCAATTGCTTCCTCCTGAGCTTCACGTCGGCTGAGCTCACAGTCTGGGATCGAGGCGCCGCTCAATTTGCGGTCGACCTCTTCGGCTACGCATCCGGGCAGGCTAAAGCCGTAAGCGTTAGTGATCTGCCTGACTTGCGGTCCTCGGTGGACGCCCTCGATCGCCTCGGCTCTCCGAACCCGCACTAAAAAGCCGTGCTCTTGTAGCCTGTGCATCGCATCCACGACGGCCTGCTTCGATCGCCGCGTTCTGTCGCATATGGTGGCGATCGAAGGATCGAGGCGGCCGGTACGATAGTCGACCATGCGATAAAGCTCCCGCAGCACATCAATACCAATGCTGCCAAGAGGACCGTTCCTCTGCCCTTTCTGCTTGTGCTTACGGTCATAGGACTGCGCAGCATGCATGCGTATCCCGATGATCACCCGAGCCTCCTGATTGCTCCGGCCAATCGGCTGCCACACAGCGGTCGCTCTAGGATCATTGGCGTAGTAGCTGTTTCGCCGGACCGGCTGGAAGGACCGCGTCGCCTTCTCTGCCGCGATGTTGAAAGCGATTTCGCCGAACGAGCGGGCCATCAGCCTGCCCGCCCGTCGAAGGAGGCTAGTTGCGCTGGCCCTCGATAAGCGACGAGCTCGGCGGCAAACCTTCGAACAACAGATCGGCCCACTCCTGAGCAATCTCGCGCCGGCGCTCCATAAAGGACGCACGATTGTAGATTGCTTCGACCCCCTTCGGCTGATGCGCCAGCATGAGATCTATGATGTTGCGATCGCCAGTTCGGCCAGCGCGCTCGGCACGTTCGTTCATTATCGTGCTGAAGGTTGATCGCCACCCGTGTGGTACGTGCCGGCTGTTGAATGCAGGGAGCCGTCGATATGCAATCGATAAGGTGTTCTCGCTCATTGGCGCCCGAGAATTGCGACCGTTCGGAAAGAGATAGGGCGCCCGACCGGAGAATTGTTTGACGAGCTTCACGATCTCCACTGCCGCTGGTGCCAAGGGCACAATGAACTCGAATGCCTCTTGCTCTTTCTGCTCGAGCGACAGCTTCATTTTTGCCGCTGGAATTCGCCAGATTGGCGTACTCGTTTCGAGCCCCTCGAACTCCGACCATTCCGCGTGGCGCAATGGACCCGAGCGCACAGCCGTCAAAGCAATGAGCCTGGAGGCCAGCTTTGTAAGCGGGTGGCCTGGAGCAGCCTCGGCTGCTCGCAGCAGCGCCCGCGCTTCCTCGACTGTACGCAGAGCCGGGTATTTGCGCTTGGGCACCGGCGGCAGCGCCTTCTGCATATCCGCCGCTGGATTGGTTTCTGCCGAGCCTGATCCAAGCGCATAGATGTAGGTTGCCGAGATGTACTGCTGCACCCGACGGGCAAGATCGACTGCGCGGCGCTTCTCCATTCTCCTGAGAACGTCCAACACCATTGGCGGCGTCACCTGCCGAACAGGTACAGCCCCGATGTGGGGAAAGACTTCTGCTTTGAGCCGACCAAGCACGATATTGCTGTGGCGCTCGGTCCATCTTGCTTGCTGTCGAGCATGCCATTCCAGCGCGACAACCTCGAACGTCTGCTTTGCTGAACTGGCCGACGCCGCCCGCTGCTGTTTCCTCGCTACGGAAGGGTCTGATCCGCCGCGCTTGAGCTTTCGGGCTTCGTCTCGCTGGTCTCGTGCAGCTGCTAGCGACACGTCCGGATATGGCCCGAACGTGAGATTCTTCTCTTTGCCGTGGATTCGATACTTCCACCGCCAGATCTTGGAGCCAGTACGCAGCACATGGAGATACAAGCCGCCCGAATCCGCAAGTTTGTAGTCCTTCTCGCGTGGCACCGCAGTTTGGCACTGTCGGTTGGTTAGCATCGAACCATACCCCCAGCGCGGAATTCCATACCCTCCATCTTACCCCAAATATCGTGAGCTCTGATTGGAACATATGGGACAAGTTGGGACTACGCCAGAGGGATTCTCTCTCGTAAAATTGCTCGTCTTGAGCCTTAATGAGATTTCATGGGAAAAAATGATGGTGCCGGATGCAGGATTCGAACCCGCGACCTTCGGTTTACAAAACCGCTGCTCTACCAACTGAGCTAATCCGGCGTGGCAAGCGCCTATGGCCACCGCAGTCGTAGACGGCAAGGTTTTACGGTCTGTTTACCTTGTTGGGCGCATTCTGGGACGTCCGGAAGCTTGTCCGGCGGTGTAAAGGAAAGCGTACATGGTTTATCTTGCAATGGCCATGTTCATCGCGTTGTTCGGCTGGGGGTCCACCTATTTCGGCTGGCATGATCCGACCGGAAAGGTTCAGCTCGCCTTGTTCACCAGCTTCGTGCTCGGCGCTGTCTGCGGGTTCAAGTCGAAGGGCTGAACCCGAAAAGACTTGGCGCGCCGCCGCCAGCCGCTACATCCGCGGCGTGAAACCGCTCCCTCCATATGCCCGATTGCTCCAGCTCCGTGTCGAGGAGAGCGATCACGGGCCGGTGATGGTGATGCCCTTCCACAATGACGTCATCGGGCGGCCGGGCTATCTGCACGGCGGAGCGATTGCGGGCCTCCTCGAATTTGCGGCATTCACGACGCTTCGCCGACAAGTCGACGACGAAAGCGTCGCGATGAAGCCGATCACCGTCACAGTCGACTACATGCGCGGCGGGACGGCGCGGGAGACGTTCGCCAGCGCGACTATCGAGCGGCTCGGCGCCCGCATCGCCAATGTCGAGGCGTTCGCGTGGCAGACCGACCGGTCGACGCCGATCGCCAGCGCGCGGCTCAATTTCCTGCTCGACCGGGGTCAGTAGCCGCTGAGCGCCGCGACCTGGTCCCGGTGGTAGTAGACATCGCCGAACAGCTCGCCGAGCACCGCTTCTCGTTTCATGAACAGGCCGATGTCGTGCTCGTCGGTCATGCCGATACCACCGTGCATCTGGACGCCCTCCTGGACGGCAAGCTTGGACACCGCCGCGGCCTTTGCCTTGGCGACCGCCGTCATCAGCTCGGCTTTCTCGTCGCCGGAATCGATGAGCTCGGCGGCCTTCAGGACCGCGGCGCGCGCGATCTCGATCTCGCCGTAGAGGTGCGCCGCTCGATGCTGCAGCGCCTGGAACTCGCCGATCAGCTTCCCGAACTGCTTCCGCTGGCGGAGATAGTCGACGGTCATCGCCGAGGCTCCGGCGGCGACGCCGACCAGCTCCGCCGAGACTCCGGCGCGGCCCGCGGCCAAAGCACGGGATAGAGGTGCCCAGCCATTATCGACGTCGCCGACCACGGCATCCGCATCCAGTTCGACATTGTCGAAGCGCAGCCGCGCGGCCTTCGAGCTGTCGGTGAGCGTGACGCTCTCGACTTCCGCGGCGCCCTTGGGAACCGCGAACAGCGTTAGTCCGTCGCGATCGCCGGGTGCCCCGGCCGTGCGCGCGACGGTGAGGATCGCGTCGGCGGAATTTCCCTGGACCACGAATTGCTTGGCCCCGTTGAGAACGAAGCCGTTGCCGCGCCGCTGGGCGGCGAGCTTGGTCTGTTCAGGCGAATGCCTGCGGCCTTCATCGACCGCGAGTGCAAGCACGGCCTCTCCCGCGAGAATGGCAGGATACCAGCGCTCGGCATGGTCGGTGCCTTCGATGGCGCGAGCGCCGACGACGGCCGTAGTCAGGAAAGGTGAGGGTGTCAGATTGCGGCCGATTTCCTCCAGCACCAGCGCGGCTTCGACCGAGCCGAGGCCAAGGCCGCCTTCGCTTTCCGGAATGCAGATCCCGGTCAGGCCCAGCTCACCGAATTGCTTCCACAGCTCGCTGCCGTAACCATCGGTGCAGCCGGTATCCCGCCAGTGGCGAAGCTGCTTCGCCGGTCCGCCCTCGTCGCGAAGAAAGGTCGCGGCGGTTTCCTGAAGCATTTTCTGGTCGTCGTTCAGAAGTGGCATGCGTCAGGCTCCCGGGAGGCCGAGAATGTGCTTGGCGACGATGTTGAGCTGGATCTCGCTCGTGCCGCCTTCGATCGAATTGGCCTTGGTGCGCAGCCAGTCGCGCGCGGCCTTGCCTTCGTGGGACCGTTCGCTGTCCCATTCGAGCGCGTCGGAGCCACCCGCGGCCATGACCAGTTCGTGGCGGCGCTTGTTGAGCTCGGTGCCTGCATATTTCATCATGGACGGGCTGGCCGGATGCGCTTCGCCGGCCTTGAACATTTCAAAGAAACGCTCGCTCATCGCCGCGAAGGCGAGGGCGTCCACGTCGAAGGCGGCAAGCTCGGCTCGAAGCAGTGCATTGTCCGGCTTGAGCGCTGCGCCCAGCGTTCCGCCGGATCCGCCGCCAAGGCCCATCCCGCGATCATCTCGCGTTCGTGGCCGAGCAGATATTTGGCAACGTCCCAGCCGCGGTTCACTTCACCGACGACCTGGTCCTTGGGCACTTCGACGTCGTCGAAGAAGGTCTCGCAGAACGGCGAGTTGCCGCTGATCAGAAGGATCGGCTTGGTCGAGACGCCCGGGCTGGCCATGTCGAACAAGAGGAAGCTGATCCCGGAATGCTTGGACTCGCTCGACGTGCGGACCAGGCAGAAGATCCAGTCGGCCTGGTCGGCGTAGCTGGTCCACACTTTCTGGCCGTTGACCAGCCAGTGGTCGCCCTTGTCCTCGGCCTTGGTCTGCAGGCCGGCGAGGTCAGACCCGGCGCCGGGCTCCGAATAGCCCTGGCACCAGCGGATTTCGCCGCGCGCGATCTCGGGAAGGAAGCGCCTCTTCTGCTCCTCGTTGCCGAACTTCAGAAGCGCCGGGCCGAGCATCGAGATGCCGAAGCTGGTCAGCGGCTGCCGCGCGCTGATCCGCGCCATTTCCTCCTTAAGGACTTTGGCTTCGGCCGGGGACAGGCCGGCGCCGCCATAATCCTTTGGCCAATGCGGGACGGTCCATCCACGCTCGACCATGCGTTCGAGCCACTGGCGTTGAGCATCGCTCTGGAACGTCCAGTTGCGGCCGCCCCAGCAGGCGTCCTTTTCGGACCGCATCGGCTCGCGCATTTCCGGCGGGCAATTCGCCTCCAGCCAATCGCGGGTTTCAGAACGGAAGGTATCGATGTCGGTCATGCGATCGCCTTAAGGTCACAAACGTCACGGAGAACAGCGCATTTCCAGTGACCTTATCGCTGCCGCGAAGGCAAGCGATTTGAAAGGCCGCTATCCTCGCCGTGCCGCGAGCCAGGCACGGCAGATGCAATCAGGAAAGGGGAGCAGCAAAAAGGGCCGCGGTAACCCGCGACCCTTTCGCTTCACACGCTCTTTCGAGCAGCCGTCGGGCTATTGGTAGTCGACGGTGACGTTGATGTTGCCGCTGTAGACACCATCGGTGGTCGCGGGCATGACCTTGATCGAGCCACCGACGTTGAAGTTCACGCCGGCCGTGCCCGAATTTGGCATCGTCACGGTGGCGGGAGCGCTGGGCGTGAACGACAGGGTCGAACCGTCGTTTGCATTCGTCAGCGCGCTTGCGACGGCAAAGACCTGCACGACCTGGTTGTTGGTGCCCTTCACGTTGTACGCGGCCGACGCCGGCGTGCCGGAGCAGGTGAGCCCGCCCGAGCCGCAGGTCACGACGCCCGCCTGAGTCATCGCGACCGTCTCGCCGGCGGCCGCGATGGTGCCCAGGGTGATGGTCCCGAAGTCGAGATTGCGCGTAGACGTCAGCACCAGCGGCTTGACGATCTTGGCGCGGCCCGTTGCCGGCGTCGCGGCACCGACCGGCGCAGCGACGGCAGGCACGGCGATCAGCGACGCGGACGCAACAGACGCCGCAAGGCAGGCCTTACGAAGAAGATGATTCATTTGTTGTCCCTACTTGTTCCGAGCTGACAAGTTGCGGGCGGCCGAGCGCCGTTCCGCGTATCGTCACCGCCGCGTTAACCTAAGTTAGTTAAGTAAAGACTTATTTCCATTTGAGCTTGCGGAGGGTGACCGCTTGATGTCCGCTTTCGACCCATTCCTGCCATAAGCGGTCCAACCCGTTGTAGACGTCCACCCTAGCTGCAATGCTCGCGTAATGAGCAGGGCAGCCGAACTGATCGAACTTGGCGGAGCGCTGGAGCGAAGCGGTCAGTACGCCGCCGCTTGGAAAAATCTCGACGAGGGTGGCGAGCTAAAGCGCCCTCCCGATTGGCCAAAGTGGGAGGGGCCGGGCTCATCCTGCTCAACGCTTTTGGTTCGACGACGCATCCGGCACTTGGGAGCCGAGCTTCGGAATGCTCGCTTCGCGAACATGGCTGTGCCGCACGTTGAGCGCGTCATAGCTGTCACGGAGCCGCGCCTGAAATCCTTGCTGGCTCGAAGCTTTCCCCAGGTTACCTATGTTGAAGCGACACAGTCGGTGCAGGCGGACTGCGAATCCTCCTATGAGGGACTAAGCAGGCACTTTGGATCGACTGAAGAAGCCATCGCTGCCTCTTTTCAGCCCTAGTGGCCGAGACGTCGGGCGAACCATCGGGCGTCGGCATCGCTTGGCATTCCATCAACCAACGTAAGCACCTTCCTGAACTGGATGATTGGGCTGCCCGCCTGGCCGGCATGACCGATGCCCTTCAGTCCCTTCAATATGATGAGGCAGAAGCTGAGATTGACCGTCTGGAAACCCTATCCGGTAAGCGCATCGCTCGATCTCCTCTAGATCAAAAGCTGGACGTGGACGGCTTCGCAAGCATGGTCGCCGCAGTAAAAGGCGTGCTCACGATCAGCAACACAACGGCTCACATGGCTGGCGCGCTTGGGAAATCTTGCGTCGTCATTTTGGACGACTTGGACCATCTTTCATGGCCGGTATCCGGCGATCGCACACCGTTTTACCCGACATTGAGGCTGGTGCGCCGAAACCAGCGACCCTGGAACGCCGTGTTGGACGAGGCTGTCGTGGTTCTGCGCACGCTGATAGAGCATGCTGAATGACGATCAGCGAGCAGTACCGGCAATTAAACAAGCACTTACACGAACTCGGCTCGTACGGCCGTAAAGGCGACAAGTGGGCTGCCCGAGTTCGAGAACTGATAGGAGAATATCAGCCTACTACCATCCTTGATTATGGATGCGGGCAGGGCGCTCTCGGCAGAGCGCTGGGTATCCCCATCAGAGAGTATGATCCCGCCATTGCGGGTAAAGATCAGCCCCCGAAAAGGCCGATCTAGTCGTCTGCACTGACGTTCTCGAGCACGTCGAACCCGCGCACCTCGACGCGGTTCTTGACGACCTTAAGCGGGTGACGGGCAGATGCCTGTTCGCTGTCATTTCGACGCGACCTGCCAAAAAGACACTAGCCGATGGGCGAAATGCTCACCAGATTGTTGAGGAATGGACGTTCTGGGAAGAGCGTCTGTCGAGAAGATTTCGAATAGAGGCCCATTCAGCGAATCACAAGGAAGTGGAAGTGGTCCTGCTGGCGCTGTGAACCGTTTATCGCCGAGATATCGATCAGTTCACAGCAGGCTGCGCCGAACGCTAGACGACGTCGTCTCTGCTTTCGCCCGTTGCGGGAGGCGACAGCGCGATATGTCGGTGGAAGAGGTTGCCCAGTTGCTCCGCAAGTTCCGCGATAACACCGCCAGCCATTCTGAATGGGACTACTTCTGCACCGGACGCCAGATTGCCGACCCGCGCCTTGAAGAGGTTAGAAGGGAGATAGAGGAACTGCATGGCCCCGAGTTGAACCCTACACTTCAGACCGGCTGAATGAGCTTATTGCACGGGTAGTGGCGCTCGACTCCGCGCGCTGACGAGCCTGCGGAAATGGCCTCGACCCATCCAAAGCAAACATTCCGTTCGGCATCGTTGAACAGCCGTAACAACACCGATAACTCGGCTTCGTGAAACCGAAGCTTCTCACCACCATCCGCGACTATTCCTGGCGCATTTTCACGTGGGATCTGATCGCCGGCGTGACGGTCGCGCTGGTCGCTTTGCCGCTGAGCATTGCGATCGCGATCGCTTCGGGTGCCGATCCCAAGGCCGGGTTGGTGACCGCGATTGTTGCCGGGTTCCTGATCTCG
Source organism: Sphingomonas daechungensis (assembly GCF_014489495.1). Lineage (GTDB taxonomy): Bacteria > Pseudomonadota > Alphaproteobacteria > Sphingomonadales > Sphingomonadaceae > Sphingomicrobium > Sphingomicrobium daechungense. The sequence goes on along the minus strand of NZ_CP060780.1, from coordinate 2,671,205 downwards.
CTGCTGGGGGCAGCCGGGTCCAGATCGGCGGGCCGACGGGTGCGTTCATCGTCGTCGTCTATGGGATCATCGAAGCGCACGGGCTCGACGGGCTCTTGCTGGCGACGCTGATGGCAGGCGTTATCCTCGTCATCGGAGGATTGCTGCGGGCCGGCCGCTTCATCGCATTGGTGCCGGAGCCGGTGATCGAAGGGTTCACCGTCGGCATCGCCGTGATCATCGCTGTCAGCCAGTTGAAGGACCTGCTCGGGCTGTCGTCGGCAAAGGTTTCCGCCGACCTGGTGCAGGCGCTACCGGCGCTATGGGCGGCTCGCGACGGAATCAATCCGATGGCGGTCGCAATCGGCCTGTTCTCGATCGGCGGGATCGCGCTTTTCCGGCGTATTGCGCCCTGGTTTCCGGGGTCGCTGGTGGTGATCGTCATCGCCTCCGCCGCGGTGGCGCTGCTCGCTTTGCCGGTGGACAGCATTCATTCCCGATTTGGGGTCATTCCCTCCGGCATGCCTTGGCCGTCGCTGCCCCATGTCAGCATCGCACGCGTCAGTGCGTTGCTGCCGTCGGCGCTTGTCATCGCCTTCCTGGCGGCGGTGGAATCCTTGCTGTCGGCGATCGTAGCGGACCGCATGATTGGGGGACGCCACCGGTCCAACGCGGAGCTGCTGGCGCAGGGTGTAGCCAACATCGCGTCGCCGCTCTTCGGCGGATTGCCGGCGACGGGGGCGATCGCTCGCACGGCGACCAACGTCCGCGCCGGGGGCCGAACGCCGGTTGCGGGGATCGTCCATGCCGTGACGATCCTGCTGATCACGCTGGGGGCTGGAGCGCTGACCGGTTATCTAGCGATGCCGGCGCTCGCGGCGCTCCTGATCGTCACCGCATGGATCATGAGCGAGCCGCACCGATGGGGCGAGCGGCTGCGGCTGAAGCCGGGCGACCGGGCGCTGCTGTTTCTGACCATGGCGCTGACCGTGGTGACCGACCTAACCATTGCCATTGCGGTCGGGACAGCGGCGGGGCTGGCACTGCGCCTCAGCCGCAAGGACGCAGAGCCCGAGGACTGGGCGCCGTCCGACCGCTCCAAGCTGTAGCATCGGGTCCAATACGGATGGCAAGTCCACGCTACCGGGCGCAAATTGCCGTACGGGACAACTCGCAGGATGGTGCGAGCATGGCTGAAGAGCATGAGGACGATCCGGCCTCTGCGGCGAAGCGGGAGGCAGACGAGCGAAGGGCTGGACGATCGAACGTCCTTCTGGGCGCGACGATCGAACAGAATGGCGCACGGATGCCGGTGCGGGTCAGCAACCTGTCCGCCAACGGCGCCCTGGTGATCGGCGACCGGCTGCCTGTTGCCGACACCAATGTCACCTCCATTGCAACGGCTTTGCCATTGAAAGCTTCGTGATCTGGTCGCGAGACCGCCTTGCGGGGCTCGAATTCGCGACGCCTGTCCCGCCCGAAGCGCTCGGCCAGCGAGCGCCGCAGCCACGCATCGCGATCACCAAGGACACGCGCAACGTCGACTTCAGGCGGCCGGGGTTTCGCGGGAATCAGATGACCGACGAGGAACAGGAATTCTTCGATGAGCTGACCCGCCCTCCGCCGGATGATCCAGACAAGGGACCGTGAATGGTGCCCGCCTGAATGCGTCGCGTCTTTCGGGTATAGGCTAAAGACTGTTTCGAACCCCGTGCGTGCAGGTCTATAGGGCGACGCGTGAACCTTCTCGTCGGTATATTGCTGTTTTCAGGGACCATTCTCGCGATGGAGGGGGTGGCCTATGTAGCGCACCGCTGGGTGATGCATGGGCCCGGCTGGTTCCTGCACGAAAGCCATCATCGCCAGCGCGAGGGGATGTTCGAGCTTAACGATCTTTACGCGTTGATTTTCGCGATCCCGTCGATCGTGCTGCTGCTGGGTGGCGTGCAGCTGGGATGGGGTGAATGGGCTGCCTGGGTCGGGGCGGGGATCGCCGCATACGGCGCCATCTACTTCGGCTTCCACGACGTTATCGTGCACCAGCGCATCGGCCATCGTTACGTCGCACGCTCGACGTACATGAAGCGAATCATCCAGGCGCATAAGCTCCATCACGCGACCAGCGGCAAATATGGGTCGGTCAGCTTCGGATTCCTGTGGGCACCGCCCGCCGATGCCTTGAAGCGCCAGCTCGGCATGAGCGAGCACGCGACACTTCGCGAGCCGCGGCGCTAGGCCGAGATGACCGCGCTGATCTTGTCCGTAATTGCGATGACGGTCATCGTCGGAGTTCGATATCTCGCCGTCAGCGGCGCATTCGCGTGGCTGACCGATCGAAAATTGCCGGGCTTCTACGGTGACCGCCGCGAACAGATCCGCAAGGAGATCGGCTGGTCGCTGGCGAGCGCGTTCATTTATGCCGCTCCAGCCGGAATCCTGGCCTGGGGGTGGCAGGCGCACGGGTGGACACGTATCTACTCCAATGTGGCGGACTATCCGTTGTGGTGGCTACCGGCGTCGGTCGTGATCTACCTGCTGCTTCATGACAGCTGGTTCTACTGGACCCATCGGCTGATGCATCGGCCAAGCGTCTATAAGAGAATGCACGCCGTCCACCACGCCAGCCGCGATCCGACCGCCTGGGCGGCGATGAGCTTCCATCCCTGGGAGTCGATTACCGGTGCAGTGCTCGTCCCGGCGCTCGTCTTGCTGATCCCGATCCACTATGCCGCGCTGCTCACCGTTCTGCTGATCATGACGGTGATGGGCGTGACCAATCACATGGGCTGGGAGCTGTTTCCGAACTGGCTGGTCCGCGGGCCTGCCGGGCAATGGCTGATCACTGCGAGCCATCACCAGCGGCACCACGAAAAGCACCTTTGCAATTTCGGCCTGTACTTTCGTTTCTGGGACAGGCTGTGCGGGACCGATCGCGGCCTTGGCGAATTCAGGAGCGGCCCGCGACTACGGCCTCGGCAAAGCTAGGGACCACGTAGGCCAGCTTCTGAATTTTTCCGACGGTGACGCGTTGGTCCCAGGCGGCGCGGCCCAGCCGTCCAACGCGACGCCCGATTGCCCCGTAAATGCGAAGTGCCGAGAGGACGGCAAGACGGGACCGGAACGGCAGCTTTTCGACGCCCAGGCGCGCGCTTTCTTCATAGACGGACACGCTGTCGACGAGGCGTTTGACGATGGCGACCAGGGCGTCCTCGTTCCGGTCGTCGAACAGGGTCTCGCGAGTGACGCCGAACTCGTTCATCCAGTCGAGCGGTAGGTAGCAGCGGCCGGCGGCCAGATCCTCGCGGACATCCCGTGCAATGTTTGAAAGCTGGAAGGCGATGCCGAGGTCCGCAGCGCGCTCGAGCGTGTCCTCGTCGTCGGCGGGTACGCCCATCAGGATGGCCATCATGCAGCCGACCGCGCCCGCGACATAGTAGCAGTAGAGCGCGAGGTCCTCTTCCGTCCCCGGCTGCCACCCCGACTCGTCGAGTGCGAAGCCGCGCAAGTGATCATCTAGGAAGCGCTCGGGGATCGGGCATTCGGACAACAGCAGCGACAAAGCCCGGAACGGCAATTCCGTCATCGCCTCGCCGGCGACGGCGCGATGTGTTTTCCCGCGCAGGACGGACACATTACCGCGAACGCCATTGCCGAAACCATAAGTCTGGCCGTCGCAAACATCGTCGCAATGTCGGCACCAGCTGTAAAGCAGCCACGCCCGTTCGCGCGTCGTACGATCGAACAGGCGGCTTGCGGCGCGAAACGACTTTGAGCCGTTCTGGATCGCTTCGTAGGCGCCGGCGACGATTTCTTCGCGGGTCATGCCGCGAGGTCCTCGATCATCAGGCCCGCGGTTGCCTTGGCGCTTCCAACGACGCCCGGAATGCCCGCTCCCGGGTGTGTGCCCGCGCCGACGAAATAGAGGTTGCGGACGACATCGTCGCGGTTGTGGACGCGGAAATAGGCGCTTTGGGTCAGAACGGGCTCCAGGCTGAAGGCCGACCCGAGGTGCGAATTCAGCTCCTGCTCGAAATCGGCGGGACCGAAATGGAAGACCTCACCAAGACGTGAGCGGAGGCCGGGCAGCATCCGGTCTTCCAGGATCTCAAGCAGGCGCTCGGCGTACGCCGGGCCTTCCTTCTCCCAGTCGAAGTTGGTCCGTCCAAGGTGCGGCACGGGAGCGAGAGCGTAGAAGGTGGACCGTCCTTCGGGCGCCATCGACGCGTCGGTCGCTGTCGGATGGTGGAGGTAAATTGATGGATCGTTCGGCAGTGCAGAGCCGCGGTAGATCTCCTTGAGCAAGGCCGCGTAGCGTGGGCCGAACAGGATGCTGTGGTGCGGCACGTCCTCCCACGAACCGGTCGTGGAGAAATGGACGACGAACAGAGAGGGTGAGAAGCGCTTGCGCTTGAGGCTGGTGGACCGCCGCCGCGCGGACGGATGGGCGAGCATTTCGTAGGTCCGGACGATGTCGGCGTTGGAGGCGACTGCATCGAACGTGCCCGTCCAGCCGCTCCGGGTCCGGACTGCGGTCGCCCGATCGCCCTCGGTCCAGATGCCCGAGACCGGATCGCCGAGGCGGACAGTGCCGCCGATGCGCTCCAGGTGCGTGACCATCCCCGCGACAAGGCGGTTGGTGCCGCCTTCAGCGAACCAGACACCGCCGTCCCGCTCAAGCTTGTGGATCAGCGCATAGATGGCGCTGGTCGTCATTGGGTTCCCGCCGACAAGCAGGCTGTGGAAGGACAAGGCTTGCCGCAATTTCTCATTCCGGACGAAGCGGGAGACGACGGAGTAGACCGACCGCCAGGCCTGATACCGAGCGAGCTGCGGCGCTGCCTGCAACATCGACTTGAAATCGAGAAACGGGACCGCGCCGAGCTTCTCGTAACCTTCGACATAGACGCCTTCGGAATAACGCAGGAAGCGCTTGTAGCCCTCGACATCCGCGGGTTCGAGCGCCTCGATCTGGCGGAACAATCGTTCGTCGTCGTTGACGTAGTCGAAGATCGTGCCGTCCGGCCACGACAGCCGGTAGAACGGCGACACGGGCACGAGGCTGACGTCCCTGGCCATGTCGGCGCCGGTCAGTTCCCACAGCTCCCGCAGGCAGGCCGGGTCCGTAATGACGGTCGGGCCGGCATCGAAGACGTGCCCGTCCTTTTCCCAATGGTAGGCGCGGCCGCCAGGCTTGTCGCGAGCCTCGATTACCGTGGTGTCGATCCCCGCCGATTGCAGGCGGATGGCCAATGCGAGGCCGCCGAAGCCTGACCCGATAACTGCTGCCTTCCGCTTCATGCTGCGCTCCGCCGCAAGGCGGTAATAGCGCGGCCGATCGGGACGGGCGGCTTGCCGGTGAGTATGCGCATCTTGTCCACGCCGGACAAATGCGCGGCGTAGAAGCGGGCGATGATGGCTGGCGGGAGGCGATAGAAGTGTTCCAGGACGCGGTAGGCCTGCCCGGGCTCGGCAGCTTCGAAAAGCATGCGATTGAGGATGCGGAAGAACGACCGCTCCTGCCACAGTTTCTCCGACCGATTTCGATACAGCCTGTAGAGAGCCTCGCTGGTCAACTCGCCTTGTTCCGAGAGAAGCGCGGCATTCGCCACGGCATCGGGAAACGAATAGCTGGTCGTCGGGTGGAAGAAGCCGCCCGAAGGCCAAGGCGCGGGACAGTGGCGTCCTGCCAGAAGGCATCGACATCCCCGCCAAGGACGATCGGCAGGACGCCGCTTTCCTCGCTTACGACCTCCGGCGAACCTCCGCCGGTCGCCAGCGCCAGCCGCTCGATGCGTGCGCGCAGCGCCACCTGGTCGAGCACTGGCGTCGGCGAATAATACGTGTCTTCGATCAGCAATTCGGTCGGGCTGATCGGAAGATGATAGACGAAGCGGTAGCCGTCGATCTGCTCGACGGTGGCGTCCATGATGACCGGAAGCGTGAGGCCGTGCGGCCGATCGAAGCGGAGGTACTGGCCGACGAACTTCTGCCAGCCGAGGTCGAGGCCGGGCATGGCGGCGGGACCGCGAGCGTCGATGACAGCATCCGCAGCGATCGTTTCGCCGTCGAGGCTGACGGAGTTGGCGTCAACCGCGTGGATTCGGGCATTCAGACGGATCTGGTCGGGCCGGAGGGCGGCGCGGACCGCTTGGTCGAGCTCGGTCGACCGGATGCTGCTGTAGCCGATATCGATCGTCCGGCTGCGACGCGGGAAATGAACTTCGTGCGCGGGCCAGTGGGAGGCGACGACGCCCTCGATCACCCAGCGGATTTCCGGTGGAACGTCGGAATCGAAGAACGACCAGGTGTGATTGCCGCCCAGCGTGTCGCCCTGCTCAATCAGGAGCAGGTCCACATTCGGCAAGCGCCTCGCGATCGCGAGGGCGGCCAGGCAACCGGACAGGCCGCCGCCGGCGATGACGATGCGGCTCAAGTCAGCACCCGGTTGGCGAATGCTTCCGAGCACTGATAAGCACCTGACGGATGCGCAGATCCGCCCTTGTCGCCGTTGCCGTTCCGCTGCTGTCCGCTGCCACGCCGACGGCTACGGTCGAAGTCGACCTTACGGCGCTTCGAAACAGTCACGGCACCATCCACGCTTGCATGACGCGCAATCCGGCCTTCTTCCCGAACTGCAAGAAGGACCCGAGGCCCTGAAGCAATCGGTCCCTGCGGACGTCCGCCGCCTTGAGTTCACCGGGGTTCCGGTCGGCCGATATGCTCTGTCGGTCTTTCATGACGAAAATGCCAACCAGAAGCTCGATACTTTGGTCGGAATCCCGAAGGAGGGTTTCGGCTTCTCACGAAATCCCGTGATCCGCTTCGGGCCGCCGCGTTTTGACAAGGTAAGCATCGAACTTCCCTCCGGCTTCACTCGCACGAGCGTGCGCATGCAATACCTGCTTTAGCCCATATAGATTCGCAATTTTCAGTCACTTACGCTGCAGGATGGGGGTGTTTGCAGTCGGAAGGCGATACTCGATTTGCGCGCGGACGAAATCACCCCGGCCTCCGACGCCCCGCTGCTCCTGGCGGATAAGCCCGAAATTCGAGTGATTCTAGCGGCTCCTCGCGGGTTTTGCGCCGGCGTTCGCCGCGCGATCGATGCCGTCCGCGACGCTCTTGCCAAGCACGGTGCGCCGGTCTTCGTCCGCCGCGCAATCGTACACAATCTCGAAGTCGTGCGCAGTCTCGAGGCGGAAGGCGCGATCTTCGTCGAAGAGCTGGACGAGATTCCGCCCGGCGCGGTCGTCGTCTTTTCGGCGCACGGTGTCGCCCCGGCCATCGCTGCCGACGCTCGCCGTAGAGATCTGACGGCCTATGACGCCGTTTGCCCGCTGGTCGCCAAGGTTCATCGCGAGGTGGAGCGGCATCAGCGGCACGGTCGGCAAATCATCCTGATCGGCCACAAGGGACATCCGGAAATCGAAGGGACCCTCGGCCACGTTTCGTCCGTCGGCGCCCATGTCGTGAACAGCCTCCAGGAAGTCGCGGCCCTGCCGGTAGGACGAGATGAGCCTGCCGCTTATGCGGTCCAGACGACCTATTCGGTGGATGACGCCCATGCGATCGTCGAGGCGCTGCGCGAGCGTTTCGCCGACCTCGAGGGGCCGGCGTCCAGCGACATCTGTTACGCCACGACCAATCGCCAGGCGGCCGTTCGCGAAGTCGCGATCCGCAGTGACGCGATTATCGTCGTTGGCGAGCATTTCTCGTCGAATGCCTGCCGGCTCGCCGAGGTCGCGGGAGCGCATTGCGGCGAGGTCCAGCTGGTCGCCGGTCCCGACGATATCGACTGGGAGTGCCTGCCCGCCTCCGGAGTCATCGGGATCACCGCGGCTGCCTCGACTCCCGAAAGCAGCGTCCAGGCGATCCTGTCCGCACTCGCCGGCCGGTACCGGATCAGTGTCGAGCAAACGGGATCCGAGAAAGAAACCACCGTCTTCAAGCGAATGGCCCTCGCATGAGTACGGCTGAAGTCGCCCGGGACTTCACGCACATTGATCAACCGCTTGCGCGGATTGCGGCGGATATCGACGCCATGTTCGAAGAGGTGCTGGTACAACCCTCCGATCCCAGCGCCCGCCTTCTGAACGCCATGCGTCACGCCGCAATAGGCGGAGGTAAGCGCCTTCGGCCCCTGCTGGCGTGCGCCTCCGCCGACCTGTTCGACGTTCCCCGATCCTTGTCGCTTCGAGCGGGGCTCGCTGTCGAGTGCATCCATGTCCATTCGCTGATCCACGACGATCTGCCGTGCATGGACGATGACGACCTTCGCCGGGGCAAGCCGACCGTGCACGTCGCGTTCGATGAGGCCACCGCGGTTCTTGCCGGCGACTCCCTGCTGGCGCTGGCGTTCGAGATCCTGTCCGACCCCGCGACGCACCCCTTGCCGAAGTCCGCGTCGAGCTCGTTCGGGACCTCGCTCATGCAGCGGGCGCGTTCGGCATGGCGGGCGGGCAAATGCTCGATCTGCTGCCGGCATACCAACCCGCGGACATGGAAGCGGTTGCGCGGCTGCAGCGATTGAAGACGGGAGCGCTGATCGGCTGGTCGGTCGAATGTGGCGCGGTGCTTGGCCGGGCTGGGGCCGAGGAGAGGCTGAGCCTTCGGGCTATGCGCAAAACCTTGGACTCGCATTTCAGATCGCCGACGATCTCCTCGACGTGACGGGCGATCCGTCGGCCGTCGGTAAGCGCCTTCGCAAGGACGGCGACCAGGGCAAGGAGACGTTCGTGACGCTGCTCGGGGCGGATCGCGCGCGCCGGCAGGCCGAGATGCTGGTCGATCAGGCGATCGAGCATTTGCACCCGTTTGCAGCCTCGGCGGAGCTGTTGATCGCGATCGCCCGCTTCTCGATCAGTCGCGACCGGTAGGGACGATCTCCGCTTCGACCGCGATGCGAATGGCATCCGCGGTGGTCTTGACGCCAAGCGCTTCAATCAGGCGCGAACGGTGCATCTTCACCGTTTTTTCCTCGATGCCCAGGAAGCCGCCGATCTGCTTGTTGCGATAGCCCATGGCAACCAGTTCCAGCGTCTGACGCAGTCGCGGGGTGAGCGTGCGTATCCGTTCCAGCGCCTTCGCCTGACGAGGCCTGGAAACCGCGGCAACTTCCATCTGCGAGCCGATGAACATGGCGACGGAGCCGTCCTCGGCACGGACAGGGGCAAGCATGACTGCATTGCGGAAGGGCGAGCCGTCCTTGCGATAGTTGGTCAACTCGACAATCGCCGGCTCTCCTGAGGCGACCGCAGTCCGCAACACGTCCTGCGCTTCGGGCTCCGTGCCCTCCCGGCGAGAAATCGGCAGTTCTTTCCCATCACGTCGTTGCGGCGATACCCGGTGAGGTGGAGGAAGGCATCGTTCGCCTCGACAATCGGATTGTCGGCAAGCCGGCAATCGGTGACGATCGTGGGAATGGGCGAATGGTGGATAGACTCGCGCAGCTCGCTGAGTTCCCAGTGACCGTCCGCCCCCTGCATGACTAAGGCGTAAGTGCGGTCCAAGCGCTAATCAAGCGATGCGGGATTCGCAGAGTTTGGGACTTTCGCGGGTTACCCCGCGACCGTGCACTGAATCGGGACCATTCGGCCGACCGTCCAGGTGACGTCATTGCCCTTTCCGCGCAGGCTGTTTTGCGGAGTCATGTAACTGAATCCCGAGCCTGAAGGCGCCTGGGGCAGGACGATCGCTTGCCCGCCGTCCGGAGTGACGGTCGCCGTATCGCCCTCGAACACGACGGTGAGGGGCGGACCATTTTCGCAGGTGAAGTGAACGGTGCGAGCGGCCGGCGGCGGTGGCGGCGCGGTCTCGCACCCGACGGACGCGATGCAGACCACGGAAAGCAGGATACAGCCAGTCGACTTCATCGATTGCACCCCCGATTGTGAGGCGCAACTCATAGCGGGAAACGGCAGTCGCGGCCATCGCAAGTGAGCGGCGCGAACCACCCAGGGATTTTCGCTGTTTATTAAAATGGCAACCCTTAAGCTTCGACAGTCCTGAGTACCGAGGATTCATGTTCGCCGCCGATCCCCCAGCCATCGTTGCTCCCGCCGAGCAAGAAGAAGACGTCATCGAAGTCGTGGCGACGCGCTCCGACCAAGCGCAGCGGATCGATCGCCGGACATACCGAGTGAACGAGACTCCGCATTCGGCACAGGCGGATAGCCTGCAGCTTTTGCGCGGCCTTCCGGCGGTTACGATCACGCCTGACGACCAAATCATGCTGCTCGGCGCATCGGGCGTCACCATCGTGGTCGACGAGCGCCCGGTCCAGGGCGACCCGATTGCCTATCTGCGGACGCTTCACGGCAGTGACATCGAGCGGATCGAGGTCATCACCAACCCCTCCGCTCAATATTCCGCGCAAGGGACCGGGGGCATCATCAACTTCGTCCTCCGCCAGAAGAAGAAGGAGGGAATGACGGGATCGGGCAGCATCCAGGCGTCGTCACTCGGATATTTCAACGGCACTGGGTCGATCCGAAACAAGAAAGGGAAGCTCACCTACGAGATCCAGCTGCAGGGACGAGCGGGGCGGTACAACAAGTCGACCTACCGCAAGCTCCGGACGGTCGAGCTGGTCCCGGGAGTTCCGACCATCAACACCGAGGACGGCGGCGGGGACAATCACTCGGCCGCCGCATGGGGAAGCGGGAAGCTCACTTACGAGTTAAGCGCGAGGACGAATATTTCGGGAAGCATGTTCGGCGGCGGATGGGTCAACGACAATCGGAACGACGTCGAATTCGTCGGACTGACGCCGGACTTCATATCCTATTCCGAACGGTATCGAGGAGGCGAAGGCGGGTCGTTCGGCGGAATGGAATTCACGTACGACCACAAGGGAAAGGTCGACGGCGAAACCCTGAAAGCGAGCGCGGTCCTTTTCGGCAACCCGAACCACCGGCAGCATCTTTTCACCGAATATGCGAACAGCACCTTTCGCAGCGAGCGGGAGAGCTCTCGCTTATATACAACTTCCAAAGTGGACTGGGTCCACCCGATGGGGAAGGACAAGATCTTGTCCACCGGCGCGGAATGGGCGCACGAATCACACGACAACGATTATCGCTTCGAGTTCACCGGCCCTTCGCAGCCACCCAACCAGAGCGAGAGCTTTTCTGTCCATCAGAACAAGCTCTCGGGTTTTGTCACCTTCCAGAAGACCTTCGGGACGTGGACGCTCATGCCGGGCGCGCGTGTGGAGAGCCTGTGGCGAACCGTGAAAAGCCCGGCTTTCCGACGGCCGACGTATCCCGGACGAACCTGTTCCCCACGTTTCACCTTGAGCACCCGCTGGGCAAATCGCTCAATCTGACGCTGAGCTACAGCAAGCGGATCGATCGTCCGTGGGTCGATCAGCTTCGGCCCTTTCCGATCCAGACCGGATCACGAACGATCGATCTCGGGAATCCCGATTTGCAGGACCAGACGACTGATTCGTTCGAGGTCAATCTTCACTACAGCCGCAAGAAGCTGGAGGTCGGCTTGATCCTCTACGATCGGGAGACCGACCGGCTGTGGAGTTCGAGCTACTTCGTAGACGCGAATGGCAGGACTGTCGCGACGATCGTCAACGCAGGTGAAAGGTCCGATCGCGGCGCGCAATTCGACGTCAGTTCGCCTTTATTCAAACGGGTCAAGGGAATGGCCAGCGTCAATCTGTTCGACAGCCGCGTCCCGATCGACCCGGTTTTCAGTTCCGACAGCGAACGGCTGTTCCGCTACACTGCCAACGGGACGCTGGAATGGCGCGGCAAGGACAAGGGCCAGCGGCCGGGCGACGTCGCGCAAATCCAGTTCAATTACGAAAGCCGGTCGCGCGATTTCCAGATCCGCAGGGAAAGCTACGTTTCGGTAGACTTGTCATGGACGCACAGCTTTAGCCGGACTTTCTCGATGACGGCCAATCTCGATGGGCTCGGTACGAAGCACTACCGCCACCGGCTGATCGCACCGACGATCCAGGAGATCTACGAGCGGCGCGTGACGAGCCCTGTGTTCAAGCTGAAGCTGACCAAGACGATCGGCTCCGGTCCCCGCCGCCCTCTACTGGGCCGGCAATGCAGCCTTGAAGATGTGCCACTTGCGCTGCTCTTCGGTCGAGCCGGGCACATCGATCACGCGGCGCAGGGTCATCGTTCCGCGCAGGTTGAATTCCTTGCCGTCCTTGGTGCGCCCGTAGAGCTGGACGGGATAATCGACAAAGCTCGAACCCGCCGCGCCTTCCATGTCGCCCGGTCCGCCGATGTTGGCATGGACTTCTCTATATTGGGCAAGATCGAGCTTGGTCGCACCGTCCGACCAGAGCTTGTTCGCCTCCGTGAACTCGCCCTGCTCCGCGAGTGCGAAATAGGTCTGCAGCACCTGACCGGCACCCTGAGCGCTCTTGGGATCGATCGGTCCTTCCGAAACAGGCGTGCGATCGTCGGGCAGGCCGCCCGGCTCGCCCGGGGCGGGGGATTGAGCGGCGCTTCGGTGGCGGGGGCATTGGCTACGACGACGTTCGTCTCGGGCTCCACCGCAACCGAACCGTTCTGGGCAGCCTGCTGCGAACACGCACCAAGCATCAGGATGGCGAGCAAGGCGGCTGAACTTCGAGAGGTCCTGCTCGTTCGGACCCTGAGGAGATTAGCCATGGTCAAGGCGCTCATTTGGATTGTCATCATCATCTTTTTCATCGGCCTGCTGGTTGTGACGGGCGTTCTCAAGGCGCTCTTCTAACGCGCACTACGTTCGAACAGCCGTGGCGTTGCGAGTCATCTCCAAGTCTTCATCGATCGGGCCGAAGCGCATGGCGAAGCGATCCTTCACGTAATTCTGCGGGACGATCCACGGCTGCCGCGAACCTTGCTTCGGAAGGAAGGGCAGGGCGCGCTGAACGTAGCCGGAGGAGAAGCTGATGACCGGCAGGCGCTCCATGCCGCCGTCGGGTACCTGCGGAGTGCAGACGGTGAAGCCGCCGTCGTCCATCCGGTTGAGCAGGCGGCAAACCGCCTTGGCGGTCACGTCGCTGCGCAGCGTCCACGACGCGTTGGTGTAGCCGAACGAGAGAAAATAGTTCGGCACGCCGCTCAGCATCATGCCCTTCCAGATCACGCGTTCCGAAGGGTCCACCGGCTTGCCGTCGATGCTGAGCTGGACGCCGCCGAACAGCTTTAAGATGAGGCCGGTCGCGGTGACGACGATATCGGCCCTGACCTCTTCGCCGGTGACGAGGCGAAGGCCGGTCGGCGTGAACCGCTCGATCGCACCAGTCGCGACGGAAGTCTTGCCCGAGCGGATCGAGGTAAACAGGTCGCCGTCAGGCACGAGGCAGAGTCGTTGGTCCCAGACCTTGTAGGGCGGCGAGAAGTGCTGCTCGATCGGATAGTCCGCGGGAAGCTGCCTCTGGATCATGCCCCTGATCCACTCGGCCGCCTTTTCCGGCTTCCTGCGCGTCCGGTTGTACATGAAGATCGTCAGCAGGACGTTCTTCCAGCGGATTGCTGAGCCTGCGGCCCCTCTCGGCAGGATGCGCTGGAGAGTGCCGGCGATGCGGTCGCGGGCGGGGCGCGCCACGATGTAGGTCGGTGAACGCTGGACCATCGTCACGTGCGCTGCCTGATCCGCGAGCGAAGGCACGAGAGTTACGGCGGTCGCGCCGCTGCCGATCACCGCGACCGTCTTGCGACTTACGTCGAGGTCTTCCGGCCAGAATTGCGGATGGACGATTTGACCCTTGAACTCCGCTTCGCCCTCCCAGACGGGGCGATAGCCTTCGGAGTAATCGTAGTAGCCGGAGCAGGCGAAAAGGAACAAGCAGGTGATGCGCCGCGTGGCGCCGTCATGTTCCACTTCGACAGTCCAGTGCCCGTCTTTGGACGACCAGTTTGCGCCAATGACGCGATGGCCGAAGCGGATCCGCCGATCGATTCCGAACTCCCGCGCGGTATCCTCGACATAGTCGCGAATTGCTTCGCCTCTCGCGATCGACACTTCGCTGGCCCAAGGCCGGAACGGGAAGCCCAACGTGTACATGTCGGAATCCGACCGCACGCCCGGGTAGCGGAACAGGTCCCAGGTGCCGCCAATGCGGTCCCGCGCCTCCAGGATGACGTAGGTCTTATCCTTGCATAGGGTCTGGATGCGATAGGCCGCGTCGATGCCGGACATGCCGGCGCCGACGATCAGGACGTCGATGTGATCGGTCTGCGGATCATCCCGCGCCATCGCCTATCCCTTGCAGCAATTGCGCCTCAAGCTTAGCGGAAATCAGCCGCAAAAGCGCATGCGGCGAGGGGAAAGGCAACGCGTTGGACTTTGACCTTACGGAACGACAGGCTTCTTTCCGCAATCGCGTCCGCGATTTCATGGACGCCGAGGTCCGGCCGCGAGTCGGCGACTATCACAGGCAGCAGGCGGAAGGCGGACGATGGAAGTCGCTCGAGGTCATCGAGGAACTGAAGCCGAAGGCGCGCGAGGCGGGTCTCTGGAACCTGTTCATGCCGCCGGGCGGCGCGCTCCAGCATGTCGACGAAAGCTTCCCGTTCGAGGGCGAGCAGCTCACCAACCTCGAATACGCCCTGTGTGCGGAGGAGATGGGGCGAATCCTGTGGTCGGCGGAAGCGTTCAACTGCTCCGCGCCCGACACCGGCAACATGGAAGTTCTCCACCGTTACGGTACGCGTGAGCAAAAGGACGAGTGGCTCAATCCGCTGATGCGCGGCGAAATCCGCTCGGCGTTCCTGATGACCGAGCCGGGCGTGGCTTCTTCGGACGCGACGAACATCCAGTGCGAGATCCGCCGCGACGGCAACGAGTACGTCATCAATGGCAAGAAGTGGTGGTCGTCGGGCGCGGGCGATCCGCGCTGCAAGGTCGCCATCTTGATGGGCAAGACGGATCCGTCGGCGAAGACGCACCAGCAGCAATCGATGATCCTGATGCCGCTGGATGCGGAAGGGGTGACGATCGAACGGCACCTCACTGTCTACGGCTATGACGACGCGCCGCACGGGCACATGGAGATCAAGCTCGACAATGTCCGGGTGCCGCCTTCGAACCTGCTGCTGGGTGAGGGCAGAGGCTTCGAGATCGCGCAGGGGCGGCTCGGGCCGGGACGCATCCATCACTGCATGCGAACGATCGGCGCCGCCGAGGAAGCGCTGGAGCTGATGTGCAAGCGGCTGCAGAGCCGCGTCGCCTTCGGCAAAAAGATCAGCGAGCACAGCATCTGGGAGCAGCGCGTCGCCGAGGCACGAATCGAGATCGATTGCACGCGCCTGCTCTGCCTCAAGGCCGCGGATATGATGGACAAAGCGGGCAACAAGGCTGCCAAGGCAGAGATCGCGATGATCAAGGTGAAGGCGCCGCGCATGGCCCTGCAGGTCATCGACGATGCCATCCAGTCGTTCGGCGGTGCGGGCGTCAGCCAGGATACGCCGCTCGCGGCGAGCTGGGCGGGCATCCGAACCCTGCGCTTCGCCGACGGTCCCGACGAGGTTCACAACCGCGCCATCGCCAAGCTGGAGTTTGCCAAATATGCGGAGGCTTGAAGGCAAGGTCGCGATCATCACCGGCGCCGCGTCGGGTATCGGCGAGGCGACGGCCGACCTGTTCCGCGCTGAAGGCGCGACGGTAGTTGCCGCCGATCGGGCCGAAGGCGTGGACGTCGTCGCGGTTGACGCTGGGTCCGAAGCGGATGTTGAGCGGCTGGTCGAGCAGACCGTGGCCGATCATGGCGGCGTCGACATCGTTTTCGCCAATGCCGGCATTTCAGGCGGGCTCGCGGGACTGTTCGAGCAAAGCTCCGCTGACTGGGAGGATATCCTCCGCGTCAACTTGATCGGTCCGTGGCTCGCAATCAAATATGCTGCTCCGCATATGAAGCAGCGCGGCGGCGGATCGATCGTCTGCACCGCCTCGGTTGCCGGCATTCGAGCCGGCGCGGGCGGCGTCGCTTATTCAGCTTCGAAGGCCGGCGTCATCAACCTGGTGAAGACCGCCGCTGCGCAGCTTTGCGACAGCAACATTCGTGTCAACGCCATCTGCCCGGGCCTCATCGAAACGGGCATGACGAAGGGCATTTACGACATGGCTCGCGCCGCCGGAAAGCAGGAGATGATTGGGCAGCTCAATCCGCTCCGGCGCGGCGGCGAGCCCAATGAGATCGCGCAGGTTGCGCTGTTCCTGGCGTCCGACGAGTCCAGCTACGTCAACGGCCACGCTCTGGTTGCCGACGGCGGGCTATCGATCAGCCACCCCTTCACGCGGCAAGCCTACGGCTGCACGTTCTGAGATTATACGGAGAGAAACATGGCCACCGTCACCGACGAGAACCCGACCACCACCAGCCCGATTTCGACGAGGCGTCACGGCGATGTCCTGATCGTCCTGTCGAATAACCCGCCCGTGAATGCGCTCGGCGCGGCGGTCCGGCAGGGCCTGGTCGCGGCGATCGAGGAAGCCGAGGCCGACGATGCAGTGAAGGCCGTGGTCATCGCCTGCGAGGGCCAGACCTTCTTCGCCGGCGCGGACATTACCGAGTTCGGCAAGCCGCCGGTCATGCCGTGGCTGCCGGAGGTGGTGGATCGCATCGAAGCGTGTTCCAAGCCTGTTGTGGCCGCGATCCACGGGACGGCGCTGGCGGCGGTCTCGAGGTGGCGCTAGGCTGTCACTACCGCGTCGCACTGCCATCGGCGAAGCTCGGAACGCCGGAGGTTAAGCTCGGCCTGTTGCCGGGCGCCGGCGGAACGCAGCGGCTGCCGCGCGTGGCGGGCGTCCGCAAGGCACTGGAAATGTGCGCAACGGGCAATCCGATCGGGGCGAAGGACGGTTTCGACTGCGGTCTGATCGATCGGCTGATCGAGGATGATCTCATCCCGCACGCGGTGGGCTATGCCGAGGAAGTTCGCGATGTTCGCCCGCTCCCGAAAAGCAGCGAGCGCGAGTACAAGATCAACGAATGCGACCCGACGGTGTTCGCTGACTTCCGCAAGGAGAATGCTCGCAAGTTCCGCGGCTTCGACGCGCCGGAAAATAACATCCGTGCCGTCGAATTCGCCTGCAAGATGCCCTACTCCGAAGGCGTCATCGAAGAGCGCAAGCTGTTCATGGAGCTGATGAGCGGTGTGCAGTCGCGCGCGCAGCAATATTTCTTCTTCGCCGAGCGCAAGGCCGCGAAGATCGAAGGGCTCCCCGAAGGCACGCAGCCGCGCCCGGTCCGGAAGGTCGGCGTGATCGGCGCCGGCACGATGGGCGGCGGCATTTCGATGAACTTCCTGTCGGCGGGCATTCCCGTCACCATCTTCGAGATGAACCAGGAGGCGCTCGACCGCGGGTCGGGCGTGATGCGCAAGAATTACGAGGCGACGGCAGCGAAAGGCCGGATGACCGGCGAGCAGGTCGAGAAGGCGATGGGCCTTCTGACCCCGACGCTCGACTTCGAAGCGCTGGCCGATTGCGACCTCATCATCGAGGCGGTGTTCGAGCAGATGGAGGTGAAAAAGGACATCTTCACCCGGCTCGACAAGACGGTGAAGCAGGGCGCGATCCTCGCTTCCAACACGTCCTACCTGAACATCGACGAGATCGCGGCGGTGACCTCGCGGCCGCAGGATGTCGTCGGCATGCATTTCTTCTCGCCGGCCAATGTAATGAAGCTGCTCGAGGTCGTGCGCGGTGCGAAGACGGCTCCGGACGTGCTCGTCACGGTCATGGGCCTGTCGAAAAAGATCAAGAAGGTCGCGGTGGTCGCGGGCGTGTGCCACGGCTTCATCGGCAACCGCATGTTGATGCCGCGGCAGGTCGAAGCGACCAAGCTGCTGCTGGAAGGCGCGACGCCGGAGCAGATCGACCGCGTCCATGTCGAGTTCGGAATGCCGATGGGCCCGTTCCAGATGGCCGACCTAGCCGGTGTCGATATCGGCTGGCACCGCGATCCGACCCGGATTGAGAACATTCGCGACGCACTCGCGGCTGAGGGCCGCTGGGGACAAAAAAAGCAGGCCGGCTTCTACGATTATGACGACAAGCGCCGCCCGACGCCGTCCCGCGCGTGCAGGAGATCATCGACGACTTCCGCGCCAAGGCCGGTGTCGAGAAGCGCGAGATCAGCGACGAGGAAATCGTCGAGCGCACACTTTACACGATGGTCAACGAGGGCGCGAAGATCCTCGAGGAAGGCATGGCACAGCGCGCGTCCGACATCGATGTGGTCTGGGTCTATGGCTACGGCTGGCCCGTCTATCGCGGCGGTCCGATGTTCTGGGCGGACACCGTCGGCCTGCAGAACATCGTCGACGGCCTGAAGCGTCAGGAAGCGCGGATGGGAAGCGACTTCAGCTTTTCCAAGCTGCTGCTCGACAAGGCCGCTGCCGGAGAGAAATTCGGCAGGTGAACCCCGGCTCGCCCGCGGCGTTGTCTTTCCGATTGGAGAGGTAAGCCCATGACGAGCGTCCCGGAAACGGCCCCGCAGAATGCTGTACTGCGCTATTCGAACACGGCCGTGACCCTGCATTGGGTTGTCGGTTTGCTGGTGCTGTTCCAAGCCTATCTGGGCTTTCGCTTTGGCCTTTCGGACGACGGGCCGGCCCGCGACAACGTGTTCGTGTGGCACAAGACCGTCGGCCTTCTCATCTTGTTGCTAATGCTCGTCCGGCTGGCATACCGGTTGACGAATCCCCGCCGCCTTATCCGCCAGAGCTCAAGGGTTGGGAGCGGTTCGCGGCAGTCTGGAACCATCGACTGTTTTATTTGCTGCTGATCGCCATGCCGATCGTTGGCTGGGTTTCCGTTTCCGGTTATGCGAATAGGCCGACGACCCCGCTTCTGGGCGGGATCGAGATGCCGGTCATTCCTGGCATCAGCAAGGAGACCGGCGACGCTGCCGGCGAACTGCACGAGATGTCCGCCTTTCTCCTCGTCTTTCTGATTTTGGTCCACGCCGGAGCGGCGCTGAAGCACCAGTTCGTGGATCGCTGGCGAGGTTCGGCCAGAATGCCGCCGTTCACGTCGCACGGCGAGCCGGTGGCTATCGGGCAGGGGTCCGGGCGGCTCGTTCAAAAGGCGGAGCATCGCCAGCGCAACACCAGCGGCACCCGCCCCCATCAGGAAGGTCGCTTCCGATCCCTGGCGGTCCCACAGCAGGCCGGCGGCAAGGCTCGCCAGCAGAGTGGCGATCCCGGTGACGAACCAGAAGGCTCCGAAGCTCGTCGCGCGAAGGTGACTGGGCGCGCTGTCCGCGATCATCCGGGCGAACACGCCCTGGGTCATCGCCATGTGCGCTCCCCACAACAGCACACCGACGGCCAGGCCGGCGTAGCCGCTGGTCTTGGCGAGAATCAGGTCGGCGACCACTAGGACGGCCATCCCGGCCATCAGGATCGAGCGTGGACTCATCCGGTCGCTGAGCGAGCCGGCGGGGTAGGCGAGCAAGGTGTAGGCGAGATTGAAGAGCACGAGCGTCAGGGGTGAAAACGTCTCGGACAAGCCGATTTCGATGCCCTTCAGGATCAGGAAGCTTTCCGAGAAGCGCGCCAGAGTGAACAGGAAGCCGACCGCGAGCAGGCGCCGCGTCGACCGGTCGATGTCGCGGAAGCCGCGCAGCAGCGGCGACGGCTTGCCATCCAGTTCGCGATGCTCCGGCTCGCGAAGGGCGAGCCAGGCGAGCAGGAACGACAACAATGCGGGAATGACGGCGATCCAGTAAATCGTTCGGACATTGTCGGCGAGCAGCCACATGAGCGCGATCGCGACGATTGGCGCCAGAAGCGCTCCGGCCGTGTCGAGCGACTGGCGAAGACCGAACGCGCGGCCGCGGATTTCGGGCGGAGTTTCGTCCGCGATCATCGCATCGCGCGGGCTTCCGCGAATGCCCTTGCCGACCCGGTCGGCGAAGCGGGCGCCTAGCAGCTCCGCGGCGCCTTGAGCGATGGGAAACAGCGGCTTCGACAAAGCGGCGAGGCCGTAGCCTGCCACGATCCACGGCTTGCGACGCTTGCTGCGATCCGAGAGCCGGCCGGAGACCAGCTTGGCGAAGTTCGCAGTGGCTTCGGCAACCCCGTCGATTGCACCTAGCGCAACCGCCGGCAGGCCGAGCGTGACGGTGACAAAGACAGGCAGAAGCGCGTGATAGATCTCCGAACTGAGGTCCATCAGCAGGCTGATGAACCCTAGGATCCAGACGTTACGCGGAGCTTCGGGCGCGGCTTCACCGGCGTTCGCTAGCGGCAATCTTGCCAACTCACAAACATTTGCTACGCTGCAATCCATGCTTTGGGATCTTCGCCAGCCGCGGTCGCGGCCCGTTACGTCTCGGTCTCGCAGAACTTCCTGGCGGACGGTCCATCGGAACGCGCCGACCGGGCGCGCCGAATGTTGCTGTCCGCGGTGGGATCACAGGAACCCGCAACCCTCAACGATGTCGCCAAGGTCGTGGGACGCGGCGCGCCGGCTGTTAGCCGCGCTGTCGACGTCCTCGTCCGATCGGGCTTCATCGATCGGGTTGCCGACCCCAATAACCGGCGCCGGCTGGCGATGCGGCTGACCGACGAGGGCCGCGAATTCCTGACACGGCCCTCACCATCCGGCATGCTTGCGGGTAAACTCGAGCGCCTGGCTCCGAGCGAGGTCCGCGCGATCGAACGCGCGGTCGAGATCCTGGAACGAGCGGTCTAGCCCTCACCCGTTGCCGCGGCGACGGCGCGTTTCCCAGCCCTTCTTCGCGGCTTCACTTCGGCTACGTGACCGGCCAGAGCCGTCGTTCTTGCCGCCCTTGTCCTGCTTGTTGACCGTGCGCCAGGCCCGCTCCTCTGCCTCCTTCTTGGAAACACCGCGCTTTTCGTAGCCCTTTTCGATATGCTCGGCCTTGCGTTCCTGCTTTGCCGTGTACGCTCCACGAGGCATCACTAAACTCCTCTTTCAGGTGACTGATGCGCGAACGTTTGATTTGCCGGGACGTTGCCATGCTGCATTGCAACATTGGGGCAAATTCACTATGTGCGCCCTTCACATCTTCCGGGAAAAACAATGAATCTGCGTAACGTCGCGATCATCGCGCACGTCGACCATGGCAAGACGACCCTCGTCGACCAACTCTTCCGCCAATCGGGCACCTTCCGCGAAAATCAGCGCGTTGAAGAGCGGGCGATGGATTCGAACGACCTCGAAAAGGAGCGCGGGATCACGATTCTCGCCAAGTGCACCTCGGTTGAGTGGGAGCATGACGGGACGACGACGCATATCAATATCGTCGATACGCCGGGCCACGCCGACTTCGGCGCGGAGGTCGAGCGCATCCTCTCCATGGTCGACGGCGTCATCCTGCTGGTCGACGCCGCCGAAGGCCCGATGCCGCAAACGAAGTTCGTCACCGGCAAGGCGCTGGCGCTCGGCCTCAAGCCGATCGTCGTCGTGAACAAGATCGACCGCCCGGACGCGCGTCCGGCTGAAGTCCTCGACGAGGTGTTCGAGCTCTTCCTCAATCTCGAGGCCAACGACGAACAGCTCGACTTTCCGACGCTCTACGCATCGGGCCGGGCCGGCTATGCGGGCCGCGAGGACAGCGTCCGCGAGGGCGACCTGACGCCGCTCTTCGAGACGATCGTCAGCCATGTGCCGTCGCCGGGCCTCAACCCTGAGGGCGAGTTCAAGATGCTCGCCACCTTGCTCGACCGCGATCCGTTCCTCGGCCGCATCCTGACCGGCCGCATCGAAAGCGGCCGCCTGGACGTCAACATGCCGATCAAGGCGATCGACGTCGACGGAAACAAGGTGGAGGACGGCCGCGCCACCAAGGTGTTCGCGTTCCGCGGCCTTGAGCGCGTCCCTGTCGAGAGCGCGCAGGCGGGCGACATTGTCGCCATTGCCGGCCTCGTCAACGCGACCGTTTCCAACACGATCGCCGACCCGGCTGTCAGCGAACCGCTCCACGCGCGTCCGATCGATCCACCGACTCTGGCGATGAGCTTCTCCGTCAACGACAGCCCCTATGCAGGCCGCGACGGCGACAAGGTGCAGAGCCGCGTCATCCGCGAGCGCCTGGAGCGTGAGGCCGAGGGCAATGTCGCGATCCGCGTGACCACTGCGTCGGACAATGACAGCTACGAAGTCGCCGGCCGCGGCGAGCTTCAGCTCGGCGTCGTCATCGAGACTCTCCGCCGCGAAGGTTTCGAACTGTCGATCAGCCGCCCGCGCGTGCTGTTCCGTGACGGCCCGAACGGCCGCGAGGAGCCGTATGAGACGGTCGTCATCGACGTCGACGACGAGTTCAGCGGTACGGTCATCGACAAGATGGCGATCCGCAAGGCGGAAATGACTGACATGCGCCCGTCGGGGGCGGCAAGACCCGCCTGACCTTCAGTGCGCCGTCACGTGGCCTGATCGGTTATCACGGCGAGTTCTTGTCGGACACGCGCGGCACCGGAATCATGAACCGGCTGTTCGAGAAGTACGGGCCCCACAAGGGCCCGATCAGCGGCCGCCAGAACGGCGTCCTGATCTCAATGGAGCAGGGCAAGGCCGTCGCCTACGCGCTCAACGCGCTGGAAGACCGAGGCATCCTTTTCATCTCGCCGGGCGACGACCTCTACGAGGGCATGGTGATCGGCGAAAACGCCAAGATCCACGACCTCGAGGTCAATCCGCTGAAGTCGAAGCAGCTCACCAACTTCCGCGCTTCGGGCCCGAAGGACGAAGGCATCCGCCTGACCCCGCCGCGCCGGATGACGCTGGAGCAGGCGATCGCCTACATCCAGGACGACGAGCTGGTCGAAGTCACGCCGAAGGTGGTCCGCATCCGCAAGCGCTTCCTCGATCCCCATGAGCGCAAGCGGCAGTCACGGAAGATGGAAGCAGCCTGAAGCCCACGGCTGTCACCGCCGCTCAATTGAATCCTAACTGACGGGGAGCATTAGGCGGACATGTCGCGCAAGAAGTCGTCGGGCTCCGGTGACGCCACGCTTTCGGGCGTCGAGACCGCCATTCCGAAGAAGATCCACCAGATCTACTTCGGTGACGACCTGTCCGAGCGATTGAAGGCCAACGCCCGTGAACTCCGCGACCTGAACCCCAGTTGGGAATACGCGCTGTATGACGCTCACACGGGCGAGGATTACATCCGTACCCATTATGGCGCGGACGTCCTGCAGGCCTATCACCACCTCGATCCGCGCTATTACGCCGCGCGCGCCGACCTGCTGCGCTACCTGATCGTATATCGAGAGGGCGGCGTGTATCTGGATATCAAGAGCCGCTTCGACGGGCCGATCGACAAGTTCATTCGGGCGACGAAGGATTTGTCCTGTCCCAGTGGCGCAACGGAACGGGCGAGATCCACGAGGGCTTTGGGATCTACCGTGACATCGCATTCGTGCCCTGCGGCGAGTTTCAGAACTTTCACGTGATCGGCGCCGCGAAGCATCCGTTTCTAAACGCCGTCATCGAAGCGGTCCTGCGCAACATCAACGCCTATGCACCGTGGCATGCGGTCGGCCGGACCGGCGTTGTTCGAGTCACGGGACCGGTCGCCTACACCCGCGCAATCTTCCCGCTGCTCGAGCTCTTCCCCACAAGCGTGTCCGCCACGAGGGGAGATTGGGCTACAGTACAGTATCCCCGAGGCTTACGACCCCGATCCGGTAAGAGGGGTCACTACTCCGCCGTTAGTGACCCGCTCGTGCGCATGTCAGCTCCGGGAAAGATCGCAAGCGGGCTCTTCGCCAAGTTGCGAAGCTTGGGCGCAAGCGCCCGCCGGCGCAGCTAGGAAGAGTTTGCTCGGCTAGAAGCCGCAGTTGTTTGGCTTGTTTCGATCGAGCCGGAAGGCCGGCCCGGGAAATCCTGCAGGCTTGATCACAACCGCTACGAATTCGGCTCCGTCTGCGCTCGTCACATTGTGAGGGACGTATGCATCCTCGATGAAGGACTGCCCGGCGCTGTAAGGATGCCCCGTGCAAAGCGGGTCCGAGCCATCATACCAGGTGATATTGCCCTTCGTTACCGTAACGAACACCGGCGCCGGATGGGCATGCCATCCGCTGAAGCCACCGGCTTGGACCGTAAGCCGGTCGGCGCCGATGTCGGTGTCGTCCAAAGTCTTGAGGATCAGCCCCCACTTGCCCGTCTTGTCTTTGGATGTGTTCACAGTGAGCGTTCCGAAATGACCGCTCACGATCGGAGAGGGGCAAATCCCTGGCCCGGCGTAGCGGCGGCCGGTGCAACGAGAAATGACGAGAGGATGAGTGCGGAAGCGCTTGCTCCCGTAGCGAGTGCACGAAATGTGCCCATGACCAGTCTCCTGTGCTTGTTCGGGACTGTACTGGCTTCGGCCGTCACCTAATCGCGGCCGGCGGGCAGGGCCTATGGCCCTTTATTGATCGACATTGAACTTATCGAAGGTTTACGTCGGAGGTGAATTGCGTGCCGCCTATGAGCTGTAGGCCAAAGCGGCATGGATCACTTTCCGGCCATCTTAAGGACGACTGCCCATTCGTCATCCCGTACCGGAGCGACCGAGAGGCGAGACTGGCGAATGAGCTCCATCTTCGCCAGCTTCGGCTCGGCCTTGATCGCGGCCAAGGACACTGGACCCAGCGCCTCTACCGGCTCCACGCGAACCGAAACCCAGTCCGCATCCTTGGGTCGGGCTGGGCTTCGCGAGTGATACGCATGATCCCGACCACGGCCTTGTCCGTCATGCTTGCGTAGAAAAACGCCTCGTCGCCTGCCTTCATCGCCTTGAGATGGAGCCGCGCCGCATTGTTCCTGACGCCGTCCCATTCGGTCACGCCATCGCGGACGAGGTCGTTCCAGCTGTAACTGGAGGGTTCCGATTTCATCAGCCAATATGCCATCGCCGCGCGATACATCGCTTGCCGAGGCACGAAAAGCGACGAGTTTGCTGACGATGAGTAGAGGTTCTGTGACGACGAGTTGAGGATTACCCAGAAAGTTCCGCAGGTTAACGCAGGGCCGGCTCGACTCGCCGTTCAAAGGGTTGGGCTGCGACGGAGCTTCCCCTAACTGCACCGCAACAGATTGAAGCGGGTGAGCCGGCGCGAAGGGGCGCGGCTCCGGGCAAGACGGACGACCAATTCCGTAGAATGCGTGAGGCGCGGTGTAAGCGCCCGGTACGGTCGGCCGCCAGATATAGAGTGAAAATTGAAGAAGACCTTGGGTGGCCGCGCTTTGGCAGCGGCCGCGAGTCTGTTTCTTGTTGCAGTGTCCAACCAGGCCGTCGCCGCACCGCTCAACGCGATGTCGGCCGGCGTCGTGGATTCCAGCGCTAGGCCGCTCGGCGGCATCGCCCCTGCGATCAATGCCGCCGCGAACTCGCTGACGGCCGCGAAGACGGCCGCGGTTGCAACCATTACGAGCGCCCCGCGCACCGCCAGCTCGGTGACCTCGGTCGCGATGGAGGCCGCGTGGCTCTACCAGAACGGCTGGCCCCTTTATGCGCTGGTCGATCGCTACAGCAGCGGCACGCCATTGGACCAGGAAGGCACATGCCTTGCGACTGCGGTCTATTTCGAAGCGCGCGGTGAATCGCTGGAGGGCCAGCTCGCCGTCGCCAAGGTCGTGATGAACCGGGCTGCATCCGGCCAATATCCGTCAAGCTGGTGCGCGACCGTCAAGCAACCGTGGCAGTTTTCCTTCGTACGCGGCGGCCAATTCCCTGTCGTCGACACCGATTGTGAAGCATGGCGCAAGGCCCAGGGTGTTGCTCGTCTGGCTATCAGCAACGCAGTGCCGAGCGTGTCGAACGACGTGCTCTGGTATCACGCAAACTATGTCGCCCCGTCGTGGGGCGCCGTCTGACGCGGGCCACACAGATCGGCACACACATCTTCTACCGCGCGTAATCAGCGAGTTTCTTGGAAGGGAGGCCGGGTTGCAGCGATGCGATTCGGCCTTTTCTTTCGCTTGGGCGGGTCGGCGAGTCGCTTCGTCGTAAACTTCGTTCAACAGGGATTCGCACCGGCTGCTTTTCGGATGAGCATGGACCTCCAGAGATCTCTCCAAGGGGAAGGGGAGGAATTCGGTGCTCAAGATTCTGATTGTCGAGGATGATTCTCAGCTCGCGACCACGCTGAAATACCTTGTCGAGGACAATCCAAGATACCGGGTGATCGCGATCGCGGACGACGCGGACAATGCCGTCGCTGCGGCAGAGCATCACAACCCTGACCTTGCCTTGGTCGACCTCCATCTCGCCCGCGGAAGTACGGGATTCTCCGCGGCAGCCCGGCTAGGAGATTTCGACATCCCCTGCCTGTTCGTCAGCGGCAAGGCGCCCAACTTCCCGATGCCCGATCTCGCTCTGGGATGCCTGATGAAGCCATTCACGGCGGAAGAGGTTCATCGCGCGCTCAACCTGGCCGAGGACAGGCTGCGCGGCAGGGAGACGGTTCGGCCGCGGATCCCGCAGAACCTTCAGATGTACGAAACGTCGAAGGAAAACGACGCGCCGGAGGCGGGCTTCATTCCCTCGCGCCCGTCACTTCGTACGCGGCTCGAACACTGGATCGCGGGCCAGCACCGAGCGGCCTGATTCAGATGAAGCGCCGGAAGTAGTCGATCGTCTGACCCAGCCCCTGTTCCAGCTCGATCGTCGGTTCCCATCCCAGTTCGTTCTTCGCCTTTGAGATATTCGGCTGGCGCTGTTTCGGATCGTCCTGGGCAGCGGCTCCTGAATGATTTCGGAGCTGGAACCTGTCAGCGCGATGACTTTCTCCGCAAGCTCGCGGACCGTGAACTCGTTCGGGTTGCCGATGTTGATCGGCCGGTGACGTCGGGCCCGGTCTCCATCAGTGAGTGGAGGCCGCGCACCAGATCGTCGACGTAACAGAAGGAACGGGTCTGGCTGCCATCGCCATAGATGGTAATCGGCTCATTCCGCAGCGCCTGCATGATGAAGTTGGAGACCACGCGGCCGTCCGCCGGATGCATGCGGGACCGTAGGTGTTGAAGATGCGCGCGACCTTGATCGGCACCTTGTTCTGTCGGTGGTAGTCGAAGAACAGGGTTTCCGCACACCTCTTGCCCTCGTCGTAGCACGAGCGGATCCCGATCGGGTTCACATGGCCCAATAGTCTTCGCTCTGCGGATGGACTGCGGGATCGCCGTAGACCTCGCTGGTCGAGGCCTGGAGGATCTTGCACCCAAGGCGCTTGGCCAGCCCCAGCATGTTGATCGCGCCGTGGACCGAGGTCTTGGTCGTCTGCACCGGGTCATGCTGATAGTGGATGGGAGACGCCGGACATGCGAGATTGTAGATCTCGTCGACCTCGACGAAGAGCGGGAAGGTCACGTCGTGTCGCATGAACTCGAAGTGCGGATTCCCGTGTAGGTGGGCGATATTGTCCTTCGTGCCCGTGAAGAGGTTGTCCACGCAAAGGACGTCGTGACCCGCTTCGAGCAAGCGATCGCAGAGATGGGATCCGAGGAAGCCAGCGCCTCCCGTGACCATCACCCGTTTCCGCATGTTGTAATCGCGAGCCATTCACCCCCTTTATCGCCGAGACCGACTTCGTTCGAAGCCGTGTAACGCGACGAACCTAAGAATCTGAGTCCTTCGCGCAACGGCTCTGAAGAAAGTCCCGATTTGACACAACCAATGTTAATATCCTGTTGAGAATCATTAATGTTTCGTTTAGCCGGTCCCCTGGGTGCTCTTCCTCAACAGGGATGAGTCGTCGCTCATCAACGAGGTGTTCAAAAATGCGTCGCTCAGTATCGAAATTCATTGCAGGTGCGGTTCTCGCGGTTTCCGCCGCGAGCCCGGCCTTCGCAGCGAAGACAGTCGTGAATACGCTTCCTGCGGTTACGTCCGCGTGCAGCCTCAGCCTGCCGACTCCCGACGCAATTGCTTGCGCGGGATATTTCTCCGGCAACCTGCTGAACGGCAGCCCGACCGACGTTTTGAACCAGCAGCAGGCAATCGACTCGTTGCCCGGCACGTTCCAGTGGAACGGTAATTGGAGCGCGCTCGCGAACTCCACCAACCCCTTCTACGTCCTGGATACGGATCCGAACACGGTTAATCCGGGGCTGACCAACGGCAACCAGCTGAACTTCGGCACCACCCTTTACGGTCTGACGATCATCGGTGCCCACTTCGGCAACGGCAGCGTCGTCGGCAATAATTCGGTGTTCTGGTTGTTCGACTTCGGCACCACGGGCGCGCAGTACGTCGCTCTCGACAATCCGCAGGGCTGGTCGAACGCAGCACTTTACACCACTCAGCCGCCTCCGGGAGTTCCCGAACCGGCGACCTGGGCGATGATGCTCCTCGGCTTCGGCGCCGCGGGCACCGCTCTCCGCCGCAGCCGTCGCAAGACGGGGATGCTGGCGCAGATCGCCTAATCCGACTTTCTGAATTGCACGCACTGCCGGCCTTCGGGCCGGCAGTTTTTTTGTGCCCGAAGCTTTTCGGGAATGCTCAGCCGATCAGCCGGACCTCGGTACCCTTGAAGTTCATCACATTGGCGTCCGAACAACCCTTGGCGATGAGGACGCGGCCTTTGACGATCAGCTTGCGGCCGATGAAGCGGGCGCATTGCAGATCGGGAGTCTTGTCAGCATCGATCCGCACGGTTTCCGACGGGAAGTAGATGAGGCCTTTGAACTCGGAGAAGCTGTTGCCTCCGATGACGTTCTCAATCTCGTCGTGAGCGCCGGCCGAGCGGCGATCCTGGTAGATCAGAAGGCCGGCGTTCGGCCCCTGCGTTGGAGCGTGCAGCTTCACCTTGGCGCCGTTGTCGATCTGAATCTTGCCGACCGACCAGGGATCAGTCGCCGCCTGCTCGCTGGTGAGAAAGATGGTGCAGGCCCGGCAGGTCACCTCTGCAGATGAGCCGATGACCATATTGCCGCGATTGAGGATGTACTGTCCGTCGGCGAGAATGACCTTGCCGTCGATCAGCATGTTTCCATAGCAGCCGGCGGCAGGACGACAGCGTTGCCGTTGCTGTCGTCGGAGTTGACCGTCACGTTTGGGCAGCCTGTATTCGGCACCAATGGCGGGTCGCGGTCGGCGAAGGGATCTTTCTGCTTCACGCCGTAGGCGCGAACGCGCGACGAAGAAATGCCCTCCGCCTCAATCCCGCCGAATGCGGCAATCATATCCGCCTTCAAAGACGCGGAGCCTTCGGCGCTGATGGCGTCCTTGGATGAGGCATTGGTCGCCATTCCGCAGTCCATCTCGACGCTCGAGCTTGGCTCGACCTTCAGGCCCGTCTCCTGCTCCGTATCGAGAGCGAAGAGGCAATAGTCGCCATTCTCGACGACTGTTGCGATAGCCTCGACGCTGATCACCGGCGGTTTGCTGAGAAATAGCGAAGTGAAGGTCATCGACGCCGGCGTGGCGAGCCGAACCCGCACAGCGAACGGATCCTTGTCGCGCGGGGCAGGGGATTGCTCGGCCGAGACAGAGCGCCGCCGGTCCAGGCTCTGGTTGGCCGAGATGCTGCGGTCGACGGCGGTTTCCATATCCCCCGTCTGAATGAGGCCGTAGACGCCCGCGATCGCGGCCGCGTCGGCGGTTGATTGTAGCTCGCGCTTGGCGAACACCCATTGCACCGTGTCGACCGCAAGTGCCGCACAGCCAAGCATGATCGGCAGTCCCACCGCTGCGAGCGCAAGCACGTTGCCGCGTTCGTCGTTGAGCAGTACCCCGAGAGTCGCCTTCACCCGTCGCAACATCATGCGCGATGGTTAGCTCGACAGGGTTAAGGACCTTTAGCTCAGGCGACGGCTCGGAGCCTTGTGCCTTCGTAGGCCACGAGCAGTTCGGAGTCCGGCCCGACTTCGACAGCGGCGCGACCCTCCGCAATCCAGACGTCCGGAGCGACAAGAGCCTGCCCATCGGCGGCGATCGTCCCCTTGATTGGAATCAGCCAGGCCGGCTCGGCGTCGGTGGCGTCGAAGGTTCCGGCTCCAGACCGCCACCGCTCGACGGTGAACTTCGGTCCCGCGACCGCGATGCTCCGCACTTGGTCGATCTCGCGCTCCCTGACCTTCTCGATGACAAGATCGCTCCTCGCGGCGTCGATACCCTTGTCCAGGTGAAGCTCACGCGGACGCCCGTAGTCGTAGAGCCGATAGGTCACGTCGGAATTCTGCTGGACTTCGAGCACCGTGAGGCCGGGGCCGAGGGCGTGCACCGTCCCGGCCGGTGAATAATAGGCATCGCCCGCATCGGCTTTCCGCCAGTCGACGAGATCGACGATCGAGCCATCCATTGCTGCTGCGCGTAATTCGCCCGGGACACGGGCGACCGGAGCCCGATGCCGAGTTCTCCATTGGAATGGGCAGAAAGGACAATCCACGCCTCATCCTTGCCGCGCGCAAGGCCCGCCGTCTGAGCTGCGGCGTCGTCCGGGTGGACCTGCACCGACAGACGCTCGGATGTGAACAGATATTTGATCAGTAGAGGGTCGTCGGCGCCCTCTCGCTGGAACCAGATTTCGCCCAATGGATCGCCGTCGCTTGGCCCGAAGCCTTCAGGGACATCGGTTCTGCCCCACGGCTTGGAAACGCGATGCTGCTGAAGCTTGGTGAGCATTAAGCAGGTTTAAAGCCAGGGACCGTCGAGCGGCTAGTGCTGATTATGGTCGGGCATTTCGTGGTCCGCCATGTTGTGGTCGGTTGAAGTGCTCTTGGGCTTGGGCATTCACGCCCGGGAGAGGGGAAGCGGCTTGCCCGTTGCCGCCTGGTCGCCCTTCATCGACGGGTGTTCATGGGATGCCGCGACCAGGGCCCTTCGCTCAGCGCCCTCCTTGTCGATCTTCTGCCCCTGAGGGTCTGGAGAACCGCACCCGCCAAGTGACGCGACGGATATCGCGGTCACGAGGGCGAGTGCGGATCGAGTCATCAGAACTCAGGTACCAGCCTCGGGCTCGCAGTCCAACTGAAGCCGGAGAACATCTTCATCTGCTTGCCGTTGCCGAGATCGCCGCCGGAGCAGTTCAGCTTCTTGTTGATGCAATTATCCGTCCACATCGCGAGCACGGTATTGTCCCACCCGCCGAACCAGTCTGCGTGGAAGGTCGAGCCGTGCGGCAGGTCGGGACGCATCGCGTCCGAAGACAGCTGCCACTGCGACAGGTCGTCGCCCGCCTGGATCGAGAACCAGGCCTGCAACGTGAAGTCCGGAATGACGTACGGATGGGTGTCGGGGCACTTGGCATAGCCCAGCTGCCGTACGACTTGTAGGTCACGTGATCGCGGTGGTTGGCGCTGTCGAGGTTCTTGCCGTCCCAGCATGACGGGGCGTTGACGATCGCGCCGATCTTCGCGCCGGCGGGGCAGGTCGCCATTGCCGCCGGGATCGAGGGATAGTGTCCCTGTGTCGCGCCGGGGCCGTCACAGTTGAAGTAGACGGATCCGGTGGGCGCCTTGCCGGTGATCATGTCGTAGCCGAAGATGAACTTCAGGCCGTTCGGCAGGGGAACGCAATTGCCTTCCGCCTGCGGATCGCCGCTCGACAGCGAGCACTTCGGATCGCTGATCGGCCGGCGCTTGTAGTAGATCGCGAGGTAATCCGGGCGGATCACGTCGCCCTTGCCGTCGAGCATCGCCGGCATCCAGTACGCAGACCGGTTGAGCGGCGACATGCAGGTCGACGAGCCGCTGGCGCGCAGGCTGGAATAGGTCGAGTAAGCGTTCGCGCCCGTGTTGCCGTAAAACTGGTGGAGGTGCGATTTTCCTGGCTGTCCGGGGTAGACGATCGGATCGTCCTTGAGCAGCTGACCGGCGTTGCAGATGAATCGGAAGGCGCCGACGACGTCAGGGCTGGCCGACGGCGGGATTGCTCCCGTGCCCCAAGACGGAACCAGTTCCGAGTTCACGTCGAAGTTGCTGGGGACCATCGACAGCTCCGAGTAGAAGGAGTTGGTCGTGGTCGATGTCGGCGGCGAGGTTGTCGTTCCGCCGGTGGTCGTCGTCGGCGTCGTGGTAGTCGTGCCACCGGTATCGGTCGTCGACTTGCCTTTGCGCGGCTTCGTAAGGCGAAGCATGTCGTATTGCCCGCCCGTCACGCTCGGCGCGACGGCGACACCCGCAACCACAATTGCAATACCGATAGCCATGGCCTTGAAGGTCGAAAATTCACTGCTCACCGTTTTGCCTCCCAGACAAAATCTGGAGAGCAAAATCGGACTGAGACTCTTAAGATCAGGTAAGCTCAGAGCTAAGTTTCAATAAACCATGTTTCTGTCGTTTGGGCGACGTTCGACCGGTCGTTTCAGGACCGCGAAAAGGCTGTCATCAGCACCCTTTTCAAACGGCGCGCGACCGTTGCTACGCCCGGCGCCAAGCGATCGAGCCGGCCGCTGGTGATATCGGACCGCGAGGGTCGCTGCTCCGCAATCTGGGCAAAGACCGTGACGAGATCCGGATTTGCCCGGCGAAACCAGACGATCGCACCGTCGAGAGGGGTTTGATGGCCGGGTCGAAGTCCGGCTCCAGGGCTGCCTTCGCATCAGGCGCGAAATCCGGGTCTTCCAGCATCGACCGCAAGTAGGCCGACAGGCGGCGCGCGGCTTCCGGGCTGTACCCCATGCAGTGCGCCCCAATGATGTTCGAATCGGCGAGGTCGGACGGATCCTGCGCCTCGTAGCCGCCGTAGAAGATGTCCCAGCGATCCGGCAGCACATAGTCGCGAGCGGCGGCGTTGAAATCGCAATCGTCCTCGAGGGCGAGAACCCTTTCGCCAGCCTTCGCGGCCGTTTCGAGCAAGGCGAGATGGCTGAGGAAGCAGCCATGGACGTTCTTGTTAAGGAAGCGGCCCGCGTCCGGACCGACCGAAGCTTTGAAGAATGAAACTCTCGAATCATCCGCCAGCCCGACACGAGCCAACTCTTCTCGCATCTCGCGCCGCCGATCGTCGCGATGCGGAAGGTTGAGGATTCGGACTGCATCGAAAGCGTCGAAGAAACTCACGGCTTGCATCCGTCCGACCCGCCTTGCGCGCGTGCATCCTTGGCGGCCATGGGCCGAAGTCGTGTCCCGCTCGCTCCCTTGGAGCAATTGGATGCGTCCGATGCCTCACGTCGCGTAGCCTTTATGATCGGCGTTCCGCTATCGATGACCAATGTTCCCCGGGTCTCGTCCGAGACCAGTTCCGACTTTGGCTCGGTGGTCGATACCAGCTCGCCCTTGGTCACCTTGATCGGGTCATCCGGTGCAGGCTCGATCAACGGCTTCAGGGGATCCGGAATTCCGTCGAGCGGAATCTGGACAGTGGAAGGCGGCGGAGGAAGCGGTTCGGCCCCGGTGTAACGCTGGCGGAATGCGCTTGCAGCTCCAAGACCGCCTTTGAGACGGTAGAAAATATGACGCCCGATCTGCACCGACTTATCGAGTGAGTCCGCCCAATACGGCAGCACGTAGTCCGCGTGATAATGGGTCGCGTGCCCGACGGGACCGAAGACTTTTCCAGCCAAGGCTTCAGTCGCGACGCGCTCGGCCTGCTTCCATAGTGACTGGGCGGGTGCGCGGGTCAGGGAGCCATCACAGGTGAACGTGAACTGACATCCGGTGGTCCGGTCCGCGCCCTGGTAGACCACGCCGCATACCGAGTGCGGGTAGGCCGAGTGACGCATGCGGTTGAGCACGACCTGGGCGACCGCGCGCTGCCCGTCGAGACCTTCGCCCGCCGCTTCGTAATAGACGGCCTGGGTGAGGCATTCGAGTGCCCGGTCACGCGTCGCTTGATCCGCGTCCAGCTTGAACGCGCCGGCTGGGGTGTCGGGCCGGGTCGTGAATGCCCGTTGCGCATTCTCCTTCAGCGCTTCTTCCGGCGTGATCGGCTTGAAGAGGTCCGGCGGGGCAGGTTCAGTTGCACCGCTGGAGAGATGGCAATCGTGGCCGACGCACTTCGACCGGCGATGGCGTGACGGGTGTTCTGGCGCGCAAGATAGATCGCTGCCGAAATGCCCGCCGCAAGCAGGACCAGCGAAGCGAGCGCCGCGATGACAAAACGCCGCTTGCGCCGCCGCTTCCGCCATTGGGTTGGAGTTTCGATCTTCATGCCGCTGTCTTTTGCCAGCGGTAGGCCATGAGAAAGATCGCCGGACCTTCGACGAGATACCGCCGCCACAGCCGCCGGGGATTGGTGGCCAGCCGGTGAGCCCATTCCAGGCCAAGCTTCCGTGCAATCAGGGGAGCGCGCTTCTGTTTGTTCGTCACGAAGTCGAGACCCGCGCCGACGCAGAGCGCCAGGCCCCGCGCTTTGGGCATACTCGCGACCTCTGCGGCGATCAGTTCCTGCTGGGGCGATCCAACACAAATGAAGGTGAACCGCGCCCGCTCCCGAGCGACAAACTGCGCCGCCGCCGTGCGAGCCGATGCATTCGTCAGCAAGCCCATGGGCGGACGGTGCTGAACGATCTTCAGTTGGGGAAACCTGGACTGGAGGTCGTCGGCCGTTTCCGGATCGCCCCGACGATGGCGATTTTGTCGCCGGCAACGACGACCGACTTCAGAAGAATCTCGGTCAGGTCGCTTCCCGGCAGGACAGGCAGGTCAACGCCTTTCCACTTTGCGAGACGGGCCAGGACCTTGCTGTCGCAGACGCAGAAGTTCGCCTGGCGGTAGGCGTTTTCAAGGCCCGGCACATCCGATGCGCGGCGATGGAGGCGGACAAGATGGTCCACGTTCGGAGTGACTAGGAATTGGTACGGGCTGTCGGCACCGACCGCCTCTATGCGGGCCAGGATCTGATTGGTCGGTTCGGCGTCGAAATCGACGTCCAGGAAATTCCGACGGCTAGTAGGCATCGCGGTCGAAGAAGACTGCGCGGACAGTCGCGAGCATAATGTGGAGGTCCAGCCACAGCGACCAGCGATCGATGTATTCCTTGTCCAGCTCAACCCGGCGCATGGCCCGTTCGACGGTTCGGATTTCACCGCGAAGTCCCTTCACCTGGGCGAGACCCGTAATACCCGGGCGGACCCGATGGCGTCCGGCGTAGCCGCGCACGGCGTCCTGATAGTAGCGATCGCCGACGCGCATCTCGAGCGCGTGCGGGCGGGGCCGACGAGCGACATGTCGCCACGGATGACGTTGAACAGCTGCGGCAACTCGTCGATGCTGAGCTTGCGCAGGATTTTGCCAACCGGCGTTACCCGCGGATCGTCCTTGGTCGTCGTCGCGCGCGCGCCGAGGTCAGTCTGATCAGCATACATCGTTCTGAATTTGTAGACGTCGATGACTTCGTTGTTGAAGCCGACCCGTGGTTGCACGAACAGGATTGGGCCCGGACTCGTCATGCGGATCAGCAGAGCCGCAATTCCCATCAGCGGAGCGAGGAAGACCAGCGCGATCCCGCCCAGCAGGAAATCCTCGCCGCGCTTCACGAACTGGTTCACGTCCCGGAACGGCCGCTGCCACAGGTTGAGCACGGGTAGCGAGCCAAGCAGGTGCACACGGTAATCCGGAGCAAGCTCGATCGCCTCAGGCGGGATCAGCGATACGTCCACTGAAACCGCGCTGAGACCATCAACGATGTCGTGCAAACGTTGGGGCGGCAGGTTCGGAACGCTGATCAGCACCTGGTCAACTTCGCCGCGCCGGGCGAGCTCCGCGAGGTCTTCGTAACCGCCGATCAGTTTGAGGTCGTCCAGCGCCTCGATTTTCGGGCGGTCGTCCGCAACGCCAACGAAACGCAGGTGCGGCAAGTCGAGGGCGGTCAGCAGGCGGCGGATCATCGCCACCGACTGGGGATCGGCACCGTAGAAAGCGATCCGTTGTTCGATCGCGCCGCTGGAAGCCATTCGCGTCAGGAAGATGCGGATCAGCGGGCGGGAGATCGCCAGGCAGACCAGCAATGACAACAAATACAGGAGGCTGACGCCCCTGGAATAAATCTCGATCAGTCCGAACTGCCAGACGAGGGCCGAGGCAAGCAGGCTTGCGACGGTCGCATCGACCAGTGCATCGCCTTCCTCGTGCATCAGGTCGACGAGCGTGCGGCGATAGGCGCGGCGGCTCGAACGGATCAGCAGGAAGGCCGCGATCAAAACGGCCAGCGCGAAGATGTGAACCGGGTAATTGACCGGCACGCCAACCAGGAAGCTGTACGAAACGAGCGCGATCGGGACGCTGATCGCAAGGCAGATGAAGTCGGCCAGCAGGAAGATTGGTCCGACGATGTTCGAGGTGAAGCGGACGCGCGGCCGGCGGTCGCCGGCCGGACGTGCTCCAGCGCTCTCGGAATTGCCCTGCGACAGGGCCGCGTCGTCAGGCATCAGAAGAACTCTTCAATGAGCTCCGCGTCGAGCTGATGACGATATTCTTCGTCAACGTCCTGCGCGGCATCCGGCCCTTCCGATCGGGCGATGTGCGCACGCAATGCTTCGTAAATGCTACGATCTCCACGGATTTCGTGAAAGGCATCCCAAAGCGTCCTGTCCAACTGCCGGTCGTCTCCCGCAGCAGCATAAGCCTTCGCCAGCAAAAGGCGATCACGAGCCGATTTCGGCAACACGCTTACAAGCCGCTGGGCATCGTTGATCGCGGCCTTTGCCATACCTGCCCTTATTTCAAGGTTAATCCGGGCGCGAAGCGCGTAAACATGATCCGGCTCCTTCAGCAGGATCGTATCGAAAAGTTTCTTTGCTTCCGCCGCCCGTCCCGTCTGGGCAAGAGACTCCGCGATGATGGCATTCGTTCCCGAATTGGTGATGGTAATCGGAAGTATCGGCTGCGAACCAATCAATTCCATCGCATATTCGGGCTTCCCGACCTCGTTGAAGTAGGTCGCGTAGGCCAGCTGCTGCTGCGGACCTGCGGTCTTGCTCAACTCGCGTGCGGCTGCGACCGCCTCCGGGCTGTTCCAACGGTCCTTCCAAAGCGACAGAACGTCTCCGACCTGATCTCCCGGCGCATTCGGCGTGAGCATCGGCTGCGCGGCTCGCCGGGCCTGCGGATAATCCTTGTACCGGAGCGCTGCGTCGATGGCCTTTAGGCGGATCGCCGTTTCCTCGGGCTTGAGATTGGCCGCCTTCGTCGCTGCGGCCGCTACATCCGGCCAATCTTCCTGCCGCTCTGCGAGGGCCATCAGTCCCTTTGTCGCCGCAAAGTCGTTCGGCCGCATGCGAATCTGCTCCTTGAGGAGCGCCTCCGCCTCATCTGATTTGCCCCGGCCGACGAGAACGCGAGCCTTGAGCAGCTTCACGCCCGTCTCGTAGGGCATGATTTCCATCAGTGCGTCGACGTTCTTTTCAGCATCGTCGAGGTCCAGCCGCTTGATGGCGGCATAGCCGTAGGCGAGCTTGATGACGGGCTGGTTGGGATCGACGACTTCGAGTTGCCGGGCGAAGTCCTCCGACTTGTCGATATCGCCACTCAGCAGGGATATCTGCGTCAGGTTCGCCAGCGTGTCGGCGTTGTTCCGATCAAGCTCGTAAGCGCGCGTGAAGGCGTCGTAGGCCTCGCCGAACGCTCCCAGCTGGATCTGAACTTTGCCGAGTGCTTCCCAATATGTCGCCTCGTCGTCTTTCGCCTGGACAACCTTGAGCAGCGCCTTGCGAGCGGCTTCAAGGTCGCCTGCGGCAAAGGCCGCCTGATACTCAGCATAGCCCTGCCGCGCGGCCTCATCGCG
Organism: Sphingomonas daechungensis; assembly: GCF_014489495.1. Lineage (GTDB taxonomy): Bacteria > Pseudomonadota > Alphaproteobacteria > Sphingomonadales > Sphingomonadaceae > Sphingomicrobium > Sphingomicrobium daechungense. Next base: position 2,633,635 of record NZ_CP060780.1, on the reverse strand, counting down.
CGAAGTACAGGCTCCCAGAGAGAGGGAAAGCGCCGTGGCGGCAATGCAACAAGCCGCAAAAAACGGGCTTCGGACCTTCATAATTTGTATATACTACTCTGCGAGTTATCGTTTTGTAACCTAGCATGCTGAACGGCGGGGCGAACCCGCATAGTGCGCGCGGACTGTCTGAAGGAGTCTTGCTGAGTGCGTAAATCGTTAATCGCATTGATTTGCGGGGTTCTCCTCCAGTCCATGTTCATCCAAGCCGCAGCCGCCCAAGTCCGGCGGCCGGCCGTGCCCGCGCAGACCAGCGCGGGCCGGCGTATCGCATCAATCCTGGCGACGATATCGAGATCATGGTGTGGGGCGACGAGCGCCTGCAGCGCGTAGTCCGTGTACTTCCGGACGGGACGTTCGCCTTCCCGCTGGTCGGACAAGTTGTTGCCGCCGGTCAGCTTCCGTCTGATCTCGAGCGAATCATCACTGCTGCGCTGCAGCCGCAGTACCGGGGCGCCGTTCCGCAGGTAACGGTCAGCGTCAAGAACCCCGGCGGCTATCAGTTTTCCGTCATTGGCAAGGTCCGCTCGCCGGGCACCTATACGCCCGGCCGGTACGTCAATGCGCTTGAGGCAATCAGCCTCGCGGGCGGGCCGACCGAGTTCGCCTCGATGGCGAATGTTCAAATTCTCCGTAAGTCCGGACAGCAGGTCCAGACCATCCGCGTTCGTCTGAACAATGTGCTGAAGGGCGATGCGACCGGCCTGACGGAGTCAGATATTCCGTTCATCCAGAGCGGCGATACGATGGTGGTGCCGTGATGACTTCTTTCCGCGCGCGATGCCTTGCGGCCACAATGGGGCGGCCGCCTTTTACGTTTCACCCGCTGCGGCTCAGGAGACTGCGCCGACGGACTCGTCGTCGACGACGGCGTCGGGGTTCAATGCGCCGACCGCGCCAAATCGTACCAATCTCACGTACCTGGATCTGACGGCGGGCGTTGGTTACTCGACCAATCCCTTTTTCGAGTTCAACGGCTCGAATGGGTCTGCTTTCGGACGCGCATCAGCTCGCGGTGTCCACAGTTGGGGCAACGACCGCGGACGTACGTCAATCACCGGCTTCGTCGAGGGCACGACATACTTCAACGATTATGGTGTGAAGAGCATTTTCCAGGTCACCGGGGACACCCAGCAGAAGCTGAGCGAGACGGTCACCGCGTTCGGGTCGCTCGGTTTCAGCGGCGACCTTTCAGGCCAGCTCGGAAACCGCTTCCTTTATACGCCCGGCCAGATCATCGTTCCCGATCCAAGCCTGCCGCCGACGCCGATTCCGGTCCAGGACCCGACGCTCTTCTCTTTCACCGGACGGCAATACCAGCTGTACGGTCAGGCCGGCGCGTCGATCCGTACCAGCTTGCGGAGCAGCGTCACCGTGTCGGGCGGCGCGCAGCACCTGTTCTACACGGACAAGCTGCTCGACGATTACACCACCGTCTTCGGGACCGCCGCATACAGCCATCAATTGTCGCAGCGGACGAGCATCGGCGTCAGCGTCGGCGCACATCACACGAACTATAATCGGTCCAGCGACAGTGCGACGATCGTCAACGCGGCGGTGACGGCCCGCTTGCTTCTCAGCGAGAGCTGGGATGCGAATGGCTCGCTCGGCGTGTCCTTCTCGAGTTTCGATCGTCTCACCGGCAACGGGCATTCGACGAACCTGTCGTTCGACGGCTCGGTCTGCCACACCAGTCCGACAGAACGCTTCTGCGGCCGGGTCGCTCGCTATATGGAGAGCCAGTCGCAGAACTCGCTCGTCACGACCAATTCGATTGGAGTGAACTGGTTCAAGATTCTGGACGACAAGCAGTCTGTCCAGCTTGCGGCGAACTACATCCATTACTCGTCGGACTTCAGAATCCTGACCGATCTGAAGAGCAACTATTTCAACCTCGCGGGCAGCTACAGCCGCAAGATCGGCAACCGCCTTTCCGGCGGCGTGGATCTTAGCGTTCGCAAGCTTGCGCAGACGGGGCCGGACCCCGACGTCGATTTCAGCGGGTCCTTGTTCGTCCGCTATCGACTGGGTGATCTCTAATGGAAGCTGCAACTGTCGAACGCGTCGAAGGCGGCGGGGTGGTGGGGCCTGGCTCATCAACCACATGCCGACGATCCTGTGGCAGCGCCGTTGGTACGTCATCATCCCTTTCGTGGCGATCTTTTCGGCGGCTCTGCTCACGGCATTCCTTCTGCCCACGCTCTACCGCTCCTCGGCAACTCTCCTGGTGGAATCGCAGAAGCTGCCGACCGCGATCGTGGACGATCCCGGCAATGGCCAGATCGAGCAGCGTATCGCTCGTATTCGTGAGCAGGTATTAAGCCGCGGGGACCTGATCAGCCTGATCGAGGCGAACGACCTTTATTCGTCCGAGCGCCGATCCAAGCCGATGTCCTACATCGTCGACAAGATGCGGAAGGCGACCTTGATCGGCGCACTTGCCGGCGACATCGGGCAGGGCGGCACTAGCAAGGACACGACGATCGCCGTCAGCATGAGCTTCGATTATCCGGAGCCGGGCAAGGCACAGACGGTCATGCAGTCCTACGTTACGCAGTTCCTTCGGATGGATAGCGACGAGGTTGAGGATCAGGCGAACCTCACAGTTCGCTTCCTGTCCGATCAGGCCGGAAAGCTGCAGACGCAGATCAGCGCGATCGAGAACCAGATCACTGCCCTGAAGTCGAGCAATGGTGCGGTCCTTGCCGGATCTGCGGTTCCGTACGCAGATACGGGCAGCTATTCAGCGCAGATCGCTACGCTCGAGGCAGAAAATCGCCGCCTGCTGGCTCAGACGCGCGGAACCGGTTCGGACTCGTCCTTGGGTCAGGCGGAGGCGCAGCTAGCAGCGCTGCGCGCAACGCTTAGCGATAATCACCCTGATGTCGTTCAAGCTCGCGAGCGTGTCGCCATTCTGCGCCAGGCAGCCCAGAGCGGCGGCGCCACGGCGACGTCCGCCGTTCAGGAGGAAATCCGGGCCAACAACGCTCAAATTGCCCAGCTTCGTGTCCTGAAGGATGCCCAGATCGAGCGCGTAAACTCTGCCATGGCCGGCCAGGCGCGTGCGCCTGCGATCATGGAACGCGCGATGCAGCTCGAGAACCAGGCCAGCGGCCTTCGCGAGCAGTATCGGAACGTTGCGGCCAATCTCATGAAGGCGCAGGGCAGCGCTCGTCTCGCCAACGAACAGCGCGCTGAGCGACTCTCGCTCGTTGAGCCACCGAACCTGCCGGATCAGCCGCATTGGCCGAACCGGCCGTTGGTCATCGCGGCCGGTGCCGCAGCGGGCCTGGGCCTGGGCTTTGTGCTCGCGCTACTGGTCGAGCTCCTGAACCGTCCGATGCGAAGCCCGGCGCAGCTGCAGGGCATGGGTTATCCGGTGCTCGGCGTGGTACCAATTCTTCAGAATAAGCCTGCTAAGAAGCGCTTCGGATTTTTGAGGAAGCGTGAGGCTGGCCTTGCATAACCCTATTCACCAGACGTCTGGAGCATCACCCTTGGTTGAGTCTGGAACGTCTCTTTCGGTGGCGCCGCTTCCCGACAGCCGGAACGCCGTCGAAGTCCCTTGGGATTCGGCGATGGCAAAGGATCGCGGGATCTTTGGCTTCGACAGCATGGATGGCCGGTCGCGGAGCTTCAACCTGATCCGCTCCCGCCTGCTCGATATGAAGGCCAAGAATGGCTGGCGTCTCTTCGGTGTCGTTTCCGCGACGCCGAATGTGGGCAAATCATTCATATCCGCGAATGTGGCCGCCGCATTGAGCCGGGATCCGCGCTATTCGACCTACGCCGTCGATCTCGACCTTCGCCGGGGCTCTTTGAGCAATATCTTCGACCTCGCGCCGCAGTCCGGCATCCGCGACTTCCTCGAAGGATCGCCAGGCGCGGATACGCCCGTTGCGTATCGTCTCGAAAACGAGCGGCTGCTGATCATGCCGACGGCGGCGGGGCGGATTCATTCAGCCGAATTGCTTGCCGGCGAGCGGGCCCAGGTCCTGCTTCGTTCAATGCGCGTGTCGGATGACAAGAACTTGTTTATTGTCGACCTGCCGCCCGTATTTGCGAACGACGACGCCGCGACTGTCATGGCTCGCCTCGACGCCTACATCGTCGTTGCGGAAGAGGGTAAGACGAAGACCCGTGAAGTTCATGACGCGATCAGCCACCTCGGCCAGTCGCGCCTCGCCGGTGTGGTTTTGAACAAGTATCGTGGTGGCGTCGTCAGCGAGGGCTACGGCGTCGATGACTATTACGCCGCCGGATACGCCCAAGCGGACCCGACGGCGAAAGTAGACTAGGTAAGCTTACTTCTTCGCCGCGGGCGTCGTGGCCGGCGGCGCAAAGCCTTCCTTATATTCGATTTTTGCAGAATCACGCGCAGCCTTCAGGCGGTCCTGGACCGTCGTGTTCGTCTTGTCGCGGCGCATGGAAGAGACTGCCACGGACTTCGCCTTGTCGCCCGTCAGTGGCGCCGGCTCGCGGCCGATGATAACGCTCGCAACTGCCTGATCACCGACCGGGATGATGAATGGCTCGGTGCCGATCGTGGTCAGCTGGCCGTAAATGTTCTGCGGGATGACCGCGGTGTCCAGCCGGTTCTTCTGACGAGTGAACTGGATGCCGGCCTTGGTCAGGACGGCAAGGACTTCATCAAGCGTCTTGGCATCGGCTAGCTGCTTCCGAAGCGCGCTGTCGGTCGGCATGGCGAACCGCACCTGATCAAGGCTCCACAGCTCGCGATTGGCGAAGACCCAGGGATGGCTCGCCTGGTACTTCTCGATATCGGCCGCGGTTGGCAGCTGAGCTGAATCGGTCTGTCGTGACGCGAACATGTTGATCAGCAGTTCTTCGGTCATCTTTCGCTGCCGGTTCAGGAATTCCGGCGACTTGTCGATGCCATCGGCCTTCGCCTGCTGTGCGAGCAGGCGGCGGTCGACCATGGCTTGGAGAACGCGTGTGCGAGCCTGATCCTTGTCGACGCCATCCGGGAGCTTCGCGGCGCCAAGTTCGGCGTTCAGCTCGGTCGCGGTAATCTCCTCGCCGTTTACGACGGCGACGGTCTGACCTTCGGCCTTCTTGTTGCAGGCCGACGCCAGCAAAGCCAGGCTGACGGCGAGTACTATTTTAGAACGCACGCTGGACCCCCAAGCATTTGAAATACATCTTGCGAACGGCCATAGCATGGCGGATTCGACCATGCCACAGGACATCGGCGGGAGAGGGTTTTGGAAACACCGTATGACTGGATCACGGTCGGAATCTTTGCCGGCCTGGTTGTTTTGTTCATGCAGCGCTCGACCTCCGACCAAGTGCAGGATGAGAATGACTCCATCTGGCTATACCTGGGCGCGGGGCTGGGCTGCGCGGTTGCCAATTATATCGGCAACAAGGGCATGCACTTCATCGCCATCCCGCTGATCCTGGCGACGCTGGGCTTCATCTTCTATTACTTGAAGCCATTGAAGTCCTGGCCGAAACGCTGAGGTTCAGCCGAACAGTACCCGCTGCGTCTGTGGCGTGACTGATCCCATCAGGTCGCGGATGAACTCATCGACGTCGGCAAGGGCAGCTGGCCGATCCACGCCATACGTCGAGACGCGCACCATCACGGCGTCGGGATGTATCCGCGCAGATTGTCCATGGCCACGGCCATCCGCTGCTGTCTCCAGCTGGTCGGCATGTGGTTGCCGATGCGAGTCCAGTAGACGATTTGCTCCGTCCGCCCGTCTCGTGTCGCGGAGATGCTGAGGGCGGGGAAGGCACGGCCGGCGATATCCACCGAATGCGGTGTGCTCGGTGACAGTTTGTAGCCCCCGGCGGTGTAACAGAATTCGGGCGGTGGATCTGGAGGATGCCCGATTGCGTAGGGCTTTGAGCGACGAGCAGCATGATGCCATTCCCCGCCTCATCCATGTAGGTTCGGGTCAGCAGCTGACTGTAGAGCGCCCGCGCAAGCTGATCCTCCGGCGGGACGACTAGGCCGCTATTTGAAACGAACGACCATCTGCCGATCTTTTCCGGGATGACATTCTCGAGCTTCTTGTCGCCGAGCAGATCGATGCTCTTTGTCGGCTGACGCGCAGCGGCAACCCCCGCGACCGATGCGAAGGCCAGACCGAGCGCGAATTTCCGTCGCGTGATCGACGTGTTCGGAGAGGTGATTTCGTCGCTCAATTTGCGAGCCGTTCGGTGCGAAGATTGAAGATGCGCGTGAACAGACTGTCGATCAGGAACACTGTCAGAAGCGCCACGGCGAACATCGTCAGTCCGGCGAAATCGTGCAGGAAGCCCTGCGCCGCCGCCTCACCCAAATAGTAGGTGATAAGGATGAGGATGAGGACTCGGATGAAATTGGAGAAAACCGCGATCGGGATCACGGACGCGGCGATGATCAGGAATGCCGGTACGTTCTGGCGATGCCGGAGGTACCCGTAGAAGAGACAGATCGCACCGAGGCTGATAATCGAATTCAGTCCCGCGCAGGCAGCCGCGACAAGCAACTCATATTGGGCAATCTGGATCATCACCCCGAGCTGGCGATCGGATATCCCAGTGCGTGGAGCAGGCTCACCGCCCATTCGGAAATGATGATCTTGATCGGCTGCGTGATCGCCGCAACGACAGAATCCGGAGGCGGCAGGGTTAGGGCCAAGTAGAACAGCGGAAACCAGATCGACCGGACAAGCGCCCGCCGAACAGCAGATAGGACCCGACGATAAGGGCACCGTACATCGCGAGCGCTTCGATCTCGAGAACACCCGTGATGCGCGCCACAAGATAGATGCCCAGCAAAACGACAAGTGAAAGCCCGCCGATAATCGAATTGCCGGGCTTTCGCGGCGCCGGACTGGCTTGCACTTCGCGCCAGAGCAGCCAAAGTCCCGTCGCGAGTACGATCGGCCCGTGGCCGCCTTGTTCGGTCGTCCAATTGAACCGTCCGACCTCGTACATCGTCGGCAGCACAAGCAGCGCGGCGCCAATAATCAACGCAAGATCGGCTAAACCGATCGAGCGCAGACCACTGGTTTGAGGTGGCTCCCGGGTCAAAAGCAACAGGGGTACTCGCTCGCGGCACGTGCATCTCGCTGGTAGTGCACGAAAGAGCTAAACCTAGTCTAAATAAGCCGCAAGCTACTGGAAGGTCCCCTTGACGATTTTGAGACAGTTCGCGTGACGGCCTTAGTCGTAATCTTGCTGGCGCCATTTGCGGTCCTCACCACAGTCTTTGCGCTGGAGCTTTTCGTCGGGCTCGGTTCGTCTTCAGCCGCCGCCGACAAGCGCTCGGGCGCTTCGGCCGTTATCGTCGTCCCCGCGCATGACGAAGGCCTGGTCATCGGTGAGACATTGCGGTCGCTGAAGGCGGCGCTTGGCGAAAGAATGCGGCTTCTCGTCGTCGCCGACAATTGCACGGACTCAACTGCTGAAATTGGTCGGGAGGCGGGCGTCGAGGTGCTTGAGCGTCGAAACCTCGATCAACGGGGCAAGGGTTTCGCGCTGGCCTTCGCTGCGGACCACCTGCGCTCGGATCCGCCCGACGTATTCGCAGTCATGGACGCTGACTGCTGCATCGATAAAGCGAGCCTTCAGGCGCTCGTTGCCAGTGCGTCCGCCGGGCGCCCGAGCCAAACGATCAACCTCTTGCGACCCGACCGCTCCGCGCCGCCGCTGGTCCAGCTTTCGACCTTTGCATTCCTGATCAAAAACCTCGTCCGTCAACGAGGACTGCAGCGGATGGCCGGGCGAGTGCATCTGACAGGCACGGGCATGGCTATGCCCTTTTCTCTTTTTGACGCGTCGAGCCACGTACGCTCGAGCGTGGTCGAGGATTTGGCGCTGGGGCTCGAGCTCTCGGATGCGGGGCATCCGCCGGTTCTCGTGACGAACGCCTTCGTGTGGAGTGGCGGGAGCACGGAGCGAGGCACGCTGACCCAGCGCCGGCGGTGGGAAGGGGCTTTATCGCGACGGCGTTGCGCTGGGGTCCACGCGAAGTGCTGCATGGCGTCCGAAGCGGAAACCTTCGCGGCATATTGTCCGGGCTCGACCTGATGATCCCGCCGCTCGCGTTGTTCGCGACCCTGAACCTGGCCGTTCTGTGCGTCGCCGCCGGCCTCACCGCGGTTTCGGGCGCAAAGTGGTGGCCAATTTTGGTGCAGGTCTCGCTGCTTTGCATCGCGGGGGCCGGTTTGCTGCTGGCTTGGGCGAAGGAAGGCCGCCAGTTCATCTCGTTCGGCGCGCTAGCTCGTCTGCCGCTGTACATGCTTTGGAAGCTGCCGATGTACCTCGGCCTCGCTCGCGGTGGTGCGCCGAAGGAGTGGCTTCGAACCGGCCGCTAGGACAGATTCGAAAGCGCCACGATCGCCGCAATCGTGATGCCGAGGAGGGCCGCAATGAGAGCATGGGGCAACCCGAAGGAGAAGCGGCCCTTCAGCAGGAGCTGTTGTTCCGGATCTTCGTTTTCAGGCATTAGCGCTTTCCGAACATCAAACGCGTGGCTTCGGCGACGCGGACGCGTGGTTCCCACCCAAGCTCGGCTTTCGCCTTCGCATTGGAATAGTTGAACGGTCGCCAGCGCGCCTTCTGCCTCGGGTAATCAAGAATTTCCGGCAGCCGCGCTTTGCCGCCGAAGAAGAGCCTGTTCACCAGTCTCACCCCGAGACCCATGGAGGCGACGAACCACCACGGGACGTAGAGGGCGCGGCGGGCGTCCGAACCTGCGGCGCGACACGCTCGATGATAACCCGCGTGCGTTGGAACCTCGTCGTCGACAATGTTGAAAACGCCATCGACACCGACCTTCTCGACCGCCGCGGCGATCGCCTCCGCGCAATTGTCGACGTGCGTGAGCCGAAGCTTCGCGAGCGGACTGAAGACCAGCTCGAACTTCCCGGTCTTCATTGCGGCACCCGAATCCCAGTCCTTGCCTGGCCCGTAGATCGCGCCGGGGCGAATGCTCGCGAACGAAACGCCGTGCTCTGCGCAGGTCGATGCGGCCAGGTCCTCCTGGAGCATCTTCGTCCAGGTGTAGGCATCCCGCCGCGATGGGTCGGGTTCAAGCGGGTGCTTCTCATCGATCGCGCGCCCGCCGCCGGCATAGTCGTAAACCGAGAAGCTGCTGATGAGGACGAAACGCTGGAGCGACTCCCAGTCGATGCAGTTGAGCAGGTTCTCCGTCGCGACCACGGTGCCGGCGAATTGGTCCGGAAATCCTCCGCCCGTCGACGCGGCCGCGTGAACGACGGCATCCACACCGCGGACGGCTTTGCACCATTCGCCGCCCTGCCGCAGATCGCCTCGAATGTAATTGACGTTCGGAGAGACTGGCTGCGGCAAGGACGCCGCCGGCCTGGCCATCGCGACGACTTCGTGCCCGCGCTCTGCCAATGCACGTACGACTGCACGGCCGAGAAAGCCTGTTGCTCCGGTCACAAGGACCTTCATCGTGCGATCTTCAATGCCACTAGGCGATCCACGAGCCTGGCCGTGTCGATCATTTGTGCAGGCGTGAATGGCGGCTCGCCGGATGTAGCCAGCGACCGATAGATGGCGTCGAGCATGCGGGGCATGCCGTGATACGTGCCGTGCTGCATAACCTTGTTGCGCAGGTTGCGGGTGCCGGCTCGAACCAGTGAAAACCCGTTGCGGATCTGGCCGATGAAGCTGCGCTTGCCGATGTTGGGCGGCCCATCGATACGCAGGAACGGATTGAACAGGTCGCTTTCGAGCGACGCATCCGTCCCGCGCGCGTAGACGCGGAAAGAATCTGGGCCGACGTCGCTGGTGATCCGGAGCCTCCCGCGGACATTTCCTGCGACGACCAGCGCATCGAGATGGTCGAAACCGGCGCGCGAATTGCCGCTGAGGTTCGCAAGGCGACCCTGGACATCGTCGACGTCGCCTGAATGCCCGGCGAAGACCAGAAAAAGGTAGGCAAGGTGGGGCAGGAAGTCGTGGACTGCTCCAGCTGGAAGGTCGACACCGGGTCCGGCAAGGTTGAGATCGCCGAACGGTCCGCCGAGGAAATCGAGAGACAGGATCAGGTCGATCTCCCGGATTTCACCGAGCTCGCCGCCGTCGATGATCCGCCGGATGTCGATGACCTGGTCGTTGAAAAGATAGTTGCGGCTTTCGACCAAGAGGCGATCTCGCTCGGCGGCGTAATCGAGCAGGTCCGCTGTCTCGTTAGCTGTGCCCGCCATCGGCTTCTCGCAAATCACGTTCGCGCCAGCGTCCAGGCAATCGCGGGCAATCGCCACGTGGGTATGCGGCGGGGTGAGGATGTGGACGACGTCCGGCTTCGCATCCGCAAGCATTGCCGCATGATCGGTGTACGCCTTGGCCGCATGGAAGCGCTTCTGCACGAAGGTGGCAGCCGCGTTCGATCGATCGCAAACCGCCACAAGTTCGACCAACGGCGATTCCGACAGATACGGCAGATGCTCGTAGGCGATCGTGCCGCACCCGATCACCGCGCATTTGAGGGGCTGACCGGAATTCATGCGACGACCTCGGCACGGTTCGTCAGCAGCTCGAACATGGCATCGCAATTGCGATGACGTTCATGTTGCTGCTCGACGCGCTTCCGGGCTGCGGCGATTATTGAGTCCCGCAGGTTCGGAGCACTCAGAAGCTTCTCGATCGCATCGGCAAGTGCTTCCACGTTGCCGGCCGGGACGGTCAAGCCAGTCTCTCCGTTCACCACCAGCTCCGGAATGCCGGCGATCGACGATGCGACGACGGGCACGCCTACGGCCATGGCCTCCATGATCGAAATCGGCAGTCCTTCCGCGAAGGAGGTCAGGCAGAACACATCCGATGCCTCGAGCCGTTCGCGAACCTGGCCGGGTGGCAGTTCACCCGTCAACTCGACGTAATCTGCCATCCCCTCGTTCGCGATTTCGCTGCGGATCAGGCCTTCGAGCGGACCGCTGCCAATCAAAGTCAGATGCACCTTGGTGCTGCGATCGGCGAGCAGTTTGCAGGCGCGAAGGAGCACGACCTGGCCCTTTTCGGTGGAAAGCCTGCCGACGCTGATCAGACGCGGGACTGCGGATTGAGGCCGCGCGGGCCGCTGTCGGAACCGGGAAAGGTCGATTCCGCACCGGACGACCCGGGCGCGATTCCAGAGCGATGGATGCAAAAGCCGATAGAGTTGGGAGCGCGTGAAATCGCTGACGCAAACCACGAACGAGGCGCTCGCCGCCTTGAGGTCCAGCCTGGCGATCGTCTCGTCGACGAAATCCTGGAATCCGTGGATCGTGAAGCTCCAGTTCGCCCGGCGCTCGCCGAAGTTCATGATTTCGGCTGCAAACCAGGCGATCGTTGCAGGAGCCTGCCCGAACTGCGCGTGCAGGTGATGAATGTTGCGGCGCTGGCATTCTCGCGCGACCGCAGCGCCCTGCAGCAAATGGGAGAAGCGCCGAGCCGTCAGCGGCAGATCCCCACGCGCCGACTTGACCGCAGTTCCGATCAACTTGGCCATCGCCAACGGGTGCCTCAGGGCTGCCGAGGAGAATGCCCCGAGAAGATCACCCCAGCTGCGCTTGAGGTAATGAGTCTTGGCGTATCGCGTCCTCGCGTCCTCGGAGAGCAGGTCCGCCTGGTCGGGCAGATTCATCGCAAACGGCGCAATCGTCGCGCCGCGCAACTCCATCTCGTCGATCTCCCCGGAGAGGAACGACAGAGCAACTCGCGGATAATGCGTCATCACATAAGCGACGGTCGGCGAGGGCGGCTCGTTCGTCATGCCGGCGAACGCCCAATCGTTTGCGAACTTTTGTAATCGAAGCTCAAGTCGCCCTTCGATGTCAGGAAATATTTGAGAACTCCCTTCGCCTCTCCGAGCTTGGCAAACATCATGAGAGCGGCATATTTCCAGGCGTAGGCCGACCCGCCTTTGCGAAGCGCGATCCTCGCAATTTGAAGCGCGTAAAGGGCCGGGATCGCCAGTAACAGAAACGGTTTGCCGACCAGAAATGCGCAAAGAATGACGATCGCTGGTATGATCGCGGCCCAGAGGAATGCGCTCACCATCTCCCGCCCGTAGAGACGATTGGCAGCCCGCGGCCGGCGGTCCACACCTGCGCATAGCCGTACCCCGATCGGGCGGCGCGCTGCATCCACTGGGACAGGTTGTGGATCGCAGCGTCGTGGCGCGTCATCCGCGCATCCAGCCGCCAGATCTCCCAACCCACCTCACGCAGGCGCGCGCAGAGGTCCGGCTCTTCGCCGGCAATCAGGCCCGAACGAAATCCGCCGACCTGCTCGAAGGCGGCAACCCGCATCAGGGCATCGCCGCCGCAACTTTGCACGAGGCCGACCGGCGTATCCCACTCGTCGTCGATGATGCGATTGTAGAACGAGGCGTCGGGATGCGCCTCGAACCGCCGTCCGCATGCGACCGCGGCCTTGGGATTCTCGTCGAGAAATCGCGCGGCCATTGCGACCCATTCCCGCTCCACGACACAGTCGCCATCGATGAAATGAACGTAGGCACAGTCCGGAAATTGCTGACGCAGAGCCTGAAAGCCGGTGTTGCGGCCTCGCGCGGCGGTCATCGGAGAGCCTTCGGCAATGACAGTCACCGCGCCCGCCTCGCGCGCAAGGGCGACGCTCCCGTCGGCCGATCCGGAGTCCGCATACACGACGCGGTTGGTGATCGGTGCGATGGATTGAAGGCATTGCCTCAGCCGCTCGCCCTCGTTTCGGCCGATCACGACGAACCCGACACCAGGATTTGAAAGAGTCTCGGTCATAGGCCCGCAATGCTCGCCTGAAGGTCGTTCAGAAGAGGAAAGAGGGTCGTGATCCCGCCGGTCAGCCCGACGAGCGCAAGAAGTTCGCGGAACGCGAGGATTGAGCCAAAGAAGATAAGCGACAGCACCAGGTCATCCCGTCCGAACCCCAGATGCTGGCGGCGGCTGAACGTCCAGAGCGCGATGTACCGGACAACCTCGCCAAGGCTGAGCACCAGTACCGCCATCATGAAACCGTAGAGGTGAAAGGTCAGCGGGAGGGCGACGACGTAGAACAGCAACTTCGCTCCGCTCGACAGGGCAGGGTAGGCCGGTCGCTTCGTGCCCAGCATAATGGAATCGTTGATCGTGCAGAGGATTGAAAACCACACGCCGATCAGCAGGAGCGGAAGGATCGCGCCCGCCTGGAGATAACGGTCGTCATACAGCAACTGAATGATGAGATCGGAAACGGAAACCACCGCGCCTAATCCAAGCGCTGCCGCAAGGAAGAGCAGGCGACGGCCGCGGAGAACGCGCGACCGAACCTCGACTTCCGAGATTTGCCACGCTGCGACAGTGGGAAACAAAACCATGTTGCTCGCTCGGACGGCGAACTGGTTGAACATGTCCGTCAGCGCGCGGGCAATCGAGAAGATTCCGAGCTCGGTGAGCGTGATCTGCCTGGCGAAGTAGAGCCGGTCAAAGTTCATCGCCAGGAAGTATATGATCGACGAGAGAAATATCCATTTGCCGAAGCTGATGATCTGCCCCGCAATCGCCTTATCGATGAAGAAGCGGTGGCGGATGCCGGGGATGAGCAGGTAGCTCGCGATCAGGCTGATCGCGGATCCGACTACGCTTCCAAGAACCAGCGCCCAAATTGTCGGCGTTACGATGGCGAGGCTCACCTGGGCGATGATTGTGAGGGTGAGGCCGCAAAGCTCGAACAGACCGGCGCGAACGACGTTGATCTGCTTCTGGAGCAGGCCACCGCTGGTCGACATCAGGCCGCTGAAAACGAACATCAGCGACGCGACCGGAAGGATCACCGCCAGTTCGGGCTGCCTGAAGAATGCTGCGAGCGGCTGCGACAATGCAAAGGCGATGCTGCCAAGAAGCACCCGCGGAGCACCTGAAGCGTCCAGGCGGTATCGTAGAAATCCTTGGTATGGCCCTGCGGACTGCTGACGATATTCTGGTTGATGCCGAGATCCGACAGAAGCTCGACGCCGACGCGGATGGCATTGACGATCGTCATCAGGCCAAACAGCGAGGGCGCCAGCAACCGTGCCAACAGAACGTTGTTGAGCAGCCGCAAAACCTGGTTCGCGCCGAACACGACCGAGGTCCAGCCGATCCTCGCGGCCATGGTTTTGGAAATGACGTTCACCGAATTCGACTGTCAGGGTCGATCGGGATCACTTGTAGGCCGTGATGTAGGCGTATGAACTCCACCACGACCATTCGTTCTTGGCTGCCAGGCCGGAGACAAACTGCTCCAGCTCGCGCGCACCGGGATCTTCTCGTAATAGAAGTGACCGTAGAAGTTCCTGATCTCCACACGTGAATAGCCGATGTCCTTGAACATCTTGCGCATCTTTCGCGTATCGCCGTGGCAGGCCGAGTAATAAGCCGGGAACTTGGGCGAAATCTCCCGCCGGGGAGTCAGGAGTTCCAGCAGCTTCGACGAAAGTCGCTCGGGGAAGATCCGATTGATGACGAACGGCGATGCGAAGAGCGTCGGGATCAGGTGGAATGCCGCCCCGCCCGGCTTGAGCACGTTGAAGACGTTGCGGTGCATGGCAATTCCGTCTGCGACATGCTCGGCGAGGAAACGCGAGAAGACGACGTCATACGTGTCCTTGAACGCCGAGGAATCGCCGCTGACGTCGAAGCAGGCCTTTTCGTATTCGGGCCATTATGGGCAAGCTCGTTTGGATCGATGTCGTTGACCGTGTAAGCGGCAACGTTCTTCGGCATTTCCGCAAGCCGGAAGGAAGGCCAGCGGCCGCCGCCCAGCTCCAGGATATTGGCGTCCGGATACTGGCTGATGAGCGCCATCAGCTCATCCGCATAACCCTGCATCGCGGTCTGCCAGTGTTTACGCGGTTCGATCTTCATTCGGCTTCCTAAACTTTGCGGCGGAGTCTGGACTAGTGCGGCTGCGTGTCAACCAAGGAGAGGCGGGCGTGGACCGCCCGGAGAAGCGCCGTTACGCTTGAATTATGAGGATTCTGTTTGCGCTTCCTGGCCTGCACCGGGTGGATCGTGGCGCCGAAGTTGCGTTCATTTCCGTCGCGTCCGAGCTAGCGGAGCGCGGAGACCAGGTTACACTCATCGGATCCGGTCCTCCACGCGCCAATCAACCGTACAATTACGTGCAGGCGTCACTTATCAATCGGGAGCGGTTCGAGCGATGGCCTCGACTGCCCCTGTTCCGAACCGAAACAGCCTGGGAAGACGCAAGTTTCATCCCCGGCCTTCTAAAAGCGTATGATCCGGCCGATTTCGATGTGACAGCGACCTGTTCCTACCCATTCACGAACTGGGCGTTGCGCGCGGCCGGCGGACGGAACCGGCCCGCGCATGTCTTCGTCACGCAAAACGGGGACTGGCCTGCAGTCTCCAACCGGGCCGAGTATAGATTCTTCGGCTGCGATGGCCTGGTCTGCATCAATCCTGACTATTTCGATCGGAACCGGGAGGCGTATCGGTGCGCGCTGATTCCCAATGGCGTGGACACCAAGCGGTTTCATCCGGGAACGGCAGAGAGGGAAAAGTTTGGACTGCCGACCGATCGCCCGGTCATCCTGATGGTCAGCGCGATGATCGCGAGCAAGAACATCGACAAGGGCGTCGCGGCCATCAGCGCTCTGCCCGATGCACTGCTGATTGTCGCGGGGGACGGTCCCCTACGAGCCGATCTGAAGGCGCTTGCCGATGAACGCTTGCCGGGGCGCTATCGGCAAATCACCGTCCCGTCCGCGGACATGCCCGCCTTGTATCGGAGTGCGGACGCCGTGCTTCACCTCTCGCAGGACGAGTCTTTCGGCAATGTCTATGTCGAGGCTATGGCGTCGGGAGTCCCTATCGTCGCGTACGACTCCCCGCGAACGCGCTGGATTCTCGGCGCCGAAGGATTGCTGGGCGATCCGAACGTGGAGTCATCCATCAAGGAGCAATTGGCGAAGGGTCTCGATCGAAGCGACAAAGATCGGAAAAGATTGGTTGAGCGCGCTTCGCAGTTCGAGTGGTCGGCCATCGCCGGCCAGTATCGCGACTTTTTCTCCGAGGTGATTTCGACGGGTCGCTAATTCGGCGAAGGAACGGGCTCTTCGAGTGGTGGCCGTGGTTCTGCGGGACGCGCCTCTTTCCGCACCGCAGGTGCTTTCGAGCGCGAGGCAAGTCGGATGGCAATGCCGATCGCCACGCCCGTCGTCATGGCGAATGTGTATTGCAGCAGGAACATGATCCACAGCCACTCATAAAGAAGGTGGATCGCGACAATCGTGGTTGCGACCGCGAACCCCAGAAGCAGCTCGCTTTCGAACTCTTTTCGAAACCGGAATGCGGCCCGGTATGTGCCGATCATCGGTCGGAAGAGGACCATCAGGAAGGTGATCAAGCCTAGAAGTCCGGTCTCGGCCCAGACAAGGAGATAGGATTCGTGGACCGAGGTGCCTCGGGTTGCCGACATCCAGCCGACGCCTGCGCGCGCCGAATAGCCGCCCATGTTAGAAACTACGACATATTGGTCGGGTCCCACTCCGAAGGGATGATCGGCGATGATCATCCTGGCCGCGTCCTTCATCGCCTCGCGCTGCGCATCGGAACTCTCGGAATTGTTGGTGGCCTGCCTGTCCTGAATGGCCCCGATCGCAAACGGGCTGACGGCAGCGACCATTAGAGCGCCTGCACCAACGATGCCAAACTTCCAGGTCGTCGATGATTTCATGATCGATACGACGCCGAGAAGCGCCAGCCCGATCGCCGCCAGGCCCATGGTTGCTCGTGAGGCCGTGAGCAGATCGACCACCACTGCGGCGATAAAGGCCGCGAGGGCCCAACCCGTGTCCTTCCGTGCAAGCAGGAGAGCGAAGGCGGGGAAGATCGCGAAGTGAGCCATCATGCCCAGCAGGTTAGGAGAGCTGAACTCCCCGCTCGCCTGTGCGGCGCCGCTGGCGGACTGGCTGATCGCGAACATGGCCTGGAAGATGAGGCCCGCGAAGATTCCCTTCACCATGCTTTCTGGCGCGTCGGCGTACGCGGCAATCCGAATGGCGGCCGCACAGACGAGTGCAACGCGCGCGATCTGCCAGGCGTAGAAGAAGCCCGCCATCTTCACTTCACCCTGGGGGATGGCGATAACGACCGCGGCGAAATAGGCGAGCCAGGGCCAGATCTGCCGAAGCGTCCTCACCTTTGACGTGGTCCCGATCAGGATCGCGATCGCCAGGAAATCGAGCGCCGAGATCTCCATTCCCTTGGGGAATTGGGGCCAGGCCGGCCAGGCGATCGGCGCAACATAGAGATGGAATGTGCCGGTGATGAAGGGGATGATCCCATCGCGAAGGCGGCCCACTTGGCGTACTTCGCGGGCTGCGTCTTGAGATAGCTCACGACGACAGGGACGAGGCCGGCCCAGATGAGAAGGAGGATGTACTTCAAGTCTGAGCTCTACTCTCGCCTGCTGCCTCTTCGGGCAAGCCTACCACCTCAGACTCCCCAGGGGGAGCCTTCGTTTTGAGCGGGCCGCTTACGAGTTTCCCTGTGACTTGAGGGTCATCTCGCCCTTGCGGATGACGATTTCGTCGACATTTTCCAGGAATGGTTGACCAAGCAGGGAGACGTTGGCGCCCTCAACGACGACCGCCTTTGCATCGGTCTGGTGGATTCCGCCAAGGTCGACCTTGTTCAGCTCCACATATTGGCCGCGCACCATGCCGGATGCGCCCTGACCGATCATCTCGTACTTCTGCGGATCGACCTGAATGCCAACTTTGCGGGCATCCTCCTCCGTGAGAGCAATTTCGCTCGCGCCGGTGTCGACCAGGAAGTGCACGGGTTTTCCGTTGACCTGAGCATCGGCGTAGAAGTGGCGATCGCCGCTGCGCTCCAGGGTCACTTCCAGCGCCGCCGGTACGGCAGCCGTGCGCTCGCTCTTGTTGAGCGGCCAGAACACGCCGAGCGTGGCACCGCCCGCGATCGTCGCGACGAAGAGGACACGCTCGATCATCGTCTAGATCGGTCGCTGGCCGAGGACGTTGCCGGCTTGCGTGTAGCGGCACACCAGTACGTCTTCTTCACGGCCGCGCGCGAGGGCGCAGCCGACGGCTCCGGTCTGCGACCAGATCAGTTGGGTGTAATGGCCGACGTTCTCGACGTCGCCGGAACGGCTGTTGTTCGGGAAGACGCCGGGCTTGTAGTCGCCCTTCTCGGCCGCCCACAGGCCAACCATCGATTCCGGCTGATAGTAATTGACAGTGCCAGCCCAGAGATTCTCGCCCTCGGGTTCCCACCAGGGATCGTCCGGCGAATGCTCGAACTTGCCGCTACGGGCGAGATAGGCTGCCCAGTCGCGCGCCGACCGCGCGAGAGCCGGGTCCCACTGGAGCGGCGGCGCGCCCATGGCGTCGCGCTCACGGTTATGCGCCGCGAGCAGCCGTTCTTCGAAGTTCTGGCGGAAGCCGACGCCTCCCTGCAGCACCGGACTCACGCAGACCAAAGTCAATGCAGCGGCAACCCGGTACCAACGCGAACCAGACATTGAGCATCCTCGAAAGTGCTCGCGTCTTGTCGCAGATGGTGGTCACCAAACAGTTTACGGACGATAATTTACGAAGGTTAGGGGAGAACGCGCAAAATCACTCAGGAATTTCGCTGCTTCGAGCCCCATTCGTGAATGATTACAACCTGATCGCCCTTCGAAGCCTGGTCGAAAAGCTTTTGCGCAAATTCGATCGGAACCCCGATGCAGCCGTGCGTTGCGCGGCCCCATTGGACGTCGCTGCCGTGAATCGACACTCCGTCGCCGGTCAGGCGCAGGGTGTAGGGCATCGGTGCATTGTCGTAAGTGATCGACTTGTGATCACGAATCTTGGCTAGGATCGGGAAGGTACCGTTCGGCGTCTCCTTGTCCTCGGCTCCGTATAGGATCACCGCGGTTCCAATCTCATGCCCGGCCCGGAAAACGGAGATGAGCTGCGACTTCAGGTCAACCCGGATCCACACTGGCCCTTGCGGCACGTTGCGATCGTTCCAGACGAAGTCGCCATAGCGCATCTGCTTCGGGACATTCAGGATCGAGCGGACGTCGCGGTCGAGCACACCCTGCGCCCGGGCCTGAAGAATTTGCGCATCGCTAAGGTAGGTGCGGTTTTTGTCCGACCAGCCGTAGTTTTCCTTTGCCTGCGCCTGGACTGGCGGACGTTCGATGATGCCGCTGGACCAGGCAGCGGCCGCAGCCGTGGCCAAACCCGCGAGCGCGAGTGCAACGACCATGATCCTTTTCATGAGCTTATGCCGAAGCGATAGCCGTCGTCGTGCGGCGCCGCCGACGGATCATCATGCCCGTAAGTCCGAAGCCAAGAAGCATGGTTGCCCAGGTGCCGGGTTCCGGAACGGCGGGCGGCGGGTTCTCAGGCGGCGGATTCTCAGGCGGCGGGTTTTCGGGTGGAGTTTCGGGTGTCCCCGGCGTTCCCGGAGTTCCGCCACCGCCACCGGGCGGGTTCGGTACCAGAATTCCACCGCCGCCGCCGGGAACACCCGGCGTGAGCAGAAGTGGCCCGATGGAGCTGAGCGGTGCGCTGGTCGGTACGTCGGCGACGGTCGGAACCGGCGGTGCGATCGCGGCCACGAATTCCTTGGGAAGCTCGGGCTGGGCGACCTTGGGAAGTGCGCGCTGCCTTGGCGCGGCAACTGCTGCATGCATCTTGGTCTTCGTGAGCTCAGCCTTGGTGCGGTCGCCCGGCGAGCGTTCGCTCATCATGGCCAGGAAGCTCTTGGCGCTGTCGAGTCCGGGAACGTCGCTCGAGTCGAGCAGGCCCATGCGCGCCATGATTCCGAGCGGCGTGCCCGCGACGAATGCGAGGACGGCGGCGCTAGCGAGAATCGTGCGGTTTCGACGCTTCGTCATGCGCTTGGCGCGACGTGCACGACCGCTTGCATTCAAGCGGCGCCCCGAGCGCGAAGACAATATTGCTGAACGCATCTGAAACCCTAACGAAAGGAGCCAGCAACCGGTAAGCGATGCACTCGACCCTGAGGACAACCATTAACACAATTTTAAGGTTCCGAATCAATCCAAGAGTTTAATTTGTCCCGAAAAAATACAGAAGTGTGCCGCAGCAACACAGTTACAGCTGCTGGAATGCTGGACGTCACTCTCAAGGGCGATATTTCTTAAGCATGGAAACTCGCGTTCAGCCCGTCATCCTCGCCGGAGGTTCGGGGACTCGGCTATGGCCAATCTCTACGCCCGCCCGGCCCAAGCATCTGCTGGAGATCGTCGGGCAGGGGACCATGCTGGAGCAGACCCTGGACCGTGTGGGCGACAGACGGTTGTTTGCCGAGCCTCTGATCGTAGGCGCCCAATCGCAGGCAGACGAAGTCGGCCTCATCGCGCCGGGTGTCAGCCTTATCCTGGAACCTTGTCCGCGAGGTTCGGCGGCAGCCGTCGCGTTCGCGGCGCTCGCAAGCGATCCTGCCGCGATCCTGCTGGTGCTTCCGAGCGACCATCGTGTGGGTGACCCGAAGCCGCTGCTCGATGCGGTTCGCAAGGCGCTGCCCGCCGCGGACTCCGGCCGCCTCGTCACCTTCGGGATCCGGCCACGAGGGCGGAGACCGGCTACGGCTATATCTCTGCGGGCGAACCGCTCAGCGAGGGCGTCCTGGCTGTAGACGCATTCGTCGAAAAGCCATCGAAGGACATTGCCGCCGGACTGGTCCAGTCGGGAAGCGCCTTCTGGAATTCCGGCATGTTCCTGTTTCGCGCCGACGCTTTTCTGACAGAACTCGATCGCTACGCTCCGGAAATCGCTTTGGCCTCCCGAGCCGCGATGGATCTCGCGCGGAGTGACGATGGACGGATTGCTCCCGACGAGAGCGCGCTTGCCGACTGCCCATCAACATCGATCGACTATGCGGTGATGGAGCATTCGGACCGCATTGCGGTCGTGCCGCTCGACCTTGACTGGTCCGACGTCGGCAGCTGGGCGGCGGTCTACGAACTGGAACCGAAGGACGCGGACGGAAATGTCGTCGATTCCCGCTCGAGCGCGATCGACAGCGCGGGCTGCTTGCTGAAATCGACCGGACCGCAGATCGTGGTCATCGGCGGACAGCAGCTCATGGTGATCGCTACCGCCGATCATGTCCTGGTTGCGCCGATCAGCGACGCGCAACGCGTCCGCGAAGCCGCGGAGCTGGCGAAGGCGAGATCGGGGGACTAGCGTTCGGCAAGCCGGTAGCGAAACACCGGTGCGGGGGAGGGAAGGATGCTGCTTTCGACCATCGATACGGTCGTCGTCGTTGCTTATGGCATCTTCATCTTCGGCCTCGCCCAATGGGTCAGCCGCGAAAAGGCGGGCCATGAGAAGGACACATCCGATTATTTCCTAGCCTCCAAGGCACTGCCATGGTGGGCGATCGGCGCCTCGCTGATCGCGGCAAACATCTCCGCGGAGCAGATCGTGGGAATGTCGGGTTCGGGCTATGCGCTGGGCCTCGCCATTGCCTCGTACGAGTGGATGGCGGCGCTGACCCTGCTCATTGTCGGGAAGTATTTCCTGCCGATCTTCCTGAAGAACAGGATCTACACGATGCCCCAATTCCTGGAGCATCGGTACGGCAAGGTCCTGCCTGTCATCATGGCCCTGTTCTGGCTGGCGCTGTACATTTTCGTGAACCTCACTTCGATCATTTGGCTGGGCTCGATCGCGGTCCACAAGGTCGCTGGCATCGACCAGGACGTTGCACTGTTCGCGCTTGGCGCCTTCGCCTTGCTTTACCAATTGTACGGGGGCTCAAGGCAGTGGCGCTGACCGACATCGTGCAGGTCACCCTGCTCGTGCTCGGGGGTCTAGTGGTGTCGTATTTGACCCTCAATCAGATCGGGAATGGCGAAGGTGCCATTGCCGGCTTTGCGGCCCTGACCCAGAAGGTGCCAGGTCACTTCAACATGATCCTCGAGCCCGACCACCCGTTCTTCAAGGATTTGCCGGGCATCGCCGTTCTCGTCGGCGGCATGTGGATCGCCAACCTCAGCTACTGGGGCTTCAACCAATACATCATCCAGCGAGCCCTCGCTGCGAAGAACCTTGGCGAAGCGCAAAAGGGCGTCGTCTTCGCGGCCTATCTGAAGCTGCTGATGCCGGTGATTATCGTGCTGCCGGGGATCGCCGCGGTCGTGCTCGCGCCGGATCTTGCAAAGCCGGACGAAGCCTATCCGACCATGATGCGCCTGCTGCCGCCAGGCCTGCTCGGTCTGGTCTTCGCGGCCCTCATCGCGGCCGTGATCGCGTCCACGGCGTCCAAGATCAATTCGATCGCCACGATCTTCACGCTCGATCTCTACGCCAAGTTTCGCGGTGAGCGGACCCGCGCTGAAGACGGCTCGGGTGAGAGCCGTTCCGAAGAGAAGCACCTAGTCCTTGTCGGGCGTTCGGTTGCGGTCATTGCAGTCGTGATTGCGCTGTTCACCGCCCGGCCCCTGCTCGGGAATTCCGATCAGGCGTTCCAGTTCATTCAGGAATTCTCAGGCTTCTTCACGCCCGGGGTCACGGTCATTTTCCTGCTCGGACTGTTCTGGAGGAAGGCGACGGAGCTGGGCGCAATTGTCGCCGCGGTTGCTTCGGTCGCGCTGTCCTACGTGTTCAAGGTTGTGATGCCCGACTTCCCCTTCATGAATCGGATGGGGCTGGTGTTCCTCATCAGCCTGGCGCTGGCCGTGGTTATCTCGCTGGCCCAGCGATCCCGGCCGAGCGCCAATGCTATCACCATGGAGGGTGTAACATTTCGTACGCCAGCGGCCTTCAACCTCGCCAGCGTGGGCGTCATCCTGATTCTCTTCGCTTTGTATGCGACGTGGTGGTGACGTCTCTCGCCGCAAGGCTGCTTTAGTCTCGGCTGAAGGGAAACGCTGGATGCCCCGTGTGGATTCGAACCACAATTGACGGAGTCAGAGTCCGTAGTCTTACCATTAGACGACGGGGCAATGCCGGCAGGCGGGCGAGATAGAAAGCGCCCTCCCGACTGTCAACGCTGGTGGCCCTAACCTTGCCCTTCATCGCGATTGCCGGTTAAATGCGACCCAAGTCAGCCGTCTTTATGCAGGCGGTGCAGGATAGAAACGGTCGTTGTCATGGCGCAGAATGTCGCCAGCGCACCGGCTCCATCGCTTCGGCAGGAGCCGGCATCGAGTAAATCGCCGGAGCGGCGATCCCCTCCATTTCGTCATACGTATGGCGCCGTCGATCTGGGCACCAACAATTGCCGCCTCCTCATTGCGCGCCCGTTCGACGGCGGATTCACGGTCGTCGATGCCTTTTCGCGCATTGTGCGTCTGGGGGAGGGCCTGTCGCATTCAGGTGCCCTGTCGGACGCCGCGATGGACCGGGCGGTTGGGGCCCTCGCGATCTGTGCCGACAAGCTTCGCCGCCGGAACGTCTCTCTGTCGCGATCCGTCGCCACGGAAGCTTGCCGGCGAGCCCGGAACGGCGAGGCCTTCGTCGAGCGGGTGAAGCGGGAGACGGGAATCGTTCTGGACATCATCGAACCGCAGGAGGAAGCCCGCCTCGCGGTCCTGGGCTGCCACAAGCTGCTGGAGCCCGGCGATGGGCCGGCGCTGATTTTCGACATTGGCGGCGGATCGACCGAGTTGGTGCTTGTTGACCAGGATGCAGGAGCGCCCAAGATCCGCAGCTGGTGGAGCGCTCCCTGGGGCGTGGTTTCGCTGACGGAGAGCGAAGGAAAGGTCGCGCTGGAAGGGCCCGACCGCCTGAAAGCCTATAGGCGCATGCGCGAGCGGGCGCGCCGCGCCTTTGCGAGCTTCGCGTCCACACTGCCGAGCGATGCGCCTGGAATTCGCCTGCTCGGCACGAGTGGGACAGTCACGACACTCGCAAGCGTGCACCTCGCCTTACCGGCTTACGACCGCCGTGCCGTCGATGGCCTCCATGTACCGGTCAATGCGATGCAGCGGATCAGCACGATGATTGCCGAGATGGGGCACGAGGAGCGCGCGGCGCTGCCATGCATCGGGCGGGATCGGGCGGACCTGGTCGTTGCGGGTTGCGCAATCCTCGAGGCGATCGTCGAAATCTGGCCCGCCAAGACCCTCGGGTTGCCGATCGGGGAATTCGCGAGGGCATCCTGCGTTCGCTTATGGCGCGCGACGGCCACGCCTTGTGAAGCGCATCCGCACCGCAAAGGGGCGAAAACCGTCGTCGACGCGATGGCTCGAGCGCCAGCTGAACGATCCCTACGTCCGGCGGGCCAAGGCGGAAAACTACCGCAGCCGCGCCGCATTCAAGCTCATA
The DNA here is from genome assembly GCF_014489495.1 of Sphingomonas daechungensis. GTDB lineage: Bacteria > Pseudomonadota > Alphaproteobacteria > Sphingomonadales > Sphingomonadaceae > Sphingomicrobium > Sphingomicrobium daechungense. Next base: position 2,609,325 of record NZ_CP060780.1, on the reverse strand, counting down.
GAACTGGATGAGCGGTTCCGCTTGCTGAAGGGCGTGAAAGCGGTCGTGGACCTCGGAATCGCACCAGGCGGATGGAGCCAGGTCGTGCGCCGCAAGGTTCCTCAGAGCGCTGTGGTTGGGATCGACCTTCTTCCGACTGATCCGATCGACGGCGTCACCATCCTGCAGATGGACTTCATGAACGATGATGCACCCGACCGGCTGAAAGAGGCGCTCGGCGGCGATGCGGACCTCGTCCTTTCCGACATGGCAGCGAATACTGTTGGCCATCAGCAGACCGATCACCTGCGGACGATGGCGCTTGTCGAAGCCGGTCTCCTATTCGCGACCGAAGTTCTTCGGCCGGGCGGTACCTATGTTGCCAAGGTCCTTGCCGGCGGTGCAGACAATCAGCTGGTCGCCGAAATGAAGCGGCACTTCGCGACGGTGAAGCACGCCAAGCCGCCCGCCAGCCGGAAGGATTCCTCGGAATGGTATGTGATCGCGCAGGGCTTCAAAGGTCGTGAGAGCGACAAAGGCTCGGGTTGGGCGGGTCCGGCAGAAGGGCCTTAAGCACTCACTGATCGAAGCGGCGAGCGAGCTGGGTCCTGGCGTCGTCACCGGTGCGGCCGACGACGATCCAAGCGGCATCGCCACCTACTCTCAGGCAGGTGCGCAGTTCGGCTACGGCCTGCTATGGACGATGATCCTGACCTACCCGCTAATGACCGCCGTCCAACTGGTCAGCGGGCACATCGGTCGGGTGACTGGCGCAGGACTTGCGAAAAACCTCGCTGACACCTTTCCGCGAAGCGTCGTGACGGTCCTCGTTGCGATCCTGCTGATCGCCAACATCATGAACATCGGGGCGGATCTGTCCGCCATGGCCGCGGCGACGGAGCTGGTCATCGGCGGCCGAACCCGCGTGTTCGTCTTCCTCTTCGCGTTGCTGAGCGTCGCCCTGCAGCTGTTCGTGCCCTACCATCAATATGCGAGAGTCCTGAAATGGCTGACGCTGAGCCTGTTTGCCTATGTCGGCGTGCTGTTGCTGGTCGAGGTCGATTGGACGGCAGCGTTCTGGGCATGATTTGGCCGACCGATATCGGACCCGGCGCGATCGCCACCGTCGTTGCCGTGTTGGGAACGACGATCAGTCCTTATCTTTTCTTCTGGCAAAGCTCGCAGGAGGCCGAAGATCTTGCCGACTCCGGTCAGAGGCCTTTGAAGCAAGATCCGCGCGGAGCATCGGCCCAGTTCAGGCGGATCCGTTTCGACACTTTTGTCGGGATGGCCTTTTCGAACCTGATTGCCTTGGCGATCATGATCGCCTCGGCGGCGACGCTTCACCAGCAAGGCATCACGCAGATCAATACGGCGGCGCAGGCGGCCGAGGCACTGCGGCCGATTGCGGGACAGTTCGCCTTCGCCATGTTCGCGCTCGGGATCATCGGAACGGGATTGCTTGCAGTGCCGGTGTTGGCCGGGTCCGCTGCCTTCGCGGTGAGTGAAACGCGAGGATGGAAGGGAGGGCTTGAATACAAGCCGCAGCAGGCCGCGCGGTTCTACGCGATCATCGTCGCGGCCACGGCCGCTGGCGTCTTGCTCGACTGGGGCAACGTCAATCCGATCCGGGCCTTGGTCTGGAGCGCGATCCTGAACGGGGTTGCGGCGGTGCCCCTGATGGCCGCGATGATGGTGATCGCTAGTCGCCGCAAGGAAATGGGACGGTTTGTCGCCGCTCCAATGGTGTTGGTGTTCGGCTGGGCAGCCACCGCGGTCATGGCGATTGCAACGATACTCTTTTTCGCATCGTTGATCTGAGCCAGCTCAGGAGCTTTTGCGAGCGTCCTCGACCGCCTTCTTCAGGGCGTCGTAGCCGACGGCGCCGCTGAGCACGCGGTCACCAACGATGAACAGAGGTGTTCCCGTCGCACCGAGTTGACTGGCGAGCGAGAAGTTCTTCCTGAGTTCGGCCTCGATTGCCGGGTCGTCGAGGGACTTGGGATCGACCTGCGCCGTGCGCGCGGCCGCAGTATTTGTCTCGGGGCCGGTCTGCCCGCCGCGTAGAGCGCGTCATGGAACTGCTGGAAGCGTCCGGCCTTCGATGCCGCGAGGGAAAGGCGAGCGGCTGCAACGCTGTTGTCGCCGAGGATCGGAAGCTCGCGATAGACAACGCGAAGGTCCGGGTTCTCACGAACGAGCTGATCGACGTGCGGGTTGCTCGCTTTGCAATATGGGCACGCGTAGTCGTAGAATTCGACGAGCGTGACCTTCGGCTTGCTCGAACCCTTCCAGGAGGACGCGAAGGGCGTCTCGATCAGGCCTCGCGAAGCGTCCAGCGTTGGCTTGTACTGCGCGTCGCGAAGGGCATCGGATGCCTCGACGAGGATATGAGGATCGTTGAGCATGCCCTGCCGGACGATTCGTCCGCTCAGATACTGAGGTGCCGCGAAGAGCAACACGGCCGCGGTCAGCACCGATCCGACCACACCCCCGCAATCGCCGCCCCAAACGACGATCCCTTACTCTCTGTCACGACCTTTTTTGTCCTTCTTGAGCGCGGTCCTCGAGACCATGGCGATATCCTGGGCGCGAAGATAGTCCGGAGTTCCAACCGGAATCCCGCGCATCGCCGTCTCCGCGCTCGCGAGCGCCATCTTGGGATCGCCCTCCAGATTGTTCCGTTCGGCGGTCGCAAGCGCGGCCCGGGACTCGTCGCCTTCCTGGCCGTAGATCATGCCGAGCTGGTACCAGGCGAAGGGTTCTCATTGTCTACGGCAACCGCGGCCTTGAGAATGGTCTTCGCCTCGGCGTAATTCTTGGGATCCTCTGTCGAGATCAGCGCGTGGCCGAGCATCGACGCGATCAGGGGCGCGTTGTGCGTCTTTTCCGTCGCCTCGCGAAGGGGAGCGATAGCATCGGCCGGGCGCCCGGACTCCAGGAGGATCTGGCCCTTGAGCTCGAGGAAGTAGGGGTCGTGCGCATCGGCCTTGAGCAGGGCGTCGGCTTCGGACAGCGCTTTATCGGATAGGCGGTAAGGTGATACGCATAGGCACGGGCGTAATGCGCCGGCACCGACTGGTCCGTTTCCGGATATTTGCTGACAGCCTGTCGTGGATCGAGGAAGCCCGTAAGCTTCGCCTTCACCCGCTGGAAGCGCGCTTCAAGCTTCGGATCGGTCGGCGCATTCCAGGCGGGATCCTTCTTGAAGAGGTCCGTCAGCATGGCGATGCGCTCGCTGGAAAGCGGGTGGGTGCGGTCGTAGCTATCGGTCGCGTAGATCGCGAGACGGTACTCCTGGTTCTGTAGCTTCTTGAAGAAGTCGAGACCGCCCTTGCCGCTAATGCCGGCCTTATGCAGGTAGCTGGCGCCGGCAAGGTCGGCGCTGGTTTCCTGGGCGCGGGTGAAGGCGAGGAACTGGCCGAGCGCCGCCCGCTGGCCCATCATCATCAGGCCCATGCCCGCTTCGCCGGCGCCCGCCGCAATCGCGATCGCGCCAAGTACCATTGTCGCAAGCGTGATGCCGGTCGCCTGCTTCATCCCTTCGCCCATGCGGATGGCGTGGCCGCCGGCAACGTGGCCGAGCTCGTGCGCGATGACGAACTGGACCTGGTTGACGTTGTCGGCGCGGGTCAGCAGCCCGGAATTGACGTAGACGTTCTGGCTGCCGGCGACGAAAGCATTGATCTCGTCATCGTTGAGCAGGATGACCTTGACGCTCTTGTTGCTGAGGTTCGCGGCCTCAACCAGCGGCTTCGCGATGTCCGCGAACAGCGCCTCGGTCTCCGTGTCCCGCAGGATCGAAGGGCCGGAATCCTCGCTTTGGGCGGCGGCCGGCCTTGCCGTGGCAAGGCCGAGCACGAGCGCCATCATCAGCAATCGCACGAAGCGGGAGAGCGCCGAGCTCATGCGTCGCCCATCCCACCCGCGATCTGAACGCCCGATGAAAATCCGGCGCTCAACGGCTTAACCGAAAGTGCGCTGCCACCAGCCACGGCGAGGACCGTCGCCCGTGCCGTCGTCCGCTTCGTCATTATCGGCGGTGGGAATGGCGGCGTCGGCTTCGGCTTCGACGACTGGTGCCTCCTTCGCCTTCTTGGCACGAGACTTTCGTGCCGGTTTGGCGGTCTTCTCCTCCTCCGCGGCAGCCTCAACCGGCGTCTCGGCTGCAGTTTCAACGGGAGTGGGTTCGGCTGCCTGCTCGGCAGTCTCGTCCACCTTGGCCTTCGCTCGCGAGCGGCGCTTCTTGGGCTGCGGTTCAGGCGGAGTTTCGACCTCGGTGATCGGTGCTTCGTCCTCGACCGGCGTTTCGATCATCGGCGAGCTGTCCGCCTCGACCTCCGCTCCGACCTCAGACGGAGTATCCTCGTGACCTCCACCGCGCTTGCCGCGACGGCGTCGCCGCTTCCGATCACCCGAAGGCGTCTCTTCAGCCTCTGCTTGTTCGGCAGGCTCGGCATCCGCCGCTTCGCTCGGCTCGGCGTCATCTTCGGATTCGCTGGCGTCGGACGGGCCTTCGCCCTCTTCGCGACGGCCGCGACCACGGCCACCCCGGCGGCGGCGGCGGCGGCGGCGGCCAGGCCGATCGTCCTGACGCTCCGCTTCGGGCTCATCCTCCTCGGATTCGTCCTCTTCGTCCTCGTCGAGAGCCTCGACCTCTTCGAGATCTTCTTCGATCGGGGTGGGTTCGGGGCGGCGCTGCACGACTGGCCGCGGGCCGGAGCTTTCGACGCTCATGCGAGCGCCTTCAAAGCTCTCGTCGATGACGACTTCGATCGAGACGCCATAGCGGGCCTCGATGTCGGCCAGCTCGCTCCGCTTCTTGTTGAGAAGGTAGATCGCTGCTTCGCGCCCGGCGCGGAGGAGAATCTTCTCGCCACGGCCACGAGCCGCCTCGTCCTCGATCATGCGAAGAGCAGACAGGCCCGCCGATGAAGCCGTGCGCATCAGGCCCGTGCCTTCACAGTGCGGGCAGGGCTTGGTCGAAGCTTCAAGCACGCCGGTGCGCAGGCGCTGGCGGCTCATCTCCATCAAGCCGAAGCTGGAGATGCGGCCGACCTGGATGCGTGCGCGGTCGTTCTTGAGCGCCTCCTTCATCGCCTTCTCGACCTTACGAACATGGCTGTTCTGCTCCATGTCGATGAAATCGATGACGACGAGGCCGGCCATGTCGCGCAGGCGAAGCTGGCGGGCAATCTCGTTCGCCGCTTCCAGGTTCGTCGCGAACGCCGTCTGCTCGATGTTGTGCTCGCGGGTCGACCGGCCGGAATTGATGTCGATCGAAACCAGCGCCTCGGTCGGGTTGATGACCAGGTAGCCGCCCGACTTCAGCTGGACGACCGGCTGATACATCGCCGACAGCTGATCCTCGACGCCGTGCCGCTGGAACAAGGGCGTGGCTTCGGAGTGAAGCGCGACGCGGCGCACGTGGCTCGGCATCAACAGCTTCATGAAGCCCCGGGCGGCCTTGAAGCCGTCCTCGCCCTCGACGATCACATCGCTGATGTCTCGATGGTAGAGGTCGCGGATTGCGCGCTTGATGAGGTCGCTGTCGCGATAGATCAGGGCGGGCGCGCTGCTCTTCAGCGTCCGCTCGCGGATCTCGTCCCACAGCCGGGCGAGATAGTCGAAGTCGCGCTTGATCTCGGTCTTCGTGCGCGAAAGCCCGGCGGTACGGACGATCAGACCCATGCTCTTCGGCAGGTTGAGATCCGACATGATCGACTTCAGCCGCTTACGGTCGGCGCCGTTCGAGATCTTCCGGCTGATGCCGCCGCCGTGCGACGTGTTGGGCATCAGCACGCAGTAGCGACCGGCGAGGCTGAGGTAGGTGGTGAGGGCGGCACCCTTGTTGCCGCGCTCTTCCTTGACGACCTGAACGAGCAGCACCTGGCGGCGCTGAATGACGTCCTGGATCTTGTAGCGGCGGCGAAGCGCCTGACGCTTCTTGCGAAGTTCGTCGGCGGCGCTTTCATCCACCGGCGAACGGTTGGAGCCGGTTCCGGCCTCCACTGTCGTCGGCCCGTCCTCGTCGCCGTTCGATTCTTCGGCTTCTTCGGGACGATCGTCCGTGCCGTCATCGTCGTGATGGCCGTCGATCGGCTCCAGATCGTCCGCGGCGGCGCGCAGGCGCTCTTCCTCCGCGGCGTGCTCGGCTTCCTCACGAAGCAGGGCTTCGCGGTCGGCCTTGGGAATCTGGTAGTAGTCGGGATGGATTTCGCTGAAGGCGAGGAAGCCGTGACGGTTTCCGCCGTAGTCGACGAAGGCCGCCTGAAGCGACGGCTCGACCCTGGTAACCTTGGCTAGATAGACGTTCCCTTTGAGCTGCTTGTGCTCAGCGGACTCGAAATCAAATTCCTCGATGCGGTTTCCGGTAACGACCGCGACCCGGGTCTCCTCCGGGTGGCGCGCGTCGATTAGCATGCGCGTGGACATTGAAAATTCTCCGGGCGCGCGGGCCGCTCCTCGTTGGGCGGGCGCGCGCAATTGAAAAGGCCATTCCGGTCGGGTGTCGGCCGACGGTCATGGCGAACTGATGTATTGTTGCCTCTGCTGCACTGGCCATCCCGGAATCTTGTGCGGGAGACGCGACCTGCCGCTCATCATGGAGCAGGCAAGGGGCGTTTCTTGGCATCATTGCAGCGTCAACCTGTGAAGCCGCATCCTTTGCAAGGAGCGGCGCTGAATCCTTTGCCGCATTAAGGGGCTCAGGATTAATACCGGTTAGCATCACCGGACGAGGGCCGCAACAGTCCCCCAGGGCTGCAACGACTGAAATTCAGCACGAATTGCGCGTTAACCATGTTCCGGCAATAGAGTGGCCCGATGGCATCGAGGTCCTTCCGAGCGCGAGCAATTGCGGGAGCGGCGATCAGTATCGCGGGGCTAGCCCTCGTTGTGGCCGCGCTGAGCTCGAGTCACGGATTTTTCTCCCGCAAAGGGGCTCCCGCCAGCGACGAGAAAGCGCTGATCGGTGAGGCCCGCGGCGGCACGGTTCGCGTGGAGCTGGGATCGGCGGTCGGCGACATAAAGTTGACGGAGGCAAGCTCTCCTGGCCGGCCGATCGTCGTGCTCGACCCTGGGCACGGCGGCCGCGATCCGGGAGCCAAGGGGCTTCTGGGTCCACCAACGAGAAAGATCTCACTTTGCTGTTCGCGCGCGAACTGCGCGACGAGCTTGCCGAACGTGGGCGCGTTCGCGTGGCGATGACGCGCGACGACGACCGCTATCTGACTCTGGATCAACGGGCCGAACTTGCACGTCGTCTCGGCGCAAGCGTCTACCTATCGCTTCACATCGACAGTGCGCCGAACCCGCTGGCGCGCGGTGCGACGGTTTATTCGCTCTCGGATGTCGCCTCCGATGCCGAGGCGGCGCGACTGGCAATGAAGGAAAACAGCGACGACGGACTGACCAGCGAACCTGATGGATCCGTGCGCGGAATTCTTTCAGACTTGGCGCTGCGCGAGCAAATGAATTCTTCCGCGTCGCTGGCAGAGCGGCTCGTTCGGAAGTCGGCCGGACGGTATCAGCTTCGCCCCGAGCCGCACCGGTTCGCCGACTTCCGGGTCCTTCGCCACGCGGAGGTGCCCGCAGTTCTGTTCGAGGCGGGATACATCAGCAATGTCGATGATGAGGCGATGCTCCTCCAGCCCGAGAAGCGCGCTCAGATCGTCCTGGCTTTGGCGCAGGCGATCGAAGCCGACGTCGCCTCGCGCATCGTTCGTTAGCCTGCAGTCTTTCGGCTGACCGCGGGAGGCGCTAGAGGCTTGCATCACATGCGTGTCGAAAGTCTCAGTGCTCTCTCGTCCCAGCTTCCGGACCTCGTAGCCTTCAATCAAAGGATTCGAGACCGCATCGACCCGTGGCTGGCGCGGAAGTGGGTTCGACGGCTGGGCTACGTTCTTCTCGGCGGCTTCGTCCTGTTTTCAGCGATGTGGCTCTATTTCGCGAGCGGGCTGCCGTCTTCGGATAAGCTGCTGGCCTATCAGCCATCATTGCCAACGAACGTCCGGGGCTATGACGGAACTCCGGTGCAGACGTTCGCGCGTGAGCGGCGGGTTGAGCTGTCGTACGACGAATATCCGCCGATGGTCGTCAACGCCTTCATCTCGGCCGAGGACAAAACCTTCTTCAGCCACGGCGGCATCGACTATCCTGGGCTTGTCGGTGCGGTGTTCGACTTCACCACCAAGACCGCGACGGGCGGGGGCCGCGCCCGCGGCGGCTCCACGATCACCCAACAGGTCGCGAAATATCTTCTCCAGGACAGCAGCTATTCCATCGGACGCAAGGCCAAGGAGGCGATCCTCGCATTCCGCCTGGAATCGACGCTGTCGAAGCAGCAGATCCTCGAGATCTACCTGAACTCGATCTTCCTCGGCCGGAATGCCTATGGGATCCAGGCGGCCAGCCGCGCCTATTTCGACAAGGACGTGAACGAGCTGACCCTTCCGGAGGCCGCCTACCTCGCGGTGCTTCCGAAGGCACCGTCCAACTACGATCCGGTGCGGGCGACTCAGAAAGCCCTGGACCGGCGCAATTACGTCCTGCGCGAGATGTTCCGGAACGGGTACATAACCGAGGCGCAATGGAAATCCGCCGCGGCGACTCCACTCGGAACCATCCGCTACGGCAGCAACGAGAAGTTCCGGCAACAGGGCGGCTACTTCATGGAAGAAGTACGCCGGACGCTGCTGAAGAATTATGGCGACAACGCCAATGACGGCCCGAACAGCGTCTACGCCGGCGGCCTTTGGGTGCGGACGTCGATGAACCCCGTCATGCAGGACGCGGCGGCCAACGCGCTTCGCGAAGGCCTGGCCCGCTTCGACGGCGGGCGCGGGTGGCGCGATCTTGGTCTTAGCGTCGACTTGAGCGGCGATTGGGCTGGCCAGCTCGATCGGGCGCCGGTGGGCACGGGATTTGCGGACTGGAAGAAGGCCGTGGTGCTGTCCAAGGATTCGGCGCAGGCGACCATCGGCTTTACTAATGGATCGACGGGATCGCTGCCCCGGTCAGTTGCCGACATGCCGAAGCGAGGCGGCGGCGGGACGGCGTTCGAGAACCTCCGTCCCGGCATGATCATCATCGTGAAGCAGCTCGGCACCAACAGCTATGCGCTTCGGTCTATTCCGGAAGTCGGTGGCGGATTCCTGGCTGAAGAAGTGCGCACGGGACGAGTCCTGGCCATGCAGGGCGGGTTCGACGTGATCGGGTCCAGCTACAACCGTGCGACGCAGGCGCTTCGGCAGCCGGGTTCCGCGTTCAAGCCCATCGTCTACGAAGCGGCACTCGAGAACGGGATGAGCCCGGCCTCGATCATCATGGATGCGCCGTTCTGCACGTCGCAGGGACCTGGCCTGCCGCAGAAATGCTTCGTCAACTTCGACCGCCGCTATGCGGGCCCAAGACGATGCGCTGGGGCGTCGAGCAGTCGCGCAACCTGATGACCGTCCGCGCCGCGTCTCAGACCGGCATGCCGAAAGTCACGGCGAATGCTCGGAAGCTGGGGGTCGGCGACTTCCCCAACTATCTTTCGATCTCGCTTGGTGCCGGCGAGACCACGGTCGCCAAGCTGGTCAACGCCTACGCGATCCTCGCCAACCAGGGGCGAGCGGTGAAGCCGACGCTGATCGACTATGTGCAGGATCGTACTGGCAAGGTGATCTATCGCACCGACAATCGCTGTGCGGTGATGGGGAATTGCAATGCCGCCGAGTGGGACGGAAAGGCGATGCCACGGCCGCCGTCGAGAGACAGGCAGGTCCTCGAACCAATGGCCGCGTTCCAGATGGTCCACATCATGGAGGGCGTCGTCGAACGCGGTACAGCGACGGTCCTTCGCGATCTTAATCGGCCGATGTTCGGCAAGACGGGGACCACGTCCGGTCCAACCAACGTCTGGTTCGTCGGCGGGACGCCCGAAGTGGTCGGCGGGGTCTACCTTGGTTACGATCAGCCGCGGCCAATGGGTCATAGTGCGCAGGGCGGACGCATTGCCGCTCCGATCTTCAAGCAGTTTGCCGAGGTCGCTTTCAAGGACATGCCGAAGGTGCCGTTCGTGGCGCCGAACGGAATTCGCTGGGTTCGCATCGATCGGGCTACGGGCCGCCGTGTCTTCGGCGTTTTTCCGGTTCAGGAAGATCCCAAGTCGGCGGTGATCTGGGAGGCTTTCCAGCCGCAGACCGAGCCGCGGCGCTTCTATCGGCGCTCTCACGGCGCGCCTGAAGGATCCGAGGAGGGTGAAGAGAACGATCCGTCCCAGATCGCGGATTCCGACCGCCGTCCGCGCGTCATTCGGGCGCAGTCGAAGCGCCCTCGACAGCCCCGCCTGCCGAGGCGGCCTTGCAAAATCAGGCTACCTTCAACTAGCTCCGCTCCAACTTAAGCGTTTTCACGAAAGCAGTTCACCATGCGCGCCGAAGCGCAGGCTCACGCCGACCAGATCAATGCCGCTCTCGCGCTCTTGCGCAGGTTCCTCGATTGGGACCGCGCGCTGAAGCGCCTCGACGAGCTCAACGCCAAGGTTGAGGATTCCGCGCTTTGGGACGACCCCAAGGCCGCGCAGGACGTCATGCGGGAGCGTCGCAGGCTGGAAGAGGCGATCAACGCGACCCGTTCGATCGAGCGCGAGCTAGCCGACACCACCGAACTGTTGGAGCTTGCGGAAGCCGAGGGCGACGCTGCGCTGGCAGACGATGCCGTCCGCAGCCTTGGCGACCTTGCGGAGCGTGCCGAGCGCGACAAGGTCGCAGCGCTGTTGGCCGGTGAGGCTGATGCCAACAGCAGCTATGTCGAAGTCAACGCCGGCGCCGGCGGAACCGAGAGCCAGGACTGGGCCGAGATGCTTCTGCGCATGTACACGCGCTGGGGCGAGCGGCACGGCTACAAGGTCGAGATGATCGATCACCATTCAGGCGAGCAGGCCGGGATCAAGTCGGCAACGATTCTCGTGAAGGGCGAAAACGCTTACGGCAACCTCAAGGTTGAGAGCGGCGTGCATCGCCTGGTGCGGATCAGCCCCTACGATTCCAACGCAAGGCGCCACACCAGCTTCTCGAGCGTCTGGGTTTATCCGGAGGTCGATGACGACATCGAAATCGACGTGAACGAGTCCGACTTGCGCATCGATACCTACCGAGCGTCGGGAGCCGGAGGCCAGCACGTCAATACGACTGACAGCGCGGTCCGAATTACGCACATCCCGACGGGCATTGTGGTTGCTTGCCAGAACGAGCGCTCCCAGCACAAGAACCGCGCGTCGGCGATGAAGCAGCTCAAGGCCCGGCTGTACGAGGCCGAGCTTCAGAAACGCGAGGCGGAGGCCAGCGCAGCCAATGCCTCGAAGACCGACATCGGTTGGGGCCACCAGATCCGCAGCTACGTGCTGCAGCCGTACCAGCTGGTGAAGGATCTTCGCACCGGTGTGACCTCGACCGCTCCGGGCGACGTGCTCGACGGCGATCTCGACCGGTTCATGGCAGCAGCCCTGTCGCAACGCGTGACCGGAGAGCGCGTCGAGGTTGAGGATGTCGACTAGGGCAATCTTCGCACTTATTCTTGTCACTGCCGCTGGAGCATGCCGCCAGGCGTCACAACAGCCGCAATTTCCGAATGCGCACCGGGAAGTCGCGCCGATCGTCAATGATTCCTTCTCGACCGAGGATGCTCGCGATCGGGTAGGCGAGGCAGAACAGGTGATAAGCCTCGCGGGAATCCAGGCTGGAATGTCGGTCGCCGACATTGGAGCAGGCGAGGGCTATTACACCGTCCGCCTGGCCCCGTCGTCGGCCCCAAGGGCCGGGTTCTCGCCGAGGACATCGTTCCCGATGTCGAAGACCGGCTGGCACAGCGCGTCCATCGCGAGAATCTTGATAACGTGGCAGTGAAGCTGGGAGAGCCCGACGATCCCATGCTGCCGTCGAAGTCGTTCGACCGCATTTTCATGGTCCACATGTATCATGAGGTTCAGTCGCCCTACGCATTCCTTTGGCATATGCGGGAAGCGTTGAAGCCGGATGGCCAGGTGATCGTCGTGGATGCGAACCGCCCGACCAAGCGGCATGGCATCGAGCCGAGGCTTCTCGAGTGCGAGTTTGCAGCGGTCGGACTGAAGCTGGTGAACACCGTCCCCATTTCAGAGGGCGAGAATTACTTCGCGGCCTTCCGCATCGCCGCACCTCGCCCGGCGCCCGACCAGATCAAGGCGTGCGCATCCTAAAAGTAGCAATTCATTAGGGATACTCTGTCAGACCTGCGCTCGCCCAAGGCGGAGGCGCGTAGTGGAATTTTTGCAGAATGTTGCGGGGAGCACCATCCTCGTCATGTTCCTGCTCGCGACGTGCGTCGCGATTGAATATCTTGGGCCGATCGAGCGCTATTCCCTGCGCGATCGGTTGCCCGGCATCATCATCAATTGTGTCGGCGGGCCCTCACGTTCGCGCTGATCTGGCCCGTCAAATGGGTCTGGAGCGCGATGGGCGTGGCGCCGTTCATCACCATCCCCCTATGGGACTGGCTCGAGCCTCTCGGGGACGCTGGGCTTGCCGTTCAGGCGGCCGTCCTCGTCGTGGTCGCGGACTTCCTTGCCTACTGGCGTCACCGAGCCGAGCACTCCTGGTTCTGGCGTGTTCATGTCGTGCATCACGCACCTCGTGAATTGCACGCCGCCAACAGTATCGGACATCCGATCCAGGCGCTTTTCAGCTTCGCGTTCATCGCCGTTCCGATGAGCTTGATTCAAATTTCCGGCCCGACGATTCCGTTTGTGGTGGGAGCCGTCGTCTCGCTGCTGGCACTGTACATTCACTCGCCGACTGCCGTGAATTTCGGTGCTGCGAGGAGGATTGTGGTGGATAACCGGTTTCATCGAATCCACCACTCTCTCGAAGAGCGCCACTTCGACAAGAACTTCGGCATTTGCTTCAGCATCTGGGATTACATGTTCGGCACCGCGTACGAACCCGGTGAAGAGTGGCCGGAGGTCGGCGTGGCCGGCGTGCGGTCACCGATGACCCTGACTGACTATTTGAAGCTGCCGTTCCTGCCTGAAGCGTCAGGGAGCAGCGCCGAGAGCGATCCTAAAGGTATCCCAGCGACCGAAAGCTGATCGAGCGTTCGCCGGCAAAGATCAGATGATCGAGAACCTGGCAGTCGAGCGCTGACGCCGCCGCGGCCAGGCGTCTCGTGGACAGGCAATCCATTCGGCTTGGCGTCGGGTCGCCGCTCGGATGATTATGGGCCAGCAGGAGGCCTGAGCTTTGCTGAAGCAGCGCGTCGGCGATGATGGCGCGGATCGGCAAGTCTGCCTCGCCTTCGATGCCATCGTGCCGAGTCAGGTGAATGCAATTGAGTTCGCTGTCCACATGCGCAATCCACAGACACTCTCGAGCAGGATCGGACTCCGCGAAGCATCCGGCGAAAAGCGCCTGAGCCGCCTCGGGTCCGTCCAGCTTGAGAGGCTGTTCGGCACGCTGATAGCGCATCTGGACTAGCTATGCGGGTAGCCAGGCCGGTTCGACTCCAACCGCGTCCCTCTCGGACCGAGTTTTATCCACAAGGGATGATTGCGCGGTCTTGGACGCCGCGTGCGCCCGCATTAGTCTTGGCGAATGCGCCAATATCTCGATCTCATGCAGAAGATCCTCGACGAGGGCGTCGAGCAGGACGATCGCACAGGTACGGGGACGCTGACCCGATTCGGCGCGCAGATGCGGTTCGACCTCCGCGACGGCTTCCCCTTGCTGACGACGAAGAAGCTTCACCTGCGATCGATCATCGTCGAGCTGCTGTGGTTCCTGCGCGGAGACACCAACATTCGCTGGCTGCAGGACCGCAAGGTCAGCATCTGGAATGAATGGGCGGACGAGCAGGGCGACCTAGGACCGGTGTACGGCAAGCAATGGCGGCATTGGGAGACGGCAGACGGACGCGAAATCGACCAGATCGCCAACCTCGTTGACCTGATCAGGCGCGATCCTTCCTCGCGGCGACAGATCGTGACTGCCTGGAATCCGGGCGAGATCGATCGGATGGCGTTGGCGCCCTGCCACTGCCTGTTCCAGACGCAGGTCGCCGGTGGGCGGCTGAACCTTCAGCTCTATCAGCGCAGCGCTGATTTCTTCCTCGGCGTGCCGTTCAACATCGCCAGCTATGCGCTCCTGACCCACATGCTTGCGCGTGAGACTGGGCATGAGCCGGGCGTGTTCGTGTGGACTGGCGGCGACGTCCATCTCTACTCGAACCATCTGGAGCAGGCGCGCCTGCAGCTGAGCCGCGAGCCGCGGTCGCTTCCACAGCTGATCCTCAAGGACCGGGGCCAATCGATCTTCGATTATGAGCCCGAGGACTTTGTCTTCGAGGCCTACGAGCCGCACCCTCACATTTCAGCACCGGTGGCGGTTTAAGAAATTCCGGTGCCGGAATGGAGCGCATCCCGGATAGGCGCGTTACAATCAGCCGTCAGACGAGGAGTAATTTATGGTCCAGAAGCTTTTGACGGCGGCGCTCATCACGGCCGCCCTTGCGACCGCAGCCTGTAACACCGTCCGTGGAGCTGCCCGCGATGTGAATTCGGTCGCCAATTGCACCGAGAACACGATGAACGGCGGCAAGTGCTGATCATCGGCGCCTAGCCGAAGCACAATCGCAACAGTTCGAAGATGCCTCGTCGGGGAAAGCGCCCGGCGGGGCATTTTTCATGGGCCGTTCAGCCGTCCTACGGTCGACAAGGCGGACAGTTGGATTAATGTTGTTCCGGAACCGTAAGGAGGGTGGACATGAATTCGAAGTTGATCACGGCATTGCTGGTTGGGAGCTGCTTGGCCCTTGCCGCGTGCAACACCGTTCGCGGCGCTGCGAAGGACGTGGAATCGGCGGCAAATTGCACGGAGAATGCGATCAAGAGCGGTCGCTGCTAACCGGCCGAGTAATCAAACAAAAAGCCCCGCCGGTTTGCGTCGGCGGGGCTTTCTTTTTGCCTTGGAAGGCTAGCGACTACTCCGTCAGATAGTCGCCCGCGTCCGCATCGGTGCCATGACCGCTCGGAACGACTTCGGAGAGCGGGTCGGGACCCGTGCCTGCCTTATCGTCACGAACCGAACGTGCATTCTCCGCAGCGCGAAGTTCTTCAGCCGAATTCGGAGCGATCAGGGCTTCCTGCATGCGACGGTGCGTCGCGCGGAGGGCCGCGTCACGGCTGGAAGCCGCAACCCGGAGTTCCTTCATGCTGGAGCCGGTACCGGCCGGGATCAGGCGTCCCACGATCACGTTCTCCTTGAGACCCGTGAGCGTGTCGACCTTGCCCTGGACGGCCGCTTCGGTGAGGACGCGGGTCGTCTCCTGGAACGACGCAGCAGAGATGAAGCTGCGGGTCTGCAGGCTCGCCTTGGTGATGCCAAGGAGGACCGGCTTGCCTTCAGCCTTCTTCTGCTTCTTGTCGAGCTTGGAGTTGATCTCGTCCATCTCCTCGCGATCGACCTGCTCGCCGGCCAGCAGCGTGGTGTCGCCGCCGTCGGTGATCTCGACCTTCTGCAGCATCTGGCGAACGATCACCTCGATGTGCTTGTCGTTGATCTTCACGCCCTGCAGTCGATAGACTTCCTGGATCTCGCTCACGAGGTACTCGGCAAGTGCCTCGACACCGAGAACTTCCAGGATGTCGTGCGGATCAGGCGAACCGCCGACGAGGTTGTCGCCGCGCTTCACGTAATCGCCTTCCTGGACGTCGATGACCTTCGACTTCGGCACCAGATACTCGACCGCCTCCGAACCGTCGTCCGGGATGATCGCGATCTTGCGCTTGGCCTTGTAGTCCTTCTTGAAGCTGACCTTGCCCGAGACCTTCGCGATGATCGCGTTTTCCTTGGGCTTGCGGGCTTCGAAGAGCTCGGCGACGCGCGGCAGACCGCCGGTAATGTCACGCGTACGCGCGGCTTCCCGCGGCATACGGGCGAGCACTTCGCCGGCTTCGACCTTCTGGCCGTCCTCGACAGCGACGATGGCGCCTTGAGCCAGACGGTAGACACCGGCTTCTTCGGCCTTGTCGCCGGTCAAAGTCAGGCGCGGCTGAAGCGCGTCCTTCTTCGACTTCGCCATGTCGTCGGTCACGACACGCTGTGCGATACCGGTGGACTCGTCGATCTGCTCCGACATCGTCCGGTTCTCGATGAGGTCCTGGTACTTCACGGTACCAGCACGCTCGGTGATGACCGGGCTGAACGACGGATCCCATTCGGCAATCCGATCGCCCTTGCTGACGATGTGGCCGCTCTCGCACAGCAGGTGAGCGCCGTACGGAACGCGGTGGGTCGAAAGCTCGCGGCCGTCCATGTCGAGGATCGCGATTTCGCCAGAGCGGGACAGCGAGATGTGCCGGCCGCGCGGGTCGGTGATCGTCGGCATATCGCGGAACTCGATCGTGCCGTCGACCGGCGCTTCGAGGTTCGACTGCTCGTTGAGCTGAGCCGCGCCGCCGATGTGGAAGGTCCGCATCGTCAGCTGCGTGCCAGGCTCACCGATCGACTGGGCGGCAATGACGCCGACAGCCTCACCGATGTTGACCGGCGTACCGCGAGCGAGGTCACGGCCATAGCACTTGGCGCAGACGCCCTGCTTCGAAGCGCAGACCAGCGGCGAGCGGATCTTCACGCCCTGCAGGCCGATCGCCTCGATCTGGGCGACCATCGCCTCGTCGAGAAGCGCACCTTCCGGAATGATCACATCGCCCGACTTCGCGTCGATGACATCTTCGGCCGTGGTGCGGCCAAGGACGCGCTCACCGAGCGAAGCGATGGTGGCACCACCCTGCACGATCGCGCGCATTTCCAGCGCACGGTCGGTGCCGCAGTCGTCCTCGATGATCACGGCATCCTGCGACACGTCGACGAGACGGCGGGTCAGGTAACCCGAGTTCGCCGTCTTGAGCGCCGTGTCGGCCAGGCCCTTGCGGGCGCCGTGGGTCGAGTTGAAGTATTCAAGGACGGTCAGGCCTTCCTTGAAGTTCGAGATGATCGGCGTTTCGATGATCTCGCCCGACGGCTTGGCCATCAGGCCGCGCATGCCCGCAAGCTGCTTGATCTGCGCCTGCGAGCCACGAGCGCCCGAGTGGGCCATCATGTAGATCGAGTTCAGGTCCGCCTGGCGGCCATCCTCACGCGTCGGCGTTGCCGAAATTTCCTTCATCATCGCCGAGGCGACTTGGTCGCCGCAACGCGACCAGGCGTCGATCACCTTGTTGTACTTTTCCTGCTGGGTGATCAGGCCGTCCTGATACTGCTGCTCGTAATCCTTCACGAGCGCGCGGGTATCGTCGACCAGCTTCACCTTGTCGGCCGGGATGACCATGTCGTCCTTGCCGAACGAGATGCCGGCGCGGAACGCGTGGCGGAAACCAAGCGCCATGATGGCGTCGGCGAACAGCACCGTCTCCTTCTGGCCAGTGTGGCGATAGACGATGTCGATGACGTCGCCGATCTCCTTCTTGGTCAGCACACGGTTCACCGTCTCGAAGGGCACCTTGTGGCTCTTCGGAAGGGTCTCGCCGAGGAGCATGCGCCCCGGAGTGGTCTCGAACCGCTTCATGTAGGTGTTGCCGTCCTCGTCCGTCTGCGGGACGCGGCTGACAATCTTCGAATGAAGGGTCACGGCACCGGCTGCGAGAGCCTGGTGAACCTCGGTCATGTCGCTGAGCAGCATGCCCTGGCCAGGCTCATTCTCTTTCTCGAGGCTGAGATAGTAGAGGCCGAGAACCATGTCCTGCGACGGAACGATGATCGGCTTGCCGTTGGCGGGCGACAGGATGTTGTTCGTGGACATCATCAGGACGCGGGCTTCCAGCTGAGCTTCGAGGCTCAGCGGGACGTGCACCGCCATCTGGTCGCCGTCGAAGTCGGCATTGAACGCGGCGCAGACCAGCGGGTGAAGCTGGATCGCCTTGCCCTCGATCAGGACCGGCTCGAACGCCTGGATGCCGAGACGGTGAAGCGTCGGCGCGCGGTTCAGCAGAACCGGGTGCTCACGGATCACTTCGTCCAGGATGTCCCAGACTTCCTTGCGCTCCTTTTCGACCCACTTCTTCGCCTGCTTCAGGGTCATCGAGAGACCCTTGGCGTCGAGGCGCGAGTAGATGAACGGCTTGAACAGCTCGAGCGCCATCTTCTTCGGAAGGCCGCACTGGTGCAGCTTGAGCTCCGGTCCGGTCACGATGACCGAGCGGCCCGAATAGTCGACGCGCTTGCCGAGCAGGTTCTGACGGAAGCGGCCCTGCTTGCCCTTGAGCATGTCGCTGAGCGACTTCAGCGGACGCTTGTTGGCGCCCGTGATCGTGCGGCCGCGGCGGCCGTTGTCGAACAGAGCGTCGACAGCCTCCTGAAGCATGCGCTTTTCGTTGCGGACGATGATGTCCGGAGCGCGCAGCTCGATGAGCCGCTTCAGGCGGTTGTTACGGTTGATGACGCGGCGATAAAGGTCGTTGAGATCCGACGTCGCGAAGCGGCCGCCGTCCAGCGGAACGAGCGGGCGAAGCTCGGGCGGAATGACCGGCACGACTTCAAGGATCATCCACTCCGGACGGTTGCCGGAATCGATGAAGCTTTCGACGACCTTCAGCCGCTTGATGATCTTCTTCGGCTTCAGTTCGGACTTCGTGACCGCAAGCTCGTCGAGCAGTTCCTTGCGCTCACCCTCGAGGTCGAGGTCCATGAGCATGGTCTTGACCGCTTCGGCGCCGATGCCGGCCGAGAAGGCGTCTTCGCCATACTCGTCCTGCGCGGCGAGAAGCTCGTCCTCGGTCAGGAGCTGGTTCTTCTCGAGCGGGGTCAGGCCCGGTTCAAGAACAACGTAGCTCTCGAAATACAGGATGCGCTCGAGCTGCTTCAGCTGCATGTCGAGCAGGAGGCCGATGCGGCTCGGAAGCGACTTCAGGAACCAGATGTGGGCAACGGGCGCTGCGAGCTCGATATGGCCCATGCGCTCGCGGCGGACCTTCGAAACGGTCACTTCCACGCCGCACTTTTCGCAGACGATGCCCTTGTACTTCATGCGCTTGTACTTGCCGCACAGGCACTCGTAATCCTTGATCGGACCGAAGATGCGCGCACAGAAGAGGCCGTCACGCTCCGGCTTGAACGTGCGGTAGTTGATGGTCTCCGGCTTCTTGATCTCGCCGAACGACCAGCTGCGGATCTTTTCCGGGCTCGCGATGCCGATCTTGATCTCGTCGAACGTCTCGGGCTTGGCGATCGGATTTGCGAATGGCGTCAGTTCGTTCATCTTTTCTCTTCCTCTCGTCCCTCGGTTCCATGAGGGGCAGGGATTGGGTGGCGGGGCCGGTTAGACCCCGCCGATCTCGTTCAGTTATTCGGCTGCGATCGCCGGCGGATCGTCCTCGGATGCGACCGAATCCAGCTCGACGTTCAGGCCAAGGCTGCGCATTTCCTTCACGAGCACGTTGAAGCTCTCCGGAATGCCGGCTTCGAAGGTGTCGTCGCCCTTGACGATCGCTTCATAGACCTTGGTGCGGCCGATCACGTCGTCCGACTTCACCGTCAGCATTTCCTGAAGGGTGTAGGCAGCGCCGTAAGCCTGCAGTGCCCAGACCTCCATTTCGCCGAAGCGCTGACCGCCGAACTGCGCCTTACCGCCCAACGGCTGCTGGGTGACGAGGCTGTACGGACCGATCGAACGCGCGTGGATCTTGTCGTCCACGAGGTGGTGGAGCTTCAGCATGTAGATGTAGCCCACGGTCACCTGACGGTCGAAAGGATCGCCGGTCCGGCCGTCGAACAGGGTCACCTGACCCGACGTGTTCAGGCCGGCCTTGTCGAGCATGGCCGAAACGTCGCTTTCGCGGGCGCCGTCGAACACCGGAGTGCCCATCGGAACACCACCGACCAGGTTCGATGCCAGTTCGACAACGGCTTCGTCGTCGCGGGCATCGATGTCCTTGGCATAAGCGTCGCCGTAGACGTCCTTGAGCTTGGTCCGGACTTCCTTGGCATCCTTGCCGGCAATGTCCTTGCCACGCTCATGCATGCCGTCGAGCATTTCCTGGATCTGGCGACCCAGGCCGCGCGACGCCCAGCCTAGGTGCGTCTCGAAGATCTGACCGACGTTCATTCGCGACGGCACGCCGAGCGGGTTCAGCACGATGTCCACCGGAGTTCCGTCCTCAAGGAACGGCATGTCCTCCTGCGGGAGGATGCGGCTGATGACGCCCTTGTTGCCGTGACGGCCGGCCATCTTGTCGCCCGGCTGAAGCTTGCGCTTCACGGCGACGAAGACCTTGACCATCTTCAGCACGCCCGGCGGCAGCTCGTCGCCACGCTCCAGCTTCTCGACACGGTCTTCGAAGCGGCGGGTGATGACGTTGGCGGCCTCGTCGTACTGCGCCTTCAGCGCCTCGATGTCGGCCTGGCGGGCATCGTCCTTGACGGCGATCTTCCACCAGTCGTGCTTCTCGGTCGCTTCCAGCGCCGCATCGTCGACGGTCGAACCCTTCTTGATGCTCTTCGGAGCAGCCGTCGCAACCTGCTTCAGCAGCATTTCGCGAAGGCGTGCGAAGGTCGCACGATTGAGGATAGCGCGCTCGTCGTCGGCATCCTTCCTCAACCGGTCCTTTTCCTCGGCCTGGATGGCACGAGTACGGTCATCGATGTCGATGCCGTGACGGTTGAAGACGCGGACTTCGACGATCGTGCCCGACACGCCCGGCGGCAGACGCAGCGAGGTATCGCGGACGTCCGAGGCCTTCTCGCCAAAGATGGCGCGGAGGAGCTTTTCCTCCGGCGTCATCGGGCTTTCGCCCTTCGGCGTGATCTTGCCGCACAGGATGTCGCCCGGCTCGACCTCGGCACCGATGTAGACGATGCCCGCCTCGTCGAGGTTGCGCAGAGCTTCCTCGCCGACGTTCGGGATGTCGCGGGTGATGTCCTCCGGCCCGAGCTTGGTGTCGCGGGCCATGACCTCGAACTCTTCGATGTGGATCGAGGTGAAGACGTCGTCCTTCACGATCCGCTCGGAGATCAGGATCGAGTCCTCATAGTTGTACCCGTTCCACGGCATGAACGCGACGAGCACGTTACGGCCGAGCGCCAGCTCACCATATTCCGTCGACGGACCGTCGGCGATGATCTCACCGGCGCTAACCGTGTCACCGACCTTCACCAGCGGGCGCTGGTTGATGCAGGTGTTCTGGTTCGAGCGCTGGAACTTCATCAGCGTGTAGATGTCGACGCCCGATTCACCGGCCTTGAGATCGCCGGTGACGCGAACGACGATACGCGTCGCATCGACCTGATCGACCACGCCCGAGCGGCGGGCGGCAATGGCCGCGCCCGAGTCACGGGCGACGGTCTCTTCCATGCCGGTGCCGACGAGCGGCGCTTCGGCGCGGATCAACGGAACCGCCTGGCGCTGCATGTTCGAGCCCATCAGGGCGCGGTTCGCGTCGTCGTTCTCGAGGAACGGGATCAGCGAGGCCGCCACGGACACGAGCTGCTTCGGCGACACGTCCATGAGCGTGATCTGCTCGCGAGGGGCGATCAGGAACTCGCCGTTGCGCCGGGCGGAGATGATCTCCTCGGCGAACGTGTTGTCCTTGTTGAGCTCCGCATTCGCCTGGGCGATCGTGTGCTTCGCCTCCTCCATGGCGGAGAGGTAGACGACGTCCTTGGTCACCTTGCCGTCGACGACCTTGCGGTACGGCGTCTCGATGAAGCCGTACTTGTTGACGCGGCTGAACGAGGCGAGGCTGTTGATCAGGCCGATGTTCGGGCCTTCCGGCGTTTCGATCGGGCAGATGCGGCCATAGTGCGTCGGGTGAACGTCGCGGACTTCGAAGCCAGCGCGCTCGCGGGTCAGGCCGCCCGGCCCGAGGGCCGTGATGCGACGCTTGTTGGTGACTTCCGACAGCGGGTTCGTCTGGTCCATGAACTGCGACAGCTGTGACGAGCCGAAGAACTCGCGGACCGCGGCGACCGCCGGCTTGGCGTTGATGAGGTCGTTCGGCATGACCGTCGACACGTCGACGCTGCTCATGCGCTCCTTCACGGCACGCTCCATGCGGAGCAGGCCGATGCGGTACTGGTTTTCCAGCAGCTCACCGACCGAACGCACACGGCGGTTGGCAAGGTTGTCGATGTCGTCGATCTCGCCCTTGCCGTCCTTCAGGTTCACCAACTCCTGAACAACGGCGAGGATGTCCTCGCGCCGAAGCGTGGTGACCGTGTCCTCGACGTCGAGGCCAAGGCGCATGTTGAGCTTCACGCGGCCAACCGCGGAGAGATCGTAGCGCTCCGGATCGAAGAACAGGCCGTAGAAGAGCGCGTCCGCGGTCTCACGGGTCGGCGGCTCGCCAGGGCGCATGACGCGATAGATGTCGGCCAGCGCCGAGTCCGCTTCCTCGTTCTTGTCGGCCTTCAGCGTGTTGCGGATCCACGGACCCGTGTTCACGTAATCGATGTCGAGCAGTTCGAGCGTCTTCACGCCCGCCTTGTCGAGCTTCTCGAGGTTCTCCGGAGTGACCTCGTCGCCGGCCTCGATGTAGATCTCACCGGTCTTGTCGTTGACGAGGTCGTGCGCCGAGAAGCGACCGAAGATTTCCTCGGTCGGGACCACGAGGGCCTTGAGGCCGTCCTTGCCCGCCTGGTTGGCGCGGCGCGGAGTGATCTTCTCATTCGCCTTGAAGACGATCTCGCCGGTCTCTGCGTTGGCAAGGTCGTGGATCGGCTTCTGGCCGCGCCACGCGTCGGCGACGTAGGGGATTTCCCAGCCGTTCTTGCCGCGGACGTAGCTGACCGTGTTGTAGAACAGGTTGAGAATTTCCTCCGGCCCAAGCTGCAGCGCAAGCAGCAGGGTCGTCACCGGAAGCTTGCGCTTACGGTCGATGCGGACGTTGACGATGTCCTTGGCGTCGAACTCGAAATCCAGCCAGCTGCCGCGGTAGGGAATGACGCGGGCGGCGAACAGGAACTTGCCCGAAGCGTGGGTCTTGCCGCGATCGTGGTCGAACAGGACCCCCGGCGAACGGTGCATCTGGCTGACGATCACACGCTCGGTGCCGTTGACGATGAAGGTGCCGTTCTGCGTCATGAGCGGCATGTCGCCCATGTAAACGTCCTGCTCCTTGATATCGATGACCGACTTGGTCTCGGTCTCGGGGTCGATCTCGAAGGTGGTCAGGCGCAGTGTGACGCGCATCGGCGCGGCATAGGTCAGGCCACGCTGGCGGCACTCATCGGTGTCGTACTTCGGATCTTCGAGCTCGTAATGGTCGAAGTCGAGGTGCGCGGTGCCCGCAAAATCCTCGATCGGGAAAACCGAGCGAAGGGTCTTCTCGAGGCCGGACACATAGCCGGTCGACGGGTCGGAACGGAGGAACTGCTCGTAGCTCTCGCGCTGGACCTCGATGAGGTTCGGCATCTCCGAGATCTCGTGGACGTTGCCAAAGATCTTGCGGATGCGCCGCGAGTTGGTGGAACGGCTCTTGGCCGGTGCGTCGATCGCCTTGGTCGCCATTGTCTTCCCTGCGCTGCTGTTCCCGGCGAGGGCCGGGGTCCAGTACTAGGCTCCTGCCTTCGCAGGAGCACATGAAGTGGAGCGCTGCTCCCCGTTGCTCCTCTCCAATGCGTGCGGTCCGTGCGCTGTTCGGACCCTGTCCCGGAGAGGACGGGAAAAGCCCCGGGCGCACGAAAACGTGCGGCGGAGCCGTCTATTTGTTGGATAGGAGCGATATAATCCTATTTTTCCCCTTGTGAAGGGGTTGCTGCAGGATTTTTCGGGACCGCGGCGATCAGGCTGGATCGCGGAAATAGACGAGTTGATGACTGGTCGCCAGCAGACGTCCGCCCTCGCTCCAGAGTTGGGCGGACTGGTCATGGAATCCGCGGTCGAAAATGCGGGCCTCCGCGGTGCCTAGAACCGGGCTCGGCCCGAGGCTCTTCAGGTCATCCTCCGTGGCATGGAAATAGGAAGTCAGGCTCACCGTTCCGAATGGCACCATCTGCTGTCGGATGTGGATGATCCGTCCAAAGAAAATGTCGGTAAGCGCCGCAAGCCCAACGAAGTCGAGGGGCGCGGCGGATCGGAAGCGATCCACAGCGTCGACCTGGACGAGGCGCCTTCCGTGGAACCGGCCCAGAACGGCGCGCCCTGCGCGAACCGCAAGTCGAACCGCTCGATCCAGCCTGCTCCCGCCCAGGGCATCCGCTCGAGATCCTCGAAAGGCGGTACGTCAGGAGGGAGGAGCGTAAGGTCGGAGAATGTTTCGGGCCGCTTCCCGAACATGGCGCTTGCCGTCGCGACGCACTCGCCTTCCTGCAGCATAGTCATGGTCCAGTGCTGCGTGGAGCGGTTGGTCCGCGCCGGAAGCGCGGTGATGTGCATTTCGCCCTTGGCAACCGGCGCACAGAAATTGACGGTCAGGGCGACAGGCTCGCCCCTGCGAGCAGGATGAACAAGCGCCGACTTGAAGAGCAGCGCCGTAACCAGTCCGCCGAACGGGCCGACCATGTTCCAGTACGCGTCGCGGGTGCGTGCAATCCAGCTGTCGGGTCCAGTCGGTACGAGATCGGTGGCGATGTCGAAAGGGTGTCGTTCGTGCGGCATGTTGGACGATTAGGCAGTTGCCGCGTCGCGCGCCAAACGAAAAAGGGGCGGCCCCAAGGGAGCCGCCCTTTGATTTAGTCAGAAGCTGACGAAGCTTACTTGAGCTCGACGGTTCCGCCGGCTTCCTCGATCTGCTTCTTGATCTTCTCGGCTTCGTCCTTGTTGACGCCTTCCTTGACGGCCTTCGGAGCCGATTCAACGAGCGCCTTGGCTTCGCCGAGACCCAGACCGGTGATCGCGCGAACTTCCTTGATCACGTTGATCTTCTTGCCGCCGTCGCCCGTGAGGATGACGTCGAACTCGGTCTTCTCTTCAGCGGCCGGGGCAGCAGCGCCACCGCCAGCAGCCGGAGCAGCCGCGACAGCAGCCGCAGCGGAAACGCCCCACTTCTCTTCGAGAGCCTTGGCGAGATCCGCGGCTTCGAGGACGGTCAGTTCGGAAAGCTGGTCGACCAGCTTAGCAATGTCAGCCATTTGATACTCCTTTGCGGGCCTTAGCCCCATGTGTCGTGCGTTGATTGAAAGTGGTCGGCCTATGCAGCTGATGCCGCGTAAGCACCGAAGACACGGGCAAGCTGTGCGCCGGGCTCGTTGACGGTGCGGGCGATCTTGCTGGCGGGCGCCTGGATGAGGCCCACGAGCTTCGCACGCAGTTCGTCGAGCGACGGAAGGGCGGCAAGCGCCTTGATCCCATCGACATCGAGCACGGTGTCGCCCATCGCGCCGCCGACGATTTCGAACTTGTCGTTCGTCTTGGCGAAGTCGACGGCCACCTTGGCGGCCGCGACCGGGTCGGTCGACGTTGCAAGCGCGGTCGGGCCCTTCAGAAGGTCCCCGATCGGGCTGTAACGCGTGCCGTCCAGCGCAATGAGTGCAAGCCGGTTCTTCGCAACTTTGTACTGGGCGCCGGCGTCGCGCATCTTCAAGCGCAGGTCCGTGGACTGCGCGACCGAGAGACCGTTGTTGCGAGTGATAACAACCACGCTCGTCTCGTTGAAGACGTTCTTCAGCTCGTCGACCAGATCGGCTTTTTGCGAACGATCCATGCCAACTCCGTATTTCGCCCCGGGCAAGTCCGAAGCGAGGTTCAACAAAACCTGAGCGCAAGCGCTCAGGCACTTCGTGTCCGTGGGGAGTTGGTTTCGCTGGCGCTGCGCATTTCGCAACGCACGACGAAGCGCTAGGCGCTTCGAATGATTCCTGTCCCCGTCTCGGCTGCAAATTAAGAGGCGAACCTCAGCAGCTGTCTCGGACGGTTGCGCGTACCCGAGGGCACGTGCGAGCCGCGCCCTCTACCGAAGAGCGCTCAGAAGTCAACCTTGATGCAATTTGAGACGCCATCGCACGTCGCGCAAATTAACAATTGTTGACAGGCAATTAGTCACGGTCGAGCATCGCCGACTTCGACTCGGGGCGTCGTTCAACAAGGGGAAAATTGAATGCGTATTTGCGCTACGCTTCTGGCATCGTCGGTGGCTGCCATGGTTATGGCAAGTCCGGCGGCCGCACAATCTGCGGACAAGATAAGCAACCAGTACATCTGCACTTTTGCCCGCTCGATGCCGGGCGCGGACGTCCGCAATGAGGCCGCGAAGGCTGCGGGGCCCGTCCTTGGCCAGGTGCTTTTCACATATGAGCATGCGATCAAGGGCTTTGCCGTGCACACCGCCGCGCTTTCGAATGGCCGCAGCGCGGTCGCCGAAATGAAGCGCGCCAACCCGAAGATCGCCGGCTGCGAGCAGGACCAGGTGATGAAGATCGTCGCCCGGCCGGGCGGTGGCGGTGGTGGCGGAGCGGAGCAGACTCCTCCGGGATCACCGCGGTCGGTGGATCCGTCGACATGAGCGGTTCGACCAAGACTGCTTTCGTGATCGATTCCGGCATCGATCTCACACATCCTGACCTCAACGTCGACACGGCGCGTAGCAAGAGTTTCGTCGGTGGCGATGCAGGCGACAAGAATGGGCATGGCACGCACGTGTCGGGAACGATCGGCGCCAAGAAGAACGGTGTCGGGGTGGTCGGCGTTGCGGCCGGGATCCGGCTCGTCGCCGTCCGCGTGTTGGGTGCGAACGGTTCAGGTTCTACCTCGGGCGTTATCGCCGGCATCGATTATGTGAAGTCGATCGGGAAATCGGGCGACGTCGCCAACATGAGTCTTGGCGGAGGGTTCTCGCAGGCGTTGAACGACGCGGTCGTCAGTGCATCCGCGAGCGTCAAGTTCGCATTGGCCGCCGGCAATGAGTCCGATGACGCCAACAATCACAGCCCGGCAAGCGCCAACGGAAGCAACATCTACACGGTGTCGGCCGTGGACTCTTCGAAGAAGTTTGCGTCCTTCTCGAACTACGGCAACCCGCCGGTGGATTACGCGGAACCGGGGGTGAGCATCCTGTCGACCTACAAGGGCGGCGGATATGCGACGCTTTCGGGCACGTCGATGGCTTCTCCGCACATGGCGGGCCTGCTGCTGGTCGGCGGCCTGAGGTCCTGCGGCACCGCGACCAGCGATCCGGACGGCAATTCCGATCCGTTCGGCTGTCATTGATCTAAAACGGGGCGGCCGGAACATCCAGCTTCTCCGTTCCTCCCGACAGGCTAGGTTGCCGCGTGAGAACGGGCTCGGGGGCGCGCGTGTCGGGTGAACTGAAAGAACGGCAGCCGCTGATCCGGCCCGAGCGCTACGGCTTCTTCGACAAGCTGCTGTTCGCCGTCTTCGTCCTCGCTGTCCCTCCGTTCATAGCCAGCAACTGGAGCGTGTTCCGCGACGGCGACGTTAGCTGGCACATCGCGGCGGGGCGGTGGATCATCGAGCACCACTACAAGATCCCGCGGACGGACCCGTTTTCGTTCACCATGGCGGGCAAGCCGTGGATCGCGTTCGAGTGGGGCGCGGAGCTGATCCTCGCCGGCGCCTACAACCTGGCCGGGTTCGCGGGGCTTGCCGCTCTGGTCGCGCTGGCGCTGATGGCCCTGTTCGGAACCCTCTTCTGGTACTTAAGGGACAAGGCGGGGCCGGTCGCGCTCCTGGTCGCCTTTGCCGCCACCTACCTGGTGCTCCAACCGTTCATCATGGCCAGGCCGCATGTCCTGACCTGGCCGTTCCTCGCCCTCTGGGCCGCGGTCATGTTCCGCTACCGGGATGCGGGAAGGGCGCCGCCGCTAGCCTGGGCGCTGTTCATCGTCCTCTGGGCGAACATCCATGGCAGCTATTTCGCCGGGTTCCTGGTGTCAGCGGCCTGCGGCTGGACGCGTGGATCGATGCCAGGTTCGACCGCAAGGTCTTCATCCGCTGGCTGGTGTTCGGGATCGCGATCCTCCTGGCCGCCATGCTCAATGCCTATGGCGTCAAGGGGTGCTCTATCCGCTCGAGATCTCGAGCATGACCACTCTACTCTCGATCGGCGAGTGGCAGGCGAGCAACCCGAGCTCGACCCCGATCTTCTACGGCTTGCTGATCGGCGTCCTCGGCGCGCTGCTCGCCAAGCGGCCGCAGTTTCGGCCGGGCGAGCTGGCGCTGTTGCTGCTGACGCTTCTGATGGCTTTCACCCACATCCGCCACCAGTCGGTGTTCATTATCCTGTCGGCGATGATCGTCACGCCGAAGCTTGCCGGCCCGGGACGCAAAGATGCCCCGCCAACCTTTGCCTCGAATGGCGAGAAACGCCTTTGGCTCGGCGCGGCCGCCGTCGCTGCACTGCCCATCGTCGGAGTGCGGGCGATGATCCCGCTCCAGCCGCGCGAAACCTTCTCGAATCCGCGCGGACTCATTGCCCACATCCCGCCGGAGCTTCGCGATCAGCCGGTTCTCAACGAATATAGCATGGGCGGACCGCTGATCCTCAGCGGCGTGAAGGTCTTCATCGACGGCCGCGCCGACATGTATGGCGACGACTACTTCAAGACGTACCTGAAGATGAACGACGGCGATTGGGACGCCTTTACGGATAGCGTCCGGAAATACGGCTTCCGCTGGACCATGCTGCAGAAGGGCAATCGCCTGGTCGAAAAGCTGGACGCCTCACCCGACTGGCGGCGGGTCTATTCAGACGAGGTGGGCGTGATCCACGTCCGCCGCGACCAGCCCCTTGCGGCCCCGCGCAGCCGGTCGGCAACGCAGACGCCAAGGAACAGCAAGGCCGCTAGCGGCACCGTGTTCGGCCCGCGGTAGAGGTTGAAGTAGAAGGCGATCGGCAGGAAGCAGAGCAGCCACAGCAGGCCGACCAGCCGCGCCCGCTCCCGATCCTTCAGCCAGAACCCCATCGGGATGATCATCAGCAAGGCGTCGTAGGTCAGCAGGTATGGCGGGACGAGCAGGGTCGCTGCGGCCAGGATCGGCACCTGGTTCTTCCAGTTCCGCGACCAGGCGATCCAGGTCAGCGCAACCGCCGCCGCGGCCACCACCGCGTGCACCGAAAGCGCCACCGTCTGATCGACGCCGAAGTAGCGCAGGAAGGCGAAGACGCTGATGAACTCGTTCCACGGCCATTTGTCCTGCCGCATCAGCTCCGTGTAGAGCGGCAGGATATTCCAGAACCCGATGAAGGCGCTGGCCCCGAACAGAGCGAGCGAGACGAGCCCAAGCACTCCCGCCGTTGCCAGCGCCCCGGCAATCGCGGGCCACAAGCGCGCGGCGATCACCGCGACCGGCAGCAGCAGCGCCAGCTGCGGTTTGATCACCAGGCAGCCGAGGATCGCGCCGGCCAGGAACGGCCGTTCGCGAAGCATCGCGGTCCCGGCGGTGAACAGGCCCGCGGTCAGGAAGCCGTTCTGCCCGATCAGGCCGTTCATCAGCACCGGCGGATGCGCCAGCGCGTAGGGCGTCTCGATCGCCCGGCGGGTCAGCAGCAGGTAAGCGGCGAAGGTCACCACCACCCACGCCGCAAAGCCCCACATGTAGGGCAGCAGGCTGAACGGCGCGACGAGGAGCAGGAACGGTGGCGGGTAGGGGAAGGGGTTGAGACCCTTGAACTCGGTCACCGAAAACTCGACTGCGCGATGCTTCGCAACATCGTAAGCCCCGCCGGATCCCCGCGAGCGTCAGCTTCCCGGCCGCCCAATAGCTGAGATAGTCGGTCATGAATTCGTGGGAGAAATGGCGCGACCAAGCCTGGACGCTCAACGCGACGAGCAGCAGTCCGAAGCCTGAAGCGAGGGTTCGTCCCAGCGAATTCGTGCGCGATTTTCTGTCATGCCAATCCTTGTGTGGGTAGCGCTGTTCGCGAGTTGGCCGGAATCCTTTGAGGACGTCATCGAGAAGAATGAGGATCGCCGCGAGCGACAGGAAGGGTGCCGCTAACTGAACTGGCGGCCATCCGAATGCCCAAGCGTAGGACGGCACTGCGGATGCCAGCTGAAGAAGAACCGCTACGGCGATCGTCCTTCGATCGGGGAAAGCCCAAGCCAAAGAGAATGCCAAGATGTCAGCGAGCATGAAGTATCGCTCATGCATGCCCGGCAGCAGGAAGGGCATGAATACGGCGCTCCAGGTCGCCATTCGCAAGAGCTGTAACGCCGATCGGGACCTTGGCAGGCGAACGAGCAAGACGGCTGCAATAAAAGCCGAGACGTAGCCAATCGGGAATAGCCGGATCGCCAGTCCCGGATAATAGAATCCGAACACGGTCCACCAACTCGCAGCATTGCTCACGTAGGGGTCGTCCGGCTGCCATGCGGCCTGGCGGAGATAGATCATCGCCAGGTCCTGCGCGGGCCAGCCCAACAGGTAAGCGGGCAGCATTGCAGCAGTCCACACCGCCAGTGGGATCAGCCAGATTCCCGGTCTCACTCTGTTGGAGACGAACGCGAACGCAATGAAGGGGCGAGAAAAGCCGCCTGCGCCTTGAACGCGAATGAGACGCCGATCCAGAACCCGGCCCAACCCATGCGCCCTTCGACCACGGCACGAAGGGAGAGGACGCAAGCCGTAATCCAGAATGTGTCTGACTGGCCCAGGAACGACGTGTTGAAGATCACGCTCGGTAGCAAGAGGGAGAGGAGTCCGCCGAGCCACGGGTCTCGCGTCCTTAAAGATGTGAAAAGGCGTACGAGGCTGACGCACAACCATAGTGCCCCGCAAAGGGCTATGAGTTTCAATACGATTTGCGGGAAAGCCAGTTCAGAAGCGGCGACGCGACACGAAGGAGATAGAGGTAAGTCGGCGAATAGTTGCCAAAGGGGGCGGAGAATGCGCTCCAACCCTTCGCATGGATGTGAGTGAGCCAGCTTACGCCAAATTTATCGAGATCAGCGGAGTGGTAGATCGCCATTGGGATGGCATGTACGACAGCGATTGCCGGAAAGATGACCAGCAGCCCCAATGGCGAAAGAGATGGTCGGCTGACTGTCACCCTGAAATCGTCGCCCCCGTTCCGACGATGCACCCAGCAACTTCAGTAAACGACAGTGCCAAACCGACAAAGGGAATCAAGCCGACGTTCGGAACATCCGCCTAGAGAAGATGCTTTAAACTGCGAGCCGCCGGCCTATCTCGAGGTTCCGGTACATCGCGCTAGCAGGAGTATTTGGTGAGCTTGGTTTCGGTCGGGCAGCGGATTGGTGATCGCCTTCATGCGAAGGCGGCCGTTGTCCGGGTGCAGATAGAAGACCGGCTCGACTGGATCGTTATCGCCTGGCTGATTATCGCCGGGTTGGCGTCTGCAGTGCGCATCGCCTTCAGTCCGGCCGGTCAGCCATTCGGCGTCGAGACCATGCTGCCCTATGCGTTGCTCGTCTTCGCACCGGCGGCATCGTTGGTTTTGGCCCTGCGGTGGTTCGCGGACGGCGACCGGCAACCCCAACCTCGATTCCGGCTGGCGAGGATTGGACGATGGACCGAAGTCGAACGTGAATTGGCGCGCAAGCACCGGCTCTATGGCGCGGGCGGGATCATGGTCTCGTTGATGGTCGGAATGCTCGTCGCCGTTCCGATCCGGGCCCTCGAGTACTTCGGATCGATGCCAGCGATCTCCGGACCTGTCCCCGCTTGGCTCTCGGTCCTGCACACGATGATGACGCTCGACGTCGTGCTGATGACCAGCCTTTACGCCGTGGCTTTCGTCGCCGCGCTTCGCCATGTGCCGCTGTTTCCGCGATTGCTCGCTGCCATCTGGGGTTGGACCTGGCGTTCCAGCTTGTGACGGCCGAGCTGGTCGCCCGGACCGCAGGCCTTCCTACCGAGGTCGCCAATCCGCTTCAGAGCCTGCTCGATGGCAATGTGAAGAAGGTGCTGATCAGCATCGGGCTGTGGCTTCCCTACCTGCTGTTGTCGCGCCGCGTGAACGTGACGTACCGGAGCCGGATCCCCGCCTGATCTCCTCCTTGATCGATTCGGGCAACCGTCGGAAAATTCACCTTAATTTGTTTCGGGACCGATACAGGAAACGCTTCTGTGTGGAGCCTCCGCTTGTCCACAAATGAGACAAAATGGACACAGAGCGCGAAGCCACTACGAGAAATTAATCAACATTATCAGGGATTTATTTGTCTTGAGTCACGGCGACTCAGTTAACAAAAATTAAATCCTAATGCTTGACAAGAAGTTAAGCCGAGCGCAGCCCTTGTGTCAGCCGAGCGGCCTTGGGGGCAGTTCGGCGGTGCCGTGTGGGGGTTCCCGTCTGCGTATCCGGGACACAAGGCGTCGCTCGAACCTTATCGCCACTTTCCTCAGTCGCAGGCGTGTCTTCGCGCTTACCACGCGAACGCATTACCGAGGGAAGGAACGAACACATGAAGACTTTCATCAAGATGCTTAAGGACGACAGCGGTGCTTCTGCTGCCGAATATGCTCTCATCCTCGCCATCGTCGGCACCGGCATCGCCATTGCGGCGATCCTGCTGGGCGGCGCCATTGGCGGTGCGATGAACAGCGCGTCGAACTGCATCAACAACCCGAATAGCACGACCTGCTAATCGGATTGGGGACGGCCGCAGTCGCTGCGGCCGTCCCTACTATCTTCCTGATTTCAAAGGTGGCATTATCCATCTGACATAGGCGGGGGCGCCAAGGGATGAATAGGCAGACGCTGATCGCGCTGGGCGTTGCGGTCGTATTGGGACTGTTCGCAGTCTATCTGGCGAACGCCTATCTGGGCCGAAGCGACGAAAAGGTCGCGCAGGCGGTGCAGGGCACCACCAAGGTCGCGGTCGCGGCCGTTCCGCTCGATTACGGAACCGAGATCACGGCGGACAAGGTCAAGTTCGTCGATTATCCGACCGCCAGCATTCCTGCCGGCGCGTTTTCCAATTTTCAGCAGCTCGTACCCGGCGGCAAGAAGCGCGTCGTGCTTCGGCCGATCGCCCTCAATGAGGCGATCCTGGCGACCAAGCTGGCCGGCGAGGGCCTTGGCCCGTCGATCGCCTATCTGCTTCCGGATGGCATGCGCGCCGCCGCGGTCCGCATCAACGACGTGTCCGGCGTTGCCGGCTTCGTCCAGCCGATGGACAGCGTCGACGTCCTGATCACGCGGACCATCCCGGGCCAGGACAACCGCCAGGTGACGGACGTGTTGCTGCAGGCGATCAAGGTCATTGCCATTGACCAGAACGCGCAGGACGCGGACGGCAAGCCGGTCGTTGCCAAGACGGCAACGCTCGAAGTCAATCCGATGGACGCGCAGAAGCTTGCGCTCGCGCAGAACGTCGGCTCGCTCAGCCTCGTGCTTCGCAAGCCCGGCGAGCAGCAGGATGCCGGCCGGGTCTCGACCGTCAGCCTCGAGGATCTTCGCTATTCCTATTACGGCGGCGCGCGCCCGCCCGCGGCCACGGCTTCGGCAACGCTCGTTCCGCGCCAGTCCGTCGGTGCGCCGCGCCGCGTCGTGGTGGTCCGCCGCCGGCGCCCGTCGTGCCGCGCTCCAACAATGTTGAGGTGGTTCGGGGACCACCGGCAGCAACTACGAAGTGGGGGTTATGGGTCGTGATCTGAAGGGAAGGGTCGCGCTTACCGCGCTTGCCCTTGCGGTCGCCAGCGTAACGACGCCGGCCGCCGCCCAGGATAGCCGCATCAGCGTCGCCGAAGGCGTCCACGCCGGCGAGGTCGCGGTTCCCGTCAACAAGAGCCAGGTGATCCGGTCCGACCGGCCTTACGCAAAGGCCCTGATTGGAGCGCCGGACATCGCCGACGTCCTGCCGTTGACCGACCAGTCGCTGTACGTCCTTGGCAAGAAGGCCGGGACGACCAGCCTGACCCTCTACGACCGCAACAACATGCTGATCGCGGTGGTCGACGTGGTCGTCGGGCCGGACGTGATCTCGCTTCGCCGCCAGCTTTCCGAGCTGATGCCGGGCGACAGCGTCGGGGCACGCATCTCCAACGATTCGATCGTCCTCGAAGGCGTGGTGCCGAATGCGGTGGCCGCCGACCGGGCGGTGCAGATCGCCGAGACCTATGCCCCGGGCAAGGTCGTTAACATGCTCTCGATGGGCTCTTCGCAGCAGGTCATGCTCGAGGTTCGGTTCTCCGAGATCAAGCGGTCGGCCCTGAAGCAGATCGGCGTCGGCATCGGCGGCCTGTCGGGCAGCGGCAACAACGGCCTGACCGGTGTCATTGGCGGTGGCGCAAGCCTGACTCCCGGTGTGCCGATTACCAGCACCGTCAATGGCGTAACGCAGACAGTTCCCGGCGATCCGATTTATTCGTTGGGGTCAATCATCGACAGCTTCGGGATCATCTCCCGCAATTTTAGCATCCTTGGCCTTAGCTTCCAGGCGACACTGGATGCATTGGAGCGCAAGGGATTGGTCAACACGCTTGCCGAGCCAACCCTGGTTGCCTTGTCAGGTGAGACCGCGAGCTTTCTCGCTGGCGGTGAGTTCCCGGTTCCGGTCGTCCAGAATTCGGGCGGCGGCGGTGGCAGCAACGGCAGCGCAAGCTCCGCGATCACCGTCGAATGGAAGCCGTTCGGCGTCAGCCTCGCCTTCACGCCCACGGTCCTTGCCGATGGCGTGATCAGCATGGTCGTCGCGCCGGAAGTCAGCTCGATCGACCAGTCCGCGTCGATCGTCATCAACAATCTGCGCATTCCGGGGGTCCAGACCCGCCGCGCCAAGACGACGGTCGAGCTTCGCGACGGCGAGAGCTTCGCGCTTGCCGGGCTCATCCGCAACGACTTCCAGGACACGGTGCGCCAGTTCCCGATCCTCGGCTCGCTGCCGATCATCGGCTCTTTGTTCCGCTCGACGGGCTTCCAGCGGGACGAAACGGAGCTGGTGATGATCGTCACGCCGCGGCTGGTGAAGCCGGTCCGCGCAGGATCGATGAAGGTGCCGACCGACCGCGTCCAGCAGCCGAACGAGGCGGACCTGTTCCTCCTCGGGCGGACGGACACGGGCGTCGCCCCGATCCAGGAACTCGGCCCGCAGCAGACGCGGACCCCGCCACCGTCGCCTCCGGCAGCGCCCGGCGGCTCGGCAGCCAAGAAGCCGGTCGGCTTTGAAAAGGAATATGGCCATGTCCTCTAAGCTGACGCTTCTTGCGCCCGCGGCGCTGCTGATCGGCGCTTGCGCGGTCGATCCCGCCACCCAGTCCTTCGATCCCGGGTTCGGCGAGGCTCAGAAGTACAACATGGCGATCCAGACCATCGATCCGGATCCGGTCTACACCGCCGAAGACGCCCAGCCGGGCGACAATGGCGACAAGGGCGCGGCGGCGGTCAAGCGCTACCGCACCGGCAACGTCAAGGCGGTCGAGATGATGGGCACGACTGGCGGCGGCTCCGGCGGCAGCAGCGGCGGCAGCAGCGGCCCGCAATAAGGATGGGAGAAAATGCGGCGTTTTCTCGGAAGGTTCCTTCGTAGCGATAAGGGTAGCGTCGCGCCCACCGTCGGCCTGTCGCTGTTCGCGCTGATTGCCGTCGGCGGTATCGCGTTCGACTATTCACGCGTCGCGGCGATGGACACCGAGCTCCAAAATGCCGCCGACCAAGCCGCCCTGGCCGCTGCAACGCAGCTCGACGGCGACCCTGGCGCGCAGACGCGTGCGACGTCCGCGGCGACCACGCTGATCACCAACCAGACGCGGATGGCCAACGACGCGAGCTCGCCGAACGTCTCGATCGCAAGCGTGACGTTCTACTCGGCCTACACCGACCCGACCACCAACACCGCAGCTACCGGCGACGCGGACTCCAATTTCGTCCGCGTGACCGTCAACAACCGCACGGCCAATTTCGCGTTTACGCCGATCGTAGCCGCCTTCTCCGGCAGCACGAACGCGAGCGCGATTGCGGGGCTCAGCAGCGCCGTCTGCGGCGTCGTGCCGTTCTTCATCTGCAACCCGACCGAGCCGAGCGGAAACACCAACGTCAATCTTTCGCCTGGCGGCCTCAATCCCGGAACCGGCATCGTGATGGCGCAGGGCGGGACCCAATGGGGCCGGGCAACTTCGGCTTCCTCGACCAGCTTGGAAATGGTGCGAACAGCGTGGCCGCTGCCCTCGCTTCCAACACGCTGCTTGGCAATTGTCAGTCCACGTCCGGGGTCGTGACCGAAACAGGCAATATCCTGAACGCCGTTCGAGACTCGCTGAACATGCGGTTCGACTTCAAGCCGGGCAACAATTCGGCCTGCCAGTCCGGCCCATGCTCACCATCAAGCAACGTCACCAAAGACGTTGTGATGTCGAACACCGGCAGCAACTGCACGTGGCAGGAGAACACTGCGACGGCGGCTGCAATGCTCACCACGACGCCGCCCAAGTACTTCCCCGATGCTCCGAATGTCGCTTCGACGAAGACGCCACAGATCATGGGCTATCCCGTGATCGCTGCCATTACTTCATGCGGACGTCAGGTAATAACTCTTCCTATCCGTTCTGCACTTATGGCCGTGTCGGCGACGGCCAATGGGACATCGATGCCTATTTCAGAAGTAATCACACCGGAATCACCTGGGCAACAGAACCCGGTCTCGACGCCGACGGCAATGGTATCGTGACTCGATATGAAACTTACCTTTGGGAAGCGGCAAGTCCCGCTACGCGGTTGCCGGCGACCGGCAAGGCGGGAGCCGCGGGCTTCACGCAATGGGGCCAGCCCAGAACAAGTGCCTGGCACCCGGAATCGCTCCCAATCCGAGCGGGACCGATCGTCGCCGGATCACGGCCGCCGTCGTCAATTGCATAAGCGTCGCCAATAGCACCGGTCTTAACGGCAAGAAGACGCTCCCGGTCGCCGGATTCATCGACGTCTTCCTGACTGAACCAAGCATCGCTCGTCGTCGTTGCGATTCCGGTGCCGGCTGCGCAGGGAACAGCACCTTCGCCTATAGCGGCACCAACTACGAAAATGCCTATGGCAGCATCAACGACATCTACATCGAGGTGATCGGGGCGGCCGGTACAGGACAGGGCGGGGCAATCCCCAGATCAGCCGGCGCGATGTTCCGCGCCTGATTGAGTAGCCCTCATGTTGTCGCGTTTGCTTCGTCAACAATCCGGTGCGGCCGCCGCCGAAATGGCGCTTGTCGCGCCCCTGCTCATCGCCCTCATGTTCGGGTCGATGGAGCTGGGTCATTACTTCTATTCCGAGCACGTCGTCGTGAAAGCGGTTCGCGATGGTGCTCGCTTCGCGGCGCGGCAAAGCTTTGCGGATTTCACATGTCCAGCAGGCACAATCGGCGGCACCGTCGTTGCCGATACGCAAAATGTCACGCGGACGAACCAGCTTGCGGCGGGCGGGACGCCGCGACTTGCGGGATGGACGAACGCCGCTTCGGTTTCGGTCACAGCAACATGTGTCTCGAATTCCTCCGGGACTTATGTCACGGCATATGGGTCCGGGACCGAAATCCCGATCGTGGTCGTGCAGGCGAGCGTTCCCTACACGTCGCTCTTTTCAGTTATCGGCTTCAACTCCGCTGGTCTCCAACTGAGAGCCACAGAGCGGGCCGTGGTGATGGGCATATGAGCGTGACGCCCTGAGAGCGCTATGGAGGCGCACGAGCGGTGCCGTAGGCGCGGAATTCGCGATGGTTCTGCCGCTGCTCGTGCTGCTGTTGCTCGGGATGATCGATGTCGGCCGGTACATGTGGATGCTGAACCAGGTCGAAAAGGCGACGCAGATGGGCGCTCGGATGGCCGTCGTGACGACCATGGTGCCAACCGACCTCGCTGCGAAGAACTTCGCGGCTACGCTTGGACAGGGCTCCGCGATCCCGACGTCATCGTTCGGGTCGATGCAATGCACGTCCAACGGCACGGCGGCATCATGTAGTTGCATCTCGAACTGTTCGGGGATTGCCACGACGGCGGACAACACTGCGTTCAACCGCGTCGCGGACAGAATGAACCTGATGGCGAACTATGTCAGCCGGTCCAACGTGACGATTCGATACGAAAACTCCGGTCTTGGATATGCGGGCGACCCAACAGGCTCTGACGTGGCGCCGATCGTAACGGTGCAGGCCGCCGGCGTTCCGTTCCGGCCTTTGATTTTCATGTTTCTAGGTGGACGACTCGTACTCCCGACCGTCAGCGCTTCGCTGACTCTCGAGGATGGCCAGGGCAATTTTTCGAATTGAGGTGTGCAGGTGAGCGTGATCAACCCTAACGAGACGGCCTCGACCTGGAAGGCCCATAAGCGGGAAGCTGCCGTGCAGTTGTACCTGAGCGGTGCCGACGGCGATGCCGCGGCGCTGGTCGGCGCGAGCGCCGCCGGCTTTCCGCTGAGCCTCAACGTCGGCGAGGTCGGAGATCCGATCGACGCCGAGGACCTCGCCGGCAGCGCTGCTGCGGTAATCCAGGTCGATCCGGGCGATCCGGCTTCGATGAGGCGCTTCGAAAAGCTGGCCGCCTCGACGAGGACGCCGCTGATCGCCGCGGCATACGAGCCTCCGCTGGCGCTTGTCCGCCAGCTCGTCCGCGCCGGCGCACACGACGTCGTGCCGCTGCCGCTGGACGTCGACGACCTCGAAACCTCGCTCTCGCCGATCCGCGACCAGCTGAAGCGGAGCGCCTCGGCGCTGCAGCCCGCCAACGGCAAGGTCGTCTGCATCACCAAGAGCGTCGGCGGTATCGGGGCAACTTCGCTTCTGAGCCAACTCGCCATCCGCGCTGCGGAAAACGAAGAGCGATTTCATCGCGACGTCTGCCTGCTCGACCTGGATCTCCAGTTCGGCAACGCTGCGTTTCAGCTCGGCCTGCGTCCGCAGCTGACTTTCCTCGACCTGATCGAAGCAGGCGGGCGGATCGACGGCGAGCTTCTTCGCGCAACGACGACGACGCATCCCAGCGGTCTCAAGGTTATCGCGGCGCCCACGTCTTTGATGCCGCTCGACGCCGTGAACAG
Organism: Sphingomonas daechungensis; assembly: GCF_014489495.1. GTDB lineage: Bacteria > Pseudomonadota > Alphaproteobacteria > Sphingomonadales > Sphingomonadaceae > Sphingomicrobium > Sphingomicrobium daechungense. Next base: position 2,570,459 of record NZ_CP060780.1, on the reverse strand, counting down.
CGATCAGCTGATCGAAATCATCGAGATCGCAAAACGCGAGTTCGGGACGGTTTTCGTCGACCTTCCGGCGAGCTGGACCAACTGGTCGCTCTCGCTTCTGGCCCAGGCCGACATGGTGCTGCTGGTCACCGAGCTCAGCGTCAGCGGCCTCCACCGTGCGCGCCGCCAGCTAGACCTGCTGCGTGAGCAGGACCTGGCGTCCGTCGACCTGCGGGTAATCGTCAATCGCTTCGAGAAGGGGCTATTGAGGAGCGTGAAGCCTGCCGACGTGCAAAAGGCGCTCGGCCGTGACGTTTCCTACACGATCACCAACGACCCGGGCGTGATGGTCCCAGCCATCGAGAGGGCGTCCCGATCTCGGACATCAAGCGCAAGAGCGCGGTCGGCAAGGACATCGACATGTTAGAAGCGGGCCTTGCAGCAGCCTTCGGGCGGGAGCGCTAAGACATGTGGCAAGTTCGCAAAAAGGCAGGCTCAGAGGAAATCGAAGCCCGAGATCGGCGGAAGACCTCCGAATCGTAACCGTCGGTGACGCCGGCGCATTCGCCAATCGCGATACGCACACCGACCTGAAGGTCGAGCTTCACCAGCGGTTGCTGGACGTCATCAACCTGCAGGCGCTCGACAAGATGTCGCGCCAGCAGATCGAGGCCGAAGTCGGCGATATCGTCTACGAAGAGCTGTCGAAGCAGAACCAGGCGCTCAACAATGCCGAGCGCAAGGCACTCGTCGGCGATGTCCTGGATGAGTTGCTGGGCCTGGGCCCAATCGAGCCATTGCTCAAGGACCCGACGATTACCGACATTCTCATCAACGGCTACAACCAGGTGTTCGTCGAGAAGTATGGCGTCCTCGAGCATACCAACGTGCGGTTCAAGGACGAGCGGCACCTGTTCCGCATCATCCAGAAGATCGTTTCGGCGGTAGGCCGGCGTATCGACGAGTCTGCGCCGATGGTGGATGCCCGCCTTGCGGACGGAAGCCGCGTCAACGCGATTGTCCCGCCACTGGCGATCGACGGCGCGTCCATGTCTATTCGTAAATTCGCGCGCGTGCCGATCAGCATGGATCGCCTGATCGAGATCGGCAGCGTTCCCGCGCAGGTCGCCGAAGTGCTGAAGGCCGTCGTGAAGTCGCGCCGTAACGTCCTCATCTCGGGCGGTACCGGTTCGGGCAAGACGACGATGCTGAATGCAATGTCGGCCTACATCGACAATCGCGAGCGCATCGTCACGATCGAAGACTCGGCCGAACTCCAGCTTCAGCAGGAACATGTCGTTCGGCTGGAAACCCGTCCGCCGAACATCGAAGGCAAGGGCGAGATTACTCAGCGTGAACTCGTCAAGAACTCGCTGCGTATGCGTCCCGATCGCATCATCGTCGGCGAGGTTCGCGCCGGTGAGGCCTTCGACATGCTTCAGGCCATGAACACGGGCCACGATGGGTCGATGACGACCGTCCACGCCAATACTGCTCGTGACGCTCTGTCGCGCGTCGAGCAGATGATCGGCATGAGCGGTATCGACATTCCGGCTCGCTCGGCGAGAGCGCAGATTTCGTCCGCTCTCAACGTCGTGATCCAGATCGGGCGCCTGTCCGACGGCCGCCGCAAGTTGCTCAGCCTGTCGGAGCTGACCGGTATGGAAGGCGAAGTCGTGACGATGCAGGAGATCTTCCGCTTCCGTCAGACTGGCATCGCTTCTGACGGACAGGTTCTCGGCAAGTTCGAAGCGACCGGCATCCGGCCCAAGTTCATCGAGCAGGTGATGGCGCACGGCGTCACATTGTCCGCCGATCTCTTCCGACCTGACGCGAAGCTCGAGGGATGAACGACGCCTGGCTCAAAGCACTGATCCTTGGCTGCACCTTCGGTGCGGTCCTGCTGCTCGTTGAAGTCATGGTCGGCTGGATGGCCAGCAATCGGGCCGAAGGGAAAGCCATCAACCTGCGCCTGCGGATGATCGGCGAAGGCCGCGACCGCGAACAGACGATGAGCCTGCTGCGGCGGAAGCAGAGTAATTTTTCGGCTCACCTGCCGGTGATGTTCCAGCATATCGGGCAAAAGTTCGAGCGCATGCTCGTCGCTGCGCAGGTGACCGTTCCGACCGGGCGCCTGATCCTGATGATCCTGCTCGCCCCGGTGGCGATCTTCTTCCTGATCGTGCTGCTGATGGCCTTGCTTCAGGTGCCGTTCGCAATGGGCCGGTTTCTGATGATCGCGACGTTCGCGGGCGTCGTGGGCGCATTCCTGCCGATCATGTACCTGAATTTCCGCGCCAACCGGACGCGCAAGAAGATGCAGGAGCAGTTCCCAACTGCGCTCGACGTCTTTGTCCGCGGCCTTCGCGCAGGGCACCCGATTGCGGCAGCTCTCGACCTGCTGACCGTGGAGATGCCGGATCCGATCGGAAGCCAATTCGGGGTCGTCGTCGACGAGGTGACCTACGGCGCCGAGCTGCGCGACGCGCTGCAGGCAATGGCCGACCGCTGGGATCTCGAAGACATGCGCATGTTCGTCGTCTCGCTCTCGGTACAGAGCGAAACCGGCGGTAATCTCGCCGAGATCCTCGACAATCTGTCGACCGTGATCCGCGAGCGGCATTCGATGTATCTCAAGGTCCGCGCGCTTTCGAGCGAAGGGCGGATGACGGCGATCATGCTGACCGTCCTGCCGCTGTTCGCGTTTGCGATGCTGTTCATCATGAACCCCGGATTCTACCTCGACGTCGCCGACGACCCGATGTTCATGCCGGGCTTCATCGGGCTGATCATGATGTACGTCATCGGCTTCGTCAGCATCCGCAAGCTGGTCGACCTGAAGGTGTGATGCGATGACCCAGTTGTTTACCGATTATCCGATCATCCGCCTCGGCGTCCTGCTTGGCCTGTTCGCGCTCGTCGCGGCCGGAGCCTATTTCGCCACCGGTGCCTTCACGGCGCGGCAGATGTCGCGTCGCCGGCTGGTCGATGGGGATTTCTCGGATCATCCAGTGGTCGGAGCTTCGCTTCGCAGCCAGGATACGGAAAATGCCTGGCTGAAGCTGGTCAATGGGATTGAAGGCGCGGGCCTGTCGCTGGTCGACACCCGCGATGACTCCGTTCGCAAGAAGCTGGTCGCTGCGGGCTTCACCGCGCCTTACGCTCCGCGTCTCTACACCCTCATTCGCCTCGTGCTCGTCATCGGACTGCCGCTGCTGATCTTCGCTCTGCTGTGGGCAACGAACTCAACGCCGAGCATTCTGAAGCTCTATGCGGTCGTCGTGATTGCCGCGCTGGCCGGCCTTTACATCCCGGCTGTGTTCCTCGCGGCTCGGGCGGACCGCAGGCAACAGGAAATCATCAACGGCTTCCCGGACGCGCTGGACCTGATGCTGGTCTGCGTCGAGGCAGGCCTCGGCATGGACTCCGCTTTCGCTCGCGTCGGCATGGAAATGACCAATTCGCATCCGCGCCTGGCCGAGCAATTCGGCGCCGTGGTGCTCGAGCTTCGCGCGGGCGGAGCCATGAGGACGCCTTGCGGCGTATGGCCGACCGTGCGGGCGCTGAAGAAATTCGCGCTTTCGCAACCCTGCTCATCCAGTCATCGAAGCTGGGTTCGTCGATTGCCCAGACGCTGCGCGTCTATGCCGCTGAAATGCGTGAACGCCGCCGAATGCGCGCTGAGGAAAAAGCGCACAGGCTGCCGGTTTTGCTTTCGGTTCCATTGGTCGGATGCATGCTTCCCGTCATGATCGGGGTGCTGATGCTTCCGGCCGCAATCCGGGTCATTCGTAGCGTCGTCCCGAATCTAGGGGGAGGTTGATATGAAGCGGGGGCTAAATTCCTTGTTTCGGTCACCATCGTGACGATGGTCGGCGGCTGCGGAGAGGACGGGAAGCTATCCATTCGCTCGACGCCTACCCCGATTGCCGAGGGCAAGCAGCCGGTTCCGGCGAGGATCGCGGAGGCCCGCGGCCAGTTCGCGCTCGGCAACGTGGCTTTGGCGCTCAGCGCTTATCGCATGGCGGCGCGCGACGATCCCAACAGCACGGACGCATTGGTCGGAATGGCGCAATGCTACGACCAGATGGGGCGGTACGACCTGTCGCGCCGGAATTACGAAGCGGCGCTCGCGCTCGCTCCGGGCGATACGCAGATCCTCGCGGCCCTTGTGAGCTCGCTGCAGCTTCAGGGTCGTACGGATGAAGCGATTGCAGTGCGCGAGGAGATTGCTGCGCGAATGGCGGCCAGCCAGGCCCTGGATTCGGCAGAGTATGTCGCCGAGGTCGAGGTCGTGCCTGCGCCAGTCACAGCGCCGGCGCCAGCCGAGCGTATCGCTTCGCCCAATCGCCCCGCCCCGGCGGCGGATGTCGCGGTTGCCGAGGTTCAACTGCCCGCGCGCACGTTCGCCGAGGCACCGGTCTATCTGGCTGTTCCGGCTCCCGCGCCCGTCACGCTGAACGTTGCGCCCGGGCAAACGGGACGTGTCGAAATGGCCGTGGTGGAGCGCGTGGCAACGCCGGCCCCGCAAAATGCACCCGTCATGCAGACAGCGAGCTCGCCCCAATCGGTTTCGATCAAGCTTCCTGCGGTCCGGCCGATTCAGCCGGCGACCGTGCCGGTTGCCAAGCGAGCGTTCGGTGCCGCTCCCGTGCAGCTAGCCGACAGCGCAGCCCCGCCGCAGCCGATGCGCGTCGAGGTCGCGGGCGACTTGATGACTCCCTATCTCGCCAGACCCTTCGACGAAACGCCGCAGCGGCTGTCGTTCGCGGAGGAGCGGGGTCCGCATCTCGAACGGATTTCGATGGGCGAGATTGCGCTGGTGACGGTTCCGAAGCCCGTGTGGCAGCCGACCACGGTCGCATTGTCCTCCAGGAGCACGACGGTTCGGTTCGTTCCGCTCCGAGAGGCCAGCGCCAATGCGATCCCCGTGAAGGTTCGCCTTCTCAATGCCGCGCGGGTCGATCGGCTGGCGGCGAGGACCCGCATGTGGCTGAACGCTCGGGGTGGCGTGGTCTCAGCATCGGCAACGCACTCGCTACGCGTTCGCGTAGCGTCATCCTGTATCCGGCGGACAAGCGCGTCGTGGCGCAGCGGCTTTCGACGCAGTTTGGATTCCCGATGGCTCCGCGAGCATCGGGAGCGCATATCGTCATTCTCCTCGGCAGCGATGCCGCACGACGGCCGGCGCTTCGTCGGGCCAGCGCATGATTGCACTGCTGCTTTCGGCCGCTCTCGCGGCTGCAAAGCCCGTACCGGCACCAGCGGTTCAGCCCCGGTGCCATCGCTCAGCGAAGCCGCGTTCGCGATCCAGGCGGGCCGCCTCGAACAAGCACGCCTGATGATCGCCAATGCGGTCAAGGCGGGCGTAACCGGGCCGGAGATCGACCGCCTTCTCGCCGAGCTGGCCTATGCGTCGGGTGACTATCAGGGTGCGCTGCCGCGCTACCTCCCGCTGCTGGCGTCGAACCCGTCCGACGGCGTGATGTATGAGCATGCGGGGATCGCGGCCATGAAGGCGGGGACGTCGCCCAGGGAGCGAAGCTGCTGGATCGGGCGACGAGCTTCCCGACTGCGACGTGGCGGGCCTGGAACGCGCGGGGGGTTGCGGCGGACTACCGCGGCGATTGGGCCGTCGCCGACGAATCCTACTCTCGCGCTACGGCGCTCGCGCCTGACCGAGCGGAAGTGCTGAACAATTACGGCTGGTCTTTGCTGGCTCGGGAAATTGGAATGAAGCGTTCGGCAAGCTGGAGCGGGCCTCGACGCTGGATCCGAAGAATCCGCGCATCGCGGCCAACCTGGAGCTTGCGCGTGCTGCCGTCAGCGAGGACCTGCCTCAGCGACGGGCAGGGAGAGCGAGGTCGATTGGGCCGCGCGTCTGAATGACGCCGGCGTCGTTGCGAGGCTCCAGGGGAACAACAAGAAAGCCGTCGCGGCCTTCACCCAGGCGATCGAGGTGCGGACGCAATATTATGCGCGCGCGGCCAACAACCTTGCCATGGCGGTGCCGAAAAAGTGAACCTCGCTGCATTGTCGCCGCAGTGGCTGGCGATCGTCCTCACCGTCCTGCTTCTTGCTGCTGCCGTCGAGGATGCCGTGAGGCTGCGCATTGCGAACATCGTGGTGTTGCTCGTCCTGGCCGGAGCGGTTCTCGCGGCCTTTCTGACCGGGCCACAGCTCTCGCTTTGGCAAAACGGTGCGGTATTCATCGTCCTGCTCCTTCTGGGCACTCCGATGTTTGCGGCCGGGAAGCTGGGTGGAGGAGACGTCAAGCTGCTCGCCGCGCTCGGTCTCTGGTTCGATCTCAAGGGCGCATTGTGGATGATGGTCGCGGTGGCCTTGGCCGGCGGTGTCCTGGCGCTGCTGGTGTTGGCGGTGCGCTCGTTCAACTGGAGTGACGACGCGCGCAAGCGGATCATCCTCCTCCGACCGGGCGGAGGCATTCCCTACGGTGTCGCGATTGCTGCCGGCGGGCTGATCGCGATGGGATTCCAGCGAATCTGACAAAGAAAAGGCCGAGCCCCAAGGGGAGCCCGGCCGTACTTTCTTCAACCGTGGAAGCCGTTAGGCGCCCGCGATCTCCGTGCTGTCGATCTTGACGCCCGGACCCATGGTCGAGCTGATCGCAATCTTCTTCACGAACTTGCCCTTGGCTCCCGACGGCTTGGCCTTGACGATCGCGTCGAGGAACGCGTCGAAGTTCGCCTTCAGGTCTTCTTGAGCAAAGCTCGCCTTGCCGATGCCGGCGTGGATGATGCCAGCCTTCTCGACGCGGAACTCGACCTGGCCCGACTTGGCGTCGGTGACGGCCTTAGTGACGTCCATGGTGACGGTGCCGAGCTTCGGGTTCGGCATCAGGCCCTTGGGACCCAGCACCTTACCGAGACGGCCAACGACGCCCATCATGTCCGGCGTCGCGATGACGCGGTCATAATCGAGCTTGCCGCTCTGCATCTCTTCCATGAGGTCTTCCGCGCCGACCTTGTCGGCGCCGGCTGCGGTGGCCTCGTCTGCCTTCGCGCCCTTGGCGAACACGGCGACGCGGACAGTCTTGCCGGTGCCCTTCGGCAGGTTGACGACGCCGCGAACCATCTGGTCGGCGTGGCGCGGATCGACACCGAGGTTGAGCGCAACTTCAACGGTCTCGTCGAACTTCGAGGTCGCGTTCTGCTTCACGAGTGAAAGCGCTTCGTCCACCGCGTAGAACTTCTCACGATCGACTGCGCCAGCCTGGGCCTTTTGCTTCTTCGTCTGCTTCGTCATGGCTTAGCCCTCCACAACCTGGAGGCCCATCGCGCGAGCGGAGCCTTCGATGATCTTCGTTGCCGCCTCGATGTCGTTGGCGTTGAGGTCCTTCATCTTGGCCTCGGCGATTTCCGCCAGCTTCGAGCGCTTGATGGTGCCCGCGCTGACCTTGCCCGGCTCCTTCGAGCCCGACTTGAGGTTCGCTGCCTTCTTCAGGAGGAAGCTCGCCGGAGGCGTCTTCGTCGCGAAGGAGAAGCTGCGATCCGCATAGACAGTGATGACCGTCGGGATCGGAGCGCCCTTCTCGAGCTCCTGCGTGGCGGCGTTGAACGCCTTGCAGAATTCCATGATGTTGACGCCGCGCTGACCCAGCGCCGGGCCGATCGGCGGCGACGGGTTTGCGATGCCCGCGGGCACCTGCAGCTTGATATAGCCGGTTATCTTCTTTGCCATTTCACTCTCATTTCAAGTTTAGCGGTCCAAGCGGACGCCGAGGCGAACTCCCGCAGCATTTTCCGATAATGTCTCGGAAGCCGCGGCCCATAGCGGAAGGCAGGCAGAGAGGCAAATCCAACGCAAGGCGAAAGCGCGCCGTCTCAATGCAGGTTATTCACTGCATCCAACCGGGCGGCAGGGAGTTGAGCCCCTGAGAAACCTCGGAGGAGTTTGTGGAATATATCGACCTCGTCAGTATCGGCAGTTTCCTGGCCTTGTTCCTGGGAGTCCTGATGCTGAGCGGCGGCTTGTATGCCCGCAGGCGCGGGAGGCTGCACACGCGCCAAGGAGCGGCGGTCCTCGCGGGCTTCACGGCCGTGCTCGGCGCGACTTTCATGGCCGTCGCGCTCATCACTTTCATTCAGGCGTGACGCCGTCGGGAATGTCGGCTGTCCGACTTATCGAACGATAAGTACCAGTGCGCTTTTCGCCTTCGTAGTGCGGGCGAGAGGTTCGGGGGGCGGTGAGCGACCTGCGTCACGGACCTCGACCTTCGGCGACTAGCCCTGCTGAAGAAACGGAGCGATCCGGCCACACCCCAAGGCGGCCGGGTCGCTTTCGTTCGTGGGCTACTTGACCCGTTCGACCTGCTCGAATTCGAGTTCGACGGGGGTCGCGCGACCGAAGATCGAGACAGAGACCTTTACGCGGCCGCGGTCGAAGTCGAGTTCCTCGACAACACCGTTGAAGCTCGCGAACGGACCGTCGAGCACCTTCACGGCATCACCGATCTCATAGTCGACATTGACCTTCTGCTTCGGCGCGGCGGACGCAGCCTCTTCCTTGGTCGAAAGGATGCGCGCGGCCTCGGCTTCGGTGATCGGCTGCGGCTTGCCGCCGGGCCCGAGGAAGCCGGTGACCTTCGGTGTGTTCTTCACAAGGTGATAGACCTGGTCGTTCATCGCCAGCTTGGCGAGAACGTAGCCGGGAAGAACTTGCGGTCCGACGTGACCTTCTTGCCGCGGCGAATCTCGGTGACCTTCTCGGTCGGGACTTCGACGGCTTCGACCTGGGTTTCGAGGCCAAGGCGCGTAGCTTCGGAAAGGATCGCGTCCTTCACCTTGTTCTCGAAGCCTGAGTATGCGTGGATGATGTACCAGCGGGACATGATGTGTTGAGTTCCCCGTTGCTCGCTAGCCGATCAGGCCAAGCAGGAATTTGACGATCGCGCTGAAGAACGAATCGGTCGCGAAAAAGAAGATGGCAAGGAGGGCGGTCATGATGAAAACCATGATTGCGGTGCGGACAGTCTCCGCCCAGGTCGGCCAGACGACCTTCGACGCTTCGCTGCGTACCTGCCTGATGAATTCGCCTGGGGAGGTCTTCGCCACCGACATTGCCTCTTCGAGATAGAAAAACGCTCCGCGGACCCGGAGGCCGACGGAGCTGAAAGCGACTTAGCGATACCGGCTTGAGTCTTCAAGGCTGGCAGGGGCAGAGGGACTCGAACCCACGACCCTCGGTTTTGGAGACCGATGCTCTACCAACTGAGCTATACCCCTAGGCCGAGGCGCGACTTATGCGGCGAACGACGGGCGCGCAAGGGCGGCGTTCAATTGATGATCTTGCGAAGCGTCCCGACCATGAACGCTGTCGACCAGCCGATCAGGACGAAGCCGATCAGCGCTTCGAGTGAACCGAGCAGCCGCCATTCCTCGTCGAAATGAGCGGGTGCGGACCCGAGCGTGGCGTAGCAGGACGCTGAATAATAAAGCGCCGCTTCCATCGACCTTAACGCCCCGACGTGACGATAAAAGAGCGCGAAAAGGTAGATCTCGAAGAAGTGCAACGTGAATAGTAGCAGCCCGTAAGTTCCCATGAGGAATGAAGCGCGAAGGCCGAATTCGTTGGGTATGGCGCGATCGTCGTGAAGGTGCAGGACCTTCGAGATGGCCACGAGGCCTGCGCTGTGAACCACGACCATCAGCACAATGAACGCCGTGACCACGGCCAACTGTAAGCCAAGGTCGACGACAATGACTTCATCGCTCAACGGCGCTCTCCTGCACGCGGAAAGCGGCTACGATGGCAGACTAACTTACGTTGCTGAAGACCTGATTTCAGGCAGCGATGTCGAAGGGCTGAATCTCGCCGGAGAGGTAGAGATTGCGTGCCTTGGTCCGAGACAGCTTGCCCGAACTCGTGCGGGCAAGGACCGCGGCGGGACGAGTTCGACGATCGGCGTGATGCCGGTGATCGCGCGAACCCGCTCACGGATGTCATCGCGAAGCCGGCCACGTTCGGTGGGATCCGAGACTCGGCAGTGAACAAGGACGGCCGGGGTTTCCTCGCCTGACGGACCCGTGATCGCGAAGGCGGCGATATCGCCGGACTTGAAGCCGGGAAGCTGCTCGACCGCCCACTCGATGTCCTGCGGCCAGTGATTGCGGCCGTTGATGATGATCATGTCCTTCGCGCGGCCGACGATGAAGATGTAGCCGCCCGACATGTAGCCCATGTCGCCGGTATCCAGCCAATCGTCCTTCAGGCAGGCGGCGGTGGCTTCCGGATCACGATAGTAGCTGTGCATGACCGACGAACCGCGGACGAAAACGCGACCGATGCCGCGGTCTTCGAGCAAAGCACCATCCTCACCGCGGATTTCGATTTCCATTCCGCGGACCGGCTTTCCGCAATTGACGACCGCCCGGTACCGGCGCGGACGCTCCGGCGAGCCGTTGTCGCCGCCGTTCAGGACGGTCTCTTCGACCAGCTCGATGCGGATACCTTCACCCGGCGGCATCAAGGAAACGGCAAGCGTCGCCTCGGCCAGGCCGTAGCTTGGGCAGAATGCGGCGGCCTTGAAGCCGGCATCTGCGAAGGCGTCGACGAAGGCCTGCATCACGTCGGGCCGGATCATGTCGGCGCCATTGCCGGCAATCCGCCAGCGCGACAGGTCGAAGCGATCTTCCGCGCGGGTCTGTGACGACATACGACGAGCGCAAATGTCGTAGCCAAAGGTCGGCGAGTAACTGACGCTGGTACCGGGATTGCGCGTGACCATGTCGAGCCACGCAAGTGGGCGGCGGGCGAAGTCTTCGGTCTTCTGGTAGTCGGTGGAGAGCTGAAGCGCGATCGGCGACAGCATGCATCCGACCAGCCCCATATCGTGGTACCAGGGAAGCCATGAAATAACGCGGTCAGTCTCGATGACCTCCAGGCCGACACCATGAGCATGGAGATTCGACAGAAGCTGGCGATGCGTGACAGCCACGCCATGCGGGAAGCGCGTCGATCCGCTGGAATATTGGAGATAAGCGACATCGTCGGCGTCGGGGATCGGCAACTCGCTCTCACTCGAGACGACTTCGCCGAGGCTATCCCAGGAGCGCACGGAAGTAGTCCGTCCAGCGGCGGCCTCTTCCGCATAAGAGATCAGTTCGGCCGAGCAGACAAACAGTGACGGGTCGCTGCTTGTGAGCATGACTCGAAGCTGCTCGACATAGGCCTCGCGGCCGCCGAAGCTGGTCGGCAGAGGCAGCGGTACAGGCCATAGGCCGGCGTAAACGGCGCCGAAGAAGCAGGCCGCAAACTCGGGACCCGTCTCTGCGATGAGGGCCAGGCGCTCACCCGGCCTCAGTCCTAGCGCCATGAAGCGCTGCGCATGGGCAAGCGCGTCCTCGCGCAGCTCGGCAAAGGGGTAAGCCCTGACCAGCGTGCCGCGCGCGTCGTGGAAATTCATGCCGCGACGCCCGCGCGCCGCGTAGTCGAGCGCCTCGCCCAGGGTCGCAAAGTCCGCCACGCGTCGCGGGAGCGAGTCCAGGGTCGGCGTTGCGCCTGCGGGAGCGAGGTCGGCTACGATCGTGTTGTTGCGGTCGAGCAAGCCTTCACCATCATCAAAATGCCCGCCAAAGGCGCGGCCTGTCGCCCACCTCATCAGTGGGATGACTTGTACTGGTGTGCGAGTGTGGCACAAATTGGGCCGATGCATGTCCGACGGTCCGCCCGACCGCGAAAGCCGTTAAACGGCGAAAGCCTCCACGAACTCGCCCTTTTCTACGTGGGCAAGTTTGCAACGACGCGGGCCAAGCTGGTCAACTATTTGAATCGCAAGGTTCGCGAGCGCGGCTGGGATGGTGACCGAGAGCCCGAAATCGAGACGCTGGTGGAGCGCATAGCGGCTAGCGGCCTGGTCGATGACGCCCTCTATGCGATGTCGAAATCTCGTTTGCTTTCGGAGCGGGGCTACGGCGGGCATCGCGTCGCTCAAGCCCTTCGTGCAGCTGGAATCGATGAGGAAGACGGAGCGGCCGCACAGAATCTGGCGGCGGAGGAAGCGGCTCGCTCGGCATTGCGATTTGCCCGCAGGCGTCACCTAGGGCCTTTTGCTGATGTTCCACCCGATCGAAATGGGAGAGAGAAGGCGCTCGCGGCCATGATCCGCGCCGGCCACCGCTTTGAACTGGCGAAAGCAGTGATCGACGCTGAACCTGGCAGCGAACCGGACCTTAACGACCTGCAAGAGAAGAGTCGTTAAGTCGGTTTCACGACACTTAGACACATGTTAGTAGTGTATTGTGCAGCGCGAGAAGTCAGGAATGGCAACACAGCCCGAACATCATCCGCTCGACGACGCCGAGGCGGTCGCTGACGATTCGTCGGAGATGGAGGCGGTCGTTGGCCGAGTGAAGTGGTTCGATGCCACGCGAGGCTTCGGCTTTCTGATCAGCGATTCCATCGACGGCGATATCCTCATACATTTCAGTGTCTTGCGGGAGCATGGCCGCAGGAGCTTGCCGGAAGGCGCGATCGTGGAAGTCGTCCCGATGCGGCTCGATCGCGGGCTCCAGGCCAAGAAGGTCATCTCGATCGACGTTGGCTCCGCCGTCGTTCCTCCGCCCAGGGTTGCCCGCTCGACGAGCAAGGACATAGACCGTAAGGCCTTGTCGGATTCGGCCGGTGAGTTCGAACCTGTAGAGGTGAAATGGTTCAATCGCGTAAAAGGCTACGGCTTCGTCAACCGCGTCGGGGACCCGGACGCGCACGATATTTTCGTTCATATGGAGACCGTCCGGAACTCGGATGTCGGGGACCTGCAGCCGGGACAGCACGTGCTGGCGCGCATAGCCGAGGGGAAGAAAGGCCTGACCGCGGTCGAACTGCATTCGGACTCCTAGGCCGCGCGTTGGCTGCGGCGGCTATTGCGGCGAGCAGCGCTTGCGGTTCGGCAACGACTGCCCTCAAGTTGCCGAGAAGTCCTCCGCCGGCCTCGAACAGGTTCCACTCACGATTCATTCGTCTTCGGGAACGCACAAATTCACGGTCGAAATCGCTCGCACGCCTGAGCAGCAGGCGCGAGGCCTGATGTTCCGGGAGTCGCTCGCGCCCGACCGAGGCATGATTTTCCCTTACGATCCGCCGACCGACGCAAGCTTCTGGATGAAGAATACGCTCATCCCGCTCGACCTGGTGTTCATTCGCCCGAACGGCACCGTGGGGCGCATCGCGGAAAATGCCGTCCCGATGTCCCTGGAGCCAATTCCTTCGCTCGAGGCGGTGTCTGCTGTCCTTGAAATTCCTGGCGGGCGCGCTGCCGAGCTTCACATAAAGGAGGGCGACAAGGTCAACTGGCCTCATTGAGGCCTGATGCTTGCACTCGCGAGCCCGAGCGGGCAGATGCGCGGGCCATGGGATTCTGGTCTCGGACATTCACCTGGTGGAACGGCGCGACGTGGGGGACGGGGCTGTTCACGCGCCTTCACGGAAAGGAAGTCGGTCGTGACGACGCCGGCAACGTCTATTTCGAGGGCAAGAAGAACCCGGCGACCCGCTGGGTCATCTACAACGGATCGAACGACGGCAGCCGGGTTCCGCCTGATTGGCAGGCCTGGCTGAAGGGCACGATCGACGGCCTCCCGGACACATCGCTCCCGGACCGTCGCAGGTTCGAACAGCCGCCGCAGGTCAATCCGACCGGCACGATGGCCGCGTTCCGGCCCGATGGGTCGCTGTCGAAGAATCAGCTGAGGCCTGCCTCGACGGGCGACTATCAGGCCTGGACGCCAGACTGAGCGTGAAGACCTACGCCGTAACCGGCACGCTGCTGGCGCTGCTGCTCGCGGCGGGCTGCCAGCGCAAGGACGATGACCAGGGCAATCGCGTCCAGCTTCCGACGGCTGCGCGCGGCGCGGGGCAGAACGCCGACGTGACCCCGATGGCGGAGCGCGTCGCAGTCATCTCGCTGCTCAACAAGCGGAACGGAATCGTTCGCGACCTGACCATGAAGCCGGGCCAGTCGATCCAGGTGAAGGATGCCATCGTGCGTCTCCGCGCCTGCGAGACGACTGCACCATGGGAAAGCGAAAAACTGACCGGCGCTTTCCTCCAGCTCGATGTCCAGCAGCCCGATAAGCGTTGGATCCGGGCCTTCTCCGGCTGGGTCTATAAGGAATCGCCGTCACTGAACGTCGTCGAGCATCCAATCTACGACGTCTGGCCCAAGAGCTGCGCGATGACATATCCCTCAGCCGCCGCCGAGCCCGCGGCGCCGGTCGCTTCGAGCAATCGGTCCAGGGCGAACAGATCGGGCAGTGCGGATCGCAGGGACAATGCGGCCGGACCCGCGGAAGCCCCGGCGCCCGAACCTTCAGCGCCGACGGAGCCTGCGCCAGCTCCGCCAAGTGCTGCGGAAAGCAACGCGACATAGTCTTTGCGTGAGATGCTCACGGCGCCGAGCGAGGCGAGGTGGGCGGTCATGAACTGGCAGTCGAGCAGCGAAAAGCCGCCGACCTTCATCCGCGCGACAAGCCACGCGAGCGCAACCTTCGAGGCGTCAGTGCGGCGGCTGAACATGCTTTCGCCGAAAAAGGCGCGCCCAAGCTTCACGCCGTAAAGGCCGCCGACCAGTTCGCCGTGGTCCCAAACTTCGATCGAATGGGCATGCCCTGTCGAGTGCAGGGTGACCATCGCATGCTCGATGTCGTCGTTGATCCAGGTCTCATCGCGGTCGGCGCAGGCGGTGATCACCGCAAGAAAGTCACGGTCCATCGTTACGGAAAATCGCCCCGACCGGATCGTCCGGCGCAGAGACCTTGAAAGATGGAATGCGTCGAGAGGGATAATCGCGCGAGAGCGTGGCTCGACCCAGAACAGCTCGGATGCTTCCCGGCTGTCGGCCATCGGGAAAATTCCGGCCGCGTAGCCTTGCAGCAGAAGACGTGGGTCCAACCGACTCATCGCGGTGGAATATGCGATGGTTCCAGCGGCTTGTCAGCGACGCCGATGCTAGAGGATCTCATGGACGACGTCTTGCGGTCGGCAAAGCCGGGCCCCCTTGTCGGTCACGACCAGCGGCCGGTTGATCAGGATCGGATGCTCCATCATTGCATCGAGGATCTCGTCATCGCTGACCTCGGGACGCGTGAGCCCCAGCTCCGTGGCAATCGGCTCCTTCGTCCGCAGCCCTTCGCGCGGTGAGATGCCGGCGCGAGCGTAAATTGCCTTGAGCACTTCGCGGCTCGGCGGCGTCTTAAGGTATTCGACGACGGTCGGATCCTCACCGCTTTCCCGCAGGATTTCGAGCGTTTTGCGCGATGTTCCGCAGAGCGGATTGTGATAGATCGTTACGTTCATGTCACGGACAGTTCCTAGTTCTTACGCCGCTTTTGGCAACGAATGCGCCGTCAGTCCGGTTCATTCCCGCGTCGAAGCATTGTCGCGTTGCCGGAACGATGTTGCGCAAGCGTCGTTTCTCGCGCGTGACATGCACCGTTCGCCGGGGATTTCAGGGCCCGGGGCATGGTCCGGAAGATTAACAATCGGGAGATAGACGATGCAAAAATCATTTCTGGCAGTCGTGCTGGCCAGCTCGGTAGCGCTGAGCGCTTGCGCGACCGACAGCCAAACCGCGGGTGACGTTGCGCAGGGCGCAGCGATCGGCGCGGCCGGTGGCGCAGCCGTCGGTGCAGTGGTTCCGGGCGTGAACGTGATCGAAGGTGCCGCTGTCGGCGCAGCGATCGGCGGTCTCGCCGGCGCAGTCTGGGCCGACCAGAACAACGACGGCTATGTCGATGGCTACGTTTCGAACGGCCAGTATTACACGGGCACCCCGCAGGGCTATGACCCGACGCTTCGTCGCGTTGCAACGGGCGCTGTCGGTGGTGCGGCTCTCGGCGCGGTTGCCGGTGCGGTCATTCCGGGCGTCAGCCTGCTCGAAGGCGCAGTGATCGGTGCTGCCGTCGGCGGTCTCGCCGGCGCCATCTGGGCCGACCGCGACAACGATGGGCGCGTGGACGGTTATGTTCAGAACGGCCAGTATTATGCGGGCGCGCCGCAGTCGACGGCTCCGGCCCCGACCTACACGCCGCCGGCTCGCTCGGGTGAGCGCGGCTAACGCCTCGGTCCACTCAGTGATCTGTACGCGTACGATGCGCACCGGCCCTCAGCGGTCGGTGCGCATTTTTTCCGCCCTGCGCGGAGGCTTCGCGGCGCTCCTGCTTGCGGGGGTATCTTCGGCGCTTCCCGGCTCGGCAGCGGCCGCACAGTCGACCGCCGCGCGCTTCGCAGCCGGAGCAGAGGGCGTTTCCGAATTCTACAAGGCGCGTGACGGCCGCTTGCTGTGGCTGTCGCAATCGGGACGGCCGGCGGATTTGCTTCTGGAGACGCTTCGGAATGCGGACGCCGATGGCCTCAATGGCGACCGCTACGACGTCGAAAAGCTGGAACATATCGTCCAGGCCGCGCGGCAGTCCGGCAGCGCCAAGGCCGCGCGCCGAGCGGACGCTCAACTGAGCCGCGCCTTCGTTGCCTATGTGCGCGACCTTCGGTCGACCAAGCGGAGCGATACGATCTACGTCGACGCCGAGTTGAAGCCGGAGATGCCGAACGACCGCGCAATCCTCGAGACGGCAGCTACGGCGCCTTCGCTCGAGGTCTACATCGCGGAAATGCGCTGGATGAACCCGCTCTATGCGCAGCTTCGCCACGCTCTGCTCTCGGGCAATTACGATGCTAGCCAGCGCGATCTCGTCCGGCTCAATCTCGACCGCGCTCGCGAGCTGCCGGTGGGCGACGGCCGCTACGTGCTCGTCAATGCGGCCGCCCAACGCCTGTTCATGATCGAAGATGGCAAGACCGTGGATTCGATGCGGGTCGTGGTCGGGAAGCCGATCTATCCAACGCCGATGATGGCGGCATACATCCGTTTCGCGAACCTCAACCCCTACTGGTACGTTCCGGCGGACCTGGCGGCGGAACGGATAGCTCCGAACGTCGTGAAGCTGGGACTGCCGTATCTCGACCGGCAGGGTTACCAGGTCGTCTCCGATTTCGTCGACAACCCCCAGATCTTCGATCCTTCGGCCATCGACTGGCAAGCCGTTGCGGATGGCCGCCAAAAGGTGCTGATCCGCCAACTGCCGGGCGCTCATAACTCGATGGGCCGCATCAAATTCATGTTCCCGAACGAGGAGGGAGTCTACCTCCACGACAACCCGGAGCGAGAACTCTTCGAGCAGGCCGCCCGGCTGTACAGCGGCGGTTGCGTGAGGCTGGAGTCGGCTTGGCGCTTGGGGCGCTGGCTGTTCGGACGCGACCTGACCTGGAAGGGAGCGGGCCCCGAAGAGAAGGTGCCGCTCGATAAACCCGTTCCGGTCTACATTACCTATCTGACCGCGGTGCCAGATGGCTCGCAGATCGCGTTCCTCGACGACGTCTACGGACGCGACAAGGCAAGGCTGGCAGAGGGATCGGCCGACGCAGCGCAGACGGCGGCGCGATAGAAATTACAGCGACCAATTGGCGACATAGTCCAGTCGATAGGGGATCGGCCGGCCATCCGCGTCAAAGGCCGGGCGAAACCTCAACCGACGGTAGATCAGTGGGCAAAGCCTGCCATCGACGTCGGCGTCTCCGCTCGATCGCGTGACTCGGCAATTGATGGGCAGTCCGCTTGGGTCGAGCTGAAGAGCGACCATGGCCCGGCCGTAGGGTAGTCGGCCGCCGGTCAGCTCGCGATAATCACCGCGATTGAGATTGCGGACCAGCCGAGCCGGCGTGAACCCGGTGAAATCGCCATTGCCTCCGCCGCCTCGACCGGTTCCCGATCCGCCAGCGCCGGGTCCAACTCCGGTCGCCGCCGCGCCCGCGCGCGCCTGGTTCCCGGTACCCGCAACGGGCGCGGCAACCACTGGCGGCTTGGTAGGAACGACAATTGCAGGCTTCGGCGCGACGACCTGCGTTGGCTCGGCCTTCTTGCCGGCGGCTCCTTCCTGATCCTTCGTGCGGTCGGCCTTTGGCTGAGGTGGCGGCGGCGCGGGCGGCGGAGGCGACCTCTCTTCAATATCGAAGGTCTTGAGGCTCTCAACGGCGTGGCGGACATTGTGGACATTGAGTCCGGTCAGGATGACGGCGCCGATAACGATATGCACCAAGGCAACTCCGGCGAGCGCCTTGGCTCGATCGTTCGCGGGTGTGGCGGTGTAAGTGCCCATCGGATACGTCCGTCCAAGGAACGCATATGGCCGTTGAAAGTGCAACGGTTGCCCACGCTTGCGTGATGCGGACAGCCGTCGCATCCGGGCGGGAAACGACGCTGAAGGAAGACCGCCGATGAATCCCTTCCCGACGGACATCTTCACAGAGCCGAGCGACGTCGATCCGGACACGTTGGCGAACCTTGGTCCCCTGCGGCGGCTGGCGGGCACATGGCAATCCTCAGCAGGGCTGGACATCAATCCGAAGGCGGACGGGCCGGAGCACCGCGACTACATCGAGCGCATCGAGTTCCAGCCGATCGATCCGCAGGCCAACGGTCCGCAGCTGTTCTACGGTCTGCGGTACCACATTCATATCAATACGCCCGAAGAGGACATCACCTTCCACGACCAGGTCGGCTATTGGTTGTGGGAGCCGGCCACGGGCCTGGTGCTGCAGACTTTGGCAATCCCGCGGGGCAGACTGCGCTGGCCGCCGGGCAGGCGCAGCCGGGGATGACCGCCTGACGGTCGTCGCCGAGCGCGGGCCGACGGAGTATGGGATCTGCTCCACGGCCTTCCTGGAATATGCGTTCCGGACTGACCGCTATCAGCTCGAAATCACGTTCCATTCCGATGACAGTTGGAGCTACGCTTCGGAAACGACGTTGATCGTGAAGGGACAGTCGGACCCGTTTATTCATCGTGATCGGAACACGATGGTGAGAACTGGAGACGCGACCCCGAACCCCTTGATGATGATCCAGACCGCGAAATCCTGAACGGAAGCACCCCGAGCGTCTAGCCCGGGGTGCCCGCTACATTAGTCGTCGTCACCGTCCCAACGGTCGCGGCGGTCGCGGCGGTCGTCTCGGTAATACCGGTCGTCGTAGCCTCCGTAGCGCCCGCCACGGTTCCAGGACGAGCGGCCCTGCCGGATCTCCAGCTGGTAGATCCGCTGGTCGAACTCGCGGGCTTCCCACGGGTTCAGCCCGTTGCGAGACGCCATTCGCAGCGCACGGTCGAGGCCGATGGCTTCGGAATAAATCTGGCGCCGCATGTCAGGCCGAATTCCGTCGATCGATTTCAGGACGTTTTCTATCCTGCGGTGGAGTCCGCCAGCGTCGGCATAGCCCCGGTTGTAGCCGTACTCATTTCCGTAACCGCGATCGTTCCCATACGGCTGCGGATAATATTGCGCAGCGGCAGGTGTTGCGATCGCAAGCGCCGATCCGGCAGCGGCCAAAACCAAAGTGAGTTTACGCATCAGTGCCCTCCTACAAGCAGGTCGATGCGGATTTGCGCCAAGTCGCTTGATTCAAGGCTGAACGTACTCGTTATCGGCGGTTCAGGCGACCGGCCGACCGGTCTCTCAAGACAGTTGCGAGATCGGCCGAGACCTGATTTGTTGGCACCGCAGTTGGGGAGAATTGCATGCTGTCTCGGTCATTTTTCGCTTTTGCAGCCCTTTCGCTTTCTGCCGTCGCTCCGGCCTACGGACAGGCGGCGGATGATTTGGCAAGCAAGATCATCAACGATCCGTCAGCCCCGTCGGTCAACGGTGCCAAGGCCTCGCTTCATGACGATCCGGCTGCACAGGGCGGCAAGGCGCTCCGCGTCCAGGTTCCGAAGAAGGGTGCCAACGTCTGGGACAGCGCGGTGGAGACAGCGATCCCGAAGCCGATCAAGGCAGGCGACCAACTCGTGCTCATGGTCTCGGCCAGGCTTGAGAAGGGCGAGGGAGGGGCGACCGCGACGACCATTCCCTATGTCGCGGTGCAGCTTGCGTCCGAGCCCTATTCCTCGCTTCTGCAGCAGTCGGTCGACATCGGGCCGGAATGGAAGGACTTCCAGATTCGCGGAACGGCGGATCGCGACTATCCGGCCAACTCGGTCAAGGTGACCGTCCATCTCGCAACCGCGAAGCAGACGGTGGACGTGGGCCCGATCGTGCTCCTCGACCTCGGGCCGAAGAAGTAAGCGGAAGGACTATTCGGCAGCGACCTGCTGCTTCTCCAGCCACTGTTCAAGCCATTTGATGGTATATTCGCCGCGGAGGAACTCCTCGTCGCGGACCAGCGCTTGGTGGAGCGGGATAGTGGTCTTCATGCCCTCGACCACGAACTCCTCCAGCGCGCGGCGGAGGCGCATGATGCAGCGTTCGCGCGTAGTGCCATAGACGATCAGCTTGCCGATCATGCTGTCGTAGTACGGAGGCACGCGGTAGCCTGTGTACAGGCCGCTATCGACGCGGACGTGCATGCCCCGGGAGCGACGTAATTCTTCACGAGGCCCGGCGACGGCGCAAAGGTCATTGGGTCTTCGGCGTTGATGCGGCACTCGATGGCGTGGCCGTGCAGGTGGATCTGCTCCTGCCGGCATGACAGGCCTTCGCCCTGCGCAACGCGGATCTGCTCGCGGACCAGGTCGATCCCGCTGATCATTTCGGTCACCGGATGCTCGACCTGAAGCCGGGTGTTCATCTCGATGAAGTAGAACTCGCCGTTTTCGTAGAGGAACTCGATGGTGCCCGCGCCGCGGTAGCCCATGTCGCTCATCGCCTTGCGGACGATCTCGCCCATGCGCTCGCGCTCTTCCGGCGTGATGACAGGGGAGGGGCTTCCTCCAGGACCTTCTGGTGACGCCGCTGCAGCGAGCAGTCGCGCTCGCCGAGGTGGATCGCCGCGCCTTCGCCGTCGCCGAACACCTGAAATTCGATGTGGCGCGGGTCGGCGAGATATTTTTCCATGTAGACGGTGTCGTCGCCGAACGCGGAACGCGCCTCGGACGCCGCCTGGCTCATCAGGCTTTCGAGCTGGTCGTCGGACTGGACGACCTTCATGCCACGACCGCCGCCGCCGGATGCGGCCTTGATCAGGACCGGGTAGCCGATCTCCTCGGCCAGCGCGTGGGCCTCGGCGACGCTCGTCAGCGCCCCCGCCGAGCCGGGAACGAGCGGAAGGCCGAGCTTAGCGGCCGTGCGCTTGGCCTCGATCTTGTCGCCCATGATCCGGATGTGCTCCGGCTTCGGGCCGACCCAGATGATGCCGTGGCTCTCGACGATCTCCGCAAACTGCGCGTTTTCGGAGAGAAAGCCGTAGCCCGGGTGGATCGCATCGGCGTGGACGATCTCAGCCGCCGAGATGATGTTCGGGATGTTGAGGTAAGAGTCGGTCGCCGCGGGTGGGCCGATGCAGACGGTCTCGTCGGCAAGCCGCACGTGCATCGCGTCGGCGTCGGCGGTCGAGTGAACTGCGACGGTCTTGATGCCTAGTTCATGGCAAGCGCGATGGATACGCAGCGCAATCTCGCCGCGGTTCGCGATCAGTAGCTTTTGAATGGCCATGACTTAGCCGAGCACCACCAGGGACTGGTCGAACTCGACGGGCTGGCCGTCCGCGACGTTGATCTTCTTGACTGTGCCGGCCTTGGGCGCGGTGATCGGGTTCATCACCTTCATCGCCTCGACGATGAGCAACGTGTCGCCGGCCTTGACGGCCTGTCCGACGGTGATGAACGGCTTGGCGCCAGGCTCAGGCGACATGAACGCCGTGCCGACCATCGGCGACTTCACAGGCTCACCCGAAACTTCGTCTTCATGTGTTCCGAGGTCTTCCTTGGCATGCACCGGAGGCGCCGTCAGCGCGGGCGCGGCCGCCAGCGCGGCAGGAGGCGGAGCCGACACATAAGCCGTCGGCGCATCCCGGCGCACCTTGATCTTGCGGTCGCCATCCTCGACCTCGATCTCGTTGAGGTCGTTCGCGCTCAGCAGTTCAGCGAGTTCGCGCACGAGGGCAGTGTCGACACGCATCGATGCGTTCTTGTCGGCTCCGCCCTTGCCGGTCTCGGCCATTTCGAATCCCCTAAATTCTGCCCAATCGGGCCGTTTGCGCCGCGTCTTACCGCCTCGAACGGCGGCGTCCAGTCAAAGCGCTCCTGTCTTCAATTGCGCGAGGGGCCGGACGTTCCTATCTGAACCCGGCAAATGACGGTCGATCACACAGTCCAAGTCCGCATCAACGGCGAGCATCGCCGGGTCGCGGAAGGCATCACCATTGCCGAGCTCGTCAGCGAGCTTGGCTTCGACCCCGTTCGTGTTGCGGTCGAGCGGAACCTCGAGGTCGTACCGCGCTCGACGCTGGACGAAGTCTCTGTGCGCGACGGCGACGATTTCGAGATCGTTCGCTTCGTGGGAGGCGGTTGATGAACGTCGAGAACCCGGTGAAGGCGGATCGCTGGGCCGTCGCCGGCCGCACGTTCACGTCGCGGCTGATTGTCGGCACGGGCAAGTACAAGAGCCTGGAAGAAAATGCGGCGGCCGTTGAAGCGTCGGGAGCCGAGATTGTCACCGTCGCCGTGCGGCGAGTGAACATTTCGAACCCGAACGAGCCGATGCTGACGGACTTCATCGATCCGAAAAAGATCACCTATCTGCCCAACACCGCCGGCTGCTTCACCGCGGACGACGCGATCCGCACGCTGCGGCTGGCGCGCGAGGCGGGCGGCTGGAACCTCGTGAAGCTGGAAGTGCTCGGCGAGGCGAAGACGCTTTACCCGGATATGCGCGAGACGCTGCGCGCGACCGAGGTACTCGTGAAGGAGGGCTTCGAGCCGATGGTCTACTGCGTCGACGATCCGATCGCCGCCAAGCAGCTCGAGGAAGCCGGCGCGGTCGCGATCATGCCCTTGGGCGCACCGATCGGCTCCGGCCTTGGCATACAGAACCGCGTGACCATCCGCCTGATTGTCGAAGGGGCGAGCGTTCCCGTGCTGGTCGATGCTGGCGTCGGGACTGCCAGCGACGCGGCGCAGGCGATGGAGCTCGGCTGCGACGGTGTGCTGATGAACACCGCCATCGCGGAGGCCAAGGAGCCGGTGATGATGGCGCGGGCGATGAAGGCGGCCGTCGAGGCCGGACGCCTCGCGTATCTATCCGGCCGAATGCAGAAGCGACGCTACGCAGACCCGAGCAGTCCGCTCGCGGGTCTTATCTAGTCGCGGTAACGATGTGCGCCCGCATCGGCGCAGCAAAACCGTCGGGTCCTTCGTAAGCCCGTCCGCCTTTCACCATCTCGTCGAACACGCGGTCGAGCGCGTCCGGCCCATAATCCGCCAGCTCAACCCCATCGGCGATCCGTAGACCAGCCCGCGTGAACCTTCGACTGCGGACGGACTTCGGCTGGTCAGCTCGACTGTTTCAATTTCAATGTCGCCGAAACCAGCGTCTCGGAGGTCGCGCCGGATCCATTCCGGGTCGTGGTAGCTAAACGGCCCCTGGTCATGAACTGCGGAGGATTCTCCGGAAACAGCCGTCGCATGCTGTCGTTGGCCAGGTTGGAGAGCTTGTTCTCCTCTATGCGATCCCAGATCGCGACGACGTATCGCCCGGCGTCGCGAAGCACTCTTCTTGCTTCCGCATTCCCGCGCACCTTGTCGGGGTAGAACATGACGCCGAACTGGCAGACCACGATGTCGAAGCTCCCATCCTCGAATGGCAGTTCGAGCGCGTCGGCCTGCTGGAATCTGACGTTTCCCGAATTCACCCGCGTTGCGGCCACGTCCAGCATTGGCTGGTTGAGATCTGTGGCGACGATGCGCGCTTCGGGCAGAGAGGCGGCAAGAGCGGCCGTCACGACTCCGGTGCCCGCCGCGGTTTCCAGAATGTCACTGGGATCAAACCGAGCAACCCGTTTCGCAATTTCCTCGGCGTAGGGCCGGAACAGCAGCGGCACCATGTACTGCTCATAATTGGCAGGAACGGATCCAGAGAACCTTACGTCGATCGACGCCATCGGAACGCTCCCGATCTATGGCAGTTTATCCGGTCGGAGCAGCCTATGCCCGATTTCGCAAAGCTTCGCGAGCGGATGGTGCGCCGGCAAATCGAAGCACGGGGGCTAAATAGCCCCACCATACTTGATGCCTTTCGCAACGTTCCGCGGGAGGACTTCGTTTCCGCCGGAAGTGCGTCGGCAGCCTATGAGGACCATCCTCTGCCGATCGAGGCCGGCCAAACCATCTCGCAGCCTTACATGGTTGCTTTGATGATCGCTGCTGCAGAGATCGGGCCGAATGACCGCGTGCTCGAGATCGGCACCGGCTCGGGATATGCCGCCGCCGTCATCAGTCGCATTGCCGCAGAGGTCATAGGAATCGAGCGCCAGCCGCGACTGGTCAAAGTCGCACGCGAGCGAATGCGCGCCCGATTCAAGAACGTGGCGATATTCGAGGGAGACGGCACCTTGGGTGGCCGGATGCGGCTCCGTTCGATGCGATCATCGCCGCTGCCAGCGGCAGCCATGTGCCGCAAGTTCTGATCGATCAGCTTGCTCCGGGAGGCCGGCTGGTCATGCCGGTTGGTGGTCCTGGACGGGTGCAGGATCTGCTCAAGATCACCAAGCGTGTGGACGGCACGGTCGTTCAAGAGAACCTTGGGGGCGTCCGCTTCGTCCCTTTAATAGGCGAAGAGGGTTGGCAGGAAGGCTGACGCGGATTTGAGGATCAGGCTTTCGCGTTCTTGCGAAGAGACGAGATCGTCGTCGCGTTGGTGATCTGCTCGACGTCCGTCTTGCAGTGGATCAGGCGAATTCCCTTTCGTCCCATCGCTTGGTCAAGCGCGGCGACAAAGCCTTGCGTCGTATCGGCGGTCTCCGCCCAGCCGCCAAAGGCGCGCGCGAGCGCGGCGAAGTCCGGGTTGGCAAGCTGAGTTGCAGAGATACGCTCAGGATACTCCCGCTCCTGGTGCATGCGGATCGTGCCGTAGAAGCCGTTGTCGACGATGATGACGAGCAGGTCGGCACCATATTGCGCCGCCGTCGCGAGTTCCTGCCCGTTCATCAGAAAGTCGCCGTCGCCCGCGACGCAGACGACCGGCCGGTCCCTGAAACGGAGAGCGCCCGCTACTGCGGCAGGCAGCCCGTAGCCCATCGTGCCCGAGGTTGGCGCCAGCTGCGTCGGCATGCAGCCGTAACGCCAGTAGCGGTGCCACCAGCCGGAGAAATTGCCTGCCCCGTTACAGATGATGCTGCTTTCGGGGAGCTTCTCGCGCATCGCCGCCACGCAGGGGCCAAGGTCGAGAGCAACGCCTTCGCGCGGCTTCGGCTCCGACCATTCGAGCCACTCAGCATGCGCCTTCTCCCCGCAGGAGAAGCGAACCACGTCGGGATCGATCCACTCGTCGATCATCTCCGAAAACTCGCCCATGTCCGAGCAGATCGGGAGGTCGGCGTGATAGACGTGACCAAGCTCGTTCGGGTCGGGATGGACGTGGACGAGCGTCTGGCCGGGATGGTCCGGCGTGATCAACGTGTAGCCGTCGGTGGTCGACTCCCCGAGGCGCGCGCCGACCGCGAGAATCAGGTCGGCATCGCGAATGCGCTGTTGGAGCTTGGGGTTCGGCCCATAGCCAAGCTGGCCGGCGTAGACGGCGCAGCTGTTCGCGATCGCGTCCTGGCGCCGGAATGCCGCAGCGACCGGAATTCCATGGCGGAAGGCGAAGTTGGCGAAATGGTGGGCCGCTCGCGGGCTCCAGTCGGCGCCGCCCACGATGGCAATCGGATCGGTCGCTTCTTTCAGCAGCTCGAACAGGGCCTGGACCGCGCCGGGATCCGGCCCTTCGGCGACCGGCGGAACGCGCGGACGATCGAGCGCCTCGACCTCATCCCGAAGCATGTCTTCCGGCAGGGCCAGTACCACCGGGCCGGGCCGGCCGGCGGTAGCGACGCGATAGGCGCGATAGATATACTCCGGAATTCGGCGCGCATCTTCGATCCGGGCGGCCCACTTCGCGATGGGACCGAAGAAGGCCGGAAAGTCGATTTCCTGAAAGCCTTCGCGGTCGCGATCGCCGCGGGCCACGTCTCCGATGAACAGGATCATCGGCGTCGAATCCTGGAACGCCACGTGGACGCCGGCGGTCGCGTTCGTAGCGCCCGGGCCGCGGGTGACGAAGGCGACCCCGGGCCGTCCCGTCAGCTTGCCGTCGGCGTCGGCCATGTACGACACGCCACCCTCCTGGCGGCAGACGACGGTGTCGATCTCGGGCGTGTCATGAAGCGCATCGAGGACGGCAAGGAAGCTTTCGCCCGGAACGGTGAAGATGCGGTCACAGCCCTGAATGCGGAGCTGGTCGACAAGGATGCGGCCACCGGTGCGCTTGGTCATGGCGCGCCCGTTAGCCGGTTCGAATGCGACGGGCAAAGGGCGCGTGCGTCGCGAGAAGCTGCTAAAGCCGATTCACGCTGACTCGGAGGAACGATCATGGACGACACGGCCACACTTCAGTTCGACCTGACTCCGCCGAGCGACATCCAGCGGCACGAGCTCGAAACGGATCTGACGGAGCAGGAGAGGCACGTCCTGCTGGACCACGGCACGGAGGCTCCGTTCTGCGGCGTGTTAATGGATGAGAAGCGCGAGGGCCTGTTTACATGCCGGCTCTGCGGTTTGCCGTTGTTCAAAGGCGGATCGAAGTTCGAGAGCGGCACCGGTTGGCCGAGCTTTACCCAGCCGTTCAACCCGACCATCTCCAGTACATCCGTGACACCAGCTACGGCATGATCCGGACGGAAATCGTCTGCGCCCGCTGCGGATCGCACCAGGGTCACGTCTTCCCCGACGGCCCGCCACCGACCGGTGAGCGCTACTGCATCAACTCGGTTTCGCTCGACTTCACCCCAAAGGGCGAGCCGTTGCCTGACAAGCTCGGCAGGGGAGCGCCGGAAGGGGAAATCGCCAGCTAGGCCTGGTGGATCGCTTTCACGACCTGATAGCTCTCCAGGCCTTCCTTGCCGCCTTCCGAGCCGAACCCCGAGTCCTTGACGCCGCCGAACGGCGCGTCCGCGGACGACAAGGCGAAGGTATTGATCCCGACCATGCCGCTTTCGACCAGGTCGCCGATCAGGTTGGCGCGGCGGCCGTTCTCGGTGAAGGCGAAGGCGGCGAGGCCGAAGGGCAGGCGGTTGGCCTGCTCGATGGCGTCCTCGAACGTGTCGAACGGACGCGATACGGCGACTGGGCCGAATGGCTCGTCATTCATGATGTTTGCTTCGTTCGGGACGTCGGCGAGAAGCGTCGGCTGAAAGAAGAAGCCGCCTTCGCCTCGCTCGCCTCCGGCAAGGACGCGTGCGCCCTTGGCCTTGGCGTCCTGCACGAGCGCGTCGATCGCGTCCGGGCGTCGGCTGTTGGCGAGCGGGCCCATGCGGGTGTCCGCTTCGAGACCGTTGCCGATCTTCACCTTGGCGGTACGCTCGGCGAAGCCCTTCACGAACGCGTCATAGATGCCGCTCTGGACATAGAAGCGCGTCGGCGAAACGCAGACCTGCCCGGCATTCCGGAACTTCTGCGGGACGACCATGTCGAGCGTCTTTTCCAGATCGCAATCGTCGAAGATCAACACCGGCGCGTGGCCGCCAAGCTCCATCGTGACGCGCGTCATGCTGTCGGCGCACAGGCGCATGAGATGCTTGCCGACATTGGTTGATCCGGTGAAGCTGACTTTGCGGATGATGCGGCTGGCGATCAGCGTCTCACTGACCAGCGCGGCGTCGCCGTGAATGAGCTGGGCAACGCCGTTCGGGACGCCCGCGTCAGCAAGCGCGCGGAACATCTCGGTGCCGACACCCGGCGTCTCGTGCGGGGGACGCGAAATGACGGTGCAGCCCGCCGCTAGCGCGGCGCTGACTTTCTTCGCAAGCAAATAGAGCGGAAAATTCCACGGTGTGAACGTCGCCACCGGGCCGACCGGCTGGCGGATCACGCGGCTGAGTTGGCCCGCGGGTCGAACGAGCGTCCGGCCGTAATCGCGCTTCGCTTCCTCGGCGTACCAGTCGAACAGCTGGGCGGAAGCGGCGACCTCCGACTTCGCTTCGGCAAGGATCTTGCCCTGCTCCTGGGTCAGCGTGGCGGCAATGAGGTCGACGCGCTCCCGAAGCAGTGCCGCGGCCTTGTGCAGGATCGCTGCGCGCTTCTCGACGTCCATTGACCGCCATTCCGGCCAGGCGCGGCTCGAAGCTTCGAGAGCCTCCTCCAGATCCGCCTTGGTCGCGTAGGGGACCTCCGCGATCGGGCTGGCGTTGACGGGGTTCACGACCGTGTGGGCATCGCGGCCTTCGCCGCTTTTCCAGACGCCGTCGATGAAGAGCTTGAGGTCGGTTTCGTATCCCATGCCAGGCCAGATAGGCGCGCCTTGAAGACGGTTCAACGTCGGGGTAGGCGTTACTGACAAGGGAGAAAGCAACAATGACCAAGCAGGAACTGGTGTCGCGCATGCAGGAAGGTCAAGCCTGGGTCCCGGGCAAGCGCGTGAAGCTCGACTTCGGCAGCGAGGGCGTCATCCTGCTCGACGGAGCCGCCAGCCAGGTCAGCGAAGAAGACGGCGCGGCCGACACCACGATCAAGGTCAATTGGGATGACTGGCAGGCGATGGCCGCCGGCCAGCTCGACGGCATGACGGCGTTCATGACCGGCAAGCTTCGCATCGAAGGCGACATGTCCAACGCCATGCAGCTGCAGGGCGTACTCGCCAAGCTCCGCTCCTGAGCATTGGCGGGGAGCGCGACCTTTCCCGGCTTTTGAGAGGGTTGAAGCCGGCGCTCCATCCGGGACGCTATAGCTTCGCGCCAACGGATGAGCCTTCGCTGCCATCGGATGCCTTCGCGCTGATCCGAGAGGACGAGGAGCTGACGATCATCCGTCCCAGTCCCGCGGGCGAATGGGCACGGATCAGCCTGCCGATCTATTCGAGTCTCGATGCGGTCGGATTAACCGCGGCCCTGTCGAGCGCACTGGCAGAGGCCGAGATCAGCGCCAACGTGGTCGCCGCACTTCGCCACGACCATATCTTCGTCCCGTGGGACGAACGGCATCGCGCGCTCGCGTGCTTCGAAGAACTCAGCCTTTAGCGGAGCGGGCTTGTCGCTTTATCGAACCGTCGATTGCGGTGACGGACCCAGGTTGGCAGGGCTCCTGCGACGTTTTGCGAGGAGATTGCCTTTGCGTCTCACAGTCATTGCAGCGCTGATTGCGGCAGGCGCCGCGCAAGCGCAGGCGATCCCGACACTCGATGCCAAAACTGCCCAGGCCATCATCGCGGGCTGCGCAGCGCACGCTTCCGCCAAGAGCCAAAGTCACGCGATTGCCGTAGTGGATGCGGGCGGACATCTCGTTGCGGCGCTTCGCATGGATGGCAACGGTAGTGGGATCATGGATTTTGCGCTCGCCAAGGCACAGGCCGTGGCCGCTTGGGGTTTTCCCACCGCGCAAATGGAACAGTCTGCCAGGGACACCCCTGGATTTGCCAATGCACCGCATGTCGTAACAGTCGCAGGCGGCGTTCCGATCTGGACTGCGGACGGCAAAATGAGACTAGGCGCGGTCGGGGCGTCGGGGGAAGCTCCCGCTGACGACGCCGCTTGCGCTGAAGCCGGAATCCAGTCGGCGGGGTTCCGCAGTAGCCGCGTTCGCTGACTGCTGCTTGACCCCTCCTACCGCGAACGGCACAGGCGGCGCCAAGGAGTGCCAATGCAGAAGATCTATTCCAGCGCCGAAGAGGCGCTCCAGGGACTGCTGTTCGACGGGATGACCATCGCCGCGGGCGGATTCGGCCTGTGCGGCATTCCGGAGCGCCTGATCGACGCGATCCAGGCGAGCGGGGTCAAGGATCTCACGATCGCTTCGAACAACGCCGGCATCGACAATGAGGGTCTCGGCAAGCTCCTCCGCACTCGCCAGGTGAAGAAAATGATCTCGTCTTACGTGGGCGAGAACAAGGAGTTCGAGAGGCAATTCCTCGCCGGCGAGCTGGAGGTCGAGTTCACGCCGCAGGGCACGCTCGCGGAGCGGCTTCGCGCAGGCGGTGCGGGCATTCCCGGCTTCTACACCAAGACCGGCGTCGGCACGCAGGTCGCCGAGGGCAAGGAAGTGAAGAGCTTCGACGGCGAGGATTACATCCTTGAGCGCGGCATTCGCGCTGACCTTAGTGTGGTGAAGGGTTGGAAGGCTGACGAGAGCGGCAACCTCGTCTTCCGCAAGACCGCTCGCAACTTCAACCAGCCGGCGGCAACCAGCGGCAAGATCTGCGTCGCCGAGGTCGAAGAGATTGTTCCGGTCGGCTCGCTCGATCCGGACGGCATCCATCTGCCATCGATTTACGTGAAGCGCCTGATCCTCGGCGCTCCGTACGACAAGAAGATCGAGTTCAAGACGGTTCGTCAGCGGGAGGCGGCATAATGGCGACTGCAGCGGAGACGAAGGGCTGGACCCGCGACCAGATGGCCGCCCGCGCGGCGAAGGAGCTGCGCGATGGCTATTACGTGAACCTCGGCATCGGCATTCCGACGCTCGTAGCGAACAACATCCCCGGAGGCATGACGGTCACGCTGCAGAGCGAGAATGGAATGCTCGGCATCGGCCCGTTCCCGTACGAGGACCAGGTCGATCCGGACCTCATCAATGCCGGCAAGCAGACGATCAGCGAGCTTCCGTCGTCGAGCTACTTCGACAGTGCGGCAAGCTTCGCGATGATCCGCGGCGGGCATATCGACCTGACCGTGCTCGGCGCGATGGAAGTCAGCGAGAAGGGCGACATCGCCAACTGGATGATCCCCGGCAAGATGATCAAGGGGATGGGCGGCGCGATGGACCTCGTCGCCGGCGTCAAAAAGATCATCGTCGTAATGGAGCATAATGCGAAGTCGGGCGACCCGAAGTTCATCCCGGAATGCACGCTGCCGCTGACCGGCAAGAACGTCGTGGACATGATCATCACTGACCTCGCGGTCTTTCACCGGCCGGACCACGACAGTCCGTTTAAGCTGATTGAGCTGGCGCCCGGTGTGACTGCGGAAGAAGTGCGCGAGAAGACGACCGCGAACTACGTCGAATGATCCGGAGTCTCAGCCTGGCACTCTCGCTCGTCGCGGTTCCGGCCGCTGCGGCAGTGCCGGTCGAGATTGCCCAGACGGGACATGCCACGGTCCCGGTCGAAGGCGCATTCGGCGAGGCCCAGTTCGTCTTCGATACTGGCGCCGAAGGCAGCGCTGTCTACGCCGACTTCTCCGACAAGGCGGGCTGAAGATCGCCGGCAGCGAAAAGCTGCAAGGACAAACAGGCGCGGACGACCTTCCATTGGTCGAGCTCGGCAGCATCTCGCTCGATGGCGTTCGGAAGGACGCGCTCAAAGCGGTGCGCCTCGAGCCGCGCGCGGATGGCGTGAAGCTGGCGGGAATCGTCGGTCTCGACGTCTTCGGGGATCGCACGGTCGATTTCGACTTGCCGAACAAGCGGATCGTCCTGCTTGCTCCCTCGACCCTCCCGCGTGACCTCAGAAGCAAACCGATCGAAGCTAAGCCGACGACCGGCAATCTCCTGACCGTGCCGGTGACGATTGGAACCGTTAAAGCCACGGCAGTCATCGATACGGGTGCGCGAAAGACGCGGATCAATTGGGCCCTTGGGCGGGAGCTTGGCCTCGATCCGGCGAAACTGAACAAGGGTGACACCATCCACGGTGCGACCAATGTGACCGTGGAAACGGGGACGACGCGGGTCGCGGACATTCAGCTTGGCGATCGTCGGCTGGCCGAAGCACCTGTCCTCGTGGCGGACCTGCCAGTGTTCGCAGCGTTCGGCGTCGACGACAGGGCGGCAATCATCCTCGGCCTGGATTGGCTCGACCGGACCCGGATGGTCATTGACTTCCCCGGTCGGCGCGTCTGGTTTGAAGACACCAATCCCTAGTCAGCGAATGGGAGCGAAGATGCGAAGCTTGATCCTCGGTCTGCTCGGTTCAGCGGCAATCGCAGCCTCCGCCTGTGGGACATCGGCCCCGTCGGCGAACGATGAGACCGCAATGGCAAACCAGCCCGCTCCGGCCCAGCAAGCCGCAGGGCTGTCGCTGGTTCGTCTCGATTGCGGCACGCCTACGATCAAGAATTTCGACAAGTTCTTTTCGGACAAGCCCGGCCTTTACGAGCCCGGTCCTCGAGTCATCACCGACAGCTGCTACGTGATCCGCCACGGCGACCAGGTGCTTTTGTGGGACACTGGCTTTCCAGCCGCCTGGAAGGGCCAGGACAAGGATCTCGGCGAACTTTCGGTCAAGCAGGACAAGACGATTCCCGAGCAACTAGAGCAGATCGGCCTGAAGCCATCCGACGTCGATATCGTCGGCATCAGTCACATGCACGCAGACCACACCGGCCAGGCGGCGGAATTCCCGAACGCCGAGCTCCTCATCGGCACCAAGGATTTTGAGCAAACGAAGGGCAAGGACGATCCCTTCGGTCCGTGGCGCAAGGAAGTCGCCAAGGTGCATAGCGCCGAGGGCGACGTCGATGTTTTCGGCGATGGAAGCGTGATGGCCCTGCATCTGCCGGGCCACACGCCTGACCATATGGCCCTACTGGTGAAGCTGGCGTCCGGGCCGGTGCTCCTGACGGGCGACCTCTATCATTCACGCGAGGCGCGCGAGAAGCGCGGCGTCCCGCCGTTCAACACCAGCCGCGAGCAGACGCTCCAGTCGATGGATGCGTTCGAGAAGCTGGCGAAGGAGGCCGGGGCGAAGGTCATCATCCAGCACGAACCGCGCGACATTCCGCTACTCCCGGCGTTCCCGGCGGCGGCCAAATGATCGGAGCCATGCTCTTCGCTTCGGTGCTTGCGTCAGCGGCCGGGCAGGGTGGATGCGCCGACCACTGGGCGGTTGTACTGAATGCCGAGAGCTTCGCCAGCAACGGTGCCGGCAAGAGCTTTGGCGCGACAGAGCTCGAAGCCTTCCGGAGCAAGGCGGAAGGGCAAATCAAGGCCGCGATCAACGCCGCCTGCCAGAGCGGCGCGGTAAAATCCGCCGCTGCTCGCGGCATCGAGCGTATCAGCATCTCCAGCGCCAGCGGAGCGAGTGACCCGTTCATCTATTCGACCGCAAAGGGCCAGCTCACCTTCGAATGGATCTTCGCTGAAGAGGATCTCGCGATACCGGCCGAGAAGGACGTTATCACCGGCGCGGCCTGCTGGACGAATCCTGACGGCCCCGCCTGCTCAAGCCCGGGAGATTGATCGCCGATGAAAGCGCTTCTCAGTCATGAGACCGGCGGTCCGGAAACGCTTCGCCTGTCCGAGCTGCCGGATCCGCAGCCCGGTCCCGGTGAACTGCTCGTTCGCGTCCGTGCGGCGGCTATCAACTTCCCGGACGTGCTGATCATCGAGGACAAGTACCAACTGAAGCCGCCCCGACCGTTCGCGCCGGGCGGCGAATTGTCCGGAGAAGTCGAGGCATTGGGAGAAGGCGTCGAAGGCTGGAGCGTCGGCGACCGGATTATCGCGGTGACCGGATTCGGCGCGCTTGCCGAAAAGGTCGTCATTCCGGCCCGCTCGGCTTTCCGGCTGCCCGAGGAACGCAGCTTCGAAGAGGGCGCGGCTCTCTTGTTGACGTACGCGACGTCGATTCATGCCGTGGTCGACCGCGGCAAACTTCAGGCGGGCCAGACGATGCTTGTGCTCGGCGCCGCGGGTGGTGTCGGGCTGGCTGCGGTTGAGCTCGGCAAGGCGTTCGAGGCGCGTGTCATCGCCGCCGTCTCTTCGGAGGAGAAGGCGAAGGCGGCGCTCGACGCTGGTGCAGACGAAGCGATTGTCTATTCGCAGGGACCATTCGACCGCGAGGGGCAAAAGGCGCTCGCACAATTGTTCAAGGATGCGGTTGGTCCGGCTGGCGCGGATGTCATCTACGATCCGGTGGGAGGCGATTACACCGAGGCCGCGTTGCGCAGTATCGCCTGGGAGGGTCGCTTCCTCGTCGTCGGCTTTCCCGCGGGCATTGCGCGGCTTCCGCTCAATCTTACCTTGCTCAAGAGCTGCGACGTCTGCGGCGTATTCTGGGGCGCCTTCGCGGCGCGCGATCCCAAGGCCAATGCGGCTCATGTCGAATCGCTGTTCAAGCTGTGGCGGCAGGGGATGATCTCGCCGAAGATCAGCGACACCTACACGCTCGAGCGGGCCGGGGACGCGATCCGCGCCATCGCCGAGCGAAGGGTTATCGGGAAGCTTGTCGTCAGGATCGACTGAAGCCGGTCCGAAACGGACTTCCGAGTCCCAAAAAGTGACAAGCCGTTTTGACAAAATTCACTGGACAAGCTGACTTGCTTGGTTAACGAAAGTTTACCGCGAGTGCTGTGGCGGATTGTCCGCCCCGCGTAATTTGGGGACAGTTATGAATCGTTATTTGCTTGCCGCGGCGACGCTCGCCGCAGTCACCCTCGCTTCCACACCGGCAGCGGCCAGCGTCACGATCGAGGGCGATCCGGCGGGGACGACGGTCAACGGTTATTCCGGCCCGAACGGTCTCTTGGTCTCTGGCTCTGGCCTGTCTTACGGTCCGTTCACGCTCGCCAACGTCGGTTCGACGTTCACTGCCAACGTCCTGACGATCGGAACGCCGGAGACAGCGGTGAACCTGTTCGAGGACACCACTCCGCGTCAGATCTCGGTGGACTTCTCGTTCCTGAACCCGGCGGACGCCAATGGCGGCCTCGTTACGGGATCGACGACAGGCTTCATCACCGGTCTGTTCGGTGGCTGCGGTCTCTTCGCCGGCGGCTGCGGCACGGTGAACTGGTCTGACACGCCGACGATCTTCAGCTTCGGCAACGGCGGTTCTTTCTCGCTGCTTCTCAGCGACGCAACCTTCGCCACGCCCGGCAGCGCGAATGTGCGCGGCACGTTCACGTTGATTTCGAATTCCGTTCCGGAGCCTGCAACCTGGGCGATGATGCTCATGGGCTTTGGCGCAGTCGGTTTCGCCATGCGCCGCAAGCGTTCGACGCAGGGCCGCCTCGTTCAACTCGCCTGACGTTCCTTCCTCGGGCAAGTCGTGCCGCCGGTGCTACCCTGCGCCGGCGGCATTTTTCGTGCCGTTGCCACGCCGCCCCGACCGCCCTATTTCGCGGGCGAACAAGCAAAGGACGTTGAGTGAGCACTTTCGACGACCGTGAGCGCGCCTTCGAAACGAAATTCGCGCACGATGAAGAAATGAAGTTCCGCCTGGTCGCCCGCCGTAACCGGCTGCTGGGCGAATGGGCTGCCGGCAAGATGGGCCTGACCGAGGCAGAAGCGGAGTCATACGCAAAGGACGTAATCCGGGCCGACTTCGAGGAAGCGGGCGACGAGGACGTCATCCGCAAGATCCTCGGCGACCTGACGGCGGCCGGCATCGAAACCAGCGACGACGAGATCCGCCAGACGCTTCAGCTGAAGTCGTTCGAGGCCCGCCGCCAGCTGATCGACGCCCAGGGAGGCTGATCGTGCCGATGGCCGCAATGGAGATCGAGCGGCTCATCCGTGAGGCGATTCCCGACGCCGAGGTTACGATCACCGATCTCGCCGGTGACGGCGACCACTATGCAGCACGGGTCATCAGCCCCACATTCGAAGGGATGCCGCGCGTCAGGCAGCACCAGCGCGTCTACGCTGCGCTGGGTGGCCGGATGGGCGGGGAATTGCATGCGCTGCAGCTCGAAACCGCTGCGCGATAAGGAGAATTGATATGAGCGATGCCAACAGCCGCATCGGCGACATCGTCAAGGCCAACGAGGTCGTGCTGTTCATGAAGGGCACGCCCCTCTTCCCGCAGTGCGGCTTTTCGAGCCGGGCCGTGAGCATCCTGGAGCACCTGGGTGTTCCGTTCGAAAGCGTCGACGTCCTCCAGGATCAGGAGATCCGTCAAGGCATCAAGGAATATTCGGATTGGCCGACAATTCCGCAGCTCTACGTGAAGGGCGAGTTCGTCGGCGGTTCGGACATCATGATGGAGATGTTCAAGAGCGGCGAGCTGCAGCAGCTTGTCGGTGCCGAGGCTCAGTAGTTTGTAGAAACAAAAAGGGACGGTGAGCGGGACCAGAATAACCGCTGCACCGTCCCTTTCGTTGGCGTGGGACCAAGTGGACACGGTAATAGTAGCAATCGCCGTGCCAATTCAAATAAACGGCAGAAAATAGCCAATTTTGAGAAATCGAGCGAGAAGCGGTCAGCGCAATGTGTAAAAAGAGCCGACAGATTTGCCGCACTACGGCCGTCGGCACTTTGTCGCTTGCATTGTGTTGGGATGCTCGATGAGCCGCGACGATCCTGAAATGACCAGTCCGATGGCGGTCGAAAGGCTGATTTGCGACGTGACGCAGAGCTGGTCGGAAGTCGGCGGCGGCGTCGGAACGTACCTCCGTCACAAGCGCAACCACATCCTGGGCCGGACGCCGCACCGGCATTTGTTGATCGTTCCCGGTGCGGAGGACAACGTTACGGTCGAAGGACGCGCGATCACCGCGACCGTTCGCTCGCCGCGCGTACCGGGAAGCCCGAATTACCGGCTGATGCTCCGGAACGGCGCCGTACGCCGCATCATGGAGCAGTTCAGGCCCGACCTGATCGAGTGCCAGGACAGTTACAATCTCCCGTGGGCGGCGATCGCCCACCGCCGGAAATTCCCGGATACGGCGCTGGTTGGCGGCTATTTCACCGATTTCCCGACGGTCTACGCCGAACGGCCCTTCTCGAAGGTGATCGGCAGCACCCTGGCGGGCGTCGCCGGTCGCATATGCTACCGGTACTGCGGACAGCTATATCGCCGGTTCGATGCCGTTTTCGCGCTGAGCGAGAATGGCGGCGCGGCAAAGCTGCGGTCGTATGGTGTCGATGACATCGGTATCGTCCCGCTTGGGGTGGAACTGGGCGACTTCGGACCAGCCTTACGCGAAGAGCGACGGCGGCAATTGGTTGGCGCCGAAGACGGCAAGCCCTTGCTGATCTACGTTGGCCGTCTCGATCTCGAGAAAAAGCCGCAGATCGTTGTCGAAGCTTTCCGCAAGCTCCCGGAATCCCTTGGCGCTCGGCTGGTATTGCTCGGCGAAGGGCCGCTGCGGGATGAGATTGCGGCGCTCGGCGACCCGCGCATTCATGCGCCAGGCTTTGTGCGCGACCGCCGCGAGCTGGCGCTGTGGCTGGCAAGCGCCGACATCTACGTCTCGGGAATGGCGGACGAGACATTCGGCGTGTCCATCGTCGAGGCGCAAGCCTCCGGCCTGCCGGTGGTGGGCGTCGCGGCCGGCGCGATGGTCGACCGCGTCAACGATGCGATTGGCCGGCTCGGCCCGGTCGACGATTCCGATGCAATGGCGGCCAATATCCTTGCCGTCTGGCAATCGGACCGGCGCCGAATGAGCGAGATCGCTCAGGTCGAAGCGCATCAGTACAGCTGGGACCGCAGCATGGAGACCCTGTTCGGCCCGATCTACCGCAAGGCATTCGCGGCGCGAACTCGCCGGGTCGTCGAAGCGGCGCCCATGGCCGCTCCGCTCGCCGTCCCTGCGGAATAAGCCGACAACGTCAGACACTCGACGCGCCGACCCACTCCATGGCACAGCAATGAGCGTGGACGCGCCCTACGAACTGCTCGAAGCGCTCGAGCCCGGTATTGCCAGGGTGCTCGCGCATAATCCCTCCGCGTTCACCTATTACGGGACGCAAACCTATCTGATCGGCGAAGAGGAAGTCGCGGTCGTCGACCCTGGTCCCGACTTGCCCGAGCACATCGAGGCATTGTTACGGGCGATCGGCGATCGTCGGATCGCAGCGATCATGTGCACGCACACCCATCGCGACCACAGCCCCGCCGCACGGCCCTTGGCGGACGCGACAGGAGCCCTGATCGTCGGCTGCGCGCCGCTGGCCCTCGAAAGCGTGGGACCTCGGGCCGACGCGGCATTCGACGGCGACTATTCGCCCCACCGCGTGCTCGAAGACGGTGAGGCGATCGAGGTCGATGGCCGGGCTGTCACGGCGGTGGCGACGCCTGGCCATACTTCGAACCATCTCTGCTTCGCTGTCGGCGATGCGCTGCTCACCGGTGACCATGTCATGGGTTGGTCGACCACCGTCGTCGTTCCGCCCGACGGCGACATGGCCGCCTACATGGCCAGCCTCGACAAGCTTCGGCAGCGTCACGATCGCGTATTCTATCCTGCGCACGGGCCGCCAGTGCCGAACCCGCAGCGTTACGTGCGGAGCCTGATGATCCACCGGATGCAGCGGGAGAACCAGATCCTGCGCCTGGTCGCGGAGCAGCCGCGCGACGTTCCCGATATCGTCGCCAACGCTTATCCCGGGCTGGATTCGAGGCTCGTCGCGGCGGCGGGAGGATCGGTGCTCGCGCATCTCGTGGACCTCGAGAAACGTGCGCTCGTTGTTCGGGAAGGAGAGACATGGTCGAAAGCCGCCTGAACAAGCCCCTGGCCATTGCCGCCATCATTGTCGCGCTCGTGCTCGGCGTCCTGCTCGGCGTGACGTCCGGGATTGCCGACCGCATTTTCGGCGGGCCGAACGCCAAGACCATCGCGACATCGAGCCTCGAGTCCATGCGGGCCCAGAATCGGCTGATCACCTTCGTCGCCCGCTATGTTTCGGTTGTCAGCAGCGAGCAGGAGCGGCTCGGCGGGCTGGTCAGCACCGAACGCACCCTGATCCTACCCGGCAACGTCCGCTACGAGGTCGACCTGTCCAAGCTGGAACCGGAAGACGTGCGCTGGGACGCTGGATCGCAGACTTTGAGCGTACGCATCCCCGACGTCGAGATTGCGGGTCCGGAAGTCGATCTGAACGCCGCACGGGAGTATGGTTCGGGTGGCGTCCTGGCGACGCTCACCAACGCGGAGACCGAGCTTGATTCGGCCAATCGAGCGCGGGCGGTGGCTGACCTTCGCAAGCAGGCGCAGGCGGAACTGCCGATGCGGCTAGCCCGGGACTCGGCGCGCCAGGCGATCGAGAGAAGCTTCTCCATGCCCTTGAAGGCGGCAGGCTTCGACAATGCCAAGGTCGTTGCGAAATTCGCGTTCGAAGAAGGCGCCGACGATCCTTCCTATCTCGACACGTCCACACCATATAACGAAGCGATTTCAGAGGCTCAGCAAAGGCGGGCTCAGGGGAAATAGATGACGGTACAATCGCCTAGCCTGAAGGGGCTCGATCTTCTCTCCGAAATCGAGCGGCTGAAGCGCGAGCGCAACGCCGTCATTCTCGCCCATTATTATCAGAAGCCGGAAATCCAGGACCTCGCCGATTTCGTCGGCGATAGCCTCGACTTGTCCCGCAAGGCCGCCGCGACGGACGCCGACGTGATCGCGTTCTGCGGCGTGCGTTTCATGGCGGAAACGGCGAAGATCCTGTCGCCCCAGAAGACAGTCATCCTCCCCGATATGGATGCCGGCTGCAGCCTCGAAGACAGCTGCCCGCCGGACCAGTTCGCCGCATTCCGGGCAGCGCATCCCGATCATATCGCGCTGACCTACATCAACTGCTCGGCGGCGGTGAAAGCGCTCAGCGACATCATCGTCACCAGCTCCTCGGCCGCTGTGATCCTCGACCAGATCCCGAAGGACCAGAAGATCATCTTCGGTCCCGACCGGCACCTCGGCGGCTATCTCGCCCGTAAGTTCGACCGCGAGATGTTGCTTTGGCCGGGCGTGTGCATCGTCCACCAGGCGTTCAGCGAAACCGAGCTTCTGAAGCTCAAGGCCGAATATCCGGATGCACCGGTTGCCGCCCACCCGGAATGCCCGCCGCACATCGTCGACCATGCGGACCTCGTCGGATCGACCAAGGCGATCCTCGACTTCGCGCTAAGCTCACCGGCGCAGACCATTCTTGTCGCGACCGAGCCGCACATCATCCACCAGATGGAAAAGGCGGCGCCGCAGAAGACCTTCATCGGCGTCCCCGGCGGCGACGGGAACTGCAACTGCAACATGTGCCCGTACATGGCTCTTAACACGCTCGAAAAGCTCTACGTCGCCTTGCGCGACCTCGAGCCGCGGATCGAGCTGTCGCCGGAAATCATGGACCGCGCCCGCATTCCCCTCGACCGCATGCTGGACATGGCAGGACGAACAGTGGGGCAGGGCGACGTCGGCAAGCCGATCATCGACCCCAGGATCAGCGGCGATTAGGTCAGCCGCATCCACAGGACGGCGAGGTACATGAACGCATTCATGTAGGCGGTCGAAGAGAATCCGGGCGCTCGATAGAGCGGATGGATACGGTAGCCGATCCAGAAGATCGTGCGGCAGACGACGAACGTGATGGCGACGGCGGGCACGAAGCTGATCCGCTCGATCGGCAGGCTCACCGACAGTGCCCCGATCCCGACGAGGAAACACACGAACTGTTGCAGCGTATTGTCCGCGACGCGGCCGTTGACGACCATCTTTTGGCTTTCCTTGCCGAGCGTCGGATCGATGGCCTCGCTCAGAAAGCGCTCGTTGCCGACCGCGACCAGCATCACGAACAATGGCAGGATCGCCACCACCGACCAGCGAAACGCATAGGCTAGGCGGTCTCCGTTATTATCGACGACCTGCGGTGTCGGGAAATAGGTGGCAATCGCCCAGGCCAGCAGGATCATGCCTGCGATTCCGGATGCTGCCCCGACCGCAACTGTCTTCTGGTCTTTGGTCATGTGCCTGCCCCCGCAAGAGGGACAGCTCATAGCACAAATGCCGCGGCTCAGGAGGAGGGGTTCGGCGCCGTCGTGCTTTCAACGGTAGCGCTCGCCGGGTGATGCCGGTCAAGATGCTTCTTGATGATTCGAAGGTTCCGCGAATTGGAACGGAAGAAGAAATCCGGGATCGCGCCGAAAAAAGGAATCAGGCCGAGGAGCCAGTCGATCCCGACGTTGCCGGCCATCCGGGTCATGTCCCACTTGGACATTTTGAGGTTGCGGGCCTCCCACGCGACATAGGCTCCGAGCGCAGCGGCCGCAGTGCTGCCGGCAAACGGCACGAGGTCGAGAATCACGTCGAGCCCGACACCCTGTCTGAGGCCGGGGATTACGATCATCCGCTCCATGATCTTTTCCAGCGACTCGACCCGCTGGCGAACGGAGGCCGGATCGTTTCCAAGTGGGGCACCAACGCCTTTGGGTCGATCACTCGCCCCGGTCCCGGTCCGGGCGCTGGCGGAGCCCGACCAAAGTGTGGGTTGCGAAGCGATTGTTTGCGAAGCCTTGCATCTGCGTCGAAACGAGCGACCAGCGGATCGGAGCCGTGAGCGCGATAAATAGCTGCTGATCGTCCATCCTCTGGGCAGCCTGCGTGAACAGGCCGTAGCGCTGAGCCGGGACCGTCGCGGCGCGAGCGCCGTTCAGAAGTTCATCCGCTTCGGCATCACACACGGATACGATTCCGCACCGGAACGAGCGCAGGTACCAGGCCGGAGAGCTTGACGGCGCGACCAGGTCGATCAGCCTCAAGTCGGCGGGGCCTCCCTTTTCCGCATCCTCAACTTTGATGCCGAGCGCTCCCCAGTCGCTCGCCAGGCGGCTGAGCATGATTTTCGCCCCGGGGAGTCGGGGAGGGCGATCCTGATGACCGGCGCGTCCAGCCGGCCGATCATTCGCTCAGCCGCCGCGGAAAGCGTGGCACGCCGCTGGTCGATGGGTGTGCTCATCCAAGGCGGCGCCACCGGGCTCGGCACTCCATCAAGACCGGGCTCCAATATCGTCGCTCGCGGCAGGAGGCCGGGAACGTTCAGGGCATCGATCAAGGCCTGCCGGTCGATCGCTTGGGACAGCAGCCGGCGGAACGCGAGGTCGGCCACCGGGCCGGAACCGCGCGCAGGAACCAAGCCAAACAGGCCCATCGCCGGATCGAAGCGCAACGCGGTCTTCGGCAGATCGGCGCTTCGAGCATAGGCGAGATCGGCGAACGTGCCGCCGAGCACCAGCTCCGTCTCTCCCGCGATAAACGCCTTGATCGCGTCGGGAGCAGGACGGCCGCCCAAGATGACGTCTTCCTGAGTGGTCAGGTCATCGTCGAGTGACGTAACGGACCTGCGCAGCAGCAGCGCGTCGGGCTTGCTCTTGGGAGAAATCGCGAACGGCCCGCTACCCTGGTTCTCGCTGACGATCGCGAATTCCGGCTGGGCGAGGAGCTGGAGCAGGTGCGGGCGCGGTGCTGTCAGGCTGATCTCGATCACGCGATCGGTCATTGGCGTGATCTCGTCGATCGCTCCTAGCGTGTCCTTGAGCGCGTTATTGCTTCGGGCGGAAATTTGGCGACGAAGCAACCGGGCGACTTGCTGCGCCGTGATCTTCCGCCCGTCGGGCCACTTCGCCGTCTGCAGCCGGAAAATGTAGCTGAGGCCGTCGTCGGTCACGTTCCAGCGCTCGGCGAGCCCCGGAATGATCTGGCCGGAGGGATCGAACGCAACGAGGCCCTGGGCGACATTGGCCAGCAGCACGGCCTGCGGCTCAGTCAGAGCTCCGGAAGCGGGGTCAGTGATCCTGGGCTGGGCGCCGATCACCAGGACGTTTGTCTCGCCCCGGTCGTTGCGCTGACAAGAGGCGGCGCACAGCGCTGCAATCAGGATCGAAGCCGCAACAAGGGCGCGACGAGTTACCGGCGACCGCATCGGCGCTGTTTAGTCGTAAGCCGCGGTTCAGCAAATCTCTGGATATGTGCCTCCAACTGTTTTACTAGTATAAGTCACCTGAAGGGTGTCCGGGAACAAGAGTGGTCGACAACGAAGGAATCTGGAGCCGGGGAGGTTCCAACGTCGAGGACCTGCCGGATCCTTTCGCGCACGAAGCTCCGCGTCCCGAGATCCAGCCGGATGTTCCGGCCAAGCCGAAGCGCCGGCGCTGGCCGCTCGTGCTCTATGCGATTTCGGCCGTCACCCTCGTCACTTTGATCTGGCTAATTGTCACCGCTCCGCTCTCGCGTGCGCTCGAACCGCTCGACGATCCGGCGATCCTGCTCGTGTCACAGGAAGGACAGCCGATCGCGCGCCGGGGTGCGATCAAGGAAGCTCCCGTTGACGTGACGAAGCTCAACGCCGTCACGCCCTCCGCCTTCGTCGCAATCGAGGATCGCCGCTTCTACAGCCACTGGGGTATCGATCCGCGCGGCATCGCCCGGGCCATGGTTGCGAACGCGCAGGCTGGCGGTGTTCGCCAGGGCGGCAGCACGATCACCCAGCAGCTCGCCAAGACCAGCTTCCTGTCTTCGAACCGAAGCATGAAGCGGAAGGCGCAGGAGGTGATCATCGCCTTCTGGCTCGAAGCCTGGCTGACCAAGGACGAAATCCTCTCCCGCTATTTGTCGAGCGTCTACTTTGGCGACGGCGTCTACGGCTTGCGGGCCGCGTCGGAGCATTATTTTGGGCGTGCACCGGAAAACCTGACGCTGGCGCAGTCGGCCATGCTTGCCGGGGTGGTTCAGGCGCCCTCGCGGCTGGCTCCGACCCGCAACCTGAAGCTCGCTCAGGCCCGCAGCGAGCTGGTGCTGAACGCGATGGCGGACACGGGCGCTATCACCCACGCGCGCGCGAACGCTGCGACGCCTGCCAGGCCGGTCTATCAGTCATCCAAGATTCCGACCGGCACCTATTTTGCCGACTGGGTTGCGCCCGAAGCCCGCGACGCCTTCGAGTCGGACTTTGGTGAGGTGAAGGTTCGCACGACTCTGGACGCCGACCTGCAGCGGATCGCAGTTCGGACGATCGCCCGCTCCGGCATTCCGGGCGCCCAGGCGGCGCTGGTGGCGATGCGCCCCGACGGCCGTGTCGTGGCAATGGTCGGCGGCACGAGCTACGCCGAAAGCCCCTTCAACCGGGCCACCCAGTCACGCCGCCAGCCGGGCTCGGCCTTCAAGCTGTTCGTCTATCTCGCCGCGCTTCGGGCCGGCTACACGCCCGACAGCATCATCGAGGACCGGCCGATCACGATTGACGGTTGGACGCCCGCCAATAGCGACGGCGTCTATCACGGTCCGATCACACTTCGCGAAGCGTTCGCGCGTTCGAGCAACGCGGCGACTGTCCGCCTATCGGAAAGCATCGGCCGTCCCAACGTCATGCGCGCCGCGCGGGAGCTGGGATCACCACGCAGCTTCCGAATTCGCCCAGCGTCGCGCTCGGTACCGCCGGCGTCAGCCTGCTCGAACTTACCTCTGCGTACGCAGCGGTCGCCGGCGGCCGTTATCCGATTCGCGCGCGAGGACTGCCCGACGAGGTTCAGGAAGGGCGCTTCTCAGGCTTGCTGAAGGGCGGCGGACGCATGGATTCGCGCCGTGACTGGGCGCCGATGCTCGACCTCCTCTATGCGGCGGCAAACAACGGCACCGGCCGTCGGGCAGCGCTTTCGGTGCCGACGTTTGGTAAGACCGGTACCAGCCAGGACAATCGCGATGCCTTGTTCGTCGGCTTCGCGGGCAACCTCGTGGTGGGTGTCTGGGTCGGGCGCGACGATGACAAGCCGCTGGGCCGCAAGGTCAGTGGGGGACGGTGCCGGCGCAGCTCTGGCATAACTTCATGGTCTCGGCGATCGCGGTCGATGGGCGCGCCGGCCCGCAGCTTCCATCCGAGTTCCGGGTGCCTGTTGCAAAGCCTCGGCGCGACAAGCAAAGCCCGTTGCCTGACGAATGGAGCGAGGGCGTGGAACCGCTCCGCGAGGTGCTGAAGGAGATCGAGAAGCTCTTCCAGTAGGTCAAGTATAATTAACGTTTATTCACCTCTGCGTTTAAACATTTCTCAACACCCGACTCCTATTAAGGCCCTCGACCTGCACGGATTTGCAGGCCGGAATGGGACTAGCTCCCGACTTCGAGGACAGGAGACCAGAAATGTTCAAGCGGTTCGTCAAGCTGATGAACGACAGCAAGGGCGCAACGGCCATCGAGTATG
This sequence comes from Sphingomonas daechungensis, assembly GCF_014489495.1. Taxonomy (GTDB): domain Bacteria; phylum Pseudomonadota; class Alphaproteobacteria; order Sphingomonadales; family Sphingomonadaceae; genus Sphingomicrobium; species Sphingomicrobium daechungense. The sequence continues at coordinate 2,525,607 of NZ_CP060780.1, read as the reverse complement.
GCCTGATTGCGGCTCTCATCGCCGTTGCGGCGATTGGTGCGATGCGCGGCATCGGCACCAAGCTGAACACGACTTTCGGTAACGTTTCGAACGCCCTCTAAGGCTTTTGAGACTTACGGGAGCGGCGGTGCCGAAAGGCGCCGCCGCTTCTTTTTTGCGGTTAACGCTCGCTAACCCGCCGGCTTAAGCCTTTCTCAACTCTGATCGCACTAAACTCCAGCCGACCTTCGCAATCGTAAATTGCGCGGGCGGGGCGTCCAGCATCCCGGGTGGACTTAGGAGGTCGGAAATGTCGAAGTTTCTCAAGCTGATTAAGAACGAGCAGGGCGCGACGGCCATTGAATATGGCCTGATTGCAGCTCTCATCGCCGTTGCGGCGATTGGTGCGATGCAGGGCATCGGCACCAAGCTGAACACGACGTTCGGCAACGTTTCGAACGCTCTCTAAGAGCCTTCAAGCGTACCAACGAACGGCGGTGTCCTTCGGGACGCCGCCGTTTTCATTTGTGCGCTTAGGAATTCGGCAATCACTTTGGCGGACAGTTGGCCAGTGCGATCCGATGATCGCGCGTGACAACGAGTAATTCTTTCGCCTGGAGCGGGAGGGAGAGTGTGATGTCGAAGATTTTGAAATTGATTCGCAACGAGCGCGGCGCGACGGCCATCGAGTACGGCCTGATCGCTGCTTTGATCGCCGTTGCCTGCATCGGCGCACTGCAAGGTGTCGGCGGCAAGCTGAACACGACGTTCGGTAACGTCTCGAACGCGCTCTAACCGAGCCTGATGCCAAAGACGGAGGCGGCGCCCGTGAAGCGTCGCCTCCTCCAAGAACAGAGAGGCTGCCCGAGCGGCAACACAAAAACGGCCCACCCAAAGGGTGAGCCGTTCAGGAATCTTCCAGTGATTTCAGAAGGATGGTGGAGCCGAGGGGATCGAACCCCTGACCTTCGCAATGCCATTGCGACGCTCTCCCAGCTGAGCTACGGCCCCGTTCCTTCGCGCCTTAGGCGATGTTTTCCCGCCTGAAAACGGAGAATTTGATCCCCGCCGGCACGCTTATCCCTCTTCGTCTTCTCCGGCCTTGCCGACGCCAAGGTCGTCGTCGCCCGTATCGAGATCGACTTCCTCGTCCGCGCTCGGCTCTTCTTCCTCGTCGATCGCCAGATCCTCGGCCTCGAGGTCCTGGTCGGTCGCCGGTTCCTTCTGCTTGGCTTCCGCGGCCTCGAACGGCAGCGGCTGCTTCGACTTCAGAACCGGTTCTGGAATCCATTCCGTGCCGCACTCGATGCAGTGCACCGGCTCGTCATTGCCAAGATCGTAAAATCGGGTCGAGCACTTGGGGCAAGTGCGCTTGGTGCCCCATTCGGGCTTCACCATGTGGGTCAAACTCCAGTCAAAATCCGGGTAGCCGCAACAAGGCGGCAGCGTTCGGGCGGGCGCCTTGCCATAGGCTACCCGCCCTGTCAAAGCGCCTCGCTTGAACGGTAATTTCGGAACTGGAAGCGGCCCGCGCAAGGGCTCGTGATTGCGGTCGACGGTCCGGCGGCCAGCGGCAAGGGCACGATCGCCCGCGCTTTGGCGAAGCATTTCGACCTGCCGCATATGGACACCGGCCTCCTTTACCGCGCCGTTGCGCTGAATCTCTGGCGCTGGGGCGGCGATCCAACCATCGAGTTCGAGGCGCTCCGGGCCTGCGGCGACCTCCGTTTCGATCCCGATGACGAGGAGCTTCGTAGCGAGCCGGTGTCCCGCATCGCCTCGAAGGTCTCGTCCTACGCGTCGGTCCGCGCCGCCTTGCTCCAGCGCCAGCGCGAATTCGCCGCTCAGGATGGCGGGGCTGTCCTCGATGGCCGCGATATTGGCACGGTGATCGCGCCCGATGCCGACGCGAAGCTGTTCGTGACGGCCAGTCCCGAAGTCCGCGCACAGCGCCGGGTCCGCGAACTTCTCGAGCGAGGGATGCCCAGTCATTATGAGGACGTGCTGCTGGACATCCGTGCTCGCGATGAGAGGGACTCGTCACGGGAAATCGCGCCGCTCAGGCAGGCGGAGGATGCGGAGCTTCTCGATACCAGCGGGCTCGACATCGAACAGTCCATTGCCGAGGCGATCCGTCTCGTGGAACGGCAGCTTGCCGAAGCCTGATCAGCCCGTTTGACTCAACAGCAGTAGAGGCGCACTCCGCCGTCGCGCGCGAAGGGGAGAGTCGCGCTGGATGTGGTCCCCACCTGCGTTCCATCGAGAGCAGGGGAAAACCAATGAACTCATTCATGAAATATGCCGCGGCAGCACTTGCGGGCGCAGCCGCTGCAGGGTCGATTGCTTATGCCCAGTCTGCGTCAGCACCGCGTGCGGTGATTTCCATCTATCGCGCCGCGCCAGGGCATCAGGAAGCCCTTCTGCAATGGCTGGCCCAGCAGGATCGGATTGCCGTTTCGGCGGGCGTACCGTCGAGCCAGCTCTACGCCCATACCGATGGGGACAGCTGGGACTATCTCATGATCTCGCCTGTCACCACAGACGCTCAGGACGCCGCGATCGAAGCGGCTGCCGCGAAAGCGGGTATGCCGACGGGGCCGAAGGTCGGGCTGGAGTTGCGCAAGAATATCGCTTCGCACACCGATACGATGGTCGTCGGACCGCTGACGCCGGCGCAGATGGTGGATCGGTACAAGTAACAAATCAGGGCGGCGTCGATACCGGCGCCGCCTGCTAATTCTGGGCAGCAAACGCTGCGTTCGATTCCGTCAGTTGGAACGGAAATTGCTTCTTCGGCCTGACGGCCATCTGTAGGTAATCCGGATCGAAATCGCCCGCCTCGGCCAGCGCGTTCCAATCGGGAATCCGGGCGTTGTGCTTGATGTCGGCCAGGCCATCGAGACGAAGCGATTGGATGGTGCGGTTCACATGAACCGCTGTCAGGCCCGTTGCGTCGGCCAGGTGATTTTGCGTCAGCGGGAAGGGAACAGAATCTCGCCCCTGGCCGGCGCGACCTGGAGTCGAACGGCAATCTCGCACAGCAAGTGAGCGATGCGTGTGCGCGCATCCCTGCGGCCCACGTTGACCACCCATTGGGAGAGGATCGAGGAATCGACCATGCAGTCGCGCCACAGCGCTTCGGCGAGCGCAGGAAATGCCGCCGTCGCCGCGCGAACGGCATTATGCGGAACGCGCAGGATCGTGGTCGTGGCCAGGGCCTGCAACGCTGAGGTGGCCTCTGGCTGAACGACCGAATGGAGATCGGCCATGTCACCGGGAATGTGCAGGGCCGTAATTTGCCTGACGCCGTCGGAATTCTGCTCGAACCTTCCGACATAGCCGGCAACGACAAGGCATGAATGGTCCAGCGTTTCGCCCAACCGAACGAAGTCTCGATTGGCTCGGACTTGCTCCGCGTAGGCGGGAAGATCGAGCACAGCCTCCTGCTCCTCGCGACTAAGAATGGAGCGGCTGGTCAACCTGTTCAGGAATCGCTGGAGGTCGGGTCTCTTCGAGGAGGTCATTGTCATACTCCGTCTGCAAGCGGGAGCATAACAATCTCTCAGCCACCGATGCCTGCGGGGCGAATGATCGGTGATAGGAAGAATACTAACACAGCCCGGGTTCGCTCCCTAATTTTGTTAGTGAAGGGCGGCGAGCTCCTTGACGAATTTCGCGGCGACGACCGCGGTCATCCCGTTGATGTCCCGCGAGGAATTGTATTCGACCACGTCCGCTCCGACGACCGGCCCGCGAACGCGATGCAAGACCGATACTATGTCGCGAACGGTCAGGCCGCCGGGCTCATGGTGAGACACGCCTGGCGCGAAAGCGGGATCGAGGGCGTCGAGGTCGATGCTGATGTAGAGCGGTCCTTCCGGGATCGGGATCGCATCGACGGCGAAATCCTTCATCTCGACCATCTCGACGCCGAAGCGCTGGGCCTGCTTGCGACAATGGCTGTTCAAAGTCCGGATCCCGACCTGGACGAGGCGCTTCGCCAGGTCGCGCTCCATGATCCGGGCGAATGGAGAAGCGTGGCTTAGCGGATCGTCGCCAAAGTCATCGTAGAGGTCCGGATGTGCATCGAAATGCAGGATATTCACGGGACCATGGATCTCGGCAATCCCGGCCACGATCGGGTAGGTGACCATGTGGTCGCCGCCCAGGAAGATGGGCCGGGACCCGCTCGCTGCGGCGGATGCCGCTGCGGCGCGAATCCGATCGAAGTCGGCTTCGCTTTCGTCGAGCGGAAGATCGCCGACGTCACTGAGCGTGATGTCGATTCCGATTTCCGAGCCCAGTTCCGTCGCCTGGTTGCCATGATCCGAAAGCAGCGCAGAGCGGATCGCTGCGGGCGCCTTCGCCGCCCCGCGGAGGAACGACGAGTGGGAGTCGGTCGGGAGTCCGATGAGCTGGTTGTTCTTCAAGTCGTGCCTCGACGGGATTCTTCCGGCCATCACTAAGGAATTCTGCGCCGCTGTGCGACGGCCGACCGCCATCACAATTTGCATTTGCGGGGTTGCACATCGGGCGAAGCCTCCGTCAGGATGGACGGGAATAGGGCTAGACGGTCGAACAACGCCCGTGGAACAGGATCATTACGCAGTCTTGGGCATCCAGCCCGGCGCCGATCAGCCGGCGATCCGATCCGCCTATCGCGTCCTCATGCGGCGATTCCATCCGGACGCGGATCCGAGCGTGGAAGCGGCCGAGCAGCGCGGGCGATCAACGTTGCCTACGCCGTCCTTGGCGATCCGGCCAAGCGCGCCGCCTATGATGGGACGTCGGCTTCCAAAAGCTCGCTCTCATTCGAACCCTTCGACCCTCCCAAGACGGAAGTGCGTTGAAGTACGCGCATCGGCGCTTCCGCTGCCGTGATTGTCGTGCTGCTTGCAGCGGGAATGGTCACCTACGCTGTGCTTCCGCGGCTGTCGCCGGAACCGCCCCTCAAACAGGCAGAGCAAAGCAAGCCGATCCCGGTCCCAGATCGGAAGTCTCCGGCAGCCGCCAATCCTGCGGCTTCCGCGACGTCTCCTTCCGCTCCAGCGGCCTTAGTCCGAACGGAAGCCGCAAAGCCGCATCCCGAAAAGATCGCGCCTGTTTCCGTTGAGGCGGTCACCCCGGCCAAGCCAGTTGCCGCTCAGGTCAAGCCTGCGGGTACTCAAGCAAACTCCCAGAGCGACAGGTGTGCAGGCTCGGCGGCAAGGGCGGATCGCTTGATCTGCGGTGACGTGAATCTTGCGTCACTCGATCGCCAGCTCACGCTTCTTTACCGGCAATCATGGTCGGCTGCCGACCAGCGCAAGCGTGCCGCGCTCGCGGGCACGCGACAGATCTTCGACGACAAACGTGAAGAGTGCGAGACGTCGAACTGCCTGACCTCGGCCTATATCGTCCGGCTTCGGGAGATCAGCGACATCATGGCCGGACGGCCGCTGCAGTAGCCGTCAGGGCTTTCGGCGAACGGACCACACCAGCGCCGACACGCTGCCGATCAATGCGGCAATCGCCATGACGGCGGCAGGATCGAGAACCAGCAATCGGGCCTCCTTGGGAGAGCGAAAATGCGACTCCGCGGGAAATGTTCACTATTCGTTCCCTATTTGCAATAGGAATTTGCCTAGAGGCCAAGTAGCAGATTTTTCACACATGTTCGGTAGTTCGTGCGCCGTGGGATCAAAGAAACGAGATTGACCGGTGCGGGCACGAAGGAGCGCGGCTGTGAGGATTGCTAGCAGCCATTTGATTACGACGTGCGCCACGCTGGCGGCGATCATCCTGTTCGTGGCGCTGGGTAGCCAGTTGCTGCCAACAGCAATCGCCGGCGTCGATCTTCACGACGACGCGTTGCCGGTCGCGTTCCTCCTCAACATCGCAATCATCCTGTTCGGATGGCGACGTTCAAAGGACCTGCGCGAGGCGCTCGACAAATATGATCGTGCAGAGCGCCAGGCCGAGCGGAACGCGAACACGGATCCCGCAACCGGCCTCGCCAATCGCCGCGAGCTGATGCGTGCGCTTGGCGACCTGCTCGGGTCCAAGAACTCCGGCATCCTGCTCCTTCTCGATCTCGACCATTTCAAGCGGGTCAACGATCTCCACGGGCATGTCGCCGGCGACCAGCTGCTAAAGCTGGTTGCTCAGACGCTCGAACGTGAATGTCCGGAAGGGTCGTGCTGCGCCCGCATCGGCGGCGACGAATTCGCCGTGATGTTTGAAGGAGGCAGCACCCGGGATGCGGAAATGGTTGCCCAGACGATCCTTTCCAAGCTGGCCAAGCCGGTCGACCTCGGCAACGTCCAGGTGTTCGTCTCGGCCTCGATTGGGCTCGCCGAAGTGCGCCGCCTGCAGAAGGAAGAAGACGTTCTCCGCGAAACCGACTTCGCGCTTTACGCCGCCAAGCGTGCCGGGCGGAACTGCTTTGCCTGGTTCGATCCCGAGCTGGAGCGCGAGCTGACCGACCGCGTGAAGCTGGAAGAAGATATTCGCAGCGGCATCGAGAACGGCGAGTTCATTCCGTTCTTCCAACCATTGATCGACCTCGCTTCTCGCGAGCTGGTCGGGTTCGAGACCCTGGCGCGCTGGCGTTCGCCGACCCGCGGTTTCCTGGAGGCGGAATCCTTCATCGAAGCAGCGGAGAAGACCGGCTTGATCGGTCCGCTGACCATGAAGGTGATCGAGCAGGCGCTGAACGAGGCGCGAGAATGGCCGGGCCACCTGAAGATGGCGGTCAACATCTCGCCAGTGCAGTTCCGCGATCCGCAGCTTGCACAGCACATCATGAAGCTGATCACCGAAGCGGGCTTCCCGGCGCACCGGCTGGAAGTGGAGATTACCGAGGCCTCGCTGCTCGAGGACCGCGACCAGGTGCTGTCGACCATCCAGAGCCTGAAGAACGTCGGCATCAGCATCTCGCTCGACGATTTCGGCACCGGCTATGCCAGCCTGGCGCAGGTCAACAATCTGCCCGTCGATCGCATCAAGATCGACAAGAGCTTCATCAGCACCATCGTGAAGAGCGAGCAGACCGCGGCGATCGTCAACACGATCACCAGCCTTGGCCACACGCTGAACGTGCCGATCACCGCCGAGGGATCGAGTCCGAGCAGGTCCGCAACGAGCTTGGGAAATATGGGTGCGCCGAAGGGCAGGGATATCTGTTCGGCCGCCCGCTGTCCGCCGATACCGTCCGCACCTTCCTCGAAATGAAGGAGCGGGATGCGAGCATCGATCCGGCGCCGCTGGAAAGCGAACAGGACGCGCTGGCCCGCCGCCGGGCTGGCCGCGGCAGCTGGTAGGGGAAGCCGGAAGGCCGCGCTCTAGGCGGCCTTGCCCTCCGTCCATTGCTTCACGCGGCGACCGCCGCACCACAATTCCTTGACCGCATCGCCATGCTTCTCGGACTGGCGGATGGCCGTCGGATCGTCTTCAGCAGCGAAGCCCTCGACGCGACCGAAGCGGCCCCGCCGATCGAGGAAATAAAGCCTGTAGTAAGGCACGAATTGTCTCCAGACCGGATCGGAGGTCATCCCGCTCCGGACCCGTCAAGAATCCGTGCCAATTGGTTAACAAAGTCTTTCGATCGCCGCTATCCGACTGACTTATCCACCGTTTTGACGAGCCGGCCGGCAAGGCTAGCGCGCAGCGGTCGACCGCTGGACGTTCGGATTGCGGATGCAGTTGTTGTAGCTGATCCAGTCGACCCGTCCGCTCCGTCGCTGCACCGCCCGGCGGTTGCAGAGGTGCACCTTCCACGACGGCGGAGTGGCCTTCCTGGTGTAGGACAAGGCGCGCTTCATCGCCCGTTGCTGCTGGTCCATGCAGCGGTTCTGCCACTGGCAGACGAAACCGATGTTGAGGAAAACCGGATCGCGCAACGGCGGCAGCTTCCCCGCGGCGGCTCCAGCCCCGCGACGCCAACAGCAATCGCCACCACGACCCACGACACTCTCAAACCAGCTCCCTCAACAACCGGCGCGACCCTGCAGGTCCTAACGCACGAAGCCGTGGAATCGGTTAATCCCATTTTTGGCAAGGCCGGACACGGCCGCGAAAATTGGCGGCTGTTGGAGTTTTCCGAAGGGGAAGTTGACCATTTTGACCCTGCCGCGCGTTCGGGCGTGGGGTGCGAATGGTCCCAATGTTCGCAGTGACGAGGGTGTTTTCAAGCTCAATCGTGCGGCTGTGTTCGTGCTGGCGGTTCATCTGGCAGGATAAGACACAGAATGGGGGCTGTAGGACAGCCAAATCGCCGAGCAGCACGAAGAGACGATACAGGCGGGCCGGCGCGCGCCTCGGACTTGATCCGGAGGGCCTAAGCCGCGAGATGCGTCCGACATCACGGGATTAACTCCCGTGATGGCTCCAAAGGGCAATTTGTTCGTGGCAGGAATGGGTCGAAAGCTGCCACTAGCTTTTCCACGCACCTTGCTCCTAACGCCCCTCTAGTCTAAGGGCGCAGCCGTCCGGCGGGCGGTGATCCCCTCTGGACAGCCCGTCTCAATTGGCGAGCGCGTGCGGTGTACCGGCTGATCCGGCACCGGAACTCGCTTTTTGCTTGGATGGGCTGCCCGGACGAAACCGACCTTGAGGACGCCACCTCGGGATGAGCCCGGGCGGCAGTGCATTGAACCAGGTCCGCATGTGAAGGCTCGCCATGGTGGCGCGCTCCGCGGCAGGCCGAATACTGAAAGACACACGAGTTTATGGCAACCACGGCATTTCCGACCCGCGACGATTTCGCGGATCTCCTCAACAAGTCCTTGGGCGGTGAGAACGAGGCTTTCGAGGGCAAGGTCGTCAAGGGCACCGTGACCGCGATCGAGAATGATCTCGCGGTGATCGACGTGGGCCTCAAATCCGAAGGCCGAGTGCCGCTGCGCGAATTCGCAGCCCCGGGCCACAAGGCAGAAATTTCCGTCGGCGATACCGTCGAAGTGTTCGTCGACCGCGTCGAGAATTCGCAGGGCGAGGCGATGCTGTCGCGCGACCGCGCTCGCCGCGAAGCCGCGTGGGACAAGCTCGAAAAGGAATTCGAAGCCGGCAACCGCGTCGAAGGCGTGATCTTCGGCCGCGTGAAGGGCGGCTTCACGGTCGACCTCGGCGGCGCCGTGGCCTTCCTTCCGGGCTCGCAGGTGGACATCCGCCCGGTCCGCGACGTCGGCCCGCTGATGGAAATCGCGCAGCCGTTCGTCGTGCTGAAGATGGACCGCCGCCGCGGCAATATCGTCGTGTCGCGCCGCGCCATCCTGGAAGAGACCCGCGCCGAGCAGCGCAGCGGCCTCATCCAGTCGCTGGCCGAGGGCCAGGTCATCGACGGCGTGGTCAAGAACATCACCGATTACGGTGCGTTCGTGGATCTCGGCGGCATCGACGGCCTGCTGCACGTCACCGACATCAGCTACAAGCGGGTCAACCACCCGAGCGAGGTGCTGAACATCGGCGACACCGTGAAGGTGCAGATCATCCGCATCAACAAGGAAACGCAGCGCATCAGCCTCGGCATGAAGCAGCTCGAGACCGATCCGTGGGAAGGCGCAGCGGCCAAGTATCCGGTCGGCGGCGTGTTCCAGGGCCGTGTGACGAACATCACCGAATATGGTGCTTTCGTTGAGCTCGAAGCCGGCATCGAGGGCCTCGTCCACGTTTCCGAGATGAGCTGGACGAAGAAGAACGTCCACCCGGGCAAGATCGTCTCCACTTCGCAGGAAGTGGAAGTGAAGGTGCTCGAGGTCGACCAGGAGAAGCGCCGGATTTCGCTCGGCCTCAAGCAGGCCCAAGCCAATCCGTGGGAAGCCTTCGCCGAAGCTCACCCGGTCGGTTCGACCGTCGAGGGCGAAGTCAAGAACTCGACCGAGTTCGGCCTGTTCGTCGGCCTCGAAGGCGACGTCGACGGCATGGTCCACATGTCGGACATCGCCTGGGGCGTGTCGGGCGAGGACGCGCTCAACCTGCATCGCAAGGGCGAGACCGTCCAGGCGCAGGTGCTCGACGTCGACGTCGAGAAGGAGCGCATCAGCCTTGGCATCAAGCAGCTTGAGCGTGGCGGCGTTTCGGCCGGCTCGGCAGGCGCTGCCGGCGGCAAGAAGGGCGAGATCGTCACCGTCGAGGTCCTCGAGGTGAAGGACGGCGGCCTGGAAGTTCAGATCGCCGATGGCGGCGCTTCGGGCTTCCTCAAGCGCACCGACCTTGGTCGCGACCGCGACGAGCAGCGTCCGGAGCGCTTCCAGGTCGGCCAGAAGTTCGACGCGATGATCACCGGCCTCGACCGGTCGAAGAAGCCGAACTTCTCGATCAAGGCGCTTCAGATCGCCGAAGAGAAGCAGGCCGTGGCGCAGTACGGATCGTCGGATTCGGGCGCTTCGCTCGGCGACATCCTCGGTGCGGCGCTGAAGGAAAAGCAGGCCGAAACCGAGAAGAAGGCCACGAAGAAAAAGTAGGCAGGTGTAAGCTACGGCGGCACTTGCGCCGCCGTAGCCTTTCTGACAGCTTGACAGCGCTTCTTGGGGAGAGGCGTCAATCATGAGTGTGTCTGCGGGGATGAGATGATCCGTTCGGAATTGGTGCAGAAATTGTGCGGGGATTTTCCCGACCTTACCCAGCGTGAGGTGGAAAGCGTGGTCGGGGCGCTTTTCGATTCCATTACAGAGCAATTGGCCACGGGCGGCCGGGTCGAGCTGCGCGGCTTCGGTGCGTTCTCGACACGCCAGCGCGACGCGCGCGTCGGCCGCAATCCGCGCACCGGCGATCCGGTGTCGGTCAACGCCAAGCGCGTGCCCTATTTCAAGCCGGGCAAGGAAATGCGCGAGCGGCTGAACTTAGGCGAGGTGACTGCCGAATAGCCGGGGCGCACTACCGTCGCTGCGGCTGGCACAAGCGGACGTGGCGGAACGGTAGACGCTGGGGACTTAAAATCCTCTTCCCGTAACGGGAGTGTGGGTTCGATTCCCACCGTCCGCACCAATATCGGGCACAGGCTTGCCTCGGCATGCCGAGCATCGCGCTGCTGAACCGGTTTCACTCCGGATCTTCGCGCAAATTATTAATCTTGTGCCGGTATTGAAACGGTCGTGGTCAAGGGCTGTTTAAATTCCAGCGCGGTTCTCCGCTCGAGAGTTCGCGGCACGATTGGGTCGTGCTGGGGACGGTCATCGCGGCCGTCATCCTGCTTATCGGGAACGGGACCGACTTCTTCCGCCGGCTGGCCGACGCGCAGGCCGTCATCGGCCCCGGAGCGCAGGTCGCGGCCATCGCCATGACTCTGAACGTGGCGCTGATCCTGTTTGGATGGCGCCGCTACGTCGACCTTCAGCATGAAACTGAGCGCCGGATCGAAGGCGAGCGTCGCGCCGCAATCGCCGCAACGACGGATCCCGTCACTGGGCTCCTGAACCGCAAGGGCTTTGCCGACAGTGTCGAGGACCTTCGCCAAAGGGCGGACGCCGATGGCGCGGCCCTGCTGATTTCGTCGGTACAGCTCCATCGCTTCCGCGCCGTTTACGACCGCCACGGGTTCGACACCGGCGATGCCATGCTTCGCGGCATTGCCGTGACCATCCTCGAGCATGCCGGCGAGGGTGCCGTCGTCGGCAGAATGGGCGGGGACGAGTTCGCGATTGCGCGAACGCTGGAGCATGATGAGCATCCTGGCGCGGAGAAGCAGATCGAGACCTTGCTCAAGCTGGCGACGCGGCCGTTCGAAATCGACGGCAAGATGATCCAGGTCGGGGCCTTTGCGGGAATGGCTGTCGCGCCGGCTGGCGAAGTTCGCGTGCCCGACCTCCTGCGGCGGGCCGACATTGCGCTCGATCACGCCAAGACCGGCCGCACCGTCCGCCCGATCTGGTTCGATGCGGCGATGGAACGCGCATTGCTCCAGCATGGCGAGATCGAGCAGGGCATCCGCTTCGGCCTGGAGCACGAGCAGTTCCTGCCCTTCTTTGAGCCGCAGGTGGACCTGTGCACGGGCGAGATCACCGGTTTCGAGGTGCTGGCCCGCTGGCGCCACCCATTGGCCGGGATCATCCCGCCCGACCGCTTCATTCCGATCGCCGAGGAAATCGGCGTGATGGATCGCCTGTCGGAACAGGTGATCCGCGCCGCTCTGGTCGCTACTCGCGACTGGGACCCGTCGATCAAGATTTCCGTCAACATCTCGCCGACGCAGTTCTCCGACGGCTGGCTGGCCGAGCGGATCGTCCGCATCCTGACCGAGACGGCGTTCCCTGCCGACCGCCTGGTGGTCGAAATCACCGAGAGCTCTCTGTTTGGTGACATCGACCTCGCGCGAAACATCATCGCCAGCCTGAAGAACCAGGGCATCCGCCTGGCGCTCGACGATTTCGGCACCGGTTTCTCGTCGCTGTCGCATCTGCGCCAGCTGCCGTTCGACATCATCAAGATCGACCGGTCGTTCATCACCAACATCCACGAGAGCGGTCAAAGCGCCGCAATCGTGCGCGCCGTCGCGACACTGGCCGACGCGCTTGAGGTGCCGATCCTGGTCGAAGGGATCGAGAGCGAGGCGGCGCATGCCGCGGTCCTCGCCATCGGCTGTTCGAGCGGTCAGGGCTGGTACTTCGGCAAGCCGATGGAGGCCGACCAGGCGGCCCAGCTGATCAGCCGCAAATCGCAGTCTGCCGAGCGTTCCGCGCAAAACTCCTCGCGCGCCGCGTAAACCTTCATTCCCGACTGAGCTCCGTCCCGTTCCGAGACGTCGGGAGCGTATCCCTATTTTGTGACGTTGTACGCATGGTTAAAAGCATCTTAAGAAATGCACATGCGTATGAATCGTCCTGTAGTTGCCATCGATCCGCGGCTGTTCGGAAAGCGCATTCCCGGCTTCTTGCTGGGTTCGGCCGATCGAGCCGGCTTTTCGGTCAGCGACGACGTCAAGCTGTTCGCTTCGACCTTTGCGGTCGGCTTCGTGTTCGTGTCCGTCCTGATCTTCTAGCCAGCCTGTCCTAGTTGCAGGCGAGGTGAAGCTTCCAGCCTAGCCAGGCCGCAATCACGCTTGCCACGGCGACCAGGAACAAGGTCTCCGCGACCGACACGCCGACGAGCACGAGCCCGGTCAGGATCAGCGTCGCCAGCACCATCGCTCCTGAATTGACGATATTGTTCGCAGCCACGGTCCGCGCAGTTTCGGACTTCGGCACCGTCGTTGTCAGGAAGGCGTAGAGCGGCACCACGAACATGCCACCGGCGATCGCAACGCCGAGGAGGTCGAGCACGACCGCCCATCCGAGCGGGTGACGGAGGAATTCGCGGACGTCGACAAGTTCCGTTCCCGGAGGCGTCCAGTCCTTGGTCAACCAGTAGAGCAGCAGGACGAAGATCCCCATCAGTAGAGCCGATGACGGGGCGAAGCGGGCCGAGACGTTGCCCTTCAGCATGCGGTTGATCGCAACCGAGCCGATGGCGACGCCGACCGAGAAGACGGCGAGGAACAGGGTCGCGACGCTTTGGTCGGCAAAGAGCACGTTCTTCACCAGCGGCGGGAATTGTGCGGCCAGAACTGCGCCCATCGCCCAGAAGAAGCTGATCGACAGGATGGCGAGGAACAGGCGGCGGACGTGCAGGGTCGCGCTGACCAAAGTGATGGAGGCGCGCACGATGTGCCAATCCATGCCGCGGTGCGGGTATCCGGGAATTTCGGCATCGTCGGCCGGCGGCGCAGGCGGGACGAAGCCGCCCGCGATGCGGCCAATCAAGGCAACCACCAGGACGCCGACCGCGGCCCATTCGGCGTGATAGCTGCCGTCCGGCCGCTGCAGCACGAGAAGCCCCCGAGAATCGTCCCGCCGAGGATCGCGATATAGGTGCCCGCCTCGACTAGCCCGGTTCCGCCGAGCACCTCATCCTTGGTCAGGTGCTGTGGCAGGATCGCGTACTTGATCGGGCCGAAAAAGGTCGAGTGGACGCCCATGGCGGTCAGCGCGATCAGCATCAGCGCCGTATTCTGCAGAAGCAGACCCGCGGCACCGAAGATCATGATCCCGATCTCCGCGCTTTTCACGATGCGGACAATCCTGGCCTTGTCCATGGCGTCGGCCAGCTGGCCCGACAGCGCCGAGAGGAGGAAGAAGGGGAGGATGAACAGCCCGCCGGCGATCGCGCTGAACGCCGCCTCCTGCTCGGCATCGCCGTAGATGCCGTAAATCACCAGCAGCACCATCGCGGTGCGGAAGAGATTGTCGTTGAAAGCGCCGAGGAATTGCGTCGTGAAGATCGGCAGGAACCGCCGTGTGCGCAACAGATGAAGGGAATCCTGCATCAGCCCGCCGAATATGAACTCAGAAACAAGCTTGCCGTCCTGCGCCGCCTCGGTGGCTCAACCCTTAGCGGGTAAAGCTACGGGGACAAGCGCCGGATCGACTATCGTACGACGGGGCGGGAATCGACTCGGGCGACGATGGAGGCAGCAACGGGTGGAAAGCTGATACCCGACCGTTAGCTACATCTTGAACGGCGGCGGCATCATTGATGCAAAGCATCGATCATCCACCGACTTGGGATCGGCGGTTTCAAGAAAGCGCACGACCTGGGGATCGAAGCAACTGTCGAGGCCCGTAAGGCCGTCCACAATATGTCCCGCCCAAGTAATGACGATGAGCCGAGAGTTTGGTAGGCCCTGGGCGGCTTCCTCAGCCCATTTCCCGGGCGTGACTGGGTCGCGGTTACCCGAAAGGAAAAGCACAGGTACCCGCGCTCGCACCGGCTCGAAAAAGTCATTCTTGACCTGAGCCCGTGGCCAATTCGCGCACGCCTCACGCTGGCGGGTCAGGCGATAATCGCCGAACACTGTCTTCTGCGCGTTTTTCCTTGCTTCGGTTTCGTCGAAAAAGGGCAGGCTCTCCGAGCAAGTGATGGTCAGATACACGCCGTCGAAGTAATTGAAGCCGGCTCGCTCGTTTTCGGACCAGAGAACGGAAATGTCGCCTTTCGCAAGACGATCGATTAGGTTCGGTTCGCTACGCGCTCCGCCCGGCGAGTAGAGCTTCGTCCGCAGGCGCTCCATCGCTACCGACGGCGTGACCTTCGCCGAGATTTGAAGCTTGTCCAAAGCCTCTTTCAGCCTTGCTCTCAAATTCGGATAGCGGCTCGAACACGACGCATCCGCCGCGCAATCAGCAATCAATTGGTCGAGCGCGGGTTGGGCAGCTGTGGCGTGGTGCCGGGGCGGCATGGCTGAAGGCGGAACAGCAGACAAGAGAACGGCGCTCCGGACTCGGTTTTCGTGGCGCTGCACATATCGCAGGGCAAGCGTGGTTCCGTAGGACAAGGCGAACAGATCAATCTTGGCGTAGCCGAGCGCCCGACGCACATCATCGAGGTCGGCCACGGCATCATCGGTCGTGTAGCGTGTAAGGTCCGCGCTCCTGCTCAGCCTGGCCCGGCAGGACTGAACCGCCGCCACTGGAAACATCGGCTGAAGCGCCTTGTCGGGTGCGTCAAACTCCGGGCAGTCCAGCGGATTCGAACCGCCTGTGCCGCGCTGATCGATGAGAACGATATCGCGTGTCTCAGCGTATGCCGTTCCGTCGGTCAGATAAAAGCCGGCATTCTTAGTGTCGGCGAGGCCCGGGCCACCATCGAGGTCGAAAAGCGCCTGAGGTTGCTTCAAGGGCTTTGCCGCCGAGATCACGATCAAGTTTAGTCCAATTTGACGGCCTGAACGACGCGAGCGATCCTCTGGAACCATCACAGTCCCGCATCGGGCACGGGACACCAGTGATACGTCGAGACAGGGCTTGACCACGAAAGACGGACTGCTTGCAGCCGTGAGTGCCGCAGCGATTAAGCCAAGCATGGAAGTCTCCCCTCCGACTAAACCGCCTGCAATCTAACCCCGGTTTGAATGGCCGCAACGGGTCGAAGGCCTAGCGACAGGTTTGGGTCGAAAGCGGACATTCTCCCGCTGCCGTCTTTTGCTTGGATGGCGCTTTGCGTAGAGCGGTCTCAGCATGCTGAGCGTTCCGAACCTACTCACGCTGTCGCGGATCTTTGCCGTGCCCTTGCTGGTGTTCCTGCTGTGGAAGCCGGCGCCGTGGGATTATGCGATCACGTTCGTGCTCTACTGCATCGTCGGGGTCACCGATTATTTCGACGGATATCTTGCGCGGGCGCAGGGGCGGATTTCGCGGCTTGGGCAGTTCCTCGACCCGATCGCGGACAAGATCATGGTCGCGGCGGTGCTGGTCATGCTGATGGCGAGCCGGAAGGCCGACGGCGATGCGCCGATCATCCAGGACTGGAGCGTCATTCCGGCGCTGATCATCCTGCTACGCGAGATCATGGTCTCGGGGCTGCGCGAGTTCCTGGCCGAGTTGAAGGTGCTGGTGCCGGTCAGTGCGCTCGCGAAGTGGAAGACGACATTCCAGCTGGTGGCCTTGGGGCCCTGATTCTGGGTGGGGCTTTCCCGGCGCAGCACTGGATCCATTTGGTCGGGATCGGAAGCCTGTGGGCGGCAGCGGCGCTGACGCTGGTGACCGGGTGGGATTATCTGCGGGTTGGCCTGAAGCACATGGATTGAGGTCGCGGAAGCTCACCGTCACGGGAGTAAATCCCGTGACGTCGGTCGGGCTGCG
This sequence comes from Sphingomonas daechungensis, assembly GCF_014489495.1. Classification (GTDB taxonomy): domain Bacteria; phylum Pseudomonadota; class Alphaproteobacteria; order Sphingomonadales; family Sphingomonadaceae; genus Sphingomicrobium; species Sphingomicrobium daechungense. The sequence continues at coordinate 2,509,036 of NZ_CP060780.1, read as the reverse complement.
CCCGCTGGCCGGCTCTCGCAATCTCTTCGCACTGCTCCGGCGACGCTGTGCGTCGGCGTCGCTGTGCTCGGTTGCTCGACACTAATCGATTTTCCCGTGCATACTGACAAAGATTCATCGTTTCTGTCGTTCAGCGCGCGCGAGTAGGAGGCTGCATTTCCCAGGCTTGGAGAGGTGCAGAATCATGGACGTCAAAACGGGTTCGATGGGCGGTTGCCCGGTTTCGAAGGCACGCTCGCTTCTCGGCCGCACCAACCGCGACTGGTGGCCCGAAGCGCTGCCCGTCGACATGCTCCATCAGCATGGGGTCTCGCCGGACCCGATGGGCGAGGACTTCGATTATGCCGAGGCCTTCAGCAAGCTCGACTACCAGGCGGTGAAGCAGGACCTCACCGCGCTGATGACCGACAGCAAGTCGTGGTGGCCGGCCGATTATGGTCACTATGGCCCGTTCATGATCCGTATGGCCTGGCACGCGGCCGGCACGTACCGTGTGACCGACGGCCGCGGCGGTGCGTCGAGCGGGCAGCAGCGGTTCGAGCCGCTCAACAGCTGGCCCGACAACGGCAACCTCGACAAGGCACGGCGCCTGCTGTGGCCGATCAAGCAGAAGTACGGCCCGTCGATCAGCTGGGCCGACCTGTTCATTTTGGCCGGTAACGTCGCCATCGAAAGCATGGGCGGCCCGGTGTTCGGCTTCGGCGGCGGCCGCAAGGACGTCTACCAGTCCGAAGGCGACACCTTCTGGGGCGCCGAGGAAATCTGGGTCAACCAGGGTGCGAAGACTCGGATCACCGAGGAACTGCCTGAGCTGGAAGGCCCGCTTGCGGCGATCCAGATGGGCCTCATCTACGTCAATCCGGAAGGCCCGGGCGGCAATCCGGACCCGCTGCTGTCGGCCCGCGACATGAAGGCGACCTTCCTGCGCATGGCGATGAATTCGGAAGAGACGGTTGCGCTGACCGCCGGCGGCCACGCGTTCGGCAAGGCGCACGGCGCCAAGCCCGCCGAGAGCTTCGGCAAGGATCCGGCCTCGGAGTCGGTTCACCTTCAGGGCCTCGGCTGGCTCACCGACGACGACGAGATCGGCAAGGGTCACATCACGACGTCGGGCATCGAAGGCGCATGGTCGAACAACCCGACCCAGTGGGGCGGCGACTATTTCCGCCTGCTGTTCAAGTACGACTATGAGCTGGTCGAAAGCCCGGCCGGCGCCAAGCAGTGGACTCCGATCAATCCCGATCCGGAAGACATGGCGCCCGACGCTCGCGACCCGTCCAAGCGCGTGCCGACGATGATGACGACGGCCGACATGGCGCTGAAGATGGATCCGGAGTTCCGCGCCATCTCCGAGCGGTTCCGTGACGACCAGGCGGCGCTCGACGATGCCTTCGCTCGCGCATGGTTCAAGCTGACCCACCGCGACATGGGACCGAAGATTCGATACCTCGGCCCGGACGTCCCGGAAGAGACGTTGATCTGGCAGGACCCGGTTCCGCAAGGCACCGTTCCGTCGGATGCCGACGTCGCGGCGTTCAAGTCCGCGGTGCTGTCGAGCGGCCTTACCGTCTCGCAGCTGGTCAAGACGGCCTGGGCCTCGGCTTCGACCTACCGCAAGTCTGACCATCGCGGCGGCGCCAACGGCGCGCGCATTGCGCTCGACCCGCAGAAGGACTGGCAGGTCAATGAGCCGGAGGAACTGGCAAAGGTTCTCGCCAAGCTCAATGAGCTGCGGGGATCGATGTCGCTTGCGGACGCGATCGTGCTTGCTGGTTCGGCAGCAGTCGAGAAGGCGGCAAAGGACGCGGGCTTCGACGTCTCGGTTCCGTTCACCGGCGGCCGCGGCGATGCGACGCAGGAGTGGACCGACGTCGACAGCTTCGTGTGGATGGAACCGCAGGCCGACGGCTTCCGGAACTTCCTCAAGACCCGCCAGAACGTGAAGACCGAGGAATTGCTTCTCGACAAGGCGTCGCTGCTCGGCCTGTCGGCACCGGAAATGACGGTACTGCTTGGCGGGCTCCGCGTCCTCGGCGCCAACTACAAGGATGCGCCGGAGGGCGTGTTCACCAACCGCAAGGGACAGTTGACCAACGACTTCTTCGTCAATCTGCTCGACAACGACACCTTCTGGGACCTCGTCGACCCTTCGAGCGACGAGCTGTTCATTGGCTACACCCGCGGCGGCCGTCAGGAGAAGTGGCGGGCCACACGAACCGACCTCATCTTCGGATCGAACAGCCAGCTTCGCGCGACCGCCGAGGTCTATGCCGAGAAGGGCTGCGAGGCGAAGTTCGTCCGCGACTTCATCAAGGCCTGGACCAAGGTGATGAACGCCGACCGCTTCGATCTCGATCGCCGTGGGACAGGGCAGGCCCCCCCAAATAAGAGCCTGCCTTGACCAAGTGACGGCGCCGGTCGCTGCTACGGACTTCCCGCAAGTCCGTGGTGGCGACCGCTTCGTTTCAGGCTAGCTCGACCTCGCGGATTTCCGGCGTTTTTGTGCCCAGGCTTGGGTTGAGGTCGTGGGCGATCTGGCGAAGTGCGTCGGCAAGCAGGCGGAACTCCTCCTCGCGCGGGCTTGAGCGGCGCCAGATCAGCGCAACCTGGCGAAACCCGTGATCCGAGCTGAGTGGGCGGGCGTCGACGCCTGTGCCTTCGAGAATCCCTGCATCGATCGCCATGCCGGGGACAAAGGTCACCCCAAGTCCATTGTCCACCATCTGCACCAGCGTGTGCAGCGACGTCCCCATCATGGCGGCATCAGCCCGCATCTCCGGTCGATTGCAGGCCGACAGAGCATGATCCTTCAGGCAATGGCCATCCTCGAGCATGAGCAGGCGCTGCTCATCGATGGCTCGCGGCTCGACACTGGTATCCGGCGGCGCTTCTCCGCGCGGGAAGGCAACGAACAGGCGGTCTTCGAACAGCTGCGCCTTCTCCACGTCGCCGCAGGGGAAGGGCATTGCCAGCAGGACGCAATCGAGCTGGCCGCGATGGAGCGCGTCGCAAGCGGCCTGGCTGGTCTCCTCGCGCAGGAACAGCTTCAGGTTCGGCCATTGCCGACGCAGTCGCGGCAGCATCGCCGGCAGCAGGAATGGGGCGATGGTCGGGATGACCCCATGCGGAGTTCGCCGTGGAGCGGCTTGCCTTCGGCTCGGGCCATGTCGGTCAGCTCCTCGGCTTCGCGAAGAACGCGCAAGGCCTTTTCGGAGATCTTGAGGCCGAGCGGCGTAAAGCGAACCACGCGGCGAGTCCGCTCGACCAGAACGATACCGAGGAGGTTCTCCAGCTCGCGCAGGCCGGCGGAGAGCGTCGACTGGGTCACGAAGCAAGATTCGGCTGCCTTGCCGAAGTGGCCGTGCTGGCGAAGTGCCACGAGATATTGGAGCTGCTTGATCGTGGGGAGATGGATAGTCATCGAGAATTCCAATCAATCTCGACGCTATAAGCGACTCCCACGATGAGAGCTACTTCTCTCCCATCAAGCCCAATTGCTTCATGATCGTCAGATTGTCGTAGGTGGACCATTCCTCGACGATCTTCCCGTCCTTGAACCGGAAGAAGCTCATTCCGTCTATTTCGACTTTCTTGCCTTGTCCGGAAAGCCGGGAACGGCGACCGTATTCGTGCCCACCGCGCTCCAGTGCAGAGAGACGAGATCGCCCTCGGCGATGATGCGCTCGACCTTCACTTCAAGGTCGGGGAATGCCGCTCTTAGCTGGTCCAGAAGCCTCGTCCTCCGCGAGCGTATAGTCACGCGCGAAACCGTGGGCGACGAAACCAGGCCCGTAGATTTCCGGCTGGATGTCAAAGCGGCCCTCGCCCATCTTCTCGAGGATGATACGAGATGCCAGAGCCTTGTTCTCGGCTGTCCCGCCCCAGGCCGTGGCCGGCAGGCAGAGAAGCGCCAAAGCGATGACCGAGCGGGACCTTCGAACCATGCCGACCTCCCTTACATGAGTGCGCGATAGAGCCCGTACAGACTGACGGTGGTGAGTAGCGCGCCGACAAACGTCAGCAGCAGATCCGGATTCACCCGCTTGGCGACCCAGGCGCCAAACGGTGCGGCCAGGACGCCGCCCAGAAGCAGGCCTGTGGTCGCGACCGTGAAGGCCCTCAGGCCGAGCGTGGCGATGAAGGTCGCCGAGATGGTCACCGTCAGGAAGAATTCGGCGGTGTTGACCGTGCCGATGGTCTTGCGCGGGTTGCTGCCCTGGACGAGCAGGTTGGAGGTGACGATCCCGCCCCAGCCGCCACCGCCGGCCGCGTCGAGGAAACCGCCGATGAAACCGAGCGGCGACACGACCTTCGGAGTGCGCTCCGTGTGGCGGTGCATGATTCCGCGGTAGAAAAGGTAGAGGCCGAGAGACGTCAGATAAGCGAGCACGAAGGGCTTGGCCGCGGACGCATCAACGGCGGTGAGGACATAGGCGCCGAGGACGCCGCCAATCACCCGGGGATCGCGAGCCTGGTAAACAGGCTCCAATCGACATTACGGTGGGCGACGTGACTGATCGCGGAAACCGCGGTCGTGAACGTCTCCGCAGTATGGACGCCGGCCGATGCAGCCGCGGGGGCACGCCGATGCTGATGAGGATCGTGCTGGAAATCTGGCCGAACGCCATGCCTAGCGCGCCATCGACCAACTGCGCTGAAAACCCGATTAGTGCAAAGATCAGAAGCGCTTGGGGATCTGCCAGGATGTGTTGGAGAATGTCGACCTCCGGCTCGTTTCGTTGGCGTTTGGCGAACAGTCCGTCCGTCTGCAAGCGGATGTTGCACTGCCGCAACGCGCCCCGTCTTTCATTCGAGGCGTCTCGCACTTAAATTAGTGCTCGTGGTGGAAGAGACGACAGCAGCCCCGCGCACGGGCATCGGCGCCTATTTGGAATCGGTGAAAGCCCGCGACCCGGCCGCGCGATCACGCTGGGAAGTCCTGCTTTACCCCGGCGTCATCGCCCTTGCGTTTCACCGCCTGGGCCATTGGCTCTGGGAGGGGCAACTCTATTTCCCGGCGCGTCTTGTGAACCATATTGCCCGTTTTCTGACCGCGATCGACATTCATCCGGGTGCGAAGATCGGTCGTAATTTCTTCATCGATCATGGCTTCACAGTGATCGGCGAGACCGCCGAGATCGGCGACAACGTCACCATCTACCAGAGCGTGACCTTGGGCGGCACCAACCCTCAACCGGCGCGGGCGGCAAGCGCCACCCGACGATTCGTGACGGCGTGGTCATTGGCTCGGGCGCGCAAGTGCTCGGACCGATCGAGGTCGGCGCGGGCGCAAAAATCGGCGCCAACTCCGTGGTCACCAAGGACGTTCCTTCGGGGGCGACCGTCGTTGGCATTCCCGCGCGGCCGGTGCCGATCGACACGGTGCATTATAGCCCCGGCTTCGTCGCCTACGGTACTCCGTGCGGAGAGGATTGCGATCCGGGCCGTGCCCGACTCAACGAGCTTGAGGACGAGATCGCCGAGCTGCGCAAAGAGGTCGCCGCGCTGAAAGCTGCGCGCCAGCCCGCGCCAAGGGCCAAAAGCGCTTGAGCGTCATCGCGCCGTTCCCGAACCCTCGGGACCGGCGCCCAATTGCCACGTTCGATCGCCTCGAGATCAAGCGCATTCTCGACCTTTATGGGCGGATGGTGGCTGCCGGGCACTGGCGCGATTACGCCATCCACATGGGCGTCGACGTCGCAGTGTTCGCCGCCTTCCGGCGTACGTCGGAGCGGCCGGAGATCCGCATAGAGAAACGCCCCGCGCTTCGGTTGAAGCAGGGGCGTTTGCCTTGGTCAGTGAGCATGGGCTGGTGCTCAAGCGAGGCCAGGAGCTTCACGGCATCCTGGCCCCGATCGAGCGTCGCCTCATGCGGCTGGTTGAGGAATAGCCGAGGCCCGGTCGAGCAGCGGCAACCGGTCGCGCAACCCTTCGGGAAGCGGCCGGACGATGAGGGCCCGGGCCTGGTGCCAAAAGGCTGAGAGCATCAGCAGCGCGGAACCGATGATGAGGCCGGTCAGCGCAATGTTGAGCTCGACCGCTCCGAACTCACGGAACAACTGCTGCATCGCGAACAGGACGTAGGCGAGCGCCGACACCAGCAGCGCGCGGCGGTCGATCGCAAGCGCAGTGACGCCGAGCGCGATGTAGAGCAGCACGACGACCAGGCCTTCGCCCATGGTCGCATTGCCATCGTTGAGTCCGAGCAGAGTGAAGACCGGGTGCACGATCATCGGCGCTGCCAGCAGGTGAAGCCAAAAGGCGACGTCCGAGCGGCGGGTGATGCGCGCACGGTCCGAGCCGTCCCACCACATCGCGAACAGGAATGTGCCGATGCCGAGCAGGAGCACGAAGCCGAGGATCACGTTCTTAGCGTCCTCCACGTTGGCGCCGAGAGCGGCGACCAGCAGGCCGACCGCGATGGCGGCGATGGATGCCGCGCCAGCGGCAACGGTGATGGGGACGTGGAAACGGCGCCAGTGGAGCCAGGCTCCGGCTGCGGCGATGGCGGCGGACAGCGCGCCGATGACACCCCAAGCTGCGGGTTATTCTCGAACGCGCTGGGCCCGATCGCGAACACCATCACGAATGCCGACGTCAGCAGAACGCCGCCCACGAAGGCGAGGAGCAGAAGGATAGACGGCAAGGCCATCCGGCGCCTGGCAGTGAAGAAAAGCGCGAGAGACCAGCTCACCGCTGCGACGGCCGCCGGGGCCAGGAACGACGGACCATGATCGATCCCCGTGCCGGCACGCTCGCCGATCCACTGGCCGATCCAGCCGACCGCGAACAACAGGATCGCCGCGGCGATCGACACGAAGATATCGTTGAAGCCTGTGATCAGGCGGAATTGTTCTTCGTCCTGAGTCGGCAGCGAGCGCTGTCCTTCGACGAACGAGCGCAATGCGCCTGCAGCTTCCGGGGTGATCGCACCGGCGGATACCGCCTCGTCGATCTCATTTTGGCTGTACATACCTGTCCTCCCTGATGCGTGGAGGATACGCCTAGCTGTGTTAGTGTGTCAATACAGTGAAGGGGGGTGGCCGGCGCCGGGGGATATCCGGGGGGACTGGCGCCGGCCGGGTAATCGGGATTAGCGGCAGCGCACCCGGCTGCGATCGATGCTTCGGCCGAGCAGTGCACCGGCGGCAGCCCCGAGAATGGTCCCGGTCGCGCGCTCGCCATGCGTGTCGATGGCGCGCCCGACGAGGGCGCCTCCCGCGGCGCCGACAATAAGGCCCGTCGTGCCGTTCGACCGCTTGCAGCGGTACCGGCCTTCGGAGTCCTTCCAGATCTTGCCCTTGTAATAAGTGCTGCGCGCCTGAGCAGGCGTCGCGGTCGCCACCGGCACGACCATCGACGCGGCCGCGGCAGCAAGAAACAGGTTACGCATGTTACTCCCTCCAGATGATGCAAGCAGATTTGCTCATCGGAGCGAAGCGGACGAGACTATGTTCAACGCCGCGCGGCCTGTTAACGACGAACGGTTGCGGGAGGCCGATACGGTGCTGAAACAGTATGTGTAACCTTTACACGATGACGGCGACTGTGGATGAACTCCGTCGAATCTTCGGGTCGTTCGACGGCGATACGACCAATCTCCCGCCGTTCGACGAAATCTACCCGGGCCAGCTTGCGCCCGTTCTTCGCCGCAATGAGAATGGCGGCCTGAAGCTGGAGCACATGAAATGGGGCTTTCCGGGGCCCCAGGCGGCCGGATCGCGGGCGATTACCAACATCCGCAATCTCGCCAGCCCATTCTGGCGCAACGCGCTCCAGCAGCCCGCGCGCCGATGCATCGTCCCCGTTACCAAGTTCTGCGAATGGACCGGAGAAGTGGGGCGGAAGCAGAAGGTTTGGTTCGGCCTGACCGATGTGCATGAGTCCCCCTGTTCGCCTTCGCGGGGCTGTGGCGGCCGGGCGAGGGCGGGCCGTTCATGGCGTTCCTGACCTGTGAGGCGAACACGATCGTCGGCGAGGTTCATCCCAAGGCGATGCCGGTGATGCTTCGGCCGGGCGACGTCTCGACCTGGCTGGACAGCACGCGCGAGAATGCCTGCGCGCTCGCGCGCCCGTTCGAGGATACATTGATGCAGCGTGTGGGTTGAGCCGACCAAAGGAGATTTGGCGTTATGGCGAAGAAAGCGACGGCAAAGGCCGCGAACACGACGGGTAAGGCAGTTCGGAGAAGCAGTTCGAGCGGGTCCGGCGGCGGCGGCAAGTCGAAGTCGTCGTCGAAGAGCGACCCCGTCGATGCACTGGTCAAGCTGCTTCAAAGCCCATTGGTCATCGACCTGCTGGCGGTTGGTGCCACAGCGGCGCTGGCGGCCATCACCGAGTCCCGATCAGGCCGTACCGAAGGCGCGGTCGGCACGAACAAGCGGACGCTGAAGGCGGCAGGCAAGGCGGCTGCGGCTGCGGTCGGGCGTCGGCTTGCAACCGAAATCGACGAGATCCGCGAAGCTTCGAAGCGCGCCGGCGAGGAGCGGCAGGCTAAGAGCGGCGCACAAGCGTAATCCGCGCGCGGGCGATCTCGCGCTCAGCCTCGATGTCGTAGTCGTCGGAATCGACGGCTTCTTTCCGGTCGGTCTCGATCGCCATCCAACCGCCGGGGGCAAGCCATTCGGCCTGCCTTACGGCTTTCAGCGCTGAGGTCCCTGAGCCGGCCGCGTAGGGCGGATCGGCGAAAACCAAATCGAAAAGCTCCGCGCGAGGCAAGGCAAGTGCGGAGCCACCGATGACTCGAACTTGGTCCGCGACGCCGAGCTTTTCGGCATTGGCCTTGATGGCGGCCCGGGCTCGAGGATCGTTCTCAACAAACGTCGCATGGGCTGCGCCGCGGGAGACCGCCTCGAGACCGAGGGCTCCGCTCCCCGCGTAAAGGTCGGCGACCCGCAGCCCCTCGAACGACCCGAGCCTGCTCGCCAGCATGGAAAACAGGGCTTCGCGGACGCGATCGGCCGTCGGGCGCGTCTCGGAGCCAGCAGGAGCCTGCAACGGCCGGCCGCGAAACTGGCCGGCGATGATCCTCACTTCAGCGAGGACCGGAACGCGTCGAGGTCGGCCTGGCGTACTTCGTCGGCATCGCCGGGCTCCAAGCCTTCGAGCGTGAGCGGTCCGTAGGCGGTCCGGATCAGCCGGGAGACTTGCAAGCCGAGATGGGCGAGGACACGGCGAACTTCGCGGTTCTTGCCCTCGGTCAGGCTGAGCTCGATCCAGAAGTTTCGGCTTGTGCGCCGCTCGAGGTTGGCGATGATCGAGCCATAGTGAATGCCTTCGATCGTGATGCCCTCCGCCAGCCGATCTAGCTGCGCCTGGGTGACATGACCAAAGGCACGCGCGCGATACTGGCGGACAACGGCAGTGCTCGGCAGCTCCAGCTTGCGCTTCCATTCGCCGTCGTTGGTAAGCAGCAGCAGGCCCTCGGTCATGAAGTCGAGGCGGCCGACCGGCATCACGCGCGGAAGGCCGGGCGGAAGCTTGTCGTAGATGGTGGCGCGGCCCTTCGGGTCCCTGATCGCGGTGATCGTCCCGGGCGGTTTGTAGAAGCGGAACAGCCGCGTGGCCGCGGCCGGCCGAACCGGCTTCCCGTCAACCGTGACGCCGGCAAGATCGGTCAGCAAGGTCGCCGGGGTGGTGAGCTTCTCGCCATTGATGGCGATGCGGCCTTCGGCGATCATCCGCTCGACATTGCGTCGAGATGCGACGCCGGCGCGAGCCAGCAACTTTGCAATACGCTGTGGTCCGCTCTCGCGCGGTGGCGGGGCGGCTGAAAAACTGCTGTTGCGCGGGCGGTGCCGCGGCACAGGTTTTCGTTTCGTTCGTTGCGGGGGCGAAGCCATGATATCGGAGAGTTGATGCTGTTCGGGAAGCGCAAACGGATCGTCAATCGAATTCTCATCGTCGAGGATGAGCCGCTGACGGCATTCGACAACGAAGTCATGCTTGGCGACCTCGGCTACGAGGTCGTGGCGACACTCGACAGCTTCGAGGATGCGATCGAGCGCCTGGACAGTGAGCAGGTCGACCTGGTCCTCAGCGATTATCGACTGTCGGGGGAGCGGACGGGGCTGGACCTCGCCCATGCGGCCAAGAGGCGCGGTGTGCCGATCGTGTTCTCGACCGGGCACGAACTTCCGCCGGAGTCGGTTCAGCTAGCGCTCGGCTGCATCACCAAGCCCTATTCGGAGCGGACGCTGAAGCTCGCGCTGGAGGCGGTCGACAAGCGCCTGTCGGGGAAGGGCGCGAAGCCGCCCAAGGGCGTCGAACTGTTTACTCCCGAAGGCTAGAGCAGCGATCCGAGCCGCTGGTGGAAGACGGCAATGCCGTCCTCCAGCCCGCCACGGTGACGGTCTTGACCATGCCGGATTCGATGCCGCGCTGGCATAGGGTCGCCGCGCGGAAGTCTTCTGCTGCAAAGGTCCCGCCGTCGAGCAACTCCCAGCTGCGCTCCCAATGCGCCTCGGCCTGGGGGGTTTGGGGCGGCTCATTGATTAGCATGAAATCCTCGACCAGGCAGGTACCGACCGTCTGCGGCATGACGACCAGGAGGTTGATGTAGTCGGGGCTGACGATCAGGATCGAGGTCGGGAAGAAGGCGTAGGTGTAAGTCAGCACCCGCCTCAGCGCAGCCCAATCATCGCGATCGATGTCGGAAAGATAGTCGGCGCGGCCCACGATGGCGCGCTGGTGCGGACCGATGAAGTCTGCCGCCGCGATTCCGTCGGTGAAGAATGGCGCGATGGTTTCCGCGTGGAGGCGCTGGACGTGATAGCTTTCCAGAAACGCGTCCATCACCTGCTTCCAGTTGGACGCGACCTGGTGGGTCTTGCGGCGGTAGAGGTGGAGGCCGGACATCCCGAACGCTTCCATGTCCTCGGCAAGCGCTTCGACCTGGCTGAAGTCGGCATCGGGGGCCTGCGCGAACCAGATGAAGCCGCCGCTTTCCAAAGCCGGGAACTGCATCAGCGGGCGGTCCGCCCTGTCGATGCCCGGGAAGCAGTCGGCGCGCGGGATTGCCATCAGCTTGCCGTCCGAGCCGTAGGTCCAGGCGTGATAGGGGCAGATAATCCGCTTTGACGAGACGACTCCCGCGCTTTCGATCAGGCGCGTGCCACGGTGGCGGCAGACATTGGCCATGACATGGACCCTGCCATCGCCGTCGCGCGAGATGATCAGCGGCACGCCGTATCCGTCACGGGCGATGGCGGTGTTGTTGTCCGGCAATAGCGCCGACGGGGCGAGCAGCAGCGGCCATTTCTCGAAGATGGCGCGGCGCTCCTGCTCAAACCGCAGCGGATCAATGTAGACCGAAGCGTCGAGCTCGATGACCCGCGGTTCGGCCGGTTTTTCCCCGCTGACCAGTTTCTCGGCGAGCGCGCGCTGCCCTTCGCTTGGACGAGAGGCTTTGGCAGGCATGTCCATGCGGTGAAAAGTGCGCCTGACCGGACGCGTTCGCAAGCCTAATCGCTCACCCCTGTTCAGTCGGACGCGGGCTGCTTAAGCATGACGGAAGAGTTGGGGAGGGTTTGATGGCGACAGTGACCGAGGCGGATCGCGGCTGGCGTTCGGTGCTTCCGGCGGGCGTTCGGCCCTATACCGAAGCGGCGCCCATCGCGGCCTTCTTCCTCGGCGTTTCGTCGGGCTTCCCTTATGCGATGATCGGCGCGACGCTAACGACGCGCCTGAAGCAGGACGGGATCGACAAGTCGACCATCACAGCCTTCGCGCTGGTCTTCCTCGCTTACAACTTCAAGTTTCTCTGGGCCTGGATCATGGACGGCGTGCGGCTGCCAATATTGGGCCGGCTCGGGCAGCGTGTTTCATGGATGCTGGTGACAGGCGCGGCGGTCATTGCCGCAGTGGTCAACCTCGCTTTGGTCGACCCAGCCGCCAGTGTTTCAGCGGTCGTCACCGCGGCCATCCTGGTCGGAATCGCTGGCGCCAGCTTCGACATCGTTATCGACGCCTATCGCATCGAGACGCTGGAGCCCCGCCAGCTCGGCGTCGGATCGGGCATGTCGCAATATGGCTGGCGCATCGGCTCGGCCGGAGCAGGTGCGCTCGCACTCGTCGTCGCGGCGCGAGCGGATTGGTCTGCCGCCTACATGGCCTGCGCCGCACTCGCGCTCCCCGCGATGCTCACGGCGCTTATCTACGGCGAGCCGAAGCGGCACCGGGAGCCAGTCGAGAAGAAGGGAATTGCGCGGACCATCGAGTCCGTCTGGAAACCGTTTGTGGAGTTCTTCTCGAGGCAGGGCGCGTTCCTCGTGCTGCTGTTCATCCTCCTCCACAAGATCGGCGATACGCTCGCGAACCTGACGCTTCGTCTGCTGTTCGACGACCTTGGTTTCACCAACGACGAGATCGCGATCTACGATGTCGGGGTCGGCTTCTGGGCCTATCTCATCGGCGTGTTCATCGGCGGCGTGATGTACACGCGGCTGGGGATGAAGCGATCGGTGTTTATCAGCCTGATCCTGATGGCCGTTTCCAACTTCAGCTTCGCTCTGCTTGCCGCATCGGGTCACAGTAACCTCGGCATGGCAGGGGCGATCGGCTTCGAGAATATCGCCAGCGGCATCGGCGGCGTTACCGTGATCGCCTATTTCTCTGCGCTATGTGACCTGAGGTTCACGGCCTCGCAGTTCGCGCTGATTTCGGCTGCGGCGAGCATCGTCGGCCGCTTCCTGACCGGCACAACCGCCGGTGCGCTGATCGATGCAATGGGCTACGTGAACTTCTACCTGATGACGACCGCCGCGGCCGTGCCCGGCATCATCCTGTTTTGGATCATGATGCGCACCGGCCTGGTCGATCAGTCGATCGGCAGTGCCGGGGTCGAAGGGCCGGGGGACGCGAGGACCGCCCATTCGGACGACGAATTGCCCGAAGAACGCTAATCGGGAACTTGCTCGTTCAGCCGGAGCGCTTCTCCGGCGAGGTATAGCGATCCGGCAATCAGACGCGGTGCCGGCAGGTCGTTGAGCGCGTCCTCAAGCGAGTTGGCGGAGTGGCCGCCGAAACGCCTGGCAAGCTCCTGCGGATCGTGATGCGCATGATCGGGCACCGGCACGAACGTGAACGACAGCGCGTGCGGCCTTAGCGTGTCGACGATGGCGTCCGCGTCCTTGTTGGCAAGTACTCCGAGGATGATGTGCTTCGGACCGTGGTCGACGAGCAGGAGCGCGAGGGATTTGGCCGCTTCGGGATTGTGCGCGCCGTCGAGCCAGGTCTCCACGCCCTGCGTCAGCGGCCCTGGTGCAAGTTCCTGGAAGCGCGCGGGCCATTGGGCTGATGTCAGCCCGCTCAGGAATGAGGCTCGGCTGATGGGGATGTGGTCCTGCTGCCGCAGCATATGCCAGGCGAGATTGGCGTTGCGGACCTGGTGGTCGCCGAGCAGCGAGGAGCGAAGGGTTGGGTCGATGGTCCAGTCGCGACCTTCTAACTGAACCGGCGCACCGCGCAGGTCGGCCACGTGCTGGATTGCGGCTTCCGCCTCCGGAGGTTGGGACAGGACCACCAGGGGCACTCCAGGCTTGGCGATACCGGCCTTCTCTCCCGCAATTTCGACCAGGCTGTTGCCGAGGAATTGCTGATGGTCGATGCCGAGCGCGGCAATCCCGCAGACGAGGGGCCGGTCGATCATGTTGGTCGCATCGAGGCGGCCGCCGAGGCCCACTTCGATGACCGCGGCATCCGCCGGAGTTCGCGCGAATGCGAGGAAGGCGACGGCTGTCGTGACCTCGAAGAAGCTGGCGTCGATGTCTCCCGCCGCATCAAGCACGTCGGAGAGGAAGGCGGCCAGCTGCTCATCGGTGATCAGCGTGCCGGCAATGCGGATCCGCTCATTGAAGCGGACGAGGTGGGGGCTGGTGAAGATGTGGACGGTGCGGCCGCTTGCCTCAATCGCCGCGCGAAGGAAGGCGCAGGTCGAGCCTTTGCCGTTGGTGCCCGCGACATGAAATGCCGGTGGAAGTCGATCCTGCGGCCGCCCGAGGCGGTCGAGCAGCCGGGTGATGCGGTCGAGGCCGAGGCGGTCGCCGCCTGGAGAAAGCTGCGCCAACCGGTCGAGCTGCGCCTGGACGGCCGGATCGTCCGACCGCGCGAAGTCCGGCATCAGGCCGCCTTCTTCTTCCTCTCCGGCGTCAGGTAGCCGATGAGCTTGCCAAGCGTTTCCTTGAGCTCGCTGCGCGGCACGACCATGTCGATCATGCCGTGGTCGAGAAGGTATTCGGCGCGCTGGAAGCCTTCGGGGAGCTTCTCGCGGATGGTCTGCTCGATGACCCGCTGGCCCGCGAAGCCGATCAGGGCGCCGGGTTCTGCAAGCTGGACGTCGCCGAGCATTGCATATGAGGCGGTGACGCCGCCGGTGGTCGGATCGGTCAGGACGACAATGTAGGGCAGTCCGGCGTCCTTGAGTTCTGCCAGCGCCACCGTCGTCTTGGGCATCTGCATGAGGGACAGGATGCCTTCCTGCATGCGGGCGCCGCCAGCCGCGGTGAAGATCACGTAAGGGCACTTGTCGGCGATGGCGCGCCGGACACCGGCGACGAACGCGGCGCCGACGGCAATGCCCATCGATCCGCCCATGAAGGCGAAGTCCTGGACGCCGACAACGGCAGGCTTGCCGGCAATCTTGCCCTTGGCGTTGGTGAGTGCGTCACGCATTTCCGTGGTCGTGCGCGCCGTCTTGATGCGGTCGGTGTAGCGCTTGCTGTCTCGAAACCGCAGCGGGTCCTCGCGCACTTCCGGGGCGGGCAAGACTTCGTAATCGCCGTCGAACAGCTGGTCGAAGCGGACCTGGACACCGATGCGATCGTGATAGTCGCAGCGCGGGCAGACGCTGAGATTGTCTTCCCATTCCTTGGTGAAGACCATCGTCCCGCACTTTTTGCACTTATGCCAAAGGTTTTCCGCCGACTGCCTTTTCGGCAGGAAGGGGATTCCGTTACGGACCCTGCTCAACCAACTCATATTTGCCTCATGTCTTGCGCGGGGCTCAGGCCTGCACAGCCGCGCTTGTCTTGTGTTCGAGTGATGCGCTGATTTCGCGCAACGCTGCAATTGGGTCCGCAGCTCCGGTGATCGGGCGGCCGATGACGAGGATCGACGCTCCGTCGTCCAACGCCTGGCGCGGCGTAACGACCCGCTTCTGGTCTGAAACCTCGCCGCCCTCCGGGCGAACGCCGGGAACAACGAAGAAGCCGTCTGGCCACGCGGCCTTTGCAGCCGCGACCTCGGCTCCGGAGCAGACGATCCCGTCCAACCCGGCCGACCGCGCCAGCTGTGCCAGCCGTTCGACCTGTTCGCGAGGCTCCGACGCTACCCCGATGGAATGGAGATCGCTGCCATCCAGGCTGGTCAGCACCGTGACCGCGACCACCTTCGTACTGGGCGCAGCCGCAGCCTTGGCAGCTTCCAGCATGGCGCGTCCGCCAGCCGCGTGGACTGTCAGAACCGTAGGCTCGATCGCCTGCAGCGCCTCAACGGCCTTCGCGACGGTGTTCGGAATGTCGTGGAACTTCAGGTCGAGGAAGACGGGAAGGTCGAGGTCCTTGATTGCGAGAACGCCTGCGGGCCCGTTGGCGGAGAAGAACTCGAGCCCGAGCTTTACGCCACCGGCATGACCGCGAACGCTTTCCGCCAGCGTCCGTGCTCGCTCGAGATCGGGCGTGTCGATCGCAACGAAGACCGGGCTCATATGACCGGCGCATCCTCCACCGGAGCCGTGGGGCTTCGCGCAAGACGGCCTGCTGGCGCTCGAGGCTTTCCACCCGCCCGCGAAGCCGCCAGGATTGTGCACGATAGATGAGATAGGTCGGTAGCCACCCCAGCAGGAACATCACTGCCATCAGGACCGGGATCTTGATGTCGATCTGGATATCGCCCCACAGGTTCAGCGTGACGTCATGCCAATTGCCGCTGGCCAGAAGCGCCAGCGAGACTGCGATGACGACCCAGATCAAGGTCTTCAGGAACTGCATCGCGTGCGGCTTTAAGCGAGGCGGACGGCGATGGCCAGCAGGTCGTTCGTCGTGGACCCCGCCCGCTTCGCCGCAGGAGGGAGCGAGAGTCGTTGAGCGGAATGGACTCCACGGTCACATCGGCGTTGGTGGTGGGAGTAACTGGTGGAAAAGCCGCATATCTTAGGGCTCGGCGCATTCGCGCTGCTTGCGACGGCTGCATTCGCAATGCGTTCGCCGGAGGACCCGAAGCCCGCGGCGCACACCATCCCGAAATCCCACGTTCGTCTCGCATCGCTGTCGACAGATGCTCGCAAGGACGTCGATTACGCTTCGCTCGACCGGCGGCTTCAACAGCTCGCGGAAAAGCGCTCGATGGTCGGCCTCGCGGTCGGGGTGGTCGAGAACGGCCGGATCACGTTCCTGAAGGGATATGGGGAGACCGAGGCAGGCTCAGGGGAGCGCGTGACGCCGGACACGATTTTCCGCTGGGCCTCGGTTTCGAAGGGTGTCGCGGGATCGATGGTCGCCAAGCTCGCCGAAGAGGGCAAGGTCAACCTTAGCGGACCGGTCGCGACCTACGTGCCTTCGCTGAAGCTGCCGGCGGGCGCGGAATATCGCGCGACCGTGGGTGACATGCTGAGCCACCGGCTTGGGCTCTATCGTAATGCCTACGATAACAAGCTCGAGGAAGGGCAGGACACCAAGCTGCTCCGCGCCAGCCTTTCGCAATTGAACCTGATCTGCCCGCCGGGAACGTGCTGGAGCTACCAGAACGTCGCCTACGACGGCGCGTCGGAGCTGGTCGAGGGCATTACGCACTTGCCGTACGAAAAGGCGGTGATGCAGTATCTGTTCAACCCCATCGGCATGACCCAGGCGTCGGTGTCGATGAGCGGCCTGACCGGTGCCAGGAGCTGGGCCAAGCCGCACGACGCTGCGCGCCGGCCGATCAAGCTGAACGACAGCTATTACCGCGTCCCGGCCGCCGGGGGCGTCAACAGCAACATCAAGGACATGTCGCTGTGGATGCTCGCGCAGATGGGCGAGATGCCGGACGTCTTGTCGCAAGGCGTGCTCGACACCGTCCACGCGCCGCTGGTGAAGACGCCGGGCGAGCGGGGCCGCATGCGCAAGTTCCTCGAGCGACTTGGTGAGGCCGACTACGGCTACGGCTGGCGCAGCTACGACTATGCCGGCCATCACATCGTCGGGCACCGCGGTGGCGTTGCCGGGTACCGCTCGCTGATCCTGTTCGACCCGCAAAAGAAGAGCGGCGTGGTTGCGCTGTGGAACAGCAATACGAGCCAGCCGGGCGGGCTGGAGTTCGAGGTGATGGACATGATCTATCACCTGCCGTTCCGCGACTGGCTGGAACTCGACAAAACCGGAGGCGATCCGAGGACGATCGCTCGCGCGGAAAACGACGACGAGGTGTCGAGCGGCGACGGCGGCGGCCGGGAACGCAAGCGCGTGCGCGGCTGACCTTCAGCTTCGGCGGGCCTCGGCCTTCGCTTCCCGAATCTCGCGCCGTTCCTGCAGATGCGACATGTAGCGGAAGCCCATGCCGAGGATTGACAGGACCATGCCTGCAATGAGCGCGGGCAGCACCCAATCGGGCTCTTCAGGACCCGGCCAGGCGACCGCGCCGAGAAAGACCACGCTCGCAATCGAGGTCAGGTACCCGATCCCTTTCCAGTCCACGCGGTCCGTGCCCGTAGCTTTACCTTTTTCGTGACGCACGCTTCAGGAACACCGAGGCAAACGGTTGGTTTCACTCCCGAAAGAAGGAGGACCACCAATGGCCAGTGCCCAGTCTCAGGATGCCATCGCGCTCCTGAAAGAAGATCATCGTAAGGTCGAAGACCTGTTCGAACAGTTCGAGAAAGCGCGCGGGGACGGCCGCAAGCAGAAGCTTGCGCTCGAAATCTGCAAGGAACTCACCATCCACACGATGCTGGAGGAGGAAATCTTCTATCCGGCAGTGGAAGGGAAGGTCGACGACGACCTGGTGAAGGAGAGCTTCGTCGAACATGACGCCGCGAAAGTCCTGATCGCCGAGATCGAGGCCGGCGAACCGTCGGACGAATTCTACGACGCCAAGGTCAAGGTGCTGAAGGAAGAAATCGAGCACCACGTCGAGGAAGAAGAGAAGCCCAAGGAAGGCTTGTTCGCCCAAACGCGGGCAGCCGACGTCGACGTCAAGGAACTTGGCGAGCGGATGGCTATGCGGAAGGAAGAGCTTCAGCAGGAAATCAGAAACTCGGGACTGCCGGCGCCTGAGACCACCACGCTCGAAGAAGTGCAAATCTAAGCGGAAGAACGACGACTCCTCCGGAACGCGCCGGCTGTTGCGGTAGCGCGACCGCTTTCCGGAGGAGGATTAGGTGCAGCGGCCGGGACGTGCTAACGCATGTTTATCGGCGCCTCGTATCCCTCAGGCACGGCGCCCTGACAGCATGACAAAGCTGACGCTTGTAAGCTGGAGTTGGCCATGACCTTCGATCAGTTGGCCTATCATCGTCATCGTGAGCAGCAATGCCGCGAACTGGCGGAAAATGCGACGGATCCCGATATCCGCCGCCGTCACGAAGAACTCGCCGACCTGCACGCGGGCCGGACCGCGCAAGAGTTCGACGAGCGCCCTTGATTTTGCGGCTCGAGGGAGCCTCTAATCTTCCATGAGCGACGTGCCGGAAATCCGCGGTTTCTTCGACGACCAAACGAACACGATTACCTACCTGATTTGGGACCCCAGAGCCGGCAGGCGGTCGTGATCGACCCAGTGCTCGACTACGATCCAGTGGACGGCACGGTCGATACGCAGTCCGCGGAACGGGTGCTCGAAGCGGTCGCCGCCAACCGGCTGACTGTCACTCATGTGCTCGAGACGCATGCTCATGCCGATCACCTGTCTGCCGCGCCGCTGTTCAAGGCGAAGACCGGCGCGAGGATCGGGATCGGGGCGAAGATTCGGGACGTGCAAAAGGTGTTCCGGCCGATGTTCTCAGCCGACGACCTCAAGGTCGACGGAAGCGATTTCGACCTGCTGCTGAACGATGGCGACCGGATTGCTCTCGGAGAGCTGGAGATCGAGGTGATTGCGACGCCGGGCCATACGGCGGCGGACGTCAGTTATCGAGTCGGCGATGCCGTGTTCGTCGGCGACACCTTGTTCATGCCGGACTACGGCACGGCGCGAACGGATTTCCCGGGCGGCGATGCCCGCCAGCTTTATCGATCGATCCAGAAGCTGCTCGCCTTACCGCCGGACACTCGGCTTTACATGTGCCACGACTACAAGGCTCCGGGCCGCGACGAGTATCGCTGGGAGACGACGGTCGCGGACCAGCGTCGGAACGTGCATCTGACCGCGTGCGTCACCGAGGACGAGTTCGTGACGATGCGCGAGGAGCGTGACACCACCCTTTCGACCCGAAGCTTCTGCTGCCGTCGATCCAGGTGAATATCCGTGCCGGACGCATGCCGCCGGCGGAAGAAAATGGCGTCTCCTATCTGCGGATCCCGGTGCGCGTGAAGACTGCGTGAGGGTGGCGGCTGGGCAAAAACGACGCCCATCCACTGACTTATGCACAGAAGAGTCCGACTCCTCTGAAATTCATGATATCCTCCGGCCTTGGGTAAGCGCGACTCGGGGCGTTCAAAGAGTCGGCCTGTCGTTGGTGGGGGAGTTTCGAAAGAACGAACCCGCTTGCGCGCGCAGGCTTCAGACGTTCCGCGCCTACCTTGCGTTGCGATCCTCAAAGATCGCGGCGCAGGCATCGGAAGGTGATGGGCGGGAGCCTGACACCCCACCCTCCACCCGGACGGCTTTCGTTTCGTCACCTTCCGAATACTTGCCGGGGCCGCACAGCGGCCCCTTTTCATTTCTTGCGATCGGAGAAGTAACGCTGTCCGCGCGCCTTCATCGCGCCAGTGATCAGCCGTTCGGAGATTTCGTCGGCCGCCTCGGGGTGAGCTGCACGTCGACGGCGTCGGGGCCGTTGACGACCACGACGCCGTCCTCCGCCTCCACCTCACTGGGCTCGTCGTAGACCTTGTCGTCCATGATCGGACCGTCAGGCGCCGATCAGGACCGGCGTCCCGACGCCGGTCACCTGGTACAGCTTGGCCGCAAACTTGGACGGCATGCGGATGCAACCGTGTGAAGCCGGCTCGCCCGGATTGTATCCGGCGTGCATGGCAATGCCGTAGTCGTCGATGCGCTGCATGAACGGCATCGGCGCGTTGTCGTACTTCTTCGACCGGTACATCGGGCGCTTCTCCAGCACCGTGAAGATACCGGTCGGCGTGATCTTCGGCGGCTTCGCAGTCGAGATCGACGCCGCCGCGACGATGGTCTCGCCGCGATACAGATAGGCCATCTGATCCGACAGGCTGATCACCACCCGCTCTTCGCCCGCGCTTTTCGGGACGTCGCGCCACAGATACTGTCCGGGCTTGATGTCCGCTTCGCCGAAGGCGTCGAACATGTCCTGGCGGGCGATCGACGCGGCGCTCGCCGCAGTCATTTGCGCTTCGACGGTTTCGACCGAAGCGACGGCCGGGACGGTGGGGACACTAAGAGCGCAGACGGCCACAGCCGCAAGCGCACGCGCTAGCTTCCTCATAACAATGCTCTTTTTCAATTATTGACTTTGGCCGGAACAATGCTTTTCGGCCGAGTCGGGTTCCTTGCTACGGCCGTTTTCCGCGATTGCGCCTCATTCGCGTTCGCTCGCTTCGATCGGTGCGGCGGCGAACAGGAAAGCCCGTTGACGACGAAACTGATGGCCAGGACCCACGCGAATGTGGCGATGATCTCGCTGGTGGTTCCGAACAGGCCGTAGACAATGAGCGCGATTGGAATGCCCGCGAGAAGCATCACGGCGAGCAGGAAATCGGTGGCCGCGACGACCCTCAACCAGCCTCGCAGCGGCGGCATCGACCGGCTTGCGGCGAAGGCCAGCGCCGCCATGCGAATGACCAGCCATAGTATGACCATGTTGAGCACCGGGAAGAAATTGGCGTCCTCGTCAAACGCCAGCCTGAATCCGGCGAGCATTGTTGCAGCCGCGGCGATCGCTCCGCTTGGCCAGTGAACCCGGCGGGCCATTGCCGCCACCAATTCGATCGCTCCTGCGGCAACCAGCAGCCAACCGACCACCAGGCGTCCGGGCAAACCACGCTCCAGCGGTAGCAACGCCGCGCCCGCCGCGAGCAGGACGATCAGCACGCCGCAGGTCCGGATGATGTATTTTCGAGCCTGGTCGGACATGGTCAGCCCTCCGTCACGCAGTGCCGAAACTGCGACAGCTCAGTGGCGGTTCCGTCAGGCGGCCTGATCGTAGGACGCGCTCTTCTTGTCACTTGACCCAAGCCAGTGGCTGAGATCGCGATCGAGGAGGGCGGAGAGCTTCGCAACGTCATCGCGCAAGGCCTCGCGGATTTCCTGTGCGAAGGACGGACTGAGGCGCACAGGCGGAGGATCGGTGCGATTCCATTCCAGCAGGGCCCGGCGAGCCGACATGATTGCGCGCAGCGGTGCCGGCGGCCTTCGCTGCGGTTTGGCGGCGATCCGCTTGCGGAACTGCGGCCCGGCCAGAACGGTGCGGGCGATCGGCGGCCGCTTCAGCAGGCGCTGCAGCCATTTCACCTTCACGCCCCGGCGCGGGCGGGGTTCCAGTTTTCCGGCATCGGCGCCGGAGGCAGGTCGAGGAAATCGAGAACGCCCGCATAGGCCTTTGCCGGATCGGCCCGCAGATCGTCGAAGACGACGACGTGGCAACGATCGCGGCCGACAACGTCGAAGAAGCGACCGACATGCTTCCCGAACCGGGCGACCTCGTCATACTGGAGCTGGCGCGCGTCGAGGCAGGTTCGCGGGATCTTCCGGCCTGAGCGGCGCTCGTCGATCAGCCGCCAGGCCTCTTCGAAGTCCTCCACCGTCTCGTCGCCCTGGTGGACAAGCCGTTGGTGGAACGACGGCAGCTGCTGGATCGGGTCACGCACGGCGATGATGAACTTGGCGTCGGGCCAAAGCCGCAGCAACGGCAGCAGGCGCTCGGGCGCGTACAGGTAGGAAACCGATCCCTCTGCCATCACCTGGGCATCCGGATCGACGTCATGAAAGTAACGCGCCAGATATTCGTCGGCGACAGTCTGTTTCAGCTCATCCTGGTCGAGATCGTCGAGATCGAACAGCGCGAAGTAATGCGGCTCCTTCACACTTGAGAAACTGACCTCGGGATGACTTTCGAGCAGACGGGCAAGCGTCGTCGTTCCGCACCGCGGCGCTCCGACGATGCAGGCGAAGCGCTGCGACGGCCAGTTGGGAACGGAAGGTGCGGTTGTCGCCATGTGCCTCTGCTAGAAGGGATTTGAGGCAAAAAGGGGTCCAGCTTTTGGCAATCGTGTCAATCGGGAGAAACCACACCCAGACGTTGCTTCCAGTCTTCAGTCAGCAGATCCTGAACGTCTGGATGCTTCTTCAGATAATCCGCGAAAAATGGGCAGGTCGGAACAACCTTGAGGCCGCGATCCCGGGCCGCGTCGAGCGCGAACCGGATCAACGCAGTGCCGATCCCTTGCCCTCGTGATCCTTCGGAACCTCAGTATGTGTGAAGACGATCTTGCCGTGACCGAGCATGTATTGCGCGAAAGCCCGGCTGCCGTTGCCGAGGTCAATCTCGAACCGGTGAAGGTCGGCATTGTCGCGGATTCTCAAATGATTTGATTGCATTGCGCAGACTTAGCTGCGGTCCCGGACTCCCGCCAGGCTTGCGGCGGAGTTGCGATAACAATTGTTACTGTGCCATAATGAAACAGAAGTGCCGCTCGTGCTGAGTCGATCCGCGGACCGAGGAGGTGTCGATGTCTCGTTACCAGGTGACGTCCATCCGGCGCGACCGCGCGCATCCGGACTGCCTGATCGAATCCGTCGGCTTCGCCGGCCAGATCTACTCGATCGACGAAACGATGCGCTGGCTGGACGCGTCTCCCGATAACCAGCTTTGGGTTGTCGACGATGACGGCGAGAGCGTGTGGGTCAGTGCGCGGCAGCATCTTCGAACGGGCCGGTACTTCCTGACGACGGAGCGGGGCGGCCAGCCGCTGAGCGAGCTCGCCAGCCTGTCCGAATGCCCACAGGCCGGATCGTCCCGCAGTGCCTTCCGCTTTGCCCAAGCCGTGGAGCGGCCCGCGATCGAGGATCAGGACGAATTCTGGACGAGCCGGGCCAGGGTGCCATCCAGGTCGACCATGTAACCGATGGTCAGCCCGCTCGCTTCGACCTTGGGCGGCTGAAGCCGGGGCAGGCCGGTTCGAGCCTCCGGAATTCCCGCTTCCCTGCAAGTCTCGTAGAAGCTCGCGACGTCGTCGAGCCGCAGGCAACATCCGAACGAACTCTCGAGTGGATCGAGGTCGGGGTAGAGGAAGAACTCCAGCGCAAGCCCGCCGCGCTTGAGGATCATCCAGCCGCGGTCGCGCCACGTCTCCTCGAAACCGAGCCGGACATAGAATTGCGATGTGGCCTCGAAATCGCGAGATGGGAGGTTCGGCGTTGCGTGATCCATGATTGACCTTCCCGCGACCGTTGCAATGATCGGATAGCGCTTCATGCAGCCATGGCAAACGCCGCCCGGCTACAGCACGCCCACCAGCCAGAGGATGACAGCCCAGAGCGCGATCGAAATGCCCAGAATCGCTCTCAGTCGCGTTCCGAGGGCGAAGCGGTCGTCAGGCGGGTCATCGACCTCGCTTTCTTCTTCGACCGCTACTGCCGTGTCGGGCTTCACGATCGGGCTGCGGAGAAGTGCCGCGCTGACCGCCGCACGAGAAACGGGGTTCGCGAATTCGCATCCGAAGTATTCGCCGCTGTTCCAGACCACGAACGCGCTGGTTGCGCCGATTGCGGGTAGGTCGATCTCGAAATCGTCGAACGGTTCCAGCTTGGCCGCCGTCTGCAGAAGCACGCCAGTCGTCGAGATGTCGTGGATCACCACGGGCATTCCGCTCGATGGAAGCGACGCGCTCAGGCTCAGCTTCCGGCGTGGTGACGTCCGCCTCGACGTCGTCTTCAAAGTCTCCAGCCGGGCTTGAATTGTCATACGCCACCTCCGGCCTTCAAGTGACCGGATTGCAGTAAACAAGACCTTACAATCCGGGCCGATGCGAATGATATTCCGGTGGATAAATCTCGAAGCCTGGACCCTAAGTACATCACCGTATGTGAAACCCGGTCTGCTTGAGCGAAACGGTCCCGCAGAACTGCCGGGAACGTCAGATGCGCTGGTACAAGATGCCGGTAGAGGATCTTCCGGCCGAGGATTATCGCGAGCGGGCAG
Source organism: Sphingomonas daechungensis (assembly GCF_014489495.1). Taxonomy (GTDB): domain Bacteria; phylum Pseudomonadota; class Alphaproteobacteria; order Sphingomonadales; family Sphingomonadaceae; genus Sphingomicrobium; species Sphingomicrobium daechungense. The sequence goes on along the minus strand of NZ_CP060780.1, from coordinate 2,484,726 downwards.
ACCGCTTTCACCGCATGGCGGCGCGGCTCTCCAACCCGCAGATCGCGGCGAAGTTCGAGGCGATGGCAATCGACGCCGAAATCATTGCCGAACGAAAGGCGCGGGAAGCTTTCAGCCGAAGTTGACAGGCGGGTGCGGCGAGTATCCATTCCGGTGGTATGTTCGCCAATCCGCTGTCGCTTAGGGGCCGCTCCGCAAAGTCGAAGGTCGCGCTCAATTTCGCCGCGGCCGCTCTGCGCGCGGGCGATCGGGCCAAGGCGCAGATGCTGCTGCGCGACCGCTTGATCGAAGACCCGACTGACGCAGATGCTCTGACCGTCCTTGCGCAGATTGCCGCAGAGGATGCTCGCGTGGAGGATGCGACAGTTCTCCTGCGTCGCGCCGTGTCGGCCGACCCGTCGCCGGACAGGCGGTTGGCGTTGATCGAACACCTTCAGAAGCATGCCGGCGCCGCGCTCGCGCTAAAGGAGTTCGAAGAGCTTCCCGCCGACTTCCGCTCACGGATCGAAGTCAGCGGGATGGAGGCCCGGACGCTCGGCCTGCTCGGCATGCACGATGAGCAGATCGGGACTTACAAGCGCATGCTTCGCCAGCAGCCGAACCGAGCCGGGACTTGGATGAACCTCGCCAACGCGCTGAAGACAGCGGGGCGGACTGATGAAGCGGTGAAGGCCCTGAAGCGCGCAACCAAGATCGAGCCGACGATGGGCCAGGCGTATTGGACTCTCGCCAACTTCAAGTCCTATCGCTTTACCGCGCCTGACATTGCGCAGATGCACCAGGCGCTCGGCCGCAAGCTTACTCCCGACGAAGCGCTCCACATCCATTTCGCGCTCGGAAAAGCGTATGAAGACCAGCGCAACTTCGAATCTTCGTTCCGCCATTACCTTGCCGGGAACGTCATCCGCACCAGCCAGATCGATCCGGAGTCCGTGCCCATCGATGCACCGGTCGAGGATGCAATCGAGCACTGCACACCGGAGATCTTCGAACGGTTCCGCGGTGCCGGCTGTCCGGCGTCCGACCCGATTTTCGTATTCGGCCTACACCGGTCGGGATCGACGCTGATCGAACAGATCCTCGCCAGCCATCCACAGATCGAAGGGACGTCGGAGCTGCCGGTCCTGAATGCGCTAGCTTCGCGGCTGCGGCGGTCGACGGGGCAGACGGTGGGCGAGGCGATTGCCGCGCTCGACGCATCGGAGATCAAGGCGATCGGCGAGGAGTATGTGGAGCGGACACGGCCGTTCCGGCACACCGACAAGCCATTTTTCGTCGACAAGATGCCGGGCAACTGGATCAACGCAACCTTGATCCGACTTGCGCTTCCCAACGCGAAGATGATCGATGCGCGGCGCTTCCCGATGGCGTGCGGCTTTTCGAACTTCAAACAGAATTACGCGACCGGGGTGACCTTTTCCTACAGCCTGCGAGCGATCGGGGAGTTCTACTTCAATTACTGGCGCTTCATGCGGCATTTCGAGACGGTTCAGCCGGGAGCGATCCACCATGTCCTCAACGAACGGCTGATCGAGGAACCGGAGCCTGAAGTGCGGCGGATGCTGGATTACATCGGTGTCCCGTTCGATCCGGCCTGCATGGAGTTCCATTCCAACAGAAGGGCAGTGCGCACGCCGAGTGCAGAGCAGGTTCGGCGGCCCATCAACCGTGACGGCGTCGACGTCTGGCGGAACTACGAGCCCTGGTTAGGCGAGCTGAAGGATGCGCTCGGGCCAGCCCTCGAAAACTGGGACAGCTAGTCAAGAAAAAGGGCGGAGTGGTTTCCCACCCGCCCGATTTCATTTCACGCCTGACTAAAGTCAGCCGCGTTCCGGCGCCGGTGGCGGCGGAGGAGGCGGAGGCGGCGGAGCCGGGCAGGCCTCGGTCGCCAGGATCACCGATCCGTCCGGGCACGTCTGCGTCGCCGGCGGCGGCGGAGGCGGCGGAGGTGGCGGGGGTGGAGGCGGCGGCGGCGGTGCCGGCGACGCGAAGTTGTAGATCAGGCTCGCCAGCACGCTATGCGACTGGAACCTTCCTGCATCAAAGGCCGCGGCGCCCGCAAGGATCCCATTATCGAAGGTGTAGGCATCCTTCACCCTCGGTCCCTGGAAGTATCTATACTTCAGACCGAGGTCGATGTTGGGCGATATCGCATAGCGTATGCCCGCGATGGCTTGCCAGGCGAGGCCGCTGTCCTTGATCGATCCGGACGCCGCGTCGACGACCGTCGCCGGACTGGTCGCTGTCGTGCTGACCGCCAGCTTATATTTGACGGAGGCGTATCCAATACCGCCGCCCGCATAGAAGCTGAGGCCGTTCTCGTCGCCGAAATCGAGCAAGGCGTTGACCATGCCGGACAGAACCGTCGTCCGGCCGTCGGCGTCGATATCGTACGGTCCGTAGGTATACGTGCTGCCCTCGCTGCTGTCCGCAACCAGGGTCGCATTGTCGTAGCTGCCGTGCTTGGCCTTTTTCCAGCCCACTTCGCCTTCGAGGCGGAACATGCCGAAATCGTAACCCGCGATGAGGTCGAGATCGATGCCGGTCTTATAGTTCGTCTTGTAGTCGGCGATGAAGTCGTAGGAAAAGCCTTCGGAGGACGAGAAGTTGCCCGCGAACACGGCCGACTTGTCCTTCGGGAAGAGGGCGCCGCCCTCAACTCCGAAATAACCGCTGCCATCGCGAGCCGCGGCCGGTGAGGCAATTGCCGCCGCAGCAGCGGCAGCCAGTAGATATTTTCGCAACGTGCCCTCCTTCTGGTCATGGACGCGCGTGCCTGCGGCCCACCATTTGTTGGATGAACGCGACTTGCGGGCAAACCCCCGTTTGCGGATGACCGAACTGAACGGACCCGATGCATCGGCATTAACATCGTTTAGGTTACAGTACAAAGAAAAGTACGGAATCCCGCGATTTATGGCGGCATGAGCATCGATTATGACGCGGTAGCTGTGGGGCCCGCGAGCCGCGCACATCAGGCACGGATTGTCCGCAAGGTTACATTTGCCGTGAAAAGGCCTATCTAGCCCTCGCTATCAGTCGCAATCGAACGGTCTTCAGGCGCTTTGCGGCTCCTTATTCCTTCTATTCGCCTCTCCTAGCGGGAGAGGACCGATCGGCGGTCCTCCAGGAAGGAATGACACTCATGCCAATCGGCACCGTAAAGTTTTTCAACGACCAAAAGGGCTACGGCTTCATCGCCCCGGAAGACGGCGGCACGGACGCTTTCGTCCACATCACGGCAGTCGAGCGCGCGGGCCTGCGCACGCTGCAGAAGGACCAGCGCGTCAGCTACGAGCTGGAGCAGGACCGTCGCGGCAAGACCAGCGCGGTCAACCTTCAGTCCGCCTAAGTACGCATTTCCCTCCCGTCCTCGGGAGGACCTTCGGCCCGTTCCGCCACGCGCGGAGCGGGCTGCGGGAGCCCAGGAGTTTTGATCATGACCGTTGTTTCCCAACCGCATTCCAAGGAGCGGCAGGTCTACCTGCTCCGCGCCGAGCAGGCTCGTTCCGAAGCGGATGCCGCCACGCTGGACAATGTCCGCGACCGCTGCCTGCGCGCCGAAGCTGCCTGGATGCAGATGGCGGCCAGGGCCGAACGGTCCGAGCACATGCGTGCGCTGGAAGCCGCGGCAAAGGCGGAACGTAACTTGCAAAGCGCGGACTGAACCGCCTCGCAGCGTCCATTAAGCACATAGCCTACATTGTGGCAGCTTCGCGGAAGGGATAGCTCGGCGAAGCGGTTCGACAGTGCTCGCGACCCGCCAGTTCTCGTCTTTCCTTCGTGGAGATTGCGATGAACCTGCGAACGCCTCCATCAAGATGGATATCGTTCCTCGCGCCATTTGCGTTGGCGTTTCCATCAATCGCCAGCGCGCAAGGCACGCCACCGCTCGAGACCGAGGTCCTGTTCCGGAACGTCAGGGTGTTCGACGGCGTCGGGCCGAGCCTGTCGGGACCGACCAACGTCCTGGTTCGCGGCAATCACATCGCTTCGATTGGCCCCCAGGTCCGATCGACATCCGGTGCCAAGGTCATCGAAGGTCGCGGCCGCACGCTGATGCCGGGCCTGATCGACGTTCACGTCCACCTGACCTTCGGGCGCTGACCCAGCAGCAGATGGCCTCGCCCGATCTGACGCCCGAGAAAGTCGGCAAGGCCGCGGCCGCCAACGCGACCGGCACGCTGATGCGCGGCTTCACGTCGGTCAGGGACGTCGGCGGGCCGATTTTCGAGCTGAAGCAGGCGATCGACGCGGGCCGGGTCAGTGGTCCCCGGATCTGGCCATCGGGCCCGACCATTTCGCAGACCGCAGGGCATGGCGACTATCGCACCCCGGACGAGGGACCGCGCCGGTGGACAGGCAAGGCGTCGCGTGCCGAACTGATGGGCGCCGGCTACATCGCCGACGGGCGCGACGAGGTCCTTGCGGCAACCCGCGAGGCGCTGCGGTTCGGGGCGAGCCAGATCAAGGTCATGGCGGGCGGAGGGACGTCGTCCGACTACGACCCGGTGGACGTGACCCAATACACGCTGGACGAGATGAAGGCGGCCGTGGACGCCGCCGAGGACTGGGGCACGTACGTCACGGTTCACGCCTATACGTCGCGGGCGGTGCGGCGGGCGATCGAGGCGGGCGTCAAGTGCATTGAGCACGGACAGCTCCTCGACGAAGACACGCTCCGGCTGATGGCGGAGCGCGGCATCTGGTTGTCGAGCCAGAACCTGGTCGAAAGCACCGACGCGATGAGCCCGCAGCGGCGGGAGAAGCGCAAGCCCGTGATCGAGGGCCAGGCCCGGCTGTGGCCGATGGCCAAGCGGCTTGGCGTCAAGCTCGCCTGGGGCACGGACTTCCTGTTCGAGCCGGAGCTCAACGCGCAGCAGAACGCGTACATCCTGCGGTTGAAGCCGTGGTTCACGTCTGCGGAAATCCTGAAGATGGTGACGCACGACAATGCGGAGCTGCTGGCGCTGTCCGGCCTGCGCTCGCCCTATCAAGGCAAGCTCGGCGTGGTTCAGGAGGGCGCATTGGCCGACCTGCTGCTCGTCAACGGCAACCCGCTCGCCAACGTCGACCTGGTCGGGAACCCGGCCAACTTCTCCGTCATCATGAAGGACGGCAAGGTCTTCAAGGAAACGACCTGACGGCGCTTGTGCGTCCACGCCACGGGGCGCGACGGATATCCGCGCGCCGAGAGGGCGTCGGGCCGTTCGAAAGCCAGCGAGCGTCAGCTTTGCCAGAGGGAAGTTGACCAAATTGACCGTGCCGGGCGCGGGAGAAGCGGGCGCGAATGGTCCCAATGTTCGCACTGAGGGCAGTGCATTCGCGGTTTCGGCCAGCGCCCCGATGAAGGCGATCTGCCTTTCCGCCGTCCAGCCTTAATGGCGCGGGCATCGTCCGGAAGTGAAATTGACTGGTTCGTGAAAAACGGGCCCATGAACCATATTGGATCATAGAACTAAGGCTGTAGGACAGCCTTTTCCGATCTAGGAGAGAAATTGACCGGCCGTTTGCCAAAGCATGTAGGTGGCGACGGCGAAGATTAGGATTGCAAAGACGAGGGTTAGCGCGTCCCGCTTTGCGGAAAGATGGCGAGCTGCGCGCGTTCCGACGATGCCGCCTCCCAGCCCCCGGCGATAAAGGCCACGGCGAGTGGCCAGTCGACCAGCCCGGAAATGGCGTAGTTTCCGGCCGTCGTCAGGCCGAAGGAAGTTACACCGACCAACGACGAGCCGACCGCGTTGAGCATTGGCATGCCCGTTGCCGCGATCAAGCCAGGCACGATCAGGAAGCCGCCCCCTATTCCAAAGAATCCAGAGAAGAGCCCCGCTCCGAGCCCGTAAGCAACGAGTTTCGGAGCGTTTTCGCGTCCCAGCCGGACTCCGGCGTCGCCGGCATGACCTCGACGTTTGAGCATGAGGATGCCGACCGCGATCATGACCAGCGCGAACAGGAAGAGCAGCTTTTGGCCGTCGAAGTTCTTTCCGAGCGTTGACCCGGCCGCTGCGCCGGCAATTCCGGCGAGGGCGAAAACTGCAGCGCACCTCCATTTAACGTGGCCATGCCGGGCATGGCTCGCAAGTCCGGTGGCTGCATTGGCGGCGACGGCGAAAGCACTGGTGCCGATGGCCACGTGCGGATTGGAGACGCCGACTAGGTAAACCATGAGTGGAACGGCGAGGATCGAGCCGCCTCCGCCAACCAAGCCAAGCACGAAGCCGACGAGACCGCCTGAAAACGCGCCGAGAATGTACTGGGAGGTCTCCAGCATCAGGCGTCAGTCGGCGAATGCATCGGGCTCATTCGGCGCAGACCCGCAACGACGCGGTGCAGGAACATCCCGATGATCATTGCTGCAACGAACAGCCACGCCTGCCACATTCCGAAGGCGAGTCCGGCGATGGCCGGGCCGGGCAGAACCCGACCATTCCCCAGCCAATCCCGAACAAGACCGCTCCACCGATCAGCTGACTGTCAAGCTGACGGTTTTCCGGGATGAAGAAGCTGCGTCCGAAAATCGGTGCCCTCAATCGCCGTGAAACGACGTACCCGATGGCTGACGCAAGCACGGCCCCGATCATCACGAAGGCAAGGGTTGGATCCCAAGACCCGGCGAGGTCCAGAAACCCTAACACGCGAGACGGATTGATCATGTCCGATACCGCGAGGCCGGCACCAAACAGAATGCCGGACGCCAGGGCTGGAAGGACTGTGCGCAAGTCAGGCTCCCATCAAATGTCGAGTGACGAATACCGTGGCGGCCGCGGCTGCCATAAAGGCGAGGGTCGCGGCGATTGAGCGAAATGAAAGGCGGCCGATCCCGCAGACGCCGTGCCCGCTTGTGCATCCGTTCCCGAGGCGTGTGCCGAAACCGACGAGCAGTCCCGCAGCGATCAGCACCGGTACCGACGAGGTCACTTCAATCTGCGGCTGGCGGATCAACGTCGAAGCCACAATCGCTCCAACCGGAAGACCGATCACGAAAGCAGCAGCCAGTCGCCACGGCGGTCCTGCATCCGCGATCCGGACTACCGTAGCGAACATTCCACTAACACCGGCAATCCGGCCCGTGAGCAAAAGAAGCAGTGCAGCTGCAGCGCCGATCAGCAATCCGCCGAAGACGGCAAATGCAACGGGAGCGGTTCCAGCATTATAGCAGGTTGAGCGGCAGTTTGAGGTAGCGAGTGCCGTTCGATTCCGGCTCGGGCAAATGGCCGCCTCGCATGTTCACCTGCACCGAAGGCAGGATCAGGCGCGGCATGTCGAGCGTCGCATCACGCGCGGTGCGCATGGCCACGAAAGCGTCTTCGTCGACGCCTTCGTGGACGTGCACGTTGCTCGATCGCTCAGCGCGGACGGTCGTCTCCCAGGCGAATTCATCGCGGTTCGGGGCCTTATAGTCGTGGCACAGGAACAGGCGGGTTTCGTCCGGAAGTTCGAGTAGCCGGTGGATGGAGCGAAACAGCCGGTGTGCGTCGCCGCCGGGGAAGTCGGCTCGCGCGGTGCCGTAGTCGGGCATGAAGAGTGTGTCGCCAATGAAGGCAGCATCGCCGATCACGTAGGCCATATCGGCCGGCGTGTGCCCGGGAACATGGAGCGCGATTGCTGGGATTCCGCCGAGGCTGAACTTGTCTCCATCGGCGAAAAGCCTGTCGAACTGCGATCCGTCACGCGCGAATTCTGTGCCCTCGTTGAAGATCTTGCCGAACACTTCCTGAACGCTGCGGATGTCCTCGCCGATCGCGAGGGCTCCTCCCAGCTTCTGCTGAAGATAAGGCGCCGCCGACAGGTGATCGGCATGAGCGTGGGTCTCCAGCAGCCATTCGACGGTCAGGCCCTCCGCCTTGACGTAATCGATGATCCGGTCAGCGCTTTCGAAGGATGTGCGTCCTGCTGCCTCGTCGAAATCCATCACGCTATCGACGATGGCTGCCGCCTTCGTCGCAGGATCGTGCACGATGTGGGTCGCAGTGAAAGTCGGCTCGTCGAAGAAGGTGCGAACGACGGGCGATGGATGTCGCTCTGGAGCGCTTGTTCGACCTGAGTTTCCGCACGTCCGAAGTGAACGGCCGCGTCGTTGCGCTGGATCAGATTCGCTGGAACGTTCATGGGCGGGTTCCTTTTGGGCCCATCTGCCGTGCTGGCTGCTTGTCCGCATTAGGTGATTTCCACGAAGGGTCGCCACCTTCCTTCGAGCAAAACATCTTATGAAGCAGGATCAGCACCTGAGCCGCACGTTCGTCACCGACCCTGTAGAAAAGAGTTTGGGCCTCGCGTCGGAACGCGACCAAGCCTTGGTCCCGAAGCTTTGCCAAATGCTGCGAGAGTGCGGACTGGCTTAGGCCAATTCGCGACGTAAGGTCGCCGACCGATATCTCTTCCTCAGCAATGAGATGGCAGAGGATTAGCAGCCGATTCTCGTTGGCGAGCATCTTCAGTAGCGCCGCGGCCTTGGCCGCATTAGCGGTCATTTCGGAAGGGGATATGGCGACTACTTTATCCATTAGCAGTCACTAATTTAGTGATTGTTCATATACAATCATGTGTGTCTAATTCAGCCTGCGCTGACGAACGAATCCAACACCTTCTTCAACCCGCATGCTCGAACTCGATCTCGAGCTTGTTGCCTTCCTGCGCGACGATCTTGCCGTAGCCGAACTTGCCGTGGAACACGCGCTGGCCGAGCTCCAGGTCGGTGCGGCCCTGGTTGCCTAAGGATACCGCCGAGGCCTTCGCCTCGATCACGCGGGCCGGGTCGCGGTTGAAGCGGCCGCCCTGGCTTGCTCGCTGCCAGCCGGGGCCTCGCGTCGACGCCCGCATCGACTGGGCGGGGCCGAGGTGGGCGAAGGGGTCGGCGCGCTCGCTCCATTGCGCTCGCCACAGGCTCTCGCCGCCGGACATGGTCGTTTCCGTCTCGATGTGCTCGTCGGGAAGCTCGCCGACGAAGCGGCTGGGGAGTGAGCTGGTCCACTGGCCGTAGATGCGGCGGTTGGCGGCGTGCATGACCGTCGCCTTTTTCCGCGCGCGGGTGATGGCGACGTAAGCGAGGCGGCGCTCCTCCTCGAGGCTGGCGAGGCCGCCTTCATCGAGCGCGCGCTGCGACGGGAAGATGCCTTCCTCCCAGCCGGGCAGATAGACGACGTCGAACTCCAGCCCCTTGGCGGCGTGGATGGTCATGATGGTGACCTTCTCGCCCTGCCGGTTCTCGTCATTGTCCATGACGAGGCTGACATGCTCGAGGAAGGCGGGGAGGGTCTCGTACTCCTCCATCGCGCGCGTGAGCTCGGCAAGGTTTTCGAGGCGGCCGGCGCTTTCCGCGCTGCGGTCGGCCTGGAGCATGGCGGTGTAGCCGCTTTCGTCGAGCATGATGCGGGCGAGCTCGGCATGAGGTAGCTCGTTCGACATCTGCTTCCAGCGGTGGATGTCGGCGACGAAGCGGCCGAGGCTGGAGCGGGCGCGGGCCTGAAGCTCGTCGGTGTCGAGCAGCCGCGCGGCGGAGATGAGCAGGGGCTCCTGAGTCGCGCGCGCGTGCGCGTGGATGGTGGCCAACGCCTTGTCGCCGAGGCCACGCTTGGGCTGGTTGACGATGCGCTCGAACGCGAGGTCATCGGCGGGCTGGTGGATGAGGCGGAGGTAGGCGAGGGCGTCGCGGATCTCGGCGCGCTCGTAGAAGCGGAAGCCGCCGATGATCTGGTAGGGCAGGCCGATCGCGATGAAGCGCTCTTCGAACTCGCGGGTCTGGAATTGGGCGCGGACGAGGATGGCGACGTCGTCGAGGCTGAGCCCGCGGCGCTGGAAGCCCTCGACGTCCTCACCGATGCGGCGCGCTTCCTCCGGGCCGTCCCAGATGCCGACGACCTTGACCTTTTCGCCGTCACCCTTGTCCGTCCAGAGCGTCTTGCCGAGGCGGCCGGAATTGTTGGCGATGAGGCCGTCGGCGGCGGCGAGGATGTGGGAGGTGGAGCGGTAGTTCTGTTCGAGGCGGACGATCTTCGCGCCGGGGAAGTCCTTTTCGAAGCGGAGGATGTTGGCGACTTCGGCCCGCGCCAGGAATAGATCGACTGGTCGTCGTCGCCGACGCAGCACAGGTTGCGCCGCGGCTCGGCGAGGAGCCTCAGCCAGGCATACTGCGACTGGTTGGTGTCCTGATATTCGTCGACGAGGATGTAGCGGAAGCGATCGCGGTAGCTTTCCAGCACGTCGGGGTGCGTGCGGAAGATGGTCAGCATGTGCAGCAGCAGGTCGCCGAAGTCGCAGGCGTTCAATGTGCGCAGGCGGTCCTGGTAGGCGGCGTAAAGCTCGCGCCCGCGCCCGGGGCCGAATGCCTCCGCTTCGCCGAGGTCGACTTCCTTCGGGGTCCAGCCGCGGTTCTTCCAGCGGTCGATGAGGCCGGCGAGCTGGCGCGCGGGCCAGCGCTTCTCGTCGAGATTGGCGGCGCTGATCAGCTGCTTGAGGACGCGGAGCTGGTCGTCGGTGTCGAGGATGGTGAAGTTGGATTGGAGGCCGACGAGCTCGGCATGGCTGCGGAGCATGCGCGCGGCGACCGAGTGGAAGGTGCCGAGCCAGGGCATGCCCTCGATCGCTCCGCCGCTGATCTTGGCGATGCGCTCCTTCATCTCGCGCGCGGCCTTGTTGGTGAAGGTGACCGCGAGGATCTGGCTGGGCCACGCCTTGCGGGTCGCGATCAGGTTGGCGAGGCGGGCGGTGAGGGCGGAGGTCTTGCCCGTGCCGGCGCCGGCGAGGACCAGCACCGGGCCCTCGGTCGTGAGCACGGCCTCCCGCTGCGGCGGGTTGAGGCCGGCGAGCCAGGGGCTTCGCGACTCGGATCGGGCGAGTCGGGCAGGTTGGACGGCGATTCAGGCACGGACCTGAGGTAGGTTAGGGGGAACGGAACGGCAACTTTTTCGGACGACTCGAAAGAGTCACGAAACGTTCTAACCTTTGTTACCGATATCCCCGTTATCCACAGGCTTGAGCACGTATTTTTCGCTTCCCCGACTCGGCGGCGAGGTGCATTGTTCAAGGGTGATCGGGACGGAAGTCCCGCCTCACCGGAGCGCCGGCAACGGCAGGAAGGAGCGGCGAGTGACGGAAGGACCGATCTCCGCCGACAGGCAATGTGAAACTCCTCGGAGGATCGCGGGGCCAGTCGGGAAGAGGCGCCGGAAGAGTTGATCTTCCTCTAGCGCGACGCGGTTCGGAAGACTTCGGTCGGAAGAGCAAAGCGAGACGCAAGAGTGGTCGACCCAAGAAGGGCCGCGGAACATCGGATTGTTTTGGTTTTCGGACCAGGCGACGATAGTTGAAAGACAAGCGAACCCTCGGGTGGCGCAGTCCAGTAGATGGTCGAGGCTCCTCTCACGAGGGAGCGATTTGATGGGAAGCGACGCCTGAGCTGGTGAACTTGGATTTCTGGATCGGATCTCTCGGGATCTGGACTTGAAAACCGGTAGATCCTTCGCTCGGCGCAGTGGGGGCTGGCAGCAATGCCGGCCCCCATTTCTGTTTGGGGTTTGCGATCACGCTGAGCCGGCTGGCTCCCTCAGATGACTAGTGCTCGTGCGCCATCGCCATCTGGTGATTGGGGATCGACGACAGTGGGACAAGGTGGGGGTCTTCGTCGCCGCGGGCCCAGGCGTCGATGATCTGCAACCCGTTCCCCATGTCGCCGCCCGAGCAGTTGAGCATCCGCTCGATGCAGCCGTCCGGGCCTTCCCACATCGCGTGCGCGTCCGGGTCCCAGGCCATGAAGAAGTCAGCGTGGAACGAGGCGCCCGCTTCCTTGCCGACCATCGCGTCCGATGAAAGGGACCACAGGCGAATGTCGTCGCCGGGCAAGATCTTGTAGGCCGAGCTCAGCTGGAAATCGGCGATCACGTAGGGATGCTTGTTGTCGCAGCGCGGTTGTCCGGAGCCCATGTCCCGCTGTGCGTAAGAGACGTGCGTGCGATGGTTGGGGCTGTCGAGGTTCTGTCCGTCCCAGCAGGTCGGGGAATGTCCTCGCGACCAGATTTCCATGCCGACCTGGCAGATGCCGGAATCGGCCAGCTTCTTAAGGGTCGGAAAGGCGCGCTGCTGCACCGGCTCGCCCTTGTGCACGCAGATCCAGTCGAACGAGCCGGTTGGAGCGGATTTCGTCAGCATGTCGTACCCGAAGATGAACTTGAGACCGTTGGGCAACGGCACGCACTTGCCCTGGTATGCCCAGTGCTTGCGGTCCCAGCAGACTGGATCACTGCTTGGCCGGCGCTTGTAGTAGATGGTGGTGTAGATCGGGCGGACCGCATTGCCCTTGCCGTCGAGCATCGCGGGTTGCCAGTAGCCCGAACGGTTCACCGCTCCACCGCAGGTGCTGTTCCCCTTCGTGCGAAGCGAACGGTAGGTCGAATAAGCGTCCGCATCGAGATTGCCGAAGAACTGGTGCAGGTGCGATTTGCCGGGCTGGCCCGGATAAACGATCGGGTCGTCGTAGAGCAGGTGGCCGGGGTTGCACTGAAAGCGGAAGGCTCCGACCACGTCGGGCGCGGCGGACGGCGGAATCTTGCCTTCGCCCCACGACTTCTGAAGCATCGTCGACAGGACGAACTCGCTCTTGATCGGAATCTCGCCGGTAAGCGGGTTGTGGGCTGCGGCCGCGGGGGCCTGCGTTTGCGCGACAGCGGCGGGACCTGCGGTGAATGCTGCCACAAGGACGATCAGCGCGGAGATGAACAGGCGACGCATGCGGAGACTCTTACATGGAAGGGCCGAACAAGAACATGAACCGATCCTGCTGTGCCGCGAGACGGGAAATCAGCTTCCAACCCACTGCACCAACTCAAGCGTAATTCCCTCCGGACCCTCGAAGAGCCGCAGCTTCCGGCTGATGTAGTCCAGCTCTTCACTCAGCATGGTGACGCCATTGGCCTCGAGGTGCTTTGCTGCAGCGCCCAGATCGTCGACCCGAAGCGCGAGATGGTTGAAACCCCGTTCCCGAAGATTTGTCGGATGCAGGCCGGGATCGGTCCCTGGCGTCGGCGTGAATTCGAGTAGCTGAATCTCGAACCGTGGGTTCGCACCTTCGAGCGCGAGCGTGATGTGCTGCGCCTTCATCTCCGGCATGCCCATGTAGTGCGCGGGAGCGCCGCCATCGATCGTCAGCACATGCTCCTCCCGAAAGCCGAGAAGGGCGAAGAAGGCGATGGCCGGGCCCGCGTCGGCCACTGCGATGGTCACGTGATCGACATTGAGAAACATCATGTGCCTTTCTCGATCCTACGAACATTGAACAATAGCCAGCGGTCGCTGCCTTTCCAGCCGCCCCGAGAGATACTGCGCCGCCCGCAGGCGTCCGTTAATCACGTCCGGGAACAAAGGCTTAGGTTAATCGGCCCAAACGGGCGGTTCGAGTGGGGGCCCAGGTAAGGGCCGAGTATGAGTATTTTTGGAAAGAGTTTCGGTGGCGGTCGTCGGGCCGCGCCGAGGACGGATGCGCCGCTGATCGCGGTAATCACGACCCTCACGGAATCGCATTCCGTGTTGGTCGTTGACGTGTCCTCCACGGGTGCCCGGCTGAGCGGACAACTGCTTCCCAAGATGGGCGCAGACCTGGTCGTCACAATCGCAGAAGTAAGGGCTTTCGGCACGGTCGCCTGGTCGGAGCATGGCGAGTGCGGAGTGACGTTCGACGTTCCGCTTTCGAATGGGGACGTGGAGCGTCTGAAGCTACGAGTGTCGACCGCTCGCGGCCTGCCCCTGAAATCAGGGCCGCGTTCGACAATTGGGTCATGGGTTGCTGACGCTGAGATTCCTGCGAGTGCCCTTATTTGGCGCGCTCGTAGGGGACGAAGTCGCCGAGGATGCAGGCGCCGACAGTGGAGCCGGTGGGCATGTCGACGACGAGCAGCCGCTCTCCGCGGCATACCCGCAGGCGATTGCCCTCCCGTCCCAGAGTTCGAAGTCCGGATAGATCCGAGCAGCCCTGACCGGCCTGCAAGTCGTTGCGCCAGATGCGGGGCCGTCGCGAAACAGCAGCGTGCCGTCGTCGATCCCGATCGGGCTTCGTGTCTTGTCCGGCGCGATGCAGCGCATCGGCTTGCCGGCCACGCGCCCGGCCAGCCAGGAATCCAGCTTCGCCTGCGTTTCCGGCGTTCGCTGAGACCCATCGGACGACGTCGCCCCGATCAACATGATTGCGCCAAGCGCCAGCAAGACTCTGCGCATCGCCGATCCCCCAGTCAGTTTCGCTGACTATTGCCAGATCGAGAAAACACGCAAGCGAGGCGGCCTTTCAGCCTAGTGGTTTCTACGGATGTTTCTGTTACGCAATTCGCCTCCGGCCGTCGGCGAGCCGGACGGGTTGTAGCGTTGCGTCTCGCCGCATGGCAGCAGGAGGCAGAATGCGCGCTGTACGGACGATCTCCACCTTCCTGATCCCGGCATTGATGTTGAGCGCCGCATCTCCTGCGTTGGCGCAGGGGCGCGCCGGCACGCTGATCAGCGCCGAGCCAATCGTGGAAACGCCGGGCGGGATGCAGGCGTGGAAGGTCCGCTATTGGACCCTGCTCGGCGATGGCCGGCCGGTGCAGGCGACGGGATCGTCGCTGCGCCGCGCGAGGCCATTCCAGCACAGCCGCGAAACGTGCTGGCCTGGACCCACGGGACCTGGGGCGTGGTAACGAAGTGCGCGCCGTCCCTGAGCCCCAATTTCTGGAATGCGACTCCCGGGCTTGAAGCAGTCCGGAGCGGTTATGTCGTCGTCGCGCCCGACTATCCCGGGCTCGGCTCGGACGGCGTCCATCCGTTCCTGGTTGGGGTTGATACAGGCCGCTCGGTGCTGGATGCGGTGCGGGCGGCGCGGTCCATTCCGGGCGCTGCGGCCGGGAGCCGTTACGCGGTGTGGGGTGAATCCCAGGGCGGTCATGCGGCACTGTGGACCGGTCAGATTTCGGCCCGTTACGCGCCCGAGCTGCAGCTCGTTGGAGTGGCCGCCGCCGCTCCGCCCACGGATCTCGTGCAGAACCTGCGGCAGAGCGCGAATAAATCGGTTCGGACCTTCTTCACCGCGTACATCGGCTACACTTGGAACCAGCGTTACCACGCTTCACTGGCGCCGTTCGGCGGTGCACAGTCTCAGCGCATCCTGAAGCGGCTGGCGCAGAACAATTGCATCGAGCTCAACTCCAAGCCGAAGCTTGGGACGATTCTGGGCGTCGCTACCTTGCAGAGCCGATGGAAGACTTTGGATTTGGGTCGCATTGAGCCCTGGGCCTCGCTCGCTCATCGCAACAGTCCGACCACGCACGATTTCGGAGTGCCTTTGCTGATCGCGCAAAACCCAAAGGACGATCTGGTAGCGCCGGCCGTCACGCTCGCACATTCGAAGGCACTGTGCCGGTCCGGCGCCCGCCTGAAATACATCACGATCAGCGGGCCGGGTCATGCAACCAGCGCCAAGGACAGCGCAACGGAAACGCTTAGCTGGATTCAGGACCGCTTCGCCGGCCGGCCCGCGCCGAGCGACTGCCGTCGCCTCTAACGTACGACAATCGTCGTGTGCATCCCGAAGGTCGAGTGGAACGGGTGTCCGCAGTGAACCTTGTACTCGCCGGCGGAAGGTACGAGCGTGACCGTCTTCGTCTCGCCGCCCTTGAGGTCGACTTCGCCCTGTTTCACGTCGCCCGAGACGATCTTCGAATGGGCGAAGAAATCGGGTGCGGTAAAGTCGTGGCCTTTGCCGGCCGTGTTGACGAACTTGAGGGTCACTTCCTGACCGGCTGCCAAGGCAATCGGGCCGGGCTTGTAGCCGTAGCTGTAGAGCGAGATGGTCTGCACTGGCGGCGCGGCGATCGCGGCTGGAGCGACGATCATGAGAGCGGGGACTAGCAACAGGAGACGGCGCATCGGCGAAACTCCTTCCGGGGTTCACGCTCTTACCACATGTTCCTGAACGCCGGACGACTGAGATCAGGCGATCAGCTTGCCCCGAAGCAGGTCGCCGACGCGCTTCGAACCGCCGTCGTAGAAGCCGCACTCGCCGGTGAATTCCTTCGGGTTGTGGAACGTGCCGAAGATCATGTCCCACATCGGCAGGTCCGAATAATTCCGTGCGTGGACGCCGCGTTCGTGGTGCGCCGAATGACTTTCCGGGCGCTGGATGATGTAGCCGAGCCAGTGCGGCGTACGGACGTTCAGGTGCTGGAACATGCCGTAGAACGTCGCGATCACGTTGATGGCAATGGCTGCTTCCGCGCTGACCCCAAATCCGAGAACCAGAGCGAGGCTCCCAAGGAAGGCCCAGCCGATCGAATCAAATGGGTGGAAATAGAGCGCACCCCAGATGTCCACGCGCTCCGGGCTGTGATGCATCTGGTGGAACCAGCGCCACAGGAACGTCACGTTGTGCATAGTCCGGTGCCAGACGTAGATGCCGAGCTCCAGCAGGAGGAATCCTCCGACGATCTGGAGCCACAGGGGCAGGGTATCCGCGGCAAAGAGGCGGTGCTCGCCGAGCCATCCGTCCCAGAACAATGGCGCGTAAGTCGCAAGCGCGAAATAGAGGAGGGTGAAGGCCGTGCCCTGCAGCCGCCAATGGGCAACCGGCGGGAACTTGCGCCCGGCGAGCAACAGCTCGAGCGCGGCAAAACCGACGAAGAACCCCAGCGCAATGTAGTGGTACAGTCCGATCATCGTCTTCCCCGATCCTGGTTGTGGGACGGATTTACCCAATTGGTCTATACCATCTCTAGCAGGAGCACGGTCTCTAGGGCGTGCCTTCTTGCAAAAACACAGAGATTCAGTGACTTGTAGTGAGTCTCGCGGGGACAACGCGCTCATGGTCGACAAGCTGATGGAGAAAACTGGACCTGCGGTACAGTTGGAGTCGAGCGCGCAGACCAAGGGCGAGCGCACGCGAGAGAAGATCCTCGACGTCGCGTACGATGCCATCGTCCAGAAGGGGTTCGCGGCGACATCGATCGAGGAATTGGTCGAGGCGGCGGGCATTACGAAAAGCGGCTTCTTCTACCATTTCCGCGACAAGAACGACATGGCGCGGCAGCTGTTCGACCGCTTCCTTTCCGAAGACGAGAAGATCATCGAGACGCTGGAGGGACGGGCGCGCGAACTGTCGGACGATCCGCTGCAGGCCTTTCTCATCTTCCTCAATCTCTACGCCCAGATGATGGACGACATGGAGACGCTGCACCCTGGCTGCATGGTGGCCAGTGTCACCTATCAGGAGCGGCTGTTCGACGCCGAGGTGATCCAGATGAACACGTCCTACCTGCTGCGAATGCGCGGCCGATTTTCGGGCTGGCTGAACGAGATCGCGGCGGTGCATCCGGCAAAGGTGGAGGTCGACCTTGAAGGCCTCGCCGATACGCTAACGACGACGGTCGAAGGGGCGATTATCCTGTCGAAGGCGCTTGCCGATCCTGGTTTGATGGGACGCCAGACGCGGCTGTTCCGCAACCACGTGAAGCTGTTGTTCGGCGCATGAAGAAACGGCGGCGCCCGAAGACGCCGCCGCATATTCGCTAAACTGAGTCGAGGGTCAGGCGCCCGCTTCCATGCCGTGCTTGAGCTGGCTGATCTGGTCATGCCCGCGGCGGACCGTCTGGTAGGATTGCTCGACGGTCGCGCGACTGTCGCCGGTGAGGTCGCCGCTTTCGAGGGCGGTTTCGAACTTCTCCTTCAGATAGTCTTCTCCGCGCTCGACCTCGTTGACGATCGCTTTTTCGTCGCGTCCGGTGATGGCCGCCTTCAGGTCCTCGAAACGCTGGTGAGCCTTGCCGAGGAATGAGCCCGACTCTTCCGGATCGCCGCCGAGCCGGCGCACTTCCTCGCGCAGGCTGCTGACGACTTCCTGGCGTTCGTCGGCGTTGCGGCGGAAGATCTCCCGCAGTCGCTCGCTGTCGACGTTCTGGGCGGAATCCTCGTAACCCGTGATGCTATCGATTGTGGTGGCAATGAGCGTGTTGAGAGTGCTGATCTGGTCCTTGTTTTCCATCCGGAAGCTCCACTGTCCTTGGGTTAAGTTGTTGGAAGAACGCGCGAACAGCCGAGGCGATGCGTGGGCCGGCGGATAAATGAGGCATCGACCGCAAATCCTTGGCATCCTGCCGAACAGCTGGGGGATGGAGCGAGTCGAAACAGGGGGCAGACGAATGGCGATCAGTCGGCGTGAAGTGCTTATGCGTGTCGGCACGGTGGGCGGAGCGGGGCGGCGCTCGCAGCGATGCAGATGCTCGGATTGTCGATGCCGTCGGCTGCGTCAGCGGCGGATTTCGCGTTGCCCAAGGCCTCGGGAAACGGGCGTTCGGTCGTCATCCTGGGCGCGGGGATCGCCGGGCTGGTCTCGGCCTATGAGCTTCAGCAGGCCGGCTATCAAGTCACCGTTCTCGAGGCGCGCGACCGTGTCGGCGGGCGCGCCTGGACGATCCGCGGCAACGACCCGCTGATCCAGATCGACCGGCCGGCGCAGCGGGCGAACTTTTCGGAGGGCTGTATTTCAACGCGGGACCGGCGCGCATCCCTTCGTGGCACCACGCGATCCTCGGCTATGCCCGCCGCTTCAACGTCCCGATGGAGACCTTCGTCAACAGCCACATGGCGACCGGCTGGGACTTTGGCGGGAAAGTCCGTCCGGGCCGGCAGATGGTCAATGACATGCAGGGCCGCATCGCCGAGCTGCTGGCCAAGGCGATCGACCAGAACGCGCTGAACGCCGCCATGCCCAAGGAAGAGCTCGGCCAGTTTCGCCAGTTCCTGCGGTTCTACGGCGGCCTCAACGAGAAGGGCGTTCTGGTTGCCCAGCCAAGCTCCGGCTATTCCGAATGGCCGGGTGGCTACACTCAGGCAGGAAAGGCGCTGGACCCGCTGACGATCAGGGAAATGCTGCCGAACCGCGGGGCTGCGTTTCCCCAAATCTTCCAGGCGATCATCGATATGCAGCCGACCATGTTGCAGCCGGTCGGAGGCATGGATCGCATATCCTACGGGATCTACGAGCAGGTGAAGCCGAGCGTCCGCCTCAACACCCCGGTCAACGCGATCCGCCGGGTCGGCGACCGGGTGCGGATCGAACATGCGGGCGGAGTGACCGAAGCCGACTTCGCGATTGTCACGCTGCCGGCCAACATCCTGGAGCGAGTGCCAAACGACTTTTCACCCGCCAAGAAGGCTGCGTTGAAGAAGGTCAACATTTTGCGAAGCGCAAAGGTTGCGTTCGAGTCGCCTCGCTTCTGGGAGGCCGACGGAGTCTATGGGGCCTCGCCTGGACGGACAAGCTGAACGAGAATGTCCTTTATCCCAGCAGCGGTCATCACTCGGCGCGGGGAGTCATCGTCGGCGCCTATGTCGCGGGCTGGACGCACGACAATACGCCCGACGCTTTCGTGAAACTCCCTATCGCCGACCAGATTCGGGTCAGCCGGGAGTCGATCGAAGCGCTTCACCCCGGCAAGTCCCAACTGCTGGAAAGCCCATTGGCCGTGAACTGGGGCCAGGTGCCTTATTCGGAAGGTGTCGGAGCGCTGTGGGCGGCGGTCTCGGCGATGAGGGGCCGCGCGGGAGCGAATACACCGAACTGCTGAAGCCGGAGGGACCGATCGTCTTCGCCGGCGAGCATTTGTCGTATCTCGGCCTGTGGCAGGAGGGTTCCGCTTTGTCGGCGCAACATGCGCTGAAGCTAGTGCAATCGATGGCGTCCGAGAGGGCTGGCAAGGCTGCCGCGGCCTAGCGTATTGCCGTTTCGCTCGGTGATGTTGGGGAGATCAGCTGATGATTATCCGCGTCTTGCTCGTGGCATCGGTGGCGTTCGCCGGGGTTTCCCAGTCGGCCTTTGCTGCTCCGCCAATTGGTGCCTGGAAAGTGGAAGCCTCGGATTTGCGTTGCCTCGTAACCCGACAGTACGGCGATCCCAAGAAGCCGATTACGCTGGCTCTGAAGGCTGCGCCGACAGAAAGCACTTATCAGCTAGCGATCCTTCGTTCGGGATACCGCAAAGGGCAATTGCAATCTGATGCGACGCTGACCTTTGATGGGCAGAGTTTCACCGAAAGTTCGCTTAGCTATCCCACGAGTGGCAACAAGCGCGTCACCCACCTTATCAATCTTGGCACAGCGCAATCCTCTGCGGCCCGAACGGCGAAATCTGTGAAAATCGCGATTCAGGAAGGGCTCAATGACGAATTCGATCTCGGGCCCCTGCCCCAACCCGTTCTCACCGAGCTGAACGGATGCGTGGATCGGCTACAGGATCGTTGGAACATTGGGGATGAACGCCAAGCGAAACTCCGCGCTGGAGCGACAGGCAATCTCCAGAGGACCGCCGTAGTGTCAGGCGACGATTATCCTCTGACTTCACAAAGGCTGAATCAGCAGGGCTCGATACGCGTTCTCATTTTGGTGGATGAAACGGGAATGCCGAAGGATTGCTCTGTGCTTCAGACCAGCGGAAGTGCTTTGCTCGACTCGCGAACGTGTGGCGTGATCATGGAACGCGCGACGTTCTCGCCGGCCATCGACCAGTCGGGCAAGCCAGCCAAAAGCTCGTTTACCCAACGCATGTCATGGCGATTGGAAGGCTAGGTCTAGCGGCGGGACTAACCCCCAACCCCGGCAACCGCGCTGCGATCGGCGCCCAGGTGCCGCTGACGATCAGCGCAACAGCGGCGAGCGTCGCCAGCGCGTAGGTACCGAACGCGACCTTTGTCGCGGGATGCGTTTTGCCGAGCGTGCGCTTGTCCCAAATGAACAGGGGCAGGAAGAAGGCTAGGGTCACGATCATCTGAACCGCGAAGAGGGCCTTGACCGGTGGGGCTAGCGGAATTCGGCCGAAGCTGGGACCGAGCACGACGACCATCGCCGCGCCGAGCATAAGACGCTTGTGCCATTGCGCTTCGCGACGGCGTTTCCAGCCCTGCCAGACGAGGAATGCGAAAGCAGGCATCGCGAGGAGGGGGAGCGCTGTCCAGTCGAGCGGCGTGGTGAAGGGCGGGACGTTATTGCGGACCACCTGCCACACGCCTGTCAGATACATGACCGGGATCATGGCGATGGCGAGGAACATCGATGCCGCGCCAAGCTTCATGTGAATGTCGCGGCGGCCAGCGGCGACGAGCTGCGTCTGGGTGACGAAGACCAGCATCCAGAGCGTGAACAGCAATCCGTGGAAAATAACCCAGGGCGGAAGGGTCGGGTTGGGGCGCGGGTATTCGGGGACGATTCCGCGCAGGTAGAAGCTAGGCGCGAAGCCAACGAAAACCAGCGCGGTCAGGAACAGCGCCATCCGCGTGTAAAAACGGCGCTCGCGGGATTGAAGATCGGCGGCCGACGAAGCAACAGTAGCCATTGCACTTCCCCCAAAGATCATGGCTGATTGGGAGCACAGTCCTAACGATAATCCCTTGGGCGCGCCATGCTGCACGTTTACAGAAGAGTGATTGTTGGCCGCCGCGAAGGCCAGATAGCCGGACGGCACATCAACAAGGGGGAATCCCAATGCGAACCATAAAATTGCTCGGCCTTTCGCTGGCTCTGGCGAGTGGGTCGACGCTGGCCACGATCGCGGTCGCGAAGCCGGCCGATGTGGCGGCCGCCGTCGCCGCGACCTCCAGCCGCAGCGAAGACAATGTGAAGCTCGACGAATCCCGCAAGCCTGCCGAGGTGCTCAAGTTCCTCGGGCTGCAAAGCGGGATGCAGGCAATCGACCTGTTCGGCGGCAATCGATACTGGGCCGAAATCATGGCGCCCGCCGTCGGCAAGGCCGGGCACGTGACGGTGTGGGAGCCCAACCAGTTCTACGGCAAGGAGACGCAGGAGAAGTTCGCCGCGTTCCAGGCGAAGACGCCGAACACGCACATGATCGTGCAGCCGTTCGAGGCAATCTCCCTGCCGGCCAAGTCCTACGACTTTGCGATGATCAACCTCAATTATCACGACGTCTATTGGGAGAGCGCAAAGTACGGCGTCGTCCGCATGGATCCCGACGTCTTCGTGAAGACGCTCTATGAAGCGATGAAGCCGGGCGGCATCGTCGGCGTCATCGACCACGTCGGTAATCCGGGCGACACCCGCGAGACGGTCGAGAAGTATCACCGGATCGATCCGGCGGTGGTCAAGGCGGATTTCGAAAAAGCCGGCTTCAAGCTGGAGGCGGAAAGCGACTTGCTTCGCAACCCCGCGGACGACCATAGCCTGCTGGTCTTCGACGCGAAGATCCGCGGCAAGACCGACCGTTTCGTCTACAAGTTCCGGAAGCCTAAATGACCACAGCCGATCGGGCCGAAGAGGCCGCCGCCAAGCCAATTCGTGGAGGGCGGCCTTATCTCGTCCTGATCGCCTTGATCCTCGGGCTCATCGCCGGGGTCATCGCCCAACGCACTGGCGACGGCCTCCGCGAGCCTGCACTTCAGGCCACCAGCCTGATCGGCCGCCTGTGGCTCAACGCGCTGAAGATGACGGTCATTCCGCTCGTCGTCGCGCTTCTGATCACAGGCGTCGCGGCGGGGGCCGAGGCGGCGCGCGCAGGAAAGATCGCGGCCCGATCGGTGCTGTGGATCGTCATCCTCTGCACGGCATCCGCGATCTTCGGAGCAGTAGCGGTGACGCTTCTGACGGGCGCGGTCCCGCTTCCGGAAGCGCAGGCCCAGGCGATGCAGGCCGGCCTTGCCGGGCTCGATCAGTCGGTGGCCTCGGGACCGATGCCCGCCGCGATCGACTTCTTCAAAGGCGTCATCCCCGGCAATGTCATCTCGGCCGCCGCCAATGGAGACGTGCTTCCGCTCGTGGTGTTCGCTCTGCTGTTCGCACTGGCGGTTGCACGAATCGACGTCACCCGCCGGCGCTCTATCGTCGAGCTGTTCCAGGGGATCGCGGATGCGCTGCTGATCATCATCGGCTGGGTGCTGCTGATCGCGCCGCTCGGTGTCTTCGCGCTCGCATTCAGCGTCGGTGCGAGCGCTGGCGGCGCTGCGTTTGCCGGGCTCGGGCATTACATTCTCGTCATCTCCGCAATTGGCGTGCTGGTTACTCTGTGGGCCTATCCGATTGCCTTGATCTGGGGCCGGATTGGTCTTGCCACATTCAGTAAAGGGCTCATCGCACCGCAGAGCGTCGCCATTTCCACGCGATCTTCGCTTGCCTCGCTGCCGGCGATGCTCGGGCTGCAAAGGTGCTCGGCGTCCGGGAGCAGGTTGCGGACGTCACGTTGCCGCTGGCGGTCGCTTTGTTCCGCGCAACGGGACCGGCGATGAACACCGCAGTCGCATTCTACGTCGCGCATTGGCTTGGGTATGAGCCGACCATGGCGCAGATGATCGCTGCGACGGCGGTCGGCGCGGTGATGAGCTACGGCGCCGTTAGCCTGCCCGGCGAAGTCAGCTTCATCAGCTCGATCGCGCCCATTGCCATGGCTTTGGGTGTGCCGATCGCGCCCCTCGCATTGCTGGTGGCGGTGGAGATGGTGCCGGACATCTTCCGCACGCTCGGCAACGTCACGCTGGACGTCGCCGTGACCACCGTTGTGAACAAGAGCACGGAGTCCGTTTCAAGCGAGGACTAGATCGGGCGTTCGTCGAACTGCCGCCAGACGAACGGCCTTCGTCGACACATGTAAACGGTCGCAGACGGCCACGCGGCATTGGTCGAGCCGCACGGGACGCACGTGAACCTTCGTCGTAGCGGGATCGTGCGACGCGGCGGTTCGATCACCCCTCGACTTCCCCGATAGGCCGCCGCGCCGCAAATCAAGGGAGCGAGACGATGAAACTGTTGATGATTATCGCAGCCGCCGTCGCCTCGGCCGGTCTAGTGCTGCCGACGGTGACCCAGGGGCAAGCGGGCGAGGTTGGAAAGCAGGTGGCTTCGGCCGCGGCTGTCGCAACGCCCACGCTGCGCGCCTAGCCCGCCCAGCGAAATTCAGATTGCAGAAGTCCGGTTGCGGCGCCTCTCCTCAGGCGCGGCAGCCGGGCAAATGCTTTAGCGCCGGGCGATCGTACGGACCTTGTCGGTGTAGAGGCGGCCCACCGGCTGTTCCGTCCCGTCGCTGAGGCGAGCGATCCAGCGACCGGAGGGATTGCGCGAGAAGCCGGCGATGAAGTCCTTTCGAACGATCGCCGAGCGATGGAGGCGCACGAACAGTTCGGGATCGAGGCCCTCCTCGAGCGCATTCATCGAATGATGGATCAGCCAGCTGCGCCGGCCGACGTGGAGGCGCATGTAATCGCGCTCGGCCGAGACGCGGTCGACGTCCGCGAGGCGATGCGAACGAGGCCTGAAAGATCCGATGCCCAGAACTCTTCCAGGTAAGGCGATGTCGATGCCGGCTTCGCTGCGGGCGCTTTTTCGCGCCGTCGGAGATGGTCGCGGGCGCGCTTCAGGGCGCGGTTGAGCCGGTCGGGCGTGACCGGCTTCATCAGATAGTCGACGGCTTCGACCTCGAACGCGGCCACTGCGAACTGATCGAAGGCGGTGATGAAGATCACGACGGCCGAAGGTTTCTTCGCGGCGAGCGCTCGGGCGACCTCGATTCCGTCGAGGCCCGGCATCTCGATGTCGAGCAGCAGGAGATCGGGGTTCAGCGCTTCGGCCATGCGAACGGCGCTTTCGCCGTCGCTCGCGGTGCCGATCAGGTCGACTTCCGGGCACTGCGCCAACAGCAGCTGGAGCCTCTCGGCAGCCAGCGGTTCATCATCGGCAATCAGAAGCCTCAGCGGCTGCTCTTCATCCATCCGAGCGATCCAGCGGCAGTGTCAGGAAGACACGATAACCACCGTCGGCGGTTGGGCCAAACTCACATTTCGCGGACGAACCGAAGCGCGCTTCGAGGCGCTGGCAGACATTGGTCAGGCCGACGCCGGTGCCGTCCGGCTTGCCGTTGCGGCTCCTCGAATTGGCTTCCGCGCCGCTGTTCTGCACTTCGATGGTGAAACGGCCCGGCCCGGCCTCGGCCGCGCGGATCGTCAGCGTGACCGTGTCGCGGGTGCCGGACACTCCATATTTGATCGCATTCTCGACAAGCGGCTGGAGCAGGAGGCCGGGACCCGCGCGCTGCGGAGCTCCTGGGGAATATCGATCTCGACTTTCAGCCGGCGCGGGAAGCGGACTTTCTCGATGTCGAGGTACAGGCGTTGCAGCTCGATTTCCTCAGCGAGGGTCACGTCCGCCGATGCATCCAGCGACAGGCTGGACCGGAAGAACGTCGAAAGCTTGAGGATCATGTTCTCCGCTTCCTCGGGCCGGCCGCTCATGACCAGCGAGGAAAGCGAGTTCAGCGTGTTGAACAGGAAGTGCGGGTTGATCTGGTAGCGGAGGGCCCGGACCTGGGCGGCCTGGGCGGCGCTTTCCGCCTCGACTGCGCGCCGCTGGGCGGTGAGCGCTTCGGCCTGCGCCTTGGTCGCGAGATAAAAGGCGCTCCACGCCGCGAAGAAGAACAGCCAGACGACGGCGGTGTCGGCAGCGTAACGGACGCGCTTGTAGGCATCGAGCTGCCCCATTCGCGGCCAGGTGACGACCAGCGGCTCCTGCGCACGACGCTCGACGGTCAGCGTATGGCCCTTCTCGATGATGACGAAGCCTTCGCGCGATTGGTAACGGAAGACTTCCTTGGGCTCGCGCATCAGGTCTTCGATGGCGATGAAGGCGCCGGCCATGCCGATCGAGGCGAGCGCGGACGCGATGCCGGCGACGATTGCCTTGCGCCTGATGTTCGAAGTGCCCGCGAAGGTGGCGATCAGGACGTAGATCAGGCCAGTCAGCAAAATGCCGATGCCGATGATGATCAGCTTGTTGAACAGGACGGTAAAGGCGTCGGTGCCCATCAGGGCCCGGGCGGCGACGGTCAAGGCGTAGACGAACCAGAAGCCGAGGATCGACTTCAGCGCCAGCGGCCAGTCCGAAAATCGGCCCTGCTCGATGTCGTCGGCGGGGCTGGGCGAGAATGCTTGCATTTGGCTGTTAGTAATCACGCAATTCGCACCGTCGCAATTGCCGCCTGGCCTTTGGCAGAAGCGTCGCGGCGGCTCGTCGAAGCTGAACGCCAGATAAACGGGGCGAGTGCAGGAACGCAGCCACGCATTGCTCGTTCAGCCTTCGAAACGATTCGCCGAAGGACATCCATATGAACGACCAGGCCAGGGACGAGAAATCCAAGGTTCCGCCGCCAGTGATCTCCAACCCACCGGGCAAGGATCTCGAGGACAAATTGAAGGAAAATCCAGGCTGCGAGCAAGCCAAGGTCGATGTCGGAAGCGACGAATCGATGGACGCATCCGATCCGCCCTCCGCGGCCCAGCCGGGCAGCGACGAACCGGTGCCGTCTTCCGGATTTCCCGACAAAAATTAGGCTCTGACGGGGACTTATCCCCAATTCAGTTGCCCGGAATCAACAGCGGCATCGTTTTGCGACGAGTCGTTAAAGTTTAACGTTGCTGTCATGCCCACCGTCTGATTCAATCTGAATGGGGTGGGATAAGTGGTTAAGCAAACCGCAACTACTGCGGCCGCATCATCCTGCCGGTGGGACTAAGGAGTCGGGGTGATGATCACGCGGACCAGCCAGCCAGCAAACGGCGCGTTGCTGATCTCTGAGATGAAGGAGTTCGCAAGCTTCCCTAAGGCGACGCAGCGCTACATTCGCCGCTCGCTGGATGTGGCTTACGGCCGTCGCGATGCGATCGAATGCTGGGCCCGAGATGAAGGCGAAGCCGCCTCGATCCGCGCACAATCCCGAATTTACAAGCAGCTCGACCATCTTCGCATGCAGGTGCCCGACGACAGCGGCCTCGACATGATCGAGCCGTTCATGGGCATGCTGATCACGCTCGCCGCGTTCGATCTCGGCCAGGACCGCCTGCCGAACTTCGCGGCATTCCGCTTTCTCTACGAGCGGCTGGTGGGTGCTTCGGCCCGTCCGTGGCTGCCGGCCTCGTTCTGTTCGGCTGCGGCGCTGCCGCACCTGCATCCGGACCGTCGCCGGACCCTGCTCCAGTCGATCAGCGAGAGCGCTGCGACGGCGCCGGGCTGGTCGAACCGGGAGCCGGTGTTCTGGCCGGAGTGGGTCGAAAAGGTGGACCTGCAACAGGCCGCCTAGGCGTCCGCTTTCACTGACGGATAGATGTCCGCGAGCGCGCGAAGCGTGTCTTCCGCATTCTTGTGATGAATGAACACGCCCCGGCATGCTCCCATAAGTGCCGGTGGTTCTGACGGTCATCGACCAGGACGTCGCCACGCTCCATATGGAGATGCTTCTTGCGGGCGAGCGTCGTGATGATCGGCACGCCTGGAAAATGCTTCTTCGCCCAGCGTTCCTTCTGCGGCGCGGCCCAGGTTCCTAGCGGCACCCCGGTCAGGATCGTCGGCTTGAGGTGCTTCACGGCCTGAAACAGATCTTGGGCGTCCGGCATTTGCTTGAGGTCGCCGTAGAAATTGCCGTGGCGGGCCAGTCGCTTCCAGAACTCACCGCGGCCATGGCGTGCTTCGAACTGCGTCGGGCTCATTCCCAGCAGCAGCTTCGCGCCGGCGTCGAAGTCCGCGAGCACCCCGTCGCAATCCAGGAAAAGATGAGGCTGCTTCGCCATTAGATTCGCGCCGGCCGAAGATGGATCGCGATCGGGTGATCCAGCTCCTTCCAGCCACGCTCCTTCAGGACGTCGTTACTCTCGCGAGCGCGCCGCCCTTCCGCCAGCGACCATGTGATGTGATAGGTCGATCCGTCTGCGCGATCGGTGCTGCCGTCGATGGTCACCACCATGGCCTCGACGCCTTTTCCGTCGTCCGTCCTCCCGACGATCTGCGCGGTCACTTCCGGCGGGATCGACTCGTGCTCCGCTTCCGTCCGCACTGTCACGTGATGCGCGACTGCGTTTTCGAATTTGGGCGGGAACTGTCGCAACAGCTTCTTGCGGTCGTCTTCCGCAAGGAGCCATCCGGTGACGCTGCCGGGTTTGGCCATGCCTGCCCGACGCCAAACCGGCTCAGGAGTTCCGTTGGGCGAGACGCTCGACGAGAAGCACGGCGAATTCGCTGAGGGAATCGTCGCGCGCGCCCATGATGACGATGCGGTCGCCGTCGCGCGCCTCGGCCAGCAGCGCTTCGCCGATCGCGGCACGATCCGCGATATGTTCCGCCTGGCCGCCCGATCGCGGACCTGATCGGCCAGCCAATCCGATCCCCGCGTGCGTTCGACCGTGCCGCCTTGATAGACGGGGTCGGGAGATAGAGGCGGTCGTCGGGCGCGAGACCCTTGGCGAAACTGTCGGCAAGCTCCTCGCCCATTTTGGTCAGCGGCCCATAACCGTGCGGCTGGAACATGATCAGCAACCGGCCGGGCTGCGCACGCAGGGTCGCAAGCGATGCGTCGATCTTGTCGGGGTTGTGCGCGAAGTCATCAATGACCGTGACTCCACCAGCCGTCCCGACGTTTTCCAGCCGGCGCTTCAACCCCTCGAAGCGGCCGAGTGCCGCTGCGGAATCCGCTAGCGCAACGCCGAGCGCTCGCGTCGCGGCAATTGCAGCGAGGGCATTCGACGCGTTGTGGCGGCCGGGACATTGAGCTGGACGTCGTGAGTCTCGTCGCCGGCGATCACGGTGAAGGTGCTTCCGCCCGGCAGCAGCTCCAAATTCTTGCCCATGAATTCGGCGCCTGGGGCGTCGAAGCCGTAGCCGATGCGCTGGTCGGCCGGGATGGCGTCGGCGATGGCGCGCGTCTCGGGGTCGTCGAGGTTCACGATAGCGCGGCGGGCGCGCAGCAGGAATGACGCGAACAGGGACCGCAGCTCGTCCATTTCCTTGTGGTCGAGGCTGATGTTGGTCAGCACCGCGACTTCCGGCCTGTAGAGCGCGATGGAGCCGTCGCTTTCGTCGACCTCGCTGACGAACAATTCCGGATCGCCGACAAGTGCGCTGGCAAAGGGTGCGGATGGAGTGACGAAGTTCTTCATCACCGCGCCGTTCATCACCGTCGGCTGGCGGTGCGTGGCGTTGAGGATCCAGCCGATCATGCCCGTCACCGTCGACTTGCCGCTGGTGCCGCCCACAGCGACGCTCCGCTGTGCGTCATTGAGCAACTGGGCGAGGAATTGCGGGCGGGTGAGATGGTCCAGGCCAAGCTCGCGGGCGCGGACGACGTCGGGCACCGTTTCCTCGACGGCCGCAGACGTCACCAGGGTCATTCCCGGCGCGAGCCCGGACCCGTCCTGAGGAAACAGGCCGATGCCGAGCGAGCGGAGATAAGCGAACTTGTTGGCAACGCGGCCGGCGTCGAGCGAGCGATCTGAGCCGGCGACCTTTGCGCCGGTTGCGCGGACGATCGACGCCAGCGGAAGCATGCCGCTGCCGCCGATGCCGCAGAAGAAGACGTTGGATTCAGTCATTGCCACACGGCCCTATTGGGCGGACGCTTATTTGCAAGCGCCTCCGTCCGCCCAGCCGGTCCAGCCCGGCCCGCGCACGAAACGGCCCGGCTTTGCGCCGGTGTGCTGCCCGTTCTTCAGAACCTGCGTGCCGTTCACGAAAACGTCGCGGACTCCGGTCGACAGCTGCTGCGGCTTTTCGAACGTCGCATGGTCCTGGATCCTGGCGGGGTCGAAGATGACGACGTCGGCATAATAGCCATCGCGCAATACTCCACGACCCTTGATGCCGATGTTGGTCGCCGGGAGGGAGGTCATGCGCCGGATCATGTCGGCCAGCGGTGCGGTCTTCTGGTCGCGGGCATAGGTTCCTAGCGCGCGCGTGAAGTTGCCGTAGGCGCGGGGTGGGTGCTCGACTTGAGGAAGACGCCTTCAGGCGCCTGGGACTCGGCGTCGGAGCCGAAGCTCATCCACGGCAATGCCGTCTCGCGGCGAACATTGTCCTCGTTCATCAGGAAATAGACGGTGCCTACGCGGCTGCCGTCCTCGATGACGAGGTCCATTGCGGTCTCTTCAGGGCTCTTGCCGCGCATCTTCGCGACCTCGGCGAGGGTCTTTCCCGTCAGCGGCTTGAGCTTCGGGTTCTTGAAGCTGACGAGCAGCACCTTCTCGGGACCTCCGGCAAGCAGCACGAGATTCTCCCAATCGGCCTTGGGATCCTTCATCTCCGCGATGACTTTCGCCCGCGTTGCCGGGTCCTTCAGCCGCGCAATCCATTGTTCCAGCCCACCTGCCTGGACCCAGACCGGCATGGCCGCGTCGAGGCCTGTCGCACCGGCCGGATAGGTGTACATGTCGGCGGTGATCCGCAGGCCCTCGGCACGGGCCTTTTCGACGCGCGCGATCGCCTCGTCGAGCTTGGGCCAATTCTCCGCCCCGGCCTGCTTGAAGTGGTAGATTTCGGCGGGCGCGCCCGACTTGCGCGAAATCTCGATCAGCTCGTCGATCGCTTCGAGCAGCTTGTAGCCCTCGTTGCGCATGTGGCTGATGTACATTCCGCCGCACTTGCCGGCTTCCTCGGTGATCGCGATCAGCTCGGGCGTCTCGGCGAAATAGGCCGGCATGTAGATCAGCGACGAGCCGACCCCGAGTGCGCCTTCCTTCATCGCTTCGCGGACAAGCGCGCGCATGCGGGCCAACTGCTCCGGCGTCGGGTCAACATCACCTTCGCCAAGTTCGTGCATGCGGACCGTGGTCGCGCCGATGAAGGAGGCGACGTTGGGCGTGATCCCCTTCCTGGTGAGGTAGGTCAGATACTCGCCGAGCGTCGTCCACTCGATCGGATATTTGATGTCGCCTTGCCGCGCCACGGCGAGCTTCTTCATCTTCGGGTTGAGCGGACCCATGGAATCGCCCTCGCCAAAGACTTCGAGCGTAACGCCCTGCGTTGTGTCGCTGAGGCCGCGGCCATCCTGGATCAGGCTTTCCACCGCCCAGCTCAGCATGTTGATGAAGCCGGGCGAGACGGCCATGCCGGTGGCGTCGATGGTCTTCGTTGCCGCGCCGGGCGCCTGCGGCCCGACGTAGACGATCTTGTCACCCTTGATCGCAACGTCACCGGTGAACGGCGTCCCGCCCATGCCGTCGTAGATCGTGCCGTTGTCGATCAGCAAATCGTAGTCGGAGGGCGCTTGCGCCAGCGCCGACGACGACAGCAGGCCGGTGACGGCCAATGCGAACGCAATTCTTGTCTTCATGAGGTCCCCCTGTCGGACCCAAAGCTGCACCAACTTGGCCCACGACGCCACCGCCAAGATGTGGGCGGCATTGGAGGCTAATGGCAGCTTTCGAACTCAACCTGCCATTAGGCGGCAGGGGGCAATTCTTTAGCGGGAACGCGCCCCGATCATTTGGCACCTTTACCAGCATCCACGTTTGTTGAAGGCGATGAACCGTTCGTTTTGCAAAGAGACGCCCTTCAGTAGTGTCGCGACTAAACCCCAAAGCCACTTGGTTTGGACCTAGGCCGACGTTCCCACCTCCCACTCCGATGTCGCCGCGACGCACAAAAACGTTGATTATTGGAAAGGATCGCTCGACCTCGGGCGCCAGGCTGTTCCCCATTGCCCGTAGTTCCTCGTTCGTTTCGGCGCTGCGGTCTCCGAATTCCATTTCCTCGTCGCGGGCGATTTGCCGAAGCACACGCTTAAGTTCGTCTGCTCCTGCTGATTCCGTGAGACAGAACTGGACTTGAAGGAAGGGTCTTTCGCCGGGGCGACAACTCGCCATCGCCGCCACAGTCAGAACGACCAGTACGCTCTTTCGGCGGCTACTCATCGAGCCAGCCTACCACAGAATGTCCGTTCTCCGCCCAAAGTCGCCATTTGCAGGTGTCGACGGCGTCCCACCCATTGCGGAGGCTCGCGGTCTCACCCTAAGCAGCGGGGATGAAGATTGCCGTCGTTGCTCCGAGCTGCACGCTGTCGCGCGAGGCCGCGGAGCGACTTGAAGCGCTGGTTGCCAAGCGCGGCGACTGCGAGCTTGCCATCCATCCGCAATGCTTCCTGTCGGACGGGCATTTCGCGGGGACCGACGACCAGCGTCTGTCGGCGCTGATCGAGGTGATGAAGGATCCGGAGTTCGGCGCGGTCTGGTTCGCGCGCGGCGGCTACGGATCGAACCGGATCGCGGAGGCCGCGCTCAAGCATCTCCCCGATGCGGCGCGTTCGAAACTGTACATGGGCTACAGCGACGCGGGATTTCTCCACGCGGGATTTCACAAGGCCGGACTGAACGTAGCCTGGGGGCCGATGCCGCAGGACCTGATGCGCGAGGGGGTGAAGTGGCGGTAAGCCGGGCGCTCGACTGGATCGTCAATCGCGACCCGTCAGCGCTGGAGCCCGACCTCCAGTCTCCAGCGATGGCATTCAATCTGACCGTGCTCGCGGCCCTGCTCGGCACGGTGCTCGAACCGGACTTCACAGGCGTCGATTTGCTTATCGAGGATGTGAGCGAGCATCACTATCGCATTGACCGCACGATGTTCCATGTGACGGGCAGCGCGAACATCCGGAAGGTGGCGCGTCTGCGGCTCGGGAGAGTGGGGGATATCCCCGACAACGACCCCGATTTCGGGCGTGACGAAGTCGCGATCGTGCATGAGTGGTGCAAGCGATCCGGAGTGCCATTCGGAGGGCGCGCGGACATCGGTCACGACGTCCTGAACCGAGTCGTTCCGTTCCGACTGTAAAATCGCCGAGTTTCCCTCTGAAAACGCATTGCCAAGAGCGACTCTTTCCGCTCTATCAATCAGAGAACAACAGGAGGGCCGTTATGGCAGAAAAATCAGGGTCGGGGCGGAAAGCAGGCGGCGGACTGGCGAGGCCGGTTCAGCCTTCAGCGGATCTCGCTGCAATCACCGGTAGCGATCCGCTTCCGCGCAGCCAGGTTGTCTCGAAGGTGTGGGATCACATTCGCAAGAACAACCTGCAAAACCCTCAGAACAAGCGGGAAATCGTCGCTGACGACAAGCTTCGCAAGGTCTTTGGCAAGGACCGCGTGACGATGTTCGAAATGAATAAGCACCTTTCGAACCACCTGAAGTAGAAGCGTCGCCCTTGAGGCGAACAGGGGACTCGCAGGCGACTGTGGGTCCCCTTTTTATTGTGACGAGCACGCGACTCGGAAGAGATCGCAGCGACCGTCCGGCCGCTAGCCGCGCCAGAGACCCTCGAGCTTTTCCCGCGTGACCGGGAATCCGATGCCCTCGGGGATCGTGATGAACCTTTCCCGTCGATTTCTTCGACCCACGGGCTGATCGGTTCGATGGCGTGCGATCCGGCGTCGGCGACGATCTCGTCGAAGCTGGAATGCTGCGCTAGCCGCTCAAGCGTACGACGGGTCGGAAAGATCAGCTGAATTTCACCGCGGCTGTCGCGGTCCAGGGCATTGGCGGCGGTGGTCCAGTGCGCGCCCGCGCATTCGTGCTCCAGCACGTTGGGCTGCCAGTCGCCGTCCGGTGCGCGCGCAACATAAAACAAGGTGTCGAAGCGCCGGGTGGCATGGAAGCGGGGCACCCACCTGGCGAGTGGCGTCAGGGCATCTAGGGACAGGTTCAGACCGTGCTCCCCGGTGAGATCCTCGAGTGCCCGGCCGGCGAGCAATTCGCGCTGCAAACCGGCCGAGAGATCGCTGGAAGGAACCGGTGTAAGTCCTACCGGAATCGCGGTTTCTTCGAGGGCCTCGCGGACTGCGGCGATCCTGGCGGCGCCATCAAAGGCGAAACGGTCACCGAGCGTGCGGTCCGCTTCGTCGATGCGCCCGCCGGGGAAGACCCAGGCACCGCCGGCGAAGGCCATCCCCGCGGCGCGCTCCACCATCAGGATCTCGGGCACTTGCTCGCCGTTCTCGCGAACGATGATCACGGTCGCGGCGGGTATGGCGTCATCGCTCATCACCAAGCGACCTAGGCGTGCGCGGAGCAAAGAAAAAGGCCGCCGCCCGCAGGGACGACGGCCTCAGCCATTCCATCGTGGGCGATTACATGCCCTGAACGTCGTCCTCGACCTTCGACGGGCTGGTCAGGTTGCCGTCCACCGTCTCAGGGACCGTTGCGTTGGCCGCATTCTCGGCATCGAGCTGCTGCTGCTGGTTGCCGAGCGCTTCCATCTCCGCATTGGCGGCATTGGCGGCGAGATCGTTGAGCGCGTTCGCCTCGACATTCGCGGCCTCGGCTTCGTTCAGCGTGTCCGAGTCCTTGCTGCCGCACGCGGCGAGAGCCAGCGACGCGGTCCCAACAAGCAGAAAACCAAGCTTCTTCATCGACTTACCCCAAAGGCGTTCTGTATCGGGTCACGCATAGCAACGCTGCAAAACCCATGCAAACTTGTCCCGAGGTTCCGAAATCCCTATCTTGGTCCCTGCCGGGGCAACCCGGCTATGTCGGTAGACTGTCGCGTGGAATAGACACTTCGGACCCGGGGGCAGTACCCCGGCGCCTCCACCACCAGCCGCCAACCGGGCGAAATCCGGCGGTTGCTGACGGGGGCGAAATAGGATCGACGAGTGTAATAAAGACGCGGTTGCCGATCGGTATGGATGCCACCGTGACGGCTCATTCACACAAGTGCCAACGATAACGAGGCGCTCGCAATTGCTGCGTAACTGACGGCCTAACGGTCTAAGTTACAAAGACAAAAGCGCGGTCGGACCCCACCGGGCAACAGAAGGGGATTCCAGCGGTACGGGGAGCACCGGGCAACAGAAGCTCCCCACTTTCCTTTCCGTCATTGCGAGGAGCCGCAGGCGACGCGGCAATGCAGCCAACGTCTGGATTGCTTCGCCACGCTCGCAATGACGAGAATGGTTGGCTAGCGTCCTTGCAAGGGGGTACGCCATGCACACTTGGGGAAAGCGCATTTTCGCAGTGGCCGCGCCGCTACTGCTGACCGGCTGCCTTTGGGGCCCGGGCAAATTCGCGTCCGACCTGACGCTGAAGAAGGACGGCAATTTCATCCTTGATTACAAGGGCGAGATCGTCCTCCAGACCCCGCCGGATGCGGAGGCCAAGGTCGAGCCGTGGAAAAACGAATTTCTGCGCTGCCACAAGGACGGGAGCACGCGGGTGCTAACCTCGGTTCAGGGGTCCATGCAGGTCACGGAAGAGCCGCCTCCGGGCGAAGATTCAGTGCGCCCCTGCACTGCGGCCGAGCTTGCCAAGGCTAAGGGCGAATACGAAAAGCAATCGGCCGAGCGCGTGAAATCCAAGCGCGAAGACGCCGAGAACATGGCGAAGATGTTCGGCCTTCCAGGGTTCGACGACGAGTCCGCCAGAGCCTTCGCAACCAAGCTCGGCAAATATGCCGGATATCGCTCCGTCACCTATCGCGGAAAGGGCGTCTATGACGTCGACTATCATTTCGAAGGGCGCGCGACGCAGGACTTCGTCTTCCCCGCTCTGCCCGACAATGACGTAATCATTCCCTTCATCGCGATCCGGCGACGCGCCGACGGTTCTGTGTTCGTCAACGCGCCTGCTTTCACTGGTGGGGCAGGGCCGCTCGGGCTCGCGCCGGCGCCGCCGCCGCGAGCCAGATGAAGGACGGTCCGGTGTCCAGGGCGCAGGGCCGCTTTACCATCGTCACCGACGGTGAGATTGCGACCAACAACAGCGAGGACGGCACGTCGCCGCACGCGCTCGGCAAGCAGGTCCATTGGGAAGTCGGCCCCGGGTCGAGCAAGATCCCGGAGGCGCTCGTCCGTCTGCAGTAAGCCGCGTTCGTCGAACGCGATTTGCCTCGGCCCGTTTGCGCCTTACGGTGCGCCCCCTTCGAACTAGGGGGTTCACCGTGCGCCATACGATTCTTTCCGCTTTGCTGGTCGCGTCCGCGCCAGCCGCCATTGCCGCTCCGACGCCAAAGGATCAGCTGCTCGTGCCGCCAAAGGACGCTGCGCACTACGTGGTGATTTCCTCGGCCGGCAAGCATGGCGACGAATATGCGTGGAAACTCCCCGATGGGCGGATGGCGTTTCGGCAGTCGATTCTGCTGCGCGGACTGATTTTCGAGACAGACGAAACCTTCCGCTTCGGTTCGGACAACATGCCGAGCGAGATCGTCATCCGCGGCGTGACGCCAAGTGGCGACGCGGCGGAAAACTATGCCGTGAGCGGCGGGCAGGCAGCCTGGACCAGCCCGGTCGACAAGGGCAGCGCGCCCTATACGAGTGCCGCTTATTATCTTCCGCAAGGCGGGACGTTCCTGTCCTTCGCGCCGCAGATCGACCGCATCCTCGCGGCTGGCGAAGCTGGCCTGCCGCTCCTGCCCTCGGGCAAGGCGACGCTGACCAAGATTTCCGAGCTTGAGGTCGAGGGGCCGCAGGGAAAGAGGAAGGTTGAGCTCCAGCTTCTGCGCGGCACGACTCAGACCCCGACGCCAGTATGGACGTCCGACGGCAAGTTCTTCGGAGCGCTCGTCGGCTTGACGCTTCTGCCGGAAGGCTATGAGGCCAACATGGACAGGATGCAGGCGGCGCAGGATGCGGCGATCGCCGGTCTGGCCCCGGCAACAGCAGCGAAGTTCCTGACCGCCGACGCCAAGCGGCCCGTGCTGTTCAAGAATGTGCAGGTCTATGACTCGCTCGGCGAGACGTTCGTGGCCAACCAGAACGTCCTGACTTCCGGCGGCAAGATCGTCAGCGTCGGCGCGGTTCCGGCGTCCTTGCC
This sequence comes from Sphingomonas daechungensis, assembly GCF_014489495.1. Classification (GTDB taxonomy): domain Bacteria; phylum Pseudomonadota; class Alphaproteobacteria; order Sphingomonadales; family Sphingomonadaceae; genus Sphingomicrobium; species Sphingomicrobium daechungense. The sequence goes on along the minus strand of NZ_CP060780.1, from coordinate 2,448,171 downwards.
CGCGGGAACGCGCGTGATCGACGGTGCGGGGAAGACCTTAGTTCCCGGCCTGTGGGACAGCCACATGCACGTTTCGGACGACTTCACGGCGGTTAGCGAGCTCGCGCTCGGCGTGACGTCCTGCCGCAATCCCGGTGGGCCGCTGGAGCTTCAGGTGTCGCAGCGCGAACGGCGGTCGAACGGCAAGCTGCTGGCGCCCGAATGCTTCGATTCCGTCATTGTCGACCAGAAAGGGCCGCTCGCCGCGCAGGGAAGCATGGCGGTTGGCAGCCTCGAAGAGACTCTCGCGGCCGTCCGGAAGATTCACGACGCCGGCCTGACCGGCGTGAAGTTCTACACATCGATGAATCCGGCCTGGATCCCTCCCGCTGCGAAGCTGGCCCATGAGCTGGGGCTTCACGTCCACGGCCACATCCCCGCCGGAATGCGGACGCTGGATGCGATCAACGCCGGCTATGACGAAATCACCCACATTTACTTCGGAACGATGCAGGCGATGCCGGACGCAATCGTCGCGAAGTCGAACACGACCGCGCGGATGACCGGGCCGGGCCAGTACTTCAAGGACGTCGACCTCGATGCCGAGCCGATGAAGACGGTGATCAAGACCATGGCAGAGAAGAAGATTGCGCTCGACCCGACCCTGGTGGTCGTCGAAGGCGTGCTGCTTGCCAATGCGGGGCAGATCCAGCCGGCGTATACCGCATATGTCGGAACGCTGCCGGCAGCGACCGAGCGCGGCTTCAAGTCGGGGCCCATCCCCTATCCGGAGGGCATGACTCGCGCCGATGCCGAGGCAAGCGTCAAGAAAATGGGGGTCTACGTGAACAGGCTCCGCGCGGCCGGGGCGCCGATCGTCGCCGGCACCGACGGCTACGGCATGGAGCTGGTGCGAGAGCTCGAACTCTATGTCGACGGCGGCATGACGCCGGGACAGGCGCTTGCGACCGCGACCATCAACGCGGCCCGGAATGTGAAAGCTGACAACCGCACTGGTTCGATCACCGTCGGCAAGGAAGCCGATCTGGTACTCGTCGATGGCGATCCGTCGGAGCGCATCGGCGACCTACGTCACGTTAATCAGGTGATGAGCGACGGTGTCCTGATGGATGCCGACGCGTTGCGAGCGGAGGCGGGCTTCAACGGCCGTCCAAAATAGTCACACGTATTTCTGGTTGAGTTCGGGCGCGATGTTGCGCCCGGTCTCGCTCAATGCCTGGTCGATGATTACGGCTGCGACGACACGTCCTTCGCAGCCGTCGATCACCTGCAAGGCTGGCGCCGGAAGACGGTCGACCGCGTCGCGCGTGACCTCAGACATCAGCTGGAGGCTTTCGCCTTCGCCATGCTCGATGGTCCATTGCATGAGGTCGCCAAAACTCGACGTGTGGGTCCGCCCGTAGAGCTGCAGCAGGATCCAGTCGAAGAGCATTCGTAGCTCGGTTTCCTGGAGGATGCCGTCGAGGCCGGGGCATGCCGCAATCAGACGCAACCGGGCTATGCGCGGGAAGTGAGTGCGGATTCCCGCGACCGCTGCCCCTGCTTTTGCTTGCGGCTCCATGACGCGAGCAGCACCACGAAGACGCCCGCAAAGATGACTAACCAGAACAAAGCCTAGCGCTTTTTCAGCTCGTCCCGAATCTCCGTGAGCAGGTCGACCTCCGTCGGGCCGGCAGGCGCGTCCTCGGCCTTCTTCATCACTTTGTTCGCGGTTCGAACAAGCAGGAAGATGATGAAGGCGAGGATGACGAAGTTGATGACGACCGTGACAAACTCGCCCCAGCCCAAGACTGGGATCCCCGCTTTCTTGAGCGCGGCGTAATCGGTCACCGAGCCGCCGTAGTCCGCCGGGATCTGGCCGAGCACGATGAAATGGCTGGAAAAGTCGAGCCCGCCGAAGATCGCGCCGACGATCGGCATGATGATGTCGCCCGTCAGGCTGGTGGCGATCGTTCCGAATGCAGCTCCGATGATGACGGCTACGGCGAGGTCGAGCACGTTGCCGCGTGCGATGAAGTCCCGGAATTCGCTGAACATGGAGGTTCTCCTTTCGCTTCGCGGAGTGGAGCCTAGCGCAGATGTGGACGTTTGGAAGTCAGCAGTTCACGTGTGTTGCTATTGTAAAACAGCTTGCCGCCCTCTACTTAGCGCGCCGGTTGCTCTTCAGGGGAAACGTCATGACCGCACTGCGTCGATTTGGTCTTCTCGCTCCACTTGCCGCTCTCAGCCTTGCCGGGTGCGGGCTCAACAGCGTTCCGACTGCAGAGGAGAACGTAAATGCGAAGTGGGGCGACCTGCAGGCGGATTATCAGCGGCGCGCGGACCTGATCCCGAACCTGGTCGAGACCGTCAAGGGATACGCTCAACAGGAGAAATCGGTGCTGGTCGAGGTGACCAACGCCCGCGCCAATGCCGGCCGCGTCCAGCTCAGCGCGGACGACCTTAGCGACCCTGCCAAGGTGCAGGCGTTCAACGAGGCTCAGAACCGGCTGACGCAGGCGATCATCCCGCTGCAGCGGTTGCAGGAAGCCTATCCCGACCTGAAGTCCAACACGAACTTCCTCGCGCTGCAGGATCAGCTGGAAGGCACGGAGAACCGCATCAACGCGTCGCGCCGCGACTATAACGAGGCGGTGCAGGCCTATAATACCCGCATCCGCACGTTCCCGGACGCGATCGGCGCCAAGATCTTTTATGGCGCCAAGCCGAAGGTGCCGTTTCAGGCGGCGGCAGGCGCGGAAGCTGCGCCATCGGTGAACTTCAACGCGAGCTGATCCACTGACCCGTCATCGCGAGGAGCGTAGCGACGTGGCGATCCAGCGGAAGCTTCTGGATTGCTTCGCTGCGCTCGCAATGACGGTGTTAGTATTGTGGGCAGCGCCAGCTTCGGCGCAGAACTTTCCGAAGCTGACCGGCCGCGTGGTCGACCAGGCAGAGCTGCTTCGTCCGGAGCAGGAACTCGACATCTCGAGCAAGTCGCAGACGCTCGAAGCACAGACCGGGCGGCAGTTCGTGGTCGCGACGGTGAAGAGCCTCGATGGCTTGCCGATCGAGGACTACGCTTACCAGCTCGGCCGCAGGTGGGGCATTGGCCAGGCCAAGGAGGATGACGGTGTCATCCTCCTCGTCGCACCGAATGAGCGGAAGGTGTGGATCACCACCGGCTATGGCGCGGGAGGGTTCCTGACCGACGCGATGTCCGGCGTGATCGTTCGCGAGAAGATCCTTCCGGAATTCAAGAAGAACCCGCCGGACTATGGCGCGGGAATAACCGCGGGGCGGACGCCATCATCAAGCAGATGGAGCTTCCGGCCGACCAGGCGCAGGCCAACATCGACAAGGCCGCCAGCAGGAGAGTCAGCGGCGGAGCGGCGGCGCGGGTTTCATCCCGGTCATTTTTATCGTCGTCATTTTCTTCGTGATCATCGGTTCGCTTTCGCGCGGCATGAGCGGACGGCGCTATCGCCGCCGCCGTGGCGGAATCGATCCCTGATTGTGCTGTGGGGCCTCAATGAGCTCAGCCGCGGGTCGCGCAATCGTGGCGGCTGGGCGGCGGCGGTGGCTGGGGCGGTGGAGGCGGCTTTGGCGGCGGCGGCGGGTTCGGCGGAGGCGGGGGCTTCTCCGGTGGCGGAGGCGGCTTTGGCGGCGGCGGCGCAGGGGGAAGCTGGTGATGCTGCAACTTAGCGAAGAGGATCATTCGCGGGTCAGCGCGGCGATTGCCGCGGCGGAGGCGAAGAGCGATGGCGAGATCATCGCGGCCGCGACGCCGCTCAGCGATTCCTATCATGATGTCGCGTTGCACTGGGCGGTGCTGGCGTTGATCGCAGTGCTCGCTTGGGCGGCGATCTGGCCGTGGGGACTCGAATGGTGGCTCGACGTCTTCCTCGGGTCGTGGCGGCCGGAATCGACGCTTCGCGAGCTGCTGACATTCCTGATGATCCTGGCGGTGCTGAAGTTCACCGCGGTCCTTCTCATCCTTAAGTACATGCCGCTGCGACTGGCGTTGACGCCTGGAGCGACCAAGACCCGGCGGGTGCGGCGTCGGGCGATTTCGGTGTTCAAGGCGGGCGCCGAGCGCCGGACCGTCGGCCGCACCGGCATCCTCATCTATCTTTCGATGGGCGAGCGGCGCGCCGAGATTGTCGCCGACGAAGCTATCCTCAAGGTCACGACGCCGGAGACTTGGGGCGAGGCGATGGCTGCTCTTCTCGAAGGCGTGAAGGCTGGAAGGCCCGCGGACGGGATCGTGGCGGCCATCGAGCGGGTCGGTGCGGTGCTTGCCGAGCACTTCCCGCGTTCCGCCACCGATACCAACGAGATTCCGGACAAGCTCATCGAACTATGACAGCGGACGCCGACGCTCCATTGGAAGTGAAGTGGGAAGGGAAGTTCGTCCGCACCCTGAAGCGCGGCCGCTGGGAATATGTCTCGCGGACGCGGGGGGTAACGGCAGTCGTCATCCTCGCCGAGACCGAGGGCAAGGTTGTCCTGATAGACCAGTATCGCGTACCGGTCGGCAATCGCTGCCTCGAGCTACCGGCTGGCCTCGTCGGCGACGAGGACCCCAATGCGACCGTCGAGGGCACGGCCGTCAAGGAACTCGAGGAAGAGACGGGTTACACCGCAGATCAAATCGAGGTGCTCGGCGAATTCCAGTCCTCGCCGGGAATGCTGACCGAGAGCTTCACTTTGGTTCGCGCGACCGGTCTCCGCAAAGTCGGCGAGGGCGGGGCACGGACCATGAGGACATCAACGTCCATCTGGTCGCCCGCGAAGATATAGCCGCATTCGTCGCAGCACGACGGGCCGAGGGCATGGCCGTCGACGTCAAGCTGCTGAACTTCATGCAGTTCTGAACGTCAGCGACGGTTCACTTGCGGGTACCTATCTGCCGTTCGTCGAAGTCCCGCTTGTTGCATCGCGGCCGGTCCGCGATGCGGCGACACCATTTTTCCTTGATCGAGGGGTAATATGAAGATGCTGCTGGCCACGACGGCCATTCTTTCGATGGCCGCCATTGGCACGGCCGCACATGCGCAGGCGAAGGCTCCGGCCGCGTCCGCCAGCGTAGCGGTTCCGACCAACGTCCTGCTGGCCGACTGGTCCGGCCCGTACGATGGCGTTCCGCCTTGGGATAAGGTCGATCCCAAGCTGTTTCCGCAGGCGTTCCAGTTCGGCATCGAAGATCAGCGCCGCGAGATCGATGCGATCGCCAACAATCCGGCGCCGCCGACATTCGAAAACACGATCGAAGCGATGGAAAAGGCCGGGCAGCGCTTCTCTCGGGTCGAGAACGTGTTCGCCGTCATGACCGACAATATGTCGACGCCGGAATACCAGGCGCTCGACAAGGATTGGCAGCCGAAAATCTCCGCCGCGTTCGACGAGATCAATTTCAACGAGAAGCTCTTTCAGCGCGTGAAGTCGCTTTACGACCGCAAGGCGACGCTCGGCCTCGATGCCGTGCAGGACCGCCTTCTGACGCGGACCTACGAGGGTTTCATTCGCAGCGGCGCCAACCTGAACCCAGCGCAGAAGGCGCAACTGGCGTCGATGAACCAGGAACTGGCGACGCTTTTCTCGACGTTCAACGAGAGGCTGCTGGCAGACGAGGGCACCTACATCACCGCGACCGAGGCGGAGCTGAAGGGCGTTCCCGACGACGTGAAGGTCGCGCTCGCCGGCGCGGCCAAGGACCGCAAGCTTCCGGCCGGCACCTATGCGCTGAAGAACACGCGCTCGGTCGTCGACCCGGTGCTGTCGTTCGCGGACAATCGCGCGCTTCGCGAGAAGGTTTGGACGGCGTTCGTCAACCGCGGCGACAACGGCAACGCAAACGACACCAACGCGACCATCGCCAGGATCGTGAAGCTGCGCGCCGACCGCGCAAAGCTGCTAGGGTTCAAGAACCACGCCGAGTGGCGGATGCAGGACACCATGGCCAAGGACCCGGCCAAGGCGATGGACCTGATGATGCGCGTCTGGACCCCGGCGGTCGCCCGCGTGAAGGAAGAGGTCGCGGACCAGCAGGCGCTCGCCAACAAGCTGGGCGACAAGATCACCATCGAGCCGTGGGATTATCGCTACTACCAGGAGAAGGTCCGCAAGCAGAAGTACGACCTTAGCCAGGACGAGATTAAGCCGTATTTCGCGCTCAACAATCTCGTCGACGGCATGTTCTGGGAGGCGGGCCAACTCTACGGCCTCGGCTTCAAGGAAAATACGGGCAAGATCCCCGTCTTTAATCCGGATGTCCGCACGTTCGAAGTGACGGACATCCCGACTGGCAAGGTCGTCGGCGTCTTCTACTTCGACGCCTTCGCGCGTGACGGGAAGCGCTCGGGCGCGTGGATGACGACGTACCGCAGCCGCTCGAAGTTGCTCAACGACAACATCGTCCTTGCGTCGAACAACAACAACTTCACCAAGGGCGAACCGGGCAAGCCGGTGTTGATCAGCCTCGACGATGCGGAAACCCTGTTCCACGAGTTCGGGCACGCCATCAACTACCTGCTGGTCAACGTCCGCTATCCGAGCCTCGGCGGCTTGCAGCGCGACTTCGTCGAGTATCCGAGCCAGGTGAACGAGAATTGGCTGCTGACGCCGGAAGTGCTGTCACGCTTTGCGAAGCACTACCAGACCGGCGCGCCGATGCCGCAGGCCCTGGTCGACAAGATCCAGAAGGCGAAGACGTTCAACCAAGGCTTTGCCACGGTCGAATATCTCGGCTCGGCGATCGTCGACATGAAGCTGCACACCGACCCCAGCGGCGTGGTCGATCCGGACGCGTTCGAGAAGAAGACGCTGGCGGAAATCGGCATGCCGAAGGAGATCGTGATGCGGCACCGCATGCCGCAGTTCGGTCACCTCTTCTCGTCCGACGCTTATTCGGCCGGCTATTATTCCTACCTCTGGTCGGAAGTGATGGACGCCGACACCTGGGCGGCGTTCGAGGAGGCGGGCAGCCCGTGGGACAAGACGGTCGCAGGCAACTTCAAGAAGTATCTGCTGTCGACCGGCAACGAGACCGATCGCGCCGAAGCCTACCGCGAGTTCCGCGGCCGCGATCCCGACGTGAACGCATTGCTGAAGAAGCGCGGTTTTCCGACGAATTAGGTAATCGGCCCTCTTCGAGCGATCGACGAGGCCCTTTCCTATATTGGCACGCAGGCGTTCGAGTTTCCCCGCTCTTCGTGATCTGGCACGGGCTACGCTGAATCTCTTCGATCAGCTTGCGGTCTTCCATGCGCTTTTCTTCCCATTCCTGGCGCGTGCCGCAAAAGCGTCTTTTCGCAAGCCGGCTTCCGGTGACGATGATATCCTCGCAGATCTTCTCATTGGGGTCGCCGAAGCGCGTGGGTCGGCGCTCGCCGTGAAGTCGGGAACAGGGCCGGGGCGATTGCCGCGGCCATGACCAGGAACGCCGCAATGCCTTTGTGCATGAGCCGTCTCCCTCTCGCACGCAGATGAGTCGTGCGTTTCGAACTTTACACGAGTTTGGAAGAAGCGGCCAATTGCCGCGCCGCGACGCGGAAGGTCAGCGCCGACAGCAGCCAGAGACCTGAGAAGCCCATGCTGAACAGCGCGCCGCGGACGTCAGCGGTCAGTCCGAATGCACCGGCGGCGGCTTGGGCGAGACCGGCCGCGATCATCGCTCGCGCCATTCCGGACGCCTCGAACCGCGCGACGATTGCTCCAACCAGCGCAATGCCCAGAACGCCCGCGAACACCAAGTTGTAGGGATTGGACTCCGAACCGATCATTCCAACGGCCAGGTTTGTCCAGGCGGTGAGAAGGGCGGTCCCGACCGCAATCCCTGCAGCGGTTCGGTAAGCGCCATTGCTTGATGCCCGGGCAGCCAGTTCGCATACAGCGCATGCGCTCGCGAGCATCACACCCATGATAACGAAATCGCGCGCGTCCCAATCGACTTCGCTTGTGAACTGCATCGCGATCGCGGGCAGCAGGAGCAGGAACGTAGCGGTTCCCCACATGACGATTCGCCAACGGCTCCAGCGCGAGCCTGCGACAATATCCGTGACTGCTTCCATGTGCGCCTCCTTCAAACGACGCATTGTCAGTCACTCAAGCCGGAGCAGAAAGCCTGAGGAAGTCCTGAGCACTTGCTGAAAAGCGCTACAACTGCGCCTTTTTCGCTTCGGAGAGCGCCAGTTCGGCAAGAGGTTCGAGCCTCTCCACCATCTGCGCCGCATGAGCCGACGAAGCGTTGCCCCGCGCCAACCGGCCTTTGATCCCGTGAAGGATGGCGGCGAGCCGGAACAGGCAGAAGACGACCAGGTAATCCTTGTTGGGCAAGTGATCGCGGCCGGTGCGACGGCAATAGGCGGCGACATAATCGTCCTCGGACGGGATGCCCAAAGCCTCGAGGTCCATACCGGCCAGGCCGCTGAAGCTCGGTCCTCCGGGCATGCGGTACATCAGCAGGTGATAGGTGAAGTCCGCCACGGGATCACCCAACGTGGACAATTCCCAGTCGAGCACTGCGCGGACCGCCGGTTCGTCCGCGTCGAAGATCATATTGTCGCAGCGATAGTCGCCATGCACGACGCTGGATCGGCTGTTGTCGGCTGGGAGGTGCTTGCCGAGCCAGTCGACGAGCTCGTCCATTGCCGGCACGCGCCCGCCATCCGTGTCGGCGAGATATTGCTTCGACCACCGTCCTACCTGGCGTTCGACGAACCCTGTCGCCTTGCCATAGTCACCGAGGCCAATGGCGTCCGGATCGTAGCTGTGCAGCAAGGCGATTGTTGCGTTCATGGCGTCGAAGTGTGCGGCTCGCCGTTCCCGACTCATGCCCGGGAAATGCGCTTCCCAGACGATCCGGCCGGGCACCATGTCCATGACGTAGAAGGCGGTGCCAATGACGCTGTCGTCTTCGCACAGGCCGTACACCCGCGGGACCGGAAAGCCCTGGGCGCCGAGTGCCGCAAGCACGCGATATTCACGGTCGACCGCATGGGCGCCGGGGAGCAGTTTGCCCGGCGGCTTGCGGCGAAGGACGAAGCTTTGGGAGCCCTTGTCGACGCGGTACGTCGGTTGGACTGGCCGCCCTTGAACTGACTGACCGAGATCGGCCCGCCAACTCCGGGATGTGCTCGCCCATCCATCCGTCCAGCGCTTCGGTATCGAAGCGCAGCCGCTCGGATACTTCGCGCGTCCCGGTATTCGCGTCGGTACGGTCCATCGCCCCCGTCATGCTGAACTTGGTTCAGCATCCATGAACACCAGCGTTGGCGGCCGACTGCAAGTGCCGAGTTCATGGACCCTGAAACAAGTTCAGGGTGACAGTGTTGGAAGCACATGGTTCGCCTGATCCACCTTTCCGATCTTCATTTCGGCGCACACGATCCCCGTCTGGTGGATGCGGTCGTGCAGCGTGTCGACGAAGAGAAGCCCGACCTGGTCGTCATCAGCGGCGACTTCACCCAGCGCGCGCGCACCGAGCAGTTCCAGCAGGCATGCGAGTTCCTGGAGCGCCTGCGCGAAGCAGGACACGACGTTCTGGCCGTTCCGGGCAACCACGATGTCCCGCTGTACGACGTCTTTCGGCGCTTCCTGTCGCCACTGACCCGTTACAAGAGGTACATCGACGAGACGCTGTGCCCGTTTCATGAACTGCCCGGCGTATCGGTGCTTGGCATCAACACGGCGCGATCGCTGACCTTCAAGGACGGCCGCATCAGCCGCGAGCAGATCCAGTTCATCCGCAGCACGTTCGAACGCAGCGATCCGAACTGCCTGCGGGTCCTCGTCACTCACCATCCCCTATTCGCTCTTCCGGTCGGTGAAACCGGCGAAGTCGAGCGAGCAGCGGGGAGGAGCGGACTTGCGCTCGACGCAGCCGCAGAGTCGGGAGTCGACTTGCTGCTGGCAGGTCATCACCACACGGCCTCGACGCATAGCGCCCACGATCTCGTCACCCGCGCCGGACCGGCGCTCGTAGTCCAGGCGGGAACGGCGACCTCCGTGCGTCTTCGGGACGAGGAACAGAACTTCAACCGGATCGATATCGTCGACGACGCCGTCACCTTGACGCTGCAGGCTTTGAAGGGCGGCGGGTTCGAGTCCCGAACGACCCAGCGCTACGAACGCCGGGAGGATCATTGGCGGATCGTCGGCGACGAAAAGGTAGTCGAGGACGCGACTCACTAGCAGGCTGCGCGGCGCTCGCTTAGAGGCGGCGCATGGCTTTATCCGACCAGTTCGATGTTCAGGAATTCGTCCGCCGCGTGCTTGCCGAGGACCTGGGCTCAGGCGGCGACATCACTTCCGCCGCGACGATCGCGGCCGATGCTCGCTTCACCGCGGAGATGAACTGCCGGGAGCCGATCGCCATCGCGGGGCTTGAGATTGCTGCCGCCTTCTTCCGCGCGCTCGACAAGGATGTGCGGATCGAGAAGCTGGTCACGGACGGGGACAGCGTACCCGCCAGGTCGGTGATAATGCGCCTCGAAGGCAATGCGCGGGCCATGCTGTCTGCCGAGCGCTCGGCGTTGAACACGCTCCAGCACCTGTCGGGGATTGCGACCCTGACGCGACGCTACGTCGAGAAGATCGCGGGACGGGGGCGATCTTGCTCGACACCCGCAAGACCATCCCCGGACTGAGGCTGCTAGAGAAATACGCGGCGCGGATGGGAGGAGCGGAGAACCACCGCATGAGGCTCGACGACGGTCTCCTGATCAAGGACAACCATGTCGCCGTCGCTGGCGGCGTGGCGAATGCCGTTCGTGCGGCGAAGGCTGCGAACACCGGGTTCCAGGTCCAGGTCGAAGTCGATCGCGTTGCGCAGATCGAGCCTGCGCTGGAAGCTGGCGCCGATCGCCTCCTGCTCGACAACATGCCACCTCCGGTTCTTCGCGAGGCGGTGGAGTCGGTTGCCGGTCGCGTCCCGCTGGAGGCCTCCGGCGGCGTGAACCTCGACACCATCCGCGGCATTGCGGAGACCGGCGTGAACTACATCTCGGTCGGACGGATCACCCAATCCGCGCCATCGGTCGACATCGGGCTCGACTATTCGCTGCAAGACCTGGGGTGAACGGCGCATTCAGCGCGTTGTCAGTTGCAAAGTCGTACTTAACTCCTTGACTGGCCCCGCGTGGCCACTGGTCATCGAGGAGTATTTCGATGTTAAAGACTGCAATCCTGACGCTCTCGGCAGCGTCGATGATCGCGGCCCCGACCGCCGCTTCGGCGAGGGACCACGATTGGAATCGCCATCACAGGGTCCGGGCGGTCGAGACGGTCCGCTACGTCCCGAACCGCACGCGCTACGTTTCGACGCGGTATGCGAGCCCCTACTACGGTTCGCGCTACTACGGCTCGAACGCCTACGGCGGCTATTACGGCAGCCCGTACTACGGCAACAGCTACTATGGCTCGCCCTACTACGGAAACGGGTACAACAGCCGCTACTACGGCGAGCGCTACCGCTGCGGCAACGGCACGACCGGCGCGTTGATCGGCGGTGCGCTTGGCGCAGTCGTCGGATCGCAGGTTGCGACCAGTCACAACCGCTATGGCTATCGCACGGGCAACGGTACGGCCGGCGCGCTGATCGGCGGAGCGCTCGGCGCGGTCGTCGGCGGCCAGGTTGCGCAGGGCCGCTGCTAAGCAAAGGTACCGATAGACAATCAAGGGCGGGCCGGGGAGAAATCCCCGGCCCGTTTGCTATGGGCGCTCCCCAGTGGATTTTTGCAGAATTGTCAGCAAGAGACCGTATATAGCCGCGAAACAGGAGAGACGAATTGTTCAAGGGGCTGCAGCCCATCCTTTACGGCGGACGCGAGGTCTGGCCGCTGGTTGAAGGCGGCAAGGGCGTCTCTGCGACCAATCACGCGAGTTCCGGCGCCTGGGCGGCTGCCGGCGGCATCGGCACCGTGTCCGCGGTCAATGCCGACAGCTACGATCCGGAAGGCCGGATCATCCCGCAAATCTACAACGGCATGTCCCGCCGGGATCGCCACGAAGAGCTTATCCAGTACGCGATCGACGGTGCCGTCGCGCAGGTCCAGCGCGCTTACGACATGGCGTCGGGCAAGGGCGCGATCAACATCAACGTGCTGTGGGAAATGGGCGGCGCGCAGCGCGTGCTCCACGGCGTACTCGAGCGCACGAAGGGCTTGGTCACCGGCGTCACCTGCGGCGCCGGCATGCCCTACAAGCTGAGCGAGATCGCAGCCTCCTACGGCGTCAATTATCTGCCGATCATCAGCTCCGCTCGTGCTTTCAGCGCATTGTGGAAGCGCGCATATTCCAAGGCGGCGGAATGGCTGGCCGCGGTCGTCTACGAGGATCCGTGGCTGGCTGGCGGTCACAACGGGCTTTCCAATGCCGAAGACCCGCGCGCGCCGCAGGATCCTTATCCGCGCGTTGCCGCACTTCGCCAAACCATGCGCGACAACGGCATCGCCGACAGCGTTCCGATCGTGATGGCCGGCGGCGTCTGGCGCCTCGACGAGTGGGAGAACTGGATCGACAATCCGGAGCTCGGGCAGATTGTCTTTCAGTTCGGAACCCGGCCGCTGCTGACCCAGGAAAGCCCGATCCCGCCCGAGTGGAAGGCGCGGCTGATGACTCTGGAAGAGGGCGATGTGCTGCTGCACCGCTTTTCGCCGACCGGCTTCTATTCTTCCGCAGTCCGCAACCCGTTCCTGCGCAACCTTGAGGCGCGGTCGCACCGGCAGGTGGCCTTTACCAAGGAGCCCCTCGGCGACCATCACTTCGAGCTCGACGTGGGCGTCGGCAGGAAGCGTGGCTACTGGGTCACCAAGGGCGACCTTCAGCATGCGCGCGAATGGTTCGCCGCCGGGTATAATGAGGCGCTGAAGACTCCGGACGAAACGCTCATCTTCGTCACGACTGAGGAGAAGAACCAGATCCGCCACGACCAGGCGGAATGCATGGGCTGCCTCAGCCAATGTTCGTTCTCATCCTGGGCGGACAATGAGAAGAATTCGACCGGGCGTCTCGCCGACCCGCGCAGCTTCTGCATCCAGAAGACGCTTCAGGATATCGCGCATGGCGGGCCCGTCGAAAACAACCTCATTTTCGCCGGGCACGCGGCGTTCCGGTTCAAGACCGACCCATTTTATTCGAACGGCTTCGTCCCGACGGTGAAGCAACTTGTGGACCGCATCCTGACGGGAGCTTGAGGTTCGTGCGTAAGGGGGTTCTCGCCGCAGTCATCCTGGCGCTCGCCGTTCCCGCGGCCGCGCAGGACAAGAAGCCGCCGTACTGGGCATCGATCGCTTCGGGCGAGGCAATGATGCGCACTGGTCCGGGGCGGAATTATCCGGGCGTCTGGCTCTACAAGCGCCGCGACCTGCCGATCCGGGTGGTAAAGACCTATCCGAATTGGCGCCTGATCGAGGATCCGGAGGGCACGCAGGGCTGGATGCTGGTTACGCTGCTCAGCGATCGCCGCACTGCCATCGTGAAGCCAGGCGATCCGCGATCCATTTATGCCAAGCCCGATGCCGGCAGCCGGCTTCGCTACAATGCCCAGCCGGGGTGGTCGGCCGCATTGAGCATTGTGGAAACGGCTGGTGCCATTTCAGCGTCGACAAGCGCGAAGGCTATATCCGCACGTCCGACATCTGGGGCGTAAGTGACGGAGAAACCGTCGATTAATTCGTCTCTGCGAGTACCTGTCCAACACTCTTGACAGTCAAGAGTTCTGGACAGATGATTGGCGCGTGGAGAATCGGCTGAAGCACATCCGCGAGGCGCGCGGCTGGAGTCAGGGTGAGTTGGCGAGGCGCATTGGCGTCTCGCGGCAGACCATCAACTGTGTCGAAACCGACAAGTACGACCCGAGCCTCCCATTGGCGCTGCGCCTGGCGAAACTCTTCGCCGTGCCCGTCGACCAGATCTTCATCGACAAATGGGAACCGGAGGAACCGTCGAAATGAGTGCAACCATGGATGCCAGGAAAATGCGCGTCATGATTTGGCGCATGCTTGCGGGAGCTATCGTCGGAGCGGTCGCGTCCCTTTTGTTCTTCAAGTTCGTCGGCGAGCCGAACATGGACCTGAAGAACCCATCCGTGCTCATCGCGGCCGCGTGCGGCATTGTCTACCTGCTAATCGGTCTGATGGTCGCTTTGGGCGTGGCGGCGCCAAAGACTGGGGCGCACTTCCTCAACGTCGAGGATGCCGACGAACTTCGCGAAGAGCGGCCAAAGCTCAGGACCAGTGCAATCGCAACCATCTTGATCGGCGTCTTCGTGCTCGTTCTCGCCATGGCGGGGGCGGCATCGACAACCAGGTCGCGCTGGCAATTGCGGCATTGTGCCTGATTGCCGTCGTCGCGGTGACCGCGGCTGGCGTGAAGCAATATGATGAGCTGACGTGGCAGCTGACGAGGGAAGCCTCGGCCTATGGCTTTTACGCGACCCTCGTCTTGTTCGGCGGCTGGGCGGCGCTTGCGCACCTCGGGTACGTGCCCTGGATCAGCCCGCTGGCGTTCGTGTCCCTGCTCATCATCCTCCAGCTCCTGACCGCATTCATCGCCGTCGGCAGGCGCGGAATGCTGATGCCCCGCTGAGCCGCAAAGATGCTATGACGGTCGCGACCACAACAGGGGCGAAGATGAAATTGATCGCGTCGGTGATTTTGCTCATGTCCGCAGGTGCCGCACAGGCTGCGCCGCCGACCGTCGAATACTTCCCTGCGCCAGGGGCGATCACCGGCCGGCCCGCTCCCTTCTCCAGCGCGGTACGCGTCGGGGACGTGATGTACCTCTCCGGTCAGATCGGCATCGGACCTGACGGCAAGCTGCCGGAGACCTTCGAGGGCCAGGCCAAGCAGACGATGGAGAACGTCGGCGCCGCGCTGAAGGCGAGGGGCCTTGACTGGGGCGACGTGTTCAAATGCACGGTCATGATCGCCGACATGAAGAACTGGCCGGCGTTCAATGCGGTGTACGTGCCCTACTTCCCGAAGGGAAGCTGCCCGCACGCAGTGCATTCGGAGCGAGCGGCCTTGCGCTGGGAGCCCAACTCGAGCTCGAGTGCCTGGCCTACGCGGGCCCAAAGTAGGGCCCGCGCAGCAGCGTCTGCTTATTGGGCGGGCGCCGGCATCGTCATCGGTTCATACGCAACTCGCGTGACGGTGAGCTTCTCGCCCTTGTCGCTGGTCGTTTCCATCGCCTGACCGACCTCGACGGCCTGAATGGTCCAGCAGACCTCGCCGTCCTTGTTCATCGCGCTGGTGAAGCAAGCCTTGCCATCCTTTATCACCGAGGTGCCGTGGTCGAGATGCTTGTCACCCGCGTTGGCGATGTAGTTGCCGCTGGCGTCGATCGACTCCTTGATGGCCTGGCCGTCCTTGTCGGTGAAGGTCCAGGTCGTCTCGTTGAGCTGGAACGCGGCGGGCGTCGCGGCGGCATTTGCGTCGACAGCGTTAACGTCGACGGCATTGGCATCGGCATTCGTGTCTGCCGGTGCTTCGGCTTTGTTGCAGCTAACCAAGGCAATTGCGGCAAGTGTGACGATCGTCAGGCGCATGGCTTTCTCCCCGTTTGAGGGGTCTCGCCATATCACCGGATCGTTTGGGCCGCGAATCAGAGCCACATTCGCGCCATCCAAATCGCCATCCCGACCATGAACAAGTTCTCGGTTAGCGAGACAAAGCCAAGTGGCACGTTCGACGATCCGCCGACGCACGCGCATTTCAGTTCTCGCTTGTCGACATAGACAGCTTTGAAGACGCTGATTGCCCCTTCGGTCCCGATGAACAGGGCAATTGGCACGCTCAGCCAATGCAGGCGATCAGACAGCATCAGAACGCCCGCTATGGCTTCGAGCACCGGATACAGGCTGGCGTATGGAACCCATCGCCGCGACAGCAGATCGTAGTTGAGAAACATCGCAGAGAACGATTCGACGTCCTGCAATTTCAGGAATGCCAGAACGATCATCGAAATGCCGATGAACCATTCCGCGGCTCGAACGGTGAAGGGTGTTTCGAAATTGGCGACGCTCAACGCCAATGCGCCCAGGGCGTAAGCGAGAACAAGGCGATAATGGGCACGTAGCTGGTTTCGCCCTTCGCCTGCACGCGCTTCCCGAAAAAGCGCCGCAGGTCGTCGTAGCCGCCGACGCGTTCGCCGTGAATGAAGGTCTGCGGCGTCGTCGTTACGCTATGCGTGGCTTTGAATGCGTCGGTTTCCTCCCTGGTCCGCAGGTGGCGGTCATCGACCTTGAACCCGCGGCTTTCCAGCAGGTGCTTCGACTTGATTCCCCAGGGGCACACATGGCTGGGCATGACCATCCGGTAGAGGATGGCGGTTTTCTCCGTCGCCGGAGCGATCGGGTCATGTTTGGTCATTGGAGTGTCCTTCGTCTTTAGAACGAGTCGGACACTCCTTTAGCTCCCGTACCGCGGTACGGAGTCAAGCGGTCAGACGAGTTCCACCGCCACGGCCGTCGCTTCGCCGCCGCCGATGCAGAGGCTGGCGACGCCGCGCTTGAGGTCCTTGCCTTTGAGCGCATTGATGAGAGTGACGAGGATGCGCGTTCCGCTGGCGCCGATCGGGTGACCCAGGGCGGTAGCGCCGCCGTGGACGTTGATCTTCTCGTGCGGGATGCCGAGGTCCTTCATCGCGAACATGGCGACGCAGGCGAACGCCTCGTTCACTTCCCACAGGTCGACTTCCGAAGCCTTCCAGCCGGCCTTTTCGAGCACCTTCTCGATGGCGCCGATCGGGGCGACGGTGAACTGCGCCGGCTCCTGCGCGTGGGCGGCGGTCGCAACAATGCGGGCGACCGGATCAAGGCCCTTGGCGCTGGCGACGCTCTCGCGGGTCAGGACGACGGCGGCGGCACCGTCGGAGATGGACGAGCTGGTCGCGGCGGTGATCGTGCCTTCCTTCGAGAAAGCGGGCTTCAGCTGCGGAATCTTGTCCGGACGGCCGCGGCCCGGGGCTTCGTCGGTGTCGACGACGGTCTCGCCGGCGCGGCTCTTGATGGTGACGGGGACGATTTCGTCCTTGAAGCCGCCATTGTCGATCGCGGCCTTGGCGCGACTGAGGCTCTCGATGGCGTAATTGTCCATCTGCTCGCGCGTCAGCTGATATTCGTCGGCGGTGCACTGGGCGAAGCTCCCCATCGCGCGGCCTTCTTCGTAGGCGTCCTCGAGGCCGTCGAGGAACATGTGGTCGTAGGCCGTGTCATGGCCGATGCGTGCGCCCGAGCGGTGCTTCTTGAGCAAATACGGGGCGTTGGTCATCGACTCCATGCCGCCCGCGATGATGAAGTCGGCATTGCCGGCCGTGAGAGCTTCGTCGCCCATGATCACCGTCTGCATGCCCGAGCCGCAGACCTTGTTGACGGTGGTCGCCTGGACCGACTTCGGGAGACCCGCCTTGAGCGCCGCCTGGCGGGCAGGGGCCTGACCAAGACCGGCCGGAAGCACGCAGCCCATGTAGATGCGGTCGATATCCTCGCCGGAGACGCCAGCACGTTCCACGGCGGCCTTCACCGCCGTCGCGCCCAGGTCGGTCGCGGTCGCGTCGGACAGCGAGCCCTGCATGGCGCCCATCGGCGTGCGGGCGATCGAAAGAATGACGGTGGGATCTTCAGCGGTGGTGGCCATCGAATGTGCTCCGGAGTCGGATTGTTGCGCCGCACATAAGACTGCCGGCTTGCTTGTTCAAACCTCAATGCCGGTGCTACGCGCGCCTCCAACACGAGAGGCTTTGAAATGTCCGACGCGACCTTCGACTTCCAGCTCGGCGAGATGGCCGACACCATCCGCGAATCCACGCAGCGCTTCGCCGCCGACAAGATCGCGCCGATCGCGGCGGAGATCGACGAGAAGGACGAGTTTCCGCGTCACCTCTGGCCGCAGATGGGCGAGCTTGGGCTGCACGGAATTACCGTCGCCGAAGAGGATGGCGGACTTGGCCTCGGCTATCTCGAGCATGTCGTGGCGCAGGAAGAGGTCGCCCGCGCGTCCGGCTCCGTCGGGCTCAGCTATGGCGCACACTCCAACCTCTGCGTGAACCAGATCCGTCGCTGGGCGAACCCGGAGCAGAAGCAGAAGTACCTCCCCAAGCTCATCAGCGGCGAGCATGTCGGCGCGCTCGCTATGAGCGAGGCGGGCGCGGGCAGCGACGTCGTCAGCATGAAGCTGAAGGCGGAGAAGGTCGGCAACGGCTACCGCCTCAACGGCACCAAGTTCTGGATTACAAACGGCTCCGAAGCCAACACGCTCGTCGTGTATGCCAAGACGGGCGAGGGCAGCCGCGGCATTACCGCCTTCCTGATCGAGCGCGAGATGGACGGGTTCTCGATCGGCCAGAAGGTCGACAAGCTCGGCATCCGCGGCTCGCCGACGGCGGAGCTGGTGTTCGACGATTGCTTCGTTCCGCCCGAGAATATCCTCGGCGAGGAGAACAAGGGCGTCGAGGTGCTGATGAGCGGGCTCGATTACGAGCGGACCGTTCTCGCCGGCATGCAGATCGGAATCATGCAGGCATGCCTCGACGTGGTCCTGCCCTACGTTCGCGAGCGCAAGCAGTTCGGGAAACCGATCGGGACATTCCAGCTGATGCAAGCCAAGGTCGCCGACATGTACGTCGCGCTCAATTCGGCGCGTGCCTACGTCTACCAGGTCGCCAAAGCGTGCGACGCGGGCAAGACGACGCGGCACGATGCGGCGGGTGCGATCCTGCTGGCGTCGGAAAATGCGGTGAAGGTCGCAAACGAAGCGGTCCAGGCGTTGGGCGGCGCGGGCTACACCAAGGACTGGCCGGTCGAACGCTACTATCGCGACGCGAAGCTGCTCGACATCGGCGCCGGCACGAACGAAATCCGCCGCATGTTGATCGGCCGGGAGCTGGTTGGCTCCTAACTCAGGTTAGGCCTGATTTTGCCCGCGTGAGGATTGCGCCCATAAGGTCCGCTGCATTGGCGGGGACGTGAGTGCGCGATCGGCTGAGCATCGGGCGCATTGTCGAAATGAACATCGGCTTCTTCGGCCTGCAGTTCAGCTTCGGGCTGCAGCAGGCAAACATGACGCCGATCTACAAATTCCTCGGCGCCGACGAGGCGACCATGCCATTGCTCTGGCTTGCCGGTCCGATGACGGGCCTGCTGGTGCAACCGATCATCGGTGCGTTGAGCGACCGTACCTTGTCGCGGATGGGACGGCGCACGCCATATTTCCTGATTGGCGCGATCGTCTGTTCGCTGTGCCTGTTTGCCATGCCCTACAGTCCCACGCTGTGGATGGCGGCGTCGCTGCTCTGGCTGCTGGACGCGGGCAATAACGTCACGATGGAACCTTACCGGGCTTATGTCGCCGACCGGTTGCTGCCCGAACAGCAGCCTGCGGGGTTCCTGACGCAGAGTGCTTTCACCGGCCTTGCCCAGTGCACGTCTTATGCTGCGCCGTCGCTATTGGCAGCGGCCGGGGTGTCGACGGCGATCATGCCAGGGCACCCGATCCCGGACATCGTCAAGCTGGCGTTCGTGGTCGGCGCGATCCTGTCGCTCGGGACGATCGTCTATTCGGTCGTCCGCGTGCCAGAGCTGAAGCTCGACGAAGCCGAGAAGGCGCGCATTGCCGCCTTGCCGCGCGGCTTCGGCGCGGCTCTTGCTGAAGTCGTGGACGCGGTTCGGGAGATGCCACAGGCCATGCGACGGTTGGCGGTTGCGATGCTTTGCCAATGGTATGCGATGTTCGTCTATTGGCAGTACATTTCCCTGTCGGTGTCACGGTCACTGTTCGGGACGACCGAGGCCGCCAGCGCCGCCTACATCGATGCCACACTGACGGCCCAGAAGATGGGCGTCGTTTACAATGCGATCGCATTTGCAGGCGCTCTCATCCTGATCCCGGTCCTGAAGCGCTTCAGCGTCTCGCTGGTCCATGCCGCGTGCCTGGCCGCGTCCGGCGCCGCGATGTTGCTGATCGCGGGGGCGAGCGGGACGGCGACGCTTTACGCGGCGACCCTCGGCATCGGCATCGGCTGGGCCGGGATGATGGGAAACACCTACGTAATGCTGGCCGACGCCATCCCGCCGGAGCGGACCGGCGTCTACATGGGTATTTTCAACATGTTCATCGTCATCCCGATGCTGATCGAAACCGTGACGATGCCGCTGATCTACCGGCCGGTTCTTGGCGGCGATCCCCGGCATGCACTGATGCTGGCCGGCGCCCTGATGATGCTTGGCGCGTTGGCGACTCTCCGGGTGTCGTCGCGAACGTCGCGAAGGGAGCGGCTCGAAGCTGGCTGATTCGGCTGTCGCTTCCGACTGCTTTATGGCTGCGTCGTCAGGGGGACTTTCATGTGCCAGCGACTTCTCGCCATGGTTTTGCTTGCAGCAACGAGCGGCTGCGACCGGAAAGCGGCCGACGCGCCTGCAGCCGTCGCCGCGCCAATGGAAGTCGCATTCGACGGGGCCAACGTGAAGGATGCGGCCGCCCGGCTTGCGCATGGCAAGCGGATCGGCTGGGCGTTGGGTTGCCACGGCTGTCACGGCAAGGATCTGGACGGCCACCGCTTCTACGAGGCTTACGCGTCGAACCTGACGCGCGATCTCGCCGCATACAGCGATCAGCAGATCGAGCATGTCCTGCGGGTCGGCGAACGGTCAAGCGGCAAGCCCTTGTGGGGAATGCCGTCGGAAGTATTCCAGCACCTTAGCGACGCCGACATGACGGCACTGATTGCCGACTTGCGATCGCTGAAGCCGAAGGGCGGCCCGACGCAGGCCATGCTCCCGTTCGAGGCCGAAACGAAGGAACTGATCGCGAGTGGCAAGTTCAAGCCTGCCGCCGACTTCGTGAAGGAGTGGAAGCACAAGCGACCGGTCGATCTCGGACCCGAGTACGCGCAGGGCAGATACATCGCGTCCGTGACCTGTGCCGAGTGCCACGGGTCAGCGCTGCAAGGGGATCCCGGGTTCACGCCCGATCTGATCGTCGCCGGCGCTTACTCCCGCGAGGAATTCGAGACCCTCCTGACCGAGGGCAAGCTCCCGGGCGGTCGGAAATTCAAGAACCCCTGATGGGCGAGGTCGCCGTCAGCCGCTTTACGCATTTCACGCCGCACGAACGCGACGCGCTCTACGCCTACCTCAAGGCACGCGCGGAGCTGCCGCAGTAACTACCAGACCTTTACCCGCTTGTCGGGCGCCAGATAGAGTTTCTCGCCTTCCTTGACGTCGAACGCCGTGTACCACGGATCGAGGTTGCGAACGGTCAGGGCACGGAATTGCCCCGGCGCGTGGCCGTCGGTCAGGACTCGTTGGCGAAGCTGCTCGTCGCGCATCTTGGTCGCCCACGCCTGCGCGTAGGCGATGAAGAAGCGCTGGTCGCCGGAATAGCCGTCGATGGCCTGCGCCTCCTTGCCGCCGAGCGAATGCTTGTAGGCGTCGTAGGCCGCGGCGAGGCCGGCCACGTCGGCGATGTTCTCGCCTAGCGTCAGCTTGCCGTTCAGGTGGAGTCCGGGAAGCGCTTCGTATTCGTCGTACTGCGCGGCCAGCGCATCGCCCGCCTGCTGGAAACGCTTGAAGTCCGCTGGAGTCCACCAGTTGCGAAGCGCACCGGTGGAATCGAACAGAGCGCCGTTGTTGTCGAAGCTGTGGCTGATCTCGTGCCCGATCACGGAGCCGATTGCGCCATAGTTGAATGCCGGGTCGGCCTTCGGATCGAAGAAGGGCCGCTGAAGGATTGCTGCCGGGAAGTTGAGCGCGTTCTGCACCGGCAGGTTGACCGCGTTCACCAGTTGCGGCGGCATCCACCATTCGGCGCGATCCATCGGTTTGCCGATCTTCGCGATCTGGTGGCGGTATTCTGCGAGACTCGCCGCTTTGGCGTTGGCGTAGGCGTTGCCGCCGATCTCCAGCGAGGAAATGTCGCGCCAAGTGTCGGGATAGCCGACGCCGACAACGATCGATTTCACTTTCTTGAGCGCTTCCGCCTTTGTCGACGGCGCCATCCAGTCGAGCGCCTCGACGCGGCGCGCGAAGGCAGCCTTGATCTCCTCGACCATCCGCTGAATTTCGGCCTTCGAGGACGCCGGGAAGTAGCGGTCGACATAGGTCTTGCCTACGGCGTCCTGGAGCGTGTCGCTGACTGCGTTCAGCGCCAACTCATCCCGCGGGCGCTCCTTGGGGATTCCAAGAAGCGCGGTGCTGTTGAACGCAAAGCTCGCATCACGGAAGCCCTTGGGGAGCACGTCGGCCTGCTGGTTGAGCGTATGAAACGCCAGCCAGTCCTTCCACGCATGCAGCGGCTCCGACGCAACGAGCGCCGACAGCTTCGGAATGGCGTTGGCATTATATGCTTCGAACTTGGGCGCGCTGCCGAGTTGCGCCGCGTCGAGTAGCGCTTTCCAGTCCAGGCCAGGCGCGTTCTTTTCCAGTTCCGCGCGTGACCAGACCTTCACGCCCTGGGCGAAATCCTCGCTTTCCTCACGCGTCGCGTGCGCGTTCGCGATCTTCGTTTCCAGCGCCATCACCCGGTCTGCCGCCGCCTTGGCGTCAGGGTAATTGGCAAGCTGCAGGATCTGACCGACATAGGTGCGGTACGTGTTGCGAAGGTCGGCCATCTTGGCGTCGCCGCTGAGGTAATACTCACGCTCCGGTAGGCCGATGCCGCCCTGCATGATGTAGGGCAATTGCTCGCCCGGCGTGCTCAGTCCCTGAGTGACGAAGATTCCGAACAGGTTCTCGGTGTGAAAATTGGTCGCGTTGAGCGGATCGGTGTCGGCACGCAAGGTGCGGCCGATGGCAGCGCTCAGCTGGGTCTTGTCGGCGATGCCGCCGATCGCATCGAGGTCCGCCTTGGCGGGCCTAGGCCGGCTTTGTCGATCGCGTCCGTGTTCAGATAGGCATTGTAGAAGTTGGCGATCTTCCCCTCGTTCGAGCCGGCATCCGGATTCGCCTTGAGGATCTCGGCGATCATGTCCTTCGTCTGCCGCTCGCGTTCCTGGTCGGCGATGGTGAAGGCACCGATGCGAGAACGGTCTTCGGGGATGGGCGTATTCTTGACCCAGCTGCCGTTGGCGAAAGCGAAGAAGTCGTCGCCCGGCTTGACGGATTTGTCCATCGAGGCGGGCACGATTCCAAGTTCGGTCCCTTGGGCGGTGCTACCTTGTTCGGTGCCAGTGCCGGCTTGCTGGCAGGCGGAAAGCGACAGTGCGAACGCGGACGCAACCAGAAGCAACTTTGAACGGGTCATTCGGGACCTTTCATGGGGTTTTGCCAAGCGCTGCAGCAGCAGCTAGGCGGGCGCAGGGATTTTTCGACCAACGGACCACCTGAGGGCATGAGCGCACCAAGGCTTCAGACAAGCATCAGCCCGGACAACGACGAATTTCGTGCCCGCCGTGAGCACAACCTCTCGCTCGTCCAGAAGTTGCGCGCGGACGTCGCCGAGGCGGCGCAGGGCGGTCCCGAGAAGCATCGCGAGCGCCACGTTTCGCGCGGCAAGCTGCTTCCGCGCGACCGCGTCGAGCGCCTGCTCGATTCGGGATCGCCGTTCCTCGAAATCGGCCAGCTCGCGGCCTTCGATTTGTACGATCACGAGGTGCCGGGCGCGGGCATGATCGCCGGTATCGGCCGCGTGTCGGGCAAGCAGGTGATGATCGTCTGCAACGACGCGACGGTGAAGGGCGGGACCTATTACCCGCTGACCGTGAAGAAGCACCTCCGTGCGCAGGAGATCGCGCTCGAGAACCGATTGCCGTGCGTCTACCTCGTCGACAGCGGCGGAGCGAACCTGCCGCACCAGGCCGAGGTCTTCCCCGACCGCGAGCATTTCGGGCGCATCTTCTTCAACCAGGCGCAGATGAGTTCGAAGGGCATCGCCCAGGTCGCCTGCGTCATGGGCAGCTGCACTGCTGGCGGCGCTTACGTCCCCGCGATGAGCGACGAGAGCGTCATCGTCCGCAACCAGGGGACGATCTTCCTAGGCGGCCCGCCGCTGGTGAAGGCGGCCACTGGCGAGGAGATCAGCGCCGAGGACCTCGGCGGCGGAGACCTCCATGCGCGCAAGTCGGGCGTCGTAGATCATCTCGCCGAGAGTGACGAACATGCGCTGACCATCGTCCGCGACATCGTCTCGACGCTGCAAAGCGAAGCGGGCGCGGGCATCGAGCTTCGCGAGCCGCGAGCGCCGGCCTACGACCCGGAAGAGTTGTACGGCGTCATCCCGGAGGACGTCCGCGCGCCCTACGACGTGCACGAGATCATCGCCCGCATCGTCGACGGTTCGGAGTTCCACGAGTTCAAGCCGCTCTACGGCTCGACCCTCGTCTGCGGCTTCGCGCACATCTGGGGCATGCCGGTCGCGATCCTCGCCAATAACGGCATCCTGTTCAGCGAGAGCGCCGTGAAAGGCGCGCACTTCATCGAGCTCGCCTGCCAGCGCCGCACACCGTTGCTGTTCCTGCAGAACATCAGCGGTTTCATGGTCGGCGGAAAGTATGAGGCGGAAGGCATTGCGAAACATGGCGCGAAGCTGGTCACCGCCGTCGCTACCGCGAGCGTTCCGAAGATCACCGTGCTGATCGGCGGAAGCTTCGGCGCCGGAAATTACGGAATGAGCGGCCGCGCCTACTCGCCGCGCTTCCTCTTCACTTGGCCCAACTCGCGCATCAGCGTGATGGGTGGCGAGCAGGCGGCGAGCGTTCTGGCGACCGTCCACCGCGATGCCGACAAGTGGACGCCCGAGCAGGCGGAAGCCTTCAAGCAACCGATCCGCGATGACTACGAAGCGCAGGGCAATCCGTGGCATGCCACGTCGCGGCTGTGGGACGACGGGATCATCGATCCGGCGCAGACGCGGGATGTGCTTGGGCTGGCCTTCGCGGCCTGTCTGAATGCGCCGATCCCCGAGCGGCCGCAGTTCGGCGTGTTCAGGATGTGACGCAAAGCATGGCTGTAATTCTTTCATTTCTTGCAGCAGTTGCAGCTCAGGGATTGCCGCCGGCCGAAGCGCTGCCGCCGCCCGATGGCGACACTGCAGCAGTCCTCGCTCCGATCAACGCCGTGTTCGCCGCATTCGAAAGCGGAGACGCTGCAGGGATGCTTCGTTACGTCTATCCCGAGGGCCGAGTCACAGCGACTGGAACGCGGGCGAACTCAAGCGGTCTGCGGCAGCAAAGCTGGATCCAGTTCGCCGAGCGCCTGAAGCCGGGCGAGGGCTTTCAGGAGCGGATCAGCGACCCTGCAATCGAGATCGACGGAGACGTGGCGATGGTCTGGGCCCCGTTCGTCGTGCGCGTCGGCGGCAAGGTCAGCAATTGCGGCTACGACCATTTCGACTTGGTCCGCGACAACGGCACCTGGAAGATCATGAACCTGACCTTCTCTTCTCGAACTACGGATTGCCCGGCCCAATGACCCGCAACGACTGGACCCGCGCCGAGATCGCGGAGCTCTTCGACCTTCCTTTCACGGAGCTCGTGTTCCGTGCTGCGGACGTGCACCGGCATCATCACGCGGCGGGTGAAGTGCAGCTTTGCACTCTGCTGTCGATCAAGACCGGCGGTTGCCCGAGGATTGCGGCTATTGCTCGCAGTCGGCGCATGCGGACACCGGCCTCAAGGCCGAGAAATTGATGGACGCCGACGCTGTCATCGCAGCTGCTCGTGAGGCCAAGGCGCATGGGTCGCAGCGCTTCTGCATGGGCGCGGCATGGCGTGAGCCGAAGGAGCGCGACATGCCGGCGCTGCTCGAAATGGTCAGCGAAGTGAAGGCGATGGGCCTCGAGACCTGCATGACGCTCGGCATGCTGACCGGCGAGCAGGCGCGGGCGCTGAAGGACGCGGGCCTCGACTATTACAATCACAACATCGACACCTCGCCCGAGCATTACGGCGACATCATCACCACGCGGACTTTCCAGGAGCGCCTCGATACGTTGGAGGAAGTGCGCAAGGCGGGAATGGCGGTCTGCTGCGGCGGAATCGTCGGCATGGGCGAGACGCGCGCGGACCGCGTCGGCTTCATCCATGCGCTGGCGACGCTCCCGCGCCATCCGGAGAGCGTGCCGGTCAATGCTTTGGTGCCGGTGAAGGGCACGGTGCTCGGCGAAATGTGGGGCGATGAGAAGCCGATCGACGACATCGAGTTCGTGCGGACGGTCGCGGTCGCCCGGATCACCATGCCGAAGTCGATGGTTCGCCTCTCGGCAGGCCGTGAAAGCATGTCGGAGAGCACGCAGGGGCTGTGCTTTCTGGCGGGAGCGAACAGCATCTTCACCGGCGACCGGTTGCTGACGACGCCGAATGCTGGCGACAACGCCGACGCGGCCCTGTTCGCCAAGCTGGGACTCAAGCCGTTGGTCGCGGAAGAGCCGATGCGGGTGGCCGCCGAATGATCTCGTCGCTGCTTATCGCCAATCGCGGCGAGATTGCCTGCCGCATCATCCGGACCGCGCGCGAGATGGGCGTGCGGACGGTTGCGGTCTACTCCGATGCGGATGCCAATGCGCTTCATGTGCGGATGGCGGACGAGGCGGTGCACATCGGGCCGAGCCCGGCGCGCGAGAGCTACCTGGTCGGCGAGAAGATCATCGAGGCGGCCAAGGCCACCGGTGCCGAAGCTATCCACCCGGGCTACGGCTTCCTGTCGGAAAATGCCGACTTCGCGCAGGCGGTGATTGACGCCGGCCTGATCTGGGTCGGGCCGAAGCCCGACAGCATCCGCGCCATGGGCCTGAAGGACGCCGCGAAGAAACTCATGTCCGACGCCGGCGTGCCGGTGACGCCCGGCTATCTCGGCGAGGATCAGGACCCAAAGCGCCTGAAGGCCGAGGCCGACACGATCGGCTATCCGGTGCTGATCAAGGCGGTGGCGGGTGGCGGCGGCAAGGGCATGCGCCGCGTCGACGACGGCGCGCACTTCGACGACGCGCTCGAAAGCTGTAAGCGCGAGGCAGCCAGCTCATTCGGCGACGACCGCGTGTTGATCGAGAAATACATCCTCTCGCCGCGCCACATCGAAGTGCAGGTCTTCGGCGACAGCCACGGCAACGTCGTCCATTTGTTCGAGCGCGACTGCTCGCTCCAGCGCCGCCACCAGAAGGTGATCGAGGAAGCGCCCGCGCCCGGCATGGACGAGGCGACCCGCGAAGCGGTCTGCGGCGCGGCAGTGCGCGCAGCCAAGGCCGTGAACTACGAAGGCGCGGGACGATCGAGTTCATCGCCGACGCCAGCGACGGCCTGAAGGGTGACCGCATCTGGTTCATGGAAATGAACACACGCCTGCAGGTCGAGCATCCGGTAACCGAAGAGATCACCGGTCAGGACCTGGTCGAATGGCAGCTCCGCGTCGCATCGGGCGAAAAGCTTCCGAAGACGCAGGGCGAATTGTCGATCAATGGCTGGGCAATCGAGGCGCGGCTTTACGCCGAGGATCCGGCGAAGGGCTTCCTGCCGAGCGTTGGTCCGCTCGACCATTTCGATCTGGGCGAAGACGGCCGCATCGAGACGGGTGTTGAAGAGGGCGATGCCATTTCGCCCTTCTACGACCCGATGATCGCCAAGCTTGTCGCCCGCGGCGACGACCGCGAGGAAGCGATCGGCGAGCTTGCTTCCATCCTGGACGAGGTCGAAGTCTGGCCGGTCCGCACAAACGCCGGCTTCCTGTTCAACGCCTTGCTGCAGCCGGAGTTCGGGGCGGCCGAGCTCGATACGGGCTTCATCGAGCGTCACATCGAGACGCTTGTCCCTGACGCCGAACCGGACGACGCGATTTGGCGTGGGGCCGCAGTCGTAGCGCTCGCGCAGGATGAGAATGACGACGCCTTCGCCGGCCTTTCGGGCTTCCGCCTCAATGCCCGCAGCGGACCAGTGTCGCGCTGGGCTTCCACGGCGACTTCCGTACGGTCTCGTCGGACGAGGGCGATTTCGCCGCCGTCTCAGGCTTCCGTGACGATGAGCGCGTGGTCGCCTTCTACGAGGGCAATGCATACGAATTCGACCTTGCTGCGCGGGGAAGCGTCGCCGGGCAGGGCATCGCCAACGGTGTGATCGCAGCGCCGATGCCGGGGAAGGTCACTGCCGTCGAGGTTTCTCAGGGAGAAACGGTTGCGAAAGGGCAACGTTTGCTCACATTGGAAGCCATGAAAATGGAGCATGGATTGACCGCGCCATTCGATGGCACGGTCGCCGAATTGAGCGCGCAGGCTGGCGTCCAGGTCAGCGAGGGCGCGGTCCTCGCTCGTGTCGAACCCAAGGAGACAAAATGAAGATTCAGGGCATTGCCGCGGTCGTGACCGGCGGCGCATCCGGACTCGGTGAGGCCACCGCTCGCGAGCTTGCAAGCCGCGGTGCCAAGGTCGCCGTGTTCGATCGCGACATCGAGAAAGGCGAGAAGGTCGCCGCCGAGATCGGTGGAATATTCTGCGAAGTCGACGTGACCAGCGACGAGAAAGTTGCCGCAGCGTTCGCCAAGGCGCGTGAGGCTCACGGGCAGGAGCGCGTGCTGGTCAACTGCGCCGGCGTGGCCAATGCCGCCAAGACCGTCGGCCGAGACAAGGAGACCAAGGAGCCGAAGGCGTATCCGATGATCCAGTTCGAGCTGGCCATCCAGATCAACCTGATCGGCTCGTTCCGCTGCATCGCTCACTCGGCTTACGGCATGGTCAATCTCGATCCGCTGGAAGACGGGGAGCGCGGCTGCATCATCAATACCGCATCGGTCGCGGCCGAAGACGGGCAGATCGGACAAGCGGCCTATTCGGCGTCGAAGGGCGGCGTGCTGGCGATGGCCCTGCCGATTGCTCGCGACCTTATGAACGACGGCATCCGCGTGAACACCATCCTCCCGGGTGTGTTCAAGACGCCGATGGTCGCGATGATGCCGCCGAACGTGCAAGACGCCCTCGGTGCGCAAGTCCCGTTCCCGAAGCGGCTCGGCAAGGCCGAGGAATATGCCGATCTCGCAGCCTTCATCGTCGAGACTCCTTATCTGAATGCAGAAGCGATCCGTCTCGATGGCGGCATCCGAATGGCGCCTCGTTGATCGATTACGGCCGGCTTCTGGATGAAATCGCGGTAGCGGCGCGCGAGGCGGGCGAGGCGATCCTCGAGGTTGTCCGGCGTGGCTACGACGTCGAGCACAAGCAGGACTCGTCTCCGGTCACTGAAGCAGACCGGGCGGCCGAGCTGGTCATCCTTGCGGCACTTGCCAGGGCCGCGCCCGGCGTCCCGGTCATTGCCGAGGAAGAAGTGGCTGCCGGCCGCATTCCCGCGCATGGCGACACCTACTTCCTCGTCGACCCGCTCGACGGGACCAAGGAGTTCGTCCGGGGCGGTGACGACTACACGGTCAACATCGGGCTGATCGCCGAGGGCGTCCCGCATCTTGGCGCGGTGTTCGCTCCTGCAACGCAGCGGCTCCATGGAGGCCTGGTCGGAGAGGGCGCGTGGCTCGAAGATCACAGCGGACGCATCCCGATCTCGGTCCGGCAGCCTGGCGAGCAGCTCGTCGCCGTGGCGTCGAAATCGCATTTCAACCAGCCGACCGCCGATTATCTCGCCCAGGCGGCGGGGGAGTGCGGCTACGTCGCGATCGGATCGTCGCTCAAGTTCTGTATTGTCGCCGAAGGACGCGCCGACATCTACCCGCGGCTGTCGCCGACCAGCGAATGGGACACGGCGGCCGGCCACGCGGTCCTGCTCGCGGCGGGAGGCATCGTCGATGGCCCGACGGCAATCCGCTCGCTTACGGCAAGCGCGCCTTCCTCAACCGGGGCTTCGTCGCCACCGGCGGCTGGAAGCCGACTGCGATCGGCTCATTTCTCGAGCCATTCTCCGGCGGCGGGGAGATCCCTGTCGGGGTTTGAGCCAGATCGGACGGAGATGCGCGGGCGCATGGCCTCGACCTCCGCCCGCATCATCTCCAGCTGCACGTAAAGCTCAAGTGCCAGCGCGTTCCGGCCCTCGACCACGCCAATGCGCCAGGCGAGCCATTGCGCCTCGTCGATTGCCCGATTGAGTTCAGATAACCATTGCATTCGCGCCGAGATCGACGCGGCCTTCCTAGACGCATTCACTCGCGTGTCCCCCGCAGAGCGGCAACTATGGCGCAAATCTTTCTGCGGTCTTGGAATTCACTCCGTTTCGGACTCAGTTTTGGGCTGACTTTGCTCCGCTTTGCAGTCTAACAACGTTGTTGCTCGGCACGCTTTTGTAACTGGGGTGTCGCATGAACGCCTACTCGACCGAGCATAATAGCCAGACTGAATTGACCTCCGCTCCGGTTCTGATTGCCGGGGACAGCGAGGCTTCGCTTCGCAGGGCAATCATGACCGTTGAAGCCGCCGGGGCCCGCGTCGGCGCGGCCATTCCGCTTGAGCAAGCTTCGGAGCGTATTGAGATCCAGCCCTCCGCCTCGGCGGTCTGGATTGAATTGGAGCGAGATGGCGGGCCGGTGATGGATCGGCTGCTTGCCCAGGTCAGCCATGACGCCAGCGAGGGACGCTATTGCGCGGTCGTGTCTGCAAGCAAGGACCTGCTCGACCTGGCCTTCCTGGGCGTCGGGGGAAGCCCGTCGAGCTGCTGATCGATGGCAACGATGCCGAGCGGGCGGCGGCCCTGGCTGTCTCGACCTCGGGCATTCATCAATATCGAAAAGTCTCGGACATCGCGTCTGATCGCAGTAGCGAGCGGCTACGTCAGCTCAGCGACGAAGTGGGACGGATCGCGTCGACGCTTGCGCGCCTGTCCTCGGGGCCCGACGCAACCCCGCGGACGATCCCTGAGCTGCGAACCGGGGACGCACCCCAGATTCCGGCCGAGGCCGTGCGCCAGGTCATTCGTGCCCGCCGCTTGCGCAACCGCTTCTTCAAGGAAGACCTGTTTGCCGATCCCGCGTGGGACATGTTGCTCGATCTTCTGCAGGCGGAAATCGCTCAGCTTCGCGTTCCCGTCTCGAGCCTTTGCATCGCCGCTGCGGTGCCCGCAACGACGGCCCTGCGCTGGCTCAAGACCATGACGGACCAGGGCATTTTCCGCCGCCGGGCAGACCCGCATGACGGTCGGCGTGTGTTCGTCGAGCTCTCGCCCGAAGCAAGCCTTGCGATGCGCCAGTACTTCGCCGAGGTTGGCCCGGTCGGCACCGTCTGACGGTCATGAATTATGAACCCGAGGCTGTTAGCCTGGTCTCATGTTCCGGTCGTCAGCGCCATTCGAAAGCCAGTTCCGGTGGGAGGTTGACCGCTGGGTCTTCCGCTTCCGTCAGCGTGGCGCCCCTGTGGAAGTTACCCGACTGGAGCGCGATCGGCTGGTAGCCCGCCATATCCAACGCACGCGGACCATCACCCGCACCTGGTTCGCGGGAGTCTTCGCGTTCTGTTTCCTGTCGGCGTTCGCCATGCCTTATGTTCCCAGCAGCTGGCTGGCAGCCGGGTACTTCAGCACGGCGATTCTGCTCGGCTTCGGGCTTCGCTACTGGGCGGACCAGGCGGTCACACTGCCGCTGCGGAGGCGGCTGCCGGTTGGCGAGAAGCTCGGCTTTCTCGGTGCCTGGATGATGCGGGCGGAAGTCACTTCCTGGCCGCAACTCCTGCTCGGCTTCGCGGCGGTGATTCCTGCAAGTATCCTTGTCCTTACCCTGCCGGACGCCTTCTCTCGGGTAGAGCGCTGGACCGGTGCAGCGGTGGTCATGCTGGTCGGTGCAATGCTGATGTTCATGGCGGCGCTGAAGCTGCTGATCGACTGGCGCGAGCGACGCCGCAATGCGTGGCGCGACGATCTTGAAGAAGCGCGCGATCTCAGGGTGGACTGAGGCACCTATTTGGAAATGGTGGGCGGTGACGGGCTCGAACCGCCGACCCTCTCGGTGTAAACGAGATGCTCTACCAACTGAGCTAACCGCCCTTGGCCTTGCGCCATGCCATGCGCCATATCATTCGGCAACGGACAAGGGGGTTCATGCGGGGATATCGGGATCCGGGACCGGAAGACGAGGCGGATGACCAATTTCGTTTCGAGGACCAGTTCGAAGCCGACGAATACGGTCTGACTTTTCGCAAGTTCGGGCGCGGACGTCCGGTTCGTGTTACGCCCCAAGAACGTGACGAATGCATCGATCGCTTCGAGCGTCTTGATGCCCTCCTCAATCAGGTTAGCTTCGCAGTCCTCATGGTGTGGATGTTGGCCGCCATGCGATGGGGCGGCACGGATGTTTGGTCGCAAGCGCTCTGGATTAGCGCGATAGCCGTGATGGTTCTCGTCGATTTGCGCGGCAAACCGGCTACTTTGGAGGATACGGCTGACTGCTCACTTTGTTCGGCGCGTTCCCGTCGGTCCCGAACGAACTATTATGGATCAGTACCGATCGAAGGCGGCACGATTGAGCTGGCCAATGGTAGGGCTTGCCGCAGCGCTTGGCGCTATCATGCTGTGGCTGACAGACTTCAGTCGCCCCTGGCACCTTCTCGAGCGCGCGCACGTCAGCTTCGCGCTGCTCGGTCTAATCGCACTATCTTTGGTGAAGATCTTCGATCGGCGGCGCTGAAACAGCTTCTTAGCGGCTGCCGATGCTCCGGATCGCGTCGGCGACGAGCGTTTCGTCAGCCTTGGCGTCGACGCGCTCGCGAATGATGCGGGCGGCGGCTTCGCGGGCGGCGTCGGCGGCGGTGGCGCGGAGTTGCTCGACCGCTGCACGCTCTTCGGCGGCGATCTTGTCTTCGGCCATGCGCTGGCGGCGCTCCACGAGGACCTCGGCATTGTCCTTGGCCTGGGCAACGATCGCTTCCGCTTCGTGACGAGCCCGATCGACGATGGAAGCCGCTTCCGTGTCCGCCGACTTCGTCTTGGCCTCATATTCGGCCTTGAGCTTTTCGGCGTCCTTGCGGAGCGATTCCGCTTCGGCGAGCTGGTTGCGGATCACGTCGATCTTGCTGTCCAGTGCCTTGCCGATCGCGGCCGGGACCTTTTTCGCGATGATGATCGCGATAACGACCAGCATCGCCAGGCCGATGAACATCGGCGCGGTGATCAGGCCGAACGCGGCCGGTTCGGCATGTTCCACCGCACCGCCATGCTCGACGGTAGCAGTGGTTTCTGCGTGCGGATTAGCCATTGAGCACCGCCTTGACCGCCGGCTGAGCGTCCTTCGGAGCAATCTTCTGGCCGGTCAGCTTGGCGACCAGCTCGCTCGCGGCGTCCGCCGCCACCGTTTCGAGATCGTGGCGAGCAGCGTCCGCCGCCTCGCGGATCTTCGCCTCGGCATCGGCAATCTTCTTGGCGACCTTGTCGTCCACGGCCTTCAGGCGCTTCTCGGTGTCGAGGCCGGCCTGCTGCTTGGCGTCCTGCGCGACCTTCAATGCCTCGCTGCGGCTCGCGTCGATCCGCTCGCGATACGCTTCCTCGGCAGCTTCCGCCTGCTCGCGGGCGCTTTGGGCGGCCGCCAAGTCTTCGGCGATCTTGCGGTCGCGGTCTTCCACGACCGACTGGATCTTCGGCACCATTCCGCGCCCGATCCAGAAGTAGATGATGCCGAACACCAACAGCAGCCAGAAGAGCTGGCTGATGAAGACTTCGGAAAGCTGATTAATCTGAGGCATCGAAGGTCCCGATTATCCGGCCGGACGAACCGGCCGGAGAATGATCAACGCGCGTAGAGAATGATCATGGCGACCGCGAATGCGATCAGGCCCAGAAGCTCGGCGGCGGCGAAGCCGATGAACAGGCGGCCCTGCTGGCCGTCGGCGGCTGCCGGGTTGCGGAGCGCGCTCTCGAGGAACGAGCCGAAGACGTTGCCGACGCCGATGGCCGCGGCGCCAACGCCGATGGCTGCAAGACCGGCACCGATGACCTGTGCGGAAGCGAAATCCATGTGAAACTCCTTTTATCGAACTCTTAGTGAAGGTTGACTGCGTCGTTGAGATACAGGGACGTCAACAGCGCAAATACGTAAGCTTGGATCGCGCAGACCAGCAGCTCCAACGCAGTCACGCCGACGATGAAGAAGAAGCTGATAAGCGCTACCAATAGACCCATCAGCCCACCGCCGCTGAGCGGGTCCGCGATGAACGCATTGCTCGTCCCAACAATGAAGTTTCCGAACACTTCCATCAGGATGTGGCCGGCGATCATCGCGACGAACAGCCGGAGGCCGAGACTGAACGGGCGGACCATGAACGAGATGAACTCGATGGCCGCGATCAGCGGGATCATGATCTTCGGCGTGCCATGCGGGACGAAAAGCGAGAAGAAATGGAAGCCGTGGCGCCAGAAGCCGACGATCAGGACAATCGAGAAGCTCAGGACGGCGAGGACGCCGGTGATGCTGAACTGGCTGGTCGTGGTGAACTGGTGCTGGCCCGGGATGACGCTGAGCGGGAACAGGCCGAGCAGGTTCGCGGTCAGGATGAATACGAACAGTGAGAAGATGTAGGGCATGAACTTCTTGCCCTCGGGCCCGATGTTCACTTGCACCATATTGTCGATGAAGCCGGTCAGGCCTTCCACCGCCATCTGCCAGCGGCCCGGAACGAGTTGGCGCTTCATTCCCATCATCATGAAGCCAAGGATCAGCGCGAGCGCGATCATCAGCCAGAGGGAATTGTTCGTGAAGCTGATGTCGTAACCGCCGATGTTCAGTGGAACGATGGGTTCCACCGTGAACTGGTGCATCGGATCGATCTTGCCTGCTTCGGCCACTTCGCTCTTACCCTCTTACGATCCCGTCCCGGGCGAATTGCCCGGCGGCGTTTTCGAAATTCGCATGACGTTCACCACGCCCACCCGAAGCCCACGAAGAGCATGATCAGGAAGAACGTCGGAAAGGTCCCGAACAACGTGTCGAGGCCCACCCGATAATCCCACCGCCCGCCGGAGCGCCGATGAGGTGGCTGAACATCAAACTCCAAATCCGAGTGCTCGGATTTGCCTGTGCCTTGCCGGTCCGTTTCGCCTCCGCCTCTTGCAACCGGTCGAGCCGCTGTTCGAGCGAATCGAGCCTTGCATCTGGTGGAAGCTTTTGGTCCTGCCCGGTCTCGTCCGTCGCCATGATCTTTCCCTGTGCGTCGCCCGCCATGATTGGGGTGTTCAAAGGGCGAGAAACATGGCGGCGACCAAGGCCGCCTAGGCGCCGCTCCTTTATGAAGGGGGCGGGCCAAGTCAACCGCCGCGAAGCCCTGTCAGCCAACGCTGCAATGTGTACACTCGACGGCATGAGAGCCAGCGTCATAATGCTCGTCGCGCTAGCGGCCTGCGGCCAGCAGTCAGCGCCTTCGTCTGTTGAGGAGAACAGGGCGCGGCCTGCCTCCAGCCAGCAGGTCCGTTCGTCGCCGCAGCCAATCGTGCCCGCCGCCAAGCCGTTCAAGGTCGAGGAGGAAACCAGCCTCTACAGTTTCGCCTACAGCTGGCCGGCGGAAGCTTCCGCGGTACCCGAACTCGTGGCGCGCTTCACTAAGGACAAGGATGAGACAAAAGCCGAGCTGATCGCGGGCGCCAAGGAAGATCGCGATGGCCGGCTGAAGGACGGCTACGACTACCACGCCCACGAGACCCAGAAGCATTATGAGACCGAGGGCCAGTCGGAGCGGCTGCTCAGCCTCGAGAGCAACGTCTACGCCTTCACGGGTGGAGCGCACGGGTCGAGCGGTTCGGGTTCCTTGCTGTGGGACCGCGAGCTGAAGCGCGAAATCTCGATCCAGGACCTGCTCCAGCCGGGGCAGAGCTGGACCGGAGCGATCCGGCAGCCGTTCTGCATCCTCCTCAATCGAGAGCGTGAGAAAAGGCGCGAGGAGCCGGTGAAGCCTGACGACCTGTTCGGCAATTGCCCGGAATGGAAGGAGCTTACAGTCCTCGTCACCGACACGGACAAGAATGGCCGGTTCGATCACATCACGGTGATCGCCGATCAGTATGTCGCCGGTCCCTACGCTGAAGGGGACTACGAGATAACGCTTCCCATCACAGCAACGATGATCGACCGCCTCAAGCCCGAGTATCGGTCTTCGTTCGAGCCCCGGCCTCCGGTGGAGTGAACTAGCCGCAATAGCTCGGCTGGGCGATGACCTGGCCGGGCTGGCGCCGGCGCCAGACACCGTCCTGAAGCAGATAGGCCTCGCCAACCTGCACGCGGGTCAGAAGTTCGCATCCGGTCGCGAGCCCTGCGACCTGCGGCGTCACCCCGCGACGTCGGCCCAGGTCGACGTAGAGCGATCGACGTCGAATGTTGATGGCATTGACCTGCCTGACGACTACCGGCGCCGGCTGGGACGCGATCCCCAGATATCCGTCGTAGCGCTCACCGACCTGCCCCGCGCGGCGGGCAGCCGCCAACTCGGCATAGCCCTGCTGCGCAGGGGCAACCGCCGGAACTGCCGCTGCGAAGGCCGCGACGGCCAGGAATTTCAGATCGCGCATCTTATTGCTTCGGCGTTTGCGGGAAGGCATCCGGGTTTTGCTGAATGAGTTGCTGTGCGTCCTGCTGAAGCCGGACGAGCACCTCCTGCCGGATCTCGACGTTGAGGTTGATTTCGATCGGTTTGTCAGGCGTCTTCACCGTCACGCAGCCCGCCAGCGATATCGCCATCAGGGCGCCCGCACTCAGCCTTGGGATCGATCTCCGGTATTTCATCATCGGCTCACTCGCTTGGCTCTGGGGTTGTAGACACATCCACCTGGTCCTTGATCGGTGGGACATTGGATTGCTGCTCTTCTTCCTTGCGGATGACGCGGGTCTCGGTCGCGAGGCCGGGCGTATCGAGCGGGAAAGGGAGTACCGGCGCGATGACGTCTTTCGGGTCCTTGAAGCCCTTGGCCATCTGGATCAGCGCGCGGAACGGCCCGTGGACGCTGAGATTCACCTTCAGCGGCACCTTCTTGAAGGCGTTGCGAACGAGACCGGCAGCAAAGCCACCGCGGTTGCCAAGCGACACCTCGCCAATCTCGAACCTCGAAGCAAATTCGCCGGCAAGATCGCCATCGAGGCGGATCGTCATTTCGTGATACTTCAGGTTGCTCAGCAGGTCGAAGGCCAGGCCGACCGCGATGCCCGCGTCGGGCTTGGTCCCATTGTAGGTGAAGTCCCGCCCGGCGGCCGCGAATGCAGCCGGCCGCCGACAACCCGACCGCCGTTCTCGTCGAAAATCATCGGCAGCACGCCGTCGAAGGTTCCGGTGATGGTGATCCCTTCGAACCCGAAGCTGTCGATGAACTGCTTGGCGTCGAAGCCTTCGACCTCGAACGTCAGGCGCTTCGGACTGGGCCGGCCGAAGTTGAGAATCGTTTCATGAAGGATGAGGCGGCCGCCCATGAACGGCCATTCGCCGCGCTCGACCTTCACTAGCTGGTCGGGCAGCAGCTGGTATTTGATGACCCCGTTCTCCACGAGGATACCCGGGTTGACCGTCGCCACCGTCGCGGTCTGGCCCGGGCGGTGACGAGACCCAGCAGGTCGGTGAAATGCCCCGTCGTGGACAGGCCGGTGACTGGCCCGAAGGGAGCGGCGAGGTCCATGTTCGCGGTGGAGAATTCGCCGGTCGAGGTGACCTTGCCGTCGCCATTCCAGTTGATCTCGCCGCGACCGCGAACCGTGCCCTGAACGAGGGCGATCACGCCTTCCGTCAGCCGTGTCAGCTCTTCCGGCTGCAGGCCTTCGTTGAAGGCGATCCCGGGAACATCGAGAACGGCCTGGCCGCTATCGCTGGCGAGCGAGTGGCGAATGGTGACGTCGGTGACCTTCGTCCCGCTGTCCGGATGCACCAGGGTTCCGCCGGCACGGATGTCGTCTCCGGACAAGGTCACGCGGAAGTCGTTGCTTCGTAGGGTGTAGAAACGCGGGGTCGGATCCCGATCCGAGAGGTTGAGGGCGCCGCTGACTGTCAGGTCGTTCTTGAAGAAGCGCCATTTGCCATCCGCGTCGCTCAGCACCAGCGGCACCGTCCCGATCGTCGAGCGGCCGCCGGCGAAGGTGCCGCTGATCCCGCTGCCGCCGAACGTCCCTTGAGGTTGGCCGCGTCGAACGCGAATGGCGCCTCGGACCGGCCGATGCGGACGCCCAGATCGGCGGCCGAGAACTGCTGGCCGATGATTTGGGCAGTGTCGGCCCGGAGCTGAAGCGGGGACTTGCCCAGCCGCCCCGCGAGCTGTGGCTTACTGAGTCTTGCTGCGATGCGCAGGTCGCCTTCTGCGGGCTGGGAAACGATCGCCGCGCCGATCGCGCAGACGGGCAGCCTCGTCGGCCCAAACTCGATTTCCCGCATTCGGAACAGCCGCCAGCTGGTAACGATGCAGCCGCGGCCGACAGTGAACGCCCCCGCTGGGCCAAGCGTCCCGTTGAGCGGCAGGCGGAAGGCCTGGACCCGGCCGTCGGGGAACGGTCCGTCGAGAAGCGCAACGGTGCTGAAATCGGTGGCCCCGCTGGCGCTGGCCTGGAACCGGATCGGATCGAGCGCGAGCCGCGATGCCCCGCCTGGTAGGGGGCGAAGCGCGCCATGCCGGTCATCGGTGCCCCGCTGCGTGGCTGGCGCAGGAGCACCTGGCCGTCGGGAAGGCCGCCACCGGCCATCTTGATCAGACCATCGATGCGCAGGCGTCCCGACGGCCAGTAATATGTGACTCCGTCACCGCCGGAGACCTGAGCGCGGGCGCCTGTCGGAGCCTGGACGTTCGCGGTCTCGATGCGGGCGGCACCTCCGCCGGGATAGTTCACCATCCGAATCGAGCCCGACGCGTTGAACGACTGTGACGCCTTGGCGATGCCGTTGCTGATCGAGACTGCAATCGGACCGATCGGTGTGTCCTTGGCCGCGGCCAGCGGGTCGACGACACTTGCCAGAACCGAACGATCAAGCGCGGCGCCATCGGCGGAATAGTTGGACACCAGTGACAGCGTGCCGGCGGAGGCGCCGATCAGATATTTGCCATCAATCCGGGTGCGGTCGGCATAAATGGGCCCGAGCCGCGAACGCTGGGCGGACGCATCGATCTTTCCGTAAGCGGCGGTAGGCGTACCCGTGAAAGTGACGTTGCCGGTCATCGCCGCGAGTCCATTCGCGCCGGCAACGATGCTTTGCGTCGTCACGCGGGCACTGCCGTCGAAGGCGGTGAAACTCTCGCTGAAGATGCTTTTCAATTCGAAGCGGGGCCGCTGCATCAGCAGGTTACTGCTGGGGCAAGTGAACCGTTCGGCCACGAAGGGCCCTTCGACATGAGGCCGGCGGGCGACCACCCGAACCGCGGTGTAGGCGCGCATGCCGTCGAGGCTGCACTTGCCCATGTCGATCCGTGGACTGATCGCCGCGACATTGCCCTTGAAGCCGCCCGTCAAGTTGCCGGTTCCGCCAACGCGAACCCCACCGGGCCCATCGGAGTTTGGAGAGCGATGCTGCTGTCCGCGATATCGAGCACGACGTTGGGAAGTGCGAACGGCTCTCCGCTCGGCGCCGGCAGCATCTTGCTGACATCGCCCCAATCGACCTTGCCGTTGACGACCTTGCCCGCAGGCGGACGCCGCGTGCGACGATGCGATAGACGCTGACGCTCCCGGTTAGCGTCCAGCGTACCTGGATCTGCGCGAAGCGGGCGGTGAGATCCGGGTTCTTGGGATCGCCAATGACGAGGTTGCTAACCTGCTCGGTGCGTAGTCCTACGCGGTCGAGGTGATAGGTCGCCTTGACGCCGCGCTTCTCGAACTGGTCCTCGAGAACTTCGGTCGCGATCGGCTTGCGGGCAATCCAGACGCCGGCGACCGCGATCGTCAGCAGGACGAGGAAAGCGGCGAGGGCGATCGCGGCGACCCGGCGCCAGCCGCGCCGGCGCTCGACACGTGTGCCGCCGGGAGAATCGCCGTCATCGCTCCGCATTGCTGCCATCGGCTCTTAGAAACCCTCCCGCTACGGCCCGTTCCGTTGGCGACATGAACCCGGCGTTGCAAGCGGTGACCTTTGTCGCCTAGCGTCGGTGCGGGATGGAGTATGTTCCGGGTAACGCGTCAGGGCACCGCGCCCGCCTTCGCCAGCGCCTGTTCGACGGCGGGCCGAAGGCCCTGCTGGATCACGAGCTCGTCGAATATTTGTTGGCGCTTGCCATCCCGCGCCGCGACACCAAGGCGCAGGCGAAAGCGCTGATCGCGCAATTCGGCGGCATCGGGCCTTTGCTTTCTGCCGATCCCGAGAGCCTGAAGCGGGAGGGACTGAGCGACGGCGTCGTTGCCGCCCTCAAGATCGCGGAGGCGACCGCGCATCGCCTTCTAGAGGCTCGCCTCGAAGACCGGCCGGTCCTGTCGAGCTGGGACGCGTTGCAGGACTATCTGCGAGCGGCGATGGCCCATTCGCCGGTGGAAGAGGTGCGAGTCCTTTTTCTCAACGCCAAGAACATCCTGATTGCCAACGAGGCGATGTGGCGCGGATCGGTCGACGAGGCCTCGATGCACGTACGCGAGGTCATGAAGCGGGCAATGGCTCACGGAGCAACCGCGATCATCATCGTCCACAATCACCCCAGCGGCGATCCGACGCCAAGCCAGGCCGATATCAAGTTGACCAGAGAGCTGATGGAGGCGGGACGGCACATGAAGGTCACGGTGCACGATCATGTGATCGTCGGGACCCGGGGACAGTCGAGCTTGCGGACGATGGGCCTGATGTGACTTCCGATCAGGTCGTCGCGAGGTAGCGCTCCAGCTCTTCTGTTCCGCCGATCGGTTGGTCGTCGATCAGAATGAATGGGGTAGTGGCCAGGTTGTTCTCAGCCTTGAAGGTTTCCACCTCCTCGCGGCTCCTCAGGATGCGATCGTCCACCTGGAACCCGCACGCTTCGAGCATCTCCTTGGCACGAACACCGTACGGGCATGTGTGATCCGGCAGGACCATACGAAAAAGCGTGGCTTGACGAGTCATGATACGGGGTCCTCCAGACGCTCTTTCGGAAACGGCCCTAAACATCCCGCGTTCCTCGTCCGAATGCGATTTGATGCATCGCGGCATCCCTGCTAGCCGCCCGGCGCATGGTTCCCCGCTATTCCCGCCCCGAGATGACGGCCATCTGGTCGGCCGAAAACCGCTATCGCATCTGGTTCGCGATCGAAGTGTTTGCGGCGGAGGCGATGGGGCAGGTGGGGATGATCGCGGCCGAGGATGCCGCGACGATCCGCAAGGCGTACGACAGTGACGTTCTCGGCGAGATCGACGTTCCCGCCATCGACGCGATCGAAGCGGTTACCAAGCATGACGTGATCGCCTTCCTCACCTGGGCCGGCGAGAAGCTCGGGCCGGAGCGGCGCTGGCTGCACCAGGGTATGACGAGCTCCGACGTTCTGGACACGGCCCTCGCGGTGCAGCTGAAACAGGCCGCGGACCTGCTGATCGCCGATCTCGACAAATTGCTCGAGGCGCTGAAGACGCGTGCGTTCGAGCATAAACTGACGCCGACCATCGGCCGTAGCCATGGCATCCATGCCGAACCGACCACGTTCGGGCTGAAGCTGGCGCAGGCCTATGCCGAGTTCGATCGCAGCCGCGCTCGCCTGGTCGCTGCGCGCGATGACGTCGCGACCTGTGCGATTTCGGGAGCCGTAGGGACGTTTGCCAATGTCCGGCCGGAGATCGAAGCCCATGTCGCCAAGGAGCTGGGCCTGACGCCGGAGCCCATTTCGACCCAGGTGATCCCGCGCGACCGTCACGCCATGTTCTTCGCGACCTTGGGCGTGATCGCGTCCTCGATCGAGCGGCTGGCAACCGAGATCCGCCATCTCCAGCGCACCGAGGTGCTCGAAGCGGAGGAATATTTCTC
The DNA here is from genome assembly GCF_014489495.1 of Sphingomonas daechungensis. GTDB lineage: Bacteria > Pseudomonadota > Alphaproteobacteria > Sphingomonadales > Sphingomonadaceae > Sphingomicrobium > Sphingomicrobium daechungense. Next base: position 2,406,429 of record NZ_CP060780.1, on the reverse strand, counting down.
GCCCGGCCAGAAGGGCAGCTCGGCGATGCCGCACAAGCGGAACCCGGTGCTCACCGAGAATCTTACCGGCCTCGCGCGCGTCGTCCGCAGCGCCGTCGTTCCGGCGATGGAGAATGTGGCGCTCTGGCACGAGCGGGACATCTCGCATTCTTCGGTCGAGCGCTTCATCGGTCCTGACGCGACGATCACGCTGGATTTTGCCCTGGCGCGGCTGACTGGCGTGGTCGACAAACTGCTCGTCTATCCCGAGCGGATGGAAAAGAACCTCAATCGCATGGGCGGGCTGATCCATTCGCAGCGCGTGCTGCTGGCGCTCACCCAGGCCGGCATGAGCCGCGAGGACTCCTATTCGCTCGTCCAGCGCAACGCGATGAAGGTCTGGGAGTCCGACGGACAGCTTTCGCTGCTCCAGCTCCTCAAGGACGACCCGGACGTCACTGCGAAGCTGACTTCCGAACAGTTGGAAGGCCTCTTCAACCTCGATTACCACCTGAAGGAAGTCGACACGATCTTCTCCCGCGTCTTTGGAGGCGCCAGCGATTGAGCGCGCGTTCGTATCTGCGTTCCATCACCAGGCCGGCCATGACCGGGTAGACGCACTTTTCTCCGCATTCGATCTGTCGGATGACCGCTCCTACGCGGATTTTCTGGCGGCGCAGGCGGCCGCCTTCCTTCCGATCGAGGAGGCGCTGGAGAAAGCGGGTGCGGCCAGACTGCTTCAGGACTGGCCGCAGCGCCGGCGCTCCGATGCCCTCAGGGCTGATCTCGCCGCTTTGAGCCGGCCCTTGCCAACTCGCGCACGCGCTCCGGACTACGCTGACGAAGCCTCCATCTGGGGCGGACTCTACGTCCTCGAAGGCTCGCGGCTGGGGGGCGCGGTGCTCCGGAAGGATGTCGGAGAGCACCTGCCGAAAAGCTTCCTTAGCCCGTCACCCAAGGGGTCTTGGGCGGCTTTCGTTGCGGAACTTGAACGGAATCTCTACGGCAGCGTTGTTCTTCATCGGGCCGGGGTCAGTGCGCTTAACACCTTCGCCTGTTTCGAGAATTTGTAGGCAAGGGCGTCAATTTGAGCACCAACCGGACTGACCCGTCGCAAGCGGTCGACCTGACGAATTGCGACCGGGAACCGATCCACTTCATCGGAGCGATCCAGCCGATCGGGTTCCTGCTTGCACTGAGCAGCGACTGGATGGTTTCACGGGTCTCCGCGAATTTTGCCGACTTCTTCGACCGCGAGCCGAAGGATGTCATCGGCAAGCCGGCATCGACCCTGCTGTCGCCGGACGCAATCCACGCCATCCGCAACCGGCTGTCGCTTCTGCGCAGCCCGGACGCGTCCGAACGCATCTTCCGCTGCAGCCTATTCCCCGAAAGCCGTTTGTTCGACGTCGCCGTCCATATGATCGAGGGACTGATCATCATCGAGGGCGAGCCGTCGAGCGATCATGCCTATGGCGACGCCACGGGTACCGTCCGGGGGATGATCGCGCGTCTCGACAACGCACCGACGATCGAACGTTTCTTCAACGAAGGCGCACGGCAGGTCCGCGCCCTGACAGGCTTCGACCGGGTGATGGTCTACCAGTTCGACGAGACTGGGTCCGGTGCGGTGGTCGCGGAAACGGCCAAGCCTGGCATTGGCAGCTTTCTCGGCCTGCATTACCCGGCCAGCGACATCCCGAAGCAGGCGCGCGAGCTCTACAAGCGCAACTTGCTGCGCGTGATCACCGACATCGACAGCGAGCCGGTCCCGATCGTGCCTGCGCTCAACGAGCGCAAGGAGCCGCTCGACCTCTCATTGTCGGTCCTCCGAACCGTCTCACCGATCCACATCGAATATCTGCGAAACATGGGCGTGCGCGCGTCCATGTCGATTTCGATCATCGTCGAGGGTGAGTTGTGGGGCTTGGTGGCGTGTCACCACTACAGCCCGCGCTGCCCCAGCTTCGAGCGGCGTTCGGTCGCCGAGCTGTTCGCCCAGATGTTCGCGATGCGGATCGAGTCTCGCGAGCGGAAGGCGATGGTCGAATATGAACATCGCGCACGGGACATCTCCGATCGCCTGCTGAGCATCATCGCCTCGGACGAGTCCCTGCTTGGCGATCCGATGATCCTCAACGACATCATGAACGAGGCGATCCCGGCCGACGGCGTCGGCATCTGGCTCAACGGCAATTACGCGTTCGCCGGATCGACCCCGATACGCGGGGGTTCGCGGACATCATCAATGCGCTGAACGGCGCCGCCGCGCAAAAGATCTACGCCACCGACCACATCGGCGACCTGGTGCCCGACGCCGAGCGCTACATGGACCAGGCAGCGGGAATGCTCGCCATCCCGATCAGCCGGTCGCCGAGGGATTATGTCGTCCTGTTCCGGCAGGAAAAGGTGCGGTCGGTGCGCTGGGCCGGCGACCCGCACAAGCCGGTCGAGTTCGGTCCGAACGGTCCGCGCCTGACGCCGCGCGAAAGCTTCGAAGAGTGGAAGGAGCTGGTTCGCGGCCGGTCGAACAAGTTCACGACGCCGGAGCTCCGGGTGGCTGAGACACTTCGGGCAACCTTGCTCGAGGTCGTGCTGCGAATGGCCGACGAGGCCAGCGTGCATCGCCGTGAGGCAAACGAGCGGCAGGAGCTGTTGATTGCGGAGCTGAATCACCGCGTTCGGAACATTCTATCGTTGATACGTGGGCTCATCCGCCAGTCGCGGCCCGGCCTTGAAGGCAATATCGAGGACTTCGCGAAGACCATTGATCAGCGCATCCATGCCCTTGCGCGAGCACATAATCAGATCACTGATGATCGCTGGGGCCCTGCGCCGCTCCGCGCATTATTCGATGCGGAAGTCGCCGCATTTGTCAGCGACAAGAAGCAGCGCATCCACCTGGAGGGTGAGCCGGCTCAGCTCAACCCTCAGGCCTATTCTTCGATGGCGCTCGTTATTCACGAACTCGTCACCAACAGCGCCAAGTATGGAAGCCTCAGCGACAACGGTGACGTGAATGTGAGCTGGGCGCGCGACAAAGCGAACTCGCTTGTCATCGACTGGGTTGAGGTCGGTGGACCTCCGGTGGTCGAACCAACCCGAAAGGGGTTTGGATCGACGATCATCCAGCACAGCGTATCCTATGATCTGGGCGGAAGCGCGGAGATCCAATTTCCGCCCGAGGGCTTCCGCGCCCGTTTCGTGATTCCGGCCAAGCATGTCGTTAAGCCAGAAGAGAATGGCGAGACGAGGGTCCGCGCTCCGCATCCGGATATTGCAATCACGTCGACAGACTTCGACCCGCAGTTGATTGCCGGTAAATCCGTGCTCCTGGTGGAAGACAGCCTGATCATCGCACTCGACGCCGAGGATGTCCTTCGCCGCCTGGGTGCGAAGAAGGTGGCGACAGAGGCGACGGTTCCCGGAGCGATCGCGGCGATCGAACTCGAGCGGCCGGACATCGCGGTCCTCGACATCAATCTCGGTGACACGACCAGCTTTTCCATTGCCGATCGGTTGGCAACGTTGGAAATCCCGTTCCTCTTTGCGACAGGCTATGGCGAGCAGGCACGGCTTCCAGACCGCCTCATCGACCGTCCGGTAATTCAGAAGCCCTATACCTTGGGGATCCTGTCGAGGCGGTTGCCCGAAATCCTCTAGAGCATGTCGCGGATCCGGCTGAAGAAGCCCTTCGAAGCGGGGCATTCGTCGCCGGTTTCGGTCTCGCGGAACTCCTCGAGGATCTTCTTCTGCTTGGAGTTGAGCCGTGTCGGGGTCTCGACCAGCACGCGCGCGACCAAATCGCCGCGTCCACGTCCGTTAAGAACGCTCATACCTGCTCCGCGCTGACGAAGCTGCTCGCCGGACTGGATGCCGGCGGGGATCTTGAGTTCGATCGTCTTGCCGTCGATGCCGGGCAGGTCGATGGCTCCCCGAGGGCCGCTGTCGTGAAGGTCACCGGGCATTCCGCGATCAAAGTTGTGCCTTCGCGGGCGTAGACCGGGTGGCGCTTCATGTGGACGAAGATGTAGAGATCGCCGCCGGGCGCATTGCGCACACCCGCTTCACCTTCACCGGCAACACGGATGCGAGTGCCTTCGTCGACGCCGGCCGGGATGTTGACGGTCAGCTTGCGGCGCTTGAGCGCGCGGCCTTCGCCTTCGCAATTGTGGCACGGATCGGCGATCACCTGGCCGCTGCCACGGCAGTTGGGGCAGCCCCGCTCGACCATGAAGAAGCCTTGCTGAGCACGAACCCGGCCGTGACCGCCGCAGGTGTTGCAGGTCCTCGCGCAATCTTCGGAATTGCAGCCGCGGCCCTCGCAGTTTTCGCACTGGGCCATCGCTTCGATGGAGATCGTGGCTTCAGTGCCGCCAAACGCGTCCTCCAGCGACATTTCCAGATCGTAGCGAAGGTCCGCGCCGCGCGCCGGGTTTTGCTGCCCGCCCGCGCGGTCTGCAAACTCTCCGAAGATCGACGAGAAGATGTCGGAGAAGCTTTCGAACCCGCCGGCACCCCGAACGGATCGCCACCGCCACCGTTCTGGAACGCCGCTTTTCCGAACCGGTCGTAGGCGGCGCGCTTTTGTGGGTCCTTCAGGCAATCATAGGCTTCGTTGATCGCCTTGAAATGCGCTTCCCGGTCCGCGCAGCCGTTGTGGCGATCAGGATGATGCTCCTTGGCGAGCTTGCGATAGGCGGCCTTGATCGTCTCAGGGTCCGCGCCACGCTGCACGCCAAGAACGTCGTAATAATCCTGATCCACCACTTACACGCCCCGGTACGCGCGGCTGACGCCGGCTGGGTCACAGCCGGCATCGCCCTTAGCCCTTGTTCTCGTCGTCGACCTCGGAGAATTCCGCATCGACGACGTCTTCGTCGGGCTGCGACGAAGTGCCTTCCGCACCGGCTTCACCGGTGGCGGTACCGGCCTGCTCCTGCTGGGCCTTGTACATGGCCTCGCCGAGCTTCATCGCCGCCTGCGCGAGCGCCTGCGTCTTCTGCGTCATCTGGTCGGCATCGCCGCCTTCAACCGCAGTCTTGGCTTCGGCGAGCGCAGTCTCGATTTCGGTCCGTGTAGCCTCGTCGACCTTGTCGCCATGCTCCTTGAGCTGCTGCTCAGTCGAGTGGATGAGGCTTTCGGCCTGGTTCTTGGCCTCGGCCGCACCGCGACGCTTCTTGTCGTCCTCGGCGAACTGCTCGGCTTCCTGAACCATCTTCTCGATGTCGGAATCCGACAGGCCACCAGACGCCTGGATGCGAATCTGCTGTTCCTTACCGGTGCCCTTGTCCTTCGCCGTCACGTGCACGATGCCGTTGGCGTCGATGTCGAACGTGACCTCGATCTGCGGCACGCCGCGCGGAGCAGGCGGAATTCCGACCAGGTCGAACTGGCCGAGCACCTTGTTGTCGGCAGCCATTTCGCGCTCGCCCTGGAAAACGCGGATGGTCACCGCGTTCTGATTGTCCTCGGCGGTCGAGAAAGTCTGCGACTTCTTGGTTGGGATCGTCGTGTTGCGGTCGATCATGCGAGTGAACACGCCGCCCAGCGTCTCGATGCCCAGCGACAGCGGGGTCACGTCGAGCAGGAGCACGTCCTTGACGTCGCCCTGAAGGACGCCGGCCTGGATCGCCGCGCCCATGGCGACGACTTCGTCCGGGTTCACGCCGGTGTGCGGTTCGCGGCCGAAGAATTCCTTCACCTTCTCACGCACGCGCGGCATGCGGGTCATACCGCCAACGAGAACGACGTCCGCGATATCCTTGGCGTCGAGCCCGGCGTCCTTGAGCGCCTTCTTGCACGGTTCGATGGTGCGCTGGATGAGGTCGTCGACCAGCTTTTCGAGATCGGCGCGGGTGATCGTCTCCACGAGGTGGAGCGGGGTCGTTGCGCCGCCTTCCATGCGGGCCGTGATGAACGGCTGGTTGATCTCGGTCGTCTGGGCCGAGGACAGCTCGATCTTCGCCTTCTCGGCAGCTTCCTTGAGGCGCTGCAGAGCGAGGCGGTCGGTGCGAAGGTCGATATTTTCCTTCTGCTTGAACTTGTCCGCCAGGAAATTGACGATGCGAGCGTCGAAATCTTCGCCGCCGAGGAAGGTGTCGCCGTTGGTCGACTTCACCTCGAACACGCCGTCGCCGATCTCGAGGACCGAGACGTCGAACGTGCCGCCGCCGAGATCGTAGACGGCAATCGTCTTGCCCTCTTCCTTCTCGAGGCCATAGGCGAGCGCGGCCGCGGTCGGCTCGTTGATGATACGCAGCACTTCAAGGCCCGCGATCTGGCCGGCGTCCTTGGTCGCCTGCCGCTGCGCGTCGTTGAAGTATGCGGGAACGGTGATGACCGCCTGGGTGACGGTCTCGCCAAGATACGCCTCGGCGGTTTCCTTCATCTTCTGCAGAATGAAGGCGGAAACCTGCGACGGGGAATAATCCTTGCCGCCGGCCTGGACCCATGCGTCGCCATTGTTGCCCTTGACGATCTTGTAGGGGACGAGCTCCGTATCCTTCTTGGTGATCGGATCGTCGAAGCGGCGGCCGATCAGGCGCTTCACCGCGAAAATCGTGTTGTCCGGATTTGTGACCGCCTGTCGCTTCGCAGGCTGTCCAACGAGGCGCTCACCTTCCTTGGTGAACGCGACGACCGACGGGGTCGTGCGCGCGCCTTCGCTATTCTCGATGACCTTGGGCTTGCCGCCTTCCATGACAGCAACGCAGCTGTTGGTCGTGCCCAAGTCGATGCCAATGACTTTGGCCATATCTAGTCCCTCTCTTCAAAGCCCTCTCGGCCCCGAACCAGGCAGCCGAAATGTTGATTTCGAGGGCGATATAGGTGGCGTTTAGGGAACGACAAGGATTGTTCCTCTAAGGATCGGCCGCTCGGTTTCGGATGTATTGAGCCGGAGTTGCGTTGCGTGGAATTGCTGGCAAGCGGCCGAGTGGTTTCGGCGGAGCGAGTGCGCGCCGTCTCGACCGTCACTTTGGCTATCTCAATCCTTTGTATTGTCTGGCTCTTTGCGACGGCGGACGGAACGCTCGACGCCCTCGGTCGGCCGCCTGGAACCGACTTCTCGAACGTCTGGACAGCCGGCCGCATGGTGCTCGATGGCAAGGCGCCGTTCGTTTGGTCCTGGCCTGAACACTTCGCGGTTCAGCGGGCCGTTCACGGACGCGAGGAGGTAGATGTGTTCGGGTGGCATTATCCGCCACCGTTCCTGCTGATTGCCACGGCGCTGGCGACGCTTCCGTACGTGCCGGCGCTGATCGCCTGGCAGATTTCGACACTTGCGCCGCTGACGGTGATGATATGGCGGCTGCTGCCACGCCGGGAGACGCTGTTGCTCACGCTCGGCGCGCCAGTGGCGCTCATCTGCCTCACTCATGGTCACAACGGCTTCCTGACCGCACTTCTGCTGGGCGGAGGCCTGGCGTTGATGGACCGGCGACCGTTCCTTGCTGGGATCCTCTTTGGCTGCCTGATCTACAAGCCGCAGCTTGCCCTGATCATCCCGGCGCTGCTCTTGGCCGACCGCAACTGGCGGGCGATCGCAGGGGCCTTCCTGTCGGCGGCAATTCTGGTCGCGGCAACTCTGCTCGTGTGGGGGCTGCCCGTCTGGCAGGCCTTCTTTGACAGCCTTCCACTGACCCGCGCAGTCGTGATCGAGCAGGGCGTGACCGGCTGGCATAAGATCATGAGCCCCTTCGCGACCGTAAGGATGTGGGGTGGCGGCCTAACGATGAGCTATGCTGTGCAGTTGGCCGCGACCATCGCTTCAATCACCGCAGTGGTCGTCCTGACGTGCCGCAAGGCAGACGCGGATCTACGCAATGCGCTCGTCTGCGCCGCGACGTTGCTGTCGACGCCCTACGTGCTGGATTACGACGCAGTCGTGCTTCTCCCCGCTTTGGCCTGGCTGTGGAGGCATGGCCGGGCCAACGGTTATTTGTCGTGGGAGAAAAGCCTGATGCTGTTCGCCTGGTTCACGCCGTTGGTGGCGCGGCAGGTGGGCGAATGGACACTGATACCGCTCGGACTGGCGCCGCCCTGATCGTCGCGGCGATTTCAGTTCGCCGCGCCGTCCATCAAAGCATGACCATCCCGCCGTTCACGTTCAGAGTCTGGCCCGTGACATATCCGGCTTCCTTGGACGCGAGATAGACCACTGCGGCGCCGATATCGTCACCCGTCCCCATCGCGCCCAACGGAATGCGAGACAGGATGCCCTCACGTTGCTGGTCGTTGAGCGCGTCGGTCATCGCGGACGTCATGAACCCCGGGGCGATTGCGTTCACGGTGATGCCCCGGCTGGCGAGTTCCTGGGCCACGGATTTCGTCATTCCGATCAGGCCGGCCTTGGATGCGACATAGTTTGCCTGACCCGGGTTGCCGGTCACTCCGACGACCGAAGTGATCGAGATGATCCGTCCGAAGCGGGCCTTCATCATCGGCTTGGCGGCTGCACGCATCAGGCGGAACGCTGCTTCGAGGTTGATGCGGATCACGTCCTCGAACTCCTCGTCCTTCATCCGCATGAGGAGATTGTCTTTGGTCACGCCGGCATTGTTGACGAGGATGTCGAGCTTTCCGAGCGCTTCTACCGCCTGCGGTACGAGCTGGTCGACCGCCGCGCCGTCCGAAAGATTGCAAGGTAGGGCGACGTGATCGCCACCGAGACTGGCTCGAAAACTCTCAAGCTTCTCGACATTGCTGCCCGACACCGCGAGGCGCGCACCTTGCGCCGAAAGGGCCTTGGCGATGGAGCTGCCGAGGCCACCCGAAGCGCCGGTCACCAGCGCGGTCATGCCGGTCAGGTCGAACATCATGCAATCTCCTTCGCGAGCGCTTCGATATCTTCGATCGACACGACGCTTGTCACCTTGGCATCGGGCAGGATGCGCTTGACCATCGGGCCAAGCACCTTCCCGCCGAGCTCCACGAATTCGACGACGCCGGTCTCGCCCATGTTGAGTACGCTTTCGCGCCAACGGACCATTCCCGTGACCTGCTCGACCAGAAGGTTGCGGATCGTGTCCGGATCGTTTTCAGCCTGCGCGGTGACGTTGGCAAAGACCGGTACGGCAAGATCGCCCACCACCACATAGCTCAGCGCATCCTGCATCGCGTCGGCGGCTGGCTGCATCAATGGGCAATGGAACGGCGCGGAGACGGGGAGGGCGATGGCACGCTTGGCACCCATCTCCTTCGCGATCTCGATCGCCCGGTCGATCGCGCCTTTGTGACCGGAGATGACGACCTGGCTCGGGTCATTGTCGTTGGCGACGGTGCAGACTTCGCCCTGAGCAGCGGCGTCCGCAATGCGACGCGCGAGCTCAAGGTCTGCACCCAGCAGCGCAGCCATTGCGCCCTGGCCGACTGGAACCGCCTGCTGCATCGCCTGGCCGCGCAGCTTGAGCAATTTCGCGGTTGTCGAAAGATCGAAGGCGCCAGCAGCACAGAGTGCGGAATATTCTCCGAGGCTGTGCCGGCGACGAAATTCGCCGCCTTCGCAAGATCGACGCTGCCTTCCTTGGTCAGTGCCGCGAACACCGCCATCGAGTTCGCCATGATCGCCGGCTGCGCGTTCTCGGTGAGCTTCAGCTCGTCCTCAGGCCCTTCGCGCATCAGCCGCGAAAGGTTCTGGCCGAGCGCTTCGTCGACCTCCTCAAGAACGTCGCGCGCTGCCCTGCTCGCGCCGGCGAGCGCGTCGCCCATGCCAACCGCCTGGCTGCCCTGACCTGGAAAAAGGAATGCGCGCATTTCTGCCCCGTTCTGACCGAAGGCAGCGCCGATTGCACAGGGGCCGTGAAGCTGCAACACCTGTGCCCCGATGACTCACGAGATCAAGGCCCCGCCGCGCCAGATCGGCCTTTGGACCTGCCTCGCCCTGGTCATCGGCAACACCATCGGAACGGGCATCTTCCTGATCCCGGCCGCGCTCGCACCGTTCGGCTGGAATGCGCTTTACGGCTGGGGGATCACGATCGGCGGCGCGCTGTGCCTCGCCTATGTGTTCGCGTCGCTGGCCCGGCTGATGCCGGAGGCCGGCGGGCCTTACGACTACATCACCAGTGCGTTCGGACCGATGGCGGGCTTCTTCGTGATGTGGGCTTATTGGATATCGCAATGGGTTACGAACGCCGGGATCGGCATCGGCCTCATCAGTTACCTGTCGCCGTTCGCCCCCGAGTTCTTCGCCAGGCCGGCCGTAGGGCCGCTCTGCGCCATCGGCATGGTCATCATGATGACAGCAATCGCCCTCCGAGGGGTCAAGGCGTCCGGATCGATCCAGATCGTCACGACGATCCTCAAGGTCATTCCGCTTCTGACCGTAATCTTCGTCGCCGTGATTGTGCTTGGCACCGGGGACGGATCCGATGCAACCGCCGCAAACATCGCTCCAACACCCATCAGCATTGCGGCCATCGCGGGGGCCGCAGCTCTGGCTCTCTGGCCGATGCAGGGCTTCGAGGCCGGATGCATTCCGGCGGGGCGTGTGCTTGATCCCGGCCGGACGATCGCTCGCGCGACCCTGTTCGGCACGTTGTTCGTTGGCGTCGTCTATGTGCTCGTCACGCTTGCGGTCTTCTTGCTTCTGCCGTCGGAGATCGCAGCGCAGTCGAGCGCACCGCTCGCCGATCTCATTGGCCGTTTCTGGGGATCGGAGGCGGGGAAGATCATTGCGGCCTTCGCGGCTATCAGCGCGCTCGGCGCCCTGAACGGCTGGGTGTTCCTTCAGGCCGAGGTCCTGCTCGTGCTGGCGGAGCGGGGCGTGTTCCCGCGCTTCTTCGCCCGGGTGAACAACAAGGGCATGCCGGTCTATGCCCAACTGGTCGGCTGCACGCTGAGCGTCGCCCTGATTGCCACCAACCTGAGCGGCGGAATGATCGAGATTTACTCCTTCATCGTCCTTCTGGCGACGGTGGCCACTCTCGTTCTCTATCTCGCCGGCGCGGTGACGATGCTGGCATTGATCAAGCAGGGTAAAGCGAAGGGCGCCGCGGTAACCTTCACGGCTCTAGTCGGCGCCACCTATGCCTTGTGGACATTCTATGGCGCCGGTGCCGAAGCGACCATGTGGGGCGCAGCACTGCTGGCCACCGGAGTTCCTGTCTATCTCCTGATGAGGCGCTCAAGTCCGAGCGCGAGTGAAAGTCTGCGTCTGTAGCGTCCGCGTCAATCGAAACTGCGGGGGAGCAGAACGATGGCAGACAGCGACGAAGGCAAAATGGGCATCTGGATGACGTCGGCCCTGGTGGTCGGGACCGTCATCGGGGCCGGCATTTTCATGCTCCCGGTCAGCCTGGCGCCGCTGGGTCCTAATGCCCTTTGGGCCTGGCCGATCAGCGGTATCGGCATCCTTTGCATCGCGTTAGCTCTTGCACAGGTATCCCGGCTCGGCGGAGACGGAATCCAGGCCAACATCGAGCGCGAGTTCGGACCGACCGTCGCTTTCCTCGTCGCCTGGTCTTTCTGGTTTTCGAACTGGGTCGCCGGCGCGTCGCTGGCAGTGGGCGCCGCAGCCGCATTGTCCTTCGTCGGTGCGCCGTTCAACGCGAGTCAGTCGGTCGTGCCGCTGGCCATTCTCTGCGTCGTCGTCCTGACCATCGTGAATGCATTCGGAGTTCGCGCAGCAGGCGGCCTGTCAATCCTGACCGTGGCGATCAAGGTGCTGCCACTGTTGGCAGTGGTCTGGCTGTTTGCGGAGCGCGGGTCAGGTCCAGTTCCCTTCGAACAGCTTACACCAACGCCGATCACCTTCGCGAACGTGGCTGCCGCTACGGCCCTGACGTTCTACGCGCTCACGGGGTTCGAGAATGCGACGGCGCCGGTGGGCAAGGTCCGGGACGCAGAGCGTACACTGCCCCGCGCAATCTTCCGTGGGACGGTCTTCGTCGTCGTCCTCTACATGGCGGCGGGGACCGCCATCCTGCTGCTCCTGCCAGCGAACGTCATCGTCAACTCGCCTGCGCCATACGCCGATGTGCTGGTGTCCCGGTGGGGCAATGTCGCCGCATCGCTGGCCGCACTGACGATTGCGGTGAGTGCGTTCGGGTGCCTCAACGGACTGATCCTCGGCACCGGGGAATTGACCTACTCGCTGGCCTTGCGCGGCGACCTTCCAGCCTCGCTGGCGAGGACGCATGGCGCAGGAACGCCGGTTGCTGCCCAGGTCGTCGTCGCAATCCTGATGATCCTACTCTTGCTCGCCAACAGCAGCCGCGCGACCGCAAGCCTCTTCACCTTCATCATCTTGCTGCCGGCAGCGGGGATCCTGCCGCTCTACGCCGTCGGCGCTCTCGCAGCCTGGAAGGCGAACCCCAACACCGGTTCCCGGCTGATCGTCGGCGTCGCGCTCGTGTTCGTCCTATTCGCAGCTTACGGCGTCGGTCTCGAAGCGAACCTCTGGTGCCTTGTGCTCTTGGCCGCCGGTCTTGCGATCCGGGCGGTCATGCATCGGCTCAATTCGCGCGGCGGCTCCATCCCTCTGGGGGAGGCGATTCCTGCCGCGCCTCCGGGATCATCCGCCTGAGCTTCTTGGCGAAACTGCGAAGGCAAACCTCGCTCGTTCCTAGCGGACCGGCGACGTAGGCGGGCGATTGCATGCCGAGCTGCACGCGAGTGATCAGCTCGGTATCCTCGGCGTTCACTCGCCGATTGATGCGCCAGTTGAGGTAGCGGACCGCCTTCATCTCGCGGCGGTCGTCGGGAAGGCCGTAGCTGATCTCCCGAATGACGCTCTCAGTGGCACTGACCGGCAGGAACTGCATGAAGTCGACCTGGTCCGGGTAGATATCGAACGCGACGTTCGGGAAAAGTTTGTAATACAGCCACTTGCGCTGGTGGCTTTCCGGCAGGTGATCCACCCTCGGCAAGTGATGCTGATAGACACGCTCCGATGGATTGGCCGAGACTTTTTCGACGAGGTCGCCCTCCATTTTGTCGACCCAATTCTGTGCTTCGATCCGGTAGCTGCGTCCAAACAGGCGGGTCAGGCCGGGATGGCCGACAGGGATATGCAGGTGATCCGAATAATTGTCGGAGATCGTCTTCCAGTTGAGCGCGCGGGGGCGGAGCCTGACCTGCTGAAGCGGGCGCAGCTCCTCGAAACGGTACGGCTCGATCTCTTGCTCGTACGGAGCCATGATTTCGGCTACCGATGGGACCCCGGGCTCGAGCGTGACGAACAGGAACCCGCGCCAGTTCTCCAGTGAGACGGGGAACAGGCTGAGCTGATCCGTTTGCAAGCCCGGATATTCCTGCCGGTGCGGAACGCCCACAAGCCGCCCGTCACGTGAAAAGCTCCACGCGTGATAGGGACAAGTCAGAACCTTCGAGCAGCCACCGGTTCCGTCGACGAGCCGCGAACCGCGGTGGCGGCACACATTCGAGAAGGCGCGGATCTGACGGTCGTCGCCGCGAATGACGATGATGCTCTCGCCAAGATACTCCAGCGTGCGCCACTCGCCCGGTTCCGCGATCTCGCTCTCGTGACAGACGACTTGCGGCGATGCCCGCAGGAAGGCGCGCTTTTCGGCTTCGAAGAATTCCGGATCGTAATAGAGCCATCCGGGGAGGCTCATGTTCTCCAGCGGGTCGTTCGTCGGTGATACCGACTTGAGCTGCGTCGCCATGGCTCAGATGTGCCACGACTAGGGCTCCCGGCGCAATCGGGAGCCCTTCGCCGCAATCAATAGGCGCCGTAGGCCGTTGGGAACTGCGCATGGATGATTGCGCCCGTCGGCAACTGACACTGACCTGCGCCGCCGCCGGCCATACCGGAACTCGGCCGGGCGAGAGAGAAGTTGCATCGCATGAACCCGCCCGGCCCTGCAAATTCGCGAGGATCTGGCCGCTGTAGTGGGTGATCGTTTCGTCGGACGGACCCCAGGGCCCCATCCGCCCCAGCCGTAACCCAGCGACGGCCGCCCCAGCCGCGACCCCAACCCCAGCCGGGACCCCATCCATTCCACAGCGAGCCGAAGTCCGTGACCCGGGATTCCTGAGTGACCTGGAAGAATTGACCCTGGAACACCTGCCCATTGGTCAGGCTGGCGACCATTGTTCCTCGGGTTGCACCGGTTTGAGTGTAAGTGAATGTCGCACCGACGTTGCCGACCGCCGACTGTCCCGTGCCGACGCCGGACGTGGTGCAGCCTGCCAAGGCCAGCACGGCGAGCGATCCGCCAATTGCAAGTTTACGCATAGTGAGCTCCTTCCGGAACGGTAACGAACGAGAGTGGCGGCGGCTCCGCTCCGGACTTGCGTTTTGGGGGCTGTTCCGTCATAGGCCCCACCGCTGGCGCGGAGGGTCACCTTCCGCGCTTGTGCTTTTTGGAAGACAGCCGGAGGGGCGTGCCACTGGGGCACGTCAGCGATCGGCCAACATAGGTGCATTGAAACATGCCGCTCTACGAGCATGTTTTCCTCGCGCGTCAGGATCTGGCTCAGGCCCAGGTCGATGCGCTTGCGGAAAACGCTACCAAGATCGTTACCGACAATGGCGGTAAGGTCGTCCGGACGGAGAACTGGGGTCTCCGCAACATTGCTTATCGCATCGCTAAGAACCGCAAGGCCCATTACGTCGCGCTCGACATCGATGCGCCGGCGCCGGCCATTGCCGAGCTTGAGCGCCAGACGAACATCAACGAGGACGTCATCCGTTTCCTCACCCTTCGCGTCGACGAGCATGAGAGCGGTCCGTCCGCGATGATGCGCCGTGGCGAACGCGACCGTGAGCGTGGCCCGCGCGACGATCGTGGTGATCGTGGTGACCGCGGCGGCTTCGGCCGCGACCGTGGCGACCGCGCCCCGCGTGGCGAAGAGATGGAGGCCTAACCCATGGCACGTGCATTTTTCCGCCGCCGCAAGAGCTGCCCGTTCTCCGGCAAGGACGCCCCCAAGATCGACTACAAGGACATCCGCCTGCTTCAGGGCTTCATGTCCGAGCGTGGCAAGATCGTTCCGAGCCGCATCACCGCGGTGTCCACCAAGAAGCAGCGTGAGCTGGCGAAGGCGATCAAGCGCGCCCGCCACATCGGCCTGCTTCCCTACGTCGTGAAGTAAGGAGAGGACGACATGGAAGTCATCCTGCTCGAACGCGTCGAAAAGCTCGGCAGCATTGGCGACGTCGTCACCGTCAAGAACGGTTTCGCGCGCAACTATCTGCTGCCGAACAAGAAGGCGCTCCGTGCCAACGAGTCGAACCGCAAGGTCTTCGAGGCTAATCGCGCGAAGATCGAGGCGGACAACGCCGAGCGTCGCACCGATGCTGAGAAGTCGGCCAAGGGCGTCGATGGCAAGACGGTTCAGCTGATCCGCCAGGCTTCGAACACGGGCCAGCTGTACGGTTCGGTTTCGGCCCGCGACATCGTCGAGGCGCTCGACGCCGACGGTGCCAAGGTCGTCAAGAGCCAGATCGTTCTCGATCGTCCGATCAAGACCATCGGCGTTCACGAGGTGAAGGTTGCGCTGCATCCGGAAGTCTCGGTCGTCGTGAAGGTCAACGTCGCGCGTTCGCCGGAAGAGGCGGACCTGCAGGCGCAGGGCGTCGACGTCCTTGCCCAGATGTTCGAGGACGAGGCTGCTCCGGCCGCGGAGGACCTCGCTCCCGAAACTCCGGCAACGGAGGAGGCGGAAGCCGCTCCGGCCGAGGCTGAGGCTGAAGCCGAGGAAGCTCCGGCCGCTGAAGCTGAGGCTGCCGAGACGGCCGAAGACGAGCAGTAAGCTCTTTTCGACGTCGGAAATTTGGGCCGCTGGAGCAATCCGGCGGCCTTTTTCTTTGCGGTTTCAATCCGTTCGTCGAGAAAAGGGCACTCGCGCTTTCCATTCGTCGCAATCCGGTCAGGGCTGGCGGAACGGCTGTCCCGCTCCCCCTGTTATGCATTCGAGAGCAAGCGGGGCGATGCGAGTAGGAGAGTGAGCATGGAAGGCGAACGCGAGCAGACCCGTGACCAGAACGAAGGCAGCGGACAGCAGCAGCCTTTGGGCCAGCAGAACCAGAACGAGCAGGGACAGCAGTCCCAGCAGCAGTTCGGGCAGAACCAGAACCCGCAGTCGACCGGTCAGCAGGGCGGCTCCGGTTCCCAGGAACCGGGTCTCGGCAACCAGGGCGACCAGGAATATGGCCAGAGTGGCGGGCAGAGCTCGACCGGTCAGGCCAATCAGAGCGACACGGATACGCTGAGCCAGAGCGACCAGTCGAATCTCGGCGGATCCCAGTCACAGTCGGGCCAGAGCCCCGATGGCGGCTTTGTCGGCAACCAGAACGAGGATTCCGGCGAATATCTGCAGCAAGGCGGAAGTCCCGAATCGGGCTTTGCCGAGCAAGGTCGCGGAGCGTCGAACCAGAGCGATATCGAACGCAACTCGGAGCGCTCGCAGGACAGCGAAAGCGACATCGAAGGTTCGAGCGGCAACATCTGACGCTTGAGGTCTTGAAGGAAGCGCCGCGCCCGCAACTACGGGCGCGGCGTTTTCTTATTCGGCAGGAACCGCCGTACGCTCGAGAAGGGCGGTTTCGCTTTCCACGAGCGGAGCAAAGCTGGGCGGGACAGGATCCGCTGAACATAGGCGATCGTCTTCGGGTAACGGCTTTCATCAAGCTCGGTCCTGAGGTGCCGCAAGTTCACGAACGGGCTCGCGACGGAAATGTCCGCGACGGTGAGCGAATCCCCGACCAGGTAGCCGTCGCCCTCTGGCGCGACGCGCTCGATGTAATCGAGAATCGGCGGAAGTTCGCTGCGTTCCGCGAGGTCGGCAGCGTCCTGGTCACCCGGAATCCCAATGAAGCGCGGGCCGACGATGCGGTTGAAGAACATCTTGGCCCGCAGGCGGCCATGATCGTGTCGGAAAACTCATCGAACCAGACGACCTTGCCCGAGCTTGGGGTCGGCCGGGATCAGAGACGGTGTCGGGTGCTTCGCTTCCAGGTAGTGGATGATCGCACTGGAATCCGCGAGGCAATAGTCGCCGTCTTGCAGGGCCGGCATCTTCTTGAACGGGCTGGCCTCGCAGAACTCCGGCGAATGGTTAGGAAAGCCGGTCCCCTTCAATTCAAATTCGAGGCCCTTCTCGTGCATGTAGGCCGCAACCTTGCGAACGAAGGGTCGAGCCATAGAGAATCATTGCGCTGCCTTCCTTCGAATGGTCCGAATGTTCGCAGTAACGGCGCTCATCCGCGCATTTTAGCGGATGCGGTAATAGTCCGCGATGCGGTCGAGCGCGAGGGTCAGCACGAGCTTCCCGGCGCGCGCCGGCCAGCCCAGCGCGCTTTCGGCCTCCCGCATACCTTCGCCGGAACATACGACCCGCCAGAGAATGTCGGACAGGCCGGGGCCAGCAGCATCGATGGCGGACTGGAAGCGGCGCTTGGCGTCGATCTGCGCTCCGCCGAGGTCGACGTCGGAGCCTGACCCGCCGCGACGCCCGGATACCGGTGCCGCATCCCAAGCCATGGTGATCCGGGGCGCGAGCTGCGCTCGCTCCCAGTCCGAGCGGAGTTGCTCGCCCGCGTCGAACTGCCTGCGCGTCACCAACTGTCGCGAGAATAGCCACCCGAGCGGAGATTCGGCGAGGTTGACGGTAACCGATCGGGCCGCTCGTGCCTTTGATGAGCGTGCCTTCGGCGCGTTGTTGGGGCCGATAGCGCGCTCTGCCAAGATGCGTCCATTACCATCCCGAGTCATCCAACCTCCCGTTCAAACGATTCGCTGGGTGACTTGCCACAATGGAAAATCTGTAGGACAGAGGAAAAACCGTATAGGTTAAGAAGCGGCGGGGCGGCAATGATCACGCGAATTCGGGAAGTCAGGAGAGCACGGGGATGACCCTCGACGACGTGGCGAAGGCATGTAATCCCCGACCACGCCGCAGACCATCGGCCGGTTGGAGACGGGGATGCGGACCGTCTCGATCATCTGGCTGAACCGGATCGCCGAGGCCCTTGGGGTCGACGCCGCGGATCTGGTTGATGGCGGTGGCGGCGAAAAGGTTGAGCTGCCTGTGGTTGCGGTGCTTGGCGTTCTTGGTGCAACTGCCCCCAAGCGCACGAGCGTCGTCGTCCCTCCGCGGCCGAAGGGCGGTCAGGTCGCTATCACCGTCTCAGCAAGCAAGGGCGATTACCGGGCCGGGGACGAGATTTGGTGCGAGACCGTCGAAGCCGACGGATTCGCTGGCGCTCTCAACCGGGACGTCCTGGTGCCGAGACCGGCCGGTCGCTTCCTGTTCGGCCGCCTCATCGACCGCGATGCGGAACGGCTGCAACTTCTGCCGCCGGGAGCCGGTGGGCGGCAGCAGATCGTCGCCAACCCGCCATGGATTGCCGTCGCCACGAAGCTGGTGCGTTCGCTTTAGGGCACGTTCTCGGTGAGAAGGTCGTAAGTGGCGACCAACTCGTCCTTCTGGTTGAAGACTTCGACCGCCCAGCGAACCACTCCGGTTTCCTCGCTCTTCAGCGACTTCGACCGAACACTGAGTTCGACCCGCATGGAATCGCCCGGATAGAGCGGAATCAGGAAACGGAGATTCTCAAGGCCTGTGTTGGCCAGCACGGGACCCGGATCCGGATCGACGAACAGGCCCGCCGCGAAGCTCAGGATCAGGTAGCCGTGAGCGACGCGGCCTTCGAAGATCGGTGAGGCCTTGGCCGCTTCCTCATCCATGTGGGCATAGAATTTGTCGCCGGTGAATTCCGCGAAATGCTCGATGTCGGCAATGCTGACCGTCCGGCTTTCGGTCTTCCATGTGTCGCCGATCTCAAGTTCGGACATGGTTCGCCGGAAGGGATGAACGTCGATAAGGTGCTTCGGCGCGCCCGGCACATATTGTCCGGTGATCGCGGCGATCATGGTCGGGGACGACTGGATCGCGGTGCGCTGCATGTAGTGCTTCACGCCGCGAATGCCGCCCATTTCCTCGCCGCCGCCCGCGCGTCCGGGGCCGCCGTGGACGAGGACGGGCAGGGGAGAACCGTGCCCGGTCGATTCCTTCGAGTTGGTGCGGTCGATGACAAGCATTCGCCCGTGGTAGGCCGCGGCACCACCGATGAAGTCGCGCGCAGCGTCGGCGGAATGGGTGAAGAGCGATAGCGCCAGGCTGCCTTTGCCGCGGTTTGCTAGCGCAATGGCATCGTCTAGGTCGCGGTAGGGCATGATTGTCGAAACCGGACCGAACGGCTCGACATCGTGGACGGCCACCGTCGACCACGGATCGTCGGTGCGCAGGAGAACTGGCGGGAGGAACGCTCCGCCTGCGACTGCCGAATCGGCCGACGGGTTACCCGCGACGATCCTCGCGCCGGCTGCTTCAAGCTCCGCGATCTTCTGCCGTACATCGTCACGCTGCGACAGGCTGACGAGCGCGCCCATGCGCGTGTCCGCGGATCGCGGATCGCCAACTTTCGTCGATGCGAGCTTTTCGGCCAGCGCCTGCTGGACCGCATCTAGGTATGCAGCCGGCGCCATGGCGCGGCGGATGGCCGTGCACTTCTGACCCGCTTTCACCGTCATTTCGATCGCGACTTCGCGGACGAAAAGATCGAACTCCGGCGTGCTAGGGGCCGCGTCTGGTCCAAGCACCGAGGCGTTGAGGCTGTCCTGCTCGGCGATGAAGCGAACCGACTCGCGCATGACGGTCGGATGGGTGCGGAGCTTCAGTGCTGTCGATGCGGAACCGGTGAAACTGACGACGTCCTGTCCGGTAAGATGATCGAACAGGTCGCCGACCCCGCCCACGATCAGCTGCAACGCGCCCGTTGGGAGAACGCCGGAGTCCGTCATGATCCGGACCGCCGCCTCGGTGAGATAAGCAGTCGAGGATGCCGGCTTCACGATTGCGGGAACGCCCGCGAGGAAAGTGGGCGCGAGCTTCTCCAACATTCCCCAGACCGGGAAGTTGAAGGCGTTGATGTGCACCGCCGCGCCCTGCAGCGGCGTGTAGATGTGCTGACCGACGAAGCTGCCCGACTTGGACAAGGGCTCGACCGCGCCATCCATCAGTACATGCGCGTCGGGAAGCTCGCGACGGCCCTTGGACGAAAAGGAAAACAGCGTGCCCGCGCCGCCTTCGATGTCGATCCACCCGTCCTTGCGGGTCGCGCCGGTGAGGTAGTTGAGCTCGTACAGCTCTTCCTTGCGGGCCATGATCGCCTGGCCGAGCGCCTTCAGCACTCGCGCCCGCTCGTGGAAGGTCAGCTTGCGCAAGGCCGGCCCGCCAACATCCCTGGCGTGCTTCAGCATTTCGCCGAAGTCGATGCCGCCCGATCCCGTCGTCGCGACCGGCGCACCGTCAATTGCGCTCTGGAGCTCCGCGAGCTTGCCTTCGCCAGGGGTCCAACGGTCGAAAGCGTAATTCAACAATTGCACGGTCATCGGGTCACCTCGCCGCGGCGTCATTGCGGGCAGCGGTCTCGCGACGCAATAGGAGCGCCGATGACCCAAGAGCGGCGCCTCACGATTCTCCGAATGACATTCTGGGCCGCGACTGTGTTCGCGTTCGTCATGGCGATCATTCCGATCCCGCCGCAGCTTCCCGGCGAGCCATCGGACAAGGTCCAGCATATGTCGGCGTTCGCCGTCCTCGGGTACTCGCCTTCTTTGCGTATCCGCGCACGAAGATCCTGGCCCTGTGTGTTTGGCTGTCGCTGTTCGGAGCCTTCATCGAACTGGTTCAGGCAATCCCCGCATTGCATCGCGATGCGGACATCCTCGACTGGGTCGCCGATACGGTTGCTGCTGCAGTCGTCCTGGTCACCTTAAGCGTTGCATTTCGGCGCAGTAGATGGCCGGTTCCGGGTGGAGAATCCTGAGCGCTTGTGCGCGGCGGAAAAATGCGACAATCCTGCCGCCAAGAGCAACGCTGGGGTTAAAAATGCGTAAACTCATCAAGGGTTTAGTGGTTGTTACTGCGCTGGTGCTAGCGGGCTGCGAAACGGCTCCGCCGCCGCCGCCGAAGGTGGCCGAACCGGTCGCCCAGCCGCTTCCGTACCGTTGGACCCAGGGCAATGCGGAGAAGGCGCACAAGGCCATGGTCGACACGTTCGGCAAGGCCTTCCTGACGCCAGGCAATTTCGTCTGGGCGGAGACGGTGCCGACGGAGGGGAATCCGAAGATCGTCATCGATCTGCTGGTGCAGACCGCATACGTCTATCGCGGCGACGTCCTTGTTGGCGCGGCCTCGATCTCCAGCGCCAAGACCGGAATGGTGACGCCGCTGGGCTTCTGGAAGATTCTCGAGAAGCGAAAGGACTATCGCTCGAGGAAGTATAACAATGCGTCCATGCCCTACATGCAGCGCATCGACGAATATGGCATTGCGCTCCACGGCGGCGTGAACCCCGGGTATCCGGCGAGCCACGGCTGCGTTCGCATGCCGATGAAGTTTGCGGAGAAGCTGTTCGGCTTCACCAAGCTCGGCACGGAAGTGATTATCGAAGGCTAGGCCTAGCGCCCGGCGAAGTTCGGCGGGCGTTTTTCCAGGAAGGCGGTGACGCCTTCGCGATAGTCCTCGGAGAAGCCCAGTCGGCGCATCTGGTCGCGCTGGCGGTTGAGTTCCTGTTCGAGCGTGTGCGACCAGCTTTCGCGGATCATCCGCTTGATCGCGCAGAGTCCCAGGGGCGGGAGCGACGCGAGCTTCCGGGTGATGCCATCGACCTCAACGTCCAACTCTTCATCGTCGACGCATTTCCAGATCATTCCCCAGTCTTCGGCCGTCTCCGCGCTGATCGGCTCTCCCGTCAGGGCGAGCCCCATCGCGCGGGCCTGGCCGATCAAGCGGGGCAGGACCCAGGTTCCTCCACTATCGGGGATCAAGCCGATGGCGGCGAAACTCTGGATGAATTTCGCCGAGCGCGCCGCAACCACCATGTCGCAAGCAAGAGCGACGTTCGCTCCAGCGCCGGCGGCCACGCCGTTCACGCGCGCAATCACCGGGATCTTGAGCTCGGCGATCTTTCGGACGAGGGGATTCCATCCGGTCTCCACGGTCATGCCCAGATCGACCGGATGCCCCCAACAGAGACCTGGCGATCGTTTAGGTCCTGGCCCGCACAGAAGCCGCGGCCGGCGCCCGTGAGGACCAGCACGCGAGAACCCGCTGCTTCGTCGATGGCGTGCTTCAGCTCGTCATGCATGGCGGCTGTGAAGCTGTTCAGCCGGTCAGGCCGGTTCAGCGTGATGCGGGCGACGGGCCCGTCGGTCTCCAACAGGATCGTTTCATATTCGGCCATCCGACTCTCCCCGGCCCTGACTACGAACAAAAGGGATGCCGAAACAAGCTGGCGCCGATAGTGAAAGCCGATGGACGCCGATCAACTCGCCAACCGCGTCGCGCATGAGATGCTGGCCGCCGAGGGGACGGGGCCGTCCTGGGGAATCGAAATCGAGGAGGCCCGTGAGGGCTACGTTCGTCTCCGGATGACCTTGCGCGACGACATGTTGAACGGGCACGGCATCGCGCACGGCGGAATGGTCTTCAGCCTTGCCGACACGGCGTTCGCTTATGTCTGCAACGGTGGCAATGAGCGAACCGTCGCCGCCCAGGCCAACATCGTCTTTCTCGATGCCGCGAAAGCGGGCGAAACGCTGATCGCGGAAGCGGAGGAAATCAGCCGAGTCGGGCGCAGCGGAGTGACTCGTGTCACGGTGCGGGCGAGTGACGGTCGGCCGATCGCCGAGTTCACAGGATATTCTCGGACGATCGGCGGCGCCATCGTCGAGGTTTGAACGTTAGGCCCGACAGAGCTACATCGCTGCCCATGTATACCACCGAGCTTTCGAAGACGGCGAAGATCCAGAACCTTGAGGACCCCAAGCTCCTCGAAGCATTCGAGGCGCGCGTTGCGGCTGACGAGTTCATCGAGCCGAAGGACTGGATGCCCGAGGCCTATCGCCGCACGCTGACGCGGCAGATTTCGCAGCATGCTCACTCTGAGATCGTCGGCATGCTTCCGGAAGGCAATTGGATCACGCGTGCGCCGTCGCTGCGCCGCAAGGCGATCCTGCTCGCAAAGGTGCAGGACGAGGCGGGGCACGGCCTTTACCTCTATTGCGCGGCGGAGACGCTCGGCACGAGCCGCGAGGAGATGATCGAGGCGCTGCACAGCGGCAAGGCCAAGTACTCGACCATCTTCAATTACCCGACGCTGACCTGGGCAGA
This sequence comes from Sphingomonas daechungensis, assembly GCF_014489495.1. Classification (GTDB taxonomy): domain Bacteria; phylum Pseudomonadota; class Alphaproteobacteria; order Sphingomonadales; family Sphingomonadaceae; genus Sphingomicrobium; species Sphingomicrobium daechungense. Next base: position 2,383,299 of record NZ_CP060780.1, on the reverse strand, counting down.
CATCGGCGCGATCGGCTGGCTGGTCGACGGCGCGGCGATCATGAACCAGGTGCCGCTGCAGCGGACGAGCTACGGCCCCTATGCCCGTGCGATGGTCCGCGTGTGCAAGGAAGAGAGCTTCCACCAGCGCCAGGGCTACGAAATCATGATCGCCATGGCGAATGGCACGCCTGAGCAAAAGCGGATGGCGCAGGACGCGCTCAACCGCTGGTGGTGGCCGTCGCTAATGATGTTCGGTCCGCCGGACGAGGACAGCCCGAACACCGCGCAGTCAATGCGCTGGCGGATCAAGCGCGAGACTAATGACGAGCTTCGCCAGAAGTTCGTCGACATCACCGTCCCGCAAGCGGACTTCCTGGGCCTCAAGGTTCCGGATGCCGCTCTCGAGTGGAACGAGGAGAAGGGCGGCTACGACTTCGGCGTCGTCGACTGGGAAGAATTCTACTCGGTCGTCCGCGGGAAGGCCCTGTCGCGAAGGAACGCATGGAGGCCCGCCGCAAGGCCTGGGAAGACGGCGCCTGGGTCCGCGACGCTGCCGCTGCGCATGAAGCGAAGCGCCGCGAGAGGAAGGCCGCGTGAGCCATGACTGGCCGCTCTGGAAGTCTTCGTCCGCACCAAGGGCGGTCTTTCGCATCGCCACTTTGGAAGCGTTCATGCTCCTGACGCGGAGCTCGCGCTCCGCCACGCGCGCGACACCTACACGCGGCGCATGGAAGGGGTGAGCATCTGGGTCGTGCCCTCGGCGGAGATCACCGCCTCCGACCCTGAGCAAGCGGGTGAGCTGTTCGAGCCGGCGGCCGACAAGATTTACCGGCACCCGACGTTCTACGAGATCCCGGACGAGGTGAAGCACATCTGATGGCTTCGCTGCCGCCGATCGACCTGCCGACCGGAGCGACCGGGAAGGGCAGCTTCGACGCGCCGTCCGCCGGTGCGCCGGACCCGGTGCGGTTCGACTATCTGCTGCGCCTTGGCGATGACTCGCTGATCCTCGGCCAGCGACTGAGCGAATGGTGCGGGCACGGGCCGGTGCTGGAGGTCGACCTCAGCCTTGCGAACCTGTCGCTCGACCTGATCGGGCAGGCGACGCATCTGCTCGAAGAGGCAGGCGACGGGGACAAGCTGGCGTTCCATCGCGACGTGCTCGATTTCCGCAATTGCTGGCTGGTCGAGCAGCCCAACGGCGACTTCGCGCGGACGATGGCGCGGCATTTCCTGTTCTCCACCTGGCAGCACATGCTGTTCGATCGGCTGACCCGGTCAAGCGATCGTTTCCTCGTCGAATTCGCGTCGAAGGCGGTGAAGGAAGTCGCGTATCACCGCGAACTGTCGGCTGAGTGGGTGATCCGCCTTGGCGACGGCACGGAGGAGAGCGCTCGGCGAATGGCGGAAGGGCTCGACTGGAACTGGCGCTTCGTGCCGGAGCTGTTCGAGGTCGACGAGACGCTGCAGGCGCTGATCGATCGCGGCATCGCGCCGGACCCGCGCGAGTTCGAGGATGAATATCGGTCGGCGATTGCTGCAGTGCTTGCCGAAGCCAAGTTGGAGGTTCCGGCTGATCAGCGCCCGATCCTCGGCGGCCGGCGCGGCCATCACAGCGAGCATCTTGGGCATCTGCTGGCGGTGGTGCAGTTCCTGCCGCGCACCTACCCCGACGCGACGTGGTGATGGACAAGCATTTCCACACGCTTGAGGTCGCGGAGATTGTCCCCGAGACCGCAGAAGCCAATTCGATCCGCTTTGTCATCCCGCCCGAGCTTCGCGAGTCGTTTGCTTTCAAGGCAGGGCAGCATCTGACGCTAAAGGCGGAGATCGACGGCGAGGACGTGCGCCGCAATTATTCGCTCTGCACCGCGCCGGCCGAGCAGGACTGGATGGTCACCGTCAAGCGGATCGCGGGCGGCCTATTTTCCAACTGGGTGGGCGACAATCTGAAGGCCGGTGACACGGTCGAAGTCATGCCTCCGCACGGCAGCTTCACGACCGAGTTCGCGCCCACCGCCAAGCGCCACATCGTCGGGATCGCTGGCGGCTCCGGCATCACGCCGGTGCTCTCGCTGTTGAAGACCACGCTGAAGGAAGAGCCCGAGAGCCAGTTCACCCTTCTCTACGGTAATCGAGACAGCAGCTCGATCATCTTCCTCGAAGAACTGGCCGAGCTGAAGGACCGCTACCTCGGCCGCCTGTCGCTTCATCATTTCCTCGCCGAGGAAGAGGGCGACATCGACCTCTTCAACGGCATGCTCGACCGTGCGCGCTGCGATGAGGCGATCACCTCGCTGGTCGGCGATCCAGCAAGCGTCGACGCCTGGTTCATCTGCGGCCCCGGACCGATGATGGATGCGGCGGAAGGCGCTTTGCTCGACCGCAACATCGACAAGGAGCGCATCCATATCGAGCGCTTCACCGCCGATCGCCCGTCCGCTGCGCTCGCCGCGGAGATGGCGCAGCTCCAGACGCAGGCGGCCGGCACGACGATGTCGGTCACGCTCGACGGCCGTACCCGGAAGGTTGCGTTCACCGAAGCCAACATCCTCGACAGTACTCGCGCTTCCGGTCTTCCGGCGCCGTTCGCCTGCAAGGCGGGCGTTTGCGCCACGTGCCGGGCGAAAGTGACCAGCGGAAAAGTCGAAATGGCTGCCCGCTACGGCCTGACGGACGAAGAGATCGCATCCGGCTACGTCCTCACATGCCAGTCGGTGCCCGTCGGCGACGGGGTCGCAGTGGATTACGACGCTTAGGCGCGCTAAGCGCATTTCCATGCTGACCGAAACCGACACTCGCGCTCGCGGACTGGCCGATTTACCGGCCGTCGAGACGGATTCCCTCCTCCAGCTGATCGCGCTCTGCAATGCCGATCCGAGAGCGGAGAAGATCGACGTCGGTGTCGGCGTCTTCCGGGACGGCGAGGGCCGCACTCCGATCCTGAAGGTGATCAAGGACGCCGAGCAGAGCCTTCTCGATACCCAGGAGTCCAAGTCCTACCTCGGGATGGCCGGCGACAAGCGCTATACCGAGCTCCTGCGGCCGATCGCCCTTGGCAGGCATGCTGGCGATGACCGCATCGCCGGCTTGCAGACACCGGGAGGCTGCGGAGCGCTGCGGCTCGGGTTCGAGCTCATCGCGACCGCCAACCCGCAGGCCCGGGTGATCGTCGGCACGCCGACCTGGCCTAACCATCCGCCGATCATTCGCGCGGTCGGGCTGCAGATCGTCGAATATCCTTATTACGACCGGGACGGCTGCCGTATCCGGTTCGAGGCGATGGTCGATGCCCTAAACGATGCGCGTCCGGGCGACGTCGTCCTGCTTCACGGGTGCTGTCACAATCCGACTGGCGCGGACTTGTCCGACGACCAGTGGGACGAAGTTACGCGCATCATCGTCGATCGCCGCCTGCTGCCCTTCGTCGACATTGCCTACCAAGGCTTCGCTCGCGGGCTGGAGCAGGATGCGCGCGGCTTCCATGGCTTGCTTGACGTCTGCGACGAACTGATTGCCGCTCATAGTTGCGACAAGAATTTCAGCGTCTATCGGGATCGTGTCGGTTCGCTGTACGTCAAGACCGGCTCGACCGAGGCGACGGCACGGGCGATGGCTCATGTGTCTCAGCGTGCGCGAGAAATGTGGTCGATGCCGCCCGATCACGGAGCGGCCGCGGTTCGCATCGTTCTCGATACGCCTGAACTGAAGACGCGCTGGCCCGACGAGCTCGCCGCCATGCGGGACCGCATCAATGCCGTTCGCAAGCGCATCGCGGCCGCGGACCCGCGCCTGGCCTACATCGGCGACCAGTTCGGAATGTTCTCCATGCTTCCGGTGACCAAGGACCAGGTGCTCGCCCTTCGTGAGAAGCACGCGATCTACATGGCTGATAGCGGCCGCTTCAACGTGGTGGGACTGAGCGACGAGCAGGTCGATCGATTTATCACCGCCGTGGTCGAGACGCTGGACGCGTAGCTCGCCATGGCCGATCGGGATCCGGGCCGAGTGTCAGCAGATGTGAATTGGCGCGAGGTTGCACGGCTTGTCCTGACCAGCCGCGAAATGGACCGTCTGGAGGAGCAGGAACTCGTCCCGGCCAAGAAGGTCCTCTACCAGTTCTCGGCGCGTGGGCATGACCTTGCCCAGGTGCTGCTCGGTCTGCAGCTCAAGGATGGCGATGCTGCGTGCGGCTATTATCGTTCGCGGCCGCTGTTGCTGGCGCTGGGCGTGCCGCTGGCAGATGCGCTCGGGTCGGGGATGGGCTTGGCGGGCGGCTACTCCGATGGCCGCGATATCGGCGTGGTGTTCAACTATCCCAATCCGGGCGGCGCTCACGCGCTTCCGATGTGCGGCGGGGTGGGGCCCAGTATACGCCGGCGGCCGGATGGGCCCAGGCGATCGACTACAAATCGAAAGTGCTGAAGGAAGGCCCGGCGGACGCCATCGCCGTGGTGCTCGGCGGAGACGCAAGCTGCGCCACTGGTGGATTTTGGTCGTCGCTAACAATTGCTACGACACAACAATTGCCGTTGTTGTTCTACGTCGAGGATAATGGCTACGGCATCTCGGTCCCCTCGGAATATCAGACACCTGGCAAGGATATCGCCGCCAATCTCGCCAGCTTTTCCGGACTGACGATCTTCAATGGCGACGGCACGGATCCGGACGAGGCCGCCAGGCTGGTCAAGGACGCGGTGAAGCACGTTCGAGCCAGTCGCGCTCCGGCCTTGCTTCGTGTGACGGTCCCTCGATTGGAGGGGCACAGCTTCCAGGACACGCAAAGCTACAAGTCGGCGTCGGAGATCGAAGCCGAATGGTCACGCGATCCGCTGCCCAAGCTCAAGGCTCATTGCGCCAACCTGCAGATCGGCGACGACGACTGGGACCGGATCGAGAACGAAGTCGCCTGGGAAGTTGGCGCTGCCCGTGCCGAGGCGGAATCGCGGGGTGTGTCCTCGCCCGACACGGTGACGGATCACGTCTTCTTCGACGGCGAAATGCAGCAGGTCGGTGGCCTCTGGAGCACTGGCTTCAAGGCGCCACCCTCCACGACTGTGCCGGCGCCCGAAGGCCAGCGAATCAACATGGTCACCGCGATCCGCCGCGTGCTCGACCAGGAGCTGGCGAGCAACCCGCGGGTCTGCGTCTTTGGTGAGGACGTGGGTCCAAAGGGCGGCGTCCATGCCGTGACGCTCGGCCTGCAAGAGAAGTTCGGCCGCGATCGTGTGTTCGATACGTCGCTCAACGAAGAGGGGATCGTCGGCCGGGCGGTCGGAATGGCACTTGCCGGCCTGATGCCGGTCCCCGAGATCCAGTTCCGAAAATACGCCGAGCCCGCGACCGAGCAGATCAACGATTGCGGCACGATGCGCTGGCGGACGCACAACCGCTTCGCCGCGCCGATGGTCCTTCGCGTTCCGGGCGGTTTCTTCAAGTGCGGCGATCCCTGGCACAGCCAGACTAACGAGGTGCAGTTCGTTCATAATCCCGGGTGGAAGGTGGCGGTGCCGTCCAATGCCGAGGACGCAGTAGGCCTGTTGCGCGAAAGCTTGCGAGGGAACGATCCGGTGCTGTTCTTCGAGCATCGCGCGATGCTGGACGATAGCTGGGCAAGGCGCCCTTGGCCTGGCGACGAATATGTCCTCGAGTTCGGCCGAGCGAAGAAAACGCGTGAGGGCGATCAGATCACGATCGTCACGTGGGGAGCGATGGTGCCCCGTTCCGAATCTGCGACGGAAGGTGTCAGCGCCGACGTGATCGATCTGCGGACACTCATGCCGTGGGATCGCGAAATGGTGCTCGAAAGTGTTCGCCGCACCCGCCGCTGCCTGATCGTGCATGAAGACTTGCGGACCGGCGGGTTCGGGGCAGAGATCGCGGCAGTGGTCGCGGACGAGGCGTTCCTCGACCTCGATGCGCCGGTCGCCCGGGTGACCATGCCCGACATTCCGAGCCCGCATCATCCCAAGCTGATGGAATGGGCGCTTCCCAACGTCGAGCGCATCCGCGCCGAGATCGACCGGCTGGTGGGATTCTAAGGTGATCGAGGTCCGCGTTCCCGATGAGCAGGAAGGCACTAAGGCAGTCGTTCGCGCCTGGCTGAAGCAGATCGGCGATGCGGTGGCCGAGAACGACCCGCTGGTCGAGCTGGAGACTGACAAGGTTACGCAGGAAGTGCCTGCGCCCGCGGCGGGGGTTCTAACCGAAATTGTTCTCGATACGGACGCGGAAGCCGTTCCGGGCGCCTTGCTCGGACGGATCAGCGTTGAGGACGCTCCTGCGAAGGCGAGAGCTCAGACTGAGCCCGAAACGCAAGATGCTACCGTTAGCGAAGACGCGCCGCGTACGACTGGGCCCCTGCCTTTGCAGGGGCATATGGAGACGCGCCTCAGCCCGTCCGTGCGGCGGGCCTGTCTTCAGAATGGAATCGACCCATCGCGGATTGCCGGAACGGGACGCAACGGCCGGGTGACGCGGGAAGACGTGGATCGCGCCGTCTCTTCCGCAACCGTCGTCAGCGTCGGCGAACCCGCGACCGCCCAGCCGCGGCATTTCTCCGCGCAGGACATCCCGCACGACCGCATGCGCAGGTCAATCGCCGACAACATGGTCCGCGCGGTCAGCGAGGCTCCGCACGTCACCGCCGTCTTCGAAGCCGACTTTTCGGCTATCGCGGCGCACAAGTCTGCACTGGCCGCCAAGGGCAAGAAGCTCAGCTACACCGCGTACATCGTGAAGGCGGCTGCCGAAGCGATGGCGGTCGCTCCGGCGATCAACGGTCGTTGGGAGCAGGACCGCATCGCGATCTCGCCGACCATCGACGTGGGCGTCGGTACTGCGCTGGGCGAGAAAGGCCTCGTCGTCCCCGTTGTGAAGGATGCGGGCAGTCTCACTCTCGAGCAGATCGGCGCCAGGCTCGACGACCTCACGCGGCGCGCTCGCGAAGGGAAGCTCGAACGGTCCGACGTCTCGGGCGGCAGCTTCACCATTTCCAACCACGGGGTTTCCGGCTCGCTGCTCGCCGCGCCGATCATCCTTCATCAGGGGCAGGCGGCGATCCTGGGCATCGGAAAGCTTGAGAAGCGCGTGATCGTCCGTGAGGTCGATGGCCAGGATGCGATCCTGGTGAGGCCGATGGCATATGTCACCCTGACCATCGACCACCGCGTCGTCGATGGGCACCAGACCAATGCGTGGCTAAGCCGGTTCGTCGAAATCCTCGAAAGCTGGCGGGCCGCCTGATGGCTCGGAAGGCGGACGAGTCCGGGGACCGCCAATTCGTTCGCCGGGTCCTGATCGTCCTCGGCCTCGGCGCGCTCTTCATCCTGGCATGGCAGCTTCGAACTTTGCTGCTGATGTTCTTCGGAGCCATCGTAGTCGCGACCGTGTTCCGCGCTTTCGGCGATCGGCTCGAGAAAGCGATCGGGTGCCGGAACGGCATTGCGGTGGCGCTCTCGATTACGACAATCCTGGGCCTTGCCGTCGGCCTCATTGCCTTGTTCGGGTCGCACGTCGCCGAGCAGGTCGAAATCCTCCGCCGGACGCTCCCGGTGGCCTGGCACGCATTCGAAGCGCGCATGGGAGACCTCGGACTCGGCGACCAGATCAAGCACATCGCCCAAAGCATCAGGGCTCCGGGCGGCAGCAGCCTGTCCGCGTTCGCGGGAACGGTGCTCTCGATCGGAAGCGGCATCGCCGACGTGATCGTCGTCATCGTCGCCGGCGTGTTCCTGGCCACGCAACCGCGCTTCTATCTGACCGGCGCCGTCAAGCTGATTCCACCCGCAAAGCGCAGCCTCGCGCTGGAGGCTGTCTCGGAGTCGGAGAATGCGTTGCGGCTGTGGCTTCGAGGGCAGCTGATCGCGATGGTCGTCGTCGGGCTGCTGACGGGGTTGGGCCTATGGGCGCTCGGCATGCCGTCCGCCTTTGTCCTCGGCCTGATGGCGGGCGTTCTTGAATTCATTCCTTTCATCGGGCCGATCCTGTCGACGATCCCGGCCATCCTGCTGGCGCTGGCGGTCGGTCCCGACCAGGCGCTTTGGGTGCTGCTGCTCTATTTCGCCGTGCAGCAATTCGAAGGCTACATCCTGACGCCGCTGGTGCAGCAATATGCGGTAGACCTCCCAGGCGTGATCCTGCTTTTCGCGTTGATTGCATTCGGGATTTTGTTCGGAACGCTGGGCGTCATCCTGGCCGCTCCGCTGACGGTTGTCGCTTACGTGCTGGTAAAGCGCCTCTACGTGATCGAGGTGCTGCATACTCCGACACCGATCCCCGGAGAGACGAAGGGCTAGATTTCCAGCAAGGCGTACGGCCGCTTGAACTGTTCCCGAACCACGAACTGGGCGACGTTGTAAACGGGGATGCCGCGCATCGTTTGCCCTTCGTAAGTTCCATGATGCGCGTGACCATGGACGACGGCCTTCACATGGTCGAAGCGGTCGATGGCATCGGCCAGCCGGGCCGAGCCCAGATATTGGAAAATCTCCAGCGGCTCTCCCTCGAGCGTTTCGGCGATCGGAGAATAATGGAGCACTGCCAAGCTTCGCTCGGTGCGCAGCGTCCGTAAGCCATTCTCCAGCTTGCGCGCCTCGTTCAGGGCCTCGTCGACGAAGGCCTTGATGATCGGCTCTCCGAAGGGTGCAAGCTCGCCGCGGCCGAACCCGCCGAGAAATCCCTTCACTCCGGCGAAGCCGACGCCCTTGATCTCGATCGCCTGCTCGTCGAGCACGGTCATCCCTGCTGCGGTCAGAATGTTCGCGACGACTTCCGGTTGTCCGCATTCATAATCGTGATTGCCGAGCACGCCGATCACCGGGATCGCGGACGTCCGGATGTCCTCGGCGAGGATTTCGGCTTCGCTCGTCTTCCCGAAATTGGTGAGGTCGCCGCACAGCACGAGCACGTCGGCCACGCGTGAGATCTCCGCGAACATTTCGCGGTAGGGCGCGACATTTTGCTCGGTGACGTGGAGGTCGCCGATGGCGGCGACGGTAACCTTATCCGTGGGTTGCATAATTCTCTTCAAGATTGCCGACAGCTTCGGAGAAGCCCCACTCCGCAACGTCGATCTGATAGTCGCGGGGGCTGAAGATACGGCCGCGGCACACGCGCTTTCCCGCCGACGGCATCTCCAGCTGCGCGCCGAGCCGTTCGAGGAGTTCGTCCATGACCCAGCGCGGAATCAGGTGCCGCTCGCTCGGGTAGATGAAGCGGAAGTTGAGGACCGCGGTCAGCAGCACTTCCCAGTGCAATTCCATGCTGGAAATGAGCTGGCGCCAGTCGATGTCCTCCGACCTCTTGAGGAACATGTGCGTGACGTCGGCGCCATCGTAGCGGTAGCGGTCCTGGACATAGATCTTCGACCAGACGAACTGCGTTGGCGGGACCAGATGGACCTTGGTCTCGAACAGGACCGCCTCGGGGGCTTCCTTGAACCATTCATCGGTTACGTGCGTCGCGGACGTCGGCATGTTCGTGATGATGTCCACGAATTGCTCGCCCCGCGTGACCCGCGCCAGCCAGCGGTCGTCTACGATCTGCACGTCGAAACCGCGCTCCTTGAAGAAGCTCAGCATCCGCAGCGCATCGCCCGCCTTGGCGAAAACGTCGACGTCTTTCGTCGGCCGGATGATGCCCGTGTAGCAGGAGAGGGCGTAGGTGCCCGACAGCAGGAACGGAATGCCGGACTCGGCCATCAGGTGCACGACTTCGGCGTAGAAGCCTTCGCTGGAGCCTGGCGCCTCGAAATCATCCGGCGGAGTAAGCGGTTGATGGATCATCCACCGCCCAACGGGAGGGCGGCGGACGCGGTTCCCTCCTTGCGCCGGCGAGGTCAGTTCATGCGGCAGGGAGGCCGGCTGCCGTCACCTCCGAGCGAATAGGTGATGCAGGTCTGGAGCCGTTCCTGATATTCACGGAAGTGGCGCTGGTCTTCCTTGGCCTGAAATTCATTCTCGCGCTCGCGAGCGGCCCAGTTGGCCTCGGTCATGCAGACGCTCTTGCGAAGGTGCGTTCCCGGCGATTCGATCTGCTTGCACTGCACACTTTTCGACGGATCGCGAGTGCCGGTGACGATCACTTCCTGGTTGAGGGATTGCGACAGGGCCAGGCGGTATGCGCCTTCGGCCAGCGCGCTGCGCAGGTCCGCGCGCGAGAGGTTGAACGTATCGCCCTCGGAAACGCAGGCAGCATATTTCGGCACCATGGTGACCATCACCTGCCGCTCTTCCGCGCTTCCCGCCGCCGTCTTGAGGAGCGCCGAAGCATTGTCGGGGTCGGAGGCCGCAACGCAGGTTCCGAATGCGACGTAATCGATCCGCCTTTTGGCGTCGGTTCCCAGTGCGGCAAGCTCATTCATGTCCACGGTGAAAACTTCGATCAGGTCGCGCTTGGGCGACCGCCGATCGTTCCGAAATCCGTTTTGAACAATTGCTCGGCGACGGCACCGCGGAGGATCCCGGCCTCGCTGGTCGGAGGAGAGCAAGACCGGCTTCCGTATTCGGCGATGACTTCGGCTTCTTCGGGCGATCCGGGCTGCGTCGCCAACAGCTCCGCACCTTCGTAGTTCTTGGTGGCACACACACCGAAGGCTTGCAGCGCGGTCGGCGCGGGCGGGGTGGCCGACGGGGCACCGGTGGGAAGCGACATCGCGAGGGCCGCCGTGGCAAGCAGAACTGGGCTCTTCATAAGATCGCCTTTCTTTCCTGAATTAGGTTCGCGCCGTTGAGCAGCGCAAAATCAAATGCCTGGCCTGATAGGTGAGGCTGCTGCAGCGGGACAAAGCATCGCTTCCGACCATCAGCCAGAAATGTGCTGCACCGTAGCTGCGCTTGCCCTTGCCGGTGACGACAATGCCACTGCCTTCCGTTTCATCCGCATCGGCGTCTTCACTCGCGACCTGCTTGTCGGGGAGCAAATAGGAGCCGCGATCGTCCATCACGCGGACGGCGAACTCGTTGAGCGGGAAGCCCTTCACGGAGAGAGTCTGGCCGAGCACCATCCTTCGCACCGGCCGCGGTACCCCGAACCTGACCTGGTGAACGAAGGGACCGCCCTCCCACAATCCGCTTCGTCGCTTGGATATCACGGAGGCCGCGGCGCCGGTCGTCGTTGTCAGCCGGTCCTCGAGCGTGAACCGCGTCAGGATGAGCTGCCCGCCATAGTCGAATTCGTAGTAAAGCCCGCGCTGCCGGTCGAAGCGCATCGGCAGCTGGATGACCTGTTCGTCGGCCGCGGCTTCGCGAAGCTTCAGGGTGACGCCGTTGCCCGGCAGATTGGCGGGATTGATAACGCCGTCTGCGTCCGGAATCGCTTCGCCTTTCACCCACATCACTGGCTTCGCGGATGTCTCTCCGCGGATCGTCAGTTTCTCGTTGCGCGTGTTGGCTTTCAGCCGGAGCGGCCCGACGGCGAGGGTCGCCGATTTGGTGCTGACCAGCCGAAGCTCCTTCGCGACCTTGTCATTGAGCAGTACGAAGTAGGGAGCGCCCGGATCGACCTTCAGCCGCAGCAACCGGCCGCGCGCCTGAGCCTCAACAATGTAGTTTGTCGATGAGTCGAGAGCGAATTCGCTGACCGCGTTGGGCGGCGGCGGGACGGTCGCGCATCCGGTGACCACGGCAATCGAGGCCGCCGAGATAACAGCTTTCGCGAGACGCCAATTCGTACAAGGCCGCACGGAGTAACCCAAGACTTCCGGATCGGACCATTGGGGACGGAATGGGTGCATGAGTCAAGGGCCGAGCCGATGGTCATTGCCCGTAAAGGTTCGGCGACCTATGTGGGCGCAATGACTTCGGCCGTTCTCAGGCTTCTGACGCTCGTCGGCTTGTTCCTCATGCCCTTCGGCATGGGCGGCATTGCCAACGCGCAGGTTGGCGAACCGGTGGCTGCGACTGACGGCCATTGCGGTGACCACCAGAAGCCGGCGGATGCTCCTGCCAAGATGAGCATGCATTGTGCTTCCTGCAGCGCATTGCCGGCGGCGTATTCCGAGGTCGGCTATGCTGAACTCAAGCCCGAGCCACCGCGGTTCGTCATCGCGACCAAGGCCGTGAGCGACAACGAGCTTGAGATCGCGACTCCTCCTCCAAGGCGGGCGTGAAGACTGAGATTTCAGTTTTCACGTTCAGTTTGGAGATTTTCACATGAAGACGTTCATCGGAGCGCTCGCGCTCGTCATCGCCGTTCCGGCTGCCGCCCAGACGGCGCCAGTCGCTGATCCTCACGCCAACCACGCCCAGCACCAGGGCATGGACCACAGCAAGATGCAGGGCATGCACGACAAGCATGACTGCAAGGATTGCTGCGAGAAGATGAAGGGCAAGGACGGCAAGATGGAGTGCATGGACAAGAAGGCCGAAGCGCCGGCTGCGTCCGCTGACACCCACGAGGGCCACTCGCACTGATCTGGCAGGCGCCGCTCCGAGGGGCGGCGCCTTTCAGCCATCCGAACACCGCGCGGGCGTCCGGCGTCCGCACTCCATTGGTTAGGCGATACTCATGATCTTGCTCGATCGACGCAATTTCCTTGCGGGAAGCGCTGCAGCAGCCGGTCTCGCTGGCGCTTACCCCGGGTGGGCGATGGGCGTCAGCCCGGGCTGGCCGCCGCGAAGGGGTCCAGCACGCTTAGCGGAAACGACATTGCCATCACGGTCGGAAACTCGGCGTTCAATGTCGATGGCCGGATCGCGCATGCCGTCACCATGAACGGCACGATTCCGGGTCCGCTCGTTCGACTTCGCGAGGGACAGAATGTTCGGATCACGGTGAAGAACGAGCTGGACGAGGACACGTCGATCCACTGGCATGGGGTGCTGGTTCCCTTCCAGATGGACGGCGTTCCGGGCGTCAGCTTTCCCGGAATCAAGGCCCATTCGACGTTCGTGTACGAGTTCCCGATCATTCAGTCCGGGACCTACTGGTATCACAGCCACTCCGGGCTCCAGGAACAGCTCGGCCATTACGGTCCGATCATCTTCGACCCGGCCGAGTCCGACCCAGTCAGCTTCGACCGTGAACATGTGATCGTTCTTTCGGACTGGAGCTTCCTGCACCCGCATATGATCTTCACCCGCCTCAAGCAGGAGGGCGGCTTCTTCAATCGGCAGAAGCTGACGCTGGAGGATCGGCTGAAGGGAGCCAATCCTCTGACGCCGGAAGAGCGGGCGATGTTCGCCCGGATGCGGATGGACCCAACCGACATCGCGGACGTCACGGCGGCGGCCTACACCTACCTGATCAACGGCCATTCGGCGGCAGAGAACTGGACCGGCCTGTTTCGAGCGGGCGAGCGGGTTCGCCTCCGGGTCATCAATGCGGCGACCCAGACCATCTACAACTTCCGCATCCCCGGCCTGCGAATGACCGTCGTTCAAGCCGACGGAATCAATGTGCGTCCGGTCGAGGTCGAGGAATTCCAGATCGGCAATGCCGAGACGTACGACGTCATCGTCGAGCCTGAGGACCAGGCCTACACGATCGTCGCGGAGACCATCGATCGTTCAGGACAAGGCCTCGCGACTTTGGCTCCGCGCCCTGGCATGCGCGCCGCCGCTCCGGCACTTCGCGAAAGGCCGGTCTTGCGCATGGCGGATATGGGCATGAGCCACGGCCCGGCCGGTTCGTCGATGCCGGGATGGATCACACAGGTCACGGAGCGAGCGCCGCCGCCGGCTCGCCGGCACCTGCGCCGACCGATCACAGCGCAATGAACATGCGCGACAAGTCGAAGGTCGATTTTCCGGTTGGCGTCGGCGTCGACATGATCGCCCCATGCCAACGGACCGCACGGGCCATCCCGGCATCGGGCTGGACGACGTGGGTCACAAGGTCCTGAATTACCGCGACCTGGTTGCGCTCAAGCCATTCAAGGACATGCGGGGCCGACCCGGCGCATCGATATCCATCTCACCGGCAACATGGAGCGCTTCATGTGGTCGATGGACGGCGAGCAATTGTCCGAGCGTCCGGAGCCGTACCGGCTGGCGCGGAACGAACGGGTGCGGATGCGGCTCATCAACGACACCATGATGACCCATCCAATGCACATCCACGGTCACTTCTGGCAGCTCGTGAACGGCCATGGCTCGCACCAGCCGATGAAGCACACCGTCCGCGTGCTTCCGGGCAGTTTTGTCGATCTCGACATGACCGCCGACGCTCCGGGCGACTGGGCGTTCCACTGCCATTTACTCTACCACATGCACGCTGGGATGATGCGCGTCGTGAAGGTCCGCCCCCTGGAAGGAGGCGAGTCATGAAGCGCCTGATCCTCCTCCTTGCTGCGTCTGCACTCACGGCCTCACCGGCCATGGCGCAGCATGCCGGCCACGATATGCCCGGCATGAAGATGCCCGCACCGGCCAAGACGCCGGCGGCGAAAACGCCTTCACCCAAAAAGGCGACCGCCAAGAAGCCGGCATCCAAGAAGCCTTCGTCAAAGAAGGCGCCGCCAACGAAGAAGCCGCCAGCGAAGAAGCCGACGGCGAAGAAGCCTCCGGCGGAACCAGCAGCGGACCCCCATGCCGGGCACGATATGTCAGGCACGTCCAGGATGGATATGCCGAAAGCGCAGGCCGACCCGCATGCGGGCCACGACATGCCGGTCACCGACCCGCACGCTGGGCACGTCATGCCGAACGAGCCCTCTGCTGAGCATGCCGGCCACGACATGAGCGCGACGGCGGTTGACGTTCCGGTCGGGCCGCCGCCTCCGGAAGCATTGCAGGGACCCGAGAACGCCGCGGACACCGCCTGGGCAAGGACGCGATGGCGGATGGGCGCGCCGTGCTCTTCAACGAGCATGGCAAGATGCTGATGTCGAAGATCCTGGTCGACCAGCTGGAAACGCGTTTTCGAAGCGGTCGCGACGGCTACTTCCTGAATGCGGAAGGCTGGTACGGCGGCGACATCGACAAGCTGTGGCTGAAGACCGAGATCGAAGGCGCTTACGGTAGCAAGCCGGAGCAGGCGGAATTCCAGGCGCTCTGGAGCCATGCGGTCGATCCCTGGTTCGACGTCCAGACCGGCGTTCGCTTCGATGCACAGCCGGACACCCGCGGCCGCCTGGTGGTCGGGGTGCAGGGCTTGCTGCCGTACTGGATTGAGTTGGATGCCGCGGCTTTCCTCTCCGATAAGGGAGACGTGACGGCCCGGGCCGAAGCGGAGCACGATGTTCGCATTACGCAAAATCTGATCCTTCAGCCACGTGCGGAGGTCGACCTGTCTCTGCAGGATATCCCGCAAGAGCGCGTCGGTTCAGGGCTGTCGAAGGCCGAGGTGGGATTGCGGCTGCGCTACCAGGTCACGCCCAATCTCGCGCCGTACGCGGGTCTTAGCTACGAACATGCCTTCGGCGATACCCGGCGCTTCCTTCGAGCCGATGGCGACGATCCGAGCAGTCTCAGCTTTGTCGTAGGCCTGCGGACTTGGTTCTGATGATCGATTGAGAGGGGTTGGAGATGCATTCGGCACTGAAGTTCGCATTTGGAATCTTGTTGGCTAGCGCAGCCGCGGCTCATCCTGAGCAGCACAAGCCCGCATCAGTGGATGCGGCTCTTGATCGGACGGTGCAACCTGCCGCGGCAGTCGTGGATGGTTTCCACGCTGCTCTCACGCGTGGCGACACCGACAGTGCACTCGGCTTCCTCGCCGATAATGCCGTCATCTTCGAAGCCGGCGGCGTCGAGCGCGGCAAAGCGGAATATGCGTCGCACCATCTCAGCGCCGACTCCGCGTTCAGCCAGGCCGTCTTGAGCGAAGTAACGCGCCGGACCGGTGAACTGGCCGGCGATCTCGCCTGGATCGCCAGCGAAGGCCGTACGACCGGCACCTACAAGGGCAAGCCAATCGATGTCGTCACGACCGAAACCATGGTGCTTCGCCGCAGCGGCGGAGCATGGAAGATCGTCCACATCCACTGGTCATCCGCCGACTGACGAACGCATTGAACGGAATGGCGCACCGGACATGAATATGATGGGCACTCAGATCACTGGGAAATATTCGTTCCGCTAAACCCTATTGTCGTCTCGCCCAAATCTAGAGTGCAAGGATCAATTAGACCCCGCCCCGTGGCGGCCGCCTCGCCGGCGTCAGCATCATAGAGCGGCGGCCGGACTCCGGTTACACCAAAGCGACGATCGTTACGATCGCAACCGCCCAACAGAAGATCAGCGCCGGTAGGATGAGCACCAGTACCATCGCCTCGCCGCCCGAGCTGTGACCGGTTGCTGTTTCGATCCCCTTCCGCATGAATTCGGACAGGGGGCGCGAGCGGGAAGCGCCACCGGCTTGCCCGGCAAATAGCGCGGGCACCGCGAAGAATGTGGTGAGGAATGCGAAGTTGACGCCCATTGGGACGATGAGGTGCGGCTCCGCGAGACCGACAGTGAGGACTGCCAGGAAGCCGAAAAACAGTGCGGCCATCGCGCGGAATATCGCCGGCGGGAGCTCGAACCCTTGGTCGACGCAAGCACGGGGAGTTGGGGAGAAACGACTTCTTCGCGGGCAAGCAGTTTCGCATGGTCGATCTGGCGTGTCATATGTCCGACTCCTTGTCTGAAGTCGGCTTAACTGCGCTCGCAAAGACGCTTTTTGATTTAGGTCAAATCCAATCGCGACGGTCGGGTATTCACCAAGCTTACGTCGTCGATCGGATTTTGACGCAGTTTTCAGGCAGCGTGCCGCTACCCGGCAGGAGCGGCGAGGATGGAGGATTCGGTGCAGACTCGCGGTGAGCAGATGTTGGCGCTTCGCTATGCGCGAATGGCCGCCGCGCCGCCTTTCCTGCGGGGCGGCTTCAGGCCCTTCTTTTTCGGAGGGTCGCTCTGGGCGGTCGTTGCCCTGACGCTGTGGCTTCTGGCGCTCGCGGGCGCTGTTCAACTGCCAACCGCGTTCGATCCGCTCGCATGGCACCGCCACGAGATGCTCTTCGGTTTCGTCGGGGCAGTCGTCGGCGGCTTCCTGCTGACTGCAGTGCCCAATTGGACCGGGCGCCTGCCAATTGCAGGTCCGCCGCTGGCGGCATTGTTCGGACTTTGGGTCGCGGGGCGCCTGGCCGTCCTTTTCTCCGCCGCGATCGGAGCTGTCGTCGCAGCGGCGATCGATGTCGGTTTCTTTATGGTGCTGACAGCGGTTGCTGCGCGCGAAGTGCTCGAGTCGAAGAACCGCAATCTGCCGGTCGTCGGGCTGATCTTCCTTTTCGGGCTTGTCGACGCCGCCGATCATGGGGGGCGGCGGGGCTGATCGATGCCGACCATGCTTGGAAATGCGCAGTCGCGTTGGTGATCATCCTCATTTCGCTCATCGGCGGTCGAATCATTCCGTCGTTCACGCGGAACTGGCTCAGCAAACAGGGCCTGCGGGAGGGATTGCCGGGACAGCCGGCGCCCTTCGACATGGCCATTATCGGCCTCACGGCCTTCGCCTTCCTGGCGTGGATCACGGCACCGCCGGGATGGCTCACCGGCACATTGTTTGCCGTCGCGGCGGCAGGTCAGGCCGCACGGCTTGCGCGCTGGAAAGGGTGGAAGACTTTCGCCGATCCGCTCGTGCTCATCCTTCACGTCGGGTACCTTTGGGTACCGATCGGCCTCGCCCTCCTGGCCGCGGTCGATTTCGGCGCGCCGATCCCTCGATCCACGGCCGTCCATGCCCTGACCGCCGGCGCGATGGCGACAATGATCCTGGCAGTCATGAGCCGCGCCACACTGGGTCATACAGGCCGTGAACTTCGGGCGAGCCTGCTCACGCAAGCCGCCTACGTATTGGTCACAGCCGGCGCGCTGCTGCGGGTCACAGCACCGCTCGGCCTTCTCGACTATCGCATGGGCATAGAAGTGGCGGGCGCAGCCTGGATGGGTGCCTTCCTGCTCTTCCTCGTCGCCTACGGCCCGATCCTGTCGAAACCTCGGATCGACGGCAAGCTCTGAGACGCACGATTGCGCTAGATCAAAGCGCGTCGTCTCATGGCTGCCAAGCTCCCCTCCAAGCCATGTGGAGGGGGAATAATCGTGTTCGATGTCGCGCTCGCGGAAGAGATCTGGACTGCCAAGTATCGCTTCAAAACCAGCGAGGGGGCGGGTGACGGCAGCTTCGAGGAAACCGCCGAGAGAGTCGCGCGTGCCGTCGCGGGGGCCGAAGTTCCCGAACTGCGCGACCGATGGGAAACACGCTTCGGCGACGCCATCGCGGACATGCGTTTCATTCCGGCGGGACGGGTCCTCGCTGGCGCGGGCACGGACCGAAGCGTTACCCTGTTCAACTGCTTCGTCATGGGGACGATCCCCGACAGCCTCGACGGCATTTTCGAGCATCTGAAGCAGGCGGCGCTGACGATGCAGCAAGGTGGCGGAGTCGGAATGGACTTTTCGACGATCCGCCCCGCGGGAAGTCCCGTGCACGGGGTCGGCGCCGATGCCTCCGGACCGCTGACGTTCATGGATTGCTGGGACTCCATGTGCCGGACCGTCCACTCCGCCGGCCAGCGCCGCGGGGCCATGATGGGCTGTCTGCGCATCGATCACCCCGACATCGAAGCGTTCATCGACGCCAAGCGGGACCCGGCCCGATTCCGCAATTTCAACCTGTCGGTCCTGGTCACCGACAGATTCATGTCTGCGCTCGGAAGCGATGGGGACTGGCCCTTGTCTTCCAGGGGGAGACGGCGCGGACGGTTCGCGCGCGTGAGCTTTGGGAGAGGCTCATGCGCGCGAGCTACGACGCAGCAGAGCCGGGGGTGATCTTCGTCGACCGGGTGAATGCGGCGAACAATCTTGCGCATTGCGAGACGATCAGCGCCAGCAACCCCTGTGGCGAGCAGATGTTGCCGCCATATGGCGCGTGCCTACTGGGATCGATCAACCTCGCTCGGCTCGTCCAGAGCCCGTTCGAGGGCGGGAGGCTCGACGAAACGAAGCTCGCCGAACTCACGCACACGGCTGTTCGCATGCTCGACAACGTCATCGACATCTCGCGATACCCGCTGCCGGAGCAGGAGGCCGAAGCGAAGGCCAAACGGCGCATTGGCCTTGGAATCACGGGCCTCGCCGATGCTTTGCTCTTTTGCGACGCGGCTTACGGAAGCAGCGAAGCGGTGGACCTCACGCGTCGCTGGCTCGGCATTATGAAGCGCGAAGCCTATCGCGCGTCCGCGCGCCTGGCGGGCGAGAAGGGTGCCTTCCCTCTCTACGATCCGAGCATGCTCGAGCGGTCGAACCTCGCCGATCTGGATGAGGGCACGCGCGCGCTCATCGCTGAGAACGGACTTCGCAACGGTTGCCTCACGTCGATTGCCCCCACCGGAACGACATCGTTGCTAGCGGGTAATGTCTCTTCCGGAATCGAGCCGGTTTTTGCCTATTCCTACACTCGAAAAATACTTCAGCCCGACGGTACGAAGCGAGAAGAAAAAGTCGAGGATTATGCCATGCGCGTTTGGCGGCAGGTCAAAGGTGACATCCCTCCGCCCGACGATCTGTTCGTCAGCGCTCAGACTCTCTCGCCTGCCGATCATCTGACGATGCAGGCCGCGGCGCAGGCGCTCATCGACAGCTCGATTTCGAAGACCGTGAACTGCCCGGAGGATATCAGCTTCGAGGAGTTCGCCGACATTTACGTCGAGGGCTATCATCTGGGGTGCAAGGGGCTCACGACGTACCGGCCGAACGCCGTTACCGGCTCGGTGCTGAGCGTAACGGGCATGGCGTCGACAGAACTGAAGAGCGAGGAGCCTTTGGCGCCGCGCGCTGATCAGCTTTACGGCACCACGTACAAGCTCAAATGGCCCGAAAGCGCGCATGCAGTTTACGTTACGATCAACGACGTCGACCAGGACGGCCAACGGCGGCCGTTCGAGATGTTCATCAACTCCAAGAACATGGAGCATTATGCGTGGACACTGGGCCTGACGCGGATGATCTCGGCGGTCTTCCGGCGCAGCTCGGACGTCGCCTTCGTCGCCGAGGAGCTCAAGGCCGTCTTCGATCCGCGTGGCGGTGCCTGGATGCAGGGCCGATACGTGCCCTCGCTGCTCGCCGCGATCGGCGACATCGTCGAGCGGCACTTGGGCGGACTGCTGCCGGAAGTGGCACCTCCCAACGCGTTCGCGATGGCCGCAACCAAGGCAATGCCGCAATGCCCGCAGTGCGGCGCATCGGCCCTCGTGAAAGTCGAAGGCTGCAACAATTGCCTCGACTGCGGCTATTCGAAATGCGGTTAAGCGGGATCCTCGCGGCTTGGTAAGCGCCCTTAGTCCTCTTCCCGCTCTTCCTCGACCGCTTGCGAAGGTTCGGCGCCGGTTTCAGTGCGATGCTCGAAAGCTTCGGCACTTCGGGGCATGAATGCCTGAGGATCATACTGGAGGATCGCGAGAATCGTCCCGACAATTACGATCGTTGCGGCAAGCAAGGCGGGGATGGATGGACGCCTTGCGTCAACGGCACCGGGGTGACGCGTCGCCGGCTTGTCGCCGCTTATCATTGCTCGCGGGAGATTCTCTTTCTCGATCAAGGACATGACGACGACTGCGGCGATATGAAGGCCGATCACCGCGAGCAGAGTCCAGGCGACCAGTTCATGCAAGTCTTCCGACGCTTCGCCACCGAATGCGCCCGTCCAGACAGTGACTCCAGTGAGTGCAAGCAGGAGCACCACCGCAACGGCCCCGAGCGGATTATGGCCAAGGTCGGATCCTCTACGACCATTCACGAGACCCGCGATGTGACCGGCAATGCGGGAGGGTCGAATAAAGTCCGAAAAGCGGCTGTGCTCTCCCCGATGAAACCCCATACCAGCCGAAATGCCAGTAGGACTGCGGCAACCCAGCCCGACAGCACGTGCCAGTCGTTCAATGCGCTGTCCTCCTCGGAGGAGAGGAAGGCGACCGCGATGGTGAGCACTAATGCCCAGTGAAAGACGCGGAGCGGCAGGTCCCACACCCTGATCCACTGGCGTGTGGGGACGGCTTCTCGTCTCTCTTTCTCCGTCGGCACACGCGCTGCCACGGCCGGCGGGTCACCGCTAATGCTCATTCGTGGTGCTCTACGGGTTCCCGCTGGCCTTCGGCATAATGACCGGCTGCGTTGGCGCCCACCGCCTGGTGTAGTCCTTCGACATAGTGAACAAATGCGACGTAGCTCGCCACATATTCGCGTCCGGCGGCGAGATCATCCCGGCGAAAGTTCCGCTTCCGCTGAAGATCAGCGAACTTCTCGTGGATGCCTTGCTCGACCTCCTTCGCGGCGAACGTGGCCAACTCCGCGTCCGCGCCGCTCGCGACTGCCTTGTCTGCTAGCGGGATCGCCGGGCCGAGGTCCCGGCCGGCGGGCTTGAGGCCCGTGTACGGAGCACCCTCTCCCGCGCGATGCATGCGGACAAGTGTCTCGAAGAAGTAGCGGTCGGCCAGCTCGCGAGCTTCAGCATTGATCTTGCGGACGGCTACAGCCTCAGCGAAGGCACGGCGCACTTCCGCCTCGTCCTTCGCTTGGACCCAGATCAGGACGGAATTCGGATCGCCAGATTGAAGCGCCTTGCGCGCCGCAGCGACAACCGGTCCATCGAGACCGTCGCAATGGGCCGATGCGGGCAGCGGAAACAAGAACAGGATTGCGACCGCGAGCGAGCCAACTGTCAGTAACCGCATCGAGTGCCCCCTAGGTCTGGCGAATATCAATAGCCGCATTGTCGGGGATTACGGAATTTCCCTAAGACGGGTGAGTTAGATTGCCCGGCTGTGGCGGTCATTTTCTGACAAATGTGCGTCGAACGCTGCGGCGATCGAGCGCACCAGCGGTCGGGCATGGCGTGTCACCGAAAGACGCGCGCCTTCGCGCTCGACGAGGCCGTCGGCGATCATTGATTCCAGCGGCGTGGCTGCAAGCAGCTTCGCCGGATCGGCGCCGAACCCCTGACAGACGGCGCCGAGGTCCACGTGCTGGTCGCACATGAGTCGCTCTATGATCGCGGCGCGCAGCTGATCTTCACCAGCGAAGCGGTAGCCGCGAGCGACTGGGAGCCGGCACTGCCGGACGAGCCGCTCATATTCGGGAAGGCGGACTTCGTTCTGGACGAAGCCCTGCGGCATGCGGCCGATCGAGGAAGCGCCGAGTCCGATCAACACCTCGGCCTCGTCGGTCGTGTATCCTTGGAAGTTGCGATGAAGCCGCCCGTTGGCTGAGGCCTTGGCAAGCGGGTCGTCCGGTAGCGCGAAATGATCGAGACCGATCTCCACATATCCCGCGCCGACGAGCGCCTCGGCAATGGCCCGGGACTGGGCAAAGCGCATCTCCGAATCAGGCAGGGCCGCTCCGTCGATCTTGCGCTGATGCGGTTTGAACGACGGCACGTGCGCATAGCCGAAAACGGCCAGGCGGTCGGGCCGAGGGACCAGGGCTTGCTCAACCGTCTGGAGGCACGATTGGACGGTCTGCCCAGGCAGCCCGTAGATCAAGTCGAAATTGATCGCGCGTACGCCATTCGAGCGAAGCAATCTCACTGAAGCTTCGGTTGCTTCGAAACTCTGGACGCGATTGATCGCCTGCTGCACCCCCAGATCGAATGTCTGGACGCCGATGCTCGCGCGATTGAAGCCGGACCGGCCAAGGGTGGTCGCCATTTCCGGAGTGAATGTGCGCGGGTCGATTTCAATGGCGATCTCAGCTTGGTCGGCAATGCGGAAATGCGTCTTCAGCCGATCCATCGTCAACTGCATCTGTTCCGGAGGCATCAGGGTCGGGGTGCCGCCCCAAAATGAACATGGCGGACGGACAACAGACTGCCAGCGTAGCGAGCGACGAGGTCGATCTCCTGGCGCAGGCACTCCAGGTACCGAAGCACCGGCGCCTCCCGCGCGGCCACGGTCGTGTGGCAGCCGCAGTACCAGCACATGGCGCGGCAGAAGGGGATGTGAAGGTACAGAGATGCGTCTGTCGCAGGCAAACTCGCGAGCCAGAATCGATACTGTGCTTCGCCGACGTCCGGCGAGAAATGGGGCGCCGTGGGATAGCTCGTGTAGCGGGGAAGTCTGGCATCGGCGTACCGCGCGAGGAGCTCTGGCGACAGCGTATCGGTCATTTGGAGCGCGTTATCGACATCGCCAACACAGCCACTTGATCCAGATCATCGAGGCGGCCTAACCGAGGGACTAGCCAGCGCCGCATGAAGACGCGCGGTGAAGGGAGGTCCGTGAGCGAGGTTGCATCGCCTCACAAACCGGATGGTCTCGTCGACAGCTTCGGTCGACGGATCACCTACGTGCGGCTCTCCGTCACCGATCGCTGCGACCTGCGCTGTCGCTATTGCATGGCCGAACGCATGCAGTTCCTGCCCAAGCGCGAGATCCTGACCCTCGAGGAGATGGTCGAGCTTTCGGACATCCTGATCGCCCGGGGAATCCGGAAGATCCGCCTTACCGGCGGCGAGCCGCTGGTTCGCAAGGGAGTCATGGAGGTCGTACGGGGGCTTGGCCAAAGGATCGGCGCCGGACTGGACGAGCTTGTCATGACGACGAACGGTACGCGGCTCGAGCGGTTCGCCGGCGAGCTTCATGACGCAGGCGTCAGACGGATCAACATCAGTCTCGACAGCCGGCGGCCGGAGCGGTTCGGCCACATCACGCGCGGCGGCGATCTTGCGCAGGTTCTTCGCGGTATCGATGCGGCGCTGACCTCGGGGCTGTCCGTCAAGATCAACATGGTCGCGCTCGCCGGAATCAACGAGGACGAGATCGAGGGCATGCTGCGTTGGTGTGCGGCGATGTCGATCGACCTCACTCTTATCGAGACGATGCCCTTGGGTGAGGTCGAGGAGGACCGAACGGCGCATTACTTGCCGCTGGACACAGTGAAGCGCCGCCTTGAGGAACGCTTCACGCTCGTGCCGAGCACAATGCGAACGGGCGGGCCGTCGCGGTACCATGACGTGCTGGAACTTCGCTCTCGCGTCGGTTTCATCACGCCGCTCACGAATAATTTCTGCGATGGCTGCAACCGCATCCGGATCGCGGCGACGGGGACCGTCTATGGTTGCCTCGGCCACGACCAGAAAGTCGAACTTCGCGATGCGCTGCGTTCGGGACGCGCGGGCGCGGTCGACGAACTTCTCGATCGGCTTCTGGCCGGCAAGCCGAGACGCCACGAGTTCCGCATCGGCGGCGCACCCGCCGTGGAGCGGCACATGAGCGTGACGGGAGGCTGAGCCGCGCGCCAAATGATTCTGATCAATCCCTTCCCCACGCTTGCTGCGAGAGGCACCGCACAACGATTCGCCGATTGCGGGGGAACTGGAATGGTTAGGACGAGCGAGCAGCCTGCCAAGGGCGCCAAACAGGCGCTTTGGTCCAGCACCATTGCCTTCACCGTGTGCTTCGCCGTCTGGACGATCTTCTCGATCATCGGCCTTGGCGTGAAGGACCAGCTCGGGCTCACCGAGACGGAATTCGGCCTGCTCGTCGGAACCCCGATCCTCACCGGCTCCCTCACCCGCGTCTTTCTTGGTGTCTGGGCGGACCAGTTCGGCGGCCGTCGGGTCTTCGCCGCGGTCATGGTGCTCGGGCCATAGCGACGTTCCTGACGTCCTACGCCCACACCTATCCCCAGCTGCTGGTGGCGGCGCTCGGCGTCGGCATCGCGGGCGGTGCCTTCTCCGTCGGCGTGACGTACGTCTCGAAATTCTATCCCAAGGAACGGCAGGGCCTCGCGCTCGGAATCTTCGGCGCCGGCAACGTCGGCGCGGCCGTCACGAAGTTCCTTGCTCCGTTCGTGATGGTCGCCATGGGCTGGCAGGCTGTCGCTCAGGTATGGGCAGGGGGTCTCGCCGTGACGGCGGTCCTTTTCCTGATGTTCACGAAGGAGGACCCGGAACAGCTCGAGCGGGCCAAGTCGCACCGCAAGGCTGCAAGCATGGCAAGCCAGCTCGCGGCCCTCAAGAACGTGCAGGTTTGGCGCTTCGCCCTCTACTATTTCTTCGTCTTTGGAGCTTTCGTGGCCCTGGCCTTGTGGCTGCCGCGTTACCTGATGGGCGTCTACCACTTGGACGTAAAGACCGCCGGCATGCTCGCGGCGTTCTACTCGGTTCCGGCAAGCCTGTTCCGGATTTACGGGGCAAGCTGTCCGACCGCTACGGTGCGCGGTCGGTGCTCTACGTCACCTTCGGCATCTCGGTGCTCACCACCTTCATGCTATCCTATCCGCCGACCACCTACATCATCGAAGGTGTACGCGGACCAATCACGTTCCGCACCGAGATGGGGCTGGTCCCGTTCCTCGTGACCATCTTCGTGCTCGGCTTCTTCATGAGCCTCGGCAAGGCGGCGGTCTTCAAGCACATTCCCGTCTACTACCCGAACCACGTCGGGGCGGTCGGCGGCCTCGTTGGAATGATCGGCGGCCTCGGCGGCTTCGTGCTTCCGCTTGCGTTCGGCTCACTGCTCGACCTGACTGGCGTGTGGACCAGCTGCTTCGTGCTTCTGTTCGTCCTGGCCTCGGTGGCGCTGACATGGATGCATTTCGCAATTCGCCAGATGGAGCGCGCGGCGCTTCGCCGCGGCGAGCCCGGCCAAGTGCCTGAGCTTCCGGAAATGCAAGGCTTTGGAGAGCCCGGGATCACCGTGCCGCCGCGTCGTGCAGGGCCAATCGCCGACTGGCGTCCCGAGGACGAGGAATTCTGGAAAAAGGGCGGCCGTGCGGTCGCGCGGCGAAACCTGTGGATTTCAACCTATTGCCTGATGCTCTCCTTCGCCGTCTGGATGGTCTGGAGCGTTGTCGTCGCGCGTCTTCCGGCAATCGGCTTCGACTTCTCGACCGACCAATTGTTCTGGCTGGCCGCGCTGCCGGGTTTGTCGGGCGCGACGCTGCGCATCTTCTACGCCTTCCTCGTGCCGGTCTTCGGCGGGAGGCTATGGACTACGCTCTCGACAGGCTCGCTTCTGATTCCCGCATTCGGGATCGGCTATGCGGTGCAGTCCCCTGACACGCCCTATCTCATCTTCCTTGTGCTCGCGCTTCTGTGCGGGCTTGGCGGCGGCAATTTCGCTTCCTCGATGGCAAACATCAGCTTTTTCTTCCCCAAGGCGGAGAAGGGGAATGCGCTCGCCCTCAACGCCGGTCTCGGCAACCTCGGCGTGAGCGTGATGCAGTTCCTCGTTCCGGTCGTCGTCACGATGAGCCTGTTCGGGGCACTCGGCGGACAGGCGCAGACCGCTTCTGATGGCGCCCAACTTTGGATGCAGAATGCGGGATTTGTCTGGGTGCCGCTGATCATCCTCGGCTCGATCGCCGCGTGGTTCGGAATGAACGACATCCTTAGCGCGAAGTCCTCGTTCGCCGACCAGGCCGCGATCTTTGGCCGGCTGCACACTTGGCTGATGTGCTGGCTGTACACCGGCACCTTCGGAACCTTCATCGGAATGTCGGCGGGCTTCCCGCTGCTCGCCAAGCTCGTCTTCCCGGAAGTGAATGCGCTCAAATATGCGTTCATCGGACCGCTGCTGGGCGCGGTTTCGCGTGCTGCGACGGGCTGGGTTTCCGACCGCTATGGCGGCGCACGCGTGAGCTTCTGGGTGTTCGTCGTGCAGATTGCAGCGACCGTCGGAATGATCTGGTCGCTGGACGCCCGTAGCTTCAGCGGCTTCTTCGTGATGGTCCTGCTGCTGTTCGTTGCGAGCGGTGTCGGCAATGCGTCGACCTTCCAGATGGTGCCGGGCATCATGAGGCGCGAGGTCGACCGGACCGAGCCGAACGTTCCGGAGCCGCAGCGGCGCTCTCAGGCCGAACGGGAGTCCGCGGCGGTGATCGGCTTTACTTCCGCAATCGCCGCGTACGGCGCTTTCTATATTCCGAAAGCCTACGGCTCTTCGATCCAGCTGACGGGCACTGCCGATGCTGCGCTGTGGGGCTTCCTGTTCTTCTACCTCAGCTGCGCAGCGCTGACCTGGTTCGCCTACAGCGGGCCGCGAGGCGTGCTTCATGACCTGGAGCGCAGGCCGAGACTTCGCACCACTTCCACCGTGCCCGCCTAAGAGGACTGTCGCATGAGTCATTTTCTCGACCGCCTGACCTACTTCCGCCGGACACAGGAGAAATTCTCCGATGGTCACGGGATCACGACGGACGAGGCGCGCGATTGGGAAGATGCGTATCGGAAGCGCTGGGCGGCGGACAAGATCGTGCGCTCGACGCATGGCGTGAACTGCACCGGTTCCTGCTCGTGGAAGATCTACGTCAAGGGCGGCATCGTTACCTGGGAGACCCAGCAGACCGATTATCCGCGGACCCGGCCCGACCTGCCGAACCACGAGCCTCGGGGTTGCCCGCGTGGGGCTAGCTACAGCTGGTATCTCTACTCAGGCACGCGCATCAAATATCCGCTCGTCCGCGCGAGGCTGGTTCGCCACTGGCGGGAGGCGCGCAAGACGATGACTCCGGTCGCCGCGTGGAAGTCGATCGTCCAGGATACGGAGAAGCGCCGCGACTGGGTGTCGAAGCGCGGACGCGGCGGGTTCGTACGGGTCGGCTGGGACGAGGTGACCGAGCTGATCGCGGCCGCCAATGCTTATACGATCAAGGAATATGGTCCGGACCGGGTGGCGGGCTTTTCGCCGATCCCGGCGATGTCGATGATCTCCTACGCGGCGGGCAGCAGGTACCTGTCCCTCATCGGCGGCAACCTCCTGAGCTTCTACGATTGGTATTGCGATCTGCCGCCGTCGAGCCCGCAAACCTGGGGCGAGCAGACCGACGTTCCGGAAAGCGCCGACTGGTACAATGCCGGCTTCCTGCTCGTGTGGGGCTCGAACATCCCGATGACGCGCGCGCCCGACGCGCATTTCTATTCGGAGGTGCGATACCGCGGCGCCAAGAGTGTCGTCATCGCTCCGGACTACAACGAGGCCGCGAAATTCTCCGACATGTGGCTCCATCCGAAGCAGGGCACCGACGCGGCGCTGGCGCTCGCCTTGGGCCATGTCGTCCTGCGCGAGTTCCACATCGACCGGCAGGTGGAATATTTCGAGGGTACACTCGGAAATACTCAGACTTTCCGCTGCTCGTGAAGCTGGTCGAACGGGAGGGCAGGCTCGTTGCGGACCGTTTCGTCCGGGCAGCCGATTTTGGCGGCAAGATCGCGAAAACCAACAACCCGGACTGGAAATGCGTCGCCTATGACGAGCTGACCGGCAAGCTGGTCGTACCGGCAGGGGCCGCAGGTCATCGGTGGGGCGACCCGGGCAAGTGGAACCTCGAGGAGATAGACGAGGGAGGCAAGGGCGTCAGGCTGCGGGTGACGCTCGCGGAAGACCATGACTCAATCGAACCGGTGGCTTTCCCCTATTTCGGCGCCGACGCTCCGCACGACTTCGTCGCAACCGAGCATGATGACGTGCTGATGCGCAACGTGCCCGTCAAGGAACTGAAGTTCGCCGACGGCAGCAAGGGTTACGTCGCGACCGTCTTCGACCTGTTCTGCGCCAACTACGGCGTCGATCGAGGGTTCGGCGGAGACAATGTCGCCAAGAGTTTCGACGACGACGTTCCATTCTCGCCGGCATGGGCCGAGAAGGTCACCGGAGTGCCTCGACAAGCGATCATCCAGGTCGCGCGCGAGTTCGCGTCCAATGCCGAGATCACCAAGGGCCGCTCCATGGTGATCCTCGGGCCGGCCTGAACCACTGGTACCACATGGACATGAGCTATCGCGGGATCATCTCGCTGCTCGTGATGTGCGGATGCATCGGCCAGTCCGGCGGCGGCTGGTCGCACTATGTCGGACAGGAAAAACTTCGTCCGCAGACCGGCTGGCTGCCGCTGGCGTTCGGCCTCGACTGGACCCGGCCGCCGAGGCAGATGAACGGCACCAGCTTCTTCTACGCGCACACCGATCAGTGGCGGTATGAGTCCCTGAAAATGTCGGAGATTCTGTCGCCGCTTGCGCCGGAAGGCGACTGGTCCGGCAGCCTGCTCGATTACAACGCGAAAGCCGAGCGAATGGGCTGGCTCCCGTCGGCGCCCCAGTTCGACGCCAACCCGATCGAATGGGGCAACAGGCTGAAAGAGTCAGGCGCCGATCCGGCTCAGGCGATTGCCGGTGCATTCAAGTCAGGCGAATTGAAGCCCGCCAGCCTCGATCCCGACAATCCCGTCAACTGGCCGCGCAACATGTTCTTCTGGCGATCGAACGTTCTCGGAGCGAGCGGCAAGGGCCATGAATATTTCCTCAAGCATCTCGTCGGATCGATGCATGGTGTCATCGGCACTGACGAGGAAGCGGCAGGTCTTGAGCGGCCTAAAGACGTCGTCTGGCGCGAAGACGCGCCGGTCGGAAAGCTCGACCTCATGGTCAACATCGACTTCCGGATGTCGACCACCAGCATATACTCCGATGTCGTGCTTCCGACTGCCACATGGTACGAAAAGCACGACCTCAACACGTCGGACATGCACCCGTTCATCCACCCGCTTTCAGCGGCGGTGGACCCGGCTTGGGAGACCAAGAGCGACTGGAACATCTTCCGCGAGATCGCGAAGAAGTTCTCCGACGTCGCTCCCGAGGTTCTCGGGTTGAGCACGACCTCGTGATGACCCCGATTCAGCACGACACTCCGGGAGAGCTCGCGCAACCTTATGAGCCCAAGGACTGGCTGAAAGGGGAATGCGAACCGAGTCCCGGCAAGACCATGCCGAACGTGGCTCTGGTCGAGCGGAATTATCCGGAGACGTTCGCGCGCTTCACCTCGATGGGGCCGCTGCTCGAAAAGCTCGGCAACGGCGCCAAGGGCCTCAACTGGGACACGAAGCATGAGGTCGAACTTCTTGGCGATCTCAACGGCCGCGTTCTCGAGGGAACGACCGAGGGGCGGCCGAAGATCGATTCCGATATCGACGCCTGCGAGACGATCCTGATGCTGGCGCCGGAAACGAACGGCGAGGTTGCAGTGAAGGCCTGGGAAGCGCTGGCCAAGGTCACCGGTCGCGACCACTCCCATCTTGCCGAGGGCAAGGAAGAGGAAAAGATCCGTTTCCGCGACGTCGCTGCCCAACCGCGCAAGATCATCTCGTCGCCGATCTGGTCGGGGCTCGAGAGCGAGCACGTCTGTTACAACGCCGGTTACACCAACGTGCACGAGCTGATCCCATGGCGCACGCTCACCGGTCGGCAGCAACTCTACCAGGATCATCACTGGATGCGCGCGTTCGGCGAAGGCTTCGTCACCTGGCGGCCGCCGATCGACACGAAGACGGTTCGGCAGGTTCTCGGCAAGTTGCCGAACGGAAACACGGAGATCCTGCTCAACATCCTCACGCCGCACCAGAAGTGGGGCATCCATTCGACCTATACCGAGAACCTCATCATGCTCAGCCTGAACCGGGGCGGGCCGACCGTCTGGATCAGCGAGGATGATGCGAAGTCGGCGGGGATCGTCGACAATGACTGGATCGAGGTGTTCAACGTCAACGGCGCGCTGACCGCCCGGGCGATCGTGTCGCAGCGCATCATGCCCGGTTCGGCGATCATGTATCACGCCCAGGAAAAGCTGACGAACACGGTCGGATCTGAAATCACCGGTCAGCGCGGCGGCATCCACAACAGCGTCACGCGCATCAACATGAAGCCGACGCACATGATCGGCGGCTACGTCCAGCTTGCCTACGGCTTCAACTATTACGGGACCGTCGGCGCCAACCGCGACGAGTTCGTGATCGTCAGGAAGATGAGCCAGGTGAACTGGTTCGACAAGGCGGCCGACGACGCGATGAACGTCGAGGGCGGGACCGCGGACTGGGGAACCGGCGTCAGAAGCGATCAAGCCTCCCGAAAGGAGGTGGCGCGATGAAGGTCCGCGCACAGATCGCCATGGTCCTGAACCTCGACAAGTGCATCGGCTGTCACACCTGCTCGATCACCTGCAAGAACGTCTGGACCAACCGAGAAGGCGTCGAATACGTCTGGTTCAACAACGTCGAGACGAAGCCCGGCATCGGCTACCCAAGGACTGGGAGAACCAGGAGCGCTGGAAGGGCGGCTGGGTCCGCAAGAAGAACGGCAAGATCGTTCCGCGGCAGGGCGCGAAATGGCGCATCCTGTCGAAGATCTTCGCCAATCCGCACCTGCCCGAGATTGACGATTTCTACGAGCCGTACACGTTCGAATACGAATGGCTGCAGAATGCGCCGGAGCTTCAGGCGCAGCCTACAGCGAGGCCACGATCGCTGGTCACCGGCGAAAAGCTCAACAAGATCGAGTGGAGCGGTAACTGGGAAGACATGCTCGGCGGCGAGTTCGAGAAAAGGAGCTGCGACTACAATTTCGAAGGCGTCGAGAAGGAAATCTACGGCCAGTTCGAAAAGACGTTCATGATGTACCTGCCGAGGTTGTGCGAGCACTGCCTGAACCCGGCATGCCTCGCGTCCTGCCCGTCAGGCGCGATCTACAAGAGGGCGGAAGACGGCATCGTCCTCATCGACCAGGAGAAGTGCCGCGGCTGGCGGATGTGCGTGTCGGGCTGCCCCTACAAAAAGATCTATTACAACTGGTCGAGCGGAAAGTCGGAGAAGTGTATCTTCTGCTACCCGCGCATCGAGACGGGCCAGCCAACGGTATGCTCGGAAACCTGCGTCGGCAGAATCCGATACCTTGGAGTGGTCCTCTACGATGCCGACAGGATCGAGGCCGCGGCTTCGGTCGAGGATCCGAAGGACCTGTACCCGGCTCAGTTGGACGTATTCCTCGATCCTAACGACGTCGCGGTGCAGGAAGCCGCACGCGCCGAAGGCATTACCGACCAATGGCTCGAAGCGGCAATGCGCTCGCCCGTCTACAAAATGGCCGTCGAGTGGAAGATCGCCTTCCCGCTGCACCCGGAATACCGGACTTTACCGATGGTCTGGTACGTCCCGCCGCTGTCGCCGATCCAGTCGGCGGCCGAGGCCGGCAAGATGTCGGTGCAGGACGGAATGCCCGACGTGCGGTCATTGCGCATTCCGCTGCGCTACCTCGCCAACCTGCTGACCGCCGGCGACGAGGAGCCGATTGCAGCCGCGCTTGAGCGGATGCTCGCGATGCGCGCCTACATGCGTGCGAAGAGCGTGGAGGGCCGCATCGACGAGAGCATCCCCGGGCGTGTGGGCCTGACGCGCAACCGGATCGAGGAGATGTACCGGATCATGGCGCTGGCGGCCTATGAAGATCGGTACGTGATCCCGACCGCCCGGCGCGAGCTGGACGAGGACGCCTATGTGCTGCGTGGATCTTCCGGCTTCGGCTTCCGAGAAGGGACACAGGGCAGGACCAAGGTCAACCTGTTCGGCGGCGGTGCCGACAAGGCAAGAGCCAAGCGCGAACCTCGAATGGACATTTCTTCATGAAGCTGACCCTGAGATCGCTCGCCGCTTTGCTTGGCTATCCTTCGGCGGAGCTGAAGGAAAATGCCGGCGAGATTCGCCACCTGCTTCGATCGGAGGGGGTACTGCCCACTGTTGAACTGGCAAGGTTGGAATCGCTTCTGGGGCGGCTCGAAACGACGGAGCTTCTAGACCTGCAATCCGCCTACAGCGAGTTGTTCGACCGCTCGCGCTCATTGTCGCTGCACCTGTTCGAGCACGTCCACGGCGACAGCCGTGAGCGCGGCCAGGCGATGATCGACCTCGGCCAGCAATATATGGAAAGCGGCTTTTTCCTTGAGGCCAGCGAGCTTCCGGACTTCGTGCCGGTGTTCCTCGAATATGCGTCGTGCCTGTCGGCACGGGATGCGCGCGAGATGCTTGTTCAGCCCGTGCACGTCTTCGCTGCACTCGCGGAACGTCTCGACAAGCGGGAAGCGCCTTACGGAGCGATCTTCCACGCGCTGATCGCTTTGTCGAAAGTGCGAGTGGACGCCGATGCTCGCGCACTGGTCGACGAGAACACACCGGCGGAAGATGCCGCCGATATCGATGCCGAGTGGGAAGAGGCGCCCGTCTCTTTCAACCTCGGCGGAGCGCATGAAATGGGTGGACCGACCGGCGTCGTCGCCAAGATCAGGGCCTCGAACCGCCCGGTGAACCAGGAGGTTGCACGATGATGGATTTCATCAACCAGCTCGCGTTTGGCTGGTATCCCTATCTCGCGGTGACGGTCCTCGTCGTCGGGAGCATCCTGCGTTTCGATTCCAACCAGTACAGCTGGCGCTCGCAATCGAGCCAGTTCCTGCGACGCCGTCAGATGGTCCTCGGCTCGAACCTCTTCCATATGGGCATCCTGGTTCTGCTGGTCGGCCATTTCATCGGCCTTCTGACGCCGATCAACGTCTTCGACGCGCTTGGGGTCAGCCACTCGTTCAAGCAGACCACGGCATTGGTCGTCGGCGGGATCGCGGGTTTGTGCGCGTATGTCGGATGCACCCTGCTATTGCATCGAAGGCTGTTCGACCCACGGATCCGGAAGAGCTCGTCAGTCGGCGACATCCTCGTCCTGGTGCTGCTCTGGTCGCAGCTCACGCTCGGGCTGCTCACCACCTGGTGGACTTTGAAGCACCTCGACGGGAGCGAGATGGTGAAATTCATGCGCTGGGCGAACGGCATCCTCACCCTCAATCCGGGAGCGCCCGATCTGATCAAGGAGGTCGCGCTCGTCTACAAGCTGCACATCATCCTTGGCCTGACTCTGTTCCTGATCACGCCCTTCACTCGCTTGGTCCATATCTGGAGCGCGCCCGTCTGGTACCTGCTTCGGCCCGGCTTCCAGATCGTGCGGACGAGGCGTGCGAAGGGCGCGGCGGCTTCCCCGACCCGCGGACCGGCCGGCGGCGCTCCCAGCTACGGGGGACCGACCGTGCTTCGCCAGATGGCGGAAAGCGGGCAGGAGGGCGCATGAGCCGGCGCCTCGACGTGATCAATCTCGGCGATCCGGCGCAACGGCCGGCGCCGAAGATGATGAGTTCGTGCGAGACGGGCGGGTGCGGCGGCGGTCCCGAGCCTCTGATCCCGCCTCCGCCAACGTTCGGCGAGGTCCGCGTCAACGGCGTCGAGATTACGCCGGAAGCGATCGCTCAGGAAATCCAGCACCACCCGCGCCGGACGCCGAAACGGCGTGGGTCGAAGCCGCGCGCGCTTTGGCGGTTCGAGAACTGCTGCTTCAGGAGGCACGTCGGGCGGGTATTTCGGTTAGCCAGGCAGGGGACGAGGCTGGCCGCACCGAGGTCGAGGAGGATGCTCTCATCCACGGCCTTCTCGAAGAGCAGGTCCTTCCAGTCGAGCCGGGCGAATCTGAGTGCCGCCGTTATTACGATGCGAACCTCGATCGGTTTCGTACGCCGACGCTCTTCGAAGCAGCGCACATTCTGATCGAGCCTGACGGCGTGGATGAAGACGCGTGGACTCTGGCGTTTGAGAGGGCGCGGAAGATCATCGGCGAGATCGGCGATGATGCTTCGAAGTTCGCAGCGGCGGCCCGAGCGCATTCAGGCTGCGCATCGGCGCAGCAGGACGGGTCCCTGGGTCAAATCCGACGCGGCGAGCTCGTTCCGGAAATTCATTCAGCGCTGGAGGCACTTCCTGACTGCGGGACCTCCAGGGAGCCGGTCAGGTCGCGCTTCGGCTGGCACATCCTGAGACTGCACCGCCGTAACGAGGGCCGGACGATGACGTTCGACATGGTACGCGAGCGTATCGCCGACATGCTGGAAGCACGGAGTTGGTCGATCGGTGCGGCCCGGTACGTCGCGGATCTGGCTGCTCGCAACCACATCGAAGGCATCCGCATCGAGGGTACCAGCTGATGCCGCTGCTTGGGGACATGCTGGCGGAAGCGCGGAACTCGTCCGGCAGCTTCCAGGCATGGCTCGAACGCTCGGATCCGCAACTTGCGGGCGAAGTGAAGCGCGCCGCCGTCCAGCAGGGCATGACTCCGACTGGCTACGTCCGCATGGCCATGTCCGACTTCAACCGTTTCGCTTCGGAAGAGGACTGGGCGACTCTGACGTCCAGCCTCAAGAGCACGGATGATCCAGGGACGGCATGTCTGCTCGCGATGGTCCACTGGCGCTTGACGGTGCGCGGATGCAGCGAGCACGCTCCCCACGTTTCCATCCAGGAAGGGATGAGAATGAACGAGCAATCTAGAGACGAGCCTAGAGACACTCCGCTCAACCCCGCCTCAAGAGCGGGACCGAGACGATCTACCCTACGACGGAGTCGTCACCCGCTCCAATCGACACGACGTCGGCAACGGAAAATGAAGGTGAAGGATGGCCGATCGTCTGGCTGATCGTCACGGTCGTCGGCGTCGCGCTGGCCGTCTATTTTCTGCTCTAGCGCGACTGTCCGGGCAACTCGCGGACAAAGCAGGCGGTATCGAGTTTCAGTCCGAGCCGCTCCAGCCCCTCGCGGGCCCGTGACGACGGTTCGGCGGTACGCGCACTGACGGTCAAGTTCACCGCGCTGCAGTTGAGATCGACTGCGATCCGCTCAAGTTCCCGGCAGAGCATCTCCCTGACGCGGTCGTCGCCGCGCAGTTCGAATGCCACGATCACCTCCACGTCCAAGGTCTTTTGGTGACGTAGGTTCCCGACGGGCCGATAGGCCGCCACACCGTGAACGCAGTTGTCGGGCGCCGTTACGGCAAGCACGCCGCCGTCTCCCGCGAGGAGTTCCCTGCCGAATACCTGCCATCGTTCAAGGCTGACGCGCGTTGCCGAGCGGATGAGCGGATAAATCTCGGCCAGCCGGTCCAGTCCAACAGCTTCAACGGTCAAATCCGGCATTCATCCTCTTGGCGCAGTCATTCGGAACGATTGAACGCTAGGCCGGATCAGCTATTTGAATGTTGAGCCAGATCATTCGCTATTTCGGGCTGTGACCGAGCAGGACGAGCAACTTGCCTTACGTGCCGACTGGTAATCTGACATCACTGCCAGAAGGGCATCCGTGTGCGGACTGTCCCGTCCGGCCAATCACGATCTGCCGCGGCCTCGATGCTCCCACGCTTGCCGGAATGCGGGGGCTCGGCACGATGCAACGTCTCCGGCCGGAGCAGTCGGTCTTTCACGAGGGCGATCCGGCAAAGCGCGTGTTCATGGTCACTCACGGAGCACTCAAACTCTATACGCTCCTGGCCGATGGGCGGCGGCAGATCACCGGCTTCATGTTCCCGGGCGACTTCCTCGGCGTCAGCGTCGACCAGGAATATGCGTTTACGGTCGAAGCTCTCGAAGAGACGGAATTGTGGTGGTTTTCGCGAGACGCTTTTGATCGCTTTATCGCTGAGCATCCCCAAGTCGAGCGGGAGCTCTACCGCTTGGCCGCGCACGAGCTGGCGGAGGCGCAGCGGCAGATGGTGCTGCTTGGCCGCAAGGCCGCGGCAGAGCGTCTGGCGAGCTTCTTCCTCTCGCTCCTCGAGCGTGCGGAACGCGCGAGCGGCCTTCCCGAGAGGACCTTCGACCTGCCCATGAGCCGGATCGACATCGCCGATTATCTTGGGCTCACCAAGGAAACCGTGAGCCGGATGCTCGCGCACCTCCGAAGCCGCGGCCTCATCCGCCTTCAGGCTCAGGATCGCGTCGAAGTCCTCGACCGTGACGGTCTGCGCTCAATGGCGCAGGGTGAGAGTGTCGGATTGGCCTAGGCCGGGGAGGTCTTTCGTCCGCTAGATCGTCAGATGCCGGCTTACCACTGGTAATCCGTGCTGTCCTCCCAGTAGCCGCCCTTGCCCGGTACACGTCCGACAGGCTCTCGACCGCCTGAATTCGCTGGATGTATTTGGCGTGCTTGTACCCAAGCTGACGCCACCGCGCATCGTCCTCAGTGGACGGCGGTGCTCGTTGGTTCGGCGGGGCGGGTCCTACAGAGTCCATTCAGCCTGAAGCCACAGCTTGCGCGTGTCGGCGCCGAAGTCCTTCGCGTCATAGTTGGCATACTTCAGCAGCAGGCCAACCTTGCCGATCTTGAATCCTGCCGACGCGTCCCACTCCGTCCCATATTCGAGATTGCTTCGGGCGCTGTCGAACTGATGGAAGGCGACATTCGCATTGAGGCCGGGCAGCATTTTGACACCCTCGAATGTCCGTCCGACCGAGAGATAGGCATCTTCGAGGCCGTTGGGCGGAGTGGTCAGGAACAGGTCCGCCCAGCCGTTGAACTTATGGAGCGTGGCGAGCGGCGTCTGAACTGCTCGGCCATTGTCGCTGCCAAGCCGTTCCCATCCGCCTGTGATGTTGAAACCGGCGAGCTTTGTTCCCGCTTCGAATGACCAATAATCGGCGGCATAGTCGAATGGATTTCGACCGTAATCCGACTGGCGTGCGTAGCTCGCGCGGAGTGAGAACTCCGTTGCTTTCCCCAACGGAACCGAACCGGCGAGATATCCGCCGTAGGTCTGGCTGCTGTTCGGCAGCGCGAAGCCTTCGTCATAGTCGATCAGGTAGCTGAACAGCTTGCCCTGAATCGGGCCGAGCTTGGTGCCGAGACCGGCGAATATGAACTTGCCGCCGATTGCGGCTCTTGGACCGGCATCTCCACCGAAAATGGTTCGCTGGCTGATGGCATAGGTCAGGTCCAGGAAAACCGGTCCGACTGCCGCTTCGCCTCGGATCGCGTCGAATGTTTGCTCGTTCTGCCGCCAGCCGACGGAGCCGACCCATCGCTGGTCATCGAGATTGATCCGCTGACGGCCGGCGGTGACGGTGAGCTCCTTCGACTTGTACTGCAGCTGCAGCCGGTTGAGCTCGACATTCTGCGGATCCGAAACCACGGCGAATTGCGGCCGCCGCTGGCCATCGATGATGACGAACGGGAAGGCATTGTAGTCGTTGACGGGCGCCAGCGTTCCCTCGCCTTCGGCCAGGATCGAGAATTTTCCGAGCCTCGCTTCCGCGCCTGCACGCAAGCGCAGCGTCAGGGCATCGGCCTCGAGCGGGCCCTGATCGACGGATTCGTAACGCAGTCGCGCGTCGACGATCGGCTTGATTTGCAGGTGATCGGGTTCTTGAGTGTTGTCCGCTCCAGCGGCGAATGCGGGCGTTGAAAGCGCGAGCAGCGCAAGGAGAACGCCCGTCGCCCGAATGAGGTGGTTGTTCACGCGCATTGCCCCTGCTCACTTGTTGTTACTTTCTGCGCCACTAGGCGGGATGGCGCACTGTCGAAGTGATCTATCGCAAAGCTATGCAGTCCGATCAGGACAGGCTGGGCGCTGGGAGGGTCGATGGACGGAACGACGATTGTCTGGATTGCGACGCTAATGGCTGTCGCGGCGGCGCTCTATTCAAGCGTCGGCCACGGTGGTGCATCCGCCTATCTCGCAATCATGGCGTTGTTTTCGGTAGCGCCTGAGACGATGCGCCCGACGGCGCTTGCCCTGAATCTGGTAGTCGCGACGTTCGCTGCCGGGCGTTTCGCTTTGAAAGGACAGACCGACTGGCCCATTCTTTCGGCATTTGCGGTGACTGCTGTGCCTGCCGCGTACATCGGCGGCAGCATGGAGCTTGCGCCTTCGATTTACCGGCCGCTCGTCGGAGCAATGCTGCTGCTCGCGGCGGTGCGCCTGTTCTGGCAGCCTGAACGTCTCGCAGCCCGGCCGGCACATCCACCTTCTTTGGCAGTAACGCTGCCGGCCGGAGCGGCTCTCGGCCTGCTCGCCGGCCTCACCGGCACCGGGGCGGCATATTTCTGAGCCCTTGATTATCCTGTTCGGCTGGGAAGATGCGCGGAAGACGTCCGGCATCGCGGCGGCCTTCATCGTGCTCAATTCGGCGGCTGGCCTCCTCGGCAATCTAGCGAGCGTACAGCGGCTTCCCGCCGAATTGCCGATCCTCGTCGTATCGGTCTTCGCCGGCGCTCTGCTTGGAACCTGGTTGGGCGTCTCACTCCTTCCTCGGTGCCGGCTGCTCCAGGGATTGGCGATCGTCCTTGTGATCGCTGCGATGAAGCTGTTCTTTACGTGAAGATCGCTGTCGTCATTCTCGCCGGCGGTGAAGGCAAGCGCATCGGCGGAAACAAGCCGTTGCGATTGCTGGGCGGAGTCAGCTTGCTCGAAAGAGCCGTGTGTTACGCGTCTGGCATTTCAAAGCTCTGCGCCGTCGCTGTCCGGGACGAGACGCAAATCGGGAACATCGGGATCCCCGTTGTTCGAGACGATCCAGAAATCGAGGGCCCGCTTGGCGGCCTTGTAGCCGCACTTCGCTTTGCGCGTGACGAGGGCGTCAGTGCGGTTCTGACCATACCGGCCGACATGCCGTTTCTGCCCACCGATCTTGCAGATCGACTTCTGGATTCGATCGGGCAAAGCCGTGCGGTGATCGCCTGCAGCGGCGGTCATCAACACCCGGTTTGCGGCTTATGGCGGACCGAAGGGCTCGACGCCTTCGCTGAATATCTCGCGTCGGGACGTCGATCGTTGAAGGGTTTCGCTAAGATCGTCGGCTACGTGGCCATCGACTGGCCAGTCGATCCGCTCGATCCCTTCTTCAACATTAATTCGGAACAGGATCTCGCTGAGGCCGAGCGCCTGCTGGCCTGACCCCTCTTTCCGAATAACCTGCCGCCAACCGGCGAAGTTCGCTCGACCAGTGTTGCTGCCGCGCATGCTTCGGCCGTGCAAGGAACGAGACATTCCCACTTGTCATCGTTTCGATCGCTTCTTCGTAAAGCGCGGCAAGCTGCCCGTGCGCTCGGCGAGCTTCCTCGCACGACGCCGCATCCGCTCTGCTTCGTTCAACCTGCTGTCGATAAAGAAGATAATTCAGGTCCATCAGCGCCTGTCCCGCTTAGGCGGCGCATTGCCATGCCGGCCCCGCCGCCGCCTGGATCAACGCGGCCCTTGCCCGGCATTCCGCCGCTCGCTCCAACATATGAACCCGCCCATCGGGTCTGCTCATGAAGGCGGCGAGATGCTCGAACTGATCCGCTTGTTGGCTGAGCTCAAAGAGGCCTTGGCGGCCGAACGTCGATGGAAGGGCCATGCCACTGGGATTACGGCTCCGGCGGGCTTCCGCATTGATCTCGGTCAATCCGGGGCCAGTTAGAAGTCCAGCGCCCTGATCTCGTCGCCCGCGTGAATGTCCGGCGAATTGGCGTTCTGACGGACGAGCAGGTCGGCGTCGGCGAGCACCTTCTGTGCACTGGAATCCTGGAAGGCGAACACCTCCACGTCATTTCCGCTCCAACGGGCGCGGTGGAACGTTTCGCGTGCGCCGCAGTCCCTGAGCGCTGTTTTTAACGTGGCGGAACGCCAGCGTAGCGCCTCCATCGGCTCTCTCCCGGAGAGGCCTGCAAGGAGGGGCGCGAGCAAAAGCCGGGCAGTCACGAGTGCCGAGGTCGGATTGCCCGGCAGGCCCATCACCAGCGTACGCCCCGACCGACCGAACCAGACAGGCTTGCCGGGTTTGATGGAGACCTTCGAGAAGATGAGCGAGAGGGCCGCAGATCCGAACATCGCCTTGGCGAAGTCTTTCTCGCCGACGGACGCTCCGCCGTGACGAGCACGAGGTCCGAAGATGCAATTGCGTGAGCGGCGGCTCGTTCCATGGACGAAAGGTCGTCGCGAAGTCTTTGGCGACTCACGATGGAACCGCCCCATTCGCCGACCAGCGCTGCCACACCCAGGGAGACGCTCTCGGGAATTGCATCGGGCCGCTCCGCGGCCATCCCGGGCTCCGCGAGTTCGTCGCCTGTGCTCAGGATCGAGACCCGCGGCCGTTTGAAGACTTCGACTTGGGCGATGTCTGCGGCGGCCGCGGCCACAATGGCTCGTTTGTCGAGCATTCGGCCGGGCCGGAGAAGCTCGTCACCATATTTGAAGTCGCCGCCACGCTCGCGGATATGCCGGGCCTTTCCGGGTTGCTCCTCGATGATCGCGTGCTCGCCGTCACGACGTACGTTCTCCTGAATGACGACCCGGTCGGCTCCTTCGGGCACTGGCGCTCCGGTGAAGATGCGGACGCATTCGCCCTCGCCGATCGACCTGCTCCAGCCGCTACCCGCGAAGGACTCGCCCACGACTTGCAGTCGCGCGGGCAGCGCCGTCAGGTCAGCCTCACGAACGGCGTAGCCGTCCATCGCCGAGACGTCACAGCGGGGCGACGCGATTTGCGCAATGACGGGCGCAGCAAGAACGCGGCCGGCAGCTCCGTCGATCGGGGCGCTTTCCTTTGCGAGCGGCCGAGCTGCAGCGCGGATCCGCTCTAAAGCCTCGTCGAAGCTGATCATGATTGGCCGGACCGGTCCCAATCGCCAGACTTGCCGCCGCTCTTCCCCGCAACCTCGATGCCGCCGATGATCATGGTTCGATCGATTGCCTTGAGCATGTCGAAGAGGGTCAGGCACGCAACGGATACCGCGGTGAGCGCCTCCATCTCGACGCCCGTCACTCCATTGGTCCGGACCTCTGCTCCGATACGAAAACCAGGCATCGCATCGTCCATCTCGATCGCGACCTCGGCCTTCGTGAGGGAAGAGGATGACAAAGCGGGATGAGTTCGGCCGTCCGCTTCGCGGCCATGATGCCCGCCAGTTCGGCCGTGGCGATCACCGCCCCTTGGGGTGGTTCCTGCCCGCACCTGATCGAGTGTTGCAGGCAGACAAGTAAGCGAGCCAACCGCCCTCGCCGTGCGCGCCGTCACCTTCTTGTCGGATACGTCGACCATCCGCACTCTGCCGCTTTCGTCCAGATGCGTGAGCTGGCTCATGCGCAAAGGTGCCTCAGTCGTGGAATCTGGCCAGCGAGAGAGCAGGGACGATAACGGCTATCGAGCTCCTTCGAAAGCACGAGGTCCCAGCCGTCGCGGCACGCGCCGCTCGATCCGGGCAGGCAGAAGATGAACGTATCGTCAATCTGTCCGGCGCAGGCGCGGACTGGAGTGTGGACAGGCCCACGGTGCCGGAGCTCGCCTGGTGGAACAACACGGAAAAACCGTCCATTTCCCGTCGGAATAGTGGCCTTACGGCTTCGGGAGTGACGTCTCGCGGCGCGAAGCCCGTACCGCCCGTCGAGATGATCACGTCGACTTGCGGGTCGTCGCTCCACGCCTGGACCAGGCCCCGGATCGCCTCGACCTCGTCCTTTACGATGGACTTGCCGGCAAGCTCGTGGCCAGCCTGCTGAAGCCGGTCGGCAAGCAGTGCGCCCGACTTGTCGGTTTGCTCGTCACGCGTGTCCGAGATCGTGAGCACTGCGATGCGAAGCGGATAAAAGGTCAGGCTCTCGTCTATTCCCGCCAAGTGTCACTCCCAACGGCCACGATCCGCATAATCTTTCTCGGTAGGCTCGATCCAGCTGGAGCCGGACGGGCCTTCCTCGCGCTTCCAGAATACGGCCTCGGTCTTCAAGCGATCCATGAGATAGTCGACAGCTTCGAATGCTTCTCGCCGGTGCACTGCGGATGCCCCGGCGAAAACTATCGCCTCGCCCGGCCGGATGTCGCCGCAGCGGTGGACCACACGCACATGGCTGACCTTGAAGCGCGCGGCCCCGTGTGATGCAATCTGCTCTAGCGACGCTGTTGTGAGATGGGATGACGCTCAAGGACGAGCTTCTCTACCTGCTGGCCACCGTGAGCGGTGTCCCTGGCCAGGCCAACAAACGTAACGACCGCGCCATCTCCACCCGCAACCCGCGTGAGTTCATCCAACTCGGCAGCGGGATCCAGGCGGTGGTCTTCCAGGCGTGCGTAGACTGACATCAACCACCCGACACGGGTGCCAGGAACTCGAGCACCGCTCCGTCGGGAACTACATCCGTGTCCCGGGCGATCTCGTAGCCGATGCAGGCTCTTACTCGCTTGTGCTGCAGCGATTCTGCGCCGAGGGATGTTCGATGGCCAGCCTGTCTCGCAGGTCAGCGACCGTGCAAGGCGTATCGACGGCGATCTCCCGTTCACTGCCGAACAGGTCCGCCAGCTTTCCGTAGAACCGAACCTTCAACGCTCTATCCTGCTGTGGGAGCAGCCATCCGTCGGCGTTTCCGCCGAACTGGCTGTCAGGTCAACTCAGCCCGGCGGCCCCTATGGATAACGGCAAGAGCTCCGGCGAAGCGAAAAGGGGAAGCCTGGCCAGAGCTCTTTCCGTCAAATTGCCCGGTGAGCGGGCTTCGAGATGATCCGATGGGTGGGGATTAGTAGTTGGCTGCACCGGATCTCTCGTTTTTCTTCATGAACCCATGCGATGCGCGGGCGATGATTCAGATCATTTCTAGTCGGCACCGCGCTGGTCCCCGCGCCTCGCCCGCGTGCTTTTCCTGTAGCTTTTGATTCACCTTCTTCCCCTCTGCGTACGGAGAGGACGGTCCGTCATTCGATTTCATTCACCCGGAGGGAGCTCCGAGCGTCCCGGCGCGGCGCTTCTCGCCGCTTGAGAGCTGCAGGAGCTAATGTCGGGTTTGGGTGGAAAGCGGACATTCCCGCCGAGCTCGGCCGCTTCCGCTCCCTCAGGACGTTTGCTCCGCCAGCAACGCTTCTACGTGACGCAACTTATCCGGGTTGCGCACGATGTAGAGCGCGGTGATCTTTCCGCCTCGGACTTCCAGCGCCGTGGTCTGCAGCACCTCTCCGCGATCGATGCTCACGAAGCCGGGAAGGCCATCGATCATCACGTTACATAGCAATCGCGGTCGGTAGGCAGCCTTTCGCGCCAACCCCTCGAACAAGCGGATTACGCGATCCATGCCGCGGACGACGTTACGGAAG
The DNA here is from genome assembly GCF_014489495.1 of Sphingomonas daechungensis. Lineage (GTDB taxonomy): Bacteria > Pseudomonadota > Alphaproteobacteria > Sphingomonadales > Sphingomonadaceae > Sphingomicrobium > Sphingomicrobium daechungense. The sequence goes on along the minus strand of NZ_CP060780.1, from coordinate 2,339,669 downwards.
GCAAGCACCTTGCCGCCACCATCGGAAAAGACCGCGACCTCGTCCGCAAGGATTCCGCTCAACATTTTAATGTCGCCTTTCGTGCTGGCCTCATGAAAGGCGCGCACGAGTTCCGACGCGCTTTGCGGCGATAGCGTAAAGCGGGGTCGCGCCTCACGTACGTGGCGGCGGGCGCGAGATGCGAGCTGGCGAACCGCTGCGGGCTCACGTTCCAGCGTGGCCGCCACTTCGTTCAGTGGGGTTTCGAAAATGTCATGCAATAGGAAGGCGGCGCGCTCGAGTGGGAGAGCCTCTCCATGGCCATCATGAGCGTCAGGGTGACGTCGTCGGCAATTGCCTCCTCGTCGGCTTGCTGCAACAGCGGCTCCGGCAACCAGGCGCCGACATATTCCTCGCGCCGAGCCCGCGCCGATTTCAGCTGGTCGAGGCACAGGCGAGTCACGATCCGGGTGAGATAGGCGGCCGGCACGTCGACTCCGCCGCTGACTACTGCCCAGCGGGCCACGCGTCCTGGACGACGTCCTCCGCCTCGCTCAGCGACCCCAGCATGCGGTAAGCGAGGCGCAGCAACCGCGGTCGCTGCGCCTCGAAGACGGCCAGGCGCTGGTCAGGCTGCATCGCGCATCGCTGCGCCACGTGGCGGATGAGCGACGTGGAAGCCGACCTGAAGTCGATTCCAGACGTTGATCGCGCCGATGGCGAAGGTCAGTTGCACCCGCTCCTCCTCACTAAATTGTTCGGCGAGCGCGTTGTACGCGTCGTCCGGTGCGCCATCATCCGCGACCCGGGTCAGGGCTTCGGTCCACGCCAGCGCCGCCCGCTCGCGCTCTGAAAAGAGGTACGAGTCCCGCCAAGCGTTGAGCAGGTACAGCTTCATCTCGTCCACTCCACGCTTACGCAAGTCGCTGGTGTGCATGTAAATGCAGAAGGCGCAGCCATTGATCTGGGACGCGCGCAACTTCACCAGTTCCAGCAGTTCCGGATCGATCGCTTGGGCCAGCGCTTGCTCGAGCGCGACCATTGCCTTGAAGCCGGCGGGGAACACTGCAGACGGGTTGTCGAGGCGGGGGTCATAGTCGGTCTCCTTGTAACGAGCATCGAGGCGCTCGAAACAAATGACGAGACAGGTCCGACCGATGTGACATCGGTTCGAAGAATGTTGAAAAATTGTCCCACGCCGGACGCCAGCCAATGTCCGCAATGGGTCGAAAGCGGACGGAAACGCGTGGAGTAAGTCAGGCGAGGGCGATGGCCAGGATGGTGAGGGTGTGGCCGTTGGGGAGTTCAATCTCATCGCCCAGCTCAGCGCCAAGCATTGCCCGAACTAGCGGCGCATTGAAGCCGATGCGTGCGGTCGCCGGGTCGCTCTCGTCGTGGCCGACAATCTCAACAGTCCGAGACTGATTGTCGCGCCTGTAGGTCACCAAAGTACCAATCGCGACAGTCTCGCCAGAGGGCGCCGGTGCCAACTGAGCGCTGGCTTGGCGGGCGTGCCAGTAGCGAGCATCTCGCAGCACGGCATTGCGCTCCTCTTCCGGAAGCGGATCCGCGAGACGAGCCTCAAGTTCGGCGACACGCGCTTCGATTAACGCGAGCCCGCGTGGCGTTACGAGGTTCGGGCCTGGAGGAATGGGCAGCTCGAACCTGGGCTCGAGATGCTCCTCGTCGCTCTCGCGTCGGAATGCGACGCTCATTGAACGGGATGTCCTTGGCTCATGCCCGTGAGGGTAGACACGTCCGCAACGGGTGGAAAGCGGACGCTAACGCGGCTTTGACGGCACCGGGTCGTAAAGAACGGAGTCGGTATGTCGCGCCCGGATAGCGGCTAGCTCCTCGACGGTCAGCGGCTTGGCCGGCTCACCGGCTGGGACAGATATGTCCCGCTGATACTTGTCGAAGCCGGGACGTGAGAAGACAGCCATGAGCGAGATAGGTTCCTTGCCGTCGTTCGTCAGCCGCACACCCGTGTTCGGCGGCATGAAGATGATGGTGCCGGGCCCAACCTTCGCTTCTTTGCCATCCAGCCACGCCGTGCCTGTCCCAGCGTGAATGAAGAGGATTTCCTCGGAGTGCGGATGTCTGTGGGGCGAAATAGTTTGCCCGACCGGCACGTCCTCCGTGAAGATGACGAAGTCCTTGGCTCCGCCGTTGCGCTCATCCACTTTGATGAGGAATGGCGCGGCCAGCGTAGAAAGCGCCGACGGCGGTGGACGCCGCATTCGCGGCTCCCCATCAGTTGGCTGAAGGACAAGCGGCTTGCTTGCGCCCGAGCCACGCACGTCCTGATGCGGTTGAGCCATTGCCGATGCGCCGCAGAGCAATGCCGCGGCGATCGCGAATGGAAGCGACGAGCAGCGGTTCATCATCGAAGCACCTCCCCGACCTGCTTAACATCAGGAGGCGTGAATGTCCGCTTTGGGTCGAAAGCGGACATTAGGCGTCAGGTATTAGCGCGCTACGCCGCGCTGGTCCCCGCGCCTCGCCCGCCTGCTTTTCCTATCGGTTTTGCTTCACTTCTTTTCCCCTGAAATGAGAGAGGAAGCGCATTGCCACAATTTGCTTCACCTAGAGCGTGCTGAACTACCACTCCCCATAGGCTTCCGCGGCAAATGGATGCTTTGGGTCGAAAGCTGCCAGCACGCTTCATCCATATTCGCCTCGGCCTGGGATGACGTGTCTGATGCCTCCACGTGGTCGCGCAACGTCACCACTCCTGCGAGGAATTAGGTGCAAGTGGGCGTGCATGATCGTTTGGCCAGCTGCGGCACCATCGTTCACGCCGACGTTGAACCCTGCAATCGTCCCGTCTTCCGACTGCAGCGACGTTCTCTGCGACACGCTCAGCTGATGCACCGCATTCAGTTCTGGTTGCGTCAGGTCGAGGTAGCTTGCGACGTGGCGCTTCGGGATGACTAGCGTGTGAAGGTGCGTGACAGGGAAGCCATCACGACGAACATAGGCCAGCTCGTTCTCTGCGACGATGCCACTTCTCGCCGTTTCACAGAACAAGCAGCCAGACTCTCGTTGCTGGTAGAGGTTTTTGTGATCCCGAAAGTCCGTGTCGTCGCGATCACGCTTCGAGGCGTTGCAAGTATAGCAGAGCGCCTGCAGGTTCGAGATGTCATCGCTGCCGCCATGATTGCGCGGGACGATATGATCGACCTCGAGAGCACGCTCATCGGCAGATACACCACACAGCTCGCATCTGAATCGCGCCCTCTTCAGGACTTCGTATCTGATGCTTCCTGAAAGAATCCGGCCCTGACGACGACGATGTGACCAGACTGCAGCTCCTCGTGCAGCGAGGTAGCGAGCGATCTGCTCATCGCAGATCCCGATCAGCTCGCGTCGCTCGTCTTGAGAAAGCTCTGGCGCTGCCACCAGCTCGTATTCGCGCCCTTCGCGTCGAACGAGATCAGGCTTCGACGTGAGTACGCGGCCGACCATGTTCTGAACGACCTGCTCGTAATACTCGACTTGAGAGGGATCGTGTTCGAGGATAGCGCGGGCGATGGCCTCTCGGCTGGCTCTTCCACCATTCAGCAGGAGCTCGCGCAGCATCAGGGGCTGGTAGATGTGCGACATGCGCATCTCGCTGGTGAGGAATTTTTTAAGGCGCGCGGAGCTCGGATTCACAGTGCTAGCCGCAGGACCACATACGCGCTTGGGCAGTCGATCATCAGCGCACGATGGCAGGCGCCCTTAACGGCAGCAATGGGTCGAAGGCGGACGGTCAAGCGGTTGCGAGAATAAGCCAATCGGCTATTTCCCTACGAGTGACTGAGCATCGCGGCGGTTTACCTGTTCTGGCCTTCGGCAACGCCGCAAGTTTTGAAGAGTGGCTGGACGATCAGCCTGCGGACGTTGCTGGGCATGGCTAAAGCTTCCGAAGAAATCGGCGAGCGCGCCAAGCCTGACAAAAGCGGAAGCGGTAGATGTTGCGCTTTGTTACGGGTGGATCGACGGACAACTCGACAAATACAACGGCCAATATTGGCTCGTGCGTTTCACTCCGCGAAAAGCTCGCAGCAAATGGTCTCAGGTGAATAAGAAGCGAGCAATGGAGCTGCTCGCCGAAGGCCGGATGCGAAAGTCGGGTGTCGCGCAAGTCGACGCTGCCAAGGCCGATGGCAGGTGGGACGCAGCATATGCGCCGGCAAGTTCGGCGAAAATCCCCCCTGATCTTCAGGATGCACTCGACGCCAATCCTGAGGCAGCTAAGTTCTTTGCAACGCTGAAGGGCGCGAACCGATACGCAATTCTCTACCGCATCGGCTCCGTCAAACGCCCCGAGACGCGCGCTAGGAAAATTGCCGACTACGTCGCCATGTTAGAGCGCGGCGAGACCATTCACGGCTAGGTCGGCGGACGGCGAATGTCTGCTTTGGATCGAAAGCAGACGCTCCGGCAATGTCGCGAATGGGTCGAAAGCCGACATTAGCGCTTACTGCGAACCCGCCGCGGGGCGCTTGTCCCGCGCCTCGCCCGCGCGTCTTTCCTATCAGTTCTGACGCACCTCTCTCCCTCTGACGCAGGAGAGAAGGGTCCCTGACGCGTTTTGATGCACCTAGCGCGCTGCTGAAACCCCGCGCAGCGCTCAGCCCCGCGCCTCGCCCGCGTGCTTTGCCTAGCGTTTTGCTTCACGCCGACCACGAGCCCTGCAACGGGGCTGCAAAAACCGACCTGGGAGGTTAACTAGGAGGTCGCTGGTTGGAATCCAGCGGGGATCACCATCAAGTCGCGGAGTGAGCGTGCCGAATTTCGACGATATGTTTGACCGCGTCAGCGGGATAGTGAACGCAGGCGGGTCGACAAGGCAGAGCAAGAGCGCCGCGAGAAGGAAGCACGGGACGCGCAATATGCGCGGGACAAGGAGGCTCTGATCGCCAAAGTCATGCCGGTTCTCGAAGACGCAAAGCGGCGCTTCGAGGCCAAAGGTGTTCCGGTGATCATCACTGACAACTGGTCGACCATCCCGCGTCTCCAGCATCCGGAAATCCAGTTCTACTGCGCCAAGGGCGACCAGCCGAACAAGTGGGCGGCAAATACAATGCGCGCGGACGAAGCGCCTTCTTCTCCATCCGCGACGGCAAGTTCCAAGTGGGCCTTGGCAAATATGCTGGTCACGCGGTTGGGAGTGAGACGCTGAAAGGCGACGACGAGGAGATTATTCACCGCGCGATCGAGCAGGCGTTGAGCAGCTACTTCGAGGCCATCGAGGAAGGCGAGCGCTAACCCTCTAGCGGCTCGATCACGTCGAGGTAGAAGGCTCCGCCCTTCCAATCTCGCTCGACGCCCGCCGCCTCCGCGTCGTCGTACTTCGCCTTTCCGAAGTAGCGTTCTTCCCCATCAACCTCGATCTTGATCACGAGATCGCCGTTGTTCCGGCCGGTGTCGTCCGAGCAGATCACGCGGCGTTCGAGGATCACAGCGCCGTCGTCGAGGCGAGCGCCCGAGACCTCCTGAATGGCAATCGGCTCAACCTGCTCGTCGCGGCTGTAGATCACGCGCTCGGGATAGAATTCGATCCTGATGGGACGCGGGCAGTTCTGACGGCAGTTCGGCTTCCCGTTGGAGGATGCGGCGAGCCTTGATCCGTGGGCCGTCCGTATACCGCTCGAAGCCATGCTTCTCCCAAAACGTCAGCGACGTGCGCGGGCGCACTCAACGTCCAGGATGTTCACGTTGTCGCGGCGGGCGCGAGCGATAGCCGCGTTGAGCAGCGCGGTGCCGAAGCCTTGCCGCTGCTTGTCCTTCCTTACGTTCGCTATGTCAGGTGAGTAGTGGCCGAGTTGGAATGCGATAGCTTCGCCGCCCTGCCGGATCACGTAGAAGTCCTCATCGTCGAGGGCCTTCGGGAACAAGTTCCGGTTGCACCAGAAGCCCTCGCCGTCCTCCTCGTACTCGCGCTCAAGCCAGCCGAGCACCTGATCGAGGTCTGCTTTCGTGCCGAGCACCACGTCGTCGGCTGTCGGTAGTCGGTCTTTCATGGCTGTTACATAGGCAGTGATCGCGGTGCATGAAGCGGGCTATCAGGACGACAGCAACTGTTCCCCGTTTGTGCCGTTCATTTTTTGCTGTATTTAGGCGGCGGGCCGGGGAGCGTAAGTGGCACAGAGTTCCGAGATAGAGTGGACAGACGCGACGTGGAATCCGGTGACGGGTTGCACGAAGATCGGTCCCGGCTGCGACAACTGCTATGCTGAGCGCTTCGCTGAACGCTGGCGAGGGATTCCGGGCCATGCTTACGAGCAAGGCTTCGACCTGCGCCTATGGCCTTCCCGCTTGGGCCAGCCAGCCGCGTGGCGACGGCCTCGGATGATCTTCGTGAACTCGATGAGTGACCTGTTCCACAAGGACGTTGATCGCAGGCACATCGACCGCGTTTTCGACGCGATGGAAGACGCCGATTGGCACGTCTACCAAGTGCTGACTAAGCGCAGCTCCTTAATGCGCGACTACATGCGCCGCCGTTATGGCAACCAGCCGGTCCCGCGCCATATCTGGCTTGGCGTGTCGGTCGAAGATGCACCGCGCTCGAGCCGGATCGAGCACCTCAAGCAGATCGACTCCGAGGCGCGGTTTATCTCCTTCGAACCGCTGCTCGGCCGGATTGGCGAAGTGGACCTGTCGGGCATCGCGTGGGCGATTGTCGGCGGCGAGAGTGGACCCGGCGCAAGGCAGATGGACGGTCGCTGGGCAACCGAAATCCGAGAGCACTGTGAGCGTGACGGCGTTGCGTTCTTCTTCAAGCAATGGGCGGCGCGCGGCCCAAGTCCGGCGGTCGTCTCCTCGATGGTGAAGAGTGGAATGGCTTCCCTTGGCAGATCGTGCCGGAGCCAATCTTAGCATCGCTACGGCAATGAGGAGCGGTCTTTGGCAGCGCAGCTTGAGCAGTATCAGGGTCGAGAACAGTCGTTCATCAAGCACGAGTTCCTGACGCAATATCTCCAAACTGCGGCCTACAAGACTCTCCAAGGACGCTCATCCACCTTCAACTTCGTGGACGCGTTCGCGGGCCGTGGAGCGTCACAACTGACGATTGTTCCGATGCCTCGTTCGATCAGGCATTACGGACCTTGGAAGCAGTTCGAGCCGACTTGGGAAAGAATGGCGTCCGTGGCCTGAAAATCCGCTTCTGCTTCTGCGAGCGTCGGCCGGAAGCCGTTGAGCGTCTTCGCGCCTACGCTGAGCAGCACAGCGCGTTCGAGATTCACGTCTTTCCCGGCTCCTTCGAAGACAATCTCGACGAGATCGCGAGAGCCTGCCGCGACGGCTTCACCTTCACGTTCATTGACCCCACGGGGTGGGACATTCGATCAGAGCCGGTCTTCGCGTTCTTGAAAAAGATGAACGGCGAATTCTTGCTCAACTTCATGGCCGAGCATGTGAACCGCCACGCCGGGTTTTCGAGCGTCGCGGCGTCGTTCGGCAGGTTCCTTGCTGACCCTGACTGGAAGGACGAGTTCAACGCCCTGCCAGCGTACCTCAGCAACGAGGAGCGCATTCTGCTGCTGTTGAAGCAGAAGATCAAAAGCAGCGGCGCGGCAACTTATGCGCCCGACATGACGATCCTCAAACCTCGCGAGAACCGCCGCAAGATGCGCCTCGTCCTCGGCACCCACTCCCGGAAGGGCGTCGCGGTATTCCGCGACGTTCACGAGAAGGTCGAACTCAGCGAAATGCAGACGAGGGCGACGATCAGCCAAGAAGAGACCCACCAGCCGGGATTTTGGTCGGTCGCGGAGGTAAGCGAATCGCAGCAGCAGGCGAGGGGCGTCGGGTCCGCTAATCAACGATACGCGGCCGAACGTTTGATCATGGAAGCGCTCTCGCGCGGCCCTGCGCGCTTCGACGATCTCGCCGCTGAGGTCATGGAAGCTCACGCAATGCGTCTTACGCAGACGAAAGACTTGCTCAATGTGATGAAGGCCCAAGGCCTCCTCACGTTCGATCTACCGGGAAGGACGAAGAAGCCGCAGCCGGACACGGTGATCACGGCTGTACCGCAGGCCTAACTGCCCAAAAAAATTCGTCAGCTGGACCGGCAATCGCTGTTGTAAGATCGCCCTTACAACAGTGGACTGTTGCGCCGGCTGATTTTCAGGTCACCTCAGGAAACCCTCACGAGCGGAGGGTTGAATGACACTAGCCGGATCAATGCGGGCCTCAACGAGCGGATCTCAGACCCCAGAGGCGTCCGATGATGGTAGATTGCTCGATCCTCTCTTGCCCGTTGTTCCAGGCAGGAACACCGCGGCGAATGACAATCCCGCAGACTACGACCTGCAACCTTGCCTTCCCATCACAGACGAGGAAGTAACATTGCTTCACCGATACCTCAGTCGAGAGATTCTCGGGCTGTTTTCCTGAGGAGCGTTATGGTCACGAAGCCGGCATCTTCCCTTGAAGCTGTAGCAAGCTTGCAGCGAGCCGCGGCTTATGTGCGTGTCTCGACCAATCGGCAGGCTGAACATGAGACCAGCCTTGCCGATCAGGTGGCTGCGATCACGTCCTACTGCGAAGCGCGTAATATCGAGCTGGCAGAGGTGTTCCGGGAGCCGGGCGCGTCAGCGACGGATGACAATCGCCCGCAGTTCCAGGCGATGATCGAGGCAGCAACGTCGCGTGAGCGGCCTTACGATTTGATCATCGTTCACAGCTTCAGCCGCTTCTTTCGCGATCAGTTCGAGTTCGAGCGCTACCGTCGCAAGCTCGCAAAGACGAAGGTGAACCTGGTCTCCATTACCCAAGACGTTGGCGAGGGTGCGACTGGCGACCTAGTTCGATCCATCCTCAGCAAGTTCGACGAATATCAGAGCGCCGAGACGGCCAAGCACGTGCGGCGCTCGATGGTCGCCAATGCCCGGGATGGCTTCTGGAATGGGGCGGTCGCGCCGCTCGGCTACAAGGTCGTGATTGCCGAGCGCCGCGGCGACAAGGATAAGAAGGTGCTCGCTCTGGACGAAGCCGAGGCATCAGTCGTTCGGAAGATCTTCTCACTCTATCTGGAGGGCGACGGTTCTTCAGGCCCGATGGGCATCAAGAAGATCGTCTCCTGGCTCAACGGCCGGAACTATACCTATCGCGGCAAGCCCTTCCACGTCTCCAACGTGGACGTTGTGCTTCGGCGTACGACCTACATGGGCACGCACTACTTCAACCAGAAGGATTCCCGGAGCGGCGAACGACGACCGCGCGAAGAGTGGGTGCCGATCGCTGTCCCATCCATCATCGACGAAGAGACGTTTCTGACGGTCCAAGCACGACTTGGGCAGCGTAACCCGAGACGGACACCCGCGAGGGTCGTCTCGGGGCCCACGCTTCTGACGGGTATTGCCCGTTGTGGGTGCCCGGACTGTGGCGGCGCCATGACCATCCGAACCGGCAAGTCTGGTCGGTACCGCTATTATGCCTGCTCACGGCGAGCCACGCGGGCGAGACTGCCTGCACGGGCCGTTCCATCCGGATGGAGAAGCTGGATGGGATTGTTCTCGCCGCGCTCGAGGAGCGAGTACTGGCACCCGAGCGTCTTCCCGAGCTGCTGACGGCGTTTCTGGAGAAGAGCGACGAGTCTGATCAGCGGAGGCGTGAGGAGCTTGCACTGCTCCGCGCTGCCAAGACCAACAGCGAGGGCGCGCTCAACCGGCTTTATGAGCTCGTCGAGCAGGGACTTGCCTCGCCAGGCGATTGGGACTTTGCCGAGCGCCTGACCCATCATCGGCACCGCATTGCTGCGCTCACCGCCGACATTGCATCGCTCGAACGACAGCTCGCCTCCTGCCAGCGCCGCATTACGCCGGATGTCATTGGCCGATTCGGCAAGCTCCTAAGCGACGGACTGCGAGGCGACAGCCCCGCACTCCGCCAAGCCTATGTTCGGCTACTCATCGAAGACGTGACGGTCGAAGCTGACAAGGTTCAGATCCGAGGCTCGCGAAAGGATCTGGAGCGAGCCGTCATAGCTACCGCAGGCAGCGGCGCCACCAAGGTGCCCAGTTTTGCACGGGAATGGCGCACCCGACAGGATTCGAACCTGTGGCCTCTGCCTTCGGAGGGCAGCGCTCTATCCAGCTGAGCTACGGGTGCGTGGGAGCCGCGCTTAGCCGCAGGTGGGCTAGCGGCAAGCCGGGTCGAGGAATGCGGCGAGCGCACAGTGCAGGCCATGGCGGGCCGATCCGACAATCATGCCAACGTGCCCGGAAGGATGTCGTGGGTCGTTCCGGCAGGGGCGCTGACCGCCGGCGTGATGCGGTCCTTGGATGCAGTGCAATTCAGGAGCGGGACGGCCAGCCGATCGCTCATCGCTCGGCCGCGGATCATCCAGCGGCCGGATCCGGGCAGGTCGGATCCGAAGAAGTCCTCGATCAGTTCGCGGGCGGCGGGGAAGGGCAGGGCCTCGCCCTCGTTCGCCCAATCTTCCAGGACGACGAAGCGCCGCTCGTTCGCCTCGCCTGCGTCGAGCTTCGCAAAGTCGGCGAACTTGGCGACCGTTCGTGACGGATCGAGCGACCAGAATGCGGCTTGAAGAACTTCCATCGGCAGCACCTTCAGCGAAGTTGCCGGCAATTTTGCCGCGCGCCAAAGGTCGAGCAAAGATTTTCGCGAGTCTTCTGGATAATTCGAAAATCGCCAGGGCGCGGCGATCGTCGCCACGCGCTCTGCGGGGGTGAGGTTTGCAGCCGCAATCGCCATTGTCCCGCCCAGGCAGTATCCGATGAGCGCCGGCTGTTCGTCGAGTTGCGCGATGAGCGGTGCTAGCAGATTTGAAACGTGACCGCCGATGTCGTGCTCCGCTCGCTCCCGCGCGGGTCCCCAATCGAGCAGCAGGCTTCGGCGTCCCATCTGCGCGATCGCCGAAGCGAGCGACACGTCTTCGTCCAAGTCGAGCACGTCGGGCGGGTTGATCAGCGACGGGACCAGGATCGCCGGCGGACCGGTGCCACCATGGTCGCGCAACACTGCCGGGCCAACCCTGGCGACCACGCGCCCCGTCGGCCGTCGAATAGTGCGCGCCGCTCGCTCGTATTTTACGAGCCCGTCGAGCGCCGCGCGGGCGGTCTGCGGGTCGTTTTCCCCAACCATCCGGACCATCTCGAGAAACAGTGGAAGTGGGCGCGGCGCGCGTTCATGTTGCAGCGCACTATGTTCCGGTAGTAGGTGGTCCGGGGAGTTATCGGAGCGGTTCATGGCCAGGTCCTCGGACAAGGTGACAATCAAGAAATACGCTAACCGGCGTCTCTACGACACGGAATGCTCTTCCTACATCACTCTCGACCGCCTTGCGGAGATGGTGCGGGAGGGACGCGAGTTCGAAGTCGTCGATGCGAAGACGGGCGAGGACATCACGCGCCAGGTCCTGACGCAGATCATCGTCGACGAGGAAGCGCGCGGATCCACCATGCTTCCGGTAAATTTCCTGAAGCAGCTGATCGGTCTTTACGGAAACTCGATGCAGGGCGTCGTCCCGCAATATCTCGAAGCGGCCATGGACGCGTTCCAACGCAACCAGAGCGCGATGCGCGACGCTTTCGGCGGCAAGGTTTTCGCCGATCTCGCGAAGCGCAACATGGAGATGTTCGAGAACACGAGTCGCGCTTTTTCCGGACCCGCCGCAAAACCAAAGGCGAAAACGGAAAAGCCGGAGGGCGATGCCGAGCTCGACAAGCTCCGTGAAGAGCTGGCGGCCCTCAAGGACAAAGTCGACCGGCTGACCAAGTGATCGGAACACATGTGAAGAAGGTCGCGCTCGCCGCGGCGGCTTGTGCGTTCGCGCTTGGCCCACTGCGCGCCCAATCGACAACCACCGATTTCAGCTATTCGCCGATCAGTCCGGGTGCCTGGGTTTACCGGTCAGTTGCGGGCGGAAGCGAGGCCGCCTTCGTCGACGGGACAGGCACCACGCGCGCGGTTGTCGCTTGCGGTACCGTCACGCGGCTCGTGACGCTGTCGCGAACGAGCGCAGTCGCGACAACGAGCCTTTCGTTCTGGACGAGCTCGCTGTCGCGCCAATTGACGGCACGTTTCGACTCACGGTCCGGGCGACTGATCGCGCAGGTCGGGGCCTCGGATGCACTGCTGGACGCGCTCGTCTTCAGCCGTGGGCGCATCGCGATCCTGACGCCCGGCTCACCGGCGCTGGTCCTTCCGGCGGGGACAGAAATTGCGCATGTTGTCGAGGATTGCCGCGCCTAGTTTCGGCGCACGCGAATTTCCGAAGATTGCAGATTTCCAGCGCATTACAAGTCTTGTGATTTGCGCGCACACGAATCATCTTCATCTCAGCTTCAACGCAGCGAAAGGAGGTGATCCGATGTCTCATGGTTCAGCAGAGAGGTCGGAAAGGGGGTTCGTCGGCCGTAGCGCTGGACGGACGGCCAAACACTTCCGGCCGCTGACCATGTTCGAGGGGATCGTTGCTTTGGCAGCGGTCCCCTTTAACGTATCTGTGCAATTTGATTCTTCGCAATTACACACATGGTTCGTTGCCGAAACGGAACCGTACGGCAGTTGAAGTGTCTTCTGGGCAAGACCGAAAGGAACGATTGCGATGGCCAAGTCCACCACCGGGAAAAAGTCTTCCAAGAACGAAACTCTCGATAAGATTGCCAAGGCAGCGATGAGCCGCGAAATGCTTGCGGCCGGACTTGCCGCCGCAGCTGCCGCGATCAGCGCCAGCCCTGCCGCGCGCCGCAAGATTCGCGATGCTGGCCTGGATGCCGCGGACACCGCGCAGGCGGCTGCAAGCACCATGGTTTCCAGCGCTTCGAAACTCGGGTCATTGATTGCGGAGGCGGTCGCCGATGCCGCGCAGCGAGTCCTTTCCGGCAAGTTCACGGATGAGGGAGCGCCGGTCGCCGCCAAGAGCACCGCAAAGCGTTCGAGCGCGAAACGCCCTGCGGCGAAGAAGCCTGCCGCAAGGAAGCCTGCCGCGAAGAAGGCGCCGGCGGCCGCGAAGGCTTCGACGGCTACCCGCGCGAAATCCGCGAAGCCGGCGGCGGCTCGCAAGTCCACGACCACGGCTGCGCGCAAGCCCGCCGCTCGCAAGCGGACGACAACGGCTCGCAAGGGCGGTTCGAGCCGCGGCAGCGGGACTGCACCGACAGGCGGCGCAAAGAGCTAAGTCTTAGGCGGCGCGGTCTTCGAACTGGAGCCGCGCCAGCCTTGCGTAAAGGCCCTCGCGACGTGTCAGCGTGGCGTGCGTGCCTTCCTCGACGATCCTGCCGTGATCCATCACGACGATGCGGTCGGCCGCGCGTACGGTTGCGAGGCGATGCGCAATGACGATCGTCGTTCGATCCGCCATCAAGCGGTCGAGAGCGTCCTGCACCAGCCGTTCGCTTTCTGCATCCAGCGCTGACGTCGCCTCATCGAGGAGCAACAAGGGCGCATTGCGAAGCAGCGCTCGAGCAATCGCAATGCGCTGACGTTGTCCGCCCGAGAGGCGCGCTCCGCCTTCACCCATGAACGTGTCGAGACCATCCGGAAGCTTGCGCAGGAATTCCTCGGCGTGTGCGTCGCGCGCGGCTTGCCAGATGTCCTCTTCGCTGGCGTTCCAGTTGCCGTAGCGAAGATTGTCGCGCGCGGTTGCGGCGAACATAACCGTCTCCTGAGGGACCAAAGCGATCCGCTGCCGGATGTCGGCGGGATCGGCGTCGCGGAGATCGACGCCGTCGAGCAGCACTCGGCCGGATTGCGGGTCGTAGAAGCGCTCGGCCAGCTGGAAGATCGTCGTCTTGCCGGCTCCCGAAGGACCCACCAGCGCAAGTCGCTCACGCGCCTTCACATCGAGGTTGAAGCCCTCGAGAGCGGAGACATCACGCCGCGTCGGATAATGAAAAGTGACGTCTTCGAACGTGAGCTCGCCACGGGCGGGCTGCGGCAGCACCTTCGGGTTGGCCGGCGCCCGAATGTCGGGCTCCGCTTCCAGCAACTCGGTCAGGCGTTCGGAAGCGCCGGCCGCGCGAAGGAAATCGCCATACACTTCGGACAGTGCCCCGAAAGCGCCGGCGAGAAGACCGCCGTAGAGAACGAACGCCGCAATGGTGCCACCCGTCATCCGCCCGGCGGCGACATCCACCGCGCCCTGCCAGATGATCAGGGTGATGGCACCGAACATCAGGAAGATTGCACAAGCTGTCATGATGGCGCGCAGCAGGATGCGTTTCTTGGCGGTTGCGAAGACGCGCTCGACGGCTTCGGTGAAGCGGGAGGCCTCGCGGCCTTGCTGCCCGAAAGCCTGGACGATCTTCATCGATCCAAGCACCTCGCTGGTTACTGCTCCGACATCGGCAATGCGGTCCTGGCTGCTGGTCGAGATCTTGCGGACGCGGCGGCCGAGAAGAATGATCGGTCCCAGTGCAAGTGGAAGGCCGAGCAGCATCAGTCCGGCGAGCTTCGGCGACAAATAAATGAGGATGCCGACGCAGGCGATCGCCAGGACGACGTTTCGAAGCGCGACGGAAACCGTGGTGCCGACAACTTGCTCGATAATCGTCGTGTCGACGGTCAGCCGGGAGGTAATCTCCGCGGGCCGGTTCTCTTCAAAGAAGCCGGGCGACAGGCGAAGCAGGTTGCGATGAACCGCAAGGCGGATGTCGGCGACGGTGCGCTCGCCCAGCCAGGACACGAAGAAATACCGGACAGCCGTCGCGATGGCCATCACGCCGACCAGCATCAGCAGATATTCGAACCAGCGGGCGATGTCCCGCGTGGAGCCCCGGTGGCAAACCCTTTGTCGATGATGAGCTTGAAGGCGTATGGGACGCCCGATGTCGCCGCCGCAGCAACCACCAGGGCTGCCGCCGCCGCTGCGATATGCCCGCGATATTGCGAGGCGAAGCGCCAGATCATGCGCAGGTTCTTGACGGAGCGGCCCTTGGGGCGGTTTGCGGCGCTGGCCATCGTTGCCGACTAGCAGCCGTGGCGCTGTCCCTCAATTGCGCACCGCAATGAGTGCAGTGCAACATGGCCCTTGCCGTTGGAGCAAATGGGGTCCACATCCATTGGTTCGTGGTGATGAGGGTGCCCCTAAATGCTGTATGACGCCTACGAAGTTCAGCGCTCGTTTCTCGCGGGTGCGAGCAAATTGGCGGGAATGAGCGCGGGGTGGCTGAATAATCCAGCAAACCCATTTGCTTACGCCTCGATGAGTCCGATGATTTCGGCGGCTCTCGACGTGTTCGCCCATGCTGCGGCGCCACGAGGGAAGCCGGAATTCGGCCTGAAGGAAACGATCGTGAAGGGCCGCAAGGTCAAGGTTCACGAGGAAATCCTGGTCCGGGAGCCGTTCGGGCAGCTCAAGCGCTTCGTCCGCGAAGGTGTGGCCGACAAGGATCCGCCGCTGCTGATCGTGGCGCCGATGTCCGGACACTTCGCGACGCTGCTTCGCGGCACGGTGGAGCGGATGCTTCCGAAGCATGACGTCTACATCACCGATTGGCGCGACGCGAAGTCGGTACCGCTCAGCGAGGGCACCTTCGATTTCGACGATTACGTCGATTATCTCATCGAGTTCATTGAGGCGATCGGCGAAGCGAGGGGCGAGCGTCCCCACGTCCTGGCGGTCTGCCAGCCGTCGGTTCCGGCCTATGCTGCCGTCGCGCTGATGAATGCTTCCCGCAATCGCTGGCGTCCAAAGACGCTGACGATGATGGGCGGACCGGTCGACAGCCGCGAGGCGCCGACTGCGGTGAATACTCTTGCGACCGAGCGTCCGCTAGCGTGGTTCCAGAAGAATGCGATCGCCACCGTTCCGCTCTATTATCCGGGCGCCGGCCGGAAGGTTTATCCGGGCTTCCTTCAGCTCGCGGGCTTCATGACCATGAACCTCGGCAGCCACCTCGTCAGCCATTGGGAGATGTTCAAGCATCTGGTCGAAGGCGATGAGGAGAGCGCGACTTCGACCCAGAATTTCTACGACGAATATCGCTCGGTCGCCGACATGACTGCCGAATTCTACCTGCAAACGGTCGATATCGTCTTCCAGCGCCATCTGCTGCCCAAGGGCCAGCTGATGCACCGCGGCGACAAGGTCGATCCCAGGGCGATCAAGGACACCGCGCTGCTCGCCATCGAGGGCGAGCGCGACGATATTTCGGGCATTGGCCAGACCAAGGCTGCGCTGGACATCTCGACCGGTCTCGGCTCGTCCAAGAAGCAATATTTCATGGCCAAGGACGTCGGCCACTACGGCATTTTCAACGGGCGCAAGTGGCGCGAGCGCATCGCGCCGGTTGTCGAGGACTGGATCGCCAAGAACGCCTGAAGTCAGGCCTTCCGCATCCGAACTCCACCCAGCATGGTGAGCGCGACGATCCCTGCAAGCGCGGCGACTACCGCCGCGATCGTCATGGCGGAGTGAAATCCGTCGAAGAGGCCGGCGTCTTCCCGGCCCAGCACGGACCCGAGCATTGCGGTTGCAATCAACCCGCCCAGCCGGGCAACGGCGCTGTTGAAGCCGGACGCCATCGCAACGTGCTGTTCCTCGACCGAGCTGAGGACCGAGGACGTCAATGGCGCGACGGCAATCGTCATTCCGATCGCTGAAACAAGTATCGTCGGAAAGACTCCCGTCCAATAGCTGGCGTCAGGGCTGACCAGCCTTCCGAGCAGCATGCCTGCACCGACCACGATCGGACCGACGGTCAGCGGCAAGCGGGGCCCGATGCGGGCGGCGAGCGAGCCCATGGTCGGCGAAATGGTGGTCATGAGAATCGGCAGCGGAAGCATCGCCATTCCAGCCTGGACCGGCGAATAGCCGCCGCTGGTGATCAGCACGTACGGGATCAGAAGCATCGCCGCCGCAAACGCACCGTAGAGAAGGAACGTCATCAGGTTCAGCCCGGTAAAGCAGCGGTCGCCGAACAGGCCGAGCGGCATCATCGCCTGCTGCCCCCGACGCTTCTCGACGAGGAGAAACCCCGCCACCAAGGCGAGGCCGGCGAGGCCGGTGGAGATCGCGGCGGTACTCCATCGGCCATTCGCCGACCACAAGGTGAGCGCATAGGTCAGGCCGCCTAGCCCTGCCGTGATCAGCAGCGCGCCGGCATAATCGGTGCGGCCAGCGCCTTTTTCCCTGCTTTCCTCAACGAACCTCAGCGCGAGCAGGATCGCTCCCAGCGCAAGCGGCAGGTTGATGTAGAAGATCGAGGGCCAGCCGGCGTGATCGACCAGCCACCCCCGATCAGAGGCGCGACCGCCGCCGCTGCGGCTCCGGCAGCAGCCCATATGCCGACCGCACGCCCGCGCTTCTCGCCTTCGAAAGCGGCGTTGAGCAAGGCTAGGCTGTTGGGGAGCAGTAGGGCCGCGCCGACGCCCTGTGCCGCTCGGGCAGCCAACAGGATGGGAAGGGTTGCCGCCAATGCGCAAAGCAGGGACGTGACCGCGAATATGCTGGTTCCAATGACGAGCAACCGGCGCCGTCCGTAATGATCCCCCAGCGCTCCGCCCAAGAGCAGCAACGCCGACAATGGGAGAAGATAGGCGTTGACCACCCACTGGACCTCGGCCGCCCCCGCTCCGTAGCTCGCGCGGATGGCAGGTAGGGCAACGCTAAGAACGGAGCCTTCGACGAAGGACAGGCTGGACGCGAGGACGCAGGCGACAAGCGTCCAGTTGGGACTGGCTTTGCGCGTTCGCGTTCGGGGGCTCAATCGACCCGCTGAGCCAGCGCAGCCTCAACCATGTCACGCCAGACTTCAGAATCGCCGGCCGCGGCCATCGCCTCGTCCGGCTCGCGGGCAGTGTGGAGGACGGCAAGCGCCTGCTTGACGTGCTCGGGCCAGGTGAGGTCGACTTTCTCGGCTGCGGATGGATCGCTGCCTTCCGCATTGCTGCTGTGCGCTGCGCCGGCGAGCACGCGGGCGATGCGTTCGACCAGTGGGCGATTGGATTCGGGCATCTTTGAACTCCTTGCCGGACTAAACAGCTTCACGGCGTTTGGGTTCAAGCAGACGCGTCAGCGCGCGCCGAGCCGCGATCACCAGCCAGATCGACAAGGCCACGAGCAGCAGAGCGATCAGTACGGCGGCGACCGGGTTGGCGATCGCAAGCGCGAAGAGGCCCACGGTGGCCACGTCCTCGCCGGTGGACACAACTACGTTCGAGAAAGGCTCCGGGCTGACGTTCACCAATGTGCGCGCTCCCGCCTTTCCGGCATGAGCGATGAAGGCTGCACCGCCGCCGAGAAGGAAGCTTGCCACCTGCCAGCTCGGATCCGCTGAATCGACGATGGCCAGGCTCAATAGGGCTCCACCGACCGGTCGGATGACGGAGTGAACGGTGTCCCAGATGCTGTCGACCCAAGCGATCTTGTCGGCGAAGAATTCCGCGAATGCCCCGGCACCGGCAATGCCGATGATCCAGTTGTTCGCGAGCACGTCCAGCGTCCGCAACTGCTCCGGAAGCGCGACCCAGCCAAACTTCATTGCGAGACCGGTGGCGAATACCACGAGATAGAGGCGCCAGCCCGCGAGCAGGCTGATCGAAGCGGCTAGCGCGACGAGTTCGACGGCGCTCATATGATTCGAGACTAGGGCCTACAGCGCCAACCGCAAACAGCTGTTTCGACATGGCTCAGCTTCTTTGCCATGCATGAACACATGGTGCGTTTCGAACATCGGGCGGTTCCCATTGTCCTCGCCGCCGTAACCGTCGACGTCATTGGTTTCGGC
Organism: Sphingomonas daechungensis; assembly: GCF_014489495.1. Lineage (GTDB taxonomy): Bacteria > Pseudomonadota > Alphaproteobacteria > Sphingomonadales > Sphingomonadaceae > Sphingomicrobium > Sphingomicrobium daechungense. The sequence continues at coordinate 2,320,995 of NZ_CP060780.1, read as the reverse complement.
ATTGTCATGCCGGTGCTGCCCGAGCTGATTACCGAGCTTGGGCGGATGGACCTTGCTGCGGCGACCCGGGTGTCCGGCTGGATGCTGGCGGTTTTCGCCCTCGCGCAGTTCTTCGCCGGACCCATCATGGGGAATCTCGGTGATCGCTTTGGCCGGCGCATCGTCCTGATCGCGGCCATGATTGCCTTCGCCATCGACTATTTCGTCATGGCCTGGGCACCGACGATCGCCTGGCTGTTCGTCGGTAGGGCGGTTGCTGGGATCGCCGGCGCAAGCATGGGCCCGGCGGGTGCGGTGATTGCAGACGTGACGCCTCCGGAGAAGCGCGCCGCCACGTTCGGACTGCTCGGCGCATCATTCGGGGTCGGCTTCGTGATCGGCCCTGCGCTGGGCGGAGTCGTGTCTGCCTTCGGCACCCGAGCGCCTTTCTTCGTCGCCGGTGCGCTGGCGGCGATCAATGCAGTCGCCATGCTGCTTTTCCTGCCCGAGACATTGAAGCCGGAGAACCGTCGCCCGTTCCGCCTTCGCGATGCGCACGTCATCGGTGCATTCAAGCCGCTTTTTCACGCCGGCAATGCCACGCCTCTGCTGATCGCATGGTTCCTCTGGCAGCTGGGCGGAGTCGTTTATCCCGCTGTCTGGGCCTTCTGGGCCGCGATCCGCCTTGGCTGGGATTCGGCGGCGATCGGATGGAGCCTGGTGTGGGTCGGTGCACTCCAGCTGCTGGTGCAAGTCTTCCTCACCGAACGTGTCGTGAAGCGTCTCGGAGAGTGGGGGCGGCTGTCGTCGGACTTTCATGCGGGGCAGTCACGTTGCTCGCCTATGCGTTCGCATCACACGGCTGGCAGGTTTACGCTTACTTTCTGATCGGCTGCCTCGGCGCGTTGGCCTGGCCGGCCATGAACGGCCTGCTGTCGCGGATGGTCGACGCGACACGGCAGGGCGCACTCCAGGGAGGACTGGGGTCGATGAACAGCGTTGCTGCCATATTCGGCCCGCTGATCGCGGCGCAGAGCCTCGCTTGGGGAAGCCGCAACGGCTTCGACGGCGCTGCCTTCCTCGTCGCTGGAATCCTGATTGCGGCGTCGGCGCTGATCATCGCGTTCGGAACGCCGCGACGACCGGCCGACGCACTGGTGGCCGCCCAGGATTGAATGAGGAATTCGGGCTGGCGGCTTCCTAGAAAACCTCGAACAATCCAGCCGCGCCCATGCCGCCGCCGATGCACATGGTGGTGACGACATATTTCGCGCCGCGGCGCTTGCCCTCGATCAAAGCATGACCGGTCAGGCGCGCACCTGACATGCCGTACGGGTGGCCGATCGAAATCGCGCCACCGTCTACGTTGAGCAGGTCGTTGGGGATTCCGAGCTTGTCGCGGCAATAGAGCACCTGGACCGCAAATGCCTCGTTCAGCTCCCACAGGCCGATGTCGTCCATTTTCAGGCCGAACCGGTCGAGCAGCTTGGGAACCGCGAATACGGGACCGATACCCATTTCGTCCGGCTCCGTGCCGGCGACCGCCATGCCGACATAGCGGCCGAGCGGCTCCAGGCCGCGCTTCTCTGCGACCGTAGCGTCCATGATGATGCAAGCCGACGAACCGTCGCTGAGCTGGCTGGCGTTGCCGGCGGTGATGTGCGTGCCGGGGCCAAGCACCGGCTGCAGGGATGCGAGGCCTTCCAACGTGGTGTCGGCGCGATTGCCTTCGTCCTTGGCGAGCGAGACTTCCTTTTGCGAAACCTCGCCGGTTTCCTTGTCCTTGACGCTCATCGTCACCGTGACCGGCACGATTTCGGCATCGAAGCGGCCGGCAGCCTGCGCGGCGGCCGTTCGCTGCTGCGACTGGAGAGCATATTCGTCCTGCGCCTCGCGGCTGATCTTGTAGCGCTGGGCGACGGTCTCCGCCGTGCCGAGCATCGGCATGTAGACATCCTTGTGAATCGCGATCAGCGAAGGGTCGCCGCCGATCCGCATTTCGGGCGTCTGCACCAGGCTGATCGAATCCTGTCCGCCGGCGGCAACGATATCCATCCTGTCGATGATGACCTGCTTCGCGGCAGTCGCGATGGCCATCAGGCCGGACGCGCACTGGCGGTCGATAGTCTGCCCGCTAACGGTCACCGGACAGCCGGCGCGCAAGGCGACCTGCCGGCCGATATTGCCCGCCTGAACGCCCTGGGTGAGCACGCAGCCCCACGTCACGTCGTCGATTTCGCCAGCGTCGATGCCTGCACGCTCGATGGCCGGTGCAAGTGAAAGCGCACCAAGAGTTGCACCAGGTGTCGCATTGAACGCGCCCTTGTAAGCACGGCCGATGGGGGTTCGCGCGGTCGAAACGATTACGGCGTCGCGGACGGACATTCTTCTCTCCTCAAACGAACAGCAGGCCGAGCCATTCGGCCGTCAGTGCGGGCTTCTCCTCGCCCTCGATCTCTACGGTCACGGTGTGACGCAACAGCAATTGCCCGGGCGCTTTCTCGTCCACCGAGTCAAGCCGGAAGCGGCCGCGGATCCGCTTGCCGCTGCGGACCGGTGCAATGAAGCGCACGCGATCGAGACCGTAGTTGACCGCCATCCTGATGCTGTCCGGCACAAGCATCGCCTCCGCGGCCATGCGCGAAAGCATCGACAGGGTCAGGAAGCCGTGGCCGATCGTCCCACCGAACGGCGTCTGCGCGGCAGCCACGGGATCAACATGAATGAACTGACGATCCTCGGTCGCGTCGGCGAATTGGTCGATCCGCTGCTGGTCCATTGTTAGCCAACTCGAAACGCCGACTTCGGAGCCGATGCGCGAGCGGAGGTCGTAAAGGGAAGTAACTGGCACGATTGTCAGTTAGAACGGCCAGACGCGCGTGGGCAAGTCGAACTTCGCTCAGCCTTCGGAACCTGAAGCACCGCGCTCGGCATAGGGCATGATGAACGATCCGTCTGGTGCGGCCGTGAAGGACGTTTGCGTTGGATAGGCGAAGGCGATGCCCTCGCTTTCGAACGCGCGCTTCACGTTGACGATGATCTCGGACCGGTGGCGCGCCAGCGAGTCCGGGTCTCGCGTTCTATCGTCATAGACGATTTCGCAGTCGATCGAGCTCGGTCCGAACGCGAGGGCGCAGCAGCGGACGAGCTTGCAGTTCTTCACCGCGTCGACCGGTCCAGCCACGATCTCCGGCAATCGCTCGAGCGTCTCGGACGATGTCTGGTAGACTAGACCGAACGGCAACCAAGTGCGCCGCACCCGAGCGTCGGTGACGTTGTGTAGCTCCTGCTCGAGGAGCTTGGTGTTGGCCATGATGACCTGTTCGCCGCTGGCCCGCGGAGGCGAGTGGTCTTGAGCCCGATCCGTTCGACCACGCCGGTCGTGGTGCCGTAACGGACGACATCACCCTTGCGGAACGGTTTGTCGAACAGGATCGAAAGGGCCGCGAAAAGGTCCGCGAAAATGCCCTGCGCGGCAAGGCCGATTGCAATGCCGCCGATGCCGAGGCCGGCAACCAGCGCAGTGACGTTGACCCCGAGATTGTCGAGAATGACGATGAAGGCGATCGCGAAGAGGACCACGCTGACAAGCACGCGGATGATCGACGTCGCGTTACTCAGCGCGGACTCGCTCGTTTCTTCGCCGACCTTCCGCGCAATCAGGCCGAGGATCAGCTCCCGAGCCCAGATCGCGCCCTGAAGGGCGGAGGCGACCGTGAAGCCGATGTCGACCAAGTGCTGAGCGCGCCGCGGAAGCTGGGCGTAGGTGGTGACAATGTCGATCGCCGTCATCACCATGAAAAAGACGGTCGTTCGCGCCAGCACGCGGCCGATGACGCTCTGCCATCCGAAATGCTGGGCCTCGGTTTCGCGGGCGACCATCCTTTGGCCGACAAGGCGCAGGATCAGCATCAGCCCGACGATGCCGGCCGCCACCAGTGCGCCGACCAAAGCGCTTTCGCGGTTCTCGATCAGCCAGGAGATGACCGATTGGGTAGGTTTTACGGCGTCGAATTTCGGCTTCATGAGGCGGCTTGTGGCGGCGGTGCCAACCGCAATCAAGTTTTCGCGGTACGCTTCTCGGCGCCAAGAAACTTGAGAAGGCCAACCTCTTCGGCCGACAGCCACTTGCGCTCGCGCGGCCTTTTCAGACCGTTAAGCGGGTTTCGCGGGCGGTCGCGAGCGGCTTCGATCAGCTTGGGATGGACATAGGATTTGCGGCTGATGGCCGGCGTATTGCCGAGCGCTTCCGCGACGGGCTCCAGGACCGTCTTGAGGCTGATGCGTGCCTTCTCGAACTCGGTTGCGGCCAGCATCTGCTCGAAGGCGATCACACTCGCGCCCCAGGTGCGGAAGTTCTTGGCGGTGAAGTCGCCTCCGGATGCTTCGCGGATATAGGCGTTGACGTCGGCGGAACTCACCGCGCAGGCTTCCCCGTCTTCGGCCATGTACTGGAAGAGATGCTGGCCCGGCAGGTCCTGGCATTTCGAAACGATCCGCCGAAGATTGGAATCCGTAATCGGCACCTCGTGGACGATCCCGTGCTTGCCGGTGAACCGCATCGTCAGCTTGTTGCCCTTGCGGCGGAGATGCCGCGACCTGAGCGTGGTCGCTCCGAAGCTCTTGTTCGCTTTCGCATATTGCTCGTTGCCGATGCGGAGGTAGCCCGTGTCGAGCAGTCGAACGACCGCCGCCAGCACCGCGTCTCGGCTCAGCGAGCGCTTCTTGAGGTCGGCCGCAACCCGGGCGCGGATCTTCGGCAAGGACAGTCCGAATTCCAGTGTGCCGGTATATTTCTTCTTATCCCGCCTAGCCGAAACCCGAGGTGGTAGCGGTATTGTTTGCGCCCCGAGCATCGATGCCGGTCGCCTGAAGATGGCCGTTTTCGTCCTTGCAGAACCACGCGTTCTCATAAGCCGGCGGAAGCGCGATCGCATTCAGACGTTCGATCGTCTCGCGATCGGTCACCCGGGCGCCGGATTCATCAAAATATTGCCAGTACCGGCCTTGCTTCCTGCGGGTGTAGCCGGGCTCGCTGTCGCTGCTGTGCCTCAGCCTGCCGCCGTTCCGCTTCTCATCGCCCATCGGCACGCTTAAGCGCCGGGAGGGCCAGCGAGTTCCTGACCGAGCCCAAAGGAGGTGCCTGTGCCCGAGATTTCGAATGCGCGAATCCTGATTGTTTCGAGCGACGGCTTCGAAGAATCGGAACTGTTCGGCCCGCGCCAGATCTTTCAGGATCGAGGCGCGAATGTGAAACTTGCGTCTCCGGATCTGAAGCCGATTCAGGCGACCGTTCACGACGATCCCGGCAGGACGATCCGCCGGATCTAACGATCGAGCAGGCTCGCGCCGAGGATTACGACGCATTGGTCCTCCCCGGCGGTGTCCGCAATCCCGATCACTTGCGGACGAACGGAGCGGCAATCGAGCTGATCCGCGCCTTCAACCAGGCGGGAAAGCCCATTGCCGCCATCTGTCATGGTCCCTGGCTGCTGGTCGAGGCCGACCTCCTGCGCGGAAAGACGGCGACCAGCTGGCCATCGATCCGCACCGATCTTCGCAATGCGGGCGCGAATGTCGTCGACGAAGCTGCCGTGACCGACGGAAACATCGTCACAAGCCGCAACCCCGACGATGTACCTGCCTTCACGGAAGCCGTCATCCGGCTGGTCGAGAAGTCCGGTGCGATGGCGGCCGCCGAGGAAACTGCCTAACCGGCTGGAAAGGATTTCCCGTTACACCCGATCGCATGGGTGAGCGCGAAAACATTGGGTGGTCGCTGGCGTTCGAACTTGCGCCGGCTGCGATATTTGGGTCGGCGGTGGCTTTTGCGGCCGGGACGTTCGGTGGTCAGTCGATTGTCGCGGTGACACCCGTGGCAGCAGGCGCGGGAGCGTTTGGCGCAACCTGGCTTTTCCTCAGGAAATTCGGGGAGAGCGAAGGGGCTTTCCGATCAGCCAGTTCGAGCAGGCTCCGGCGGAGTATGAACAATCGTCCGTTGCCGAACTGCTGGAACAGGCCGACGTGGTTGGCATCGTCGAGCGGCTCGGTGCCACCGAGGAAAAAGCGCCCGGTGAAGAACTCGTACTTGACGAGGTAGTGGAGCCTGAAGTTCCAGATTCGCGCGTTGTGCAGCTTTTCCAGCCTGCGGAGACGGCGGGCGAAATGCGAGAGCGGATTGAAACCCATCTGCGCGGTAATCCCCGGCGAACTCCGCCGGACGCGACGCAAGAGCTGCACGATGCGCTTGCAGCTCTCCGCCGCTCGCTCCGCTAATTCTCTATCGTCAGCGCCTCGATGGCGAAGCTGAGGGAGCCGTCGCGCTCGTGTGACGGCTTTCCGTACACGAGCACGTCGGCGACCAGCTGTCCGGGAATCGCGAACTCGCTGTCCGAGAGATCGCTGGTCATCATCTTGAAGATTTCATTGGCTCCTGGCCCTGGAATCCTGAACTGCATTTCGTGACGTTCGCCGACGAAAGTGAGCGATTGCCAATCGGTTGAACGATAGTGCGTAAGCAAAATCCTATCACGATTGACGAGTGCGCGGGCGAGGAGGGCACGTAGCAAGGCAGCGCCAGCCCGGGACATGGCAAGGCGGTTCATTGGACAGTCTCCAGAAAAGCACGGACACGCTCGACTGTCGCTTCGCGCGGCTCTCGCCCTCTGCGAAGGTCGAACACGAAGCGTGGATCGCCAACCGCGTCGCGACCGAAACGAGTCGGCGCGATTTGGCTCCGATTCAGGAACTTCTCAACTTCACGAAGTAAATGCACTTGCTATTCCTCATTACCCAACGCGACTCGGCTGCCCATTCCCTCCCAATGCAATTCCTACTTGTCTAGGGATTTTCCTATAACTATGAGGAAACCATGTTGAACGACCCCGCACAGTTCTTGAGCGGCTATGCGCCGAGCGGGGGAGGACTTTGCCGGCCTTTCGCGGATGCTGGGTCGCAACCCGGCCTACATCCAGCAATTCGTCCGCCGCGGCGTCCCGAAGCGCCTCGGTGAGGATGAACGCCGCAAGCTCGCACGATATTTTTCCGTCTCGGAGGCGCTACTTGGTGGACCGTCGGGCGATGAGGCGGTTGGTGGGTTGGTCGCCGTAAACCGCAGCGCGGTTCGTGCCTCGGCGGGACCGGGGCAATCCCGTACGATCAAGTCGGCAAAGCCTATTTCGCATTCGACGAGGGCTGGCTGAAAAGCCTGACCCAATCGCCGGCCGGCCGTCTGTCCATCATCCGTGTCGAAGGCGATTCCATGGCGCCGACGCTGAACGCGGGCGACGATATTCTGGTCGACCTGGGCGACTGCAACGAAAGACTGCGAGACGGGATCTACGTCCTTCGCGCCGACGATGCGCTGGTCGTCAAGCGCCTCGCGCTTCATCCGGCCGGCCGGCGAGTCACTGTGCAGTCTGACAATCCCGCCTATCCCGATTGGCCGGATTGCGACATCGAGGCGATCAACTGTATCGGCCGCGTTATCTGGGCCGGCCGCAAGATCGGCTGATCAGCGGCGCGAGCGATCCAGCAACCAGATGGCTGCGGCCATCGCCGCGCCCGCAAACGTGCCGATCAATATGCCCTTCATGGGATTGCCAGCCATGACGCCCCAGATCGCTCCGGCGAGGATCGCGATCATCCACAGGAATCCGCCGGCCATCGGTTTTCGTGTCGCCATGAAATCGCTCATGGCAGAGCGCGGTCGTTGGCTCCACCCTCCAAACATTCATGGTGAACGATCGGTTGACCAGGAATGTCGGTCATCGGGAAAGGGGTTCGGGGTTAATGGGAGACATGGACTCGCCCTACATCGCTGGCCGCCTTGCTCTCACGGAAGCTTCGGACCTTATCGACCGCTTCGGGGACGATGCAGGGTTTGAGGCCGCGGCGCGTGCGGAAAGCAGCCGCGATGCGGGCAACTTGCTTCGATTCTGCCATTGGCGGCAGATCGAGCGGGTCATCGCGACACTTTCCGACGAAGAAGTGCGTGGAACTGTGCACTAGACCATAGACCGGACTGGCGCCGTTCAGGAGCGCCGGTTAGGCTCCTATCATGAGAGCGTGGGGAAGAGCGCCGCTGACCGCATGCGCGGTCGCTGCATTGCTGTGCCCTTTCGCCCCGCTTGGTCGCAATCGCAGGGATCCGCGGAATTGGATCCGAATGCGCCGCTCGATCCCATGCCGGACCTTGGCGTCGACTGGCCGGACATGAACGCGCCGGACGTGATTGCTCCGCTGGACGCCACCGAACCTGCTGCGGATGCGACTGAGACGAAGGCGGCCGAAGTCGATTCCACCAAGGAAAGCAAATACTCCGTTGTCCTGGAAGGCCTTCAGGGGTCGATGGCGAGCGGGCGCTCACGGAAACGTTCAATACGCAATCGGCGCTTCGCCAAGGCCATGGCGAGGCATTGAATGCGGCGCAGATCGACCGGCGGTCGAGGGCGGACGCAGACCTACTGACCCAGCTCCTGCGATCCCGCGGCTATTTTGATGCCGTGGTCGATCCCCGGATTGAGCCGATCAAGGACGCGATCCGCGTTGTTCTGGTCGCCGACCCGGGGCGACAATTCACGTTTCAGTCGGTTGAGCTTCCCGGCCTCGAGTCGGCCGGCGAGGAAGCGGCATCGCTGCGCAGCGCATTCGCCGTCAAGGCGGGCGATCCGGTGATCGCGGAAAACGTCATCAATGCCGGTACCGCGCTCAAGGTCGCGCTTGGGGAGGATGGCTATGCGCTAGCGGAAATTGGCGAGCAAAAGATCGAAGCCGATCACCGAACGCAAACCGCCACCCTGGTCCTGCCCGTGCAACCCGGACCGGTCGCGCATTTCGGGAAGTTCACGGTCAGCGGCAAGCCTCCGTTCTCGGCCCGTCACATCGCGACCATCGCGCGGTTCGACACGGGTGACCAGTTCAAGCAATCGAAGGTCAATGACCTGCGACGTGCGCTCGTCGCGACGGGGCTCGTCGCGTCAGCCGATGTAAAGCTCGTCCGTCAGCCGATCGGCAGACAATCAATATCGACGTACACCTCGAGCCCGCTCCGATGCGGACCGTTGCCGGAGAACTCGGCTACGGCACGGGTGAAGGCGTGCGCGTTGAGGCGAGCTGGCAGCATCGCAACTTCATCAATCCGGAAGGCGCCCTCACGGTGCGGGGCATCGCCGGCACGCAGGAGCAGATGGCATCGGTCGAGCTTCGCCGCAGCAATTTCCGCCGCCGCGACCAGACGCTCGACATCCTGGCGCTCGCCAGCAACGTCAATCGTGATGCTTATGAAGCGCGGACGCTCCGGCTCAGCGGCCTGATCGAGCGGCAGAGCAACATCATCTGGCAGAAGAAGTGGACGTGGAGCTACGGCGCGGACCTCATCGCGACCGACGAGCGCGGCATCTTCAACGACATCAATACCAAGGAAACGCGGGCCTTCTTCATAGGCGCGTTGCCGCTAAGTCTCCGTTACGACGGATCGAACGACCTACTGAACCCCTCGACGGGCTTTCGACTCGGCGGCCGCGTCAGCCCGGAGGTCTCGGTCAAGGGCTCGAATACAACATATGCGCGGATCCAGTTGGACGCGAGCGCCTACCGGCCGGTTTCGGACAGTGTCGTGCTGGCCGGCAGAATCAGGCTTGGGACGATCCTCGGGGCTGAGTCGTCGGAAATTGCTCCCTCCAGGCGTTTCTACTCAGGGGAGGCGGCTCCGTCCGCGGGTATGGCTTCCAGCGCCTGGGCCGCGCGACGCATTCGACGATCCGATCGGCGGGTCAGGTCTCGCCGAATTTGCCCTCGAAGCACGCATCCGTCTCAAAGCGTTCGGAGGCAATTTCGGAGTGGTCCCGTTCCTCGACGGTGGCACTCTAACCACGGACGCCATGCCGGATCTCAATAGCTGGCAGCTCGGCGCGGGCGTGGGCCTTCGATACTATTCGGCTTTCGGACCGATCCGGATTGATGTCGGAACGCCGCTCAATCCGCGGGCCAACGATTCCAGGATCGCCGTCGTCGTTTCTCTAGGACAAGCGTTCTAGCGTGGCCGAGGCCGCCGAAACCGCAGTCCCGGCTGCGCCGCCCGATCGGCCGAAGCGGAGCTGGCCGCGGCGCCTGGCGACCGAGTTGCTGGCATTCGTTGCGGCCATTTTCGCATTGGCCGTTGTCGGGCTGATCGTTCTCGACACCGCTCCGGGCCACCGCTTCATCGTCGACCGGATCGAGCGAATCGAGACGTCTTCTGGGCTGCGCTTCCGCATCGGGCGCATCGAAGGCTCAATTTTCCGCGAAACGAAGCTCAAGAACATTGCGGTGCTCGATCAGAACGGAGTCTTCGTCACTTCGCCCGAAATCGATATCGACTGGGCGCCGCTGCGCTGGTTTCGCAACTCGCTTTTCCTGGAGCGGATCGAGGCGGATCGAATAACGCTTCTCCGTCTGCCGAAAATGAAAGCGACTGGGCGACATGGCCCATTGCTTCCCAAGTTCGACATCCATGTTGGCGAACTCAGCATCCACCGGCTCGAGCTTGCGAAGGACGTCACCGGCGTTGCGCGCAGCGGGTCGGTCTACGGAAGCGCCGACGTGCGTGGAGGCCGGGCTCTCGTCGATCTCCGTGCAAAAATGGACCGCGGCGGCGACCAGCTCGCGCTCAAGCTCGATGCCGAGCCGGACGGCAACAGGTTCGATTTGGAAGTCCGCTCGCACTCTCCCGCCGACGGAATTGTTCCGGCGTTGCTTGGCTGGAAACGCTCGATCGATCTGGTTGTGACCGGCGACGGCTCGTGGACCGCATGGCGGGTATCGCAGCGCTGGATGTTTCGAATCGGAAGGCTGCCCGCCTCGAGTTGACCGTTCGCGACGGTCGATACGGTCTTTCGGGCGCGCTTGCACCCGCGCCATTTCTGAAAGGGCGATGGAAGGCGCTGACGTCACCGACGGTGAAGGTGATCGGCGACGCCACATTCAAGGATCGGATACTTGGCGGGAAGCTGACCGTCGGTTCGGCAGCGCTGCGCGCCGTCGCAAGCGGCGCGGTCGACCTTGCCGAGGGCCGGTACGAGGACCTTCGCCTGGGCGTCGATCTGCTTCGTCCACAAGCGCTGTTCACCAACATGACGGGTCGCGACATCCGCATGCTGTGGACGCTCGACGGCCCGTATGAGACCGCGCGCTTTTCGTACCGCCTGACGTCTCCCGCCCTGAAGTTCGACGACATCGGTTTCGTGAACGTGCGTGCCGAAGGGAGCGGCAATCTTTCGCCGTGGCCGATGCGCGTTCCGCTGCAACTGTCGGCCCGGGCGATTACGGGCATCGGCGATGTCGCGGGCGACATTCTCGCCAACGCACGGCTCGACGGCGTCCTGACAGTCACGCCGAAGTTCGTTCGAGGTGATGGGCTGCAGCTCAGAAGCGCGAAGCTGAACGCGAAGCTCGGGCTGCTGTTCGATCTGGTGACCGGCCATTTCCGGGTGGTGATTTCTGGCGGACTGACGCGCTATTTCATTGAGGGCCTGGGAATCGTCGACGTCCAGACGGAACTCACGGTCGTGCCCGGCCCGAATGGCAAGGGCTCGAGAGTGGTCGGCACCGGCAAGGTCTGGGTCCGAAGGCTCGACAACAGTTTCTTTGCCAGCCTCACGGGCGGCCTGCCGAGAATCGAGACGCGGCTCGAGCGAGGCCCGGATGGGATCCTCTATTTCACCGGCCTTCAGCTTTACTCGCCCAAGCTTCGCCTGGCTGGCGAAGGTCGTCGCAACCATGACGGTACTTTCCACATGGTGGGCCGCGGAAAGCAGGCGCTCTACGGTTCGTTCCGGCTGACTCTCGATGGAGATATCGTCCGGCCGCGCGTTCAACTCTTCCTGGATAGCCCGAATGAGGCTCTCGGACTCCGCGACGTGAACGTATTGCTGGACCCGACAGCCGCGGGTTTCGACTACAAAGCGAACGGTCAGTCGCGATTGGGTCCCTTCACCAGCAACGGCCGCATCCTCCTGCCCAAGGCGGAGCGGCGGTTATCTCGATTGCTGCCCTGGATGTCAGCGGGACACGCGCCTCGGGCGATCTACGCGCCGACCCGGGCGGCTTCACCGGCACGTTGACACTGGCTGGGGAGGGCTCGACGGCACACTTGGCTTTGCGCCCGTGAATGGCGCGCAGAGGATCGAGGCGCATCTCAACGCGACAGACGTCCATTTCCCGATGCTGGCTGTGAAGTCGGGACGGATCGATGGCAGCATGATCCTGCAGGACGGCCGCACGACCATCGACGGATCGGTCAACGCACATGGCCTTCAGATGTCCGGCATGACCCTGGCCAGCCTGAAGGCCAACGCAAAGCTGGTGAACGGGTCAGGACAGATCCAGGCAGTGCTCGCTGGTCGCCGCGGCGCGGCATTCGAATTCAACGCGCTGGCGGATGTATCGCCCGACCGCATCGAGGTCACAGGGAAGGGTTCCGTCGAGCACCAGCCGCTTGTTCTGAACCAGGCTGCGGTCCTCACGCGAGCGGGTGACGGCTGGCAGCTCGCTCCCACCAGCATAACCTTTTCCAGTGGGCGCGCGGTCGTCGCGGGCCGCAGCGGATCGCTCCCCGAGGTTCACGTCCAACTGCAGTCCATGCCACTGGAAGTGCTGGATCTCGGCTGGCCCGATCTCGATCTCAGCGGAATCGCTTCCGGCCGGCTCGACTACGCCTGGAAGGGCAACCGCAACGGGCGCGTCGACCTCAAGATCCGTGGCCTTAGCCGGTCAGGGCTCGTGCTTGCGTCAAAGCCGATCGACGTCGGTGTCGCCGCCATCATCACCGGCGACAAGGCAGCGATGCGGGCTGTGGCGGTCAGTGGAGGCGAGACGATCGGGCGTGCACAGGTTCGCTTCGCGCCGATCGGTGGCGGGGACCTTGTGACGGAGTTGCTCAATGCCCCATTGCTGGCCCAGCTTCGCTATGCCGGCCCAACCGACACGCTTTGGCGGCTGTCGGGGATCGAGATCTTCGACCTGACAGGTCCGATTTCGATCGGCGCGGACATTGGCGGCAAGCTCGTCGATCCGACCATTCGCGGATCGGTTCACACGACGAACGGTCGCGTCGAGAGCGCAGTCACCGGCACACTCGTCGAACAGCTCCAGGTCGACGGGCAGTTCATCGGTTCACGCCTGGTTTTCAAGCGGCTGGCCGGGACGACCAAAGGCAATGGGTCCGTCGAAGGTACCGGAACGGTGGACTTCAGCGGTGGGATGGCCGCGCTAAACCTTTCGTTCAACGCCAGCCACGCGCTGCTGCTCGACCGCGACGACATCGCCGCGCGGGTCACCGGACCCATTCAGGTCCGTTCGGACGGGCAGGGCGGAACGATCAGCGGCAAGCTCCATCTCGACAACGGTCGGTTCACCTTGGGCCAGGCGAGCGCCGCTGCAGCCGTCCCGCAATTGCAAGTGCGTCACATCGGCCTCGATCAGGACGAGGTCATCGAAATTGCCGCCCTTCATCCGTGGAGGCTCGACTTCGACGTATCGGGCGGCGAGGTCAAAGTGCGGGGACTAGGGATCGACAGCATCTGGTCCACCAATCTGCACGTTACCGGCACGGCGGATGCGCCCCGCATGACCGGCCAGGCAAATCTCGTCCGCGGCGAATATGACTTCGCCGGCCGGACCTTCCGACTGGATCGGGGAATCATCCGCTTCCGGGGCGAATATCCGCCGGATCCGATCCTCGACATTCGAGCACAGGCGAACGTGCAGGGCCTGGACGCGACGGTGGTCGTCGGGGCAGCGGGTTGCAGCCGGATATCAGCTTCACAAGCGTTCCGCCGCTTCCTGAGGATGAGCTTCTCTCCCGCATCCTGTTCGGCACTTCGATTACCAACCTGTCCGCCGCCGAGGCTCTGCAGCTCGCATCCGCGGTCGCCGCCCTTCAGTCCGGCGGCGGTGGACTGGACCCGATCAACAGCTTGCGGAAGGCCGTGGGCCTGGACCGGCTCCGGATCATTCCCGCCGACGTCGCAACCGGGCAGAAGACTGCCGTCGCGGCGGGTAAGTTCGTGACTCGTAGGCTGTACGTCGAAGTCATCACGGACGGGCAGGGCTATTCCGCCACGCGCGCGGAGTTCCAGGTGACCCGCTGGCTTTCGATCCTTTCGTCGATTTCGACGATCGGCCGGACCAGCGCGAACCTCAGGGTCAGCAAGGATTATTGAGCCGCACCCGCTGGCGTGCCAGAACAGCGCTCAGGCAGGGGAGGCTTCATGAAGAACTGGAATGTGCGCAAGCAGGTCGTCGCTCGCGAGGACCTTCCGGAAGAGCATCGTCTTGCGCAGTCCCTGTCCTGGCCGCACCTCGTCGCGCTTGGCGTCGGGGCAATCGTCGGTACCGGCATTCTTACATTGATCGGGGTCGGCGCCGGCAAGGCGGGCCCGGCCGTGATCCTGTCCTTCGCCATCGCCGGCGCGATCTGTGCCTGCGCAGCGCTCGCCTATGCGGAAGTCGCCACGATGATCCCTGCTTCGGGCAGCGCGTACACCTATTCCTACGCGGTTTTCGGCGAGCTCATCGCCTGGATGATCGGCGTGGCGCTGATCCTCGAATACACCTTGGTCGTCAGCGCCGTGGCCGTCGGTTGGTCGGGCTATGCGGCGGGTTTTCTAAGCTCGATAGGAATGGGGTTACCTGACGCCCTGATAAAGGGGCCAGAGCTCGGGGGATCATCAACGTCCCGCGATCTTCATTATCGTCGTTGTCGCCGGGATGCTGATTGCCGGCACACGCGAAAGCGCGACCGTGAATGCCATCTTGGTCGTTATCAAGATGGCGGCGCTCGCCTTGTTCATTGCTGTTGCTTTGCCGGTCTTCGACTCCTCGCATTTCCAGCCGTTCATGCCGTTCGGCTTCCCCAAATCTGGACCGTCGGGAAGCGAAGTCGGGGTGATGGCGGCCGCGGCGATCATCTTCTTTGCCTTCTACGGCTTCGACGCGATCGCGACTGCGGCGGAGGAAGCCAAGGACCCGAGCCGCGACCTTGCCATCGGTATCGTCGGGTCGATGGTCGTTTGCGTCGCGATCTACATGGTCGTCGCGGCCGCAGCGATCGGCGCGGTCGCCTACACCGGCTTTGCCGATAGCGCCGAGCCATTGGCGCTCATCCTGCGTGAGATCGGGCAGCCGTGGGCAGCACGCGTGCTTGGCGCTTCGGCAGTGATTGCGCTGCCAACGGTGATCCTCGCGTTCTTCTACGGGCAGAGCCGCATCTTCTTCACCGTCGCGCGCGATGGGCTGCTGCCAAGCTCGCTCGCACGGGTGTCGAGCCGCGGAACGCCGGTCCGCATCACGATCTTCACGGCGGTCGTCACGTCAGTTTTCGCAGGCCTGATCCCACTGACCTCGATCGCCGCCTTGGCCAATGCGGGAACACTCGCGGCTTTCGTCGCGGTATGTGCGGCGATGCTGGTTCTTCGCCAGCGGGAGCCGAATCGCGAACGGCGTTTCAAGACGCCGCTGCCCTGGCTCGTCGGCATCGCTGGCATCCTCGGCTGCCTGTATCTCTTCTACAGTCTGCCAACGCGCACACAGTTGTTCTTCTTCATCGCACAAGCGATCGGTGTGGTGCTTTACTTCATCTATGGGCACGGCGCCGCTGCTCGCGCCAGAGCCCAAAAGACCGCTTAGCCTTGGCGACGGCGGCTGCCGCAAGTTCGGCTGCGGACGCGCGGAAACGGATCCGGGATATCCTGGGCGGTTCGGCGGGCAATCTCGTCGAATGGTACGACTGGTATGCCTACTCCGTCCTGACCATCTACTTCGCGCCGGTCTTCTTCCCGAAAGAAGATCCGACCGCCCAACTGCTGAGCGCCGCGGCAATTTTTGCCGTCGGCTTCCTGATGCGACCCATCGGCGCATGGATGATGGGCATCTATTCGGACCGCTACGGCAGGAAGTCGGGGCTGACCTTGTCCGTTGCCTTGATGGCTGGCGGTGCACTGTTGATTGCGGCGGCTCCGACCTACGCGATGGCTGGAGCGATTGCGCCAACGATCCTTGTCGTCGCACGAATGCTGCAAGGTTTGTCGGTCGGCGGCGAATATGGCGCCAGCGCGACCTACATCTCCGAAAAGGCGATGCGCAATCGGCGCGCCTTCTGGGCGAGCTTTCAGTATATCACCCTGATCGGCGGGCAGCTGCTGGCGCTTGCCGTGGTCGTTCTTCTTCAGGCCTTGATGCCGGAATCTGAACTCCAGCAATGGGGTTGGCGGATCGCGTTTGGTGTCGGCGCAATCCTCGCCTTCGCCGTCTATTTCCTCCGCGCAAGGCTCGGGAGACGGAGTCCTTCAAGAGGCAGAGCAAGGACCGGGCGCCATCGACGATCAGCCATCTATGGCGCAGTCATCCCCGCGAGTTCCTGATCGTCGCTGCAATCAGCGGCGGAGGCTCCGCCGCCTTCTACGCCTACACGACTTACATGCAGAAGTTCCTTGTCAACACGAGCGGATTTTCCAAGCCCACTGCAACGATGATCATGACCATCGCGCTCATCGTCTTCATGCTGATCCAGCCATGGTGGGGGATGGCGGCCGACCGATGGGGTCGGAAGCCGATGCTCTACATCTTCGGCTTCGGCGGAACCCTGGTCTCGGTTCCGATCTACAGCGCAATCAGCGGGGCGACGGAGCCGATGACGGCTCTCGCGCTGGTCCTGGTTCCGTTGGTGCTGCTCGGTGCGTACACATCGATCAGCGGCCTCATCAAAGCCGAACTTTTTCCGGCACACATCCGCACGCTTGGCGTGGCCTTGCCCTATGCGGTGGGCAACACCTTGTTCGGAGGCACGGCCGAATATGTAGCGCTTTGGTTCAAGCAGGCGGGTGTCGAGAGCGGTTTCTATTGGTATCTCTCAGCGGTCATTGGAATGGCCGCGATCGGCTTCGTGATGCTGCCTGAAACCAAGACGAACAGCCAGATCCTGGAGGAGTGAAGGCGTTGGCTCTCCAGCCCGCTGACCGCGTGAAATTCTACCTGGTCCTGGTCATCGCGATCCTCCTGGTCCCGATCACGCTCGGCGGTTCGAGGACAATCTTCAACGACGGTGACGTCAGCTGGCACATCGCCACAGGCGAATGGATTTTGTCGCATGGCACGATCCCGAAGACGGACCCGTTTTCCTTCTCCTGGGCCGACCGTCCCTGGGTCCCGATTGAGTGGGGCGCGGAAGTCCCGCTCGCCGCCGCGTATCGCATGGCGGGATATAGCGGCATCAGCGCGCTGGCCACGGCGGCGCTGGTCGCGCTGAACGCAATCGTCTTCACCAATGCCCTGCGATCGGTGCGACCGCTCCCGTCCCTCGGCGTCGTCCTGGCAATGGATGCAATCCTCATTCCGTCCTTGCTGGCCAGGCCGCATCTGTTCGCCTGGGCGCTGCTCGCCTTCTGGACAGTGCTGATGATCCGGGCGCGAGAGCGCGACCGTGCCCGCCGCTGGCGGCCGCGCTCTTGATGGTCGTCTGGGCGAACATGCACGGCAGCTTCGTGATGGGGCTTGTCGTCGCAGCGGCGTTCGGGCTCGAGGCGATCTGGCAGCCGGATGGTCGCGCTCGGGCGTTCCGGCAATGGGGCTGTTTGGACTGCTCCTCGCCATAGCGGTGCTCGTCAATGCCAACGGCATAGAGGGCGTTCTGCACCCCTCCGGATTGCCAATCTCTCGATGCTTCCCTTCATCGATGAGTGGAAGCCGTCCAGTCCGCAACGGACTCCCTTCTTCTTCGTCCTCCTTCTGGCGGTTGCTGCGTTGATCGTGTGGAAGCGGCCAAAGATGCATCCGGTGAGATGGATGCTTCTCGCTTTCCTGCTCGCCCTCGCATTCCTGCAGACAAGGCATCAGGCAGTCTTGGCGATCGTGTCCGCCGTGCTCCTGCCCGCCGCCTTCGCCACGGTTCCGCGGGAAACTGAGATGACGAGGCCAGTCTGGTTGGCCGCCAGCGGGTGCGCTCTTGTCTTGATCGCGATACGGCTCGCATGGCCAATCACGCCTGATGAAGTCGAATCCAACCCGTGGAAGCTGATCGCGTCAGTCCCGGGCGAACTTCGGTCTCAGCCCGTGCTCAATGGCTACGTGATGGGCGGCCCTTTGCTTCTGTCGGGGATCAAGCCGTACGTCGACGGTCGCGGCGACATGTACGGGGACGAACTCGTCATCGGATACAAGAAGATCACTGACGGCGACGCCGCGATGCTCGATCAGGTTGTCGACAAATGGGGAATCCGCTGGGCGATCTTGCCCCACCGTTACAAGAAGCTGGTCGCGCTGCTCGAGCATGACCATGATTGGAAGAAGATCCGTGAGGATCGGACCGGCATCGTTTTCGTGCGCGTCAGCGCTTGAGGAAGCCTTCGAGGTCGGTGCGGATCTCATCGATCGAGCTGCGTCCCCACTTTTCGCTCCACGGGGAATCGTCGTCATCGTCGGCGTGCAGGAAGCTCGGGACGGTCCAGCTGTGGGGCATCACGTCCGGCCGTGCGTTGGCCAGGCACGCAAGGTCGAACGGTTGGACAAAGCGAAGGCCAGCCTGGTCGCCGCAAACCCACTGCACGATAGTGAAGAACTGGCCGGCATCTCCAAGGTCGAGGAGCACTTCGGCGCCGATCGGGTAATCGTCGACGGCTACATCGACGAGGGCACCGCCGGCGGAAACATTCCTTAGCCGCACCGGGTTGCTGTCGTGCGCGTAGTGGATTTCGCCTTTCCAGATCAGCGGGTGGCGTTTTTCGTCGCGGTTGCCGAGATCTTCCTCGACGGCCTCGACGTCCTCTTCGACGTCCAGCTCATCGAGCCGCACGTGATCGTCGGGGAAGCTCCGCTGAATGACCGAGAGAAGCAGCTCGGCGCGTTGCTGGCGATCGCATTCGATTCGCGTTTCGTGAGCAAATTCGACGCCGATCGCGCCGTCCTTGATCCAGCGCACCGCGCCTTCGAGCCCAAGACCTTCACCGAGCTGTAGCTCGACCAGGTCCCAGAGGCGCGGGTGATGTCGCAACGAAGCATGGCGCCGCCGCTCGAAAGGTTCACGACCTCTACAGGGCGAGGTTCGCCTTTGAACAAGAGCATGGCGGATTCGCTGTCGAGGCGGTGGCGATTGACGCCGCGGTGGTTGCCGCGCCGCGTTTCTGCCCGCGGAACGCGCACGCTCCCAAGCTCGCCGCCAGCCCCCTCGAGCTGCGAATTCTTGTCGGTGACGACCAGGGCGGGTTTCTCGCCGCTCAGAATCGCCGCTCTGAAGCTGTTACGCGGGGCCTCGACACTCATGAGGCCACCAAATGACTGACTTCAGTTAATAAGACGTGAGCCTTACGACGAATAATACATGTCGAACTCGACCGGGCTCGGCGTGGTCTCCCAGCGCATCACTTCGTCCCACTTGAGTTCGATGTAAGCATCGATCTGGTCTTCGCTGAACACGTCGCCCTTGGTCAGGAAGGCGCGGTCGTTCTGCAGGTTGACCAAAGCCTCACGCAGCGATCCGCAAACGGTCGGAACGTTGACCAGCTCCTGCGGCGGCAGGTCGTACAGGTTCTTGTCCATCGGGTCGCCCGGATGGATGCGGTTCTGGATGCCGTCGAGGCCGGCCATTAGCAGCGCTGCATAGGCAAGGTAAGGGTTGGCGAGAGCGTCGGGGAAGCGGAATTCCACCCGCTTCGCCTTCTCGCCCGTGCCGTACGGAATGCGGCACGACGCCGAGCGATTGCGGCTGGAGTAAGCGAGGAGGACCGGGGCCTCGAAGCCCGGCACCAGACGCTTGTAGCTGTTGGTCGTCGGGTTCGTGAACGCGTTCAGCGCACGGGCGTGCTTGATGACGCCGCCAATGAAGTAGAGCGCGGTCTCGCTTAGGCCCGCATAGCCATTTCCCGCGAAGAGCGGCTTGCCGCCCTTCCACAGCGACATGTGGGTATGCATGCCCGACCCGTTATCCTGGGCGATCGGCTTCGGCATGAAGGTCGCCGTCTTGCCGTAGGCCTGCGCGACCATGTGCACGACATACTTGTAAATCTGCATGCGGTCGGCGGTCGTGACGAGTTCGCCGTAGGTCAGGCCAAGCTCGTGCTGCGCGGCCGCAACCTCGTGGTGATGCTTGTCGCAAGGAAGGCCCATCTCGATCATCGTCGAGAGCATCTCGGCGCGGATGTCCTGGGCGCTGTCGACTGGAGCAACCGGGAAGTAGCCGCCCTTGGCGCGCGGACGATGGGCGAGGTTGCCGCCGTCATATTCACGACCGGTGTTGGTCGGCAGCTCAATGTCGTCGATTCGATAGGACGAGGCGCTGTAGCCGTCCTCGAAGCGGACATCGTCGAACATGAAGAACTCGGCTTCCGGACCGACATAGACGGTGTCGGCGATACCGGTCTGCTTGAGATAGGCCTCAGCGCGGGTAGCGGTCGAGCGTGGATCACGACTGTAGAGGTCGCCGGTCGAGGGTTCGACGACATTGCAGAACAGAACGAGCATCGGCGTTGCGCTGAAAGGATCGATGTAGGCCGCTTCGAGATCCGGCTTCAGGATCATGTCGGACTCGTTGATGGCCTTCCAGCCAGCGATCGAGCTTCCGTCGAACATGAAGCCGTCGGTCAGCTGGTCCTCGTCAATCAGGCCCGACGCCATGGTCAGGTGCTGCCACTTGCCCTTCGGATCGGTGAAGCGGAGGTCGACCCATTCGATCTCCTCGTCCTTGATGCGCGAAAGAATTTTGCCCGCGTCGGTAGCCATCATGACCTCGTCTGAGTTGTGATTCGCCGCGAAAGCGGCCTGCACGAAGCGATTCCCGAAGCGCGGCAAAGAGTCAGGAGGCGCGTGAACTTTTCACGGCTTCTGAAGGGAACCGACCCGAAATGGCGCATTTCCGGAGCAGATGCGGGCGAAGCGATTAAAATCGCCGCAGATTTAACCTTTTCTAAGAAACAGGGGCGCAGAACCTCCAGCGGGAAAGTGCGGAGGGTTATCAATGGGTGCGCCTGCTCCAGCCATGAAGGCAGCCGAGGATTCGTCGGCGGAAGTCCTGCTGAGCAAGTTGGAAAGTGTCACGGCGGCCGAACGGCGCCGTCATGCGACGGTATACAACTACTGGTTGTCAATCCGCGGTGATCGCCATTTTCCCCCAATCCGCGACCTCGATCCCCTCGAAATCTCGGACGCGGGTCCCTCCAGCCTCCTTCTCGAGCTGATCGGCGGCGGCGAGGATGCGGAGATCCGCCATCTCGGGCAGTCGCTCAAGGACGGGCCCAAGATCGAAAGCATTAGCCAGGCCGCATCGCCGTCCTTGCTCGCCTGCATTGCGAAGCAGCTTCCAGCGGTGGCCAGCGCCCGCCAGGCCATCGCGTTCGAGGACGAATTTGTGAGCGAGGCGGGGACCACCCGCTGCGGCGTGACGTTACTGCCCTTCAGCTCGACCGGTACCTACGTCGACTACGTCTATGGCTTTGTGAGCCTGGCTGCTGGTGACGCCAAGGTTGAGGAGTCCTCGACACCGGAAGAGGTCGTGGAGCGGGAGCCGTCCGAGGAACCTGTGCAGGCCGAGCCGGTCATCGAAGACGAAGTCGCCGAAGTCGCGCCCGAGCCTGTCGAAGACGAACCCGTCCAGGTCGAAGCCGAGCTGGTCGAGGAGCCCGAAGCGATCGCAGATGTGGAGGAGCATTCGCCCGAGTACGAGGAAGCTTCGAGCGAATCCGAATACGATGAGCCCGCTCCGGACCCCGTCAGCGAAAAGCGTCCTGGCTTCGCCAAAATCTTCGACGCCATTGCCGGGGTCGGAAACTTCTATGGCAACGTCGTCCAGATGGACTCGAAGTTGCCGACCGAGCCGGTCCGAGAGGCCGAGCCGGAGGTGGTAAGCGAAGTCGAGCCTGAGGAAGCGCTGACGGAAGCCGAAGACCACGTCGAGCCCGAGGAGTTGCCGGTCGAAGCCGAAGGCTACGTCGAGGAACTCGAGGCCGAGCCAGAGCCGCAGGCGGCGAGCGTCGAAGAGACTGAGCCCGAACCAGAAGTTTCAAATTCCGTACCGGAGGGATTCATGCAGACCAGATTGTCGGAAGTTCGCTCGAAGGCGGACGAAGCCCGGGCGGCGAAGCTGCGCGCTAACGCTGCTTTGTATGAAGGACTGAGCGCTGCCTATGACTTCGCGCTCGATGCTGAAGAAAATGCAGAAGAATATCTGAAGCTGGTCGAAGCCCAAGGGCTCAAGATCCAGCTCCGCTCGCCGATGAAGCCGGTGGTCAAGCTGGCATTTGACGGCCTGTGCGACGAGGCAACCATCTCCCAGCTGGAATCGGTCCTCGCATGGGCGTTAAAGCACGATCTTCCGCGTGGCAGCCTGGCCGAGCGCATCGAAGCCGAGGGTGGCCTCGGCGCGATCCTGAGCGCCAAGGCTGCGTGATCTGGATTGGCTGGAGGCTGACCGGGGCGCCGCCCTGGGTCAGCCGCCGGCGGGAGAGGCCTAGCCTCAGGCGGGTGTTGATTTGTCGCCGGGTTTGGCTTCGCTGAGCCGGAAACCCTCGATCACCGCTTCCACGGCGCACTTTTTCGACAGCTCGGCGAGGGTCTCGGTGTCCGAACCGGTTTGATTGGTCGCGAGACGGTGAGTCCGGTTGGCGATGTCGCGGAGCTCGTTGATCGTCGATTCGGTCAGCTGATGCTGATCCTGCAGCAGTCTCTCGAGAACGGCTTCCGCGAGCGGAGTTACGAACTCGAAGCCGGCGAATTCCTGGGCGCGCCAGACGACCCGGCAATACTGGGTTTCAAGGCCCGCAATGCTCAGCCAGATCCAGGTATCGGCAGGCGGTACGTTGGTCGCCTCGACCCTGCAGCCGTGCGTCGAGATATCGATCACCCTGACGCCGACACGGGCGCGGCCGGCCTCTCGCATGGTCGCGCTCAGCCGCAGCGCGGCTCGTTCGGCGCGCCTGCGGTCGGGCTGACCAACGGGTTGTGCAACGGTCTGATTCATTTCGCCTTCGTCCCTCATGCTTGAGGAGAGTGAACAAAAGGTTTTGAGCGGGACGACCTGAGCGGGAATCTCAGCGCAATAAGAGAAGCGGCCCGGAGCGCGAAGGCCCCGAACCGCTTCAACCTTGTGACAAGCAAGGGTAAGAATCGCAGCGGTCTTGCCGAGCCGCGAGACGATTCTCGAAGTGAATAAACGCCGAATTAATGTCGGTGTCCAGCCAATGGGCGGCCTCACCCCTGCGGCTGGATCAGCCTCTCTTCAGCTTCTCGACCGTCGTCGCGAATACGGCAGGATGGATCGGACGCACGAACTCGACACCGACATCGTGCCCTTAACCCAACAGACATTCGCCTCAATCGATTCAAGCGACCCCAGCTTCACCCAAACCGTCTCGTCCAGGCGAGGTCTTTCAACGAATTCCAGCCGGCACCCTTCCGGAGAGATATCGTAGACATTGACCATGTAATGACGTTGGCCGCTGCGCCTCAATTGGACTTCGGCCTGCAATGGAACGCGTGCGTTGCGCCGGGGAAGCTGCGGCCCACCGAGCCCTGACCCATTTTCGCTTCCCACGCTGCACCCCCAGAGATTGAAGGTCAATAGAACGCGGTACACGGATAACAAATGTTAAATCTTGGCGCGGAACGGCGTGAAATCTGTCCGTTCGTCAAAGACATCCACGCCTTCGCGGCGTTTCAGGAAGCCCACAACCAGATAGGTAACCGGTGTCAAGAGAGCTTCCCAGCTGACCTTGAGCACCCACTGCGTAAACATCACCTTGACGACGAGGTCGTTGGTCCACCCGGAGGCCCCCAGAATGCTAGCGGGTAGAATATCAGGCTATCCACACCCTGACCGACGACGGTGCTGCCGATGGTTCGCGTCCAGAGATGCTTTCCCTGCGTCCAGACCTTCATCTTGGCGAGAACGAGACTGTTGGCGAACTCGCCTGCCCAGAACGCTATGATCGAAGCGAATACGATCCGCGGGACCTGTCCGAAGACCTGCTCGTAGGCGCTCTGGCCTCCCCAATCTGGCGCTGGCGGCAAGGCGACAACGACCGTGGCCATGAAGGCCATGAATACGAGGGCCGTCGTTCCGGCCCAGATGCAGCGGCGGGCGCGAGCATAGCCGTAGACCTCGGTCAGCACGTCGCCGATGACATAGGACAAAGGAAAGAAAAGGATGCCGGCACCGAACGGCCAGTCGCCGATAGCCGGCAAGTTGACTGTCGCCACCTTGCCCGCGCCGAGCACGTTGGAAAGGAGGAGGATCGTCACGAACGCGACCATAACGAAATCGAAATAGCGAAGAGCGCGGTCGTGAAGCGCTGCGGCTTCGACCCTTACCGGCTGATGTTCGGTAGCCCCCACGGTTCAAGTAGAGCGCGTTGACGGTGGGAGAGGCAAGACCTAATTCGGACGCGCTGCCGAGCGGGTATGATGTAGTGGTAGCCTGTCAGCTTCCCAAGCTGAACGTACGGGTTCGATTCCCGTTACCCGCTCCAGCCTGGCCATGTCGGGGGACTGTCCATGTTGCTGTTTCTTCTCGCTGCTGCTGCGCTTTCGGTGCAGGAGGCCGGCCCGCCTGACGAGCAGCAGGAGGGTACGACTGGGGCAACGCCGTGGCAGGTGCAGATCTACAGCGGCCATCCGGTCTGGACCCAGGAAGACAAGGAAAGCGGCCGCGATGGCTGGGACCTCGCTCACAAGTGCGGCGGGAGCCTGATCGCGCAGGGTTGGGTGCTGACCGCGGCCCACTGCATCAATCAGGCGCGGATCGATAACGGGCACCGTGTCAGGCTGGGCGCCGACTATATCGACAATGACGAGGGCGTGACCTTCAGGATCGACCGGATGGTTCGTCATGCCGATTGGAACCAGAAGGAGCATGCCTACGACATCGCGCTGGTCCACTTCGTCGCGGATCCTGAAACCAACCCCGTCAACGCCGGCCCAATTTCACCGATCGCGCTCTACGATGGCCCGCCCTCGAGCCGGACGTCGATGTCTATGCGACCGGCTGGGGTCAGCTCGAAGAGAAGAAGGGCTCAGGCTTCCAGGCGGAACTTACGTCTGTCGACCTGAAAACGGTCGATTGCGCCGACTATCCGCAATACCAGAACGTCCCCGAATATCAGCTCTGCGCCACCGGCCGGACGCCCGGCGACGATGCGGATACCTGCACCGGCGACAGCGGCGGACCGCTCGTGCTCGAAGGGACGAGCCGAGGCTCGTGGGGATCGTGAACTGGGGGCAGGGCTGCTACCGCCCGGACAGCGCGGGCGTTTACCTGCGCATCGACAATGAGCATTTCCGCGACTGGATCGCTCGCGCGATGGCGAGCGACCCGTCGGTCAGCGAACTTCGCTAGCGGTCGCCAGGATCGCCGCGATCACCGGGATCGCCGCGATCGCCTGGATCTCCACGATCGCCCGGATCGCCACGGTCGTCTTCATCCTCCGGTCCGAAAGCCGAGAATCCCAAATCGTCGTGCATCAGCATGGCCGCTCTCCTCACGGGAGCGCGGAAAATCTCACGAATCCGGCTCTCGCGATAGCCCTCGTCATGCGAAGCCCAGTTCCTTGACGAGCCGCACGAAGTCCGGGTCGCGAGCGATGGGGTCGAGCATCGGATCTGTGGCGATTGCGGTCAAACCGGCATCGCCCACCGCGCGCGCCCGGCGCAGGAGGTCGATCGCTTCGGAAGTCCTGCCGAACTGGGCCATGACTTCGGCCTGCTGATAGACCGCGGCATCGCCCAGTTTGGTGACGAGTTCGGCATACGCTTCCTGCGCAGCCGCCGGATTTCCGAAGCGATGCTCAAGGATCGCCTGGCTGGTCAGCCTGAACATGTCGCTCTTCTCCGACGCGATGGCCGCACGTGCTTGCGGCAGCTTGTTCATCAGCATCAGCGAATTGCCCATGAAGGCATTGGCGTTCGAGATTTCCGGGTTCAGCTGAAGAGCCTGCCGATAGGCAGCAACGGCATCGCCGTAGCGACGCGATGCATAGGCGATCAGCCCGGAAGCGCGATGCGTGCGCGGATTGAGCGGATCGAGCGCAAGCGCTCGCTCGATTGCATCGCGCGCCTCCGCGAAGCGCCGTGCGCGCACGACGTACAAGGCATAGAGGAGGACGATATCTGCATCGCCTCGGCCATACTCATAGGCTCGGTCATACGACGGCTTCGCGCCCCGTACGTCGAGGAAACCCGCAAACTTCGAATATCCTAGTGCCAGGTGACCATCGGCCAGCTTTGGGCTAGATCGATGGCGCGTTCCGCCTGCTGCACCGCGGCGGTGTAAAGCGGCTTGAGCTCATTGGCCTTGGCGCTTTGCGATGCAAGCGAAGCGAGGACTCGCGACAATGCCGCATGGGCGAGCGCGAAGTTCGGGTCGGATGCCACGGCCAGTTCGAAATTCGCCCGCGCCTCGCGATCCGTCTCTTCGTTCTTGGCCAGATTGTAGAGCGCCTTGCCGCGAAGGTAGGCCTCATAAGCCTTTGCGTTCTCTGTCCCGCCAAGCGACGGCGCGTCGGTCGCCATCTGGACGGACAGGGCATTCGATACGTTACTTGCGATCTCGCTTTGGAATGCGAAGATGTCGCCGACCTGGCGATCTACGCTCTGCGACCACTCGGAGAAGCCGGTTTCACCATTGGTGAGGTTGGTCGAGACGCGGACCCGGTCTCCGGAGCGCTGAACCGAACCGTCGAGCAAATATCCGACCCCGAGCTTGCGGGAGATCGATTTCGCGTCTGTGTCATCCTTGCTGATGGTTGCCGACGTCGTGCCAGCGAGCACCTTCAGGCCAGCGTTGCGCGCGAGTGTCGACCGGATTTCCTCAGTCAGCCCGTCCGACAGGAAGGCCTGTGCCGGATCGCCACTGAGATTCTTGAAGGGCAGGATGGCAATGCTGCGCGCCTCGGGTTGAGAGCCGCCGAACCAGCCGCGCCAAGCGATGGCACCTCCTGCGGCCGCCACCACCGCTGCTCCTCCAGCGATCAGGACCTTGCGTCGATTGACCGGCTGGGACTTCGTGAGTTGCGCCAAGGGTTGCTGCCCGACAGCCGCGGCGATCGCACGTCCGACCGCTTCCATTTCCGGAGCATCCGCCTTCCCACGCCACCGCGACAGATCGATCATCTGATATTGACGGAAACCGAGGGAGGGGTGCTTCGGTCGATCGAAACCGGAACCAGCCTCTTCCGGTCGCGGGCGTGGGAGGCTTCGTCGCGGACCCAGTCGGAATCGATCGAGTTCTTCGACCACAGCACGACCACCGCATCCGCCTTGTCCAGCGCCTCGTCGATGGACCTGGCGAACTGCGAGCCGCCTTCGATCAGTTGGTCCCACCAGACCGTATAGCCGGCGTTTTCGAGTGCTGACGAAATGCGCTGGGCGCGAGCCTTGTCGGCGTGCGCATAGCTCAGGAAAACCGTCGACTGACGCTCTTCGTTCGACATCCCGCCGACGCCCCCTCGGCGTCAGCGTTACATTGTCGCTACGGAGCTTGAAATAGGCCTTTTCTAGAGGCCGCCTGGATACGGCTCGTAGCCGGCTTCCGAGAGGCGACGCTGGAGGTCGGCCGAGGTGCGGTCGACGAGGTCGCCGTCGTCCGACCTTACCACGAAATTGGCGCCGTAACGGCCCTCCTTGAAGAACGGATAGCTGCCGATCGCTACGCCGGTGTGCGTTTCCTCGGTTTCGCGCAGCAGGTCGGCGACGTCGCTTTCGGGTGCGTATGCCCCCACCGTGGCGGATAGGACGGGCCGTCCACCTTCGAGCTTGCCGTCGAGCGCCTGGAGCATGGCGGCCGCGATGCTCGGCACACCGGCCATGATGTAGACGTTCTCCATCTTCACGCCGGGCGCGCCGGAGGTCGGGTTGGGAATGAGCTCGGCGCCTTCGGGGACCCGCGCCATGCGGAGCCGGGCCTCGCTGACGCCGCCGCGCGTGACGTAATAATCCTCGAGGATCTGCCTGGCCTTCGGGTGAACGATCACCGGCACGCCGAATGCTGCCGCGATCGAATCCACGGTGATGTCGTCGTGGGTTGGGCCGATCCCGCCGGTGGTGAAAACATAATCGTAGGCGGTCCGCAGCGCATTGACGCCGTCCGCGATGCGAGCCTGGTGGTCCGGCACCACGCGAACCTCTTCCAACCGGATGCCCTGCACATTGAGCCAGACCGCGACCTGAGAGATATTCTTGTCCTGGGTGCGGCCCGACAGGATTTCGTCGCCGATGACGAGGAGCGCAGCGGTCCAGACCTTTTCTTCAGCCATAGGACGCCCATACGCGCCGGACCCAGCCAAGTTCAAAGTGACTTTTCGGCAAGTCGCGGGTGCAAATTCGGCATCCTTCGCCTATGTTGCTGGGAATGACCGACTATATCACCGTTGGTGCCGAGGACCGGGTCGAAGCCCGCAACGGCCAGATCAAGCTTCACGGGCCCGAGGGATTCGAGGGCATGCGAAAGGCGGGCCGCCTGGCCGCCGAGATTCTCGATGCGCTGGTACCGCACGTCGTCCCCGGGGTCACGACAGCGGCGCTCGACGACATCGTTCGCGAGCACATGCTTCGTGAAGGGGCCATTCCGGCGACGCTGGGCTATCGCGGCTACACCAAGAGTTGCTGCACCTCGATCAACCACGTCGTCTGCCACGGCATACCGGAAGACCGGAAGCTGAAGGACGGCGACATCGTCAACATCGACGTGACGCCAATCGTCGATGGCTGGCACGGCGACACCAGCCGCATGTACCTGGTCGGCGACGTGCCCCTGAAGGCGCGCAAGCTGGTCGACGTGACCTACGAATGCCTGATGCTCGGCCTTGAGCAGGCGAAGCCGGGCAACCGCCTGGGCGACATCGCCGCTGCGATTCAACGCCACGCGGAAGCTCGCCGGTATACGGTTGTCCGCGATTTTTGCGGGCACGGGGTAGGGCGCCTGTTCCATGACAGTCCTGAAGTCGTCCACGCCGGCCGGCCCGGCACCGGTCCGGAGCTTCGGCCGGGCATGTTCTTCACCGTCGAGCCGATGATCAACATCGGCCGGCCTGACGTGAAGATGCTCGATGACGGCTGGACCGCCGTCACCCGCGATCGCTCGCTGTCGGCCCAGTTCGAACATTCGATCGGGATCACTGAGGACGGTTGCGAGATCTTCACGAAGAGCCCGGCCGGTCTCGACCACCCGCCCTATTTCTGAGGCGCGTCGGAACTAACAGTTAATTGACACTTTTGTCAGTTAATGGGAGTTTGTCTCCCATGAGCACGAGCTTGCACATGTTTCGACACCCGGTCGCGATCGATCCGTCCGACATCGACCACATGGGTCATGTCAACAATTCCGTGTACCTGAAATGGGTTCAGGACGCCGTGATCGATTATTGGCAGAGCGTCGCTCCGCCCGACGCGGTGGCGCGGCACCTGTGGGTCGCGCTCAAGCATGAGATTTCCTACCGCAAGCCGACCTTCCTCCAGGACAATGTCGTCGCGGAGGTGATCGCGGAGAAGGTCGAGGGCGCTCGCGCCTACTTCACCACGGTCGTCCGGCGCGGGCAGGACGTGCTCAGCGAAGTGAAGAGCTGCTGGTGCTGCCTCGACGCGGTGACGCAGCGTCCGGCGCGGCTGGCGCGTGATGTGGTCAGCAGGTTTTTGCCTCCCACCTCTTAGACGCTCGTCCACCGTCTGCTTTCGACCCATTTCTGCCACCAGGTAGGGAAGGTCGGGACGCGTCGTTCCTATGTTCTCAGAACGATTAGCCCGCTATCGCGAACGAAATGGATAGCGTCAGCAGGAATATCTTGGTTGTCGGCGGTGGAACGGCCGGTTGGCTTTCGGCCGCGTACCTCGCAAAGGCGCTCGCGCTGCAGGACAACCCGCATCTGAAGATCACTCTGCTGGAATCGCCCGACATTGGCATTATCGGGGTTGGCGAGGGGACCTTTCCGACGATCCGAGAAACGTTGCGCTTCCTCGACATCGATGAGCGCAAGTTCATCCGCCAGTCGTCCGCGACGTTCAAGCAAGGCATTCTGTTCAACGACTGGCTCCACGCGCCCCAGCCCGGGAAGCGGCACCATTTCTTCCACCCGTTCGAAGCCCCGTTCTATTCCGAGGAAACCAGCCTCGTTCCATACTGGCTGCTGCAGGAGTCCAACTCGCGGCCCTCCTTTGCCGAGGCCGTCACCATCCAGGACCGCGTGGCAGGCGCCAAGCGCGGACCGAAGCGGCCGGGTGAGCCGGATTTCGACGGCCCACTCAATTATGCCTATCATGTCGACGCCCACAGCCTGGCACGCCTTCTCGCCGAACGAGCGCAGGAATTGGGCGTGGTCCATATCTCAGGCGAACTCGAGCATGCGGAACTGACCGATGACGGCGCCATCGACCGCGTGGTTCTGAAGGACGGAAGCGAGCTGAACGCCGATTTGTACATCGACTGCAGCGGCTTCCGCGCCGAGCTGATCGGACGGGCCCTGGGCAGCCCGTTAGAGTCCGTTAGCGATCGGCTTTTCACCAACCGGGCCGCCGCCTGCAAGATTCCGTACAGCACGCCAAATGCGCCGATCGAAAGTTACACGCTGGCGACCGCGCATGAGGGCGGCTGGACCTGGGACATCGGCCTCGCCGGGTCGCGCGGGATCGGTTGCGTCTATTCGGGCGATCACATTGACGACGACCGCGCCGTTGCCATCCTTGGCGATTACATCGGACCGCAGTTCATAGAAGCCAATGTCCGCATCCTGGCATTCGAGCCGGGCTATCGCCAGAAGCAGTGGGTGCGGAATTGCGTCTCGGTTGGGCTCTCGGCGGGTTTCGTCGAGCCGCTGGAGGCGACGGGCCTTGTGCTGATCGAAGCGGCGGTGGGAATGATCGCCGAGCTATTCCCGCACTACGGACCCGTCGACGCCCCGGCACGCCGTTTCAACCAGCTGATGTCGGCGCGGTTCGAGAACATCGTGAAGTTCTTGAAACTCCATTACTGCCTGTCAAAGCGGGAAGAGCCCTTCTGGCGTGAGAATGCCGATCCGGCGACTATCCCGGAAGAGTTGCGCGAGCTCCTGGCACAGTGGCGCTACCGCCCGCCGGGACGTTTCGACTTCATCCTCGATGTCGAAAGCTTCGCCTTCTTCAATTATCAGTACATTCTCTACGGAATGGAGTTTCAGACCGATCTGTCGGCCGGCCGGTCCGACTTCCCGAAAGTCGCGGCCGCTCAGCGGCTTTTCGAGCGCATCCAGGCCTTCGGCGAGAAGGCCGCGCGCGACCTGCCTTCCCATCGCGATCTCGTTTCCGAGCTTACCGAAGCCGCCTGATCAGGCGCGGACAAAGAGACTCTTGAGCCAGATCGGGGCGCTTCGCGACGCGCGCCGCCAGTCGAGGTCGTCCGCGTCGGGCGTGTAGGTCCACGGGTTGATCGTCTTGACCTTTCCGGTGCGAAAATTGCCTGGCTCTCGCGTCGCGATGACCAGGCCATGCTCCACCGCCGTTGCGGCAAGAATGCCATCGCGGAAATCCGAATAGCCCATATGCGACCAGCGTCGGACGACGGCTTCGTCGATGGGAATGATCCTTCCTGAGAATGCAGGGCGAAAGCGCGTGTCGATCCATTCACGGATTGCGGCGGAAGACAGTTTGTCCTTTCGCTCCATGGACCGCGTTCCGTTCTCGAACTCCATCAGGGAAACGACGGACACGTAGAGCGTGCTCGGCATCTGCCCCGATACCCACTCCAGCAATTGTTCGTCTGGCTGAGCGGAGTCATGGCCGCGCATAGCCCAGACTACGCCGGTGTCCAGCAGGTGCACGCCTAGCCCTTCCGCGCCCAGGGCCCCGCCGAACGCCAGTCAGGCTCGGCGCTTATCGCTTCGGAGGACTTCAGGAGGTCGGCGATCGTGTCCGTCTTGCCCACGAGGTGGCGGTAGGCGTCGATACTCAACAGGACATGGGTCGGCTTTCCGCGGTCGGTCACGAAGACAGGCTCATACAGCGCGACTCGCTTCGCCTGGCTCACATCCTGATTGAATTCGCGGCTTCCGAAGCTCTTCAAAGTTCGGCTCCAATGATCCTACATACCTACAATTCAGGCGATAAAACGTAGGCACGTTACTACTTCGTGTCGTCCTCGCAACAAAAATTGCACAAAGTGCCGAAATCGCCGTTAGCGCTAACAATTCACTGTTGTGCGCGATGGAGTTTCCCACCTTCCTGTCTCTTGTTCGACGACCGGTTGGCGGCGGGGGAGGCTGAATAGTGACGGGACTTTGGAGCGAGACAGTCAAGGCGTTCGGGACATCATGGGTGCGCATGGGCCGGCAGTGAACGCCTCGCACAGCTTCTCGCCGGGCGACTATAGCATTCACTTCTTCCTCCAGCTTGCGGTCATCATCTTCGCCTGCCGCGCCGTCGGCTGGCTCGGCCAGAAGTTCCTGGGCCAGCCTCAGGTCGTCGGCGAGATGATCGCCGGAGTCATCCTCGGCCCCTC
Source organism: Sphingomonas daechungensis (assembly GCF_014489495.1). Classification (GTDB taxonomy): domain Bacteria; phylum Pseudomonadota; class Alphaproteobacteria; order Sphingomonadales; family Sphingomonadaceae; genus Sphingomicrobium; species Sphingomicrobium daechungense. The sequence continues at coordinate 2,288,540 of NZ_CP060780.1, read as the reverse complement.
TCTGCTTGGCCTGGCTTTTCCCGATTTCCAGGCGGCGCTTTTCCCGAAGGAGACGAAGAGTGTTCTCTACACGGGGGCACAATTCGGTGTCGGCCTGTACATGTTCCTCGTCGGCACGACGCTTCAGCTGGATCACTTCAAGACGAAGGCCAGAAGTGCGGCCAGCGTATCTGCTGCGGGGATCGCCACGCCATTCCTGTTCGCGATCTTGATCACGCCGTTTCTATTGACCGTGCCTGGCCTGTTCACGCCGGGGATCAGCCAGTGGAACGCCACCCTGTTCATGGGCGCCTGCATCGCACTCACGGCATTCCCGATGCTGGCTCGTATCATCAACGAGCGCGGACTGAACAACAGCTCGCTCGGCACGCTCTCGCTGACCGCCGGGGCGTTTGACGATGCGGTCTCCTGGTGCGTGCTTGCGATCGTGCTCGCCACATTCGGCGCGGGGCCAGGCGTAGCAGTCATCGCGATCGGCGGCGGCGCGCTTTATGCGACCTTCATGATCCTGTTCGGCAAGCGCCTTCTCGCACCGCTCGGGCGAGCGGTCGAAGCCAAGGGCGAGATGACCAACACGGTCCTCGCCGTAACGCTAGTGCTTTACTGCCTGTCGGCATTCCTGATGGACGCGATCGGCATCCACGCCGTTTTCGGCGGCTTCCTGCTCGGCGCTTTCATGCCGCGCGGCCTGTTCGTCCAGGAGCTCAAGCGAAAGGTTGAGCCGATTGCCGTCGTAATGCTGCTGCCGATGTTCTTCACCTACTCCGGACTCAACACTCGGATGGACATGGTGAACTCCATCCCGCTGCTGCTGATTGCACTCGGTATCCTGGCCATCTCGATCGCCGCCAAGTTCGGCGCGTGTTGGGCGGCCGCGCGGCTGTCCGGCGAAGACAATCGCACTGCGCTCGGCATCGGCGCGCTGATGAATTCGCGCGGGCTCATGGAACTGATCATAATCAACATCGGACTTCAGAAGGGCATCATCGGTCCGACGCTTTTCTCGATGATGGTGCTGATGGCCATCGTCACGACGATGATGGCCGGACCGCTGTTCGAGTACGTCTACGGCAAGAAGGCTCGCGAATCCGGAGAGCTCGACAAGCTTGAGGGCAGCATGGTGCAAAACGCCGCCTGACCTCCCGCCGCCCGCCTCGTCTCTCTCTAAACCCGGGCGGGCGGCATTTCTGCGAAGGATTTGCAATGAAGTACTTGGCGGCAGCAGCAGCATTGCTGATTCCGGGTGCGGCAAATGCCGAGACCTTCGCGCTCCGGCCGCTGATCGACCTTCGGGTCCGATACGAGCATGTGGAACAAGACGGGCTTCCTGACGATGCGCGGGCTTTCACGATGCGCATCCGACCGGGAGTGTCATTGTCCGCCGGGCCTTGGTCCGTCTTGGCAGAGGCGGAGGCGACTGCGGCCCTCGTCGATGATTACAACAGCGGTACCAACGGCCGCCTCGATCATCCGGTGGTGGTTGATCCGCAAAACGTTGAGCTCATTCGCGTGCAGATGCGCTACGCCGACGGGAAGGGCCACACTGCGACGTTAGGGCGCCAGGTTCTGGAACTCGCCGACCAGCGCTTTGTCGGATCGTCCAACTTTCGTCAGAACCAGCAAACGTTCGATGCGGCCCGAATTCAGCTCGGCAAAGCGAACGGCCCCTTTGCGGACCTGACATACGCCTGGTCGGACAGAACGGTGAACGGGACTCACGGCCAGGGCGCCAGACAGCAGGCTGTCTCAGGCGATAATGTCTTCGCCTTGGCAGGGTACCAAAGCGTTCCGGTTACGCTGACCGTCTTGCCTATTTCGTCGACCAGGACGAGCTTGCCGTTCAGGGCTTTCGGCTTTCCAGTCAGACTTACGGCGCAAGGATGGCGGGGTCTGTAGCCATCAAGGGCGTCGGCAAGGTCACTTATGCCTTGAGCGGTGCCCGTCAGAGCAACTACGGTCGAAATCCCAACGATTATTCCGCGAGGTACTGGTTAGCCGAAGCGACCTTATCCGGGTATCGCGGGTTTAGTATCGGCGCCGGTTATGAGGTTCTTGGAGCCGATGAGGGTCTGCCGCTGACCAGCGTGCAAACGCCGCTTGCCAGCTTGTTCAAATTCAACGGCTGGGCGGACAAGTTCACGACCACCCCTCCCAACGGGCTTCGGGATTTCTACGGGAGCGCGGGCTACAGCTCCAAAAAATTCGCGCCCTTCGATACGTTCGACATCACAGTGACTTATCACCGATTCAATTCCGATCGGCTCGATCAGCGCTACGGAAAGGAATTGGATCTACTGGCGAGCGTGAAGAAGAAACGCCTGGCGCTGTCAGCCCGCCTTGCGCGCTATCATGCCAGCATGTTCGCGACCGATACGACCAAGATCTGGTTGGAGGCGGATTGGGCCATCTGAAACCAATTGCTTCTCTTCTTCTTGCGGCCGTCCCGTGCCAGACGGCTGGAAACAGCGAGTGAATAGATTCACGTCGACCGCTCTCCGCCCAGCTTGACACTCCTACTCGGCGGCAACCGCCTCCGCCGCCGCATCCCACCGGGCCGTCAGGTCTTGCGCCGCCTCCACGTCCGGCGGGAAGTCGACCTCGCCCCATTCCGCGCCGTTGATGTCGAGCGTCCACACTTCTCCGGTCTGAGCGAGGTGGTGGATCACGCGGAGGTACCAGATGGTGGTCCCCTCGCTGGTGCGCATCGCCTTTTCGATGGCGCCGCGGAACTGCTCGGCGCCGCCTGAGCGGAACGCGAGCAAGCCGATCGACTCAGCGTTGACGCCTTCGGTGATGCGCTTGCCGATTGCGCGCAGGCGGCCATCGTCGTCGTCGGCGACGACCTTCATGTCGTCGTCGTCGTAGCCCTCCTTGCGGTCGATGGTGACGCAGATCCCGGACCGGTCGTTGCCGACAACTTTGGCCATCAGGTCGCGCGAAACCAGCGTGTCGCCATTCCATACCAGGCAATCGCCGCTCAGTTCCTCGCGCGCCATGTAGAGTGAGCCCGTGTTGTCGGCGACCTTGTAGAACGGATTGAAGATCGTCCGGACCTTCGGGCCGCCGGTCCGCTTCGCGATCGCCTCGTTGACCAGCTCGTCGTGGAAGCCGGTAACGACGACCGCCTCGTGCACGCCATTCGCCTCCAATGTGTCGAGCTGGCGGTCGAGCAAAGTGCGTCCGCTGAACTCGATCAGGCACTTAGGACGGCCGTCGACCAGATGTCCGAGCCGCGAGCCCTGGCCGGCGGAGAGGATGATGGCTTTCATTTCAGGCTTTCGATCGATTTGTGCGGCCCACTGCCTTCCAAATGCGGCCCTGATTGGGCATGATCGGGTCACCAAGTCAAAGTGCCGGGGGCGAGGTGAAGAAGGTCGAAGCGATCATCAAGCCGTTCAAGTTGGACGATGTGAAGGACGCCCTCCACGACGTTGGCGTGTCCGGCATCACCGTCACCGAAGTCAAAGGCTTTGGCCGCCAGAAGGGCCATACGGAGCTTTATCGCGGCGCCGAATATGTCATCGACTTCCTGCCGAAAGTGAAGATCGAGGTCGTCGTCGAGGACGGCATGGTCGACAATGTGGTCGAAGCGATTGCCGAATCGGCACGCACCGGACGCATCGGTGACGGGAAAATCTTCGTTTCGGACATTGAGCAGGCCGTTCGCATCCGCACGGGCGACCGTGGGGCAGACGCCATCTGAGGCCCTTCCCGCGAGCGTCGTTAAGCCGCTACAGTGCGTCCCGATGACCAGTGACGCGTCGAACAAGGAAATGCTGGCGTCCATGTCGCCCGAAGAACTTCGGAGCGCCATGCGGACCCTGGGCTATCGTACGCAAAACGATCTCGCCAACGCGATTGGTGTTTCCCGCTCGGCCGTGAGCCTCTGGCTTGAAGGAAAGGTCGGCGTTCCTCGACCGGTCGCGATGTTGCTTCGAATGCTGATTTCGGCGCAGCGTCGCGTTTACTGATCCAGGCGTTGCACCGGTTGGAGCTGGTGCGCCATTTTCAATTCCTCATCGGCCCTGTCGATCGCCTCGATCAGATCGGCGAAGCATGGCGTGTCGTCGACGGGCCAAAGTCGCGAAAAGCTCTTTCCTAACAGATCGACTTCCCGCTGGGTCAGCAATCCAACAGCAACGATGCGCTCATCAGCCACGGGTCGGGCTCCGGAATTAATCCAAGTCAATAAACGCCGGGCACGGCCGATTGTGCCGCTGCCCCCCTTTGAAGCATAACGAGAATCTCGATTGTGTCGGGAACGCTACACTTAGTTTGGCGTTGAACTAATAAGCAGGCTTATTATATGTAGGGCTATGGAAGACTTGCCGTTTCAAATTGCCGAGACCGCGCACGCGCTTCGCAAGTCGTTCGACCGGCGAGCGTCGGCGCTTGGCGTAACCCGCGCGCAATGGAAGGTATTGCTTCGCCTGACGCGGATGCCGGGCCTCCGCCAGGTCGAGCTCGCCGACATGCTGGACGTCGAGCCGATCACGCTGTCACGCATCGTCGACCGGCTTGAAGAGGCTGGCCATGTCGAGCGAACGCCGGACCCCGCCGACCGTCGCGTTTGGCGGCTTCAAGTCACCGAGCGGGCAAAGCCGCTCGTCGCCCGCCTTCGAGGCATCGGACACGAACTGGTCGAAGAAGCGTTCGACGGGATCGAACCGAGTGAGCTTGAGCGCGTGAGCGCCATTCTCGCTCGCGTCAGGGAAAATGTTTCAGTGATCCAGCGCGGCCGGAAAGCAGCCGAGGCATGAACGAGATGAAGCAGGAAAAGATCAGCGGAACCCCACCGAGGTGGATGAGGCGACCACGGCCGCCGCGGCCGAAGTCATCGACGAGCCCCGGCCGAGCAGGAGGCGCTGGCTGCGGCCCTTCCTGCTTCTCATCGTGCCCGCTTTGTTGTTGCTTGGCGGCGGCTACTACTGGCTCGAAAGCGGCGACAGCGTTTCCACGGACAATGCCGCGGTGAAGCAGGATATCGTCTCCGTCAGTTCGCAAGTGAACGGGCCCGTGATTGCCGTGAATGTGAAGAACGGCGACGTCGTGAAGCGCGGCCAGATCCTTTTCCGTATCGATCCGGAGCCCTTCCGCGTCGCGCTTGAGCAGGCGGAAGGCCAGCTCGCGGCAGCCCGGCTGCAGACCACGCAGCTGCGCACCCAGGCTTCCGGCACCGGCGCCGACATCACTGGCGCGGCGGCCAATCTTCAGATCAAGCAGAATGCTTTGTCGCGTCAGTCGGCGCTGCTGAAGCGCGGCTTCACGACGCGCGCCGACTATGAGGATGCGCTCAACGAGGTCCGCACTGCGGAAACCGCTCTGGCGGACGCCAGGGCGCGGGCAGCGAATGCACATGCGGCGCTCGCTCCGGGTGAGCAGCCTTCGATCGCGCAGGCCCAGGCGGCCGTCGACAAGGCGAAGCTCGACCTTTCCCGCACGGAGATCCGTGCGCCGATGGACGGCACCATCGCCAATGCCGACCGCCTCCAAGTCGGTCAGATGGCCGTGCAGGGGGTGGGCATGATCTCTCTCGTTCACAACCAGAACGCGTGGGTCGAGGCCAATTTCAAGGAAAAGGACGTCGGCAAGATGCTCCCGGGCCAGCGCGCGAAAATCGAGATCGACGCTTATCCGGGGCAGGAATTCAAGGCACACGTCCAGAGCATTGGCGCCGGCACGGGTAGCGAGTTCGCGATCATCCCGGCGCAGAACGCCAACGGCAACTGGGTCAAGGTCACTCAGCGCGTTCCGGTCCGAATCGCCTTCGACGGGTCACCCTCGAAGCCAATGATTGCCGGCCTGTCCTCGGACGTCACCGTCTACTTCGACAAGTAGGTCGCGGTTCTTGGCCGACACTCCGGCACATCTCGCTGCGCACCCGCTTCCTGCAGGCGAACGGATCATCGTCACCGTCGGGGTGATGATGGCCGTCCTCCTGCAGGTGCTGGACACGACGATCGCCAACGTGGCGCTGCCGCACATGGCGGCAGATCTCAGTGCGACGCAGGACCAGATCAACTGGGTCCTGACGAGCTACATCGTCGCGTCGGCGATTGCGCTGCCGATCAGCGGCTGGCTCGCCGACAAGGTAGGACGCAAGCGCCTGCTCCTGATCAGCGTGGTCGGATTCACCATCGCGTCGGTTCTGTGCGCCTCCGCAGTTTCGCTGTCCGAGATGGTGATCTTCCGCGCACTTCAAGGTGTCAGCGGTGCATTCATCGTCCCGCTCGCCCAGGCCACCCTGTTCGACATCAACCCGCGCGAGAAGCATGGACAGGCGATGGCGCTGTTCGGGGCGGCGTGATGATTGGCCCGATCCTCGGCCCGGTCCTCGGCGGCTGGCTGACTGACAATTACAACTGGCGGTGGGTCTTCCTGGTCAACCTGCCGGTCGGCGTGATCTGCGCCCTGATCATGCTGCGCTACATGCCGAAGACGGACACGCTTCAGCGCAAGTTCGACATGTTCGGCTTCGCCCTGCTCGCGATCGCTCTTGGCGCCCTTCAGCTGTTCCTCGACCGCGGCCAGCAGGAAGACTGGCTGTCGAGCTGGGAAATTCGCATCGAGCTCGGCTTCGCGATCGCCGCGTCGTGGATGTTCGTGGTGCACATGATCACCGCCCGCGAACCGCTATTCGACAGGGCCCTGTTCAAGGATCGAAATTTCGCGACGGCGTTGTTGTTCATGGCGGTCACTGGCGTTCTCTTGCTCGCCGGCCTCGCCTTGCTGCCGCCATTGCTCCAGAACCTGTACGGATATTCGGTGCTGCAGTCGGGCTTTCTCACCGCACCTCGCGGTGTCGGCACCCTGATCTCCATGCTTCTCGCCGGACGGCTGACCGGGAAGATCGACTCCCGAATCCTGGTCGGCATCGGCGTTGCGCTAATGGGCATTTCGCTCTGGATGATGACCGGCTTTGCGCTCGACCAGCCGTCGCGGCCGGTGATCATGAGCGGGATCGTCCAGGGCCTCGGCCTTGGCCTCATCTTCGTGCCGCTCCAAAGTTTGGCGTTCGAGACACTTGCGCCGATGATGCGAACGACGGCGGCCGCCTTGCTGAACCTGTCGCGAAACATCGGCGGATCGATCGGCATCGCCGTCGTCAGCGCTCAGCTCGTGCGGATGACGCAGGTCGCGCACGCAGACATCGCGAGCACCATCACCGAGCAGACGATCCCGACCGCCGATCCAACCTTGCTTCAGACCATCGCGCCGGGCGGGTCGACGGCCATTGCGATGATCAACGCGGAAGCGACGCGACAGGCGGTGTTCATTGCCTATCTCGACGATTTCAAGCTGATGATGCTGGTCACCTTCGCCGTGCTTCCGCTGCTGCTGCTGATGAAGAAGGGCCAGCAGGGGAAGGGCGAGAAGCCCGCAATGGCGATGGACTAAACCGCTGACGAAGCGAGCCAGCGGGGCCGCCGAAATGATCGTGCCGGTTTACGCCGCCGGATAATCCGCGAGGGCAGCGGAAAGGTCAGCGATCAGGTCGTCGGGATCCTCGAGGCCGATGTGCAGTCGGAGTAGGGGGCCACCGTAATCGCGCAGAGCCGCAGTGCGCAGGTTGTCGGTATCCGCCGACATTGCGAGGCTTTCGAACCCGCCCCAGCTGTAGCCGATCCCGAACAGCTCCAGGCTGTCGATCAGGCGATCGAGATCGGCGGCGGAGCCGCCCTTGAGGGCAACCGAGAAGAGGCCGGTCGATCCTGTGAAATCCCGCTTCCAGAACGCATGCCCGGGGCAATCGGCGAAGGCGGGGTGGATGACCCGTGCGACCTGCGGCTGGTCCTTCAGCCAGTGGGCGACCTTGACCGCGCCCAGCTCATGCTGGCGGAGGCGGGCGCCGAGCGTGCGCAAACCCCTCGCAACGAGATAGGCGTCGTCGGGGCTGACATATTGCCCGAAGCTTCGGCTGGTTCGCGTCAACCTGGTCATGTGCGAGGTCGCCGCAGTCACGGCGCCCATCATCACGTCGGAGTGGCCGGAGATATATTTGGTGCAGGCGACCACCGACAAATCGACGCCCTTGTCGATCGCGGTGAAGAAGAAGGACGTGGCCCAGGTATTGTCGAGCAGGGTCGACAGCCCACGCGCCTTCGCCATCGCGCAAATGCCGGGAACGTCCTGCACTTCGAACGTCAACGATCCCGGGCTTTCCATGAAGACCGCGCGCGTCTTCTCGCCGATCAACGCTTCGATCTCGGCGGGCGACGACAAAGGATCGTAATAGACGGTGCTGACGTTCAGCCGCTTGAGCTCGCGGTCGCAGAAATGCCGTGTCGGTCCATAGGTGCTGTCGACCATCAAGAGCTCGTCCCCTGGCGCGAGAACGCTGGTCAGCGCGATGGATACCGCCGCCGACCCGGACGGAAACAGCATCGTCCCTTCCGCGCCGGGCTCCAGCTCGGTCAGCGCCTCCGCCAACGACCATTGCGTCCAGGTACCATTGCGCCCGTAGCTCAGCCGTCCGTTGACGGGAGGATACGCCTCCCGCGAGGCTTCCATATTGTCGAAGAGGACGGTCGAGGTGCGCGAGACTGGCACGTTGACCATGTTGCGCAGCCATTCCTTGCGCCGGCCGCCTTGGACGACTTTCGTGTCCGGATGCTTGTCGTTTGCCATTTGCGGTCCTTATCGACTGCGAAGCCGATGAAGAGTCAAATCGCCATCCGCGTGACGACGCGCTCCGCCCGGCCGGGCATCGGCGGATGGCGACCGGGTGCCGACGGTCGCGAGGAGCTGGAAGTCCGCGTCGCGGAGCCGCCCGCAGACGGAGCGGCGAACGCTGCTGTTATCGCCATGCTTGCCAAGGCGCTCCGCCTCCCGCGCGGCGACGTCCGCATAGTGAGCGGCGAGGCGAGCCGGCACAAAAGGATTGGTCTGCCGCTGGACGACGCGGAAGCCAGGAATCGCCTGTCCCGCTGATGGGCCTTTCGCAAGCAACCAGCCCCACTCGAATCAGACACCGCCGTTTACTTCTCGGCAGCACCGAAGTGCTAAGCCGTCGCGATTGGCAAATGTGATGGCAAGCTCGGCACCCACTGCTCATGACGGTGATCCCTTCGCGGACCGGCGGGCCTATCCGCGGGTCCCGGTGGCACTGCCTGCCTTTCTTCAGGTCCAAGATGAGCGACATTCGGTTCAGCTGCTCGACCTGTCTGCGGGGGGTGCAAAGTTGATCAGCCCGCTCTCGCTTGCAACCGGGACGGCCGTGACATTGGACTGCGGAACACTCGGCCGCGTGGCGATCGTCCGGTGGCGCAGCGGCGAGGTGATCGGAGTCAGCTTTGAGACGGAGCTCGAGGCTCGCGAAATCACTGCGCTCATCCAGCGGTCGGAGGCACTTCAGAAGCTCATGCAGACCCGGGAATAACGGCGGCAATCTACGATATTCCAGCCGGCGTGGTTAACGCCGGCGCGTTCGCAAGTGCACAAAATTCATTGTTGCAACTGCGAAACAAGTTTGAGATTGGTTGCCGGCACGTTCTTCATGGAGCGCCGGGCATGACGATCGCAATCTGCTTCCTTATCGCGCTGATGCGCGCCTGATCGCGCGGACTGGCAAGACGCGTCTCGCGACTAGTCCGCGATCAGGCTCATGCAGGTGACGCCGGCTTCGGCCTTCTGAAGCTCCGATACATCGACCTCGACTACATGCAGGCCCAGTCTGCGAAGTTTCTCCGCGGCTTTCGGATTGCCCGCGGGCAGGATGATGCGGTCGAATAGTCGCACGCAATTGCCGGCAGCCGGCTCTTCGGGATCCACGGCCACAGGACGAACGCCCGCAAACTGAGCGGCGTCTACGGCCTTCGGATTGTGAAGCAGGAGGGGAGTCCCCTGGTCATCCGCCCCGGCAAGCGTTGCGCCCGTCTTCAGGTGGAGGCACTCGGCCAACTCGGCCGTCACGACATTGAAGCCGAATGTCCCGGCCAACCTTCGTAGAGCCCCGATCCCCTCGGCATCTGTCCGCGTGGAGAGGCCGACGTATAGCGTGGTCCCGATGCGAAGAACGTCGCCGCCATCGACGTGCCCCGCAGGCAGGCGGTGCAGCGGGAAGTGGTCCGCGAGGCCGCTTGCGGTGGATGAGGTCTCCGCGGCGCGAGAGGCGACGCCCGGGTTGAGGATAATCGCGCGGCCGTCGAGGAGGAGAGCCGTGTCCTCCACGAAGACGCCATCGGGGTGCTCCGGGAGATCGGGGAGGCGAATGACCTCGTATCCCGCGTCCGACAGCGCCTGCTCGTAGGCGGAATGCTGAGCTTTTGCCCTGGCCGCGTCGATCGGCACGCGATCGAGATGGGTGAGCTCGCAGTCGGATAGTTTCGGGCTCACCGCCCGGGTGAAGGCTTTCGGCATGCTGTTGCCTTAGAATCGAAAAGGGCGGCCCGGAAGCTCCGGACCGCCCTTCGCGTGACGTTCGGTAAAGCGTTTAGCGCTTCGAGAACTGGAAGCTGCGGCGTGCCTTTGCGCGGCCGTACTTCTTGCGCTCGACGACGCGCGGGTCGCGGGTCAGGAAGCCTGCCTGCTTGACCGTCGTGCGGAGCGCCGGTTCGAAGCGGCTGAGCGCCTGGGCGATGCCATGCTTCACGGCGCCAGCCTGGCCCGACAGCCCGCCGCCCTTGACGGTGGCGACGATGTCGTACTGACCGGTGCGATCCGTGATGTCGAACGGCTGGTTGATGACGAGGCGGAGCGACGGTCGCGCGAAGTAGGTCTCCTGGTCGCGGCCGTTCACTTCGATCCTGCCCGAGCCTGGCTTCAGCCAGACGCGCGCAATGGCGTCCTTGCGGCGGCCGGTCGCGTAGGCGCGGCCATACTTGTCGAGCTGCTGCTCGCGAAGCGGCGTCTCGGCCTGGACCGGAGGCGGCGGCGGAGCGGCTTCAGCGGCCTCGGCCTGAGCCGGAGCAGCGTCTGCAGCGACCGGAGCCGGCTGCGCGGCCTGCTGGCCGGTCAGCTCAGCGAGGTCGGAAAGGGACTGGCGAGTGTCGGACATTATGCGCCCACCTTGTTCTTGCGGTTCATCGACGCGACGTCGAGAGTTTCGGGGTTCTGGCCGCCGTGCGGGTGCTCGGTGCCATTGTAGAGGTGCAGCGCGCGCATCTGGTCGCGGCCGAGCGGGCCACGCGGGATCATGCGCTCAACCGCCTTCTCGAGAACGCGCTCGGGGAAACGGCCCTCGAGGACCTTGCCAGCAGTAACGCCCTTGATGCCGCCCGCGTAACCGGTGTGCTTGTAGTACACCTTTTGCTGCAGCTTGCGACCGGTGAAACGGACCTTGTCTGCATTGATGACGACGACATGGTCGCCGCAATCGACGTGCGGGGTGTAGCTCGGCTTGTGCTTGCCGCGCAGGATATTGGCGATAATCGTCGCGACACGGCCGACAACCAGCCCGTCTGCATCGATCAGGTGCCACTTCTTTTCGACCTCAGCCGGCTTGGCCGACTTGGTCGTCTTCATCAGCGCCTTCATGGCGTTTGCCTCTTTCAAAAACGGGAAAGCGGCACCCAATTGGCGCCGCTGTCGGAGGGGCCAATGGCAGCGGAGGGCGAATTCGTCAAGCAAATCCGGCTGTTTGACGGCGGGTAAAATAATACCGGAAGCCAAGCAACCCGCTCCGGATTGCAGGAATGCTTAAGCAGCCGCTGCCCTGCCGGGACTTAACATTCTTGCCGCGTGGGGCCGCTCGATCGGAGCGGCGCGATTGAGGGCGGCGGCAGTGAAGCCTCGTGAGGACCGGCAGAAGGTGATGGTCAAGGCCAGGATGCGCAGCGGCGCGTCGTGGCACGACGTCTGCATCCTCAACGCCTCGCTTCATGGGCTCGGCATCCAGTCGGCTGAGCGGCCGCAGCGAGGGACCTACGTCGAGATCTGCCGCGGGACGCAGTCGATCGTCGCCCGGGTGGCATGGGCGAAGGGGCACCGCGTGGGGCTTCGGTCGCAGGATCCGATCTTCCTGCGGGCGCTGCTCAACGGTCATTCGACTGCTGCTCCGGAGAGGGCGGGGCGTCCGATCGAGCGGCGCCGGGCGTTACGAGTGCCCCAGGCGCGGCACGATCAAAGCCGGCTCGTCGGACGGACGATGGAGTTTGCGGGGATTGCAGTGATCGCCGGCGCCTTGGCCCTGAGCGCGTTCGGCGCGGTCGAGCAGGCCTTGGCAGCGCCGCTGTCAAAGATCAGCAAGGCGCTAGATTAGAAACCCGCTTCCACCGCGAGCCTGATCGCTTCCGCGGAACTGGTGACACCGAGCCGCTCGAGCAGCAGGGCGCGGTGCATCTTCACCGTCTTCTCGCTGATCTTCAGCTCCCAGGCGATCTGCTTGTTGAGCAGGCCGCGCGCCATGCCCTGGAGAACCTCCTTCTGCCGCGCAGGGAGACCTGCGATCAGGGCTACCGCGCGCTGACGGCGACCCGACAGGCGGTCATCCGAGGGCGGCCCAAGATCGACTTGAGAGCCGAGGAACCAGGCTAGTCCGCCCTCGGGGTCGAACAAGGGCGTGATCATCACTCCGTTGCGGAATGGCGTGCCGTCCCGACGATAGTTGAGGATGTCGACCAGGACCGGCCGGCGCCCGCGAAGCGCGTCGCGGATTTCGTCGGTGACCCAGTCTTCGGTGTTTTCTCCGGCAAGGAAGCGGCAGTTCCGGCCGACCACTTCATTTTCGTCGTAGCCGGTCAGCTGGCAAAAAGCGGAATTGGCGACCTCGATGGGATTGTCGGGCAGTCGCGGGTTGCTGACCACCATCGCAAGCGGGGACGCGCCTACCGTCTCGATCAACTGGCGATGGTCTTCGTTCAAAAACAGCTCCTGATTGCCGCGCTTACCTGTAGCAGTGTAGCCTGCTGGCCGGGGCGGCGAAAGCGATTGGGGAGAGCACCTTGGGGGAGTTGCCGTTCGCGGGAGTGGAACTGGGCGGCACCAAATGTGTGTGCACTCTTGCTGTTTCGCCGGAGCGGATCCTGCGGCAGGAGACCGTTCCAACGGCGACGCCCGAGGAGACTTTGGGGGCCATTGCAGAGATCCTGTCCGAATGGGCGCGCGACGGCGTTGCGGCCCTTGGGATCAACAGTTTCGGACCGGTCGATCTGCGGACGGGCTCGCCGACGTTCGGGTTTATCACCACGACGACGAAGCCTGGCTGGTCGCAAGTCGATGTTGCTGGGCGCCTTGCCCGCGCTGCGGGAACGTCGGTTGCGTTCGATACTGATGTCAATGGAGCCGCGCTTGCCGAAATGCGGTGGGGTTCGGGGCGCGGTTTCCATGATTTCGCCTACATTACGGTCGGCACCGGCGTCGGGGTCGGCCTTGTTGCCAACGGCCGGCCGATGCGGGGGTTCGCGCATAGCGAGCTTGGTCACATCCGCCCGGCGCGACTTCCCGGCGACACCTGGCCGGGTTCGTGCAGCTTCCACGGGGACTGCGTCGAGGGCCTTGCGTCTGGAACCGCTTTGAAGGCGCGCTTGCAGGGCCGCGCAATCGACAGCGTTCTCGAGGATGATCCGGTTTGGGAAAGCGTCGCGTCGGCCCTCGCGCAGCTTTGCCATACGCTTGTCTGCGCGGCGTGCCCGATGCGGATCGCGATCGGTGGCGGCGTCATCGAGCGGCAGCCTCATCTGCTCGCCCGGATCCAGACCATGTTGATCGAGAGCTTCAACGGTTACCTTGCATTGCCTCGGACGGACTATGTCGTCGCTCCGGAACTCGGGACCCAGGCGGGGCCGATGGGCTCAATCGCCCTGGCGATGGATGCAGCCTCGGCGCGGTAAGCCGTTTTCCGGCTTGTGACGTAGGGCATCCCTGCCACCAAGACGCCGCCATTATTCTGGGGAGAGTGAGCTTGGCGCAATCGGACGGCCGTTCGGCAACAGTGACCAGCGCCTATGCGATCGTCACCTGCCTGTTCTTTGCATGGGGCTTCATTACATCGCTGGTCGATCCGCTAGTCGCGGCCGTGAAGGGCATTTTCCAGCTTAGCGATGTCGAAGCGCAGCTTAGCGCGTCGGCATTCTTTATCGCTTATGGCGTGATGAGCATTCCGGCCGCAGTTCTCCTTTCTCGGCGCAAGGCCGTCGGAACGGTGCTCATCGCTTTGGCGCTGATGGTCGCGGGCTGCCTGATCATGCTCGCCGCCGCGAACATCGCCGTTTACGAGCTTGTGCTGCTGGGCCTCTTCGTCCTCGCGAGCGGGATTACGATTTTGCAGGTTGCCGCAAACCCACTGGCAGCCGCGTTGGGGGCGCCTGAGCGAAGCCATTTCCGGCTCACCTTCAGTCAGACGTTCAACAGCCTCGGCACGTTTATCGGACCGTACCTCGGGCTGCGCTCTTCCTGAAGGGCGTCGAGGTGAAGCACGGAACCGCGATCTCGGACGAGGTGCGAGCCCAATCGCTCGCCGGCATCGACCGCGCTTTCTTCTGGATTGCCGGGCTGATCGTCCTGGTCGGAATCGTGATCTGGTTGGGCCGTCGGGTGATTAGCGCTTCGGCGCCGGCACCGTCCGACGAGACCGCTCGTCGGGGGATATTGGCGACGTTCCGAGATGCGACGTCCTCGCCCTGGGCACTGTTCGGCGGCCTCGCGATCTTCCTCTACGTCGGAGCCGAGGTCGCAATCGGAACGCAAATGGCGTTCTTCCTCAACAGCGATCGCGTCTGGGGCATTCCTCTGGAAAGCGCCGCCAAGTTCGTCAGTCTCTATTGGGGCGGGGCGATGGTCGGTCGGCTGGTCGGATCCGCCTTGCTGACCAGGGTCGCGGCGCCGAAGCTGCTCGCGGCGTTCACCGGCATAGCATGCCTGATGTGCCTGTACGTCTTCGCGGTCGGCGGGGTGAACGCGGGCTATGTTGCGCTCTCGATTGGCTTGTTCAACTCGATCATGTTCCCGGTGATCTTCACGATCACGCTGGAGCGTTCGACGGCTTCGGAGGAGGCAACATCCGGCTTCCTGTGCTTCTCGATCATCGGCGGCGCTGCCATCCCGCCGCTTGTTGGACTGGTGTCGCAGAACAGCGACTACGTCACCGCCCTCATCGTGCCCGCGATCTGCTACGCGATCCTGTGCTTCTTCGCGATCTCGGCTGGACGAGCACGGATCGCTCACCCGACAGGCGTCGAGCAGCCGGTCTCGGCGGTCTAGGCGTTCCCGAGTGGGCCGACGCTTTGTTCGGCCCACTCGGCATAGCTGAGCAGCAATTTTTCGATCGGCCAGACAGCGATGCACGGCACGTCGTAACTGTGCAGGCCGGCGATGCGCGAAATCAACGCGTCTGCCGCTTCGCCAGTGGTCTTGAGGATCGCCGGCACTTCCTCGGCTGTCTCAACCTCGCCCTGCCAGCGATAGATCGACCGGCAGGTCCCAAGGATGTTGATGCAGGCGGCTAGCCTTTCCTCGACCACGGTTCGGCCGATGCGCTCGGCTTCCTCGGCAGTCGCGAAGATCGCGTAGACGGAGACGACGCTCATGCCGTCTTTCGTCCAAGGACGTGCGCTCCCCAGACCGTCGCGATCACCAGGCCTGCTCCGACCGCCTGATGCAAGGCGGCCAGCCAGATCGCGACCCCGCTGAGGACCGTAAAAATGCCGAGGAGAACCTGTGTTCCGAACGCAGAATGGATGGCAATCGAAGCGGCCCGACCGCCCTCGAGCTGGCGGATGTGGCGGGCGAAAATAATGAGCAAGACCACGACTACCCATGCCCACCAGCGGTGGATGAAGTGGATCAGGAAAGGATCATTCGTGAAGGCGTGAAGTGCACCCCGGCTCCAATCCACGCCATCCGGATAAAGGCGGCCCTGCATTGTCGGCCAGTCATTGGCGACCTGTCCGGCATTCAGGCCCGCGACCCACGCCCGAACAGAAGCTGAATGAAGAGTGCGGCGAGCACGATCACCGAGGAGCCGTTCAAGCGGGCGGGTCGGCTTGCGCCGGTCTTCGCCAGCTGTCTCAAGTCCAGTGCAACCCACACGCAGGCGGCCATGATGGTCAGCGCCAGCAAGAGGTGAGCGGAGAGCCGGAAGTGGCTCACGTCGGTCCGATCCACCAGTCCCGACATGACCATATACCAGCCGAGCACGCCCTGGAGCCCGCCGAGGACGAGCAGGCCGACCAGCTTCCAGCCATAACCCTGCGGGATGGCCCGCTTCGCGGCGAACCATACCAAGGGCACGGCGAACACGACGCCAATCAGCCGGCCGATCAGGCGGTGCAGCCATTCCCAGAAGAAGATGAACTTGAACTGGGCCAGAGTCATTCCGGCGGGGCAGTTGATCTCCAGATACTCGGGTGTCCGCTGGTAGAGTTCGAACGCGTGCTGCCATTCTGACTGCGTCAGTGGTGGGATCGCTCCCGTGACTGGCTTCCATTCGGTGATCGACAGGCCGCTTTCAGTCAGGCGCGTGATCCCGCCGACGACGACCATCAGGAAGACCATCGCGGCGACGGCCATCAGCCAGTTGGAAATGGCGAGCGGACGCCTGGCCGGCCTGTCGGTCGCGCGGGGCAGGGAAGGGTCGAGTCCATTGCGGCGGGCGTATCGGGCGGCGGGATCGCTTTGCCAAGAGCGCGAAGCCCGGGTTTGCATCATGAAATTTTGTCCATGTGATGTTGTAACCTTAAGAAGTGCACGTTATATCCTTGCCCATCATGGCAATCGCGCTTCACACCCGGAGGCTCGACCGGATGGCCATTGGCCTGTCCGGCCTTTGCCTCGTGCATTGCCTGGCGACTGCCGTTCTCCTGGGTGTCGTTTCGGCGGCGGGCGGGTTTCTCGGTGCCCCGATCATCCACGAAGTCGGCCTCAGTCTGGCCATGATCCTCGGCAGCTTCGCGCTGGGCCGCGGGATCATGGAACACGGCTTCATGTTGCCGAGCGCGGTGGGCAGCCTCGGCCTTGGTGTCATGGCGGGTGCGCTGACCCTTCCTCACAACGGATCCGAAGCGCTCTACACCGTCGTCGGCGTCGGCGTTCTGGCCCTCGGCCATCAACTCAACCGGATCGCGGGCGACTGAGCACGCGCTTGCGGGCCAACGGCCGCAGGACTATCTCCAACCCATGGGTGCGCACGAGCATCAACTTCATCAGGGCGAGTCGCTCAAGAAGGCCGCGCGCGAGCAGCTAACCAGCCGTGGCGAGCAGTGGACCGGAATGCGGGAATCGGTGTTCGAAGCCCTCGCCGGCTTCGACCGTCCGGCGAGCGCCTACGACATCGCTGAGGCGGTTTCGAAGAACCAGGGACGCCGGGTTGCGGCCAACAGCGTCTATCGGATCCTCGACTTGTTCGTGGGGGCCAACCTGGCGCGCCGGGTGGAGAGCGCCAACGCTTATGTCGCCAACGCGCATCCCGACTGCCTCCACGACTGCATCTTCCTGATCTGCGACAATTGCGGGCAGGCGGTGCACATCGATGACGACGCCTTGTCCGGCGGAGTTCGGAAGGCTGCGGCAAGCGCCGGATTTTCATCCGCCCGCCCGGTGATTGAGGTGCGCGGCACCTGCGGGGAATGCGACAGCAACTGACCCGGTCGGGGCAGTCCCCACCTGAGCAATCCGTGAGCAATACGTGAATTGGCCCAGCTTGGGTGACATCACGCCGGGTTCCCGATACATGCCAGCCCATGTCCGACCGGCCCGTAACACCGTTGCTCGACACGGTTCCGTATCCTCAAGATATTCGCAAGCTGGACAGGGAGAAACTCCCGCAGCTGTCCGATGAACTGAGGCAGGAAGTCATCTCCGCGGTCTCCGTGACCGGCGGCCACCTCGGTGCGGGCCTTGGCGTGGTCGAGCTGACCGTCGCGCTCCACTTTGTTTTCGATACGCCCCACGACAAGCTGATCTGGGACGTCGGTCACCAGGCCTACCCTCACAAGATCGTTACCGGCCGACGCGACCGAATTCGTACGCTCCGGCAAGGCTCGGGCCTCAGCGGCTTCACCAAGCGGAGCGAAAGCGAGTTCGACCCATTCGGCGCGGCGCATAGCTCGACATCGATCTCGGCGGCCCTGGGCTTTGCCATCGCCAACAAGCTGTCGGGAGATCCCGGCAAGGCGATCGCGGTCATCGGCGACGGCGCGATGTCCGCCGGCATGGCCTATGAGGCGATGAACAACGCAGAGGCCGCCGGGAACCGGCTGGTCGTGATCCTCAACGACAATGACATGTCGATCGCGCCGCCGGTCGGCTCGCTTCGCAACGCGCTCGCGCGCCTGGTCAGCTCGAACAAGTATCTCGCTCCGCGCAAGCTCGCGCAAAGGATCGCGCGGGCAATGCCGGAGCCGTTGCACCGCACGGCTCGGCGGATGGAAGAATATGCGCGCGGCATGTTCACCGGCGGCACGCTCTTCGACGAGCTAGGGTTCTACTATGTTGGCCCGGTCGACGGGCACGACGTGGAGGCGCTGGTCGAGGTGCTCGAGAACGTCCGCGATGCGGACATCGGGCCGATGCTGGTCCACGTCGTCACCCATAAGGGCAAGGGCTACGGACCGGCGGAAAGCTCAGCGGATAAATATCACGGCGTCGTCAAGTTCGACGTGGTCTCGGGCAAGCAGGACAAGGGCCCGGTGGGGGTCCGCCCGCTTACCAGAATGTTTTTGGAGAGACGCTCGCAAAACTAGCGGAAGCTGATCCTCGCATTTGCGCGATCACTGCTGCGATGCCGTCCGGAACCGGCGTCGACAAGTTCGCCAAAGCCCATCCCGAGCGTGCGTTCGATGTCGGCATCGCCGAGCAGCACGGCGTGACCTTCGCCGCCGGCCTCGCCGCGCAGGGCATGCGGCCCTTCGTTGCGATCTATTCGACATTCCTGCAGCGCGCTTATGACCAAGTGGTCCACGACGTTGCGATCCAGAACTTGCCGGTTCGTTTCGCGATGGATCGCGCGGGTCTCGTGGGCGCCGATGGGGCGACCCATGCCGGAAGCTTCGACCTGGCCTATCTCTGCACTTTGCCAAATTTCGTCGTGATGGCGGCCGCGGACGAGGCCGATCTCGCGCGCATGGTCAAGACGATGCAGCTGCATGACAGCGGGCCGATTGCCGTCCGCTATCCGCGCGGAGAGGGTCGTGGAGTGCCGCTGCCTGCCGATCCCGAACCGCTGGAGATCGGTAAGGGCCGCGTCGTCAAGCAGGGCAGCAAGGTCGCGATTCTGTCGCTGGGAACGCGCCTCGCCGAAGCCGAGAAGGCTGCCGAGCAGCTGGAAGCCAAGGGTCTTTCGACCACCGTCGCCGACCTGCGCTTCGCCAAGCCGCTGGACGAGGCGCTGATCCGCAAGCTGCTGACCACCCACGAAGTCGCCGTGACAATTGAAGAAGCCGCGATCGGCGGCCTTGGCGCGCACGTCCTGACGCTTGCCAGCGACGAAGGCCTGGTCGACGCGGGTCTGAAGATCCGCACCATGCGCTTGCCCGACCGCTTCCAGGATCACGACAAGCCCGAGAAGCAGTATGACGAGGCGGGCCTCAACGCGCCCCAGATCGTCGAGACGGTGCTGAAGGCCCTGCGCGTCAACAGCGCGGGTGTCGAAGAGGTGCGGGCGTAGTCAAAGTCCGCGCAGACCAATTGCTGGTCAGCCGCGGGCTCGCGGACAGCCGGACGCGGGCGCAGGCGCTGATCATGGCGGGCGCCGTATTCAGTGGCGAGAGGAAGCTCGCGAAAGCGGGAGACATGCTAGCCGTTGAGGCGGCCCTCGAGGTCCGCGGAGGGACCATCCCTGGGTCTCGCGCGGCGGGATCAAGCTGGATCACGGCCTCAATCATTTCGGGTTTGATGTGACGGGTGCCGTCGGCCTCGACGTCGGGTCATCCACCGGCGGCTTCACCGACGTGTTGCTCTCGCGAGGCGCGGCGAAGGTTTATGCCGTCGACGTCGGGACCAATCAGCTTGCCTGGAAGCTGCGCAACGATCCTCGCGTGATCGTTCACGAGCAGACAAATGCGCGCGCATTGACCGCAGAGCAGGTCCCGGAGCCGATCGACACCGTCGTGTGCGACGCGAGCTTCATCTCACTGGCGAAGGTGCTCGAAGCGCCGCTCAAACTGGCAAGGCCCGGCGCGAATCTGGTTGCGCTCGTCAAGCCGCAGTTCGAGGCCGGGCGAGAGGAGGTGGGGAAGGGCGGCGTCGTCCGGAACCCCGAAGTGCACGAGCGCGTCTGCCTACAGGCCAAAGACTGGGTTGAATCGCAGGGCTGGACGGTGCTCGGGATCGAACGAAGCCCGATTACGGGTCCGGAAGGCAACGTGGAATTCCTGCTGGGAGCGCAGAAGAATGGTTGAGACTGTCCAGCGCCGTGCATGGTGGAAATTTGCCATAGTCACGGTCCCCGCGATCGAAATCCTTGGCGGCCTGAGTGGCTGGCTCTCCAACTCCGGTTACGGAAATCCGTGGTTTGATGGCCTCGTCAAGCCGTTCTTCATGCCGCCGGGCTGGGCCTTCGGCGTGGTCTGGCCGATCCTTTACGCTCTGCTTGGAATCGCGGTAGCGATGATCCTGGCCGAGCCGCCTTCGGCGAAGCGTCGCAACGCGCTGATCCTTTTCTTTGCCCAGCTGGCGCTGAATTTCGCCTGGTCACCCGTCTTCTTCGGCGCCCGAATGATCTATCCGGCGCTGGTCATTATCGTGGTGATGGTTGGGCTCGCGGCGCTTGCAGCCGGCCAGTTCCGGCAAATTCGGCCGGTGGCGGGGTACCTGATGCTTCCTTACCTGCTGTGGCTCTGCTTCGCGGCCGCACTCAACTCGGCGATCGGGAACCTGAACCCCGGCGCCTAGTCGTTCGTCGAAATTCCCGCACGCACCCCGTTTCATGATATAAGTGCGTCCTCAAAGAAGGGTGCGGGATATGCGAATTCTGCCTGCCGTCGGCCTTGCCATACTTGGAACGGCGGCGCCCGTTTCGGCGCAATGGGTGAAGATGCCGGAGCAAATCCGGACCCAGGAATATGAAACGGTCGCCCAGCCCGACAAGGTCGATTCGACCACGCAGGCGACGGACCTCCGCTTCAAGGAGGATGGCTACGACCGCATGACGGTTCCGGTGAAGGTTGCCGGCCATGGTCCTTACCGGTTCCTGATCGATACGGGCGCCGACCGCACGGCAATCTCGTCGGATCTCGCCCGCCAGCTTCGGCTGAACGGCCGCAAGGGAACGACACTTCACAGCGTCACCGGCGAAACGCAGATCGAGACTGCCAATGTCTCGGTTCTCGACATCACCGCGAAAGAGGTGAGGGACGTCGATGCCGCTTTGCTCGAATCCGAGCATATGGGTGCGGACGGGATCCTCGGACTCGATTCCCTGCGCTCCCAGCGAGTCCTGTTCGATTTCAAGAAGCAGACGCTGACGATCGTACCTTCGGCGAAATTTGTCGCCGAAGACAAGGATACGATCGTCGTCACCGCGAAGGTCCGCAATGGGCGACTGATCCTGACGAAAGCGAATGCCGAGCATATCCCGGTCACTCTCGTGATTGATACCGGCGCTCAGGTGTCGCTGGGCAACGAGGCGCTTCGCCGCAAGCTCAGCCAAGGCGGCAAGGTCAAGCGGACGGGCGAGGTGGAGCTCCAGTCCGTTTCCGGGGCGAAGCTCATGGGCGAATACACGATCGTTCGAGAGCTGAGCGTGGGCGGCATCACGCTAAAGAAGATGCCGGTGATCTTCACCAACTCGCCGGCCTTCAAACGGCTTGGCCTTGACGACAAGCCGGCACTCCTCCTCGGTATGAACGCGCTGAGGAGCTTCGACCGCGTTTCCATCGATTTCGCGCGGAAGAAGCTGAAGGTCGTGCTGCCGGAAACGAGCGAGTTGGAAACCGCCACCTTCGCTCTGCGCTGACTTAGACCCTAGCGGGCGCGTCCGACCTTCCCTATCTGCTCGCTCGGGCGCTCGCCGAACGCGTTGCCCGGCCCTTGGCGGTGGAGGAGATTGCAATGCAGTCCGAGAACAAGCTGTTCGACGACTTCGTGAAGATGGTGAACGGCGTTGCCGGGACCATGGCCGGAGTGGGCCGTGAGGCCGAAGCCTCCATGCGCGAAAGAGCGCGGGAATGGATGGCGGGTGCGGATTTTGTCAGCCGCGACGAATTCGAAGCCGTGAAGGCGATGGCCGCTGCGGCCCGCGACGAGAATGAGGCGCTCAAGGCACGGATCGTAGCTCTCGAGGCGAAAGTCGGCGGGACCGCAACCGCGGCGAAGCGTCCGACAAAGCCGAAGTCGAGCCCGGAGGCCTGATCCTGAGCGAGGAAGACGTCCAGGAAGAGCGCGACGACGGCGCTCCAATCGAAGTTCTCGAACAATATTTCGAGGCTCGTGGCTGGGCGTGCGAGCGTTCGGGCGAGGGAGAGATCGTTGCATCGGCGATCGGCAGCTGGACTCAGTACGAGCTTCGCGGAGTGTGGCGTCCCGAGGACCAGGTGCTTCAGTTCCTCGCCTTCCCCGACATCAAGGTGACGGCGGAGAAGCGCCAGGCCGTGTACGAGAGCCTGGGGTTGATCAACGAGCAGCTCTGGCTCGGCCATTTCGAAATGTGGTCGGGTCCGGCCTGATCGTCTTTCGCCACGCGACCATTCTCGACACGCGTGAGAACGACGGCCTGACGCTCGATCAGGCCGAAGCCATCATCGAAGCCGCGCTCGAGGAATGCGAGCGCTTTTATCCCGTGTTCCAGTTCGTGCTCTGGGCGGGAAATCGCCGGGCGAGGCCATTGCCGCGGCCCTGATCGATACGCACGGGAGGCTTAAACTGGTCCTGAATCCAATTTGGTTCATCGGCTGCGGCAACATAGCCGGAGCCATGGTCGAAGGCTGGCAGTCGGCGAACGTCGATCTCAGCGACGCGGTCGTCATCCGGCCGAGCGCGAAGCCCGTCCCGGGGCTCCGCGTCACCAGCAATTACGCCGCTGCGGGTCCCGCTCCGCGGCTGGTCATTCTCGGCTGCAAGCCGCAGCAGCTGGACGATGTCGTCTCCCGGCTGACGGCTCACCTGACCTCGCAGACTCTGGTCGTTTCGCTCCTGGTCGGCGTCGAGCTCGAGACCTTGCGGCAGAAGTTCTGGACGGCGGGGCGATCGTCCGCGCGCTTCCCAATCTGCCCGTGGCAGTGCGCCGTGGTGTCATCGCCTTGTACGGCGAGGACATCCCGGGCGAGCTGCACCAGGAAGTCTCCCAGCTGTTCGCGCAGCTCGGCTATGCCTTGTGGGTCAACAACGAGAGCAGCCTGGCGGCGGTCGGCTCGGTCGCGGGCGCAGGCCCTGCATATGTTGCAAGTTTCGTCGAAGCCCTGGCCAAGGCCGGGTCGAGCGCGGCCTTTCTTCTGAGCTAGCGGCTACCGTTGCTCTAGAGACCGTGCTGGGAACCGCCTGGATGGCCGCGTCCACCCACGAGAGCATGGGCGACGTCGTACGGCGCGTCGCCAGCCCGAATGGAACGACCGAGGCCGGGCTTGCCGTGCTTCGCCGCGACGACGTGCTCGACAAGCTGGTGTCCCTGACGGTGAGCGCGGCTTCGCGTCGTGCCGCCGAACTTGCCGAGGAGGCTAAGGGGCCCAAACTTGCCCAGGAAGCTCCTTCGGCCTAGTTCCGACCCCGTAACAGGGATGGAACATGATCGGCGAACTCACCTTGGACGATGACAGCCGCCTGGCGTTCGAACCGGCCGCAAAGCCGGTTCCCCCGGAAGAGCGCGCGCGCCTGCTCGAGGACCCGGGTTTCGGCCGGGTCTTCACGGACCACATGGCCATCATCGAATATGATGAGGCGAAGGGCTGGCACGACGCGAGGCTGACCGCGCGCCATCCGTTCACGATGGATCCCGCCGCACCGGTGCTTCATTATGCCCAGGAGATCTTCGAGGGGATGAAGGCTTATCGGCGGCCGGGCGGCGGAGCGGCCTTGTTCCGGCCCGATGCCAATGCCCGGCGATTCGCCAAATCGGCGATCCGCCTGGCCATGCCGCCGCTGCCCGAAGAGATGTTCCTGGACTCCGTCCGCGCGCTGGTGCGCGCCGACCGGGACTGGATTCCCGCGACCGAGGATGGGTCGCTCTATCTGCGGCCGTTCATGATCGCGAACGGATCGTTTCTTGGAATGCGCTCGTCGACGCAGTTCATCTACGCCGTAATTGCCTCGTCGGTCGGATCCTACTTCAAGGGTGACGCGGCGAGCGTATCTCTGTGGGTGACCCGTGAGTACGTTCGAGCGGCCCCTGGCGGTACGGGCGAAGCCAAGTGCGGTGGCAATTATGCGGGTAGCCTGGTTGCCCAGGCGGAAGCCGTCCGGAACGGTTGCGACCAGGTCGTCTTCCTCGACGCCACCGAGCGCCGCTGGGTCGAGGAACTTGGCGGAATGAACGTCTTCTTCGTGTTCGAGGACGGATCGATCCAGACGCCGCCGCTGGACGGAACCATTCTGCACGGTGTCACCCGGGATTCGCTGCTCACACTTGCGCGCGACATGGGGCTAACCGTCCGCGAAGAGCCCTATTCGATCGAGCAGTGGAAAGCCGACGCGGAAAGTGGTCGGCTGACCGAGGCATTCGCGTGCGGCACGGCGGCCGTCGTCACACCGATCGGCCGAGTGAAGGAAGCGGATGGTGAGTTCGCCATCGGCGGGCAGTCGACCGGACCGCTCACTTTGCGGCTTCGGTCCGCTTTGGTGGATATTCAACGGGGCGATGCTCCCGACCCGTATGGATGGGTCGAGCAAGTCTTCTGACGTCTATTCCCGTCGTCGAAGATCGAGAGGTCCAGCATTTCGCTCGGCCCGAACCATATCACATGCTCGGTGTGGTCGACGTAATCCGAGCCGGTGCTGGTGTGGGCAAAAATCGTCAGGCCATCCCGGTTGAGCGCCATCCATTGTGCGAAGTCACCGAACTCCTCAGGCAGGACCGTGAGCTGGCAACTGCCGCGCGGGTGAGGCCCGACCGGATTGGTGTGAAAGTGGCCAATGCGGAGGTTGAAACGCTCGCGAGCGGCGTGGGCGAGCTTCTCGGCGCGATCCAACTGGTCCGCGTCGAAATAAATGTGCGCATGGAAGTCGCGAATGGGGTTCTGGCTCATCGCGGCAACACTTAGCAGAGGCTGACGCCGAGCGCGAAGCTTGGGGTTCCCTTGATAGAAGCGGCAGCTATAAGCGCGCCTTCCCCGCATCGACGGGCCGCCTGCTGGGGCGTCGCCAAGTGGTAAGGCACCGGTTTTTGGTACCGGCATTCGCAGGTTCGAATCCTGCCGCCCCAGCCAAGCGATCAAGTCGCCGCCGATCCGGACTTTCTCATCGTTTTCATGGTTTTATCGTTGGCCTGTGCCGCGTATCGCCACGCTGAATGGTAGATGTAACTCCCAATTTCGCCGTCGATGCCAACGAGGACGGGGAAGCGACGCTCTTCTCGGTTCGCGCGTCCGACGGCTATTCGCGCAACTATCGCGTCGGTGGCGGGAGCATGGCGATTACCTTCGCTTCTTTGCCGACCTCGCCGAAGATTTCGGGACGCGCGGGCCGGGGACTCACGATTTTCCGTCGGCCGAGATGGGCGAGGCCAAGTGGCAGCCGCTTATCACCAAGAACCTCAGCGAGCGGTCGCTGTACGGGTATGGCGATCCTGCCGTGTCCAAGGTCGATGACGGCTGGATCCTCACCGCGACGACCAACGATGCGGACGACGCCTTTCCGATCCTGCACTCCAGCGACCTAAAACATTGGGAGCATCGCGGGTTCATCTTTCCAGAAGGGCGGGCGCCAAAGTGGGCAGCGACCGGAAAGCGTGTCGCCGACTTCTGGGCGCCGGAGATGGCGAAGGTTGGCGAAGAGTATTGGACAGCCTTCACGGCGCGCCAGAAATCGAATGCCCTGGCGATCGGACTGGCACACGCTCCGACACCTTTCGGGCCCTGGATCGACAACGGGGAGCCACTCATCACGGGTGGCGAGGTTCTATACCCCGGCACAGCCGCAAGCGGCGGCGTGATCGACTCCCACATTTTCGTTGACGAGGACGGTTCCACTTACCTGTTCTGGAAGAACGACACGAACGGGCTATGGCCAAGGCCTTTGGCCGGCCTGCTTCGCGATCACCCTGAACTGATTGAGCGTCTCTTCGAACGGGAGTCCGACCGCAGGACGGCCGCCTTTGCAGCCGCAGTGCAGCCCTGGGCGAACAGCCGGCGGCCGATGGAGCGCTTCTTCCTGATGCAGCCGCTGATCGAGGCAGCGCTCGACAACTGGCCGCGGGTAAAGCCGGCCCTCGTCGACTGCGGCCATGCGGAAAGGATCGTCGAAGCGATGCGAACGCCGATTCACGCGCGACGGTTGTCGCGGGACGGGCGCTCTTTCGCCGGAGACGAGCATATCGTCCTCGCCAACGACCTCGATTGGGAAGGTCATTTGATCGAGGGCCCCTTCGTGACCAAGCAGAATGGCCGGTACTGGATGCTTTACGCCGGCAACGACTTTTCGACGCCGGCTTATGGCATTGGTGTCGCGGTGGCCGATCATCCATTCGGACCTTGGCAGAAGAAGGCCGAGCCTCTCCTGAAGTCGGTCCGGGAATGGTGGGCGCCGGGTCATGCATCCGTCGCGCCTGGCCGAGACGGTAGGCCGCAGCTCTTCTTCCACGCCTTCTTCCCGCAACGATGCGGGTACAATGCCTTCCGAGCGCTGCTCACAGTTGGGTTGGAGTTCACCAATGAAGAGGTCGGGTTGCGCGCGATTTGACGCTGGCGGCGCGCGATGTCGTCCATGCTGCGCCTTCGTTCACAACGGGTTATAGTCCAACAATCGTGGTGAATTCCGTGGAAGCCGTGAGTTCGCAATCCAGCGTTAATGTTTACGCTCATAACCCTTTGACAAGTTTATGATTGTCGCGAGATTCACGGCGGGCTAGATGAGATGCGAGGGCGGGGAGGCGGAATGCGTGAAAGACTGGTTCAGACCGCGGCCGCCGTTATTCTTGTTGCAGCTGCAGGATGCGCCTGCGCAATGACCGCCGGCAATACATCGAGGGGCTGCAAGGTCATCGGTGGCGAAAAGCTCCCGGCGGATTCCGGTGGTTCCGATGTGCTCTGCCAGGCGATTGCGGCTGCGGTTGATGAACAGGCGCCAGGCGTCGGTTATCAGATTGAGATTACCGTGCTTCCGATGTCGCGCTTGAGCGCGAAGATCACGACGGCCGAGGGTGGGACGTTGCCGGAGCAAGGATTCGCTCAGATGGACAAACCGTTGTCCAAGAGCGCTTTCCAGCGCTTCGCCAGGGCAATCGCCGCCGAGCTAACCAAAGCCGGCGGAAAGAATTCTTGATATTTGTGCAGATCGAATTTCGCGGGCATCTTACCGCGTCGATGATAGTTGGTGACACCGTTTAGGCCGGTCAATCCGGGCGCGGTTGTGGGGAGCTGAGATCTTGGTCGATATTCCGAACAACAATACGACGACGACGACGATCGCGGTGGGCGGTTCGGTCGTGAACACGATCGAGACAGTCGGCGATCATGACTGGATCAAGATCAATCTGACAGCGGGACAAGCCATAACGGTCGCGCTGAACGGCATTACGTTGGGCGATCCGTTCCTCCAGATCCGGGATCAGAGCGGAAACGTCATTTACACCAACGATGACGTGAACCTCGGCGTCAACCTGAACTCCCTGCTCAGTTTCCAAGCGAGCTACACCGGCGTCTATTACATCGACGTTGGGGCTTATCAGGACCCGAATAATCCGAACGACCCGTATCCCGGTTCAACCGGCGACTATCAAGTGAACGTCACGGCTTATCAAACACCACCGGTCTGGACCAACGACCAGATCGCGAACCAGCTTGCGAGCGGGTACTGGGGTGGCACTGCCCACAAGTTTGTTCTCGATGCGACGCGCACGCTGACGGTGGACATCACGGGTCTCACCCCGGAAGGCCAGGCACTTGCGCGAGCTGCGCTGCAGACCTGGAGCCAGATCACCGGAATCACTTTTCAGGAGACAGCCTTAGGAACCGGGGCGAGAATCACATTTACGGACACCAGCGTTCCGCCCGACGATGGAGCGTATACTTCGTCCAGCTATTCCAACGGGAATATCACGCACTCAGACATCAACGTCGATGTGACGTGGCTTTCGGATTACGGTCCCAACATTGGCGGCTATGCTTATCAGGCCTATTTGCACGAGATTGGCCATGCGCTCGGTCTCGGACACGCCGGAAATTACAATACGACGGCTGATTATCCCTACGACGCGCTTTACCAGAACGACGCTTGGGCAACCTCGGTCATGTCCTATTTCAGCCAGACCGAGAACACGTATTTTAGCGGCCAGGGCTTCACCAGCGCGTATGTCGTAACGCCAATGGTTGCCGACATTCTGGCGATTCAACAGCTGTATGGTCTCTCGACGACCACTCGGTCGGGCGACACCATTTACGGCCCGACCGGAAATGCTGGATCGCCGTACACACTGGCAAACGTAGCTTATACGATCTTCGATACAGGCGGCATCGATACACTCGACTATTCGCAGTATCAGTCTGCACAGACGATCAATCTGAATCCCGAAACCTTCTCGAGTGTCGGGGGCGAACGTGGGAACGTCAGCATTGCGCGCGGCACGGTCATTGAAAATGCAATCGGTGGAGATCGAGCCGACATCATGATTGGCAATTCGGTTGCCAATACGCTGAGCGGGCTTGCCGGTGCCGACACTCTGACCGGCGGCTCCGGGAGCGACATGTTCCGCGACACGATATCCGATCACAATGGCGACACGATCACGGATTTCAGCCTTGGCGATGCAATCGTCTTCACCGATGCGGTGCTGGCGTCGTTCACGTTCAACCTGACCGGCAACACGCTGACCTACAGCGGCGGTTCTATGACATTGAGCGGCTTCAGCGGCACAATTGTGGCCACTGCTGCAGCGGGCGGCGGAGTTCAGCTGACGATTCAGCAGGCGATCGTGCAGGACGCCCGGAACGACTTCAACGGCGACGGCCGCAGCGACATCCTGTGGCGGCACGACGATGGTCGCATTACCGACTGGCTCGGGACCGCGAATGGAGGATTTGCGCCGAATGCCGCCAACTCGTTGAACGGCGTGTCGGTCGACTGGCAGGTCGCGGCGACTGGCGACTTCAACGGCGATGGGCGAGACGACATTCTCTGGCGGAACGTCGATGGGCGGATGACCGATTGGCTAGGGACCGCCACCGGCGGTTTCGCGGACAATGCCGCAAACGCCTACAATAGCGTCGCAACCCAATGGCATGTCGTCGGCGCCGGTGACTTTAACGGCGACGGCCGCGACGACATCCTGTGGCGGCATGACGATGGTCGGATCACGGATTGGCTTGGCACCGCCAATGGCGGATTTGCCCCCAACTCAGCAAATTCTCTGAATGGCGTGTCGGTCGACTGGAAAATCGCGGCAATTGGCGACTTCAACGGCGATGGGCGTGACGACATTCTCTGGCGAAATGTCGACGGGCGGATGACCGATTGGTTGGGAACGGCCACCGGCGGTTTCACGGACAATGCGGCCAACGCCTACAATAGCGTCGCAACACAATGGCATGTCGTTGGCGCCGGTGACTTCAACGGCGACGGCCGCGACGACATCCTGTGGCGGCATGACGATGGTCGGATCACCGATTGGTTGGGGACCGCCAATGGCGGATTTTCACCGAATGCCGCCAATTCGTTGAACGGTGTGTCGGTCGACTGGCAAGTCGCCGCAATCGGCGACTTCAACGGGGACGGCCGCGACGATATCCTTTGGCGAAATGTCGACGGGCGGATGACCGATTGGCTGGGGACTGCCACAGGCGGCTTCGCGGACAATGCGGCAAACGCCTACAATAGTGTCGCCACGCAGTGGGATGTCAAACCGGACATCTTCTGGGTCTAGCAGCTCAACTGGCACCCTTGTGAAGGTGGCCAATGCCGGTGCATGGACGCCGTATGGCTGGGCCGCTCAAGGGCATCAGGATTGTCGAGATGGGCGGCATTGGCCCGGCGCCGTTCGCGGCCATGATGCTTGCCGATCATGGTGCCGAGGTTATCCGTGTCGAAAAGGCGGGGATGATCGGCTTCGAGAACGACCCGCTGCGCCGGTCACGTCGGAGCATTTCGCTCAATCTCAAGCGTCCCGAAGCTTGTGAAATTGTCCGTCGTCTCGCCACCGATGCGGATGGCCTGATCGAAGGATATCGCCCGGGCGTGATGGAGCGCTTGGGTCTTGGTCCGGACGAACTGCTCCGAGCAAATCCGAAACTGGTCTACGGTCGGGTGACGGGATGGGGCCAGGATGGTCCATTGGCGCAGGATGCCGGGCACGACATCAATTATATCGCGCTGTCCGGGTTGCTGCACGGCATTGGGCCCAAGGACCGCCCCATTTCGCCCATCAATTACCTTGGGGATTATGCTGGCGGAGCGATGATGCTCGCGTTCGGCATGGTGTCTGCTCTCTTTGCGGTGCGCGCTGGCGGCAGCGGCCAGGTCATCGACGGTGCGATGAGCGAGGGTGCAGCACTGATCGGGGCTATGACCTTCGGCTTGCTTGCCGGGGTCACTGGAAGGATAAGCGGGAGGCCAACCTCCTCGACGGCGGTGCTCCAAATTACGGGATCTACCGCTGCTCGGACGGCAAGTTCGTAGCGATCGGCGCCATCGAGCCACAATTCCAGCAAGCCCTCGCCAAAGGCCTAGCGCTTAGTCCCGGCGCGAGCCGGGACGAGATCGCGGCAGTCATCAAGACCCGCACACGTGACCAGTGGGCGGCACATTTCGCCGGGACTGACGCCTGCGTGACGCCCGTCCTCGAGCTCGAGGAAGCGCCCCTTCATCCGCACAACATCGCCAGGCGCACGTTCATCGACCTGGACGGCGTTTTTCAACCGGCTCCGGCGCCACGATATTCGAGCACCGTGCTGGCCCGGCCGGACCCACCGCGGCTCGAAGGCGAGGATGCCGAGGCGATCCTCGGAGAGCTCGGCTATTCAGGTGAGGATATCGCGCGGATGCGGGGTGAAGGCGCGGTGATTTGAACCCGCTTTACGAGACCATGGACGTCAGCGTGTTCGAGCGCATGAGCCTCGCCGCGGCAAAGCTCGGTGCCGTGAACCTCGGCCAGGGTTTCCCCGATTTCGGATGGCCGAATGCAATCCTGGATGCCGCTGCGGAGGCTCTCAAGTCCGAATCCAATCAATATGCGCCGTCGCGCGGGCTTCCGAAGCTTCGTGAGGCTATCGCTAGTCATTATGGACGGCACTACGGAGAGCGGCTGCAGCCGGATCAAATCTGCGTGACCAGCGGCGCGACCGAGGCGCTCGGCGCAATGATCCTCGCCGCGGTCGAGCCCGGGATGAAGTGATCATCTTCACCCCGCCTACGACAGCTATGCGCCGATGATCCGGCGCGCTGGGGCGACACCGCGGGAAGTTGCGCTCACCCCGCCGGAGTGGCGGATCGATGCCGATGCGTTGGAAACTGCGGTGACGGACCGAACCAAGGCAGTCATCTTCAACAATCCGCACAATCCCACCGGCCGCCTGTTCGCAGGTGACGAACTGCAGATCGTCGCGGATTTCGCGAACAGGCACGATTTCACAGTGATCAGTGACGAAGTCTGGGAGCATATCCTGCTTCACGGAGACCGGTTTACGCCGTTGGCGATGCTTCCCGGCATGGCTGACCGCACGCTCAAGGCTGGCTCCGCAGGCAAGATCTTCTCGCTCACGGGATGGAAGGTCGGATGGATCGTGGCATCGCCAGCCAAGGCGGCAATTACGGCGCGTGCCCATCAATTCCTGACCTTCTCCACCGCACCCAGCCTCCAGTCGGCGGTTGCCTACGGACTTACCGAAGGCGATGCCTGGATCGAGCCGATGCGCGGGCGCTTCTCGCGGGCCCTCAACCGAATGAGCGAAGGTTTGAGACAGGCAGGTTACGTCGTTCTCGAACCCGCTTCGACCTATTTCCTCTGCGTCGACCTTGAGGCGTCCGGCATCGAGGTCGACGACGAGACCTTTGCAAATGCGGCCGTCGAGCGGGCAGGGGTGGCGACAATCCCCGTGTCCGCCTTCGCAGAGGACAATCCGTCGCGTCATCTCGTCCGGCTCTGCTTTGCCAAGCGTGACGAAACCATCGATGCGGGCGTGCAAGCCATGGCCCGCGCAAGGGAGCTTTTCGCATGAGCCCGGCAGAAGAAGCCGCCAACATCTTGGAGCAGTTCGGCGTCGTGTCGACGGGCGATCTCGCGAGCTACTCGCCGATCGATGGCGGCGAGATCGGTCGGGTGCGGTTGGGCGACCCGGCTCTCGCAGGCGACCGAGCTGCCGATGCATTCTGGCGATGGCGATCTGTTCCCGCCCCACGCCGTGGTGAGCTCGTCCGGTTGCTCGGCGAAGAGCTACGCGGCGCCAAGGAGCCCTTGGCGCGGCTTGTGACCCTCGAGAGCGGGAAGATCGTTCAGGAGGGCTCGGCGAAGTTCAGGAGATGATCGACATCTGCGATTTCGCGGTTGGGCTATCGCGTCAGCTATACGGGCTCACGATCGCCAGCGAACGGCCCAATCACCGGATGATGGAGCAATGGCTCCCGCTCGGACCCGTGCTGGTCATCAGCGCCTTCAATTTTCCAGTCGCGGTCTGGGCCTGGAACGCGGCATTGGCGCTCGTCTGCGGTAATCCGGTGGTCTGGAAGCCCAGCGAAAAGACGCCACTGACGGCCGAAGCGGTTTTGGCTCTAGTCCGAAGGGCATTGGCACGTTTCGGAGATGCGCCTGAAGGTCTCGTTCAACTCGTTCAAGGCGGTCGCGATGTGGGCGAAGCGCTCGTCGACGATCCGCGGATCGCGCTGGTTTCGGCGACGGGGTCGACCGCCATGGGACGCGCCGTCGGGCCACGGGTTGCGCGAAGGTTCGGGCGCGTTCTGCTCGAGCTTGGCGGGAACAACGCAATGATCGTTGCTCCGTCCGCCGACCTCGGACTCGCCGAGCGGGCTATTCTCTTCTCAGCGGTCGGGACGGCGGGCCAGCGATGCACTTCGCTTCGGCGCCTCATTGTCCACGAGGATGTGTACGGGCAGCTCGTGCCAAAGCTGAAGCAGCTTTACTCCAGCGTCCGGGTCGGCGACCCGCGGGAACGGAACACTCTCGTTGGTCCCCTGATTGATGAAGATGCATACGCGGCCATGGAACGTGCACTCGGCGGCGGACTGGAACGGGTCGATGGCGTTGCCGGGGGCTTCTACGTTCGCCCCACTCTGGTTGAAGTCGAGCAGCAGGAGGGGCGCGTCCTGACAGAAACCTTCGCGCCGATCCTATACGTGATGCGATACCGAAAGTTCGAGGACGCACTTCGCCTCAACAATGAAGTGCCGCAAGGGCTTTCATCCGCCATTTTCACCAATGATCTGCGCGAGGCCGAGCAGTTTGTGGCAGCGGCGGGCTCCGATTGCGGCATTGCCAACGTCAACATCGGCCCGTCGGGGCGGAAATCGGCGGGGCGTTCGGGGCGAGAAGGAAACGGGTGGCGGACGCGAAAGCGGCTCGGACAGCTGGAAAGCCTATATGCGTCGGCAGACCAGCACCGTGAACTACGGCAAGGACCTACCGCTCGCTCAGGGCATTCGCTTCAACATCGCCCCATAGCTCCAAATCTTCGTCGGATAGGAGTTGCGGCCAACGCTTCTTGAACTCGCGGTTCCAGTCGAGGAGCGCGTCCGGCTCGAGCGGCGGGGAGATCAGAAACCCCTGGACGACGTCGCATCCCAGCTCGCGCACGCAGCGGAGCTGTTCGACCGTCTCGACGCCCTCCGCCGTTGCAACAAGACCAAGGCCATGGGCGAGTTCGACGATCGTTCGAACAATCAGGCGGGAATCGTGCGCCTGGGTAGATCGACGACGAAGCAGCGGTCGATCTTCAGCTCTGTGAAGGGCAGCTGGCGAAGTTGAAGAAGCGACGAATAGCCCGTCCCAAAGTCGTCGATTGCAAGGCCGATGCCCTTGATCCGGAAGCGGGTAAGCGTGTCCATCAGTTTCACGAACTGTTGGGTGGCGCCCTCCGTCAATTCCAGCACCAGTCGGTCGGCCGGCACTTCCATCTCGCGGCAGATGCGTTCGACGAGGTCCGGAAAGTCGAGACTTTCAAGGCTGACGGCCGAGATATTGAACGCAAGGCGCATCTCAAGGCCCTGGTCCTTCCATCTGCGCCATTGCTGGAAGGTGGTTCGCAGGCCCCACTCGGTCAGCTTGTCAATGAGGCCATGCTCTTCGGCGAGCGGTACGAAGCGGGTGGGGAGACGGAGCCCAACTCGGGATCGTCCCAGCGAACCAGGGCTTCGACCCTCCCCAAGGTGCCGTCGCGAAGGCTGACCTTCGGCTGATAGACAAGACGAAGCTGATTTTCCGCAAGCGCCTTCCTGAAGCTTTCGAGGAGCTTGCGGTCTGCTGCCGTCAAGAGGGCACCACCGGCTTCAGTCGCTTGAGCAGGTTCTCGAGCTCTTCCAGTCGGACGGGCTTCTCCAGCGGCCCGGCCATCTGCAGGCCCTGCGCCTCACCCAGGCGGAAGGCGGATTCCAGAACCCGGCGATCAAACCCGCTGATAATCAGGACCGGCCCGGCAAAATCCTCGTCGGCCAGGAATCGCAGCAGTTCGACGCCATCGACCGGCATACCCAGATCCATCGCGACAGCGTCTGGCCGTTTCGCCTGAAATTCGGCGCGGAAGCTTGCGTCGTTCGACGTGATGGTCGGACTGAAACCGATTTCGCGGGCCGCACTGGCGACGAAATCGGCAAGCGCCGGCTCGTCATCAATCAGCAGCAGCTGAGGCTGCTTCATCGCCAACTCCCATCCAACCCGCGACCTTGTGGATTCTGCGCCTGAAAGCATGTGCACGTCAAACAAATGAAACGGCTTCTTAACCGTAACTTAGTAACGGAGAGCATTGGTTTTTAGCTCGCCGGAGCGCATTTCATGTTCGGATCGCTCATTCGTCGGAGAGAAATCCGTATTCCCAGTGTGGAAGACGGTACATTCGATTCGACCACTTTCTCGCTCAGCACTGCCGTTCCGCGCCCGTCGGAGCGTCGCAATGAGGAGCGCGTCGCTCCGATGCTTCGCGTCGCCAAGCTGGACGGTCCCTCGGGCGAGCAGCTGATCCGTGTTCGCAACGTATCCGCCGGTGGCCTGATGGCAGAGGCCGGGCAGCCGGTGTCGGTTGGTGATGAAGTATCCGTCGAACTGTCTTCTCAGAAGATTCCGGGCTCAATCGTCTGGATCCGCGAAGGCACGATCGGCGTGAAGTTCGATCAGAACATCGACCTGGGTGAGCTTTTGGCGGGCCGCAAGCCCCGTCACGGCTTCCGATCGCGGCCGCCCGACTGGAAGTTAGCTGCAAGGCATCGCTTCGCGTCGACAAGATCTACTACACCGTCGATGTGCACGACATGTCGCTCGGCGGAATGAAGGTCGAGCCGATCGAGGAATATTGCCTCGGCAAGAAGGTCGTGGTGGTGGTCGAGAGCCTGCGGCCTGTCCGCGGCGAGATCCGGTGGTACTCGGACCGTAAGGCCGGGATCGTTTTCGACGAGCCGCTGACGTTCGAGGAACTGGCGGAATGGGTTGGCAAGCGGCTGGAACTCGCCAGCCTCAAGGCATCTTATAAGCAGGGCTGATCGAACCTACATTAGTCGCTCCCCGAATTAGCAGGAGCGGATAATGGCCCAAGACGTCGCCGTATTTGCAGGCGGATGCTTCTGGTGCACCGAAGCCGTATTCAACGATGTGGTCGGCGTGACCAAGGTCGAGAGCGGCTACATTGGCGGCGAGGTCGCCAATCCGACGTACAAGCAGGTTTGCGGCGGTGACACAGGTCACGCCGAGGCGATCCGGGTCACCTTCGACCCGGATGTCGTCAGCTACGATGACCTGCTCAATATCTTCTTCGCGACGCACGATCCGACCCAGCTCAATCGCCAGGGCAACGACATCGGCACCCAGTACCGGTCCGCGATCTTCCCTCAGAACGACGAGCAAAGTCGCCAGGCTCGCGAAGGGATCGAACGCTCAAACCCGGGTTGGGGTGGGAAGATCGTCACGACGATCGAGGCGAACGGCCCTTGGTACCCCGCCGAGGATTATCACCAGCAGTATTGGGAAGGCGAAGGTCAGCGGAATCCCTACTGCATCGCCGTAATTCCACCAAAGCTGCAGAAGCTCCGGAAGAGCTTCCAGGCCCGCACGAAATCGGCAGGCGCTCCCGCCTAGGCTTCACACTTTGGACAAAGAAAAACCCGGGAGAGGCGACTCTCCCGGGGTTCTCTTTGCTTGGCTGCTTAGCCGCGCTCTGGCGCCGGCGGCGGCGGAGGCGGCGGCGGCGGCGGAGCCGGGCAGGCCTCGGTCGCCAGGATCACCGAGCCGTCCGGGCACGTCTGCGTAGCAGGCGGCGGGGCGGCGGCGGAGGAGGCGGCGGTGGCGGAGGGGGCGGCGGGGCGGCTTCAGCGCCACCGAACCGGATGCCGGCACCGACCAGCATGGCCAGACGCGAGGAGTTCGTCCGGTAGTTTGAATACCGGGCTTCGCCTTCACGTAGAACATGTTGCTGACGCTCTGTTCGACACCAGCGCCAACCTGCCAACCGCGGGTGCGGAAGTGGTTGTAGTAGCTGCCGAGTGGATTGTCGGCGTCGAAGAACTTGCGCTGCTCGTTGATGACCCAGCCGCCCTTGGCGTAAATCAGGGTCGACGGCGTAACGAGAGCACCGGCGCGAAGACCCGCGCCCCACTCTTCGAACGATTTGCGATATGCGACGCCCGGACCGTCACGCGTGACGTTCTCTGCCTTCGACATCCAGTAGCTGCCGTAGGGACCTACGACGAATCCACCGAGGTCGAAATCGGCGCCAATCTCACCACCGTAACCGAGGTGGTTGTCATGGTTGCCTTCGGAATAAAAGCGATCGACGCCCACATTCGCCTCTGCACGGATTCCGTACAGCGACTGGGCGCTCGCCTGTGAGGTCGCCAGCAAAGCTAACGCCGTGAAGGCACCGATACGAACTAGCCTCATCGAAAAATCCCCTTTCTCTACACAAGGAGTGACTATTAAACCCAGAACCGCGGGGTGGTTCCCGCTAAACAACAATTGTCTTCGAAACTCTTAAATCTGCGGCATTTTCACAATGTTCGCTCCCGTGGGCAGCACGGCTGGGGGCAAACAGTCAAGCGTCACACGTCAGAAATTGTCTAATGCAAATGCCGGTATTGCAAATCCGCAACAGTCATTCGGCGAACAAACTCAGCTCCTGTCAAATAGGACCTAACTTATAACACGATCTTGACTGAACGGTGATGACCGCCCCGATTTCGCCAATATCGTCTTGTTTTCGTAATGAATCCTGTCATCGGCAATCCATATGCGATCAGCAACCTCATGCACGAGGAGATCCGCCTCGGCCGTTCATGCTGCCAAATGCCTCAGAATTGAGAACGCTCCGAAGTCGACGGAATTAATATTCCGCTGATTGTTATAGAGTAAATAGCGAATAACACGACCGTACGGTAGTTCATCCTCGGTTCATCCGCGGGCTTCGACTGATTTTGGAGCAAATTTTGCCTTTACCCGGCACGATCGTGATGTCATGCCGCAACACCATTGACCGAATTAGGTCAAATCCCGTCGTCGATGCTGGAATATGAAAGCAAGGACGACTAAGCGGATGTTTCCTCATTGAGGTGATATTCGACAGGCGAGCTCGGTGCCTGAAACTGTATTTGCGAAGAGGGGCCAGTGACAGTTCAGCCTATCCTGCGGACGCAGCCTTGCGACGGCTCGATTCTCCGTCGTGGTTCCGAAGTAATCAGCATCGAAGCTCGGGCGCTAAGCGTCTTGGCGCAGGCGCTCGACGCCTCGTTTGTCGATGCTTGCAACGCCATCTTGGCGGCCCCTGGCCGGGTGGTGGTGACCGGTATGGGCAAATCCGGTCATATCGGACGTAAGTGGGCTGCGACGCTTGCGGCCACAGGGACACCTGCGATTTATGTCCATCCTGCCGAGGCGGCTCACGGCGATCTCGGAATGCTGGTTGCCGGAGATGTTCTGGTCGTCATTTCGAACTCGGGAAACACGAGCGAACTAAGGGCATTTCTCCGCTATGCGTCGACCATTCGGGTCAAAGTGATTGGCGTCGCATCGAAACGCGAATCCCTTGTTATCGAGCGAGCCGACATCAAGCTTTGCCTACCCGCTGCCAGGGAAGCATGCCCCGCGAACATTGCTCCGACGACCTCCACCACGATGCAGCTCGCGCTCGGTGATGCGCTCGCCATGGCTCTTATGGATATGCGCGGATTCTCACGCGATGACATGAAGGTCCTTCATCCGGGCGGATCGCTAGGGCTTCGCTTGACCCCCGTCTCCGAGATCATGCATGGTCCGAGCAAATTGCCTCTCGTCAGCCAGTCGGCGGAGATGCGGGATGTCATTATAACCATGACGTCCACCGGGTTCGGCATCGCGGGCGTGGTGAATGCCACTGGCAGGCTGATTGGAGTCATCACTGATGGCGACATTCGTCGCCATTTCGACGACCTGCCGACTGCAACCGCCGAGCAGGTTATGACAATCAACCCGAAGACGGTTTCCTTGGAAACTCTTGCTGAAGACGTGCTCGTTTTCCTGAACGAGAACGCAATCACGAGCGTCTTCGTTCTTGATAGCGATGCCTCAATAAATCCCGGAAACCCGGTCGGCATTGTCCATGTGCACGACTTCCTTCGATTAGGTCTCGGCTAGGCCGAAGGCGTACTGCCGGCTACACGCAAGGGGTTGGCAGGTCGTTGCCGACCATGGATTCGATTCATGCGAAGGCAATCTCCCTCGACTGGCGCAATGCTCCCTTGCTGAAACAATACCGATCGAGATTGCCGAACAGCACCAAAGCCCCGCAAAATGAGAAGTGGGGCTGGCGCAGACGGCAGTTGACGCTCCGCGTCCACTTTGATGCCTTTCGCTTGGAACCATGGCGATATCTGGAGGCGGTAGTTTGGCGGTTGCGCGGCTTGCGTCTTCGCGCACGAAACCGCTTCGCCGAGCTGATTGGCAAGTCGCCCAGCGCTTACGCTCTTTGGATCGAAAAGATCGAGCCAAAAACACGCGCTACGTCGTTCGCGTCCGCCCGGGAAGAGCGTTCTCATTGATTGGCGTGATAGACTGTACGGAGAGTGAGGAGAATCTCGGAGAAACGATCTCTTCATTCAAGGGTGTGGAACGATTGATAGTTGTCGGCGGCGCCGACAAGATGGGGCCGTTCGTTTGGATTCCCGAGCCAACCGACCTGGCCGAACTGGTACCTGACGCGTCGTGGATATGTATTGCCCGGTCTGGCGACAGACTTTCGGAAAGCGCTCTGGATACCTACGCCGGGAAGGCGGGCGCCTACCCAAAAGCTCGATCTTCTATGCCGACGATGACCTGATCGGGCTCAGAGGAGAGCGGCAATTGCCGCACTTCAAGCCGAGCTGGAATCCAGAATTGTTCGCTCACCATGATTTCGTGACCCACTCCTGCATTTTGAAAGTCTCGACATCGGCGCTCCGAAAGTTGCGGCCAGGAGGCTGGGTCCGAGATCTGGTCCTCGATCTAATTTCATCGGAAAACATCCCTGTGCGGATTCCGATGGTGCTGCATCATCGGCGACAAAGGCCAAAGGCAACAAGGAGCCTCGCTGCAGTTGGAGCAATTGGAGCTTCAAGTGCGGCTGAGGTCACCGTTATCGTACCTACACGCAATCAGCTCCCCTGCTTCGCAATTGCATCAATGGCGTGAAGCAAGTGGACTACCCAGCCGTCGAAATCTTGATCGTCGATAATGGAACCGATGATACCGAAGCCCTCGAATACCTCCACTCGCTCGAAGGGCAGGGAGCTAGGATTCTGCATATTCCGGGTCCGTTCAACTATTCGGCATTAAACAACGCGGCGGTTAGACAGACTCGCACTGAATACCTTTGTTTTCTCAATAACGATGTCGAGATGATGGACTCGGCCTGGCTTCGATCCATGATTGCTCAGGCGATGCGCGCGGACATCGGAGCGGTGGGGGCCCGGCTCTTGTATCCCGATCACACAATTCAGCATGCTGGGGTGGTAACAGGCATAGGCGGCGGAGCAGGTCACGCTCATCGCTTCCAGGCGTTGGAGGCAGAAGGTTACTTCAATCGAGCAAATCTCCCGCAGCGAACTAACGCGGTCACGGGCGCCTGCATGATCTTGGCACGACATAAGTTTCTTGCGGCGGGTGGTTTCGATGAAGTGAACTTCCCCGTGGCGTTCAATGACGTGGACCTCTGCTTGAAGCTCAACGAGAGAGGCTGGCAGTCATTTTATGAGCCAAGGGCTACTTTGATCCACCACGAATCGAAGTCCCGCGGGACGATCGGGCAAGGCTGAACCGAACGCGGTTCGCGGGAGAACTGGCGGCGCTGAAGCGCAAGTGGGGCACGGATTGCGAGCGCGACCCTTATCACCATCCACATCTTAGCCCGTTCTGCGAGCAATTCGTTATTGCCGTCTGACCCGATGGCGCGACTGCTTCTACCCGAAGTTACCATCTGCGCGGCAGCATCGGTAAACGTTACGGCTACTGTACGC
The DNA here is from genome assembly GCF_014489495.1 of Sphingomonas daechungensis. Lineage (GTDB taxonomy): Bacteria > Pseudomonadota > Alphaproteobacteria > Sphingomonadales > Sphingomonadaceae > Sphingomicrobium > Sphingomicrobium daechungense. The sequence goes on along the minus strand of NZ_CP060780.1, from coordinate 2,247,914 downwards.
GCGTTGAAGATCTGCCTCGACCGGATCGACTTCGCAGACTGCCTGCTGTTCGGGGCGGCGGATCACCCTGTTTCAGATTCCCGGATCCGCTTGATCGACGGCCCTCTTCTCAAGTCCGGGGCAGAATATTCCGAATTCGTGCTTCGCGGCCTCGGCGAGCATGTGATGACGTCCCACGCGTTGATCATACAGTGGGACGGCTTCGTGCTGGATGCGGCGAGGTGGGATCCACGATTCCTGGACTACGACTACATCGGCGCCCCATGGCCCCAATTCCTTGACGGCCACAATGTGGGAAACGGTGGATTCTCGCTTCGCAGCCGCAGGCTGATGGATGCTTGCCGCGATCCGCACTTCGTGCTCGGCCATCCGGAAGACATTGCGATTTGCAGAACGAATAGAACATTCCTCGAGCTTAAGGGGCTCAAGTTCGCGGATCGCTCACTCGCCGAGCGATTTTCCTTTGAGCGGGGAGACCCCGTCGGTCCGACATTCGGTTTCCACGGAATCTTCAACTTGATTCCGGTGCTCGGTGCTGATGGGTTCTGGGACCTGTACCGAAAACTCGACGACAGAAAGACTGCGGCCGTCGATTTCGGATTGCTATTCCATCAGCTAGCCAATGGTTCGAACGCAATCAGACGCCGCCTCAAGTTGACGATCGATTACTTGGCCGCAATCTCCAGATGGTGATTTCGGCAGTCACGCGGCAACGCGGACATCCCGCTCTGCATTCGCCTCTAGATAGAGGGCTCGTTCGTGGAGCCAGAGATCCGCGTAATCGCAGTTCTGCCATTCATCGAACCATGGACCGCCATTCGTGAAGTGAATCACGCGAGGCGTTTTCTGGGGTTTCGAATATTCCCCTCCAGGAAATTCCAGTCCAGATCGAGTGCGCCGATTGCGGACTCGTTCTTGATCCACTCGAACCGGTGCAGGAACGCCGGGCTTACCGAATTCACGACCGCAGGTGTAAGCGAGCGAACATCGGGTGGTCGCAGTTGAAAAGCATGAAAGACGACCAGTTCTTCCGCGGATAGACTGCTTGCTGCTTCCCATCCATCTTAACCTGCTGGGCCGGGGTGTATTCATGTTGGACGCAATACAAGGCCTTGCTCGCATCCAAACCTTCGAAAACGTTTCTAACATCCACAGTAAACAAGAAGTCACAGTCGCAGAACAGTACCCACCCATGAAGTCCCGCCAGGTACGGTGTCAGGAAACGAGTAAGAGAGAATTCTGTTGACGCACCGGTGTCCAGTGAGCGCGTGTACAAGCCAAGCTCCCGGAGAGCCGGTTGGCGCAAAGGGATGACATTCAACGCATTGTCGGCATGGCGAAGAAGGGAGTGCCGGCAAACTTGCCACGCAATATCTTCCCTGCTGTCGTAACCAACGAAGATTTTGGGTAACTGTGCATCACGCATCTACTATTCCTGTTCCACCCGCGCTCAAACGAGCAAAATCCTGCTAATCCGTTGTGGCGAGCCCCACCACCCGCACCATCTCAATTAATCGAACGAACGGCAACAACATGGTTGTTTCCCGTTCGAAAACCCCTTTATAGCAATCCGTCGGTAGCGAACTATCCCTTCAACGAAAATAGCGAAAAATCAAGAAGATGAGCGTCCCCCAGTTCGAACATGCCGTGGTCGTGCTCGGCATGCACAGATCGGGACGTCTGCGCTCGCTGGGATGCTTGGCTTGGCGGACTGGCTGTGCCGCGAACGCTCCTTCCGCCCAGTGCAGGTAATGAGCGAGGCCTTTGGGAATCCGAATCCGTGAAATCTCTCAATGAGGAGCTTTTTCGTGATTTAGGAACAACTTGGCACGGTGTGGAGGACGTTGAGCTATCTTCGCTTGGGCGGCGCAAGCTGGAGCAGCTTCGGAAACTCGCGCAAGAGACTCTGAAATCCGAGTACGACGGATCTGCTTCGATCGTCGCTAAAGATCCTCGGATGTGTCGTCTTCTGGGGTTGTGGCAGCCAGTCTTCACAACGTTGGCTGCGCGGACTGGCTATCCAATGATTTTGCGCAATCCGCTGGAGGTCGCGCAATCGTTGTCTCAACGAAACGGGTTCGACCCTGAATACGGATTGCTCCTTTGGGTGCGTTATCTCCTTGATGCGGAGTTGGGAACGAGAGGGCTCCCTCGGGTTGCCCTGACTTTCGATCAACTTCTGGATGACTGGCAATCCGTGCTGGAGCGCATCGCTAGGACGCTAAAGATCCCAATCGATGCGAGTTCAGTCGACGGCGAAAAGGTGGCCGATTTTCTTTCCACCGATCTTAGGCATCACCGCATCGCGGACGAGCAGGCCTTCATCGAGCTTGCGAGATTTCCGCAAATTTCCGAAGCCTATCGAGTCCTTCTCGGATGGACGACGGGAACGCCTGAATCTTCCGTCGATTTTGAAACCCTTGATCGAATCCGGGCCGAACTCAATCGAACGGGACCTATGGTATCGGACGCCCTTGAGCGGGCCAGGCTCGATCGCAAGCGCATGGCCGGTCTCAAATCGCAGGCTGACGAAACGGCCGCCGAACTCGCACGGGCAAGGCGCTCGACCGGAGATCTCGATGCCATCAGGGCCACTCTGGCCGAGCAATCGATTTCGCAGGCTCGGCTCGAAGAAAGATTGGCAAGCGCAGTTACGCTTCTTTCCGACGCGATTGCAAAGCGAACTTCGCTCGAAGAGGCGGTAGCGGAAGGCCTGCAAGTTCAAGATGATCTGCGGAGGCAGATCGATCGCATGCGGGAGGAAGCCTTTCGTGCGGCTGAGGAATATGGTCGGAGCCGCGAAATTTCCGATGAGCACCATCGACGTGAGATGGACGCGCTGGCTGCAAAATCCGAAGCTACTGCCCGTAGTCAGTCGGAAAGATATGAGGAAGCTGAGCAGCAAATCCAGCGGCTTGCCAAGAAACAAGATGCGCTCGAAACAGAGCTCAAGGACGTAAAGCGCAAGTATCGCTCAACTCAGCACCAGCTTGTCCGAGATCAAGAAAAGCTGCGAAAATCGCAGGTTCGTCTCGCGGAAGCAGAGGCGATCATTCTCGAGATGCGGCAGTCCCTGCCTTGGCGCATTTCGGCGCAGTCCGCCAAAATGCTCCACCGGATTGGAATGCAGATTAGCAGAGCGCTCGGTGGAGGGATCGAAAGATTCGAGAGTTTCGGGTCGCGCAGATTCGACGATCTTCGTATTTCGATGCCGAGTGGTATCTATCAAAATACCCTGACGTGGCCGATTCCGGGTGCGATGCGGCGTTGCACTTCCTGCTGAATGGGAGCCGAGAGGGCCGCGATCCTGGACCGGAATTCTCGACCTCGACCTATCTGACGGCAAATCCCGACGTCGCAAGATCCGGCCAGAATCCGCTCCTTCATTATATTGAGTTCGGTCAGTCTGAAGGTCGCAGCATTTCGGCTCGGTCTCCGGTTCCCGCCGAGTTTACAGCCCTCGCATTCAACAGTGAGTTCGGGCCGGCGGCTCCATGTGCCAACTTTCCCATCGCGAAGTCAGCCCTGCGCGTTGGACGCGCAGCTTCCAACTCGATGGAAGCAGGCCTTGTTTGGTTTCGATCGACGGTATTCCTATCGGCTATCTTGAGGATGCCCGGCACCGTGCCTCCCTTCAGGCCTCCTTCTTGGAATTGGCGCGCTTTTCTGGTTTCCCAAGCACCTCGAGTGAGGTCCGAGCGATCGAAATGGGATCGGTTGAGACGTCCGAGACGCTCATTGACGCTTGGCAAACGGGTGATGGCCGTCTTCGCACGAGATGGAGCGCGGACGGCGCGGGGTGCATCGTTCGGGCGTACCAGCACGATCCTGAAAAAGGTGGTTCCCTTGCGCTCCTTGGCGAAGGGCTTGTGATCGCGGCCACCGATTTCATCGATGTGAACCTGAGAAATCCCTTCTTCCCCTTGTTTTTGTTTTGGCCGATCCTGACGGCACTATCCGCGGCTCGAAAATGCTTGTTTTTCCGTCGCTTTGTCGGGAGGTGCGCATTTTCCCGAGCTGCTCTTGCTAGCGCGAGAAGCGAACAAGGAAACTCCAAGCGCCATCGACATTCTTGGTCATAGTGAGGCTTTGTCCGGTCACTTGCGGGCAAGCCTCAGTGATACTGGCGAACCGTTCTTGGGGGGCTTGAGGTTGACCTGAACGGCGGTGACGGGTCCGAGCCATTGTTCCAGGCGGACATTCAAGCTTGGCTCTCAAAGGTACTGCGGATCGAGGTGACTTCGTCGCCGACCCCGGAGATCAGCGGGGCGTCGATTACCTGGCAGCTTCTATCCAGGTGGATGGCAGTCGAGGCAAACGCGGCAGCAGGCTGAGACTTTCGGCTGACATGATCCCTACGATCAGTATCCTGGTCTCCTCCTGCGAAAAAGGGGCTCCGGTTACGAACGACGTCGTTCTTCCGGTGGTGCTGGCAGGTTCGGACCAAGCTAAGCCTGCCACCTTGGCGGAATTGCCGATTACGCACGCTGAGCTACTGAGAACGTCTGTACCGGGATATGCCGAAGCCTGGCCTAGACTTGTCCCGAGCGGTGTGAGTCAACTCGGAAGCAGGGCTCCCGTCGCCGCAATTCGGCAGCATCGTAGAGCGCCCACCGATGCAGAGCTGCTTGTCCCAGTGGCTCAGCCCGTACCACTGGGGCCACAGGATACGGGTGCAATTACGTGGCTAGTCGCTTCGGATGAAACTACATCGAGTGGGCTCGCCCAGACCATCGAGACGCTTTCGCTTCAAGCAGTTTCATTTCCCGCTGCAGTTTCATTCCTCGGCAACGCAGGCGCGGAGGTCCTTGCGCTCGCCCGGCGTCTTTTCCCCGGACGCGTGAGCGAGTTCGCGGAGATAGATCTCGCGCTGGCTGCAGTGGAAACACCGTTCGTGGGCTACATCGGTGCGAACGTGACACTCCACGACAATCGAACGGCGCGAGTACTCTCAACGATCCTTGAGGAACCTGCAGCCAAATCGGCATCCTGCGTCATCGTCTCTGCGGAAAGGCGGGGAAGGGATGGCATGCGGCGATCGCGGATCAGGGAACGCTTGCTGGAGTTTCGGGATCTGACCACCCTCCAAGTCGGCTCTATTCTGGCGTTCGAACTATCCGGCGTCCTTGCCGCCGCGCGATTTCTGGCTAGCGCGAACCTCGGTTGCGGCGGGTTGGCTCCAGCGAGCGGGACCGATGCGATCGGACGAGGGCATGCATGTCTGCACGTCCCTGGTCACGGCCGGTTACTTGGCCGAGCGGGGCGAAGGATCGCCGCTGCTCCGGCCCCTATGGCGCAAAATGCCATGCGCCTGGAGTCACTCCTTTGAGGATCGCGGTTCTCATTCCGTCGGAGGAATACAAGACCTACGCCGGCGCGCGCATACGCTACGGGAGGCTGAAATCGCCCCTGGAGCGAATGGGCATTACGCTTGCTCTTGAAGATGTCGCCGCTTTCTCGGTTGACCAAACTGACTTCGATGTAATCCTCATAAGCAAGTGCCACGACGCTCGGGCCCTCGTCGCAGCGGCCGCCGCCGGAAGGAAAGGATTGTTGGTCGGGTCGATCTGTTCGACGATTATTTCAGTCAGTCTTCGGACAGCCGGCTTGTGCGTTATCGGAACTGGCTCGGCCAGCTCTTGCCCCTCTGCCAATTCGCAATTTGCTCGACCCCGCGATGGCGCGAATCGTGCACGGCTACACGAGCGACTTGCCTGCTCACGTTGTGAATGACCCCGCGGCCCCGGCCGAATTCGATGATCTCCCGAGGTTGCTCCATTCCAAGCTTGCGCGGGCACGGACCGAGAAGACCGTTCAACTGATGTGGTTCGGAGTAGGCGACAACCCTCACTTCAAAGTCGGCCTGAATGATCTGGCAGCATTCGGTGGAGTGCTTCGAACTCTGGCCAATGCTGAGAAGAATATCGAATTGACCGTGCTTACAAACGAACGCGCGCTTGATGCCGATGGATTGGCGCTTCTTGGGCGGCTTCCGGTCAGGTCGAAGATAGACCAGTGGACTGAATCCAACGAGAGGGATCTGCTCCTCGAAGCCTTCGCATGCTTCCTGCCAGTGAACGCGCAAGCATTCAGCGCCGCAAAATCTCAGAATCGCGCAGTGACCGCCTTGACGGCAGGGTGCCAGGTCATCTCGTCGGGATACCCTCTGTACGAGCCGCTCTCAGAGTTCATTTACCGGGATATTTCGGCGTTTCAGGCCGATCTGGACCACGGAACCATGAGGCACGCGCCGGGAAAACTGGAAGCATTCACCGCGGCAATGCAGGCAACTGCTTCTGCGGCAACAGAAGCCGCTTCATTCGCTAATTTCCTCAGATCTATACCGGCGTCCGAAGGGAACGCGCCCTCCTCAGGCGCGCTCATCCTCGTTCATGGGCAAGCTACGAATGGTGCCGCCCACAAGGCGGTTCATGCTTTGAAGGGCTTTTCCGTGGCCAGTCCCTATTGCCCAGCACAATTTGGATTCGATGTCATCTTTCGCGGTGCTCCGGGCGAACTCGTAATGTTGATTGCCGACAAGGCTGCAAAATCGTTGATTCCCGAATTTCGGGATCGACTAGGGAGGAAATCCGTTTCTCGGAGAAGAAGTACTGGCGGGTATCGGGGGCAATGGACTGTCCGGTCGGGAACTGCTTCCTGGTGAAAGCTGGCACGATGCCCCGCTGACTTTCCAATTGGCTACATATCGACCTGCGATGCGGCAAATTCGCGAGCTAATGGCAGAAGCGTTTGGGCCCAGCCAAGTGATCCTGTCCGAGAACTCTCCACTGCCCTTCTCGGCGTGACGACACCACTATGCCAAGCAATCGAACCGCAGTCTTTCTCGTAAATCTCGTCCAGGATGTGAACATCCTGCGGCCGCTCATATACATGGCCTCGCGCAGCTTCAGCCTGGATGTCTTGATCCTCGTTTCCACGAAGTTCACCGGCCGTGACATCTTCGGGATCTGGCAAAGGGAGTTGGCGCAAACCCAGTCCGAAACGAGTGCGCGCGTTGAGTATTTCAACTCCGACTGGGAGGCCTACCGGCATTTGAGCGGTGAGGGGCTCATTTTCGCAGCAAGTGAATCGTACCTCCACAACCATGTGACGACGCATTCCGTCTTTCGTTACGCCCCCCCATCGTATCTTAAGGTAACATTGCAGCACGGTTTCGAATGTGTCGGCTTCCGTCATAGTGCTGATCACGTTCGGGCTCACGGTGCGACGGCCTCTTTCGGCGCAGATATCGTCTGTGCTTGGCAACCGTCAGAACACCTCGTCTCCATGTCGGCTTCTCAGCGGAGCAAGCTGCTGGTGACAGGTCCGACCTCAGTGCTTCAGTTGCATTCAGCCGAAGTCGCGCGCGATCCAAGGCGCATGGGGATCGTCTGCGAAAACCTCCACTCGGTGCGCCTGAACGGTGCCGGCGACTTCAAGGGGAGTTCGTCGACGCATTCGCCGAATTTTGCAGTGCGCTCGAAGAGGAAGGTCGTGAAGTCGCTTTGCGTCCGCATCCCGGTGGCCAATACGTTCTCAAGAACAAGGTCCCGCTGCCGCGAAATGCACGCATCGAGAATGCCCCGATGTACCGGGTGAATCTTCGTCAATTCGGCTACGGAATTTCGGCTCCATCGTCCGTACTGATCGATATGCTTCTTGCGGAAATCCCGACCGCCGTCTGGAGAGATCAGGGCGGTGGCATGGACGCTGGGAATTACGACGGTCTGTCCGCTGTCTCGACTCCTGCGGAGTGGGCCGAGTTTAGCAAGGCGGCGATTGAGGACCCTGAGCCCTTCGTCGAACTTCAGCAACGCTTCCTCGATCGGCAGGAAATGCCTCTTGATCCGCAAGACGTCTTTCAGCGCTATGCAAAATTATTCGAGACAGCCCGCCGGGTTGAGATCAGGCCCACGGCTTTTCTTCCAGAGCGCGAACGGGTTCTGTTCGTTGCCAACGGCAATGTTCCGACCCTTCAGCTGAGCTTTACGAAGCCGCTTGCTCCCATGGTCGCGCGGGCGAGCTTGCAAGCAAGCTGGTGACAGAGCAGGAGCTTGGTCAGCTCCGCACGGATACCGATGCTCGGTCGCCGGAGATCGCCGACCTTCTCGATAGCTACAATCCTTCAATAATCATCTTCTGCCGCTACAGCGGTCCTGGATATGAGACCATCGTCGATTGGGCGCGAAAGAATGACTTGCCAATCGTCTATCACGTCGATGACGACCTCTTGGCAATTCCGCCCAACATTGGGCAACGGAAGTTCGAACATCACAACGCCCCGAACGGATCGCCTCCGTCCGTTACCTCCTGACCGCTGCCAACCTGGTCTATGCATCAACTGAGAAATTGAAGCACAGGTTTCTTGAATATTTCCCGGACCTGCAAGTGGTGTCGGGCAGGATCTATTGCTCGGGATCTGTCCTGCGCACGCCGGCTCGTGGAAGTGCCCGAAAGGTCGGCTACATGGCTAGTGCAGACCACGCCCATAACCTCGAGATGATCTTGCCGGCGATCGAGCAACTCCTCGACCACAACCCGCTAGTGGAGTTCGAGCTATTTGGCTCAATCCCCGTTCCGCTGTCGCTCGAGCGATTTGGCAGCCGCGTTGTCACGGCACCGCCGGTGGCAAATTATTCGAAATTCCTCGAAGAATTTGCGGCACGTCATTGGGATGTCGGAATTTGTCCGCTTGTCCCGATCGACTTCAATCTGATGAAGGCGAACACGAAATGGGTCGAGTACACCGCGAGCGGGGCTGCGGTCGTGGCGAGCCGCGGAACGGTCTATGACGAGTGCTGCGCGGATGGCTGCGGAATTCTGGCGGCCACTACCGACGAATGGTTCGCGGCACTGGACCGACTGGTCAATGACGAAAACGAGCGCCTGGGAATGGTCCAGCGGGCCCAGAACCGGCTTGAGCAAGAGTACAGCGTTGGGCGCTTGCGCGAACAGGTGCTCGGGGTCATGAGGCTCGCCAAGGAGGCAATTGGGCCTCAAGCTCTTGAGCTCAAAGAGGAAAACGAAGTTTGTCAGACAGCGTAGTTCTTAAGGATGGCATCACGTTCGCCAATGATCGGCCGTTCGTCCTGATTGGAGGGATGAACGTCATCGAAAGCGAAGATCTGGTGATGGAAGTGGCGAGCAAGTTCGTCGAAATCACGGGCGACCTGGGGATTCCATATGTCTTCAAGGCCTCGTTCGATAAGGCCAACCGCTCGTCGATCGAATCCTTCCGGGGGCCCGGACTTGAGAAAGGTCTGTCTGTTCTCGCGGAGGTGAAACGCCGCTTCGACGTCCCTGTGCTAACGGACGTGCACGAACCTCATCAGGCGGCCGCAGCCGCCGAAGTGGCTGACATCCTTCAGCTGCCGGCGTTTCTGGCCGACAGACCGACCTCGTCGTTGCCATTGCCCGCACAGGCGCGGTCATCAACGTGAAGAAACCGCAATTTCTGGCTCCGCAGGAGATGAAGCACATCATCAACAAGTGCCGGGAAGCGGGGAACGACCGGGTCGTCCTTTGCGAACGGGGTACTAGCTTTGGCTACAACAACCTCGTGGTCGACATGCTCGGCATGGACGACATGAAGCCGCTGGCTCCGGTTGTTTTCGATGCTACGCATGCGCTGCAACGCCCGGGGGCGATCCGACAGCGCGGGCGGAAGGCGCGCCCAAGCAACGGAGTTGGCCCGTGCGGGCATGGCGCTTGGAATCGCCGGCCTTTTCGTCGAAGCGCATCCGGATCCCGATAGGGCGCTTTGCGACGGCCCTTGCGCCTTGCCGCTTACTGCGCTCTCTGACTATTTGGGGCAGATGCTGGCGGTCGATCGGCTGGTAAAGTCATTCCCGACGCTGGTCACTCAATGAAAGCGCGTCGAGCGGAGTCTTCGTTGAGAAAGCCTAGAATTCTCCTGTTCGGCGATAGCCACAGCTACGCCGTTCAACGCGCCATCGAGAAGCGCGAAGGGAAGGGGAAGCCTGCGCCTCTCAAGGCCCACCGCCTGTCGAAGATCAAGAACGGCAAGATGCAAGGGGATACCAGCCTCGAAGAGTTCATCGAGATTGTGCGCCCACTCCGACAGCATGACATCGTGATCTCGATGATCGGGGGTAACCAACACGCCGTGTTCAGCACGATCCAGCACGCCAACCCCTTCGATTTTCTTGAGCCTGGTAAGGAGGCGAAGCTTCAGGACGGCGCGGAACTGATCCCATACCGGATGCTGGAGACTGCATTCGAGAAGGGCATCCGCAACGGAGATGGAAAGTCGATTGAAGCCTTGCGGAAGGCGACTTCGGCTCGCATGATCCATGTCCTTCCGCCCCTCCGAAGTCCGACAACGAATTCATCCAGCAATTTCACGAATCCTTCTTTGCGAAAGAGGGGATCGCGAACCAGGGTGTTTCCTCACCCGCGCTGCGCTTGAAATTCTGGACTCTGCAGACGCGAGTTCTCGAGATGCTTTGCGATGATCTTGGCGTCGAATTGATGATGCCACCCGCAAAGGCCGTTGACCGGCGGGGATTCCTCGCTCGCGATTTCTACGCCAACGACGCGACCCACGCCAACCACTTCTATGGAGAGCTTCTGCTGCGCGAGATTGAGACTCGATTCACCGAAGACAAGACGCGAGGCGAGGCATGAGTCAGCATCCTTATAAGGCACTGCATGACAAGGCGTTCTGGAAACGCACAGTCGCAGGCCCCGCACCCGAAGATGTCGACCCGGTCGGAGTCTTCGAGCTTCGGATCACTGCAGAGACCAAGGTGGCAACCGCCGGAAGTTGTTTCGCGCAGCACATCGCGAGGCACCTCAGGAATTCCGGCTACAATTATTACGTCGCAGAAGCGGGTCATCCGATCCTGCCGGCCTCGGTCAGGGATCGAAACAATTATGGTCTCTTCTCTGCCCGGTACGGCAACATCTACACTGCACGTCAGCTTCTCCAGCTATTTTGGAGAGCGTTTGATCGCTTTTCGCCGGTGGAAGGCCAATGGAAAGAGTCGGAGGACGTCTTCCTGGACCCGTTCAGGCCGACGACGCAGCCCGGCGGATACGTGTCCGCAGAAGAGCTGGCCGCCGATCGGCGGCAACATCTGACCGCAGTTCGAAGGATGTTCGAGACCCTCGACGTCTTCGTGTTCACTCTTGGGCTCACAGAATGCTGGCGCTCCAAGGAAGATGGCGCCGTTTTTCCTCTATGCCCGGAGTTGAGGGCGGCACTTTCGATCCGGGACGTTACGAATTCTACAATCAGCCGGTTGAGGATGTGATCGCGGATCTGACCGCGTTTCGTCAGGCACTTTCCGAAGTGAACCCGGAAGCGGAAATCGTTTTCACTGTTTCACCCGTTCCGCTCGTGGCAACGGCTCAGCCGGACGAGAACGTCCTGTCTGCGACGACATATTCGAAGTCGGTCTTGCGCGTGGCGGCCGAAACAGTCCGTCGGCGCTTCGCCAACGTTCACTATTTCCCCTCGTACGAAATCATTACTGGGGCGTTCAATCGCGGCACCTACTTTGCCCCTGATCTACGGAACGTCGTCGAGGACGGCGTGTCTCACGTAATGAGGCTGTTCATGCAGCATGCTACCGACGCCTCATCGGTGCCGCCAGCCTCAGCGATCCCGCGGGGAGCGAACGACGATGAGCATCTCGAAGTTGCTACCCGCATTGTCGAAGTTGAATGCGACGAGGTTGCGCTCGACAAGCGCTGAGAAAAGAGAATGCAGACGATCCTGATTACTGGGGCGCCGGCTTCATCGGCCGCCATCTCTCGAGGGCAGCACTCGCCGCGAACTGCAAGGTCGTTGTCTTCGATAACCTGTCACCGCAGATTCACGGGAAGACCCTTCGTTCGAAGCCCCTGCCGGCGCCATCTTCATTCGTGGCGACATAACCGCGCGGACAGAACTCGAAGCCGCTCTTGATGGAATCGATACGGTGGTCCACCTCGCAGCGGAGACCGGCACCGGCCAGTCGATGTACGAGATTGATCGATATTACCGAGTCAATGTTCAGGGCACTGCTCTGCTGTTCGACATCCTTGCCAACCGGCCGCACTCCGTCGCGAACGTCGTGCTGGCATCAAGCCGTTCGGTATATGGTGAGGGCGCCTATCTTTGTCGGACGTGCGCTCCCGAAGGAGTCCGGCGCTTTCCACCGACGCGCGGACCAGAGCAACTGAAGGCGCACCGATGGACGGCGCCCTGTCCGGTTTGCGGCGGTCGACTTGAACCGACAGCAACCCGAGAAGACGACGCATTGGCGCCGGCATCGATCTATGCCGCGACGAAGTTGGCGCAGGAGGACCTGGTTCGCGTCGCCTGCACGGCCCTCGGGATCGGCCATTCGATTCTGAGATTCCAGAATGTGTTCGGAGAGGGTCAGTCGCTTTCGAACCCCTACACCGGAATCCTCTCCATCTTCTCCACGCGGATCCGTCTCGGCTTGCCCTTGCCGATTTTCGAGGATGGCGAGGAATCCCGCGATTTCGTCCACGTTGAGGATGTGGTTGCGGCAGTTTTGCGCTGCGCCGAGCGGCCGCTCCAGGACGGCGTGACGCTCAACGTCGGACGCGGCGAAGCCGCCTCGATCATGCACGTTGCCCAGCTTCTCTGCCGTATTATGGGCTCGAACACAGAACCACACGTCACCGGCGAATATCGGTTGGGGATATTCGGCATAATTTCGCGAATATCGAGCAATTGGAGAACATTACTGGGTTGCGGCCGGCGATCTCGCTCGAAGAGGGGATGAGACGGTTTTGCAACTGGGTCGATACTCAGCCGATCCCGGCCGACCTGCTTGAAAAGGCCAATGCGGAACTGCGAGCCCGGAAGCTAATGGCATGACGAACCGCATCATGCGTGCTCTCGGCTTTTCGCGTCCTCCTCGGCACGTCGCCGATGAAAAGCGGCCCGATGAGAACTGCATCCGGACCAAGTGGCTTGAATTGGAATATGCCGACGTTCCGCACCAGGGCCGGGTAATGCGGTTCGCCACGACGGGTTCATCAAGCAAGAAGAGGCTGAGATCCCTTTTCTCGAAAGAGCCGATCACGCTGGCCTGGATCGATACGTTCGAAGACGGCCAGACACTTTACGATATTGGCGCCAATGTCGGAATGTACACTGTCTACGCGGCCGTCATGCGGAACGCGAAGGTCTATGCGTTCGAGCCCGAGGCGCTCAACTATGCCGAGCTCAACAAGAACATCTACCTGAACGACCTCCAGGAACGTGTCCTTGCCTACTGCCTCGCGCTAAGCGACGTCGACAAGGTCGATAGGCTCCTGCTGAGCGACTTCGGTCTCGGCATCTCCTATCACGACTTCCAGGAGAACAGCTGGACCGAGGACAAGGAGTTTTCGGCGGACTGGAAAGTGAGCAAGGACAGCCGCAGGCAGCAGGGCTGTGTCGGACAGAAGCTTGATACATTGGTGGCGGGAGGCCTTTCGCCACCTGACCACATCAAGATCGACGTTGACGGGCTCGAGCATCGCGTAGTCAATGGAATGCTCCGAACGCTGGATCATTCCTCCCTCAAGACTGTGCTTATCGAGATCAATTTCGATAACCCCAAAAACCTCGAAATTGTTGACCAGCTAACCAGGCTCGGCTGGCGCTATTCGTGGGAGCAGTTGCGCACTCACCGGCACGTCAAGCTCAGTGTCGAGAAGATCAAGCAATACCAACAGCGTGGCGTCGGCGGTCTGAACTACATTTTCTTCAGAGACGATTTCTACGCCGACTATTTCATGGAGCTGTTCGAGCGCTACACGCCCGGCCAACCACTCGAATCCCAAGTCGCGATGAGTCATTGCCGGGGCAAATGACTGCGATGCAGTGGCCGGACGTGGTTGAACTACGTGATGTAGCGATGACGCCTTTGGCCGCAGGCAATAGCAAGACGCGTATGGCGATGGCGGCAGATCCCCTTCGGCACTGCTTGGTCATCATCGCTATGGACGGACTGAAAGCGTCGTCAAAATACAACCGCTCGTACGCGCCGAAACCGACTTTCAGATCGTCGACGAGCCGATAATCTATGGCGGATTATTGTTTCGCCACTTCGGGCACGCGATCTCCGAAAGCATCCATCGGCTTTGGCCGCGCTTCGCGGTACCCGAGCTGGCGGGCGCAAAGTTCGCGTTCTTCCCGATCAACCACACCAAAGTCATGCCTTACGTAATCGAGGCACTGAACCTTCACGGGATTTCGGGGCGGCAGGTTCTTCGGGTGGAGCAACCGACGTTGTTTCGCCGGCTTTTCGTCGGACCTCAGGCGAGACAGATGGCCGGTCCAACAATCATTCCAGGCTACCAGCAGATGCTCGACGGGTCGCTTGACCGTCGGGCCGGTCCTGCCGGGGCGGCCGACGCATCTACGTATCGAGAATGCACCATCACCATACCGGGTCATTCTATGGGGAAAGTTTCATCGAGGCCGCGCTGGAGGAGGAAGGCTTCGAAATCATCTACCCGGAGCGTTTTTCTCTCACCGAATTGATAAAGATCCTTCGTTCCAGCAGCATTGCCGTGTTCGCGGAGGGAAGCGCCATCCATGCGCTGGAACTGTGTGGATCGGCCGTGCCGGCGGTTTTCGTAATTGGGCGGCGGTCGGACTCGATCTCCCGTTTCACGCCTTTGCTCTCGAACATTTGCCGGAAGTGGACCGTGTCGGATCGACTGTTGTTGAACGCGGGAATGTCAACCGATCGGAAGAAGCACTCAGGCCTGATCGATCTGGTAGCCGTGTTCGAGGATCTTCAAAGCTTCGCCGAATTGACCACACCAGGGAACATCCGCGCGTCAGCACTTGCGGCGATCCGGACGGATCTCGAGAGGCACATCGGGGATCCCAGGAACGACACGAATGCCGATGATCGCGCTGGAAGTCTCAGGCGCGTCGTCGAAACAGCAATTTCGACCTTATCGCACTGATGCCGTCAGATCAGCGGCGTGCCGCCTCGATCCTTTTCAGGATCTGGCTCAGCGGGGCGCATTGGAAGCTGTCCTTCTCAAGAAAGATATCCTTGTATGCCTTCTCTCCGACCTGCGTGAGGGTGCGATCCGGAACGCTCCTGCGTGGCTCTCTCCACATCACGAGCTGCCCGTGATTGTTGTTGACCGTGCAATAACTGAACTGCTGACAGAAGGTCTCTACGAAGAAGACTAGTCGATAGACGTCTCCCATCCAGGCGCCGGTGGTATCGCCCGAAGCCTGGCGGATGAGTCTGGTTTCACGGCGGTTGGGAAGCGAAGCGACATACGAGCAGGGGAAAACATCATCGATGATGATGACGCCGCAATCCTTGAGGAAGGAAGTTGCGTTTACGAGATCGCGGATTGTCTGCTCAGCGGTATGGAGCCCATCGAGGTAGATGACATCGAAGGCCGTATCGCGCGACGCGATATTGCCGAAGTAGTCGTCGCTGGTTGTCTCGTGAAAGCTGGTTCCCGGAACTTCCTGCCTGACCGCTTCGAAGTCGAACAGGAATTTGGGATCGACCGCAACCTTCGTTCCCGCCTTGAGCGCGTTGAAGGTCATGCCCTTGTTCACCCCAATCTCAAGGTAATCGGGGCGTCGAACAGGTCGAGGATCGCCTGAACAATGCGGTTACGTGAGATCGGGTCGTGCGGCGTGAGGCTTGGAAAGACGTCGCTCGCGGGCTCAACAGGAACTTCGGCCGGCGCCAGATTCACGTTCAATCTCCTTGGTTTAGGCTCCAAATCCCTTAGCCAATCATAGTGGAACTGCAACGGTTCAAATCGTCATCGTTCAGACAATTTACCACCTTCTATTGAAGAGGGCCTCGGCGTTTCCTATCGCCCGGTCCAACGCCAAAATCCCTTGGAGAATCAATCTGTGAGCCTGTGGCAAGATTTCCTAATCAATGACGACAAGGTCATTCACAAATGGGCACACTATTTTCCCATTTATGAGCGCCATTTCTCGCCGTGGCGCGATCGGTCGCTCGTTTTCTGGGAAGTCGGGGTCTACGGTGGCGGATCCCTACAGATGTGGCAGCGCTATTTCGGTCCGAATGCCCTCATCGTCGGCCTCGACATCAACAGTGACTGTCTGGCGCACGAAGCGCCCGGGATAAAGGTGCGCATCGGCAACCAGGCCGACCCCGTATTCCTCGCTTCGGTCATCGACGAATTCGGCGCGCCGGATGTCGTACTGGACGACGCCAGCCACCACATGAAGCCGACCTGGGACATGTTTGAGTTCCTTTACCCCAAGGTCCCGAAGAACGGCGTTTACATGGTGGAAGACATGCACACGAGCTACTGGCCGCACTGGGGCGGCGGGCTCCACGTCGAGGACTCGTTCATCAACAAGTGCAAAGGCCTGATCGACGAACTGAACGCCGATCACACCAAAGGCGAACTGGAATCCACCGAGTTCACCCGAACGACGGGAAGCATCTCATTCTACGACAGTATTGTCGTGTTCGAGAAAGCTAATGTCTGGTGGAAGGATCACTTCCGGACCGGAGCCGACACTCGCAAGTGAGGTTAACCGGCGCGTGATGCGAGGCTTTGCGATCCCTGCATTTCCAGGTGGACGCGTTCGACCGATGCATTGAAGCGGTTTTCGGGGTCGGCCATCGATGCGGCCCTGACGAACCACATGTAGACCATGGCTCGCTCGCCATAGACGATTTGGTGCGAAAGCAGCCGGGA
Source organism: Sphingomonas daechungensis (assembly GCF_014489495.1). Taxonomy (GTDB): domain Bacteria; phylum Pseudomonadota; class Alphaproteobacteria; order Sphingomonadales; family Sphingomonadaceae; genus Sphingomicrobium; species Sphingomicrobium daechungense. The sequence goes on along the minus strand of NZ_CP060780.1, from coordinate 2,231,219 downwards.
CTCTCCGAGCCATACCTCGCCGGGATCGAAAGCGATCCGGTGGCGTGGCTGATTGTCCATCCACGTGGCCTGCGTCCCGCCAAAGACCTTTCCGGTGACATAATCGATCAGCAGGTTGGGGTCCTTGCCGGCAAAACGGCCGAGATTGTGCTCAAGATAGAACTTGCGCACCCAGTCAGGAAACCTGTGGCTGAGGTTCCAGATACGGGGCCGACTATCGAGGTTCGCGAATATCCTGGCTTGATGAAAATCGTCGTCGATCGAGTGATTGTCCCAGTGTAGATTTTCGAAAAGGGTCCGCGTCAAGCGAAGGCTCGGAATCAGTCGGAAGGGTTCATACGACGGGAAGCATGTCTCGAATGTGCGTAGGGCTTGGTCATGGGCCGACTTCAAAGCGGCAGAGACGCGATCGAACGTTCGTGGCTCTCCGCGGCACAAGCAGTCGAAAATGGCTTGACGGAAGGAGTCGGCGAAGGTCAGCTTTTTCCACGATTTCCGCGGTGGTTCGCCTTCGAAGAAACTGGTGGAGACCAGCTTCTTCAGCCGCCTGCGCATCTCCAGATCGCTGACGGCGTCGGTCGATGTCTCAAGTTGCGAAAGTGCATCGAAATCGAAATCGAGCCGGTAATCCTTGAGTATCACCAGACGACCCTCTTCAAAAAGGTCAGCGATGCCTCCGCGAGACCGCACCTCGTCCAGCGTGATTTCGACGATGTAGTCTTCGACTTCGGGGTGACGCTCGATGACGGCCATGTTCTTAACCGGGTTGCCCGTAGCTATTGCATCGCGGCAACCATTTGCTCCTTCGTCGCGAAGCCCTCGCCAAGCGAAGCCTTGTAGCGGAAATAGACTTCCTCAAAGTCCTTATGCTCTTCGACGGTGCCGTCGCGGAAGAGCAGGAAGCGATCGCAATTGCCTTTCAGATAGCGATGGCTGTGCGAAACAATCAGCATCGCCTTGTCCTTGCGCTTCTCGAACAGTTCGACACGACACCGTTCCCGGAAACGCTCATCTCCGACAGCCATGACTTCATCGATGAGATAGCAATCGAAATCGATTGTCATCGAGATGGCGAATGCCAGACGAGCCCGCATACCGGATGAGTAGGTCGCGACCGGTTCGTTGAGGTAGATGCCGAGATCCGAGAATTCTCGCACGAATTGGAAGCGAGGCTCGAAATCCACGCCGTAGATGCGACATACGAACCGGACGTTGTCCGCTCCGGTTAGAGTGCCATGGAAGCCGCCCGTAAAAGCAAGCGGCCACGACACAGACATGTTGCGCTCGATCGTGCCCAGCGTGGGTGGCTCCGCGCCACTGATCAGACGGATCAGGGTGGACTTGCCAGCGCCGTTCCTGCCGAGAATCCCGACCCTTTCGCCCGGATTGATCGTCAGGTCGATGTTGGAAAGGACCCGACGCCAGCCTGCCTTCGTCGGATAGTCCTTTGAAACGTTGGTCAGCTTAATCATTCTTCGCTCGTGTCGAGTTGCGCCTGACGGGCGAGACTTAGACCAGCAAAGGTAAGGACGGCATTCACGGCCGCAACGTAGCCGACATCGTAATGGGCGGTCATCAGGGAACCGAACCAGCCTTCCCGCAGGTACTCGAGAGCATTGAACATTGGCAGGTACAGCGCAATTTCCCGCGCGTTCTGTGGAAGCGCGTCGGCAATGTAGGCGACACCCGACAGTGGCATCAGGAAATAGGACATGGGTGGCCAGAGCTTAGCCACGAGATCGAACTTCTCCGAAAGGCCTCCTATGGTCAGGGCAAGTCCGGCGCCAAACCAGCCAAGCAGGACCCAGCCCGCGAGCACCTGGAGTGGATCTTCGGGAGCCGGGAGCCATTCCATCGAATAGAATACGATCCCGAGAACGACGAAACTGGTCGACGTCGCCATGAATTCAAGCAGGATACGCGCGGTGTAGATGTCGATGACCGTCACCTGCCGGTGAAACAACAACGACATGTTCGATTTGAGCGCCCCGACGCACCGCCCCGGCATGTTCCGCCACATCAACAGCGAAGAATAGCCCGTCAAAGCGAAGGCGACGATCGGGATGCTCGAACTGTGGACTGAACGGAACGCCGACCACACGATCGTGATCGCCAGTGTGAACAGCATCGGCTCTATGAACAGCCAAAGGAAGCCGATGTTGTTCCGTCCGTACCGCGTTAGCAGTTCGCGCAGGAGCAAGGCTCCAACGACGCGCCGGTTCACCGTCCACGAGCTGTCTCTTAGGAGGGCGCCGGTAGATACGTTGGACTTGTTACTGGGCATGCTCTTTGACGCCAGCGAGAAGCATTCGAAGAATGCCGAAAGCAACCAGACCTAATACGAGGGTAGTCAGGATGCCCCTCAAGCGGCGCGGTTCAATGGGATCGTCAGGCAGGTTCGGCTGCACGATTCGTTCCACATAGGCCTGTTTCCGCTGAGCTTCGTTTCGAGCTTCTTCAAGCGATCCGAGGGAGGCGGCAAGTTGCTTGGCCGCGAACTGATCTTCCAGGGTTAGCCGCTGAAATTCCACGGTGGTGGCGGCGAGCGATCGCCGATTGCCGGCAACCTTTCCCAGTTCCCTGTCGATTTCAGCTTGGATCGTGCCAATTTGCGTGCCGACCACGGGGATTCGAGGGTTGTCCGGTGTATATTGCTGAAGCTGGGCTAGTTCAGTTTTGGCGGCGATTAGGTTGTCTTGAAGTTTTGAGACCATCTGCATCTGGACCGACGCCTGCTTCTCAGGATCGACGATACCCGAACGATTTCGATAAGCAGCCAGGGCAACCGCGGCAGCCTGGGCTTTGGCTTTCGCGCTGTCGACCTCGGTCTGGGCATAGCGGATGAGGTCCTGGCGTCCGCGTTGGTTGAGCCGGTTGACGGTTGCTTCCGACATCTCCAGCAATTCCTGATTGAACCGGTGCGCGTCCTCGGCCGTATAGGCCCGAACGGTCAAAGTGCTGATCGAGGTTGCGGAATCGTTCTGGAGTCTGATCTTCTTCTGAAAATACTTGTAAAGATCTTCGAAGGAGCCCGAGAAGCCGAGCGGGTCGAAGCGATCCGCGAGTGAAATCTGCGGACGCGAATAAGCGAGCTTGAACGCACCGTTCCGATTGATCGCGCGAAGCGCATCGCGCGATGTTGCGTACGACTGGGCAGCATAGAGCTCATCGCCTGCATTGGCGAAACCGGCACTCTTCAAGATCACACCGATTCCCGACGCTGCCGGCTTGTCCGGGCTTCGAACGACGAATTTCGATTCCGACACGTAAACGTCCGACGCCACGAGACCGTAATAGACGACGGCAACGATTGTCGGAATGACAACCGTTGCGAAGAAGAGCCAATTGCTGATCCTAAGCTTCTTGGATGCCGAGGCTAGCACTTGCTTCAGCCCAGCTCGTCTTCCGCCGGTACCTTCATCTTGACGTCCAAATGATTGAAATTCCTGAAACATCGCTGCGCCTTCTGGCTCTCTTGAGCGTAGCGCAGCCTTTCGATACGCCACCCTTAACACCCGTTGAATGCCATGTCTCTATAGGCGGCAGGGTCTTGGACTGTACATAACCAAATGCGGAAACTGCGGAGCCATTCACCATTGAGCAATGCGGCTAACCCTTTTAGAGAGCGCCACATTCTGCATTTTGGAGGGTTGATGGAGTATCTCCATCCGCGCGGCATTGCTGGCGGTCGTTCAGGGTTCGTTGTTGCCAGTGCGTTGCTTTTGGCCTTGGGCGCCTGCACGTCGCTAGGCTCTGCAGGGCCGAGCGCCAGTTCGATCAAGGGCGCGAACGGCGACCAGGTTGGCGCTGCCGATATCAAGGTCGTCGACGTAACGGACAATGTCGCTCGTCAGGTTTTAGCAAGTTCGAGGTCCACGCTCTTTTCCGAAGCCCTCGGGGATGTGCCACCGGCGGGAACGATCGTCGGCCCCGGCGACGTCCTCGAGGTCACGGTGTGGGAAGCTCCCCGGCAGTGCTATTCGGAAGCAGCGCGAATTTCGGTTCGGAAAGCAGTTCTTCAGTGTTGGCCGCAGCAACAGGTGTTGGCCAGCGGACACCGATGCCAGAGATGATGGTCGACCGAGACGGGATGATCCATTTTCCGTTTGCTGGCGCAATCAGAGCTTCCGGGCGGACTCCGCACGACATCGAGCGTGAAATCGAAAACCGCCTTGCGCGGAAGGCTCACGACCCTCAGGTCGCGGTCCGCCTGGTGACTAACGCTAGCGCAAACGTAACCGTCGTTGGCGAAGTAGCGAAAAATGCTCGGGTGCCGCTGACTCCGCGAGGCGAACGTCTCCTCGATATTGTAGCCAGTGCGGGTGGCGTGAAGCAGCCGGTTGGCAAGATGACCATTCGAATCACGCGCGGCGATCGGGTCGTCTCGCTTCCTCTCGAGACGATCATTCACGACCCTGCGCAAAATGTGCGGCTGCAGTCTGACGACGTGGTTACAGCGCTTTACCAGCCCTTCAGTTTTACTTCCTTGGGCGCGACAGGAAAAAGCTCCGAAGTTGAGTTTGAAGCGACGGGCATCACGCTTTCTCAGGCGCTCGGGAGGGCCGGCGGCCTTAGGGATGACCGCGCCGACATCCGCGGTGTATTCATCTTCAGACTGGAAGATCCTGCCGCGCTAGATCCCGGTGTTGCCGCAACGGCGCGACGGACTCCCGACGGGCTCATTCCCGTGATTTACCGCGTTAATCTCAGTGATCCCAAGAGCTTCTTCGTCGCTCAAACATTCCCGATCAGGAATAAGGATGTTCTTTACGTCAGCACTGCTCCACTCAGTGACTTTCAGAGATTCGTGAGCATTGTCTCGTCGCTGGCATTCACCGCGTTGGGTCTTGGCCAGGCTATCCCTTGAGAAAGCGCCCTGTCGAGCAGGCTCCGATACTGCTCGATGTCACCCGGATGGTTTGGCGCACTTGGCGAGGGAGGCATCCGACCGGAATCGACCGTGTCTGTCTGGCCTACGTTGATCATTTCAAGGGCCGATCACTCGCCGTTCTTCAGTGGAAGGGTCGACACCGTGTACTGTCTGCCATCTGGTCAAGAAGGTTGTTTGAACTTCTTCTTTCCGGGCGATCGGTCGGGAAAGGAGCACTCTTTCGTACGCTCGCTGCAGCCATGCTCGTTGGTCAGCGCCCCCTCCGAAACGGGGTCTGCGATATCTTAATGTCGGCCATACCGGACTGAATGACCGAGCGATTGCGGGCTGGCTAAAGCGCAACGACATTCGCGCATTCTACTTTATCCACGACCTCATCCCGATTGCGCATCCGGAACTCTGCAGACCCGGAGAGGGGGAGAAGCATCGTGAGCGGATGATCAACGCCCTCGAAAGCGCGACCGGAATTATCGGCAATTCGCAAATTACCATCGACGAACTTGCGGAATTCGCCGCGCTTCGATCGATTCCGATGCCCGCGAATGTCGTTGCCTGGATTTGCGGATATGGCTCCGGTCGGCCGGTGGCAGGCAAGGTGCTCGACCGACCCTACTTCGTTACGGTCGGAACGATCGAGGCACGCAAGGATCATCTTAAGCTCCTTCGCGTCTGGCAGCGACTCGTGAGGACGATGGGCCAAGAGGCGCCCATCCTCGTCATCGTTGGTCAACCCGGATGGGAGGCTGACGAAGCTATTGCGATCCTTGGGAATCTTGGGGATCTCAAGGCCAAGGTCCTGCACTTCGAGGACTGCGGCGATGAGGAGCTTGCGGCATGGATCGCAGGGGCCTGCGCCCTTTTGATGCCGTCGGTCGCTGAGGGCTTCGGGCTACCGATTGTTGAGGCGCTGAACTACGGCACACCGACCATCGCCTCGGAACTTCCAGTATATCGCGAAGTCGTCAACGATATCCCAACTTACCTTCCGCCGGGTGACGAGGTCGCATGGGAATTGACCATTTCGTCATTCGCGGAAGGCGGCCCCGAACGCGAGCGCCAGTTACGTCGGCTAGCGGATTACCGATCGCCATCCTGGGAAAGCCACTTTGCAATCGTGGACGGCTGGCTTGCAGGCTTTTGAGGCCGGTCGGCAATCTCTCTAGAATGTTCAGAACAATGGTTGAAACGAGAGATTGGAACGCTATTCCGGGCTCGCTCGGATCCAATTGAGATCATTCAAGGACAGTTGATGGAATTTCGTACCTTCGACATCGAGGGACCACTGGAAGTCGTCCCGCGCAAGATCGAAGACGACCGGGGCTACTTTTCGGAAATCTTCCGGTTGGGGTCCTTTGTCGAATGTGTCGGTCCCGTCGAATTCGTCCAGGACAACCAATCCCTGAGCGTGCGGCGAGGCACCCTTCGAGGCATCCATTTCCAGTCACATCCGATGGCTCAGGGAAAGCTCGTCCGCTGCCTCGCCGGGTCGGTTCTCGATGTCGCCGTCGACCTGCGAGGTGACTCTCCGACTTACGGACGCTGGGTCTCGACGACCCTCACGCCAGAGGAGAACAACCAGCTCTGGATCCCCGTTGGCTTCGGGCATGCCTTCTGCACGCTCCAGCCGAATTCTGTGATCGGGTATCGCGTAACCAATTATTACAGCCCCGAGAACGATAAGGGCGTGGCGTGGGACGATCCCGAGATCGCCGTTGAGTGGCCCGATCTGGTTGACCCGTCGACATTGTCGGCGAAGGACCAAACGCAGCCACGCCTGGCGGATCTGCCGGAGTACTTTTCGATGGAAGGCAAGTGATGCGCGTAATCGTGACCGGGGGTGCGGGCTTTATCGGCTCCGCTCTTGTTCGACATCTGGTCCTGGAGAGGGGTTATGACGTCCTGAACGTCGATGCCCTGACTTATGCCGGCAATCGAGCATCGCTGAATTCGGTCGAGGACAAGCCCAACTACCGCTTCCTGCAGGCGAACATTTGCGATCGCGGCGCCATGGAGAAAGCGTTCCAGGATTTTCGCCCGAATCGCATCATGCACCTTGCGGCCGAAAGCCACGTCGACCGCTCGATTACCGGCGCTGCGGATTTCATCGAAACGAATGTCATCGGAACCTTCACCTTGCTGGAGGTGGCGCGCGGCTATTGGTCGAAGCTTCCGGACGCGGAAAAAGATGCCTTCCGCTTTCTTCATGTATCCACTGACGAAGTTTACGGTTCGCTTGGCGAGGACGGGCTGTTCAGGGAAGACACGCCCTACGACCCCAGCTCTCCCTATTCGGCGTCCAAGGCGTCCTCTGATCATCTCGCGAAGGCGTGGCAGCGGACCTACGGCTTGCCGATCGTAGTATCGAATTGCTCGAACAATTACGGGCCCTTTCACTTTCCAGAGAAGCTCATTCCACTGACGATCCTCAATGCGCTCGCGGGTGAGCGCCTGCCGGTTTACGGGAAGGGCAATAATGTCCGTGACTGGCTCTACGTCGAGGACCACGCACGGGCGCTCGATACGATCGCGGAACGAGGGCGGATCGGCGAGACCTACAACGTCGGCGGTCGCAACGAGCGTCGGAACATCGAAGTGGTCCGGCGGATTTGCGAAGTCCTCGATCGGCTCGCCCGGCGAACCGCCCACGTGAGGAATTGATCGAATTCGTGACGGATCGGCCCGGCCATGATGCGCGCTACGCCATTGACGCGACCAAGCTGGAGGACGAACTCGGCTGGCGGGCTCAAGAGGATTTCGATAGCGGGATCGAGAAAACCGTGGCTTGGTATCTCGACAACGAATGGTGGTGGCAGCCGCTTCGGGAACGCTATGCGGGTCAGCGGCTCGGCCTGCTGAAGGCTGCGAGAGCCTGAGGGGCAAGTCGTGCGCATCGTAGTAACTGGCGGGCCTGAGGGCCAGGTCCTCGAGTCCTTGCTGGAATTCGGGCCAAAGGCGGGACACGAGATCGTGGCGCTTGGTCAGCCCCAACTGGACTTGTCCAGTGATCCGAACTCGATCGTGGCGGCGGTCAGGGCGTCCCGGCCGGATGCCATCGTCTCCGCCGCCGCCTACACGGCGGTCGATAAGGCCGAGAGTGAGAGAGATCTCGCCTTCGCGATCAATGCCGAGGGCCCTCGCGCGATTGCTATGGCGGCGCGGGACCTCAGTGTCCCTCTGGTCCAGATTTCCACGGATTATGTCTTCGACGGCTCCAAGAATGAGCCGTACGTCGAGCAGGATCCTACGGGCCCGGCCAGCGTCTATGGCGCGTCGAAACGCGCCGGCGAGGAGGCAGTCCTCGCGACGCATGACAATTCGGCGATCCTGCGAACCGCGTGGGTTTACAGCCCGTTCAGTGCCAATTTCGTGAAGACGATGCTGCGCCTGGCAGGCGATCGCGACGAGGTTGGAGTGGTCGCCGATCAGCGCGGAAATCCAACCAGCGCGCTCGACATCGCGGAGGCAATCGTTTCTGTCCTGGAAAACCTCCAAGCATCGAATGACCCGGAGCTGAGAGGCGTGTTTCACATGACCGCGTCCGGCGAAGGAAGCTGGGCCGATTTCGCGGATGCGATCTTCCAATCGTCGGGTTCACGGGGCGGGCCGACCGCTGTCGTACGGAGGATCGAAACTCGTGATTATCCGACCCCGGCCAAGCGCCCCGCGAACTCGCGATTGGACAGCTCCAAGCTTGCGCGGCTGCATGGTGTACGACTGCCCGATTGGCGGCAGTCCACCGACGAGGTCGTCGAGCGTCTTCTCAAGTCTCTAAAGGTTACAGCGTAATGAAGGGCATCATCCTGGCCGGCGGCAGTGGTACGCGCCTTTTCCCAATGACCCTTGCGGTCTCGAAGCAGCTGATGCCGGTCTACGACAAGCCGCTTATTTATTATCCGCTGACCACCTTGATGCTCGCGGGGATCCGCGAGGTTCTGGTCATCACAACTCCGCACGATTCGGCCGCGTTCCGACATTTGCTGGGAGATGGTTCGCAGTGGGGCATGCAGATTTCCTACGCCGTGCAGCCGGAGCCCAAAGGCTTGGCGCAGGCGTTCACGATCGGCGCCGACTTCGTGGCAGGAGGTCCTTCTTGCCTCGTCCTCGGCGACAACATCTTCTTCGGCCATGGTTTTTCGGACACGCTGCAGGAAGCCCGCAGCAGAATGGATGGTGCAACCGTCTTTGCTTATCAGGTTGCCGATCCGGAACGTTATGGCGTGGTCGAGTTCGATGACGCGATGCGGGCACTCAGCATCGAGGAGAAGCCGTCACAGCCGAAGTCACATTGGGCGGTGACCGGCCTCTATTTCTACGACGAGAAGATCGTCGATATCGCTGCTGACATTCAGCCTTCGGCGCGTGGCGAGCTCGAGATCACCGACGTGAACCGCGTTTACCTCGAACGTGGGGAGCTCTCCGTGGAGGTGATGGGCAGGGGCTATGCCTGGCTGGACACCGGAACACCGGACAGTCTTCTCGAGGCCGCAGAATTCGTGGCTACGCTGGAGCGCCGGCAGGGCATGAAGATCGCATGTCCGGAAGAGATCGCATGGCGGACCGGTTTTATTGACGATGAAGGGCTGAACCGGGCCATCACCCGTCTCGGCAAGGGCGAATATGCAGCCTATTTACGAGGCTTGACGCGTTAAGGACGGAATATGCGAGCGAGCACACTCGCACGGTTGTCCGTCCAACGAAAAGCGGCTGTAATTAACCATTGCTATGAACATCGGTGAGTCCGAGCCTTTTCTGCGGGTGCCGCCTTTCCCGGCGCCAATGTTGCGTCAATTCGCGGACCGGGTTCGGTCGCTGGTGACCGAAGGGTCCCTTCAGTTGAAACGGCGCTTGGCGAGATCGCCAAGCTTCGAGTGGGCGGTGAGTACTGGGCGAAACAGCCCGAGCTCCCTTGCGAGCCATTCACCCTTGTCAGAACTCTCATGCCGGTTGAGGCATTCCCGACGCTGGAGGCTGCGGAGCCAGTCTTGTTCTGGACCGATCAGCCTTCGGCAAACGTGCCCTCGGTTGGCAAGGAGGTCGGCCGCCTATGGGGCGCCTGCGATCCTTGGTACGTGCTGGACAATGCCCGGCGGATCATCGTGGACGGAGACGACGAGCTCGTCCTGATCGCCGCAATAAACGGCATTCCCGTAGCCTGTGTCGCCCCCGGTCGCTATTCTTCAGTCACGTCTCGTGAAGCGGCTGCTGCGTATCTCTCCGATCAGACCTACGTGAATCCGTACTCCGGCGCGCCAATGAACGTGATGGAGGCCGCAGCTCTCTGTGGTTTTTGGCGCAAGCTGATCGACAGCAACCGCGAGATTACGTCAGCGTTCGGATTTGCCTTCTGGAAGCAGCCGACCGTCGCACCCTTGCTGTGGGCTGGGGAGGACCCGGTTCCCTTCAAGACCGCGCTTTCGAGCGCAGACTCGGACGGCGAGATCGCTGTCTGGAAGTCGCGGACGCCGACTGACGTCCTCGCGAGAATCGAGCGGGAGGCGGACGCCGTCCTGGAGGTTGAGGACGGGTTCATTCGCTCCGTCGGCCTCGGCTCCGACTGCGTTCCTCCGCTGTCGATCGTTGTCGATCGTCTCGGTGTTCATTTCGATCCCGCCAAGCCGAGTGAACTGGAGAATCTACTCCAGAATGGAGCTTTTGATTCCGGGACGCTGCAACGGGCGCGCGATCTTCGAGAGCTGATCGTTGAAGTCGGTGTCAGCAAATATGGCTCCGGCTCGGCCAAGCTGGAGGCTCGGGAACCAAACAGACATTACGTGCTTGTTCCCGGTCAGGTCGAAGATGATCGCGCTGTCTTGTGCGGTGCGCAGGCTGTCGCGGGCAATCTCGACCTGCTCAGGCGGGTACGGGAGCAGCGCCCGGATGCGTGCATCATTTACAAGCCACATCCCGACGTGGAGGCCGGACATCGGATCGGAGCGGTTGAAGATCGCGAGGCTCTCGCTCTGGCGGACGAAATCGTCCGAGATCAGCCGATTTCCGCGCTGATCGATTACGTGGACGAGCTTCACGTCAACACTTCGCTTGCGGGCTTCGAGGCCCTATTGCGGAAGAAGCCGGTCACCGCGCACGGGGTGCCATTCTACGCAGGTTGGGGCCTGACGACCGATCTGGGCCCGGTGCCGGCGCGGCGCAGTGCGAAACGCTCTTTGGATGAGCTCGTAGCCGCCGTCCTCCTGACTTATCCTCGCTATCTGGACCCGGTGACTGGTTTACCCTGTCCGCCGGAAATCCTCATCCGCAGGATTGCCGAGGGCGCGGCCGGGCGGCAAAGTCACGGAGTTGTTAAGTTGCGTAGGCTGCAGGGTCGCTGGAAGAAGCGGCTGGCGGGAATCAAGGCGTAGAGTAAATGGCACAGCGTTCCTTTGTTTTTCTGCAGGGGCCTCCGGGACCGTTCTTCCAATTGCTCGGCGCCGAAATGGCAAAGCAGGGCGCTGAGGTTCACCGGATCAATCTCAGCGGCGGCGATGCGCTCGATTGGCCGGAAGGCGCGGTCAATTTTCGTGGTCGTTTCTCCGAATGGCCGGTGTTCTTCGACGACTTCCTGCGTCGAAATGGGATTACCGACCTGCTGCTCTACGGCGATTGCCGGCCGTATCACCTGGCCGCGCACGGCGTTGCTGCCCTCCGAGACGTCCGCACGCATGTCCTCGAGGAGGGCTATCTTCGACCGCACTGGATGACGCTTGAGCGCGAGGGCGTAAACGCTCGTTCGCCGCTGTCCCGCGACAAGAGCTGGTTCTTCCGCGAAGCGGCTACCTTGCCACCGGAGCCCGATTTGCCGCCGGTTACCGCCAGCTTCAAGCGGCGGGCGAGGGACTCGTACTGGTATTACCATCATGTTCTGCAACGGCGCTTTTCCTTTCCGCACTACCGGTCGCACAGAAGCACTCCGATCCTGAAGGAGGGATTCGGCTGGCTTTGGAAATTCTGGCGCGAGAAGCGGGCATCGCGGCACGCGACGCAGGTGCTTGGTGAACTCGAGGGGCAACCGAAATTCCTACTCCCCTACAGCTATCAGGGGATTTCCAAATTCGAGCGCACTCGCCGTTCCCGGACATGCAGAGCGCTGCCAGCTATGTCGTCGAGAGCTTCGCGGCCAATGCGCCGGAGGACGTTCATCTCCTCTTGAAAGCCCATCCGCTCGATTGCAGCTTCTACAATTGGTCACGATTTGTCGGGGAGCACGGCCGCCGGCTCGGACTCGAAAATCGGCTGCACTTCGTTGACGGCGGTGACCTGGAGAAGATGGCACGCCAGTCGCGAGGATTGGTTTGCGTCAACAGCACGTCGGCCACGCTTGCGCTCTCTAATGACGTGCCCGTTTGCACTGTGGGCGAAGCGATCTACGACTTGCCTGGCCTGACGCATCAGGAGCATCTCGACACCTTCTGGTCTCGTCCGACCACGCCCGAGCCCGGGCTGTATGAGGCCTTCCGGCGTGTTCTGGTCGACCGCTGCCTGGTCAGGGGAGGACTAGCGAGCGAGTCCGCCGTGGATACGCTGATCCAGTCCATGGTGGAACGACTCCTTGTCGGGCGGAGCAGCCGTCTTCGGCGACTGTCACGCAGCTTCGCGCACCGCAGACCGAGGAGCAGGCGGCCGGTAGGCGAACGAATATCGCTGCAGTTTCAAACCGGACGGGTCGCTAACCGATCACGCGGTTGCGGCGCGGTGCAAGCGATCGTTGATTGCGGCACCGAGGCCGTCGGCAGGGATGGGGGCAACCGCAATCCGCGCTTGTTCCGAGTCATCGGCGAGGTGAAGAAGGTCGAAAAGGCGCGCTGCGGCTTCGACAAGGTCGCCGGATTCACTGAGGTTCGCGTCACCGGCCACCTGACCGAAGCCGATCAGGAATTCGTCGCTTAGCGGCTCACTAGCATTAAGGCGCAGTGGCTTCGACGGGGCGTAATGGCTCGCGAGCTGCCCAGGGGCTTCGATCTTGTCGCTGTGCCCTTCGACGGCTTGAGCGACTTCGATTGGACCGCGTCGGAGAAGTCTAAGAGGACCGCCGGTCGCGGCGATGATGGTCGATTCAAGGCCGCGCTCGGTCGGTCCGGCATCGACGATCAGCGGGATTCGACCGCCGAGGCTCTTCAAGACATGTTCGGCGCGGGTTGGGCTGATGCTCCCGCTGGCGTTGGCGGATGGCGCGGCCAGCGGGCGCCCAACCTCCTGCAGCAAAGCTTGCATTGCCGGATGGGCCGGGACCCGCAGAGCGATCGTCGGAAGGCCTGCTGTAACCAGTGAAGCGATCGGCGAGGTCAATCGAAGCGGCACGACGAGGGTCAGGGGGCCGGGCCAATATTGCTTGGCAAGGTCCACAGCCTCGGTCGAGAATTCTCCGATCTCCGTTGCCGAAGCCAGGTCAGGCACGTGGACGATTAACGGATTGAAGCCCGGACGTCCCTTCGCCTCATAGATTCGAGCAACCGCTCCGGCATTGGTCGCATCCGCCGCCAGGCCGTAGACCGTCTCCGTCGCGACCGCGACCGGCAGCCCATTACGAATAAGATCCGCCGCTTCGGCGATCGCGTCCGTACTATACGGCAGGATCCGGGTGGCATCTGGCATGGCGCCGCCGCTATAGACGCGGGCAGCCGCCATCAAGTGGAGCAAACATGAGCTTCGCAAGCCCAGTCAGTGACCAACGCCTTGTCCTTGATCATGTCGTGCGCATCGCCGAACTCGCGAAATCCAATCGCTTTGCCGAAGCGACGCCGGACATGGTCGATGCGGTGCTTCAAGGTGCCGCCGAATTCGCGGAGGGTGAGCTTGCGCCACTCAACACGGTGGGCGACCGCGAGGGATCGCGCTGGGTCGATGGTGCCGTGACGACGCCGCCAGGTTGGCGGGAAGCCTATGCGAGGTTTGTCGAAGGCGGATGGATGGGCCTCTCCGGACCCGTCGAGGCCGGCGGGCAGGGCCTTCCGAACAGCCTCTCGGCGGCGATGATGGAGGATTTCAACGCGGCCAACGTGGCCTTTGCGCTGTGCCCGATGCTTGGCCTTGGTGCCGTGGAGGCGATCGACGCGCATGGCTCGGACGACCTGAAACGCGAATATCTGTCCAAGATCGTCAGCGGTGAGTGGACTGCGACGATGAACCTGACCGAGCCTCAGGCCGGAAGCGACGTGGGTGCGCTCAAGTCGAAAGCCGTTCCCGCAGGGGACGGCAGCTGGAAAGTCAGCGGGACCAAGATCTTCATCACCTACGGGGAGCACGATCTCACCGACAACATCGTTCACATGGTGCTCGCCCGCACGCCCGGCGCTCCGGACGGCACGAAGGGGGTTTCCCTGTTCCTCGTTCCGAAGGTGCTTCCGGACGGCACTCCAAACGATCTCGGTTGCGTGTCCATCGAGCACAAGATGGGCATCCACGCGTCGCCGACGTGCGTGATGGCCTACGGGGAAGAGGGCGGCGCAACCGGCTGGCTGATCGGCCCTGAGCTGGGCGGCATGTCCGCAATGTTCACGATGATGAACAATGCCCGCCTGAATGTCGGCCTGCAGGGCGTCGGGCTCGCCGAGCGCGCGACCCAGCGCGCGGTCGCCTATGCGCTAGATCGCAAGCAGGGCGTGAGAGCGGGCCTGCCGGTGCGGATCGCCGATCATCCGGACGTCCGGCGGATGCTCGTCCGTATGCGCGCTCTGACCATCGCCGCACGCTCGCTAGCCTATTACGCTTTCGGCCAACTCGACCGCGCGAACGTCGGCGACGGCGAGGCCGGGTTGCGCGCTGACGTCCTGACGCCGTTGGTCAAAGGTTGGTGCACGGACGTCGGCTGCGAGGTGGCCAGCCTCGGCATCCAGGTCCACGGTGGCATGGGGTTCATCGAGGAAACCGGGGCCGCGCAGCATCTTCGGGATGCTCGTATCGCCCCGATCTACGAGGGTACGAACGGGATTCAGGCAGCAGACTTCGTCCAGCGAAAGATAGGCCTGGACGGCGGCGCGGCGTTCGACGGGCTGATCGCGGATATTCGGGCCGACGCGCAGCACAAGGAACTCATCCTGCTGACGGATGAGCTGGAAGTGCTGGTGGCGAGCGCGCGCAACGCCTCGCCGGATGACCGCCTAACGGCCAGCTACCCGCTGATGACCATGGCAGCTGTCCTGACAGCGGGCTGGCTGGTGGAGCGACTGGGACGAGCGATCAATGCCGGCGAAGGTGGTGGAGGCAATGCCGGCCGGCGCGCTGCGATCGAATATTTTCTGTCGGTGATCGTGCCGGAAGCGGTTGGTCTCGGCGCCGGTGCGGAAGCTACGGCCGAGATGATCTACCAAGCTCCCGCGGAGGAGCTGGCCTAGGCGCTCTGCCGTTCGGCGAGGTCGGCCGGATCGATGCCGAGGCGGGCCATGCGCTCGCGGATCGCCGGCCATTCCTGTTCGATGAAGCGCTTGCGCTCCCCGTCCCGCAGACGCGCGCGTGCGCCCGGCGCGACGAACAGGCCGACGCCGCGCCGAACAGTGACCAATCCTTCATCCTGGAAGCCCTGATACGCCTTGGCGACGGTCAGCGGGTTCGCCTGCTGCTCCGCTGCCAAAGCACGAACCGAGGGAAGGGGTCGCCGTCACGAAACTGTCCGGAAAGGATTGCGTCGGCAATTGTCTCGCGGAGGCGGACGTAGACCGGTTTCTCGTGACTCGTGCGAAGCGTCATGCTGTTCTAATACAGCACGTCGGATGTCTGGTCAATCTGCGGGCGACGCCCATTTCCGAACGACATGGCCCGGATCGGGACGCGGACGTTCCTCAAGCTCCCGTCCGGGGTTCCCAGAAAGATGAAGCCGACGATGCGTTCGCCCGGGCCCGCGAAGGCGGCGTTGACGGTCGGCGAATAGGCCCGCCAGCCCGTGATCCACCCCCGACATATCCCGCAGCGTGAGCGGCCGTGAGCAGGTTCATTGCCGCCGCCCCGGCCGAAAGCTCCTGCTCCCAGACCGGAATCTTGTGGTTCTGCACCGGCGATGAGACGAGAACGATCAACGCTTCACCTTGATGCGCGAATTCCTCTTCCTTCTCGTGATGTGCGTTTCCTGCCTGCGCATCCTCGGCATCGAGAGCCTTATGCAGAAGATTTGCGAGGGCGTTCCGCTGGTCCTTTCCGACGACGACGAAGCGCCAGGGCGCCAGCTTGCCGTGGTCAGGAACCCGCATCGCGATCTCGAGGATCTGCCGCAGCTCATCGTCTGAAGGACCGGGCCCAACCATTTCGCGCGGGCGGCCGGAACGGCGGGTCTTGAGCAAGGATAAGGTCGAGGAAAGGTCGTTAAGCATCGAGCCGTTCATCTAGGGAGGCCGGACGCCCGCAACAATCCGCTTCACAAGGAAGAATTGCCCGTTAGGGTCGCCGCCACTTGAGTACATCCGTGAGGGGAGACATCCGGATGGTCGATACACCGGCCGTAGAAGAACCTTTTTCGCCCGCTTCGGGGCGCACCAATCCAGCCAAGAAGGAAACCTGGTTCGGGCACCCGCGCCAGCTCGCTCGCCTCTTCACTACGGAGATGTGGGAGCGTTTCGGCTACTACGGCATGCGAGCGTTGCTGACGCTCTATCTGACCAAGCACTTTCTCTTCTCGGATCAGCAGGCGACCGGCCTCTACGGCGGCTACACGGCCCTCGTTTACCTGACCCCGCTAGTCGGTGGCTTCATCGCCGACCAGTATCTGGGCTCCAAGCGCTCCATCAAGTTCGGCGCCATTCTGATGGCGCTAGGCTATTTCACCCTCGCCTTTGGCGGTTCGGCGGCTAAGCCGATCGCGACGATCGATGGCCAGCGATACGAAGTTGTCCGCGACAATTTCGTCGACCGGCCGACGAGTGATCCGAACGAGGCGCGTTTCATCGTCGACGGAGGCCAGAAGCTCCTGATCCGGGGCAATGACGACGGATCCGTGTCGCTTCTGAATAATGGGCAGGAAGCGCGGCGACTTGCCAAAGGCACGGTCGAGTTCGGCGGCGAGCGCGACCCGCTGACGCTGACGATCATGTTGATCGCACTGTCGCTAGTTTCGGTGGGGAACGGCTTCTTCAAGCCGAACATTTCGACCATCGTCGGCGCACTGTATGATCAGGGCGACCGTCGCCGGGACAGCGGCTTCACCATCTTCTACATGGGCATCAATCTCGGCTCTATTGGCGGGCAGTTGCTCTGTCCCTTCCTTGCCGACTGGCTCGGTTGGTGGGCCGGTCTCAGCCTTGCCGGCGTCGGCATGCTGATCAGCTACGCCCTCATCCAGTTCGATGGCGGGCGCCTCGATGGCTATGGCGAGCGGCCCGCAGACGCGAAGAATCGCGACGTCGCCATCTACATCTGCGCATTGCTCGCGGTTCCCGTGTTCGTCTTCCTGTTCAGCAACCTGATGAACGCAACGGAGGCCGAACCTGGTTCGGGCTTCATCGGCTATCTCGCCTCGCTTCCGCTGATGGGCAAGCTGCTGTTCGGCACGTTCATCATCGCTGTGCCGGGAATCCTCGCCTGGTCTTTCGCGAAGGGAACGAAGCAGGAAGCGCAGATGATGACGGCGGCGATGATCCTCATCGTCTTCAACGTCTTCTTCTGGACCTTGTTTGAGCAGGCAGGATCGTCGCTGACCCTGTTCGCGGATCGCAACACCGATCGCAGCGTGTTCGGATTGTTCGCGATGTCGGCGCCGCAGACCCAGAACTTCAACCCGATCAGCATCGTGATCTTCGCGCCGTTGATGAGCCTGCTTTGGCTCGGATTGGCAAAGCGAGGCCTCGAGCCGTCCATACCGGTGAAGTTCTCGATCGCGCTCGTTGGCGTCGGAGCAGGATTCCTGTTCCTGGTGCTCGGAACGACGTTCGCCGGCCCGAGAACAATTGGCAGGTTGGCCTCTGGTGGCTCGCCGGCCTCTACCTGATCCATTCGCTCGCAGAATTGTGCATATCGCCGGTCGGATTGAGCATGATCACCAAATTGTCGATCGCCAGGGTGGTTGGCCTGATGATGGGGGTCTGGTTCCTCTCGATCTCGGTTGCGCAATATGTCGCAGGCGTCGTCGCGCAGTTCGCGAGCGTCGAGACGGTGGGCGGTCAGGTCACCAACCTGAAGGTCAGCCTCGACACCTACGCAGCGACGTTCACGACCATCGCCTGGATCGCCATCGGCGCCGGTGTCGTCCTCTTCCTCCTGAGCTTCCCGCTCAAGAAGTGGATGCATGGTGTCAAATAAGTGGGTGACGGCGGCCTGTGCCGCCGCTGCCTTCCTTGCGTCCGGATGCGCGCAGACGCCGCCGCCCAAGAAAGCGGCGCCGCCTGTGCGGATCAACCAGGACCCGTATCCGTCGACCTACCAGCGCTACCCGGGAGCCGTGACCGCAATCCGCGGCGCGACTATCTTCGACGGGGAAGGCGGTCGCATCGAAAACGGCACGGTCGTTCTCGCCGATGGCGTGGTTCAGGCGATCGGTGGAGCCGACACGCCGGTTCCTGAGGGTGCCTATCAGGTCGATGGTACCGGCAAGTTCGTAACGCCCGGCATTATCGATGTGCACAGCCACCTCGGCGACTACCCGTCGCCCGGAGTCCCAGCACACAGCGATGGCAATGAGGCGACCAGCCCGGTTCGGCCTGAGGTCTGGCGGAACACAGCGTGTGGCCGCAGGACCCCGGCTTCAGCCGGGCCCTGATGAACGGTGGCGTCACGGCGCTGCAGATCCTTCCGGGGTCGGCAAACCTGTTCGGCGGTCGGTCCGTCACGCTGAAGAACGTCCCCGCGCGGACTGTGCAGGGGATGAAGTTCCCCGGCGCTCCTTACGGTCTGAAGATGGCATGCGGTGAAAACCCGAAGCGCGTTTACGGATCCAAGAGCCAGATGCCCCAGACTCGGATGGGGAACATCGCGGTGGATCGCGCGACATGGATCAAGGCGCAGGCCTACAAGCGCAAATGGGATCGCTATAATAAGACCGGCGGTGATATGCCGGAGCGCGATCTGGCGATGGACACGCTGATGGGCGTGCTGAACGGCCAGATCCTGGTGCACAACCACTGCTACCGCGCCGACGAAATGGCCATCATGATCGATATGTCGAAGGAATTCGGCTACAAGATCACGGCCTTCCATCACGCTGTCGAAGCCTACAAGGTTGCCGATCTTTTAGCCGCCAACGGCATTTGCGCGGCGATGTGGGCCGACTGGTGGGGCTTCAAGATGGAAGCCTATGACGGAATGAAGGAAAACATCCCGCTGGTCGACCATGCCGGCGCCTGCGCGATCGTCCACTCCGACGATCCGAACGGCATCCAGCGATTGAACCAGGAGGCAGCGAAGGCGCTCGCCGACGGGCGTCGCATGGGTCTGTCCATCAGCGATGAGCACGCCTGGACCTGGCTCAGCTACAATCCGGCCAAGGCGCTGGGCATTGCCGACAAGACCGGCAGCCTGAAGCAAGGCAAGATGGCCGACGTCGTCCTGTGGAACGCCAATCCGTTCAGCACCTACGCCCGCCCTGAGCGCGTGTGGATCGACGGCGCGCTCATGTACTTCAGCGGCAACCCGCGGATGAAGCCCGTCAGCGACTTCGAGCTCGGACAGCCGGGCGAGGGAGACGTCAAGTGATCCGCGTGCTCATCGCCTGCGCGCTCCTTGCAACAGCGGCTCCGGTCGCCGCGCAGACGATCGCAATCACGGGCGGCACCGTTGCGCTCGGAGACGGCTCCGAGCCCATAACGGGCGGCACTGTCGTCATCCGCAATGGACGCATCGTCGCTGCCGGCGCCAACGTGCGCATTCCGCCCGGAGCGGAGGTCGTCGACGCCCGGGGCAAGTGGGTTACGCCCGGCATCGTCGCCGGCTTCTCACGCCTTGGCCTGAGCGAAGTCGATCTTTCCGGGCCGCTAACCGACGACAAGGCCCAGAACGGTCCGTTCGGAGCGGCGATCGACGTCGCCCCGGGTATCAATCCGTCCGACACGGCCATCTCGGTGAACCGGGCCGACGGGGTTACGCGCGCGATCGTGGCGCCGAACGTCGCCCGCAGCATCTTTGCCGGGCAGGGCGCAGTGATCGACCTCGGTGCCGACATGGAGCCGATCACGCGCGCTCGCGCCTTCCAATTTGTCGAGCTTGGGGAAACAGGCGGCAACACGGCGGGCGGGTCGCGGCCGTCCGCGTACATCCAGTTCCGCAACGCACTCCGCGAGGCGAGGGAACTGGGCCGATATTCCGGCTCGATCGCGTCGTCGGGCAGGGCGGTCGAAAACCAGGCCGACCAGCCGATCGTCCGCAACCCGAACGAGTCGCGCCTCTATGGGCCGGATGCACGACGAAGCGACGACGTGCTTCTCACCCGATATGATGCCGTGGCACTGGTGCCTGTGCTGCAGGGACGGCAGGCGCTGCTGGTTCACGTCGAGCGGGCTCGCGACATCCTCAACGTTCTGAGCCTGAAGCGTGACTATCCCGCGTTGAAGATCGTACTTGTCGGAGCGACGGAAGGTTGGCTGGTCGCCGACAAGATCGCTGCCGCGAACGTGCCGGTTATCGCTTCTGCGGTGAACGACTTGCCCGCGAACTTCGAACAGATCGCTGCGACCCAGTCGAATGTCGGAAGAATGCGGAATGCCGGCGTGCGCGTGGCCATCGGCATGATCGATGACAACGATACCCGCTACTTGTTCAACCAGCGGCAATATGCCGGCAATCTCGTTGCATTGAGAGATGTGCCGGGCGCCAGCGGAGTGCGCTGGGGTGAGGCATTGGCAATGATCACCTCGGGTCCCGCCGAGGCTCTTGGAATGGGTCGAGATATCGGCAGCCTCACGCCTGGCCGCCGAGCCGATGTCGTCATTTGGTCTGGAGACCCACTTCAGGTATCGTCCAACGCAGACGCGGTATTCATCGACGGGGTGCAACAGCCGATGGACACGAGGCAGACCAAGCTGCGCGACCGGTACAGAGACCTGAGCCGCGACGTGCTTCCTGAGGCTTACACGCGGTGACTCCGCAGGCCGGACTGTTCCTGTCCTGCATCGCCTTCGTCGGTCTTCATCTCCTTTGGTCGCACCCCATGCGTTCCTGGATGGTCAGCCATTTGGGGGAACGCGGCTTCCAACTCGTCTATTCGCTCCAGTCGCTGCTGTTCTTCGGACTGATGATCTATTTCTACCATGCCATCGGACGGGAGCCGCCCAACTGGCAGTTCGGCGCATGGGTTTGGCCTGTCGGGACCGTCTTGATGTGGCTGGCTTCGATCCTTTTCGTCGGCTCCTTCATCAGCAATCCGGCGCTTCCGGGCGCTCGCCTCGAGCGCGGGCGAATTCCGGGAGGCGTCTTCACTATCACCCGCCACCCATGATGTGGAGCTTCGCGCTCTGGGCGATCGTGCACTTCCTTGTGATCGCCACCATGAAGGCGCTCGTATTCGACACCGCCATTTTCGTCCTCGCGGTCGTTGGATCGGTGGGCAGGATGCGAAGAAGCGGAAGCTGATGGGCGAGCACTTCCACGAATGGCTGGCCCAGACCGCCTTCATTCCATTCACAAAGGGTGCGAAGTGGCCGGGCACGACCGCAGTCCTCGGCGGGACATTGCTGTTCCTGGTCGCCACCTGGCTTCACCCCGGGCCGGTCGGCATTTGGAGTTGGGTTGGCTGACCACTCGCACTGCTGAACCAGCCGCGCTAAACCGATTTCAATGACACGCAAATTCTTCGGTACCGACGGTATCCGCGGCCTGACCAATAGCGAGCCGATGACGGCCGAAACGGCGCTTCGCGTCGGGCAGGCAGCAGGTGCTCACTTCCTCCGCGGCGATCACCGCCATCGTGTCGTGATCGGCAAAGACACGCGCCTCAGCGGCTACATGATGGAATCGGCGATGGTCGCCGGTTTCACCTCCGTGGGCATGGACGTGGTGCTGCTCGGGCCGATGCCTACGCCGGCGGTGGCGATGCTGACACGGTCGATGCGCGCGGATATCGGCGTGATGATCTCCGCCTCGCACAACCCGTTCGCCGACAATGGCATCAAGCTATTCGGGCCGGATGGCTACAAGCTCAGTGACAAGACCGAGCAGGCCATCGAAGCGAAGATCGAAAAGGGCGTGAAGCTCGTCGCTGCGGAGAAGATCGGGCGGGCCCGCCGTATCGACGATGCCCGTGGGCGGTACATTCACCATGTGAAGTCGACATTTCCGGAACGGCTTCGCCTGGACGGCCTCAAAATCGTTGTCGATTGCGCGAATGGCGCCGCCTACCACGTCGCTCCGGAGGCTCTGTGGGAGCTCGGCGCCGACGTCATCCCGATCGGCGTGAAGCCGGACGGCCTCAACATCAACGCCGAATGCGGATCGACCAAGCCCCAGCTGTTGCAGGAAACGGTCGTCGCGAGCGGTGCTCACATCGGCATCGCGCTCGACGGCGACGCCGATCGCCTGATCCTGGTCGACGAGAAGGGACGCATCATCGACGGCGACCAGATGATGGCGCTGGTCGGGCTCGACCTTCAACGTCGCGGCGAGCTTCGCGGCGGTTCGGTCGTCGCGACGGTCATGTCCAACCTCGGGCTGGAACGCCGGCTTCAGCAGGAGGGGATTGGGCTCATCCGAACCGCAGTCGGCGACCGCTACGTTCTGGAGGCGATGCGGGAGAAGAAGTGCAATGTCGGCGGGGAGCAGTCCGGTCACATCATCCTGAGCGACCATTCGACCACCGGCGACGGGCTGGTCGCCGCACTCCAGGTGCTTGCCGCGCTGGTCGATAGCGGCAAGCCCTCAAGCGAGGTCCTGCACCTGTTCGACCCGGTGCCGCAGCTGCTGAGGAATGTGCGCTTCAACGGCGGCAAGGCGCCGCTCGAAACCGACCGCGTCCAGCAGCGGATTGCCGCCGCCGAAGCGGAGCTTGAGGGGCGTGGTCGCCTCGTCATCCGCAAGTCGGGCACCGAACCTCTCATCCGGGTCATGGCCGAAGGCGACGACCCCAAGCTCGTCGAGCGGCTGGTCGACGACATCTGCGAGGCGGTACAAAGCGCAGCGTGAACCCTTTCTTCGCAATTAGACGCGAAACCGGGACGCTGTGCGCATGGACAGTTTCGCCCCGTACGGCGCCCGAAGCGCCGCAATGACCGCGAAGCCCGCGCGAGTCCTCGTCATCGCCGGCTCGGATTCCGGCGGGGGCGCCGGCATCCAGGCCGACATCAAGACAATCACGATGCTCGGCGGCCATGCGATGACCGCGGTGACGGCCGTGACCGCGCAGAACACGACGGGAGTGACCGCCGTGCACCCGGTCCCGGCCGAGGTGATCCTCGCCCAGATCGACGCGGTCATCGAGGATATTGGCGTCGACGCGGTGAAGATCGGAATGATCGGCAGCGTCTTTGCCGCGGAGCAGCTCGCTCTGAGGCTTCAACGGCTCAAGGCAGAGAATCCCGATCTCCCGATCGTCTTTGACCCGGTCATGGTCGCGACGAGCGGATCCTCGCTGGCCGACGACGCCACGATCGCCGCTTTCGGCCCTTTGATGGACCTTGCGACGATCGTCACGCCCAACCTGCCGGAGCTCGCGCGGCTCAGCAATCAGGATGACCCGGTCGCTGCCGCTCTCGGACTCGTGGGCGATCACGGTTGCGCGGTGCTGATCAAAGGTGGTCACGAGGAAGGCGACACGCTCGCCGATGCACTGATCGAAACCGACAACATGACCAGCTGGCAGGGCCAGCGGATCGACACCACCAGCACGCACGGCACCGGCTGCACGCTGGCGAGCGCGATTGCCTGCCTTCTGGGGCAGGGCGACAGTTTGACGTCAGCGGTGGAGCGAGCGCGGACCTTTGTCCGGGTGGCGCTCTATGCAGCGCCGGACCTCGGGCATGGCTCGGGCCCTGTAGGGTCGACCAATGTCCGCCTGGACGTGGGTCCGGGACCGCGGCTCAACCAGGTGACGCTGACGGTGAAGGATTACGCCAAGTCCGTCGATTTCTATTCGAAGCTCGGCCTCAAGCAGATCGTCGACAGCCCGGAAAACTCCTACGCCCGGTTCGAGACGTTTGGCGGAGCGACCCTGTCGATCCAGGCCGATCCGGACGAGAAGATCTCGGCGACGACCGCCGTCTACCTCGAATGCGACGACCTCGATGCCCGCGTGGAGCGGCTCGCCCGCCTCGGTATTCTGTTCGAGCATGCGCCGCGCAACCAGCCGTGGATGTGGCGCGAGGCCCGCCTTCGCGACCCGTCGGGTAACATCATTTTCCTCTACAAGGCGGGGGAAGCGCGCCGCTTCCCGCCCTGGCGCGTCGAGTAGTTGTTGCGCTCCTGCGAAGGCAGGGGCCCAGTTTCTTGTGGAAAATCAGCGATAGGTCACTGGACCCCTGCCTTCGCAGGGGTACACAAGTGACTCAATGCCTCGCCGCTGCTCCTTCAAGATCGAGCTGGACTTCCCGCAGCCGCTTGCCGGCGTGGATGAGGCCGGCTGCGCCCCGCTTGCGGGCCGGTGGTCGCAGCGGCCTGTATCCTCGACCGCAACAAATTTCCGCGCGGCATCGACGATTCCAAGAACTTGCCGCTGGAAAAGCGCGAGGCGCTTTATGCCAAGCTGACCAAGGTCGCGGCATTTGGCGTCGGCGTCGCCAGCGTGGAAGAGATCGACACGATCAACATCTACTGGGCGCGCATGTTGGCAATGAGCCGGGCGGTCGAGGCACTCGGTATCGAGCCGGCGTGGGTGCTCGTCGATGGCAACGCGACTCCGAAATGGCAGCGGCCGTCCAAGGCGATCGTCGACGGCGACGCCAAGTGCCGCTCCATCGCCGCCGCCTCGATCATCGCCAAGGTCACTCGCGATCGCATGATGGTGCAGCACGCGGAGACTTATCCCGGTTACGGATGGGAGCGGAATCGCGGCTATCCGACGCCCCATCACCGACGGGCCTTGCGCGAGCTTGGACCGACGCCTTTACACCGCCGCAGCTTCGGTCTGGTTCGCGATATGCTCGCCGCAGCTGCTCAACCGGAGTTGCAACTTCCGGAAATCGCAATCGCGAGTCCTTTGAGTCACACCACCACAGGTTGAGTCTCGGGAGTCCCAGGAGACTCAACATCTTGTGGTCGAGTCTTAGCGGACTCTCTTCGTTCTCAACCACCTCCAGGCGGCGTTAACCTCTGTTCGCTTGACCGCGAGTCAGGCCTGACTCACTTTTCACCGCAAGGGGAGTTGCATGAACTTGATCGCCCGCATTGCGGAGACACAGGGCGCGCTGCGCCCGCGCACCAGTCCGGCGAAGCGAGAGCTTCCGCTCGACCAGATCCTGATGGGCGACTGCATCGCCGAGATGGCGCGCCTGCCCGACAAGTCGGTCGACATGATCTTCGCCGATCCGCCCTATAACCTCCAGCTGGGCGGTGACCTGTTCCGCCCGAAGGCAGCCGAGTCGATGCCGTAGATGACGAATGGGACAAGTTCGACAGCCTTGCCGCCTATGATGATTTCACGCGCGAGTGGCTCGCCGAGGCCCGCCGCATCCTCAAGGACAACGGCACGATCTGGGTGATCGGCAGCTACCACAACATCTTCCGTGTCGGCTCTCTGCTTCAGGATGCTGAATTCTGGATCCTGAATGACGTGATCTGGCGCAAGGCCAACCCGATGCCGAACTTCCGCGGCACGCGCTTCACCAACGCCCACGAGACCCTGATCTGGTGCGCCAAGGACGAGAAGGCGCGCTACACGTTCAACTATCGCGCGATGAAGGCGCTCAACGACGACTTGCAGATGCGGTCCGATTGGGTGCTGCCGATTTGCAGCGGGCAGGAGCGGGTGAAGGACGACGAGGGCATCAAGGCCCATCCGACGCAGAAGCCCGAGGCCTTGCTCTATCGTATCCTACTGGCCTGCACGAAGCCGGGCGACGTCGTGCTCGATCCGTTCTTCGGCACCGGCACGACGGGTGCAGTGGCTCGCCGTCTCGGGCGCCGCTGGATCGGCATCGAGCGCGAGAAGTCCTACGTGAAGGTCGCCTTGCAGCGCATCGAATCTACTCTACCGCTCGATGAGAGCGCGATGCAGGTGGTGCCGGACAAGCGCTCTGCGCCTCGCGTGGCCTTCGGGCTTCTAGTCGAATCCGGAATGGTCGCGCCCGGGTCGATGCTGACCGACAGCAAGCGCCGCTGGCAGGCCAAGGTTTGCGCTGACGGATCGCTCGTGTGTGACGCGCACGCCGGCTCCATCCACAAGGTCGGCGCTGCGCTACAGGGTGCTCCATCGTGCAACGGCTGGAGTTTCTGGCACGTTGAGGACGGTGGAAAGCTGCAGCCGATCGATGCGCTTCGGCAAAGGCACTTGGCCGGTCTCAGCTAAGGTGCCATTGCTCGCACCCGAATGAGCGACACACCCAATTTCGCAGTCGTGATCCTAGCGGCAGGGCAGGGCACCCGCATGCGCTCGGACACGCATAAGGTCCTGCATCCGATCGCCGGCAAGGCGCTGCTGATGCACTTGCTCGACAGCGTCGATCGCCTCGGCGCCGAAAAGCGTGTCGTGGTAGTCGGCAAAGGACGCGACCAGGTAGAGAAGGCGCTTGTGGGGCGTGACGTTCTGATTGCGCATCAGGCAGAGCAGAAAGGTACGGCCCACGCCGTTCAGCAAGCGAGGGACGCGCTGTCGGGGTATGATGGATCGGTCCTGATCCTCTACGGCGACACGCCGTTCGTTGAGCCCGATACGCTGAAGCGCATGCTTGATCGGCTCGACGGGCAGGATGGACCTGGAGTGGTCGTGCTCGCGTCGACTCCCGACGACCCGCTCAATTATGGCCGTATCATTCTCGGCGAGGGCGACTGCATCGCCAAAATGGTCGAGTTCAAGGACGCGACCGACGACGAGCGGGCGGTTCGCTTGTGCAACAGCGGCATGATGGCCGTCCGCGCAGCCGACCTGTTCCGCTGGCTCGACGAGGTCGGCAACGACAATGCCGCCGGGGAATATTATCTGCCCGACGTCGTCAACATCGCGGCTGCCGAAGGACGTGACGCGGTCGTCATCGAAGGTGACCCTTACGAAACCGCAGGAGTGAATAGCCGCGCGGAACTGGCGCACCTCGAACTCGACTGGCAGCGCCGCCGCCGCGAGCGAGCACTGCAGGACGGCGCGACCCTAATCGATCCGGAGAGCGTCTGGTTCGCCGCCGACACCAAGCTCGGCCGCGACGTCACAGTGGAACCGCACGTAGTGTTCGGCCCGGCGTCGAAATCGCGGACGGGGCGACCATCAAGGCATTCAGCCACATCGAGGGCGCTATCGTTGCGACCAAAGCGGTGATCGGACCTTTTGCGCGGCTTCGCCCAGGTGCGAAGATCGGCGAGAAGGCCAAGGTTGGAAACTTTGTCGAAGTGAAAAAGGCTGTGCTGGGCCCAGGCGCGAAGGCGAACCACCTTTCATACATCGGGATGCAGACGTTGGCGCGGATGCCAACATCGGCGCCGGCACAATCACCTGTAACTACGACGGCTTCGGCAAGTACAGCACGGTGATCGGTGCTGGCGCCTTCATCGGCTCCAACACGGCGCTGGTTGCGCCGGTCAACGTCGGGGAAGGCGCGATCATCGGTGCCGGTTCAGTCATCACCAAGGATGTCGCTGCCGACAGCCTCGCCGTTGAACGCAGCGATCAGAAGGGCATAGCCGGCTGGGCCAAGCGCTTCCGGGAGCGGATGGCGAAGAAAGCCAACTAGCCGTCCGCGCCATCCGCCGCCTTATCGGTCTTAGCTCGTCGAGCCGGTCTGCTTGGCGAAATTCTCCGTCGCTTCGGTGAAGTTCTTCTGGAAGATGCTGACGAGCTCCGCGTCTGCCTCTGTCGTGTCTTCGCCTTTCTTGGCCGGGAAGATCTTGAGGCCATTCCCGCCTGTCGTCTTCTTGATCCGCGGCGCCCCAGTGCTCGCGTCGAACTGCCGCAGGATGAAAGACGTCCTGAGCGAGCGGCCCCACATCGCCGCCTTGGTGTAAAGCACGTCGGTGACGATCAACTCCGAATAGCAAGACGCCTTCGAGTCCGAGCGGCGGGTCAGGATCTTGTTGACCGTCTTGCGGTCGAGCGCCTCCTCGTGCGTTACAATCTTGGATGCAGGCAGCTTGAGAAGCGCGATGAGATCGAGCTTCTGAAGCGCGTCAAGCTGACCTCCCGGGTCGAGAGCGGACGCCATTTGCGAGCGGCGCGCCTTGTCGCCGTCCGCATGGATGGCGGCATCCAGCAGACCGCCTCCAAGCCATCCCGTCGTCATCGCCTGGAACCGCTCCGCCGGCCAGATGTGCAGTTCGCACTTCGGCTCATCGGCGACGGGAGCCGCGGCCGCCGTGACAACGGGTGACGGTGAGGTTTCCTGGACAGTCGAGGCTTCAGAAGATGCGGGTGCTGAAGGTGCCGCTTCGGATGTCACAGTCTCTGGCGCAGGCGCCGGAGCGACCTCCTGTGCAATCGCCGGACCGGCGGTGATCAGTGCCGCGCTGAGTAGATACATGAATTTCAAGATCTTCTCCCCTCACTTACGCTTTTGCTTTGCTGAATTCTGCAGCAGTTCCTCAACTGCTCCCCGATAAGCCGCCTCGACGATCTGAGTCGCTTTCTCTGCCTCCGCGGGTGACCGAAGCTGGAATCCGGGCATCGGGCGGCGCCGTAGCTGCTGAAGGTCGAGACTTGCGTGCCGTTTTCGAAGCGTCGAACGACTCCAAAAACGCGAACGGACCGCTCGGCGAGACCGCCGCGCTCAAGCATGATTTGCGGGAGCATGACTTCCACCGTGCAGGCGGCGGTCGACGGAGCCTTCGGGCCAGCCGCGATCGCTTCTCGGCGAGTGAGGAAGTTGGCATGGATCACCCGAGAAGTCTCGGAAATACCGAGAACGTGACCGACCACCACTTCGCTCAAGATCTCGCCCTGACGCCTCGGTGTCAGCCAATCGAGCGGACGGCCGGCCATCTCGTAATAATGCTTCAAATCTTGGTCGACGCGCTTGGTGGCGTCGAAATCCTCACCGACGCTGTGCACCCCATCAGCCGGGTAGATATGGACTTCGCATTGCGTGGACGTCTGCGCATTCGCCGCGCACGCAAGAACGCCTGTGCTCGCAAGCGCGAGCGCCCCAAACTTGAACAAACTCACAAACGGCCCCCTACCGATGTCTCAAGCCTAACAGCCAATTGCAGCCTTGGAAGAGGCTTTGTGACCGGCATAAGGCCGGCGCGCGCAAGAACCTGATCGCGGCCCTCTCCAGCCGAACTTCGGGTCAGCGGCCAGACTTTGTTCCGTCCGAACTAGAGCTATCCCGCAGAACAGCTCGGCTGATGTGCGTTAAGAGTTGGACGGTACCGCTGTAGAACAAGCCCAATATGGACCAGTTTACATCCATAATGGACGGACTACTCAGTCGGGCGGGTCGGACGCGGTCGTCCAGTGAGGGTCTATGTGCGGAATCGTTGGGATTGTCGGGAAAAGTGAAGTCGCTCAGCGGCTGTTCGACGGACTGAAGCGGCTCGAATATCGCGGATACGACAGTGCCGGCATCTGCACGATCGACCACGGTGAGCTCGTCCGTCGCCGGGCAGAAGGGAAGCTGGACAATCTCGCCCGCGAGCTGGCCAGGGAAAAGCTCGGTGGGACGATTGGCATCGCTCACACGCGGTGGGCGACGCATGGGGCGCCGACCGTCGACAATGCGCACCCTCACATCGTCGGACCGGTGGCGATCGTCCACAACGGCATCATCGAGAATTTCAAGCCGCTGAGAGAAGAGCTCATCGCCGATGGCCGCGAGTTCCGAAGCGAGACGGACACCGAAGTTGTCGCCCATCTGGTTGCCCGGGAGGTCGAAGGCGGCGCGTCGCCGCAGGACGCGGTCGCCGCCGTGCTGCCGCGGCTGCAGGGAGCGTTCGCGATCGCATTTCTGTTCCGCGACTATCCCGACCTCATCATTGGCGCGCGAATGGGTGCGCCGCTCACCGTCGGCTATGGCGACGGCGAGAATTATCTCGGCTCCGATGCGCTCGCTGTCGCCCCTTGGACGCAGCGGATTGCCTATCTCGACGAGGGCGATTGGGCGGTGGTTCGCCGCGAGGGCATCGAGATCTTTGACCGTGACAATCAGCCCGTCGAGCGGGAGATCGTCGAATCCGGCGCTTCTGCGGCTCCGGTCGAGAAGGGCAATTACGCCCATTACATGCAGAAAGAGATCTTCGAGCAGCCGATCGCCGTCGCTCAGACGCTCCAGAGCTATGTCCGTCCATTCGAGGGCGAAGTGGCATTGCCGACAGGCGACCTCGACCTCGCGACCGTGGGCCGGGTCACCATCGTGGCTTGCGGCACCAGCTTTTACGCGGGGATGGTCGCGAAATACTGGATTGAGCAGTTCGCCCGCGTTCCCGTCGACATCGATGTTGCCAGCGAGTTTCGCTACCGCCAGCCGGTGCTGGAGCCTGGTGGGCTCGCGCTCTTCATCAGTCAGTCGGGCGAGACGGCCGATACGCTCGCGGCGCTGCGGCATGCCCGGAGCGAGCAACAGCGGATTGCGGTCGTCGTGAACGTGCCGACAAGCTCGATGGCTCGCGAGGCGGACCTTCTGCTTCCCACGTATGCCGGGCCGGAAATCGGCGTGGCTTCGACGAAGGCGTTCACCTGCCAGTTGGCGGTGCTGGCCGCTCTCTCGGCGAACCTTGCCCGCGCGAAGGGCAGACTGAGTCGGGAAGAAGAGCAGGAAATCGTCCAGCACCTCCAGGAGGCCCCCGCCGCACTGAACGCAGCGCTCGGCCACGATGACGATATTGCCTCCATGGCGCATCTTATCGCGCCGGCGCGGGACGTGCTCTACCTCGGTCGTGGTCCAGACTATCCGCTGGCTCTCGAAGGCGCGCTAAAGCTCAAGGAAATCAGCTACATCCACGCCGAAGGCTATGCCGCCGGCGAGATGAAGCATGGGCCGATTGCGCTGATCGACGAAGCTGTCCCAGTGATCGTCCTCGCGCCGTCCGGGCCGCTGTTCGAGAAAACGGTCAGCAACATGCAGGAGGTCCGGGCCCGCGGAGGCAAGATCGTTCTGATCAGCGATGCCAAGGGCCTCGAAGATGCCGGCGAGGGCTGCATCGCGACGATCGAGATGCCCGAAGTGCACCCGCTGATCGCGCCCCTCGTCTACGCGGTGCCGGTGCAGTTGCTGGCGTACCACGTGGCGGTGACCAAAGGCACGGACGTCGATCAGCCGCGCAACCTCGCGAAGAGCGTTACGGTGGAATGAAGCACGTCGGCATCCTCGCGCACAGCTTCGAGGGGGCGACGCTTTGTTTTCACACGGCGTGCATGGAGGGCTTGGCGAAGCTTGGCGCGCACATGCATCCCGAGATCACGATGACCTGTTCGCCCATGGCGTTAGTGCTCGACGCATGGGAGCGGGGCGATAACGAGGAGCTGCGCGGCTTCTTCATGAACGATGCGAGGAAGCTTGCGGCTGCCGGCGCCGATTTCTTCGTCCTTCCGGATAACACCGCCCACATCGCGATGGAGGCCGCGGGAGAGCCTTTTCCGATCCCGGGCCTGAACATCGGCGAGGTGGTGGCGGAGCAGGCGGCGAAGGACGGCCGCGGAAAGGTCGGGATTCTCGGCACCAAGTATACGATGAACGGGCCGGTCTACCCGGGTGCGCTGGCCGTCGCGGAATTGCGTGGGCCGTTCCGTCGGCGGAGGATCAGAAGACGGTCAACGACATCATCTTCGACGAACTCTGCCTTGGCGTTTTCACCGACTCGTCACGCGATGCCTATGTGCGCATTATCGAGAAGCTGAAGGCGGATGAATGCGACGCAGTGGCGCTGGTCTGCACGGAGATCCCGCTGCTGGTCAGCAAAGATGTGTCGCCACTTCCTACCTTGGAATCCACGCAATTGCTGGCCAGGGCCGCAGTTGAGGTTGCTGTCGGGGATAGGCCGATGCCAACCTGGCGCGGCGGGCCCGTCTAGGCTGCGACGGCGGCGCGCTGGGCTTCGAGCGCCTTCTTGTGGCGCATGATCCGCTCGTAGAGGAAATCGATCACGATCCTCACCCGCGGGTGTGGCGGACGCGTTCGTGCGTGACGAGCCACATGACGCGGCCATGGTCGTCTTTCGGCGGAACGCACTGGATCAGGTCCGGGTCGGCGTCAGCGACAATGCAGGGGAGGACCGCGATGCCAAG
The DNA here is from genome assembly GCF_014489495.1 of Sphingomonas daechungensis. Taxonomy (GTDB): domain Bacteria; phylum Pseudomonadota; class Alphaproteobacteria; order Sphingomonadales; family Sphingomonadaceae; genus Sphingomicrobium; species Sphingomicrobium daechungense. The sequence continues at coordinate 2,199,135 of NZ_CP060780.1, read as the reverse complement.
GCCCGAGCGGATCGCCGACATCATTCCCATCGCTGAGGCATGATGCATGATGATCCGGTCATCGAGACCGAGGTCGTGCAGCCAAGCAGAATAGGCGCGCCAAAGCTTCGGCCCGCCACCGCCGATGAAGGCGTGCTTCTTCAGCTCGTGGCGCGTGGCAGGTACGCCGTGCGAAGCGGCATAATCCCGGCTGCAGTAGAGCGTCCAATCGTCGATACCGATCCGTCGGCCGACAATGCCAGCGGCGGGATCGCCATACGAGCTTCGCAGTGCGATGTCCGCCTCGCCCTCGCCGAGATCTCGCAGGTCCTGGCTGTCGTCGAGTTCGATCATGATCTCGGGATGCCGCTCGTGAAGTTCGCGAAGCATGGGCGAGAGCAGGCTTACGGCAAAGATTTCCTGGGTGGTTATGCGGACGGTGCCCGACGTGTCTCTCGCCAAGGCCGACGAAGCTTCGGAGAAGCCACTCGCGGCCTGTTCCACGACTTGCGCGCGATCCACTAGCTCCTCGCCGGCAGGCGTTAGCGAATATCCGGCTTGTCGCTTTTCGAAGAGGCGAACTCCGAGTCCCTCCTCCAGCGCCGCAATCCGCCGCGCGACGGTGGTCTGGCTGACGCGCAGGGCCCGCGCGGCTGCAAGCGTGCTTCCGTCGCGCGCGACCGCAAGGAAATATCGAAGGTCGTTCCAGTCGAACATGACCGCTTTCCTAGCGCCTGAAGGCGCTACTGCCGTTCTGCAATTTTGCAGAATGTTAGCACGAAATCGTTGCTTACGCGAACTGATTGCCGGGATTATCTGGATGGTCGCTCCGGTAAGCCGGTCCTGAATTTCAAAAGGGAAGCGACCATGAAGAACCCCTACGCAATCGCACTGCTATCAGCGCTGATCACCGCTGGCGCGCTGAAGGCGGCACCCGCATTTGCGGAGACGCCGGCTGTGCCACAGACTCACATTAGCTACGTCCAGACCGCCGATCTCGACCTATCCAGCACGAGTGGACAGCGGACCCTCGACCATCGCCTCGCGCAGGCGGCCCGCGAAGTTTGCGGCAGCCCCTCGGACGTCGACCTCGTCGGCCAGAACAAGGCTCGCGAGTGCCGCAAGGACGCGATCGAGAATGCAGCTGGCAAACGGGAAGCCCTGTTGGCCGCTGCCCAGCGCGGTGCCGTCTTGGCTGTCACCGCCAGCCGCTAGACCTTTCGAGTTCTCCAAGAAGGGCGTCCCGGCCTCCCCGGGCGCCCTTCGCCTTGTCTGGCGCCGGTGCTCCACCTAGACCGCCGCGATGGTTGAGGTTTCGGGTGGCTGTCATTGCGGGGCAGTAAGGTTCACGGCGAGGATGCCGGACGGGCCTGCCGCCGCGCTTGAGTGCAATTGCTCCATCTGCTCGATGACGGGCTTCCTCCATGTGATGGTGCCGCATGCGGATTTCGAGCTGATCACCGGTCGCAACGACCTCGCCAGCTACCGGTTCGGCAGCGGGCGGCGGAGCACCTGTTCTGCTCCAAATGCGGGGTCAAGAGCTTCTACCAGCCGCGTTCCCATCCCGACGCCTGGAGCGTGAACGCCAAATGCCTCGATCGACCGATCGACCTTGCCGTCGAACAGTTCGACGGACGGGACTGGGAGAATGCAAAGGCGCATCTCGACGACGAACAGCGAGGCCGTTAGGCGGCCGACATGGATCGCCCGCTGCGTTTGACTATCGACAAGACCTCGCTCGCCCAGAATTGGCGAACCCTTGCGGAGCGGGCGGGTGTGCCCGCGGGGCTGCAATCAAGGCCAACGCCTACGGGCTCGGAGCCCGGGAGGCTCTCCACACGCTCGCCGAAGCCGGCTGCCGGGACTTCTTCGTGTCGATCTGGGCGGAAGCCGAGGAGCTTGGCCCTTTGCCCGAAGGGACGAACCTTGCAGTTCTGCACGGGGTTGGCCCTGCGGATATGGAGGCTGCGTCTAGGTCCAATGCCCGACCGGTCCTCAACAGCGTCGAACAAGTCGCTCGCTGGAAGCTTGCGGGAGCCGGCCGTCCCTGTGACGTGATGATCGATACGGGCATGAATCGCCTTGGGCTTCGGCCGGAAGAAGTGGGCGCGCTCGATGGTCTCGCCATCGACACACTCCATTCGCACCTCGCCTGCGCGGACGAGGACCATGCCCTGAACGGTACGCAACTCCAGCGCTTCCGCGAGATTGCGGGTTCGGTGCAAGCAAGGCGTTACAGTTTGGTAAATTCGGCCGGGATCTACCTGGGGCGCGATTACAGCTTCGATCTCGTGAGGCCCGGGCTTGCCCTCTACGGTGGCATCCCGCGTGACGAGGCACAGGCGGAAATTCGGCAGGTCGCGCGGGTCGAAGCGCAGGTCGTCCAGCGCCGCACCATCCGTGCCGGCGAGAGCTGCGGGTATGGCGCGACATTTGTCGCTGAGGCGGACGTCGAAGCGGCGATCCTCAACGTCGGGTACGCCGACGGGTATCTCCGTGGCTTCTCATCCAGGGGCACTGCCTTCGCGGGCGAGTTTGCCTTGCCTGTGCTGGGACGGGTTTCGATGGATCTGATCGCAGTCGATTGCGACGTCGCACCATCGCTCGGCGAAGGCGACTGGGTCGAGATCGATTACGACCTCAGGACTGCAGCAGAGGCTTCCGGCCTTTCGCAATACGAGTTGCTGACGACCTTGGGTTCCCGGTTCGAGCGACGCTGGGTTTAGTCCCCGGCGGCGGCGTCTTCGGCTTGTAGCGGCAAAGGTCGATCACGGGGCAGCGCCAGCATTCCGGCTTGCGCGCCTTGCAGATGTAGCGGCCGTGAAGGATCAGCCAGTGGTGCGCATTAAGCCGAAAGGGCTGCGGTACGACTTTTTCGAGCCTGAGCTCGACCTTCAGAACGTCCTTCCCCGGGGCTAGGCCCGTTCGATTGCACACACGGAAGATGTGCGTGTCGACAGCGAACGTCTCCTGGTGGAAAGCCGTGTTGAGCACGACGTTGGCGGTCTTGCGACCGACCCCAGGGAGCTTCTCCAGCTCCTCTCGCGTGCCCGGAACCTGACTGTCGTGATCGCGGATCAACGCTTGGGACAAGGCGATGACGTTCTTGGCCTTGGTGTTGAACAGGCCAATCGTCTTGATCACGTCGCGGACCTTTGCCTCGCCCAGGGCGACCATCCGCTCCGGTGTCTTCACTCGGGCAAATAGCGGACGGGTCGCGATATTCACGCTCGCATCGGTTGCCTGGGCCGACAGCACCACTGCGACGAGCAAGGTGTATGGATTTTCGTACTCGAGCTCGGTCGTTGGGGAGGGGTTCTCTTCCGCAAGCCGGCGGAAAAACTCGAAGACGTGTTCGCGGTTCATTTCAGGTCGTCCAGCGCTCGTCCGAGCCGCGCCAAGCCTTCGTCAAAGTCGGCGGGTGGAAGGCCAAGCCCGACACGGAAGTGGTCCGGCATTTCGAACCAGCGGCCGGGAACGACAGCCGAATCGTACTCTTCCCTGAGGAGTGCGGCGAGACGTTCCGTGTCTCCACCCGACCACTTGGGGAAGACCGTAATGCCATGCTCTGCCGGAGCCGCCTTAACGTCCTGCCGGCCTTCTGCGAACGCGTTCCAGGTGGCACGGTTTCGAGCGAGCATCGGCTGGTTATCGGAATTGATCATGTCGAGCTGGTCGAACGCGATGCAAGCGAGGCGCTCGGCCTGATGCGCCTGATTGACTCCAAGCAGGTCGTTCAGTCGCCACATGCGCTCGGCAAGGCCAGGCTCAGCGAGGACCCACCCGCAGCGGAGGCCGCTGAGGCCGTAGACCTTGGTCAGGCTGTTCGTGCACACGAACTCGCTGCCGAGATGAGCGGCGCTACGGCGCGGCGGAACTGCGGCGTCGAGATAGACTTCGTCGACAAGGACGTGCGCGCCGTGGCTCGAGGCGAGGGCGCCGAGGTCCTTCAGGATGCTCTCGCCGGTCAGATTCCCGCTAGGGTTGTGCAGATTCGTGAGAACGATGAGGCGTGTGCGGTGGCTGATCACGGCTGCGACAGCGTCCAGATCAAGTCGGAAACCTTCGTTCGGCTGCCGGTCGAAGCGCCTGATCTCTGCGCCGAGGAAACTCGCGGCGCCGAGGAGCGGCTCATAGGTGGGCCGCTCGATCAGGACCTCATCGCCAGGCTGGATCAATGCGGCGAGAGAGAGGAAATTCGCCATGGACGTCCCGTCGGCTGCGACGATGCGGTCAGTCGGCATGCCGTAGCGCGCCCCAATGGCGTCGCGAAGCGGCGCGTAGCGGGGTGGCTTGCGCCATCCAGATCAAGGTCAGCCAGGCTGATTGGCAGTCGGTCCATGTGATAGTGCGGGACCTCGCTTGAGGTCAGGGCGTACCTCACCGGCGGCTTGAACTTTGCCCAGTGCATATAGTCCGACTGCATGATCCGGTTGGTCATGCCGATGGACGATTCTGTCTCTGCCAGAAGCGGCAGGCGGGATGCCGAGAAGCAGGATCGCGTAACCGATCAGGCTGTTCACAACACTGGTCATGACCGTTGCGACCACGATGGCGAAGCAGGCGGCGACGAAGATCCCTGTCGTGACGGGATGGCCGGGCGCCTTGAACCCTGGTGCGACTGGATCACGGGCTCGGAAGATGAAGAGCGCCGCACCGGTCAGGCCAAAGAACAGGAAATCGACTGACACCACGTAAGCGAGGATTTGGCCATAAGTGCCCGACAAGGCGATGATTGCTGCTGCGATCCCTTGAAGCAGGATGGCGCGCACGGGGACGCGGCTGTGCTCGTTGACCTTGGTCAGTGAGCGGAAAAATACGCCGTCTTCCGCCATCGCGAAATAGACGCGCGGCGCGGTCAACATGCCCTGGCTGAGAAAGCCGAGGGCGGAAATCGCAATGCCGAGTGCGATGAACGCGGCGCCTTTCTCGCCCAGCGCCAGGCGCATGACATCGCTCGCAGGCGTCTTGGACTCGGCAAGACCCTGCGGCCCGAGTGCCTGCAAGCAGATGAACGCCACCGCAGTATAAAGAATGATCACGCCCACGACGCCCAGCAGGAGCCCGCGCGCAAGGTCGCGCTGAGGATTGCGCATTTCGCCCGCGACGAAGCTCGATGTCTGCCAACCGCCGTACGAGAACATCACGGCAGTCATCGCTGCGCCGATCCCCGCGATCTGCGAGCCAGCCTCCGCCGTGGGAGTGGGCTGGTAGTTCGCGGGAGCGAAAGCGAGGCCCGCGACAACGAGTGCCACGATCGCTCCGATTTTCAGGACCATGAGCAGGTTCTGCGTATTGCTGCCGGATCGGACGCCGAAGCAGTTGATCAGCGTCAGCAGGGCCAGCGCTGCGATCGCGACCAGGCCATCCGACAAGTTGAGTGCGCTCAGGTCATTGAAATAGCGCGCGAATGTGATCGCGACTGCGGCCATGCCTCCGGATTGTATGACGAGCAGCAGGGACCAGCCGTAGAGGAACGCCGGGGTCTGCCCAAAGGCGTCGCGGATGTACGCATATTGTCCCCGACATCGGGCCTTCGCGCGGCCAATTCGGCGTAGACCAATGCTCCGGCAAGGGCGACGACTCCTCCCAGCAGCCAGACGCCGACAATCAGCTCGCGACTGTGGACGTGCCGGGCGACCTCTGCAGGATTGACGAAAATGCCGGATCCAATGATCCCGCCCATCACCAACATGGTTGCGTCGAACAGCCCCAGCCGTCTCACGAGGCCGTGAGATGATCCCGGGCTGGCGGCCTGCGTCAAACCGCGTCGGCCCCGACGACGTCGCGCATGGTGTAAATGCCCGCCGGCTTTCCGACGAGGTAGCGCGCTGCGGCGAGCGCTCCCCTGGCGAAGATCATGCGGTTCTCTGCCCTGTGCGAAAGGATCAGCCGTTCTTCGGGCCCGGCAAAAATCACATCGTGGTCGCCGGCGACAGTTCCGCCGCGAAGGGAAGCAAACCCGATCGCGCCTTCCTCGCGCTTGAGATTCGTGCCGTCGCGGCCGCGCTCGGTCCTCAGCTTCGACTGCCGTCCTCGGGCTGCGGCGTCACCTAAAGCCAGCGCCGTGCCTGACGGGCATCCGCCTTCTGCCGGTGGTGCATCTCGACGATCTCGATATCCCATTCAGGCCCGAGCACGCTTGCAGCGCGCTCCACCAGGTCGGCGAGAAGCGCGACGCCCAGAGACGTGTTCGCGGCTCGCAGGACTGCAATGTCCTTTGCGGCGGCCGCGATCCGGCGATCGGCGAAGTCGTCGAGGCCGGTCGTGCCGACCAGGATCGGAATGGCGGCGGCGGCCGCACGATCCAGGCTGGCCTGAAGCGCTGAGGGTGCAGAAAAATCGATCAGGACGTCCGCATGATCTTGATCGATCGCGAACTCATCGGTTTGGGCGACTGCATCGGCGATGGCGCGGCCCATCCTCCCATTCGGAGCGAAGAGGCTGATGCGGATCGGCTGCTCGTCAGTGCGCATATCGGCACTGATGGCTCAGCGCCGGTGCCTGCGCAACAGGCACCGGCGCGAGACTCCTTTAGCGCTTGATCATCTCGACGTAGAGCGCGCTGCCCATCAGCTTGCGCATCTTCGTCCGGTCGCCGCTGGCGGCGTCTGCACTCTTGTCGGTTTGCTGCATGCGCTGGTTGATGAGGGCGCCGCGACGATCCGCTTCCGCCGCAGACGGGAAATCGTTGAAGCGGGTGAGGAGAATGACATTCGGCTCACCATCACGCGGATTCACGCTGTTCAAGATGTGATATTCGAGGAGCCAACCCTGCGACTTTGCGAATTCCTGGTTGGCTGCCCAAGTCTTGGTCAGCCAGTCCATGTAGTTTTCGAACTGTCCATCCTCGACGTAGATGCGGTTTGCTTGCCAGAACGGGCCGCCCTTGACGGAGCTGTCCTGTGCTGTGGCCGGCAGCGACCAACTGAGAGCAGCCAGCGCCGCAGCGCCGATCAGGAATTTTCGCATGTTTATCCTCCCCGAATGCCGAAGACATGAGCGCCTTCGGCGGTGGGGCGGCGTCGCCTGAAGGCGAGACGCCGTACAGCGGCGTCGTCCCGGTCGCGCCTATAGTGACGTTACGGGCCCGTTACTAATGGAAATTAGGAGAGACGCTGGAGAAGGGCTTTGGCGGCAGAGGGTGCCCGTACCTTGGCCCCGTTGATCATGAAGATGTAGGCATCGCCATTGGCGGACCAAGCCTTTGCTTTCTCCGCAAAGCCGTCCAGCTCCGGCTCGCCGTAACCAGTGACGACGTCCTCGTTCATCCGTTGGAGCCGCGCGTATCGAAAGCTTGCCGTGTCGGCGTCAACGCAGGGAAATTCATCGTCGTCGCCGTAGACTACAGCGACGTCGCGCTCGCGGCAGAGGTCGAAGAACGCTTCGTCGCGGAAGCTCTCGTGCCGCGGCTCGATCGCGTGACGCAGCCGGACACCCTCATGTTGGTCCGGAAGAAGCTCCAGGAAAGCTGCGATGTCGTCGCGATCGAACTTGCGGTGCTTGGCCAGCATCCACAATGTCGGGCCCAGCTTGTCGCCCAGCGCCGTCAGGCCTTGCTTGTAGAAGTTTCCAATGCCTTCGCCGGCGTCGGCGAGCTTTGGCCGGGTGACGCAGAAGCGCGAGGCCTTGACCGCGAACTGGAAGCCTTCGGGCACGGTGTCGGCCCACCCTTGCCAACTCTTCGGGCTTTGGCGGGAATAGAAGGTGGCATTGATCTCGATGGCCGTCAGTTGACGAGACGCATACTCGAGCTCGCGCTTCTGCGGCAGGTCGGATGGGTAGAAGGCGCCGCGCCATGGCTCGTAGGTCCAGCCGCCGATACCGATGCGGATTTGACCCACTAGTTGAGGTCCGGAATCAGCAAGCGATGAACCGTCCCGCGCTCGGTCGAAACGACCTCATGGTGCGCGCCCAGCTGCCTGACGAAGCTGTCCACGAGCTTCGATCCGAGACCGCTGCGTTCAGGCTTGGACGCCGCGGCAATTCCGCGGCCATCGTCCTCGACAACCAGCTCGAACAGTTGCCCAGCTTTGCCCTTCACGGACACGCTGCCGTGTCCCTCGCCATTGAATGCATGCTTGATCGCATTGGTCACAAGCTCATTCACGATAATGGAAATGGACGTGGCCATATCCGGGCTCGCGCTGACCTCCTCCACGTCGCAGACGACGTCGATTCCGTCGCGAGCGATGCCGCGGTCGATCTGGTCGACCAGGCTGCACAAATGCTCGTCGAGCTTGATCCGGTCGAGGTCGCCGCTACGAAGCGCCAGCTTTTCGGATGCGCTGGCAATCGCCTGGATGCGATCGGCGACCTGCCGGAGCGCCGTCTTGACGCTGGGATCCTGCGAGCGCTGGGCCTGGAGCTGAACGACGGCAAGCACCGTCGAATAATTGTTGCGGGTGCGATGATCGATCTCATCGAGAGCCTGGTCGAGGAGCTTCAGCCGGCGCTCTCGTTCCGCGACGCCCTTGGCGATCTCGCGCTGATAGAGCGCCATGACGAAGAGGATGAGCCCGACTGAGCAAGTGGCTAAGATGAACCCGCCAAGCCGGTCCCGGTCGACCCCGTTGGGCGTCAGCGTGGGACTGACGATCAGGTACCATGTGAGGACTTGGCCCAGGAGGAGCGCGATGAGCCCGCTCCGCCATCCGGCGATCAACGTGGCAATGACCACGGCCAGGAAGTTGAGGGCATAGGGAGCTCGGTCGCCTGCAACTTCGGTCAGCCCGAACCTGACAAGCAGCATGGCCAGCGCTGCGCCCAGACCGATGCCAATTTCGATCAGAAGCGCAGTGGCGCGATTGCCAACGCGATCCGGCAAACGCGAATACAGGATCTTGCGAATGTCCGCCCCCAACTCTGCTCGCTACGCGGGCCGAAAAACCACTAATATCAAGACCAAAGCGATTGTCACCGGATAAGGCCAATGGAAACTCTAACCCATGTTAGTCCGTATACTGGAAAGCTCAACGCATGAGTCGAGGGTCGTTAGGACGTATTGTCATTCTCACCGGCGCAGGCGTCTCGGCCGAAAGCGGTCTAGCGACCTTCCGGGGACCGGACGGCCTTTGGGAGGGACACCGCGTCGAGGATGTCTGCACACCGGAGGCATTTCAGAGAGACCCGGCGCTGGTCCATGCTTTCTACGATGCGAGGCGAGCCAAGTTAGGATCGGTGAAACCGAACGCCGCTCACGAGACACTCGCGAAATTGGACGCGCAATGGCCGGGCGAGTTGCTGCTCGTCACTCAGAACGTCGACGACTTGCACGAGCGTGCCGGATCGAAGCGGCTTCTCCACATGCACGGCGAATTGACTAAAGGATGGTGCCGAAGCTGCGACGAGCGCTTCGCTTGGTCCGGCGACATGGGCCAATCCGCCCGTTGTTCGTCCTGCGGCACGGCAGGCCAGGTTCGGCCGGATATCGTCTGGTTCGGCGAGATGCCGTACGATATGGAGCGCATCGACGAGGCCCTGCAGCATGCCGACCTGTTCGTTTCGATCGGGACCTCCGGCGCGGTCTATCCCGCAGCAGGTTTCGTGCAGACGGCCCGATACTGCGGCGCCCAGACTCTCGAGATCAATCTCGAACCGAGCCTTGGAAGCACGTTCTTCGATGAAAGCCGGATCGGCCCGGCAGGGAAACTGGTGCCCGAATGGGTCGATGAAGTGCTCAGCCTGGCCTAATCGGACCATTCCAGGCCGATATCCTCGTACAGCGCGCGATCTTCTCCCCAGCGCGGGTTGACCTTCACGTGCAGGAACAGGTGCACCTTGCGGCCGAGATGTTCAGTGATCTCCGCACGCGCATTCTCACCGATCAGTCGCAGGCGTGAGCCACCCTTGCCGATGACGATGGCCTTCTGGCTGTCGCGCTCGACGAAGATCTGCTGGTGAATGACGGTCGACCCGTCGGGCGATCCTCCCAGCTCTCCGTCTCGATGGCGGTGGAGTAGGGTAGCTCCTGGTGAAGCTGGTTGTAGATCTGCTCCCGCGTCAGCTCCGCCGCGATCATCCGGTCGGTCGCGTCCGAAACGTCATCTTCGGGATAAAGCCACGGGCCCTCGGGCATCGCGCTGCCCAGCGCCGTCTTGAGCTCCGGAACGCCATCGCCGCTTGCCGCGCTAATCATGAAAACGTGATCCGGGTCTAACCGTTCGGTCAGCTTCAGTGATAGCTCGAGGAGCTTCGGCTTCTTGACCAGATCGACCTTGTTGAGCGCGATCCACAAAGGATGCTCGCGATGCTCAAGACCGGCCAGGATCTGCTCGACCTGCCGATTGAGGCCGGCATCGGCATCAATGACGAGGAGGATCAGGTCGGCATCGCCGGCTCCGCCCCAGGCTGCCGCGACCATTGCGCGGTCCAGTCGCCGCTTGGGCTCGAAGATGCCGGGCGTGTCGACCAGAAGGATCTGCGTCCTGTCGTTGATCGCAATCCCCATCAGCCGCGCCCGCGTCGTTTGCGCCTTCGGACTGACAATCGCGACCTTTTGACCGACGAGCGCATTCACGAGCGTCGACTTGCCCGCATTGGGTGCACCGATCACGGCGACGAAGCCTGCGCGGGTGGTCACGTCGTTCATTGCAACTGCTCCAACAAGGCCGCGGCGGCTGCGGTTTCGGCCTCTTGCTTGCTCAGCCCTTCGGCGGTTGCCTCGCCGACGTTTCTGACAGCGACCTTGACCGTGAACCGTGGCGCATGATGCGCGCCGCTCCTCCCGGCAAGCTCATACTCCGGCACGGACCAGTTCCGGGCAGCCGCAAGCTCCTGAAGGGCTGACTTGGGGTGCTTCGGCGCCAGGCCTTGCGATTCGACGTAAGGGCCCCACGCTCTGCGTATGAAAGCTTCGGCCTTGCCCAGGCCGTCGTCCATCAGGAGAGCTCCGATCAGGGACTCGACCACGTCTCCGACGACGTTGTCGCTTTGATTGGCGCCGTCCTCGCGTGCCTGTTTGCCCAGTTTGATATAGGAGGGAAGGCCAATATCCCGCCCAATTTCGGCGCACGTCTGGCGCGCCACTAGGTCATTGTACCGACGCGATAGCTTGCCCTCGGGCTCATGCGGGAACCGCTCATAAAGCCAGCGCGCAACGACCAGCCCAATGACTCGATCGCCCAAGAACTCGAGGCGCTCGTAGCTGTCCTTGCCGACGCTTGAATGCGTTACGGCACGTTGGAACAGGCCGAGATCCTTTGGCTTGTGCTGCAACGTCCGTTCGAGGAATTCGGCCAGGTCGGTCATTGCCGGGTGCCGTTCACGCCGCTGGCAATACGGTCGCCGCGAAGGGCGCTGAACCAGGTCCAGGGCTTAAGATACTCGGAAGATCCGTCAGTAGACCAGAAGATGACGGTGGCTCGCCCGATCAGGTTTTCCACCGGCACGAAGCCGATGCCGCCTTCCTGGACGGAGAATCTGCTGTCCAGGCTATCATCCCGGTTGTCGCCCATCAGGAACAGGTGACCTTCAGGCACGACGACATCCGAAAATTCATCGGCCCGCGGATTCTCGACCTGGTCGATCACGCTGTAGCTGCGACCGCCCGGAGTGTCTCATTGAAGACGGGGTAAAGGCACGCGGCCGCACCGTCATCGGTCAGACCTGTCATGGCCGTTGCTCCTGGCACGACCCGGCAGGGGCTATTGGCGGAAATCGGCATCGGAAACGTGCCGGCTTGTTGGCGAGCGATCGGCTTGCCGTTGAGGATCAGCATGCCGCCCTGGACGGCAACGCGGTCGCCAGGGAGCCCGATAACGCGCTTGATGTAGTCCTCATCGGTGCCGGGTGCCCGGAACACCACGATGTCACCGCGTTCCGGGAGCGTGCTGAAAATCCGGCCGTCGAAAGACGGGAATCCCCACGGGAAGCTGTAGCGGGAGAAGCCGTACGGCCATTTGGCGACGAGCAGATAGTCGCCGATGTAAACGGTTGGCAGCATCGACCCGGAGGGAATGCTGAAGGGCGCAAAGACGAAGACGCGCACGACCCAGGCGATCAGCAGAACCTCGACGACCAGGCGCAAGAATCCGCCACGTCTTTCTGTTCTTCCGGTTTTTTCGCCCGATCGGCGCGCAAAGCTTAAAGCCATGGGCGAGCTTGTTTCTGGCCTGCGGCATTGCGTCAAGGCGGGGATGGTTTTTGCGAGCCGCCCGACTATGACGCCGCCCATGACCGCCGACGGATGGAGCGCGATCGACGCGCACGAGGTTCAGACGCTCGAAAAGCTCTTCGAGCAGGATGCAGACAGGCTCTCCGCCTTTTCACTGGAACTGGGCGGTCTCTATTTCGACTGGTCCAAGACGCATCTCGACAAACATCTGCTGAAGTCTTTCGTCGCCGTCGCAGAGAGCGCCCAGTTTGCGCAGACCCGCGAGGCTTTGTTCGCGGGAGCAGAGGTCAATACGACGGAAGGTCGCCCGGCCGAGCATGTCGCCGAACGCGGCACCGGGGCGCCGGACGCGGTGGAGTTGTCGAGCGCCCGTCGCGGACGAATGCGCGCCCTCGTTGATGCGATCGAAGCGGAGGCCTTCGGAGAAGTGACCGGCGTGCTTCATATCGGCATCGGAGGCTCGGTGCTCGGTCCGGCCTTGCTGGTCGATGCGCTCGGACGCCGGTCGGACCGCCTCGAGGTCCGGTTTTTGTCCAACATCGACGGCGAAGCGTTCGACGATGCCGTGTCGATGCTCGACCCCGAGACGACGCTGGTTGTCGCCGCGTCGAAGACTTTCACGACCGCGGAGACGATGGCGAACCTCAACGCGGCGATCGCCTGGCTGCAGGAGGCCGGAGTCGAAGATCCCTTCGGCCGTGTCATCGCAGTCACCGCCAGCCCCGAGGCCGCGATCGACGCCGGGATTGACGAGACTCGGGTGCTTCAGTTCAGCGAGGGCGTCGGCGGCCGCTATTCGTTGTGGAGTGCCGTGGGCCTTTCCGCCGCGCTCGCTCTGGGCTGGACCGCCTTTGAGGAGCTGCTTGAGGGCGCTGCCGAGATGGATCGGCATTTCCGCTATGCTGAGCCGGCCAAGAACGCACCGCTTATTTCGGCCTTCGTCGATCGTTTCTACGTCCGCAAGTTCGATTGCCAGAGCCGCGGCGCTTTCGCGTATGACGAGCGTCTCCGGCTCCTGCCGTTCTACCTTCAGCAGCTGGAAATGGAGTCGAACGGCAAGTCGGTGAAGGTTGACGGCTCTCCCGTTGGTCAGCCGACCGCTCCGGTCACCTGGGGTGGAACCGGAACTGACGCACAGCACGCCGTCTTCCAGCTCCTGCACCAGGGCACGATCCTCGTCCCAGTCGAATTCATTGCCGTAACGGAAGCGGAGGACAGCCTCCCGCCCGACCATCACCGGCAGCTTCTTCTCAACGCTTTTGCACAGGGCGCCGCCTTGATGCGAGGACGGCAGAGCGACGATCCGCACCGGAGCTATCCTGGAAATCGCCCGAGCTCGACCATCCTCCTCGATCGCCTCGACGCGAGGACGCTTGGAGCGTTGATCGCCTTTTACGAGCACCGCACGTTCGCCAATGCGATCCTCCTTGGATCAATCCTTTCGACCAGTTCGGCGTCGAACTCGGCAAGCAAATCGCCCGCAAACTCGATGAGTCGGCTGACGATGACGCGTTCGATGCTTCGACGCGGGCACTGATCGACCGAGCCGGACTGTGAAATTTATTCTCTGCGCTGCAGTTTTGGCCATTTCGGCCAGCGCATCCGCAGAGACCTTGGCGCTCCACAATGGCCGTCTGTTCATTCCGGCAAAGATCGCCGGTGTCTCCACCGAAGCGCTCCTCGACAGCGGTGCCGAGGGAACGATTGTCGACCCGACCTTCGCAAAGCAGGCGAATCTCCCTAAGGGGGAAGCCATCAAGATCAAGGGCTCGGGTGGAGAAGCACCTGCGCGGGTGATCCCCGGCATTGCGGTGGAAGCGTTAGGCATATCGTACGAGCCCGAGGCACTAGTTGTGACGGACCTCTCCGAGATCTCTTCGAGGCTTCTCGAACATCCCACACATGCGATTATCGGACGGGAGCTGTTCGACGCGTCGCGCCTACGGATCGATATCCGCAACGGCTCGATCGATCCCGCATCGCCGGACCAGGTTCCACCAGGACAGCGCCTTGATCTTGCCGGTCATGCGGGGATCGAGGCGATCCCAGTAACCGTGAACGGCCTCGCGGCGCGTGCCGAGTTCGACCTAGGAAATGGCAGCGAAGTGCTGATTTCGCGCGCGATGGCCGAGCGATTGAAACTGAAAGTCGAAGGCCGCAAGTCCGGTGGAGGCATCGGCGGCGAGGTTCAGCGAGACCTGGTCAAGCTTGACAGTCTGCAGGTCGCGGGCGTGACCTTCCGCGACGTCACCGCGGCCATTGACGATCAGCCAAGCGCCAACGATTTCAACGTCGGAATTTCGATCCTGCGGAATTTCCTGATCACGACCGACTTTAAGGGCCGGGCGATCTGGCTCGAGCCGGTCGGTGCGGTTCCGGCATCGCAGTGATGCAAACAAGTGATTGGCGCGAAATCGGTCCGTGGGAGAGAAACGCGCCACGGAGGACGTGAATGGCTGACTTTGACCTGTTCGTAATCGGTGGCGGATCCGGCGGCGTGCGAGCTGCGCGGGTTGCATCCAGTCATGGCGCTCGAGTGGCCGTGGCCGAGGAGCACAAGGTCGGGGCACTTGCGTCATTCGCGGCTGCGTCCCGAAAAAGCTGCTCGTCTACGGCGCGCACTTCGCCGAGGACCTCGACGACGCTGCCATGTTCGGCTGGGACGTGCCGCAGAAGCGTTTCGACTGGGCCGTGCTGCGCGACAATGTGCTGGCCGAGGTCGGTCGGCTGGAGGGTGCCTACACCGAGACGCTGACGAACCACGACGTCACCATCTTCAAGGAGCGCGCGACACTGGCTGGCCCGAACGCGATCCAGCTCGCGTCTGGTAAGACGGTGACAGCCGACAAGATCCTCATCGCGACCGGCGCTCGCCCGCTGATGCCCGAGTTGCCCGGCATCGAGCACGCAATCAGCTCGAACGAGACGTTCCACCTGGATGAGCTGCCGAAGCGGATTGTCATCGCGGGCGGAGGTTACATCGCCAATGAGTTCGCGGGCATCTTTCACCAGTTTGGAAGCCACGTAACGCTGGTGAACCGAACTGACGTGCTCCTGCGGGGTTACGACCAGCAAATCGTCGACCGCCTGATCCAGATCTCTATCCGCAAGGGCATCGACTACAAGTTCCACGCGACTATCGAAGCCATCGAGAGAGGCGACGACGGCAAGCTTCACGTCCGGATGACTGGCTGCGATGATATCGAGGCGGATCAGGTTCTTTTCGCGGTCGGCCGTCAGCCCAACACCGAAGGGCTCGGCTGCGATGCCGCGGGCGTGAAAGTCGGCGAAAAGGGCGAGATCGAGGTCGATGACGAGAACCGGACAAACGTTCCGTCGATCTTCGCGGTCGGCGATGTCACCAACCGCGTACAGCTGACGCCCATCGCCATCCGCGAGGGACAAGCATTCTCCGACAGCTTCTTCGGCAACAAGCCGCACAAGGTCGATTACAATTGCATCCCGAGCGCCGTGTTCAGCCATCCGCCGCTCGCCGGTGTCGGCATGACCGAAGGCGAGGCCCGCAACCGGCTCGGAACGGTGAAGACTTTCACGTCCGATTTCCGTCCGATGAAAAACGTGCTCGCCGGCCGGAACGAGCGCTCGCTCTACAAGCTCGTCCTGGACGGAGAGACGGACAAGGTTGTCGGCGTGCACATGATCGGCCCCGACGCGCCCGAAATTCTCCAGGCTGCGGCGATCGCGGTCAAAGCCGGCCTGAAGAAGTCCGACTTTGACGCGACCGTCGCGCTCCACCCGACGATGTCGGAAGAGCTTGTCCTGATGAGGTGATCAGGGGTTTCGGGCGGCGACCACTCGGCTTCCGTCGCTTCGGATCAGTTCGAGTTCGCTCGCGCTGTTCCCGGCAACCTTGAACTTCACGCGCTGCATCGGATCCTCCGCAAAGGCGAACTCGTTCGGTCCGATGGCTACGAGCCGACCCTTCGGCCCGCCTTCGCGCTGAAAGGTCAGCGTGCCGCCGTCATCCGTGATGTGGCGGACGCCGTAGACGCCGACGTACTGCGGCAGCGGCAACGCGGTAGAGACCGGCTTGATCTGCGCTTCGAGAACTCGGGCGCTGCCTTCGAGCACGTCCTTGTCGCGCCCGGTTGCAGCTGCCGCGAGCTTTCGAAGCGCGCTCATCTGCGCGACTTCCAGCGCGGTGTCCTGGCTGGCCTTGATCGTCGGTGCGATACCGACTTTCTCCCAATCCTTGCCGGTCGAAGCGAGGACAGCTCGGCCCACCGAGACGCTGATCACATAGCCGCCGGTGACCGGGAAGAATTCGTTCCGGTAACCCGCGCCGGCGGTCGATTCGCCGACCAGTTCACCAAGCTTGAAGCCGTTCACGTGCCCGATGAATTCTTCGGCCGCGCTGGCGCTTCGGCCGCCGGTCAGGACGTAGAGGGGCTTGCCGGCCAGGCTACCGGTGGGCGTGGCGACGCTCTTCCAAGTGTCACCCTTTTCGCCGCGCATGTAGAAGGTCACGATCGGAGTATTCGGCTTCAGAAAGTGACTGATCATGTACCGCACGGCGTCGGGGCTGCCCCACCGTTCTTGCGCATGTCGATGATGATCGCGTCGCCGTCCTTCAGGAAGCTCATCGCATTGTCGTAGACGTCCTTTGTCTTCTCCCGCCCCAGAAGAAGCCGATCGTCTCCATGTACCGGATGTTCCCAGGCAGGACCTTGAGCTGGAGGATCCCGTGGTTGAGCCCGTTCGCGAACCGTATCTCTTCCGGCGTCGGCGGAGCGTCATCAGCGCCTGCGCCCCGCGGACGGGCGGCGAGCTCGGCCGCCTGCTTAGGATCGGGATGCATGCCGAGATGCGCATCGTGCGCCACCGCCGTGAGATCGGCATTGATGCGCTCCGCGAGGACGCCCGGATCGCTGACGTCGTAATGCCCGTCGGCAAGACCCTTGGCCAACGTAGCCGAAAGTTGCGGGCGAAGCTCGGGGAGCACGTAATTCTCGTTCAGGATGCGCTGCACGTCGGCGACGACTGCCTGGGCATCGACCGCAGCCGCGGGCTTTGCTGCGCCCGCGCCCTGCAGTGCCGCTGTTGCTCCCGCCGGGGTGATCGCGATTGCTGCGGCGCCGACCAGAATTGCCATTGTCTTCATGTCCCCACTCCGAAATCAGATGTCGGCGTATTACTAGACTAATACGGCTGCGCGGAGTGCGCAAAGACGCGGCGCTCGGTGCCAAATTTTGGCAACAGCCGTACGACTGGCGGCAGCAAGGGCGGGGCTCTATAGGCCGGAAAACACCTTAGGTGGGGGATTGATGGAATCCGACGTCATCGTCATCGGCGCCGGCCATAACGGGCTGACCTGCGCCAATTATCTCGCGGCCAAGGGGCTGAAGGTCACGGTTCTGGAAGCGGCGGAGACCGTCGGAGGAGCTGCCGTGACCGACGAGTTTCTGCCCGGCTTCCGCAATTCCGCGGCAAGCTACACCGTCAGCCTGCTCAACCCGAAGGTCATTCGCGATCTCGAGCTTGAGCGCCACGGCTTGAAGGTCGTTCTGCGGAAGACCGACAATTTTCTCCCCGGCAACGGCGAATATTTGCTCTCCGGTCGCAACGGCCTGACCCGTAAGGAAATCGCGCGGCATTCGAAAAAGGACGCCGAAGGGTACGATCGCTACGTCGCCGACCTGGAAGCCGTCGTTGCACTGCTCAAGAAATGGCTGCTGCGTGCTCCGCCAAACGTCGGCGCGAGGCTCAGCGCAATTCCGAAGATCCTCACGCTCGGCAAGGACATGGCGGGCCTTTCGCTCGCGGAAACGCGCGTGGTACACGACTTCGCTCTTCGCAGCGCGACGGAAGTGCTGGAGCGCTACTTCGAGACCGATATCGTCAAGGCGCTGTTCGGCTTCGACGGAGTCGTTGGCAATTTCAACTCTCCGAACGCGCCGGGCAGCGCCTACGTGCTGCTGCACCATCTGTTTGGCGAGGCAGCCGGCGTGCCCGGTGCCTGGGGACATGCCATCGGCGGCATGGGCTCCATCACGCAGGCGATGGCGCGGTCGGCGCGCGAGAAGGGCGTGGATATCGTCCTCGGAACGCGGGTCGAGGAGATCATCGTCGAAAAGGGCAAGGCGGCTGGCGTCGTTGCCGGCGGCAAGGCCTGGCGCGCCGCGACGATCGTTGCCGGCGTCAACCCCAAGATGCTCTTTGACCGGCTGGTGCCTCAAGGTGCGGTCGATCCTGATGTGCACAGCCGAATGCACCACTGGAAGGGCGAAAGCGCGACCTTCCGGATGAACGTGGCTTTGTCAGAGCTGCCGAAGTTCACTGTGTTGCCGAAGAAGGGCGACCACCTGACCGCAGGCATCATCATGGCCCGAGCCTTGGCTACATGCACCAGGCCTGGCTCGACGCGGAGCTCAATGGCTGGACCAAGAACCCGGTCGTCGAAATGCTGATCCCGTCGACACTGGACACGACCCTCGCGCCCAAGGGCAAGCATGTCGCGTCTCTATTCTGCCAGCACTTTCGCTACGATCTCGGGCCGAGCCGCAGCTGGGACAAGGAACGCGAAAAAGCGGCCGACGCGATTATCGCTACGGTCGATTCTCATGCTCCAGGCTTCGCCAAGTCGGTGATCGGGCGGCAGATCCATTCGCCGCTCGACCTCGAGCGCCGGTTTGGCCTGATCGGCGGGGACATTTTCCATGGGAAGATGAGCCTGGACCAGTTGTTCAGCGCTCGTCCGATGATTGGGGCGGCGGACTACCGCATGCCGCTCAAGGGCCTTTATCTTTGCGGATCGGGCGCTCATCCTGGCGGAGGCGTCACAGGCGCTCCCGGTCATAATGCGGCGCAAGCCATTCTCGCTGACCGCAAGCCGTGGAGCAGGCGCAAGCCGTGACCCCGCCGCTCGCCGGAGTCCGGGTGCTCGACCTTTCGCGCGTGCTTGCGGGGCCGTGGTGCACGCAGCTGCTCGCGGATCTTGGTGCCGAGGTGATCAAGATCGAACGGCCGGGTTACGGCGATGACACGCGGCACTGGGGTCCGCCCTGGCACGGCGAAGGCGACAAGCGCGTCGCCGCTTATTTCCTGAGCGCGAACCGTGGGAAGAAATCGGCGGCGATCGACTTCGCCCAGCCGGAAGGGGCAGAGCTGGTTCGGAAGCTCGCCGAACGGAGCGACATTGTCGTCGAGAACTTCAAGGTCGGAGGCCTCGAGAAGTTCGGTCTGGATGCCGAGAGCCTGCGCGGAGCCGATCCGCGCCTGATCGTCGCCTCGATCACCGGTTTCGGGCAGCACGGCCCCTACGCGGAGCGCGCCGGCTACGACTACATCATCCAGGCGATGGGCGGCCTGATGAGCATCACCGGCCAGCCCGATGGCACGCCCGGCGGCGGACCGATGCGTGTCGGCGTCGCCGTGGTCGACCTGTTCACCGGCCTCTACACGACCGTGGCAATCCTTTCGGCCCTGTTCCGGCGAGAGCGAAAGGGGGAGGGCGCGCACATCGATATGGCCCTGTTCGACACGCAGCTCGCCATGCTCGCAAACCAGGCGTCGAACGCGTTGGTCTCAGGCCATGACCCGCCGCGCCAGGGCAACACGCACCCGAATATCGTGCCCTACCAGCCGTTCGAGGCGGCGGATAAGCCGCTCGTGATTGCGGTCGGGAATAACAGTCAATTCGCGAAGCTGGCGGAGCTGTGCGGCCATCCTGAATGGGTGAGCGACGAGCGGTTCGCCAGTAATGCCTCGCGCGTCGCAAATCGGGAGCAAATGGTCGGGCTGGTCTCCGACTGCATCCGTCAGGACAGTGCCGACGCCTGGTTCGCGAAGCTCGAAGCGGCCGGCATTCCGGCCGGTCCGATCAATAACATCAGCCAGGCCCTGGCCGACATTCAGGCGCAACATCGCCGCACTGTGCGGACCTTGGCTGGCATGCCAACTGTCGGATCTCCGGTGCGCATCGATGGTGATCGCGCCGATTCAGACCTCCCGCCGCCAGCGCTCGGCGAGCATACCGATGATGTTCTCGCGCAGCTT
The DNA here is from genome assembly GCF_014489495.1 of Sphingomonas daechungensis. Taxonomy (GTDB): domain Bacteria; phylum Pseudomonadota; class Alphaproteobacteria; order Sphingomonadales; family Sphingomonadaceae; genus Sphingomicrobium; species Sphingomicrobium daechungense. The sequence goes on along the minus strand of NZ_CP060780.1, from coordinate 2,179,025 downwards.
TCAATCGATCCAGCGGAAATCGGCCGTCTCCGCGCGGAAGGCGTTGTAGGCTAGGCGCTACTGAGCGCTATCGAGACCGTCGACGAGCACGTCCAGCTGGTTCTGGCAGCCGTTCTTGATCAACTCCTGCGCCGCGTCCGTGATGTCCTGCGGGATGGACGGAAGCACCGCGAAACGCACCGTTTCGGGCGAAGCGCTATCGGCCATCGCAATTTGGTAATCGGTGCCGGAGGAAATTTTGACGGATGCCGGCCAATCCATTGTCGACTTGCCTGCCGGCCAGGTGACGGTGGTCGCCGCGCCGGCTGGACCCTTGATGCTGAGCTTCGCCGCGTCCTCCGAATTCGGGCGCCACATTTTCAGGCCGCTTCCCAATACGCAGACCGTCCCGCTTTGCGTGACGTCCAGGTTCCAGGGGCTGGGGTTGAGCGCGAGGTCGCCGGTGCGCATCGCGCCGAAGCGTGTGCGTTTTGCCGCCGCCTGGGACAATCCCTCAGCGCTCGCGGAGGCGGCCGGGAAGGTACCCGGCCCCCGCAGCGTGCGCTTTGCGCCGGGCGACAGGACAGTGACGCTGTCGCCTGCCTGCAAGGAAATCTTGGCGGTGTCGGGGAGAGCTTTTCCGGGCGGATAGGATTTCGCCGACGGGCCGACGGATCGAACGACGAGCGTCTTGGCCGAGGCGGCCCCGGCGCTGAGGACGATCAAGGCCATTGCTGCAGCAGCCATGTGCGGAATCCGGCGCGTCATCTGACAATCCCCCAATTCATTGAGCGTTTGCGACGTTATATTTCACGGCTTCCTGACCGGTGAGGCATCGCCGCGTCGACTTGTCGCCGCCGCTCGCCACGGCCTTCTGCTTGTACATGACTTCCGTCAGCAGCTTTCGCGACACACCCATCTTGATCAGGAAGTCGTTATCTTCGCTGGCGAGCATGGCGGAGTCCTGTTCGACATCGCCAATCAGCGCAGCAGCCTTGTCCGCGCCTTGCGAAACTTCCGCGTGAACCGCGTCCTTGTCGGCAAGGTGCGTGAACATGTGGACCACGAAATTTCCGCCGTCATCGATGAAGCGGATCGGGCCGCCCATGAAGATAAAATTGCAGGCCGAGAAGCAGGCCCATCCCGGCGGAATGCGCGTGGGGATCCCCGCCTTGCGGATCAGCATGCCCGCCTGATTGCCGACACGGGCATCGCCGCCTGGCGAGCGCAGCCAGATTTCGTCGATCGGGTCGTACTGCTTCAGCGCGTCCCTCAGTCGTAGCGCGGCGTCGGCATCGATCATGCCTTCGGCCTTGAGAATGCGACGAGCCTCGAACTCGAAGAGGGTAAAGCGCATCTCCCGGTACGTCGACCAGTCGAGCGTCCTCGGGCATGATGGATTATTGGGATCGCGCGGGATGGCCGCAGTTGCAGCCTCCGTATCCGCGACCGATACGCCGGCCGCGACCAACAGGGTGAGGAGGCTCACCCTATGCTTTCCGGTATCCGCTTTCGCCCTTTCCGCGGCACATCCGCTTGGGCACAGTGGTCTCTTCACCATCGATGATGACCACGTCCGTCACGGTCATGCACTGCGAACCGTCAGCAAGCTTCTGCTGGCCGGTAACCTTTGACGATCCCGTCACGTTCTGACGGGTTTCGCTCTTCCAACTCACTTCGGTGCCGACACCGCCCTCAAGCGCCTTGCTCGTGGCGTTCGCGGCCTGCCTTTGCTCCTTGCAGTCGAGGAGCTTGAGCAATTCATCGGTCACGAGCGATCCGACCGGGACCAGGCTGCTTGCAACACCACCGGCCCGCCCGAGAATCCCGCCCGTGAGTCCGCCGATCATGCTCCCGAACATGGAGCGCTTGGCTTTCTTCTCAGGCGTGTCCTCGCACTTCCCCTGTTCTTGGGCGCTATCCTGCACGGCCGGAATTGCAGGTGCAGTCGGCACAGCGAGCAGGATTGCCGCAATGGTCATGACGCGAAGCATTGGACTCGTCCCCTTGAGACGCGCGCAAAGTATGCGCGTGGTTGAAGAGGGTCAATAAATTCAGATTTAATTTGCGGGACTTGGTGAAAGCCGAGATTCGAGCGCTTCGATCCGGCGTTCCAGCACATGCTCGCGCTCCTCGCGGCGAGACGCGATGCGGATGGCCATGGTGATTGGACCGGCGACGTCGACGAGAGCTTTTTGCTCATCCTTGCTGAGGATCGAGCCGTCGGGTCGCGGACCAATCAGTAGCCAGCCGATCCATTCCCCTTCGCTGGCCCGCGTCTGAAGCGGAACACGGATCGGGAAAGTCTTGTCGGACGAGGCACAGACTTCGTCCTGGCAGCTGTTGGGGTCGAATTCCTTGAGCCAGATGGCAGCGTCGGCCTCGCTGATTCCGCGAACGGCCGCGACCTTATTGTCGAGGAGAACAGCAAGGCGCGTTGTGCGAACGCCTGCTTCGACCCGCTTCAGCATTTCTTCGAGAAGATCCTGGGTCGAGGCCGTTTCGCGAAGCTCGCGGACGCACTCGGGAAGGTCGTCCCGAAGCATGACGAGGTTCCGCTGGAAGCGCTTTTCCGACCATCGCTGAATGCGCTCCTGGAGGGGCTGATGACCACGGTCGCGATAGCTGCCGCGAAGACGACCGGCGCCGTGCTGCCGGTGTTCCCGTAATAGTTGAGGATGATCTGCTTCAGGCCGTCCGCGGTGGCCGCGAACACTGCCGCCACACCCAGCGTGATCAAGGCAAAGTTAGCCGACCGGCTGATGACCGCTTCCGCGTCGTAAAGGCGAAAACGGAGGAGGGCGATTAGAAGCCCAAGCTGAAGAGTCAGGAAAGCGAGGCCAAAGCTCAGTCCGCCCAGCAGCTCGAGAAGCATCTGGCTTCCGAACGAGCTGACGTGAAGCTTCGCTCCATCCATCGTCAGGGCGGCTGCGAGAAAGAATGCATAGCCGGAGAACCCGAACAGCGCCCATTTGATCTGCTGTCTCGCGTCGCCCTCGGGTGTCTGGCGAATGCGGGCGAACAGGGTCGCGACGGCGACGAGCATGAACATCAGAAAGGTCGCGCGGTACCAGTCGCCGGACAACACGAGCAGCACCGGCAAGAGCGCAAGTGCAACCAGAACGAACCGGGGTCGTAGCTGGCCGAAGGGGAAGAGCAGTACTCCGGCAAGCAGGCAGATGTTCCCAAGATCGTAGAGCAGCCGGTGAGCCCATTCCGGAACGTGCAGAACGTAGGTGAGGAAGCCGCGGACGGCTGCTCCGCAGCGATGGTGAAGAGGATTGCCAGCGAAAGGATCGAGCTGATCAGGTCTTCGGGCTTACGGCGGTGGAGGATCCACGCCGCGAACAGCAGGAACGGATAGGTAATGAGGTGCAGCAGGTCGATGACGTTGAGGAGGATCGGCGGCAGCCCGAACCTGCCGGCGGCCTGGTCGATGTGCTGCTCGCCAAGCTTCGTCCTGAAGTCGCGTTCCGTACCGTCGCTGGAGCGCAGACGGATCGTAAGATCGGCCTCGTCCTCGCCTTCGATGATCGGGGAGAAAAGGGCGTAATCCGTTTCTGTCGCGTCGTGGGCCTGGCGCGGCCGGCCTTGGAGATCGGCACGACCCTGGCAACGTCTAACCCTTCGATCGCGATGATGTCGTCGCCAGGCCTGACCTCTGCGGCCTTTGCCGCGTCGCCGACGGGGAACCGGACCCTGGTCAGGTCGTCTTCCGACAGCGCAAGTCCCGCACGGCTTCCGACGATCAAGGCGGAGTTCTCCCCCGCATCCGCAAACCGGAACCAAAGGCCAGCGATCGGTCCGACCACTGCCAGCAGCAATGCAGGAATCCAGATTAGCTGGAAAATCAGCACCGACCCGCGTTTGAGGTCGGGCAGGCGATCAGGGAACGTCAGGCGCGGACGAGCAGCTTCGACCCCTGATGCGGAATCCGTCGCCATTGTCGCCAGCAACCCCGTTAAATCGCCCGCCTCTCAATAGCATGGAGCCCGGCCTGAAACAGGGGTCTCAGCTTTCGATCATGTCCCGATCTTTGCTGTCGCCGGGACGAAGGAGCTGTTGTCCGTCCTCGCCATAGCGGCTCTGGATGAAGCGGCCTTGCGTTTCGAACGCCGCGACATCCGACCGGGCCAGACGCTCTGCGACCTCGGCGAGCGCATCACGCCCGGCATGGAGTCCCTCGACCAGCCTCTCGTCCACGGTTACGTCCTCGCCGTCCTTGTGGCTCCGGAACTCGGCCGGGACATTGATGTAGCGGTCGATCAGGCCTGGCAGGTGCACCGACATCAGCCTGCGAGCGTCCTGAGCATCCGGATTGAGGTCGTCGATGCGCTCCAGTGTCTGCTTGAGCGATGGAAGGACCCTGCTGATTGCATCGATTTCCGCGCGCGCGGGCGCGGGCAGGGCCCCGCGTTGCCGATAGAGATAGGAATCGAAGCGTTGGACCATCGCGCCATTGGGCAGGTCAGCGGCGGGAGCCGTGGCGTTGCCCTTGCCGCTCGGCATGAAGCCGAGGAGCGCGGCGATGCCGATCGCGATCCCGACGGCCGCCAGAAATCCGAACATGCCGATGGGCTGAATCAGTCCGACGATGATGGTGATCAGGCTCACCACGCCAATCGCGACGCCCACACGCGATACGCGTCGGGCGAGGTCTGAGTTCAGCCGCTGCCGTTCGCGCCGCGCGGCCTCGCGAACCGCGCCGTCGCGCTCGTCCAGCTGCCGCATGACGCGGTCGGCACGCTGGATAACCCGATCGAACCTCTCTGTGCTCATTTGCTCTCAATAGGCGTCAGCGGAGAGACGCTGCCCTCCAGCTTAGCCTGGTTCACTCCCTCGGCACGAGCGATGTAGCCCTTCGACTTCTCGACCTCGGACGAAAGCGTGTTGACCGTCTGCTTCATGCTGTCGAGCGCCTGGAGTTTGAATCGGTCGATCTGGTCCATCGTCTCGTAGATATTCTGGAACGCCCGCTGGAGCGTCTCGAGCGGAATGGTCGAGGATGCAGCCTGCTCATGGATCGCTCCCGTCTGGGTCCGGAGCATCTCGCCGGTGCTGTCGATCATGCCCGCAGTCGTCGTGTTGAGCGCGGTGATCTGCTGAAGCACCAGCTTCTGGTTCGTCATCGCCTGAGCAACGGTCACCGCCGTTCGCAAGGCCGAGACTGTCGTGGTCGAAGCGCGATCGACGCCCTTCACCAACTCGACGTTGTTCTTCTTGACGAGGTCGAGGGCGAGATAGCCCTGAACCGTCACCGCCATTTGCGTCAGCAGGTCGGTCGTGCGCTGCCGCGTATAGAAGAGGGCACTCTCCCGGATCGCCTTGGCCTTGGCCGGATCCGTGGCATCGAGCTCGGCCGCCTTGTCTTCCAGCTTCTGGTCGAGGCTCTTGGAGATATGAACCATCTGCTCGAGCTTGTGCATTGTCTTCCACAGGCCGGCGCGCTCGGTATCGATGGCGGCATTGTCCATCAGCAGCTCGTCCTTGCCGTTCGCGAGGCTGCCCAGGATCTTCGAAATGTGCGTCTGCGAGCTGCGATACTTATCGAAATAGCGGTCGATGCTGTTGCCGAACGGGATGATGCCAAGAAACTTCTTGGTCTTGGTTGCGCCCTTCGGGTCGAGCTCCTCCACCGTACGGCGAAGCTCGGTCAGGTCTGCGCCGATGCCGCTATCCTTGTCGATGGCCTTGACCGGCCGGTCGAGGAAGCGGTTGGATGCGCCGGCGGCCTCGGCGATCTCCTTGCGGCCCATGGCGGTCAACTGGTCGACCTTCTTGCCGAACTCCGGGCTGTTCGCGTCGAGGGCGGCGAGCTCCTCGACGAACTGATCGACCCTCTTGTCGAGCTCGCTCGTCTCTTCGGTCTTCAACGGCACCAGGCCAGCGGCTTCTGCCGGCGCGATCGGGTTGAGAGCCTCCGGCGGGTCCAGCTTCAGCTTGGTGTCCGTCTTGGTCTCGGTCGTTGGTTCCGTGGCCATCGTCAAATCCTTGTCATCCAATCGCAGTGCGAGCGAGCAGGGTGGACATCACCCGTACGCCGCGCAAGCGACAACTTCTACTGTATTATATAACTAATACGCCCGCGTTCAAGGCCGCTCGCCGATCGCTCGTTAAGCGGCGTTAACCGAAACTTTGAACCTTTCCCTCACCTTGACCGGGATAGAGGCATGCAATGCGCATCGACTGCCTGAGGTTCGACAGATGATCTCGTCAATCAAGCGCCTGTGGCGCGACCGTCGTGGAAACACTCTTGCGATTGCGGGCGCGGCACTCCCGCTCGTGCTGGGATCGGCTGGTCTTGCCAGTGACACGATCCAGTGGACGCTTTGGAAAAGGCAGATCCAGCGCGCCGCGGACTCCGCCGCCTATGCCGGGTTTACGCGATCGCATCGGGTAAGTCGGTGGGAAGCTGCAACAATCTGACCAACCCGACCTACGCCGATCCGGTCGCCTACGATCTCAAGAAGAACAACCTTACCGGGATTGCGACCTGGTGCGGTCTGACCAATCCGCCGACTGTCGGCAGCTATACTGCGGACTCGAACGCGGTTCGCGTCGTGCTCGAGATTCAGAAGAAGCTCGCCTTCTCCGGACTCTTCATGAACGCTGCCCCGACCATCCGCGGCATCTCAACAGCAACCATCGTCCCCAGCGGCGACTACTGCGTTATCAGCCTCGAGAACCAGGCGGTGACCGGCATCGACGCGACCGGCAGCACGGACGTTGATCTTGGTTGTGGGATGATCACGAATTCGACGTCGATGTCGGCGGCCGTGGCTACGGGTTCGTCCGATGTTGGCGCAAGCCCGGTTGCCGCCGTCGGCGGAATCCCGGCGAGCACGCACTGGCACACTGGAACCGTGCTTCAGCCGTTTACACTGGCGCAGGCTGATCCCTTTGCTGGCGTGACAGCCCCTCCCGCGACCGATTTTCCATCCGGCGCTTGCCCAAGCGTTACGGTGAATCCGAACACGAGCGCGTCGCTGACGGCGGGTTGCTACAGCAGTCTTAATCTGAAGGGGAACGTTACCCTTGGGTCGGGCACGTACATCATCGACGGCGGCTCCTTCAGCACCGGTGCGCAAGCCAACGTCAGCTGCAGCGGCTGCACCATCGTCCTGACCAACCGCAGTAGCAGTGCGACGGCCACCATCGGCGGGGTCGACATGAACGGTGGCGCTGACGTTGACATGACCGCGCCGAGCTCGGGAACGTACAAGGGCATCCTGATCTACCAGGATCGGCGAGCGACGGCGGACAACTCACAGAAGGTCAACGGTAATAGCTCATCGTCGCTGCAAGGGCGCTCTATTTCCCTCGCGCGGACCTGACCTTCAACGGAACGACGGGCATGCAGACGAACTGCCTGCAGATCGTATCAAAGCGCGTGACGTTCACCGGCAACAGCGCGGTCAGCAACGTCTGTCCGGCTAACTCCGGCTCTTCCTCGTTCAAGGGCTCCAAGATTAGGCTGGTGGAATAGTCATGAGCACTAAACGCCTTATCCGCGATGAACGCGGCGCATCGATCATCGAACTCGCACTTGTCGCACCTATCCTGGGGTCGCTGCTGATCGGGATGGTCGATATGGCTCGCGCCTATTCGTACAAGCTGAAGCTCGAGCAGTCGGCACAGCGTGCGATCGAAAAGGTCCAGCAGTACCAGACGACGACCAGCACCTACGGTACCCTGCAGACCGAAGCGGCCGCGGCCGCCGGTGTTCCGACCGCCAACGTCACCATCGATTACTGGCTGGAATGCGACGGTGTGCGTGCCACGAATTACAACTCGGTCTGCTCAGGGTCCGCAACTTATGCGCGTTGGGTGACCGTTGCCGTGCAGGGCACGTTCACGCCAATGTTCCGGTCGAAATATTATCCGCGGGCGAATGCCGACGGCACGTTCACAATTACCGGCAAGACCGGAATGAGGACGCAATGAAGCGGCTTTCGATCCTGAAGCGCGACACACGCGGCGCCGCTGCCATCGAAATGGCGCTTGCACTGCCGGTGCTCGTCTCGATGATCTACGGCCTGTTCCAGGTCGGACTGCTCTACCAGGCCAACGCGGGTATGCAGCACGCGCTGGGCGAAGGAGCGCGGTACGCGACCCTTTGCATTCCCAGTAGCGGCGTTTGCACCAGCCCCTCAGACGTCCAGATCAAGGCGCGGATCACCTCCAAGCTGTTCGGGAAGGGTGACGGAGCGTTCACTGTGGCCGATCCGGTGCCCGGCACGGGTTACCGCGACCTCTCGATCAGCTACAGCAAGAAGATGAACTTCATCTTCATCGGGGTCCGACGATCACTCTCAACCGCTCGAAGCGCGCTTACACCGCTAGCTGACCGCCTTCGCCCGGCTGGCGAAGAAAGCGGAGATGGCGTCGCGCACCTCGCTCGATGTCAGCCGCTCGGAGAAATGTCCGTTCTCCAGCTGCATGCGCTCCAGCACCTCGTCGGACTGACTGCGCCTCAAGAGCCGCTGGGTCAGGCGCAGCGCTTCGGACGGCTTGGCCCGAAGCGCTCCAACGATCTTCGCTGTCACAGCTTGAAGCTGACCCGCGGGCGCGACATGACTGACGAGCCCGAATTCCTGCGCCTCCTCCGGCCCGAAGGGCTCGCCGAGAAGAAGGTAGCGCGCCGCCCGGCGGCGCCCCGCCAGCCGCGGCAGGATCAAGGAACTTGCCGCCTCGGGAACCAGGCCAAGGTCGACAAAGGGCATCAGAAACCGGGTCCCTTCCTCGGCGATTACGAAATCGCAATGGAACAGCATGGTCGTCCCAATGCCGACCGCGTTCCCGTGCACCGAGGCCACCACCGGCACCTCATTCCTCGCGAGCGCCCTTAGCAATCGCCAGACCGGGATGTCGGATCCGTCGCGCGGAAGCTCGGCCATGAAATCGCCGAGGTCGTTTCCGGCCGTGAAGTCCTGACCCTCGCCACTTAGCGTGATCAGCCGAAGACCTTCGTCCGTCGCGGCGGCTTCGAATGCGTCCGCCAGCGCGGCATACATCGCGACGGTAATCGCGTTCCGCCGATCCGGGCGGGCGAGGGTGATCGCCAGGACATCCTCGTTGCGTTCGACCCGGACGTGCTCGCTCAATTGCCCCTCCCTCGTGACGGTGCGAATCGGGTGACGGCCCGCGAAGCACCGGCTATGCGGCTGCAAATCCACCAAAGCCGGGACTGACGCAAACCATGAAATTCTTCGCTGATACCGCCGAGATCGCCGAGATCCGCGAGCTTGCCGCCACGGGCCTGCTCGACGGTGTCACGACCAACCCTTCGCTGATCCACAAGTCCGGTCGCGATTTCATCGAGGTGACCCGGGAAATCGCATCGATCGTAAAGGGCCGGTCTCCGCCGAGGTCGTCGCCCTCGACCATGAAGGCATGATGCGAGAGGCCGAGATTCTCCGGAAGATCGCCGACAATATCGCGATCAAGGTCCCGCTGACCGAGGACGGGCTGAAGACGTGCAAGGCGCTGACCAGCGATGGCACGATGGTCAACGTGACCCTGTGCTTTTCGGCGGTCCAGGCGTTGCTGGCGGCCAAGGCTGGAGCGACGTTCATTTCGCCGTTCGTCGGCCGCCATGACGACATCGGTTTCGATGGCATGCAGCTCATCGCCGACATCCGCCTGATCTACGACAATTACGACTTCGGCACCGAGATCCTTGTCGCCAGCGTCCGCCACCCGATCCACGTGCTCGAAGCAGCGAAGATCGGCGCTGACGTCATGACGGCGCCCCCGAAGATCATCCACCAGCTGTTCAAGCACCCACTGACCGACAATGGCATCAAGAGTTTCCTCGCCGACTGGGAAAAGACCGGTCAAGAGATCGGCTAGCAAAGAACTGCCGTAGGAACAGACGCTTAGCGGACCTGTTTTCTGTTCATCCAGAAAACGGGAGGTCCGAATGAGGTTATTGCTCGTCTCCGCCGCAGCGGCTGCTCTGTTGTCCGCCTGCGCTACAAATCCGCCAGAGCCGGCAGCACCGGCGGTCGACGTGAACTCGCCGCTCTACGCCCCGAACTATCTCGGAATGGCGGGGAGCAGTGACCAGTTCGAGATTCAGTCGGGACAGCTCGCGCAGCAGATGTCCCAAAACCCGTCGGTCCGGCAGATCGGGCAGATGCTGGTCGCCGATCATACGAACAGCACGCAGCAGCTGATGGCTGCTGCCCAGTCGGCCGGGATTGCAGCGCCGCCCCGGCATTGCGCCCAGAACACGCGGCGATGCTTCAGCAGATACAGTCGGCTCCTCCGGGGCAGTTCGACATGGTCTTCCGCGACGTGCAGATCCAAGCGCACCAGCAGGCGCTCCAGCTCCACCAGGGCTATGCGAGCGGCGGCGACGTGCCAGCGCTGCGAACGACCGCAAGCAACATCGTCCCGGTCGTTCAGAACCATCTGAACATGCTGCAGGCCTGCAGGTGATGGCTGCTCCGCCGCCTCCGCCTCCTCCGGCGTACCAGGATCCTGCACGGCCGGGCGAGCGCGGATGATCGCATCGTTGTAGGAAATTAACCGATGCGGGCGTAAATCTGTCCGCATGGCTAGAGTGATCCCGTTCAAGGACCACGCTCTCGCGCATCTGCGTGAGCGCCTGGGTGTTGTCGAGGAAGCCAACCAGGACCTGATTGCCTTTGCACGCGGCATTCAGGAGCAGTGTCGGCCATCCACGAGGCTGTGCTGGCGGCGATGGAAGCCGACGGAACGGACGATCTCCTTCACGTCGTGACGCAGGAATGGCCGCTCATACTGGGCATCGACGCGGTCTCGCTTGCCTTGATGGTGGGTGATCGGGCTTTCCGTGCGGACTGCAATGGCGTCCACCAGGTCGAACCGCAGCTGCTGTTGCGGTGGATCGACCAGGTTGAGGGTGTGTCGATGCGCGCCGTGCCCCACGGTCATCCACTGTTCGGACCTGCCTGCGAACTGATCCGTGCCGAAGCGCTGATCAGTATCGATTGCGGTGATCGGCTTCCCGCCGGTTTGCTGACGCTTGGACAGCGATCGGAGCTCGATCTCGATGCTCGTCACGGGTCGGAATTGCTGATGTTCCTTGGCCGGAGTCTTGCGGCTATCATCCGCCGGTGGCTGGTGGACCCCAAGAGCTGAGCGATCATCCAGCGCGCGCGCTCGTCGAGCGGTGGGCTGGTCATCTTCTTCATGATCGCAGGCGCTCGCAGCATACCGCGAGAGCCTATGTCGCGACGGCTCATCGGCTGATCGACTTTCTTGGCGCCTATCGCGGGGAAGCGGTCGATGACGCGTCTCTGCTGGTGATTTCGGCGCAGGACTTGCGGGCCTTTCTCGCGGACCGCCGCCGCGAGGGTCTTGGCGCCGCATCGACCGCGCGAGAGCTTTCGGCTGTTCGCAACTTCCTGACCTATGCCGCTGAACAGCAGGGAAATCTGCCGCAACTGCCAAGGACCCGCGCCCCCGGAGGCCGAGGACCCTGCCGAGACCGGTGGCGCCCGATGAAGCGGTGTCGCTTGCCGAAGATGCCGGCGACGCTGCTCCGGCGGAATGGATCGGCGCGCGTGATCTTGCGATCCTGCTCCTCCTTTACGGCAGCGGCCTGCGCGTCGCCGAAGCGCTTTCGCTGACCGGTAGCGTCCGCCCCATCGGCCAGGCCCTGCGGGTCACCGGCAAGCGCTCCAAGACGCGCGTGGTACCGATCATGCCGGCGGTGAGGGACGCGATCGACGATTATGCTCGCCAGTGTCCCTGGCCGATCGACAAGGACGGTCCCCTGTTCCTCGGGTGAGGGGTGGACCGCTCAATCCCGATCTGGTTCGCCGCGCGGTTGCCGCGGCCCGTCGGCGCCTCGGACTGCCCGACAGCCTGACCCCGCATGCGCTACGCCACAGCTTTGCGACGCATCTGCTCGCTCGCGGAGCGGACCTTCGCGCGCTGCAGGAATTGCTCGGTCACGCCAGCCTGTCGTCGACGCAAATTTACACGGCCGTCGACGCTGCGCGCCTGCTCGACGTCTATCGTCACGCCCATCCGCGCGCCTGAATTATGGCAAAGCGGGGCATTCTTTACATCGCAGCCGAGTATCGCGCGGCTGAGGTGCGCGAGAAGAAGCACGAGCATAACTTCGAGGCTCGTCATGCCTCGGGCTATTTCGACCGGGTGATCTCGGTTCACCCCGTCGCCGACCTGGTGGGAGCCGAGAAAGGGCGGATTCACTTGATCCGCTTCACAAAGCGCCAGCTGGTCGTCGAAGGTATGAGCGAGCTTTACCGCCTTCCGCGTTCGCTGCTGCCGTTGAACTTCTTGCTGTCCCAGGCGGCCCTGTTGCGCGTGCTTAAGAGGCTGGTTCACAAGCAGGACGTCGGGGTCGTTGCTGCGACCGATCCATTTCTTTCGGGGCTGCTGGCCTGGGCGCTCAGTCGCATGACGGGTAAGCCGCTGATGATACGCATCGGCGGCAATTATGAAGAGCTTCACCGTGAAGCCGGCGCGCTCGCCATGCCGCGGCTGATCCCGTCTTACCGCTTGCAGCAGGCCATCGGCCGCTTCGTTTTGAAGCGCGCGGACCTAGTTGCGGGCAACAACCGCAATAACCTCGGGTGGGCCATTGCGAACGGAGCGCGACGGCACACCGCCATCATCCCGATTTCCGGGAACATCCAGCGTGTGCACATGATTCCGCCTGAAGACCGGACGCGCGGTGAGGAGACGTTCGCCAGGCTCGGCATTCCGTTCGGCCATCCAACCCTGCTCTATGTCGGCCGGCTGCTGAAGCTGAAGCAGCCGGACGAAGCGCTTAAGGCCATGGCTTTGGTGGTCGAGCAAGAGCCGACGGCCATCGGCGTCCTCGCGGGCGCAGGGCCAATGCAGGCGGAGCTGGAAGAGCTTGCCGATCGGCTCGGCATTCGCTCACGAATTTACTTCATCGGTCAGACCACCCAAGAGGACCTGTCCGAGATCATCCCCCATTGCGTGACGGTCTCGCCGTTGACCGGGCTGTCGCTGATCGAATGCGGGCTCGGCGGGTCACCGCCCGTGGGCTACGACCGTGATTGGCAGGGCGTCCTCGTACAGCTGTCGCGGGCCTGTGAAGGACTCCTCGAAGCCGCCGATTGCCTCCACGATTGTGCGCCGCATCAGCAAATCCGAAGGGCAGGGGGATCGGCCTTTCCCAGCGGATAGATATTAAGGAGCCCTTCCGGCGCGGCGATAGCGCGATTGAAAACGTGTCCCGTCGCGATCGTTTCGTCGTTTCCGCCTGCATGGCTGGCCCAGAAGTTCACCGCGCCGCAGACCGCGTCGACGTCCGGCATTTGGTCCATGATTTCCAGCTGCTGGCGGAGCTTCAATGGCCTCCACCGATCGTCGGCATCGATGAACGCGACCAGCTCGCTGCTCTACTCTCGAAGCCCCAGGTTCCGGGAGGCGCAGGTGCCGCGGTTCTGATGTCCCGGATGCTCGAGATAGCGGACCCGTTCGTCGCTTGCGGCGAAACTCAATGCAATCTGCGAGCTGCGATCTTCGGAGCCATCGTCAACGAGGATCAACTCCAAATCGGCGAAGTCCTGTTCGAGCACGCTCTGCACGCATTCCGCGAGGAAATCCTCCGCATTGAAGAAGCTCGAGATCACCGAAACTCTGGACGCGGCCGCCATGACTCTCGCTTCTTACAGCAACTGCTGACGGGGAGTAGCCTTCCGTCATTGCTGCTGTCACACGTGGCGAATGCAGGGCGGCGTCATCTACGATTTCGGCATGAATAATGGCGACGACGTAGAGTATTACCTGCTGAAGGCCGACAAGGTTGTCGGGGTCGAGGCCAATCCGGCGCTCTGCAAGGCTGTTGAGGAGAGGTTCGCACAAGAGATCGCCGCGGGCCGGCTCGTGGTCTTGAACGTTGCCCTATCGACTGAGGATAGTGGGAGGTCGCTCGACTTCTACACTCACAAAACCAACCACGTTCTCAGTCAGTTGGCTGCGCCCGATCTTGAGAATGCGGAAGAGTTCGAGCGTGTCGAAGTGTTGTGCAGACGGCCGTCCGAAGTGATCCGCGATCATGGCGCGCCCCGCTACGTCAAGGTCGATCTCGAAGGGATGGACGGCGCCGTACTTCGCGAAATCTTCAGGGCCGGAATCCATCCCCCGAAATCTCGGCGGAATCCCATTCCATCGATGTGTACGCCGCCTTGGTCGATGCCGGGTACAAAGCCTTCAGCCTTGTCGATGGATGGTCGGTCGCCGAGAAATATCGTGACGCCTTTATCGAGACGTCGAATGGCAGGCAGGCGTTCCACTTCAAGGCGCATTCGGCGGGTCCGTTCGGAGCAGACGTCCGCTCCGAATGGCAGGATCCCGAGACCTTTTTCTACACGCTCGCATCCGCCGGCCTTGGCTGGAAGGATATCCACGCGTCCTACTTCATCGAGCCTGCTCCCGCTCCCTCGTTCGGAAAGCGCCTCGGCCGTCAGACGCTCGCTTTGGCACGGCAGTTCCTGCGGGGTGCAAGGGCTTACGTCTCAAGCAAGGACCGATGATCGAGGCGGGATGTACGGCCGAGCGGAAGGCTGTCGGCATCGACACGGCCTGCATCCTATTGCTCGTGCTCATTTCCGCCGCTCCCTATGTCGCGAGCGTCGGCTTCTACAGTGACGACTGGGGCCTCGTTGGCGAGTTCCTGAAGGGCCGCACCAGCTTTGCAGATCTCCTCGGGGATTATCCTGGCCGGCCTGTCCAGGGCGCCTACATCCTGCTTCTTTTCAAAGTCTTCGGGCTCAATCCACTCGGCTATCACCTGATCAATACCGCTGTGATCGCGCTCTGCGCGCTTGCGCTTTACCTGCTCCTCCTCCGCCTCGACTTCAGGCGTCCGGAAGCATTCGCTACCGTGGCGGTCTTTACCGTTCTTCCGCAACTTTCCACCATTCGCGTCTGGGTCGCGACGGTGCAGGTGCCCTTGTCGATGCTTGCGGCTCTTGCGTCGATGCATGCCCAGACGTCATTCCTGAGGACAGGACGCTGGCCGTGGATCGCCCTAGCGGTCGCCTGCGCCGCCATCAGCGCGCTTTCCTACGAGATCTTCGCTCCATTGATAGTCGCCTTTCCGGTGGGGCTCGTCGTGGCCGACCGGCAACGCAAAGGTCAGGTGCTGCTCACTCGCGAGAAGGTGTTCCTGATCGCAATCACGGTGTTGACGATCATGATTTCGGTCTTGGTGAAGATGGCAATCAGCGACCGGATGCAGCCGCTTTCCAAGCTCTATCCGTTTCTTGCCATTCCGTTGCAGGCCTTCGACCCGGGGTTCGACTGGCGTACCCAGTCCGGTCCCAACCTGTTTGCCGGAATAGACGTCTACGGTTTCCAGACGCTGCGGGGGTGGGGAACGCAATCAGCTCCCTCTTGACGGGGCAAATCGGCCTCGGTGCCATAGGTGCCGGGATCGCCATCGGCGGGTTGACGACTTGGCGAATGTGGAACGCGGGCCCTATGCGCCCAGCGATAATGGCCGTCGTCGGCCTCGCAACCTTCTTGCTCGGCCATGCCGTTTTCCTCGTCCTGGGCGGTCTTCTCCTATCTCCGACCGGGCTTTCCAACCGGGTCACAATGGCTGCGGCGCCGGGACTGGCAATGATCTTTGTCGCCGCCATGTGTTGGGTTACGCAATTGTCGAGCGAAAGGATCCGCGGACCGGTCATGGCTACTACCATCGGGCTGGTAGTTGCGGTCGCGATGCTTCGGATCTCGATCATCGAAAGCTATTGGGTCGACGCCTCGCGTCGTCAGCAGCAGATCCTGACCGCAGCAAAGCGAGACCTCGCCGGGCTGCCACAGGGATCGACGATCATCCTCGGGGGTGTTTGCCCATATGCCGGGCCGGGAGTGGTGTTCGAAACCTATTGGGATGTAGGACCCGCTCTTAGCATTATACTCGACCGACAAATTTCGGGAGACATCGCGACTGACAGGACGAGGAGCGGCCCGATCGGATTGGAGACATCACTTTACGGCGAGCTTACCGGCTACCCTTATGGTCTGGGTCTCTTTGGTTACCAGCCGGATCGCCGGCGGGTGGTCCGCCTTACGAACCCCAAGGTCGCTCGGGCGTTTCTGAGCGAGAGTCATGGAGCATCATGCCCCCGCAGCTATCCTGGCCAAGGTGAGCTGATCTAACCGCATTATCGATGAAATGAGTCCGATCGGCGGCAAAATGAATCGCCGGCATCTCTTCGTTGGCGACAAAGCTGAATAGCATCTTCCAACGGGTTGGGAATCGGACGATGTTCAAGGGACTCATTTGGCTGGCGCTGATCGCCGCATCGACGCCAGCGGCATCCGCAAGCCACCCTTATGCATCCAGTCTGACCGCCTATCGACTGTTGGCTGCTCACAATCAGGAACGAGCGCGCCTCGGAGTTGCTCCGTTGCAATGGGATCCTGTGCTGGCCGCTTCAGCAGCATCCTACGGACCAGTTCTGGCGAGAATTGGAAGGCTCAAGCATTCCCGGAGGTCTGGCCGGGCGGGTCAGCATGAGAATCTGTGGATGGGGACTCGCGGCGCCTATTCGCCGGAACAGATGGTTGGAAATTGGATAGCCGAGCGCGCGAACTACCGGCCCGGAATGCCATTTCCTTATGTGAGCCGGACTGGGAACTGGGCGGACGTTGGCCATTACACCCAGATGGTGTGGCGAAGCACGACGCGCGTCGGGTGCGCCATCTACCCGAGCCATCAATGGGACTATCTTATCTGCCGCTACTCGCCCCCGGCAACATCGACGGCCGCACGGCAATCTGACGTGTCCGGAGGGCCAACGATTTAACAGTGGCGCTTCGGCATAACGTCCGGCTAATCGACATGCATGACGGTTCTCGTCACGGGGGTGGCTGGTTTTATCGGGGCGGCGACGGCCCGGCGCCTACTCGCGCGCGGCGACCGCGTGGTCGGCATCGACAATCTCAATGCCTATTACGATCCGAAGCTGAAACAGGCGCGGCTTGACGGTCTCGCGCGAGACTTCGGCGACCGCTTTCGCTTCGACCATCTCGATTTCTCGAACGCGGGAGCCCTGGAAGAGCTTAGCCGAACGGCGGATTTTGACCGGATCGTCCATCTAGGGGCCCAAGCGGGCGTGCGCTACAGCCTTGAGAACCCGCAGGTTTACTTCAACTCGAACCTTGTCGGGCATGGCAATATGCTCGAGCTTGCTCGTGCGCGCGGTTCAAGCCACTTCGTCTATGCATCTTCATCTTCCGTCTACGGAGGCAACAAGTCGCTGCCGTTCCGGGTTGAGGACCGCGTCGACCATCCGCTCTCGCTCTACGCCGCCAGCAAGAAGGCGAATGAGCTGATGAGCGAATCCTACGCCAACATCTTCAGGCTGCCTTCGACCGGTTTGCGCTTCTTCACCGTCTACGGGCCCTGGGTCGCCCAGACATGGCGATGTGGATTTTCACCAAGGCGCTTTATGCCGGTGAGCCGCTTCCACTGTTCAACGGCGGCGAGATGCGCCGGGATTTCACCTACATCGATGATATCGTCACGGGCGTGGTTTCCTGCCTCGACGGCCCACCCGCGGATGACGGGTCGACGAAGGCCGGCGGCGGGATCGCGCCGCATGCGCTTTACAACATCGGTAACAACCGTAGCGAAGACCTGATGCGCGTCGTCGAACTCCTGGAGCAAGCGACCGGGCGGAAGGCGCTGATCTCACCGCAGCCGATGCAGGCCGGCGATGTAAAGAACACATTCGCCGATATCAGCGCTATCGAGGCTGATCACGGCTTCCAGCCAACCACCACCATCGACGACGGCGTGCCGCGTTTTGTCGACTGGTATCGCGAGTATCACGGGGTCTGATGCTTCCTCCCATCCTTTCAAACCTGCGGCTGCCCGTTATCGGAGCACCGCTCTTCATTGTTTCGAATCCAAAGCTGGTCATTGCCCAGTGCAAGGCGGGCGTCGTTGGCAGCTTCCCGGCGCTGAACGCGCGTCCGGCCGAGCAGCTCGATGAGTGGCTCCATGAAATCACGGAGGCGTTGGCCGAACATGATCGGGACCATCCGAGGCCCCGTCAGCGCCTTACGCCGTCAATCAAATCGTCCACCGATCCAACGACCGCTTCGAGCATGACGTCCAAGTGTGCGCGAAGTGGAAGGTGCCGATCGTCATTACGTCGCTCGGCGCCCGGGAAGAGCTCAATCACGCAGTCCATGCCTGGGGCGGGATCACGCTGCACGACATCATCGACGACCGCTTTGCGCGGAAGGCGATCGAGAAGGGCGCTGACGGACTGATCGCGGTCGCGGCGGGTGCCGGCGGGCATGCCGGCCGCTGGTCACCGTTCGCCTTGATCCATGAAATCCGCCGTTGGTTCGACGGTCCGCTGGCTCTTTCGGGGCGATTGCGACGGGTGAGGCTGTCCTCGCCGCTCAGGCTGCGGGTGCGGACCTCGCCTACATCGGTTCGGCCTTCATCGCGACGCAAGAGGCTCGGGCCAGCGATGACTACAAGCAGGCAATCGTCGACAGCAGTGCCGCCGATATCGTCTATTCCAACCTGTTCACTGGCATTCACGGTAATTATCTTCGAGCATCGATCGTCGCGGCAGGTCTCGACCCGGAGAATCTTCCGCAGCCCGGCGCGGATGCGATGAACTTCCAGTCGGCAACGGGTGCGAAGGCCTGGCGCGACATCTGGGGTCGGGGCAGGGGGTCGGCGCGGTCGAGAGCGTGCTGCCTGCCGGCGAGCTCGTCGCCAAGCTGTCGTCGGAGTATCGCTCGGCGAAGTCGAGGCTTTGCGCTAGCTAAGCGTTTCCAGACGTTCCCGCCAATTGGCGGGGATAGCAACAGGCCGGCGGCTCGCCCGATCGACGACAACGTGGACGAATTCTCCCTCC
This sequence comes from Sphingomonas daechungensis, assembly GCF_014489495.1. Taxonomy (GTDB): domain Bacteria; phylum Pseudomonadota; class Alphaproteobacteria; order Sphingomonadales; family Sphingomonadaceae; genus Sphingomicrobium; species Sphingomicrobium daechungense. The sequence goes on along the minus strand of NZ_CP060780.1, from coordinate 2,160,162 downwards.
GCCGCAGCGCTAACGGCGCCCTCGGCAAAGATCCCGATGCGATAGCGGATGCTTGACCGGCCAATCGCGGAAACGGCGAGACCCACCTCGATCGCTTGCGGGAAGGCGAGGGCGCAGCATAAGTGCAGCGCGTTTCGACGACCAGGGCAATGGGATCGCCATGGGCGATGTCGAGCATCCCGTTCTCGACCATCCAGGCGTTCACCGCGCTATCGAACCACTCATAGTAGACCGTGTTGTTGACGTGGCCGTAGGCGTCGTTGTCGGCCCAGCGCGTAGACATCGTGCGCCATGTCTTGAAGTCCGACCGGGTGGCCGCCGGCGTGCGGCTCACCAGGCAGCCTCGTAAAGCCGCTGGGCATCGTATTCGGTAATTTCGCAGGGATTGTTCACGAGCAGCCGCTTCTGCTTCATCGCTTCCCGCGCGAGCAAAGGAGCCTCGGCAATATCGATCCCATAGTCGCGGAGGCGTGTTGCTATTCCGCTTTCGGCGACCAACTGGTCGAGACGGTTAATGAGCAGCGCTGCACGAGCCTGACTGCCTCCCGATTCGCACTGAGGTACGACGATCGGCGCCAGCTCCGCGTAATGGTCGCGCGCCGCTTCGGCGTTGTGCTGGAGCACATGCCTCAGCATCAGGGCGTTGCTCACGCCGTGCGGGAGATGATGGAGCCCGCCGAGGGGGTAGGCGAGGGCGTGAACCCCAGCGACGGGGGCGTTCGAAAAGGCCGCACCGGCGAGGTGGGCACCAAGCAGCATCGCTTCGCGCGCGGCGATATTCGCCGGTTCCGTGCAGGCCGTGAGCAGATTCTCTGAAAGCAACCGAAGCGCTTCGCGGGCGAGAGCGTCCGAGATCGGGTTCTTGAGCCGCGCCGAGGTGTAGGCTTCCACTGCGTGGACGATTGCGTCGATTCCCGTTGCCGCGGTTACGCTGCGGGGAAGCCCTACGGTCAATTGCGCATCGAGCACCGCCCAATCTGCCGTCAGCGGGCGGGCGTTGACCGCAAGCTTCACGCCGCCCTCGCAAGTGATGACGGAGATTGGGGTCGCTTCGGACCCCGTGCCTGCCGTTGTCGGGACGAGGACCAGCGGGAGGCGTTGCCCCTTGGCGACGTCGACACCCCAGACCTCATCCAGATTGTCGCCGGAGCCAAGCAAGTAGGCGGCGAGCTTTGCCACATCCATCGGACTTCCGCCACCGAACCCAACGACGGAAGCCACCTGCGCGGATCGTCCAGTGTCCACCGCCGTCTCGACAGTCTGACGCGACGGATCAGCCTCGACCTCGTCGAACAGGACGACCTCGCGACCGCTTTCGATCAGTGCCTCGCGCGCCTTGTCGATCAGTCCAAGCCCGACGAGCTGTTCATCGGTGACGAACAAGACCGGACCTGGAGGCAGCAGATCGGCCAGGGTCTCAGACTGGCCGTCACCGGCGAGGAGCCTTGGCCCTGGGTGAAAGGAAAAACTGCGCATGGCGCGCAGCCTATCAACGCTTAGCCGAAATTCCCACCAAGGCCGCGTTCCAGGCGACCCATCAGCGCCCGGGCCGGGCTTGCGATCGGCTCCTCGGTGACGACGCCCTCGTCGATCCGTTTGATTCGCGCGTAAAGTTCGCTGCTGGCCTCGATCAGGTGCTGCGCCGAGGGCGGGAGCTTGGAGACAAGATCGGGCTCGCTCTCGGCGGCGTGGCCGAGCCGGCGCTCCGGCCGGCGTCCTTCGCGGCCGGACAGCTCTCCGCTCTCGACTGCCCGCTGCGTGAGCAGCCAGGCGACAATGTGCATGATCCGAGTCGTCACCTTCAGCGACTCACAGGCGAATCCGACCCGTACGAACGGCTCGAGCGTGCTGCGATCGTCGCGCCCGGCGTCGTCGAAATAGGACCGTGCCTCGTCGGCGAGCAGCATTGCCTCGGTGTAGAGGCTGTCGATCAGCCGCGACGTTATACGTGCTTCAGCCGGCGGATTGCTCGAATCGTCCATCCCGCAATGACTGCCATTGTTCTTCTGGCCTGAAAACGCATGAAACGCCGCTGAGAGGCGCGCGGCGGCGGAATTATCCCGTTACGGGACAGTAATCATGCGATGATGTCGGGCGTGCTACGGTCAACCAGAAGCTGGATCTGGTCCTTGAGCTGGAGCTTCCGGCGCTTGAGTCGGGCGATCTCCAGCTGATCGTACAAAGGCTCCGAAGAAAGGGAGACAATCTCCTCGTCGAGGCGCCGATGCTCGGCCTTCAATGCATCGATCTCTTCTCGGAGAGTGTCGTTCATTTGCTTCAAATCTTCCCTTCAACGGCAATAGCATTGTTGCCATCCGGGCGCGATGAGCCGCGACCCCAGTCGGCTGAGCAGACATCAACGATACGAGACAAACCGCCAGAAAAGTGTTTTACTACTGACGCTATCCAGTCGCATTCAAGGAAAGGAATGGCACCGATGGACAAGGCACATGCCGAGGAGCTCACATCTCAGCACGCTCACCTCGCCGCACAAATTGACGAGGAAGAGCACCGTCCGCTCCCCGACATGATCAAGCTCCATGAGCTCAAGAAAGAGAAGCTGAGACTCAAAGACGAACTAGCCGGCCACTTCCACTAGGAAGCGCCCGTTCGCGGGACGGCAATCAGTCGTCCCGCGACACTTTCTCGATCCGCTCGTGGCGCTCTTGCGCCTCCAGGGTCATCGTCGCAATCGGACGAGCCTCAAGGCGAGCAAGCGAAATCGGATCGCCAGTTACTTCGCAATAGCCATATTCGCCCTCGTAAAGGCGACGGATGGCACTATCGATCTTGGCGATCAGCTTGCGCTGGCGGTCACGAGTGCGGAGCTCGATGCCCCAGTCCGTTTCGCTTGATGCGCGATCGGCAATGTCGGGTTCGCGGAGCGAGTCGACCTGAAGCTGGGCCATCGTCTGGCGCGACTCTTCGACGATGTCTTCCTTCCAGTCTTTCAGCTTGTGAAGGAAGTATGCGCGGTGAAGATCGCACATGAACTCTTCGTCATCGCTCGGCCGGTAACCTTCGGCGAGGATGATACGGTCGAACGGTATCGGTTGACCGCCGTAAAGATCGACGAGTGCAGTAGCCATTTGGAACCCCTCCCAGCTCGGACCGAACGTGCTCCCCGAGCGCGCCGGACACCCCCGTATGCGCCGCCGCTGGCTGCGGCCGTGCCAACGGTGCAGCCGTGGCGGATTAGGTCGACTTTACCGGTACTTAGGAACCGGACTCAGTCGGTTTACCCCCACTCGCGCCTATAGATAAGCCGTTGGCGCTTAACAAGAACTGTCAAACGGGCAGTGAATAAATGACGATTCTGTTGCCGATTTAGCGCATGAGGCGCCATTGCCGGGTGTGCATCTGTCCCGCATAGGCACGGGCCATGCGAATTCTCCTGACGAACGACGACGGCATCAATGCGCGCGGGCTCGACCTGCTCGAGACGGTCGCTAGGCGATTCTCGGACGACATCTGGGTCGTTGCACCGACGGAGGAGCAGTCAGGTGCAGGACATTCGCTGACATTGACCCAGCCGGTCCGCGTTCGCCGTCACGACAATCGTCGTTTTTCCGTGACCGGCACACCGACCGACGCGGTCATGATGGCGCTGGCTCACATCATGAAGGAGTCGCCACCGGACCTGATCCTCTCGGGCATTAATCGGGGTGCCAATCTTGCCGAGGACGTCACCTATTCCGGCACGGTCTCCGCAGCGATGGAGGGCGCTCTCGCCGGCGTTCGTTCGATCGCGCTCAGCCAGGCCTATTCGCGTGAGGGGATGGGGACACGGTTCCGTTCGCGGCAGCCGAGGCCTGGGCAGAGAAGGCGCTCGCGCCGATCATCGACATGGACATGGCGGCGGGTTCCCTCGTCAACGTCAACTTCCCGGCGCTTCCGCCCGAGCAAGTGAAGGGGTTCGCGTCTGCCGTCAGGGAATTCGCGACTATGGCCGCCTTCGCCTGGTCGAGCGTCAGGACCCCGGGGCTACACTTACTTCTGGTTCGGGCTCGCCCCGGTTGTCGAGACGCCCGGGCACTCCACGGATCTGGAGGTGATCGCCGATGGCTACGTGTCGGTGACACCGCTGCACCTCGACCTGACGCACGATGCGTCGCTGGAGCATTTGCGGCAGCGCTTCGCCTGAACTCAGGCCTCGGGGTAGTGGATGGCCATTACTTCGTAGCTCTTCTCTCCCGCCGGCAACCGAACCGTCCGTTCATCGCCGACGCGCGCGCCGACCAACGCTCTCGCCAGGGGCGCGCTCCATCCGATCCTGCCGGCCGATGCATCCGCCTCGTCGTCGCCGACAATCGTCAACGTCCGGCGCAAATCCTCTTCGTCGGCGAGTTCGATCGTCGCTCCGAACCGGATCTGGTCGCGTGAGCCTTGCGCCGCCGGGTCGACGATCTTTGCGGCCTTCATCACCTTTGCGAGGAAGCCCAGCCTCCGATCGATCTCGCGAAGCTTCTTTCGCCCATAGATGTAGTCGCCGTTCTCGGAACGATCGCCGTTCGCCGCGGCCCAGGAGATCGTTTCGACTAGCTTCGGGCGCTCGTTTGAGAACAGCTCTTCATATTCGGCTCGCAACTTGGCGAAGCCGTCAGCGGTGATGAACCGCGGTTGCCCCTGACTCATGATCGGTTCTTAGCCTGGAGCGCTCTTGCCGAGGAAGCGGGAGACGTGAACGGCCTGCGTCGGATTGCTCGGGTTCATGCGGTCGTAAACGACGCTGTTCTCGATCACGCGCTGAACATAGGCCTTGGTCTCGCTGTAGGGGATCTGCTCGATCCATTGGAGCACGTCCTTGCGGCCGCGCGGATCGCCATATTGCCGTACCCATCGGCCCACCGCGCCGGAGCCAGCGTTATAGCTTGCGACCGCCAGCGGCGCATTCCCGTCCCAGATGTTGAGCATGCGCTGGAAATAGGCGGTACCGAGCGTGACGTTGTACGAAGGATCGGACGTCAGACGGTAACCGTCGTAGCCAAGGCCCATCTTCCCGGCCTGCTCGCGCGCAGTCCCGGGCATCAGCTGCATCATTCCGCGCGCGCCGGCGTGGCTGACCGCCGCACGGTCGAATGAGCTTTCCTGGCGCGTGATGCCGTGAGCGAGCGACCACATCCGCCCGCCCTGCACCGCTACCGGCAGGCGAGGGTAGGCCGTCTCGACGTAGAAGGCATTGCCCTTCACGCGCGCCATGCGGGCCACCCACACGCCGATATCCTGACGATCGACCCGCTGCCCGAATTGGGTCGCGAGAACGCGCTCTGCGTCGTTGTTCAGCGACTCTGCTAGCGCGCGAACGAACAAGGTCTGTTCGTCGCGTCGGCCTTGCGACCCAGTGATCTGGACGGCCTGGACCAGCCTGCGGTTTCCGAATTCGGCGCGTTGCGCGGGACTGACGGCGAACGTCGGCAGCGGCCCCGGGCGGGAATCGCACGCCCGAGCTGTTCCAGGGCGAGCTGTCCGTAGAAGAGTTCGGGGTAAACGGCCGCACGCTGGAAATAGGCGGTCGCGTCATTCCCTCGACGCGCCGAGAGGGAGGCCTTTCCGGCCCAGTAAAGACCCTTCGACAGGACCTGCAGCGACTTGCCGCCCCGCGAATAGCGGTCGAACATCACGACAGCGTCATTCGGGCGGTTGAGCCCGCTCCAGGCGGCGGTCCCGCCGAGCCACATCAATGACGTGTATTTGTCTCGTATTCCAAGCGGCTGATCGCTGACGTTCACGCCTGGCGGCAAGACATCGTCGGTCTGCCGCGTGATATTGTAGGCCAGCGTCCATGACCCGTCCTGCGCCGCGCCGTTGGCGAGCAGCAGCTGCATGTCCATGAAGCGCTCAGGGTCGACAGGGCGGTATCGAAAGTTGTGATCGCGAGCGAACAACTGGCGTGCAGACGATTCCCAATTCGCGTCGCGAAGGTACCGCGCGCGGTCCATCATCAGGCCGGCGTCTACGGTGACCTGGCCGATCACCGCCTGGTAGCGGGCTTCGGCGTCCGGCCAGCGGCTTTGCATCGCGACGCGCGCCGTGAAAGCGGCCTGCCTTGCCGGCGACGTCATCGCCAGGAAGCGCTGCGCGTCCGTCGGATCCTTGGCGAACAGAAGCGCGTCCGTCCGTTGGTCATGGTCCTGCACTGTGAAGTACCGCCCGTAGCGAGAGAGAATGCTCTGCTCGTCGTAGGCGCTGAGATCGGGAGAGGCCCATGCTGCCCGAGCGGCTGCCAGGGCCTCCGCGGTCCTGCCCGTAGCGCTAAGCGCATCGGTCAGACGGGCATAGCCGTTGCCGGTCTGCGGCTGCTGGTTCGAGAAGAATGCCAGAACCACGCCGGCATTCTCACCGGGGCGCATCGCCTTTTCCGCCAGCCGCGAAGCTTGGACTCTTCCGGCCAGCCGGGATTGGCATTCAGGAAGCGGGCATAGTCGGCAAATGTGTAACCGCTGTTCTGCCTCAGCCTGCGCCAGTCATTCAGCGAATAGCCGACGCTGGAGCCATAGGCGGGGGCCGCCATCGCCGTGCTCTGTGCGGGCACGGAATAGGGCGACTGCGTGGACCCTGCCGTCGATGTGACAAGCAGGACGGTGAGCGCGACACCTCTCATGCTGGACATTATCCGACCGCCCTCCTTATCAGTCCCTGAACACCCGCCGTGATTATCCACGTCGCGGAGTCCCTCGTGAAGGCGAAAAGTTGATGTTTTACGGGTCGATACCGGCACTGGTGACACCTTTTTCCGGCAACTGTGTCGATGAAGACTCACTTCTGGCATTCGTCGACTGGCAGATTGAGGAGGGAAGCAGCGCTCTCGTCCCTTGCGGCACCACGGGTGAGGTCGCGACGCTGACCAGCGAGGAGCAGCACGCGATCTTTCGGCTCGTCGTCGATCATGCGAGGGCAGGGTGCCCGTCATCGCGGGTTGTGGAAGCAATTCGACGGCCACCTGTCTCGACCATGTGAAGGCCGCGAAGGATGCTGGCGCGGATGGCGCATTGGTAGTCGTCCCGTACTACAATCGACCCAGCCAGGCGGGTCTCGTCGCGCATTTCCTTGCGGTTGCGGACGCTTCGGAGCTTCCGATCATCGTCTACAATGTGCCGGGGCGAACCGTGGCCGACATTTCGGTAGAATCGCTAGCAGAGATAGCCAGGCACCCGCGGATCGTGGGCGTGAAAGACGCAACGGGCAATTTGGCGCGGGTGACGGCGCAGCGGCTGACCTGCGGCGAGGACTTCTGCCAGTTGTCGGGCAATGACGACATGGCGCTCGGCTTCAACGCCATGGGCGGCGTCGGCTGCATTTCCGTGAGCGCAAACGTCGCGCCAAAGCTGTGTGCCGACTTCCAGTCCGCGACCCGCGAGGGGCGGTGGGACGACGCGCTGAAGCTGCAGGATCGCCTCTATCCGCTTCACGCGGCATTGTTTTCGGATGCATCGCCGGGACCGACCAAATATGCGTTGACCCGCGTGCGGCCGGGCTATCCTGAGGAGATGCGCTTGCCCTTGACCCCAGCCTCGGATGGGTCGAAGCGCGCGGTCGACAAAGCTCTGGAGCATGCAGGGCTGATCTGATCCCTATATAGTCTGACGTGTCCAAGCCCCTTCCAGCACCCTTCGACAAGAAAAAGGTCGTCGCCGAGAACCGGCGCGCGCGGTTCGACTATTTCGTCGACGACCGCGTCGAAGCGGGTATTGCTCTTGTCGGAACCGAGGTGAAGGCGCTCCGTCAGGGCGAAGGTTCGATTGCCGAGAGCTACGCCACCGTCGAGGGTGAGGAGGTCTGGCTGATCAACAGCCACATCCCGGAATACAGCCACGGCAATCGCCTGAATCATGAGCCGAGGCGGCAACGCAAGCTGTTGCTCAAAGGCCGCGAAATCTCGAAATTGCAGGGTGCGGTGCAGCGTCAGGGGCTGACGCTGGTGCCATTATCCATATATTTCAATTCTCGGGGAAGGGCGAAGGTCGAACTTGCACTCGCCCGAGGCAAGAAAGTGCATGACAAGCGCGACACGGTGAAGGAACGCGACTGGAAACGGGAGCAGCAGCGCCTGCTGAGAAACCGTGGCTAGGATCGCGGGCGCCATTCGCGGCTTCATGGCGAAGCACGCGCCGTCCCCGAAGACGTCCAGAATAGCCGCTGGCTGAAACCATTCGGACACCGGATCCGCAGATCCGATCTCTGGCGATTCACCCGACGTTCGGTTCCGCGCGGTGTTGCAGTCGGGCTGTTCGTAGGAATCTTCCTGATGGTGCCGGGGCTCCAAATTGTCGGCGCGGCTCTGTTCTGCATGCCGTTCAGGGCCAATGTCGCGATTGCCGCCGCGATGACGTTCCTATCCAATCCCGCGACGACGCCGTTCTTCTTGGTTGCAGCGGTCAACGTCGGCAGTCGAATGGGCTTCAAGGCCGATCTCACCACGCTCCAGGCGCTCGCCTCCACTCATGCCAGCGTCTGGCGCTGGATGGCATGGCTCGTTTCCGACGCTGCTCCTGCAATGGTCGCGGGCCTGGCCGTCATCGGCGGAGTCTTTGCGTTCGCAGGATATTGGGTGTCGCTCGTCGGATGGCGCTGGTGGGTCGCTCACAAATGGGGACAACGCCGGGCGATCGCGCGCGAGGGCGCACAGGTTCAAGAAATCTCCTGAGGGAAAACATCATATGAAGCATTGGATTGTCGCTCTTGCGGCGAGCACCGCGCTCGCCGGATGTGCCACCGCTCCGGCCGATATGCCGCCGCCGCCCGCGGAAACGACGCCACCGGCCGCCGAAGCGCCGCCCGCACCGAAGCCCACCTATGGCTCGTTCGGCATCGATACGGCGGGGATGGACACTGCGATCCGGCCCGGCGACGACTTCTACGGTTTTGCCAACGGCACCTGGGCCAAGAGTACTCCGATCCCGGCGGACAAGTCGAACTACGGCATGTTCACCGTTCTCGACGATCTGTCGCGGCAGCGCACCCGCGAGCTGATCGAGAATGCCGCGAAGGATCCGAACAGCAAGATCGGCAATGCCTACGCAAGCTTCCTCGATACGGCCGCGATCGAATCCAAGGCCTAGCCCCTTTGAGCCGTGGCTTGGGAAAATCCGCTCCGTGAAGTCGAAGGCTGAGTTGGATGCGCTCTACGCGCAGGCCAACCGCCTCGGCATTGGCGGTCCGTTCGGCATGTATATCGGCCAGGACGACAAGGCGCCCGAGAATTATGCGCTGACCCTGTTTCAGTCCGGGCTCGGCATGCCCGACCGCGACTATTATCTCTCCAACGATGCAAAGCTGGTCGAGACCCGCGCAAAGTATCTCCAGCACCTGACCAACGTTCTTACTCTCGCCGGCGAAGCCAATGCCGCCGCGCGCGCCAAGGCGGTTCTGGATCTAGAGACGAAGATCGCTCGCGTTCACTGGACCAAGACCGACAGCCGCGACGCCAACAAGACCTACAACAAGATGACTGTCGCCGAGCTTTCGAAGAAGGCTCCCGGCTTCAACTTCAAGGGCCTGCTCAGCGGCATCGGTGCGAACGTGGATAGCCTGATCGTCGCCCAGCCAAGCGCGGTCGCCGGCGAAGCCGCGATCGTGGCGAAGGCACCGATCGGCGTTCTCAAGGACCAATTGCTAGTCCAGTCGCTCGACGGATATTCCGCGTACCTGCCGTCCGCGTTCGACAAGGAATCCTTCGCTTTCTACGGCAACACTCTCAATGGCACGCCGGAGCAGGAGGCCCGCTGGAAGCGCGGCGTCGACTTCACGACCGCAGCGCTTGGTGACGATGTCAGCCAGCTCTACGTCGCGAAGTACTTTCCGCCGGAAACAAAGGCCGCCGCCGACCAGCTGGTGAAGAATGTCATCGCCGCGATGGACCGCCGCATCGATACGCTGGAATGGATGGCGCCGGAGACCAAGGTGAAGGCGCACGCCAAGCTCGCCGCCTTTACGCCGAAGATCGGCTACCCGAGCCAGTGGCGCGACATGAACGGGCTTCAGATCGACCGGAACGACGTGCTCGGCAATGCCATGCGCTCTGCCGAATTCGAGCATGCCTATGAGCTCGGCAAGCTCGGTGGACCGATCCGCCGCTGGGAATGGGGCATGACCCCGATGACGATCAACGCCTATGCCAATTTCGGCATGATCGAGATCGTCTTCCCGGCCGCGATCCTGCAGCCGCCCTTTTTCGATCCGAACGCGGACCCGGCCGTCAACTATGGCGGAATCGGCGCCGTCATCGGGCATGAGCTCAGCCACCATTTCGACGATCAGGGCGCGAAGTACGACAGCACCGGCAAGTTGATCGACTGGTGGACTCCAGGCGACACCAAGGCGTTTACCTCGCGCCTCGACAAGCTCGAGCAGCAGTACAATGCCTACGAGCCGCTGCCCGGCAAGCACGTCAACGGTAAGCTGACGATGGGTGAGAACGTCGCTGACCTCGCCGGCCTCACCGTCGCTCACGACGCCTACATCGCGTCGCTCGGAGGCAAGGAGCCGCCGGTCATCGACGGGATGTCCGCAGACCAGCGCTTCTATCTCGGCTGGGCACAGGTGTGGCGGCGTAACTATCGCGAGGCCAATCTGCTGAATCGCCTGCTGACCGATCCGCACTCGCCGTCGCCGCAGCGGACCGATATCGTCCGCAACATGGACCCTTGGTACCCGGCGTATAACGTCCAGCAGGGCCAGAAGCTTTACCTCGCACCGGCTGACCGCGTACGTATCTGGTAATGCTGCATCAGGAACTGCCACCGATCGCCGACCGTCCACTGGACGGCGGCGGTCGCTGGCTGCTTCCGGGTCTCGGCGCGGCGGCAGTCCTGAGCGTCGCCGCAATCTATTTTAGTGTTGGACCTATCCCCGCCCTTGTGCTGGCGCTCCTCGCGTTGGCGGGCGCTGTGGGAGGCCTAATCGCTTTTCGTGCTCCGCCAGAGAAAGCGCCCGTCGAGAGCATTGTTCAGGGGCCGGATTACGGCTTGGTGGGAGCGGCTCTCGCACTTTGCGATGAGCCTGCCGCGATCACATCGCCGGACGGTGCACTTCTCGCCGCCAATGAAGCTTATCGGACGCGGTTTGACGCTGTACCACCCCTGAAACTCCCCGCTGACGAGGAATCCACGCAGTCGATCCTGACTGCGGTATCCATGGCTTGGCGTGACGGCGCGGGCTGTGTTGCGGGCGTTGCGACACTTGCCGGTACAACTGCAGTCGAAGTCCAACGCGCCGGTCTTCGCAACGACATGCTTCTCTGGCGGTATCCGACGCCTCCGACCGCGGACCCAGTGTCGCTCGCGATCCAGGGTATTTCCGGAGTGGCCGGCGAACGCCTGTCGAAGGCCGGTGTATTGGCCGCCTTGGTCGACGCAGATGGTAAGCTCCTGGCTGCAAACAAGCTCTTCAGCGACCGCGCCATTCCGCCGGGTCAAATGGATGGTCCGCGCTTCGCGGAACTCGTTCACGTGTCGGACGACGGCCTCTTCCACCTGCCGGTCGAGGGCGAGACGGGAAGCGCGATGCGAGCGGTTCACGTGCCGGTAAACCCAGTTCAGCCCAACGGAATTGGCACGTTCCTCCTGTTCGACGATTCCGGTTCCTCATCGAGTTCTTCGAACCTGCAAGCCTTGTTGGACATGATGCCGATCGGCTTGGCGCTGGTTGACCGTGACGGTCGGTTCCTGACCATGAACCAGGCGTTCCGGACTGCGTCCGGGATGAAGGGGAAAGCGGTCTATCCTGGTGACCTGGTCGTCAAGGAAGACAAGGCCGCCGTTGCCGATGCGGTCCGACGCAATGCGCGCGGTCCGGCCATGTCGGGCGACATTGCGGTCCGACTGACCCGCGACCCGAAGGAGCCAGTTGCGCTCACGATCGCCGGTCTTCGCGGCCTCGGCGATGCGGCTGTCCTGCTGCTGCTCAAGGACAACAGCGAGGAAGCCAAGCTCAAGCGCCAGATCGCACAGGCGACCAAGATGCAGGCGGTCGGTCAGCTCGCCGGCGGCGTTGCGCACGACTTTAACAACATCCTGACCGCAATCATCGGCCACTGCGACCTGATGCTGATGCGGCACACGCCGGGCGACAGCGATTACGACGACATCCAGCAGATCAAGTCGAACTCGAACCGCGCCGCCGGTTTGACCCGCCAGCTGCTCGCCTTCTCGCGTCAGCAGACCCTGCGCCCGCAGGTGCTCCAGCTTCCCGACGTCGTCTCCGAAGTTTCGCATCTGCTGAAGCGGCTGCTCGGTGAGACGGTAGTTCTCGTCGTCAAGCACGGCCGTAGCCTTGGTGCAGTGCGCGCGGATCCGGGCCAGCTTGAGCAGGTGATCATCAACCTCGCGGTCAATGCCCGTGATGCGATGGCAGCCAAAAGCGGCGGCACGCTCACGATCCAGACCTACGCTGTCCGCGCCGACCAGGTGGCGGAACTGGGCTCCGAAATCCTGCCGATCGCCGACTATACGGCGCTATCGGTCAGCGACACGGGTTGCGGCATTCCACCTAGCGTGCTCGGCAAGGTGTTCGAGCCGTTCTTCACCACCAAGGAAGTGGGGAAGGGGACCGGTCTCGGACTCTCCACCGTCTACGGCATCGTGAAGCAGTCGGGCGGTTTCATCTTCGCGGATTCGAAGGTGGATGAGGGCACGAGGTTCATCATCTATTTGCCCGTCCACCACGCCGGGATGCACCGCAGGCGGCCAAGCCAACGAAGGCAACTGACAACGAGCTGTGGGGAAGCGGCACCGTTCTGCTTGTCGAGGACGAGCCCATGGTTCGCACCGTCGCCGAGAGGGCGCTCATCCGTCATGGCTACTCTGTGGTGACTGCGAACAATGGCTTCGAGGCGCTCGAAATCCTTGATCGCGGGATGAGTTCGTTTTGCTGATCAGCGACGTGGTCATGCCCGAAATGGACGGACCGACAATGGTTCGCGAGGCTCGCCAATCCCGGCCCGAGCTCCCGGTGCTCTTCATGTCCGGTTATGCCGAGGAGCAGCTGCGCAAGTCGATCGACATTGACAAGGTTGCTTTCCTGCCGAAGCCATTCTCCGTCCAGGAGCTGGCCGAAGCGGCGCGCAAAGCCCTTACGCCCGCGTAGCAAATAGGGCTTGCGGTCGCGCGGCGGCGGCTTATGCCTCACGCTTATGGGGCAGCGTAGCATCCTGGTTGTTGAGGACGAGCCACTGATCGCGATGATGCTCGAGGACTTCCTCGAGTCTCTCGGCCATTCAGTCACCGCAACTTGTGAATCCGTCGAGGACGCGATGGCGGTTGCCGATCAGGGCGGCTTCGACTGCGCGATCCTCGACGTGAACTTGAAGGGCGAAAGCGTCTGGCCGGTGGCCGAGCGCCTGCGTGAACAGCAGATTCCCTTCGTCCTTGCGACGGGTGGCCATGTCGATCCGCCTCCTGCCCAGTTCGCCAACGTGCCGGTGATCGAGAAGCCGTACACCGTGGACCGCGTAACGCCGGCGCTTGAGGCAGCGTTCGCCGTCTGAGCTTCTCGGCAGCAGCGAAGCATTCCATTGTAGGAATTGAAGGCGTAGTCCAACGCTGCGTACCCGTTCTCCCTAAGGCCACGCGAAAGGCGCTGCTCTCCGTGGCGTTAGTGACTTTACCGCCACATGTTCTCCTCTTGTTCTCTAAGAACAAAGCATGTACGAAAAGAATATGGGGCGGGGCTCGGCCGCCCGTTGACGAGAGGATGAGTAGCATGGCAGCGCAGCTCAAGGTCATCGGTAGCGGATTGGAAGTACCCGGAATGGATAGACAAAAGGCCCTCGAAGCAGCGCTCGCGCAAATCGATCGCGCGTTCGGCAAGGGCTCGGCAATGAAGCTCGGCAGCCGCGAGAAGATCGAGATCGAGACGATCTCGACCGGCAGCCTTGGGCTGGACATTGCGCTTGGCGTCGGCGGGCTTCCGCGCGGGCGCATCGTTGAGATTTACGGACCGGAAAGCTCGGGCAAGACGACCCTTGCGCTTCATGCGATTGCGGAAGCTCAGAAGAGCGGCGGAACGGCAGCATTCGTGGATGCCGAGCACGCGCTGGACCCCGTCTACGCCAGAAAGCTCGGCGTCGACATCGACGAGTTGATTGTCTCGCAGCCGGACACCGGCGAACAGGCGCTGGAGATTGTCGACACTCTGGTCCGCTCGAACGCGATCGACGTTCTGGTGATCGACTCCGTTGCGGCGCTGGTTCCAAGGGCGGAGATCGAAGGCGAGATGGGCGACAGCCACGTCGGCCTTCAGGCTCGCCTGATGAGCCAGGCGCTGCGCAAGCTGACCGGCTCGATCAGCCGCTCGCGCTGCCTGGTCATCTTCATCAACCAGGTCCGCATGAAGATCGGCGTCATGTACGGCAACCCGGAAACAACGACGGGCGGCAACGCGCTGAAGTTTTACGCGTCGGTGCGTCTCGACATCCGCCGCACGGGCCAGATCAAGGATCGCGACGATATCGTCGGCAACACGACCCGCGTGAAGGTCGTGAAGAACAAGGTCGCGCCGCCGTTCAAGCAGGTCGAATTCGACATCATGTACGGCGAGGGCGTGTCCAAGGTCGGTGAGATCCTCGACCTCGGCGTGAAGGCCGGCCTGGTCGAAAAGTCGGGCGCCTGGTTCAGCTATAACTCGATCCGGATCGGTCAGGGCCGTGAGAACGCCAAGGTCTATCTCAAGGAAAATCCCGACGTTGCCGAGCGCCTCGACCGGGCGATCCGCGGCAAGACCGAGGAAGTCGGCGAAGCGTTGATGGTCGGACCTTCACCCGAAGACGACATCGCCGCAGAATAATCCCTAGGCCTCCGCGGCGGCGGGCGGCTCCGGCTGCTCGCTCGCCGCGGTCGGTCCGGCAAAGAGGCGCCCGGGTTCCGTCAGGACGACGAAGGCCGATCCGGCCAAGGCGCAGCCTGCCATTCCCCAAAGGAACGGCAGCACCGTCCCGTTGAAGGCTTGCCCAATAGCGTAGCCGATGATTGCTGCGCCGATCGTGCCGACCACGCCCTGAACGGACGAGGCAGTGCCGGCGATGGCTGCCATCCGATCCATCGCCAGCGTGCTGAGGTTGGACGAGGCGAAGGCAAAGCAGACCATCGTCAGCGCCTGGAGGATTATGAAAGTCACCAGGCTTTCATGTCCGCTCACCCCTACGGCGAGATGGACCAAAGCGACCGCGAGAAAAGCTGCGGAAGCTCCGTGGCCAACGCGCCTCAGTCCGAAGCGGCCAACCACCCGCGCGTTGGTCCATGAAGCCAGCGCCATCGGCGCCGCGATCGCTCCAAAAACGAGGCCCAGCAGATGCGGCTGGTGAAACGCCTCCGCGACAATCTGCTGGATCGAGCTGATGTATGCGACGAGCGCTCCGAACGTGGCCGTCAGGGCAAGGGTATAGCCACGCGAGAGCGGCTCCTTGACCGCCTCGACGGCTGCGCTGATGATTTCGTCGGGCGCCAGACTTCGGCGATACTCGGGGTGCAGGGTCTCAGGCAGGCGGACCCACGACCAGGTAAGCATCAGCAGGCCGTAACCCGCGAAGACAAGAAAGATTGCGCGCCAGCTTCCGAAGAGCAGGATGACCTGCCCGATGCTCGGAGCAAGGACGGGCACGACCATGAACACCATGAAGACCAGGCTCATGACCCGCGCCATGGCTTCGCCCTCGAACAGGTCGCGCACCATCGCCACGACCAGCACCCGTGTCACCGCCGCGGATGCGCCCATCGCGACGCGTCCGGCGATCAGCAGCGGAAAGCTGCCTGCGAGACCGCATAGCAAGGCGAACAGCATGTAGAGCGCGACGCCCGCGGCGAGGATGGGCTTGCGCCCGAAACGGTCGGCCAGCGGGCCCCAAATCAGCTGGGTCGAGGCAAACCCGACGAAATAGGCGACGATGACCAGCTGCTGGTCATTCTCATGCACGACGTGAAGCGACCACCCGATGTCGGGCAGGGCCGGCACCATTGCGTCGATGGCAAAGGCGTTCAGGGCCATCAGTCCCGCGAGAAGTGCGATCGTCTCGCGCGGACCGGGCCGTGGCCCGGAACCCGGCAGCTGATGCAGATTGAACGGCATAGTGCCTGCTGGCCGAACTGATCGCGGCATGCAACAGTCAGTCCTTCGAAGGGGGTCGAACATGACAGCACTGAAGCTTTCTCGCCGTGCGCTGATGCAAAGCGGAGGTGCGCTCGCGCTGACGTCGTTCATCCCTGATCGCATCGCTGCGGCGGCAAGCGCCGACATCGCGCCGGTCAAGTTGCCTCCACCAATCTCAGCCGAAGAGCGACTCTCGCGCCTCGCGAGAGCCCGTGAATTGATGCAGAAGAACGGGATCGGCTCCGTGCTCGTCGAAGCCGGTCCAAGCCTCGACTACTTCACCGGCATCCAGTGGTGGCGGAGTGAGCGGCTAACGGCTGTCGTCATTCCCGCGCAGGGCGAGCCAATTGTCGTCACTCCGTTCTTCGAGGGTCCTTCGATCCGGGAGATGCTGGTCGTTCCGGCCGAGGTTCGAGCATGGCAGGAAGACGAGGAGCCGCTGAAGCTGGTGGCCGATTTCCTCAAGGAACGTGGCGTCGCAAACGCTCCGATCGGCTTCGAAGAGACCAACCGCTATTTCATCATGAACCGGCTGCAAAGGCAGCTTCCCGATGCCAAGATCGTCAGTGCAAACCCGGTCGTCCGGCAGGTGCGGATGATCAAGACTCCGGCGGAACTGGCGCTGATGCAGGCGGCGGCCGACATCACCGTCAATGCTTTCAGGAGCATTCACCCGAATATCCGCGAAGGCATGACGCCCGCTGACATCGACATGCTCTACGTGGCTGCCGTCGAAGCGCAGGGCGGAAAGACGGACGGCGGCCTGATCCTGCTCGGGGAGGCGGCGGCCTATCCGCACGGTTCAGGGAAGCCGCAGCATGTGCGCAAGGGTGAAGTCGTCCTGCTCGATTGCGGCTGCGATGTTCATGGTTATCAGTCGGACATCTCCCGCACGTTCGTTTATGGCGGCGCCCCGTCGGCCGATCAGCGCAAGGTGTGGGAGCAGATGCGCCGAGGCCAGGACATCGCGATGGCCGCAGCCAAGGTGGGTGCTCCCGCTGGCAGTGTCGATGACGCCGTTCGCAGCGCTTACGAAAGCTGGGGCTATGGTCCCGGCTACAAGCTACCGGGAACGTCGCACCGGACTGGCCACGGGATCGGCATGGAGGGTCACGAGCCCGTCAATCTCGTTCATGGCGAGATGACCCCGCTGGCACCTGGCATGTGCTTTTCGAACGAACCCGGAATCTATCTTCCCGGCAAGTTTGGCATTCGTCTCGAGGACTGCTTCCACATGACCGAGGCGGGCCCCAAGTGGTTCACCGTCCCACCGCCGAGCATCGATCGCCCGTTCGATTAAAAGTGATCGTCGATCGGCTTGGTCCGGGCAACATGTGACGGAGCATGCGGCGGCTCGATGTCGGCGGGCTCCTCGGGGTCGAGATCGCCCTCCCATTTTGCAACCACCGTGGCGGCCACCGCATTGCCGACGACGTTGGTTGCCGACCGGCCCATGTCGAGGAAGTGATCGACCGCAAGGATCAAAAGCAGGCCGGCTTCCGGAATGCTGAACATCGACATGGTCGCTGCGATCACCACCAGGCTGGCGCGCGGGACCCCAGCCATGCCCTTCGACGTGATCATCAAGACCAGGAGCATGGTGATCTCCTGGCCGAGGGTCAGGTCGATGCCATAGGCCTGCGCGATGAAGATCGTCGCAAAGGTCATGTACATCATCGACCCGTCGAGATTGAACGAATAGCCGAGCGGCAGGACGAAGCTCGCAATGCGCGGGGGCACGCCGAAGCGATCGAGTGCCTCCAGAGTTCGGGATAGGCTGCTTCGCTGGAGGCGGTGGAAAAAGCGAGGACGACGGGGTCTCGAATGTAGCGGACGAGATGTCTTGTCCGGGACCGACGATCACGAAGGCCGCTGCAATGAGCAACGTCCACAGGATCGCGAGGCCTAGGTAGAAGCTGCCAACGAATTTGCCGAAAGTGAGCAGGATCTCCGGCCCCTTTTCGGCGATCGAGCTGGTGACGGCAGTAAACACCGCCAGCGGGGCGAAGCGCATCACGTAATCGGTGACCTGCAGCATCACCTTCACCAACGACTCCACGCCCTTGACGATTGGCTTGCCGGCATCACCGATCGCCGTCAGCGCCACGCCGAAGAAGATCGAGAAGATCACGATCGGCAGGATTTCATTCGAGCTCATTGCCTCGAAGATCGACGCGGGCACGAGGTGCGTCACAAAATCCTTGAGATTGAAAGCTGCCGTCTCCACGCCACTCGCCGCCGTCGTCGGAGGTAACGGCAGGTTCAGCCCGACACCCGGTTGCAGCAGGTTGACGAGGATCAGGCCAAGGGTCAGCGAAACGAGGCTGGCAAGGATGAACCAGATCAGCGAGCGCAGACCGACACGACCAAGCGCCGCAATGTCTCCCATGTGGGCAATACCCGCGACCAAAGTCGAGAAGACCAGCGGGGCAATGATCATCTTGATCAGGCGCAGGAAAAGCGCCGTCACGATACTGAGATAATCGGCAATCTGCTTGAGCGTTTCGGCGCTTTCGGGCGAACCGTCGTCGATCGCGGAATTGATCGCCCAGCCGGCGATGACGCCGAGCAGCAAGGCCAGCAAGATGAACCGCGTCAGTCGCTTCGCCACACCATCACCTTCAAAGCCGAAACAGTTTGAGACCCAAGCGGTTGAGCCTCTCCGCGTCAAGCCGCGCTGCTTCACAGCCCGCGCTGCTCCCGCTAGTCGAGCGCCGATGGCCGATTCCGAAAAGGCGAACTTGCTCGAATTCGGGCGGCACGTGCTTCGCGACGAGGCGCGTGCCTTGGATGCGCTGGCCGAGGGCCTTGGTGAGGCTTTTGAGCACGCTGTCGACCTGATCGTCGGGTGCCGTGGCAAGCTGATCGTCGCCGGGCTCGGGAAGTCCGGGCACATCGGTCGCAAGATTTCCGCGACGTTCGCTTCGACCGGAACGACTTCGGTCTTTCTGCACCTCGCAGAAGCCATTCATGGCGATCTTGGAATGGCAGACTCCGGCGATGTCGCCATTCTGATCTCGCTTAGCGGGGAAACGGCCGAGTTGGAGCCGGTCATCGATCACTTCAGTGCCGTGTCCATCCCGGTTATCGGCATCACCGGCAATTCCCACTCGCTGCTTGCCAGAGCGGCCTCAGCGCCTCTGCTGTTGCCGCAATGGCGGGAAGTGGGACCGGAGAGCGTCGCCCCGACGACCTCCACGACGATGTCGCTCGCGCTCGGAGACGCCCTTGCCATGACGGTCATGCACCTCAAGGGGTTCGACAGGAGCGACTTCGGCCGTCTCCACCCCGGTGGAGCCTTGGGCGCCAGATTGAAGCCCATCAGCAGGGTCATGCACTCCGGCAATGAGGTTCCGCTGACCCGCGCTGATAGCGCAATGCGCGACGTGATCGTCGAAATGACAGCCAAGCGCCTCGGCGTGGTCGGAGTGATCGACGGCGAGGGCTATCTCGTCGGCGTCATCACTGACGGTGATCTGAGGCGACACATGGAGGAGGGCTCGATCATACGGCGAGCGAGTTCATGACCGGCAGTCCGAAAACGATTAGGTCAGACGCGTTAATCGACGACGCATTGGCGATGTTCGACGAACATCGGATCACGACTTTGTTCGTCGTCGAAGGCAAGGACGAGCGGCGGCGGCCGATCGGCATCCTCCATATCCACGATTGTCCGGTGACCCGATGAACACTGTTATCCTGATTCCCGCTCGCTTCGCGTCGACGCGATATCCCGGAAAGCCCCTTGTCGAGCTGAAAGGAGTCGGCGGCGTCGCGAAGCCGTTGATTCAGCGAAGCGTCGAGGCGGCACGCCGCGTTTCGGGCGTCTCCGGCGTTTACGTCACAACCGATGACGAGCAGATCGCCAATGCCTGCAACAATTTCGGAGTGGGGTCATCATGACGTCCCCGAATGCCGCAACGGCACCGAGCGCTGTGCCGAGGCGCTCGCTTCACTTCACGACCCGGACTTGATCATCAATTTCCAAGGCGACGCATTGCTTACGCCTCCCGGCTTCGTCGAATCCCTGATCGCGCGGATGCGCGACGACAGCGATGCTCTGGTGGCTACCCCAGCGATGCGATTGCGGAGCGATGAGGTTCGAGCGCTACAGGCCGAGGAAGCGGCTGGTCGCGTCGGGGGACTTCGGTCGTGACGGACGGGCAAGGATACGCCCTCTATTTTTCCAAGCGGTTGATCCCGCACCTTCCGGATGGATCATTGTCGGACGGGCTGTCGCCTGTCCGCCTGCATGTCGGGTCTACGCCTACCGACCGGAAGCGCTCGAACGATATGCGGCGACTCCGGTAAGCGAGCTTGAGACGCTCGAGGGCTGGAGCAGCTGCGGTTCCTGGTCGCCGGTGTGCCGGTGGCAGTTGTGGATGTCGCGACCCCTTCCTTCGCACTCCGCGAACTCAACAACCCGGAGGACGTCGGGCCAATTGAGCAGGCTCTTATTGATTCAGGTCTCGAATGACCGCCCTCGACGCGCTGCCCGAACGCTATCGTGTGATCCTCTGCGACATCTGGGGCGTCATCCACGATGGAGTACGGCTTTACCCAGGGTCCGCGGATCGCCTCCGTCAATGGCGTGAGGAGGGCCGCAAGGTCATCCTGATCACCAATGCCCGCGGACGGCGGAGGCGGTGGAGCAGCAGCTCGACCGGATCGGACTTCCGCGCGACGCATGGAACGGCATATCGACGAGCGGAGAAGCGGGGATTGCGGCCCTTACTGCCAAAGGATCCCGGTCGGGTTTATTGGTACCGGGGCAGATCGCGAGATCCTCGAAGGGCGCGGTGTGTGGATCGCTGAAAATGGGGAATTTACAGAGTTCGCTTGCACAGGTCTCGACGACGAGCGCCGGACCGTCGGTGAGTATCTCATGGAGCTGGAAGATCTCGTCACACGCAATGTCCTGATGCACTGCCTGAACCCCGATCGGATCGTCGTTCGGGGCGGTGAAACGGAGCCTTGCGCAGGCGCCCTGGCCGACTTGTACATCGATCTCGGCGGTCGCGTGGAATGGTATGGCAAGCCATTTCCCGCCATTTACCGTCACGCGTTGAAGCTCGCCGGCAGCCCTTCGATCGAGGAGGTGATTGCCGTGGGAGATGCGCTCCAGACAGATATTCTGGGAGCGGCCAGGATGGGATTTGACGCCGTGTTCGTGGCGGGGGGATCCACGCTGGCGAGAGCTTCCCTGCAGAGTTCGCTGAAAGGAACGGCCTGGGCGACTGGCATCCGGTGGCGGTCGTCGACTCCCTTCGCTAAGGCCCAGCAATGCAATTCGTGCCGACTGCATAGAACAGCGACGTGAAGCCGACCGTCTTCATCCAGGCGAACGATCGCCAGCTGCTGGGCGCAAAGATTTCCGCGCACAGCTACAAGCGCAGCAGCAGGCGCCCGGACAGCTTCGACGTGAAGATCATGCGCGTGCAGGACTTTCCGCGATTGATGCAGCCCGGGCAGTCCATCCTTCGCGGCGGGCATGTCCGGCCATGGGATCCCGACGACCTGCAAAGCTTTACGCCGCTGCGCTTCGCTCCACCCAGCCTCATGAACTTCGAGGGTCGAGCGTTGGTCACCGACCCGGACTGCTTCGGCGTTGGAGATGTCGCGGACCTGCTGGAGCGTGACATGCGCGGGAAGGCGATCATGGCGGTCGCGCGCCCCGGTCATAACAAGCAGGCGGATTATATCGCTACGTCCGTCATGCTGCTCGACAACGCGAAGCTGCAGCATTGGAACTTCGACAACGATCTCGCCGACCTATTCGGTCACAGGTTCGATTACGTCGACTGGATCGAGCTGAAGCGTGAGGACCGTTCGACCGTTGGCTTCCTGGAGCCGCATTGGAACGACTTCGACCGGCTGACGAAGGACACTGGCATTCTTCACACCACCAAGCGTCGGACCCAGCCGTGGAAGACGGGACTTCCGGTCGACTACACGCTCCGCAAGCGCGGACCGTTCGATTTCCTGCGCCGCTGGGCCAATCGCCATTACGTATCGCACCCGGATCCGAAGCAGGAGGCTCTCGTCTATTCGGTGCTCGCGGACCTCGTCGATGAAGGTTCGGTCACCCGTGAAGAGCTGAAGTCTGAGATGGCGGCAAATCACGTGCGTCATGACTCGCTGCAGCTCGTCGAGCGCTATCGCGGCTGGAGCTTAGGGGACGCGCTGGCTTAGAAGTCGCTTTACGGCGTCGGCTGCCATTCGCACCGGATCCTCGATCGGATTGCAGAGCGGGCGATCGACCGTGCCGGCTAAGCCGAGACGATCGAGATTTGCCCAGAACTTGCGAATGTCGCGTCGGGAGATCGAGACGCCTTCGATGCCGAGCTTCTGGCGGCCTTCGCTGTCGAGCTCGACGGGTATCAGCCCCACCGGGTTCCCTGTCATCACCGCTTCGGAGATCATCGATACACTATCGGCGGTGACGAAGTTCTCATCCGCGTCGGCGAGAAGTATCGGATAGCGAACCTCTCGATCCAAAATCACGTGGCAAGCTACGCCAGAAGCTCGCACCGCTTCGAACGCAGACGCCGGAGTTCGCGGGCTTCCAATCACGATCAGGGTGCCGCCGGTCGATTTTGCCCGTTGCGCGAGCACCTTCAAGGAATTGACAAGCCGGTCCTCAGGCAGCCGCCAATACCGCGTCGGCCCGCCGAGTGCGGCTAGCAGGTGCGGACGCGGGAGCGAGTTCAAAAGCTTGCTCTCCGCGTCCGTCGGTTTCGGCGGTTTTCCATGCCGACCCAGGGCGATCGGAAGGACCAGGACATTCTCATCATGAGCAACGGGATATTGGGCAGTCGTAATGACCAGGTCGAACAGCCGATTTTCCGCCGTGGATTGCCGAGGCGGACGATTTTCGTGTGTTTGCCGCTGCGCTTTCTGATCCAACGCGACACCGCGACGCTTCGACGCCCGATTCCAATCACGAGATCGGGCCATGGCGGTTCAAACGAATGTCGCGCGCGCCTGGTCAACAAATGAGGGCGCTTGGGAAGAAGGTTGAGCAAGAGCGCCCAGCTTCTCCGATAGGAAAGCGTCCGGGTTTCGAACGGCAGGCCGAGGGCTTCGGCCAGGGCGAGCAGTTGGTTGTTGTCGCCCCGGCGCCAGCCGAGCAGCACCCAGATCCGCGGCGTCGGTTCC
Source organism: Sphingomonas daechungensis (assembly GCF_014489495.1). Taxonomy (GTDB): domain Bacteria; phylum Pseudomonadota; class Alphaproteobacteria; order Sphingomonadales; family Sphingomonadaceae; genus Sphingomicrobium; species Sphingomicrobium daechungense. Next base: position 2,136,924 of record NZ_CP060780.1, on the reverse strand, counting down.
ATCACGCCCTGACCCGGCGGTATTCTCGAAAGAGCTGGAAAACGAGGACGATGACGGTGGCCGCATTACCAATGACGAAGGCCAGGGCAGCTCCGATCACTCCAAAGCTCCATGAGAGTGGCGCGACCGTCACGAAGAAGAGGATCGTGCCGATCAGGCGCGCGGTGAGAGGCGCATCCGGCCGGTCGAGCGCGTAGAGCATCGACGGGAGTGGGAAGCTGATGATCGCCAGCAGTGGCGCGATAATGAGGACGAGGATAATCGGGTAGGCGCCGATGAACTCCTTGCCGAACAGCAGCGAGATTAACGGCTTTCCGACGACGAGGATAATGAGGACGCTGAGAATGCTGGCGAAAGCGGCCATGGCGGTACCGCGCAGCATCAGGTTCCACGGTTTCTTCGTCTTGAGGTCCATTCGCACCACTTCCGGGTAGAAGGCCTTGGACAAGAGGTCCGCCGGCTTCGCGGCGCTGTCGGTCAAGCTGGAAGCCACTCGGAACAGGCCAGCGCCCGTTGCACCTAAAAGGCCGCCAACCACCAATCGCGCTACCGGCCCCACGCAGTGACGAGGCTGGACGTTAGGTTGACGTGGATCGCGAAGCGCCAGGCCCGGGAAGCATCTCCGGCCGCAAGGTCGGCCGAATGCCCTCTAGCATCCCCCGCCGCCGAAGCTCCCGCCAGGCCAGGAACCACATGTAAAGATCGCCCCGAGCTCGGTAACGAACCAGATCGCGACATAGGTTTCGAAACCGCCATCCAAGGCGAAAGCAATGGCCGAAAGCACGGCGCGAACGATTGGATAGCCGCTGCCCTGCCAGCTGATCAGGTCGAAGCGGTCGAGTGCCCGCAGGACGCCGATCGGGGTCGCGGCGCCCATCGTCGGGAGCAACGTGCAATAAAGCATGGCAAGCCACAGAAATCGGTCGTCGATCCCGAACCATCGACCGATGAACGGCAGCAACATGACCGCGACGAGCATCCCGCCGAGGCCGCTCAAGACGTCGAGAGCGAAGGCGAAGCCGGTCGAGGCCTTAAACTCCTCATGTTCGCCGGTGACGAGAGCCTGCCCGCCGTAGCGGACGATCAGTTGCCACGATTGAAACTTGCTCAGCCCGCTCGCTGCCTTGGCATAGCTGGTGATGAGGATGAGCATGCCGAAAAGCTCGACGCCGAGCCCTCGCCCGGCAATGGCAAGCGTGGCGATTCCGGCGACGGCCGCCACCGCCTTCGACGCCGCCAGGTAGCCGCTATTCTTCAGCAGCGACCGGAAGTGGGCGTCTTTGAACCAGTGCCTCATTCGCCGGCTCGCCTAGACGAGCCGCCGGTGTCTGTCGTCAGCAATTTTCGGCGGTCAGGCCGGTTCTGGAACGCGCTGCTGAATCACCTTGTCCGCAAGCGGCCCGTTGAGCTCGGCCAGATGGTCGAACTCCGCCTCGTAGGTGGCAAGGCCTTGGCTCTGCGACCGAAGCTCTGCTTCCAGCCCGCCCAGCTCCGCCTCGGGCAACAGGGCCTCGACGCGGTCCCAGCCGGTCCAGCCATCACGCGGTCCCATGCCAAGCATCTGGCCGCGCCGTCCGGCGACCGCCGAGGTGATGCGGCTGGTGGCGCTCGACGGGCAGACGACGGTGATCTTGTGCATCGGCTCCAGCAGGTGGGGCGCAGCCGCTGACAGAGCCTCCTGCATCGCCAGCCTGCCCGCTAGCCGGAACGCGAGCTCCGAGCTGTCCACGCTATGATAGCTGCCATCGACCAGGGTCACTGCGACATCGACTACCTGGAAGCCGAGCGGTCCCTTTACCATGGCCTCGCGCACGCCGTCCTCGACTGCCGGGATCCACTGCTTCGGCACCGAGCCGCCATGGATCTTTTCTTCGAACTGAAAGCCGTCGCCGCGGCTGACTGGGCGAATTTCAATGATGACGTCGCCGAACTGGCCGTGACCACCTGACTGCTTCTTGTGACGGCCGTGCTGCCGGACGGGCTTCCGGACGGATTCCCGATAGCCGACGGCTGGCGGATGGCTCTTCACCTCGACTCCGTAGCGGCGCTTCAGCCGGCCGATCACGGTGCTGAGATGCTCGTCGTTGACGCCGCGAAGACGGATCTCGTGGTTCGCCTCGTCATGTTCGACGACCAGCCCGGCATCTTCCTCGACCAGCCGCTGGAGCGCTCCGGAGAGCTTCACGTCATCCTTGCGGTCGGCCGGTTCGATCGCGAAGGCGCAGTTTCGCGCCGGATATTCGATGTCGATGGCGGGCGGCAGCTTGCCCGAGCCGATCCATTCGCCACCCTTGACGCCGTCGACCTTGGCGATGGCGACAATGTCGCCGGGGTTCGCTTCGGTAATCTTCTGCGTCTTCTCACCCTGGACCTTGAACAGCGAGCCTGCGCGGGTGTGCTCGCCGCTTTGCGCTTTGAGGTCCGAGCCCTCGCGGATCTTGCCGCCGAGAACTCGGGCGAGTGCCAGACGCCCGATGGAACCATGCAGAACCTTGAACACGTACATCGACGGGTCCGCGACGGACAACCGCGTCGCCGATGACTGCGGTGCAGGAGCTTCGTGACGTAGGGCTTTCAACAGCCGCCTCACGCCCATGAGCTCGTGGCGCAGCCGAACAGAACCGACACGCCGATGTTCTCGCCGGTCTCGCGAGCGAGGTCCTTCAGCACCTTCTCGCGGCTCGGCGTCTCATCCATCAGCAATTGCTCGAGCAGCTCGTCGTCATGATCGGCGAGTTGTTCCAGCATGTGCGTCCGTGCTTCGATTTCACGCGATTGCAGGTCGGCGGGAATATCGATCCGCTCGCTTTCCTGCCCCGCGCGATACTTGAAGGCGTATTCGAGCGCGAGATCGACAAAGCCGCTGACCTTCTCGCCGTCCCAAATGGGAATCTGGCGAGCAATCAGCGGAGAGACACTCATCGGCTGGAGGGCTGTCAACAGATCGCGGATGCGACCATGGGCCTGGTCGATCCGGTTGACGTAAATGAGATGGGGAATGCCGAGCTCGTCGAGCATCCGAAGGGCAGGGGCCGCGAGAGGTGCGCGCGCCGGATCCGGATCGACGACGACGATCGCCAGGTCGGCAGCAGCGACCGCGCGAGCGCCATCGGCGGCGAAACCGATCGATCCCGGCACGTCGATCAGCGCATATTCGTCGTCGAGATATTTGAAGTTGTAGAGGTTGACCTCGGTTGAGCCGCCACGCTGGCGGGCTTCCGGGCTGCTATCGCCGATGCTGCTGCCGTTTGCAGTGGAGCCAAGCCGGTCGGTTGCTCCGGCTGCGAACAGCATGGCTTCCGCCAGGCTGGTCTTTCCCGCGCCGGCCGGTCCGACCAGCGCGATTGCTCGAGTGCCGTTGGCAGCAGTTCCAGGCATGCGACTCTCCCTTCGTCCGTTCCCGGGCGCGCGAGTCGCTTGAAGGCGCTCACGCGCTCTTCTGAAACAATCAGCGTCGGACTGTTTGCCGCCGTTGGCAAGGGGTCGGAAGAGATGCCGTCTCGATTCTGCGCCCGACAGATGTTTTCAGGGGTGGCGGGCTTCAGCGGTGAGGGCAGCCGGGCCAGCAGCAGGGCGGCGCTTCCCGTCGCGTAGGTTCTCCGTGCCCCACTTGATGCGCTTCAGCCGGGTCTCCTGCTTTTTTGCGGAGTCGACCCAGCAGATCCATTCGTTGCGAGCGAGGGGGTGATAACTTCCCAGGTTGCGAGCGCTGCGGGTTCGGCGACCAACGCATTTCTCAGGTCGCCCGGCAACTCATGAATCACGCCGCCGGGAAGATCTTTCTGTTCGGTCATCAGCACTCTCGATCTTGGCACGCGGATCGCACGCCGGGCTTGATACAAGGATTGGTGTTCGTCGCCTACGGTTCAGAATGCTTCGCCGAGCCCAAGATAGATTCCGCTGGCGTCCTTACCCAGACCGAAATCGAGCCGAACCTGCACGTCGTTGTCGTTGAACGGGCGATAACGGACCCCGATGCCGCCCGCGGGGAGCATATTACCTTTCCCGACGATATCGCCAGCCGACGGGGCGATCCCTCCCAACCCCGCGAAAGCGACGCCGCCCCAGCGACCGATGATGTGCTGCCGGAGCTCGACTTGAGCTGCCCAGCTTGCACGGTCGCGGTAGCGACCGCTTGGATATCCGCGAAGCGCGTTGTCCGATCCGAACATGCACAGGTCGTAATAGGGGACATGGCCGGACGTCGCACAGATCCGAACATTGGCAGCAACTACGGTGCCAGTTCCTAGAGGTTCGTAAGCGCTTCCCGATAAAGAGAGCTTGTTGTGCGCGAAGCTGTTGCCCAGCACCTTCGCTCCAAACAGCCATGACGAGCTCAGCAGCACGCCCCGGCGCGGCTGAGTCTGGCTGTCGCGCGCGTCGTAGGCGAACGAGGGGCCGAGCATTGAAAGGGTGCTGTTCAGTTCGTCTTGGGGCGGAGGCTGCGTCCGGCCCGGATCCTCGTTGGGCTCCGCATTCGTCGTCATGAGACGATACTGGAGGCCCCCATAGCCATGCGGAAATACTCGTATTTGCGCATGCAGCCGGGTTTCGAACGTCTTGTTTCGGAGCTCCAGAGACTCGCCTCGATCGCCATCGGATTCGCCGACGCCGAAATATCGCTGGATGGCATTCAGGTAGGTCGCGAGAGCGTTGAACCGGAAACGGTCCTGGTTCAGCGACATGCTGTGATAGGCGCCTAGGCCTTTCGTACCGCGATTGGTCCAGATTACGCCCCCGCCCGTGATCCATTGCTGGGGTCCGCCATTCGGGTTGTAGAAGACGACGACACCCCCTGCGAGGCCGGGGCCGCTTGACGGGCTTGAGAATGGGACAGGCGCGATAAGGACGTCGGCTTTACGCCGGTCCTTTCCCTTGCCGGCGGGCTCTTCCTGAGCTGCAGGGGACTTGGTCTCGGAGGGTCCCGGGGATCTGATGTCTTGCGCGCGCGCAGGAGTTCCAAAGGCCAGGAGCCAAACGGTCAGCACAAGGACCCAGGATTTCGGACTTGAGCAATTCACCGGTATCGGTTGTCGCTTCGCCGCTCGCCTGTACATCGGGTGCTACCCCGACATCGATAGAGCCATTTCCCGCGTTGAAAACTCTCGGTCCATGGGTATTGGAAACGGCATCCGCTCCTAGCTCAACCGGATAGAGCGTCGGGCTTCGAACCCGAAGGTTGGGGGTTCGAGCCCCTCGGAGCGGGCCATTTCTCAGGCGGCGGGCAGAAGCCTCTTCTCGCCGGCCAGACGGATCAGCGCCGACTGCAGCTTTTCGAAAGCGCGCACCTCGATCTGGCGAATGCGCTCGCGGCTGACGCCGTAGACCTGGCTCAGCTCTTCGAGCGTCTTCGGCTCGTCGGTCAGGCGGCGCTCGGTGAGAATGAACTTCTCACGCTCATTGAGCGTCTCCAGCGCGTCCATCAAAAGGTCGTGGCGGACGCGGCTTTCCTGGTCCTCGGCGATCCGCTCGTCCTGGAGCGGACCTTCGTCGACGAGGAAATCCTGCCACTGACCTTCGCCCTCGGTGCTCGCGAGCGGGCATTGAGGCTGGTGTCGCCGCCCATGCCCATACGGCGGTTCATCGAAACGACTTCTTCCTCGGTCACGCCGAGGTCCTTGGCGATCTTGGCGACGTCCGCTGGCTTGAGATCCCCCTCTTCGAACGCCTCGATCTGGTTCTTCATCCGGCGGAGATTGAAGAAGAGCTTCTTCTGGGCCGCCGTCGTGCCCATCTTCACGAGGCTCCACGAGCGCAGGATGAATTCCTGGATCGACGCGCGGATCCACCACATCGCATAAGTGGCGAGGCGGAAGCCCCGGTCGGGCTCGAACTTCTTTACGCCCTGCATCAGGCCGATATTGCCTTCGGAGATCAGCTCGCTGACCGGCAGGCCGTAGCCCCGATAGCCCATGGCGATCTTCGCAACGAGACGAAGGTGCGAGTTGACCAGCTTGGCGGCCGCGTCCGTGTCCCCATGCTCACGCCAGCGCTTGGCGAGCATGTATTCCTCTTCCGGGGCGAGGATCGGAAATTTCTTGATCTCGGACAGGTAGCGATTCAGCCCTGCCTCCCCGCCGCTTGCGGGGATCGAGACGACATTCTTTTGTGCCATGTGCTTCAAACGTCTCCCTGGGCCGGCTGCTTATTACGCTGCCTGGCACGTTAATTCCTATACCAAAAGGGCGGTGAACAGTTCCTGCATGTCCGCTGGCATGCCACTCGCGAACGATAAGCGGTTCTTCGTTACGGGGTGGACGAATCCAAGCTCCGCCGCGTGAAGCGCCTGACGATGAAAATTAAGCCTTTTCAACAGCTCGGAAGAACTCTTTGCCGAACGGCCGTAGACAGGATCGCCGAGCAAGGGATGCCCGAGCGAGGCCATGTGAACCCGGACCTGATGGGTTCGGCCCGTTTCCAGTCGGCACTCGACGAGTGCTGCATCGCGCAGGAATTCCAAGCGGCGCCAGTGCGTTACCGCTCTCTTGCCGCGACCACCTTCGACGATCGAGATCTTCTTGCGGTTGGTCGAAGACCGCGCGAGCGGGGCATCGACCGTGCCTTCTGAGGTCTTCGGTCTCCCCTTCACGATGGCCAGGTATCTCCGGTCGATCGAGTGGACGGCGAATTGCTTGGCCAAGCCCTCATGGGCCACGTCCGTCTTGGCAACCACCAGCAGTCCTGAAGTGTCCTTGTCGATCCGATGGACGATCCCCGGCCGGGCGACGCCGCCGATACCCGACAGGCTGCCGCCGCAATGGTGGAGCAGGGCATTCACCAAGGTCCCGTCCGGGTTACCCGCCGCCGGGTGAACGACGAGGCCCGCCGGCTTGTCGACGACCAGCAGATGCTCATCCTCGAAGACGATCCTCAGTGGAATGTCCTGAGGTACGTTGTGCGCCGGCGTCGGCTCGGGAACCGTGAGCTGGAAAGCCTCGTTCCCGCGGACCTTGGTCGCCGGATCGCGAACCGCCACCGAGGCCATCGACTGCAGCGATCCGCTGCGGATGAGCGCCTTTAGCCGTTCGCGAGATAAAGTCGGGAGCGCATCGGCAAGCGCGCGGTCCAGCCGCCATCCCGAATGGCTCGGCAGAAGCTCGACGCTGATGACCTGGTGGCCCCCACGTGTTGGATATGGGGATTCTTTTCGCCACTTCAATATTCGGCTCAGTCGCCCGTCGGTCCCAGATAATCGTCCCCGTAAATTGCCCGCCGGATGTCGCGGTGGAGAGACCGGTCGAACGGATCTTTCTGGACGAAGAACACCGCCGTCAGCTTGTTGGCGGGATCGACCCAGAACAGGGTTGACCAGGCGCCGTCCCAGAAGAACTCGCCGACGGCGCCGCGATTTTCCTGAGTGTCCTTTGGCTGTCCGGTGCGTACAGCGAAGTCGATGCCGAAGCCGCCGTTCCCCTTGTCCGGAAGCCACTGCCGGTCGGTCACCCGCGCATCGAGCTCGTTGGTCGCCATCATCCTTACCGTCGACGGCTTTAGGATGCGCACGCCGTCCAGGGTTCCGCCGTTCACCAGCATCCGAGCAAAACGCATGAAGTCGTCGACGGACGAAATCAGGCCGGCACCCCCCATGGTGAGCTTACGCTCCGGATTGAAGTTCATGTGGCGGAAGTCGGCCTCGGACTTTCTTTGCAGCGTTCCGTCGGGGCCCTTGGCATAGCCTGCGGCAAGGCGGGGCAGGATCGACTCCGGCTGCGTCCAGCCGGTTTCCTTCATCCCGAGCGGCTCGAAGATATGCTGCCGCACATACTCTTCATACGGCTGCCCGCTCAGCTTCTGGACGAGCAGGGCCTGGACATCGACGCCCGCGCTGTAACGCCATTTCGTCCCAGGTTCGTAGAGCAGAGGGACCGTGGCCAGGCGGCGCCCGAACTCCGGCAGATCATTCGCGAGGTTGAGCGGGTCGGCCTTCGCGAATGCCTCTTCGGGGTAGGTTGGGCCCGGTCCATAGCCGAAGCCTGCGGTGTGACGCACAATGTCGCGGATCAGGATCGGGCGGCGCGGGGCGACCAGGATTGGATTGCCGGCAGTGTCCTTGCCCACGAACACCTTGGCGTTGGCGAATTCCGGCAGGTACATGGACAAGGGATCGTCCAGGCCGAACTTGCCCTGTTCCCAAAGCTGCATGAACGCCACGCCGCTCACTGGCTTCGTCATAGAGAAGATCTGGACAAGCGTGTCACGGCTGAAGGGGCGTTTCGCCTCCCGGTCCGCATACCCAGCGGTACCGAAATATGCTTCCTTGCCATCCTTCCAGACCAGAGCCGATGCTCCAGCGGCGCGGCCGCTGCTGACCATGTCCTGCAGTGAGCGGTCGATGCGAGCCTTGTCGATCGTCACGGTCGACGTCGGCGGGGCAGAGATTGCGGAACTGAGTGTCAAAGTGGCGGCGACGGCCGCAAAGGCGAGGCTTCTCACGCGCGATTGTCTCCAACAGGCTGGATCGCCAACATGCTAGCCGCCGTTCTCCCGGATGCGCAAACTTGCACGAAGGTGAAGTCTGGTTCACTCACGCCGACCATGAAGGACGTCGATTTCGCCAGCCTCCTGTGTTCAAGGCTTTGCCACGACCTGATGTCGCCCGTGGGGCACTCAACAATGGTATCGAGCTGCTCGCTGACGAGCAGGATCCCGAGATGCGGGCGCAATGCCTGGAGCTCCTTGGCGACAGTGCCCGGGCTACCGCGAACAAGCTGAAGTTCTTTCGTCTCGCGTTTGGAGCCGGAGGGGGTTTGGCGAGCTAATCGACGCGAACGAGGCCAAGGTCGCCCTTCAGGGCATTTTTGGGGCCGAGCGAAGGATCGAGCTTGGCTGGATGGTTGCTCCCGAGAAGCTCTCGAAAGGCGCAATGAAGCTTCTCCTCAACCTCGCGCTCATCGCCGGAGACGCTCTGGTGCGCGGGGAAGGCTGGACGTGGGCGCCGAAACCACGGGTGCAGGACTGGAAATCGCGATCCGCGGTGAGGGCCCCGTGTCATGCTGGACGCGGGTCTCCGTGAAATCCTGACCAAAGGCGTTCCAAGTGGCGAGATCGAACCGCGTGCGGCGGGAGCTTGGCTGGCTTCCACCCTAGCGGAGGAATCCGGCGGGTCGATCCGGCTGTCGGAACCGGCGCCCGAGGTGCTCATGATCGGCGCCGTGGTTCCCCGGAACTAGGAAGCATCAGGGCTAACGGCGCATTAACTCCTGATCGTCATAAGCGGCCCGAGAGGGGCGGGACCGCGTTGCGATGGACGATCTGATTTCCGAATTCATTGCCGAATGCCGGGAAATGCTTGAGGCGCTGGGCGGAGAGATCGTCGCCTGGGAGGCCTCGCCTGACGATCGTGCGCGTCTCGATTCCATCTTTCGCTTCGTTCACACCGTCAAAGGCAATTGCGGCTTCTTCGACTTCCCGCGGCTCGAGGCGCTGAACCATGCCGCAGAGGATGCGCTTGCCGAAGTCCGAGCCGGCCGCCGTCACGCCGACCCTGCACTGGTCAGCGCGGTCTTGGCGATCATCGACAAGATTGCCGAAATGATCGCCACCCTGGACGCTGGTGAGAAGCTGCCGGAGGGTGACGACACGTCACTCATCCTCGCTCTTCAAGAGCGGGCCGAAGTCACGACTGCTCCAGTCGCTGCGACAGTTGCGGAGGCCCAGAGCAAGGCCTCAGCGCCGCGCACGATCCGGCTTTCGGTGGAGTTGCTTGATCGCCTAATGAGCGGTGTCTCCGACATGGTGCTCGCCCGCAATGAACTTGCACGCCGGCTGCGGGAAACCACTAGCGAAGTCGCTGTCGACGGAGCTTTCGAACGCCTGTCTTCGATCATCGCCGAGATGCGGGACGCTATCACCCGCACCCGTATGCAGCGGATCGAGAACCTGTTCGTGGCCTTGCCGCGCATGGTCCGCGACCTGTCGGCCGAACTCAACAAGCAGGTCTTGGTCGATATCGAGGGTGGTGACGTCGAGCTCGATCGCGAGATGATCGAGATGATCCGTGACCCGCTGACCCACATCATCCGCAACGCCGTGGATCACGGCATCGAAACACCTGCGGAACGCCTCAAGGCAGGCAAGCGGGAAATCGGCATCCTGTCGGTGTCTGCACGCCAGTCCGGAAACCAGATCCTCATCGACATCCAGGACGACGGCCGCGGGATCAATGGCAAGAAGCTCGTCGAGAAAGCAATCGCGGCAGGCGTCATCGAGAAGGCCGAAGCGGCCGATCTCAGCCATCGCGAACAGCTTTCTCTCATTTTCGAGGCGGGTCTTTCGACCGCCAAGCAAGTGACAGCGATCTCGGGGCGCGGCGTGGGCATGGACGTCGTCCGTTCGAACATCGAGCGCATTGGCGGCATCGTCGAAGTCGACAGCACCGTCGGGTGGGCACGCGCATGACTTTGCGCGTCCCATTGACGCTCACGATCATCCCGGCCCTCACGGTGTCCGTCGCCGGTCAGAACTTCGCGATTCCGCGCTCGGCAATCGACGAAATCGTCCGCGCGAATGGCGAAAGCGTCGTCCTCGAGAAGCTTGGCGGGGCAGGGGTCGCCACCATCCGCGGACGCCGCGTGCCGGAGATCGCCCTCTCCGATGTCCTCGGCCTCGAAAGCGATATCCCGAGCATGAGCGCTCGCTCGTCGTGCTCCGGCCGGCCGGCGCCGACGTCTATGCCTTGGCCGTCGATCGCATCCACGATCATGAAGAGCTGGTCGTGAAGCCTGCCGCTCCTGCAGTGATGGCGACTGGCCTCTACGCCGGCACAACCCTTGCGGATGACGGTAGCCCCATTCTTCTCTTCGACCCTGCCGGCATCGCCCAGGTGGGGGCGTGAAACTCGAAGTCCACGACCGTGCCGCGCGTATCGTCGAGGCTCCGGCCGCGCCGATCGACGCGGAAACGCCTGTTCTCCTCTTCCGCGGGCTCGATGGAGGCCGTCGAGCCATGCGCCTCGCGGTTGTCGACCGGATCGAGGAAGTGCCCGCCAGCGCCATTCGGCCCGGAGCCGGGGAATTGCGAGTGCAGCTCGGCGAGACGATCCTTCCGCTGTCGGGCGTGAACGGCGAACTGCCAAGCGAGAAGGTCCGCCTCTTCCGCTTGAACGACGGCTCGCGCGAGATCGGCTACGCCTTCCAGGAGGTCATCGATCTGTCGGTGGTCGGCAATGACGTCATACAGGCTGCATCGCCGGGCGAGGTATCCGGTGTCACCCTTGTGTCCGGCGAGCCGGCAGAGTTGATCGACCCGCACTGGCTATTCGCCAACATCGCCGCATCCGCAGTCCAGCCATCCGAACAGCTCGTCTGCCGGCTGCCCTCGGACGATCCCTGGATGCAGAACATGCTTCGTCCGATCGTTGAAGCCGCCGGCTACCGTGTGGTTTCCGAGCTCGACGAGGTCGAAGCGCACCTCGCGATCCTAGCCGACGCTTCTGAGGCAGGCTCCGCGGCTCGCACAATCCGCCTTCGTGCCGAACCCGAGCCGGCATCGTCGAAGGACGAAACCATTTATCGCTACGACCGCGCGGCGCTTCTGATGGCGCTGAAATCGGCCGGCGCAGGGAAACGCTGATGTCGGAGCTTCTGCTGATCGTGACCATCGCTGGCGAACGCGTCGCTCTTCCTGCGGCCTCCGTCGAGTCCGTGGTGGAGCTGGACACGTTGATCCCCGTCCCCCGGGCCGCGCCGCATGTCGCAGGTCTTTCGGCGCTTCGAAGCCGAGTGTTGACGGTGATCGACTGCATGCGCTCGCTGGAACTGGGCCATACCGACTGCTCGGACGGCATTCGCGAAGCGGCGGTCGTCGAGCTCGACGGCCATCATTACGCGCTCATAGTCGATCTCGTCGAAGACGTGGTCGAGGCGCTCTCTGAGCCGGTGGCTGTTCGAGCAGCCATGGGAGCCGGCTGGGAGCGCGTGTCACAGGGAATGGTCGATACCGAAGAAGGGCCGAGGTTGCTGATCGACATCGCCGCACTGGTCGGCGGCGCCGAGCGGCAAGCTGCTTAAGCTCTTCGTTACCGTTAGCGTTTAAGTCATCTCGCGAAAGCCGCAGTGGGAAGTGTTTGTTGTATGAAGAGCTGTTTGATCGTCGATGACTCGAAGGTCATTCGCAAAGTCGCAAGGCACATTCTCGAAACCCTGAATTTCGAGGTTGATGAGGCTGGCGACGGACGCGAAGCCCTTTCTCGCTGCGAAGAGAAGATGCCGGACGTGGTCTTGCTCGACTGGAACATGCCGGTGATGAGCGGAATGGAGTTCCTGCGCCTGCTTCGCCAGCGCGGGCACGACGACCAGCCCAAGGTCGTCTTCTGCACGACCGAGAACGACATGGCGCACATCCGTGCTGCCCTGGAAGCCGGCGCAGACGAATATGTGATGAAGCCCTTCGACCGAGAGACGCTGCACATCAAGCTTCAGCTCGTCGGCGTAGCCTAAGGCCCGCACCGTGGAGCGGGCGGTCGCCAGTTCGCGGGATCGTCAGCAGGTCCCGCCAGTCAGGAAGCGCCGGATCCGCCTGATGATCGTGGACGACAGCATGGTCGCACGGTCGGTGTTGTCCCGTATGGTCGAAAGCGACGGCTCGTTCGAGCTCGCGGCGGTGGCTGGAACCGCGGAAGACGCGATCGATGCGCTGCAAGCCGTCCGCGTCGACACCATTCTCCTCGATCTGGAAATGCCCGGGGCAGGCGGATTGCGCTCGATCCCACGCATTCTCGACAACGCCAGCGGCGCGCACATTATGATCGTATCCTCGATGGCCGAAGAGGGCGCCGAGGAGACGGTCGCAGCACTCGCGCTTGGAGCAGCCGACGCACTTCCGAAGCCGGGAACCGGCCGATTCAATGGGCGCTTTTCGGAAGTCCTGATCTCGCGGCTGAAGGCACTCGGCTATGCAGACGACCAGCGGCGGTCCGTCGCTCCAGTTAGCAAGATCGTTCACGCGCCGCTCCGTGCAATGTCGAACGATCCGATCGAAGTGCTCGCCATTGGTGCCTCGACCGGCGGCATTCACGCACTCAACAGCTTCTTTGAGACTCTGCCGCGGCGGATCGGCATTCCGATTTTGGTCACGCAGCATCTTCCGGCGCCCTTCATGCCGGTATTTGCTCGCCAGCTCGGCATCGCCGCAAAGCGCGAAACGCTGGTTGCGGAAGACGGCATGGCTCTTCTTCCCGATCGCGTTCTGATCGCGCCGGGTGATGCCCACTTGCTGGTCGAGCAAGGGCTGGATGGACCAGTCGCTCATCTGGATCGAAGCGCATCGTCCACCGGGTGCATGCCCTCCCTGGATCCAATGTTTGAATCGATCAGCACTTACTTCGGGAACGGCGCCGCCGGTGTGGTGCTGACGGGCATGGGCCGCGATGGGGCGCTTGGAGCGGCCAAGTTGGTCGCGGCCGGCGGCTCGGTTCTCGCCCAGGACGAGGCTAGTTGCGCCGTCTGGGGCATGCCGCGCGCCATCCTCGAGGCCGGCCTCGCGTGCGCCATCATGCCACCGGATAAGCTTGCTCGCCGTGTTGCGTCGCGTGTGGGAGACAGTGCTTGCAGATAAGCGATAGTTCCAGCCGGATCCTTGCCGGCTTGCTGGAGGCGCGTACCGGCCAACAGCTCACCATGAGCCGTCGCTGGCGGATCGAGACGGCGCTCTCCGCATTGCTTCGAGAGCGCAGCATCGCGACACTCGACGAACTCATCACGATCCTGGTCATGGGCAAGGAGCCCGGCCTGTCGAGCCAAGTGGTCGAGGCGCTTCTGAACAACGAGACCTATTTCTTCCGCGACCGGACGCCCTTCGACACGCTCGCCAGGCACGCATTGCCGGCGCTCGCGGCAAAGCGTGCATCGAAGAAGAGGCTGCGGATCTGGTCGGCGGGCTGTTCCACTGGGCAGGAAGCCTATTCACTGGCGATGATGTTCGCCGACGAGGCCGACAAATGGCGCGGCTGGACCGTAGATATTCTCGGCACGGACGTTTCGAGTTGCGTCATCGATCGCGCTCGCGCTGGGGTTTATTCGCAGTTCGAGGTGCAGCGCGGTCTCGCGATCACCCAGACCGTGCGCTGGTTTGAGGAAGGCGGCGATGGCTGGCGGATCATCGAGCCGCTTCGCCGGAACGTTAGGTTCCAGGTGCACAACCTGCTCGACCTGCCGCCCCAGCCGGCGGGAGGGTTCGACATCATCCTCTGCCGCAATGTCCTGCTCTATCTCTGCTCGGAGAAGAAGGCCCAGGCATTCGATCGACTGTCGTCCGCGATGGCCGAGGACGGCTGGCTGATGCTGGGCGCTGGCGAAACGGTCATCGGCCAGACGAAGAAGTTGGTTTCCGACACCAAGGTGCGCGGTCTCTATCGGCTGGACCATCGCAAGAACGACGATCGCCGAATGGCCGCGCAAGCCTGAAGGGCTTGACCTAGCCCCCAATGCTGTGCGCCTTTGCGTGGATGGACCTCGACATGATCGACAGGCCGTCGCCGAACTTCGACGACCGCATGATGCCGGTCTCGATGATCGTTCTCCATTACACCGGAATGCCGGACGCCGAAGGCGCTCTGAACCGCCTGACCTCTCCGGAGGCCAAGGTCTCCTGTCACTACCTGATCGACGAAGATGGGGTCATCTATCGCCTGGTCGATGAGGAGAAACGCGCCTGGCACGCCGGCAAGTCCCGCTGGCGCGGCATTTCCGACGTGAACAGCGCGAGCGTGGGCATCGAGCTGGTCAATCCGGGCCACGAATTCGGGTACCGCAACTTTCCGGATGAGCAGATGGCGTCGCTCATTCCATTGCTCGCCGACATCAAGGATCGCCACGGCATCGGGCGCGGCAACATCGTCGGTCATTCCGATGTTGCTCCCGCCCGGAAGGAAGACCCGGGCGAGCTATTTCCGTGGGAGGCACTCGCACGGTATCGCCTGGCCTTGCCGAGCCCGACCCGCGACCTGATCGATCCCTTCTGGACCGACGCCGCCTTCCTCCTCGCGCTTGAGCGGTTCGGCTACGACGTCACGGACGAGCAGAAGGCGGTGATCGCATTCCAGCGGCGTTACCGGCCGGACTTGATCGACGGGATCGTCGACGGCGAATGCCGCGCGAAACTCCTGTCGTTGCTGCTGCCGAGGCCGCAGTGACGAACCTCCGTCAGAGTTTTGAGCTATGATCCTTGCGTTACTTTCAGCTGCTCTCCTCGCGCAGGCCGCCGCAGGTCCGACTGCTTTTGCGTCCGCGGATGATGTGACCGCACAGGTCGAAGCGATGCGCACGTCGATGACAGCGGACCAGGGCTTCATGTGGAAGCCGTTGGTACGGAACGGCGAAGTCGTCGCCGCTCTCGAATATTGGCGAAAGCCGGCAAAGCCTGCGGTTCACCCCGACCAGGCGGAGTATTTCACGGTCGTTGCCGGGAGCGGAACCATGATCTCCGGCGGACGGCTTGTCGATCCGGTCACGACCAACCCGACCTTGCTCGAGGGGAGCGAAATCGAGGGAGGAGAGACGCGGGCGCTGAAACCTGGCGACGTCGTACTAATCCCTGCGGGCACGCCGCATTGGTTCGGGATTACCGGCGAACGCCTGGTCCTCCTCGGAACGAAGATCCCCAATCGGCGACTGACTCGAACAAATAGCCGCTTGGCACTATATGCAGCCCTGCCAGAGGCCGGGCGGCCGCGGCTTGCGCAAGCAAGGCGAGGAAAGTCCGGGCTCCACGGAACAACGGTGCCGGGTAACGCCCGGCGGGTCCTGCTTCGGCAAGGCTCAGGGAAAGTGCCACAGAAAGGATACCGCTCGCTCTCGGGCGGGTAAGGTCGAAAGGGTGCGGCAAGAGCGCACCGCGGGGCGGCAACGTCACCGGCACGGAAAACCCCACCGGGTGCAAGACCGAATAGGGCGGCATATGAGCTTGTTTCGGCTCGTCGCCCGGGTTGGTTGCTTGAGGGGCGGAGTAATCCGCCTCCTAGAGGAATGGCCGCACAGGCGCAGCAATGCGCTGGACAGAACCCGGCTTACAGGCCCTCTGGCAATACTGTTTCCCTGCGCAGGCAGGGGGCCAGTGCTTCTTTTTGGAAAAGCGACTGGGCTCCTGCCTTCGCAGGGGCGCGTTCAGCGTTTATCGGGGTCGGAATGGTAGGTCAGAAGAGATCGAACGACTGGGGATTTCCACGCTGGCGCGCGTACGGCGCCACCGCACGGGGCGCGACGAAGGTTCGGCTCTGCGACCGCGAGGGCTGTAACGAGGCCGGCGATCGGCCGGCGCCCAAGGCGCCCAACAGCAAGGACCGCTGGTATTTCTGCGAGCCCCACGCAGCCGAATATAACAAGAACTGGAACTACTTTGCCGGCCTCAGCCCGGAAGAGGCTGCTCGACGCGCGAAGGAAGAGGAGTCCGGCGCATCCGCCTTCCGCCAGTCCGCTCAATGGCAGTGGGCCGGCCCGGGCGATGGCACGCGCAGCCGGGACGAGATGCGTGCGCTTGATGTTCTGGAGCTCGACCCAGATGCCGAGTTCAAGGATGTGAAATCCGCCTATCGTCGGCTGGCGAAGGAGCATCATCCGGACACGAACGCGGGGAATAGGGAGGCCGCCGACAAGTTTCAAAAGGTCCAGGCGGCCTACGAGGTTCTCCGCAAGGCGGAAGAGCGGAAGACCGGGAAAGCCGCCTAGCGGCTGACCATGAAGGTCGCGGCGCTCTGTGCGATCGGATGCGCCGGGTCGCCGCCATGGGCGACGCCACGCACGAAGGCGACTTGCCGCGTCACCTTCACGCACTCGCAGCGGGCGAAGACGGTCTCGCCCTTGAGCGCCGGCCGCATATAATCGAGGCGAAGGTCGAGCGTGACGATGGGCACGAAGCGGCCAAGTTTCATCCACACCGAACCGCCGCTAGCCGTATCGATCAGGCTGACGATCGCACCGGAAGCGAGCACGCCCGTCTCCGGAACGCCGACAAGCTCTTCCCGCCAGGGCAGCGCGAGCTCCAGCCAGTCCGGACCAGAGTCCTGATAGTCGATTTCCAACGCGCTTCCGTGTCCGACCTTGCGGGCCAGCTCCACAAAGCGGCGCGGATCGAACTGGGCCGCCGCTTCGGCCGAATCCGCCTTGCTCATGCCGCCAGCCGCTGAGCGGTTTCGCGGACTAGCGCGATCATGTTGGGCACGCCTTGCGTCCGGCTGGCGCTGAGATGCTTGCTGAGTTCGAATGGGGCGAGGGCTTGCGCGACATCCATGCTGGCGACGTCCTCGGCCGACTTGTCCTGAACGGCGGACAGGACGAGCGCGACGATTCCCTTGGTGATGGCAGCGTTGCTGTCCGCGAGGAAGTGCAGTCGTCCATCTGCCGTCGTTGGGTAGACCCAGACGCTCGCCGAGCAGCCGCGGACTTTGGTCGCGTCTGTCTTCAGGGCGTCGGGCATATGCTCCAGCTTGCGGCCGAGGTCGATCAGCAGCCGGTAGCGATCCTCGCCATCGAGCAGCTCATATTCGTCAAGAATTTCCTGAATCGGCGGGAGGTCCGTCACGGTCGTCGCCTAGCAGGCGACGGAAACGCATTCTACCACTACCGGTTACGAAGGTCCTCGATCTCTCGCGAGAGGCTGTTTTCCTTCTCAACGGTAATCCGTTCGAGCACCTTGATGCGCTCCTTCAGTTCCGAAACCTCGTCCCGAAGCCGAGCGTTCTCCCGGCTTTCCTCGGCGGGCTCCTGGCCGCGGCCGTCACCGTTCTCCATCCGGCGCTTCAGCAAGGCGAAGAGGAAGACCATCGCGATGATGATGAGAACAAACTCGAAGGGGTTGTTCATCGAACTTTCTCTCCAATCTCCGGACGCGGCGCATCACGCAGGGCCTCGATCTGGGCAGCCGTCTCAACGCCCCGGTCGGTCACAATCTGCTCTAGCACGCGAAGACGCGCCTCGATGCGCTCGACGTGTGCGGCATATTGGGCGCTCTTCTCCGCAGCAAGGCTTGTCTGCGCCTCGATCTGCTTTTCCTTGACCCGAATCCACATCTTGAAAGGCGCGATTCCGATCGCGGCGAGAGGGATGAGAACCCAGATCCAGCTGGCGATGCTGTTCATCAGGCGTTTCCGCCTTTGTCGATCGCGAGAGCATCGATTTCGCGAGCGAGTCTGTGCGGTTGGTCGGTGACGATCCGTTCGACCGTCTCTAGGCGGTCCTTGATGGCGCTCAGTTCTGCGCGGAGTTGTGCGTTCTCACTCGTCAGTAGCTTGATCCGCTCGCCGTTCTCGCGGCTGTTGGATGGGTGGAGCGGCGTGCCCCACGACGTTTCGAGCGGATAGCCGTTCTTGATCCTGAGCCAGGTCGTGAAGACCCATCCGGCCACGGCGACGGTCACGATGACAGCGATCATCGGGAACAGGTTCGACAAAAGTGACAAAATCTCTGCGTCCATTGTCATATTCCCCTTAGTTACCGAACCTGTTCGGATTCACGGTCGAGCGCGTCGCGTTCCACCAAGGCGTCGATCTGGTCGGCGGTTTGGATACCGCGATCCGTTACGATCCGCTCCAGGATGGCGACGCGCGCCTCCAGCCGCTTCTTCTCGGCAGTTTCACGGGCCACGTCGTCGAGCGCTTTGCGGTCGGTGATCCGTAGCTCCAGATACTTGAAGCACATCCACATGATTGCGACGCCGCCAGCAATGCCCGCAATCGGAATGAGCACCGCAAGGTTCATGAAATCCTCCAACCCCTGATGACGACTAGCGAAGCTGCTCGATTTCCCGAGCAAGCGAACGGTTTTCGGTCGTGACGTAACTTTCGACGTCGGCAAGCCGGCGATCGATGTCCTTCAACCGCAGGCGGATATCTCGCGCGGTGCGGGCGGGTGACCGCCGAACCGACTGCCAGAATTCGCGCTCCTGGACATCCGTGCCTTCGAGCTCCCTCGGCTGTTCGGGGACCAACCAACCGGCAATGAAATAAACCGGCAGGATCGACCCGCTGCTGAGAAAGACGGCGGCGATCATCGTGATCCGGACCAGGCTGATGTCGAAGCCGGTATAGTCGGCGATGCCGGCGCAAATGCCCATGACTTTGCCGTTGCGCTTGTCCCGGTAGAACCGGGTCCGGCTGGGAGGCTGGTACGCCACGTTCATTCTCCTGTCCGGGCGCGGCTGCGACCACGGTTGCGGACCTGGCTAAGCTCGTCAGCGATGCGGTCGGTTGCGTCCGGCAGGCACTGCTGCTTCCAGTTCGGGTTCTCGGCAGTCATGATCCGTTCGATCGAGCACAGCCTGTCGTCCAGGCGGCGTGCGAGATCGTAAAGTTCATCCAGCAACTTCTCATCGGCACCGGTAATCGTCGCGGCCGTTTTCCACTTCGTGATGTAGTGGAACAGGATCCACGGGAGCCCGATGAACAGGATCGTGCATATGACGATCGGACCAATCACACCTTCCATTCTCTAATCCCCTTTGCGCTTCAGCGCCGCCTTCATGGCTTCCAGTTCTGCGTCGACCTGTTCGGACGCACGCAATTCGGCAATCTCTTCCTCGAGGCTCTTCGGCCCGGTCATGCCGAGCGCATCGGCACGACCCTCCGCGAAGTCGGCCCGGCGTTCCAGCACCTCGAACTTCGAGAAGGCATCTTCCGTCCGTCCGCCGTGCATGATCTCACGGGCCTTGGCACGCGTGACCGCACTCTCGAGGCGAGCCGCAATAGCATTTTGCCGGGCACGCGCCTCGCGCAATTTGCCCTGCAGCTTGGCGATATCCGCTTCGTAGGTCTTGAGGGTCTCGTCGATCTGATCGATCTCGGCACGAAGTCCGCCGGCCATGTCGGCAGCCTTCTGGCGCTCGATCAGCGCAGCCTTGGCAAGGTCCTCGCGGTCCTTGCTCAGTGCAAGCTCGGCCTTCTCGGTCCAGCTCGATTGAAGCTCCTCAAGGCGCTTCAGCGCCCGGCGCATTTCCTTGCCATCGGCAATGGAGCGCGCGGCACTGGCGCGGACTTCCACCAACGTTTCTTCCATTTCGAGGATGATCATGCGGATCATCTTCGCCGGGTCTTCGGACCGGTCGAGAAGCTCCGTCATGTTCGCCGCGAAGATATCCCTCGTGCGAGAGAATATACCCATTTCAAACTCCGCAATCGTAATCAGGCCTGTATGGCCAAAAGATATACAAGGATCGTGCCAGAATGCGCGAAATGGCTGAAGAATAGAAAAACTGCAGAAATTCGCCAATATCTCAACTGAAATATCTTGCCAACTGATGGGGCGAGACACCAATTATCAGCGCGATGGAGCGGACAAATCAGTTCGTCGGGCAGAGCCTGGCCTTTCTCGATGCTGTCGAGCGGGCGAGCCG
Source organism: Sphingomonas daechungensis (assembly GCF_014489495.1). GTDB lineage: Bacteria > Pseudomonadota > Alphaproteobacteria > Sphingomonadales > Sphingomonadaceae > Sphingomicrobium > Sphingomicrobium daechungense. The sequence goes on along the minus strand of NZ_CP060780.1, from coordinate 2,116,605 downwards.
TGCGGCGCCCCTTAATCGCCCGGTCCTGGTCATTGGCGAGCGCGGCACAGGCAAGGAGTTGATCGCCGAACGTCTTCACCACTTGTCGTCGCGCTGGGCGGGCCCCTGGTAGTGATGAACTGCGCGGCGCTTCCCGAGACGCTGATCGAAGCCGAATTGTTCGGGCACGAGGCCGGCAGCTTCACCGGCGCGTCGAAGACTCGCCACGGACGGTTCGAAGAGGCGGACGGCGGAACGCTCTTCCTCGACGAACTCGGAACCTTGTCGATGCCTGCACAGGACCGCCTGCTGCGCGCGGTGGAGTACGGCGAGATTACCCGCATAGGAGCGTCCAAACCGATTTCGGTCGATGTCCGGATCGTCGCAGCGACCAACGAAAACCTTCCGCTCCAGGTCGACAAAGGTCATTTTCGGGCTGACTTGCTTGATCGCTTGTCGTTCGAGGTGGTGACCCTCCCGCCGCTGCGCGCACGGACGGGAGATATATCGCTGCTGGCGGATCATTTTGGTCGGCGGATGGCGGTGGAGCTGGAGTGGCCCAACTGGCCGGGCTTTTCTCCCCGGGCCGTCGCGGAGCTCGAAGCCTATAATTGGCCGGGAAACGTCCGCGAGCTCAGGAATGTGGTGGAGCGCGCGGTCTATCGTTGGGAGGATCCCGAGCGGGACATCGACGCCATACAGTTCGATCCATTCCATTCTCCGTGGGCACCGGCGATCGGGCAGGTCACCCACCCGTCGCATACGGACGCCAAAGTTTCGGAGGAGCCAGTTCCGAGCGCGGAAAGTCCGTCGTCGGCACCTCCGCCAGCATCGACCAGTGACTTCCGGGCCGCGGTGTCAGACTACGAGCGTGCCCTCCTGCAGAACGCGCTTGCCGCCAATCGCTTCAACCAGCGTGCGACGGCCGCCGCCCTCAATCTGAGCTACGACCAGCTTCGCCACGCCCTGAAACGCCACAAGCTGCTGGAAACCGACGGCGCCTGATCCCGACCGTTTGTCGAATTTGCAGTGAATGCGGGCGCAAAGAGGCGTATTCTGCCTCGGCAAGGTGAGGAGGCTTTTATGAAAGCACTAGTCCTTGCTGCCGGCGCCGTGGCCTGCTCTTTGGCGTATCCAGCATCCGCGGGCATTTCAGTCCTCGACGGCAGTTTCGCCGAGGGTTGTTTCAAGGCTGCCGAGCAGCGCAACGTCACCCTTGAGTCGATGAACACCTGCGACCGGGCCTTTTCGGACCAGGCTTTGTCCGACGAAGATCGCCTGGCGACTCACGTGAACCGCGGGATCGTTCGCATGCTTCGGAGCGACTACGGGCGTGCCGAGACGGATTTCAGCGCTGCCATGCAGATGAATCCGCAGCGATCGGAGCCGTACCTCAACATGGCGATCCTGCAGTTGAGGACGGGTCACAGCGAAGCGGCCGTGCCGCTTTTTTCGAAAGCGATCGAGCTTGGAACGGAGCTGCCGGAGGTTGCTTACTACGGCCGCGGGCTGGCTCAGGAAGACGTCGGCAACGTCAAGGCGGCCTATGCGGACCTGAAGCAGGCCGTCCAACTGAAACCCGCCTGGGACGCGCCGCGTCGCGACCTTGCCCGCTACAAGGTGAGCCGCCCGTAGACGGCTCGCCAAGTGCCTAGTGCATGTTGGTCATCGCCAGCAGCATCGGGATCGACAGCAGGGTGTTCAGCCGCGAGAAGATCATCGCGGTGCGGGCCGACTTCGCCTTCGTCGCGTCGTCCGCCTCGACGAGCCCAAGTGCCTTCTTCTGGTTCGGCCAGATGATGAACCAGACGTTGAAGGCCATGATCAGCGCTAGCCACATGCCAATGCCGATCAGGCGGTTGGATGGGTCGTTCAGCAGCAACGCATTTTCCTCGCCGTAGAGGTAGGCGAGGATCAGGCCGGTCACGACGGTGAAGACGGCACCCCAGCGGAAATAGAAGAGTGCCTTCGGAGCGATGTATTTGGTGACCCCCGGTTTCAGTTCGGCGGGTACCGTGGGCATGGTCGGAATCTGCACGAAGTTGAAGTAATACAGCAGGCCGATCCAGGTGATGCCGAAGAATACGTGCAGCCACTGGAACACGCCCAGCCACAAGTCGGTCGAGCCAACCGAGTTCTGGAAGCCGCTGTTCGGAAATACCACGATCAGAATGGCCAGCACCAACCCCGCGATCAGGACACCGTTCAGATTCTCAAAGAATTTTCCCATCGTTTCCCCCTTCGCCGACAGACGGCTCCAAGACCTTCTTACGGCCCCGAAACAGTGAGTCGCAAGGTTGTGCGACGAACCATGGAGCGACATGGGCCGAGCATCGTTATGCAGGCGAAATCCCGAAGGAGACAGACCGCCATGGCCTTCCAGCTGCCCGAACTTCCCTATGCCAAGGACGCCCTTGTGCCGCACATCTCGGCGGAGACGCTCGAATTCCACTGGGCAAGCATCACCGCGCCTACGTCAACAAGACCAACGAGTTCGTCAGCGCGAAGCCCGAGCTAGAGGGCGCATCGTTGGTCGAGGTCATCCGGCACGCCAGCGGAGGTGGTGAGAAGAAGCTTTTCAACAACAGCGCCCAGCTGTGGAATCACAGCTTCTTCTGGCAGTGCCTGACTCCGGAAGCGCAGCAGCCGAGCGGCCGCTTGGCGCAGCTGATCGACGATGGGTTCGGCGGCGTCGAGCCGCTGCTCCAGAAACTCGGCGACGAAGCGGTGAACCACTTCTCGAATGGCTGGGCCTGGCTCGTGCTCGACCGGGATCACTTGAAGATCACCTCGCTCCATGACGCGGACACACCGCTCGTCCACGACGGCATGGTGCCGCTCTTCACGCTCGATGTGTGGGAGCACGCATATTACATCGACTATCGCAATGAGCGGCCGCGGTTCGTGACCTCGGTCCTGTCGAACATCGTCAACTGGGACTTTGTCGCCCAGAACCTCGACGGAAACGGCGCTGACCGAGCCGATCAGGAGGGCGCGGAAGCCCGGTCTAGCGAGGCGATTTCATAGGCTTGCGAACGCCTCATCCGCGTTTCATACCAATGGCATGGGGCGGGTGAGGCGAAACGGCCTTTGGCTGTGCGGATGGGTGCAAGCGCGCTCCGTGGGTTCATTGCGCTAGCCCTATTCATCCTTGTTCTTTTGCTGATCCTTCGCGGCCTTGCGGCTTGGCGCGAAGGTGAGGCGACGGCGCCTGCGGGCACCACTTACTTCGCAACGCCGGCGGGGCACGTCGCCGCTCGAGTCGCAGGGCCGGCCGATGGCATTCCCGTAGTCCTGGTGCACGGCACCGCGGCTTGGAGCGGTTTCTGGAGCGAAGTGGCCGATCACCTGGCGCAGCAGGGCTGGCGGTCATTGCCATCGACCTGCCACCGTTTGGTTGGTCAGATCGCGATCCGAGCGCTCGCTATGACCGCATTACCCAGGCCGAGCGCCTGTCGGCCATTCTCGGCGTGCTCGGCAAGCCGGCGGTCGTTGTCGGCCACAGCTTTGGGCGGGGCAGTCACCGAGTTGGGACTGCGTCACCCGGAGCAGGTTCGGGCCTGGTCCTCGTCGACGCCGCTCTTGGTGAGCTCGATCCCAAGACCGAGGCGCCTGTCGCCAAGGTCATGCGTGCCGAACCCGTTGCGCAGCTCGCGACGTCCGCAATCGTGACGAACCCCAACGCGCTAGAGCCCTTTCTGCGCTCACTGATCGAGCGGAAGGAACAAGCGCATCGTTGGATCCCGGTTCTTCGCGAGCCCATGCTGCGCGAAGGTTCGACGTCCGCCTATGCCGCCTGGCTTCCCAACCTGTTAACCAAGCAGGATGGTGCGCTGAGCCGTCGGTCGGCGACTCTGAGCGCCATCAAGATTCCCGTGGCGCTGATCTGGGGGACGCGGACACGGTCACGCCGCTCCCGCAAGGCAAGCGCATTGAGGCACTCACCCGTGCACGATCTCTGACCATCCTGTCGGGTGTCGGTCACATCCCGCACATCGAGGATCCAGCAGCTTTCCAGGCTGCTCTCGATCAGTCCCTGAAGACGGTCACGAAGGAGAAGGAATGAAGCGCAAGACGCTCGTCATCGGCGCCTCAGTCATCGGCGTCGCTGCTGTTGGAACGACCGTTGCGCTGGAGCCCTTGGCTGCGGATCCTGATGGCGAAAAGGACTGCGGCGACGTACTGCCGGAAGTCCCGACCCCGCATGGGATCGCGGTTCAGGAGCAGGTGCCCGAGCCGCGCTGGGCGCAGAAAGGCGGGACGGTCAATGACGCGAGCTGCGTAGACCGAACCGCAATCGCCGGAGTAATCGCTCCGGTTAGCGAGCGGGAGGCGCAGCAGGCGTTGACCTACGCCAAGGCCAAGGGACTCACGATTTCCCCCGCCGGTGTTCGCCACAGCATGGGCGGCCATGCCTTCCGGCGCGGCGGGCTGATGCTCGACATGCGCAAGATGAATGCGATCAGGCTCGATCCGGAGAAATCGACCGTTACTGTCGGTGCCGGGCAACCTGGCACGATATTCAAAACGCCATCCATCCGCGTTTTGCAGTCAAGGCGATGCAGTCGACGGATATTTTTACCGTCGGCGGCTCCATTTCAGTCAACGCCCACGGAATGGACCATCAGGCCGGGGCCATCCGGGATTCGATCCGCTCGCTTCGCGTCCTTCTCGCCGACGGGCAGGTGGTGACTGTTTCCCGAACGGAGAACCCTGAGCTCTTCGACCTGATCGTCGGGGGCTACGGCCTGTTCGGCATCATCCTGTCCGCGGAGATCGATGTCGTCCCCAACGCGATCTACCGATCGGAGCGGGAGCTGATCGCCACGTCGGACCTGCCCGGCCGGCTGACCCGGATCATCGCCGATCCGTCTGTCGGCCTGATGTACACACACATTTCAACCGCGCCTGGTTCGCTGCTCGATGAGGCGCTGATCTACACCTACCACCACACCGACGAGTCCGGTGCCGAGCGCGCGCCTCTGGCCGAGGTCGGCTCGGTCAAGATGCGTCGGCTCACGGTCAACTTGGCCAAGAAATCTACCGCCTTCCGCAGCTTCAAATGGTGGGCGGAAAAGAACCTCGAGCATCGGGCGGAAGCGTGCACTGTCACGCGTGCGCAGGCGATGAAAGACGGCGAGGCTTGCCTCGTTTCGCGCAACGACCCAATGCATGACAGCGTCCCATATCTCAGAAACGCTCTGAAGAACGACACGGATATCCTTCAGGAATACTTCATTCCTCGCGATCAGCTGCTGCCCTTCATCGACGGTCTCAGGACCATTGTCCGGCAGCACGACGCCAACCTTCTCAACGCTTCGGTGCGGGTCGTCGGCAAGGAAGACAACCGGCTGACCTACGCGCCCGCGCCCGCTTATTCGGTGGTGCTCTACTTCAACCAGCGGACCGACGCTGACGGGAATGCCCGGATGGCACGCCTGACCAGCGAACTGATCGACCTGGCTCGCGCGCGGGCGGCCGGTTTTTCCTGCCCTACCAGCTCTATTATTCGCCGGAGCAGCTGGTCGCGTCCTATCCCGAGGTTCGGGAGGTCTTCGCCGCAAAGCGAAAGTGGGACCCGGACGGCCTTTTCAGCAACACCTGGTACGAACGCTACGCGCTGGCCGTCGGCTAACGCTCAATAGTCGTAGACGTGCTCTACCTTGCCGCCATCCCGCTGGATGGCGCGGATCGCAGGCAGCAGTTTGTGTACTTTCGTCGAGATCCCAACGCGGCGCCAACCGCGCGGTTCGTCGAGCGGGATGGAGAACAGCTCTTTGCCGAGTGACGCCGTCGACCTTCCAGGCGGCAGCCAGATCGTCAGGAAGATGTCGTCGTTCCCGCTGATCTCGACCAATTCGGCGTTACCGTTAGCGAGCTTGAGTAGCAGGTCGGTAAACTGCGCGTATCGAGGCGCCTCAAGGACCGTAAGTCCGTCGGCGAGATGCCCGGTCACCTTGAAGCGAGGATCCGCGCCCGCAAGCGCTTGCCCATTCCCTTGCACGACGAAGCGTAATGCTCGCTCGTCCCGGCCGAGGCTGGCCCCGGAAGCGAAACCGATCAGCTTCGCGTACCCCGTCTTCACGCCATACTCGCTGCTCAGCGCGAAGCGGCGCTCCCAATGCCGGAACTTGGCCTTGGGCTCGGAAGTGCGCCACAGGTCCGAAAGTGCCTTGCTAAACGGGTATTCGTACCAAGGCGTCTCATGCATGAAAGCGCCGTAGGACTGCTGCACCTTTGCGGCCAACTTATCGTCGGCGCTTTTGTAGCCGCCGATCCACTCCGAGATCCGCCCGATCGTGTTCTCATAAGCCGCCTTGAACAGCAGCTCGGCCGAGAAGCTGGTCCCGATCGTGTAGAGCATCACCTTGGCGTCGGTCTGGGCAGCGCCGGCGGTCGCCCGGTTTACGGCACACAATCCGCGCCAGAACCCTCCAATGTCCCGCAAATAATGGTAGCTGCTCGGCGGCTTCGACTGAAGGTGTCGTCCAAACTCTTCCGCGGAATAAACGATGTGCCATTCAGGGTAGGTCAGCCAGGTCCGGGATTCATCCCGACGCCACTTCGGATCGGCCAAGCGAGCCTGGTAGCCGCCGGTCGACAACCCGTCGATCGGAGCTCGACATCGCGTTTCGGTGACGACGATCGGGACGGCGACCAGCGCGAGGAGGACACCGCCCGTCCAAAGCGTAACTTTCCAGTGGCGTTTCACGCAGTCGCAGGCTCACTGCCAGCGCCGCGACGACGCGCGATCAGATAGCCGACGATGATGGCGAAACCGCCGATGGCGATGTGCGGGATGTTGGCAGCGATGCGGGTCTCCAGCGGCAGGTCCGCCGGCCCGTGCAGGATGATCCCGAGGTCGAGATAGCCCATGCCGGTCAGCAGGCCGCACACGCCGTCCAGGAAGTAGAGCGGCCCGAAGATTCGGAAATAGGTCCGTGTCGCATCGTACGATTTCCAGGCCGCCCAGGCCGCCCAGATGCCCGATCCGAGATGAAGGGCGTCGTCCCACCACTGCAGCTTGAACAGGCCGAACAAATAGCCGTCGTGGTCCATCAGCGGTGGCATGTATCCCAGTGCCGTCACGCCAACGAAAAGCAGGGCATAGGCCCAGCCCATCAGTCGCACGAACTTTTCCATGTTTACCCCCCAAGTTTGCCCTGGGAGCAATGTGCCTTCGACTACTGCTTTAGTCGATAGCCTGTGCGGAAGATCCACCAGATCACGCCGGCGCAGGCGAGGAAGAAGGCGAAGGTCGCCGCGAGCGCGGCCGGGAAGGATACGTCAGCCGTCCCGAAGAAGGTCCAGCGGAAACCGTTGATGAGATAGACCACGGGGTTGAACAAGGTGATGGACCGCCACGGCTCCTTGAGCATGTCGATCGAATAGAAGGCGCCGCCGAGGAAGGTGAGAGGCGTGACGATCAGCAGCGGTATAACCTGCAGCTGCTCGAAACCCTTGGCCCAGATACCGACGATGAAGCCGAACAAGCAAAAGGTCGCCGCCACCAGCAGCAGGTAGAGCAGCATGAGCAGCGGGTGCTTCACTTCGACATCGACGAACAAATGCGCGGTCACGAAGATGACGAGGGCGACGATGATCGCCTTGCTCGCGGCCGCGCCGACATAGCCGAGCACCGTTTCCAACGCGGACAGGGCGCCGACAGGATCTCGTAGATCGTCCCCGTGAACCGCGGCATGTGAATACCGAAGCTCGCGTTGAAGATGCTCTCTGTGAACAGCGAGAGCATCATCAGGCCCGGCACGATGAAGGCCCCGTAGGGAATGCCGTTGATCTCGCTCATTCGGCTTCCGATCGCGGAGCCAAACACGACGAAATAGAGCGAGGTCGTGATCACCGGGACCGCGAGTCCAGTCCAGAGGGTCCGCCGGAAGCGGTGCATCTCGAACTTGTAGATGGCCAGGACGCCGTGGAGGTTCATGCGGCGGCTTTCTGGTGATTGATCAAGCCCACGAAAATGTCCTCCAGGCTCGACTGGTGGGTGTCGAGGTCCTTGAAGGCAATGCCTGCATCCCGCATCGCGCCCAGAAGCGAGGGAATGCCCGTCCGGTCGGCCTTGGCGTCGAACTCGTAGGTCAGCATTCCGCCGTCCTCGCTGAGTTTCAGGTCCCATTCTGCAAGCGCCGCCGGGACAGTCTCCAGCGCTTCCGCGAGCTGCAGGTGCAGGACCTTGCGGCCGAGCTTCTTCATCAACTCGGTCTTCTCCTCGACCAGGATCAGCTCGCCCTTGTTGATGACTCCTACCCGGTCGGCCATCTCCTCAGCCTCCTCGATGTAGTGGGTCGTGAGGATGATGGTGGTGCCGTTCTCGCGGAGGCGGCGGACCATGTTCCACATGTCCCGGCGAAGCTCGACGTCGACGCCGGCCGTCGGCTCGTCCAGGAACAGGATGTCCGGGTCGTGGGCGAGCGCCTTGGCGATCATCACGCGGCGCTTCATGCCGCCGGACAGTTCCTTGAGGATCGTCTTGCGCTTGTCCCATAGCGAAAGCTCGCGGAGGATCTCCTCGATCCGCTTTGGATCGGGACGGCGGCCGAACAGCTCGCGGCTGAAGCTGACCGTGCTGATCAAAGGCTCGAACACGTCCATGGTCAGCTCTTGCGGGACCAGTCCGATCCGTTTGCGCGCCTCGCGATAGTTCCTTTGCCAATTCTTGTCGTCGATCAGCACTTCGCCGGCCGTTGGCGTCACGATGCCGCAGACAATGCTGATCATCGTCGTCTTGCCCGCGCCGTTTGGGCCTAGCAGCGCAAAGATCTCTCCGCGCTGGATGTCGAGGTCGAGTGGCTTCAACGCGTGGGTACCGCTGCCGTACGTCTTCTCGAGGCCGCGAATGGACAGGATCGGATCACTCATTCGACGGGCGTCTCCGCAATGGATTCCGCTTTGCGCTCGGGTCGAGGCCATGACGGAGCAGCATGGGCATGTTGGCGACCGCAAAAACCAGCGACACGACGGTGACTCCCCAGACCTTGATCGTGAGCCAGGTATCGAAGGTCAGCGTCGCGCGCATGACTTCGTTGGCAACGGCCAGCGCCAGGAAAAAGAGAGCCCAGTTGAGGCTCAGCTTGCGCCAGCCTTCCTCGGTTAACCCCGGGAAAACCGGTCCGAACAGCCACTTCAGCAAGGCCTTGCCGCGCAGTAGCCCGCCGCCCAGCATCGCCGCGAAGCCGAGGTAGATGAAGGTCGGCTTCATCTGGATGAACTTGGGATCGCGAAGATAGAGCGTGATTGCGCCGAAACCGAGGATCAGGGCGGTCGAAATCCAGACCATCGGCGAGACGCGCTTCACTACAAGCAGGCCCACGGCAATCGAGATGATCACCGCCACCATGAAGGCGAGGGTGGCGACCAGAGAGCCTTGCAGCCCCGAGCCCGCCAACTTGTAGGCGACGAAAAACACGATCAGCGGCCCGTAGTCGAGCAGCATGGTCCAGGATGAGCTTTGCTTGGCTTGCTCGCTCATTCAGGCGGCAATCCGGCAATGGCGCGGGCGACGGCCCGCGGGTCGAAGGGCGGAGATCGTCGGCTGTCTCTCCGACCCGATGGCATGAATGGGCAAGCCGAACTTTTCCGCGGCCGCCACCAGAACACCGCCTCGCGCGGTGCCATCCAGCTTGGTCATGATCAGTCCGGTCACTCCGGCGGTCTCGCGAAACACCTCGACCTGGGCAAGTGCATTCTGCCCAGTCGTTGCGTCGAGGACGAGCAGGACGTCATGGGGGCCTCCGGGTTCAGTCGGCCCAGCACGCGCCGGATCTTGGAAAGCTCTTCCATCAGGTGCGACTTGTTCTGGAGCCGGCCGGCCGTGTCGACGATCAGCGCGTCGATGCCCGTGTCTGTCGCTTGCTTGACACCGTCGAAGACGATCCCGGCAGCGTCGCCGCCTTCCTTGCCGGAGATGACCGGAGCACCAATTCGATCGCCCCAGATCTTGAGCTGTTCGATGGCTGCGGCGCGGAAGGTGTCGCCGGCGGCCAGAAGGACGCCGTAATCCTGTTCTTTCAGCCAGTGGGCGAGCTTGCCGATGGTCGTGGTCTTGCCGGAACCGTTAACGCCGATCACCAGGATCACGTGCGGGCGGGGAAAGCCCCACACTTGCAGGGCTTGGCGACGGGAGCGAGTATCTTTTCAATCTCTTCGGCAAGGATCGAGCGGAGCCCCCGCTCATCCAATTTGTCGAACTTCTGCCGGGCAATCGCCTCTCGAATTCGCTTCGAAGCCTCTGGGCCCAAATCCGAGGCGATCAATGCCTCTTCGATGTCGTCGAGGGTGGATGTGTCGAGGCGGCACGGCTGGTTAGCCCCGTAAGGTTATCCGCGACCTTTTCCGCAGTCTTCGAAAACCCGCCGCGCAGGCGGTCGAGCCAACTCATGCCCACACCGCCGTCAAGCAATCGCCGTCACGTCCGATGATGTGCGCCTCGCCAATCTCACCGCGAGTCGCGCCGTCGATTTTCACCGGAGCGAAGCCGTCGCTGTGACCCTTGCCATTGTTCTCGATCATCACCGCCTGGTTGGACCCGACCAGACTGCCCAGCCAGCGCGAACGGCGTTCGGCCGCCGCTTCACGGAGCCTCGCCGCGCGCGCTTTCACAAGCTCCCGCTCAAGCTGCGGCATGCGCGCGGCCGGGGTGTCCGGACGAGGGAGAACGGGAAAACATGGGCCGCGACCACGTCGCAATCCTCAAGCAACTTCAAACTGTTCCGTGCCATTTCCTCGGTTTCTGTTGGGAAGCCGGCGATCAGGTCCGCGCCGATTGTCGCGTCTGACCGTCCGACCTTGATCCGCTCCACGGTCCGCACAGCGTCCACGCGGCTGTGCCGGCGCTTCATCCGCTTCAGGATCATGTCGTCGCCCGCCTGAAGCGACAGGTGGAAGTGCGGCATCAGTCGTGGCTCACCCGCAATCAACTCGAGCAGGGCATCGTCGATCTCGATGCTGTCGAGCGACGACAGGCGCAGGCGGGCGAGAGCCGGGATTTTGCTCAGCAAGCGCTGGCAAAGAGCACCAAGGCCCAAGCCGTCGCGTTCGTAACTGGTGATATCGACGCCGGTGAGGGCGATCTCCTTGGCACCGCGCTCAAGCTCGCGCTCGACTGCATCGCGGATCGCTTCGAAGGGCAGTGACCGGCTCGGCCCGCGCGCCTGCCAGATCGAGCAGAACGTGCAGCGATGGTCGCAACCGTTCTGGATAGCGACGAAACTGCGGACGTGACCCAGAAATCCGGCGGGTACGACCTGTGACGTCTTGACGGCGTTTCGGCGCAAGCTACCGATCTTGTTGTCATTTCCGACGACCCGATCGACTTCCGGCATGTCTGCGAACGACTTCGGGTTAAGCTCGGCCGCACAGCCGGTGACAAGGACTTTTGCGGACGGACGCTGGCGGCGCATCTGGCGGATCGACTGTCGCGTCTGCCGCACCGCCTCGTTCGTAACCGCGCAGCTGTTGACGACCACCCAGTCCTCGTCGGTGGTCGCGAGACGGCGGATGGTCTCGCTCTCCGCGAAGTTCAGTCGGCACCCTAACGTAATCGTCTCGACGCTCACGCGAGCGCCTCCAGGTCGATCTCGCCCTTGAAGACGTAGGTCGCGCTTCCGCGCATGCGGATTGGCTCTCCTTGCGCCCAGGCGATGGTCAGCGAGCCTCCGCGCATTGTCACCTTCACCGGCGACTGCGCGCGCTTCGTGAGAATTGCGGCGACGGCCGTCGCGCTGGCCCTGTGCCGCAGGCTCGAGTGATCCCCGCACCGCGTTCCCATGTGCGCAGCCGAATACCCTCGGGTGAACTTCGGCGACGTTGACGTTGATCCGATCCGGAAAGACGGGATCGTGCTCGATCCGTGGACCGAGCTCGTCGAGATCGATGCTATCGGCATTTTCCACGAAGAAGACGACGTGCGGGTTGCCCACGCTCAGCGCGACGGGATTGTGAAGCTCGCCCCAGGCCATCGGCATCGGGTTGGTCGGCATCGCGTAGGTGACCGGGACTTGGTCCCATTCAAAGCGGGCTCGCCGAGCGAGACTTCGACGTCGCTGCCGTCCTCTTCGCCCGTTACCAGGCCGCCGCCGGTCTCGATCGTCTTCGCATGAGTGAGGGCAACCACGCAGCGGGATGCGTTGCCGCAGCTTTCGACCTCGATCCCATCATGGTTCCAAATTCGCATCTCGAGATCGGCAACACTGGAGGTCTCGAGGACGATCAACTGGTCGCAGCCGATGCCGGTCTTCCGATCGGAGACCGCGCGGGCAAGCGCCTCGTCCATCGACAGCGGCTCTTCGCGCGCATCGAAGATCACGAAGTCGTTCCCGAGGCCGTGCATCTTGTGAAAGGTGCGTGTCATGACTTGCAGCGGCAATTAGGGACGGGCACAGGGCAAGTCCACCAGCCGCGAGTTAGGGAACATGCAAAGAGCCGCCAACGATGTGATGCAGTCGATCCTGTTTTCGGCTGTGCTCGATGCTGTCGCAGCACTGAAGAGCGCCTCCGGCGGTCTTCCGAACCAGCTTCTGCGTGATGTTCAGGCGATCCACCCGAATGTGACGTTCGCCGATCTTCCGAAGGAGTTGCAGGACGCGATCGCGAACAGCACCCGCGCGGCGTTCACGCAGCTGCTGAAGGAAGGCTACGCCGTGGGCCCACGCCAGCAGATGCAGGCGCAGCGTCCGATGGACCGTGTCCCGGAGCGTGACCGCCGCAATCCGAACGATCGCCGTACCGTGCGCCACGGGCAGGGGCGGCGAGGGCCTCCGCGTCCGGAAGGCGACGGCCCGGCAATGGTCCGCGAGGACCAGGCGGACCGGGCGGGGGCCCTTCGCGCCCGCGCAAGCCCCAAAAGGCAAGCCGCGGCTGAGTTGATTTCGGCAGGCGCATCCGCTAGGGCGCGCCCGTCTTTTAGACACAACATCGATGATCGCGCCCGAGGGTGCACGCTGGCCGATGAGGTTTCATCCGCCGGCGTATTTTGCGTTTTGCCTCCCTACATGGGCCGGACATCGATTGGGAGACGTGAATGTTCGATAGTCTGAGCGATCGGCTCGGCAATGTTTTCGACCGGCTTCGTGGGCGCGGTGCGCTTACGGAAGCGGACGTGCGTGCGGCGATGCGCGAGGTGCGCGTTGCGCTGCTCGAGGCCGACGTTGCGCTGCCCGTTGCCCGCGACTTCGTCGACAAGGTCACCGAGAAGGCGGTCGGACAGGAAGTCATTCGCTCGGTCACGCCGGGCCAGATGGTCGTCAAGATCGTCAACGATGCTCTCGTAGAAACGCTTGGCTCAGAAACCGCCGAGCTGAACCTCGATGTCAACCCGCCGGCCGTCATCATGATGGTCGGTCTCCAGGGCTCCGGTAAGACGACCACCACCGCCAAGCTCGCCAAGCGCCTCACGGAGCGCGAGCGCAAGCGCGTCCTTATGGCCTCGCTCGACGTCGCCCGCCCAGCCGCGCAGGAGCAGCTCGCGGTGCTCGGGCGCCAAACAAACGTCGACACCCTCCCGATCGTCGCGGGTCAGCCGCCGGTCGAGATCGCCGCCCGCGCGATCCAGGCCGCGAAGCTTCAGGCCTACGACGTCGTCCTCCTCGACACCGCGGGCCGTCTCCACGTCGACGACGCGCTGATGGGAGAAATGAAGGCCGTAGCCCAGGCGTCGAAGCCCACGGAAACCCTTCTCGTCGTCGACAGCCTGACCGGCCAGGACGCCGTCAATGTCGCCAAGGGTTTCGCTGGCGAAGTCGACCTTACCGGCGTGATCCTGACCCGCATGGACGGCGATGCCCGAGGCGGTGCGGCGCTGTCGATGCGCGCGGTCACTGGCAAGCCGATCAAGTTCGCCGGCGTCGGCGAGGCGCTCGACAAGCTGGAAGCCTTCCACCCGGACCGCGTCGCCGGCCGCATCCTTGGGATGGGCGACGTCGTCAGCCTGGTCGAGCGCGCCGCCGAAACCATCGAGATCGAGGACGCCGAGAAGCTCGCGGCCAAGATGGCCAAGGGCAAGTTCGACCTCGACGACCTTTGGTCACAGCTCAAGCAGATGCAGCGCATGGGCGGCCTCGGCGCGCTTGCCGGCATGATGCCCGGGATGAAGGGCATGAAGGGCGCGATGGACAAGGCGCAGGATTCCAAGGCGCTGGTGCACATGGAGGCGATGCTGTCCTCCATGACCGCGAAGGAGCGGGCCAAGCCGGAAATCGTGAACGCCAAGCGCAAGATCCGCATCGCCAAGGGCAGCGGAACGACCGTTCAGGAAGTGAACAAGCTGCTCAAGATGCACCAGGAAATGTCCACGGTGATGAAGCGGCTGAAAAAGATGGGCGGGCTGGGCAAGCTCGCGGCAATGTTTGGAGGCGGCGGGGGCCTAGGGGGTCTCGCCGGTGCTGGCGGAATGCCTGGCCTTGGTGGTGGCGGAAGTCCCGCACTTCCGGGCCTCGGCGGCAATCACCCGTTCAACCTGCCTCCCGGTTTCGACAAGTTTGGCAAGAAATAACAGAAATTTAGAAGAAGGATTGAAGACATGGCAGTAGCAATTCGCCTCGCACGTGGCGGGTCCAAGAAGCGCCCCTATTACCGCATTGTCGTGGCGAACAGCCGCAACGCGCGTGACGGCCGCTTCATCGAGAAGGTCGGCACCTACAACCCGCTGCTGGCGAAGGATTCGCCGGAGCGCGTGAAGCTGGACGCCGATCGCATTTCGCATTGGCTGTCGGTCGGCGCGCAGCCGTCGGACCGCGTCCTCCGCTTCCTCGATGCCGCCGGCATCAAGGAGCGTCCGGCCCGCAACAACCCGAAGAAGGCGGAACCGGGCGAGAAGGCCAAGGAGCGCGTCGAAGAGCGTGCGAAGCGCGCTGCAGACGCTGAAGCCGCTGCCGCGGAGGCCGCTGCTGCTCCGGCCGAAGAGCCGGCCGCTGAAGAGGTCACCGAGGCTCCGGCTGAGGAAGTGGTCGCCGAGGAAGCTGCTGCTGAAGCTCCGGCTGCTGAGGAAGCTGAGGCCCCGGCCGAAGAAGCTCCGGCTGAAGCCGAAGCCGCCGCTGAAGAGGCTCCGGTCGCTGAATCGTCGTCCGAGCCGGCCGAAGGTTCGGTCGAAGATGCTCCGGCCGAAGGTGCCGAGACGCCGGAACAGCCGGTTGCCGAAGCTGAGGGCGTTTCGAGCGAAGAGCCTGCCGAAGGCGCCGCCGAGGACACCGAGAAGGCCGAGTAACGGACAAGATGACCGACAAGCGCGTCGCACTCGCCGCAGTGGCCGGCGCGCATGGCGTGAAGGGCGAGGTTCGGCTGAAGCTGTTTTCCGACAGCGCAGCCAGCCTCGCCCAACATCAGAATGTCTACGTAGGCGGTGCCCAGCGCCGCCTTCTTTTTGCTCGCGACGGCGGCAAGACCGCGATCGCGCGCTTCGAAGGCGTCGCGGACCGATCTGCAGCCGAAGCCCTTCGTGGATCGCTCATCGAGGTGGATCGCTCTGCGCTGCCGCCGCTCGAAGAGGGTGAATACTACCACGCCGACATCGTCGGGCTGCCTTGCGTCGATCGCGACGGGAAGCCGGTCGGCACGGTTGCCACGGTCGAGAACTTCGGCGCGGGGGATTTGCTCGAGATCGAGTTTCCCAACGGCAAACGCTCGCTGATCCCGTTTCGCGATGGCGTCGCCGACCTGGAGGACGGCCGCATCGTCCTCGATCCGGAATTCCTAGCGTAACAGCGGCTGCTCTTTAGCCAGATCGTTGCGGATCGTCGTCGCCGCGACGCCGCCTTCACCCATCGCATGGCTGATCTGGTCGAGCCCGATCACCACGTCTCCCGCCGCATAGAGTCCCGGCACGCTCGTGCGCTGCCGCGCGTCCACGCCGATGCATCCCTGCTCGCTGAGCCTCGCTCCGAGCTGCTCGGCAAGCTGCGTGTGCGTGTCGGATCCCAGCGCCGGATAAACGCTGTCGAAGGTGTAATGCCCCTCGGCGGTGTCGACGACGATGCACTTGTCCGAAATGGCCACCGCCTGAGCAGGCCCGTCCACGCATTCGATGCCCGCGTCCTTCAGTCGTAACTTGTCTTCTTCCGTGACCTTCAGCGCCGTGTCGGGCGCGATGAGCGTCACGTGAGGCGTGTAGCTGCGGAGGAATATGGCCTCCGCGACTCCCCGGCTGTCGCTGCCGATCACGCCGACGTTCTTGTCGGTGACCTCGAACCCGTCGCAGATCGGGCAGTAGCGAATCAGGCCACGCTGAAGCGCCTCGTCATGAAGCTCCTCATCCATCGGCGGCCGCCGGTTCTTCACGCCGGTTGCTAGCAGCACCGTCTTCGTCTCGACCGAGCCAGATCCCCACGTCGCGCAGAAGCCATTTTCGGTCTGGTCGAGCCGGGTCACATAGTCCCGCTCGATCCGCGCACCGTAGCGCTGCGCCTGCTCGCGCATCAGCCGGACGAGTTCCTTGCCGCTGATCCCGTCCGGATAGCCGGCATGGTTGTGGGTACACGGAATGCTTTCCGCACGCCCCTTGCCGTCGTCCACCACCAGGATGTCGAGGTGGAAGCGCGCGAGGTAGATCGCGGCGGTCAATCCAGCGGGTCCGCCGCCGACGATCAAGCAGTGAAGTGGTTCAGCCATTCGTGGCCCAATGGATTGCCGCAACTACGGTTCCAGACTAGCCCGCGCGCATGCCGTTCGCCGCGACCGTCCTGACCCTTTATCCGGAGATGTTTCCGGGTCCGCTCGGCGTCAGCCTCGCAGGCAAGGCGCTGGGTGAGGGCACCTGGTCGCTCGATACGGTGCAGATCCGCGACTTCGCCACCGACAAGCACCGCAGCGTCGACGATACGCCGGCGGGCGGTGGGGCAGGGATGGTGCTGAAGCCCGACGTGCTCGCCGCCGCCGTCGACAGCGTTGCCGACGGCCGCCCGATCCTCGCGCTCACCCCTCGCGGCAGACCGCTCAGCCAGGAACGCGTCCGCGAACTGGCAGCCGGCGAGGGGGTCATTCTCCTCTGCGGCCGCTTCGAGGGATTCGACGAGCGAATCTTCGAGGCCCGCGATATCGAACCCGTCTCGATCGGCGATTACGTCCTCTCGGGCGGAGAGCTTGGAGCGATGGTCATCCTCGATGCTTGCGTGAGACTGCTTCCCGGGGTAATGGGCGCGGCCTCCAGCGGTGAGGAGGAGAGCTTCGAAGCGGGGCTACTCGAATATCCGCACTATACCCGACCAGTAACATGGGAAGGACGCACGATCCCCGAAGTGCTGCGGTCGGGGGATCATGCGAAGATTGCGGCGTGGAGACACGCAAAGGCAGTCGAAGATACACGGCTAAGGCGGCCGGACCTGATCGAGCGCCACGGGGGCGCATCGCAGGCACCGCCCTCTGGCGCGCAGCGTGAAGATAGAGCGAGTAAGAAATGAACCTGATCGAGACTCTTGAGCGCGAAGCCATTGAAGCGCTGACCGCCGACAAGAAGGTCCCGAATTCCGCCCTGGCGATACCCTCCGCGTTGGCGTGAAGGTCGTCGAAGGCGACCGCAGCCGCGTCCAGGCGTTCGAAGGCGTTTGCATCGCCCGTTCGAACAAGGGCGTCGGTTCCAGCTTCACCGTCCGCAAGATCAGCTTCGGCGAAGGCGTCGAGCGCGTCTTCCCGCTCTATTCGCCGTCGATCGATTCGATCGAGGTCGTTCGCCGCGGTGCAGTCCGCCGTGCGAAGCTCTACTATCTGCGTGGCCGTCGCGGTAAGTCGGCGCGCATCGCCGAGCGTCGCGACCCGCGCCGCGAAGCCGCCAAGGCGGAATCGACCGAAGCCTAAGGTTCAGTCGCGGCGCGACTTGATCGCGCTGCGATCGACCAGCTTCGTGTAGAGGTGCCAGGTCGCGTAGCCGAGCCACGGCAACACGACCGCCAGTCCCACGAATAGTGGGATCGACCCGAGCACCAGCAGTGCCGCGACGATGATCCCCCAGCGGAGCATCACGCCCGGGTTCTCCCGGACGGCGCGCCATGACGTCGAGACGGCTTCCGATGCGCTGATGTCGCAATCGACCAGCATCGGCAGCGAGACGACGCTGAGGCCCAGGACGAGGGCGGAGAAGGCGAGGCCGATCGCATTACCGATGACGATCAGCGCCCAGCCTTCCGGCGTCGTGAACACCCGGCTGACGAAGGCGCCAATCGAATCCGGCTCCCACCAGCCGAACAGTGCGATGTAGAGCGCGCTGGCGACAAATATCCAGGCGACGAAAATCCCCAGGAGCAACGCAGCCACGGCGCTGATCTCGTCGATTCCCGGGCGCTTGCGGACGTCGAGAAAGTGCTGCCAGTTCGAATGGAGGCCGCTCTCTCGCCGCCTCGCCATCTCGTAGAACCCGAGCGCGGCGATTGGACCGAGAAGTCCGACCCCGGCGACGATCGGAAAGAGCAGGGGCAGCAAGGCGCCGCCCATGATCGCGGTCGCTGCGACCAAGCCAACCAGCACGTAGATCAGCCCGACGAAGATCAGGTCGCCGCGCATCTCCATGAAGTCGGCCCAACCCTCACGCAAAGCCGCATTCGCGTCGGCGAATGTGATCCTCCGGACCGGGATGCTGGCCTTGGAGGGCTTGGAAGAGGAAATGGTTGTCGCGGGCACGGAGACCTCCCTTCACACTGAGGGCGCGTCTCGCGAGCTGCCGCGGGGCGCGTCGCTTGGGCGACTCTCATACCAAAAAATTGGGATCCCGACACTTGGTGAATCCACGCGGGTGCACTAGGTGCGATCCCGAAACGGAGACTGAAGAATGGGCTATCGGGTCGCAGTTGTCGGAGCGACAGGAAACGTCGGGCGGGAGATGCTCAATATCCTTGCGGAGCGGCAGTTTCCGCTGGACGAGATTGCAGCGGTGGCTTCGCCGCGCTCGACGGGCGACATCATCGACTTCGGCGACAGCGGGCAGGAGCTCAAGGTCAAGAACCTCGAGCATTTCGACTTCAGCGGTTGGGACATTGCCCTGTTCGCCGCCGGATCGGACGTCAGCAAAGTGCACGCGCCGCGCGCGGCGCAGGCCGGCTGCACGGTCATCGACAACAGCTCGCTCTATCGGATGGATCCGGACGTTCCGCTGATCGTGCCCGAAGTGAATGCCGAGGCGATCGTCGGCTACACCAGGAAAAACATCATCGCGAACCCGAACTGTTCCACCGCCCAGCTGGTGGTGGCGCTGAAGCCGCTGCACGACGCTGCCCGCATCAAGCGCGTGGTCGTCGCCACTTACCAGTCGGTGTCGGGCGCCGGGAAGCAGGGCATGGATGAGCTGTTCGAGCAGTCCCGCAACATTTTCGTCGGCGATGCCAACGAGCCGGTGAAGTTCACCAAGCAAATCGCTTTCAACGTCATCCCGCACATCGACACCTTCCTCGACGACGGCTCGACCAAGGAAGAGTGGAAGATGGTCGTCGAGACGAAGAAGATCCTCGGCCCGTCGATCAAGCTGACCGCGACTTGCGTCCGTGTGCCCGTGTTTGTCGGCCATTCAGAGGCGGTGAACATCGAGTTCGAGAACGAGATTTCCGCCGACGAAGCGCGCAACATCCTGCGCGAGGCGCCGGGGGTGATGGTCGTCGATAAGCGAGAGGATGGCGGCTACGTCACGCCGATCGAATGCGTCGGCGAATATGCGACCTACGTCTCCCGGATCCGCGAGGATTCGACGGTCGAGAATGGCCTCAGCCTGTGGGTGGTCAGCGACAACCTCCGCAAGGGCGCGGCGCTGAACGCTGTGCAGATCGCCGAGCTGCTCGGTCGCAAGCACCTGCAAAAGGCGGCGTAGACACCTTCGTCATCGCGAGGAGTGCAGCGACGTGGCGATCCAGCTGGATTGCTTCGCTATGCTCGCAATGACAATTGCTAAGGCTGGTCACCCCAATAGCGCAGCAGGTTCGCCTGGATTAGCTGCATCCGGCTGAAATTCTCCGGCGCCATCTTCAGTCCTTCGAGCGCGGCAACCTCATTCAGCTCGAACAGCATGTGCCGCCGAAACGGGTCCTTCACGCGGCTCTGGATGAAGGTGATCGCAACAAGCCGTTCGCCCTTCGTCACTTCTTCGACTTCGTGCAGCGTATCCGAAGGATAGACGATCGCCTGGCCGGGATTGAGCTTGAAGCAGATGCTGGCGTCAGCCAGTCGCACGTGAAGCGATCCGCCCTCGTAATCGCCAGGGTCGTTCAAGAAGACCGTGCAGCTGAGGTCGCTGCGGACGGTGCCGTGTGGCAGCTTGAGGTAGGCGGCGTCGGCATGCGCGCCGTAGTGCATGCCCGGCTTGTACCGTGTCAGCAGGGGCGGAGCGATTTGCGCCGGGAAGGCGAACTCGTGGAACTCTTCGCTCCGTAGCAACGCATCGGCCACGATCTTTGCGCTGCGCTGGTATGCGCCTTGCTCGTGGAGCTGCTCGTTCTGCTTCGCCGTGTTGTGCGGGTTGCTGATCTTGCCGTGCACGAAGGTCGCCGAAGCCGCGATCTGGCGGCATTCCGCCACCTCTTGCGGTGTCAGGATATCCAGGACCCGATACATTCAGCTCTCCGCCTGCGCCCGGTCGAGGGCCTTTCGAAGCAATGGCGCTGTTTCGGACGCCGCGTCGAGCATGGCAAGCGCGCTGTCGATATCGGCGCGATGCGTTCGCCCGGCTTCAGCAAGCAGCTCTCGGCGCAGCTCAGGGCTGTACTCGTACTGCGTGGCCTTGGAATAGCGACGGGTCAGCGGTCCCGTAGCGATTTCCTCCAGTCGCTTCTTGCTGGCGTCGAAGCCGAAAAACTCGGCCATCCAGGTCAGCGAGCCCCGCATGTCCTCGAGCACTGTGTCGAAATCGGCCCACCGCACCTCAGCATTCGAGACGGTCTGCAGGGCAACCATTTCCGATGCCCAGGCCGCCGCGGCCAGGTCTGCTTCGTGTCGCGGCGGCGGTAGTTGGACCCCTCGGTTCGCGAGTCTGGCCATCCGCTGCTCCGCGCGGCCTGCGAGTTCCTTCCGCGAATTCTCGCCGGCGAGAATTCCCGGAATGAAGGACTTCGGAGTCGTGTAGAGAAACAGGGCCTTCCCGTTGTCCGGGATCAGCTCCGCCGCAATTTCGCTAACGAAGCTGGTCGCCTTGATGAGGGCTGCTCCATCCGGCGTGAACGAGCGCGAGAACAGTGCCTGGACCAGCGGGATGAAGCGGGCCCGGACCTCCGCCGGGAAGAACGTCAGGTCCCGAAGTGCCCGCGGCTCGCGGACGGACAGGACCCCCTCGATCTCGCCGAGCAGTCTGGCGATCAAGGTCGAGCCGACATGGCTGATGTGAAAGATCCAGCGGGCGTCTCGTCGCGGATTTGACGGCGCCGATCCGAGCACACTGGCCCACGGCACGAGATGCGTGATCCTCGGCCGCTGCTGAAACATGCGATCGTCGAGGAAACTGGCCTCACGGTAGTCGTCGGGCGTCATCTCGACGAGCCGGACAAGCCCTGCGCGCGGATCGACCGCCTGCGCGAGCCAGGTCGCGTCCTTCCAGATCTCTTGCGCGCTTGGCCCGCTGGACATGCCGCCCCTTAGCCGCGCAAATGTCGCTTCACCAAGGGAGGATCAAAGTGGCTGACGAAATGTCCGGCGGATGTGCTTGCGGGCGGGTTCGTTACACGGCGAAGATCGCCGACGACGAGGCGTACCTCTGCCACTGCCGAATGTGCCAACGCGCGACCGGCTCAATCTCCATCGCCTTCAAGAACGTGAAGCAGTCCGACGTCGCCTGGGAGCATGAGCCCGACTGGTACGACAGCTCCCCAATTGCGGAGCGCTCCTACTGCCGCGAATGCGGGACCTCGTTTGGCTTTCGTTTCAAGGAAGGCAGCGAGAACATGGACCTGACCGTCGCCAGCTTTGACGATCCCTCGCGGTTCAAGCCGATGCATCACTTCGGTGCCGAGAGTATTCATCGCGCCTGGCTGAACACCGAGGGACTCAAGGAGATGCGGACCGAGGATTATCAAAAGCTCGTCGACAAATGGGTCGACGCGACGGGCAGCTTCCCCGGCTAAGTGGTCGGGACGCAATAGTCCTTGGTCAGCGGCGGCGGAGCGTCTGCGCGCAACTGCAGCCGAGGCGTCAGTTCCGTCAGTTTCCGAACGTAAATGTCGGTGAAGACCGTCGCGCACTTGCGTCCGAGGTGGGAAAATTCCGGCAAGGGAAGGTCCTTTGCGCCGGGCAGATCGTCGATGTGGATGCCGGCGCTCTCCGTGTTGCGCAGGATGACGTCCCAACCCTTGGCCTTGGGGACCTGGGCTTCCTCGTTCACGCGCAGTTCTGGCGCCGAGGGGGACGAACGAAGATGACGTCGCCACCTCGGGTGCGAATCTTGTCCACGGCGGCCTTGGCCCTCGCATGACCCTTGGCGATGAGGTCCGGCGTGTAGGGGAAGGGGTCCTTGAAGCCTTTCCAGGCCCAGCGCGTCCTGGCGCGCCACGCCGGGTCATATTCCACCCGGTCCCACAGATATGTCGCCCGATGCTCACCGACTTCCTGCAGCTTCCAGATATCGTCCTTGGGGCCTTCGACGCCGGGCCGGAAGTCGTCGTCCAGCCGATGGGCGAGAACACTGAGGCGATAGTTGGAATCGAGGAAGGCGAGGTGACGCTGGAGCATGTGGTCGATCTCGTTCGACACGACCCGGTAGGGCGCCCTGAACTCATGCCATTTTTTGACGTAGCCGCCGTATCCGTCGAACGGCTGGAAGAACATCGTGTCGGCGAGCCCGACAATCAGGAGTCCGTTGAAATCCTTGTCGTCCGCCATGTCCTCGAGGAGGGTGAGCGCACTGGTCCCGTGGATCGCAAGCTGGATCGGCCGCACCCCGGTCAGCGCTTCGAAGCGGTCGAGATCGGTGTCGAACAGGATGCGGGAATCGCCGACGATCGCGACCGGCGCTCCGGCCGCTCTGATCTTCTCGTTGCTCCAGGAAATCTCGCTATTGTCGAGGTCGCCCGCGTGAAGGCCGATCCGTTCCCGCGCATTCACCTCGAGCGCGATCCCGCCGACGACCAACGCGGCCAGCACACCAAGCGCAATCCGTCCCCACGGCTGCGCCGGCACATCCCGCGTCGGAACCGGCTGAGCCTGGCCCGGCCGATCCGATGCGGTCAGCCTGAGGCCCGCCGGAAGCGCGCCTTCACGCTCGACGATGCCCTTCGGCGCGGAGCCGGGGTCAGAACTGGAAGTAGATGAAGGCACTGCCTTTCCCCTGTTCTGCAAGAACCGCGACCGCCATGATCGCCAGCAGTCCGCCGACGAGCCATGCGGGCGTTCGCTCCACCGCGATTTCCAGCGTCTTGTCGCGCATCCACCAATGCGTTCCGACAATCCCGCCGACGATCACGAGCGCATAGATCATCGGCAGCAGCGCGATCATCGGGATCGGATCCGCCGCCAGCCCCGCCATCGACTGCAGCATGGTCGAGGCGACGGTGAAGTCCTTGGCGCGGAAGAACACCCAGGTGATGTTGACCAGGACGTACGTCAGCAGGCCGAGGCCGACGAAGGCCAGCGGCCCCGGCGTCCAGCCTTTGAATCGCGCCCGCAGCCAGCGTTCAACCACCAGGTAGAGCCCATGGAGCCCACCCCAGACGACGAAGGTCCAGGCCGCTCCGTGCCATAGGCCGCCGAGCAGCATCGTCCCCATCAGCGCGGTATAGGTCCGCGCCGGGCCATGCCGGTTCCCTCCGAGCGGAATGTAGAGGTAGTCGCGAAGCCAGCTCGACAATGTGATGTGCCATCGCCGCCAGAAGTCCGAAAAGCCGACCGCCGCATACGGGAAGCGAAAGTTGTCGGGCATCGCGAAGCCCAGGCACATCGCAACGCCGATCGCGGTTGTCGAATAGCCCGCGAAGTCGCAGAAGATCTGCCCGCTGAACGCCAGCGTCGCGACCCAGGCGTCGAGCGCCATCGGAACGCCCGATGCGCGTCGTAAACCTTCTCCACGACGGGCGCGAGGAAGCCGTCCGCAAGCACCACCTTCTGGAACAGGCCGAGGGTGATCAGCGCCAGGCCGAAGTACAATTGATGCGCAGTCGCTCGGCGCGTGTTCGCGAACTGGGGCACCAGCTCGGTCGGCCGCATGATCGGACCCGCGACCAGGTGCGGGAAGAAGGTCACGAACAGCGCATAATCCAGGAAGTGCTGCGCCGGCTTCGCCCGCCGGAGGTAGACGTCCAACGTGTAGGACAGGGTCGCGAAGGTGTAGAAGCTGATCCCGACCGGCAGGATGATGTCCCACTTCGGCGGCTGGTAATCGATGCCGATCGACGCCGCGAGCATGACGAAATTCTCGAGCAGGAACTCGCCGTACTTGAAATAGCCGAGCATGCCGATGTTCACGACCACCGAGATGATCATCCACATCTTGCGCGTCCGCTCCTGCTTCGCGCGCACCATCCACTGGGCCGCCCACCAGTCGACGACGGTCGAAACCCACAGTAGGATCACGAACGGCGGGTTCCACGCGGCGTAGAACAGGTACGACGCGATCAGCAGGTTGATCTTCTTCTGGTGCCAGCTGAAAAACGGCGCGTTGTGCAGCGCGAGCACGAGCGCGAAGAAGACCAGGAAGGTCAGCGAATTGAATATCATTGCGGACGCCCTCGGCGTCCGCTGTTCCCCGTTCTCATGTACAGCTTCCCCGAATGCTGCACGCGCCGGCTAGCGAGACTCAGCTAGCGGGCGGGTCGGACGCTGGCACGGTGGCCCGCGGGTGGCAACGCTAAATATTCAGCGCCGAGTTAGTGGCAGCTTTCGACCCAAACCTGCCGCTAGTTCAGCTTGCCGCAGCATTCGACCGACTTTGGATAGTGGCTGGGAACTCCCGCTTACTGGCCTGTGGATAAGTTCAAGCTGAGACCTTCGAGTCGACTACTCACGGCAACGGCAGATGACTGCTAAGGCACGGCGGTTACCGCGATCGAGTCGATGCTTCGGAAAGTCGAAGCGCTCGTCATCGGCCCCGTCACGAGACTGCGGCCTGCGCCCCGGAGGGCGCCGGACCGACTGTACGTGTGCATCTCCTCACTTTGACGAGAAGGGCCCCACATGTTTGCACTGCATCCTCCGCTTGCCAGGCGTCATTTCCTTACCTCCACAGTGCTCGGCGCTGTCGGCGTCCTAATTCCAATGGGCGCAGCCGGCGCTCAGTCGATGCCTCCGCCGTCACCAACTCCTTCTCAGACCGTCACGCAGACGCCAGAGCCGACCTCATCGTCTGCGCCGATTGCCCGAAGCGCTTTCATTGGCGCGACGGCTGATCCGAGCGCCGACGCATCGATCCGACCTTTCAAATTCCACGCAACGGATGAGCAACTGGCGGACCTAAAGCGGCGGGTGAAATCCACGCGATGGCCCAGCCGAGAGCTTGTGCCAAATCCCACACAGGGCGTGCAGCTCGCGACGATGCAGAAGCTTGCCGATTATTGGGCGAACCAATACGACTGGAGAAAGATCGAAGCTCGGCTGAACGCGCTGCCGATGTTCGTGACCACAATTGACGGGCTGGACATTCACTTCATCCACGCCAAGTCAAAGAATCCAGGCGCGCTACCGATCATCGTCACCCACGGCTGGCCCGGATCGATCATTGAGCAATTGAAGATCATCGACCCGCTGGTGAACCCCACGGCTCACGGCGGAAAAGCCGAAGACTCCTTTGACGTCGTGATCCCGTCGCTTCCCGGCTACGGATTTTCCGGCAAGCCGACCGAGCTCGGATGGGAGCCAGTCCGCATTGCAAAGGCGTGGACCATGCTGATGCAGAGGCTCGGTTACGATCAGTTTGTCGCATCCGGCGGCGACTGGGGCGATCCGGTCACCGAACAACTTGCAGTGAATCATTCCGACCATGTTCGAGGTATTCATTTGAACATGCCGTCCGCGGTTCCCGAGGAGATTTTCGCGGCGGTGAACGGTGGGCCGGCCCCTTCAGGACTCTCGGCCGATGAGCAGAAGGCCCTGGAACAGCTGAAATTCTTTTTTGGGAAGGGCCTGGGCTACGCCAACGAGATGACGCTTCGACCGCAGACTCTCTATGCGCTTGAGGATTCGCCGATCGGCCTCGCCGCCTGGATTCTTGATCATGACGATGAGAGCCTGAAAATGATCTCGCGCGTGTTCGATGGGGTAAGCGAAGGGCTTAGTTGCGACGACGTTCTCGATAACATTACCCTCTATTGGCTGACCGAGACGGCGGTGTCTTCCGCGCGTCTGTACTGGGAGAACAAGCTTGCGTTCTTCAAGCCGCAGGGTGTGACCGTCCCGGTCGTCATCAGCTCCAACCCGACAGAACTTTACCAGGTGCCTGAGACATGGGCGAAGGCGGCCTTTCCGAACATGATCTATTACAAGCGCCACCCGAAAGGCGGCCACTTCATGGCCTGGGAACAACCGGAGTTTTGGACGGACGACGTTCGAAACGGCTTTAGATCTGTGCGCCACTGAACGATTGTGAGGGCGGTGCCGATCAAGTGCCGCCCATCCCTCGGGAGAAGACTATGTCACCCTTAATTGCGATTGCTGCGGTTGCAGCGATCCAGGGGCAAGCGCCTCCTGCGCGCCCTCCGGGCACTGAGCGTACCGACCTTCAGCGCCACGACCTCAGCATTCCCGGCTGGGAATCGCTTCAGGCTCGGGTCGATTTTGCTCCGGGCGCTTCCTTTCCAATGCACAGTCATCCAGGGGAAGAAATCATCTACGTCCTTAACGGCACCATCGAGTACGACGTCGAGGGCGAAGGAGCGTTTACAGTCAAGGCCGGCGACGTTCTGTTCGTGCCAGCTGGCGTGTTCCACTCGGCCAGGAATTCCAGCGAGGCGCCCGCGTCCGAATTGGCAACCTACGTGATTGAGAAGGGCAAACCGTTAGTCACGCTGAAAAGATAGGCGCGCGGACTGTCGATCCGGAACTGCGGCCGACCAATCGCCGCGTAGAGTCCTTTTCGGATGGCGTGTTTGCGATCGTCATCACCATCATGGTGCTGGAAGTCCACATCCCTGACAGACTTGCATTTGCAAGTGATTCCGTAACGCTCCAGCGGTTTGGCGCTGGCTACCTGACTTACGCGCTCAGTTTCTTCGTCATCGCCAATCTCTGGGTCAGCCACCATTACCTGATTTTTACGCTCAGCCGGCCAACCCGGACCACAATCTGGTTCAACAATCTCCTGCTGTTCTGCATCTCCTCGATCCCCTTAGCGACGAGATTTTTAGGGACGCATCCACTTTCGTCTGTAGCGGCGGCAGTTTACGGCTCGGTCGGCGCGGCAAGCACGGCGGCCTTCATGCTGCTTCGCTCGCACGCATCGCGGCGGAGCCACAACGCAGCGCACCGCGACATTCATCACCGCATCTTACGCAAGTCTGCTGCTTTTCTGGCGATTTACCTCGCCTCGATCCCTCTTGCGTTCGTAAACGTCTGGCTGGCGTGGATCTGCTTTGTGAGCGTTCCGCCCATGCTGGTCGTGCCGATCATCCGCGCACAAATCGTGACGAAGGGCTCGCCGGAAGACGAACATCACGACGTGGAGCATTCCTGTCCTTAAATTGGAGGCCAAGTTGGGTCAGCTTGATCGGAGAGAATTTCTCGGTGTGGCCGCAGCGACGCTGACTGCGAGTCAATTGGGTGCGGCCACTTCTGCGACGGTCCCAGCATTCGGGGCGATCAAGCAAATTGATGGCGGACTTTTGAACATTGGCTACGTCGAAGCTGGACCTGTACAGGGTATTCCAACTCTACTGCTTCATGGCTGGCCTTACGACATCCACGCCTTCGAGGAAGTCGTGCCCATCCTTGCCGCCGCTGGTCATCGCGTGATCGTCCCTTACCTTCGCGGATACGGTTCGACGCGCTTCCTGTCCGCCGACACGGTCCGCAATGGCCAGCCAGCCGCGCTGGCGATGGACGCGGTTGCTCTGTTGGATGCTTTGAAAATCGATAGGGCAGTCCTTGCGGGTTTCGACTGGGGTGCGCGAACGGCGGACATAGTGTCGGCGCTATGGCCCGAACGCGTCAGGGCTCTCGTGTCCGTCAGCGGCTACCTGATCGGCAACCAGCAGGCAGGAAAGCAACCGCTCCCGCCCGAAGCGGAATACCAGTGGTGGTACCAATTCTATTTCGCGACGGAGCGAGGGAAACTGGGCTACGAGAAGAATCGCATCGAGTTCAACAAACTGATCTGGCGTCTCGCCTCGCCGCAGTGGAAGTTCGACGACGCGACTTTTGCCCGCTCGGCGCTTTCCTTCGACAATCCGGACCATGTGGCCGTCGTGATCCACAATTACCGTTGGCGAATAGGCTTGGCGAAAGGGGATGCGCGGTACGACGATATCGAGGAACGACTTGCAGCGGGGCCCACGATCAGTGTTCCAACGATTACGATGGAAGGGGATGCCAATGGCGCTCCACACCCGCAGCCTGCTGCCTATCGCGCCAAGTTCACCGGCAATTATGAGCATAGGACCATCGGTGGCGGAATTGGGCACAATTTGCCGCAGGAAGCGCCGCGAGAGTTTGCCGAAGCAGTCTTGCAGGTTGCTTAGGGTCTCATCGAACGAACTACGCATTCTCGCCTATCCCTAGTGGCCGCTTTCGACCCATTGCGGACACTAGGCACATGCTGACCGCTGAGCCGTGAAGCAGCGACATAATGCCCTCAACGCTCAGACAAGCTAACGCATCGAGGACACAGCTCAGTCTCATCTGGCCGAATTTTGCGAATGGCAAATGTCGAAAGCGGGTACCCAGGGCACTCGGCGTGCCAGTGCCAAAAGGGCGTCTTGCGCTGACTGGCGATGCCGCGACGATACTCAATCATTCGGACCCCGGCGACCTATGATCTCCGGATCCTAACTAATGCTCAGATTAGCTAGAATGAGTAATATTACCTAGATGCCTTCTTCAGGTTTTGGACCGCCTCGAACCATTCCTGCCACTAGGGTTCACCCTAGTGTTTGGGACGGGAAGGAGGTTTAGGAAAGATGCATCGCTGAACTCGACCACTAAGCATTTCAGCGCCTGAGAGACATTGATTTGCGCTCCCGCTTTTCTGAAGGAGTGCACGTCGGCTCCCGGGACGAGTCCCCTAGCGAACGCCGTCAAGTTTAGCGCCAATGATGGCGTAGTGTCGGCGCATCTGCCAAATGCCATTGAACCCGTCGCGTTCGGCAACCAGTCCGAGAAGTCTGACGGCTCGGGCGCATCGCATAGGTGTAGATAACGTCAGCTTTCCAACCGTTTCCGCCGCTTGGGGGTTAGTGGCGGAGTTCGATCCATTCCTGCCACTAGGCTTCCGGTGGCAGCTTCCGACGCCATTGCAGCAGTGAGGATGAAAGGGTTCCGTCGAAGGTGCGCCCACGCAGCGGAAGTTGCTGCTGCTTGATCGAATTGACCAGCAGGACCAGCTACTGCTGCCAAACATATTCGCCATTTGCGCCGTGGGTCAAAGTCTCGTGGAATATGTTCAATTCCGACGCGCCGTCGGGTCTTACACGCTCAGAAATTAGCCGCTCGGTAAACGGCAAAGGCAAGCCCACGCGATAGTGGTAGTGATTGAATCCGACTTCAAAGGTATTGAAGACGGTGTCGGTTGAAACTGCGTTGGCGCAGGTACCTTGCATGTCGCCGGTCAAGAGTTGGCGGGCCAAGAGCTCCATTGCCGCGGTAAACCGCTTGGTTTGGGGCGTGTAAACATCCACACCCTGATTCCAGGCAATTTCAGCGGCGTGGAGGGCTGAGGCTAACCCAAACTGTGCATGATGGCCGTTGTCACGGCAGGTTTCTTGGGTCAGGCCATCGACCCACCGAACGGGATCGAACCAGACCGCCGGAGATATGCGATGATCGCCTGCGCCAGGCTCAAAATCGGATTGAAGAAAGATGTAGGCCTTGCTTCGAGCCTCAAGCCTTTGCAGACCAATTTTGAATGCGGAAACGTCGTCGTTGAAGACGGAGATTGTCATCAAAGCGTCGATCTGGGTCAGGTCGACATTGCCATTCCAGTGACTGGCCGTGAGCAGCTGCGGGTAGAATGCTCGCCGAAACATGGCCTGCAAGGCTGCTATATCGTCAGTGCTCCAGTCTGGAGACTCTCGCATGACTTCGGCTGCCTCGCCGAAAAGTGCGCCGATCCATCCAGCGTGCAATTTGTCCTGATCGGTCTTCCCGACGAATCCTCGTAAGTTCGCCCAAAGGTTGAGAATTGCGATAGCCCGTCGAGAATATTTGCGATTGCCCGTAAGGCGCCATGCGAGCGCATTGGCGTAAGCTTTCACGGCTTCTGCTTGCGAAGCCGCTGCCTGAGTTTGATCCTCC
Source organism: Sphingomonas daechungensis (assembly GCF_014489495.1). Taxonomy (GTDB): domain Bacteria; phylum Pseudomonadota; class Alphaproteobacteria; order Sphingomonadales; family Sphingomonadaceae; genus Sphingomicrobium; species Sphingomicrobium daechungense. Next base: position 2,086,284 of record NZ_CP060780.1, on the reverse strand, counting down.
GCGTCGATGACGGTGAGAGCGAGGCCGGGCGCCTGAGCCTTCTGTTCAACCCTGTGGAGGATGCTTGCCCATGGCTCTTGGCCCTCGGCGATCCGTGCTCGCGCCCTGTCGAGCCCGGAAGCCGTGTTTAACGCGCCAGGGTGTAGAAATCCAGGATCGTCCTGCGCAAATACCGCTGAGGACACGGCTGAAGCGAAGAGTCCGAATGCAATCGACAGCACACCAAACCGTTTTCCTGCGTAAGGTCGTCTGGACGCTTTGCGCATACATTGATGGATCAAGGGCCAACGAGTCCTAAGATGTGCCTTGATCCGGTGACATTGAATCTAGGGTCTTACAATCCGCACTTTTGACATCACCAGCCTGCATCGCGACGGCAGCTATCCACCCATTCCGGCCGCCAGCCTGCAGATAGAGGCGTCCGGGCACGCCAACGGACCAAGTCCATTCTCCGCCGCAACTCGCATCCGTTGCAAAGTAGGAATGCGCCTGACATGTCGCGTCATCGATGAAAAATCGCTCCGCCGAAATCGCCGTTTGCAGCTTCGTTAGTGCGAACATTGGGACCATTCGCGGATGACGGGGGCTGTAATCCGCCGGTGGTCGGCTTCCGATGGCGTCGACCTGGCCTACCATGAACTGGGCGAGGGCAGGCCGGTCATCCTGCTCCACGGACTCTTTTCCGACGCGAAAATGAACTGGATTCGCTTCGGCCACGCCGACCGCATCGCCGAACAGGGTTTCCGCGTGATCATGCCGGATCTCCGCGCTCACGGGGCCAGCGGCCGTCCGCATGGTCCGGAATTTTATCCGAAGGGCATTCTGGCCCGCGATCTGCGCGAAATGATCGCCCATCTCGGTCTCGCCGACTTCGACCTCGGCGGTTTTTCGCTGGGTTCACGGACAACCGTCGAGGGCATTGGCGAAGGCTTGAAGCCTCGGCGCGCGATCCTCGGCGGTGCCGGCCTCGAAGGCTTGCGGAACTGGGAGCGTCGGAAGACCTTCTTCGTCGAAGCCATCCGACTGTTCGATACCGTGCAGCGCGGCGACCCGCACTGGCTGTCCATCCAGTTCATGAAGAGCCAGGGTGTCGACCGCATCGCCGCGGCCCAGCTCCTCGAAAGCTTCGAGGACACCTTCATGGACTGGCTTGAAGCCTTCACCATGCCGACGCTGGTCGTCTGCGGCAGCGAGGATGATGATAACGGTTCGGCCGAAGAGCTTGCGAACGTTCTTCCGAATGCCGTGTTTCGGGAAGTGCCCGGAACGCACATGAGCTCGGTTACCAAGCCCGAGTTCGGCATTGCCATCGCGGAATTTCTTTCCGCCGTTTGAAGATCATGCGCCACGGCTTGACGAAAGGGGGTGGCAAGTTCCAGTCGGGCCGCCTCGGGAGTCTGCCGAGCTTGGGGAGAGTCGATTCCATGAAATTTGCAGCATCTGTTTCGCTTGCGGCGATCGCGCTTGCAGGTTGCGCCGCCAACACGTCTTCCGCAGCGCCGGTCGCCGAAGTTCCGGCGAGTGCCGCCGCGCCGGCCGCGGACGCGCTTCCGTATCCGCTGACGCCTGATGGGGCCGCGCAGTTCATCGCTGCGGCCGAAAAGGACATGTTCGACTTCAGCGTCATCGGGGCCGCGCCGCCTGGGTGAATGCGACCTACATCAACGACGATACCGATGCGCTGAACGCCTATTTCGGAACCATTGGGACCGAGAAAGGCGTCAAATATGCGACCCTCGCCGCCCAATATGCGCGGGTTCCCGGGCTCGATCCTGACGTCGCGCGCAAGCTGAACATTCTTCGCGGTGCTCTCGTCCTTGCTGCGCCGCAAACATCGGGCTCGGCCGCCGAGCTCAACGAGATCACGACCCGCCTGCAGTCGGCCTACGGCAAGGGCCGCGCGACGCACAACGGCAAGGTCATCACCGGCGACGACGCTGAAGCGCTGATGGGCGAGCTTCGCAATCCGAACGAGACCAAGGAAATCTGGCAGAGCTGGCACGAGAATGTCGGCCGGCCGATGCGCCAGGACTATACGCGCATGGTCGAGATCGCGAACGCAGGTGCCAAGGAACTCGGCTATGCCGATACCGGGGCCATGTGGCGGTCGCAGTACGACATGTCGCCTGAGGAGTTCTCGGCGATGTACGATCGACTGTGGGCGGAGACGAAGCCGCTGTACCAGGCGCTCCACTGCTACACGCGGTCCAAGCTCAATCATAAGTACGGCAATGCCGTGCAGCCAGCGACCGGCCCGATCCGCGCCGACCTTCTCGGCAACATGTGGGCACAGGAGTGGGGCAATATCTACGACGTCGTCGCGCCGAAGGGCTCGGGCGATATCGGATACGACCTTGAAGCGTTGCTGAAGGCGAAGAAGTACGACCCGGTGAAGATGGTGAAGGCCGGTGAGGGCTTCTACACCTCGCTCGGCTTCGCGCCGCTTCCAGCGAGCTTCTGGACCCGGTCGCAGATCACCCGGCCGCAGGATCGCGAGGTCATCTGTCACGCTTCGGCCTGGGACCTCGACAACAAGGACGACCTGCGCATCAAGATGTGCACCAAGGTCAATGCCGACGACTTCGTGACCATCCATCACGAGCTTGGGCACAACTTCTATCAGCGGGCCTACAACCAGCAGCCCTATTTCTATCTCAATGGCGCCAACGACGGCTTCCATGAAGCGATCGGCGACTTCATCGCTCTGTCGGTGACGCCGGAATATCTGGTGCAGATCGGCCTTCTCGACCGCAGCAAGGTTCCGGATGCCAGCAAGGACACCGGCCTGCTGCTCCGTCAGGCGATGGACAAGGTCGCCTTCCTTCCGTTTGGCCTGCTGGTCGACAAGTGGCGGTGGGGTGTGTTCAACGGCTCGATCACGCCGGCGAACTATAACCAGGCCTGGGTCGACCTGAAGCGCGAGTATCAGGGCATCACGCCGCCGGTTGGTCGTTCGGAAGCGGACTTCGATCCTGGCGCCAAGTTCCACATCCCGGGAAACACGCCTTACGCTCGCTACTTCCTGGCGCGAGTCCTTCAGTTCCAGTTCTACAAGGCCGCCTGCGACATGTCCGGCTGGCAGGGCCCGCTTCACCGCTGCAGCTTCTATGGCAACAAGGAAGTCGGTCAGCGGCTGAACCAGATGCTGGCGATGGGTGCATCGAAGCCCTGGCCGGATGCGCTCCAGGCCTTCACCGGCAGCCGCGAGATGTCGGCCAAGCCGATGCTCGAATATTTTGCGCCGCTTCAAACTTGGCTCGAAGAGCAGAACCGCGGGAAGCAGTGCGGTTGGTAGATTGAAAAAGGGGCGCCTCGCGGCGCCCCTTCATTGTTCGGTGGTCTTGAAGTCAGGCCGTCGTACCGGATCCCGATCCGGTGTGAGCGCCGAGCGAACCATTGCCGCCGCCGGTCTCACTCATGCCGCTCTTGCTGCGGGTGGCCGTTGGCCGCGACCCAGTGGAGCGCGAAGTGCGCGCCGAGCTGCTGCCGGTCGCCGCGCCGGAGGGTGAGCTGTCAGCGCCGGCGGTGTCGAACTCGTCGCTATCGCTGCCCGAGGAGCGCATGTTCTCGGTCCAGTCGCTGATCTGGCTGCTGAGGTTGCTCATCTGCTCGCTAAGCGCGTTGCGCTTCGACCAGAGGAACACCCCTGCACCGACCGAGGCTGCCGCGACTGCAGCGGCGGCGATCGGCCGGTCCTTGACCGTGTTCAGCCAGTCGCTGCTGTACTGGTTGCGGCCCGACGGATTGTTATTCCGGCCGCGGTTGTTGCTTCTTGCCATGTTGGAATCTCCTCCAGGTTTCGTTGTGTTTTCAACGCGCTGGACCGAGGCAAGTTTCAGTCCAGCGGTGAGGAGATGCGGATAAGCGACGGACGCCGCGCCTAAAGTTGTTCGAGCAGCGTCTCGGCGCTCGAGGCGCGATACTCGCCCGGCGCTTCGACGTTCAGCTGTTCGACGACGCCGTCGTTGATCAGCATCGAATAGCGCTGGCTGCGCTTGCCCATGCCGAACTTGCTGGCATCGAACGAAAGTCCGAGCGCATCGGAGAATGCGCCATTGCCGTCAGCGAGCATGGTGATGTCGCTGGAGCCATCAGCCTTGTTCCAGGCCGACATGACGAACGGGTCATTGACCGAGAGGCAGGCGATCTCATCGACGCCCTTGCCTTTGATGTCTCCGGCCTTCTCGACGTAGGACGGCAGATGGCGCGCGGAGCAGGTCGGCGTGAAGGCGCCCGGCACGGCAAACAGGGCCACGCGGCGGCCGGCGAAGAACTCGCCGCTGGTGGTTTGCTCGGGCCGTTGTCGGTCGCCACGGTCAGCGGAACGTCCGGCAGCTTGTCGCCAACATTGATCGTCATGCGAAATCTCCTTGGAGGGAATACGGCTGATGCCCCTACAGCCGCGATGGGTGTCTTCTCAAGACTTGCCGCGTCAACTCTCGCGGCTCATTACCGATCCATGGACGAGCCGCGTTTCCTGTCGGGCAAATTGCTGCTGGCAATGCCCGGAATGGCCGACCCACGCTTTGAGCGTGCCGTGGTCGCGCTTTGCGTGCACGATGAGAACGGCGCGGTTGGCGTCGGGATCGGCCAGAAGCGCGCCGGCATGCGCTTTCGGTCCTTGCTGGAACAGCTTGAAATCGACCCCCGCGATGCCCCGGATTGCGCGGTCCACCACGGCGGCCCGGTCGAGCCGGGCCGGGGCTTCGTCCTCCATTCGACCGACTGGGGCGGACAGGACTCTCTCCAGGTCAACGGACCTGACGGGGCAGTGTTCGGCATGACCGGCACGATCGACGTCCTGAAGGCGATCGCTGAGGGCAAGGCCCCTCGCAGTGGATTGTCGCTCTCGGCTATGCTGGCTGGGGCGAGGGCCAGCTCGACGAGGAGATGACGCGGCACGGCTGGTACGCCGCGCCAGCCACGCCGAAGCTGATCTTCGACACGCCGACCGACGAGCGCTGGGTCGCCGCGTTCAAATCCGACGGGATCGACATTCGCCTGCTCGCCAACGAGACCGGCGCCGCGTGAGTTGTCTCGTTTGGACATATAAAGAATTCTTTATATTTGCCTTGAGACGCGTGTCCGGCTAGGGGCGGCGCGACGCGCACCTTGCGCACCAGCATTCACAATTGGAGATTTTTGACGTGGCGACCCAGGCTGAAACGCGTTTCACCGATTATGTCGTGAAGGACCTCGGCCTTGCCGATTTCGGTCGCAAGGAAATCGAGATCGCTGAAACGGAAATGCCGGGCCTGATGGCGCTGCGCGATGAATATGGCGCTTCGAAGCCGCTGAAGGGCGCACGCATCACCGGCTCGCTGCACATGACGATCCAGACCGCGGTCCTGATCGAGACGCTGGCCGACCTCGGCGCCGAGATCCGCTGGGCCTCGTGCAACATCTTCTCGACGCAGGATCACGCTGCGGCCGCGATCGCTGCGCGCAACATCCCGGTGTTCGCGATCAAGGGCGAAACGCTCGAGGAATATTGGGACTACGTCACCCGCATCTTCGACTGGGGTCAGGACACGACTTGCAACATGATCCTCGACGACGGTGGCGACGCCACGATGTTCGCGCTTTGGGGCGCGCGTGTTGAGGCCGGCGAGGCTTTGTTCACGCCGTCGAACGAGGAAGAGGAAATCTTCGCTGCGACGCTGAAAAAGTTCCTGGCCGAGCGTCCGGGCTATCTCACCAAGACCGTCCAGGCGATCAAGGGCGTATCGGAAGAAACCACCACGGGTGTTCACCGCCTTTACGAGCTCGCCAAGACCGGCAAGCTCCCGTTCCCGGCGATCAACGTCAACGACAGCGTCACCAAGTCGAAGTTCGACAACCTCTACGGCTGTAAGGAGTCGCTGGTCGACGCCATCCGCCGCGGCACAGACGTCATGCTCGCCGGTAAGATCGCCTGCGTTGCCGGCTTCGGCGACGTCGGCAAGGGCTCGGCGGCTTCGCTCCGCAACGGCGGCGCTCGCGTCATCGTGACCGAAGTCGACCCGATCTGCGCGCTGCAGGCGGCGATGGAAGGCTATGAAGTCGTGACGATGGAAGAGGCCGCCCCGCGCGCCGACATCTTCGTCACCGCGACCGGCAACATGGACGTCATCACGCTCGACCATATGCGGGCGATGAAGAACATGGCGATCGTGTCGAACATCGGCCACTTCGACAGCGAGATCCAGATCGGCGCGCTGTCGAACATGAAGTGGACCGAGATCAAGCCGCAGGTCGACGAAGTGGAATTCCCGGATGGCAAGAAGATCATCGTCCTGTCGAAGGGCCGCCTGGTGAACCTCGGCAACGCGACGGGCCACCCGAGCTTCGTGATGTCCTCATCCTTCACCAACCAGGTGCTCGCGCAGATCGAGCTCTGGACGAAGAGCGACCAGTACAAGAACGACGTCTATGTCCTTCCGAAGCACCTCGACGAGAAGGTTGCCCGCCTTCACCTCGGCAAGCTCGGCGTTCATCTGACCGAGCTCAATGAGAAGCAGGCCGCCTACATCGGCGTGCCGCAACAGGGTCCGTTCAAGCCGGATCATTACCGCTACTAAGCGGCTCTGGAATAACAGCGAGGGGCGTTTCCAGCGATGGAAGCGCCCCTTTTGTTTGCCGACGGGGCCGCTTTGGCTAAAGTCCGGCAAGAGGATCATGACTGAATGCGCTTGAAGCGGCCCTTCCTGAAACTGCCCATCCGGTTCGATGCGGAAGCCATTGCTGCAGAGGTCCGTGCCTTGCCGCCCTCCGCCTGGACGCCGCATCCGACGGGCTTTGTCGGCAATGAGGCCGTTCGCCTGGTCACGCCCATCGGCGAAGACAGCGACGCAATCGACGGCCCGATGGGTCCGACAACACATCTCCAGCATTGTGACTACGTTCGCCAAATTATGGCGGAGATTGGCGGTGTCTGGGGCCGCAGCCGCTTTATGGGCCTGGCGGCGGGGAGCGAGGTCCCACCACACATCGACATCCATTACTATTGGCGCACGCATTGGCGGATTCACATCCCGGTGATCACGAATCCGGGCGTCGAGTTCACCTGCGGTGACGAGACCGTCCACATGAAAGCCGGCGAATGCTGGGTTTTCGACAGTTTCCTCAAGCATGACGTCCAGAACCGTGGCGATGCCCAGCGCATTCACCTGGTGTTGGACACGGTCGGCGGCGGTCCTTTTGCCGACCTGCTCGAGGCTGCGGCGTCGGGTCCGCAAACGGAGCGATTCCTCCGGCCCGGAGAGCGCAGCGGAGATGGTCTTGTCTTCGAACGCCTGAATTCGCCCAAGGTCATGTCGCCGTGGGAAATGCGCTGCCACCTTGCTTTCACGCGAGAACAGGCGGGGAGCGATCCACGGACGATCAGGATATTGGATCGGGTCGAGAAATTCATCGATGCCTGGGCTGCGGTTTGGGCGAGGTTCGGCAGCGACGACGCCGGCCGTGGCGAATATGAGCGAGTCCTGGAACAGGCACGGAGAGATATCCTCGCTCTCGGCATCTCGGAGCTGGAGATGCCGAACGAAGTGCCGCTGCCGCGGATGCTCGACCAGTTAATCTTTGTCATGGCGCTCGCCGAGCCTGGAGGCCGCGTTGCCAAGGCGGAGGCGGAATTGGGGAGCCGCTCAGGCAGGCGGAACCCGCTGCGGCATCGAACAGCTTTATGGACATGGGCGTTGGCGTCGTCGTTTCAGGATCGGCACATTCGGAGCAACGCCTGCAGCCGCCACCGTCGAACTCATACCGAGCGCGCTTCGATCGTCCGGTCATCGTGGTCAGCACGCCGCGCTCGGGCTCGACACTGCTTTACGAAACGTTGGAGCAGGCACCTGGCCTGTATTCGATCGGCGACGAAAGCCATCGTTTGATCGAGACGGTGCCGGGATTGGCGCCACAGCACCGTGGGTGGTCGTCGAATCGCCTGACCGCCATCGATGCGACTGCCGATCGGGCCGAGCACCTCGCCGAAGGCTTTTATCGCCAGCTTCGGGACCGTGACGGCAATGCTCCCGCCGGACGCGCGCGCATGTTGGAGAAGACCCCAAGAACGCACTTCGGATTCCATTCTTCGACGCGCTCTGGCCGGACTCCGAGTTCGTCTATCTGTACCGGGACGTGCGGGAGACGCTCTACAGCATGCTGGAGGCGTGGCAGTCAGGCGGCTTTCGGATGTATCCGGGCCTACCTGGCTGGCAGGGGCGACCTGGTCCCTGTTGTTGGTTCCCGGCTGGCGGCGTTTGAACGGCATGCCCTTGCCGGAGATCGTCGCTCACCAATGGGCAATCACAACCGAGACCATGCTCGACGATCTCGAACAGATCCCCGATCAGCGAGTGCACGTCGTCGACTATGGGTCCTTCCTGGCCTCGCCGCAGGCTGAGATGGAGTCTCTCGCGCCGGCCCTCGGGCTCGGCTGGGATCGCCAGCTTGGTCCATCGCTTCCGCTTTCCAAGGTGACGGTTTCCGCGCCTGAGAAGGACAAGTGGCGGAGGATCGAACCGACGATCAACACGATCTGGCCGATCGTGGAAAAGGCGGATGCCAGGGCACGCGAATTCGTCGCGCGCCGCCGGGCCGCGACCCGCGCCGCGGCCTAGCGCGGGCAATTTGGCGTTCCGAAGGTCGCGGGCTAGAGGCGCGGCAACCACCTCGCGCTCACGGAGAATGCGCCGATCATGACGGATCAAGTTTCGCCGCCGGTTCACGCCGGAGCCTCTCAGACGCCAGGCGTTCCGCCCGAAGGAGTGCCGCAGGAGACCAAGATCGGTGCGTCGCGTGGGCTTGCGGCATGGCTGACGCGGCATAAGACCAGCTTCGCATTCACCTCGTACCAGAGCGGGCGGTTGCTTCTGACCGGGACCATGCCGGACGGGACCATTTCCGTGAATCAGCAGCATTTCGGCCGGGCGATGGGCGTGTGCTGGGATCGGGATGGCCTCTGGCTCGCCACCCGCGCTCACCTGTGGAGGCTGGAGAACATCCTCAAAGCGGGTGAAATTGCGGAGGGGCGCTTCGATGTCTCGCTCATGGCCCGGACGATGTACGTCACGGGCGATATCGACGTTCATGAGCTTTCCGTCGACCAGACTGGCAATCCCGTGTTCGTAAACACGGCATATTCGTGCCTGGCCAAGCTGGACCCCATCCACAGCTTCAAGCCGATCTGGAAGCCGCCGTTCATTTCCGAGCTCGCGCACGAGGACCGTTGCCACATGAACGGTCTCGGCATGCTGGCTGGCAAGCCGAAGTATGTGACGACCGTCAGCCAGACGGACGTCGCCGATGGCTGGCACGGACGTCCACTCCCGAAGGGTGTCTTGATCGACGTGGAGGACGATCGGATCGTGAGTGACCGGTTGTTGATGCCGCATTCGCCTCGCTTGGCCGACGATGGGCGGGTCTATGCCGTGGATAGCGGGCGCGGGTATGTCGTCGAGGTCAATCCGCAGACGGGGAACTGCGTGATATTGCATTTTGCCCCGGGTTCCTCCGCGGCATGGCATTGCTTGGCCAGTACGCTTTGGTGACGGTTTCGAAGCCGCGATACGGAACGTTTCAGGACATCCCGATCGGCGACGAGCTGGCTCGACGAAACCTGACCCCGATCTGTGCCGTCATGGTCGTGGATCTGGACGCGGGAGAAATCGTCGAGTGGCTCCGGCTGGAAGGCGAGGTTCAAGAGCTATTCGCGATCGAACTGATGCCGAACATCAAATGCCCGATGGTGGTGGGACCTAGCACTCCAGAGTTTTTGACGACGGTGACGTTCGATCCGGAGATATCCTCGCTCAACGCATGATCGAGGGAGCGGGCGAGGACTGTCCGGTGCTTCCAACCTGAGCACCAAGTCATGTTGCATTAATGCTACAATCGCTCGCGGATTTTCGCGGAGCGTCGCTCTTTGCTTTCTTTTCACAGAGGGTTTCGTAAGTCGTCCGCAGGGGAAATTTCCATCCACTCCGAGGGGGATCGACTTCACATGCGCCCAATTTCTTATGCATTTTTGACGTCTGCTTCCTTCGCAGCGCTTGCGATAGCAGCGCCTGCGAATGCGCAGACCTCCACGCCGCCGGCATCCGGCAGCGACCCGTGCGCGGCTCCTGCTGACCAGCGGGATCCGAGCGCCAATTGTCCTGCGGCTGAGACGGCTGCAGGCGAGGCTATTGCACAAGGTGCGACCACCACGGGTGCCGATTCAGGCATCGTCGTCGTCGGTTCGCGCATCCGTCGCAACAATTTCAACGGGGTCGACCCCGTCACTGTCATCAACCGCGACGCCGCGGTCGATGCCGGCTTCAATTCGACCGCTGAAGTGCTTCAGAGCGTCGGCGTCACGGGCGGCACCGGCCAGATCAACGATACCTTCGGTGGTTTCGTCGTTGAGGGCGGTCCGGGCGTGAACACGCTGTCGCTGCGCGGCCTTGGTACGACCCGCACCCTGATCCTGCTCAACGGCCGCCGTATTGCTCCTGCCGGTACCCGCGGCCAGGTGGGTGCTGCCGACTTGAACGTTCTGCCGACCTCGATCCTCGACCGGATCGAAGTGCTGAACACCGGCGCGTCGTCGATTTACGGTTCGGACGCCGTCGCCGGCGTCGTCAACATCGTGACGCTCAGCAAGTTCAACGGCCTTGCCATCGAAGCTGACATCACGGCTCCGGAAGTCGGTGCTGGCGCGTCGCAGCGTTACTCGATCACCGCCGGCACGTCGGGCGAGCGTTTCTCGATCCTCGGCTCGATCGAAGTGTTCGACCGCAACCGCATCACCCAGGGCGACCTGCCCTGGACCCGTTGCCCGCAGCAGCGCCGCCTGAGCCCGCTGGGCGTTAACGACACGAACAAGTGCTGGCCGCTTGAAGAAGGCGGCGTCACGGTCAACACGATCGGCACCGGCTTCTACTTCATTAACAATCCGGGCACCGACGTGGCGCCCGGCTTCGAGCCCAATCCTCCGGGCTACTATCTCTATTGTAACCGTTGGCGGCCGAATGCCGCGAACACCGCTGGAACCCTGCCGGGGTTCGAGTGCGTCGGCGGCCTGATCTACAACCCGACGACGGGTGGCGGTTTCGGCAGCAGCCTCGCGGTTCGCGATACTTTCGCTCCGTCGATGCTGAAGCAGGACGTCATCTCGCCGACCCGCAACTACACGGGCTATCTCTCGGCGACCTACGACACCGGCTTCTTCGGTGACGGCCAGCTCTATTCGGAACTGCTGATCACCCGCCGCAAGTCGCAGCAGAATGGCCAGCGCCAGTTCACTCTCGACTATGCCCCGAACAGCCCGTTGCTGCTCGCAGCCAATGGCGGTCTGTTCACAACTCAGCCGCGCCGGGTGAACTCTGCCATCGGCATTCGTACCTTTGCCGACTACGGCATCTACGACAGCAGCCAGACGCAGGACTTCGTGAAGTTCTCGGTTGGTTTCCGTGGCGACCTGCCGTTCCTGCCGACGTGGCGTTACGACTTCTACGCCAACAAGAGCTGGGCCGACGGCACCTACAGCTTCGAGCAGATCCTTGCGGATCGCCTTGCCCAGAGCTTGAACGTTCGCTTGGTCAACGCAGCTGGCACGCCGATCACGACGCCGGGTGCAACGATCGCCAACACGCCGGGCGCGCGTTTTGCCTGCGTGGTTACGATCGGCAACTGCGTTCCAGCTCCGGCGATCAGCAATGCGATCATCGGCGGCCAGGCTCGCACGGCGGCAGCAGCATGGTTCGACTACGTCACCGACGACGTGGTGGGCCATACGTCGTTCCGTGAGACGACCTTCAACGCGACGTTCGACGGACCGCTGTTCCGCCTGCCGGGCGGTGACGCTCAGGCTGTGGTCGGCTTCGAGTATCGCAAGTCGAGCATCAACGACGTCCCGTCGTCCGATGCGCAGCGCAACAACCTGTACAACTTCACCTCGGCGCCGATCACCAAGGGCTCCGACAGTGTCTGGGAAGCATTTACCGAGCTTGAGTTCCCCGTCCTCCGCAACGTTCCGTTTGCTGACGAGCTGACCTTCAACGCTTCGGGCCGCTTTACCCACTATGAATCGTACGGGTCGGACACGACGTACAAGATCGGCGGCAAGTGGGCTCCAACCCGCTGGCTGGCGTTCCGCGGCAGCTACGGCACCTCGTATCGTGCTCCGGCGCTGTACGAACAGTTCCTGGGTTCGACGACGGGCTTCCTGTCGGCTCAGAGCACCGATCCGTGCACCAGCCTCTTCAACGTCACCAACCAGACGATCGTCGCCAACTGCCTTGCCGATGGGTTGCCCAACAACTTCATCAACAACGGCAGCACGACGGTCATCCAACAGGGCGGCGCGGCTGCGGGTCTTGAGGCGGAGACGTCGAAGAACCTGACCTTCGGGACGGTGATCCAGCCGACCTTCGGTCCGGCCTTCGGTAACCTGTCGCTCGCCATCGATTACTTCCGCATCGAGGTGAACAACGGCGTGTCGCAGCTTGGCGCGGGTGCTCTCGCCCGTGGTTGCTACGACGGAACGCGGCCTGAGTATTGCCAGTTCGTCGTCCGCGCGCCGTACACCGGCTCGGGTACCGGCCAGCTGACGATCACCCAGTCGTACATCAACGTCGCGACGGACATGGTGAAGGGTATCGATTTCACCCTCCGCTACGACCGCGAGCTGGGCCCGGGCAAGCTCGACCTCGGCATCAATGCGGTTCGGGTTATCGACCGCGTCAACCAGAACGATCCGAACTTTGCGGCAACGCACTTCGAAGGTTCGATCGGTAATCCGAAGTGGGCCGGCACCGGTCACGTCGGATACGACTGGGGTCCGTGGTACGCTCGCTGGGGTGTCGAGTTCATCGGCAAGAGCAGCGATAACTTCCTGGTCGACCCGGCGGATTACCCGTCGAACGTCTACGACTTCTCGGTCAAGGACTACTGGCTGCACACGTTTGCCCTGCGTTATGAGCCGAGCAACCGCTACAGCCTGACGGCCGGTGTTCGGAACGTCTTCGACAAGAAGCCGCCGAAGATCACTGCCGAGGATCCGTTCGTGAACACCATTTCGAACATCCCGCTGCAGTCCGGATGGGACTTCCGTGGCCGGACGTTCTTCATCAACGCACAGGCGAAGATCTTCTAAGGTCAAACCTGATCAACAACTCGACGGGCGGGAGAAATCCCGCCCGTTTTTTTTGTCCGGACCTCGTCGGCTGAGCCCCCGAGCTTTCTTTCCTTTGCAACTGCGCGCCAGCGACTAAAGTCGGGCTTCTTCGGAAGTCTGGGGACTGATGGGCGAGATCGGGGGTTCGGGATGGCTGGTGCTGTTTATCGCGGGGCTCTGGCTCGCGATTGCGGCGGCCGTTCTGGTCATTGCCGCCCGCCGAATCCGGGAAGCGAGGTCGGTAATCGCCGCCGCCCGGTCGATGGCGTCCTTGCTAGAAGTGTCGCCTGCGAGGCCGCTCATCGCGCGGCCCGACGGCACGGTCGAAATGGACTCGAGGCTCGTCCGGGAACTTGGCCTAAAGGGACCAGTCCGGACATGGTCCGATCTTGGCGGAGAAAAATTCGGGCTCGATCTCGCCGCCCTCGATGAAATCCAGCAGGCTGTTCGCTCGGCATCGCTCTCAGGCGGGGGCGTCGAACTCCAGGCCAAGGTGGCGGGTTCGGATCGAGTGCTCGAAATCCGGGGGCGCCAGCCCCTGCGCCCGAACCTGCCGGAACAATGCTGCTCTGGCTTTCGGACACGAGCACGGCGGAAGCGGAGCGGTCCAAACTCGATCTGCGAATCCATCAGACAGAGTCGGCGCTGGATTCGCTTACACACCTTATCGAAGCGGCACCGTTCCCAATGTGGTATCGGGGACCAGATCTTCGACTGGGACTGGTCAATCGCGCCTTCGTCGAGGCCGTCGAGGCCAAGGATGCTGGCGACGTCATTGCACGCTCGATCGAACTGATCGACGCTCCCGGCTCGGACAGCGCGCGTGCCTCCGCGCAAGCGGCGATCGAATCCGGCAAGTTTCATTACCGCATGCAGCCCGCGACGATCCGGGGGGAACGCCGCATGATGCGGATCGTCAATGTTCCGCTTCCGACCGGCGCTGTCGCCGGCTTCGCAATCGACGTTCAGGACCTGGAGGACGCGCGGGCCGAGCTTGCCCGCCACGTCCAGTCGCAACGGGATCTTGCGGACCGAATGACGGCGGGCACCGTGCAGTTCGACGGCGACCGCAACGTCAGCTTCTTCAATCAGCCGTTTGCCGTAATGGCCCAGCTCGATCCAGAATGGCTGGCAGAGAGCCCAGAGTTCGACCGCGTGCTGGAACGCATGCGCGAACGCAATCGAGTCCCCGAAGTCCGCGATTTTCCGGTATGGAAGGCCGAACGTCGGGAATGGTTTACCAGCCCGCAGGAAGTCATCGAGGAAGACTGGATTCTTCCCGACGGCGACCATCTCCGCATTGTCGCGCAACCGCTGCCTGATGGCGGTCTTCGGATGTTCTTTGAGGATCGGACCGAGCAGGTGCGACTTGCGTCCGCTCGCGACACCTTGCTGCGGGTTCGTGCCGCGACGTTCGACAACCTGTTCGAAGCGATCAGCGTGTTCGCCAGCGATGGACGGCTATACCTGTGGAACAAGAGGTTCCAGGACGTCTGGGACCTGGAGGAGGAACGCCTTACCGAGCACCCGCGTGTCGATGAGCTCGTGCCGGCGATGGCCCGCAAGCTCGTCAATCCCACGGCGGCGGCGCAGATCCGTGAAATGGTGCGGCACACCACCAACGAGAGGCAACCCGCGAGCGGTCATATCTCGCTGACCGATGGCCGGCATTTCGAGTTCGCTGCCGTGCCGCTGCCTGATGGCAACGCGCTCTTTACGATGGTCGACGTCACGGACTCGACGCGGATTCAGGAAGCCTTGCGAGAACGCGCGACCGCGCTCGAGCAAGCGGACCGGGTCAAAACGGACTTCGTGGCCAACGTCAGCTATGAATTGCGGACGCCTCTCACGTCCATCGGCGGTTTCGCGGAGATGTTGGCTGGCGGATACGCCGGGAAACTTGCACCTGCAGCCGCGGATTATGTGAGTGCGATCCTGGAGGCTGTTGATCGGCTGTCGAAGCTGATCGACGACGTGCTTGCGCTGACCCAGGGCGACGTCAGCGGAATCGCACTCGAAAAGGAGCGCGTGGACCTCGGTGGCCTGTGCCGGATGGCGGTCGAGACGGTGCAGGCCCGCGCAAAGGAGAAAGAGCAGAAGCTCGAGGTCGACGTCGCGCCGACCACGGGCTTCGTCTTCGGGGATGTGAGGCGCCTTCGAGAGTCGATCGAGCATGTCCTCAACAACGCCATTGCCTACACCGATCGAAAGGGACGGGTGCGGCTGGAGGCTACGGGTGACGAAGCGAACGCCGTCATTCGGGTTGTCGACAACGGCATCGGCATTTCGAAGCAGGACTTGCCGCGTGTCTTCGAGCGGTTCGACCGGATCAACGAAACCGGCGTCAGGGGTGAGGCGGCACTTGGACTTGGACTGCCCCTGACCCGTCAGTTCCTCGAGGCGCACGGCGGTGCAGTCGAATTGGACTCCAAGAAAGGTAAGGGTACCACCGTCACGCTGACGATACCCCGCGGCTCCCGATGATCCTGCCCGATGAGAGCGAAACACGGGCGTTCGGGCAGCGGCTGGCAGCACTTCTGCGACCAGGAGACGTCGTTACGCTCAGGGGCCCTTGGGCGTCGGCAAGACTGCCTTGGCCCGCGCGATCCTCCAAGCTTTGGGGCATGAGGGCGATGTGCCGAGTCCCAGCTTCGCGATCGTCCAGCCATATGAGGATCTCTCGCCGCCGGTCTGGCACGTCGATCTGTTCAGGATAGAGGATCATGGAGAATTGGAAGAACTCGGCCTCGACGCGGCCGCGGACGGTGTGCTTCTGGTCGAATGGCCGGAAAAGGCAGGTACCGGGCTCTGGCCGCAAGCGCTTGCTTTGACCCTGGATTTTGCCGCGGACGGCGCGCGGAGCTTGACAGCGAACGTGCCGTCTTCATGGCAAGGGCGATGGCCTCCACCATGATTCCGCCGCCTCACGCGCCCCAATTCCTCGCTTCGTGCGGTTGGGAAGGTGCGGAAATCCGGCCGCTGGCAGGCGATGCGTCCTTCCGTCGCTATTTCCGCGTGCAGCTCGGCGACCGGAGCGCGGTCTTGATGGATGCGCCGCCCCAACATGAGGACGTTCGTCCCTTCGTCGCCGTAGCGGAATGGCTGACGAGGACCGGACTGACGGCGCCGGAAATCCTCGCGCGGGACGTCAGCGGCGGGTTGCTGCTCCTTAACGACTTTGGCGACGAGCGCCTCCGCGAATGTCTCGACAGCGATCCTTCGCGAGAAAGAGAACTCTACGAGATGGCGACGGACGTGCTGGTTCATCTGCACGGGCATCCGCCAATGCCGGGGCTTCCGCCGCACGGCTTGCAGCAATGGCTCGAAGAACTGAAGCTGTTCACCGAATGGTATTGCCCCGCCGTCGGCCTCACGGTGGACGAACTTGCGTATTGCTCCGCCTGGACGGAGGTTCTTGAGCCCATCGCGAACGACGGTCTTGGGCCCGTCACGGTCCTGCGCGACTATCACGCCGAAAATGTCATGCTGGTCCAGGGCCGCGAGGGAGTGAAGCATTTCGGACTTCTCGATTTCCAGGACGCGCTGGCCGGTCACCCGGCATACGACCTCGCATCCGTTCTGGAAGACGCGCGGCGCGATGTGCCGCCTGCGATCGAGCGCGCAATGCTCGATCGCTACGTGACCGCGACAAGCCAGGACGAGCGATTTGCGCGCGCTTATTGGGGCCTCGCCGCTCAGCGCAACACGCGGATCCTTGGCGTATTCACTCGCCTGTGGAAACGCGACAACAAGCCGCACTACACGCATTTCCAGCCGCGCATGTGGGGATTGCTGGAGCGCGATCTTGCCCAGACAGGGCTGGAGCCGGTCCGTCGCTGGTTCGACGAAAACGTCGGCCCGGAGTTTCGCCTCGCCCCGTGGAAGGAGGCGGCGTGACCGCTGCTCGCCGCGCGCTGAGGCTTCGTGCCGAAGTCTCGGCGGATGTGCCGAAGACGGCGATGGTTATGGCAGCCGGACTGGGCAAGCGCATGCGGCCGCTAACCGCGACCCGTCCAAAGCCGCTCGTCGAAGTTGCCGGCAAGCCTCTGATCGACCACGTCCTCGACCGGCTGCGCACCGCCGGAGTCGAGAATATCGTCGTCAACGTGCACTACCTCCCCGGTTCGGTCGAGGCCCACCTTGCAGCGAAGGCCGGCGGGCTCAACGTCACCATCTCCGACGAGCGCGAGCAATTGCTCGAAACGGGCGGCGGGTTGGTCAAGGCTGCACCCCTGATCCACGACGATCCGTTCCTGGTGGTGAATAGCGATAACCTCTGGATCGACGGTCCCGCCGATACGCTGAAGCTGCTGGCCTCGCATTGGGACAGCTCACGAATGGATGCTCTCCTGCTGCTCGTGCCGCACGCCCGGGCGCAGAATCATCGCGGGCTCGGCGACTTTCACATGGACCGGGCAGGCCGCCTGAGAAGGCGTGAGAAGGCGCGCATCGCACCATTCGTCTTCACCGGTATCCAGATCGTGTCCAAGGCTTTGCTGAGAGATGCGCCTGAGGGTGCATTCTCAACCAATGTCTTCTGGGACCGGGCGATCGAGGAAGGCCGCTGCTTCGGCGCAGTCCACCAGGGGCTGTGGTTCGATGTCGGGACGCCGAAGTCCATCGTCGAGACCGAAGCCTTCCTGCAGAATGGCTGAGGGGCACGGCGGCCAACCGGCCGTCTTCACGATCCCCACGCACCGGTCCTTTTCGGATTCCCTCGTCGCGGGCCTGATCGCGAGATTCGGGGCCGACCCCCTGGCGCTGGCGTCCGGACGGATCCTGCTGCCGAACAATCGTGCGGTCAGAACGGTCACGGACGCGTTCGTTCGCGCGAGCGGGTCGGGGCTGCTGCTGCCGCGCCTGATCCCGGTCGGCGATCCGGAGCTTGACGACCGCATCGGTGGTGCGCTCGATCCGGCAGACGATGACGACCCCATCCCGCCGGCGATCGATCCGCTCGAACGGCTGATGCTCCTGGCGGAGATGGTCCGTGGACCGGGAGAATCATCGGCCGAGGCCCTGCGTCTGGCACAGGAACTGGCGCGGACGATCGATGCCCTGGAGATCGAGGAGATTGAGCCGAGCCGGTTGACGGACGCTGCGGCCGATGCACCGGACCTTGCGCACCATTGGCAGAAGGCGCTGGAGCGGTTTCGCGCCGTTCTCGATCGCTGGCCATCGCTCCTCGCCGAGCGGGGTCGCATCGATCTTACCGATCGCCGCAATCGGCTTCTGCGGCGGACAGCGCAGCGGTGGTCCGAGAGACCGCCGAGTGGATTCACGGTTGCCGCGGGAATCACCACCTCGGCTTCGGCAATTGCCGACCTGCTGGGCGGGTCGCACGAATGCCGAACGGACTCGTCGTGGTCCCCGGCCTGAGCCTGCTCAAGGCGATGCCGGACGCGGAATGGGACGCGCTTGGCCCCGACGACCGCGGTCGCAGCGAGGAAACCCACCCTCAATACCATCTGAAGCTGCTCCTCGACCGGATTGGCGTGGCAAGGGGCGAGGTCCAGCTCTGGCCGTCATCCGGGCGATCTGCGTCGCCTGCAGTCCGAAGCCGCGCGATTGCGAACGGGATGACTGGCGCAGATTTCAGCGACAAGTGGAACGCGCTGAGGCCGCCCGAGCGGCGGCTGACCGGCATCCGGGCCGTCGAGCTTTCCGATCCCGCGGCCGAAGCGCAGGCCATCGCTCTCGCGATCCGTGAGGCGCTCGAGACGCCGGGACGAACGGCCGCTCTCGTCACGCCCGATCGGCTGCTCGCCCAGCGTGTTTCCGCATTGCTCGGGCGTTGGGGAATCGAGGCGGACGATAGCGCCGGCCGGGCTCTGTCCCAATTGCCGACCGGCACTTTGCTGCTGGCGATCGCCTCTGCAGCGGCGGAAGATCTGGCACCGGTTCCCTTGCTCGCGCTTCTGAAGCACCCGCTCGTCGGGAGGGAGGGCGAGGAGCGGCGCCGGTGGATGGATGACGTTCGCTTGCTCGACGAGGCGCTGCGTGGGCCCCGACCCGCCGGTGGACTTGAAGGCATCGACGCACATGTCGCCGAGCACGCAATTCGTGACCGTGCCTGGAAGCGCCTTCGCCCGCGCCTCTCCACCCTCGCTGCCGTGCGGGACGCTCAGTCGCTGTCCGGTCTCGCAAGGGCGGCATCGGCCGCAGCCAGCGAACTGTCAGGCGAGAGGATCTGGTCGGGTGTCGCGGGTCGAGGAGCTGCGGACCTGCTCGCGGAGCTTCAGGCGCTCGACCGATCCGATCTGCCATTAGGGCCGAGCGACAGCGGTCCGATCCTGCGGCAGTTCCTGGATGGGGTGCGCGTCCGTCCGCCTTACGGCGGGCATCCTCGCGTGTTCATCTGGGCCTTCTCGAAGCGAGATTGCAGCAAGCCGATCTGATGATCCTGGGCGGGCTGAACGAGGGGGTATGGCCCGCCTTACCAGCTCCCGATCCCTGGCTGGCGCCGAAGATCCGGGCGAACCTTGGTCTCCCTGGTCTCGAATTCCGGATCGGCCTTTCGGCGCATGACTTCGCCAGTGCTCTTGGGGCGCCGCAAGTGCTGATCACGCGCGCGCGCCGCGACAGCCGATCACCGACGGTCGCTTCGCGGCTGTGGCTGCGGCTGCAAGCGATGACGGGTGGGCTGGCGCACGATACCAGGCTGGAGCGGCTTTCGGTGGCACTTGACGATCCCGGTCGTCCGATGCCCGCCGATCGCCCGGCACCGAAGCCCGACAGGTCGCTTCGTCCATCCAGGATTTCGGTGACCTCGGTCGATCGCCTGAAGGCCGACCCGTTTGCCTTCTATGCGCAGGCGATCCTGGGTCTGCGCCGAATGGACCCGGTCGACGCGGAGCACAGCGCGGCCTGGAAAGGAACGGCCGTTCATGAGGTCTTCGAAACCTGGCTGAAGGAGGACAATTGCGATCCTGAGCGGCTGGTCTGGCGCGCTCGCGAACTCCTTCGCAGCGAGACGATCCATCCGATGCTCCGTGCACTCTGGCAGCCGCGACTGATGGAGGCGATCCGCTGGATCGAGGGGCAGGAGGTCGAGAACCAGGCCAAGGGACGCCGACCCCTCGCGGGTGAGAAGAAGGGCGAAGCGACGATCGAGGGTGTCGTGCTTCACGGCAAGGCCGACCGCATAGACCGGCTTGAAAGCGGCGGCATTGCGATCGTCGACTACAAGACCGGCAAGGCCCCGTCGCAGCGAGCGGTCGACGAGGGCTTCGCGCTGCAATTGGGCCTGCTCGGGCTCATCGCGGAGGCCGGCGGGTTCGATGGTATCTCGGGCAAATCGAGCACCCACGAATACTGGTCGCTCAGCAAGTATCGCGACCAGTTCGGGAAGTGCGTTCGGCCCGACAAGTCGATGGGCGCTGAGGAATTCCTCGACCATGCGCTTCGGAACTTCAGCGAAGCCGCCCGCAAGTGGCTGACGGGCGACGAGCCCTTCATTGCGAAACTGAACCCGAGCTACGCGCCCTATGGCGACTATGACCAGCTCATGCGACTGGAAGAATGGTACGGCCGCAAGTGAGGTTAACGGCGCGGCTTCTTCTTCACCTTGGACGCGTAGAGCAAGGCTGCGACGATCGCGGCCGAGCCGATCCCGACCGCCACACCGGCCTTCACGAGCTTCGTCCGGCGCTGCTCGCTGGCTTCGTCGCTGTCTTCGTTGTCGGCCATTTCGAACCTCTGAATGCTTACGATCGCCCCAACTTTATGAGTGCTGCGAAGACAATGGAAGCGCTCGCCTGATGGGGCGCCGGTTCAAGCCTTTGCCGTCCCTCCAGGGTGCTCAGGCCGCTGCGGTTGATCCCAACGTACATGCCGCGGTGTCGGCGTCGGCGGGATCGGGCAAGACTCAGGTCCTGACTGGCCGCGTCCTCAGCCTGCTGCTGAATGGCGCCGATCCCGAGACGATCCTTTGCCTGACTTTCACGAAAGCCGGCGCGGCGGAGATGGCGAACCGCATCGGGGCGCGCCTGGCCGCCTGGGTTCGGATGAAGGATGCGGAGCTTGGGCAGGACCTGATGGCCCTTCGCGCCGACCCCGGTCCGAATAGCCGTGAACGCGCTCGTAGGCTGTTCGCCAAGGTCCTGGAAGCGCCTGGAGGCCTTCGTATCCAGACCATCCACAGCTTCGCGCAGGCTCTGCTTGCGGCTTTCCCCGCGGAGGCGGGATCACCCCCGGCTTTGCGCCGATCGAGGGCAGGGCGGAGCAGGAGCTGGCCCGCACGACACTGGCCAACCTTCTGGCGGACGCTGAAGCCAAGGGCGACGAACGGCTGATCGGGGACGTGCAATGCCTGAGCCTTCGCCTCGGCGAGGAAGGCGCGGTCCGGTACTTGATGCTTTGTGCGCACGCTGCGGATGCAATGGCGAAGCTCGGCGCACCGGATTCGATCGAGCCGTTCATTCGCGGCACAATGGGATTGCCCGATGCCTCGGTCGACGATTTCTTCGCTCATCATCTCGGCGACGACCGCATCGATCGCGATCTGTTGCGCGCCATCGCCGACGCAAACCGGCGCTGGGAGCGTCGACCGGGCTTGGCCATGCGGACGTCATCGAGCGCTGGCTTTCCCTGACGCCGATCGAACGTGCCGCCTCGCTCACCGAGATCAGGAAAGTCGTCCTCACCGACAAGGACACGCTGAAGGTCTCGCCGGGACAGACGAAGGCTGAGCCCAATTACGAAGAGCATGCCGGTCGGCTTGCCAACCTCGTCAGCGAGTTGCTCGCCGTCCAGAACGGCGTTCGCCTGGCGGCCGACATGGCGGCGGGGCTCCGGGCGGGCAGGCCTTCGCCATCGCCTATTCCGCGGCGAAGCGGAGCGCAGGTGTTGCCGACTTCAACGACCTGATCGCCTGGACCCGCGCGCTTCTGGCTACGCCGGGATGAGTGAGTGGGTGCGCTACAAGCTTGATCGCCGCACCGACCATATTCTCGTCGACGAAAGCCAGGACACCAACCGCGAGCAGTGGGAGATCGTGCAGGCGCTTGCGGGTGAGTTCTTCGCCGGCTCGGGCGCTCGCGAGGACCGCAATCGCACCCTCTTCATGGTCGGCGACTTCAAGCAGGCGATTTTCGGTTTCCAGGGCACCGACCCGAACGAGTTCCGCCGCGCTCGCGAATGGGTCCGCAAGCAATCGTCCAGCGCCCGCTTCGCCTCCGGCATGCTGTTTGCCGACGATGACGATGAGGCAGCCGCGCTGGAATTCCGCGATCTATCGATCGAGGCCAGCTATCGCTCCGCGCCTGCCGTGCTTGACGTCGTCGATGCGGTGATCGCCGACGTTGGATACGAACGAATGGGCCTCCCGGAGCGGCCAAACCAACATCAGGCACACTTCGACCGCAGGCCCGGGATTGTCGAACTCTGGACGCCCTTCTCCGTCGAGGACGGTGTGGAGGAGGAAGAGGGCGAGGAAGGCTGGCTAGGCGAGGATGCCCGCCGTTACGCCAGTGCCCTTGCCCGGCAGGTTCGCAGCTGGATCGATGAGGGCCCGTGCTGGCGTCGACCAAGCGGCCGCTCAGCGCGGGAGACGTCCTGATCCTCGTGAGAAGCCGAGGCGAGCTGGCGTCGCTCATCGTGGCGCGCCTGTTCGAGGAGGGCGTGCCGGTGGCGGGTATCGACCGCCTGCACCTTCAGGAGCCACTGGCGGTCAAGGACTTGCTGGCGACGATTGCATTCGCCGCGCAACCGCTCGACGATCTCAACCTCGCCAACCTGTTGGTCTCGCCGCTGCTTGGCTGGAGCCAGGAACTGCTTCTCGAGCTAGCGCACGGCCGCGACCGCATTTCGCTCTGGCAGCGCCTGGGGAACGCGCGGATACCCGGCCCGAGTTCAGGAAAACGAGGACGAGCTTGGCCAGCTTCTGGCGATGGCCGATTTCACGACACCGCACCGCTTCCTGGAGACGATCCTCAGCGGCCGATGGACGGGCGAAGGAAGCTTTACGGTCGGCTCGGGTTGGCCGCGCGGGATCCGATCGACGAGCTGCTGACGAGCGCACTCGATTTCGAGCAGCAGGAGATTGCGTCGCTCGACCGCTTTCTGGACTGGTTTTCGCGTGGGGAGGTGGAGATCAAGCGTGACCCTTCGGCGCCGACCAACGCGGCGCGGGTGATGACGGTGCACGGCGCGAAGGGGCTGGAAGCTCCGGTGGTCATTCTCGCCGACGCAACGGCCGATCCGGCGCGCCTGGGCGGCGTTCAGCGTACTCTGGATTTCCCGATAACAGGAGTGGGGAAGTCCCGCTTATCCGCCCGCGCAAGGCGGAGCGTGTCTCTCCCTTCAGCGAACTCATCGCAGTCGAGGAAGCTCGGGACCTTCAAGAGCATTGGCGGCTCCTTTACGTCGGCCTGACTCGCGCCGAGGAGCGGCTGGTCATCGCCGGGATCAAGCCGAAAACGAAGGACGGCGTCAGGCCTGAGAACTGCTGGCACAGCAGCGTCGAGCGGGCGCTGGTCTCGCTTGGGGCCGAACCCGTGGTCGAAGAGCCATGGGGCAGGTCCTGCGTTACAGCGGCTCAGTTCCTGTCAGTGCAGTCAAACCGAAAGCGGACGCCGCGGCACTTCCGAACCCGCCGATTCCCGCTTGGGCCACAGCCCCGGCGCCTCCGGAGTCCCGCCCTCCGCGGCCGCTCGCTCCGTCCGCGATCGCCGAAGACCGGGAGGCCTTGCCGCCGCCGAGTGAAACGATGCGCGCCGCCGCCGAGCGGGAACGTTGATCCACCAACTTCTCGAACGGTTGGCTGATGTGGATCCGAAGCACCGGCACGCGACTGCGCTGCGCTGGCTTGAGCGCTCCGCGGGCGTCACCGAGGAGGGGAGGCGGACGGAGATTGCGGATACCGTTTGCGAAGTGTTGTCGGATGTGCGGTTCGCCGCCCTGTTCGGAGACGGCTCTCTCGCTGAAGCACCTCTCGCCGCGACACTGCCGGACGGCACGGTCGTTGCCGGAACCGTGGATCGGCTGTTGGTTGAGAAGGATCGCGTCTCGGTCATCGACTTCAAGACTGGCCAGGTGCCAGCATCGGAAGGCGAAATACCCGGTCCGCACCAGTCCCAGATGAAGGCCTACACCGGCGCATTGCGGGTCATCTTCCCGGGCGGGAGGTTCGCGCGGCGCTACTTTACACCAGCGGACCGGCGCTGTTCCAATTGCAGTGTTGAGACTGCCGACCACACTCCCCATATGTGCGTTAACTTTTGTCACGGAGACATTTCGAAATGGCCACCAAGTCCGTCACCGACCAGAGCTTCCAGGATGATGTCTTGGGTGCTTCGGGTCCCGTTCTCGTCGATTTTTGGGCAGAGTGGTGCGGTCCGTGCCGGATGATCGCTCCCGCGCTTGAGGAAATCTCGAACGAGCTGGGCGAGAAGGTTTCCGTCGTGAAGATCAACATCGACGAAAACCCTGAGACCCCGGGCCGCTACGGCGTGCGCGGCATCCCGACCATGCTACTGTTCAAGGGCGGACAGCCGGTCGCGCAGAAGGTCGGCGCCGCTCCTCGCAGCCAGATCCAGCAGTGGCTGGAGAGCAACCTGGATTCCCAGTCGAGCGCACAGGCGTAACGAATCGAAATCCTGCGGCCGGACCGGTGGCTTTTACGGCCTCCGGTCCCGCTCGCTGTTAAACCCTCGTTTCATTGACTAGAGCTAGGGGCTGCCTACATCGCCCGCCACAATTTGCCGGCTGTTGTGGGGCAGTCGTTCAGGCCGTCTAAGCGCCCGGCACGTAAAGGATTTCCATGATCGCCGCACTGGCCAAGAGCATCTTCGGATCGTCTAACGATCGCTATGTCCGAAGCCTTGGGAAATATGTCGACGCCGTAAGTGGGTTCGAGCCGGCCATTTCGGCCATGACCGACGAGGAGCTTCGCGGCCAGACCGACATCTTCCGTCGCCGCCTGGAAGGCGGAGCCAAGCTCGACGATCTCCTTCCGGAAGCCTTTGCGACCGTTCGCGAAGCCGCGCGGCGCACGCTTGGCCAGCGCCACTACGACGTCCAGATGATTGGCGGTATCGCGCTTCACCGCGGCGAGATCGCCGAGATGAAGACCGGCGAAGGCAAGACGCTCGTCGCGACGCTCGCCGTCTACCTCAACGCTCTGCCGGGAAGGGCGTTCACGTCGTCACCGTCAACGACTATCTCGCCCGCCGCGACGCGGAGTGGATGGGGCAGATCTACCGCTTCCTCGGCCTGACTGTCGGCGTGATCGTCCCGAACCTTAGCGACGAGGAGCGGCGCGAGGCCTACAACAGCGACATCACCTACGCGACCAACAACGAACTCGGCTTCGACTATTTGCGCGACAATATGAAGTACTCGCGCGAGCAGATGGTCCAGCGGCCATTCAACTTCGCGATTGTCGACGAGGTCGACTCGATCCTCATCGACGAAGCGCGCACGCCGCTGATCATTTCGGGTCCCACGGATGACAAGTCTGAGCTCTATGTCTCCGTCGACAAGATCGTGAAAAGCTTCGTTCCCGAGGATTACGAGAAGGACGAGAAGCAGAAGACGGTCGTCCTCACTGAAGAGGGTACGGAAAAGGCCGAGCGGATGCTCGAGGAAGCGGGCCTGATCGAAGGTCGCAACCTCTATGACATCGCCAACACGCAAGTCGTCCACCACCTGAACCAGGCGCTCAAGGCGATCGTCATGTTCAAGCGGGACATCGACTACATCGTGAAGGACGGGAAGGTCGTCATCATCGACGAGTTTACCGGACGCATGATGGACGGACGCCGCTGGTCCGATGGTCTTCACCAGGCTGTCGAAGCCAAGGAAGGCGTCACGATCGAGGCCGAGAACCAGACCCTCGCATCGATTACCTTCCAGAATTACTTCCGCATGTATCCGAAGCTGTCGGGCATGACGGGCACGGCGATGACCGAAGCCCCGGAATTCTTCGACATCTACCGGATGAACGTCGTATCGATTCCGACCAACGTGCCGGTGAAGCGCGTCGACGATGACGATGAGTTCTACAAGAACATCACCGACAAGTTTGCGGCCATCGCGAAGGAGATCAAGCACCGCCAGGAGCTTCGCCAGCCAGTGCTGGTCGGCACGGTCTCGATCGAGAAGTCGGAAATGCTATCCGAGTTCCTGCAGCGCGAGAATATCCAGCATTCGGTGCTCAACGCGCGCTTCCACGAGAGCGAAGCGCATATTGTCGCCCAGGCGGGCCGCCTGGGCGCAGTGACCATTGCCACGAACATGGCCGGCCGCGGCACCGACATTCAGCTTGGCGGCAACCTCGAGTTCCGGATGCAGGACGAATTTCCCGACCTCACGGAAGGGACGCCCGAATATGAGGCGCAGGCCGAAAAGATCCGCGCCGAGATTGCGATAGAGAAACAGCAGGCGCTGGATATCGGTGGCCTGTTCGTGCTCGGCACCGAGCGCCACGAGAGCCGGCGCATCGACAATCAGCTACGCGGGCGATCAGGCCGCCAGGGCGACCCCGGCCTCTCGCGTTTCTATCTGAGCCTCGACGACGACCTTCTGCGCATCTTCGGCCCGCAGACCATGTTCGCGCGCCTGATGAACAAGAACCTTGAGGATGGCGAAGCGATCGTCAGCCCGTGGATCTCCAAGGCGATCGAAACTGCGCAGAAGAAGGTCGAAGCGCGTAACTACGACATCCGCAAGCAGGTCGTCGAATTCGACGACGTGATGAACGACCAGCGCAAGGTCATTTACGAGCAGCGCGCAGACATCATGGACGCCGAAGACGTCAACGAAGTCGTTGTCGACATGCGCGCGGAAACGGCCGTTTCGCTGGTCACTGCGCACTGCCCTCCAGGCTCGTATCCAGAGCAATGGGATGTGGCCGGGCTTAGGGAAAGCGTGGACCTGATCTTCAATCTTCAGCCACCGCTCGAGGAGTGGCTTGAGGAAGAGGCCGTCGAACAGGAGACGATCGTCGAGCGTTTGCAGAAGCTCGCCGACGAGAAGATGGAATCGAAGCCTGCCGAACTCGGGCTTGAGCGCTGGAACAATTACGAAAAGAGCGTGCTCCTCCAGACGCTGGATCACCACTGGAAAGAGCATCTCGCAACGCTCGACGCCCTCCGCGCGGTCATCCATCTGCGCAGTTACGCGCAGAAGAAGCCGATCGATGAGTATAAGCAGGAGGCATTCCTGCTGTTCGAGCGCCTTCTGGTGTCCATCCGTGAGGAAGTCACTCGCGTGCTCATGAGGACGGAAATCAGGCTCGAGGATCCGCCGCCCATGGAGCTTCCGGACTTCATCACCCAGCACATCGATCCGCTGTCGGGTGAGGACGACACGGCCGACCGCGATGCAGGCTCAGTCCTTTCGAGCCTCGGCATTTCGTCGCTCAATATTCCGCAGCCGGAGCTCCCTGCGGGAGAGAACGGCGAAACCATGACCCCGCCGCTCAGCCGCAACTCGCTCTGCCCGTGCGGCTCGGGCAAGAAGTTCAAGCATTGTCACGGCCAGCTGGCCTGAGGGCAGCTGCGGGCATGGCCCAGGTCAATCGCAACAAGGTCAGGCTCGCGTATCGCGCTGAAGAGGACGAGGTCGTCTTGGAGCGGCTTTCGCAAGCGCGCATGCCATCGGATGCGCTAAGCGAAGCAAACGCGATTGCGAGGACGCTGGTGAAAGGCGTTCGCTCGCACAAGCCGTCCGGCCTCGACGCATTCCTGCAGGCCTACGATCTCGGCAGCGAGGAAGGGGTCGCGATGATGTGCCTGGCTGAGGCGCTTCTCCGCATCCCCGACGCGCATACTGCGGATGAGCTGATCGCCGACAAGCTCTCGGGCCCCGACTGGGCCGAAAAAATCGGTCAGTCCGACTCATCCTTCGTCAATGCGGCGACTTTCTCGCTGCTGCTGACCGGCAAGGTGCTGGAGGGAGCCAACGATCGCAGCGACAATTGGAAGGCTGCGCTTGGCCGCGCCGTCGGCCGCCTTGGCGAGCCGGTGGTTCGCGCCGCCGTTCGCGAAGCGATGAAGATCCTCGGCCGCAATTTCGTGTTTGGCCGCACCATCGACGAAGCGCTCCGCCGCGCCGCGCCGGAGCGATCTCAGGGGCTGACGCACAGCTTCGACATGCTGGGAGAGGCTGCGCGCACGATTGCGGATGCCGAACGTTACGCCGAAGCTTATCGCAACGCGCTCGATCGGATCGCCAAGGAGGCCAAGGACGGCTTCCGCGTGTCCCCGGGAATTTCGGTCAAGCTATCCGCGCTCCATCCCCGCTACGAATGGAGCCACGCAGACGAGGCCAAGGCCTACATCCTACCGATCCTAACCGAGCTGGCGCAGAAGGCGAGCAAGGCGGACGTTCACCTGACCATCGATGCCGAGGAAGCGGACCGGCTCGAACTTCAGATGGACATGCTCGAAGCCTTGCTTGCCGACGACAGCCTGTTCGCCAACGGCTGGGGCGGTCTCGGCATCGCCATCCAGGCGTATCAGAAACGCTCCGTTCCGTTATGCGAATGGGTGGTCGAGGCCGCACGAGCGCATCGGCGCAAGCTGATGGTTCGCCTGGTGAAAGGCGCCTATTGGGACACGGAGATCAAGGCTGCGCAGGTAGCCGGCCTGACGGACTATCCCGTTTTCACCCGCAAGGTGGCGACCGACGTCTCCTATTTGGCATCGGCGAAGATCCTGCTGGCTGCCAGCGACGCCATCTATCCGGCCTTCGCCACTCACAACGCCAACACAATCGCCGCGATCAAGGCGATTGCCGGAAAGACGCAGTTCGAATTCCAGCGCCTGCACGGCATGGGCGAGGGGCTCTACGAAGAGCTTGCCCAGCTCGAAAGGGGCATTGGCGACCCGCAAACACCGGTGCGCATTTATGCGCCTGTCGGCAGCCACAAGGAACTGCTGGCCTACCTCGTTCGTCGCCTTTTGGAGAACGGTGCCAATTCCTCGTTCGTGAACCGCATTGCCGACGAGCACGTCAGCCTCGACGATCTCGTCCGCGATCCCGTCGCGGATCTTGATGCTCTCACGCCCAAGCGGAATCCGAAGATCGTTCTGCCAACCGATCTCTTCGGCTCAGCGCGCCGCAACAGCGCTGGCGTCGACCTCAGCGATCCGCTGGTGCGCGACCCGTTGATGGAACGGCTGAAGGGCTCGAAGCCCGCACGTGGACCGCCAAGCCAGGCCTTGGGAAAGGCGAGGGCAGACCGATCGTCTCGCCTCATGATCACCGCATCGCTGTCGGGACAGTGTTCGAAGCGACGGCCGAAGACGTCGATCGCATGGTTCGCGCTGCTCATGACGCTCAGGTCGAATGGGACTCGCTCGGTGGAGAGAAGAGGGCGCAATTTTTGGAGCGCGCGGCCGATCTCTACGAGGAACATGCGGAAGAATTCTTCTCGCTCTGCACGCGCGAAGCCGGAAAGACATTGATCGACGGCGTGCTTGAAGTGCGCGAGGCGGTCGATTTCCTGCGCTTCTACGCGTCGGAAGCCCGCCGCCAGTTCAGCGGGCCGCTGCCGCTTCCAGGGCCGACCGGAGAGCAGAACGAGCTCCGCCTCCACGGGCGCGGGGTGATTGCCGCCATCTCTCCGTGGAATTTCCCGCTCGCGATCTTCACCGGCCTCGTTTCGGCGCCGCTTGCTGCGGGCAATGCCGTTATCGCCAAGCCCGCGGGCAGACGCCCCTGATCGGCGCCCTGGCAATCGAGTTGATGCACCAGGCTGGCATCCCCAGGGATATTGTTCAGCTCGCGCCCGGCTCGGGCAGGGTCGTCGGCGGCACACTGACCGCACACCCCTTGCTTTCCGGCGTGGTGTTCACCGGCTCAACCGAGACTGCGCGCACGATCAATCGGACACTGGCAGAGCGGGCTGGACCGATCATTCCGTTTGTCGCCGAGACAGGTGGTCAAAACGCCATGATTGTCGACAGCTCGGCGTTGCCGGAACAGGTGACCCGCGACGTCATTTCCTCGGCCTTTCAAAGCGCCGGGCAGCGATGTTCGGCACTCCGCGTGCTGTTCGTTCAGGAGGATGTCGCTGACGGCATGATCGAGATGATCTCGGGTGCCATGGAGGCTCTGACGGTCGGCGACCCGCGCGACCTTCGCACCGACGTCGGCCCCGTCATCGACGAGCCTGCCAGGAAGGTGCTCGAGGACCACATTGCGTGGCTCGACAAGAATGCGAAGAAGATCTGTCGCTTGAAGCTGCCGAAAGAGGCCGAAAACGGCTGTTTCGTTGCTCCGTCTTTCTATGAAATCCGGTCGCTGAGTGAATTGAATCAGGAGAATTTCGGGCGATCCTCCATGTCGTGCGCTTCGCTGGGACAAGCTGCACGAGGTCATCGAGGCCATCAACACGACAGGCTACGGCCTGACCCTCGGTCTGCAGAGCCGAATTGATACGGTGCGCGACTATGTGGAGAAGCACGCGCGGGTCGGGAATTTCTACGTCAATCGCAACCAGATCGGTGCGGTGGTGGAAAGCCAGCCGTTCGGCGGCGAAGGCCTTTCCGGAACCGGCCCGAAAGCTGGCGGCCCGCATTATGTGGCTCGCTTCGCCACGGAGCGCGTGACCTGCATCGACACCACGGCGGCAGGCGGCAACGCCACTCTGATGGCTGCGATCGACGGATAGTTTGTCCCTCCGCGGGACGCCGTGGACCAGCCGGAACAGCAGCACGTTCTAGAGGTGCGGGGTGGTCTTCCCAGACACGAACGCGCCTCGCCGAAGCGGTCGGGCGAAAGCCTGGCCGCTTCGTTCGTCTGGCGCGCAAAAGAAATGGCTCCCCGGGCCTGATTCGAACAGGCGGCCGTCCGATTAACAGTCGGATGCTCTACCGCTGAGCTACCGGGGAGCGACCGCGCAGCTCACGCCGCGCAGGCAGGCGGGCTAGATAGCGAAGCTGCCCTAAAGGCAAGTGCCATCGCCCCTTAAGTGGCGAATTGCTCCATCGCGATCCGCTCGTCGAGCGCATGCTCGGGATCGAACAGCAACGTCAGCGACCGCTCCCGGTCCAGGCTGACCTCGACGTTGACGACGTCGCGAACCTCGACCTGATCGGCAACGGCGGAAACCGGGCGATTCTCGGCTTCCAGGATGCGGAAGCAGACCGCGGTGTCGTCGGGCAGGATCGCACCTGACCAACGCCGTGGCCGGAACGGACTGATCGGCGTCAGCGCGAGCATCTTGGCGGCAAGCGGCAGGATCGGCCCTCTCGCAGACAGGTTGTAAGCCGTGGAACCTGCCGGCGTCGCCACCAGGACACCGTCACAGGCCAGTTCCGGCAGGGCGACGCGGCCGTTGACGAGAATCTCGATCTTCGCTGTTTGCCGCGTCTCGCGGAGCAGCGAGACTTCATTGATCGCCGCATGCCGCCGGACTTCGCCGGTGTCCGTGGTCGCCGTCATTTGCAGCGGAGCAACGCGGATGGCCTTGGCGCCCGCGATGCGCTCGGAAAGCCGATCGAGCCTCCATTCGTTCATCAGGAAGCCGACGGTGCCGCGGTTCATCCCGAACACCGGCTTCGGTGTCCCCGCATCGAGCATCGCGTGGAGGGTTTGCAGCATGAAGCCGTCGCCGCCCAACGCAACGAGCACATCCGCGTCGTCGGTGTCCGCCCACGCATATCGCCGGCGAAGCATCGCCTCGGCCGCCTTGGCGACCTCGGTGTGGGAGGAAAGAAGGCCGATCTTCTGGCTTGCGAGGTCAGGCTTCGTTTCCTCACTGCCGAACTTGGCCGCGTCAGCGCTCAAACGCCGCTCCTTTCGCGCTTGAACATAGGGATTTTCCCTCCGCACGCCACTGTCCCGTTGTGGGGCGAGGGCAAGGTGGCCCGTATCCGCCCTTGAGAGGCAGGCTTAGCCAGTGTGCATGCAAAAGCGCATCGAAGCAGAGACCAAGGAACGGCCGATGAGCGGAGGGCTCCAGCGCAGCGCCGCCGCTCCGACGAGTTGCTCGCGGCAGTCATCGCTCACCAGCAGATCTCCGTGGTCTTCCAGCCTCAGATCAACCCGAGGACTGGCGAGGTATTCGGGCCGAAGCGCTAGCGCGCTGGGAGAGGGCTGCCAGCGCAGAGGATCTCTTTGCTCGTGCGGAAGCCGCAGGGCTCTCCGAGCAATTGTCGCGCCTTGTCCAGTACAAGGCGTTGCGCGCCGCAGCGGCATGGGAAGGGCCGCTGCGGCGCCTTCGCATATCCATCAATCTGCTGCCTGCCGACATCCTCCAGGACAGCTACGTCGATTGGCTGCTTGGACAGATCAATTCCGTCGGCATCGATCCGAAAAGGGTCACGATCGAGATTACGGAGAATGCCCTGCTCAGCGATCTCGAGACCGTTGCCGAACGGCTCGCGATCCTTCGCAAGGAGGGCATCAAGGTTGCGCTCGACGATTTTGGAACGGGCTATGCCAGCCTGTCCTATCTCGGCAGCCTTCCACTGGACGCGCTGAAGATCGACCGCGGGCTGGTTGCCAGGATTGGCACAAGCGAGCGCGACCGCATTGTCGTTAGGTCGATCTTCACTCTCGCCCGCGACCTCGGCCTTGCGGTCGTGGTCGAAGGTGTGGAGAGCACGACACAGCTCCTGCTTCTCGCGGAGTGGGGGTGCGACATGTATCAAGGCTTCATCGGTGCAGGAGCGCTCGACGAGATGGAATTGTCGCGCTTCGTCGCGGTCTCCCGCTCGACAGCGGCCTAAGCCGCTTCTTTCTCCCGCTCGGCAGCCGCAGCGACGCGGGCGAGCCCCGTCGAAAGCTGAAGGGCCCCACTGAGCCGCGCCTCGGAAGTCGGCCAGTCGCGGCTGATGACCAGCTTGCTGTCTGGCCGGAGCTTCGCCGTGCCCTTGAGCCGATCGATGTAGCCGAGCAGGCCAGGGAGATCCGGGAAGCCGCTGTCGGCAAAGGTCACAAGCGCGCCCTTCGGTCCGACGTCCAGCTTGGCGATCATCGCCCTTTTCGCGTTAAGCTTGGTCTCGACGATCTTCAGCAGGTTTTGCGTCTCAGACGGCAACGGGCCGAAGCGATCGATCAATTCCGCCGCAAAGCCTTCAACGCCCTGCTTGTCATCTAGCTCGCCGAGGCGGCGATAGAGGCCCATCCGGAGGTCGAGGTCGGGAACATAGGTTTCTGGAATGAGGATCGGGGCATCGACGCTGATTTGCGGCGTGAACTCTTCCTGCCGCGGAATCCCGCCTGCCTTTTGCTCGACGATCGCGTCCTCAAGCATCGACTGATAGAGCTCGAAGCCGACTTCCTTGATATGACCAGACTGCTCATCGCCGAGCAAGTTGCCCGCCCCTCGAATGTCGAGATCATGGCTCGCGAGCTGGAAGCCCGCGCCGAGGCTATCGAGGTTGGCGAGCACCTGAAGCCTTTTCTCCGCCGTCTCCGTAATCGACCGGTCGGCGGGCGTGGTGAGATAGGCGTAAGCGCGTATCTTGGATCGGCCGACGCGCCCACGCAGCTGATAGAGCTGAGCGAGTCCAAAGATGTCCGCACGATGCACGATGAGGGTGTTGGCGCTGGGGATGTCGAGACCGCTCTCGACGATCGTCGTCGACAGCAGGACATCGTACTTGCGGTCGTAAAAAGCGCTCATCCGCTCTTCGACTTCGGTCGGTGCCATCTGCCCATGCGCGGTGACCGCTTTGACCTCGGGCACCTCTTCGCGGAGCCATTCCTCCATCTCGGGCAGGTCGGCAATCCGTGGAACGACAAAGAAGCTCTGCCCGCCGCGGTAATGCTCGCGCAGCAGGGCTTCGCGGATCACGACGGAGTCCCAGGGTGAAACGTAGGTGCGAACCGCCAGGCGGTCGACCGGTGGTGTCTGGATAACGCTCAATTCGCGCAGTCCGCTCATGGCCATTTGCAGCGTTCGCGGAATCGGTGTCGCGGTAAGCGTCAGCACGTGCACGTCGGCCTTGAGGGCCTTCAGCCGCTCCTTGTGCGTGACTCCGAAATGCTGCTCCTCATCGACGATCACCAGCCCCAACCTCTTGAACTCGACGCCCTTGCCGAGGATCGCGTGGGTGCCGATGACGATATCGACCTGCCCATTGGCGAGGTCTTCGCGTGTTTTCTTCGCCTCCGCGGCAGGCACGAGACGTGAGAGCCGGCCGACGCGGATCGGGAAACCTTCGAGGCGTTCGACGAAGTTCCGGTAATGCTGGCGGGCGAGGAGGGTGGTCGGCGCCACCACCGCGACCTGCATCCCGGACATGGCCGCAACGAATGCTGCCCGAAGCGCAACTTCGGTTTTGCCGAAGCCGACGTCGCCGCAGACCAGTCGGTCCATCGGCTTGCCGCTCTCGAGGTCGGCAAGAACTTCCTCGATCGCCCGATCCTGATCGTCGGTTTCTTCGTAGGGGAAGCGGTTGACGAACTGCGGGAAGGCGCTGTCCGGCTCCATCACCACGCCCGGGCGCGTAGCGCGCATTGCCGCCGTCTTGATCAGCTCACCGGCGATCTCGCGAATGCGCTCCTTCATCCGCGACTTGCGCCGCTGCCAAGCTTCGCCGCCAAGGCGGTCGAGCACCACGCCTTCGCTTTCGTTGCCGTAGCGGGTCAGAAGCTCGATATTTTCGACCGGCACATAGAGCTTGTTGCCGCCGGCATATTCGAGCGCGACACAGTCGTGAGGAGACTTGCCGACGTTGATTGACGTCAGGCCTTCGTAACGGCCGATGCCGTGATCGTTGTGAACGACGAGATCGCCGGGCGTGAGCGTCGCCAGCTCGGAAAGAAACGCCGCTGCGCCCTTCCGCTTCTTTCGGCGACGAACGAGTCGGTCGCCGAGCATGTCCTGCTCGGTGAGAACCGCGATGTCGGGCGCGGTGAAGCCGTGATCCAACGGAAGGACTAGAAGGGCGGGCTGCGTCTTGCTGCCGAGCGCTTCCTGCCAGCTATCCGCCAATTTCTCGGATTTCAGCCCATGGTCGGACAGCAACCCGGCAAGACGCTCGCGAGCCCCGCGCGTGTAGCTGGCAAGGATAACTTTGTGACCGGTCTTCCGTAGCTTGGCGACATGATTGACGACGGCTTCGTAGATATTTTCCTGGCGTGTCCGTTCGGGAGCGAAATCCCGCGCCGGTTCGACGCCGAAGCTGACGGTGCGGGCACTTTCGGGCTCGGGAAACGGTGACGTCAGGTGGATCGGTCGATCCGCAACGGCCTGCGTCCACTCTTCTTCCGTAAGATAGAGCGCACTCGGCTCGAGCGGGCGGTAGCTTCCAGCTTCCCCCGACATGGTCTTACGGCGATTGGCATAATAATCGTCGATCGATTCCCGGCGCGCGGCGAGCGCCTGATCGACACCGGAATCGCGAACGATCAGGTCGTTCTCGCCAAGATGGTCGAAAAGCGTCGTCAGCCGTTCCTCGAACAGCGGCAGCCAATGCTCCATCCCGCTCATCCGCCGGCTGTCCGAGATCGCTTCGTAGAGCGGGTCGCCGGTCGCCGTGGCCCCGAACGTCTCGCGATAGCGCGAACGGAAGCGCTTGATCGTCTCTTCGTCCAGCAGGGCCTCGGAGGCGGGCATCAGCGTGAACGCCTTGGCCCGGTCGGTCGAGCGCTGGTCGGCGGGATCGAACTGCCTCAGGCTCTCGATCTCATCGCCGAAGAAGTCGAGGCGAAGGGCGAGGGGCTCGCCCGCAGGATACAGGTCGATCAACGACCCGCGAACGGCATATTCGCCATGCTCAGCCACCGATTCGACGCGCTCGTAGCCAAGGGCATTGAGCTGCGACA
This sequence comes from Sphingomonas daechungensis, assembly GCF_014489495.1. Taxonomy (GTDB): domain Bacteria; phylum Pseudomonadota; class Alphaproteobacteria; order Sphingomonadales; family Sphingomonadaceae; genus Sphingomicrobium; species Sphingomicrobium daechungense. Next base: position 2,050,421 of record NZ_CP060780.1, on the reverse strand, counting down.
CCAACTGATTCCGGTCGATCCGCGCGCCCGCCTCGATCCGCTTCGTGAGCTGGCGAACCCGGAACGGTGTGAGCAGCCGCTGGCTCGCAGCATTTTCCGTCGCCACCAGGAGTTGCGGGCCCTCCGCTTTGGCTTGCAACGCGTTCAAGGTCGCAAGCCGCTCAGCCATCACCCGGAGGGCGGGTGAGGTCCGGTCGTAAGGCAGGCAGTCCCAAGAAGGCAGGGTCAGCACTTCGACTTCGGGCGCAAACAGCGGGACCGTTTCGGCGAGTGCCCGCATGGCGCTTTCGTCGGAGGCGATCACCACCGCCCGGCCGCTTTTCGACGAGCCATGCGCGGCACGCGCGAGATCGGCGGCGAGCACGGGCAGGAAACCGGACGGCACGCCAGCGAGGGTCAAAGGCTCGGATGAGCGCAGGACGCGCTGCAGCACGTCCGTCATCGGGCGATCCGAATATAGTCGAGGCGCTTGAGGGCATCGATCATGGGACCAGCGAAGCGCGCGGGGCCTCGGCGGTTCCGATCGCCCAGGCCATGATGTCGACGTCCTGCTCATTGAGCATGTCATTGAACAGGACTCGCTCGTCAGCACTCCACGACTCACCGTGCGTGTCGAAGAAACCGCCGATCAGCATGTCCGCCTCGCGCGTACCGCGATGGTGCGCTCGCCAGTGCAGGCGCCTCAATTCCTCGTCTGGAAGCATGCGTGCGATGTAGTGATTCCCGGTCTGGATTGCGAGCGCCGCGTGAGGCGCTAACACCCCAGCATGCGGCCCGAAATCCTGAACCCGCTGTTTGCCGAGGTGGAGACCCTTCCAGGTGTGGGCCCGCAGGTCGCCAAGCTGTTGAAGCGCCTCGACATTACCCGCGCTGTGGATCTTCTCTATCACTTGCCGACCGGCGTGATTGAGCGGGTACGGGCAAAGTCGGCGCACTCCAGCCTGCTCGGCAGCGACGTGATTATCGACTTGAAGCCGTTCCAGTTCCGCCAGCCACGCTCGGGACGAGGTCCGACACGTGTCTTCGCATCTGATGCCGACGGCAACACGGTCAGTCTCATCTATTTCAACAATCCCGGCTGGGCGAAGAAGAGCCTGCCGATGGGCGAAACGCGGACGGTGTCCGGCAAGCTCGAGGCTTACGGGGACGAGTGGCAGATCATCCACCCGGAGGTGCTGCCGTCTGACAAGGGCGCGGAACTCGCCATTCGCGAGCCCGTCTACCCGCTCACAGAGGGCCTGACGAACAAGCGGCTTCGGGAGCTGGCGGCGATGGCGGTCGAACGCGCGCCCAATCTGCCCGAATGGATCGAACCCAGCCTGGCGGCGCGCGAGGCGTGGCGCCCGTGGCGCTCTGCCGTTGCAGAGGCGCACCGCGACCCGGGGTCCGACGACCCACGCCGGCGGCTCGCGTACGATGAGGTTTTCGCCAACCAGCTTGCACTCATGCTTCTGCGCCAGGCGTCGCGCCGGCACCGCGGCGTTGCGCTTCCGGGTACCGGCGAGATCATCGCTCGCCTGAAGCTGCCGTACCAGCTGACCGGAGCGCAGCGGCGGGTCGTCGAGGAAATCCGCGGCGATATGTCTCAGACCGCGCCGATGCTGCGGCTGCTCCAGGGCGACGTCGGATCGGGCAAGACGCTCGTCGCCTTGATGTCGATGCTGACAGCGATCGAGTCGGGTGCGCAAGCGGCGCTGCTCGCACCGACCGAGATTCTCGCCCGCCAGCACCACGCGACGCTCCTGAAGCAGGTCGACAGCATCGGCGTCCGCGTCGGCATCCTGACCGGTCGCGAAAAAGGCAAGGCGCGCGAGTCCGTCCTGATGGGGCTCGCCGATGGATCGATCGACATTCTCGTCGGGACGCACGCCATTTTCCAGGAGAAGGTCGCCTACAAGAACCTCGGTCTGGCGGTGATCGACGAACAGCATCGGTTCGGGGTGTCGCAGCGCCTTCTGCTCGCGGCCAAGGCGGAACGCCCACCGCACCTCTTGGTGATGACCGCCACGCCGATCCCGCGCACGCTGACCCTGACCCAATACGGCGAGATGGACGTCAGCCGGATCGACGAGATGCCGCCGGGCCGGACGCCGGTGGAGACCCGCGTCATCAGCGAAGAGCGCTTGAGCGAAGTCGTCGACGGGCTCGGCCGCCATCTGGCGGCTGGAGGACAGGCCTACTGGGTCTGTCCGCTCGTCGAAGAGAGCGAGAAGAGCGATGCGGCAGCTGCCGAGGAACGAGCAAGAATCCTTCGGTTGCGTTTCGGCGACGATAAGGTCGGGCTTGTCCATGGCCGCATGAAGGGCCCCGAGAAGGACGCAGTGATGTCCCGCTTCGCTGCCAATGCGCTGTCGGTTCTCGTCGCCACGACGGTGATCGAAGTCGGTGTGGACGTGCCGAATGCAACGCTGATGATCGTCGAAGGCGCCGAGCGCTTCGGCCTCGCCCAGCTTCATCAGCTTCGAGGGCGCGTCGGGCGAGGTTCCGGCAAGAGCACATGCCTCCTGATCCGCGGCCAGACGCTCACGGAGGTCGGGCGCGCGCGACTGGCGCTTATGCGCGAAACCAATGACGGCTTTCGGATTGCCGAGGAGGATTTACGGCTGCGGGGCCGGGAGAAATCCTGGGGACCCGGCAGTCTGGCGAAGTCGCGTTTCGTGTTGCAACCGCCAAGGACGTCGAAGAGCTTGCCCAGATCGCGCAAGACGACACGCTGATCCTTCTCGATCGCGACGGGGGCCTCTCGGGACCGCGCGGACAAGCGGCGCGAACCTGCCTCTATCTGTTCGAGCGCGACCAGGCGGTTGGACTGATCAGGAGCGGCTAGGGAACGAGCAGGCCGTGACGCTTCTTGCCAAGGCTCAACTTCCCACCGGTAACAATTAAGCCGGGATCGCTGACGATTTCGTCATTCAAGCGGACCGCACCCTCGGCAATCTTCCGCTTCGCTTCCTTGTTGGACGGTGTGAAGCCGATGGCCGTCAGCGCCTGGGCGATGCTCACGCCTTCGCCGGTCGAAAGGGTCGGAAGGTCGTCGCCGAGCCCACCTTGCTCGAACGTCGCCCGTGCCGTCTCGGCTGCAGTGTCAGCTGCTTCACGCCCATGCAGCATTGCCGTCGTCTCGGTGGCGAGCACGATCTTCGCTTCGTTGATCTGCGCGCCAGGTAGCCGCTCAAGCCGTTCGACCTCGTCGAGCGGAAGCTCCGTGAACAGTCGCAGGAACTTGCCTACGTTGGCGTCGTCCGCGTTCCTCCAGAACTGCCAGTAATCGTAGGCGCTCAACTGCTCTTCATTGAGCCAGACCGCGCCTTGCGCCGTCTTGCCCATCTTCGATCCGTCGGCATTGGTGATCAGCGGCGTCGTGACGCCATAGACCTCGGTCCCGTCGATCCGGCGCGCGAGCTCGATCCCGTTGACGATATTACCCCATTGATCCGACCCGCCGAGCTGCAGCCGCAGGCCGTAGCGCCGCGACAGCTCCAGGAAGTCGTAGCCTTGCAGGATCATGTAGTTGAATTCGAGAAACGTCAGCGGCTGCTCGCGGTCGAGGCGCAGGCGTACGCTGTCGAACGTCATCATCCGGTTGATGGTGAAATGCCGCCCGACGTCCCGAAGAAACGGGATGTATTCCAGCTTGCTCAGCCACTCGTCGTTATTGACGACGATGGCATCGGTCGGCCCGTCGCCGAACGTCAGGAAGCGCTCGAACACCTTGCGGATGCCGGCGATGTTGGTGTCGATCTCCGCGTCGGTCAGCAGCTTGCGGCTTTCGTCCTTCCCCGTAGGATCGCCGACCTTAGTGGTCCCGCCGCCCATCAGCACGATCGGCTTGTGTCCGCTTTGCTGAAGGCGCCGGAGCAGCATGATCTGCACCAGGCTCCCGACATGCAGGCTCGGCGCGGTCGCGTCGAAGCCGATATACCCGGTCACGATCTCCTTCGACGCGAGGGCGTCGAGGCCCTCGGCATCGGTCAGCTGATGAATGTAGCCGCGCTCGTCGAGGAGGCGGAGGAGGCCGGACTTGAAGTTGGTCATCGTCCGGTCGGCTAGCATTGCAGGGCAGTAAGCAACAAGCTCATTGCCCGTTGGACACGTCTTTGGGCGCCTGAAGTTGCTTCAGGACAAAGGTGAGTTCGGGGCTGACGGTGAATGGCGGATTGCGGGATATGTCCTGCCCAATGTCCCACAGCACCGGAATCATTCCTCTCGATTGGGCGGTGAGTGCGACGGAGGCCATCCACTTGGCGCGAGAGCGCGGATCCTTCGAATTAGCCGCTCCGAACTCTCCGACGAAGACGGGAATATCCTTCCGCTTTGCAAAGTTTTCCATCTTGTCGAAGTTGCGTCGCAATTCGGCAACGTCTTCGGCGGTCCCCCAGGTCTGCCGCATCTTCCCCCAGCTTTCGTCCTTCGTCATGCCTGCGAACGGCCACGGCGTGTAGTAATGGACCGACAGGAGGAGTTTGTTTGCAACGGTGTCGCGCGGGACGATGAACATGTCCGTCGCGGTCTTGTCGATGTCGGTTGTGTAGCCCGCGATGATCAGAAGCCGCCTGGCATTATTGCCGCCATTGCGCGGACTGTGTCGATGAAGGCCTGATTGACCCGCCCAAGCGCTGCGTGGGCGTCGCTCTCCGATCCACTGCCATCGAAGTGTGATTCTTCGTTGAATGCCTCGAAGATCAAACGTTGATCGCGATTGGCGAAGTGACGGGCGATCTGGGACCAGTAGCTCCTGAATTTCCGGTCCGCTTCGGGACTGAAGGTATGGAAGGCCTTCCCGAACTTCTTCTTGTCTCCGGAATCGATCCAGCCGCCATCCCAGTGAATGTTGATGACGCAGAACATCCCGGCAGAGGTGATCCAGTCCGCGACCTCCCCGACCCGTTCGAGCTTTTCGCGGTCGATCCGACCATTATCGGCGTAAGTGTCCCACGCAATTGGCAGCCGGACGGTCTTGAAACCGAGGCTGGCAACATGGTCGATGAAGGCCTTCGTGATTGGCGGATTGCCCCAGCCGGTCTCCCATGACGCTGTATTTTCCAACGTGTTGCCGATGTTTACGCCGACTCCCATCCGCTGTGCTGCGCTCCAGGCGTCGAGATCGATCTGGACCGCAGGAACGGGCGGGCGGCCGCCGCCCAACTCGCTGGAAGAGCGAGCAGGAGTAAAGCCAGGAAAGCCCGGAAAAGCGTCACATTTCCTGCTTAGCGCGCCAGTCTTCCTCCTGCTACTGAACAACCGTGCAGCTCAGCCTCATCCCGCATCAGGCGACTCCGTCGGGAATCGGCGACCTGAAAGTCTGGGCCAGTGTCGATCACGCCGCTGCATTCGGCGCGACCGCGACGGTCAACATCTGGTTCGGAATCGGCGCACCCGCATCGCGCTTCGTCATCCCCGAGGCGGAAGACCCTTCGCGGACTGACGAGCTGTGGAAAACCACATGTTTCGAGGCATTTCTTCGCGAGACCGGAGCCGACCGCTACCAGGAATGGAACTTCGCGCCCTCAGGCCAATGGGCGGCCTACGAATTCTCCGGCTATCGCGACGGCATGGCGGAGCTGGATGTCGGCGCACCGCCCTACATCCGCATGGAGGACAATCTTACCTGGTGGACGCTGGGCGCGACCATCGCGGTGGAGGCCGGCAAGAGCTGGGAGCTCAACCTTGCGGCAGTGCTGGAAGAAACCAACGGCACCAAGTCCTATTGGGCGCTGGCTCATGCGCCGGACAAGCCGGATTTCCATTCGCCGGATTGCTTCGTCGCAAAGCTCCCTTAAGCAGCCAGCATGAGCCTGTTTGGAATCGACCGTCTCCTCGCGGATCCCGATCTTCGCCGCCCGCTGGAAGGCCAGCGCATCGCGCTTCTGGCCCACCCCGCGTCCGTGACGAAAGACCTGACCCACAGCATCGACGCCTTGTTCGCTGCAGGCCTCAAGGTTTCGGCCGTGTTCGGCCCGCAGCACGGCGTTCGCGGCGACCTCCAGGACAATATGATGGAGTCTCCCGACTTCACGGATCCAACCTATGGCATCCCGGTCTTCAGCCTTTACGGCGAGGTTCGCCGACCGACAGGCCAGTCGATGGGAACGTTCGACACCATCCTGATCGACCTGCAGGATCTCGGCTGCCGTATCTACACCTACGTCACGACCCTTTTGTACGTGCTCGAAGCGGCCGCGGAGCACGGGAAGGCCGTCTGGGTGCTCGACCGTCCCAATCCAGCGGGTCGACCGGTCGAAGGGCTGATCCTGCGATCTGGCTGGGAAAGTTTCGTCGGAGCCGCCGAGATTCCGATGCGGCATGGGCTGACGCTCGGCGAGCTGGGCGCCTGGTTCGTCGACCGCTTCAAGCTCGACGTCGATTACCGCGTGATCGAGATGGCCGACTGGCAACCCGAAGGCCCCGGCTTCGGCTGGCCGCAGGAGCGCGTCTGGATCAATCCGAGCCCCAATGCCGCCAACGTCAACATGGCCCGCGCCTACGCCGGCACGGTCATGCTCGAGGGCACGACGCTGAGCGAGGGCAGGGGTACAACGCGGCCCTGGAGCTGTTCGGCGCTCCCGACATCGACGCGGGCAAGGTCATCGCCCAGATGCACGAGCTCGCCCCAAGCTGGCTTGAAGGCTGCAAGTTGCGTGAGATCTGGTTCGAGCCGACCTTCCACAAGCATGTGAAGCAGCTGTGCAGCGGCGTGTTCATCCATGCCGAAGGGCCGTTTTACGATCACACCTATTTCAAGCCGTGGCGGCTCCAGGCGCTCGGCTTCAAGGCCATCCGCAATCTCTATCCGGATTACGAACTTTGGCGCGATTTCCCTTATGAATATGAGTTCGGGAAGCTCGCGATCGACGTGATTAACGGTTCAACGCTACTTCGCGAATGGGTTGACGATATCAACGCCACGCCGGACGACCTCGATAGCCTCACGCTTCCCGACGAACGGTCCTGGGACGAGCAGAGCCAGGCCTTTCTCCGCTACTGAGCGGCGTGGTTAACGAAAGAGTAGGGGCTTGCCTCTATTCCAATCTCCGAAGGCATTCGGGAGCGGGCTGGTCCATGGCCACACACGGTATCGAGGAAGTCACTGAACACGCGATCCGCAGCGTTGCGCGCGATTGTGGCTCCCTGTCCATGGAATGCAGTGATGTCGCCGGTTACGTCCGCGATGTCGGTTCGCGCATCACCGAGCATCTCAACATGCTCGATAGCCTGGAAGAAGTGACGACGCGCCTGCTCGCCGACCAGGCGCGCGTGTCGGACTCCACCGACGAAGCGCGCCTCCTGTCGGAACAGGCGCGTGCCAAGCTCGAAGCGGGACGCGAAGCCATCGACGGCACCATCGCGGGCTTCAAGGGCCTGACCGAACTCGTCGTTCAACTCGGCGAACGCATGGCCGGCTTCGCATCGGCGATGAACCAGGTGCAGACCGTGTCCTCGACCATCGAGACGATCGCCCGCAAGACCAACATGCTCGCGCTTAACGCAACGATCGAGGCCGCCCGCGCCGGTGATGCCGGCCGCAGCTTCGCCGTCGTTGCCGCCGAGGTGAAGAAGCTTGCTCACGATACGCGTGCAGCGACCAGCCAGATTGCCTCGACGATCGGCGAGTTGACCCGCGAGGCGAGCGCCGTCACCACCGAGATCAAGACCGGCGTCGACCGTAGCCGCGCGGCCCAGTCAGGCTTCGGTCAGATCAGCGAGACGGTTCGCGAGGTCTCGGAAATCGTCACCATGGTCGACCGCCAGACGGAGGGCATCGCCCATTCGACCAGCATGATCCAGACCAGCGTGGACCGCGTTAAGGCCGGCCTCACCGACTTTGCCGGCGACGCCCGCAACAACGGCAGCCAGCTGCTCCAGGCCCAGAAGCGGCTCGAGCATCTGGAAATGCTGTCGAACACCATGCTCGACACGCTTGCCAATTCCGGCGCCGAGATCGACGACACGCCATTCATCCTGAAGGCTCAGGAAGCGATGCGAGCCATCCAGGGGTCCATCGAACGCGGCATCGAGACCGGAGAGATCTCCATCGGCGAGGTGTTCGACCGCGATTACAAGCTCATTCCGGGTACCAATCCCGAGCAATACGACACCGCATTCTGTGCATTCGCCGACAAGTACGTCCAGCCGATCCTCGACCGTGTGAAGGGCAGCGACGATCGCCTGATCGGCTCGGCGATCACCGACGTGAACGGCTATTTGCCGACGCACCTCACAGAGCGCAGCCATACACCCGGCCCGGATCCGGTCTGGAATGACGCCCACTGCCGCAACAAGCGCATCTTCATGGACGATACGACGCAGGCGGCAATCGACAGTGAGAAGCCGGCGATGCTCGCGACTTACCGCATGGAGCTCGGCGACAAGTTTATCCCGGTGAAGAATGTTTTCGTGCCGCTCTGGATCAAGGGCCGCCGCTGGGGAAATTACGAGCTCGCCTACCGCGACGATTGAGCTCCGCGCTCCTGCATAGGCAGGAGCCCAGTGAACTCTTCACATTAGGGAATACTAGGCTCCTGCCTGCGCAGGAGCACAGTCCGATCAATAGTCCTTGCGAGCTTCCGAGCGGGCTTCGAGCAGGTCGAACAGCCCGCGATGCTGCAGCAGGAGCTGCTCGCCGCCAAAGCCCAGAGCCCGCTGGCTGGCTGGAGTGTCCGATGCACCCTCGATGACCGCGACGATCGACGCTTCATCGGGCAGCGCAGGGGCCGGCGAGTCGATCCCGGCACGAGATGCAGCGCGATCGAGGATGCGGCGGATCGGCCACCAGTCGCCGACCAGCGCCGCGGCGGCCCCGAGGGCGCAGCCACGACGTTCCGACGTCGCCAGGATTTCCAGCGCATTGCGCTGGGCGTTCATGGTCGCTTCGGTTTCGGCCGCTCCCGGCGTGCTGGGCAGGGGACCAACAGCCGACGTCAACCGAACGAGGAACAACCGCTCTCGCTCGAAAGCCTCGGCGGCCCGCGCAAGCCAATCGCTCGACGGACCTTTCGGGGCATTTTGATAGGCATGTTCGACCAGGCTCGGCTGGTTTCCGTGAAGCCCGCAGAGCAGGTGCACGGCGTCCGCTAGATCGCGCGCTGGATTGAGGCTCGAAGCTTCGAGAAGGGCATTGAGGTGACGATGGCGCGACGATCCGTCCGCGGCGACGCGGGCAAGATGCGCTTCGGCTACGCTGACCGCTGCACGGTCGACGGACCGATTGATCGCCATCCTACTCCCCTCATAACACGCAGGGCGCTGCCCTTAGTCAGCGGACAGTAGCCGAAGGGCGTAAAGAGGAGGTTAGCGCGAGCCTCCGATCGTGGAACATGGCAGCCGCCGAACGGAAAAGGGGCGCCCGTGCGGACGCCCCTCTGCCTGGGAATTGAGGAATATCAGGCGGCGATCAGCTCCGGCTGGCGCTCGTCCTGGACGAATTCGTGCTTCGCCGCGATCGAGACGGGCTCCGCGGCCTTGGCACTGCGCGGCTTCGGAAAGAGAAGACGCGAGCTGACGACGACTACGCCAAGCCCGACATAGGCACCGAGCGCGAGCCACGGGCCAAAGAACAGCAAGGCGATCAGGCCGACGCGCAGAAGGAAGGGGCTGATGTGGAGGTCTTCCCCCGCCGCCTGGCAGATGCCGAAGAGGCTATCCGGCTCGTTCGAGTCGAAATCGTCATCCTCAAGGGTGGCGGTGTGAACGTTCTGCATCGGTCTTCCTTTTTCCTGCGGAGCCAGCGGCGCCGTCGATGCAGATGCTTAAGCAGGAGGCGTGCCATTTGCGTGAAAGGCGCATTTCTACGGGATTTCAGCTGAACGAATGCTGGCCAAACGGCAGTTGCGAGTTGGTGCGATGCGCCAAAGTTGGGAATTTGCACGAACCCGCAGGACCGTGAGCGTGGGAAGCTTTCGTCGGTTGGAGGAGGAAGCCCTGCCCTCTGGGGAAGGCGAAGGGTGGGGCAGGGCTTCACTGACGCTTCTGTCCACTGATCCCGTGCGGAAAAGGGGTGAACCGCCCCGGGACAACTCGGAATTTACCGGGTGTGCCTTAAGCCCGTGCGAAGGATGAAGGTTAACGCGCCGTCAATTCCTCACGTTGCGGTCCCCCTGTGCAGTGCAAGCAAACGCCCCCATGATCCGGGATGCAGAGGAGACCGACGCCGCGGCGATTGCGGCCATCTACGCGCACCATGTTCTCTACGGAACAGCGTCCTACGACCTGACCCCGCCATCGACCGAGGAGACGCTCGCCAAGATCCGCCGCATTCGCGAAAACCGCTGGCCGTTCATCGTCGCGGCGAGAGATGGCGAGCTCCAGGGCTATGCCTATGTTACCCAGTTCCGCGACCGCCTGGCCTACGCCTGGGCGTGCGAGACGAGCATTTACGTTCACCCGGATTGGTTGGGCCGCGGCATCGGAAAGGCCTTGCTCCAAACGCTTTGCGAGAGAGCGGATGCGGCCGGTTTCAGGCAGATTGTCGGCGTGATCGGCGGCGCGGAACCGGCGTCAGTTGCGCTCCACGCTTCTTGCGGCTTTACCGAAGTGGGCAGGCTGAAGGGAGTCGGCTGGAAGCATGGGCGCTGGCTCGACAACGTCTACATGCAACGATCGCTCGGAAGAGCGTCTACCGAGCCACCTGAAGCCTGATTTGGGGGAGGTTGGAAACCCTGCCCTCTGGGGAAGGCGAAGGGTGGAGCAGGGTTTCCTTTGTCGTTCCGGCAGGACCGCTCCGAAAACTCGCTGGGCCGGTGCTGCTGAACCCTTATTTACCGGTCACGACTTAAGCGGGTGCCAAAGCAATTGGTTACCGTCTCGGTCATTCTTTCAGGCCGAAAACAAAGAAGAAGCGGCCCGACCGAGCGACGATCGAACCGCTTCTCTTCCGCCAACAGGCGCTGCCTCTGGGCAAGAGGGCGCACGTTCAGGAAAACGTCCGCTGAAACTGGCCGTTCCGAAGGCTGTTACGATTTGGCTTCGACGTCGTATCGAGCGCGGAGACGATACCCCACTGCCGGTTCGTTAATGATCAGGCTGGGGTGAGTCGGATCCCTTTCAAGCTTCTGCCGAAGCGCCCGAACCGCGACTCGCAGGTAATCCGCCTGCGTTTCTTGCGCTGGCCCCACGCGGTCCGCAGCAGATGCGCGTGGCTGAGAACCTGGCCCGGATGCTTGGCCAGCTCGGCCAGCACGGCAAATTCCTTCGGAGTGAGGTGGACCTCATCCCCGTCCCGCATCACTGCTCGCTTCAAGAGATCGATGGTCACGCCTTCGGCCTCGAGCGGCCGCTGGTCTTGCTCGACGCCCAGATCGACCAGATTGGAAAGGTAGCGGTCGAGCTTGGCGGCTTCGGCGCTGATTGTCGAAACGCTTTCCTTGTCGTCCACGCCGCTCCGCCTGAGCTTGCCTGCCAAATCCCTGATGACCGACAACGAGGGACGGAGGTCTTCCCAATGGACGACAGCAGGACCGACCGGATTCGGTCGCGCTCGCGGACTCGGGTGAACTCGCGCGCTTCTCCTTCCAGACGCGCGCGCTCCAGGGCGAGGGCCACCTGATCGAGCAAGTTGTCGAGCAGTTGGATCTGGTCTTCGCGGACCGGTGGCGCACCGTCGTCACGGGCAACAGCCATGGCCGCGATGACGGCCGAGCCGGCCTTCACCGGATGAAACTGCCATTCCGTTGGCACCGCCCGGTTCAGGCCCGGCCGGCCCGCTCACCGACGTCCAAGGTTAAGGCCGCTGCAGCGAAGTCGCTCGGACCCAAGCCCATTTGTCCCGGAGCGCTCGAAAGCACCCGCGGCTCGCGGCCGTTCTCGACCAGCAAGGCGTTACAGTCGAAGATCATCGCCAGCTCACGGGTGGCGACATCCGCGATTTCCTTGTCCGACGTACAAGTCAGTAGCCGGCGGGCGAGGCCCGCGATGGTCGCATTCCGAGCGGCGTGCGCTTCGGCCAGCCGGGCCTGCTTGCGGATCGAGGACGCGAGTTGGCTCGTCAGTGCGGCTGCAGCGAACAGCACGACGACCGTTACGATGTCGTTCGCGCTGTCGATGCGAAATGTCATGTGCGGCGCGGTGAAGAAGAAATTGTAGGCGAGTGCCGAGGCCAAGGCTGCGAGAAGTGCCGGGCCAAATCCGCCGAGCACGCCTGCAGCAAGCACCGCGGGCAAATACAGGAGATCGACAGCGGAATTGCCCCATCGGGGTGCAAGCAGAAGCCCCATGATCGTCGACGCCGCGACGAGAAGAATCGCCTCCGCATAGGCGCGCGCCTGCGCGGCGGCCGAGCGGTTTGATTCAGTTAGACCGACCATCACCGCAAATTGGGCCCGACCAGCACAAACGTCGAGTGGTCGACGCTTGATTCCCGCCCGTTCTTCATAGGAACCACACGGAATCCACATGGAATCTTTATGCCCTCAGACCTCACCTTCGGGCATGGCTACTCTTACGGAAACGCCGGCCGTCGCGCCGGAATCAGCACACGAGGCACAAACCCACTCGCTCCCGATGCTCATGCTGGGCGCGATCGGCGTCGTTTACGGCGACATTGGCACCTCGCCGCTCTACGCGATGAAGGAAAGCTTCCTCGGCGCGCATCCGCTCGCGGTCGACAGGCTGCACATCTTCGGGGTGCTCAGCCTGATCTTCTGGTCGCTGATGCTGATCGTCACGATGAAATATGTCCTGGTCGCCATGCGGGCGGACAATAAGGGCGAAGGCGGGTCCTTTGCTCTTCTGGCGCTGATCTCCCGAAACCTTGGCGACAAGAAATGGGCGAGCGGCCTTGTCACTCTCGGCGTCCTCGCCACAGCACTGTTTTACGGCGACGCCATCATCACACCGGCGATTTCCGTTCTATCAGCCGTCGAGGGGCTTACGGTTGTCGAAGCGTCGTTCGCTCCATTGGTGGTTCCGATTGCCGTTGTGATCCTGATCGCACTTTTCCTGGTGCAATCGCGTGGAACCGCAAAGGTGGGCCTCATCTTCGGCCCGGTCGTCCTCATCTACTTCGCCGCGCTCGCTGTTCTGGGCGTTACCAACATTGCCCAGCACCCCGACATCATCGGCATCGTTAGCCCGACTTGGGCGGTGAAGTTCTTCCTCTACGATCCGAAGCTGGCGTTTCTAGCGATGGGCTCGGTTTTCTTGGCAGTGACGGGCGCCGAGACGCTCTATGCGGACATGGGCCACTTTGGCCGCAAGGCCATCGGCGTGTCGTGGCTGACACTGGTCTATCCTTGCCTGGTGCTGAATTACATGGGGCAGGGCGCGCTGTTGCTCAGCAATCCCGCGGCCGCGGAAAATCCCTTCTTCATCATGGCGCCCGAGTGGGCGCGGCTTCCGCTGGTGGTCATTGCTACCGCAGCGACGATTATCGCCAGCCAGGCGGTCATCTCGGGAGCATTCTCCGTTACCCATCAGGCGATCCAGCTGGGCTTCCTGCCGCGCCTGCATACCACGCATACCAGCGCCAAGGCGGCCGGCCAGATCTATATCCCTGCGGTCAACTGGACCTTGCTGGTAATGGTCGTGCTGCTCGTTATCGGCTTCGGTGCCTCGACCAGGTTGGCGGCTGCCTATGGCATTTCCGTCAGCGGCACGATGCTCATCACCACGGCCATGCTCGCCGTGCTGATCTTCCAGGTGTGGAAATGGAATCGCGCGCTGGCCTTCTGCACCATCGGCCTGTTCTTCGCGGTGGATGCGATCTTCTTCGCCTCGAACATCACCAAGATCGCCGACGGCGGCTGGTTCCCGCTGCTGGTCGCGTCCGTTATCTTCACGGTGCTGACCACCTGGGCGACGGGCCGCGCCCTCATGCGCCGGCGGCTGGAAGAAGACACCATTCCGATGGAGGTGTTCATCAAGTCGGCGGCGTCCATCCACCGGGTTCGCGGCACTGCGGTTTTCCTGTCGACCTCTCCGAATTCTGTCCCGTCGGCCCTGCTTCACAATCTGAAGCACAACCAGGTTCTCCACGAGCGAGTCCTGATTCTCAACGTGAAGGTCGAGGACATCCCGCACGTCCCGCAGAAGAAGCGGATCGAGACTCACAAGGTCGGCAACTGGTTCTACAGCGTGATCCTGCACTATGGCTTCATGGAGGAGGTCGATATTCCCGCCGATCTTGCCAACGTTCAGACCTGTGGCGAGCCGTTCAACATGATGAGCACGAGCTTCTTCCTCGGAAGGCAGAAACTGATCGCGACAAAGGAGCATCCCGGAATGGCCCTTTGGCGCGAGCGGCTGTTCGCCTGGATGATGAAGAGCTCCGAAAGCGCGATGGAATTCTTCAAGCTCCCGACCAACCGCGTCATTGAGCTTGGCAGCCAGCTGAGGATTTAACGGAGCGCCTTATTCGATCGCGACTGCGGAGTGCGTGTAGGTGATCTTGATCCTTACCCACTCGCCGATTAGCGGGCGGCCGTTCTTGATCGGAGGCTTCACCCGGAACTGCCAAGCCGCCTGCCGGACCGCGCTCGCGAGGTGTGAGCCGCGCGGGTAATTCTCCAGCTCGATGCAATCGTCGACGCGGTTTTGCGGGAGCGTCTTGCAGGCGATCAGCCCGTAGCCGTCGGGCGCGTTGGGCGGGAGGTAGCCGTTGAGCTCCGCGTGCGTCGGCTTGCGGGCCCAGTCGGCGGCGTACATCACGTCCCCGTTCGGGCCTCGGCCGACGGCTTCGGAGTCTCCCTCACCGGATTTGCCGGAACCGGCGCCGCTGTTGCTGACGGTCGGAATGCCGCGGATATCGGCGGCGGCCATTTCCTGCTTCGTCATCGGGATCAGGTCGAGCGGCTTTTCGACGGCGATCGGCGGCTTGATCGGGAGGATGTGCGGAAGCGGCGGGCGCGGCTTCGCGGCCTGCTTCTGCACCTTCGGCTGCGGCGCCTTGCTGGAGGAACTGGGCGATTCGGACAGCGTAACGACGAGAGTATCGGAAGGCTTCAGCGGCGGTCCTCGCTGGATGACGCCGATGCCGAGGAGAACGAACAGAATGACGAGATTGATCGCCACCGCGAGCGCGATGCCCGACGCGCGCTGGCGAAGCGGCGTTTCGTCTTGCGCGGAGCGGAGGCGATAGGAGGACAGGGTCGATGGTCTTGGCTGGTGCGTCGCTGGAACGGCCACTAGCCTGTTCAACCTTGAACCGCGAGTGAAAGCCGCTCTTCACCCGCACATTCCGGCTGCTAAGGGTGCCGCGTCCTTGCGGGAGGCGGGCGAAGTCATGGCGACCATCAAGTTTTCGGCTGACTGACGCTTGCGGACGATCGTCGATCGCGATTGCCTGCTTGGGCACGGCCTGGCGCTGATCCGCCAGCAGTTTCAGCTGCCTGGCGACTTCCCGGCCGATGTGCTGACCGAGGCGAAAGCCGTCGCGCGGCGGCCGATCGGCGAGCATGCAGACGCGACGCAGGTCGATTTCGTCACGCTCGACCCGGCGCAGTCGCGCGATCTCGACCAGGCGTTCGCGATCGAGCCGGCGGGGAGCGACCTGCTGCTCCACTATGCGATCGCCGATGTCGGCTGGTTCGTCGCGCCGGGCAGCGCGCTCGACCGCGAGGCGTGGGTGCGCGGGACATCCTATTATTTGCCCGACGGGAAGGTGCCGCTGTACCCGCCGATCCTGTGCGAAGGCGCAGTGAGCCTGTTGCCGGACGGCGAAAGAGCGGCGGTCGTGTTCACGGTGCGGGTCGACCCGGCCGGAGAGGCGAAGCTCGACGGGGTAAAAAGGGCGCGCATCCGCAGCCGGGCCAAGCTGGCGTACGAGACGGTCCGCGAGGACGAGCTGCCGGCGGGCTTTGCAGAGCTAACCGACCGGGTCGAGGCGGCGGAGCTGGCGCGGGGCGCGGCGCGGGTCGAACCGCCGGAGCAGGAGGTCGTCCAGGACAACGGCCACTTCCAGCTGCAATTGCGGCCGCAAAGCTGGGCGGAGCGGAAGAACGCGGCCCTGTCGCTGGCGACCAACCTGGCGGTGGCCGACGCGTTGCTGCAGGCGAAGACCGGCCTGTTTCGCACCATGGGCAAGCCGCAGGACTGGGCGGTGAAGCGGCTCCGCCATACGGCGAGGGCGCTCGGCCTCGACTGGCCCAAGCCCGAGAGCCTGGAGCAATTGGAGCGGCGGCTCGACCCCGAACGCCCGGCCGACGCGGCGATAATGCTGGCGATCCGCCGCGCAAGCCCCGCCGCCGGCTACGAGCCGTACCGCGAGGGCGCGAAGCCGTGGCACGCGGCGGTCGCGGCGACCTATGCCCATGCGACGGCGCCGCTGCGCCGGCTCGCCGACCGGTACGTGGTGGAAGCCGCGCTTGCGGTCGCCAACGGACAGCCGGTCGCGGACCCGGGCGTGTTCGAGCGCCTGCCGGACGTCATGCAGAAGGCGGACGCCTTGTCGGGACAGATCGCCCATGCGGTAATCGACCTGGCGGAGGCGGTGGTCCTGACCGGCCGCGAGGGCAGCACGTTCGACGCGGTGGTGACCGACGTGGACGAGCGCGGCGCGCGCATCCAGAGCTGCTCCCCCGCGATCGTGGCGCGGATCAAGACCGACGGACTGAAGCCGGGCGACGCACTCCGCGTCCGCCTGGACAGCGCCGACGCGGAACGGCGCACCGTGCAATTTTCGATAGCGAGCTGACCGAATGGTCCCAATGTTCGCACTGACGGAGTGGTTTTCGCGGGCGGGAAGAGCGCGGCGTCTGCATCCGCGATCTTAAGGCACAGCCCTGGCGCTGTAGGACAGCGAAAAGCGAGGGCGGGTTGGGAAGCGCAGTGCCTTCATCGTAGAGAACGCGATGCCGTTGTGAGATGACAGCGCAAGTTCTGATCGAAACGTGCAGCTAATTCACTGATCCAGGAAGCTCCGCATTTTCCGGCTCCGGCTCGGATGCTTCAGCTTCCGCAGCGCCTTCGCTTCGATCTGCCGAATACGCTCGCGAGTAACCGAGAACTGCTGCCCGACCTCTTCCAGGGTGTGATCGGTATTCATGCCGATGCCGAAGCGCATGCGAAGCACGCGCTCCTCACGCGGGGTGAGTGACGCCAGCACGCGGGTGACGGTTTCCTTGAGGTTCGACTGAATCGCCGCGTCCACCGGGATGACGGCGTTCTTGTCCTCGATGAAATCGCCGAGGTGGCTGTCTTCCTCGTCGCCGATCGGCGTTTCGAGGCTGATCGGCTCCTTGGCGATCTTCATCACCTTGCGGACCTTTTCGAGCGGCATCGAAAGGCGCTCGGCGAGCTCCTCCGGCGTCGCTTCGCGGCCGGTCTCGTGCAGGAACTGGCGGCCCGTGCGGACGAGCTTGTTGATCGTCTCGATCATGTGGACCGGGATGCGGATGGTCCGCGCCTGGTCGGCGATCGAGCGGGTGATCGCCTGCCGGATCCACCAGGTGGCGTAGGTCGAGAACTTGTAGCCGCGACGGTACTCGAACTTGTCGACCGCCTTCATCAGGCCGATGTTGCCTTCCTGGATGAGATCCAGGAACTGCAGGCCGCGGTTCGTGTACTTTTTGGCGATGGAGATCACGAGGCGGAGGTTGGCCTCGACCATCTCCTTCTTCGCGATGCGGGCCTCGCGCTCGCCCTTCTGCACCATGTTCACGATGCGGCGGTATTCGGGGAGCGAAGTGCCGACCTGCTGCGCGATCGCGCTGATGTCGGTGCGGATGCGCTCGACGCTGTCGGCTTCGGCGGCGGCGAAGGCGGCGAACTTCTTGTCGATGCCGGCGGCGCGGTCGAGCCAGCCGTCATCGAGCTCATTGCCCGTGTAGCTGTCGAGGAAGGCGCGGCGGGGCACGCGGTGCCGCTCGGCCAGGCGCAGCATCTGGCCGCCGAGAGCCATCAGGCGGCGGTTGTGGCTGTAGAGCTGCTCGACGAGATACTCGATCTTGGCGCCGTGGAACTGCACGCTCTCGACCTCGGCCGTGAGCTGCTCGCGGAGCTTCTGGTACTTCTTCTCGTCGGCAGCGGGGAATTCGGCGCCGGTCTGGAGAGCGTCGAGGCGCGCGGCCTGGAGCTTCGAGAATTTCTTGAACAGCGAGGTGATGGCCGCGAACTTCTCGAGCGCCTGGGGCTTGAGCTGCTCTTCCATCTGGGCGAGCGAGAGAGCGTTCTCGTCGTCGTCCTCCTCGGCCTGCGGCTTGGTCCGCCGCTCGACCATGTCCTCGTCGTCCTCGTTCGCGCCCTCTTCGGGCTCGTCGGCGACGTCTTCCTCTTCCTTGATGGTGGGGCCGGCGGTCTTCTCGCTGATCTCTCCGCCTTCGCCGCCTTCCTCGCCTTCCTCGCTCTCCGCGATCTGCTCGGCGGTCGGACCCTTCGACAGCATGGCTTCGAGATCGAGGATCTCGCGCAGCTGCATGCGACCTTCGTTCAGGGCGTTCGACCAGTCGATGATGGCGTTGAAGGTCATGGGGCTTTCGCAAAGGCCCCAAATCATGATGTCGCGGCCCGCCTCGATGCGCTTGGCGATGGCGATTTCGCCCTCACGGGAGAGCAATTCCACCGCGCCCATTTCGCGCAGGTACATGCGGACCGGGTCGTCGGTGCGGTCGACGGCTTCCTTCTTGGTCGCGGCGGCAGGGCGGGGGCCGCCGTCGTCGAGGGGATCGACCTCGTCCTCGGCGGAATCCTCTTCCTGCTTGTCCTCGTCGTCGTCCGAGGCCTCGTCGTTCTCGACGACGTTGATGCCCATGTCGTTGATCGCGGACATGATGTCCTCGATCTGCTCCGAGGACATCTGGTCCTGGGGAAGGGCCTCGTTCAGCTCATCGATCGTGATGAAGCCGCGCTTCTTCGCGCGGGCGATCATCTTCTTGATCGACGCGTCGTTGAGATCGATCAGCGGTGCATCGCCGCTGTCCTGCGTCTCGGTGTCTACTGCTTCGTTTTTCGCCATTTGTGCCGCCGCTTAGTCACTGCCGGCGAGAGACGCCAGCCGCTCCTTGATTCCCTCACGCTCGGAGTGCAGCCGGAGCTGCTCCTCAAACGCATCCTCTTCGCCGTCCTTCAACCGCTCGGTCGCAGCCGCAAGGGCCGCGCCGATCTCCCCGTCCGCCATCAACGCGTCGATGGCGATCCCGAGGTCGCGCACAGCCCTTTCGGGCGCCGTGTCGCTTCGGGTGAAGGAAAAGGCCATTGTCCCAGTCCTGCGCGCTCGCTCGAGGTCCGGCGCAGTTCCACTGTCGCGCAATATGGTAGCAAGTCGCTCTCGATCAAGCTTTTCCCCCGAAACTGCCGCATCGACCAACTTGTCGCGCAGGCGGGCGAGGGGCGTTCCGGCGATTGGCAGGGACGCGAGCTGCTCGCAATGGTCCTGCAAGCTTTCGGGAAAATTGGCGAAACCGATGATGAGGGCGCGGGCGTGCTCGTCATCAATGCCGCCGCGGCTGATGCGCTTCATGACATCGCCGGGGCGCTTTTCGGGGGCACGAAGCGGCCGCCTTGCTTCTTCCACTCGCGCCGGGGTGCGGGCGAGAATTGCTGCTGCGGGCGGACGAGCTCGTTGAAGCGGCGGAGCCAGTCCTCGCGGTAGAGGCGCGACAGGGCCTGGTCGCGGATGGCCTGCGAATGCTCGATCAGGCGCTGCCGAAGGCCGGCGCGGGCTTCGGGCGTCGTGAGAGGCTGGGCGGCGAGCTCGTGGCGCCAGAGGCGATCGACCAGCGGCTCGGGCTCGGCGAGGAGGCTTTCGAGGGCTTCGCGGCCGCCGCTGCGGACGACGTCGTCGGGATCCTGCCCGGCGGGAAGCTCGACGAAGCGAAGCGTGCGCTCGGGGCGAGGAGCGGCAGAGCGCGGGAAGCGGCGCGGATGGCGGCCTTCTGGCCGGCGCTGTCGCCGTCGAAGCAGAGGATCGGGTTGGGATCGAGCCGCCACATGCGTTCGAGCTGGGCTTCGGTGACGGCGGTGCCGTTGGGCGCGACAGCCTCCGCCACGCCAGCGCGGTCGAGGGCGATGACGTCCATGTAGCCTTCAACGACGATCAGGCGCCTGGCCGAGCGGGTGGCCGGGCTGGCGAGGTCGAGGTTGTAGAGCGTGCGGCCCTTGTCGAAGAGCGGCGTGTCGGGCGAGTTCAGATACTTCGGCTCGCCTGCGCCGAGGATGCGGCCTCCGAACGCGATCACTCTGCCGCGCGCGTCGCGGATGGGGATCATCAGCCGGCCCGGAAACGGTCGTAGGTCTCGCCGCCCTTGAACTCATTGGGGTCCGGCTTGATGAGCATTCCGGTTTCGACGAGCTTGTCCTCGCCGAGGTGCAGTAGAGCGCTTTTGAGCTTGTTCCGCCCTTCTGGCGCGAGGCCGATGCCGAAGCGGGCGACCGTTGCGGGTCCGATGCCGCGGTTCTTGAGGTATTCGCGCGCGTCGGCGCCGTCGACGCCGGCGAGCTGCTCGGCAAACCACTTCTGGCATGCCGCCATGACGTCAGTCAGCGAGGCGGTGCGTTCGGCGCGCTCGCGAGCCTGGGGATCGGGAGCAGGGACTTCGAGTCCGGCTTTTCCGGCAAGCTCCTTCACCGCATCCATGAAGGGCAGTCCGCGGGCGTCTGTCAGGAAGCGGATGGCATCGCCGTGAGCTCCGCAGCCGAAGCAATGGTAGAAGCCCTTTTCGTCGTTGATGGTGAAGCTGGGTGTCTTCTCGTTGTGGAACGGGCAACGCGCCTTCCACTCGCGACCGGCGCGGAGCAGCTTCACCGACGGCGAGATGATCGCCGACAGCAAAGTCCGGGCGCGAAGCTCGTCGAGAAAGGCTGGACTTAAACTCATGGACGGCGGGATTTTTCTCGCATTCGACTCGGCGCGCCGCAAGCGTTTGCGACGGAATTATCCACAAGTGCGAGTCGGCGCTCAGGGACGGATTCCCGCGGTGAATTTCTGACCGCTCCCGTAACGACCGGATTCTGAACGATTCATTCCGCTGAGAAATGCGGCGAAACAGGGTTAATCTTTCCTTGTTCCGGCGACCGCAAAGGAGAGATCGCAGGCCGGGACATTTTGAGGGGGGAAATATCATGATCAACAAGGTCGGCGGGCTTGCCCGCGTGCTTTACATACTTCTCGCAATCGTGGCGGCTTTCGTTCCGCTCGGCGGGCTGAATGTCGCGTTGGTGCTTCTTGTACTCGGCCTGATCGCCGGGCTTTCCATGCCGCGCGAAAGAATGGTGCTCGCGGGAGTCATCCTGATCGCGCTTCCGATCGTCGGAACGGCGCTTGGCACTTTGCCGGCGATCGGCGCTCAGCTGGCGGCAATTACGGTCAATCTGCAAATAGCGCTGGCCGGTGCAATGGCGACGGCAATCGCGATGCTCTGTTACGACCTGGTGATGGAAGGTGTCGGCGGAATGACCGGCACCGGTGCGGCCACTGGCGGAAGCGCCGCGGCGGCCAACTAGAAAGAACGATCCAACTGAGGCTCCGTCGCACTCCTGCGGCGGGCCTTTTTCTCAGGCGAGCGCGGCGCGGACCATGGCGCTGGCACGAGCGGGATCGATCTGGCCGGCCAGCCGCGCTTTGACCTCGCCCATCACCTTGCCCATGTCCTTCATCCCCGATGCGCCCGTCTCGGCAATGATTGCCTGGATGGCGGCACTGGCCTCATCGTCGGTCATTTGCTTGGGCAGGAATCGCTCGATAACGGCGATTTCCGCCTCTTCGGTCGCGGCCAGCTCCTCGCGATTGCCCTTGCGGTAGAGATCGGCGGACTCACGCCGCTGCTTGATCATCTTCTGCAGGACTTCCGTCACGACCAGGTCGTCGTCGGGGTCGAGCTCGACGTGCGCAGCTCGATATCGCGGTTCTTGAGAGCCGACTGGATGAGGCGAATCGTGCCGGTCGCGGCCTTGTCGCCGCCCTTCATGGCGGTCACCAAAGCGGTCTTGATGTCGTCGCGGATCATGCGGAGAGCACTAGCTGTGGATTTTGGCCCTTACCAGCGTTGACCCGGCGCGCATATGTGCCTAGCGGAAATGCCTTAGCGACATCGCTGCAAAACTCTTGACGGAAGGCTCTTTCGCCCATGGCCGACGCTCGACCCTTGTCCGCGCCTCAACCGAAGGGCGCGACGGGAGTCGTGGTCTTCGCCGATGGCCGGGTCGTCTGGGGCAAAGGCTTCGGCTCAGAGGGCGAGCAGGTCGGCGAGCTGTGCTTCAATACCGCCATGACCGGATACCAGGAAGTGATGACCGATCCTTCCTATGCGAAGCAGGTCATCGCCTTCACCTTTCCGCACATCGGCAACGTAGGAGCCAATGACGAGGACGTCGAGGCGGCGGACGCGCACGCGCTGGGTTGCCTGGTGCGCGAGGTCGTCACCGAGCCGAGCAACTACCGCGCCAACGAGGGCTTTGCGGACTGGATGCGCAAGTATGGGCGCATCGGCATTTCCGGCGTGGATACGCGGGCGTTGACGCGCCTCGTGCGGCAGGAAGGCCCGCCGACGGTCGTCATCGCGCACAACGCCAATGGCGAATTCGACGTCGAGCGGCTGCAGAAGTTGGCGGCGGACTGGCCCGGCCTCGAAGGCATGGACCTCGCCAAGGACGTCAGCAGGCTGCAGGTCGAGCGTTGGACGGGTGGCCGTTGGCAGTGGGGCGAGGGCTATGAGCTTGGCGGTGAGGACGAGAGTCGGCCGCACGTCGTTGCGGTCGATTATGGCAACAAACGCAACATCTTCCGCAACCTTGTTGAGGCCGGTGCCCGGGTGACGGTAGTGCCGGCGACGGCGACCTTCGACGAGATCATGGCGCACAAGCCGGACGGATTCTTCCTGTCCAATGGGCCGGGCGATCCGGCAGCGACGGGCGAATATGCGGTGCCGGTGATTCGGCAGATGCTGGAGACGAAGAAGCCTTTGTTCGGCATCTGCCTTGGCCACCAGATGCTGGCGCTCGCGGTTGGCGGGAAGACGAGCAAGATGTTCCAGGGCCATCGGGCGCCAATCATCCGGTGAAGCGGCTGTCGGACGGGCAGGTCGAGATTACCAGCATGAACCACGGCTTCGCGGTCGAGCGCGAAGGCCTTCCGGAGAATGTCCACGAAACGCACGTGTCGCTGTTCGACGACAGCAATTGCGGGATCGAGTTGACCGACCGGCCGGCATTCAGCGTGCAGTATCACCCGGAGGCGAGCCCGGGGCCGATGGACAGCTTCTACCTGTTCGAGAAGTTCGTCGGGGCGATGAAGTGAGCAAGACGGCCGCGGCGATCATAATTTGTGCTTTTTGCATCTCTTGCGAGCCGGCGCCGGCAACGAAGATGACGCTCCATGACTTCCGCCAAGCCGAGTTGGACAGGATTGCGGATAAGTGCGGGATTGCTCGAAATACGTTCGATTTGCGCGGCGATGAAGAGCTGCACATGAAGCCGGACGTGAACGAGGCCTACGAACGCGTAGATTGCGCTCTGCGTGGAATCAACGAGAGCAAGATCCCGTTCAAGTTGGGCCTCGTGGGGAACGAAGCCTACATAACTGGAAACGTGGCTCTCGATGGAAATGTCGAATGATCTGGGGTCGCCGGTCATTGGTATGCGCTGGCGTCACCATGTCTCTGAGTGCTTGCGCTACCGCGCGTTTTCACACGCAGGCCGAGCTAAACGACGTCGGCCAGAGCTGCGGTCTCGCGCTTGGTGAGCTATTCCAGGATGAGAGCGAAAAGCGGCTTATCTTCCTGTTCCGTCCGGACTCCACCCCTCAAGAGCGTGACTGTGTCGCCAAGTTCGCTCGCAAGAACGGGCTGAAGGCCGTCTTCGTCAACGCCGTCAACTTTCCAGCGAGCTGATGCCAAAACGCACCGACATAAACTCGATCCTCATCATCGGCGCCGGCCCGATCGTCATCGGCCAGGCGGCCGAGTTCGACTATTCGGGAAGCCAGGCGGTCAAGGCCCTGAAAGAAGAGGGTTATCGGGTCATCGTCGTCAATTCGAACCCGGCGACGATCATGACCGATCCGGAGCTGGCGGATGCGACGTACATCGAGCCGATTACGCCGGAATTCGTCGCAAAGATCATCGAGAAGGAAAAGCCGGACGTCGTCCTTCCAACCATGGGCGGGCAGACGGCGCTGAACACGGCGCTGGCGCTGGCGAAGGACGGGACACTGGAGCGACTGGGCGTCGAGCTGATCGGCGCGAACGCCGAGGCGATCGAAAAGGCCGAGGACCGTCAGAAGTTTCGCGATGCGATGGACCGCATCGGGCTGGAGAGCCCGCGATCGGCGATCGTGCACTCGATGGATGAAGCGGTCGCGGCGCTGGAGCAGGTCGGGCTACCGGCAGTCATTCGACCGAGCTTCACGTTGGGCGGGACAGGCGGCGGCATCGCCTACAATCGCGAGGAATATGAGGCGATTGTCCGCGGCGGGCTCGAAGCCTCGCCCACCACCGAGGTGCTGATCGACGAAAGCCTCGTCGGTTGGAAAGAATATGAGATGGAAGTCGTGCGCGACCGCGCCGACAACGCCATCATCATCTGCTCGATCGAAAATATCGACCCGATGGGCGTCCACACGGGCGATTCCATCACCGTTGCGCCCGCACTGACGCTGACCGACAAGGAATATCAGCGGATGCGGTCAGCATCGATCGCTGTCCTCCGCGAAATCGGCGTCGAAACAGGCGGTTCCAACGTCCAGTTCGCGATCAATCCGAAGACCGGGCGAATAGTCGTGATCGAGATGAACCCACGCGTTTCGCGGTCGTCGGCGCTCGCATCCAAGGCCACCGGCTTCCCGATCGCCAAGGTCGCGGCCAAGCTGGCGGTTGGGTATACGCTCGACGAAATCAGGAACGACATCACCGGCGGCGCGACCCCGGCGAGCTTCGAGCCGACGATCGATTATGTGGTGACCAAGATCCCGCGCTTCGCATTCGAGAAGTTCGCGGGCTCGCCGGCGCTGCTCAGCACCTCGATGAAGTCGGTGGGCGAGGTGATGGCGATCGGCCGCTCGTTCGCCGAGAGCCTGCAGAAGGCGTTGCGGGGCTCGAGACGGGTCTGTGCGGGCTGGACCGCCTAATGCAGTACGACGGGGTCGATCCGGTCGTGATCGAGAATGCGCTGGCCAAGGCGACGCCCGACCGGCTTCTGGTCGCAGCGGAGGCGCTTCGCCAGGGCTTCACGGTCGAACGGATCGCGCAGATCGCCGGTTTCGACCCTTGGTTCCTGCAGCGGCTGCAGGAGATCGTGGATGCGGAGGCACAGGTCCGGCGCGATGGCTTGCCGCAGGATCCGGCGGAGATGCGCCGGTTGAAGGCAATGGGCTTTTCCGATGCGCGGCTGGCGCAGCTGGCGCTCCGCTCGGCGCGTGTCGACCGCGAGATGAGCGAGATGATCGCCGGCGGTTCCGGCATCATGCACGACGCGCTGAAGCACATGACCGGCGGCG
Source organism: Sphingomonas daechungensis (assembly GCF_014489495.1). GTDB lineage: Bacteria > Pseudomonadota > Alphaproteobacteria > Sphingomonadales > Sphingomonadaceae > Sphingomicrobium > Sphingomicrobium daechungense. The sequence goes on along the minus strand of NZ_CP060780.1, from coordinate 2,025,064 downwards.
TAACCGAGGCGGAGGTGCGCGCGCACCGGCTGAAGCTTGGCGTTCGTCCGGTTTTCAAGCGCATCGACAGCTGCGCGGCCGAGTTCGATGCGGCGACGCCTTACCTCTATTCGACCTATGAGGCGCCGCTGTTCGGCGAGCCGGAGGACGAGGCCGAGGTTAGCGACCGCAGGAAGGTCATCATCCTGGGCGGCGGACCAAACCGTATCGGCCAGGGCATCGAGTTCGACTATTGTTGCTGCCACGCCGCCTTCGCGCTTGGCCGCGACGGGTTGGGCTGGAGACCGTCATGGTCAACTGCAACCCGGAGACGGTTTCGACCGACCCTGACACCTCGGATCGCCTCTATTTCGAACCGCTGACGGCGGAAGACGTGCTGGAAATCGTCCGGCGCGAGCAGGGAAAGGGGGAACTGCTGGGCGTGATCGTCCAGCTTGGCGGGCAGACGCCGTTAAAGCTGGCGGCCGACCTGGGAGCGGCGGGGATTGCGATCCTCGGCACCAAGCCGGATTCGATCGACCTCGCGGAAGATCGCGAGAGGTTCGCGCAACTCGTTGACAAGCTTGGGCTCAAGCAGCCCGCGAACGGTCTTGCCCGTAGCCGCGAGGAAGCGATCCAGGTGGCGTCGCGCATCGGCTATCCGGTGCTGCTGCGTCCGTCCTACGTGCTTGGCGGGCGCGGCATGGAGGTCGTCGAGGGGCCGGAGCAGCTCGACCATTACATCGCGACCGCCGTTGCCGTGTCGGGCTCGAGCCCTGTGCTGATCGACCGCTATCTTCGCGATGCGATCGAGGTGGACGTCGATGCCATATCCGATGGGGTCGACGTCGCGGTGACCGGCATTCTGCAGCACATCGAGGAGGCTGGTGTGCACTCCGGCGATAGCGCCTGCTCGATCCCGCCGCGCAGCCTGTCCGATACGGTCGTGAGCGAGATTGAGCGGCAGGCGCGGGAGTTGGCGCTGGCACTAGGCGTGCGGGGCCTCATGAACGTGCAGTTCGCGGTCAAGGACGACGAGGTCTACCTGATCGAGGTCAATCCGCGCGCCAGCCGCACCGTGCCGTTTGTTGCGAAGGCCATCGGGCGGCCGATCGCGAAGATTGCGGCGCGGGTGATGGCCGGGGAGGCGCTTGCCGACCAGGGCACCATCGATCGCGATATCGGCCATGTCGCCGTCAAGGAATCGGTATTTCCCTTCGCGCGCTTCCCCGGTGCCGACCCTGTGCTCGGACCAGAAATGAAAAGTACCGGCGAAGTCATGGGAATCGATAGCGAATTCGACCTTGCATTCGGCAAGGCCTTGATCGCAGCCGGGATTGTCCTGCCGAACAGCGGGACGGCATTCGTGTCGGTGAAGGATGCCGACAAGGACAACATCGTTCCGGCAGTCGAGAAGATGATCGAGCTCGGCTATTCGATCATCGCGACCGGCGGCACCGCCGACCACCTGTCGTCGAAGGGGCTGGCGGTCGAGAAGGTGAACAAGGTTGCGCAAGGGCGGCCGCACATTGTCGACAGGCTGATGGACGGTGACGTGCAGGTAGTCTTCAACACCACCGAGGGCTGGCAGTCGATGAAGGACAGCTACTCCATCCGCTCGACGGCGCTGACGCGTAAGGTGCCTTATTTCACGACTGCTGCCGGAAGCCTTGCAGCCGCGAGGGCGATTGAGGCGTTGAGGGGGCACGCGCTTGAAGTCCGCTCTCTCCAATCCTATTATTCTGCCTCCAAAAACTGACAACCACCTGACAATCCGCCTGGCATCGCGAACCCTGAGACGGGCGCGGCGGGCGGCGTTTTGAAAGAGGAAAGGCCGAAAACAATGGCGAGTGCCGAAAAGGTACCGATGCTGGCCGAAGGTCATCGCAAGCTGAGCGAGCAGGTTCGTCAGCTGAAAACCGTGGAGCGCCCGGCGGTCGTGGAAGCGATCGAAGCGGCTCGCGCGCATGGCGACCTCTCCGAGAACGCCGAATATCACGCCGCCAAGGAGCGCCAGGGCCAGATCGAGGCGATGATCGCCGACATCGACGATCAGCTCAGCCGGGCAATGGTGATCGATCCGACCACGCTTTCCGGCGACAAGGTGGTGTTCGGTGCCACCGTCACCCTCCTCGACGAAGACGACAAGAAGGTTCGCTACCAGCTTGTCGGCCAGGTCGAGGCGGATGCGAAGGATGGGCGGATCAGCTACAACTCACCGCTCGGCCGCGCCCTCATCGGCCGTCAGGCTGGCGAGGAGGTCGAGGTCTCGACGCCATCGGGCGATCGCTACTACGAGATCAAGAAGATCGAGTTCCTCTGAGCGGTTCCGCGCTGATGCGCTACCCACGCACTGCTACCGCCGTTATTTCGATCGTCACGGTCGCCGCCTGGCTCCTTGCTGAGCTGGTCGATCCGAACGGCAGTGTCGATCTGCTGCTTGGTGTCATCCCCGCACGATTGAGCGAAGTCGTCCAGGTCGCATCGCCGGTGCCCGCGTGGTTGACGCCGCTGACGGCGACACTTGTGCACGGCGGACTTCTCCACGTCGCGGTCAACGTGCTGATGCTGGTGTGGTGCGGGACGCAGGTCGAGCGGGTACTGGGCCTCTGGCCGATGGTGCTGCTTTACGTAGTTGGCGCCTACACGGCCGCGATCGCGCAGTGGATGGTCGCCCCGCTTTCAACAACCCCGATGATCGGCGCCAGCGGTGCGATCAGCGCCGTCATTGGCGCTTTCGCCTTGAGCTTCGGTCAGCAGAAAAAGATTGTCGCGTCGCCAAGCCTCAATCGGTCGCTCAATGCCCTGTGGCTGCTCGCGGCGTGGATCGTCCTGCAGGTCATGAGCGGAATGCTCGCCGGAACGCAGGGCTACCTGCTGGCGACACCAGCGCACATTGGCGGGTTCATCGCCGGATTGCTGCTTCAGCGCCCGCTTCTGCTTTGGCGTTACCGGAACGCCTAAGCCGCTGAGGCCGTGCTGCCGTCGCTCTCCGGTTCGAGCAGCCGGTGGAGGTGGACGACGACGTACTTCATCTCTGCATCGTCAACAGTCCGCTGGGCACGGCCGCGCCAAGCCTCTTCGGCCTCGGCATAATTATCGAACAGGCCGACAAAATCGATTCCGTTCAAATCGACGAAATCCAGGCCGCGCGGATCTTTCACGCGACCGCCGAACACGAGGTGAAGCTTGCTCATCGGCGGGCCGCTAGCAGGATTCGGGCCTTATGCGAACCGGCCTCAGGGCCTCATTCCTTGCCGCGGACGCTACCGATCGCGGCCTGACCTGAGGCCTTCGCGGCATCGCTGAACCCCTGGAAGATGGAGCGGATGGTGTCCGATCCCTTTTCGCGGGTGAGACCGAGCTCATCGAGCCTGCCCTGGCCGGCGTCCTTGGCGGCCTGCACCGCGACACGCGCCGTCTCCCTGGCGCGATCGGTGACCGGCTTCAGGAGTCGATCCTCGGTCCGCGTCCTCGGCAGGAGTGCCGCGATGGCAGCCCCGGCAGCGAGCCCGGCCGCGAGCACGAGTAGCGGGCCTCTTCGAGAGATTCGCCGGCGCGACGCCCGGCATTGCCGACGCGATCGCGGGCATTCCCATAGGCTTCGATTGCGCGTTGCCGAGGAGTCGAACGCTCCGTTTCGACGCTGGAGCGATTGTCCGTCATGCACTTTTCTCCGTGGATTGGGTCTTGGACGCGGTCTTTCGGTTCGTCTTCTTGCGGACGCCCTTGGTCATCTTACCCGCGAGGTCGACCAACGGTTCCCTCGCGAGGAACAAGGCGATTGCGGCCACCACGCCGGTCACGGCAACGGGCCGCTTCCGAACGGCGTCCACAGCAGTTTCGGCGAGGTCAGCGCCCTTGTCCTTGGCATCTTGCCACACGTTTGAGGCGAGCGTGCCGGGACTGACGCGGTTCTGTAGGCGCTGGGCCGTGTCCATCAGCTGGGACCGGGCACGTTCCGCCTGCAGCTTGGCCGCTGTCATGTCCGTGGTCTCGCCGATCATAGATCCCGCCGAAGACGCATCATGCCGTACCAACCGAGCCCGCCTGCAATCGCCGCGAACAGAAGGCAGGCCACCAGCCCGCCAGCCAATGGGCCGATGAGAGTGGCCAAGCCATTGGCGATTCCGACAACGAGGGCAACGAACGCAGCCAATGCGAACAACACGGCCACCCCGAACAGGATCGCCGGCAGCTTGAGGGCATTGGCCTTGGCCGCAGCGATCGCTTTGACATAGTCGAGTTCCGCCAGGGCATAGGCCTTGCCGTCCTCGATGAGCTCATGGACGAGCAAACCGATCGGACGATCGCTGTCGTCCGTGGCAGGATCATGATCCGACGGCGTCTTAAGCACCTTAGCCTTCTTCGTTCTCATTCCGGGTGCTGAAGCCGGACTTCAGCAGTCGGGCGACCACGAAGCCGACGATGGCAGCGCCCGCGACGGCGATGCCGGGGCTGTTGCGGACAAAGTTGCGCGTATCCTCGATCAATTCGTCGGGGTTCTTCGACGCGATATTGTTGGCGGTGCTCTCTATCGCGGAGGCTGCGCGGCGCGCATAGTCGCCATACTCCTCGCCTAGACGCTCATCGAGGCCATCGGCGGTATCGCCGACCAGCTTGCTGACGTTGGAAAGGGCCTCGGCGGATCGCTCAAGCCCTGGCTGACGAACCCGCGAGCGCGGTCGCCGGCCTCATCGGACAAGCGCTCTCCGCCGTCGCGCAGCCGCTTACGCAGATCGGTTGAGCCGGTGTCGCGAGTCGCCGGCACTTGGGTATCAGTCAACAATTCGTTCTCCGTGCTCAATTCGCCGCCATCCGATGCTCCGGCGATGATCGTGTCGGTGCCTTCCGGAAGGTCGGTCCTGTTGTCGCCCATTGCGAGTTCTCCTTTTCCAACCTCAACCCTGCAGCCTCTGTGTCGTTCCTGTGCGCCAAGCTGAAAGTTGCACGGCCCGACGCGCCGGATATAGGTGCAGCGCGCACCTAAATCATTACGCTTCCGCAAGAAGGATTTCCATGACCGCTATCGTCGACGTCCATGCCCGCCAGATTCTGGACAGCCGTGGCAATCCGACTGTCGAGGTTGACGTCACTTTGGAAGACGGGAGCATGGGCCGGGCTGCCGTCCCTTCGGGTGCCTCGACCGGTGCCCACGAGGCGGTTGAGCTTCGCGATGGCGACAAGAGCCGCTGGGGTGGAAAAGGCGTCGAAAGGGCCGTCCGGGCGGTCAACGGAGAGATCGCCAATGCCGTCGTCGGGATGGAAGCCGAGGACCAGGCCGATCTCGACCGCACGATGATCGACCTCGACGGGACCGCGAACAAGGCGCGGCTGGGCGCCAACGCCATTCTGGGCGTGAGCCTGGCGGCGGCCAAGGCGTCGGCCGATGCGCTGGGCGCGCCGCTGTACCGCTATGTCGGCGGGGTCAGCTCGAACGTATTGCCGGTGCCGATGATGAACATCGTCAACGGTGGCGCTCATGCCGACAATCCGATCGATTTCCAGGAATTCATGGTCATGCCGGTCGGCGCTCCGACCTTTTCGGAGGCGCTTCGTTGCGGCACCGAGATCTTCCATGCGCTGAAGGCCGCACTCCACAAGGCAGGACTGGCGACGGCCGTCGGCGACGAGGGTGGATTCGCCCCGAACATCGCGTCGGCGCGCGAGGCGCTCGATTTTATCCTCAGGTCGGTCGAATCAGCGGGCTACAAGCCCGGGAGCGACGTGGTGCTGGCGCTGGATTGCGCATCGACCGAGTTTTTCAAGAACGGCAAGTACGAGCTCGAAGGCGAGGGACGGAGCCTCAGCCCGATGGAAATGGCGACGTATCTCGCTGAGCTTTCGGATGCCTATCCGATCGCTTCCATCGAGGACGGGATGGGCGAGGACGACATGGAAGGATGGAAGTATCTGTCCGACATGATCGGTGATCGCGTTCAGCTCGTTGGCGACGATCTTTTCGTAACCAACGTGAATAGACTCGCACAAGGTATTGAAAACGGGATCGCAAATTCGATTCTCGTCAAGGTCAACCAGATTGGGACTCTGACCGAGACCATAGATGCCGTCAGGCTTGCGCAGACGTCCGGGTATACGGCGGTGATGTCGCACCGTTCAGGCGAAACCGAGGATTCGACGATTGCCGACCTGGCGGTCGCGTTGTCCTGCGGGCAGATCAAGACTGGCAGCCTGGCGCGGTCGGACCGCACAGCCAAGTACAACCAGTTGCTCCGGATCGAGGAAGAGCTTGGCGATTCAGCGCGTTACCCGGGGATTGCGGCATTGAAGGCATACAAGCCGGCCTAATCCACAGGATTATCCCCAAAGGGTTCTTTTCTCTTGCCTTCATGACTCCATCGTGATTCTTAAGACCGATGGGTGGGGGTCAACGCAGTTTCGGCTTGATGCGTAGGGTGTTTTGGCCCGCGCTTGCGCTGATCGTTGTCGGCAATTTTGCCGGCTATGCTGTTGCCGGCCCGAATGGCCTTCTCGCATGGGGCGGGTATCACCGCGACCTTCAGTCGAGAAAGGCCGAGCTGGCCCGCCTCGAAGCGGAAAAGGCGCAACTTCGGCACCGCTCCGCTTTGCTCGACCCGCGCAAGGCGGATCCGGACATGGCGGACGAGCTGGTCCGCCGCGATCTCGGCCTGGTCCGGCCTGACGAGGTCATCGTTCCGCTGAATTGACGGCGGCAGCGCTCTTCCTTCTCGGTGCGTCATTGTTTGGTTCGACGCGCCTGCCTCCGGTCGATGAATGCGCGGCCGACCCATCTTTCGTTGCCTTTCGCAGCGGCGTGATCGCTGCAGTTGAAAAGCGAGACTTCGATGGCTTGATGCTGCTGGTCGACGACCGCGCGCTGGTGGATTTCGGCGGCGGCGAGGGTAAGGACGCCTTTCGTTCTGCCTGGGAGTTGGGCTCCGCAGGGCAAAGCAAGGTCTGGGACGAGCTGAAAGAGGCGCTGTCGCTCGGCTGCGCGCTTCGGGAAAGCGTGGCGGTTGCACCGTCATTCCCGTCGCAGCTCGATCCTGATGCCGACATGTTCGAATCCGCGCTCGCGGTTCATCCGGGCGCGCTGGTCAGGGACAAGGACGGTAAAGCGCTCGGCAAGCTTGATTGGGAGGTGGTCACGGTGATCGAGCTTCCCGAGCAGGGCGATGCCCGGATTAAGCTTGCGGACGGGCGCGAGGCCTATGTCGCGCCGGGCGATCTTCGCAGCGCGGCCGACTACCGGCTGACGATGGAAAGGAAGTCGGGCGCTTGGAAGATCACGGCCTTCGTTGCCGGCGACTGACGCCATTGCCGCTTGAAGCGGTGCAACCTATAGACGCGCCGCTCATTCGATTGGCGCGATAAAGAGGATCAAGCGTGGCGCGTTCCGCAAAGTCTGTCCCGAGCAAGGGCGAGGGCCGAAAGCCGCTGCAGGCGCAGCACCGCAAATTCCGAACCGGGAGCGTCCCCAAGACCCCAAGCGTTTCAAGGCGACAAAGGACCAGCTGCTTCAATTCTATCGGGAGATGCTGCTTATCCGCCGCTTTGAGGAGCGCGCGGGACAGCTCTACGGCCTCGGCCTGATAGGCGGCTTCTGCCACCTCTATATTGGCCAGGAGGCCGTCGCGGTCGGGCTCCAGTCGGCAATGACGGTCGGCAAGGACAGCGTCATCACGGGCTATCGGGATCACGGCCACATGCTCGCCTACGGCATCGATCCGAAGGTGATCATGGCCGAGCTGACGGGTCGTGCCGCGGGCATCTCCAAGGGCAAGGGCGGCTCGATGCACATGTTCAGTGTCGAGCATGGCTTCTACGGCGGCCACGGCATCGTGGGGGCGCAGGTTTCGCTGGGCACCGGCCTGGCGCTGAAGCACCAGTACAGCGGCGATGGCGGCGTCTGCCTGACCTATTTCGGCGACGGCGCGGTCAACCAGGGCCAGGTCTACGAGAGCTTCAACATGGCTCAGCTGTGGGACCTTCCGGTCATCTACGCGATCGAGAACAACAAATATGCGATGGGGACGAGCATCGAGCGCTCGTCTTCGGAGCCGCTGCTCTACAAGCGAGGCGAGAGCTTCCGGATCCCGGGCATCCAGGTCGACGGCATGGACGTGCTGGCGGTCCGCGGCGCGGCCGAAGTTGCGCTCGAATGGACGCGCAGCGGCAAGGGTCCGATCATCATCGAGTTCCTCACCTATCGCTATCGCGGCCATTCGATGTCCGATCCGGCCAAATACCGGACCCGCGAGGAGGTCCAGGACTATCGCGAGCATCACGACCCGATCGACCGCGCCGCCAAGGAGCTTGAGACGATGGGCGTGACGGAAGAGGAGCTCAAGGCGATCGACAAGGAAATCAAGGACATCGTCGTCGAAGCTGCCAAGTTCTCGGAGGAGGCGCCGGAGCCCGAGGTCAGCGAATTGCATACCGACGTGCTGGTGGAGACCTACTGATGGCGACCGAGCTCAAAATGCCGGCGCTGTCGCCGACGATGGAAGAGGGCACGCTCGCCAAGTGGCTGGTCAAGGAAGGCGACGACGTGAAGTCGGGCGACATCCTCGCCGAGATCGAGACCGACAAGGCGACGATGGAATTCGAGGCCGTCGACGAGGGCAAGATCGCCAAGATCCTCGTTCCGGAGGGCACCGACGGTGTGAAGGTCGGTCAGCCGATCGCTCTACTCGCCGCTGACGGGGAAACCGTCAGCGACACGCCCGCGCCACCGCCTGCCCCCGAAACAGCACCGGCGCCCGAGCCGAAGGATGCGGACGAAGTCGATGTTCCGGCTTCGCAGCAGGCGGAGGGACTGCCGACGCCGCACGTGTTCGACACGGCCGCTCGCGACCTGGTTGCCGATGTCGCCAACACCGTGGACGAGCCGGAAGTGCCGGAAGGGACACCGCTGGTCAGCACTACGGTCCGCGAAGCCCTTCGCGACGCGATGGCCGAGGAAATGCGCCAGGACGAACGGGTGTTCGTGATGGGTGAGGAAGTCGCTCAGTATCAGGGCGCATACAAGGTCACCCAGGGCCTGCTCGACGAGTTTGGACCCAGGCGGGTGATCGATACGCCGATCACCGAATATGGCTTCGCGGGCCTTGGGTCGGGCGCCGCGATGGGCGGCCTGAAGCCGATCGTCGAGTTCATGACCTTCAACTTCGCGATGCAGGCGATCGACCACATCATCAACTCGGCCGCGAAGACGAATTACATGTCGGGCGGCCAGATGCGCTGTCCGATCGTGTTCCGCGGCCCGAATGGTGCGGCGGCACGGGTCGGCGCGCAGCACAGCCAGAACTACGGTCCATGGTATGCCAGCGTTCCCGGACTGATCGTGATCGCGCCGTACAGCGCGGCAGATGCCAAGGGTTTGCTGAAGGCAGCGATCCGTAGCGAGGACCCGGTTGTCTTCCTCGAAAACGAGCTGCTCTACGGCCAGCATTTCGACGTTCCGCAGATGGACGATTACGTCCTGCCGATCGGCAAGGCGCGGATCGTTCGACCGGGCAAGGACGTGACCATCGTCAGCTATTCCATCGGTGTTGGCGTGGCGCTGGAGGCGGCGCAGGAACTGATGGGGCAGGGCATCAACGCCGAGGTCATCGACCTGCGCACCTTGCGCCCGCTCGACAAGGCGACGGTGCTGGGAAGTCTCAAGCGTACGAATCGCCTCGTCGTCGTCGAAGAGGGCTGGCCAACCTGTTCGATCAGCTCCGAGATCATGGCGATCTGCATGGAAGAGGGCTTCGACGACCTCGATGCGCCTGTCATGCGGGTAACGGATGTCGACGTGCCGCTGCCGTACGCTGCCAATCTCGAGAAGCTGGCGCTGATCAAGGCATCGGATGTCGTCGCTGCCGCAAAGGCCGTCTGTTACCGCTGACGAAGAGCTAGCGGCGGCGATCGGAGCCGATCGCGCGCTGGTGCTGCGACATGTGCCGGATGACGTCAGGACGCCGCTGGAGGCGCTATTCCAGCTGGACTCCGCGATGGGCGACGTCGTTGCCCGGGCGACGCAGCCGGCGCTGGGCGCTGCCAAGCTGGCCTGGTGGCGCGAGCGACTGGCGGATCTCGACCGCGGAAAGGTGCCTGCCGAACCGAAGCTGAAAATTGCGGCGAGCAGCTTGCTGCCAAATGGCATCGGCGGCGCCAGTCTCGCGGAGCTCGAGGATGGCTGGGCGACCCTTCTGGAGGAAGAAGTCGACCCCGGGCGCGTTGCCGCCAGGGGCAGCCTGCTGTTTCAGCTCTCCGGCCAGCTGTTGGGAGGCGACGATGCGCTGCTTGCAGAAGCGGGCGCCCTCCATGCCCTGGTCTCGGTCGGCCGCCGCGGCGTGCCTGAGTTGCTGATTCACGCGAGAGGTCCCGCAACGCGTCTCAAGGCTCATCGCTTTGCAAGGCCGCTGCGACCGTTGACTTCGCTTGCCAGGTTCGCCGCCCGCGACCTCAAAGCCGGCGCGCCGTTCGAGCCGGAGGGAAGCCCGCCGCGGCTGGCAGCAATGCTCCGCCATCGGCTGACGGGGCGCATCTGACGCGTTGACAGGGCGACGGGCGGCGGCGAGTTTGCCGATGCCGAATCTCCTAGTGTTGAAGGAGTATCGCCTTGGCGCGTTTTCTAGCCGGGGCCGCGGCCTGTTTTTTGCTCCTGACCGGGCCTTCCTCTTCTGGCAAAGCCGCGCCGCACAGACACCCGAATTTGCAGCGCCGCCGCCGCCCCAAAACCCCGGACCTGGCATGCTGGCGTTGCCGAAGCCGCCAGAGGCCACGGCGAAGAGCCGCGAGGAGAAGCGCTTCTCCCGAGCGGACAAGGACAAGAATGGTAGAATTGAGCGGGAGGAAATCCTCGGAAGCCGGCGCAAGGCGTTCGCCAAGCTCGACACAAACGGCAATGGCACACTTTCGTTCGAGGAGTGGGCGGTGAAGTCGATCGAGAAGTTCGGCGTCGCCGACAAGGATCGATCCGGGTGGCTGACTTCGGCCGAATTTGCGACGACTGCCCTCCTCCGCCGAAGAAAAAGCGCTGTTCGTGTTAATTCCGTCTTCAACCCGACGTTACTGGCTTGAGGCGGCCTGAAATGCACCTATCGCCCAGGCATGCAGTTGACGTCCGTAACGTACACAAGTCTCGCCCGTGCCAATCTTCCCCAAGCCGAACTTGAAACCATCCAGGAGTTGTCGCGCGCGCAGAATCGCGCTGCCGATATCACCGGACTGCTGGTCTTCAATGGAACGCATTTCCTGCAGGTCGTCGAAGGGCCGGAACGCGCGATCCAGGGCCTGATCGATCGACTCCGCCAGGATCCGCGCCATTCCGGATTTGAGATCCGTGATCAGCGCAAGGTCGTGAGCCGCAGCTTCCCCGACTGGCAAATGGAATTGATCCAGGTCGCGCCCAGCCTGTTCGAAGCGAGGGAAGCGATCGTCGATTGTCTTCCCGATACGGTCTCGGACGTGATCCACATGCGCCTGCTGCGCATGACCGAGTTGATCTCGACGATCAGCTTCCAGAACTAGACCGGCTCGACGGCACGCTGCCCGGCCTGCCAGGCCGCAAACCTCTCGCGTGCCCGGTCGGTATAGGCCTTCTTGCGGTCGGCCTTGCGGAAGCGTTCCGGGAGCGGCGGCATCAGGCCGAAATTGACGTTCATCGGCTGGAAGCTCTCTTCGTCAGCGCCGCCGGTGATGTGATTCAGCAATGCCCCAATCGCGGTCTCGGTCGGAAGCGGTGGCAGTGTCTCGCCGCGTAGCTCGGCAGTCGCGAACCGGGCGGCGATCAGGCCGACAGCCGCACTTTCCACATAGCCTTCGCAACCGGTGATTTGCCCGGCGAAGCGGATGTTTGGCTTCGAATTCAGGCGAAGCTGCTCGTCGAGCAGGCGAGGGGAGTTGATGAAGCTGTTGCGGTGGATGCCGCCGAGGCGGGCAAACTCCGCGTTCTCCAAGCCCGGAATGGTACGGAAAATGCGGACCTGCTCACCATGCTTCAGCTTGGTTTGAAAGCCGACCATGTTCCACAAGGTGCCAAGCGCATTGTCCTGCCGCAGCTGAACGACAGCATAGGGCCAGCGCCCGGTGCGAGGATTGTCGAGCCCGACGCCCTTCATCGGGCCGAAGCGAAGAGTCTCGACGCCACGCTCGGCCATGACTTCGATCGGCATGCAGCCTTCGAAGTAGGGGGTGTCCTTTTCCCAATCCTTGAACTCGGTTTTCTCACCATCGCGGAGCGCCTGGACGAAGGCCTCATACTGCTCCTTGTCGAGCGGGCAGTTGATGTAATCCTTCCCGCCCTTGTCCCAGCGCGCGGCCATCCAGCAGATGTCCATGTCGACGCTGTCGCGATGAATGATCGGGGCGATGGCGTCGAAAAAGGCGAGGGCCCCTTGTCCAGTCTCCGCCGCGATGGCTTCGGCGAGCTTCGACCCGGTGAGCGGCCCGGTAGCGAGGATCGTGGGGTGACCAGGTAGCGCGTCGACTCGTTCCCGGACCACGATGATATTGGGATGACCGGCAATTGCCCGGGTGACTTCGAGAGCAAATGCGTCGCGATCCACTGCCAGCGCGGATCCGCGGGAACGCGGTGCTGATCGGCAGAGCGCATGATCAGCGAACCGAGTGTGCGCATCTCCTGGTGAAGCAAGCCGACGGCGTTGTTCTCGGCATCGTCCGACCGGAAGCTGTTGGAACAGACCATCTCGGCGAAGCGATCGGTCTCATGCGCAGGTGTCGTGTCGCCGCCGCCCCGCATTTCGGATAGGCGGACCTTCAACCCGGCTTCGGCAAGCTGCCACGCCGCTTCGGAACCGGCGAGGCCACCGCCGATGATGTGAATATCGAAAGGCATGCGGGCTGTTAGTCCTCATCCGAGGCGCTATCCAGTCGATGATGCTTGCCACATTGCTTTTGGCCGCTGCGGCCCAAGATGCCACGCTCTCGGCAAACAATTATGCTGTCGACGAGGTCATGCCCGCTCACCTCCCGGCCGTGCTGTGGTCGGACGAGTTCAATGGAGCGCGGCTCGACAAGGCCAAATGGAGCTTCGACACCTCCCGCAACAAGGAGGGTTGGTACAACAAGGAGCTGCAATATTACGCGGCCGACCGTCCGGAGAATCTCCGGCTTGAGAACGGTCGCCTCGTCATCGAGCTTCGCAAGGACCCGCAGCTGATCCGGAAGCGCCCGGACTGGGGCAAGCAGAAGTACAGCTCGGCCAAGATCGTCACCCGCGGAAAGGCGGCCTTCAAGTTCGGCTTCTTCGAGGCGTCGGCGAAGCTGCCGTGCACGCGCGGAAGTTGGCCGGCGTTCTGGATGATGCCGCAGGGATCAGCGCCCTGGCCCGACGGGGCGAGATCGACATCCTCGAACATGTCGGGTCACAGCCGAACGTGGTCCACGCGAACCTGCACACCGGCCTGTTCAATCACACGAAGGGCACTGGACGCGGCGCACAGAAGGCACTTCCGACCGCCTGCAGTGCATTTCATCGCTACCAGCTTAGCTGGACGCCGGATGCGATTACGATCGGCGTCGATGACCGTGCCTACATGCGGGTCAGGAACGACCAGCCCGGCGTACGGGGAGCCTGGCCGTTCGACACGCCCTTCTACTTGATCCTCAACCTGGCGATGGGGGCGATTGGGCCGGGGCGAAAGGGCTGGACGACGAGGCTTTGCCGCAACGTTTCGAGGTCGATTACGTTCGGGTCTACGAGATGGCGCCTCCGACTACGGACGGGAAAGAGTGAGATGAAAATCTTCACGATCGGATACGAAGGCGCGACGGTCGGGGAATTCCTGGAGGCGCTGACGCAGGCCGGTGTCAAGCGAGTGATCGACGTCAGGGCAGTGCCCAATTCGCGGCGGCCAGGCTTTTCCAAGACGCCGCTTCGAAATGCATTGGCGGACGCGGGGATCGACTATGTTCACCTGCGTGCTCTGGGAACGCCGGCGGATGGCCGGGCGGCGGCCCGGGCCGGCAAACAGATGGAGCTGGAGCGGATCTATGCGGGTCAGCTTGAACTGCCCGAGGCAATTGCCCAGGGCGCGCAAATGGCTGGGCTGGCGCAGGAGGAACCGAGCGCGGTGCTCTGCTACGAGCGCGACCCGGCGGGATGTCATCGAAGCTTGTTGCTGGAGGCGGTCACGCCAGGCGCTGAGGTGGTGCACCTCTACGCCTGACGAACACCGGTGCGCGTCAAGCTGCGCTGGATACCTGGAACGTCACCGCCCAATTGCCGACCGAGCCTTCGACCCGGCCGTAAGGGTTGACGGTCAGATGGAATTGCTCGCCCGTGTCGCGATTGATGCCGACCAGGTGGGTTGTGCCGGTGTCGTCCGTCGTCTCCGTAAAACGGCCGATCTGGCGCGCCTGGTCATTGCTGATCGGCTTGACGGTTCCGTCGTGGCCAATCGGAGTGAGGCCCAACGCAACTGCGACGATCGTCGTCATCATGGTCATTCTGATCTCCCTTTTTGGGCAGCGGTGCGCTGCGGGAGGTCTCTTCAAGAACCATGCCAATTCGACGCGCAGAGGGAAGAGGCCGACAGATCGGCGAACGGCGGGGCAAGCGGATGGGACGAGGTGCTATATAATGGTAATACACCCCATCCTAAGCAGGCGGGGCGGCCTCACCGACCAGGAGCTCTTCGATGTCGGGAATCGGGCGGTCGGTCATTTCCTTGTTGATGGTCATGACCACGCGCTTTTCGACTTCCTTGTGAAGGCACTTCTTCAGGACGCCGAGCGCCTTCGGTGGAGCGATGATGGCGAGCGTGTCGAAGTCATTGCGAAGCGCGCGCTTCTTCAGCTCCTCCGCGGCGTCCTTGATCCAGCGGTCCTCTTCCTGCTGGTGAAAGTCGGTCTCGCCCATTGCAGGACGGAACGTGTCGGCGCCCCCGGAGGACATCCGCACGGCAGCTGTGCCGGGGCCGTCTGTCTTGATGTCCCGATCCTTGCGATCCTCACGCCGGTCATGCGCTTCGGTCCGAAGGTCGATTTGGTTCTGGTCTCCGTGATTGCGAAAGAACAGAACTTTCGTGCCATCGGCAACAAGGACGAGCGCATTGTGGGGAAGGGCCATTCAGGTTCTCCTTTGGACTGTCCAAAGCGAACGCGAAGCGCCCAAAAGCCGTTCCCACGGCTCACCGCAAGTCTGAACGCCTAGGCGCTACTCCGCACCGGGCTCGGGATCGGCGGGCCGTTCGAGCTCGCTTTCCCCGATCACGGCGCCTTCCTCCGGCGCCTTTTCGTCACCGCCGTCAAGTTCGATCTCATCCTCTTCGCTCTCGTCGATCTTGGCGACGCCGACGACATGCTCGTTTTCAGCGACCTTGAAGATCGTGACACCCTGCGTGTTGCGCCCGGTGATGCGAATGTCGCCGACGGTCGTACGAATGACCTTGGCCTGATCAGTGATGAGCATCAGCTGCTCGCCCGGCTTGACGGGGAAGCTCGCGACGACGGGACCGTTCCGCTCACTGGTGATAATGTTGATGATCCCCTGGCCACCGCGGTTCGTGCGGCGATATTCATAGGTCGACGTCCGCTTGCCGTAGCCGTTCTCGGTCACGGTCAGCAGGAATTGCTCCTTGTCGGCAATTTCCGCCCAACGCTCTTCCGAAAGACCCTCGGGCAGCATCCACCGCGCCAGGTCGGCGACTTGAGATAGGCGTCGCGTTCCTCCTGCGTGGTGCCGGCACGGCGGAGGATCGACATCGAGATCACCTCGTCGCCGCCAAGCAAGCGGACACCTCGAACGCCGGTCGAGGTCCGGGACTGGAATTCGCGAACGTCGGTCGACTTGAAGCGGATCGCCTTGCCGTTGCGCGTGGCGAGGAGGACGTCGTCATCTTCGCTCAACAACTCGACGGCGATCAGGCGATCGCTCGGATCCGCCTGCTGCTCGTCGCCGTCGTCGCCGCTATCGGCGCCTTCGACGGCCGAGGTTCCGAAGCGCATCGCGATCTTGCCGGCTGTCGGGATATTCGTGAACGCGGCCATGCTGTTGCGGCGAACGGTGCCGTGCGCGGTCGCGAACATGATGTGCAGGTCGCCCCACTCATTCTCGTCCTGCGGCAGCGGAAGAACGGTCGAGATCGTCTCACCCTCCGCCAGCGGCAGGAGGTTGATCATAGGCCGGCCCTTGGTGTTCGGCCCGCCTTCGGGCAGGCGCCAGACCTTCATGCGGTAGACGCGGCCGAGGTTCGAGAAGAACAGCACCGGATTGTGAGTCGAAGTGACGAAGAGCGTGGTGACCGCATCCTCGTCCTTGGTCTGCATGCCGGCGCGGCCCTTGCCCCGCGCTTCTGCTCACGGAACAGAGCCAGTGGAGTGCGCTTGATGTAGCCGGTCATGGTCACGGTCACGACCATGTCCTCGACCTCGATCAGGTCTTCGTCCTCGATGCCTTCGGCAGCGGGGGCGAGCTCGCTCATGCGCGGCGTTGCAAACTCGCGCTCGACCTCGTCGAACTCCTCGCGCATCACCTCGTAGAGTCGGACGCGGTTGCCGAGGATTTCCAGCAGTTCGCCGATCGAGTCCGCCAGCTCCTTGAGTTCCTTGCCGATCTCGTCGCGGCCGAGTGCCGTGAGACGGTGCAGGCGAAGCTCGAGGATCGCTTTTACCTGCGCTTCGGAGAGCTGGTAGGTGTCCGACTTGCCTTGCGGCTCGACGGCCTCGACCAAGGCAATGTAGGGACGGATCTCCGCCCCGGGCCACTTCCGATCGAGCAGCTTCTCGCGGGCTTCGGCGGGGCTTGCCGACCCCCGGATCAACTTGACGACCTCGTCGAGATTGGTGACCGCGACGACCAGGCCGAGCAAGATGTGCGCCCGCTCGCGCGCCTTCAGCAGCTCGTACTTCGAACGGCGGGTAATGACCTCTTCGCGATACTTTACGAAGCTTTCGATGATGTCGCGGAGCGTGAGCGTTTCCGGGCGTCCGCCGCGAATCGCCAGCATGTTGGCCGGGAACGACGACTGGGCCGGCGTGTGCCGCCACAGCTGATTGAGGACGACGTCGGGAGTAGCATCGCGCTTCAGGTCGATGACGATCCGGACGCCTTCGCGGTTGGATTCATCGCGGATGTCGGAGACACCTTCGATGCGCTTGTCCTTGGCGGCTTCGGCAATCTTCTCGACGAGGCCGGACTTGCCGACCTGGTAGGGGATCTCCGTCAGGACAATCGAGCGCCGATCGCCACGGCCTTCTTCGACCTCGTAGCGCGAGCGCATCATGATCGAGCCGCGGCCCGTCGTGTAAGCGCTTCGGATGCCGGACTGGCCGAGGATGAAAGCGCCGGTGGGGAAATCCGGACCCTTCACATGCTCCATCAGACCTTCGGAGCTGACGGTCGGATCGTCCATATAGGCACGGCATGCCGCCAGAACCTCGCCCAAGTTGTGCGGCGGGATGTTCGTGGCCATGCCGACCGCAATGCCGCCGGCGCCATTGACCAGCAGGTTGGGGAAACGGGCGGGAGGACCTGCGGTTCGCGCTCCGATGCGTCATAGTTCGGCGTGAAGTCGACTGTGTCCTTGTCGATATCCGCGAGCAGGAAGTTGGCGACCTTGGCCAGCCGCGCTTCGGTGTAGCGCATCGCCGCCGGAGGATCCGGGTCCATCGATCCGAAGTTGCCCTGGCCGTCGACCAGCGGAACGCGAAGCGACCACGGCTGCACCATCCGGGCCAATGCGTCGTAAATCGCGCTGTCGCCGTGCGGGTGATACTTACCCATGACGTCACCGACGATGCGGCTCGATTTGCGATAGGGTCGCCCGGCGACATAGCCTGCTTCCTGGCAGGCGTAGAGAATGCGACGATGGACCGGCTTCAGGCCGTCGCGCACGTCGGGCAGCGCCCGGCTCACGATCACGCTCATCGCGTAATCGAGGTAGCTGGTCTTCATCTCATCGACGATTGAGATGGGAGCGATATCGCTAGGGTCTGTCGGGCCGGTCAGTTCTGCCGGCGGTTCGGTGGCCAAGTCTGATGATCCTGTAGGTCTGCTGATGCGGATACGCAGGGGAATCCGCCGCTTTGCACGGCGGTGCCCCCAGATAGGAAGGCCTAGCCCGATTTCCACCCGCGCGCCAGAGCGCGCGCGTACGCGCGCGAGGCTTTGAGCGCAGATCCTGTGGACAGAAAATAGAAACGGCCCGGTCTCTGGAGGGTGACCGAGCCGCTTCCGAGGTGGGTCCCGCCAGTTCCTGAGGTGTCGAAGCCAAGGGAGGTGGCGAGACCCAATATTCGATTAGTCCATTTCCGGACGGGAAAGACCTTATCCGAAGTTAGCAGCGGCGCGCCCGGCGGCCGGTTCAACGAGAATTCAGTTGGCCTCGTACAGCGGTCTTGGCGTTCCATTCGCCTGGGTTTATTGGCCCCGGCGCAGCAACGCGCCGCAAGGACGGCGCACGGGAGAGCAATAGTGAAATCGACTACTCTGGCGCTTGGTGCCGTACTCGCCGCTTCGACGGCACTTTCAACATCGGCTTACGCCCAGCGTGAAGGCTACGGCTCCAGCGCGCCCCAGCAGATGCCGCGCACCGCCGGCGACAAGGAAAACGAGCAGAAGCAGCCGGCCAAGGGCGGCACCGCGACCGTCCAGATCGGCGACAAGAAGGTCAAGATCTCAGCGGCGTTCGCCAAGGCCTACCAGGAGCTGGTGACGGCCGTTGATTCCAACGATACGGCAAATATTCCGGCGAAGGTTGCCGCGGCGCAGGCGGCGGCTCAGTCGCCCGATGAGCGGTACCTGACTTCGCAGGCGCAGCTGAAGGCTGGCGTTGCGAGCAAGAATTACGCCGAGATCGCGACCGCCCTCGATGCGCTGATCGCTTCGGGAAGGCTCGACCAGCCACAGTTGGCGAACTTTTACCTGAACCTCGGAAAGGCGAGATACAATCTCAAACAGTATCCGCAAGCCATTGCAGCGTATGAGAAAGCTCAGCAGCTCGATCCGGCGAATGGAGAAGTCGGGGCGCTCCTGGCCCAATCGCGCTCCGCGGGTGGAAACCCCGCCGAAGCGGTGGCAGCATTGCGCCAGAGCATTGCGCAGCAAAGTGCCAACGGCGGAAAGGCACCCGAGGCTCTGTACAGGCAGGCCCTTTCGCTCGCGTACAAGGCCAAGCTGCCGGTTTCGTCGGAGCTGAGCAGGCAGTGGGTCGCGGCCTACCCGGCACCGGGCAACTGGCGTGATTCCGTCGGCATCTACCGGAACCTGAATACGGTCGACGAAGCCGGTACGCTGGACCTCTATCGGCTGCTTCGCGCGGTCAATGCGATGAAGGATGAAAGCGACTACGATCGCTACGCCTATCTTGCGCTGATGAAGGGCTATCCAGGCGAGGCCAAGGCCGTTCTTGAGGAAGGCGTTGCCGCCAAGGTCGTCGACCTCGGCAAGTCGCCGTTCAAGGAAGAGATCGCCGAGGCGAAGACGAAGTCGGCAGGCGAGGCCTCCGGCCTCGATGCGGCAGCGGCGAAGGGCCTGAACGCTGCGACGGCAAAGGTTGCCGTTGGAAACGCGGACTTGCTCTACGGCTACGGCCAGTATGCCAAGGCGGTCGAGATCTATCGGGCAGCGTTGAAGAAGCCTGGAGCCGACGCCGGGCTCATCAACCTGCATCTTGGCATGGCCCTGGCCCGTGCCGGCGACAAAGCTGGGGCGACCGCGGCATTGAATGCCGTGACCGGACCTCGGGCTGAAATCGCCAAGTACTGGCTCACCTACGTCGGGACACTGGCGTAAGAGGATGGGAGGGCGCCGGGAAACTGGCGCCCTTAATCCCTTGGAATTCTGACGTTTGCCCTGTCCCAAATCGGGATGGTTAAGCATCTGCCCCTTCCGTACGAACGCGCGCCCGTGAACGGTGGGCCCACCGGTCGTGAAGGAAGCGGAAATTAGTGCGGTTCGATGATCGCCTGAATACGGTGCTGGCGCAGCCCGCGTCCAATGCGCACGACCGCGCCGTCCGCTGGCGCCAACTGGTCGAGCTTCTGGCGCGCTCTACCGACCTTTCGACCCCTCTCGCCCAGCGGGCGCTTGAGGTCATCCTGTCCGATGCGCCGAGCATTGAGCAACCGCTCCGTGCCGCCGCCGCGCGTGCCGTAGCCCGGCCGCAGCTTCCCGTTGCACTGGTCATTTTCTTCGCGAGCGACACTGTGGCCGTGTCCGCACCGGTTCTTGCGTCCGCCGGACTGCAGCCATTTCAGTGGAAGGATGTGCTGGCGACGGCTAGCCCCGACAGCCGGCAGTTCATCCGATCGCTTTATCCGGCGCTTCCTGCTTGGGGCGCAGCACAGCCGGCGCCGCCGCCGCCTTCTCCCGTGGCTCCCCCGGTCGACCTCGAGCCCGAGACGCTGGCGGTTTCCACGGACGAGGCCGTGCCTGAACCCGTTCACGAACATGACGTCGAACAAGAGCCGGTACCACGGCCGGAGCCAGATCCCGCACCGACTGTCCCGCAAGCGCAGATGCCGCCAATCCCGTCGATCAGCGAGGTCCTGGCCCGGATCGAGCATCTTCGCGAGGAACGGCAGGTCAATCGCGCCCAGTCGTATCCGGCGATGAGGGCAGCCTTGCCACCGGTCGCTCCAGTCGAGGGCTCGCCGCCGCTCTTTCGATGGGAGTGTGGCCCGTCCGGGGAAATCGGCTGGGTCGAAGGTGTGCCAAGGGACCCTGGTCGGGCGTTCGCTTGCGAGCCCGCAGGAGCACAACGGGGTCGACCAGCGCATTCAGCGGGCGTTCTCGGTCCGGGCGCCGTTCCGCGATGCGATCATGACCGTTTCGGGCGAGGGGCCCGCCGCCGGGGAATGGAAGCTGAGTGGGGTGCCGGCGTTCGAACCGACCGATGGCCGTTTCGCGGGCTACCGGGGAGTCGGAGTGCGGTCGATGGACCGCATTGCGGAAGAGGTTGTTTCTGCCGCCGAGGAGCCGCTCGACGAGGACGCCCTCCGCGAGCTGATCCACGAACTACGCACGCCGCTCAACGCGATCATTGGCTTCGCGGAAATTATCGATGGCCAGTATCTCGGTCCGGCCGAGGAGCCCTATCGCGAACGCGCCGCAGAAATCGTGGCCCAGGCGAGGTTGCTGCTCTCGGCGATCGAGGATCTCGATATTGCGGCGAAGCTTCGATCCGCCACCGCTCTTGAAGGCTCGACCGATCTCAATGCCCTCCTGACCCGCCTATCGGAGGAATTGAAGACTCGGGCGTCCGAGCGCCATGGCCTCACCGAGGTCCATCTCTCCCGTATCCCCGCGATCGCCACCTTCGACCAGAACGTACTGGAGCGGCTGATGCGCCGGTTCTGCTTCGCGCTGATCGACGTGGTCGAGCCCAAGGAGAAGCTGACGATCGCGCTCGACTGCGACGTCGGCCAATGCCTGGTGACGATGAATCGCCCGCAAGCTCTTCGCGGACTCAGCGAAGCGCAATTGTTCGGCCGGCTTGAGGATGGCGCGGACGTGCTTGCTGCGGGCTTTTCGCTGAAACTCGCTCGGGGATCGCACAGACGGCGGGCGGCGACCTTCGCGTAACCGGAGAAAAGCTCGCCCTCGTTCTGCCGCGCCGCCGAGGCTAGCTTGCGCCGGACGCGCGCCGAGCGCTAACGCATCGCAACCGGTGAGGGCCTGTAGCTCAACGGTAGAGCCGGCCGCTCATAACGGCTAGGTTGGGGGTTCGAATCCCTCCGGGCCCACCACATCTTTGATCAAGCATCGAGCCCCGGCCGCGGGGACTTGCGACCGAGGCTCGAACTGCGAGCGGACTAGGTCGCCCGCGTTCCTAATCAGGCTGCGAGGCGGAGGGTTTCTCCCTTGGCCTGGCTCAGCGAGCTTTCCCGCTGCTCGGGGCTGATCGCGAGGCCATCGGCTGCGACGAACTCGGGCTCGATGCCAATGAAATTGAACACGCCGCGCAGATAGGTCTCGAGATGCTCGAGCGACGAAGCCGGCGAGCTTTCATGATAGAAACCGCCGCGGGCGAGGGCGATGATGACGCGCTTGCCCTTGGCGAGGCCCTCAGGTCCGCTGGCCGTGTACTGGAAAGTCTTCCCGGCGACGATGATCCTGTCGATCCAAGCCTTGAGCTGGGTCGGCAGCGTGAAGTTATACATCGGGGCGCCGATGACGATCGTGTCGGCAGCCAGGAATTCGTCGAGAACCTCGGTGTTTGCGAACGCATCGAGCGTGAGGTGCGGGAGTGGGTCGGAGGCCAGGTCGCGATAGATCACGTTCGCTCCCCACTGTCCGGCCTTCAACTGCTCGACGATCGAACGGCTGATCGCGCGGCTGGCACTGTTTTCGCCGTTGATGCTGGCGTCGAGATGCAGGATGGTCACTATTGCCTCCTAAGTATGGATTTGTTACCGAGGCACCCTAAATAACTACAGCAGAATCGCCCGCAAGAACGCACTTTTTTGTTTTGGACGAACAAATTTGTGAGCCGGGAACATGGAGGTGACCGACCGATGAAAGACCCTTCGAATCCAGTTTGCCGGACCATCAGCACCTTGCTTTCGCGCATTGGCGACAAGTGGACCGTGCTTGTCGTGCAGACGCTTGGGGACGGGTCGAAGCGGTTCAACGAGCTTCGGCGCGAAATCCCCAGCGTGTCGCAGCGCATGCTGACGCTGACGCTTCGCAACCTGGAGCGCGATGGATTGGTCAATCGCACGGTCACTCCGACGATTCCTCCGCGCGTGGATTACGAGCTGACCGAGCTCGGCCGATCGCTGCAGAAGCCCATTTGCGGGCTGGCTACCTGGGCGACCGAGAATGTGGAGGCGATCCACCTGGCGCAGGCGAAGTTCGATGCCGACCACGATCGCCGTGATGCGGCTTGATCGAACGGCTCTGGCAGCTTTGTCGATCGCTTACTACTAGGGCACCCGTTCGGAACGGGGAGTCACTGTAGATGAAGACAATTGCGGCAGCCGATGTCGGAGGGACGCACGCGCGCTTCGCGCTGGCGTCAATCGATGACGGCCGCGTGGTTCATCTCGGTGAGCCGGTCACCGTGAAGACCAGCGAGTTCGCAAGTTTCCAGCACGCATGGCAGGAATTCGGTCGCCGGATCGACCAGCCACTTCCGAACGAGCTCTCCATCGCCTTCGCCGGCCCGGTCGGCGGCGAAGTCTTGAAGCTGACCAACAATCCCTGGGTGATTCGGCCAGCGTTGATGCACGAGCGGCTCGGCGTCGAGCGCTTCGTCATCGTCAATGACTTCGCGGCGATTGCCTATGCGGTCGCCGGTCTGGATGGGTCGGCTTACCGGCACATTTGCGGGCCAGAGGCCGATCTGCCCACGACCGGCGTGATCTCAATCGTCGGCCCCGGCACGGGGCTCGGCGTGGCCAGCCTCCTCAAACGTGCGGACGGCTATGACGTCATTGCGACCGAAGGCGGCCACATCGACTTCGCGCCTCTCGATCCGCTCGAGGACAAGATCCTCGATCACCTTCGTGCGAATTATCGCCGGGTGTCGGTCGAGCGGCTGGTTTCGGGCCGCGGCCTTCTCAACATCTACGAAGCGCTCGGCACGATCGAGAAGAGACCGTACACGCTGCGCGACGAGAAGGACCTGTGGACCGCAGCCCTTGCGGGCACCGACACGCTCGCCGCAGCTGCGCTGGACCGCCTGTGCCTGGCCTTCGGAGCCGCGGCCGGAGATTATGCGCTGGCGCAGGGAGCACATGCAGTCGTGCTCGCCGGCGGGCTGGGCTTGCGACTGGTTGATTTTTTGCCGCGTTCCGGTTTTCGTGACCGCTTCATTGCGAAGGGCAGATTCGAGCGGATGATGGACGAAATGCCGGTCAAGGTTATCGTCCACCCGCAACCGGGCTTGTTCGGTGCAGCCGAGGCGTTCGCAAGCAACCATGGTGTGATCGAATCCGAGCGCTGATGTTGAGCACCAGCACGCTTTCCGACCGCCGAGGTCTGATTGCCTTCATCATAGGCGTAATCGCCGTCACCGCTGGCGTCCTGCTTCATGCCCCGATGTTCTGGATGGGCCGGAACATGCACTTCATGCTCGTGGGCATGCCGATGGGCAGCGACATGATCTTCGGCATGTTCCTGATCGTGGCGGGCATTGCCGTCGCCGCTTACGGCCTGCTTCCGAAGAATGTATCAGGCATCCTGTCGGCGTCGCAGGACATCGTCGTCTCTCCGCCCGAGGATGCGCCGCTGTCGAGGGCGCACTGGATGCTGATGGGCGTTCTGGTGATCGCTCTGATCATCGACATCATGAAGCCGGCCAGCCTCGGCTTCACTATCCCCGGCATGGTCAAGGAATATGACGTTCCCAAAGCGACGGCGTCGCTGGTTCCGTTCTTCGCGTTGAGCGGTACGGTCGTCGGCTCGGTCGTGTGGGGCGTCATCGCCGACATCTACGGCCGCAAGGCCTCCATCCTGCTGTCGGCCGTGATGTTTGTCGGCACGTCGATCTGCGGAGCGATGCCATCGCTCTACTGGAACATCGGTATGTGTTTTCTGATGGGCGCGGCCGCAGGCGGAATGCTGCCGGTGACCTACGCACTGCTGGCCGAGATGATGCCGAGCAAGCATCGCGGATGGAGCCTGGTGCTGGTGGGTGGCCTTGGTGCCGTTGGCGGATATTTCGCGGCGAGCGGGTTCTCGGCGCTTCTCCAGCCTTACTTCGGCTGGCGAATCCTGTGGCTGCTGAACCTGCCAACCGGCCTTTCTCTCGTACTCCTTGGCGCCTTCATTCCCGAGTCGGCGAAGTTCCTGCTCGCGCGCGGGCGCCGGGAAGAAGCGCGGCAAGTCATGGCGCGCTTCGGGTCAGAAGCCCGCTCGACCCGCGCGGCCGAGACGGTTGCCCTGGCCAAGGGATCGTCCGTCGCGCTCACCGGCCGTGCCTTCTTCGGGAAGCTGTTCGCGCTCAGCCTCGCGGCAGTTTGCTACGGCCTGGTCAACTTCGGATTGCTGCTCTGGCTCCCGGCCGACCTTGTCGCACGCGGCTACAGCATGGAGCTCACCAGCAGACTGCTTGCTGAATCGGCGCTTATCGCCTTTCCGACCGTGTTCCTGGTCGCCTATTTCTACAGCCGCTGGAGCACGAAGTGGTCCGTTGTCGGCTCGATCGGAGTGACATTGCTCGGACTAGCCGGCGTTTTGTGGCTCGAATTCACGGGGCAGGGAAGCCCGGTATTTCCCGTCGCCTTGCTCATCGTCGGAACGAACGGACTGGTGGCGATGCTGCTTCCGTACGCGGCGGAGAGCTTCCCTTTGAGAATCCGCGGTCGGACGACCGGGACCGTGGCCGCTTGCACCAAGGCGGGCGGGATGATTGCCCAGTTCCTGGCCATCCTGGCGCTGGTGCCGCCTCTGGACGTCGTCTCGCTGATCATTATCGTTCCCACGATCCTGGCGCTGATCCTGGTGGCCGTGTTCGGCAAGGAGACGCGCGGTCGGGATTTGCGCGACCTCGATCCCGACGGGCACACGTTTGCCGCGACGGGAGTGTAACGATCTGTTTGGACGCTTTCCGGCAGAATAGTCCGGAGGGGATGCAGGGGAGCCGTCGATGAGCCGCCAAGCGCATCTGGTTTGGGAAATAGGGGCCGCGCTGGGAGAAGGTCCCGTCTGGGTCGAGCGAGACCAGGCTCTCTGGTTTGTCGACATCAAGAAGCGGCAAGTCCACCGCGTCGATCCGGAAAGTGGCGATCAGCAAAGCTGGGAAGCGCCTGCCCAGGTGGGTTTCGTTCTTCCTGCGAAGGGCGGAGGCTTCATCGCCGGCTTGCAAGGCGGCCTGCACCACTTCGATCCGAAGAAGGGCACGTTCAGCCTTCTGGTTGCGGTCGAACCGGACATGCCGGACAATCGGTTGAACGATGGTGTGGTCGACCCGGTTGGGCGCCTATGGTTCGGGACGATGGACGATACCGAGCGATCGAAGACTGGTGCCTTCTACTGCTACTACCGCGGCAAGTTGATGCGGACGAACGTGGCCAACATCTCGATCACCAACGGACCCGCGATCTCTCCTGACGGCAAGATGCTTTACTGGGTCGATACGCTGGGCGGCACCATTTCGGCCTGCGAGATCTGGGGAGATGGGCAGCTGGGCCCATCGCAGCTGGTCGTCCGGATCGACCCTTCCGAGGGCCACCCGGACGGCCCGACTGTCGACAGTGAAGGCTGCATATGGATCAGCCTGTTCGCGGGGTGGGAAACGCGGCGCTATTCGCCCGCCGGCGAATTGCTTGAGCGAGTTCGATTCCCGGTCGCGAACATTACCAAGATCGCGTTTGGGGGAGCCGATCTTCGGACGGCTTTCGCGACGACGGCAACGCATCTGCTCAAGCCCGAGCAACTGGACCAGCAACCGCTCGCGGGGTCCGTCTTCGCTTTCTCTGCGGGCGTTACAGGCATCGCCTGCCCTTGGTCGAGGACTGAGGAGCGTCGCCGCAAGCGTTGAAGTGGTCGGGGAGACAGGATTCGAACCTGCGACCCTCTGCTCCCAAAGCAGATGCGCTACCAGGCTGCGCTACTCCCCGACGGCGGGCCTGCTAGACGAAGGGTCGCGCAGGGACAACCTCGCTATTGATGATTGCCGTCGTGGCCGTCGTTATCGCGGCTGACATTGACGTCGACATCGACGTTCCCGACCTTGTTCTGGACTTTGTCAGCGGCTTGGTCGACGTCATTGGCGATCATCCCGCCGATGTTTTCGGCCGTGTTGCCGATGTCCGCCGCGGTGTTCTCGGCCACATCCTGGTTGAACGAAACGGTGGTCGAGTTGTCATCCTTGCTGACCTGGCAGGCGCCGAGCAGAAGAAGCGGTATTGCAAACAGAATTCGCATGGGATCCTCCCTTTCAGGGTCTCAACGCCGTTTGCCCCGTTTCGGCTCCGGCTCAATTCCGCCGGAGAGCGTTGCCAGCATCGCAGTGTAAGCCGCGACATTCTGGCGGAGCGCCTCGGGATCAATCTTGTCCAGCGTGTCATCAGGCGTGTGATGAAGATCGAAGTAATGCGTGCCGTCCTGGCTGAGGCCGACACCCGGCATCCCTGCATTGAGCAAGGGCTCGATGTCGGAGCCATCCGCCTTGTCGAGTGAGCCCGGGACGATGCCCAGCGGAGACAAGGCCAGCTGAAGCGCCTTGCCCTCCGCTTCACGGTCCTTGCCGAGCTTGCTGTCCACCTTCCAGATGCGGTCGGCGCCGAAATCGCTTTCGGCGATCGCATAGTGCGGCTCGCTGCCGTGCTTCTTCTGATAATCGAAGCCGCCGAACAGGCCGACCTCCTCCGCACCGAACCAGACGACGCGGATGGTGCGCAACGGCTTGCCAGCATCCATGATCCGCTTCGCGGCAGCCGTGGTGATTGCGACGCCGGACGCATCGTCGATTGCCCCGGTTCCGAGATCCCAGCTGTCGAGATGGCCGCCAACCAAGAGAATGGGGCCTTGGAATCGCGCCCCGGGACTTCGGCGATAACGTTTCCGGATTTGCCTTGAGTGACCTGCGAGACAAGCGTCAGCCGCATGGTGACCGGCTTGCCGCGCTTCAGGATGCGCTGAAGCTGTTCGGCATCAGGGATGCTAAGCGCTCCGGCGGGAATGGGCTTCACTCCGTCTTCAAACCGCTGGACGCCGGCATGCGGGTTGCGGTGATAGTCGGTACCGATCGAGCGAACGATGATTGCGATCGCACCTTTCCGGCTCGCGACTGATGGGCCCTGCCGGCGTGGTGCGCCGAAATAGCCGTAGCTCGAGCCGTCCTGCGTGCGTGGCATGGCGTGCGACACGAAGACGATCTTACCGCGAACGGTCTCGGCTGGTGCCGCTTCGAACTCCGCCTCGGAATTGAAGCCGACCACCTCCCCAGTGATCCCTTCGCCCGGCGTCGATGCGCTGTTGCCGAGCGCTGTCACCACCATCTTCTGCGGAAAGGGTCCAAGGATTTCCGCCGCCTCCCGGCCACGGGTCCAGACCGGCATGTCGAACGGCTCGATGCGGACGTTGGAAAAGCCCATTGCGGTGAGCTTGCGGACCGCCCAATCGCGAGCCCTTGCCTCGGCCTCCGTGCCGGCCATTCGCTGGCCCACCTCGGTCGTCAGACCTTCAACGATGTCCCAGGCATAGTCGTCCTTCAACGCGGCATCGCGGAGGCCGGAGACTTGGGGAGGCACAGCCTGAGACAAAGCTGGAGCGGCAGTCGCGAGCAGAAGCGCGGCAATGAACGGATTACGCATGGGCATTGCGTAGGGCAGGGAGCCGGGCGAAGTCACCCCGGCGTTCGATAAAAAGCGCGCCCAAATCCATCAAAGCAGCCTCAGTTGATTGCCCTGCGGTGGTTGGAAAAGGTCGCGCCGGAGCCCGAACCTGGACTGCGGCAGGCCGTATTTCTTCGCGGCTTTCTCGAAGCGCGTCCGCAGGAGATCGGCCCATGGACCCTGACCCTGCATTCGGCTGAAGAAATTGGGATCGTTGTCCCGTCCTCCGCGAAGGGACTGGATGGTTGCCATGACCTTCCCTGCACGGTCGGGAAAATGCTCGTCGAGCCAAGCACGGAAGAGGGGTGCCACCTCGTGGGGGAGACGGACCGGGAGGTAGAAGCCGCCGCGAGCTCCGGCCTTCGCTCCGGCCTCGACTAGAGCTTCCATCTCGTGGTCGGTGATCTGGGGCACGACCGGGGCGATGGCGATGTGGCAAGGAACGCCCGCATCGTTGAGCGCCTTGATCGCGGCAACGCGCCGGTGTGGAGCGGGGGCCCTCGGCTCCAGCGCCCGAGCCGTCTTTGGGTCGAGTGACGTCACGGACAGCGCCACGGACACGATCCCAAGCTCACCCGCGGGCTTCAGCAGGTCCAGGTCCCGCAGCACCCGGTCGGACTTGGTAGTGATGGAGAAGGGGTGCCGCGTCTCGACCAGCAACTCGATGAGCGCTCGGGTGATTCGCCATCGTTCCTCGATTGGCTGATAGGGGTCGGTGTTCGTCCCCATCGCGATTGGAGCGCAGTCGTATCCGGACCGCGACAAGGCCGCATGAAGAAGCTGCGCTGCATTGGGCTTGGCGAACAGCCGGGATTCGAAATCTACGCCAGGCGAGAGGTCGTGAAAGGCGTGCGTCGGCCTCGCGAAGCAGTAGATGCAGCCGTGCTCGCAGCCCCGATAGGCGTTGACCGATCGGTCGAAACCGATGTCGGGCGACTTGTTGCGGTTCAGGATAGACTTGGGATGTTCGATCGTGACCGTCGTCCGTCGCTTCGGCACGCCGTCTAACGCCTCAACCGAATCCAGCCATTCTCCTTCCGTCAGCCGCTTCTGGAGATTGAAGCGCGTCGGGATTGGATTGCGCGTCGCTCCGCGCCCCTTGATCGACTCGATTGGCATGTCGCGAAATTACGCCGCACGCCAGAACGAAACAAGAACAAAGACTCAGGGTTCGCCGGCGGACCGGAGTTCAGAAGCGGCGGCCAGATTGGTCTTGGCGGTCGGAAAGGCCGGCCAGCGATGCTGGACCAGTGCGTCGAGCGTCGGCGTCTCTGCGCCCGCTATCCCTTGGTAAACCCACAGGTTTCGAAGAACTGCCGGAACGTAGTAGCGGGTCTCCCAGTAGGGGATGGATTCAATCCAAAGCAGCGGGTCGGCGGGAGCCATATAGGCCCAGCGCGCTACGGGCAGCGGTCCGGCGTTATAGGCAGCGATAATCTTCGGAAGCTGGCCCTGGGTGGCTGAAGACGACCGCATCGCTTCAATGAAGCTCTGGCCGTATTCGATGTTCGCGGTCGGGTCGTAGAGGCTCCCGGCATCGTAGCCGTTGCGCCGGGCCATGGCATTGGCGGTCGTCGGCAGGACCTGCATCAGGCCAACGGCGCCGGCGGGGCTGACCACGTCGGTGCGGAAGTTCGATTCCTGCCGCATGTGTGCGAGTGCGAGGGCCGGGTCGATGCGCCAGCCATTACGCGGCATCCAGCGCGGGACAGGATAGCGATCGACCGC
Source organism: Sphingomonas daechungensis (assembly GCF_014489495.1). Taxonomy (GTDB): domain Bacteria; phylum Pseudomonadota; class Alphaproteobacteria; order Sphingomonadales; family Sphingomonadaceae; genus Sphingomicrobium; species Sphingomicrobium daechungense. The sequence goes on along the minus strand of NZ_CP060780.1, from coordinate 1,995,133 downwards.
ATCGACAACGGCGCCATACTGTCCATTGTGAGCGAGCCAGTATTGCGCCGACGGAAGGTCGAGCTTGCGGGCCAGCTCGATCAACGCGTGATGATCCTGGACCCGGCCGATTTGGGCCTGGTGCTCGATCAATTCCTCAGCGAGCCAGGGCTGGCCGATGTTTCTCAGCTCTTCCGCGCGCCGGACGTTGGGCAGGTTGGCGATACGGCTGATGCCGTTGTGAATATCGGGCGGCAGGCGGCGATCGACGCCTAAAGTCTCGCGGGCGAGCAGGCCGTAAAAGCTTTCAGGCGAGTTGGATGCCAGCCGGAGCAATGGAGCAACTGCTGCAGGCCTGCGGCACATCTGCTCAGAACGTGCGGCCCAGTAGTAGCCCGCGGCGGAAAGCTCGCGCTGCTGCGCCCGGCTTCCCACTTCTTTGAATGAGAAGGAGGCTGCGTTGCAGTCGTTGAGCCGCCACGATGCAAGGCCGGATACCCAGGCCGATTGGCTTGCCCAATCGCCCGTAGCGCCTTGCCGATAGGTATCGGCCACTCGTCGCGCGTCGGTATCGCGGCTGATCGAGTAATATGACCATGCGACCCGCTGTCCCGCTTCGGCGCGTGCTTCATAGCTGAGCGACGGAGCGGCCTGGATTAGCAGCAACTCGGCATTGACCGCGTCGTCAGCCTTGATCAGCGGATCGAGCTGCGACCGAAGCTGATCCGCGGCGGGCTCGCCAGCGACGGCCTTCGCCTTCATTCGGCTGGGCGAATTGCCGAGCCAGGTGACCGGCTTCTTCGCGACATAATAGGATAGTTCGTCATCCCCCGCGTCAAAGCGAGGCGCGATAGCTGCTCTGCCTGCGGCAAATCCGGAGCTTCGGCGAGAAGCGCCTGGATTTGGCCAAGCGATACGACGGGCGAGCCTTTGGCGGTGTAGAGCTCTGCCTTGGCGACAGGCGTCAGGGTGTCTTGAGGGAGGGCGACGATCCCGGCTTGCGCCTCAGCCCAACGGCCGCCGCGGATCGCCGAGAACACCTCGGCCCAATTGCGGGGCACGCGAATTGCTACGACGGGGCCGGCGGTGAATTCGTGGTTGGAAACGGAGGCTGGACGACCAAGGACCCTGGAGGGGTGGCGTTCGGACTGATCACAGCCGGCGATTGCTGGGTACTGGGTACCGGAACGAGGATGGCAGGAGGGCTGACCGCCGGTTGAGCCGGCAGCGGAGCGAGCGGGTCCGACGCCTGGCCCTGCGTGGCCGCTGCCGCGGCTGCTGCAAGAATTAGGTGGATGCTCAAACTTCGTCCTCCATCAGAAGCAGAAGGTCGCCCCACGCGAGTGCCTTGTTCGATGGCCGGTCGAGCAGGAACCGCGGGTGGAACGTGGCTACCGTGCGCACCCCTTCGATTTTGTGAACGTGGCCGCGGGCTGCCGCCGCGGGCTTGCCCAAAAGTGCCTTGCTGGGGCCATCTCCGAGCAGGAGAAGTCTCTTGGGCTTTGCGAGTGCGATCTGTCGCCGGGCAATCGCCGCGCAAGCTTCCAGCTCCGCCGCCGTGAGGCGCGATCCGGGAGTATGAACGCAGGAGATGTTTCCGACATACGCCTGCTCCGCGTTGAAGCCGATGGCTGCCAGCATTCGTTCGGTTAGTTCCCAAGCAGGCCCAGCGATCGGCTGGCCCTCCGCCACGTCTTCGGCCGACGGCATGTCGAACAGAAGCATGATCTCGGCCGCCTCCGCCCCAATGGGAAGCACTCGACGCGAATGGGCTTTCGCAAATGGTAGAGTGGGAGTTTCACCGAGCCAGGATCGGAATGCGTCAAGGCTGGCGGGTACTTCTTCAATGGATTCAGATGCGTCAATGACGTGCGCCTCCGGCGTGGAAGCGGCCGCCGCGCCCAGCCACGCGCGCGGCTGCTCCTGAATTGCGACATCGACGCCAGCTTCCAGCCACCAGCCAAGCACGCTGGCAGCCTCGGCCGCGCTCAAACGGTCGTGCTCCCCACCCATGCCACGGATTCTCCACTAGCATTGACGGCGCGGTCAAGGAAAAGCAGGGCTGTCGTGGGCGAGGCGCCCTGCCTGTGCGACGAGGGGAACGATGAGCGAACGCGAATCCATGGCCTATGACGTGGTGATCGTCGGCGCGGGGCCTGCCGGCTTGTCCGCCGCGATCCGTCTGAAGCAACTTGCCGCCGAGGCCGGGCGCGAGATCTCGGTCTGCATCCTCGAGAAGGGCAGCGAAGTCGGGGCACACATTTTGTCCGGTGCGGTAATCGACCCCAAGGCCCTCACTGAGCTCATACCCGACTGGAACGACAAAGGCTCGCCGCTCACCGTCCCGGTCACTGAAAATCACCACTGGGTCCTGTCGAAAACCGGCAAGTTCGGCATGCCGCATGTCGCCTTGCCACCGTTCATGCGGAACAAAGGGACGTACACCCTCAGTCTTGGGAATTTCTGCCGCTGGCTGGCCGGGCAGGCCGAGGAACTCGGCGTCGAGATTTTTCCAGGATTTCCGGCCGCCGAAGTGCTGTTCAACGAGGACGGCTCGGTAAAGGGCGTCGCGACAGGCGACATGGGCCTTGCTCGCGATGGCTCACACCGTCCGGACTACCAGCCAGGTATGGAACTGCATGCCAAGTACACGTTCTTTGCGGAGGGTGCCCGCGGCAGTCTGACCAAGGAACTGACCCGCATATTCGGGCTGCGTGATCAGTCCGGACCACAGGTTTTCGGTCTGGGTGTCAAAGAGTTGTGGGAGATTCCTGCTGACAAGCATAAGCCTGGACGAGTCATTCATTCGCAGGGCTGGCCCCTGGATGACGCCTGGGGCGGCGGATTTCTCTATCATCAGGAGAACAACCAAGTCGCCTTGGGCTTCGTGGTCGCCCTCGATTACTCGAACCCTTATTTGTCGCCGTTCGAGGAATTCCAGCGCTGGAAGACGCATCCGGCCATTCGCGCCGAAATCGAAGGCGGCCGTCGACTGTCGTACGGCGCCCGCGCCATTAATGAGGGGGCTGGCAAGCCATTCCCCAGCTCGCTTTCCCGGCGGCGCCCTGATCGGATGCTCGGCCGGGTTCGTGAACGTGCCCCGGATCAAGGGCACGCACACGGCGATGAAGTCGGGGATGCTGGCCGCCGAGGCCGCGTTCGACGCGCTCTGCAAGGACCGGTCCAGTGACCTTCTCGAAGCTTACGAGCCCTCCGTCCGCTCCAGTTGGATCGACAAGGAATTGCGGATGGTGCGCAACGCCCAGCCCGCGGTAGCGCATTTCGGCGGCCTGCTTGGGACGCTTTATGCGGGTTTCGACATCTGGTTGGGCCAGTTGGGCATTCGACTGCCCTGGACGCTGAAGCACAAGGCCGACAACACGACGCTTCGTAGGAAGAGCGAAGCCAAGAAAATCGACTATCCGAAGCCGGATGGCGTGCTGACCTTCGATCGTCTGACATCGGTGTTCCTGTCGAACACGAACCATGAGGAAGACCAGCCCGTTCACCTGACGCTAAAGGATGCGACCGTACCCGTGGACGTGAATTTGGCGCTCTACGACGGGCCCGAACAGCGTTATTGTCCGGCGGGCGTCTACGAGTTTGTCGAAGAACCGAACGGAAAGCCCCGGCTGCAAATCAATGCCCAGAACTGCGTCCACTGTAAGACCTGCGACATCAAGGACCCGACCCAGAACATCAACTGGGTCACCCCGGAAGGCGGCGGAGGGCCGAATTACCCGAACATGTAGGGTCACCACCGTCGCGCTGGCGCTGATCGCTTCAGCCGCGTCGGCGCCTGCTGGAGCCGTTGCCACTTCGAATGCCTCCCGAATCTATCTCGAAGGTCGGGCGGCGGCGATCGATGGCAATCATGCCCGATCCGCGCAGCTCCTTGCCCAACTGGCGGACACGAACCCGTCGAGCCAGCCAGTGGTCAGGGAAGCGCTGGCCCAGGCGATCAGCGCCGGCGACATGAAGTTGGCACTGAAGCTCGTTGGCAGCCTTCCTGCGGCAAGTACGCCGATCGAAGCGCGCATGTTGCAGGTTGCCGAGGCACTGCGGTCCAACGACAACAAGCTCGCGCTCGCTCTGCTGCGGCAACCGACCGAGGCAGGAGACGTCGGATTTGCTGGGCCGTTCCTCGAGGCATGGGTCGAGGCCGATGCGGGCAACGAGGCAAAGGCGATTGCGGCCTTGGACGGCGTGGCTCCAAACAACCTGCTGGCTGCCCTGGAACCCGAGAACCGCGCTCTCATCCTGATCAAGTTCCGCCGAACCGCACAAGCTCAGCCGTTTATCGACCAGGCCTTGAAAGGCGGCGGCATCCGCTCGCTCCGCATGCGTCTCGCTTTCGCGGACGCCTTGGTTGCCGCAGGAGACAAGGATCGGGCCCAGACGATCCTTCAGGGCTTGAACAGGGGCGCCGCACCGGCCGCGGAAAAGGTCCTGCAAGGCAAGTCGTCGAGCATTCGCATCGACAATAGCCGGCGGGCATTTGCCGAGTTGCTCGATTTCATCGCCGTCGAATTCGACCGTATGCGCAACGAGAAGCTTCCTGTGTCGTTCGCGCAGGTCGCTCGTTACGCTGCGCCCGAGAGCAGCGCGACGGCCCATACGCTCGGCCTGATGCTCGGCCAGCGTGGCCGTGCGGATGAAGCAATTGGGGTTCTCCGGGGATCCCGGCTGCGGATCCGCTCGCGGCCCAGGCCCGCGATACGGAGGTGCGCTCGCTAGTCAGTGCGGATCGGGATGCGGAGGCCCTCCAGGTCGCGCAGAAGTCCGCTTCCGCTGCGAACGCTGGGGTGAGTGATTACGCCCGACTTGGCGACGTCCTCTCCAATTTGAAGCGCTATGAAGAGAGCGCCGGTGCGTATAACCGCGCGGTCCAGATGCTTGGCCCCAATGCCAAACCCGAAGAGCGTTGGCCGTTGCTGTTCCTCGAGGCGACGTCTCTGGAGGAGGCGAACCATTGGCCGGAAACGCGCGATCTCCTTGGCCAAGCGCTTGCCCTCGCTCCGGACCAGCCAATCATTCTGAATTTCCTGGGTTATGCGAAGCTGGAACGTGGCGAAGACCTCGACACGGCCGAGGCGATGATCCGCAAGGCCAGCGCGCTTGCTCCTGACGATGCTTCGATCACGGATTCGCTCGGCTGGGCCGTTTTCAAGCGCGGGAGGACAAAGGAGGCGATCGAAATCCTGACCCGCGCCGCGAAGGGCGATCCGGCACAGGCGGAGATCCACGAGCATCTTGGCGACGCCCTCTACAAGGCCGGCAACAAGTTCGAGGCGCGTTATTCCTGGTCCGCAGCGCTCATTACTGCGGAGAATGATGACGCGGTCCGTCTCAAGGCCAAGCTCGACAATGGCCTGACTCCGGCGAACGCCGCGCCTTGACGGAATATTGCGAGCCGGCGCCGGCAAAGCTCAACCTCGCGCTGCATGTTCGTGGCAAGTTGCCCGACGGACGCCACCGGATCGAAACGATCTTTGCCTTCTGCACAGATGGTGACGAGTTGTCCGCCGCTGACGCCGACAACTTGTCTCTTGATGTTCGAGGCCCATTCGCCGGCGATCTTGGCAATCCTGCCGATAATTTGGCTCTTCGCGCCGCCAACGCGCTTCGTGAGCATGCCGGGACCGATCGGGGCGCTAGGCTTACGCTAACCAAAAGTCTCCCAGTCGCATCAGGCATTGGTGGAGGATCGGCTGACGCGGCCGCCGCGCTTCGTTTGCTGACGCGATTGTGGAGCATCGATCCTGCGCATGCGAGTGCCGTTGCGCCTGGCCTCGGCGCGGACGTCCCTGCCTGTTTGCTAAGCATGAGTGTCAGGGGAGATGGGGCGGGGATGAGCTGGTGCCCGTGGACGCAGGCGTCAGCGGCACACCCGTTCTGCTCGTGAATCCGCGGGTTGAGCTCAAGACTGCCGATGTATTCGCAGCTTGGAACGGGGAGGATAAGGGCCCTCTCGGCGATTGGCGCGCAGGCAGGAATGACCTCGAGGTGGCCGCCATCGAACAGGTGCCGCTCGTTGGGACGGTCCTGGCGTGGCTCTCAGTTCAGAACGGCGTCAGCTTCGCACGAATGTCGGGGAGCGGTGCGACTTGTTTCGCCCTGTTCGAAAGCGAGGATGCCAGGGATCATGCCGAAATCGCCGTCCCGCGGGAATGGTGGCGGCTGGCGACCTATCTGCGCTAAGCGCGCGCAGGATGACTTGCAGACCGATCCTGACGACGGAGGCGATGATCGCCGCTGAGAAGCGTGCGATCGACGCGGGAACTCCGGTCGAAACTTTGATGGAGCGCGCCGGGGCTGCCCTCGCCGAAGCAGCGTTCGGATTTGTTGGGAAGATGCCGGCGTTGATCCTCTGCGGACCGGGGAACAACGGCGGAGACGGCTATATCGTTGCCCGCCATCTTGCCGAACGGGGAGTGGCCGTTCGCGTTGCCGCGAGCTCCGAGCCGAAAAGCGAGGCTGGGAAGTGGGCCCGTGGGCGGTGGCCTGGTCAGGTGGAGATACTGGGGGAAGCACAGATCCTGCGCCTCTCGTCATTGATGCTCTATTCGGAACCGGACTCAGGTGTGGACTAGAGGCTTCTCTACTAGAACAGTTTTCCAGACTGAACCGAGGCGCTCAAACACGCATCGCGTGTGATGTGCCAAGCGGTGTCGACAGCGATAGCGGCGTAATGCTGAGCGAGATTCCAGACTTCGACATGACGGTCACGTTCGGCGCTCTCAAGCCCGCCCATCGGTTGATGCCGGCAATGCAAAGGTGCGGACGTGTCGTCCTTGCGGATATCGGGGTCGCTGCGGGAAGCGATTGGTCGGAAATCGGCCGCTCGGCTTTGCCGCAGATCGATCCTGAGGCGCATAAGTACAGCCGCGGGCTGGTCCACCTGCTGGCAGGGAAAATGCCCGGCGCGATCGCCTTGTCAGCTAAGGCGGCGGCTCGTTCGGGTGCGGGTTACGTCCGTGTGAGTACCTCGCGATCGATCGAAGGCCTGCCGTACGCCATCGTCCAGACCGATATAGGTCAAATCAATGACGAAAGGATCGGCTGCCTTGTCGTTGGGCCGGGGATGGGAGACTTGCCGCAGGTTCTGAGTCTGGCACTCACTTCTCATGCACCGAAGGTCATCGATGCGGATGCCATCGCGCAGCTGGGCGAGCCGGAACGGCTTCGAGAACAGGACGCGGTCTTGACCCCGCACGAGGGCGAATTCGTGCGACTGTTTGGAAAGCTCGAAGGCTCGAAGGCGGAGCGGGCTCTCGCGGCCGCCCGGCGTTCCGGGGCCGTGGTGGTCTACAAGGGACCGGATACGCTCGTCGCATCGCCAGATGGGCGGCTAGGCTTTGCGCCTCCCGCCCCGACCTGGCTGGCATCGGCTGGAACGGGCGACGTGCTGTCGGGAATGATTGGAGCTCTGCGGGCACGCGGCATGGCTGCGTTCGAAGCGGCTTGCGCGGCCGTTTGGCTCCATGGTCGCGCCGCGGAGATCGCGGGTTCAGGCATGATCGCCGACGACCTGGTCGAAGCAATTCCGAGCGCGTTCGACCACCTGAATGACTGAGACCGTCATCCGCATCGCTGCACGGGGCGATGGCGTGACCGACTACGGCTCCCACGTTCCCTTCGCAGCTCCCGGTGATATCCTTCAGGAGGACGGCGCCCTGAGGCATGGGCCGCACCATCAAGTGCCGCCATGCCGTCACTTTCCGGAATGCGGCGGATGCCAGCTTCAGCACGTCGACGACCAGGCTTACCTGCAGTATTTGGTCTCCCGGGTAGAGACGGCGCTGGCTCAGCACGGTCTCGCCACCGATATCCGCGAACCGCATCTATCCGCGCCGAACAGCCGGCGCCGTGCGAGCCTCCGTACGCTGATGACGGGGCAGGGCGCCGTGATCGGCTTCAACGCCGAGAAGTCGAACCGCATCGTGGACATGCGCGAATGCCATATCCTGCGTCCGGAGCTGTTCGCGCTGGCCGCCCCTCTTCGAAAGTTGCTGGGAGGGTTGTTGCAGCCCGGGCTACGGCTGAGGTGCAGATGACGCTGGTCGATCGCGGACTGGACCTGCTCCTGAAGGGAGTGGAGCCTGAAGGGTATGAGGCAATGGAGGCGCTCACGGCATTCTGCGAGCGCCACGGGCTGGCACGACTGTCAATCGATCAGGGATTGGGCCCGGAGACGCTCTACGAACCCGTTCCTGCAACGGTCACGCTCTCCGGAGTTGCCGTTGGATTTCCGGTCGGCGGCTTCCTTCAAGCTACCGATGACGGGAGAACGCGCTCGTTGGCGCTGTTCTAGAGGCTACCAGCGAGCCCGAGCGAACTGCGGACCTGTTTGCGGGGCTGGGGACATTCGCACTAGCGCTTTTAGGCAAGGTTTATGCCGCAGAGGCTTCGCGTAATGCGGTTCTGGCTCTCAAGAGAGCCGCTCCGCATATCGCTGCGGAGCATCGCGATCTTTATCGGCGGCCACTCGACGCCGCGGAACTCAGTGCTTTTGACGCCGTCGTCCTCGATCCGCCGAGGGCGGGCGCTGAACAGCAGGTCGCGGCTCTGGCGAAATCCGCAGTGGCCAAGATCGCCTACGTCAGCTGCAATCCTGCGACCTTCGCCCGGGACGCGAGATCGCTCGTGAACGGCGGCTACCGGCTCGAATGGCTGCGACCTGTTGGCCAATTCCGCTGGTCGACCCATGTCGAGCTTGCAGCCGCTTTCACTCGCTAGAGGATCCCGCAGTCGTGCAGGATGCGTGCACCAGCGTGCACGGTCAGGCCCAGCAGGCAGAACGACGACAGGGCAAAGCATGTAAAGCGGTAGAGTACGACGTTTACGGTCGCCTGGATGATGCTGTGGAGCACTCGTAGCCCAACGTAGCCCCAGGCGAGCCAGACGTTGATGCCATAGCCCATATCCATGAGCGCGAGGGTCAACGCGATCGCATAGAAGATCGTCGGTTGCTCCATCAGGTGATTGTAGTTGTGGGATTTCCACTGGACATCGTCGGGAAGGACGCCGTCCAGGTTAGCGCCTCTGCCTCCGCGGCGCGCCGTACCTAACGTAATGCCAGCCTTCCGCATCGCCGGGATGCGGGTGAGCAGCATCCAGAACATGACGATCAGCGTCCAGGCGACGAGTGCCACCACGGGCGCGAGTATCGGGCTGTAGTGCATGAAAAAGCCTCCCCTGTTTCCAGGGAGGCTGCTTCAGTTCGTTACGGTTGGCAATCTTTAGTCGAAGAGCTTGGCGAAGCGGCGCTTCTCGCGGTTGCGCCACGCGCCACGGTGCCAGGCGTCCGACGCCAGGAGCGGAAGGACGCTGGTCGCCTCGGCAAACACCATCTGCTCCATCGCGGTCGAGACCTTGCCCCAGCTCGCCGCTTCCTGAAGCGTCGAGGAGGAGCACGCGCCATCGCGGACGTCAGCGACGGTGATCTGCACGGCATATTTGTGGACCTCGACGTCGTCATGGCCGAGGATCTCGGCGCAAACGACGGTGTCCTGCGTGAAGTTCTTCGGAACGCCGCCGCCGATCATCAGCAGGCCGGTAGTGCCCGCCTTGATCTTGATGTCGGTGAGTTCACGGAAGTCGGCGATGGCGTCGAGCACCATGTAGTGGCCGCCCCGCTTCATCGCGTCGACCTGATGCTTCACGAGGCCGAACCCGGCTGAGCTGTCCACGAACGCCGGGCAGAAGATCGGCACGTCATGCTCGTAGGCGAGCTGGACGAGGCTGCCCTGCTTCTTGGCGTTACCCTCGCTCAGCCACTTGCCCATCTCGCGGATGAAGGCGCGGCTGGAGTAGGCGCGCGGCTCCAGGCTGTCGGCGATCTTGCCGATCGTGAAGTCACAATCCTGCAGCTGCTGCTCATCGATGTACGTGTCGTAGATGCGGTCGATGTAAAGCGACCGCAGCGTATCATCGTCAGGGATTTCATTGGCTTGGTAGTGCTTGTGGCCAAGCGCTTCGAAGAAATCCATGTCGACGATCGAGGCGCCGGTAGCGACGATCGCGTCGACCATGTTGGACTTCACGAGTTCGGCATAGAGATCCATGCAGCCGCCGGCCGAGGTCGAGCCCGCAATCACCAGGATGATCGAGCAGTCCTTGTCCTCCAGCATCTGGTTGTAGATGCCCGTAGCGCGCGAAAGATCGCGGCTGGTGAAGCTCATCTTGCCCATCGAATCGATGATCGGGCGGGCGTCGAACTTGGTGATGTCGATGTGCTCGATCGGCGTCGCGAGAAGCTCGGCCTTGCGCGTGTCGTTGATGCGCTCGGCATCCTGAACCTTGTTCAGCGTGTCGGTCGTCATGTCATGCTCCAATGGTTGCCGCGCCTATAGGCTCGACATCGGAAAAGGGCATGTCGTTTTGTTAGCGGGGGACAGCCTCACCCCATTCCCGCCTACGCGAGCAGGAGAGGAGGGTTCCTTACAGCGTCACCACGTTCGATTGAGCGAGCTGGCCGCCGTAGAGCGTCGCCATCGGCTCGTCCTCGACGATCTCGGTGCGCTCGGCGCCGAAGCCGTTGAAGGCGGTGCGCATTGCGCAGCCATAGGCGCCCAGCATTCCGACTTCGATGTAGTCGCCGGCAGCAACGTCGCCCGGAAGCTGGAACGGTCCCGTCATGTGGTCGAGGTCGTCGCAGGTCGGCCCGTAAAAGCTGAAGTCCATCGGGCGAACCGGCGTCTCATGCTCCGTCACGAGCCGGACCGGGTAACGCCAGCCGATGTGCGCCGCGTCGAACAGGGCGCCATAGGCACCGTCGTTGATGTACAACTCGCTGCCACGGCGCTTTTCGACGCGGACCAGCAGGCTCGCATATTCGGCGCACAGCGCACGGCCCGGCTCGCACCAAAGCTCCGCCGAATAGCTGATTGGCAGCGCTTCGAACGTCGAGTGGATGACGTCGAAATAGGCCTCGAGCGGCGGGGCTCCATGCCCGGATAGGTCGACGGGAAGCCGCCGCCGACATCGACGATGTCGACGGTGACCGCCGCTTCGACGATCGCGTCACGAACGCGGCCCATGGCTTCAGCGTAGGCGGCAGGCGACATCGCCTGGCTGCCGACGTGGAAGCAGATGCCGAGCGCGTCGGAGGCCTGGCGAGCGGCGAAGAGCAGTGCCTTCACGTCTTCGGCCTGCGCACCGAACTTCGCGCCGAGGCTGAGCTTGGCGTGCTCGTTGTTGACCTGGAGCCGGACGAGCAGGTTGAGATCGGTCGCCGCCGCGCCATCCTTTGACGTCGCCTCGACGATCTTCTCCAGTTCCTCGAGCGTGTCGAGGCTGAAGGTCTTCACGCCATGCTCGAAATAGGCCTCGGCGATCGCCTCGGCGGCCTTCACCGGGTGCATGAAGCAGAGCACAGCCTCGGGCAGCGTCTCGTGGACCAAGCGAACCTCGCCGATCGACGCGACGTCGTAGTGAGTGACGCCTTCTTCCCACAGGATCTGCAACAGCGACGGCGACGGATTCGCCTTCACCGCGTACAGCGACCGCCCAGGGAACTTGTCCACGAAGAAACGTGCCGCGCGGCGCGCAGCATGCGGGCGGAGAAGCGTAACCGGCTGAACCGGTCGGCTATTTGCGATGTCGGCAACCGGGTTGCCGAAAGGGCGGCAGCTAGCCCCAGCGCGCGATGATGCTTGTGCAACTCAAGGGACCTCCAACTGGGTAGTTCGACGAAAGAGCTGCCTTGCGGTTGGAAGTCCCATGGGGCAGCGGGAGCGCGATATATGTAGGGGGTACCCTCAAGTAAAGATTTTTCGGAAGCCTTAATTCGCGAAGCGGAACTTTTGTCGCCGTTCTGCAACGGTTGAACGAAACAGCAAGGAAATCAGAGAGTTGAGCGAGACGGAGAAAGTCACTCGAGAGGACGTCATCACGGCGGGCAAGCGCATTGCCGGTTCGATTGAACGCACGCCCTTGATCGAATCCGAGGTTCGGGGCAGCGAATCTGGCTCAAATGCGAATGCCTGGAGACCGGAGGAGCTTTCAAGCTGAGGGGTGCAAGCAATCGGTTACTTCAGCTTTCCGAAGACGAACGACAGCGCGGCGTGGTCGCCTTCTCGTCGGGAAATCATGCGCGGGGTGTGGCGATCGCGGCCAGACGGCTGGGGATTCCGGCGATCATCGTCATGCCGAAAGACGCTCCGGCCGTGAAGGTCGAGGGAACGAGAGCCGAAGGCGCCGAGATCGTCTTTTTCGACCGTTATCGCGAGAGCCGCGAAGGAATTGCCGCTCAAATCTCGGGCGAAACCGGCGGCACGGTCGTTCCGAGCTTCGACGATGTGCACATTGTCGCGGGCAAGGGACGGCGGGCTCGAGATCCTCGAGCAAATGCCGACGGCGCCCAAGCGCATTATCGTGCCGTGCGGCGGTGGAGGATTGGCGTCAGGCATCGCATTGGCTTGCCCGGAGGCGGAGATCGTCATCGTCGAGCCGGAAGGCTGGGACGACATGAAAAACTCGCTGGCCCAGGGGAAAATCGTCCCGGTGGGAGTCGATGCGCCCGCGACCCTCTGCGATGCGCTGCAAACGCCCCACGTGTCGCCGATCACCTTCGGAATTCTGCAGGATCGGCAAGTGAGAGCGGTGACCGCCAGCGAAGGCGCTGTCCGGGACGCTGTACGATGGGCGTGGGAAAAGCATCAGCTCGTGGTCGAACCGGGTGGTGCGATCGCGCTGGCGGCACTGCTGTCAGGCGAAATCGCGTCCGTGGAAGGAACCGTTGTCGTTCTGTCGGGCGGGAATATCGATCCAGTGCTCCACGCACAGATCGTGGCAGAGCAGGCTTAAGCCGCTGCGGTCTTGTACTCTCCAGGTTCGAGATGAACCGGGCTGCTGCGTTCGACCGCGCGAGTAAGTTCCTCAAGCTCGGCCGCCAAGGTCTGTAGCTCAGCAGCGAGAACCTTGGGATCGGTCTTTGCGACGCCCTCCGACGCTTCCAGCAGGGTCTCAAGCATCATTGCGATGCACGGCAGGATCGTTTCCTCGATCTTGTCGAATGCCTCTTCGAGGCGCGCCTGCTGCTCATTGGTCGGCATGAATGGCGTCATGCACTCGCAGCGGTTAAGCCTTAGTGAAACGGGAGCAGTGAATTGCAGGGATTTGGTTCGGCGGCATTGGCGATCACGATGATCGCAGCTTTCCTCCTCGCGATCGGCGGAGTGAAGCTGGCCATGGCCAAGCCGACCAGATGGCGCGGCGCCCTCATGCTGGTCGCCGCGGCCGTGCTGGTCGGAAACGTCCTGATCTGGACGATTTAGCGCTTGGTGATCGCAGGCGCCGGCTTGTCGGTCGCCAGCCGCATGTCGAGATAGTCGTCGACGCTCTTCATCAGCAAGTCGAGCTCGTTCGCAAAGAAGTGGTTCGCGCCTGGATCGTATCGTGATGAATGGTGATGTGCCGCTGCGTACGCAGCTTGTCGACGAGCTTTTGGACGGCGCTTGGCGTCACGACTTCGTCCGCCTCGCCCTGGATGATGATGCCCGAGGAGGGCAGGGCGCGAGGAAGCTGAAGTCGTACATGTTCGCCGGCGGCGCGATGGAGATAAAGCCGCGGATTTCCGGGCGGCGCATCAAGAGTTGCATTCCGATCCACGCGCCGAAGCTGACGCCGGCGATCCAGGTGGTCTCCGCTTCCGGATGTATCTGCTGCACCCAATCAAGGGCGGAAGCTGCGTCGCTGAGTTCGCCGATGCCGTTGTCGAATGTGCCCTGGCTCTTGCCGACTCCGCGGAAGTTGAACCGCAAGGTTGCGAAGCCGCGCTTCACGAAGGTTTGATAGAGCAATTGCACGATCTTGTTGTTCATCGTGCCGCCCGCTTGCGGGTGCGAATGCAGGATCATCGCTACCGGTGCGCGCGGACGTGTGCCGGGGTGAAAACGACCTTCGAGACGGCCGTCCGGCCCTGGGAAAATAACTTCAGGCATGAATGTTTTGTAGCTCGCGTAACGACTGTTGGCCGCGAGTGCGGGTGCACCGCGGCGGCGGCTCCTATATAGGGGTGCCGCTTCAACTGGCAATTGCAGGAAATCCGGGCGTTTTGACTCGTAAGACTCGCATCCACCTCGATCACGCGGCAACCACGCATGTGCTCCCGGCAGCGCAGGCGGCAATTGCCGACGCGCTGAGGACCTGGGGAACCCAAATTCGCCCTATGCTGAGGGTCGTGCCGCTCGTTCTTCGTTGGAGAAGGCGCGCCGGACGATTGCCGATGTGCTTGGCTGGCGCGGTGAGACCATTCTGACGTCCGGCGCTAGTGAGGCTGTGGAAATCGCCGCGAGGCGGGCGCGAGTGCCGAACAGAGCCCATGGCGCGACTGAGCATGCCATCGTGCCTCATTCCATGGGCACGGGCTCAAAGGTCATCCCGGTTCAATCGAACGGCCTGATTGACGAAGAGGCGCTCGATGCAATCCTCGCCGAAGGGCGGACGCTGATCGCCATTCAGCAGGTCAATAACGAGACCGGGATCATTCAGCCGCTGGAACGACTGGCGCCACGCATTCGTGCTGCGGGATCGCTTCTGCTTGCGGATTGCGCTCAAGGGCCGGCAAGATCCCGCTGCCGGATGCCGATTTCATCGCTGCGTGCGCCCACAAGCTCGGCGGTCCGCCGGGCGTTGGTGTGCTGCTGGTCAAGGATCTCGGAACGCTGGCGCCAGTCGGCGGCCAGGAAAAGGGCTATCGCCGAGGCACGCAGGATGTGCCGTGCGCCGCAGGATTTGCTGCGGCTCTCGCTGCCCGGCCTTACGACATGGAGCGGCTGAAGAGCCTGCGAGCGCGGCTTGAACATGAAATTGTCGCTGCGGGTGGTGTCGTGATCGGTGCGGACGTCTCGCGGGTTTCAATCATCGGAGCTTATGCGATGCCAGGCGTCGCTAGCTCAACGCAGCTGGTGCAGTTCGATCTTGCCGGTATTGCGGTGTCGGCGGGAAGCGCCTGTTCATCGGGAAGCATGAAGCCCAGCCTGGTGCTGGAAGCCATGGGCCTGCCGCCCGAGATCGCCTCCTGCTTCGTGCGCGTGAGCTTCGGCCCGGATACTGGCGAAGCAGAGGTCGACCGATTTCTCAGCGAATGGCTGCGGATTCGCGAACGAGCAGTTTCCAAGGCCGCATGATCTACCTCGATTACCAGGCGACCACCCCCTTGCGCCCGAGGTCGCGGACGCGATGCAGCCGTGGATCGAGGAGAAGTTTGCCAATCCACATTCGCCATCGCGCTGGGGCGAGAAGCCGATGCAGCGATCGACGTGGCCCGCAAGCAGGTCGACGAGGCGATTGGCCTGCATGGTGGACGGATTGCCTTCACTGGGGGCGCGACGGAGGCTCTAAACTGGGCGCTCAAGGGCACGCTAGGGCGCGCGGAGGGCGAAACCGCATTGTCACCGTTGCCACCGAGCATGCGGCGGTGCTGGATACCTGCGAGTGGCTGGAAGGCAGGGCTATGACGTCACGAGGCTTCCGGTCGGTTCGGAAGGGTTGCTCGATCTGGACGACGTCAAAGCCGCCGTGGATGAGAACGTGGCGATTGTCGCCGTCATGCTCGTCAACAACGAGATTGGCGTCATTCAACCCATCGGAGAAATTTCGAGACTTGCGCACGAGTTCGGGGCGTTGATGCTCTGCGACGCGGTTCAGGGCTTGGCCGCGTCGATATTCCCGAAGGTCCGGACCTCGTCGCGGTCTCGGCTCACAAGATCCACGGTCCGAAGGGCATTGGAGCGCTATGGATGAGGCAGGGTGCCGAGCCGGCGCCGCTCATCCACGGCGGGGCCAAGAACTCGGCATCCGGTCGGGAACGCTCTCGCCCGCACTGTGCGTAGGGTTTGGCGCAGCGGCCAAGCTAGCTTCGGAACGGCGGCAAGCCGATCAAGATCACGTCGAGCGACTGTGGAACACCGCAGCTTCGTCAACGCTACCCGACTGGACCGTCAACGGAAGCATGACTCGGCGCTACCACGGCAACCTCAACCTGTGTTTGCCGGACGTGGACGTGGCCCGGATCATCGCGGACGAGCGCGAAATCGCTTTCTCTCTCGGGAGTGCCTGCGCCAGCGGTTCCGGCCGGCCGAGCCATGTGCTTCGGGCAATCGGGCTCAGCGATCGTGATGCCCGCTCGTCAATCCGGCTCGGGTTCGGGCGATACACATCCGCAGAAGAAATTATCGAGGCTTTGAACCGCATCGATGCGGCAGCCCGCGCCCAGCAAGGGCTCGCTGCATGATCAAGATCCGCTTTCACAAGCCAGACGGCACGCTGGACAAGGAAGTCGAGGCCAAGCCGGGACAGCGCCTGCTCGACATTGCCTGGGCAGCCAAACAACCTCTGGAGGGCGCGTGCGAGGGTGTGATGGCCTGTTCGACCTGCCATGTGATCGTCGACAAAGCCGACTTCGAGAAGCTTCTGCGAGCGAGCGACGAGGAGGAAGATCTCCTCGATCTTGCGGCGCACGCGACGCGAACGTCGCGGCTCGCCTGCCAGATCATCCTGACCGAGGATATGGAGACTCTCGACGTCCGCATCCCGGCGGGGTCGAAGAATTGGCTTTACGGCTAGACGTCGTCGAGAACCTAGTTCCCCTCCGGCAGGGGGAGTCCGATCCTCGTGTCGGGGCATTCTTGCGGCGCTTGATGCGCTTTCCTTCCTTCGGCCGGGAAGGAATCAGAGGTTTGAGGTTGTCCATTGTCAGTTTGCCAGAGTGGTCGCTGTCGAGCAGCTGAAAGCGATATGAGGCGGCGCTCCGAAACTCTTCCAGCGTCACATATCGGTCGAAATCCGCATCCGCGCCAGCAACAGGTTCGGGGAGATTGAGCAGGCCGTAGCGGGCCGCTCCCTGGAGGCCGTCCGGCTGGTATCCGTCGATGTCATTCGCCCATCGCCGATGTCGTTCGCTATCCTTGGAGTGATCGCCGGACTGGCGCTGTGCGGCGCTTTCCTGGTGCGTGAGCTTCCAATTCGAGCTAGATTGAACTTCCGGTGCGATTTGGGCTTCGTAAGCCATGCGTTCCTCGGAATCGATCCTGCCGTCCTGGTTGGCGTCAATCTTGGCGAAGAACGTGTCTGCGTCGATACGCATCTCGTCGGAGGTCAGCACTCCGTCACGATTCCGGTCTACCTGGTAGAACCAGCGTACAAACGGATCATCATCAGGCCCGCGTGATCGGAACGGCTCACCCATCGGGCTGATGAACGGCGCCCAGGGATATGCCGTGACGACGATAGGATCGGACGGTTCCTCTGCCTGCGCTGCGGATGCGAGAAAAGGAATCAAGGCGAGAAGAAGCATGCGGAAGTCTCCGGCTCGGGCATTGCGACATTCTGCAGCTCTCGTGAATGATCCATGAAGTGATGACCGGTGGCGACCTTGCGTGTCCCAGGGTCTTGACCCATATGCGCCGCGGGAGTCGGGCGGACGAGGCTGTCGCCAACCTGGTCAGATCCGGAAGGAAGCAGCCACAACGATTTCGTCTCGGGTCGTTCCGGCTCCCACCTTCAAGCCTTGGCGCGGACCCTTCAGCGCTCCTAAACCGTAACTGATGGACGAACCCGAATCGCTTGGCCTCGGCCTAGACTTGCCTGAGGTGCCCAAAACGGCTCCCGGATCCCGTATCGCGTGCTGGCGCGGAAGTATCGTCCTCAGAATTTCTCCGAGCTGATCGGCCAGGATGCGATGGTGCAAACCCTCGCCAACGCGATCGAGCGCGGCCGGATCGCGCACGCGTTCCTGCTTACCGGCGTTCGCGGAGTGGGGAAGACCTCAACGGCGCGTCTTGTTGCGAAGGCGCTCAACTGCGTCGGCACCGATGGGCTCGGCGGTCCGACGATCAATCCGTGCGGCGTATGTGAACAGTGCAAGGCGATTGCCGAAGGGCGACACATTGATGTGATCGAAATGGACGCCGCGTCACACACCGGTGTGGACGATGTCCGTGAGATCATCGACGCGGTCCGTTATGCCTCGGTCAATGCGCGCTACAAGATCTACATCATCGACGAAGTCCACATGCTTTCCAAGAACGCCTTCAACGCGTTGTTGAAGACTCTTGAGGAACCGCCTGAGCATGTGAAATTCCTGTTCGCTACGACCGAGGTCGACAAGGTGCCGCTAACGGTCCTGTCGCGAACGCAGCGCTTCGACCTCCGTCGCATTCCTGCTGAGAAGCTCGCGGCTCACTTTGCGGAGGTGTCCAAGGCGGAAGGCGTTACTGTCGAGGACGATGCCCTTCGGATGATCGCGCGCGCGGCCGAGGGCTCGGCACGCGATGGCCTGTCCATCCTCGACCAGGCGATTGCACATGGCGGCGGCACCGTTACCGCGGAACAGGTCCGGGACATGCTCGGCCTAGCTGATCGGGGACGCATTCGGCGGCTGCTGGAGCACGTCCTTACAGGTGATGCCGGTGCCACGCTCGCCGATCTCGACGAAGCGCATGACCTCGGTATCGACCCGGCGTCTCTCGTCCGTGGGCTGATGGAGGAGCTTCACCTCGCGACCCGCACAAAGGCGGGCGCAAGCCCCGAAGCTCTTCCCGCAGAGCAACGCGAAGCAGCCGAGAGACTCGCCAACCAGCTCGGCTGGGCGCAGATCCATCGTGTCTGGCAGATGCTCCTGAAGGGCCTTGCCGATGTCCAGGTCGCGCCTGACCCGCGTGAGGCGGCGATGATGGCGCTCCTTCGCCTGATTCACGCGGCTGATCTTCCTGACCCGGCCAGCGTCCTCTCCCGCCTCTCGGGGAGGCGGCTGGATCGCCGGTAATACCCACTTCGCAGGCGAAACCGAGCGGAATCACTGCGCAAGTTCCGTCAGATTTGCCGGGCCTAGTCGCGCTGCTCGAAGCACGCGGGAAGCATCAGCTCGCAGTACAGCTCCACGACCAAGTCGGCCTCGTGCGCTTCGCTCCCCCGGAACTCGTCCTGAAGCCGATGCGGCCGCTTGGGACGGACTGGCCGCGTGACCTTGCCGCCGCGCTCAAGGAGGCAACTGGCAAGGCATGGCAGGTCTCGCTCTCGGACGAGGCCGGAGAGCCGTCCTTGCATGACCGGGAGAAAATGGCCGAGGAGCGCGTTCGGTCGGAAGTGCTCGCTGATCCGGCCGTGCGAGCTGCGTTCGAAGCGTTCCCGGATGCGACGCTGGAATCCTTTACTACTACGAAAGGCGCCTGACAGATGCCCGATCTCGACCTGAACAAGATCATGGAAATGGCTCAGAATGCGCAGGCCGAGCTTCAGCGGGCGCAGCAGAGCCTGGATGGCATCGAGGTCGAGGGGCTTGCGGGCGGCGGCCTCGTGAAGATTCGCGCCACGGCCAAAGGAACGATCCTGGGGATCGACATCGACGAGAGCCTGCTCCAGCCGTCCGAAAAAGCGATGGTCGAGGACCTTATCGCGGCTGCTTTGAACGACGCGCGCGCGAAAGCCGATCAGGCAGCCAATTCGGAGATGCAGAAAGTCACCAGCGGACTTCCGTTGCCGCCGGGCATGAAGCTGCCCTTCTAGCTTAGCGGACCGTAGCAATAACGAACCAGTTGTCGGTTTCGTCCTGACAGTCCAAACTGCCGGCGCTGCGGTTGGGAGAGCGCTGTGCAGCTAGGGGCAATGCAAGACTGGTCGCTGCGCGTTACGCGGCTGATCGACCACGCCGAACGTGAGCATGGCGAAGGGGAGGTGGTCACCGCTTGGGCGGACGGGCGCCTGACCCGGACCAATTGGCGAAACGTGGCTCGCGACGCGCGCAAGATGGCGCAGGCACTCGAGCGCCTGGGAATCAAGCGCGGTGACCGTGTCGCGACGCTCGCGATGAACCACGAGTATCATCTGATTTCCTGGTACGGCACGACCGGGATGGGAGCCGTGCTGCACACCATCAATCCCCGGCTGTTCGACGACCAGCTGGAATATATCGCCAATCACGCCGAGGATCGCGTCCTCCTCTACGATCGTGCGTTCGCACCGATCGTGGAGCGCATGAAGCCGAAGTGGACGACGATCGAACATTTCATCTGCTTCGATCCCCCGGTGGGTGAGCCAGGTTTCCGCGACTGGATCGACGTCGAAGATGGCAATTACGCCTGGGTCGATGGCGACGAGCGGGATCCGATCGGCCTCTGCTACACGAGCGGGACGACGGGCAATCCGAAGGGCGTCCTCTACGAGCATCGTTCGACGATGCTTCATACGCTCGCGCAGATGACTCCCGACATCATGGGAATGTCCAAGCAGGCTGTCGTCCTGCCGATTGTCCCGATGTTCCATGCCAATGCCTGGGGTGTGCCGTGGGCGGCTCCAGCCTGCGGCGCAAAGCTGGTGATGTCGTCGGACTATCGGCCCGAGAAGATGTGCCAGCTCTTTCGCGACGAGAAGGTCACGCATTCCGCTGGCGTGCCGACGGTGTGGCTGACCATGATCGACCATGTCGAGCGGACCGGTGAGACATTCCCCGATCTCAAGCAGGTCACGATTGGTGGGTCGGCGGCGCCGCGGGCTATGATCCGTTGGCTGCGCGACCGCGGGGTTCAGGTTGGACATGCCTGGGGAATGACTGAAACGTCGCCGATCGGGACGTGCGGGGCGCCTCCGGCGGGCTTCGACGATCTGAGCGATGAAGACCAGGTCGAATACATTGCTCGACAGGGACGGGTTCCCTTCGGAGTCGAGCTCCGGATCGTCGACGACGAGGGATGCGTGCAGCCTCGTGACGGCAAGTCTTCAGGTCGGCTGCAGTGCCGTGGGCCATGGGTCATCAAACGCTATTTCAAGGCGACCGAGGACGCGACGGACGAGGAGCAGTGGTTTGATACGGGTGACGTCGCCGTGCTCCATCCCGACGGCACCATGCAGATCACCGATCGGTCGAAGGACGTGATCAAGTCCGGGGCGAATGGATCAGCTCTATCGAGCTTGAGAATGCCGCTGTCGGCTGCCCCGGAGTTTCGGAGGCGGCCGCAATTGGTATCCCGCATCCCAAGTGGGACGAACGGCCGCTGCTCTGCGTTGTCAGGGCAAATGGCAGCGCGGTGACCGAGGGCGAAATCCGCGACCAGCTTCGCAAGCATGTCGCCTCCTGGTGGATGCCGGACGCAATCGAATTCGTCGACGAGCTGCCGCATACGGCGACCGGTAAGCTTTCGAAGCTTCGCCTTCGCGAGAGGTTCAAGGATTATCGCTTTGCAAATGCCGAGGAAATGATCGGCCGCGGCTGACGGGGTGGAAATCCCGCCGCTCATCGCCTAACTCGCGTTCAAATCCCGAACCCAAAGGAAGACAAGCGACCCCATGGCCGCCCAATACGCATTTGTCATGAAGGACATGACCAAGTCCTTCCCCGGCGCGCAGAAGCCGGTGCTGAACAACATCAACCTGCAATTCTACCACGGCGCCAAGATCGGCATCGTCGGCCCGAACGGCGCCGGCAAGTCGACGCTGATGAAAATCATGGCGGGCATCGACAAGGACTTCCAAGGTGAAGCCTGGCCGGGCGAGAACGTTACCGTGGGCTATCTGCCGCAGGAGCCGCAGCTCGATCCGTCGAAGAACGTGCTTGAGAACGTCAAGGACGGCGCCCGTGACGTCGCCGACATGGTCGACCGCTTCAATGCGATTTCGGCCGAGATGGGCGACCCCAAGGAAGACACTGACTTCGACAAGCTCATGGAAGAAATGGGCGACCTCCAGGGAAAGATCGACGCCGTTGACGGCTGGTCGCTCGACAACCAGCTCGAAGTCGCAATGGAAGCACTTCGCTGCCCGCCGTCCGACTGGTCGGTCGAGAACCTTTCAGGCGGTGAAAAGCGCCGCATCGCGCTGACCCGGCTGCTGATCCAGAAGCCGTCGATCCTGCTGCTCGACGAGCCGACCAACCACCTCGACGCCGAGAGCGTCCAGTGGCTGGAACAGCACCTCAAGGAATATGCGGGCGCGGTTCTGATGATCACTCACGACCGCTACTTCCTCGACAATGTGGTGAGCTGGATCCTTGAAATCGATCGCGGGAAATATTTCCCGTACGAGGGGAATTACTCGACCTACCTTGAGAAGAAGGCCAAGCGCCTAGAGCAGGAAGAGCGCGAAGAGACCGGCCGCCAAACGGCCATCCGGCACGAGCTTGAGTGGATCCGTCAGGGCGCGAAGGGGCGGCAGACCAAGTCGAAGGCGCGTATCGCCAAGTTCGATCAACTGGTTTCGGCGCAGGAAAAGTACGTACCGGGCAAGGCGGAAATCCTCATCCAGGTGCCCGAACGCCTCGGCGGCAAGGTCATCGAAGTGAGGAACATCTCCAAGGCCTATGGCGACAAGCTTTTGTTCGACGACTTGTCGTTCACGCTTCCGCCCGGCGGCATCGTTGGCGTCATCGGTCCCAACGGCGCCGGCAAGTCGACTTTGTTCAAGCTGATCACCGGTCAGGAAAAGCCGGACTCGGGCGAGGTCGACATCGGTCCGACCGTCCATCTTGGCTACGTCGACCAGAGCCGTGACCACCTAGATGACTCGAAGAACGTCTGGGAGGAGATCTCCGACGGGCTCGATTACATGAAGGTCAATGGCCACGACCAATCGACGCGGGCCTACGTCGGCGCCTTCAACTTCAAGGGCCAGGACCAGCAGAAGAACGTCGGCAAGCTGTCTGGCGGTGAGCGCAACCGCGTCAACATCGCCAAGATGCTGAAGCGCGGCGGCAACGTCCTGCTGCTCGACGAGCCGACCAACGATCTGGACGTTGAGACATTGGGTGCGCTCGAAGAAGCGATCGAGAATTTCGCCGGCTGTGCGGTGGTCATCAGCCACGACCGCTTCTTCCTGGATCGCCTAGCGACGCACATCCTGGCATTCGAGGGCGACAGTCATGTGGAATGGTTCGAAGGCAACTTCGAGGCTTACGAGGAAGACAAGATCCGGCGCCTCGGCGAGGAGGCGACTCGTCCGCACCGCACCAGCTACCGAAAGCTGACCCGCTAAATATGCGGTGGGCCGCTGCTCGACATGACCACGATCATGTCGTCAGCGGCATCCTCTGCAGGATCGGCTCCGGGCTGAGTTTTTCAAGCATGGGCGCCTTGCTGAAGCTGGCGTCCATGGAAGGGTTGAATGCGCCGGAGCTGGTCTTCTACCGCTCGCTGTTTAGCCTGCCGGTCGTCCTTATCTGGGTCCTGAATCGCGAGAGCCTCGCCTCTCTCAGACCGAAGCGCCCGCTGGCGCACGTCTGGCGGAGCGCGCTTGGACTGACTTCAATGGGGCTGACCTTTCAGGCCTTGATCCTGCTTCCGCTGGCGGATGCGACGGCCATCAATTTCACTGCGCCGATCTTCGCGACGATCCTGTCGTTCCTGATCCTTCGCGAGCATGTCGGTGCTCATCGCTGGGCCGCGGTGGCTCTGGGCTTCGTTGGTGTATTGATCGTCGCTCGTCCGGGTGGGTCCAGCCTGCCATTGCTCGGCGTGACGATCGCGCTGATCGGTGCAGTAGGGCAAGCGGGTGTGACGACAACCCTCCGCCATCTTCAGCGAAGCGAAAATGTCGCGGCGATCGTGTTCTGGTTCGCTGCGGCCGGTATCCTCGTCGGCGCACTTCTGATGCCGGTCTTCGGCCAGATGCATGCACCTCGCGCATTCGCTCTAGTCGCTGTGGGTGGCTTGGCAGGCGGGGTAGGGCAGTTGCTGATGACGTCATCGCTGCGCGCGCCCGTTTCCGTGGTTTCACCCTTCGACTACCTTCAAATCGTGGCTGCGACGATTTTCGGCTGGATGTTGTTTTCGGACGTTCCGAGCATGCACACGGTGGCAGGTGCCGCTCTGATTACTGGCAGCGGCATTTACACGGCTTGGCGGGAGCACCAGCGACGATTGAGAGAAGGGCCGGCAGCGGTCCCAGCGGTTTGATCGAACTTACGGCACCCCTCTGGATCTGGAGCGGTGAGAGCGCGAGCTGGCACTTTGTCACTGTGCCCGAGAATCTTTCAGGCGAGATAAGAGCGCACAGCCTTCTGAATCGCGGTGGGTTCGGGTCGGTGCGCGTGGAGGCGACGATCAATGACGTCACCTGGCGGACATCCGTGTTTCCGCAGAAGAGCGGTGGCTACATCCTACCCGTGAAGGCACAGGTTCGCCGCGAGGCTGGAATCATCGCCAACGATCTCGTGCATCTGGTCTTGGAGCTCCTCTAGGCACCGGTAGCCCGAGGGGGTTTTGCCCTAGGACTTGCGGAGCGCGTCGGCCGAATCCTCATAGCCGTTGGCCATCGACCGCAGGATTTCGCGCGCGGAACCGTCGTCGGTGGCATTCGCGAGCCGTCTGCGTCGGGCCGCCTGCTCCTGAAGAGATTCGACCTGCTCCTCGCTGATGTCGATCAGCATGTTGACGGCACCCTTCAACTGCCCGTCCTTGTCGAAAACCGGAGTAGGGTAGGGCGGAAGGCAACCCGAGACCCGTTGGGGCGCATCGCCACAGCGACGTCGGTCCGGATCGATCGGCGCTCCTTGATCGCCTTGGCCAGTGGGTATTCCTCCGGTGGCAGCAGTTCCCCATCCAGCGTGAAAAGGCGCCACGTTACGCACCACTTGTCCTGGCCGAGCTGAGGCGCGCGACCGGCGAAGTCCACGCAAGCTCGATTCCAATACGTGATCTGCCCGTCTCGATCGGCGGTGTAAGCCGGCACGGGGATTTTATCGAGTTCTGCCCGGAACGCTGCCTCGTCGTCGACAGCAGCAAGCGCGCAACTAAGCAATGCTTCCGGACTGCTTGAATCCAGCATTCGTTCGTCCGACTTAAATCCTGATCCCTAATCCTGAATGCAAACTGCTGTAGCGGTACCGAGTTCCGGGATTTTCGGATTGCTTTGTCCTGTGTCAGCGAAGCAACAAATTCGCTTGTTATCTCAGCCGTTTGACGAGCAGGCTGCCGTCTGGATTGGATTTGACCTCGAAGTTCGGGATTGACCGAATGAGATCCGATAAGCGGGTGAAGCCGTAATTCCGGGCAGCGAAGCTCGACACGGCAGTTGCCCGCTGCCCGAGTTCTGAAAGGGACGCATAGCCTTCGTCGTCGCGCTTGGACGCTTTGTACGCTTGGCCGAGGAGGTCGATGAGCTCAGCATCGACGGGGTTCTCGCTGTCGGCCGTTGCAGCATCCGCGGTTTGCGCGTCATGCGGCAGCTGCAGGGCCGCAACGTCAAAGAACCGCGTGCACGCCTGCCGAAAGCCGAGCGGCGTCTTCGCCGTACCGAAGCCGTAAACAGGCAGCCCTTCTTCGCGGATCCGCTGGGCGAGGGGCAGAAAATCGCTGTCGCTCGACATGATGCCAAAGCCGTCGACATGCCCCCGGTAGAGTAGGTCCATGGCATCGATCGTCATGCGCATGTCCGTTGCGCTCTTGCCCTTGGCGACGTCAAATTGCTGCATTGGGACGATCGAGTGGATGCCGGTCAGGTTACCCCAGCCTTTGAGGCTGGTTTTCGCCCAATTGCCGTAGGCGCGGCGGACATTGATGGCGCCGAGCTCGCCGAGAACAAGGAGGACTTCATCGAGATGCTCCGGACTGGCATTGTCTGCATCGATGAGCAGGGCGATGTTGTCCTCGCGTTCGTCGTGCCGCTCATTCATATTCTGAATCCGTTCATGTCGCCGTGTCTTAATGGTTCGGTGCGGGAACGAAACGCCTGTTCGAGCACTGAAACCGCATTGGGATGGAAATAACGGGCTTGGAGGAACAGTCGATGAGGAAAACTGCAATTGCCGCGGTTCTGACCGCGAGTATCGCTGTAACGGGATGCGCAACGAACCCTTACGGCTACAACGACCCCTATTACCAGAACGACCAGGGTCGCCGTGTCGCGACGGGTGCCGCAGTCGGCGCCGTTGGCGGTGCCGCGGTCGGCGCTGTGGTTGGCGGAGTCAGCCCAGTCGAGGGCGCAATCGCCGGTGCCGTTCTGGGCGGCGTCCTCGGCGCGGTCATCAAGGGCAAGCAGTATTACCGCGACACCCGCGGCTATTGCTATTACGTCGACCAGTACGGACGTCCGGTCTACGATTATAACACGCGTTGCTAATAAGTTAGATTAGTTCATTGAGACGGGGCGGAAGGTATCTTCCGCCTCGTCCAGTATGTAGAGCTGGCCCTCGGCGATTGAAAAATGCGCGCCATGCAGCTTGAGCTCACCGGCCTGCTCACGCTCGGCGATCCACGGAAACGTCCGCAAATTGGCGAGACTGACCTTCACCGCCTCTTGCTCCATTTCGAGGAACGCCTCGTTGTCGATTTCGCTGTGACGAGCCCGGACCGAATCTCTCGCGCCCTTCAGCATTTGCACCCAGTCAGCGATGAAGTGGCCTTCGCCTGGCGCAGTGTCGTCGAATTGACCGGTCAGCGCGGCGGCGCAGCCGCCGCACAGGCCGTGACCCATTACCAGGATCTCGCCGACTTTTAGCTGCGTTACCGCAAACTCGAGCGCGGCGGACACGCCGTGAAAGCCCTGGCTGGTTTCATAGGGCGGGGCGAGCGCGGCAATGTTGCGCGCTACGAACATCTCTCCGGGCCGAGCATCGAAGATCTGCGCGGGGTCGACCCGGCTGTCAGCGCAAGAGAGGATCATAACCCGCGGGTTCTGGCCCTCGGCAAGCTCCGACCAGCGGTCCCTCTCATGCTCCCAGTCGTTGGCGCGGAAGCGGCGATAACCTTCGATGAGCTGGTTCAGGTAGGGCATCGGTGCCCGCTAGCCGGTGCAGGGCGGGGGTGGCAAGCGGCGGGACCAATCGCTATCTGGCCAGCATGAACGATCCCGCACCGGTCCTTCGACAGCGCAAGCCAGACTGGATCCGCGTCAAGGCGCCGACAAGTCCAGCTTATCATTCGACGCGCCGGCTGATGCGCGATCTCGGCCTTGCGACCGTGTGCGAGGAAGCGGCCTGTCCGAACATCGGCGAGTGCTGGACCAAGAAGCACGCCACCGTGATGATTCTCGGCGATACCTGCACGCGGGCTTGCGCCTTCTGCAACGTGAAGACCGGGATGCCGCGAGCGGTCGACCCGCTGGAGCCCGAGCATGTCGCGATCGCGGCCGCCGAGCTCGGCCTCGAGCATATCGTCGTGACATCGGTCGATCGCGATGACCTTCCCGACGGCGGTGCTTCGCAGTTCGTGAAGGTGATCCAGGCGCTCCGGAAGCGGACGCCGCAAACGACCATCGAAATCCTGACGCCGGACTTCCGCAACAAGAGCGAGGCGGCTGTCGACGCGATCGTCGAGGCTGGCCCGGATGTTTACAACCACAATCTCGAGACCGTCCCGAGGCTCTATCCGACGATCCGCCCGGGGCCCGCTATTACGCGTCATTACGGCTGCTGGAGAGCGTGAAGCGCAAGGCGCCGCATATCTTCACCAAGTCGGGCGTGATGGTCGGGCTTGGCGAGCAGCGGCTCGAAGTGCATCAGGTCATGGACGACATGCGCTCTGCGGGCGTCGATTTCCTGACCATGGGGCAGTATTTGCAGCCGACGCCCAAGCACGCGAAAGTCGAGGAGTTTGTCACTCCGCAAGCGTTCGACGCCTACTCGGCGATCGCCCGGGCCAAGGGGTTCCTTCTCGTTGCAGCCTCGCCTCTCACGCGGTCGAGCTATCACGCGGGAGACGACTTCAAGAAATTGCAGGACGCCCGCAACGCCCAACTGGAGCGAGCGAACGGCTGATGCCGCGTCACACGGAGACGAAGCACCTCCCGTATACTCCGGAGCAATTGTTCGACCTCGTTGCCGATGTTGCCCGCTACGATGAGTTCCTGCCCTGGGTCGTGGCAGTGCGCATCCGGTCGTCCAGCCCAACCCAAACGGTCGCCGATCTCGTCGTCGGGTTCAACGCCTTCAAGGAACGCTTCACGAGTCGGGTCGACAAGGACCGGCCGAACCGCATTCTCGTCGACTATGTCGACGGCCCACTCAAGTTTCTCCACAATGAGTGGAAGTTCGAACCTGCAGCGGATGGCGGCACGAACCTCTGTTTCTCGGTCGACTTCGCATTCAAGTCGCGAATATTCGAAGCACTAGCCGGCCAAATGTTCGATCGAGCGCTCCGACGCATGACACGGGCATTCGAGGAACGCGCCGCCGTTCTCTACGGCATCAACAAGTCGAGCGCGCAGAGCGCCGCCTGAAGGCGAACGCCGGCGCGTCCCGGCTCGTCGAAGAATTTCTGATCGGCGTGGATCTCCGAAGGGTCCTTGCCGCGGTCGGCGCGGGCGAAGACCACCGTTCCGACAGGCTTGCTGGGGCTTCCGCCGCCCGGCCCGGCGATTCCCGTAATCGCAACCGCCGTATCGGCCTCGCTGGCTTGAAGGGCGCCACGCGCCATGGCCCAGGCGGTGGCAATGCTGACGGCGCCAAAAGTCTCCACCACTTCCTGGCTGACGTGAAGGTCGGCGATCTTGGCGGCGTTCGAATAGGTGACGTAACCCGCTTCGAAGACATCCGACGACCCAGCGATCTCGGTTATCGCGGCGCTGACCAGGCCACCCGTGCAGCTCTCGGCAACGGCGATCCTTTTACCGGCCGCGCGATTGGCTTCGACGACTTCACGAGCTTTGTCGACCAGCGCCTTTGGGAGAAGATTTTCGCTCACCGAATAAAGCCTAGAC
The DNA here is from genome assembly GCF_014489495.1 of Sphingomonas daechungensis. GTDB lineage: Bacteria > Pseudomonadota > Alphaproteobacteria > Sphingomonadales > Sphingomonadaceae > Sphingomicrobium > Sphingomicrobium daechungense. Next base: position 1,966,525 of record NZ_CP060780.1, on the reverse strand, counting down.
GGATGCTTGCCACGGCCTGCGCAGCCATGCCCTCGCGGCGCCCGGTGAAGCCGAGTCCCTCTGTGGTCGTCGCCTTCACGCTCACCTGTTCGATGGCCATCTGCAGGATCTCCGCGATACGTGCCCGGATCGCGGAACGATGGGGTCCGATCTTTGGCTCCTCGGCGACGATGGTGACGTCAACGTGATCGATTAGCCCGCCCTGGTCTCTGATCAACGTCGCCGCGTGCTTCAGGAACAGATCGGATGATGCGCCCTTCCACTGCGGATCGGACGGCGGGAAGTGCTCGCCAATGTCACCCAGGCCGGCCGCGCCGAGCAGGGCGTCGGTGATGGCGTGAAGGGCGACGTCCGCGTCGCTGTGGCCCGACAGACCGCGCAAATGCGGGACGGGGATACCGCCCAACATGATTGGTCCCTCACCCGCGAAGGCGTGGACGTCGAACCCCATACCGGTTCGTGACACCAGTCGCGATGCGAGAATGGCTTCCGCTCGTTCCCAATCTGCGCGCATGGTGAGCTTCTCAAGCATCGGATCGCCCTCAACCGTAGCGACTTTCAGCCCTGCGGACAGCATTACCGTCGATTCGTCCGTCGCCGAAGCTCCGCCTGCTTCTTGGTACGCATGTATCAGGTCCTCCACGTGGAAGGCCTGGGGGTCTGCACGCGGAACAGGTTTCGTCGGTCAACCGGCGCCTCGAGAAACTGGCCGCCTGAGGCGAGAGTGTCGGCGACCGGGAGAACCGGAACCGAGCCATCCGCCTGTTCAAGCGCCGCCAACAGCCGTTCGACGACCTCAGGTGGGCAGAAGGGTCGGGCGGCATCGTGAACCAGCACAGCGCCTTCGCCGATCGCATGCAGACCGTTGAGCACGCTATTTGAACGCTCCGCACCTCCTATGATCAGATCGCCGACAGCAAGCCCGTCTAGCGCCTCGCGGGCGTGACCGTCCTGGCCTTCCCCGATAACTACCCGGACCTGATCGATCGACGGATGCCTGATGAGGGCCTCCACCGCCCAACGAAGGACCGGGCGGCCCCCAAGCTCTGATATTGCTTAGGAACCTCGCCGCCGAGGCGTTCGCCCTTCCCGGCGGCGACGATGAGGGCAGTGACGGACATTCGGCGCGCGCCTTAGGGCCGCTTGCCTTGTCCGCCAAGGGCTCTTCCCTTACATGCGCCCAACCCATGACCGCGCTGAAGCCTATCTCGATCGGCCCCGTCCAGATCGCGTCGCCAGTGATTCTGGCTCCGATGACCGGCGTCACCGACCTGCCGTTCCGCAAGGTCGTGAAGCGCTTCGGCGCCGGCCTCACGGTCAGCGAGATGATCGCCAGCCAGGCGATGATCCGGGAGACGCGCCAGTCGCTGCAGAAGGCGCTGTGGGATCCGAGTGAGGAGCCGGTTTCGCTCCAGCTGGCCGGTTGCGAGCCGGACGTTATGGCCGAAGCCGCCAAGCTCAACGAACAGCGCGGCGCGGCGATCATCGACATCAACATGGGCTGCCCGGTCCGAAAGGTCGTCAACGGCGATGCGGGTTCGGCGCTGATGCGCGATCTTCCGCTGGCGGCGGCACTGATCGACGCCACAGTGAAGGCGGTGAAGGTGCCGGTCACGCTGAAGATGCGCATGGGCTGGGATCACTCCAGCCTCAACGCGCCGGAGCTGGCCCGCATCGCCGAGGATCTCGGGATCAAGATGATCACCGTTCACGGTCGCACGCGATGCCAGATGTACAAGGGTAGCGCGGATTGGGGGTTCATCCGCAGCGTGAAGGACGCGGTGTCCGTCCCGGTGATCGCGAATGGCGACATCTGCTCGATCGAAGACGCGCGGGAGGCTTTGCGGCAGTCGGGTGCTGACGGAGTGATGATCGGCCGTGGTGCTTATGGCCGACCGTGGTTGCTTGGTCAGACGATGGCAGACCTCGGCGAGAGTGGACAAAAGGTCGATCCGACGCTCGATGAGCAGCTGACGACGATGCTCGAGCAATATGAGGATATGCTAGAGCTGTACGGAACGCACACCGGCGTGAATCTCGCTCGGAAGCACATCGGCTGGTACACAAAGGGGCTTCCTGGTTCGGCCGAGCTTCGCAACACGGTGAACCAGCAGGACGATCCCAAGACCGTCGTTTCGATGCTTCGCGAGTTCTATTCGCCTTGGCTCTCGCGCGCGGCGGCCTGAAAAAGCGGCAATTCGGCTTCAGTAAGTGTGTTTTTCATGCAACTGCTGTGCTAGGCGGCGCGCGTGGATGCGCCTGCCGTCGAATCGCAGTTGAATAAGAACGATTTTTCGAGCTGGCTTGCCCGGAATCGGGCGACTGGCCGCGTGTCGCGCTTCGCCACGTTGGGCGTGGCGGCCGTCCTCATCACCACAGTCGCCTTCAGCACTTGGGTCCTGACGCGAAGCGCCCAACCTGGGTCCTTGCTGTCTCCTCCACTGATTGCGTTGCTGCTGGTCGCAAATCTCATTCCGGCCATTGCTCTGATGGTGCTCTATTCGCGCCGCGTGGCCCGTCAGCGCGCAAAGCGGGAAGGGCTGGGCAGCGGCAAGCTTCACGCCAGGCTTGTGACGCTGTTTTCAGTGTTGGCGGCGGTCCCGACCGTGCTCGTGGCGATCTTCGCGTCACTGCTGTTCCAGAGCGGAATGGAGTTCTGGTTCTCAGACCGTGCGCGCAACATGCTCGAGAACACGGTTGCGATCCCTCAGGCCGCGTACAGTGCGGAAGAGGAGCGTGTCGCGAACGAAACGACAGTGATGAGCAGTGACGTCGCAGAATATCTGCGGCTGGTTACGATCGAAGATCCGCGCTTTCAGGAAGGTTTTGCTCGACAGGTCCTCAATCGTTACCTCTCCGAGGCGGTCATCCTGAACGTCTCCGACAAGGGCCTCGTCCAATCGATCGCGCTCGTCGACCCATATGCGCGAAATCTCGAGTCCGTAGTCACCGCGGACCAGATTCGGAAGCTGCAGAACCAACGGGTTATCAATCTCAATTCTTCGGATCGGATCGGAGCGCTCACCCGTCTCGATTACGGCCCGAACACGTACCTTTATGCAGCAAGGGTGTTCGATCCGGAGTTCCAGAAGCAGATCGACCGGGGAACGCAGGTCCTGAAGGACTATCAGTCCCTGCTTTCGCGATCCCGGAACAACCAGCTTAGGTTCAACGGCGCGCTCCTGGTGGTGGCGTTGGTCATCGTCGGCTTCGCGATCGCAGCTGCTCTCAAGCTTGCGGATCGCCTCGTTCGGCCGATGGGCCAACTGGTGGCGGCCGCTGGACGCATCGAGGAGGGTGATTTCTCCGCCCGCGTGCCGGTTACGAAAACCGAAGACGAGATTCAGACGCTCGCCAGTGCCTTCAATCGCATGACCGGACGTCTTGACGAGCAGACTAGCGCTTTGATGTCGGCGAACGCTCAACTCGAGACGCGTCGCGCTTTCACCGAGGCTGTTCTCTCCAGTGTGACCTCGGGCGTTGTTGCCCTAGACGCCAGGAATCGTATCCTCCTGATCAATCGCTCGGCCGAAAGCCTGCTTCAGCATGAGGATGAGGCCTTGGAGGGAGTTTCCCTGCAAGACGTTTCGCCGGAACTCGACGAATTCATGGCGGGGAGCAAAGGGAAGCCGACGTTCTCATCGTCTCTAAGTCAGGGCAGCGCACTTTGGCGGTAAAACGTGTTCGTTATCAGCAAGGTGCGGTCATTACCTTTGACGATATCACAGATCAGCTCAGTGACCAGCGCCGTGCGGCCTGGTCGGATATCGCCCGGCGGATTGCGCACGAGATCAAGAACCCGCTGACCCCGATCCAGCTTGCGGCCGAGCGGCTTCAGCGGCGTTTCGGCAAGGAAGTCCAGTCGGAGCCGGAGACGTTCGAGCGACTGACTGGAACGATTGTCCGCCAAGTTGGCGACCTTCGCCGGATGGTGGACGAATTCTCGAACTTCGCGCGCATGCCGAAGCCGGTCTTTCGGAAAGAAAACATCCACGAAATCGCGCGGCAGTCGCTATTCCTCCACGAGGTTGCGCATCCCGGCGTCAACTTCTCGCTGTCACCGGCCGAAGGGCCGATCGAGATGGTTTGCGATCGGCGGCAGCTCGGCCAGGCTCTCAGCAACGTGGTGAAAAATGCCGTCGAGGCGATCGAAGCGCGGCGGAGCAGGGGAGAGCATAATTTCGCCGGCGACCGCGTGGACCTCAAAATCCACGAGGCACAGGGCCAGCTGATCATCGACGTCATCGATACGGGCGTGGGCCTGCCGGAAGAACGGGAGCGGCTGACTGAGCCGTATATGACGACACGGGTGCGGGGGACGGGGCTCGGGCTCGCCATCGTCAAAAAGATCGTCGAGGAGCATCTTGGCGAGATCGCATTTCTCGATCGTCCCGGCGGCGGCACGCATGTGCGGATCGCCTTCGATGCCCAGCACCTCGCGACGCTCGAATCGGAGGCTCACGAAGAGCCAAATGAAAGTTCCGAAATGGGGGAACTGAAAACTGAAGAAGAAGACGGTGGAGTAACTGATGGCGCTTGAGGTTCTCGTAGTCGACGACGAAGCCGACATCCGCGAGCTGGTCAGCGGAGTGCTGGAGGATGAGGGCTATAGCGTCCGGTCTGCGGCCGACAGCACGGCCGCGCTCGATGCGATCGAGGAGCGACGCCCGTCGCTGGTTCTGCTCGACGTCTGGCTGCAGGGCTCGCGCCTCGACGGCTTGCAGATCCTGCAGGAGGTGAAGCGACGCGATCCGAACCTCCCTGTGCTGATGATTTCTGGACACGGCAATCTCGACACTGCCGTTGCGGCCATCCGCGAAGGCGCAATCGACTTTATCGAGAAGCCGTTCGAGGCCGAGCGCCTCGTCCACCTCGTCGCTCGAGCGACGGAGACGGACAGGCTTCGCCGCGAGAACGAAAATCTCAGGCAGCAGGTCGGCCAGGACGACGAGCTCAACGGCACGTCCATTGCCATCAACAACGTGCGTGCGACCTTGAAGCGCGTCGCTCCGACCGGCAGCCGGGTGCTGATTACGGGGCCTGCCGGTGTCGGCAAGGAAATCGCCGCGCGGATGATCCACAACTGGAGCCCGCGCGCGAAAGCGCCCTTCATCGTGGTCTCGTCAGCGACAATGAGCCCTGACCGAGTGGAAGAAGAACTCTTCGGAAGCGAGTCCGACGGCGTCGCTCGGCCTGGTCTCCTCGAACAGGCTCACGGCGGCACCTTGTTCCTCGATGAAATCGCGGACATGCCGCTGACTACGCAGGGCAAGATCCTCCGCGTCCTCACCGACCAGAGCTACCACCGCATTGGCGGGCAGCGTCCGATCAAGGTCGACGTCCGCGTGCTTTCGGCGACGTCCCGGAACCTGGCCGACGAGATCGAGAACGGGCGCTTCCGGGAAGATCTCTACTATCGGCTCAATGTCGTGCCGGTGCGGATTCCGCCTCTGCGCGAGCGCCGGGAGGATATTCCCGAACTGGCGAATCATTTCCTCACGCGTTTCGCCTCGGACCGCCGAATCACGCCGCCGAACTTGTCGGAGGAAGCCGTTGCGGCGTTGCAGGCGCATGAGTGGCCGGGGAACGTCCGCCAGCTGCGGAACATCATCGAGCGGACCGTGATCCTCGCGCCGGGCGACGTCACCAGCATCGATGTTGAGCAACTGCCCTCCGAAATTCTCGACAACCAAGGCTCGACCGGCATTTCCAGCGCGACGCTGACGATCATGGGCAGTCCACTTCGCGAAGCTCGTGAGTCCTTCGAGCGCGAGTATCTGAAAATCCAGATCCGCCGCTTCTCGGGCAACATCTCGCGCACAGCGTCGTTCATCGGAATGGAGCGGTCGGCGCTGCATCGGAAGCTCAAGGCATTGGGCATCGCCGATAAGCGCGACGGAGATGAGTGAGCCTGAGCGGAAGTTTGAATGGTCGATAAGCCGCAAAGCCTGCAGGACCATTTCCTGAACACCGTTCGACGCTCGAAATCGCCCGCCGTGATCTTCCTTGTAAAAGGCGTGAAGCTTCAGGGGTCATCACTTGGTTCGACGCTTTTTCCCTGCTGTTACGGCGCGATTCCACCTCACAGCTCGTGTACAAGCACGCCATCTCGACCATCATGCCGCAGAGATCGCCGACTGATCTGCCAGAGATCTCACCCGATCCCAATGGCCGCCCATCTTTGCAGGATACGTTCCTCGCCGCGGCTGCTCGCGAGAAGCAGCCGATGACGCTCTTTCTCGTAAACGGGGTGATGCTTCAGGGTCAGGTCTCGGGATATGACCAGTTTTCGGTGCTGCTGGAGCGGGACGGGCAACTGCAGCTCGTTTATAAACACGCAATCTCCACGTTGCAGCCTCCGCACGCGCTTGATCTGGGCGAACATGAAACGCCAGCGGCATGACGACTTACGATAGCGAAAATGACGTCACGCGCGGCGAGCGTGCCGTGGTGGTCGTACCTGAGCGGGTAGGGGAAGGGTCCCGCCGCTCGACTGAGGCGCGACTGGAGGAGGCAGAAGGCCTCGCCGGGGCGATTGGCGTTGATGTTGTTGCCAGCAAGGCCTTCAGATTGCGGCAAATCCGGCCTGCAACGCTGCTGGGGAAGGGGCAGGTCGAGGAAATCGCCGACATCGCCAAGGAGAATGACGCGCGACTGCTGATCGTTGATGCTCCGCTGAGCCCGGTCCAGCAGAAGTCGCTGGAGGAGGAAGTTGGCGCCAAGGTCGTCGACCGGACCAGCCTCATCCTGGAGATCTTCGGCGAGCGGGCGGCGACCGCGGAAGGCCGACTGCAGGTCGAGTTGGCGCATCTCGATTATCAGGCCGGACGCCTTGTGCGGACTTGGACCCACCTGGAGCGCCAGCGCGGCGGCTTTGGCTTCTTGGGCGGTCCCGGCGAGACGCAGATCGAAGCGGACCGGCGCCTGATCCGCGATCGCATGGCGCGCATTCGGCGAGAGTTGGAGCAGGTCAAGCGGACCCGTGCTCTTCATCGCGGCCGGCGGCAGCGCGCACCCTGGCCAGTCATTGCCTTGGTTGGCTACACGAACGCCGGAAAGTCGACGTTATTCAACACGTTGACGGGTGACGGCGTGCTGGCTGAAGACATGTTGTTCGCGACTCTCGATCCGACGATGCGCAACATCCGGATACCGGGCTTTGACAAGGCGATCCTGTCCGACACCGTGGGTTTCGTTTCCGACCTCCCGACCGAATTGATCGCCGCTTTTCGGGCCACATTGGAAGAGGTGGCTTCGGCGGACCTCTTGGTTCACGTCCGCGACATGGCGCACCCGGATCGTGATGCGCAGGCCGCGGATGTCGAAGACGTGCTCGCGTCGTTGGGCTGGAAGAGGGCGCGGGCCGCCACGGTTCGAGGCCTGGAACAAAGTCGATTTGCTCGACGAGGAAGAGCGCCAAGCCCTTTTAGCAGAGGCAGAACGGCGGGAAGACGTGGTGCCAATCTCTGCCCTGAGCGGTTGGGGCGTGGATCATCTTCGAGAGCGCATCGCCCAAACGCTTCAGCAAGGACCGAGATTCATCAGGTTCGCCTCGACGCGGCAGATGGAAGCCGGCTGGCATGGCTGCACTCGCGAGGTGAAGTGCTTGAGCAACGTGTTGCCGGAGATGCGCTCGAAGTGTCCGTGCGGCTCTCGGCGGACAATTGGGCCCGGTTTCAGGCGATGGAAGCGGCCTGAGACTTCTTCGCGCTGGTCCAGAGATCTTCCATCTCGTCGAGCGACATGTCTGAAAATCCTGGGGCCCTTTCGATTTCGCGAAAGCGTCGTTCGAACTTGTAGTTGGCTGCGCGAAGAGCAGCTTCAGGTTCGATATCAAGTTTCCGTGCTAAGTTGACGACAGCGAAGAGGAGGTCGCCCATTTCCTCGAACATGGGCTGGTGTTCGGTTTCGCGTTCCAGCTCGTCGAGTTCTTCATAGACTTTGGCGCGGGCTCCGGATGCGTCAGGCCAGTCGAATCCCGTTCTTGCGGCCCGCCTTTGGAGCTTCGCGGCGCGCTCCAATGCCGGTAGCGCCAGCGCGACTCCCGCAAGCGCGCTCTTGTCCGGGTTTGCGGCGCGCTCTTCGGCCTTGATGATTTCCCACAGGTGATGGCCGCCATCCTTGGCGTTCCCGAAAATGTGCGGATGTCGGCGTTCCATCTTGTCGCAGATGCGGTTCAGGACGTCGTCGAGCGTGAACTTGCCGGCTTCCTCGGCCATTCGGGAGTGGAATACGACCTGAAGCTGCAGATCGCCAAGCTCGTCGGCCAGTGCGTCCATGTCTTCGCGCGCGATCGCGTCTGCGACTTCGTACGCTTCCTCGATCGTGTAGGGCGCAATCGTCGCAAATGTCTGCACGCTGTCCCATTCGCAACCACTGACCGGGTCGCGCAGGCGCTTCATGATCGAAACTAGGCGTTCGAGGCTCAAGAGGGCTCCTTCGTCATGCTGAGACCGCATATTTTAAAAGTATGATAATATGTATTATGTAAAACTACACTAGATTCAGGGCTCAAGGATCAGCCAACGCCCTTCCACGCCCCAACGCCGTAGCGAGGACAAGAAATTCATCCCCAGCACATTCAAATCATCGTCATCGGCAATGTGCAGCGGCAGGTTCTGTCTTTCGATGTCGCCGACCTGCAGATCCTTCGCTGTGCCGGTTGCGACGCGAATGAAGCCGTTACCGGTCCGCACGATCTGGTTCCGGTTCGGACTTACGGGCACGCCTACGTCCGCAGCCGTCTGGCGTCCAATCGTGGTCATGGTCGCGCCGCTGTCGATCAGGAATTTGATTGGCTTTCCGTTGACGCGTGCATCGACCCAGAAATGGCCGTCGATGGCCATCGGAATGCGGATTTCGCGGCCATGCCTAACCGGCTCGCCAGTCGCCTCCGACCGCAACCGCTGGGCTACGTATCCTAGGTCGTCCCGAAACGTGAAGAGAACGAACCCTCCGGAGAATATCGCAATCCAGGCAAGGATAATCGTGATCGTCCTGGCAAACGGCTCACGTCGGGCCATTAGGCTGCCGAGAACGAGCATTAGTGCCATCAGCAGGTAGACGCCCCCAGCATCAGGCTGTTGGTCATCATGGCTGCAGCACCAGGTAATTGCCTTCCACTCGCCAGCTGGACAACGACGAGAGGAAGTTCATTCCAAGCAGATTGACGTCATCGTTCTCATTGATGTCGACGGGGAAGTCGGTCCGTGCAATCGATCCGACCTCCAGCCGGCTCGCCCAGCCCTTGGTCGCGCGCGCCATGCCGTTCGCCGTGCTGACAAGGACGTGTTCGTTGCCAATTTCCATGCCGGCGGCCTCGGCCACGTTCCTCGAAACGGTGGTGATAGATGCGCCGCTGTCGACCATGAGCCGCACATCGCGGCCGTTGATCTTTGCGTTGACCCAGAAATGCCCGTCGTCCGCCATCGGGATCCGCAAAGCTTTGCCGTCTTCGATTGGAGTTCCGAGCGCTTCCGCCTTCAGTCGCTGCCCGAAGCTGCTGAATTCACCTCGGAATGAGAAGAGAATGAACGCCACCCCAAAAATCGCGACCCAGGCCAACACCATTTTGAGTGTCTTCCCGATCGGCTGGCGCATTCCGAACAAAGCGCTCGCGACGAAGGTTGCCGCGATCACATAATAGACGATGTAAGGCCCCTTCTCAGCCATCAGAACGCGATCTCCAGTCCGTCATGCGCCGGCGCCGCCCAATCAGGCAGCTCCCTTACGAGCGTTTGATAGTCCATGCTGTTGTTGAGGTGTGAGAGGTACAGTTTCCCGACCTTCATCTCTTCGCCCCAGCGCAACACGGCTTCGAGATGGGCGTGCGTCGGATGCGGCTTGCGGCCCAGGCAGTCGCTGATCCAGACGTCAACGCCCTGATACAACGCACGCATTTCCTCGGTTAGCGCATTGAAATCGATCGAATAGGCGATCGATTTATCTGCGTGATCGACCCGCATTCCGAGCGATGTGATCCCGCCGTGTGGCTGATCGACAAAGCGTATCCGTGCGCCTCCGAACAATAGTTCAGAGCCGACCGGATCGGGCTCGGCAACAGCTTCGTAAAGGCCCCGGTTCTTGAAGATGTATCCGAAGCGGCGTTCGAGCCCTATCAGGACGCCGGCGCGCGCAAGCAGGCGGATCGGGCCGCCGTTAGCCTGGGAAACGGCGCGAAGTTCGTCGATCCCGTGGCAATGATCGGCATGATCATGCGTAACGATTACAGCGTCGAGGGATCTGACTTCGGCCTCGAGAAGCTGCTGTCTGACGTCTGGCCCGCAATCCACGAGCAGGCGCTGCCCGTCGACCTGGAGCAGGATCGACGAGCGGAGACGGCGGTTCCTGGGCTCATGAGGGTCGCAAAGGCCCCAGTCATTCCCGATCCGCGGAACTCCGAAGGATGTTCCGCAGCCGAGAACGCGAACCTTCACGCAGCGGCCCGGGAGAATAGCCGAAAGAAGTTGGCGGTCGTGGTTTCCGCGAGCTTGTCGACGCCCTCACCTCGCAGATCGGCAACAAACGCGGCCGTGTCCGCGACAAATGCCGGTTCGCAAGTCTGCCCGCGATGGGGAACGGGTGCGAGGAATGGCGAATCCGTCTCGATCAGGACGCGGTCCGACGGAAGCCATTTCGCGGTGTCCTGCAGATCCTTCGCATTCTTGAAGGTCACGATGCCGGACAGCGAGATAAAGAAGCCGAAATCCAATGCCTTGCGGGCGAGGTCTGCCGTCCCTGTGAAGCAGTGGAGCACGCCAGAAATGCCCCCTTCTCGCACGGCGCGGCCCAGGATCTCGGCCGTGTCGTCTTCGGCGTCGCGGGTATGGACGACCAGCGGAAGGCCCGTTTCGCGCGCCGCGTCGATATGGGCTTGGAAGCGGTCCCTCTGCGCGGCACGATCGCTTTTGTCGTAATGATAATCGAGCCCGCACTCCCGATGGCGATGATCCGGCTGTTGTTGGCCCCCTCGATCAAGGCCGCGGCGCCGAGGTCGGGATGGGCGTCCGCCTCGTGCGGGTGGACACCGACGGTGGCCCAGACATCGGGATTGCGCTCGGCGGCGCCAAGGACGTCTCCCCATTCGCTTTGACGGGTCGAAATGTTGAGGAACCCGGCTACCCCTCTGTCTCGGGCACTATTGAGCACCTCGTCCTGGCGCTCGGCGAGGCCCGCGTAGTTCAGGTGGCAATGGCTATCGATCAGCTTCACGCCTCGTCTTCCAGTTCCAGCCGCGGGAACAGAGGTTGGGGCTGCGCAATCGGGTTGCCGTCGTCCCCCTCCGCGATCTGGCTCAGTAACGCAGCCGACGCGGACGGTATCACTGGTGCAACAGCTTCAGCGAGTTGCCGCACGGCGCTCACCAGCGTGCCGAGCACGGCTGCCATGCGGTTCGCGTCGGTCTTGCGAAGCGCCCACGGCGCCTGTGCGTCCACATAGGCATTGCAGGCGAAGACCGCGCCCATCCAGGCCTCTAACCCCGCCGAGAAAGCATACTCGTCAAATCGCGCATTGAGATCCGCACAGGCCTGATCAACCTTACGAAGTAGATCGATATCTTCTGCGAGTTCCCCTGCAGCAGGAAGTACTCCATTCAAGTTCTTGAAGACCATCGATAAAGTGCGCTGCGCCAGATTGCCGAAACTGTTCGCGAGCTCGGCGTTCACGCGGTTGACGATTGCTTCGGCGCTGTAGCTCCCGTCCTGACCGAAGGTGACTTCGCGCATGAGGAAGTAGCGCAACTGGTCGACGCCAAAGCCCGCGCGAGCGCAAGGGGTCGACGACATTGCCGACGCTCTTCGACATCTTCTCGCCGCGGATCAGCAGAAAGCCGTGACCGTAGACCATCTTCGGCAACGCAATCCCCGCCGACATCAGGAACGCCGGCCAATAGACGGCGTGGAAGCGGACCACGTCCTTCCCGATCAGGTGGACGTTCGCGGGCCAGTAGCGCTCCCACAGTTCAGTCTCGTCGGGATAGCCAAGCCCGGTGATGTAGTTCGTCAGCGCGTCCAGCCAGACGTACATCACATGGTTGTCGCTGCCCGGCACCGGGACACCCCAGTCGAAGCTGGTGCGCGAGATGCTGAGATCCTTCAGGCCGCCTTCGACGAAGCGGACGATCTCGTTGCGCCGGGTGTCCGGCTGGATGAACTCGGGGTTTGACGCGTAGAGGTCGAGCAACGGCTGCTGATATTTCGACAGCCGAAAGAACCAACTCTCTTCGACAGTCCATTCGACCGGAGTTCCCTGCGGTGACAGCTTCTCGCCGCCTTCGCCGATGATGAGCTCGTCTTCCTCGTAGTAGGCCTCGTCGCGGACCGAGTACCAACCTTCGTAGCGATCGAGATAGAGGTCCCCCTCTCCTCCATTGCTTTCCAGATCGCCTGGCTTGCGCGGTAATGGTCGGGCTGGGAGGTGCGAATGAAACGATCGTACGAGACATTAAGCGTGTCGCACATCTCCTGGAAAAGACGCGACATTCTGTCCGCAAGGCCACGAGGCTCGATATTCTCCGCACGGGCCGCCTGGGCCATCTTGAGCCCATGCTCGTCCGTTCCTGTCTGGAACCGGACGTCGCATCCCTGAGATCGCCGGAAGCGTGCGATCACGTCAGCCGCGATGGCCTCATAGGCATGGCCGATGTGCGGCGGCCCGTTCGGGTAGCTGATCGCGGTGGTGATGTAGAAAGGTTCGGACATTCGTCACCGCCCTAGCGGGGCGGTTTGGGGCTTCAAGGAAGCGGGTCGGCAACCGAAGCGAGAATTCCCCCTAGCTGGAACACCGTTGCCGCGGGATCGAGCGATAGGCGGGGAGCGATCGCCACCAGCTCGCGGGTGCGAGAATAGGCATCCACTGCCCTTTGCCTGGGGCGCCGCTCAGCGAACGGGCTTCGCGGGCGATGACGGACGGCAGGATCTCAAGGAAGGCTGCGTAGCGGTCGCCTGCGCCGCGTTTGCCGAGTTCCGTCGCCAGGTCGGATCGTCGGCCGTTGGTCGGATCGCCCTGGCGGAGAATGCGAAGCGCCTTGTCCTCCAGGGAAATGAGGTCGAGCTCAGCCAGTGCCAAAGCCCTTCCAGCGGAGCCTGCGGCCGCCGAGATGACGCGCGTCCTCTCGAAATCCTTTTGCATCGGCAGGGCCTTCGCCAGGATCGACGTCATGGCGTCATCGTCCAGCGGCTGGAAGTCGAGCCGCCGGCAACGAGACCGGATCGTCGGTAGCAATCTCCCCGGTGCATGCGTGACCAGGAAGAAAATGGTATTCGCCGGCGGCTCCTCCAGCATCTTGAGAAGAGCGTTGGCGGCGGATTTTTCGAGGTCGTCGATCGAATCGATGACCACTGCGCGCCAAGGCGACAGCGCGGCGTCAGGTCGAACAGTTCGCCGAGCGCGCGAACCTGGTCGACGCTGATATTCCGAGCGAGATTACCGGTCTTTTCGTTGGTAAGCCGCTCCAGCCAGCGCAGGTCGGGATGGCTTCCGGCTTCGACCAGCTTGGCGATCCGATGATCTTCCGGAGTCTCGAGGCCAGCGGCAGAGAAGGCAGGGCCTGCGGCCTCTGAGAGCAAGCGGGTTGCCGCCAGCCTCGCAAAGCTTGCCTTTCCAACGCCCTTTGGACCCGAAAGAAGCCATGCATGGTGAAGAGCACCACTCTGCCGCGCTGCGGTGAATTGCTCAACGGCTCGGTCCTGTCCGAAGATCATGGCAGCAGGTCCGCGAGATTGTCGAGAAGACGCGCCGTAACGTCCTGTGGCGTTCCTGAAGCGTCGATTAGTCGCACGCGATCGGGTTCTTGAGCGGCGATCTGACGGAATGCGACGTCCACCGCCCTATGGAAGGCGTCGGAGCGTCCACCGATCCGATCAGAACCTTCAGTGTCGCGGGCTCTGGCTCGCTCCGCACCCTCATCGAGGACCAGAACGAGCGTCCTGTCCGGCAGGAAGTCGCCACACGCGAAGCGGTAAAGTTCACGAACGCGCTCTACTCCGAGACCGAGCGCACCGCCTTGATATGCAAGCGACGAGTCCAGAAAGCGATCGCTGAGCACCCAGTGGCCCTGCTCCAGCGCCGGTCGGATCGTTTTTTCGACATGATCCGCACGCGCAGCGGCGAACAGCAGGGCTTCGGCCTCTGAGGACCAACGGGAGTCGTCGCCGCTGAGTACGAGAGCGCGGATCGCTTCGGCGCCCTCGCTGCCTCCCGGCTCGCGCGTAATAGCGCAGTGCAGGCCCCTTTCCGCCAGCGCGGCATGAAGGGCCTTCAGCTGGGTCGACTTGCCGACGCCCTCTCCGCCTTCGAGCGTGATGAAGCGCGGTCCGTCGCTCACGCCATGCCGAACAGCTGCTTGAGGCCGATCCACGCGCGACCGAAAAAGCCCGCTTCGCCAACGGCTTCTCCGGCGACGAGCGGCATCACCTGCTCTCCATCTGGCATGGCCACGACCAGATCGGCAATGTGCTGCCCCTTGGCAATCGGAGCCTTGACCGGTCCCTGGTAGCGGATCTTCATCGCTCCGGTCTTGGAGAGCACTCCCGCCGGGATCGTCACGGCCAGGTCACGCGGCGCCACCAGCGGGACTTCGCTACTGCTGCCCAGTTGGACCTTCGCGGATCCGATGCTTGCGCCGGCTTTGAACAAGGGCTTCGACTGCCAGGCGTTGAAGCCCCACTGCATCAGCCGAACCGACTCCGTGATCCGCTGATTGAAGCTGTCGAGACCCGCCACGACCATGATCAGGCGGCGTCCGTTCTGCTCCGCAGAACCGGTGAAGCCATAGCCTGCCTCCTCGGTATGGCCGGTCTTCAGTCCATCAGCGCCCGGGACACGGCCGAGCAAAGGGTTGCGGTTGGCCTGAGTGATCGCGGCGCCCGACCCCAGCGTCTGCCCGTGCGTGTACTCGGTAAGGCTGTAATATTTCTTATAGAGATCGGGTAGTTCTCGATCTCCGCTCGGGCCAGAGTAGCCAGGTCTCGAGCGGTGACGTAGGTCCGGCCCTCGTCCGGCCAGCCGTTCGAATTGCCAAAATGGCTATTCGTCAGCCCCAGCCGCTTTGCATTCTCGTTCATGACGTTGGCGAAGGCTTCCTCCGTCCCCGCGATGCACTCTGCGAGCACGACCGAAGCGTCGTTGCCCGACAAGGTGATGATCCCTTTCAGCAACTCGTCGACCGACACCTGCTCGTTCGGACTGAGGAACATGGTCGAGCCGGCTTGCGGCCATGCCATTTCTGCCACGTCTCCGGGCGGACCGTGCACTTCTTGTCAGTCTTGAGGTCGCCCTTCTTGATCAGCTCGAAGGCGACGTTGGTGGTCATCATCTTGGCCATCGACGCGGGCGGCATCCGGACGTCAGCATTCTTCGAAAGCAAGACCGCCCCCGAAGTCAGGTCGATCAGATAGGCAACCCTGGCGGGCGTATCGAATGGGGAGCCTTGGCAGGCGCTCCGGAGGCTAGAGTCAGGGCGGTGACGGAAGCAATCAGTACTGCGCGTTTCATCGACTCGGAAATGTCCTGCTTGGCTAGGTGAGTGACCTTCCTATCGCCGCGATTCGGCTGGCGCGAGGGGTTCAGCGCCCGGTGATCGCGTTTGCGAGAAGGCCGACCGACAACGCGTAGAAATTCGAGCAATTGTAATCGAGGATCGCCCGATAATTGCCGGTAAGCAGGTACGCCGTCCCGTTGGGCCCGTCGGGCTCGAGGAGGGTTGCGACCTCGGTGTTGGCGAGAGCCGAGCTGTACGGGACAACGCCGATCGCCCGCCATTGGCCGACCGTCAGCCAGCGGCTGTGCCTCGCATAGACACGCTCGCATCTCGGAGCCCGAAGGGTCGAACGAATCGCTGCGCGATTGAGCGTCGGCGACACGCGCGCGGCTACGCCCCAGGGAACGCCGGCCTTCCAGCCGCATTGCGGAGATAATTGGCGATCGACGCGAGACCGTCCGCCTCGCTTCCCCAGATGTCGCATAGCCGTCGCCGTCGCCGTCGGCGCGCAGCTTGACCACGACCGAGGGCATGAACTGCGGATAGCCGGTCGCGCCTGCGTAGCTGCCCTTCAGCCGCCATCGGGGCACGCCCATGTCGATCAGGCGGAGCGCCGAGACGAATTCGCTCTCGAACATCGGTCGGCGGCGGCCTTCGTAAGCGAGGCTGGCAAGGGCCTGCAGGAGGTCGAATCCGCCGGTTACGGCGCCGTAGCTCGTCTCATGACCGTAGATGGCCATCAGGATGCCCGGATCGACGCCGTAGCGCGCCTGGATGCGGGCGAGACTGCTGTAATTCGAGGAGTACCGGTCTTGCCCGCGGCGGATCAGGCTGGGGGTAACGTGGTCCCGCTGATAGGGTGCGAAGGCGGGATGTAGCTGCTGTTCGGCGGGCCACCGGGCTGGGCCTGGTCAAGCTCCATCACGCGGCGATTCAGCGTGAGGTCCATGACGTTGGCCTGGATCGTGGCCTCGCGGATCCCCTGGCTGCGGGCGAGACCGGCGAGGTACAGCTTATAGGCATCGAACGCCGACGGCATGGCAAAGGCTGGGCGCATGTTGATGGTCTGTACGGGCTGCAGCGCCGGCCGAGGCGATTGAGCCAGCGGCGCGAGCGGGTCCGTCTGTGCGTTCGCCGGTCCGCATGCCAGCGAAGCCACCGCGGCTAGAATCCAGGCGCTGCTCAACCGCAATTCGTCACTCCCTCCACGTGCAAGGCTAAGGGGTAAACGCCGATAAACGCCAGCCGTGTTCGCCGCGCGCCTTGCACGTCCCATCCCGACACGCGATAGCGGCAAGAGCTGAACGAAGGATGGGTGGCCGAGTGGTTTAAGGCACTGGTCTTGAAAACCAGCGACGGTGCAAGCCGTCCGTGGGTTCGAATCCCACCCCATCCGCCACGTTCAACTCGCCAAGGCGCACTGTAATAGTTATGCACTACACCTGATGGCGGACCAGGGCAGCAGCCGGCAGGACATCTGGACCAGCGAAGCGGCAATGACGCTGCTCGGGCCGCTGCGCCTCATGGATCAGGCGGGCAACGACCTCACGCCCAAGGCCAGGAAGACGCGGGCGGTCCTGGCGATTGTGGCACTGTCACGCGGACCGGTTCCCCGGTTTCGACTGGCCGAGCTCTTGTGGGGCGATCGCGGAGAAGAACAGGCCAAAGCGAGCCTTCGTCAAAGCCTCTACGAGCTGCGTGAACTGGCGACCGCCGGGATCCTCACCGTGAGTCGCGAATCGGTCGCGCTCGGACCGAAGCGGCTTTCGAATGACGTCAGCAGTTTTGAAGAAGACCTGGATGCAGTCGAGATGGCTGACCGGCTGCAGGAAGTTCAGTGGCCTCCCCTTACCGACCTCGATGACCTGACGCCGGAGTTCGACGAGTGGCTCCGGACCGAACGAACCCGGCTGTCCGCATTGATCCAGCGCAAGGGGACCGATGCAGCGGACGCTGCCCTCTCCAGCGAGGACGCAGCGTCCGCGCGAAGGATAGCGGATGCCCTTGAGGCGATCGATCCTCTCGATGAACGAGCTGCCCACGCCGGCGTCAGAGCCGACATCGCCCTGGGCGATCGAGCGGGTGCACACCGGCGGACCGAACGACTGGAGAAGCGGCTCGGCGACGAGCTCGGACTAAAGCCATCTCAGGAGACTCGAACACTTCTGGAGAGCAGGGCAGCACGCTTTCCAAGGTCGAAGGCCGACGAGATTTACTCCCTTCCTCCTCAACGGGCGGTCAGGTGGAAATGGTTCTTCCCGCTCCTTCTGATCGGCGCGTTGATCCTTGCTGCGGGGTATATCTCCTCCGCCCGGGCACGGCCGCAGCCCAGCCGAACATTGCCGTCCTGCCCTTCGAGGAAGTCGGGCAGAAGACGCAGGACTATTTCGCGACGGGAGTTTCCGACGAGATCCTGAATCTTCTCTCGCATGAGCAACGCCTCCGGGTGCTGGGGCGGGTCTCCGCGGAGGAAATTGCACAACGGCAAAATGCATTGGAGACGGCGCGCCAGCTGGGCATCACGCACCTGCTCGACGGAAGCGTCAGGACCGCCGGCAATCGAGTACTCGTGATCGTCACTCTCACTCGCGTGTCCGATGGTGCCCAGATGTGGTCCGAGAAATACGAACGGCAACTCGGCGACATCTTTGCTGTCCAGGGCGACATTGCGAAGACCGTTGCGTCGCGGCTTTCACAATCCTTTGGAGTCTCCTCGACCCGAACGACTACTCCCGATGTCTATGATCGGTACCTCGCAGCTCGGCAGCTGATTCGCGAACGTCGCGAAAACCCGCTCAATGAGGCGAGCGACCTGTTGAAGCAGGCGATCGCCCTCGATCCCGATTATGCTCCTGCCTATGCTGAATTGGCGCAGGCGCAGATGCTGCTGTCGGACCATCCGACCAATTATGGATCGCGCCCGCTCAACGAAGCGCGCGCCGAGGCCACGCGGCTGGCTCGCAAGGCCATTCAGTTGGATCCAAACCTGGGTGACGCCTACGCGGCGATGGGATTGCTCAACATCTACGACAAGAGCTCCCTTCCCTACTATCGGAAGGCGGTCGAGCTCAGCCCGCAGCGCTCGGATTATCATCGCTGGCTCGGTCAGGTGCTGTGGATCTCGAACCGTTTCGACGAGGGCATCGCCGAGTATCGCCGCGCTGTTGAACTAGATCCCCTTTGGGGCCTCAACTACGACCATTTGACGGGCGCCCTGCTGTTCCTTGGCCGCGATCAGGAGGCTCACGCTTTGTTGCGTCGCTTCCTGTCGTTAAGCCGCGACGATCGCGCCAAACTCCAGCTGCTCCGAAGCTTTGCCAACGCCGAGAACCGCCTGGCCGACAACCTTCGCTATTCGCGGACGTTGGAGGCGCGCTTCGGCGACGAGCGCCTGATGCAATTCTATCTGGCCAATGCCCTGGGTTGGCTGGGGGAAACTCGCGCGGCTTCGCGGCATGCCGCATTCGATCCGATGACCATCGCAATCCTCAACGGTAACCTTGAGAAAGTGGTCGCCGAAGCGAAGGCCCTCGGCCCCGACTTCTGGGACCGTGCAAACTTCTGGGGCTCGGCGAGGCTCCTCCTGTTGATGGGTCGCGGGTCCGACCTGGTTGAAATCTATGATCGCACCAGACCAGCGATTCAGGCTGGCCAAGTGGACATTACGTCCGTTGCCGTCCCGGAATTGGTGCTTGCACTTCAGCGTGCAGGCAGAACAGCAGACGCCAACCGCTTGCTGGCAACCTATGCGCAGAACACTTCGCAATTGCCTCAGGCGGGGCTCGGGGAGCCATCCGAACGGTCAACGAGGCAAATATCGCTGCGTTGTCGGGCCGTCGCGATGAAGCACTTGCCAAACTCGACGAGCTATCGCGGAAGTCACCTCTCAGCCTCAACCAGGTTCCCCCAATCTCATTGCTCAAGAACCCTCTTTTCGCATCTCTGAATGGTGACCAGAGATTGGCGGCGGCGGACGAGCGGCTGCGAGCTGCGTTGAACGCTGAGCGGGTTAAAGCTGGCTTGTCGCCAATTGCGCGCGATACTTGGATTCGCGGTAACGGTGCACTTTTGACGAAGAATTGACGGTCGAGCCGCGTCGCCTTTGACGGGCGCGCCTCAGTTCGCCGGCATGAAGAGCGCTCGTATCCCGCTTCGCCGCCCAGCCACCCGTGCGTGCACCAACGGCTCTGGTCGAACCGTTCGTCGATTGATCGAACCCGCGTCGTTCGTTCGAAGTCCCTGCCTTAGCGGCCCCGAGACATCACTTGGGGATCCGGATGGCGCGAGCCTTATTGCTTGGAACGATTGCAGCGAGTTCGTTGGTGATGCCCGACATCGCCGCGGCGCAGACTCCGAGCCCGAGCGACCCCCAATCCACAGCGGCTACGCCGCAAGCCGGAACGTCACGAACGACGACATATGGGGCTGCCTATTTTGCGCAGTTTGCTCCGCGATCGGCGCTGGACATTGTGCGGCGGGTTCCGGGCTTCACCCTCGACCTTGGAAGCACGCAGACCAATCTTGGCCAGGTCGACGTGCGCGGTTTTGCAGGTACCGCGGGTAACGTCGTCTTCAACGGGGCGCGCCCGACATCGAAAGCCGAATCGCTGGAGGTCACTCTTTCCCGCATCCCGGCGCAGCGCGTCGTTCGCGTCGAGGTCGGCCCAGGCGACCTTTTCGGTTCCGACTATGCCGGCAAGAGCCAGGTGCTGAACGTCATCCTGTCGGAACAGTCGGGCATCGACGCCAACATCACCGCTGCGACGATGCGGCGGTACGATGGCTATATCAACACCGACATCCAGGGCTCGGCGCTTATCCGTACCGGCCAGTCCAGCTTCAATCTGTCGGCGGGCACCGGCCGCAACCGGCAGCTGGAGGAAGGCACTGACACGCTCACCGACGAGCTCACCGGTTTGCCCGTCGAATTCCGCCGCAAGCACAACAGTTACTTCAACCGCGATCCGTTCCTGGCGGGAAGCTGGGCGCTCGAGAAGAGTGCATCGGAAGCGTACCGCATCAACCTGCGCTGGCAGCCGAGCCGGTTCGACCTGACGCAGGATAATCGCGTCTCGCCCGTTGGCGGTCCCCAGCACGACGACAATCTTTTCCAGAAGTATCGCGACCCCGTGATCGAGGTCGGCGGCGACATTACGCAGCCCCTGCTTGGCGGCGCGATCAAGCTCGTCGGCTTGGCCACTCGCCGCCAGCGCGACGACAAGGATACGTACCTCGAACGCGACGGCCTGATCTCCAATGGCGGATCGGTTGTGGGCGGCTTCGACCAGCGCGTTCAGGCGCAACGCAATGAGACGATCGGACGGCTGAGCTGGACCCGAGCGGATCTTGCCGGCTTCAGCTTCGAAGCGGGCGCCGAAGCGGCGCTGAACACGCTCGACAGCACGGTCGATCTGTTCGCCTTCGACCAGAGCGGCAATCGCGTGCGCATCGACCTTCCGCTCGACGACGCACGGGTCAAGGAGAAGCGCGGCGAGGTCTACTTTAGCCTCGGCCGGAACCTGTCACCGGTGCTCCGGATCGACGGCGGATTGAACTATGAGTTCTCCCACCTGACCGTGACCGGCGATACCTCGGCAGACAGGACGCTGAAATTCCTCAAGCCAAACATCGCTCTGGACTGGAAGCCGGGCGGCGGATGGCATTCGCGCTTCTCGATCCGCCGGGTCGTCGCCCAGCTGGACTTCTACGACTTCATCAGCGTGGCCGAGCTTTCGACCGACCGCGTCAATGCGGGCAACGAGAACCTCCAACCGCAGCGGACCTGGGAATTCCGGGCGATGGCCGAGCATCCGTTCCTTGGCCAGGGCCTGATCAAGCTGGACCTCGGCTACGACCTGATCAGCATGCTCCAGGATCGAATTCTCATCACGGATGACCAGGGCAATACGTTCGACGCACCGGGGAACATCGGCACTGGCAAGCGCACGTTCGCGACCCTCACGCTGGATGCACCGCTTTCACGCGTGTGGAATGGCCTTCGCGTCAAGTTTGACGGGACCATTCAGCGAACCCGCGTCGACGACCCATCACGGGCGATCCACGCAAGTTCAGCGGGTTCTTCCCGGCTTGGCAGTGGAGCGTCGACGTTCGCCGGGACATCGGGAAATGGTCCTACGGCGTCGCGGTCAACGACAATGCCCGCTTCACCTTCTACCGCACCGACGAGTTCGATTCGAACTTCAATGGCGGCCCATATGGAACGGCCTTCGTCGAGTACCGCCCGACCGCGCGAACGGCGATCAGCTTCAACGTCGACAACGCCTTCGACACCAGCGGCAACCGCGAGAGGCTGCTGTTCTTCCCGAATCGCGCTACGCCCATCGACGTCATTCGCGAGGTTCGCGAGCGCAACCGGCACATCAGCTTCGGCTTCACCATGAAGCAGAGCTTCGGCGGCGGTGGCGGCACTGGGGTGGCGAAGGACGACTGACAATTGTAAGGAGCCCGCGACTTTCTCAATCGCAGGGTATTCACGTGGCCACTTCTCTCAAGGCGGACGCTCACCATCCCGAGCCCGCCATTTTGCCGTTCGACTGGGCGGATCCGTACGACCTCGAGCATCAGCTGACCGAGGAGGAGCGCCTCGTTCGCGACACGGCCGAGAATTACGCGCAGGAGAACCTGCAGCCACGGGTCACCAGCGCTTACATGGAAGAGCGCTTCGACCGCGAGATCATGAGCGAAATGGGCGAGCTTGGCCTGCTCGGTGCCACGGTTCCCGAACAATATGGCGGAGCGGGCCTCGGCTACGTCAGCTACGGTCTGATCGCGCGTGCCGTCGAGCGTGTGGATAGCGGCTACCGTTCGGCCTGTTCGGTCCAGTCGAGCCTCGTGATGTATCCGATCTTTGCTTACGGTTCCGAAGAGCAGAGGATGAAGTACCTGCCGAAACTCGCCCGCGGAGAATTTGTTGGCTGCTTCGGGCTGACAGAGCCGGACTCGGGCTCCGACCCGAGCAGCATGCGCACTCGCGCCGAGAAGACGGCCAACGGCTATCGCATCACCGGCACCAAGATGTGGATTACCAACTCGCCGATCGCCGACGTTTTCGTCGTCTGGGCGAAGTCCGATGCGCATGGCGGCAAGATCCGGGGCTTCGTGCTCGAAAAGGGGATGCCCGGGCTCAGCGCTCCCAAGATCAAGGAGAAGCTGTCGCTTCGCGCCTCGATCACCGGCGAGATCGTCATGGACAATGTCGAGGTCGGCGAAGACGCCCTCCTTCCCAATGTCGAAGGCCTGAAGGGGCCGTTCGGCTGCCTCAACCGCGCCCGCTACGGCATCGGCTGGGGCTCGATGGGTGCTGCGGAAGCCTGCTACGCCGCTGCGCGCCAGTACACGCTCGATCGGAAGCAGTTCGGAAGGCCCCTCGCCTCCAACCAGATCGTACAGCTGAAGCTAGCTAACATGGTCACCGAGATTACGCTCGGCCTTCAAGCGGCACTCCGCGTTGGCCGCAGGCTCGAAGAGGGCACGCTGATTCCGGAGACGATCAGCCTCCTGAAGCGCAACAATTGCGGCAAGGCGCTCGATATCGCCCGTGTCGCCCGCGACATGCATGGCGGCAACGGTATCAGCGCCGAATTCCAGGTCATGCGCCATGCGGCAAACCTCGAGACGGTCAACACCTACGAGGGTACGCACGATGTCCACGCGCTGATCCTCGGACGCGCGATCACGGGTCTGAGCGCCTTCTAGCGGGAACAGCCGTAAGCCCTATGTTCGCGCGCGTCGAACCTGGGGGAATATCACATGGGAATGTTGGGCTGGATTGTCCTTGCGGTCGTCGTCCTCGTGCTGGTGCTCGTCATCGGCATCTACAACCGGCTGGTGCGTCTCCGCGCCCTCGTGAAAGAGGGCTTTAGCGGAATTACAGTACAGCTTCGGCGCCGTGCCGACTTGATCCCGAATCTCGTCGAGACGGTTCAGGGCTACGCGACCCACGAGCGTGAGGTGTTCGAGGAGGTCTCGAAGGCCCGCGCAGCCTCTGTGAATGCTGGCGGAGTCGAAGCGACCGCCCAGGCCGACGCGCAGATGACCGGAATTCTCGGCCGCCTGTTCGCGGTTGCTGAGGCCTATCCGGAACTCAAGGCCAACACGAATTTCCTGCAACTCCAGGATCAGCTCGCCAACATCGAAGGCGAGCTTCAGGGCGCCCGGCGGTATTACAACGCCACGGTTCGCGACCTGAACACGTCGATCCAGAGTTTCCCCGCGGTCATGATCGCGAGGCCGATGGGCTTCAATGAGGAGCCCTTCTATCAGGACGACGATCCGGCGATCCAGTCCGCCCCAAGGTGTCCTTCCCGCGCCAAGGCGCCTGACAGTGCGTGGTCCGTTGCGGGTTATCACCGCCATTGCGTTGCTGGTGGCAGCCGCGCCGGCCAGCGCCGACGAACGAATTCAGCGCTTCATCAGCGACGTCCAGATCCAGAAGGATTCTTCCCTCCAGGTCACTGAAACCATTGACGTTCATGCCGAGCGCAATGCCATCAATCACGGAATCTTCCGGGATTTCCCGACCCGCTATGGAGGGAGAAACGGCTCCCAGGTCCACGTCGGATTCACCTTCAAGGGTGCCACGCTCGACGGGCAGCCGGTCCCTGCGTCTACGGAGACGGTTTCAAACGGCGTCAGGATAAAGATCGGCGACCCCGACACGTTCGTCGACATCGGCGATCATCGCTATGTCATCCGCTACGAGACGACGCGCCAGGTCGGCCGCTTCAAGGATTATGACGAGCTCTATTGGAACGTGACCGGCAACGGCTGGCAGTTTCCCATCGATTTCGCCGAAGCGAGGATCCGTTTGCCCTCTGCCGTCGCGTTCGGTCAGCGCGCCGCCTATACCGGCGTCCAAGGCTCGACGCAGTCTCAGGCGAGAGTGACTGAGGAGAAGCCCGGCGAGATCGTCTTCCAGACGACGGGGCCGCTTGGGCCGTACGAGGGCCTGACTGTTGCGGTCGCCTTTCCGAAGGGAGTGGTGGACGAGCCGAGCGAGTCCGATCGCACAAAATGGCTCATCGCCGACTACGGCCCGCCCGTCGTCGGCGTCATGGCACTCATCGGCCTGGGCATTTACTACTTCTTCGCGTGGGCTCGAGCAGGCCGGAACCCGCGAGCGGGAACCGTCGTCCCCCTCTTCTCTCCACCCGACGACCTGACGCCTGCCGGCATGCGCTATATCGTGAAGATGGGCGCCGACGACCGCGCCTTTGCGGCCGCCTTGGTCGATATGGGCGTAAGAGGGCATATTCGACTGTCGGAAGAGAAAGGCGGGTTCTTCTCCAGCGACAAGACGATGCTCGAACGCCTGGCCGGCCCCACCCGCTCCCAGCCGAAGAAGAAGCGGCCCTCAGAGAGATCGCAATGACCGGAGAGCAGGTCATGATGGTTCAGAAGAATCATGAAAAATTCTCGTCCGCCAAGAAGGGTTTGGATGGTGTTTTGAAGAATTCTTACGAAGGCGTGATGTTCAATCGCAATTGGGGTTGGGCCGGGGCGGGCTTGATCCTTTTTGCTGCAGCCTTCTGGGTCGTCGCGGCTGCCGTCGTTGCGGCGACCGATGGCGCGGCGATCTGGCGGATCCTGGTGACTTTGGGCGCAATTGCGGTCGCGGCCCTGCTGGCAATGGTCATCCACGGCTCGTCGAAGACCGGAAAGTGCCTTCTCTCGCTCGGCATGGCGGCCGCCTCGGTGGCAGCCTTGTTCGTCGGCGGTCCGTTGGTGATCGAGGCGCTCAACACGGGATGGTGGCTGCCACTCCTGCTGCCGCTATTGGCACTGCCTCTCGTTATCTCGTCCTTCTGGTGGATTGCAGCGCCGACCAGGGAGGGCCGCAGGGTTCTCGACCAGATCGCAGGGTTCAAACACTATCTGTCGATCACGGAGCGCGAGCGGCTGGACCGGATGAACCCGCCGCAGGACACGCCCGAGCTCTTCGAGCGCTACCTCCCCTACGCAATCGCTCTTGGCGTAGAAAATCGCTGGGCAGACCGGTTCGCGGGCGTCCTCGCGGCGGCTGCAGCGCAGGGGCAACAAGGCTTCGCTTGGTATTCCGGCTCGAATAGCCCGTGGGACAACCCCGGCCGCTTCGCGGACTCGGTCGGCTCCTCGCTTGCAAGTACAGTCACCTCGGCATCGACGGCACCGGGATCGAGCAGCGGCTCGGGCGGGGGCGGATCGTCCGGCGGAGGTGGCGGCGGCGGCGGTGGTGGCGGCTGGTAACTACCAGGCCGGGCGCTTGAGGACGACGGTCGGATCGTCGTGGTATGCCGTTTCTTGAACACGCTCGAAGCCGAGCTTGGCGGCAAGCTTCAATGACGGCTCGTTCGCGGGGCGATAATTGCCCAGATCGGCGTTGGTGCCAGGTTAGCCTCTGTCCAGCCGAGCACCGCCCTGCACGCTTCAGAGGCCATGCCCTGCCCGTGGGTCTCGGCCGCGAAAATCCAGCCCATCTCCGGCTCCTCGCCGAACTCAGGCTCAAGGTCGCGCCATGCGGTGAAGATGCCGGCGTTGCCAACCAGCCTGCCGTCGCCCTTCCGTTCGACAGCCCAGGTCCCGAAGCCGTTGAGATCCCAGCCGCCGACAGCCGAGGTCAGGCGGCGCCAGCACTCCTCCGCGCCCATGGGCTGCGGACCGAAGTGCCGATGCACCTCGGGATGCTGCAGGAGCGCATGATACGGGTGGAAGTCTTCCTTCCGCCACGGCCGCAAGCGCAGGCGCTCGGTTTCGAGGACCGGCGCCTGAGACATGGCTTACTTCTTGCCGAGCGAGAGGCCGCCGAAACGCTTGTTGAAGCGAGCTACCTGGCCGCCAGCGTCAAGCATGCGCTGCGAACCGCCAGTCCACGCCGGGTGCGACGTCGGATCGATCTCGAGGTGCAGCGTGTCGCCTTCCTTGCCCCACGTGGAGCGCGTCTGGAAGGTCGTGCCGTCCGTCATCTGGACGGTAATGGTGTGGTAGTCGGGATGGGTACCGGATTTCATGCGGATGTTCCTTGAATTGGCGCTGGTTTCCGACCAGCAGCCGGGAATGTCGGGCGCACCTAGGGGAAAGAGCGCGAATTGACAAGGCTCGGCTCCCCCTCGTAGTCCCACCTGCGGATCGAGGTCCGGCGGCTACGGCCGCTGGCCAAGAAGGAAGCCGGTACGAAGCCGGCGCTGTGCCCGCAACTGTGTCCGTCCAATGGACGGGAGTCAGACACTTGCCTTGGTCCGTCGTCCGTTTCTCCGGCCGGGACCAGCCGTAGGGCGTGGGTGCTTCGCATCCTCTGCGACGACACGTTCGTCAAAGGAGGATGAAGTGATCGACGCAGTTCCAAGCACCGAAATCGTAATCACCGCAGAAAGAGCACCCGAACAGGCCGCCGACACGCCCGCGAGCGTCAGCATTATCGATGGTCGCACCATTGAGCGGCTTGGTGACCCGCTGATCCCAGCTTACTCAGGTTGACTCCATCTGTTTCCGTGTCGACGTCGGGCCCTGCCGGCTCCCTGACCGAGGTGCGGATTCGTGGCTCGGAGAATAACCACACCCTACTCTTCGTCGACGGCATTCGTGCCAACGATCCCGCGACCGGGAACCAGCCGCGGTTCGAGCTGCTGAACTCCGATCTCGCTTCGAGGATCGAGGTGGTGCGAGGGCCGCAATCGGCGCTTTGGGGTTCCGAGGCAGTTGGAGGTGTCGTCGCCGTCAACGGCCTTGCCGCGCGAGGCAGTTCCTACGCGGTCGGATTTGAAGGCGGGTCCTTCGGTTTCCTTCGGGGCTCGGCGTCCGGCTCGATCGCCAGCGAGCAGGGAGACCTTTCGGCTGGCATTGGTTGGCAAAAAGCGAGCGGCATCGACGCCTTCGACGGCAACGGCGACAAGGACGGATACCGAAATCTGTCCGCTCGCGTCAGGGGGAGCTGGACGCTCGGGCCGGGCGTGAAACTCGGCGCCGCTGCGTTCAGCCTTTCGGGCGAAGCGAGTTCGATGGGTACAATCCCAACCCGCCTTTCCAGCATACGGATACATTCGACAGCAGCCGAAACCGCCTCAGCGCTGCTCGCTTATGGACTGAAATCGGGGAGGCGGACGCATCCTGGAGCGGCCGTGTCGGCGGTTCGTTCCTCTCCTCCCGCAATCGCAACTCCCTCGATGATATCGAGCTCAACCGGACGTCGGGGACACGATCCGCTCTAGATGCGCAGGTCCAGCATCGCTTCCGCACAGGGGATGTCGACCATCGCTTCATCCTGGCGGCGGATCACGAGACCGAAGATTTCAAGGCGCGAGACATCAACTTCGGGGGTGCGACGGACCAGGACCAGAGCCGGAAGCACTCGTCATTGACAGGCGAATGGCGCGCGGACGCAGGACCGATTTCGGCTGATCTCGCCGTCCGTCACGACGCCTTCAACCGGTTCAAGGACGCGACGACGATCCGGGCTTCGCTCCTTGCGAAGGTCGGCCGTGGCTTCTCCATCGCAGGCTCGTACGGCGAAGGAATCGCCCAACCAACCTTCTTCGATCTCTTCGGATTCTTTCCCAACTCATTCGTTGGAAATCCGTCACTTAAGCCGGAGAATTCACGCGAATTCGAAGGATCGCTGCGATACCGCAAGGCCAGTTTTGGCGCATCGCTCACGGCCTATCGCCAGCGGCTCAAGGACGAGATCATCGACACCTTCGATCCGAGTACGTTTCTCTCCAGCACCGACAACCGCAAAACTGCGAGCCGCCGCTCCGGTATCGAGGCACAAGCGGACTGGTCACTGGGAGAGAAACTGCGAATTTCGGCCAATTATTCGTACGTGAGAGCCAGTGAACCGAACGACCTCGGCTCTGGGATCCGCGAGGCGCGGCGACCGAAACATAGTGGCGCGATCAGCGCAGACGGACGGATCGATCGCTTCACTTACGGAGCGTCGATGGCCTACGTCGGCAGCCGCATCGACACGGACTTTGATGTCTTCCCCTATCAGCGAGTGAGGCTGGGTTCATACTGGCTGGCGGGCGCCCGCCTTGGCTTCGAAGTCACGAGAGGCGTGCAGCTGTTCACTCGTGTCGCCAACGCCTTCGACGCGAATTATCAGGATGCGCTCGGGTATCGGACGGAAGGGAGGAGCATTTATGGCGGCATCCGCCTTGCTCGCGGCCGTTAGCGTCGCTTCCCTCAACCTCTGCACGGACGAATATCTCCTCCTGCTCGCGAAGCCGTCGGAGATCGCCAGTGTCAGCTTCCTGTCGCAGGATCCGCAGGAGTCCCCGCTCTGGAAGCTGGCACAGGGTCATCACGCCAATCGCGGCTCGCTCGAGGATGTGCTCGCAAAGAGGCCTGCGGTTGTGCTCTCGATGGGGGCGGTGGGCGGGCGAGTTCGCTGATCGCCTCCCGCCTTGGCATCAGGGCCGTCGACCTTAGACCCGTCAGCAAGCTTGAAGACGTCTCCTGGAACCTCCGGGCGGTAGCGGACGCAATCGGCGATCCTGGCCGCGCTCGCGCATGGCTGAAGAGACTGGATTATGTGCGGAGCACCGCTCGGTCGCGTCAGATGGACGCAATCTGGATCGGCGGCGCTGGGCAGACCATCGCCGTCCCCAGCGTGGGTGCCGACTGGATGCGCCTGGCTGGCCTGAAGCAACGACCCTTGCAAGGCGATCGCGTCTCGCTCGAAACCATCCTCGTGCGTCCGCCTGCCGTGCTGGTGCAGAGCCGCTACCGGAGCGGACAGTTCTCACGAGGTGCCGCATGGCTCAGCCATCCGATCGTCCGCAATGCCAAGTCCAGGCGCGTCGAAGTGGATGGGCGAGGGTGGACGTGCATGGGACCGCTGGTAATCCCTGAGATCGAGCGCCTGCGCTCACTGATCCGATGAGCCGAAGATCGGTTCTCCTCCTGGCAGCCGGGATTGCGCTCGCGGCAGCGCTCAGCCTCGTCTTGCCCATTGGCAGTCTGCTTGAGACACGCCGCGCCGATCCAGGCCTCGCCTGGATGTTGATCCAGGAACTCCGCCTTCCACGAACCCTTCTGGCATTGGGATATGGAGCCGTTCTCGGCCTTACCGGGGCCGCTCTGCAGGCGACGTTCGCCAACCCCCTCGCCTCTCCGGACATCACGGGGAGTAGCAGCGGGGCCGCGCTTGGCGCAGTCGCAGGAGCATATTGGCTCGGCATCAGCGGTCCACTTGCTCTCGCGGCCTGCGGAGCGCTCGGAGCCCTTGTCGCGCTCGCGGTCCTAATCGCACTCGCCGGGCGGCGGAGCGAAACCGCGACGCTGCTTCTAGCCGGCGTCGCGATCGCGCTGGCGGCAAGCGCTGGAACCAGCCTCTTGCTCGCCCTCGCACCTTCTCCTTTTGCCTTCTACGATAGCTTCGAGTGGCTGATGGGAAGCTTCGTGGATCGAGGCATGCCGCAAGCCTTGGCTGCGCTCGTGCCGGCCTCGATAGCTTCAATCCTGCTTGTCCGCAGAGCACAGGCGCTCGACATGATGGCCTTGGGCGACGATGTTCTTGCTTCGATCGGATACCGGCCCCGTCGCCTCGCGGTAGAGGTCGTCACTTTGAGCGCGATTGCTGTAGGTGCCTGTGTTTCGGTCTGCGGTGCGATCGCCTTCGTCGGCCTGATTGCGCCATTCCTGGCGAGGGCCATGGTTCGCGGGCACCCGGGACGAGCGCTGGTACCGGCCGCCGCAATCGGAGGAATCCTGCTGACTTCGGCTGACCTGCTCGTCCGGCTTGCTCCCGCGGGCGGTCGATCCCGGTTGGTGTCATCACGACGGCCATCGGGACTCCGCTGTTTATCTGGATCGTGATCCGGATGCGCCGAACGGTGACGTCATGACGCCGATTCTCGAAGCGCGAGATGTTGAGCTGGCAAGGCGGCTGAACAGGACCAGCCTGGAGGTTGGCCCGTCAAAAATGATCGCGATCATAGGGCCGAATGGCTCGGGGAAAACGAGCTTGCTTCGGGCACTAGCTGGAATTGAAGCAACCTCTGGCACAGTGAGAGTTTGCGGAGAAAGCCCCGACGAAGCGTCGCCTTCCAGGCGCATGCGTCTTCTGTCTTTCCTGCCGGCGTCGCGTAATGTGATCTGGCCGATATCCGTGCGTGACGTGATTGCCCTCGGTTATCGTCGCCTGATCCCGGCAGAATCGAGCGACTGATCGAGCAGCTTGAGTTGCAAGCCCTAGTCGACCGCCCGGTGAGTCGCTTATCGACGGGCGAAAGAGCGCGTGCGCTCATAGCTCGGGCGCTCGCAGCTTGCCCCAGCTTGCTTCTGCTCGATGAGCCCTTGTCGAACTTGGACCCGTATTGGGTACTGAAGACCCTCAAGATCTTGCGGTCCGAAACCGCGGCGCATGCGTCATCAGCGCTGGTCTCGGTTCACGACCTCGATCAGGTTGCAGAATTCGACCGCGTGATCTTGATTGATCGCGGAAGCGTTGCCGCGGATGGCAGCCCCGAGGAAATATTGAACTCCCCGAAGCTTTCGAAAGCGTTCAGGATCGATCGGGTCCAAGCGGGTTGGCGTATCCTCGAAGACGCTTAGGCGGTAGGCGGATCGGCGATCATCGCCGTGAAGTTCGCCTCGGCGGCAAGCTTGCCGTCGATCGTCGCTTTGCCCGCGAACTTGCAGACAGACGACCGCTTCTGAACGAACTCGACTTCGAGCTTGAGAAGGACGCCGGGTTCGACCGGCGTGCGAAACTTTGCGCCGTCGATCGCCATGAAGTAGACGAGCTTGCCGGAGTTTGCGAGGCCAAGGGACTCCACCGCGAGCACGCCGGCGGCCTGCGCCATCGCCTCGACGATGAGGACGCCCGGCATGATCGGACGGCCTGGGAAATGACCCTGGAAGAACTGCTCGTTTATCGTCACGGCCTTGATTGCGACGATCGACTGATCGGGGACGAGGGTCTCGACCCGATCGACAAGCAACAGGGGGTAGCGATGTGGAAGCGCCGCCATCACCCGCTTCACATCAAGCGGACCGAGGGCGGCGCCTTCCGACATTCGACTTAGCGTCCCTGCGGCTGCTGTTGCTGCTGCTGCGGCAACGGCGTGACGCTGACTGAAGGCAGCGCGCTGTTGAGAGCGGCCAGAACCTCGCTGGTGACATCCCAGTGGGTCATTGGCTAGCGTAGCGTCCTTCGAAACCGCGAGTGCAGCACCGCGGCGGGCGCGAACCTGCTCGACGATCTGCACGAGGCGGCCAGCGATCTGCTGCTGCACGTTTTGGGCAGTCGACTGCAGCTGCTGCTCAGAAGTCGCGAGCTCCTTGCGGGCGTTCGCTTCCTTGGTCTGGAAAGCGTCGATCCGGGCCTGGAGGGCCGCATCGGGCTTTTTGCCGTTGAGAGCCTGGAAAGCATCCTGGATCGGCTTGCCTTCCGTGGTCAGCTGCGTCTGCAGCGTCTGTGCACGGCTGCGGAGCGTCGACTGCTTCTGCTGAAGCTGCGAAGCTGCCGACGTGCACGCGGTGCAGGTCTTCAGGATCTGGTCCGTGTCGACGATGATAATGCCACCACGAGCCTGTGCGTTGACAGCGGCGGGAATGGCAACGGTTGCCGCAGCAGCGGCGAGTAAGACGATTTTGCGCATTAGAATTGAGTTCCTACGTTGAAGCTGAACAATTTGGTTTCGTCACCCTCTGTCTTCAGGAGGGCCTTGGCGATGTCGATCCGCAGCGGACCGAACGGCGAGACCCAGTTCACGCCGATACCGATCGAGAGACGCGGCCTGGCGGAATCGCCAACGTAACGCTCCCGGAAACCCGGCGATGAATTGGTGTTGTCGTAGCCTGCCCCGAACTGGGCGCAGTCGAGGTTCGTGCTCGGTGGCCGGATTTCCTGCGTAGGGGCCGCCGACTTGTAGCAGAACTTGATGATGTCTTCAGTGACGGGGGTCGTGAGTCTCCACACCGAACCGACGTCGATGAACGCCGATGGACGAAGGCCGAAGCTCTTGAGCGACGAGTTGGTCGGGAATTCCAGCTCGATACGACCCATGTAGTATGCGCGGCCGCCCAAGGCGTCGCTGACCTGGTTCTTCTGGCTCGTGTCGATCGTGCCATCCGCCGCATATTGCTCGCGAATGATGCGTGGACCGATGCCGCGGATGTCGAAGCCACGCAGCTGCGTGCCGAAGAAGCGGTCGGTGATCCGGATCGGATCGCTGCCCGTTGAAGGGGATTTTTCCAGCGGATGGATGTAACCACCCTCAGCACGGGCCGAAAGGACCCAGCCACCGCCAAGCAAGCCAAGCTGCCAATATTTGATGCCGGTAAGTCGGCTGCGGATGTACTTCACGTCACCGCCTAGCCCGGCGAAGTCCTGCGACAGCACGACGGACTGACCGCGCGTGGGACGGATGCCGTCCGTGTCGTTGTAGACAAGCGAATATCCAATCGCGGACGTCAGGCGCTTGCCCACCTCGTCGCAGAGGTACTGACCTGCCTTCCGGGGTCACACTGTGGGGGAAGAGGCCCGTTGCTACCCGTAAGTGGGCCGTTTCCGTCCGGATCGGCGACAAGATCCGGGTCCGTGTAAAACGTGTTCTCGTCCAGCGTGATATTGTCCTGGACCAGCGAATAGCGGGTACCCAGCGTCATATATTCGGTCAGCGGGAAACCGAGCCGCAAAGCAGTACCCGTGCTGGTCTGGGAATACGTCGTGTTCCGGGAATTCCGACATAGTTGAAGCTGTTGTAATCGCGACGGAAAATATCGCCGCCCAGCAGAATGTTCTTGTCGAGGAAGTACGGTTCGACAAAGCCAAGCTGAATCGACTTGGAGTAGCGCGACCAGTTCACGCCAGCGTTCAGCTCCTGGCCCTTGCCCATGAAGTTGCGCTGCGCGATCGAGAACGAAAGGATGAACTTCTCGAGGCTCGAATAACCGGCCGAGAGCTGAAGCTCACCGGTCGACTTTTCCTCGACATTGAGGCCAAGGACGACCTTGTCGGGGTCGAGCCTTCCGTCTGCTTCACCTCCAGGTTCTCTTGGAAGAAACCGAGCGACTGAAGCCGGTCCTGCGAGCGCTTAACCTTGAGCGCGTTGAATGCATCGCCTTCGTTGACGCGGAACTCGCGGCGGATGACCTTGTCGCGCGTGGAAGTGTTTCCGGAAATGTCGATGCGCTCGACATAGGTACGCGGCGTCTCGCCGACCCGGAACGTGATGCCCATCTCGTGCTTCTCGGCGTCACGCTCGTAGGCCGGGTTGATGTCGGCGAAAGCGTAGCCGAGGTTTCCAGCTTCTTCGTTCAGCTTGGTGACCGCGTCTTCGACGGCTTTCGCGTTGAACCAGCCGCCGGGCTCAAGCTTCACGATTTCCTTGATCTTCTCCGGCGGGAGGTCGCGCAGGGCGCTTTCGGCTTCGATCGGGCCGAGCTTGTAGCGCGGACCTTCCTCGACGACGTAGGTGATGACGAAGTCGCGGCGGTCCGGCGTCAGCTCGGCAAGGGCCGAGACGACACGGAAATCGGCATAGCCTTCGGTCAGGTAGAAAGCGCGCAGCTTCTGCTGGTCGGCCGCGAGCCGATCGGGATCGTAGCTGTCGTTCGACTTCAGGAAGCCGAGAACGCCGCCCGCCTGCTTCGTGAACATCTCCTTCTTGAGGCGGTCGTCCTTGAACGCCTCATTGCCGATGATGTTGATGCTCCGAACCTTCGACTTGTCCCCTTCGTAGACTTCGAAGACCAGGTCGACGCGGTTCTGCTCCAGGTTGACGATTTTCGGTTCGACCGTCGCCGCGAAACGACCCTGGCGCTTGTACAGTTCGACGATGCGTTCGACGTCGGCGCGCACCTTCGAGCGAGTAAAGATCTCGCGCGGCTTTAGCTTGATCTCGGGGACGATCTTGTCGTCCTTGATCCGCTTGTTGCCCTCCAGAATAATGCGGTTGATGACCGGATTTTCCTGGACTGTAATGACGATGTTGCCGGTTTCCGCGCCCGTGATCACCACGTCGGAGAAGAGTTCGGTCGCGTAGAGATCCTTGAGGGCCGTATCCAAGGTCTCGGCTGTATAGTTCTGGCCCGGCGCGAGGTTGGCGTACGAGCGAATGGTTTCCGCCTCGAGGCGCTGGCTGCCCCTGACCGCGATCGACCGAATCATTCCGGACGTAGGCGCCGGTGGCTGAGCAGCTGCGGGTGCGGGAGCAGCTGGCTGAGGTGCCGGCGCAGCGGTTTGTGGAGCGAGGGGATCGGACTGCTGCGCTTGCGCCATGAGCGGCATCGACCAGCCGCCCAGTGACGTTCCAACAAGGAAGACGGCTCCAGCGCGCCTGCCAACAAACTTCCGCTTTGAAATCACGCGTCCCCGCCTTTTATGCAAGAATCAGCGGCCGCCCCTCAGCGGTCCGCGGGAATGGTGTGCAGCCCTGCCCTAACCAACCTAGCCAATCAAGCGCCCAAGCCGTTCCCACAAGCCGAACGACCCCAAATCGTTGACGGTTGTGAAAATGAGCAAGGCCAGGATGAATGCGAGACCGCCTCGGAAGGCCCAGTCTTGTGCTTCGGGACTGACCGGCTTTCGCCGGACAGCCTCGATTCCGTAAAAGAGGAGATGTCCACCATCCAGCACTGGGACTGGCAAGAGGTTGATGAATCCGAGATTAATTGAAAGCAGTGCGACGAGGCTGACGAACTGAATGAGACCGAGCGTGGCCTGCTGTCCGGCGATTTGCGCGATCTTCAGCGGACCGCCGAGTTCCTTCACGGATCGCCTGCCGGTGATGATTTGCCAAAGCGCCACCAGCATCGTCCGCGTGAGCTTGACGACATAGGCGGTGGCGGTCGGGATCAGTTGAATCGCCGGGACTGGTTCATAAACTGCATCGACGGGCGAAACGCCGAGGAGGCCTCTCTTGTAGCTTTGGCCGAACCGGTCTTTCTCAATATCCGTTCCGAGCGTGACCTGGATTTCCTTGATCTCCTGTTCCCGTTCGAGTCGAACCGTGACGTTCTCGCCGGGACGGATCACGATGTAGTTCCTGAGTTCCTCGAATGTCGGCGTATCCCGCCCGCCGATCGACAGGATGCGATCGCCCTGCTGGATTTGAGCCGTCGCTGCTGGACTGCCGGGCTCGATCTCATTCACGACTGGCGGTGTTCGCGGAGCTCCGAATGCCGCGAAGAAAATCGCGAAAATCAGGATCGCCAGGATGAAGTTCGACATCGGGCCTGCGAGCACGATCAGGAATCGCTGCCAGATCGGCTTGAAATGAAAGCTTCGCTCGCGCTCTTCCGGGGTCAGCTTGTTGAGATCGCCTGGCGCGCTGGCCTCATGCTCGTCGCCGACAAATTTCACATAGCCGCCGAGCGGAAGCCACCCGACCTTCCATCGCGTGCCACGCTTGTCGGTCCAACCCGTGATTTCCCGGCCGAATCCAATCGAGAAGGTTTCGGCACCAACGCCAAACCAGCGTGCAACGAGGTAATGGCCGAACTCATGAATGAACACGAGCGGTCCCAGCGCGCAAACGAACGCGACGAGGATCAGCCAGATTGGCGGTTGCGAAAGCATCAGGCGCAGAGTTCCTTGATCATGGCCATAACTCCACTGCGCACTTCGCGGTCGATTTCATAGACGTCTTCGATGGACTGCGGTGCTTGGCGGCCGTTGTCTTCCAGCGCAGTCTCGACGAGCCGGCTGATGTCCGGAAATGCGATCTCGCCGCCGAGAAAGCTTGCAACGGCGACCTCATTAGCCGCGTTGAGGACAGCTGGCGCGGAGCCCCCCTCTTCCAGGGCCTCCCGGGCAAGTCGGAGCGCCGGGAAGCGTGTCGTGTCGGGCTCCTCGAAATCCAATCTTGCGATGCTGGCCAGGTCGAGTTTCTGCGCGGGTGTCGGCATGCGGGCAGGATAAGCCAGAGCGTAGGCGATCGGAATGCGCATGTCCGGCGACCCGAGCTGGGCCAGGACCGATCCATCGATATATTCCACCAGCGAGTGGATCACTGATTGCGGGTGAATGAGGATGTCGATCCGCTCCGACGGAAGCCCGAACAGATAGTGGGCCTCGATCAACTCCAGCCCCTTGTTCATCAGAGTCGCGGAATCGACCGAAATCTTGGCGCCCATGCTCCAATTCGGATGGGCGACGGCCTGGGCCGGCGTCGCGGCGTCAATTGCATCTGAAGTCGCGGTCCGGAAAGGTCCGCCGCTCGCCGTTAATATGATGCGCGAAACGTCTTCGCTCCGGCTTCCGGCGAGAGACTGGAAGATGGCGTTATGCTCGCTATCGACCGGCAAGAGTGTGGAGCCGCTGGCCTTAGCGGCTTCGGTCATCAGGTCGCCGGCGGTGACCAATGCTTCCTTGTTGGCGAGAGCGACGGTCTTTCCGGCCTCGACGGCTGCCATGGTTGGAGCAAGGCCCGCGCAGCCGACGATGGCGGCCATGACGAGGTCCGCGTCACCGGTCGCTGCGTCGACGAGCGCCTCCACGCCGGCCGCCGCTTGGCAGCTCGTACCTTTCAAAGCATCTCGCAACACGTAAAGCCGGCTCTCGTCGGCGATGACCGCAAGCTTGGCGTTTGTCCTCCGCGCTGCGTCAGCCAAGGCCTCAGCGTTGACGGCGGCGGTCAGTGCGACGACCTCGAATTCCTCCGATGATCGTTCGATCAGGTCGAGGGTCGACTTGCCGATGGAGCCGGTGGCTCCGAGGATCGATACCTTCCTCATGCCAGTCCCAAGACCTGTGCCGCGAACGTCAGCACGGCAAC
Source organism: Sphingomonas daechungensis (assembly GCF_014489495.1). GTDB lineage: Bacteria > Pseudomonadota > Alphaproteobacteria > Sphingomonadales > Sphingomonadaceae > Sphingomicrobium > Sphingomicrobium daechungense. The sequence goes on along the minus strand of NZ_CP060780.1, from coordinate 1,929,325 downwards.
GGGCACCAGTCCGTCCAGCCGGTCCAGCACGCCGCCGTGGCCCGGCAAGATACTTCCGGAGTCCTTCACCCCAGCCCTGCGCTTAAGCTTGCTTTCAAACAGGTCGCCGGCTTGTGCCGCAATTGCGAACAACGGCGCCAGGAGGAGAAGCGGCTTTCCAAGGCCGGTTGCCAAGACCCATGCTCCGCCAAATATCGCCGCCGCAGCGACTCCCCCCAGAGCCCCTCGATGGTCTTCCCGGGGCTGATCGATGGCGCCAGCTTTCGTTTGCCAAAGCTGCGGCCAACGAAATAGGCACCGATATCCGTCGCCCAGGTCACGATGAATGCCCAGAGGAGCAATGAAAGACCGTGATCTCCGCTGCGGTCCCGGATCCACAGCAAGGCAATGGCTGGAAGCAGCGCGTAGACGAAGCCGCCGATCGCCCAATGAATGCCCCAGCCGCGAACAATCCTCATCCATTCGTAGAACATCGCGGTTGCCGCCGCGGCCACCAGAACGGCGAAGTAATAGCCTCCCACCACCGCCGCTCCGAGGGCGATGAGAATCATGGCAATGCCTGAGATGATGCGAGTGAGAAGCTCCCTCACCGGCCGCCGAACCGCCTTTCGCGCGAAGCGTACTGATCGATGGCCGCCTCGAACTCGGCTTCGCCAAAATCCGGCCAGAGCGTCGGCGTGAACATCAACTCCGCGTAGGCCGCCTGCCAGAGAAGGAAATTGGAGAGCCGGACTTCGCCCGATGTGCGGATAAGGAGATCAAGCTCGGGCAGGTCGTTGGTCTGAAGTTCCGCCGCAACCAGGCTCTCGTCGATCGCCGATGGGTCGAGACTGCCCTCCCGACTTTGACCGCAAGCTTTTGAGCAGCTTGCGCAATTTCTGCGCGCGACCCGTAATTGAGTGCAACGACCAGCGTCAGCCGATTACTGGGCTGAAGCTTGGTCATCGCCTTTTCCAGTCGCTTGGACAGGTCAGGACCAAATGCCGAATAGTCGCCAATCAGCTTGAGACGGACGCCTTCCTTGGCGAGCGATTCGAGTTCCCGTTCGAGATAGTAGCCGAGCAGGCCCTTGAGGTCGGAAACCTCTTCCTCTGACCGGCGCCAGTTCTCGGAAGAAAAGGCATAAAGCGTGACCACTTCAACGCCATTCTTGACGGCTGCTCTCAGGGTACGACGTACGGCTTCCGCGCCAGCCCGATGCCCGGCTACGCGGGGAAGCCCCCGCTTTTTCGCCCAACGGCCATTGCCGTCCATGATAATCGCGACATGGCGCGGGACCGAGCCATCTTCCCTGGCCGGCCGCCCAGCTTTGTCGGGAGCGGCCGCGGGCTCACTTGCCGAGGATTTCCTTCTCCTTGGTTTCTGCAGCGGCATCGATTTCCTTGATCGTGTCGTCCGTCATCTTCTGCACGTCATTCTCGAGCCGCTTGCGCTCGTCCTCGCTGATCTCGTGCTTCTTCTCGTCGGCCTTGAGATGCTCCATCCCGTCACGCCGGACATTGCGGACAGCGATCTTCGCTTTCTCGGCGTACTGGCCGACCAGCTTGGCAAGCTCCTTGCGACGCTCTTCCGTCAGTTCGGGAATAGGAAGCCGGATCATCTGGCCGTCTGTGATCGGATTGAGGCCGAGACCGGCAGAGCGGATGGCCTTCTCGACAGGCTGAACGTTCGAACGGTCCCACACCTGCACGGACAGCATGCGCGCTTCGGGGACGGACACCGTCGCCACCTGATTCAGCGGCATGTTGGCCCCATAGACTTCGACCTGGATGGGATCGAGCAGCGCGACCGAGGCGCGTCCGGTGCGAAGACCGGCCAGATCGTGCTTCAGCGCTTCGAAAGCGCCATGCATCCGGCGCTGGATGTCGGCCTTGTCGATACTCGTCGTCATTCATTCTCTCCCTTGACGACCGTAGCGGTCCCGCGGCCCTCGATAACCTCTGCGAGGTTGCCGGGCTGGCGGATGTTGAACACCACGATCGGAATATTGTTGTCGCGGCAAAGCGCAACAGCTGCCGCATCCATGACCTTAAGGTCGTCGCTCAAAACCTTGTTGAAGCTTAGGCTTTCGTAGCGTGTGGCGTCTGCCTTCTTCTTCGGATCGGCATTGTAGATGCCATCGACGCTGGTGCCCTTAAACAAGGCGTCGCAACCCATCTCGGCGGCGCGCAAAGCAGCGGCCGTGTCGGTCGTAAAGTACGGGTTGCCGGTTCCCGCGGCGAACAGGACGATGCGGCCCTTTTCGAGGTGCCGCAGCGCCCGGCGGCGGATGTATGGCTCGGAAACGCTGGCCATTGGAATCGCGGACATCACCCGCGTGTCGACGCCCTGCTTCTCCAGTGCATTCTGAAGCGCCAGCGCATTCATGACCGTCGCCAGCATACCCATGTAGTCGGCCGTGGCTCGATCGAAACCCTTGGCCGCAGCGGCCATGCCGCGGAAGATGTTGCCGCCACCGACGACCAGGCAAAGCTCGTGTCCCTTGGCCTTTGCCGCTGCGATCTCGCTCGCCAGCCCCGCGGCAGCGTCCGGATCGATGCCGAATTGGCCCTGCCCCATAAGCGCTTCGCCCGAGAGCTTGAGGAGGATCCGATTAAATCGCGGGCGGGTCATGCGGCCTTGAAATCCTTCGGATACGAAAAGGGCGGACCCGCTTTAGCGCGCCCGCCCCATTTTCCAACTGCCTTGCTGGCTTAAGCGACCGGCTCGTCTTTCTTGACGCCGGCGGCCGCTGCAACCTCGGCGGCGAAATCGTCCTGCTTCTTCTCGATGCCTTCGCCGAGCTGGAAGCGAACGAAGCTGGCGAGCGTCACCGGAGTGCCGGCTTCCTTGCCCGCCTGGGCGATGACGTCGGCGACCGGGTCTTGCCGTCCATCACGAACAGCTGCGATGTGAGCGCATTGTCCTTTCGGAACTTCGCGAGACCGCCTTCGACCATCTTCTCGACGATGTTCTGCGGCTTGCCGCTTTCCTTCGCCTTTTCCATCGCGATCGAGCGCTCACGCTCGATCAGGTCGGCGTCGAGGTCGTCCGCGTTGAGCGCAAGCGGGTTCGCAGCCGCGACGTGCATCGCGATCTGCTTGCCGAGCGCAACCAGCGTCTCCGACGGCGCAGCGCTTTCAAGAGCGACGAGGACGCCGATCTTGCCGAGGCCCGGAACGACCTGGTTGTGGACGTAAGGAACGACGACGCCTTCCTTCACTTCCAGAACCGCAGCGCGACGCAGCGACTGGTTCTCGCCAATCTTGGCGATGTTATCGGTCAGCACTTCGGAAACCGTGCCACCCGAGGGGTAGGACGCGTTGGACAGCGCCTCAACATCGTCACCGTTCTCGAGCGCAAGCTGTGCAACGTTGCGAACGAAATCCTGGAAGATCTCGTTCTTGGCGACGAAATCCGTTTCCGAGTTCACTTCGACGACGGCGCCGCGGACACCCGCGACGGCAACGCCGACGAGACCCTCGGCGGCCGTGCGGCCAGCTTTCTTGGCGGCGGCGGCAAGGCCCTTGGCGCGCAGCCAGTCGATGGCGGCTTCCATCTCACCGTTGTTCTCGGCGAGCGCCTTCTTGCAGTCCATCATCCCGGCGCCGGTGCGCTCACGGAGTTCCTTCACTGATCCGGCCGTAATCTCAGCCATGTCTTCTTCCTTCCTTGTGCCCCTGCGAAGGCAGGGGCCCAGTCAGTCTTCAATATAGGTACTGGGCTCCTGCCTGCGCAGGAGCATCTGGCTTATGCCTCGAGCGCGACTTCCGCCGGCGGCTCGGCCATCGAACCGATGTCCTCGCCACGGGCAGCAGCATTGCCGGTGCGGCCGTTGCTGACGGCTTCGGCAACCGCGTCCGTGTAGAGGCGGATCGCGCGGCTGGCGTCGTCATTGCCCGGGACCGGGAATGCGATGCCGCTCGGGTCGCTGTTCGAATCAAGGATCGCGACGACGGGAATGCCAAGGACGTTGGCTTCCTTGATCGCCAGCTCTTCCTTGTTGGTGTCGACGACGAACATGATGTCCGGCAGGCCGCCCATGTCGCGGATGCCGCCCAGCGACTTCTCAAGCTTGTCGCGCTCGCGGGTCAGCTGAAGGACTTCCTTCTTGGTGAGGCCGGCGGTGTCGCCCGACAGCTGCTCTTCAAGCGTCTTGAGGCGCTTGATCGAGTTGGAGATCGTCTTCCAATTGGTCAGCATGCCGCCGAGCCAACGATGGTTGACGAAGTGCTGGCCCGAAACGCGAGCAGCTTCAGCGACCGCGTCCTGAGCCTGGCGCTTGGTGCCGACGAACAGGACCTTGCCGCCGCGCTGGACGGTCTGGGTGACGAAGTCGAGCGCGCGCGAGAAAAGCGGCACGGTCTGCGACAGGTCGATGATGTGAACGCCGTTGCGGTCGCCGAAAATGTACGGCTTCATCCGCGGGTTCCAACGGTGGGTCTGGTGGCCGAAGTGCGCTCCGGCTTCGAGCAATTGCTGCATGGTGACGACGTTGGTCGCCATAGGTAGTCTCCTTCCGGTTTTGCCTCAGCGGAGCCGTGTCACCAATCTTTCGACTGGCACCGGTATGTAAGCTCCGCCTGTGGGATGGCGCGCCAATTAGCGGAAGGTGCCAGTAGTTTCAAGGGCAGTGGAGCTTCAAACTTTGCCACTTGACGAATAAGAACAAATTAGGAACATTGGTCCGTCCCAGCAGCTTCGGCGCAGACCAAGGCGGAACAAAGCAAGTCCGTTACGGTTGTGCCGTCAAACAAAGGGACGTCGTCATGATCGCACCGATCGTTACCCTGGTCTTCCTGTCGGTCCTGTGGGCCGCAACCGTCGTCTTCACCGAGATTTTCGCACGCTCCGGGCCGCGCATTGCCGCGGCCCTGCGTGGCGAAGTGCCCGCAACAACCGGCGTTTCTCTGGTTATTCGGTTCCGGCCGTCTCGCGCACGGATGGCGCGACGTCAGCCCCTGCGGGCCAAGCCCCAGTTGCGCGCCGCTGCTTGACCTTTTGATAGGACGCGAAGGCGAACGGCAGCATTAGGAGGTAAAGCAGCGCCACCGCCAAGAGTGTAATCCACGGCGCCCGGATCAGTGACGCTCCAAGAAGCGCCACGCCGGCCAAGGCGAAGAGGCGCATTCCACTTCGGATGCGAATTGAGGACCAGCTGAAGGTTGGAAGGCTCGAGATCATCAGCGCGGCGATGAACAACGTCCACGCCATCACCAGTTCCCACCGCCTAAAAACGTCTTCGCCGGTAATCAGCCACAGGAAGATCGGCACGAAGGCGAGCCCCGCCCCCGCAGGTGCGGGAACACCGGTGTTGAAGCCGGCCGACTTGTGGGGCTGATCGTCGGCATCGATGCGCGCGTTGAAGCGAGCGAGTCGAAGAGCGCAGCAAACAGCGAGCGCTAGCGCTGCGATCCATCCGAACCGCGGCGCGGTTTGGAGCGACCACAGGAAAAGGATCAGGGCCGGAGCAGTCCCGAACGCGATATTGTCGCTGAGAGAGTCGAGTTCTGCCCGAATCTGCTCTGCGCGCGCAACAAGCGAGCGATCCGTCCGTCGAAGCCGTCCAGCACGCCTGCGAACACGACTGCAGCCAATGCCTTTTCCCATTCGGCGCCGATGGCCAGGCTCACGCCAGTCAGGCCAAAGCACAGCGCGAGAAGAGTGATCGCATTCGGGACCATCGCCCGGAACGGAATTCCATGCCGCCCGCGAAGGTCGTGCTCTTCGGTCACTGGCTGATCCCGACCAGCTCCGGCTGCACCCCAAGTTCGGCGATTACCGTCTCGCCGGCGATCGCGCGTTGGCCAAGAAGGACGCGAGGTCCGGTCCCTGCCGGCAGATAGACGTCGACGCGGCTCCCGAAGCGGATGAGGCCGACGCGTTCGCCCGCCTCCACAATATCGCCTTCCTGCACGAACGTCAGGATTCGGCGCGCGACGAGGCCCGCGATCTGCGTGAAGCCGATCCGGACGCCCGCGCCTGTCTCGACGACGATGTGTTGCCGCTCATTGTCCTCACTCGCTTTGTCGAGATCGGCGTTCAGGAATTTGCCTGGCATGTAGGCCACCTTCCGCACACGCCCGGTCACAGGCGACCGATTGATGTGGACGTCGAACACGCTCATGAAAATCGAAACGCGTGTGTACTCAGTCGCATCCAGCCCTTCCGCTCCGGCCAGTTCAGGCGGCGGAGCGACTTTCGAAATCATCGTGATCAGCCCGTCTGCCGGGCAATGATCAGATTGTCGCCGCGCGGTGTGGTTCGGATCGGGTCGCGAAAGAACGCGAAGATCCAGATCGTCAGTCCGACCAGGATCCAGCCGACGAACTGCCAGCCAAGAAGGAACGCGAACAATGTGACGGCGGCAGAACCGGCTGCGAACTTGCGGCCTTCCGGGTGGGTTGAGGGGAAACGCCATTTGACGGTGGTGGTCGGGGCGAGCGCGCCGCCGGGCTTGTCCAGTGAGGGCATGGGCGCCTCCTTAAAGAGGCTGTCGGCAGCGCACAACGCTGCGGTTGCCTGAAGCGGGTCCGCGTCCTAATGCCCGCCAAATCCGAAAAGCAGGAAGTCTATGTCCAAGATCAAGGTGAAAAACCCGGTCGTCGAGCTCGACGGCGACGAAATGACCCGCATCATCTGGCAGTGGATCCGAGAGCGCCTGATCCTGCCATTCCTCGATGTGGACCTGCTTTACTACGACCTCGGCATCGAGAAGCGCGACGAGACCGAGGACAGGATTACGGTCGAGGCCGCCGAAGCGATCAAGAAGCACGGCGTAGGCGTGAAGTGCGCAACGATCACGCCTGACGAAGCCCGAGTTGAAGAATTTAGCCTTAAGAAGATGTGGAAATCGCCCAACGGCACCATCCGCAACATTCTTGGCGGCGTCGTGTTTCGCGAGCCCATCGTCATCGCCAACGTGCCGAGGATCATCCCTGGCTGGACGGATCCGATCGTGATCGGTCGTCACGCGTTCGGCGACCAGTACAAGGCGACCGATTTCAAGGTCCCCGGTCCCGGCAAGCTGACAATTAAGTTCGTCGGAGAGGACGGCCAGGAGATCGAGCATGAAGTGTTCGATTTCCCGAGCGCCGGCGTCGCCATGGGGATGTACAACCTGGACGAGTCTATTCGCGACTTTGCCCGCGCCAGCTTCAACTACGGAATCAACCGCAAGTGGCCGGTCTACCTGTCGACGAAGAATACGATCCTCAAGGCTTACGATGGTCGCTTCAAGGATATCTTCCAGGAAACCTTCGACAACGAATTCAAGGCGAAGTTCGACGAACTGGGTATCGAATATCAGCATCGCCTGATCGACGACATGGTCGCCAGCGCTCTCAAATGGAGCGGCAAGTTCATCTGGGCCTGCAAGAACTACGACGGAGACGTTCAGTCGGACCAGGTTGCTCAAGGCTTTGGTTCGTTGGGCCTGATGACCTCGATCCTGATGACCCCGGACGGCAAGACGGTCGAAGCGGAGGCTGCTCACGGCACCGTCACCCGCCACTACCGTATGCACCAGCAGGGCAAGGCGACCTCGACCAATCCAATCGCGTCCATCTTCGCGTGGACCGGCGGCCTGAAGTTCCGCGGCAAGATCGACGAGACGCCCGACGTCGTCCGATTTGCGGAAACGCTCGAGCAGGTTTGCATCGACACGGTCGAGGCCGGTCACATGACGAAGGACCTCGCAATCCTCGTCGGCCCGGATCAGCCCTGGATGACCACCGAGCAGTTCTTCGACACGATCGTCAAGAACCTCGAAACGACGATGAAATCCTGGGAAGAGGCGCCAGCGGAGAGCGAACCCGCTCGCGCCTGACGCCGAGCCCGACAAGGCGTCCTGGAATCCTGCGCAGAAGCGGGAAGCGATCGAACAGGCGCACGATGAACGGCGCCCGCCGGATTGGCTCCCGAGACTGAATGACGCGACCGATGACGCGTTCCTGCGCGGCCTTTTGTGCGCCTTGGATCACGCGTGTCGGGAACAGGCGGCGCTCCTCGACCTTGCGGAGGTACGGATCGACATCCTCGCCTCGTGCCAGCGGCGCCGCGAGAATGTTGGCCGCGGCAACTGCATCTTGAACCGCGAGGTTGATGCCAATGCCTCCGATTGGTGACATTGCATGAGCTGCGTCACCAATCGCCAGCAAGCCGTTCTGGTGCCAGGTCGTGAGCCGGTCGAGCTTCACGCTCAAAAGGTGCAAATCCGTAATCTCGTCGAGCTCGGTTAGGTTCAGCCCTTCAGGTGCCGCCGCCGCCACTTCCTCGCGGATCGCTTCGATCCCCCGCTGCTGGTAGGCTTCAGCGGCTCCTTTCGGGATGACGAACGCACATTGCCAGTAATCGCCGCGATCGATCATTACCAGAATGCGGCCGCTCTCGACATTACCCCGCAGCCCGCCGACCTCCTTCTCCGGCTTGGCGAGGCGAAACCAGAAGACGTCGATCGGCGCGCCGAGGTCCTCAACGGGCAAGGTTTGCCGAACGATCGATGCTCGGCCGTCAGCGGCGATTGTGAGCGGTGCTCGAACATCGCGACCATTCTTCAGTCGGACGCCAACCACCCTGCCCTGCTCCTCAGCAAAGCTTTCGACCGGCGTCTCCATCTCGAGGTGAAAGCCGGGAAGGCTTTGGCCTCGACGCGAAGGAAATCGAGAAATTCCCACTGCGGCATCATCGCAATGAATGGCGCGGGCGTGTGAAGGTGTGACAAGTCGCCGATCGTCCATTCACGCCCGGCCAGCCGTAGTTCCGCCTTATCGACCTTGTTATGCGGGCGCTGGAGGAAGCGCTCCAGCATCCCGAGCTGATCGAGGATCTCCATCGTTGAGGGATGAACCGTGTCGCCGCGGAAATCGCGGAAGAAATCAGCATGCTTCTCGAAGATGCGAACTTCGCAGCCGGCGCGCGCGAAAAGCAGGCCGGCCATGACGCCCGCCGGCCCTCCGCCAACGACGATGAGGTCTGCGTCTTGCTCTGACGTCATGCCGTCGGCTTACAGCCGTTACGGCCGGAAGTCAGCGCCTAGTGAGCGCCTCCGCTTTGTGGGCTGCTTGCTTCCCGTCATCCGTCTCCACGAGGTATTCGGGATTATCCTTCGACGCGGCGACCTTGTGACCCTTGATGTGGGTTGGCTCCGTGAGCTTTTTCACGACCTTTCCTTCGGCCGTACCGCCATGCGATTTCCAACTAACGCTGTCGCCAGCCTTCAACTGCTTGCTCATGATCATTTTCTCCAGACGCTGGAGGAAACGTTCGAGCAAGCCGCGAGGGTGACAGATTTTCGGGCACCTGCTCTAAAGCCGGTATGCACGGCGAATTCGGAACATCTGGCTTCAGCGATGCCCTGGTGATCCTCGGGCAGCAGGGATCGTCATCCCGGCCTTTGCCCGCCTGCGCATCTCGCCGGTGATCGGCTTTATCCTGGTCGGGATGATCGTCGGTCCTTCCGGCCTCGGTGGCCTGACACATGAGTTCTCGTGGCTGAACTACCTGACCATTTCCAACCGTGAGGCGATCGACCCATTCGCCGAGTTCGGCATTATCCTTCTCCTCTTTGCGATCGGGCTCGAACTAAGTTTTCGACGCCTCGTCGCGATGCGGAAGATGGTATTCGGGATTGGGGCAGCTGAGCTCATTTTGAGCGCGGCTCTGATCGGCGGTGCGCTGGCGCTTTTTGGTCACACGGCTTCGAGCGCTGCGGTCCTCGGTTTCGCCCTTGCAATGTCGTCCACTGCACTGGTGCTGCCGATCGCCGGTACGACGAGCCCCGTCGGAAAGGCGGCGCTTGCCATGCTGCTGTTCGAGGACCTTGCACTCGTGCCGCTGCTCTTCGTTTTCGGCACCGCCGCCGCAGCTGCCGCGTCCGGCCTCATTGAGGTGGCGTGGAAAGGGGCGATCGTCATCGGCGGACTGTTGCTCATCGGCAGGCTTTTCCTTCCCGCGCTGTTTGCCCAGGCGGCGCGGACCAAGAGCCCAGAGATTTTCTTGGCCGTCAGCCTGCTGGTGGTGATCCTTGCAAGCATTGCCACCGGCGCGGTTGGACTATCACCGATCCTGGGAGCGCTGATCGCTGGCGTCCTGATCGCCGAGACCGAATATCATAGCGAAGTCGAAGTGGTGACGGCGCCGTTCCGCGGCCTCGCACTCGGAATTTTCCTGATCACGATCGGCATGCGAATTGATTTCCGGTTGCTGACCAGCATCTGGCCGCAGCTGCTCCTGGCATTGGTGGGCATTCTCGTCGTCAAAGCATTCGTAACGGGTGGGCTGTTGCGGTTGAGCGGCTCGCGTGTCGGCGTAGCCGCCGAAACCGGTCTGCTGATGGCCTCGCCCTCGGAGACGACTTTGATCCTACTTGGCGCTGCTGCGGCAACGGGTGCAATCGCGCAAAGCACCGCGACTTTCTGGCAGGCAGCGACGGCGATCGGCCTCACCATTACGCCCCTGCTGGCAATGCTCGGCCGGCTGGCTGCAAGGCGTGTCGACCCGCACGCCCTCGAAGCCGCGGAAGGCGGTGCCGAAGGACGTACAATTGTGTTCGGCTTCGGCCGGGTCGGGCGGATGGTTGCCGACATGCTCGAGGAACACGGCCGCCCCTATCTCGCCGTCGACAGCGACATCGACAACGTTATGTCTGCGCGAGAGGCCGGTTACAGCATTCTGTTCGGAGATGTCGCGCGCACCGAACTGATCGAGAAATTGAACTTGGGAAGCTCCTCCGCCCTGGTCCTGACGATGGACGATCCCGTGCTCGTCGCGCGCCTGACAAGACGGCTGCGGAGCAGTTTTCCGGAGCTCGCCATCATCGCCCGAGCTCGTGACACCGACCATGCGGCCAAGCTTTACGAAGCCGGCGTGACCGACGCCGTGCCGGAGACGCTCGAAGCATCCCTTCAGCTGTCCGAAGCTGTCCTGGTCGACATTGGCGTGGCGATGGGACCCGTCATCGCCAGCATCCACGAGAAGAGGTCGGAACTGCGATCAGAGATCATGGCGCAGGCGGAAATGGAGGCTGAGCCGCGACTTGGACGGCGCAGAGCAAGGGACTCGCGTCAGTCGGTTGCGGGTTCGAACCGAAGCACGCCCGCGGCGTAAGTCTTGTGCTCCGCATTATCCGCCGGGTGACGGTCGCCGTCGAAGACGACGATTTCTCTGAAGTCGAACGGTGAGAGGCCCTCGAGACAGGCAACATTGACGCCGAGCTGATCGGGGTTCGACCGGCGCTTGTGGTGAGTGTAGATGCCGCAGACGGTGCAGAAGTGATGCTCGGCCGACCTCGTATTGAAGCGATAGGTTCCGAGCTGCTCCTCGCCTTGAAGCAGATGGAATCCCTGAGGCGTCGACGTGACCGCCACCGCACCACGCATCCGGCAGATGCTGCAGGTACAGCGCCGCGCGGACGAAAGGCCGAGTGGCAGCTCGGCCGTAAACCTGACCGCACCGCAATGGCATGAGCCGTTCAGTGTAACTGGCTCAGTGCCAGCCGTATCGATCACGCAGCGACCTTTTCCAGCGCGTCCTTGACCGCCGCAAGCGCTTCCTCCGCCTTGGACCCGTCAGGTCCGCCGCCTTGCGCCATATCGGGCCGTCCTCCGCCGCCCTGCCCGCCGAGCGCGCTGACCGCCGCCTTGAGAAGGTCGACGGCATTGACCTGTCCCGTCAGATCGTCGGTTACGCCGACGGCGACGCTCGCGCGCCCATCGTTGACCGCGATGAGCGCTGCAATTCCCGAACCGACGCGCTGCTTCATGGTGTCAACGGTGGACCGCAAGTCTTTGGGATTCAAGCCTTCTACGACCTGACCGAGGAAGCTGTGACCGCCGACCTGCTCTGGCGCCGTCGCATCCGCCTTCGCCGAGCCTCCGCCCATGGCCAACGCCTTCTTTGCGTCGGCGAGCTCGCGCTCCAAGCGCCGCCGCTCTTCGACCAGCGATGCGATCCGCGCGGGCACTTCATCCGGCGATGACTTGAGTGTCGCGGCCGCCTCCCGCAGCTTGGTGTCGCGATCGCCGAGCCATTTGCGAGCGGCCTCGCCAGTAAACGCCTCGATCCTGCGCACTCCGGAAGACACCGCACTTTCGCCGATGATCTTCAGCAGCTGGATATCCCCCAGCGCCCGAACGTGAGTCCCGCCGCACAGCTCGACGGAATAGTCCGCCTCCGAGGTTCGTCCCATCGAGAGAACGCGAACTTCATCGCCATATTTCTCGCCGAACAGGGCCATGGCTCCGGCGGCGATCGCTTCGTCGGGCGTCATTAACCGGGTCTGCACGGTCTCATTGCCCCGAATCTGCGCGTTCACATCCGCTTCGACCTGATCGATCTCCTCGCGCGTCAGCGCCTTGGGATGCGAGAAATCGAAACGGAAGTAGTCGGGAGCAACCAGGCTCCCTTTCTGGGTGACGTGCGTACCCAAACGATGGCGAAGGGCCGCATGCAGCAGGTGGGTTGCGCTATGGTTGGCGCGGACGCGGTCCCTGCGCTCGGCATCGACGGCTTGGTGGACGGTCTCGCCGACCGTCAGCTCGCCCGCGACGACCTTGGTGCGGAGGACGTGCAGCCGCCCAAGCGGCTTCATCGTGTCCTGGACATCGCCCTGGAAGCCTTTGAGCGTAGTCAATTTTCCTGTGTCGCCGATCTGGCCGCCACTTTCGCCGTAGAAAGGCGTCTGGTTGGGCACGATGTCGACGATCTCGCCAATCTCAGCCCGCTCGACACGCTTCCCATCCTTGACGATCGCAAGGGCGACGCCCTCCCCTTCATCCCCAGAATATCCAGTGAATTCGGTGCTCCCGAACTCCTCGGCGATGTCGAACCACAGTTCGTCGGAGGCGCGCTCGCCCGAACCTTTCCAGGCAGCCCGCGCCGCCGCCCTCTGCTGCGCCATTGCGGCATCGAAGCCTTCGCGATCGACACCAAGCCCGCGAACGCGCAGCGCATCTTCGGTCAGGTCGTAAGGAAAGCCGAACGTGTCGTAGAGCTTGAAGGCCGTTTCGCCGGGTAAAGTACCGCCGGCCGCTAGAGAGACAGTCGCTTCGTCGAGTAGCTTGAGGCCGTTCGCCAGCGTCTGGCGGAAGCGCACCTCTTCTTGTTGCAATGTAGCCTCGATCAGCGGCTGCGCTCGTACCAGCTCGGGGAAAGCCGCGCCCATCTCCGCGACCAGCGCCGGCACAAGGCGGTACATCAAGGGCTCCTTGGCGCCGAGCAGATGGGCGTGCCGCATCGCGCGCCGCATGATCCGGCGGAGGACATAGCCCCTGCCCTCGTTCGCCGGCAGGACGCCATCCGCCACAAGGAAGCCCGATGCGCGCAGGTGGTCGGCGATCACGCGATGGCTTGCCTGCTTGTCGCCTTCCGCCTTGGTCTTGGTCAGCGCTTCGCTGGCTTCGATCAACGCACGAAACATGTCCGTGTCGTAATTGTCGTGCACGCCCTGCAGGACCGCCGAGAGGCGCTCGAGGCCCATGCCCGTATCGATGCTCTTCTTCGGCAATTCGGAGACGATCTCACCGGCCGCCTGCTCGTATTGCATGAAGACCAGGTTCCAGATCTCGACGAAGCGATCGCCGTCTTCGTCAGGCGAGCCCGGAGGACCGCCCGGAATATGATCGCCATGGTCGTAGAAAATCTCGGAACACGGACCGCATGGGCCGTCGTCGCCCATCGCCCAGAAATTGTCCTTGGTCGGGATGCGGATGATCCGGCTGTCGGGAAGCCCGGAGATCTTCTTCCAAAGATCGAATGCCTCGTCGTCAGTATGATAAACGGTGGCGGTCAGCCGGTCTGGACTGATCCCCCATTCCTTCGTAATGAGGTTCCACGCAAGTTCGATCGCTCGATCCTTGAAGTAATCGCCGAACGAGAAATTCCCGAGCATTTCGAAGAAGGTATGGTGCCGCGCGGTATAGCCGACGTTGTCGAGATCGTTGTGCTTGCCGCCGGCGCGGACGCATTTCTGGGAGCTGGTCGCGGTCGAGTAAGGCTTGCTCTCGAGTCCCGTGAACACGTTCTTGAACGGCACCATGCCCGCGTTCACGAACATCAGGGTCGGATCGTTCTGCGGCACCAAGGGTGCGGATTGGACGCGCGCATGCCCGTTCGTCTCGAAGTAATCGAGGAAGGAGCGGCGGATATCGTTCGTCGAGGTCATCGCAGGCGGCATGTAAATGCGCTGCTGCACTGCGGCAAGGAGCGCCGTTGACGGCCAGTGTTCGAATGCTAGCGTCTTCGCCAGGGGGATAGCATGAAACGCATCGCTTTTGCCTTGCTGGCCTGCGCTGCAGCGCCGGTCATGGCCCAGTCCAGCGAACACCAAGGCCACCTGATGAAGGAGGCCACCCCACCGAAGGCCCTCATCCTTGACGGCTATGGTAACGGCGGGTTCACGATCACGACTGCCAATCCGAAGGCGCAGGCCTTCTTCAACAACGGGATGCAGCTCGCTCATGCCTTCGCCCACAAGGCCGCAGTCGAAGCGATGGAGGAGTCCGTCCGGCTCGATCCCCAATGTGCGATGTGCCTATGGGGACAGGCCTGGGCCGATGGCCCGACGATCAACTACGGCAAGAGCGAGGACGAGGTCGCGAAGCTTGCCGAACTGGCGGACAAAGCCGCGGACCTTGCCAAGGCCAAAGGCTCCGAGCGCGAACGCCAGCTCATTCATGCTCTTCAGTTGCGCTACAAGGACGGTGGCGGAGGCAAGGACGGCGATTTGAAATTCGCGAAGGCGATGGCCGCTCTCGCTTCGAGATATCCTGACGATGACGAGATCGCCGTCATGGCCGCGGACGCATGGCTGATGACGAAGGCCGATACCGCAGAGGACTGGAAGTTGAATGCCGAGCTGTCGATCCCGCTGCTCGAGCGCGTACTTCGGCGCAATCCGAACGATACACCGGCAATCCATTTCTACATCCACGCAACGGAGATCGCCGAGCGACCGGCGCTCGCGGAGCCCTACGCGGACCGGCTTGGGACGCTGGCTCCAAGGGCGAGCCATCTCGTCCACATGCCAAGCCACACCTATTACTGGGTCGGCCGCTATGAGGATGCGGCAAAGGCGAACATGCGGGCCGTCGAAATCGGTATCGACAACGCGAAGAAGCTGGGCCTTCCCGCACCGAACGGCGTGTGGGGACTGCCGTATCACGCGCACAACGTAACCTTCGGACTTGGGGGCGCGCTTCAGGCAGGCGATGCCGACATCGCACTCCGGCTCGGCCGTCCGCTTGTCGAGATGTCGCAATCGGACGGCAAGGCCGGACCCTATCGGCAGATGATTGCCGCGAACGGCTATTACGCCATGGCCCTATTCTCGGACCCAAAGGACGTGCTGGCTCTTCCGCAACCGAAATTGCCGTTCCTCGAGGCCGCATGGCATTACGCGCGCGGCGAAGCCTTTGCGAAGCTTGGGAATGAGGAAGCGGTCCGCAAGGAAGCAGCCGCGATTCATGGCGTCACCGGCGAACTCAGCAAGGACGACGGCTCGCTGCAGGCCCAGACCATGACTTACATCGCGCGCAACGTGCTTGTGGGCCGCGCTGACATGATGGCGCATCGGCCGAAGGAGGCTGCCCAGGCCTTCGCGGAAGCCGCGGAGCACGAGGAGAGCGACGACTTCCGGTCCGTCTCGGATCCTCCCGCATGGCACTATCCGGTGCGCCGTGACCTCGCCCTCGCGTTGGAGGCGCAGGGTGATTTGGCGGGAGCACGCCGAGAGGCGGCCGCCGCTCTGGCGTTCCGCAAGAATGATCCCGGCACGCTGGCGTTGATGGCCAAGCTCGACGGCGCGTCGGCCGCTCGCTAGTCGAATTGCATGGCGAAGCGACCCAAGTCCACCATTCCCCAGTACAAGCGCCGTAGGCCGAACAAGCGCGGTCCGATCGTCCGACTGATCGTGTTTTTGATGAAGCTGGCGCTCATTTTCCTGGTCGGCTCATTCCTGTGGGTGCTGGCTTATCGCTTCGTAAACCCGCCGATCACAGCGACCATGCTTGGAGACATCGTCGCCGGACGCGGTGCGACGAAGGACTGGATGAGCATCGAGGACATCGATCGCGACATGGTCCGCGCCGCGATCGGCGCCGAAGACAGCAAGTTCTGTTCCCATAGTGGCTTCGATGTGGAAGCCATTGAAGATGCAATGAAACGCAACGCTTCCGGAGGTCGAATCCGCGGCGGATCAACGATCAGTCAGCAGACCGCCAAGAACGTCTTCCTGTGGCAGGGAGGCGGCTATTTCCGTAAGGGCCTGGAAGCCTGGTTCACGTTCCTTATCGAGCATGTCTGGGGCAAGCGCCGGATCATGGAGGTCTATCTCAACGTCGCTGAAACCGGGATCGGCACATATGGCGTCAACGCGGGATCGCAGCGCTATTTCGATCACGACGCGAGCGCGATGAGTCCGACGGAAGCTGCGCGTATCGCCGCGGTCCTCCCTCTTCCAAAGAAGCGCGGAGCGGTCACACCGAAGGGGTTCACGCGCCGCTATGGCAATTCAATCAGCTCGAGGATCGGCATCGTTGCCCGCGACGGTCTCGACGCCTGCGTCTACCGCGACGTCGTTCCTCCGAAGAACAAGGATGCGCCGAAGACCGCAAGGCCATCCACGGGTCTCCCAGGTGAAGAATATGAAAGCGCGAAACCCCTGCCTCCGCTAAATGAGGCCGTCGAAGAGCTGCCGCCTGAGTCGCCGGAGCCGGTTGTCATCAACGCCCCCGCGCCGGCTCCTCAGCAGCAACCCGCGACGAATGAGGCGAGCCCTCCCGTCAGATCAGAGGAAAGTCCGCCGCCTCCGCCGGTCGGTCAGTAGCTAAACCGTTCATCGCCCGGCCTTTTTGCGTTCGGTTGAGGAACGACGGGTGCTTGCCCGCCGTTCAGGCCGCAAACCCAAAATGGAGGACAAGTGATGGCTACACGTACTCAGAGTCGATCCTCATCCAGCAGCCGCTCGAACAATCGCGGCTCGTCACGATCAGGTAACGGCAACAGCGACCGCAGCCAGACCCGAAGCGGTGGTGACCGGAGCGCCTTTACCTGGGGCGAGAACGCCGGGCCGCTTCTCGGAGCAGCGCTGGCCGGCGCAGCAATCGGCTTTGCGGCGAACTACGGCCGCAAATTCCTGATGCAGGGAATGGAATCCCTAGCGGGCGACTGGGATGACATCCTCGCCGCTGAGCACGAGCTGGCCTTGGGCATCTTCGACAAGATGCTGGCAACCGACGAGACGCAGACCTGGAAGCGCAGCATGCTGCTGATGAAGCTGACCCATGCGCTCGACAAGCATGCGCACCAGGAGGAAATGGTCGTTTATCCCGCACTTCGCGAAGCCAACATGGCCGTCAACGCCGACGAGCTCGAAGGCGAGCACGGTTACGTCAAGACCTACCTCTACGAACTCAAGAACATGGGCCCGGAGGCCCCGAACTGGCTCGAGAAAGTCCGGGAGTTCCGCTCTTTGGTGTCGAAGCACGCGCACATGGAAGAGGAAGAAGTCTTCCCCGCCTTCAAGCGCGATCTTAGCGACGAACAGAATGCCAAGATCACGGGCCTTGTGAACGCAGACGGCTTCTGGATGGCTTAGCCGCTAGCTGACGAGGGCGAGTCTCGGCGGTTCCTGCACGGAAAGGTCGACACTCCCTCGCCGGCAATCCGCTCGATGCGAGCCTGGAGCTCTGCATCGAGCGCGAAGTCGCGACCCGCCACGACAATTGCTTCGCCGCCGGTCGACAAGGGGAGGAACAGGCGCACAAGCCCGCCGCCACCGCCAACGTTGGACAGCTCTCGGGCAATTGCTGGCACAAGCGTCGCGGATGGCACGCGTACTTCCATCTGCAGCCTTGTCCGCTTCGCCAACGTCTCCAGCGGTTGGAAACGTTTGATCGCCACGCGCGGAAGTTCGTCGCCCGGACGCTTGTCGAGTTCGACGGTCAGCAGGCCGCAAGTCTGAGCCTTCGCGGCAGCTTCCACAGCCGCACTGGCGTCATCGTCGAAAATGCTGGCTTGGAATTGCCCGGAGGAATCGCTGAGCGTCGCCATCAGATAGCGGCGCCCCTTGGCCGACGTTCTCCAGCGCACATCTTCCACCAGCGCCGCCATCACGGCACCCGCCCTGCCCTCTGCGGGCATCGGCAAATCGGCAAGCTGCGCAAAGGTCTTTGCCTTGTTCGCTTCCAGGATGTGCCGGTGGGAATCCACCGGATGGGCGGAGAAATAGAAGCCGAACGAGTCACGCTCGGCCGCCATCCGCTGAGCGAGCGACCATGCCTCGGCCTTGGTCAGCCGGATTGGAGCCATCGCAGAGCTGCCGCCGCCGAACAGCCCACCCTGCCCGCTGTTGCGCTGATCGGCCGCGCTGGCCGCGTGGGCAAGGATGGTTTCGGCCGACGCATGGACTGCTGCCCGGTCGGGAGCGATCGCGTCGAAAGCGCCCGAAGCGGCGAGGCTCTCGATCTGGCGCCGGTTGAGCAGGCGCGGGTCGATCCGCTCGGCGAAGTCATCGAGGGACTTGAACGGGCCGTTCATCTCACGTTCCGTAACGAGCGCTTCCATCGCCTTCTCGCCAACCCCTTTGAGGGCGCCAAGGGCATAACGGACCTTGCCGTTTTCAACGGAGAAGGCCGCCTCGCTCGCGTTGATGCAGGGCGGCAGGCATTCGATCTCGCCGCGCCGCATGTCCTCCACGAACAAGGCCAGCTTGTCGGTCAGCGCGATGTCGAAGCTCATCGACGCGGCATAGAATTCGGGCGGTGATGCGCCTTCAGCCAACCCGTGTGATAAGCGACCAGCGCGTAAGCGGCTGCGTGCGACTTGTTGAAGCCGTACCCGGCGAACTTGTCGATCAAATCGAACAACTCTGACGCCTTGGCCGGAGTGATATTATGCGCCTTGCAGCCCTCGACGAAGCGCGCCCGCTGCGCATCCATCTCCGACTTGATCTTCTTGCCCATGGCACGGCGGAGAAGGTCGGCTTCGCCCAGTGAATAGCCAGCGAGCACCTGCGCCGCCTGCATCACCTGCTCCTGGTAGACGAAGATCCCGTAAGTCTCCTTGAGCACTTCCTCCAGCATCGGATGCGGATAAGCGAGTTCGGCGCGTCCGTTCTTGCGGTCGCCGAACATCGGAATGTTGTCCATCGGACCCGGCCGGTACAGCGAGACGAGCGCGATGATGTCGCCGAAGTTGGTCGGGCGGACGGCCGCAAGTGTTCGCCGCATACCCTCGGATTCCAGCTGGAACACGCCGACCGTGTCGCCGCGCTGGAGAAGTTCGTAGACGTCCGGATCGTCCCAGGTCAGGGTCGAGAACTCGACTTCGATGCCCTGCTCGGCCAGCAGCCGCTCGGCTTCCTTGAGCACCGAGAGTGTCTTCAGGCCGAGAAAGTCGAATTTCACCAGACCCGCGGCCTCGACATATTTCATGTCGAACTGAGTGACCGGCATGTCGGATCGCGGATCGCGATACAGCGGCACCAGGTCGTCAAGGCTGCGGTCGCCGATGACAACGCCCGCAGCGTGAGTCGACGCGTGGCGAGGAAGCCCTCGAGCTTCATCGCCAGGTCGAACAGCCGGCGAACCTCGGAATCGCCTTTGTACTCGGCCGCTAGCTCCGACACGCCATTCAGCGAGCGCTCGAGAGTCCACGGATCGGTCGGATGGTTGGGGATCAGCTTGGCGAGGCGGTCGACCTGCCCATAGCTCATCTGCAGGACGCGCCCGGTGTCCTTCAGCACCGCGCGCGCCTTCAGGCGCCCGAAGGTAATGATTTGCGCAACGCGATCGCGCCCGTACTTCTGCTGGACGTAGGAAATGACCTCGTCGCGACGGGTTTCGCAGAAGTCGATGTCGAAGTCGGGCATCGACACACGTTCCGGGTTCAAGAAGCGCTCGAAGAGCAGATTGAGGGCAAGCGGATCGAGGTCGGTGATCGTCAGTGCCCAGGCGACGACGGATCCTGCCCCGGAGCCGCGACCCGGCCCGACCGGAATATCGTGCGCTTTCGCCCATTTGATGAAGTCGGCGACGATCAGGAAGTAGCCGGCAAACCCCATGCGGGTAATGACGTCAATCTCGAACTCGAGCCGCTCTCGATAGGCGGCCTTTTCCTCCTCGTTGCGGCCCACGAGACGCGCATCCAGGCCGGCGAAGGCATCGGTGCGTAGCTGCTCATCTTCATGGTCGGAAAGCCTTGGAAGGATGGGCCGACGGCTCGGCGCCCCGACGGCGCAGCGCATGGCGATGACGCCTGTATTGGCCAATGCTTCCGGAAGATCGATGAACAGTTCCGCCATCGCCGCCGAGTCCTTCAGCCATGCTTCGGGCGAAGACGTCTTCCGGTCGGAGCTTTCGACGTAAGCGGATTGCGCGATGCAAAGCATGGCATCGTGCGCGGCATGGAAGCTTGGATCGGAGTAGGCTGCCGGATTGGTCGCCACGAGCGGAAGAT
Source organism: Sphingomonas daechungensis (assembly GCF_014489495.1). Classification (GTDB taxonomy): domain Bacteria; phylum Pseudomonadota; class Alphaproteobacteria; order Sphingomonadales; family Sphingomonadaceae; genus Sphingomicrobium; species Sphingomicrobium daechungense. The sequence continues at coordinate 1,908,892 of NZ_CP060780.1, read as the reverse complement.
CGCGTTCGTATGCAAGTTCGATCAGCCGGTCTTCCGACGCTTCTTCAACGGGATCTCCGCGGCGGATAATTTCGACGTACAGGCGGTCCGGGAACGCGGCCTGCAGGTGGTCCAGATAGGCCTTAGATTTGTCCAGCTGCCCTTCTGACACGAGACGGGCGAGCGCCCCCTCTGAGCCGGCTGTCAGAGCGATGAGGCCCTCGCTCTTCGCCTCAAGGGCGCTGAATTCCACGTGAGGATCGAACTCGACCGGACGGTCGAGGTGCGCAGAGGAGACGAGGTGGCACAGGTTCGAATAGCCCTGCTCGTCTTTAGCGAGCAGGACGATCCAATCGACTCCAATGCCCAGCTCTGGAGGTCGCGCAACAGCGAGCATAGCCCCAACGATTGGCTGAACGCCCTTTGCGGAGCACCCATCCGTGAAAGCCATCGCGGCGTAGAGTCCATTGCGGTCGGTCAGGGCGACGGCCGGGAAACCGAGCTTGGCCGCGCGCTCCGCAATCGCTTTCGGCTCCATCGCCCCTTCTAGCATCGTGAAGGAAGAGAAGACGCGAAGCGAAACGTAGGGCTGAGTCACTCGCCGAATATGGCGCCGTAAGCGACAAAACGCATCTGCACGCCCGCGCTTTTCCACATGTTTTTGAGGTGCCGCCCGAACGCTATGGCAACTATCTTTGGGGGTGCCAGTCGCCAGTCATGATGTCGCGAATTTCGCGCATGCGTCCACGGTACGTGTCGGCGATGCAGGCATTTTCCGTACACTGATCGCGATAGCCGAGGAATTCGTTGCGGGTACGGATGAGGAGCTCGCGCTGTTCCGGGCTCGCTTGGGCCAATGCGCCGGCGAATTGCGCGGACATCCTGCGGTCGAGGGCGGCGAGATTTGGGTCGTCGCAGACCGCAGCTTCTCCCGCCGTGCGTGCATTTGCGCAGTTGAAGCTTGGCCCGCCCGCAGCTTCCGGCTGGGGAGCCAGCGGATCGGGCGGTGTTATGACGTCAACTCCATTGATCGTTGTGTTCGACAACGGATCCGTATTGTCCGGCGCTGTCGTCGCAATTGACGAGAGTGGCCCGACGATCGCCGAGGCATCCGTCAACGTGACCGTCCGCGCATCCGATCCCGCACCCTGTTGGACGGTATAGAGAACATCGGCACTGAGCGAGCTCTTACCACCGGCAGCAACGCCGGGAGGAAGGTCGAGCGTCAAGGTCCCGTTGCAAGTGACACTGCCATCCGTGCCTTCATCGCGAAGCACCGCGGCTTCCATGCGGACGGAGGCGGCCGAGGCGATCTTGGCGAGAGCCGCCTGATCGCTACCGCGAAGCTCCGCTGCCTGCTGGAAGATCGCGGTCCGAATGGCCGCGGAGGTCGCTTCTCCTGAACAGAGTGACGACGGATCGCCCGCTGACGCGCTAACCTCGTCACCGGTCAGGCGATCGTTCTCGCTGGAGCGGCTGCCCCACAGCATCATACCGACCAGGATCAGGATAAGGACGCCAAGCGCGACGGAAGCAATCACGGTCGCATTGATGCGCTGACCGCCGCCTTCGCCTTGCGGGTCCACTACTGCAGCTGACCTTCGTGGAGACGCACCACGCGGTCCATCTTCGCCGCAAGCCGTTCGTTGTGAGTGGCGACAAGGGCCGCACTCCCCTCCCCGCGTACCAGCGAGAGGAACTCGGCCAGCACCGTATCGGCGGTTGCTTCGTCAAGATTGCCGGTCGGCTCATCCGCGAGGACCAGCGGCGGCTTGTTGGCAAGGGCCCGCGCGACCGCAACGCGCTGCTGCTCGCCGCCGGAAAGTTTCGAAGGACGGTGATCGAGCCGCGATCCGAGCCCAAGCGCCCGAGAAGCTGCTCCGCACGCCCTCGCGCGGCATCGGTCTCCGCGCCATGGATCAGCTGCGGAAGCACTACATTTTCGCGCGCGTTGAATTCCGGAAGGAGGTGGTGAAACTGGTAAACGAACCCGAGCGCATTGCGGCGCAGGTCGGTCCTCCCGTTGTCGTCGAGCGTGGATGCCTCGCGGCCCGCAATCCGGATCGACCCTTCGAACCCGCCTTCGAGCAGGCCAACCGCTTGAAGCAATGTGGATTTGCCCGATCCCGAAGGACCGAGCAACGCAACGATCTCGCCGGGCATGACATCCAGGTCCACACCTCGGAGGACATGAATTGTGACGTCGCCCTGCGTGAAGCTCCGCTTGAGGCCACGCGTCGAAAGGACTGCGTCACTCATAGCGAAGGACCTGGACCGGATCGGTGCTCGCGGCCTTCCACGCCGGGTACAGTGTCGCGAGGAAGGACAGGATCAGGGCGATCAGGATAATCGCGGTGACTTCGACCGGATCGGATTTGGACGGCAGCTCCGAAAGGAAGCGCACCGATGGATCCCACAGGTTCTGGCCCGTCACGAACTGAATCCCGTCCACTACCGACTGCCGGAAGAAGAGGAAGATCGCGCCAAGAATGATGCCCAATACGATCCCGAGCGATCCGATGGTCACACCAACCGTCACGAAGACCTTCATCATGCTCCGCCGGCTGGCGCCCATGGTCCGCAGGATCGCGATGTCGCGGGTCTTCGCCCGGACGAGCATGATCAGCGACGACAGGATGTTGAACACCGCGACCAGCACGATCAGCGACAGGACGACGAACATTGCGACGCGCTCGATCTCCAGCGCCTCGAACAGCGCCGAGTTCATCTGCTGCCAGTCGACGAGAATCCCCTTGCCCTGAACCGTTGGAGCGAGGGGTTCGAGGATCTGACGAGCCTTGTCCGGATTGCTGGTCTGGATTTCGACCATCCCCACCTGGTCGCCCATCATCAATAAGGTCTGGGCGTCCTGCATCGGCATGACGACAAACGACTTGTCGTAATCGTAGACGCCGACCTCGAAGATGGCTCCCACCTGGTAGGAGACGATCCGTGGAACCGTCCCGACCGGGGTGGAGCGGCCGTCCGGACTGATCAGGCTGATTTCGCTCCCGACGTAGGCGCCAAGCGTCTCCGCGAGCCGCGACCCAATTGCGACCCGCCCGCTGCCCGGTGTGATCGAATTGATGTTTCCGGACAGGACGTTGCTTGTGATCACTTTGTTGCCGCGGATGTCTTCCAGGCGGAGGCCGCGGACGATCACGCCTTCGACGCGGCCATTGGCCGAGGCCATCAGTGGCTGCTCGATCAGCGGAGTCGCCGACGTGACGCCGGGAAGCTTGCGCGCGGTGTCGGCAATGTTTTGCCAGTCGGCCAGGCGCCCCTCATAACCCTGAACGATCGCGTGCCCGTTGAGTCCGACAATCTTGTCGAACAGCTCGGCGCGAAAGCCGTTCATTACGCTCATCACGATGATCAGCGCGGCAACCCCAAGAGCAACCGCAAACAGGCTGATCGAGGCGACGAGGAAGATGAATCCCTCACCCTTGCCGGGAAGAAGATAGCGTCGAGCGACCGCGCGCTCGTACCTGTTCAGGATCATTCGGACAGCCTCGCGAGAGCGGATTCCACGCTCAGCTCATGGCGCTCACCAGATGAACGGCGCTTGAGTTCCACCGTTCCTGCCGCGATCCCGCGCGGTCCGACCACGACCTGCCAAGGCAGTCCGATCAAATCCATCGTCGCCAGCTTCGCCCGCCGCGCTCGTCGCGATCGTCGTAGGCGACTTCAATGCCGGCAAGCTGCAGATTGCCGTACAGCTCCTCGGCTGCCGCCACGCTCGGCTCGTCGTCCTGCCGCATGGTAACGATGCCAACCTTCCAAGGCGCCACGCTCTCGGGCCAGATGATGCCGGCGTCGTCATGGCTCGCCTCGATGATTGCGCCCACCAGCCGGGAAACACCGACGCCGTAGCTTCCCATCATCGGAGTGACCGGCTTCCCGTCCGAGCCCGAGACCTTGAGACCCATGGCCGCGGAATATTTGTCGCCGAAGTAGAAGATGTGACCGACTTCGATCCCTCGACCGGTCCGCTTGCGGTCTTCGGAAAGCGTTGCCCAGCGGGCCTCGTCGTGCGTCTCGTCGGTCGCGGAGTAGGTAGAACTCACCCGCTCAAACAGCGCCTTCAGGCCCTCGGCGTCGCCATACTGGAGATCTGACTGTTGCCAGTCGAATTCCTCGAATGCTGCGTCATAGAACACCTCGCTCTCGCCGGTGGGCGCGAGGACGATGAATTCGTGACTGAGGTCGCCGCCGATCGGGCCAGACGCAGCCTTCATCGGCACTGCCTGAATTCCGAGGCGCTGAAACGTTCGCAGATAAGCCAGCAACTGCGTGTAATAGCTCTGCCGCGCACCCTCTTCGTCGAGATCGAAGCTGTAGGCGTCCTTCATCAGGAATTCGCGCCCGCGCATCACGCCGAAGCGAGGGCGCACTTCGTCGCGGAACTTCCATTGGATGTGGTAGAGCGTACGCGGAAGTTCGCGATAGCTCTTCAGCTCGTCGCGAACGATCGCGGTGAGCATTTCCTCATTCGTCGGACCGTAGAGCATCTCGCGATCATGCCGGTCCCGGATGCGCAGCATTTCCGGGCCGTACGCGTCGTATCGTCCGCTCTCGCGCCACAGGTCGGCCGACTGGATCGTCGGCATCAGCATCTCGATCGCTCCAGCGCGATCCTGTTCCTCGCGAACGATCTGCTCGATCTTCTGCAGGACTCGGAAGCCTATTGGCAGCCAGGAGTAGATTCCCGCAGCGGTCTGACGAACGAGCCCGGCCCGCAGCATCAGCTTGTGGCTGACGATCTGGGCGTCCGTCGGGCTTTCCTTAAGGACTGGCAGAAAATAGCGGGAAACGCGCAATTTCAATTGCCTCCAAGCGTGGCGAGAGCCGGTGCCCTAAGGCGCTATTCCAACAAGCGCAATGCGACGAGCCACGTCTGCCGATGTGGCAGACTCGACACAGGCGATGCGCAAAAACCCGGGCAGGTTCGATATGCAAGTGACAAGCCGGGAGATGCGGCCTAGCTTGAGGCTCTTCCGTCGGGCTGCCCCTTGGGGCCGATGTCGGAAGCCTGCAGCGACGCGCTAAAGGCGGGACGCAGCAGGACACCAAGGGGGCTGACGAGCAATCGTCACGCAGGACGCCCGGGTCGCTCAGCGGTCCGGGCGTTTGCTTTTTGGCGGAAATCCAAGCCCTCTTCCAACCGTTGCGCATAAGGTGGTATGCGACTCCTGCGCAACGACTGGCGCAAATACAGGAGGGCACCATGCGAACTCGATGGATGCTCGGCATGCTCGTGGCGGCCGCACTGGCCGCCCCCGCTGCGCAAGCGCAGGACACCAACGAAAGCGGTATCCGGACCGAAACGCAGGAACGCCTGCGGAGCGGCCCGCCCAAGATCGACTGGCTGAACCTGCTCGGCGCTTTGGGACTGCTAGGCCTGCTGGGTCTGAAAAAGGAACACGGCGAGGACAGCTATCACCCCGCCTCCGTCGAATAGCGACGGCGCAAGGAGACCAGAAATGCGCAAAGTGATTGTGTTTGCTTTGGCGGCCGCAATTTCCGCGGCGCCGGCAGCTGCTCAAAACGATACGAACGCGGCGGTCGATGCGAATGCCGCAATGACCGCGGCTCCCGCCGATAATGTGGTTGCGCCGACAGACCTCAACGCGGCTCCTGCCGAAACGATGACAACGGAAGTCACCGAACCTGCTCCGGCGCCGACTCACGAGCGGAAGTCGGGTGGCGGATTTCCGTGGGGCATCGTCGGGCTGGTAGGGCTCGTCGGGCTGCTGGGACGCAAGCGCCGCGACTGATCTGCTTGCGGGGTGGTAGCGGAGGAGGGACTTGAACCCCCGACACGCGGATTATGATTCCGCTGCTCTAACCAGCTGAGCTACTCCGCCCCGATAAGGCATGATATTCGCATTCCCGCCGGGCGGGTAGCGCCGCGGCCATATAGGTGTGCACATTGTGTCGGTCAACGCGAGGAACCGCTTACGGCTGCTCTCGTTCAACCGGCATAATCGAAAGGCACGTTGATGGACCCTTTGACCCCGCTCGAGACCCTTTGCCGGATCATCCTTCGGGCGCGTGAATATGAGGCCCAGACGCCGACCGACTATGACGGTGGCGAGGCTGCGGACAATGTCGACGATGAGGAAGAAGGCACCCTCTCGGTCCTCGACGACTCGATCAATGACAGTGTCGAGGAAGAGTTGAAGGCAGTTTTCGAAGACCTTGGAGAGGATCAGCTGGCCGAAGTCGTCGCGTTCTGCTGGGTCGGACAAGGCACCTATGACGTTGGCGACTGGGACGAGGCCGTCGAGGAAGCGAGCGACCTCACTCGCGGCGGAAGCGATGCTGCGATCGCGGAGCTGATGGACATGCCAATGCTGGCGTCTGTGCTGGAAGCCGGGATGGCGGCCTTCGATCTGAGTTGCGACGGGATCGGCGACCTCAGCTAACCCCTGAAGGAATACGTCCTTAGCGTTTCCCAAGGCCCGCCCATGTAGCGATGGAGTCCTAGACCGGAGATCGAGACCGGGCGCCGGTCGTACGTCTCACCTAGCGCTTCGATCAGTGCCCGTGCAACCTTCGGGCGACTTTGTTCTGGATGGTTACGTGGGCGGACCATCCTGCCGAGTCCTGAGCGGTCAGGAGCCCGTGAAGGCGCGTCGCGATCTCCGACCGCATGGCGTCGAGTTCATCCGAAGCAATCCGCAGCGCCACTCCGCCACCAAGGTTCATGACACCCGCGATCCAAGCTCGTGGAGCGGCGTATTCAGCAAGCCGCCGCAGGATTCCGCGAACCTCATCCTCCGCCGACGGAGGGATCGCATGGAACATGGTGAGATGAGCCGGAAGTTGGTTCCGCTCTGGCGGAAAGTGCTGGCACCGCAGCCCGTTCAGCCATGCAAAATCAGGCTCCGCAAGCTCTGCCGTCACGATCAGCGGGCCGGCCATCGATCCTTCTCGATCTGCTGAAAGTCGTCCATCGCCCCCATTTCGACGACGAGACGATCCGAATCCACTCGCGCATTTCTCCAAGGAATTTTGCGGAGTGTTTCACCGACACCGGCCACGCCGCCTTCGGAGGCAACGACATAGCGAAGACGTCCACTTTGGCAGCCCGCCATCGCGTCTACAGACGTTCCGATGGAGCCATCTCCAGCCTCGATCGGCGCTTTCAGGAGGAGCGAGACAGGAAAGAGGCTTTCCTCCGGCTCTTGCGCACTCGCGGAGGCCGCGACGGAAGCGCCCTTCTCGATCCCTGCCTGCCGGCCTAGCCACCGCCAGATGCCGAAGATGTTCAGGACCGTCAGAACGACGTTGGTCCAGGTCAAAGCCGGCTGGTTCGTCATCAGGCCCGCGGCAAGCCATGACAGGGACCCGACGAGGAAGACACAGAACCCGTATCCCGTAACTCGCGATCCGAGGTTTGCTGCCGTCATCGAGGCGGCGATGATTGTCGCGACTGTCGCGATCCAGGAAATGGTATCAGCCATTGCGCGGAAATGCGCGGGGCGGGCCGATGGTTCAGATCTCGACCTGGCTGCCCAGCTCGACGACGCGATTGGTCGGCAGCTTGAAGAATTCCATCGCGCTTTCTGCATTGCGCAACATCCAGGCGAACAGCTTTTCACGCCAGATTGCCATTCCCGGGCGTGAAGACGCGATCAAGGTCTGGCGTGCGAGGAAGAAGCTGGTGTCCATCATCTTGCACGCGGGACCGGTGCCCTGAGCTTGGTCAGCGCCGCAGGAACGTTCACTTCTTCCATGAAGCCGTAGTTTAGGATCACGCGGTAGAAACCGGCGGTATAATCGACGGTCTCCGACCTTTTTTCCTCCGGTACGTAAGGCACGTCCTGGATCTTCACGGTAAGCAGGATCACGCGCTCATGAAGCACCTTGTTGTGCTTCAGGTTGTGAAGCAGCGCATGCGGCACGCCAGCGGCGGAGCTGGTCATGAACACGGCCGTGCCAGGCACACGCGCCGCACTGGTCGCCGCCGACTTGATAAAGATCTCCATCGGCAGGCTGGCTTCGTCCATGCGGGCAATAAGCAGCTGGCGGCCCTTCGCCCAAGTCGTAAGCAGAGTGAAGGCGATGGCTCCGATCAGCAGCGGGAACCACCCACCCGCGGGATCTTCAGCAGGTTGGCGCCAAGATAGAGACCGTCGACCGTAAAGAAGAGCGCAAGCAGGCCGATCGCCAGGAAGCGATTCCAGTTCCACAGCTGCAGCAACACGACCGAGATCAGAACCGCGTCGATCAGCATCGCGCCGGTCACCGCGATACCGTAAGCCGCGGCCAGGTTCGAAGAGCTGCCGAACATGATCACGAGCAGGATCACCATGATCATCAGCGCCCAATTCACGACCGGAATGTAGATCTGGCCGGCAGCGCTTTCGCTGGTGTGCGCGATGCGGAGGCGCGGGACGAAGCCCAGCTGGATCGCCTGCTGCGTGACCGAGAAGGCTCCTGAAATCACGGCTTGGCTCGCGATGATCGTCGCCATGGTGGCGAGCAGGACCAGCGGCAGACGCAGCGCATCCGGCGCGAGATAGAAGAACGGATTCTTGACCGTTTCGAGAGCCTGGGCTTCCTCCATCGAGAGAAGCATCGCCCCCTGTCCCATGTAATTCAGGAGCAGGGCAGGCATAACGAAATAGATCCACGACACGCGGATCGGCCTTCGTCCGAAATGCCCCATGTCCGCGTAGAGCGCTTCTGCGCCGGTCACGGCGAGAACGACGGAGCCAAGCGCGATGAACGCGCGCGTCGGCTCTTGCACGAAGAAGTGGACCGCGTGCCAGGGATTGAGGGTGTTCAGGATGACCTGCGGGCGATCCATGATGTGGATCACGCCGAGCACCGCGATGGTCACGAAATAGAACAGCATCACTGGCCCGAACAGCGCCCCGACCCGAGCCGTGCCGTGCGACTGGATGGCGAAAAGCCCGACAAGAATGGCGACCGCAATCGGGATGACATAGGGCTCGAGCCCGACGTTGACCGTCGTTAAGCCCTCCACTGCCGAGAGGACCGAGATGGCGGGCGTGATCATCGAGTCGCCGTAGAAGAGCGCCGTCGCAAACACGCCGAGGAGGACGATCCCGGTGGTCCATCGTTTCTTGCCGCCGATCTGGCGATTGATCAGGGCCAAAAGCGCCAGGCTCCCGCCCTCGCCCTTGTTATCGGCCCTCATGATGATCGTGACGTACTTTAGGGTCACGATAATGAGCATGGACCAGAAGATCAGGCTCAGCACGCCATGCACGTGAAGCTGATCGACCGTCAGTGTGTGGTGGCCGGCGAAGGTCTCGCGAAATGCGTAGATCGGCGACGTGCCGATATCCCAAAGACAATCCCAATCGCGCCGACGGCGAGCTTGGCCAATGATCCGCCGTGGCCGTGCCCGGACGAATGATCCTGTGGGGTTTCGGCTTCGGCACCCCCGCTTGCTGTGACGTTCATGAAAGAAGAAACTGCCTGGACCGACCGCGAACCCGCATTCCTGGTGCCCCCGCACCGCCACCCGACCGGCGGCGCGCCGCACTAGCACTCGCGGGTACAGCCGCAATTCCTGCCGCAATGTGGGAGGACAACCGCAATTCACGCGTCTATAGGCCCGCCCAACCAACATCAGTGGAGCGAACGAACAATGCGCGTCGGTGTGCCCAAGGAAATCAAGGTCCATGAATATCGCGTGGGTCTCACGCCGGCGTCGGTCGCCGAATTGGTCGCTGCGGGACATGAAGTCGTTGTTCAGGCCGGTGCCGGCGACGGCATCGATTGCCCCGACGCAGCTTACAAGAAGGCTGGCGCCGAGATCCTCCCGGATGCGGAGTCGGTGTTCAAGGCCGCGGACATGATCGTGAAGGTAAAGGAGCCGCAGCAGCAGGAAATCGCGCTGCTGGAGCCGCGCCATATCCTCTTCACTTACCTCCACCTCGCCGCGGACAAGCCGCAGGCGGAGGGCCTGATGAAATCGGGCGCAACCTGCATCGCTTATGAGACCGTCACCTCGCGCACAGGTGCACTGCCCCTCTTAAAGCCGATGAGCGAAGTCGCGGGTCGCATGTCGGTTCAGGTCGGCGCTCACTATCTTGAAAAAGAACAAGGCGGGCGAGGCGTGCTCCTCGGGGCGTTCCAGGCGTAGCTCCGGCGAAGGTCGCGATCCTCGGTGGCGGCGTTTCGGGCGTGAACGCAGCGCAAATGGCTACCGGCATGCGGGCAGACGTTACCATCTACGACATCAATAACGACCGTCTGGCCGAACTGGACATGTTCTTCTCCAGCCAGATCAAGACGGCTTATGCGTCGAAGAGGGCGATCGAGAATGCGGTCGCGGAGTCGGAACTCGTGATCGGCGCCGTGCTTGTCCCGGGTGCCGCTGCACCAAAGCTTGTCACCCGCGAGATGCTCAAGACGATGAAGCGGGGTTCGGTTCTGGTCGACATTGCGATTGATCAGGGCGGCTGCTTCGAGACCTCGCATGCGACCACGCACGCCGATCCTGTCTACGAGGTCGACGGAATCATTCACTATTGCGTTGCAAACATGCCGGGCGCAGTCGCGCGGACCAGCGCCTTCGCGCTCAACAATGCCACCCTGCCCTTCGCGCTAAAGATCGCGAACCTCGGTGCTGAGGAAGCGATGCGGCAGGATCCGCACCTTGCGGCGGGCCTGAACGTGTCCGGCGGGAAGATTCGGCACGAGGCGGTCGCCGAAGCTCTTGACCTGCCTTACGAGCCCGTCGCGTCCTGAGGCTTCTGCTGCGGCCGATCGAGCGCGGCCACAGCATCTTCGACGAAGGGGCGCCAGCTGGCATTGGCTGGCGCTTCTGCAAGGATTTCTCGCCAGATCGCCACTGCATCCTTGGAATCGCCCGATCGCGCCAGCGCGAGACCGTAGAAGAACCGCGGTGCAGGGTATCCTGGAGCCAGTTCATTCGCGCGCCGGAACGCGAGCTCGCTTGCAGGTGTGATCGTATTGGCGTGATCGGCCAGAGCATTCCCCAACCCGACCCACAGCGCGGGGTCACCGGGATGCTCCCGCACCGCGGACTGCAGAACGCCCGCCGCCTCCTCCGTCTTGCCGCGGCGCGCGAGGGACTCTGAAATCAACAACCAATGCTCTGTGGGCCCGAAGTTCCCGTAGAAGGCGTGGCGGAGGTTGGTGAGCGGGATCGGCGGGGTCCGCTGTTCCGCGCTCCTGGGAGACGACGGCACCTGCGGACTTCCGAGCGCGGCATAGCCGGCGGCTCCAAACAGCAAGGCTGTGCCGGCGAGCTGAAGCATGGAACCGCGAACCCGAAACGCCCACAGCAGTCCGAGGCAGGCAAGGATGAGCAGAAGAAGACCCAGCCAGCCGTTCATCGCGCTTTCCTCTTCAGCCGGCCCGCGACCACCGCTCCTCCGAAAATCAGGAGGATGATGGGCGCTGCCCAGAGCGGCCATGCGATCGGCTTGGCAGTCGGTCGATAGCTGATCCAGTCACCATAGCGGTCGATCAGCCAAGCCCGGATCGCGTCCGGCTTTTCGCCGGCCGCAATCCGCCGCCTGACCAGGTCACGCATGTCGCCGGCAAGGTCTGCGTCGGAATCCGCAATCGACTGACCCTGGCAGACGAGACAGCGAAGCTCCTCCATCAAGGCCTGCGCCTGTGCTTCCTGCTCAGGATCGGGCAACTGACGGTAAGCCCAGTAGGACGGCGGCAAGTTGGAATCGGCCAACAACGGCGACGCCAGAACCAGGGCAAGCGAGAAGATGATCCCTCTCATTTCGCTGCCCGGAGCTGTTTGAGGATCGTCGGCGTGTCGGCCGAACCGATCGGTCCGATGAACTGGTAACGGATCACGCCCTTGCCATCGATGACGAACGTTTCCGGAACGCCGGAAGAGCCGAGCGCGAGTTGTACGCCGCTGTTCGGGTCGAGGCCGACGCGTTCGTACGGATTGCCGTTGCGCTCCAGAAAGGCCCCTACAGCGCCTGGCGTGTCCCTCACGGCGATGCCGTCGATCTTGACCCCCTGCGCCTTGAGCCGCTCGAGGATCGGCGCTTCCGCTACGCAAGGCACGCACCAGCTCGCGAAGAAGTTGAGGAGGCGCGGCTCGCCGGTCGCGAGCTCTGCCGAATCGAGGCCCGCCCGCTCGGGGGTCGCGGCCTTCAGTGCAAATTCCGGCACTTCACGATTGACCAGCTGCGATCTGACAGCAGTGTCGCTCGGCTGGATCAGCCGCCAGGCGAAGGTGATCAAGATCCATACGACCAGGATAATTGGGATGAGGCGGAACGCGCGGCTCACCGAAAAGCCCTCCGGCGCCAGGAACGGCGTGCATGGCCAAGCAATGCGAGCAATCCGCCCAGTGCAATTAGGAACCCGCCGAACCAGATCAGGGTCACGAGCGGCTTCCACCACAGTCTTAACTGATAGCGGCCCTCGGCATCGGACTTGCCCAGCACGGTGTAGAGTTGCCCGCTGAGAAGCGTTTGGATCGCGGCCTCGTTGGTCTCCGTCGGCGGATCGGTGAAGTAGCGTGATTGGGGCTTCAACACGTGCACCCCGCCGCCTCGGGAAGCACGCAGTTCCGCTTCAACGGCGGTCCAGTTGGGACCGGCAACCGGCGATACGCTCTCGAACTTCACTAGCCAGGGACCGACATCGACCGTGTCGCCTGGGGCGGCCGCAGTGAGTTTCTCCGTCGTGAAGGCGGTGTCGGCAGCCATCCCTCCGATGGATACGGCCGCTCCGAGGTGCGCAATGGCCATACCCCAAATGGTGAGTGGCGTCCGCAGTGGATTGCGGCCGATAAGTGGAATGATCGTCGCGGGAAGCAATCCCGCCGCCAACGCTAGGCCGGCCTTCGCGAGCAAACTCGCCTGCGGCATGGCAAGCAAGGCTATTACGAGCGCCGTGGCAGCGAACAGGGATGGGATCGCCAGCTTGCGGGCAATGGGCCGACGTTCCTGTCGCCAGCTCAGTAGCGGCCCCACAGCAAGAAGGACGCCCAGCAGGATCGCGAGTGGACCGGCGACCGAATTGAAATAGGGCGCTCCGACCGACATCTTCTCACCTGTCAGCGCCTCGGCGCTCAGCGGATAGAGCGTGCCGATGAAGACGATCCCGAGGATGACCGTCAGGAGCAGGTTGTTGACGACGATGCCCGCTTCCCTGCTGACCGGCTCGAACGGCGCTCCCTCGCGAAGATTGGCCGCGCGCACGGCAAAGATACCGAACGCTGCGGTCACATAGATACCCAGCAGCGCCAGAATAAATGCGCCGCGGGTCGGATCGACGGCAAAGGCGTGGACGGAGGTCAGGATGCCCGATCGGACCAGGAAAGTCCCGACCATCGACATCGAGAAAGCGATGACGGCCAGCATCATCGTCCAGGCCTTGAGCGCGTTGCGCGCACCGAGGACAGCAACGGAGTGCAACAACGCCGTCGCCGCGAGCCACGGCATCAGCGATGCGTTTTCGACAGGGTCCCAGAACCACCATCCGCCCCAGCCGAGCTCGTAGTAAGCCCAGTAGCTGCCGGCGGTGATGCCCAGCGTCAGGAAGATCCAGGCGCCGAGCACCCAGGGCGCATCGCTCGCGCCAATTGCCTGTCGACGTCACCTGCGAGCATTGCTCCAACCGCTAGGCTGAAGGCGACCGAAAGTCCGACATAGCCGAGGTAGAGGGTCGGCGGATGGAACGCCAGGCCGGGGTCTTGGAGAAGCGGGTTAAGCCCCTGCCCTCAATCGGCGCGGGATCGAGTCGGGCAAAAGGATTGGATGCAAACAGCAGGAAAGCGTGAAATCCGAGCGCCAGCGCAGCCTGCGCCCCAGTGCCGCGATCAACGTCCGGCTTGGAAGTTGGCGTGAGAAGGTCGCCAGAGCCGCGCCGGACAAGCCAAGCACGGTCACCCACAAGAGCATCGAGCCCTCGTGATTTCCCCAGGCTCCGGCGACCTTGTAGATGAACGGCTTGGCGCTGTGACTGTTTTCGGCGACCAGCGCGACCGAAAGATCGGTTCTCGCGAAGACGATCAGCAGTATCACGAACGCGAAGAGACACAGCAGCCCCTGCACGACCGCAAGTCCGCGCACAGGCCGGTCGGCGTCGATCGTTCCCGCACATGCAACGCACTGAGAAACAGGCCCAGGACGGACAATGAGGCCGCCAGCCACAGCGCCGCGAGGCCGGCCTCTGGGATCATCGCTTGAGCGTCTGGCTGGCCTTATGTTCGGCCGTCTGGCTGCCGAGCTCGGGCGGCATGTACCGCTCGTCATGCTTGGCGAGGATATTGTCGGCAACGAAAGTCCCGCCGGCCACAAGCTGGCCCTCAGCGACTACGCCGCTACCTTCGCGGAACAAGTCGGGAAGGATGCCGCGGTAGGTCACAGGCACGCGCGCTTCTCCGTCCTCCACGACGAAGCGAGTGGTAACCCCATCGGCGTCGCGCTTCACCGATCCGCGCTCCACCATTCCGCCAAGGCGGACTGCCCTGCCCGTGCTGGCTTTCCCGGCGGCAACATCGGCCGGCGTGTAGAAATAGGCTGCCCGGTCGCGAAGGCCCCACATGGCGAGCAGGACGGCGGCGAGCACCGCAATGAGCGCAAGAACAACAAGAACCAGTCGCTGATGCTTCGGACGCGCGATCATTCGGCCCGCTTCAACCCGGCCGCTGCAGCCTCGGCCTTACGCATCGTCAGGTAAGCCCACGAAAGGAGGCCGGCCGTGGCGACGAGCACCACGGCATAGGCGGCGGTGACGAATGCCCAGTGACTCATTCGGACGCCGCCCGGCGCATCCGCGCCTCGACCTTCGCCTCGGCAAGTTCGGCCCGCATTCGCATCAGCACGGCTGCTCCGAACAGTGCCGTGAAGCCGAGTGCCGACAGCGGCAGCGGCCAAAGGATGGATGCATCGATCGACGAGCCCTGAACGCCAATGCTTTGTCCCTGATGCAACGTCCGCCACCACAGGACGGAATAATGAATGATCGGAAGATTGATTGCTCCGACCAGCCCGAACAACGCTGCCAGGCGTCCCTCTCCGCCGCGCTCCTTCTCCGCACCGGCCAACGCGATGTAGCCAAGGTACAGGAAAAACAGGATCAGCATGGACGTTAGTCGCCCATCCCATTCCCACCAGGTTCCCCAGGTCGGACGGCCCCAGATCGAACCCGTCAGCAGGCAGACGGCCGCGAACGTCGCTCCGGCGGGCGCAAGCGCTCGGCCGGCTACCGCCGCGAGCGGATGTCGCCAGACGAGCTGGGCAATCGACGCGGCAGCGATTCCCGCCCAGCCTGCCATACCGAGCCAGGCCGCCGGAACGTGGACGTACATGATGCGGACGGTTTCACCCTGCAGATAATCAGGCGGGTGAAGGCGAGTCCGCCGACAACGCCGATCATCGCCAAGATCAGACCAACGCCAAGCAGCCAAGCCGTCGCGGGCCGCGCGACCTTCAGGAACCTTGCCGGATTGGCAAAGCGGTGCACGGCCGTTCCTTATGCCCTGCCGATCAGCCGCTGCGCCATCGCATCCGCGACCGAAGCCGGGTCGCGGCCAGTCTCGGCGCTTTCGGCCCAGATCTGCTCCAGGCGATCGGGAATGCCCTCGATTTTCTGCCGGACGACGCTCGCGTCTCCGCTCCGCAGGAACTCGATGCAGACGTTGATGATGCCGCCCGCATTGATCACGTAGTCAGGCGCATAGAGGATACCGCGTGCGTTCATCCGCGCACCGTCCTCAGGAGTGGCAAGCTGATTGTTGGCCCGCCCGCGACAATCGGCACCTTGAGTTCCGCGATCGACCTCTCGTCGAAGATCGCGCCCAGCGCGCACGGGCTGAGGACGTCCGCCTCAAGACCGAGAATTTCGTCCGCTCCAACGACCTTTCCACCTGCCGCATCGGCGAGCTTCTGTGCCTTGGCCGCATCGACATCGGCAATCGATAGAGTGGCGCCTTCGGCCGCCGCATGCATGGCAACGCCTGTCGCAACGCTTCCCGCACCTTGCAGAGCAATGTGCAAGCCCTGCAGGCTATCCTTGCCGAGCGCGCGGCGGACCGCCGCCTTGATGCCCAGGAATACGCCGAGCGATGTGTGCGGGCCAGGATCGCCGCCGACTGCAGAACCTTCTACCGGAAGTCCGGCTACGAACTTCGTCTGACGCCGAATCTCAATCATGTCGGCAACGCTCATGCCGACATCTTCTGCCGTCACGTACCGTCCGCACAGATTGTCGACGGCCTTGCCGAAGTCATGGAGCATCGCCGGGGTCTTCGTGCGCTTTTCGTCAGCGATGATGACGGCCTTGCCGCCACCGAGCGGCAGCCCAGCCATCGCGTTCTTGTAGCTCATACCGCGTGAGAGACGCAGCGCGTCCTTCAGGCCTTCAGCTGCGTCCGCATAATGCCAGAAGCGGCAACCGCCGGCAGCCGGTCCAAGATGGGTCGAGTGAATGGCGATGATGGCTTTCAGGCCGCTCGCCTCGTTCCAGACGAAGTGCAGGTCCTCATGCGCGTCGAAATCTTCGAAGCCCCAGGGCGTATTCATAGAAAGGGAACAGTCCGATCAAACGTGAAAAATGGGGCGATCGACGGACTTGAACCCGCGACCCTCGGTACCACAAACCGATGCTCTAACCAGCTGAGCTACGATCGCCACGGTGCGCCGACCGCATTGCTTCGGGACGCGCGCGACCCCTTACGGGTGCAGCCTTTCAAAGGCAAGCAAGCCGCCATCCCATTTCGTTGAGACGAACGGTGGACCTTCCATCCGTCAATGTTGTTTTGAATAGCCTGATTTTAAGTTTGCTAAGATCGTTCCAGAGGCGCAATCTCTATCTAAGGGGAGAAGCAAGATGTTGGCGAGTCGCCGCTCGGGCCGGTCGCCGAATCTGGCGTGTCGTTGCGCGACACGTTGATTGCGGCCGGCTTGAATGAAGCGCTTGCAGATCAGCTTGATCGCTTGCCGCACAAGGTCTTACGGGTCGACCCTCGACGTCCCTTCAGGGAACCGAATGTCCCGCGCGACGAAGTGATGTTCGTCCGCTCCGGAATCATCTCCAAGTACAAGGTGGACAGCTCGGGACGTCGCCAGATCGTCGCTTTACGTTTCCCCGGTGAGGGCATCCTACCCCGCGACGGATTGTCCGGCTACGGCGTGCAGGCGATCGTCCCTAGCGAGGTGATGGTCGGCAGCGCCAAGGATCTCAACAAGATCGTCGAGCAACACCCCGAAATTCAGCACTTTTTCTGGCGTCTAACGCAACGCGCAGAGGCCATTGGCTACGAATGGCTGGTCAATTGCGGCCGCCGTGACTCTACTGCGCGCGTTGCTCATCTTCTCTGTGAGACGGCAGTGCGCAGCAGAACCAACGTGCCTGACGAGGCGTTGCATAACCCCTTCACGCAGCAGCAGATTGCGGAGATCACGGGCCAGACGTCGGTCAACGTCAATCGGGTTATGTCCGACCTTGAGCGTCAGGGACTGATTGAGCGGTCGGGCCGCGACATCAGGTTCACCGATTGGTCGGAAATTCGCCGCGTAGCAAGCTTCCAATCCAGCTATCTCGACTGAGAATTTCCGCGAAAGCATGGTGGGCGCGACAGGGATTGAACCTGTGACCCCACCCGTGTGAAGGGTGTGCTCTACCGCTGAGCTACGCGCCCATGCCCTCGCAGGAACCGGGCAGATAGGGATGCCGAAGCACCCTGTCCAGCTATTGAACCGCCTCTTTCAGGACCTTGCCTGGGCGGAACTTAGGCTGCGCGCTGGCCTTGATCTGCATGGGCTCGCCGGTCCGCGGGTTGCGCCCGTCGAGGCCTTGCGTCGAGTCACGGAGAAATTGCCGAAGCCGACCAAACGGACTTCGTCACCACGCTTCAAAGCAGAGGTGACGACCTCGAGCATGGTTTCCACGGCGCGGGCAGCGTCATTCCGGCTGAGGCCGGCACGATCAGCGACATGTCCGATCAGTTCCTGCTTGTTCATCGGTTTGGATCTCCCCGGCAATTACGCGAGACTCAGCCGCCAGCGCCCAATCCTTAAGGCAAGACTCTAAACACAAGTAAAGATCAGTGCCGCAATCGCGTTTCGCTATCCGACGAATGACCCGCTAATGGAGGCTCAGCGGCATGCTCGTCAGCCTCCGACCATTCGATCGGCTGCATCGGCTGTGTCATCGCACGCGCCAGGACCTCATCCACATGCTCCACCGGAATGATCTCAATCTGGTCTTTCACCGTCGCGGGAATGTCGACCAGATCCTTCTCATTCTCCGCGGGAATCAGCACGGTCGTGATACCGCCACGGAGAGCGGCGAGCAGTTTTTCCTTGAGCCCGCCGATGGGAAGCACGCGGCCACGAAGCGTAACCTCGCCCGTCATTGCGACGTCGCGCCGGACGGGAATGCCCGTCAGCGTCGAAATCATTGCCGTGACCATTCCGATGCCGGCTGACGGGCCGTCCTTGGGAACCGCCCCTTCCGGCAAGTGGACGTGAATGTCCTTGCGAGCGAAGATCGACGGCTTCACGCCGTAGGCCGGCGCGCGAGCCTTGACGAAGCTCATCGCCGCCTGGATCGACTCCTGCATGACTTCGCCCAGCTTGCCGGTCGTCTTGATCTGACCCTTGCCCGGAACGGTGACCGCTTCAATCGTCAGCAGCTCGCCGCCGACTTCGGTCCAGGCGAGGCCAGTGACGGCGCCCACCTGATCCTCTTCCTCGCTCACACCGTAGCGGAAGCGACGAACGCCGAGGAAGTCGTTGAGGTTCTCCTCCGTGACGACCACATTCTCGAACTTGCCCTCAAGGATCTTGCGTAAGGCTTTGCGAGCGACCTTGGCCAGTTCTCGCTCAAGCGTGCGGACGCCGGCTTCACGCGTGTAGAAGCGGAGAATTCCTCGCAGTGCTTGATCCGTGAATTCCAGCTCGCTGTCCTTCAGGCCATGCGCTTCCGTCTGCTTCGGGATCAGGTGGCGACGCGCGATTTCGACCTTCTCGTCCTCGGTGTAGCCCTCGAGACGGATGATCTCCATTCGGTCGAGCAATGGCTGCGGCATGTCGAGCGAGTTCGCCGTTGTGACGAACATCACATCCGACAGATCGTAGTCCAGCTCCAGATAATGGTCCTGGAAGCGCGAATTCTGCTCGGGTCGAGGACCTCGAGAAGCGCGGAAGCCGGATCGCCGCGGAAATCCTGGCCGAGCTTGTCGATCTCATCGAGCAGGAACAGCGGGTTCGACGTTCCTGCCTTCTTCAGGTTCGAGACAATCTTGCCCGGCAGCGATCCGATGTAAGTTCGACGGTGGCCGCGAATCTCGGCTTCGTCGCGCACGCCGCCAAGCGACTGTCGCACGAACTCACGGCCCGTAGCGCGCGCGATCGAGCGGCCGAGCGAGGTCTTGCCGACGCCCGGAGGTCCGACGAGGCACAGGATCGGCCCCTTCAGCTTGTTGGTGCGTGCCTGGACCGCGAGATACTCGACGATCCGGTCCTTCACCTTCTCCAGGCCATAGTGATCCTCGTCGAGGATGCTCTGCGCCTCGGCGATGTCCTTCTTGAGCTTCGACTTCTTGCCCCAGGGCAGGCCGAGCAGGACGTCGAGATAGTTTCGTGCGACCGTCGCTTCAGCCGACATCGGCGCCATCGCACGAAGCTTCTTCAGCTCGGCATTGGCGCGATTGCGGGCTTCCTTGGACAGCCGCGTCTTCCGGATCTTGTTGGCGAGCTCTTGGAGTTCGTCACCGCCCTCCTCGCTCTCGTTGCCAAGCTCGCGCTGGATCGCCTTCAACTGTTCGTTGAGGTAATATTCGCGCTGCGTCTTCTCCATCTGGCGCTTCACGCGGCTGCGGATCTTCTTCTCGACCTGCAATACGCCAAGCTCGCCTTCCATGAAGGCGAACACCATCTCCAGACGGCGTGACGGGTTCATCTCGCCGAGCAATGCCTGCTTGTCGGCGACCTTGATCGACAGGTTGGAGGCCACTGCATCGGCGAGCACCGAGCCATCCTCGATTTCGCCGAGCTGGATACCCGTCTCCGGCGGAAGCCGCTTGTTGAGCTTTGCGTAATGCTCGAACTGATCGACGACGGAGCGCATCAGGGCCTGAATCTCGGGCCCTTCGAACTTTTCGTCGTCGACCTCCTCGACTTCGGCGGACATATAGCCCTCTGAAGGAACGAGGCCGATCAGACGGGCACGTTTCACCCCTTCGACCAGGACCCGAACCGTGCCGTCGGGCAATTTCAGCAGCTGCATCGCCGTCGCGACGACGCCTAGATCGTAGAGCGCGTCCCGATCGGGATCGTCCTCGCCCGGATCAAGCTGGGCCACGAGGAACAGCTCCTTGTCGGCCGACATGGCCGCTTCAAGCGCCGCAACCGACTTCTCGCGGCCGACGAACAGGGGAACGATACGCTGTGGGAAAACGACAATGTCGCGCAGCGGGAGAATGGGGAGCAAACGGGTCATATGTGAGCTATATGGGCGGCGCACCGTTGCGGCGCAACAAAGGCTGCGGAACATTCACGCCCAGCGGTTCGCTTATCGCCTCGATTTCGGGAGATCGAACAATGTCGGACCGAGAGAAGATTAGCGAAGGCCAGAATGACCGTCCGCTCAACGAGACGATCGCGGGCACTGGACCTGGGATAGCGGATGACTCCTTGTTCCCAGGCGAGGACCCGCCTGAGCCGCCGAGCGAGGACGAAGAGCGCCGCATTCGGGAGAAACTTGGCGTGAAGGACGAGGTCGACACCCTCCCGCTTGAAGGCGAGTAGCTAGCCCGCTTTGCCCGATACGATTAGCAGGGCCGGCCCGAGGTTCTGCATCCCATGGGCTACCATGGGCAGCGCGAACGCGAGCCATAACGACCGTTCGCGCCACGCAACGAACAGCGTGGACAGAACCAGGAACGGCCACCAGATTGTCAGTCCCCAGATCGGAAACTGCATCGAGTGGGCTATTCCCCAACCCACGGCGCTGAGCACGATTGCCGTGACCGGCTTCATGAACCTGAGCAGAACAAGCAGCACGGTGCCCATGATCAGGGTCTCGACGACCGGCGCGAAGACGACCAGCCCGAAGATGAGCATGCCCGGCGTGAGTCCATCGAAGTTCGGATGTGGCTGCTCAGGCAATAGCTGAGCGACCACCGCCGAGAGGAGGATGCTTGGGATGAATGCGGTGGCCCAAGCCGTGACGACCGACAAAGGCGCATTTCGTGGCTCGCGAATTGGCCTAGGAAGAAATTTCAGCGGCCCCCAATCTCCGACGGGTAGACTACCTGAAAGCAACCTAAGCTCCCTGCTCGTCGGACTTGTTCTCGCCCCAATCCCATTGAAGGGCAGCAATCGCCTTGAGGGCTCGGTCCATGGCTTCCGGGCCCCCTTTTTTCGGGACGGTAATTCTGGCCTTAAGAAACCATTGCCCCTCTGTACGAGCATGTAACCAGTCCTTGCGTCGATGTTCTTATACAGGCCCTCGAACCAAGCGACGCGCCCCATTTGAAAGTTCGCGGGCGCCGGAGCGGGCGGGTCGATGCGGCGCCCCTGAAGGATTTGAAGCAGCGACTGTTCGACGCCGGCGCTTTCTTCAGCGAGGGAGATCGTGGCTGGATAAACGTAGAAGGTGATCCACGCGTCCCCGGTCCCCCCGCCACCGAGTGTGTAATACGCTGAGGCGTCCGACGGCCCGTAAACTGTCAGCCCCGCAGAGGCATATCGACAAGCTGTCGCGGAAAAATGAAGCCTGACGCGCGATGTGAAGCACTTCCGTCAGCCGCAACTTCCACTTCGGACGCGTCACCGCCCTGGATATCTATGCGGGGCTGCGAAGATGCGGCAGCGAACGGGACAATTTGAAACAAGAAAAGGGCCGCGGCGAAACCGATCGCTCTAGCGGCACTTCGAAACATCAGGCGGCGTCGCCCGCCTTACCTTTTTTCGCGTACACTCGGACAGGCTCCTTGGTACCCATGACGACTTCCTTGTCGACATGGACCTCGTCGACTCCGTCCATCGATGGGAGATCGAACATGGTGTCGAGCAGGATGCCCTCCAGGATCGAACGCAGGCCGCGAGCGCCGGTCTTGCGATCGATCGCCTTTCGGGCAACCGCGCCGAGCGCGTCCTCGGTGAACTCCAGTTCGACATCTTCCATGTCGAACAGCTTGGCGTACTGCTTCACCAAAGCATTTTTCGGCTCGACCAGGATCTTGACCAAGGCTTCCTCGTCGAGGTCCTCGAGCGTCGCAATCACGGGCAGTCGCCCGATGAATTCCGGGATGAGACCGAATTTGAGGAGGTCTTCGGGCTCCGTGTGCTTGAGCGTTTGCCCGGTGCGCTTCTCTTCGGGCGCCGCGACATGAGCGCCGAAGCCCATCGACTTGCCCTGCATGCGGTCATCGATGATCTTTTCGAGGCCCGCGAAGGCGCCGCCACAGATGAACAGGATGTTCGTCGTGTCGACCTGCAGGAACTCCTGCTGCGGATGCTTGCGGCCGCCCTGCGGCGGAACCGAAGCGGTCGTGCCTTCCATCAGCTTGAGCAGAGCCTGCTGCACGCCCTCGCCCGACACATCGCGCGTGATCGACGGATTGTCCGACTTGCGCGAAATCTTGTCGATTTCGTCGATGTAGACGATGCCGCGCTGCGCCTTCTCGACGTTGTAATCGGAGGCCTGGAGCAGCTTCAGGATGATATTCTCGACGTCCTCGCCGACGTAACCGGCCTCGGTCAGCGTCGTCGCGTCGGCCATCGTGAACGGAACGTCGAGGATGCGTGCCAGCGTCTGCGCCAGCAGCGTCTTGCCGCAACCGGTCGGGCCGATCAGCAGGATGTTCGACTTGGCGAGCTCGACTTCCTGGCCCGTCTTCGCGCCATGGTTGAGCCGCTTGTAATGGTTGTGCACCGCGACCGAGAGGACGCGCTTCGCACGGTCCTGGCCGATGACGTAATCATCGAGGACCTTGCAGATTTCCGCAGGCGTCGGGACGCCATCGCGGGTCTTCACGAGAGCAGACTTGCTCTCCTCGCGGATGATGTCGTTGCAGAGCTCGACGCACTCATCGCAGATGAAGACGGTCGGGCCGGCGATCAGCTTCCTGACCTCGTGCTGCGACTTTCCGCAGAAGGAGCAGTAAAGGGTGCTCTTGCCGTCGCTGCCTGAAAGCTTGGTCATTCAAATCCTTGTTCAACCGACCGCGCGCGGCCGACGCTATCGAAGGCCATGCTAGCCTTCTTTATTACACAATCAATCTAGCTTCACGGTTAACGTCGGGCCCGATCAATCGCTCCTGTCCCGAATATGGATTGCCCGGCACAACCCCGCAAGAGGCTGAATTCATTCAAGATGCCTCAAACCGACACTGGAGTCCGGAAAACTCCCGGTTGAAAAGCCCCAATGAACCCATAGGATTAAGCGAGTTATAGGGGGTTATCATATGCGTCTTCGTCGCGCTGTCGCGCTGCTCCTGCTTGCGTCCTCCGGGCCCGCGATTGCAGCGGATCAACTCAGCTTCGGTCCTGCCCCTCCTGGGTTGCGCCGATGGCGATCCCGAAGACCTCCAATGCCCAGAGGAAGCGCCGGTCGCCATTCTATTGAGCGACCAGCAAATCCGCCTCGAACCTGGAGTCACCACGACGTATGTGGAGAGCGCGCTGAAGATCCAAAATGGGGAGGGCCTTGCGGCCGGCAATCTCTCTCTTCCCTGGGATCCGGCGACCGAGAAGGTTACGGTCCACAAGCTCCTGATCATCCGCGATGGGGAGACGATCGACGTGCTGAAAAGCGGTCAGACCTTCACCACCATGCGCCGCGAACAGAATTTGGACACGGCAATGCTGGATGGCCGCCTGACCGCGAACATCCAGCCGGAGGGACTTCAGCAAGGCGACGTCCTCGTGCTTGCCACCTCCGTGGAGCATCGCGACCCGGTCCTGAAAAACCATGTCCAAAGTCAGTTCGGAATGTGGAACGGAGTACCGGTCCAGGCCGCCCGGGCGCGTCTTCTATGGCCTGACCAGATCAAGCTGAAAGTCCAGCAAACGAACCTGCCGGATATCAAACCGGTTCGTCGTGGCGGCGAAAACCAGGTCGAGATCGCAATGACCGATGCGCAGCCCCTGCTTTTCCCGAGCGGCGCCCCGCTCCGCTTTTCCGTGGGACGCTATGCGGAAGCCAGCGACTTCGGCTCATGGGCCGAGGTGGCCAACCTGATCGCACCCCATTACCAGGCCGCCAGCAAGATCCCGCCAGCGGACCACTTCGCGATGAGGTCGAGAAGCTTCGTAAGGTCACGGACAAGCGGGCACAGGTCGAACAGGCACTCGCGCTGGTTCAGGACCGCGTGCGCTACGTGGCCCTGCTCATGGGTGAAGGAGGATATGTCCCGGCCTCCGCGGAATCGACGTGGAGCCGACGCTTCGGGACTGCAAGGGCAAGACGACCTTGCTCCTCGGAATTCTCCACGAGCTGGGCGTGAAGGCCGACGCCGTGCTGGTAAACTCCAGCGCGGGCGATCTCATTTCGGGTCGCCTGCCCATGCTCAACGTGTTCGATCACGTGCTCGTTCGCGCCGAACTTAACGGAAAAACGTACTGGCTAGACGGTACGCGCAGCGGCGATGGCTCGCTGGATGCGATCGATGTCCCGGAATTCTCCTGGGGCCTGCCGATCGTAACGTCTGCGAAGCTCGTTGCCATCAATCCGCCGCCGTTGACCGTGCCAGACACAGAAGTTGCGGTGTCGATCGACGCGACACAGGGCGTGTTCGCGCCTGCTACGTTCAAGGTTGAGCGCATCCTTCGCAGCGACACAGCGCGAGCGACGAATACGGTCCTGGCCAAGCTTTCGCCCGCGCAGCTCCAGCAGACGCAGACTGGCTTCTGGAAGCAGACTTACGACTACGTGACTCCGAAAGAGACCAAGTTCACCTTCGACAGAAAGAAGGCGGAGCTGCGTCTCACTATGAGCGGTGAGGCGAAGCTCGAATGGAAGGACAATTGGTTCTACGTTCCGAACTCCAACCTCGCGTACGAGCCTGATTTCGAGCGGACCTCTGGCATCAACCGGGACGCGCCATTTGCCTTGGCCTACCCCAATTACGAAGTCAGCCACGTCGAAATCCGGTTCCCGCCTGGCTTCAGCCCTTCCCAGCCGAAGATACCGGCTCCGGTGCGCGAGACTTTGGCCGGCGTCGAATATTCTCGCACCGTGAAGCTCGAGAACAACATGCTGACGCTTGATCGGGCCGAGCGCACCATTCTTCCCGAAATTGCCTACAAGGATGCACAGGCGGCCGCCGGTCGGCTGAAGGCACTAGCCAACGACGACGTGTATCTGCGTGTGCCGAGCGGCTATCAGATGACGGAAGGCGACCGGAAGGTGCGCATTTCCGAAAAGCCGGCATCGGCGCAGTCCTTCATCGATCGCGGCCTGCTGTTGCTCGATGCGGGAAAGACGGACGAGGCAATCGCCGACTTCGATGAAGCGGTGAAGCTCGACCCACAGAACTCCTATGCCTGGGCCAATCGCGGGATCGCGCATGCCTGGAAGAACGATGGCAAGGAAGCGCCTGACCTAGCCAAGGCGAGCGAGCTGGACCCCGACAACCCTGTCGTCCCGCGCGGGCGCGCAGTGGCTGCCGAGATGCGCGGCGATTTCCCCACTGCGATCAAGGAATACACGGTCGCAATCGAGAAGGATCCGAGCAACACCTTCGCGTACATGCACCGGGCTTCGTCCTACTACGCGGCCGGTGAACCTCAGAAGGCGCTGGCCGATACCGACGAATTGCTCAAGAAAGGCCAGAAAAGCGCCAATGTCCGACTTCTGCGGGCAAACATTCTTCGGGCCAGGAGGACGACGTCGGAGCTCTCAGGGAGGCGGAGCTTCTGATTTCCGAGAATCCCGACGCCACCTATCCGCAAGTCGCCGCGGCCCGGATTTTCGCATCGCTCGGAAAGAAGGACCGAGCGATGAAAGCTTTCGATGGCGCGCTTGCAATCAAGCAGGAGTCCTACATTTATGTGAACCGCGCACAGTCGCGACCGCGGTCAGACATGCCCGGCAAGATGGCGGATATCGAAGCCGCGCTGAAGATCGAGCCGACAAACGTCGATGCGTTGCTGGTCAAGGCGGAACTGCTGGTCGACCAGGGGAAATTGCCGGAAGCCTTGGCCGCCTACGAGTCATTGTCCAAGAACGAAGACGCCAACTGGACCTGGACCAAGGCCCAGCGCGGGATCGTGCTCGCGAAACTCGGCCGAACGGACGAAGCGCGCAAACTCTTTGCCGTGGCCCGCTCCGAATCGAAATCGGCGCAACAACTGAATAACCTTTGCTGGGCCAAGGCGACGGCAAACGTCGAAATTGAAACTGCCCTCGACGACTGCCGGGAGGCTGTTCGTAAGGAGCCAGACTCGGGCGCCTATCTCGACAGCCTGGGACTGGCGCTGCTGCGGTCTGGAAAGCTCGATGAGGCGATCGCCGCCTACGACAAAGCCATTGCCGTGCGCACCGGGCTTCGTCCCTAATGGGACGGGCGATCGTCAAGGACCGCAAGGGCGATGCTGCCGGTGCTGCCTCGGACCGAGCATCTGCAATCAAGCTCTCGGCGGATATCGAAGACGTCTATCGCGGATATGGTCTGGAGATCGGGGTGAAGCCAACGGCAACCCAGGCGAACGCCAGCAGCTCTTAAGGAACCAGCTCGCCACCCTTGATGACCGCGTCGACATGCTCAAGTGCACGGATATCGGTGAGTGGGTCGGCTCGGACCGCAACAAGGTCGCCCCACGCGCCCGGACGTAGAGAACCGACTTCGCCCTCCATACGAAGCGCTTTGGCCGCCTCTGTCGTCGCAGCCTGGATCGCCTGCATGGGCGTCATCCCATACCGTACCATGTAAGCGAACTGGCGGCCGCCAAGACCATAGGGATAAACCGCCGCGTCGGTCCCGAACGTCAGCTTCGCGCCCGCCTTGACCGCGGCAGCAAAGCCCCGCCGCTGGATATCGGTCGTCTCGCGGTTCTTGCGGAGATATTCGGAAGGCCAACCCTGCTTGGTTCCGAACTCCTCGATCCAGTCTCCGTTGTAGATATCCATGTCGAGCCAAACGCCATTTTTCTTGGCCAGCTCAATCCCTTCGGCATCAAGGAAGCTCGCATGTTCGATCGTGCGGGCGCCGGCGCGGATCGCGGCCTTGATGCCTTCCGCGCCATGCGCGTGAGCGATGCAGTAGCTTCCGCGCAGCTCTGCCTCGTCGCAGGCCGCCTTCATCTCCTCCGGGCTCAGCTCGAGCGCGCCGGGCTCGCTACCCAGCGCCAGGACCGCGCCGGTTGCGATCAGCTTGATGAAGTCCGCACCGTGGTCGAGCAGGTAACGCGCCTTGTCGCGGGCTTCGGCGGGATTGTGGACGACACCCACGCGGAACGTCTCCGGAACGGGCATGTCGGGCGCCAGCGCATCGATCTCCCCTCCTCCGCCCGGCGTCGTGATGTAGCCGCCGGCGACGAGCATGCGAGGACCGGCGAGGTCACCAGAGTTGATCGCGTCGCGCAGGGCGACGTCCGTCAGCCCGCGATAGACTCCGACATCACGGACCGTCGTGAACCCGGCGCGGAGCATGATGCGCGCGGCGGGCACGGCCTTGAGAATGGTTGCCGCTTCGCTGTGCTTGAACGGTTCGGCGGGGTCGGCGCTGGACGCTGCGCCGTCGGCGATGTGGGTGTGAAGGTCGATCAGGCCTGGAAGGACCGTCAGTCCCGACCAGTCCACTGTTACCGGGCCATCGGCTGCGGACCACGGCGTTATTGCCGCAATCTTGCCGTCGACGATCCGGATGCGCTGATCGGCGCTGACCTTGCCTGTTTCCGGATCGATCAAGCGTCCTGCGCGAACGTCGACGCTCGCCGCCAATGCGGGAGAGGCCGCGGCGAGGGCGCAGGCAAATGCGATTGCCAGTCGAACGGCCATAGCCCCTCCCCGTTTCAGCTTAGACTGGTGAGACGTCCCCGGCGCCGGTCCCGGCGTCTTCGCCCTGTTCCGGACGCTTTTCGAACACTTCGTCGATCAGCCCGAATTCCTTGGCCTCGTCGGCTTCCAAAAACTTGTCGCGGTCCATCGCCTTCTCGATCTCCTCGATCGCTTGGCCGGTGTACTTCGCGTAAAGCGCGTTGAGGCGTGAGCGCATGCGCAGGATCTCGCGTGCCTGGATCTCGATATCCGCGGCCATGCCCTGCGCACCGCCCGACGGCTGGTGGACCATGATCCGGCTGTTTGAGAGCGCAATGCGCATTCCGGGCTCACCGGCAGCAAGAAGGAAGCTGCCCATCGACGCGGCTTGGCCGATGCACACCGTCGCGACCTTGGGCGGATGTACTGCATGGTGTCGTGGATCGCGAGGCCCGCCGTGACGACGCCGCCCGGCGAGTTGATGTACATGAAGATGTCCTTCTTCGGGTTCTCTGACTCGAGGAAGAGCAACTGCGCGGTGACGAGCGAGGCCATGTGGTCCTCGATCGGCCCGGTGATGAAGATGATCCGCTCGCGAAGCAGGCGCGAATAGATGTCGAAGCTGCGTTCGCCTCGGTTGGACTGCTCGATGACGATCGGGACGAGCTGCGAAACGATGTCCTGGTGATCCATTAGAAAATGCCGGTCCTACTGTTGGTGCGACCTACATCGGCGCGAAAGGGCAAAGGTTCAAGCGCTGCAACGCGAAGGGCGGCCCGATTTCGGACCGCCCCTCTCTATTCACGAATTAAGCCTGAACTGCCTTCGGTCAGCCGCGCTCGGGCGCCGGCGGCGGCGGAGGCGGAGGCGGAGGTAGCGGAGCCGGCTCAGCCACTGGCGGCGGAGGCGGCGGCGGCGGCGGTGGCGGAGGAGCAGGCTCGGCCACGGGCGCCGGCTTGCTCTCGCCCAACTTTACGCTGACCCTGGCGTAGTAGTAGCGGCCCGGAAGGTCGTATACGGTCGGGTCAAAGTTGTTGATGTCGCAGGTAAAGCAGCCGGGCGCCTTGGTGTTGAACAGATTGTTCACACCGACTGCGAGGCCGAACCGATCATCCAGGAACCCTGGCGTCCAGCGGCCCTGAATGTCGGTGTAGAAACGCGACTTCAGGACATTGCCGTCGGATTCCTTCAATTTGGACAGGTAACGACCAGTCAGCGACAGGCCGAAATCCGCCAAGTCCCAATCGATCACGCCGACCGACTTGAACTTCGGGAAGCCTTGCGACGGGCTGCCCTGCTCCGTTCCTTCACGACTAATCGTCTGGGTGCCCCCGGTGATCGGAACGATGACATCGAAGTTCTTCAGGATCGTATTGTTCCAGGTGAAACCGAACCGTCCGGCGGAGGTCTCAGGAGTCTGAGTCCTGAAGTTGATGTCCCATCCCTTGGTTTTCACGCCCGCAATGTTGACGAGGAAACCGGAGATCTGGGTCAGCTGTCCACCGCTGCCCGCGCGGGTGACGAGGGCGCAGGCCGCGGGATCGTTGTTGACCACGCAATTGCTCAGCGTGACGTCCGCGGCGACCGTCTGGATCGCGCCATCGATCTTGATGTTATAGTGGTTCACTTCAAGCGACGTGCGCGGCAGGAACGACGGGCTATAGACGCCGCCGAAAACCCAGCTCTTCGACGTTTCAGGCACAAGACCCTGGTTGCCGCCGACGATGACTGAGATCTGCGGATTCGCCTGCTGGTAAGTGCCACCTGCGGGAACCCCAGCCGCAATACAGTTCGCACGAACCGTTGCGTCGTTGAGGAAGTTCTGCGGAGCCGTGCTGTCGTTCGAACAGGGATCGCTGATCGTCTGGTCGAAGCGCGACTGCGTGCCGAACAGCTCGCCGATGGTCGGCGCGCGGAAGCCTTCCGCGTAGGAGCCGCGGAACCTTAGGTCCTTGAACGGCTTCCAGTTCACTTGCCCCTTGAAGGTCGTCGTCGAGCCGGACGTCGAATAATCGGAGAAACGGACCGCACCGTTTACTTCGAGCAGCTCGATCCCAGTGACGCCCGACAGGATCGGCGCGTTAAGCTCGAGATAGGCTTCCTTCACGTCGTAATGGCCACGCGTCGGCTGCGCAGGGATATCCGAGCTAAAGCCGGCGGCGACCACCGGATCTGGGTCGAAGCTACCGCTAAGCTTGCGATATTCGAGACCCGCGGCGACCCCCAGAGGCCCGCCGGGCAGATCGAAGAGCTCGCCTGAGATGTTGCCGGTGAAGTCCCAGATCGACTGCTCGCTCTTGTCGTTCTGGATGAACGTCACATAGTCCATCATCGCCTGGCTGATGGAGCCCGCGCCGCCGAAGAAGTTGAAAGGCACGCAACCGGGCGTAGCGTTGCAGGTCGCGAGCGGCCCGATCGCAATACCCAGCTTCTGCGAGTTGACGTTTCCGAGCATGCGCTGCTTCGCGTTGTTCTGGCCGTAAACGCCGTTGACGTCCCAGTACCAGTCGCGTCCGCCGATATCGAACTTGCCGTCGAAGGTGACGACGCCATAGTAGGTATCGACTTGCTGGCTGAACCGGCGCGGCCCGCCTTCGACGAAGCGCCGATAGATCAAATCCATGTTGGACGAGTCGATGTCGACGCCAAACGGATTGTACGGGTTCGTCGCATCCACATAGAGGGAGTCGAGAACCGGAGTTATGCCGGCCGCCTGGCCGATACCGAACGGAAGTGGAGCCGCCTTGTTCTTTGACTTGCGCTGGTTCCAAAGGAGTTTGAAACTAAAGTTTACGTTTTCAGTGACTTCGGCGTGCAGGTTTCCGAACACTCCGTAGCGTTCCAGCGGAATCTGCAGATAGTTATAGGGCGCGAAGTTGAAGCGATCGGCCGGGCTCACGAAATCCCGAAAATCCGCGGGGGTGGTGGTTCCGTTAAGCACTGGCGCGATCAGGGTGGTGTCTCCACTCCCTCCGAATATGGAGCCAATGTAACGGCCATTGGGCAGGAACCCGGAACAACCGCCATCCGCACAGCTGCTTCCATAAGGTGCCGGCCAACGCGAAATCGCGCGGTCTCCAGAGCTTACGGCGGCCGATTTCACATAATTACCACCGACAACGATCTGCAGAGGAGCATCACCGCCGTTACCCCAGCTAAGCTGGTAGTTCTGGGTGAAACCGTCGCCCTCTTCGAGGTAGCTGCCAAGCTGGGCGGAAGCGACGAAGCCATTCTGGCTCTGCTTGGTGATGATATTCACCACGCCTGCGATCGCGTCGGAGCCGTAGATGGCGGAAGCACCGTCCTGCAGCACTTCGACGCGTTCGATCATGCTTTCCGGGATGGCGTTCAGGTCGACCGAGCCCGGGACGCCTGAGGCCGAGGCACCGTTCACGAAGCGAAGGCTGTCGACAAGGACCAGCGTCCGGCGAGAGCCGAGGTAGCGGAGGTCGATTTCGGCGGAACCGGCGCCCACGCCGCCACCGTCAGGCGGGTTGCCAAGGTTGCCCGAGTTGTTGAACTTCGAGTTCAAACCGCCGCCGGAGCTCGGAAGGCGCTGGAGAACGTCGTTGATCGAGTTCAGGCCCGTCTTCGCAATATCTTGCTGATCAACGAAAGTGACCGGCGCATCCTGCGAAAGGGGGTCGCGACGGATGCGCGAACCGGTGACGACGATATCGCCAACGTCGGACGGCTCGGTGCTGGTGCTTGCGGGCGCTTCCTGCGCGTCGGGCGGCGGAACGTTGTCCTGTGCGTTCGCTGTCGAAGCGATCGCGAGTGCGGCCAAGGCAGAACCAGCCCGTAGTGCGAAAGAAATGCGCATCATCATGCCCCTTTTGTCACGCCCCGGTTGCTGCCGGGTCCAAATGGCATACTTCACTCAAGGAGGCGGCAACAGCAGTAGTCACCCAAACGCGACAGATTTGCTTAGGGGTGATGCAAATCGTCTACAGTTGTAGCGGCGCCCCTGGAGCGGGCTGGCTGAGGTAAGCAAGGCGCCGCATCTCGCGCCGTCCGCGTGTCACCGTGTCGAGGATCAGTCCGGCGAAGAAGGACAGAACAGCGACGATCGTCATCCCTGTGACGAGGATCGCGGTCGGAAAGCGCGGCACAAGGCCGGTCTCGATGTAAGTGAAAACCAGGGGTGCGGCGATGATGAGCGCCGCCAGCAGAAGGAAGGCGCCGATGCCTCCGAAGAAAAGCACCGGACGCTCGATGCGATAAAGCGTGACGATGGTCTTCAGAATGCGCCAGCCGTCACGAAACGTGGACAGCTTCGAATGCGACCCTTCGGGACGGGCGCCGTAGCGGGTTTCAATCTCGTCCACCGGCATCCGCAGCTCGAGCGCATGAACGCTCATCTCCGTCTCGATCTCGAAGCCTTCGGAAAGGACTGGAAAGCTTTTCACGAACCGGCGGGAGAATGCGCGATAGCCCGAGAAGATATCGGTGAAACTACGCCTGAACAGCTTCGACAAGAGGCGAGTGAAGATCCTGTTTCCAAGGACATGACCGCCCGATAGGCGTCGGTGACGTCATGGCGGCGGATGCCGACGACCATATCAAGTTGCTCGTCGACAATCAGGCGCACCATCCGCGACGCTGCGCCGGCGTCATACGTCAGGTCGCCATCCGCCATCAGGTAGATGTCGGCATCGATGTCCGCGAACATGCGCCGAACGACATGCCCCTTGCCCTGCTGGGTCTCCGAGCGAACAATTGCACCCGCGGCCTTCGCGACCGCCTTTGTCTTGTCGCGACTGTTGTTGTCGTAGACGTAGATAGTCGCGTCCGGCAGGGCCTTGCGAAAACCTTCGACGGTCGCGCCGATCGCCGCTTCCTCATTGTAACAGGGAAGAAGCACGGCAACGCGCGGTTGCTTGGCAGCCAACAATTTCCCCCGGTCGTTCGGCCTGAGCCTGTCGAAGCCCTGTCTTTCACCTCGGCAGGTTGGAACAAGGACAGGCCTTCGGCAAGCTCAACGCGGATCGTTTTATTTGGTCTTCTTGGCGGGTGCCTTCTTCGCCGCCGGTTTCTTCGCCTCGGCCTTTTCGGCGGGCTTCGCCGCAGCGGCTTCCTTCACGGGCTTGGCTGGCTTCGGCTTATCAGCCTTCACTTCCTCCACCGGGCCCTTGGCTGGCTTCTCAGGCTTGGCCGGAGCTTCGGCCTTCGCCTTGGCGGTCTTGGCCTTGCCCTTGGCAGCCTTCGCCTCGGGAACGTCATGACCGCAACCCGGCCCGTGAACATGGCCTTCCTCGGACTCCAGGTCCGCCTCCAGCTCGGCGCGGGTCGCCTTGCGATCCGTGATGTCGGCCTTCGAGAACAGGAAGTCGACCACCTTGTCCTCATAGAGAGGCGCACGAAGCTGCGCAGCGGCCATGGGCTCCTGCTGGACGTACTGGATAAACCGGTCGCGGTCCTTGCCCTGATACTGCGATGCGGCCTGGCCGATGAGCTGATTCATCTCGCGCTCGCTGACCTCTACGCCATTGGCGGCGCCGATGTCGGACAGCAGCAGGCCAAGGCGCACGCGGCGCTCGGCGATCTTGCGATATTCGCCCGCTTCACTCTCCAGCTCGGCAAGCGCTGCCTTCGGATCGGCTTCATGGCTCGCTTCGTGGCGAAGCTGCTGCATGATGTTCTCGAACTCGGCATCGACCATCGAAACGGGAACGTCGAAAGAGTGACGCGATGCCAGCTCGTCGAGCAGGCGGCGCTTCATGTGCGTGCGAGTCAGGCCGTTCAACTCCTGTTCCTGCTGGTCGCGAAGGATTCCACGCAGCTGATTCAGGTCCTGCAGACCGAGCGTCTTGGCGAAATCGTCGTCGAGCTTCGCTTCGCCCGCGATCTTCACGGCCTTGACGGTCACGTCGAAGACGGCGGCTTTGCCTTTGAGGTTCTCGACCGGATAGTCGGCCGGGAACGTCACGTTGATGTCGCGCTTGTCGCCGACCTTCGCCCCGACCAATTGGTCCTCGAATCCCGGATCAGTTGGCCAGCGCCGATTTCCACCTGCATGTCGGTCCCGGTTCCGCCATCGAACGCAACGCCGTCGACGCTGCCGGCGAAGTCGATCACCACCGCGTCGCCGTTGGCCGCCGCATGCCCTTTCTTGGCATCGGTGAAATTGCGATTTGCTCCGGCCAGACGCTGGAGCTGCTCGTCGATTGCGCTTTCGTCAGCCTCGACGGTCAGCCGTTCGATCTTCAGCCCCTCGATGTTCGGGGCCGGAACGTCAGGGAGCGCTTCGAGGCGCACGGTCACCTGCGCGTCGCTGCCGGGCTTGTAAGTATCTTCCAGGGCGACCTGCGGCTGCATGGCGGGGCGCAGCTTCTGCTCCTGGAGGAGCTGCTGGACACCGGCCTGGACCGCGCTGTTCAGCGCGTCCGAGTGGATGGCCTCGCCGTGCATCTTGCGAATGAGGTTCGGCGGCACTTTGCCGGGACGGAAGCCGGCCATGCGCACCTGAGGCGCGATCCGCTTCACTTCCTGCTCCACGCGGGCATCGATATCCTTTGCGGGGATCGTCAGCATGAATGCCCGCTTCAGGCCTTCGTTTTCCGTCTCAACCGTCTTGATCACTGTTCAGTCCCGTCAAAAGAATCCCGTTCGTCCTGCGCGTCGGCGCGCGGATCACAGTGCTAGCCTGCCCTTGGGACAAGCTGTGCGCTGTGATGGTGCGCGCGGAGGGACTCGAACCCCCACGTCTTGCGACACTGGAACCTAAATCCAGCGCGTCTACCAGTTCCGCCACGCGCGCGCGGACATTGCTGAGCGCACGTCTGTCGGAGACAGGCGAGCACCGCGACGGCGCTATAGCAAGGAAAAGCGCAGGGGCAACCGCTTAAGGCTCAGCGGCGTTGGACCTTCGAAAGGAATTCTCCGTGCAACAGACACCGCCCCCGAAACGCCGGTCCCCAGTCCGCCGAGCCCTCCCAGCCGGGCCAGCCCGAACCTGTGCCGCAGGAAGCTCCCCCGTCCCAGCCGCCGATCGACGTGCCGGCGCCGGGGACGACGCCGACACCCGGGCCCGCCTCACCCGTCGGCTAGCTCCTGATCGCGGCGTTGTTCGCCATTACCTCGAAGTCAGGTAAGGCGTTGGCGTAATAGTGCGAGCGGGTGGCGTCGAACATCATCAGGTACAGCCTGCCATTGATGACCGCGCCTACCGCTCGTCCCTTGCGCCACAACTCATCACCGTCGAGATGCTCGAAGTCGAACTGAAAGCCAGGGTGACCGAGGAACTGTCGCGGCTGCAGGCTCAGCGTCCTGAATTCGACGGCCCCGCCCCTCACCCGGTAAGCCGTCTCCAGCATGGCGGTGATCTCTGGCGCGGTCATGTTGGCCCGGAACTTCGGCACCTGGCGCTCGTCGCTCTTGCGCTGCTGAACGATATACTCCCCGCCTGGCATTCCCGACACGAAGGTGATTCCGTCGAGGTACGGACCATTGAGTGTCCAGTCCTCCACCCAGCGGATGGTGTCGAAGAAGAACAGGAACCGCCGCTGCCTGTTCCACGGGCGCGGCGGCGTGACCTCCAGCGACCCGTCACCAACGCTGGTCGGCTTCGCGCGGACCAGCTGGTACACACCGAGGTCGGTGCTTTCGCCCACGGCGTTGCACCCGGCCAGCGGCATGGCCAGCGCGGCAAGTGCTACTCCGGCTTTTCCCAACCTCACGCCCCTCACCCAACCATCTGCCGAATGAATGGGGCGTCCGGTGCGGCCGGCTTCATCTGGAGATAGCGACCCAAGGCTGCCTTGCCCTCGCCGCTCCGTCCTTCCTTGATCAGCGACAGCCCATGCCAACGCCAGGCTTCCGCCGGAGCATCCGGATAGGCCACTGCGACGGCATAACTCTGGGCCGCCCGCGTATCATCGCCGGCGCGATTGCGGAGCCGCCAAACCTCGCCCTCGTAATAACGAAGCAGCCCGTTCCACCCGTCCAGCGCCAGGGTGTTCAACAGATACTGGCTCGCACCCGGGTCATTGAGCTTGACCTGGTCCTCCAACAGCATCTCCCGGATCGGAGCGATCTTCTCCAGGTATCGCGCGCGACCGCTGTCGTAGGTTCGCCCCGGCACGGTGACCTCGGCCGCCGAGATTTTCAGATCGGCGAGCCGCGAGCCTTCCGACGGATGCGTGTCGAACAAGCTGCCGCGGCGACGACGCTTGCGGCGATAAGCCGCGCTCGCATCTTCTTCGCCGATCAGCTGCTCCCATACGTTCGCCATTTCGATCGGCGGATATCCGGCCTCCGCGATCAGGCGCGCGCCCATGGCATCGGCCTCCGCCTCCATCGCCCGGCTGTAAGCGAACAGCGACAGGATGGTCGCGAGCTGGGCCAGCTGCACATAGTCGCCCATGTAGACGCCGGCCCCAGCACCGGCGACGCCTGCGGCCAAGGCTCCAACCGCGAAGAGATCGCTCTTCCGCTTCTGGTCGCGCCAGGATCGGATCATGTGTCGCCGGAGGAAGTGGCCGGATTCGTGGGCAATCACCCCCGCCAGCTGGGCCTCGTTGCGCATCCTCAAGAGCAATCCGGAAAACACGACCGCGAACCCGGACGGGAACATCATCGCGTTGAAATCCGGAACGTGCGCCAAGTAGATTCGCATGTCCTTCGCCGCCGGTCCGCCGACGGTGCCAATGATGCCCTGAAGGTAAGAGACCAGAGCGGGATCCTTTAGCAGCAGGTTAGATCCGGAGATTTCCTCCTCCGCCCGGTCCATCAGCTGCCAAAGTCCCTTTTCGTCCGTGTCCGTCGGACGGAAGCCTGGACCGATCAGCGGCACCATGTCCGCCGGACTCGTGCGCGCTTGCGCGCTCCCGGTTGCCAGCATCGCGGCCAGTGCGCCTCCTCCGGCAAGCATCGAGCGGCGGCTAAGGGCGGCGCAGCGCGAGCACATCAGCGCTTCTCCGCCGATTGCGCTTCACGCACTTCGCGGCCCGCCTTCATCCGTCCGAGCAGCCGCTCGACCATCTGGCTTGCGCCTTGCTGTGTCCGAATGTCGCCGAACGTGACGCCTGGGAGCTGGCTGCCGGTCTGCAGGATGTTGAACCACACGACTTCGCCGGTCCTGAGGTCGACAAGCGATGCATAAGCGAACTGATTGCTCCCGCCGCTAGGAGCGCAGAAGCCGATGAAACATCCCGCGACCCCAGGACCTGCAACGCCGTTCGCCCGCTCGAGGCGATGTTATCCTCGGCGTAGAGGAAAAGCGCGTAGTCGTAACCAGTCCGCCGGCCCAGCGAAACAGCATCCTCGCCAAGCGTATACTCCAGCCCCTTGCCCCGCTTCGTCGGAAGCGCGGCGCCTGAGTATTTGTGAAGCGCGATGGAGTTTCCCACCGCGTAATGAAGACGCTCCAGATCCGCGATCTCATCCGCGCTGACGTTCGGGAGTTCATTCCGCTTGGCGATCACCAGGACCTTGCCGCCGCGGCCCGCCTGATCCGCACGGAGCGCTTCGATGATGTTGCTGCGCGCCTGCTCGGTCCAGTCAGCCCGTGGTTGCGGCATTCCGCCGGTTTCAAGGGCGTTCACCGCCACATCCGGACGCATGACGAGCAACCGGTAATCGCCTTGCGGCGGCGTAAACTGCACGTCGGCATATTGGCGCGACTGAACGCACCCAGACCCGGCGAGGCTGGCGGCCAGCGCGAGTGCGGCACCGACTTTCCCCATGACTTCTCCCCGGCAGGCGCGGTCACACCTGATTGCGGGAAAACTGACTACCATTTCCTGAACGGCAGGTGAAAGTAGCGGAAAAGACTAGGAAAAAGAACGGTCTAGTGCGACGGACAAGCGACTCCTTCGACACCGTCGATGCACCTGCCGTCGAGCGACGCCGGAACCTGCAACCCGATCTCCGCCGCGACGGTCGGCAGGATATTCACGGTCGAAACATGGTCTTGACGATCGGCGGGCGCTGCGCCCCTCCGCCAGAACAGGATGGGTACCCGGCGGTCGTAATCCCAGACGCTGCCGTGGGTCGCTACATATCCAGCGCCCGGCTTCGCAATCGGAGAAACATTTTTCTTCAGTGCGACGTACAGATCGCCCGATCGCTGCTTGTCGAACGACGCCCGTACGCGCTGCTCGATCGTCCACTGGTCAGGCGAAGCCGTCGGAACCGGAAGTCGCTCGATCTCCCGTGACGTGAAAACGGCCTCGACTTGCGGATGCGCTTTAAAGATCGCAATTGCTTCACGCTCTGCTCGTGCGCGGTCTGCCGTCTTGAGCGAGCGGTCGATCCAGACATCTCCGGCCATATCCCGAGGAGGACCGGTCCGGAGAGCTTGAGCTTGGCCGCGATCGCCTTTCCAACCTCGACCGTTGTCAGGGCAGGATCGGCGCGAGCCGCGTCGGTCACACCCTTCGACCGGAGCCGCTCGGGAATGTCCATGCCGCCATGATCGGCGGTCAGCACGACCGTGTAATCGATGCCGCTTCGGTCGAGCACGTTGAAGAAGTCGCCAAGATTCCGGTCGAGCGAAAGCAGCTGGAGGCACATCTCCCCGCCGCCCGGTCCGAGCCCGTGCCCGATGTAGTCGGTCGCCGACAGGCCGACGGAAATGACGTCGGTCGCCGCGTCCTGGCCAAGCTTCAACTCCTGGATCAGCCCTGCGGCAATCGCCAATACGGCCCCGTCGAATTCCGGAGACGCCCGGAACGCCTTTGCATCGCCGGCAGCGCGGGCAAACCGCCCGGCTCCGACGGACAGTGTCGGCGACACCGCTGCCGGGGTCGATTTCGCCTGACAGAACGGCGGAGGATTCAGACCTGCCTGCGGGACAGCGATGGCGCCCGCGATAGCCACCTTCGCCTTGTTGATGGTCTCCGGGACAGCCGCCGATTTCAGATCAGTCGTGAAAGTCTTTCCGTCCCAGTACCATCTTTGATCGACATTATGGCCGCCCATCATCACCGCAGCGCGGTCTTTGCCAGCTACGGCGACATTCAAGCTCTGCGGAGACTGCTGCTTGAGCAGGTCCCCCAGTGTCGGCACTCGGAGGTGCAGCGGGGACACCGTGTAGCTCGTTGACGAAGTGCCGGGAACGCGCTCGTCCTCGGCGCAATAGACGGTGCGGTCCGAACGCGTGAGCGACTGGTCGACCCAGCTGTTCGCGATGATTCCGGTGTGAGTGGGGTGTGAACCCGTCAGGATCGTCGAATGCCCCGGGCAGGTCTCGGTCGCCGCATGTGCCTGATAGCCGTTCCTGAATGCCGTTCCCCCGACAGGCGCGCAAGGCCTGCGGTGAACTGCGGACGGTACTCATCGAACAGGTCGGACGAAAATTGGTCGACCGAAATTACAACTACTAGCTTCGGCGCATCGGCCTTCAGGGCAACGGGAGCTGGAGCAACCGGCTGCGCGGCAAACAAACCGACGAGAAATGCCGCAAACATGACCATCAGGCTCCTTTACACCGAGACTCTTACCCGAGCTTTGCCCGCAGCCGCTCGTTGACGACCTGAGGATTGGCCTTGCCCTGCGTCGCTTTCATGGTCTGGCCCACGAAGAAGCCGAACAGCTGCTGTTTGCCGCTTTGGTACTCGGCGACCTTGTCGGCATTCGCGGCGAGGATCTTGTCGATCTCGCTGTCGATGGCGCCCGTATCGGAGGTCTGCTTCAGACCGCGCTTTTCGACAATTTCAGCGGCACCCTCGCCGGTTTCCAGCATGATTTCGAGCACCTGCTTGGCGATCGTGCCGGAAATCGTCCCATCGGCCACAAGACCGAGAAGGCCGCCAGCCTGCTGCGGCGAAACCGGCGACTCCTCGATCCCCTTGCCCAGGCGATTGAGCGCACCGAACAGCTCGGCAACCACCCAGTTGGCCGCCTGCGCCGGCTGCGCATTGGCATCTAGCAGTGCATCGAACCACCGAGCGGTCTCGACTTCGGCCGTCAAAACGCCAGCATTATAGGGCGTTACGCCGAGCGCCTCGTAACGCTTGCGCTTGGCATCCGGCAGCTCCGGAAGCGACGAGCGGCATTCCTCGATGAACGCGTCGTCAAGTTCCAGCGGCAGCAGGTCCGGGTCCGGGAAGTAGCGGTAATCATGTGCATCTTCCTTCGACCGCAGCGTTCGTGTCGTCCCGCGATCCGGGTCGAACAGGCGCGTTTCCTGCGCGACCGTCCCACCTTCCTCGATCAGCTCCACCTGGCGGCGAGCCTCATATTCGATCACCTGCATGACGAAGCGGACGGAGTTGACGTTCTTGGTCTCTGTCCGCGTCCCGAACTCGTCGCCAGGCTTACGCACGCTGACATTCACGTCCGCACGCATGGAGCCTTCCTCCATGTTGCCGTCGCACGATCCGACGTAGCGCAGGATTGCTCGCAACTTCCTGAGGTAAGCCCCTGCTTCTGCTGGAGAACGCATGTCAGGCCGCGATACGATCTCCATCAACGCGACGCCTGCACGATTGAGGTCGACGTAGGACATGGTCGGATGCTGATCGTGCATCAGCTTCCCCGCATCCTGCTCGACGTGGATGCGCTCGATGCCGATGCTCTTGGCACTGGCGTCATCCTTCTCGTCCAGAAGGATTTCGACCTCGCCC
Organism: Sphingomonas daechungensis; assembly: GCF_014489495.1. Taxonomy (GTDB): domain Bacteria; phylum Pseudomonadota; class Alphaproteobacteria; order Sphingomonadales; family Sphingomonadaceae; genus Sphingomicrobium; species Sphingomicrobium daechungense. Next base: position 1,868,420 of record NZ_CP060780.1, on the reverse strand, counting down.
TCGCCCACCAGCGGGTGGAATAGCTGGCTAATCTGATATCCCTGCGGAAGATCGGCGTAGAAGTAGTTCTTCCGGTCGAAGCGGCTCCAGCGGTTGATCTTCGCTTCAAGCGCCATACCCGTCCGCACCGCCTGGCGGATGCATTCGCGATTGGGAACCGGGAGCATGCCGGGCATGGCAGCATCGACCAGCGAGACCTGAGTATTCGGTTCCGCGCCGAAGGCGGTGGCAGCACCTGAAAACAGCTTTGAAGCCGTTGCCGTGATCTGAGCATGCACCTCCAGGCCGACCACGACTTCCCAGTCGCCGGTTTCGCCCTTGATGCGGAAGGGTGCGGTTGCGTCAGCCATTACCACCACCTCTTTGGCGTCGCGGTGAAGCCCGCGCGCTCTTCGATCGCCAGACCAGCGTTCAAAACGCCCTGCTCATCGAGTTCGCGGCCGATTAGATGAAGACCGAGCGGCAGCCCCGTCTCGTCGAGCCCGCCCGGAACCGACATCGCCGGCAGTCCCGCAAGGCTTGCAGGCACCGCAAACACGTCGTTCAGGTACATCGAGAGCGGGTCGGCCGTCTTGTCGCCAAGCCCGAAAGCCGCTGACGGAGCTGTCGGCGTCAGGATCAGGTCGCACTGCTCGAACGCTTTCTCAAAATCCTGCTTGATCAAGGTTCGGACCTTCTGCGCCTTGGTGAAGTAGGCGTCGTAGAAGCCCGCGGAGAGCACGTAGGTGCCAATCATGATCCGGCGCCGGACCTCCGCCCGAATCCTTCGGCCCGGGTCGCGGCGTACATCGCGTCGAGACCGCCCTCGCTTTCGGCGCGCAGGCCATAGCGAACACCGTCGTACCGAGCGAGGTTCGAAGACGCCTCGGCCGGGGCGATGATGTAGTAAGTCGGCAGCGCATATTGGGTGTGCGGCAGGCTGATTTCCACGACCTCTGCACCGGCATCGCGCAACCATTCGATGCCGCGATCCCACAATGCCCCGATCTCGGCAGGAACGCCGTCGATGCGATATTCCTTGGGAATTCCAATCCGCTTGCCTTTGAGATCACTGGATAATCCAGCCTCCCACTTGGGCACGGGCAGGTTGAGCGACGTCGAGTCCTTCGGATCGAACCCAGCCATCGCTTCCAGCATGATCGCACAATCGCGAACCGTCCGGGCCATCGGACCCGCCTGGTCGAGCGAACTCGCGAACGACACGATGCCCCAGCGCGAACAGCGACCATATGTCGGCTTGATCCCGCAGATCCCGGTGAACGCCGCCGGCTGCCGGATCGAGCCGCCGGTATCGGTGCCCGTCGCCGCCGGAGCAATCCGCGCCGCGACAGCCGCGCTCGAACCGCCAGACGACCCGCCCGGTGCAAGCGGGGCGTTTCCGCCATCGCTCCGCCGCCATGGCGAAATCACCGGTCCGTAGGTGCTCGTCTCGTTGGACGAGCCCATCGCGAACTCGTCCATGTTGAGCTTGCCGAGCATTCCCGCCCCGCCTTGCGCAGGTTGGCGGTGACGGTGCTCTCATACTCCGGTCTGAAATCCTTGAGGATGCGGCTCCCGGCGGTCGTGTTGACGCCGCGTGTCGCAAACAGGTCCTTGATGCCGAGCGGGATACCCGCGAGCGACCCCGGCTCGCCCGCACCGCGCGCCTTGTCCGCCGCATCGGCCGCTGCAAGCGCATCGTCCGGCGTCTCGACGGTATATGCGTTCAGCGCCCGCCCCCGGCGACCGCTTCATTGTACTGCTCGGCGATCTCGCGCGCCGTGAACTCGCCGGAACGGAACCCGTCGCGAAGCTCGGCAATCGACAGTGACGTCAGGTCGCTCATTCGATCACCTTCGGCACTGCGAAGAAGCCGTGCTCGGCGACCGGCGCATTGGCGAGTACCGCATCGCGGCAATCGCCGTCGGTCACCGCATCCTCGCGCAGCCGCAACGTGTTGGGAATGACCGCGGTCAGCGGCTCCACCCCATTCGTATCCACCTCGCCGAGCTGCTCCACCCAGCCGAGGATATTGTTGAGTTCGGGCACCAGCCGCTCGAGCTCCTCATCGCTCATCGCGATGCGGGCGAGCTTGGCGATGTGCCGCACCTGTTCGATCGTGACTGACATTATGGCGGCGCGATAGCGGCGGTGCCGGAGGGCGGCAAGCGCTGCAGCCCAAACACCCACAAACGGCTTCCAATGCACCCTGACGGCTGTAACCTGTCCTCAGCTGACGGAGGCTGAGGGGGCGTTGATGGTTCCGGCGTTGTTCGTGATCGACGATTTCCTGCGCAATGCCGAGGAGGTCCGTCGCCAGGCGCTCTCGCTCACTTACGCAGTCGGCGGCCGCTATCCCGGTCTCAACTCCGTCGAGAAGCTTCGCATCGAAGGACTCGACCAGGTCATCTCGACCTTGGTCCGCGAGCCGGTTCGAGCGCCGTGGACAGAGGATTTCTCCCACGGCTCCTGCCGCGTCGCCCTCGCCTCCGATCCGCAGGAGGCCCGCATCCACATCGACCAGAGCCATTGGTCCGGGATCCTCTATCTCAGCCGTCCCGAAGATTGCCACGGCGGTACCGAGTTCTTCCGCCACAAGCGCACCGGCACCGATCGCGTGCCGATGGACGAGGCCGGCCTGCGCCAGATCGGCTACGCCTCCTACACCGACCTCCAGCACGACATCCTCGATCAGGATGCGCTCGACCGGTCGAAGTGGGAGCACACCATGACTGTGCCGATGCGCTTCAACCGGCTCGTGCTCCTCCAGCCGCACTATTGGCACACGGCTGGCCCAGGATTTGGCGATAGCCTGGAAAACGGCCGCTTGATCTACCTGATGTTTTTCCTTCGCGGCCCTGCCTGAGTTCTCAGCCGCAGCCCGCCAGCTCCGGGCTGATCGCCACAGCGCCAACCAGCCACTCGATCCGATAGGTGACCATGTAGCCGTCGTGATCGGACAGTTGCGGGCTGCCGGGGCTTCCGTCGAACAGCGCTTCCACCCGAATGGGCCGGATCGAGGCGCGCTCCCCGGAATGGAAGAACTGGAGGTCCTGCGTGTCCATCCAGGGCGCATCCCCGTCCCACGACATCTTTACCAGGCAACCGGAGGACGGTTCGATGCAAACGCGGTGGACAAGCGTCATCGGCTGGTAGCGGGTGAAATTCTCCCACCGCGGCTCCGAATGACGCATGTTGAAATCGCCGCCGAAGATGACTGGAAAGTCGTCATTGTGGGTGCGGTCGATGAATTCTGACGCTTCCAGTGCCTGCCGGTCATGAGCCGCAAGGTTCCGCGCGGCCGGCGCCTTCGAAGCACCGCGCGAATTCATGTGTGTGTCATAGACGTCGATCGGCGTCGGCAGGCCCGGAACGTAGATCCGCGCCAGCATCACCCCCTTGTTCGCCAGGCAGTCGAGTCCGGCGCAGGACTTCCCCCCGAATGCGCGAAGCTCGGTCATGACGATCGGATAACGCGACGCGATTGCCAGCCCGCTTCCCTGGAAGCGGATGCCGACCTCGCCATGCTTCAGCTTGGACTTTCCGGGCAGCTTTTCGCTGGTGGACTCGAACGGCCTCGTGCTTCGGCTCGGTCCCGGCGAGATCGCGGATAGCCGCTATTCATGACTGCTGCCTTGGCGGAGCCGCTGAACATTTCCTGGAACAGCACGACGTCCGGCCCCGTCCCGGCCTTGAGCATCTCCGACAGATGCTCACCGATCTGCTTCAACTCAGGCCCGCGCCCGCTCCGCGCCGGGAAGCCCAGGCCCTCGATGTTGTAGGTGAGAACCTTCAGCTCTGCAGTCTTGCTCTTGCCGCCGGCCACTTCCGTGATCTGCGCCGGCACTCCGTTCCCGCAGGCGAGGCTCCGGCTCGGTGGAGCCGTGCTGCACCCGCCAACTAGCAACGCCAGCGCAGTCCCGGCCAGAGCGGGATGGACGCGATTGAACATTCGACCCCTGTTCGCATCGTTCCCCGAAACGATAACCCAATCGACCGCCACGCGACATTCAATCCTTGGCATGGATCCAGATCAAATCAGTGGAATCGCGTGATCGCCTTACGGCAGGCTTGGCTGGAAAGCTGGCGTTAGCTCCGGGCATCCGCGCCATTTAGACGCTCAAGGAAGGCGGTGATCGTGGCCCGCTTCCTGATACTGGCTCCGGCAACGGGCGTACGGCTCAAATAGTTCAGCTGTCCCCACAGAGCGAAGTCACAGAGATACGGCCTGTCGCCCAGCACGTACGGGCCGGGTGTGAGCAGGCTCTCGGCCGCATCGAGATTGCGTTCCAGGTCTCGTCGTACATGGTCGGGTGATTTGCGCAGCGTGCCCTGCCCCTTCAGCTGCCGCAAGATCAGGCGCAGGTAGTAGCGATAGACCAGTCGCCCTTTTAGCGAGTTGCCGAATACAGCCGCGACGGGCTTACGCCCTTCCACCTCGAACCACCGATAATAGAGACCGAGGAAATACAGGCTTTCGTCCGCCCAGTCTTCGATCGTGTGGCTCAGGCCCCGCTCATGAGTGGCGGGTGGAAAAAGCGGCGGTTCTGGAAAACGATCCTGCAGCGCATAGGCGATGTCCGTGGAGTCCGTAACGAATGCGCCGTCGATCTCCACGGCGGGCACCTTGCCGGTACCCCGACGCCTGAGTTTGCCGCGTGCGTCGAGCGGATTGACGGTCCGGTAAGAGATGGATTTGTAATCAAGAATCGCGCGCACCTTCATGCAGAAGGGCGAATATGGCCAATCGTAAAACACGACCGTCATGGATCGCGGTGATGCCCTGCTGGAAGCCTCAGCGCAATGTCGGCTCTGCGTCGAAAACTGACGCTACTGGTCTAGCGGCGGGTTTGGGTGGAAAGCGGACATTCCGGATCGAGCCCTACCGCTGGTAATACACCTTGCTCATCTCGCCGTTGCACCGATCGATGCGCATCCCCAGACCGCCGCCCCGAAAGTGACCGTGATACTGCCCTTGGCGTCAGGCGGACTGTCAGGAAGGCCTTGAGAAACCAGCCAACCGGTCTTTCCGTCTTCTTCAACGTGCAGCACATATCGAGCCTGCTGCTCTGGCGTTTGCCTGCTTCGGATGATCACTTCGGCAAGCTCCCGTGCCACCTGCGCGTTTGGCACAAGTTCGCCCACGCGAACGTCGCATGTTGGCGCGTCACCGCTAAGCCCTGCGCTTGCCAGAAGGATCAAACCTAGAATCATCTACCGCACCTCCAGCGGAAACCTGCAGAAACCAGCTAATGTCCGCAATGGGTCGGAAGCAGACGCATGCGTCGCCCTGAACCTCAGTTTGAAGCAGGTGCGGGCAAGTCTACGCCACTAAGCCGCCAGCCGAACCCATGGCGTTTGAAAATCATCTTTCCGTCAGGACGGTTTTTGTTGCTCACTGCGAATTCATCAAAGCTGCGCCTTTCGATCTCCACTTTGTCGCTGACGTCAAAGGCGCCAGTCGCCTTGCTCGTCGGATGCTGCGTGGCCTCGCGATTGCGGTTGGCAATGAAGGCGGCGCGTAGACCAGCCGGCGAGACGAGCCCGTCAATCATCGGGCCAATCATTGCTGTGGCCATTGCTGTCCCCAATTCACCGACGCCCGACTTGTCTTTCTGCGCTTCCACTGCGAACTGCGCCATGATCTCAGATTTCATGTCCTCACGCAGTGCGGGGAAATCGACGTACGCCGCAAGCGCATCGGCGTCATTCTCCTGAGCGGCGTCACGCATCTGTTTCAGCGTGTACCAGGGCGACATGAAGTACCACGCAATAGCTATTACAGCGATCAAGCCGAATGCTGCCAATCCCCAACGCTTGCTCATCATCTTTCCCTTCCGCACCCGAGCAATTGCAGTCTAGGCGAACCGGCGCATGGCCAACGGCTATGAGGCTAGCGGCCGCAATGGGTCAAAAGCTGCCGCGGCGCTTAGGACAGCTTTCGCAATCCTTGCTCTTCGATCAGGGTAAGATCGCAAGCAGCGCTCTGCCGATTGGCGCGCTCCAATGCGTATCGAACAGAGCGACCTCTATCCCCTGTTCGACGAACCAGAATGTCCCGCCGAGCATCCACACTGGGTGAACCGCTCCAAAGCGCAGCCGGTCGCGGAGCATCGCGCCCAGGATCGGCAAATTCGCTACGAACATACCGAGGACGATATCCGGTCGGCTCATGGATGGAAGGATATGGCGCCAGCGGAAGATTGCCGGCCAAAGTAGAACAATGGTCGCCAAGGCCATCCAGCGCTTGTGGGCAGCGGAAGACCGTCGAGATACGTAACCGGCGATCACGAAGGCGAGAAACAGCGAAAGGCCACTTACGGTGCCCATGAACGCTGTCTCCGCGATTGGGCCTTGCGACGGAAGGTCGCGCCGAGCTGCCCATGCGGCCGTAAGAATACCGGACGACCAAATGACAACGGCCATGGGCAAACCCAACTGGCCAATTCGCATGTGCAACTTTGTTCGGTCGCCTCGGACAAGGAAAGCCTGCGTCAAGAGAAGGCAGACCCAAGTGAACGCGCCAACACCGTGGAGATGAACTACAGCAGGTGCGGCAAATGTGCGTCGTGCTATCGGTATGAAGTAGGTAGTGGAAAATCCGGCAGCGATTGCGGCAAGGCCAAACAAAGCGACGCCAGCATAGAATCGCTGCGCGCGGTCCTTGGCCCAGGTGCTCGCCATCGCCCCCTCTCTCCGTAGATCAGCTTAGAGTTCGGCGAAGAGTCCGCAATGGGCCGCAAATTGTCGGGGCTCTGGCTCCAGGACCACCTCGCAACAAACACCTGTCCTACAGGACCCCTCCTGTGCTTGCGTCTCGAACATCGCAATCACGCTCACTGGATCGACGCTTTGAACCCTTTCCTCGCTCTTCGAATAAAGCTCGTCAGTGCGAACATTGGGAACATTCGCGGTCGAACTTGCTCGTTGACGGCCGGCTGAATAGAGCGCCCGGCCAATGTGCGCTCGCCGGTTCCTCATCTTCGTCTTCATCATGATCCTGCTGTTCGTCGCTGGAGCATTCGCGATCTATCAGTTCGGGCAGCAGGTGCTGATCAGCCAGGCGACACCGCAGGGGCATTTCCAGGCGCCGTCGCCCCGCACCGGCCCCGACTATTCGAAGCTCGACAGCTGGGTCGCCCGGCCAGAGCTTACCGGCAACCCGGCGACGACCAGCTTCTCCGGCGGGCGCCCCGCCCCAGTCCCCGCAGGCGACGCGGCCGTTTTCTACGTCCATCCGACGACCTACTTGCGCCGCGATCGCTGGAACGGGCCGATCGACGACCGGGAAAGCCGCCAGCGAACCGACCTGTTCGTGCGCAGCCAGGCCAGCGCCTTCTCACCCTCCGGAGCAGTCTGGGCTCCGCTCTATCGTCAGGCGGCATTCGGCGCGTTCCTGCTCAGGAGCAGCGATGCCGAAAAGGCGCTGGCCCTAGCCTACTCGGACGTCTCCGCCGCATTTGCCGAGTTCCTCGAGCGCAATCCAACCGGTCCGGTCATTCTCGCCGCCCACAGCCAGGGCGCGCTGCACTTGTCGCACCTGCTTCGTGACCATGCCGACGGCCTCAAGGGACGCCTGGTCGCGGCTTATGTCGTCGGCTGGCCGCTGAGCACCAGCGCCGACCTACCGGCGATGAAGCTTGGCGCCTGCACATCGCCTGAGGAGACCGGTTGTGTGCTGTCCTGGCAGAGTTTCGGGTCGCCTGCGAACCCCGACCTGATCATGGACGCGTGGGAAGGCACGCAGGGACCGACAGGGCTGAAGAGGGAGCGGAAGGACATGCTCTGCGTAAACCCGCTGACCGGCACCAGGGACGGCGCGGCCGCACCGACCGCCAATCCCGGCACCTTGATCCCCACTGCCAATTTCGCGTCGGCAACGCTGGAGGCGGACCGTGTCGGCGCGCGCTGCGACAACGGGCTGTTGCTGGTCGACGGCGACATCCCGCCGCTCGGGCCGTTCGTACTGCCCGGCAACAATTATCACGTCTATGACTATGCGCTGTTCTGGGGCGCCATTCGGGACGATGCGGGGCGGAGGCTTGCCGCTTGGCAGAAGCGTTGATCACGTCCGCTCCCGCCGAATTCGCCGAGGCTACCCGCACGGGAAGCTCGCCGGACTGGATGTCGGCACGAAGACCGTCGGATTGGCCGTGTGCGATGCCGGCTGGAGCTTTGCCGGACCGTCCGAAACTCTCCGGCGGACCAAATTCACCGCCGACCTCGAACACCTCAGAAAGTTCGTTGAACGGGAACAGGTAAAGGGTCTTGTCCTTGGACTTCCTCTCAACATGGACGGCACGGATTCGCCGCGGACGCAGTCGGTCCGCGCCTTCGCCCGCAATCTCGCTCCATTGGGCCTGCCCATCCTCCTATGGGACGAGCGCTGGTCCACCCAGGCAGTTGAGCGGGCGATGATCGAGGCCGACGTCAGCCGCTCGAAGCGCGCGGAGAAGGTCGATGCCCTCGCCGCCGCCCACATCCTGCAGGGCGCGATCGATGCGCTGGCCAACCTGCCGCAGCAGCATTAGTCGGTCTGCTTCGTGAACCTCATCTCAATCGATTCGCTGAGCGACGCCCAGATCGAGCGCATTCTCGACCGCGGCCAGCGGTGGTTCGAGTATAATCGCTCGGGCTCGCGGGGGCAGGACAAGAGCCTGCACGACAAGCTCGTCTTCAACCTGTTCTACGAAAACTCGACCCGCACCGCGATGTCCTTCGCGGCCGCTGCGCACCGTCTGGGCGCCTCGCCCGTGTTCCTCCCGGTCGAACAGTCTTCGATCAAGAAGGGCGAAACCTTCGAGGACACGGCGCGGACGCTCAACGCCATGCGCCCCGACGTCGTCGTGATCCGCCACCGCGAGAACGGCGCTCCGGCGGCCATGACCGAATTGATGGATTGTGCCGTGATCAATGCCGGAGACGGTACCAACGAGCATCCGACGCAGGCGCTCCTGGATGCGCTGGCGCTTCAGATCCGCTTCGGTGACTTGAGTGGCCTGAAGGTCGCAATTTGCGGCGACATTCGCCACAGCCGCGTCGCCCGGTCCAACGCCAAGCTCCTCCCCCGTCTCGGGGCCGAGGTCAGGCTGGCGGGCCCGCCGTCCCTGCTTCCAGGCGACATCCCTGCCCTTTCGATCGATGAGGCCATCGACGGCGCGGATGTAGTGATGATGCTCCGGGTCCAGCGCGAACGCTTGGAAGAGGACCTCGGGGATGGCCCAGGAGAATATCTTGAGCGCTACGGCCTGACAGCGGAACGCCTTGGCAGGGCCGCTCCGGACGCTGTGGTCATGCATCCTGGGCCGATGAACAGGAACGTCGAGATCGCCGACGATGTCGCCGACGATCCCGAACGTTCCTTGATCTTGCTTCAGGTCGAGGCTGGCGTGGCCACGCGAATGGCCTGCCTCGAGCTCGTTACCGGCGGCTGATCACCGCGACGCGAATTGCACCGGCGAGTCGCCGGCCACACCGCGAACGAAGCAGGTCCCGCCCTTGCCGCGCAGTGCGGAGCAGCTCGACGCCGCTTCAGACTGGCTTCCGAAGCCACGGATCGACAGGCGCCACACGGTACCCTTCGGTCCATCGAAGCGGGCGACCATCGGCGAGTATTTCCGCAAGCCCGGGTACTTCTTCGAAAGCTGCGCCCAAGCCGCCGAAACGCGAGCTTCGGAGCTGTAGGCGCCGATCTGAACCACGGCCTTCGACTTGCCGGACGCAGAAGCAAGCGCCGGACGCGCCGGAGCCGCCGCCTTCTTGGCCTTCGCTGGCTTTGCCTTCGGAGCAAAGTTCGAAGACATCATCGCGAATGCAGCCGGGGCTTCGGGCGAAACCGCAGCAGCTACGGCAATTGCCTCACGCTGCTCAACGACGGGAGCGGGAGCAGGCGCCGGAGCCAGCTCGTCCGGTTGCGACACCGGGGTGGAATAATAAGGCGCGTTCGGCACTGGAGCCGCTTCCGCGACCTGCACAGGCGCCGGAGCAGCGGCCGCTTGAGCAACCCGAGTGTTCGAGCTGCCGTTCAGCGCCAGGCGGACCGGCTGACCGGGATCGCCGACTACCGACGGCGTCACGCCAGTCAGCGCGGCAACCTGGTCGTAGGCGTGCGCCGGCTTGGCAAGCGACATCCACTGCTGGACGCGAGCGTCGACCTGATCAGCCGGAAGATCCTGCGAAGCGACGATTCGGGCATTGTTCCAGTCGCCGCTGAGGCCCAGCGCGAGCGCCAGGTTCTGGCGGACCCGGGCATCAGCGCCGTTGGCGCGAGCCGCAACGTCGAGGATCTGCACCGCATCGGCCGAACGACCAGCAAGAGCGAGAGCAAGGCCATAATCCGCCGGATCGACGATGCTCTGCGACTGCTGGAGAAGCGAAATCGCTTCGTCATTCTTGCCCTGGGCGATCTGGACCAGTGCGCGCTTCAGGATGACCGACGGCTGCATCGCGGCCAACGACAGCGAGTCGCCATAAGCCGCTTCCGCCGAAGCGAAGCGGCCGGCACCGAAATAAGCGTTGCCGAGCAGGCCGCGAACGTTGGCGTCCTGCGGGCTCGCCTCGACTGCGCTCTCGGCAAGGCCGACGGCGGATGCATAGTCATTGGAGTCGATCGCCATTTGCGCGCGAAGGGCATAGGCCATGTTGGCCTTGCCCTTCGAAACCTGCGCGCTTCGCGACATCGGTGACGCGCATCCGGCGACCATGGTAGCCAGTGCGACAGCGGAAACTGCAGTTCCCAAGCGAAGCGGTTTCATTTGCCTTACCCCTTGCGTTTGGCCTCGTCAGGCCAGTGCTTACCCTTTGCGTTTGGCCTTTTCGGCCATCGCCTCCAGCTCCGGCATTCCGCCGAGAAACTGATCGAGCGCGTCGGTGACGAGAAGCTGAGCCGAACGCCCATTGAGGGCACAGGCCAGACGCAGCTTCAGATGACGCTCCGGATCGAGCCGAAGTGTGAACGCAGCCTTCCCCTTGCTGCCCGGAGCCGAACGCGGCTTCGAGACACGACGAGCGACCGGAGCCGGAGCCGAGGGCACCACGTACATCGGGACCTTGGCTTCGACGGGCTGCACCGGCAGTTCGTCGGATTCATTAACGAGCTCGGCGGTCTCATCGACCTCCTCACCCTCGTCGGAAACGTCTAGCGGTTCCTGGAACGCGTTTTCGATTTCCGCGTGCTGCGAATGCACGGGCGAGTTCACTGGCGTGAGTCCGGCATGGCCGTGAAGCGCAGGATGCTCGGCGATCGGCTCACCAAAAGCGTCATGTTCTGCATCACGCGGCGTTTCCGCAGGCTTGGGAGCCTCGAAACCCATGTCGTTCCAGCCGAGATCTTCTAGATTTCCACCGATCTGGCCAAAACCCTGGGGACGCATCGCCGGGCGAGCGCCACCCTTGCGGGCCAGCAATCCGGAAGAGAGAGAAGCGAAAGGCTTCGGTTCGGACATCACTTAAGTCGCCTCCTTACTGGCCGACCACACGACGGCCGAAGCCGCCAACCGGGCGAGGCGTGGATGGAGCCGCCGAAGAGGCTCCGGGCGCCGCGAAAACCGTGCGGCGAAAATTCTTTTCGAGACGATCCGAGATGTAGTCCCAAAGCTCGGTCACTTCCTGGGCCGAGCGGCCGTTCGGGTCGACTTCCATCACCGTGCGGCCGTCGATCATCGACGCTGCGAAATCCGTGCGGTGGTGAAGCGTGACCGGGGCGACCGTTCCGTGCTGCGAGAGCGCGACGGCGGCTTCGTAGGTGATCTTGGCTTTGGGCGTCGCTGCGTTGACGACGAAAATCAACGGCTTGCCGGCGCGGTCGCAAAGATCGACCGTCGCACCAACAGCGCGAAGATCGTGCGGGCTCGGACGGGTCGGGATAACGATCAGCTCGGCGACGGCGATGACGCTTTGGATCGCCATGGTGATGGCCGGCGGCGTGTCGATGACCGCCAGGCGGAAGCCCTGCTGGCGAAGGACTTCGAGGTCGGAGGCCAAGCGAGCGACGGTGGTTTGGGCAAAGGCCGGCATTTCGGCCTCGCGCTCGTTCCACCAGTCGGCAAGGCTGCCCTGCGGATCGATGTCGATCAGGCAGACCGGGCCTGCCCCCGCCAGCTGCGCCTGCACCGCAAGATGTCCGGACAAGGTCGTCTTTCCCGACCCGCCTTCTGCGATGCCATTGCCAGAACGCGCATGCTTTTCCCCTCGCCGAAGCTTTCAATTCGACGTCGGGAGTGACACCCAAGGCGCTAAAATCTGGTTAACATCGTCAAGAGACTGTTGCTGTTGAAGCGGCGAGGATTACGGTTGTCGCACAAGGAGTCGGAGCCAAATGCGTACCAGGCCCTGGAGTGCAGCCTTTTTCCTCGCATCGCTCGCCTGGGCGATGCCAGTTGCGGCGCAGGCCGTGAAATCCGGTATCGATGCCTGGCAGCAGGGCGATTACGCCAATGCGATTGCGATCTGGCGTCCCCTCGCCGAGGCCGGCGACGCAGATGCGGCGTTCAACATGGGCCAGGCCTACCGACTTGGGCGCGGCGTGCTTGTCGATCTTGGCGCAGCGCAAGGCTGGTTCGAGAAAGCGGCGCTCAAAGGCCATGTGGACGCGCAGGCCACGCTCGGCCTGCTGCTTTTCCAGAACGGAAATCAGGCGGATGGCCTGAAATGGCTCAAGGCGGCTTCCGAGAAAGGCGATGCACGGGCGATGCTCGTCTATGGAACCGCGCTGTTCAACGGTGACGGCGTCGCGCAGGATCCTGTTCTCGGTTACGCCTACGTCAGCCGGTCCGCGGCCCAGGGTCTTGAGCCGGCAAGGAATACGCTCGCGCAGATGGACGGCATCATGCCGCTTGAGCAACGCAAGAAGGGCGTCGCGCTGGCGATGCAAAAAGCGAAAACGCAAACCGCTGCTCCCAAACCGAAGCCGGCAACTCCGGCAAAGTCGGCTCCGAAGGTCGCGGTTCGAGAGACTGCAGTGACGTCACCCGCCACCGGTACCTGGCGCATCCAGCTCGGCGCGTTTTCGCAACGATCCTCGGCGGAAGCGCTGTACAAGCGGCTTGCAAGCAATGCGCCTGTGGCGGGCCGGCAGCCGTTCTTGGTTCCAGCGGGTGCAGTCACTCGCCTCCAGGTTGGTCCGTATCAAAGCAAGGCGGCTGCCGCGGCAGCTTGCAATACCCTATCTGCAAAGGGTCAGGCCTGCTTCCCGGTGCCTGCGAAATAGGCCGCTAGCCGACGACCCAGTCGCGACGGCGAATGCCCTGCGCCCAGAGCAATGCGTCCAGTCCATGATGATCGAGGCGTGCGTCCGCGACCTCCGCCAGCGCCGGCTTCGCACGAAAGGCCACGCCGAGTCCGGCTTCCTCGACCATCAGCCGGTCGTTGGCGCCGTCGCCTACAGCCAGCACCTGATCGGGCGAAAGACCAAGCTCAGACCGCATCTCGACCAGCGCTTCGACCTTTGATTGCGCGTCGACGATCGGGTCTTCCACGGATCCGCTGAGAAGGCCGCCATCGAACAGCAGCCGGTTGGCCCTGATCGAATTGAAGCCGAGCAACTTGGCAATTGGGTCGGCGAACGACACGAACCCGCCGGTGACGAGCATGCAATAGGCGCCACCGACGCGCATGGTGCGGATGAGCGTTGCTGCCCCGGGGTTCGGGATCACGCGTTCCTTGACACAGCGCTGGATGGACTCCTCATCGAGTCCGGAAAGCATCGCTACCCGCTCACGAAGCGCCGACTTGAAGTCGAGCTTGCCTTGCATGGCGCGCTCGGTGATCTCGGCAATCTCGCGCTTCAGGCCTGCGAAATCCGCGAGCTCGTCGATGCATTCCTGCCCGACAATGGTCGAATCCATGTCCGCGACAAGCAACCGCTTGAAACGGTTCTCCTCCGGCTGAACGAACACGTCGACGCCCTCCATGCCGTCGAGCGCCCAGCGAATGGCCTTGAGATCGCCGCTGACCTTGAGGTCGACCGCGTCGCCCTCGTCGATCCAGGCAGCGAACGCGGCCTTCGGGTCGATCTCGCGCAGCGAGCCGAGGGCGCGGTCGATCAGCCTGTCATCGAGGCATCCGGCTGCTATCAGGGTCACAATGGCCATGCGGGTCGAAAAACCTCCTGTCGCTCTCATTGCCGGCCGACCGCAAGCGGCAAGTCGGGTCTGGCGTTGCGCCTTGCAGAGCAAATCGGCGGGGTGATCGTCAACGCCGACAGCGCACAGATTTATCGCGACCTTCCGATTCTGAGCGCTGCTCCGAGGCCCGAGGAGACGGCGCGTGCTGAGCATCGCCTCTACGCCGTGCGCGACGGGGCCGACCCATGCTCCGCTGCCGAGTGGGCCCAGATGGCCAAGCGGGAAATCTCTCACATTCATGCAATCTCAAAGGTGCCGATTTTGGTTGGCGGCACGGGACTTTATCTTCGGACGCTGCTGGACGGCATCGCACCCGTTCCCGCAATCGATCCCGAGATTCGCAGGTTGGTCCGAGACGCGTCGGTGGCCAAGAACCGAGAAAAGCTTGCCGCGCTCGACCCGGTCGCCGCCGGGAGGCTAAAGGCAACTGACACCACGCGCATCGCAAGAGCGCTGGAGGTCGTGCTTTCGACCAAGATCACGCTGGCAGAGTGGCAGCAACGACGAGAAGGCGGGATTTCGCATGCCATCTCGCTGGCGCCGATCATTCTTCTTCCGCCCCGTGAGTGGCTTTATCGGCGGTGTGACGAACGGTTCAGCGAAATGGTCGATCGAGGAGCGGCGGCGGAAGTCCGCTCCCTCCTCGCGAGAAATCTGGACCCTGCCCTGCCCGTCATGCGAGCGATCGGCGTCCGAGAAATTGCCGGATGGCTCAAAGGTGACGTCACTCGTGACGAGGCGATTGCCTCGGGCCAGCAGGCTACGCGTCGTTACGCCAAGCGCCAATATACGTGGTTTGCACATCAGCCGCCGGAGGCCTGGCCCAGGTTTCGCGAGCCGTTTGAAGGAAAGTCGATAGAAGCAGCGCTGGCCCTGCTCGGATCGAAGCCGTAAGCGCGAAAGCCATGGACCTGCTTCGCGATCGGGACATCGACATTGGGCCGCTGGCGGGCAAAAGGGTGGCCATCCTCGGCTATGGCAACCAGGGACGCGCGCAGGCGCTCAACCTCAAGGACAGCGGAATCGACGTCGTCGTGGGCCTGCGCGGCGCATCGGGAAGCGCTCGGGCTGCCGAGGAAGCCGGACTGGAGATCGCGCTTGTCGAGGAAGCCACCGCCTCGGCTGACGTCATCATGTTTCTCGCGCCCGACGAAGCGCTTGCCGGGATTTACAGGGAAGTCGAAGCGCGCATCCGCTACGGCGCCGCGATCGGCTTCAGCCACGGCCTGACCGTCCACTTCGGGCAAATTCATCCGAGGCACGACCTCGACGTCTTCATGGTGGCGCCCAAGGGTCCGGGCGTCGCGTTGCGGTCCCTCTACGAGCGCGGCAAGGGCATGGTCGGAGTCTGGGCCGTTGCGCAGGATGCCAGCGGCAAGGCCCGTGATCTGGCACTCGCTTACGGGAAAGCGATTGGATGCGCTCGCGCCGGCCTGATCGCATCGAGCTTCGCCGAGGAATGCGAAGCGGACCTGTTCAACGAGGGCGCGGTTGTCTGGGGTGCGGTTCCCGAGATCCTGGTCGCCGGGTTCGAAACGCTCGTGGAGGCCGGCGTGTCACCCGAGCTCGCCTACCTGGAATGCGTCGGAGAGTTGAAGCTTCTTGCCGATCTCATCGAAGCGCGCGGGATTGCCGGAATGCGCGAGGCGATCTCGAACACGGCGGAGCTTGGCGCGGCGCTTGGCGGGCCGCGTGTGGTGGACGAGCATGTGAGGCAGAATATGCGTCAGGTCCTCGAGGACGTGCGCAGCGGTCGGTTTGCCGAGGCGTTGCGAAGAGAAGCTGCCGACGGCTACCCTGAGTTGGAAGGCGCCCGCGCAAGATCACACAGCCATCAGATGGAACGGGTTTTCCAGGACCTGAAGAGCCTCGGCGGCTCCTAGCCGACTTGCTCGGGAAGATCGGTGACCCTGGCTCCGATCGACGCGCGCTCCGTGTAGACCCGCTGGAGCCGGCGGTGCGCGTCGGCTGCGTCCCTATCTTTGGCAGAAAGCGCCAGTTCGAGCTCCTCGGCAGCGCGTTGGGCGAAATAGACGCGATCGCCGTTGACGTTGCTTGAGTTGTCCATGACCGGTCTCCTTCGGACGGCGTCAAGCTTAGCAGGCGGCAGCCGACTTGTCGCTGGAAAACGCCGGATTTCAGCGCCTTCCGAACAGCTTTTCCATCTCGGCGTGGCCGAGCTTTACCCAGGTCGGCCGCCCATGGTTGCACTGGCCGGAGCGCGGCGTGACCTCCATTTCCCGGAGGAGGGCGTTCATTTCGACAACCGAGAGCACGCGACCGGCCCGTACGGAGCCATGACAGGCGATGGTCGCCGCGACGTGATCGAGCTTCTCCTGGAGTGAAAAGGCGCTGCCAAGCTCGGCAAGTTCGGCTGCCAGATCGGACAGAAGGTCGCGAACGTCCGTTTTGCCGAGCGCAGCCGGCGTCGAGCGAACCAGGATTGCGGTCGGGCCGAAGCGCTCGATTTCCAGGCCGAGCGCTTCGAGGTCGGGCATGGCCGCTTCCAACCGGTCGCAATCGGGCTCGTCGAGGTCGACGACCTCCGGCATGAGCAAGGGCTGGCGTGGAATGGCGCCTCCCTCTCGTGCCGCGCGCATTCGCTCCAGGACCAGGCGTTCGTGCGCGGCATGCTGGTCGACGATCACCAGGCCGTCCTCCGCCTCGGCGACGATGTAGGTCGCTGAAACCTGGCCGCGGGCCACTCCGAGCGGGTGTTTCGGCACTTCGGCAACCGCCGGTTCTGCACGAGCGGCGGGAGCGTGATCGAACAGCGCCCGCGCTTCCTGAAGCCTGCTCTCTCCTAAGGTAGGTGGAGGCGCCCAGGTCTCGGGAACACGGTCTCGCTGTTCGTCGTAGGACACGCTTGTCGTCCACAGCACCGGTGCAGCGGCCTGCTCACGCGTCGCGCTCTTCTGGCTGGCCTCGTCCAGCGCCGCGCGAATTCCCCCGACGATTAGTCCGCGGACGGCGGTCGGATCGCGGAATCGCACTTCGGTCTTCGCCGGATGCACGTTGACGTCGACCTCTTCGAGTGGGACCGAAAGGAACAAAGCGGCGATGGGATGCCGGTCCCGGGCGATCAGATCGCGGTAAGCGCCGCGAAGCGCTCCGACGAGCAGCCGGTCCTTTACCGGGCGCGCATTGACGAAAAGATATTGCTGGTCGGCCATACCGCGGTTGAAGGTCGGCAGGCTGACCACGCCTGTCAGGCCCATGCCGTTCCGCTCGCAGTCGATGCCGATGCCGTTCCTGTCGAGCTCCGCGCTGAGCAGCTCGGCAATTCGCTGCGGCGGCGTTGTCGGCTGGAGCGACAGGATGCGGCGGCCGTCGTGCTCGAGCTGAAAGGCGACGTCGCTTCGTGCCATGGCCAATCGCCTGACGGCATCCAGGCAAGCGGCATATTCGGCTCGCGGGCTTCGCAAAAACTTACGTCTTGCCGGTATCTTGTCGAAAAGAGCTTCGATTCGAACGAAAGTTCCTGGGGTATCGAGGCCGGACCCTCGCCCACCAGCGATCCATGGTCGATCTGGATCTGCCAGCCATCGCCACCCCTGACCCGGCTCTGGAGCGTGAAGCGCGAGACGCTGGCGATGGATGGGAGCGCCTCGCCCCGGAAGCCGAAGCTGGTCACCCGGTCGAGGACATCGTCAGGAAGTTTGGACGTCGCGTGACGCTCCAGCGCCAGCCGCATCTCATCGGGGACCATCCCGCAGCCATCGTCGGCGACCTCGACCAGTTCCAGACCGCCATTGATCAGGCGGATTCTGACTGTGGTCGCATCGGCGTCTAGGGCGTTTTCAACAAGCTCCTTGAGGGCGCTCGCGGGGCGTTCTACGACCTCGCCAGCGGCGATGCGATTCACGAGCTCGGACGGTAGCCTTCTTATTGACATGTTAACCGTTCCTAGCCGATTACGACCGGGCCAGCGAAGCGCTGATTTCTGCGAAAAATTCAGTTTGCATTCAATGGGATGAGTTTAATGGCCGGTTAATCAGCAGGATAGGGCCTGTTGGGTTGATCGAGCAAAGGGCGAGAGACGGGGAAGAATGTTCTGGACGCGCTGGTTCAAGTGGATGTCGCACGACATGGCGATCGATTTGGGGACCGCCAATACGCTGGTTTACGTTCGTGGCCGCGGCATCGTTCTGAACGAGCCGTCAGTGGTCGCGATTGAGACCATCAACGGCGTCAAGAAGGTCAAGGCTGTTGGCGACGATGCCAAGCTGATGATGGGCAAGACGCCCGACCAGATCGAGGCCATCCGTCCCCTTCGTGACGGCGTCATTGCCGACATCGACGTCGCCGAGCAGATGATCAAGCACTTCATCCACAAGGTGCATGGCGGCAAGATGCGCGCCTGGCGCTTTCCGGAAATCGTGATCTGCGTCCCTTCGGGTTCGACCTCGGTCGAGCGCCGCGCGATCCGCGATGCGGCGTCGAACGCCGGCGCCAGCGCCGTCTACCTGATCGAGGAGCCGATGGCCGCCGCGATCGGCGCCGACATGCCGGTGACGCAGCCGATCGGCTCGATGGTTGTCGATATCGGTGGCGGCACGACCGAAGTCGCGGTGCTCTCCCTCCGCGGCCTGGCCTACACCACCTCGGTGCGCGTCGGCGGCGACAAGATGGACGAGGCCATCAGCTCCTACGTCCGCCGCAACCACAACCTTCTCATCGGTGAAGCCACGGCCGAGCGGATCAAGAAGGAAGTCGGAATCGCCAAGCCGCCGACCGACGGTGTCGGCAAGACGGTCCACATCAAGGGCCGCGACCTCGTGAACGGCGTTCCCAAGGAGATCTCGATCAACCAGGGCCAGATTGCCGAGGCGCTTTCGGAGCCCGTGGGACGATCGTCGAGGGCGTCCGCATCGCGCTTGAGAATACGGCGCCGGAGCTGGCAGCCGACATCTGCGATCAGGGCATTGTGCTCACCGGTGGCGGAGCGCTCCTCCAGGGACTGGACGAAGTGCTTCGTGACGAAACCGGCCTTCCGGTCACGGTCGCCGAGGATCCGCTGACCTGCGTCGCTCTGGGCACTGGCCGGGCGCTCGAGGAAGAGCAGTTCCGCGGCGTCCTGCAAACCGCGTAAGGGTGCGTTGAGGGGTGGCGGCCACCCGTCCAGGCTGGTCGCGACGCGCTCAGTACGGGCTGTTCTTTAGCTTTCTGGCCGCCATCGCAGGCCTCCTGATCGGCTTGTTTCTCCTTGCTTTATCGTTGGTTGCCCCGAAGAGTTATGCTACGGTGAGAGGGTTGCTCTCGACGCCACCGCACCGGTGACATCGGGACGCGCGCCGTCACCGATACGGTCGCCGGCGTTTTCACCGGAGCCGGCAACTATTGGGACGCCGCGCGCCAGAACGCTCAGCTGAAGCGCGAACGCGAACTGATGATGCAGCGAATTGTCGAGGCGCGCGCGATCTCGCTGGAGAATCAGGAACTGAAAAAGGCTCTGGAGCTTCGCGAGCATGCACCTGCCGTCGTCGCGAGCGGCCGCATTGTCGGGTCCTCTTTCAACAGCCCCCGGCGGTACGCCATTCTCTCCGTGGGGTCATCCGACGGCGTCCGCGTTGGCATGCCTGTTCGATCGTCCAACGGGCTGATCGGCCGCATCGTCGACACTGGCGCCCTCGCCTCGCGCATTCTTCTTGTTTCCGACAGGGCCAGCATTGTCCCCGCCAAGATCCTTCGGGATGGCCAACCGGTCATCAGCCAGGGGCGCGGCGACGGGACTATCGACTTGCGTCCTCTCGAAGTCGGGCGAAATCCGTTCAAACCCGGTGATATCGTGATCACCTCCGGGACCGGCGGCCTCTACCCTCCGCTCGTGCCGATCGCCCGGGTAGTGAGACTCGATGACGATGGCGCCATCGCCATCCCCCTCGCCGACCCAAGCTCCACGAGCTTCGCGCTTGTCGAGGCGCCCTATGAGCCTTCGGCCGTGGCCGAGGAGGCAGGCGCCGCGACGGAGGGCGAGTAATGGTTCGTGCCGCTCTCGCCCAAGGCCGGAACATCGGCCAGGGGCCGGTTTCCGGAGCACAATACGTCCCCGCGATCTCGGTCCTCGTGGCAAGCCTGCTAATCACACTTCCCATCGTCTCGGAAAGGGGCTGGTTTCCGGATTTTGGTTTCCTCGTGCTGATTTCATGGCGCCTCCTTCGTTCGGATTGCTGGCCAAGCTGGTGGGCAGCACCGATGGCTTGTTCAACGATCTGGTTTCAGGCCACCCGATCGGACTCTCGGTTACTGTCTGGACTGCAGCCATGCTCGCGCTCGATCTTGCCGACCGTCGCACCATGTGGCGCGGATACTGGCTGGAGTGGGCTCTCGCCGCGCTCTTATTGCTGGGCAACGAAGCGGCGGAATGGCGCATTGCCCAAGTCATGGGCGCTCCAATGCCATTCCGGACGATCCTCCCCCCGCTGTTGCTTTCGGTGCTGGCTTTCCCGATCGTCGCCTGGATCGTGTCGCGGATCGATCGCTGGAGGTTGGGCCGGTGAAGATGGAGAAACGCTTCTCCTCCGTACACCAGACCATCACCTTTTCCCGGAGGATGATGCTGCTTGCAGGCGGCCAGGCGGCGGTCGGGGCGGTCCTGCTCGGTCGCCTTGGCTGGCTGTCGGTCAGGGAGAACGAGCGGTATCAACTTCTGTCAGAGAGCAACCGGGTCCAGCTGATCCCCGTACCGCCTCGCCGCGGCTGGATCATTGACCGGAACAAGGTTCCGATCGCGATCAATCGCTCGAGCTTCCGCATCGACCTGATCCCGCAGCAGCTCGAGGAGCCGGAGAAGACTCTCAAGACGCTCGTTGAGCTGCTTGACCTCAGCACAGATGACGTGGATCGCATCCTGCGCGAACTGAAGCAGGGTCGTGGGTTCCAGGCGGTGCAGGTCGCCGAAAACGTCTCGTTCGAGCAATATGCAGCGGTCACGGTTCGATTGCCTGACCTGCCCGGGTACAGGCCACCCGGGCTTCTCGCGCTACTATCCCGACGGTCCCGCAGTTGCCCATCTCGTGGGTATGTCGGCACTGCCAACGCGAAGGAATATGAGGCCGAGGACAAGAACCCCTTGCTGATCATCCCAGGTGTGAAGATCGGAAAGCAGGGCCTTGAGAAGTCACTGGAAAAATATCTTCGTGGGACTCCCGGTGGTCAACGTGTCGAGGTCACTGCTCGCGGCAAGCTGGTGAAGGAACTCGATCCCAAGCCCGATCGCAGCGGGCAGACCGTGCAGCTGACAATCGACCAAGGCCTGCAGCTCTACGCGTCGCGGCGAATGGGCGATCAGTCCGGTTCCCTCGTCGCCATGGACGTGGCCAACGGCGACCTTCTCGCGTTCGTATCGATGCCAGCCTTCGACCCGAATAGCTTTAGTGAGGGCATCGGCCGGACCGAATGGAAGATGTTGTCGGAAAACGACCACATCCCTCTGCTGAACAAGGTCGCCCAAGGTCTCTATCCGTCAGGGTCGACGATTAAGCCTGCGATGGCGCTGGCCTTCCTGGAGCAGGGAGTCGATCCGAAGCGACGGGTTCACTGCGCGGGCGGCTACCAGATCGGAAACCGCTATTTTCGCTGTGACGCTGTGCACGGCTCGATGGATATGCACTCGGCCATCGAGCGCAGCTGCAACACCTATTTCTGGGCGACGGGCCTGATCACCGATCCTACGCTGACGACCAAGATGGTGAACGACCTCGGCTACGGCCAGGAGTTCCAATTACCGATACCGTCCCAGCGTTTCGGCACGATGCCGAACCCGAAATGGCTCGAGAAGAAGTATCATCGCAAGTGGCAAGGATACGATTCGGCGAACACGTCGATCGGTCAGGGCTACGTCTTGGTGAACCCATTGCAGCTTGCGGTCATGCCGGCCCGGCTGGCGTCCGGAAAACTGCTCCAGCCGCGTATGCTGATGAGCGACCCTCAGACGCCTCCTGCGCCCGTGAACGCCAGTCTCGAAAATCAGGAAATCATTCGCAATGCGATGGCCGCAGTCGTCAACGGCAGCGGTACCGCGGTGGCATCGAAACTGCCGCTCGATGGGATCCAGATGGCAGGCAAGACGGGCACCGCCCAAGTGTTCAGGCTGGGCGAGCGCGGCCATCAATCCAACTGGGCCCTTCGCGACCACGCCTTGTTCATCGCCTTCGCGCCTGCCGACAAACCTCGCTACGCGATCGGCTGCATCATCGAGCACGGAGGTTTCGGCGCCTCGGCAGCCGCGCCGATCGTGCGTGATTCGATGACCTATTTGTTCGACAAGGAGAAGGCGATGGCGGCCCTCGCCCCCCTCGAAGAGCAATGGGGCGGGACTCTTGCGGAGCGCAATGCGCGCCAGCTCGCTGCCTTCAAGGCCGCTCCAAGGAACGCGACGTGATTTCCTCAGCGATCATCCCGCAGCCTTTGGCGCGCCTGCCCTGGCGGCTGATCTTCGTCATCGTCGGGATCGCCGGAATCGGCTTCCTCACGCAATATTCGGCGGCGGGCGGCTCAGTACGTCCCTGGGCTATGAAGCAGGGCATTACCGTCCTGTTCTTTCTCTCCGTCGCCGTCGGAATGTCGACAATTCGCGAGGCCACGATCAAGCAGCTCGCCTTCCCAGCCTATGGCGCCATCCTCGTCATGCTGATCATCGTCGAGGCAGTCGGTTTCGTTGGCAAGGGCGCACAACGCTGGATCGATCTTGGTTTCATTCGCCTTCAGCCGAGCGAGTTCATGAAACCCGCAATCGTGATCGTGCTGGCGCGCTTCTACGAACTGCTTCCGGCCGGCGATATCCGCAAATGGCGCGCGATCTGGCCCGCCGTGGCATTGATCGGAGTGCCCTGGGCCTTGATCCTGATTCAGCCCGACCTCGGAACCGCGACGATGGTGCTCCTTGGCGGCGTGTCGGTCATGTTCATCGCCGGAGTCCCACTGCGTGTGTTCCTCATCCCAGCAGGTGTGCTCGGGGCAGCGATTCCAATCGTCTACCAGTTCATGCACGGATATCAGCGGAAGCGGATCGATATCTTCCTGAACCCTGAGAGCGATCCACTCGGCGCCGGCTACCACATTACTCAGTCGAAGATCGCGATCGGTTCCGGCGGCATTTTCGGGAAGGGCTTTCTCAACGGCAGCCAGAGTCACCTCGACTACCTTCCCGAAGGCCATACCGATTTCGCCTTCGCGACCTGGGTCGAGGAATGGGCCTTTTGGGCGGTGCCCTGCTGATCCTGTGCTTCGCGGCGGTGATCGTCTGGGGCCTGCGCGTCGCGTCCAATGCCAAGTCGCGATTTGCACAGCTGACGGCCGCTGGCCTGACCGCGACGATCTTCTTTTATTCGTCGATCAACCTGATGATGGTGATGGGGCTGGCTCCAGTGGTCGGGATTCCCCTTCCCCTGGTCAGCTTCGGTGGATCGGCCGTCATGACCGTCATGATCTGCCTCGGAATCCTGATGTCCCTCGAGCGGCAGCAGAGGACGAAGACGGATCTCACGAGCTAATTGGAGCCAAGACCGGTTGCACACCAAGTTTCAGCGTGCTACCGGCCCCGCCGCTCAAGGCGTGCATCGCCGCCGGAGCATCCGCCGAATGGCAGTGGACGCATAGCTCAGTTGGTAGAGCAGCTGACTCTTAATCAGCGGGTCCTAGGTTCGAGCCCTAGTGCGTCCACCATTCCTTCCAGAACTATTTCCGACGATTGAGGAAGCTGGCAATTCCGGCCTGACCTTCCGGCATGGAAGCGGCCTGCACGATGGATTGCGCCTCAATTGCGAGGTGATCGGCCAGGCTGCGTTCGTAGCTCGTACGCAGAAGCCAGCGCGCCTTTCCCGTCGCCGCCATGGCTCCTCGGTCCAGGGCCGTCGTGATTTCGTCTTCTACCGAGCGCAGGTCTGAGGCCGGCACTACCCGGGAAACCAGACCGATGGCTTCGGCTTCTCGTGCCCCGATCCGGCGGTTCGTCAGCACCATTTCCTGGGCGCGACGGAGCCCGATCAGGCGCGGAAGCAGCCAGCTCGTTCCTCCATCCGGCGTCATGCCAATAGCAGTATAGGCTGAAGTGAAGTGCGCAGCCTCTGAAGCGAGCACGATGTCGCCCAGGATCGCCAGGCCCAAGCCTGCTCCTGCGGCGGGACCGTTGACGACCGTTACCAGCGGCTTCGACATCTCGAACAGTGTGACGATCCCCGATGAAGGTTGGACGTGATCCGGTCGATCACAGCCGAAGCGCCATCCGGTGCGGCCGCCATCGCGCGCACGTCACCACCTCCGCAAAACAGCGACCCTGCACCCGTCAGAACGACCACGCGGACTTCGCCGTCCGAGGCAACTTGCGCAGCGGCCTCAGCGAAAGCCTCAGCCAAATTCTCGTCGATCGTATTGCCGGCGTCGGATCGATTGAGAACGATCCGCGCGATGGCGCCGAAGCGCTCGATGTCGAGTTGCTCAATCATGCCGCAATCTCCTTCGCGCGGTTCTGGACCTGTGGGAGCCAGTGCGCCATCGTACGCAGATGGCCAACGACGACCTGATGCAACGTGTCGAGCGGCTCGAGGCGGAAAGCGCGATCCGGGCGCTTGCGGCGCGTTACTGCTTTGCCATCGACAACCATGATCTTGCCGCCGTTCGCGAACTCTTCACGGAGGACGCGCGCGTCTACTCCCGCGACGGCGTGATGGAGGCGACAGGGCGCGACGCAATCATCCGTCAGTACGAAGAGCGATTCCGCGTTCTGGGTCCCTCCAACCATGTCAGCCACGACCACTGGATACGGATTGGCGGAGCTGCGGACGGGGCCACGGGCACGTTGTCGGCCCATGCCGAGCTTTGGCGGAACGACCAAATGATGGTGACGGCTCTTCGCTACGAGGACGAATATCGGCGCGAGGATGGCGTCTGGCGGTTCGCGCAGCGAGAGCTTGCATTTCTCTATTACATCCCTGTCGCCGACTACGTGCGCGTGCTCGGCGAGGAGAAAAGGATGCGCGCATATGCGGAGCCCGCGCCGGCAGATTATCCGGAGCGCCTGTCGACCTGGCGCGACTATCGGTGATGGAACGACCCCCACGCAAATTCGAGGATCTCCAGGTCGGCGAAACTCGGCAGTCGCAGACGCGCACCGTGACCGTTGACGAGATCGTTCGCTTTGCTCGCGAATATGACCCGCAGTGGTTCCACTCCGACCCCGATGCCGCGCGAGAATCGCATTTCGGGGAGGTCGTCGCGAGCGGGGTCCACGTCCTCGCGATCTGGCGGCAACTCGACCATACGATGAATAGCGATATCGACTTCGTCTGCGGCATCGGTTTCGACGAGTTTCGGCTGGAGCACGCGCTTCGGCCCGGCGACACGGTGATTGCTCGATCCGAAGTTCTGGAATTGAAGCCATCCTCCAGTCGCAACGACCGCGGAACAGCGATTACGCAATATTTCCTGACGAACCAGCGCGGCGAAACGGTCCTCCGCTTCCGAAGCATCAATCTCGTCTACCGGCGGCATTCTGCAAGTTGAGCGCGAGAGCTTCGACCTCTTCTTCCGCCTTGCGCATCACCGTCTCAACGTCCTCCAGAGAGCCGAATGTCGGTGCGACGCGCACGCAATGAATGGGATCGATGCCGAAATAGAAGCGGAGGCAGTGTTCGAGGTGCGCTAGCTGATAGTCCAAGTGCGCCAATTCGCTCCCGGGCGGATATCTAGAGCGCCCGCACCGATCAGAACGGCGGTCCGGCCAGTGCCGTGGAAAGTTAGATTACCCGCCGCATCATTGGTGAAGGCCATCGTCGGCTGGATGATGCAATCGACGAAGTGCTTGAGGCGATACGGAAGACCGAAATTCCACATGGGGGTGGAAAACAGCCAGATGTCGAAGCTCAGCAGATGATCGACCATCGCGCGAAGGTCGTCCCAAACCGGCGTGAAACCCGCTTCGACATCGGCGCCGTGAATGAGGCGGTAGCGGCTCTCGATCATCGCGCCATCGAGTTCGGGCAAGTCGATGTCCCAAACGTCGAGCCGGTCGACTTTCATACCACCGAGCTTGCCGATCAGGTGATTGGCGATGGCTTCGGATCGTGAGCGCTCGCCGCGTGGGCTACCGACGATATGGAGCAGCCGCGCCATGGTCAGCCGAGATCGACGAGGACGTCTTCGTCCTGCAGCATGACCGGCCAAGTCGGGATCGGCTGATCGGTCAGTGTCCCCGCCGGCTTCCCATCTCGCAGGTCGAAGCGAACACCGTGAAGCGGGCAGAAAATGAAGCAGGCCTTCAGCTTGCCGCCTTCGAGCGGCGTGTACTGGTGACTGCAAATGGCGCCGACCGCGTAGATTCCCATCGGAGCCCGGGCGATGAGCACCGGCGTCCCGCGGACATCGAAAGCCTTGCTCCCGCTCTCGGGAATCTCGGACAAAGAAGCAACGCGTTCGAAGGCCATCCTATTTGCGCTGGTCGAAACGGCGTCCGAGCATGGCGCTGGCAATGTTGACCTTCTGGATGTCGATCGCGCCGCCCGCGATCCCCCACCCCCAGGCGTCGCGAAGACGCCGCTCCATCGGAAACTCCTTCGAATAACCGTAGGCGCCCATGAGCTGCACAGCATCGCCGGTCACTTCGCGCGCAATCGAGTTGGCGAAGCACTTGGCGACCGAACTGTCGAGGACGCTTGGAAGGCCCTCCTCTGCATTGCCGGCAGCACGCCAGATCAGCAGCCGCGCGGCCTCGACCTTCATCTGCATTTCGGCGAGCTTCATTTGAACGGCCTGGAAATCGACCAGCGGCTTGCCGAACTGCCGGCGTTCCTGGACATATTGAAGAACGTCTTCGAGCGCTCCGCTGGCCTGTCCCAAAGCCATGGTCGCATTGCCGCAGCGTTCCAGGTCGAATGCCTCCATCAGCTGCTTGAAGCCGCCTGCGGGAACGATGATGTTCTCCGCAGGAACAGAACAGTCGTCGAAGTTGAGATCCGCCGAGGGAATGCCCCGGAAACCCATCAACTCCTCGTTCGGACCGAACGTCAGCCCAGGCGCGTCCTTCTCGACCAGCACGGCGCCGATGCCTTTCGCGCCGGGATCGTCGGACAAACGGCAGTAGACGACGTAGGCGTCCGCATGCCCGCCCCCGAGCACCAGCGCTTGGTGCCGTTCAGGGTCACGACGTCGCCGTCGAGAACGCCCCGAGTCTTGAGGTCGGTCAACGCGCTTCCCGCGTCGGGCTCGGACATGGCGACGGCGACGATCATCTCGCCACTGCAAACTTGGGGTACCACGCGGTCTTTCAACGCCTGGCCAGCAAAATGCTCAACCGCGCGAACCGGGCCGACCATCGATTCGAAGATCGGGAAGGCGACCGCCGAAGAGATCTTGGCAAACTCCTCCAGAACGATCAGGGCGTCGACGCTTCCGAGGCCAAGCCCGCCAAGCTCGGCGGGCGCGTTGATGCCGAGGAAGCCCATCCCGGCGTATCGCCGCACCAAGTCGCGTGACGGAGGCCGGTTGTCGCGTTCCAACTGGGAAGCGATGTCCGGAAGCTCCGCACGGGCGAATTCGCGGGCCGCAGCCTGAAGTTCGCGCTGCTGTTCGGTCAGTCGAAAATCCATCTTGCTATCCGCTTCTCCCGCCTGTTCTCGGCTGTCTCCCGAGTTCAGAAAAAAGTCAAACATGATTGTTTTTTTATTGATGCCAATGTAACGCTTTGGACAAAGGAATAGAGGGATCCCCACGGGTGGACGCAGCAACCACGGAACGCATCCGCGAAGGGATGATCTACGAGGCCAATCGCAAAGGCCCGCCTGAGGGCTTTCCGCGTTTCCCCGACATCCCTGCTGGCCGGTACGTCGATCCGGAGTTCCTGGCCCTGGAGCAAGCCGGGCTGTGGAAGCGAAGCTGGTTATACGCTGGCCACAAGGACCAATTGCCGGAAGCAGGAAGCTGGTTCCTGACCAAGAAGACGGGCTCACCGATCGTCGTCGTACGCGGTCTCGATGATACGATCAGGGCCTTCTACAACACCTGCCGTCACCGGGGGCACCGCTGGTGAAGGAAGACGACGGCCAAGGTCGTGGTTTCGTCTGCGGCTATCATGGATGGAGCTACACTCTCGATGGCAAGCTGGTCGCCGTTCGCGACAAGCGCGACTTCGTGGACATTGACTTCGCCTGTCACTCGCTGATTCCGGTCGCCTGCGAAACGCTCGGCGGCTGGATCTTCGTGAACGAGGATGAGGACGAGCCACAGCCTTTGCGGGAAGCGCTTGGACCCGTGGCGGCCGAGCTGGACCAATTTCAGCCGGAGACCCTGACCTTAGTCGACTCCCGAAGCTACGACGTCGGCTGCAACGTGAAGGTCCTGCTCGACGCCTTCCTCGAGGTTTATCACCTCAAGTCGATCCATCAGAACACGGTGGACCGCTTTCTCGACTATCGCGGAACGACGATCACGCTTTGGCCGGGCGGTCATTCACGGATGACGACGCCAAACCGGCGGCCCGACTGGGTGGACCCGGGCACCATCGGACTGCCTGAAATCCCGACCGTCACGGAGATTCCGCGCCTTAACAACGTCAGCTACTACATCTTCCCGAACATCGTGATGCCGCCTGCCGCAACCGGAATGCCCATGCTGGTGTTCTGGCCTGTGACAGACAGTACGATGCGGATCGAATGCCACTGGTTCAGCCCGCCTTTCGGACCCGAGGGCCGAAGCGACTTGTGGGACAAGCGCATCAGCAATTTCGAGCGCATTCTCGAGGAGGACACCCAGTTCGCGCCGCAAATCCAAGAGTCGCTTGAAAGCCCCGGGTTCAAGGGCATGACGCTCTGCTATCAGGAGCGCAGGATCTACCATTATCATGAAGAGTTCGACCGCCGGATCGGGCGAAACCGCATCGCCGCCGACTTACGCGTGGAGCCAGTTCTGGATTCGTGGGTAGAGCCTGCGTGAACCGCCAACCTCTGGACATCGATGCGGCCGTGGAAAGTGACGGGCCGGCGTTCGGCTTGACCAACGCCGAGCTGGCCGAGCGGCCTACGGTCTATCGCGACGATTTGCTGGACGGGAAAGTCGTGCTGGTTTCCGGTGGCGGCACCGGGATCGGCAAGGCCATTGCCTTTCTCGCGGCGCGACTTGGCGCCGACGTCGCCATTTGCGGACGGACGGACTCAAAGCTCGAGGAAGCCCGCGATGCGATTGCGGCAAGCACGGGGCGCGAGCCACTGATTGCCGCAATGTCTATTCGCGAACCCGAGGCCGTCGAGCAATTGCTGGACACTGTCCACGACCGCTTCGGGCGGCTGGACACCGTGGTGAACAATGCTGGCGGCCAGTTTCCCCAGGACGCCATCGACTTCAGCCGGAAAGGCTGGAGCGCGGTCATCGATCTCAATCTCAACGGTACCTGGTGGATGATGCAGGAGGCGGCTCGGCGCTGGCGGTATAAGGGCGTCGGCGGCAACATCGTGAATATCGTCGCGCATGTCGAACGCGGCATGCCCAAGCGGCTCACAGCTGCGCAGCTCGCGCCGGTGTTATCTACCTCTCGAAGACCATCGCGACCGAATGGGCTCCGCTGAACATTCGCGTGAACTGCGTGGCGCCGGGAACGATCGAGACAGAGGGGTTCACCGTTTACCCGCCCCATGCCCTCGCCCGCTTCCACGAGGCCAATCCCATGAAGCGCCTGGGCAATGCCTGGGATGTCGCCGAGGCCTCCGTCTATCTTGCTTCCGATGCGGCCAATTTCGTCACGGGTGAAGTCCTGACGGTCGATGGCGGGATGGCGCAATGGGGCGTCGTCTGGCCTGCGGGCATGCCGGACTATTTCGACGTGGGCGGAGGCGCCTGAACCGGAGGACGTGATGGCCGACACGGTATTGCAGCGCATTCCGCGCGATCAGCTTTCCAGCGAATGGCAAGGCGCATGGGACATGCTCAACGGTCTCACCGGGGAGCCGACGTTCATCGAAGCGATGGCGAACGCACCGGAGCTTCTGCAATTCGCGATGGTCGAATTCTACCAGAAGATCTTCTTCGGAGGACGGGTCGCGGAGAAGTACAAGCAGCTTCTGCGGCTTCGACTGAGCCTCGCCCACGGCTGCCGCAGCTGCAATCTGCAGAATACCGCAGGGCTGAAGAGCATCGGCTACGACCAGGGGCATATCGATGCCATCGAAGGCGACCGGTCTGTCTTCGAGCCCGCTGAGCGCGCAGTTCTGGAGTTCGGGGACGAAATGCTGCTGACCAATCCGGCCGGCCGGCTCGATCGCGATCTCTATGCAAAGCTTCGCGCGCAATTCGACGACGCGCAAATCTGCGAACTCGGGGTCGTTGCAGGCTTTATCGGCGGGATGGCGAAGATGGCCTTCGTCCTCGACCTGGTCGAGAAAGAGCAGACCTGCCCCTTTGTCGCTGCTGCCTAGCGCGCCGAGAAGACCAACAGCAGGTTGCCCGGCATATGGTAGTAGAGCCCGTAGCCTGAGTTCACGACGACATAGCCATCTGCGACAGCTGCGCCTGGACCGCTCATTCCCCCGCCTTTCCCGGTCTCACCCGTGATCGTCTTCACCGGCTGCGTCGTGTCGTAGGCCCAGACAATCTTTCCCGTCCGGGAATCATAAGCCCGGAACTGACCGTCGAGGTGACCCGCGAAAACGATATTCGGGATGGAAGTCACGGCCGAGCTAATGCCGGGATCGCAAAATTGCTTACTGCCGCAATTGTTGGGAGCAAATGCGCGCCAGAGGATCTTGCCATTCGTAGCATCGACGGCGTGGATACCCGCACCTCGAATGCTGGCGTCGTACTTTCGGCCATCACGGGTGTCAGCCATGTCATTGATCGGCACGAGCACACGATTGCCCTCGGCCGACATTCCGAAATGTACTCCGCCCTGAGTGCCGCCATGTCCCAGCCGGGTGCGCCAGAGGATCTTGCCGGTCGTAGGATCGATCCCGTGGACGACGCCAGACTTTTGGCCCGCCACGACAATGTCCTTGCCCCCTAGGGGATCAGCAACGGAGAGGCTGCGACGTCGAGGTCCGGCCCGTTCTCCTTGGGACAATTGGCATTCTTCATCATGCAGCCGACGTTCCACGCGTCGCCTGTCGTCAGCTGAGCCGTCCACCGGCGCTTTCCGGTCTTCGCATCGACGGCGATGACCGCGTCGCTGTTCCCGTCCGCCGGCGTCGAGTAGTTTTCGCCGCTGCCGAAATAGAGGAGCCCACGCTTGGCGTCGTAGGTCGGACTATTCCATACCGGGGCTCCGGACGGTCCCAGGATATCCGTGCCGCTGCTCGTCTTGCCCACCTTTCTGGCGGGCTGAGGAACGGTGAACGTCCGCCACCGCTCCGCTCCAGTGGCAGGATCAAGCGCAACCACGTTTCCGCGGAAGGTGCAGCACGCGTAGGCGGGATCGGCGGCTGACGTGACCTCAAGCGAAGACACGGGCACGAAGAGCATGCCGGCGGCGAGGCTTGGAGTACCAGTAATCGTCGCGTTCGGGTGATTGTCGACCTTGCGCTGCCAGATCTCGGCGCCGTTCATGGCGTTCACGGCATAGGCGCGGCCAAGAATATCACCGAAGTAGAGACGCTTGGTTGCAGCGTCGGCGACGATTGCAGTCCGAACCTCAGCCGAGATCCGCTTGCTCCAGCGCAAGCAGCCGCTGGCGAGATCGAACGCATAAAGCGTTCCGTCATGACCGCCGACGAAGACAGTGCCCCAGCCGATCGACGGCTGCGAGCGGGCGCGGATCGCTCCCGGATAGGCGAACGCCCATTTCACTTTAAGCTTGGGGACGTCCTGGGCCGACAGGCCGGCAACGGACGCGGGCACGAAACGCCGGTTATCCAGCCCCCACCCCACTGCCGCGGGTGGAGGACCACCAGCCAATTGCGGGGAGCTGCACTGCTTCGGAGGCTCCGGCGGACGGTAATCGGCCAAGCTGATCCGCGACAGATATTCAGCTATCTGCACTCGCTCCTGAGAACTCAGCGACGCAGCCTGCTTGCTCATCAGGCCACCGTTCATTGCGGCGAGGATCGCGTCGGGAGCCATCATCTCCAACCACACCTGGTTGGGAGCCTTAGGCACGGTGCCGTTGTGGCACATCGCGCAATTGTTCTCGAAGAGGTCTTTGCCCGGATGGTTTTCGATGTCGATTGGCTTGCCGGCGCGCGACTGGAATTCATCCGTCGACTGAACCAGCTCACCGGCTTGATTATCGGCCTCGCTCCGCTTCCCACAAGCCGACAGGCCGATCGCCAGCGCAGCGGCGGCAAGGCACACCCCCACGCGCTGGCGGATCGTCATCGAATCATCCGAGGAGCGACCTCTCACCAGTTCGCTATCCGCGCTCGGGCGCCGGAGGTGGCGGCGGTGGCGGAGGCGGCGGCACCGGGCAGGCATCCGTCGCCAGGATCACCGATCCATCGCCGCAGGTCTGAGTTGCCGGCGGCGGAGGGGGTGGCGGCGGGGGTGGCGGAGGCGGCGGTGGCGGCGGAGCAGCGCGCTCGGACGAGAAGTGAATACCGCCCTGGATGCCGAAGTAGCGCGGCGGGCCGTACTGGCTGTTGAGCCAGAGACCAGCGACGTTTTGCGACGCCGTGCGATACCTCTTGTCCGTCAGGTTCTGTCCAACCAGGCGGACGTAGTAACGATCGTCGAGGTCCGCCAATGTGATCGAAGCGTCGACCAAAGTCCGCGCGTTCAGGTACGTATTGCCAGCCGGGTCCGTAATCGACTGGGTGAACAGATTTCGGCTCTGATACGCCACTGTTCCGTCGAAGGTCAGGTCGAAGCTACCCAGCGGCACCCGATAGTTGGCGCCCAGGGTCCACTGCCACCGCGGCGCACGGTCGAGCGGCGAACTGGACAGGTCGTAGCCTGCGTTCGGTGCCGTGTATTCATCGTACTTGGCGTCCTGGAATCCGAGGACGCCTCGGAAGGTCAGGTTGCGGACCGGCTTGGCCGTGAGTTCCGCCTCAATGCCCTTCACCGTCGCCGCGGCAGCGTTGACGAAGATGGTCACCTGGTTGGGATTGCCGTTGACGATGATCGGAACGTTGAGCTGCTTTTGGAGATCCTTATATTTCACATAGAAGCCGGTCAGGTTGGCGCGCACGCGATGGTCCGCGAGATCTGTCTTGATGCCGACTTCATAGCTGCTCGCCGTTTCCGGCTTGGTTGCGCGCGCCGCCGTGCGGAACGCATCCAGATCGGTACCGAAAGCCGCGAATCCGCCGATCTGATCGTTGTATCCGCCGCCTTTGTAGCCGGTGGCATGGGTTGCATAGAGGAAGATGTCGTCGGTGGCCTGGTAACCGAGGCTGAGACGGTATGTGAGCTTCTTCGACTTGTCGGTCAGTTTGATGACGTTAGCCGAGTAGTTGTAGACGCTGGCATCCAGCGGCTCGTCGATAGTGATCGTCGGGTCGAAACCGCCTTCCAGTTCCGGGATGAAAACCTGCTGGCGTCCACGCCACGTCTTGTCGTCCCAGGTTTGGCGAACGCCGGCGGTAAAGGTCAGGCGGTCGGTGAACTTGTAGTTCCCTTCCGCAAAAACTGCCTTCGATGTCGCCTTTTGCGCGTTGCAGAGGATGTACGGCGTGTCGTTCCAATTCCCAAACGGAAGCGGACCCGAGACGAGGTCGAGGAAGCCAAGTAGCTGGGACACGCAGAAGTCCACGGTGTCGTGCTGGTAGAAGGCACCGGCAACGAACTGGAATGGCCCCTGCAAGTTGCTCGCGAACCGAAATTCCTGCTGGAACGTCTTGCGGTCGTCATCGCGGCTTGCGTCGAAGACCGATAGCCGCTGGCTATCTGCGGCCACGGCCGTCACGCCCGCGTAGGAATTCGGAAGCCGGGACGTCTGCTTGCGCCAGCCGGTCACCGACGTCAGTGTTCCGACGGGCGTCCGGTAATCGATGTTGGCGTAGAGGCCATTCACATTGATGCGCTGGATGTCGCGCTGGAACGTGTCGTCCCTCAGCGTGATGCCGCTGTTATTGAGCGGATCGCTGCTACCGTTTGGCACTTTCAAGCCCAGTAGATCGGTGAGGAACGGCACGGTCCCGGTGTAGATCTGATTCTCATTTACTGACGGAACCGTATCGGATCGATCCCGCAGCATCTCGTACTGGAACAGGGCCCTTAGGTTCGGCGTCGGCTCGATGAGCACCTTCGCACGGCCGTAGAAAACGTCCTTGCCGCCGACACGGCCGTCGTTGAGGCAGCCCTGAACGCCATCGAACTTCGACGGGAATGCCGGGTCGAATGCCGGTGTGTTCGGATCGTCGGAGAGATTATAGACGGGGCCGTAACACGCCTTGTTCTTGTAGTAGCCATCGCTCTTTTCATAACCGCCGACGAGCCTGACCGCGGCAATGTCGCCGAGCGGAATGTTGACCGCCCCCTTCACTCCGATCGAACCGAAGCTGCCGTAGGTCCACTCGCCCTGGGCAGAGGTCACGCCGAGCTCAGGCCGCTTCGTTCGCACGGTAACGGCGCCGCCTGAGCTATTCTTGCCGAACAACGTGCCCTGCGGTCCGCGCAGCACCTCGACCTGCGAAACGTCGAAGGTGTCCAGCAATTGGGTCTGGACCGAGGGCATGACGAAGTCATCGACGAGCACCACGACGGGCGGCTCGAAATAGACGATGATGTTGTTCTGGCCGACACCGCGCATCGCAAAGCTGGCAGCATTGAAGCCTGTGATGGTTTCGGCGGAAAAGTTGGGGACGAATACGGCAAGATCGCCGATATTGTCTGGATTACTCTGCGCGATCAGGTTCTGATCGATCGCCGAGACCGCGATGGGAGTGGTCTGCAGGTTTGAGTCCCGCCGAGTCGCCGTGATCACGATCTCGTTGATCTGGCCTTCGGTTGCGGCTTGCGCAGCCGGCTGTTGCTGATCGACTGCTGACGTCGCGGAGCCTGCCGGCGGCGCGTCGGCGGGTGGCGGCGGTTCGGTTGTCCCTCCTGCGGGAGCCTCCTGGGCATTGGCCGCAGCAGCAAGCATCGTGGCCATGGCGAAGGTCGCTATCGAAGTCGCGTATCGAGCCGAGCGCATCATGTTCTCCCCTATTCGCGTGCCCGGTGCATCAGCATGCCGCCCGACCGAGCCTCTCCCGTTTCCAAAGCTGGCACAGCCGTAAATAACAATCAATCATGTTTGTTTTTTTCTTGTCTCTGTGTGACAGTTTCTCCGCGGTCGGTTGCAGAGCGCAATTCGCTTCCTCTTGCCCTATTGGAGATCGCTAAGAGAACCAAGCTTCGCAGGCTATTGAAAAACAGTCATGATTGTTTTTTAAAGGCCGTCCATTTCCGCGCAGAGGAGAGAGTCGCGATGGGTTTCGACTTCAATGGATGGGACATCCACGTCGGTTCGCCGCACCCATTCAATGATCGAGCTCCCCGGATCGACAACGGAACCGGGCGGCCTGATCCGAAGCGCTATTACGACAAGGACTGGATGCGCTCAGAATGGGACCGCGTTTGGACCCGAACCTGGTTGCTCGCTGCTGTGGAGTCCGACCTCCGCGAACCGGGCGATTTCGTAAAGTTCGACATTCTCGACGAAAGTTTCGTCGTCGTCCGCGACAAGAATGGATCGCTACGCGCCCACTACAATGTCTGCCCGCATCGCGGCAGCCAGCTGGTCCTCTCCGACTTCGGCTCGATCGACCAATTCACTTGCCCATTTCATAGCTGGCAGTTCGCGCTCGACGGGAACAACACCAAAGTAACCGACGCCGAGACGTTCGATCCAGACGTCCTTTGCCATGGCACGAATATGACCAGTGTCCGCTGCGAGAGCGCGGCCGGCCTCGTGTTCGTCTGCATAGACCCGGAAGCACCGTCGCTGACCGAGTATCTCGGGCCTCTCGTCGAGCAGCTCCAGCTCTACGACATCGGCTCGATGAACGTCATTCACCACAAGCAGTCGGAATGGGGAGCGAACTGGAAGGGCGGAGTGGATGCCTTTTACGAGCTCTACCATCTCCACTCGGTTCATCCGCAAACACAGGCGGTGATGGACGATCGGACGCAGATCGACCTCTATCCGAACGGAATGAGCCGACAGTTCGTGCCCTTCGCCCAGCCTAGTCCGCGCTTTCCGGATCAGACAACGGTGAACGCGGGCATCAAGATGATGCTGGCCGACGCGGGTATCGACCCAGAGTCTTTTTCGGGCACCGCGCAGGAGAGCCGGGCGGCGATCCAGGCAGCAAAGCGTGAGCGGGCCAAAAAGTACGAACTCGATTACGACAAGTTCAGCGATACGCAGCTAAGCGATTCCACCATCTACGGAATCTTCCCGAACGTGCAGATCGGTTGCCATCCGGAGGCGGTTTTCATCCACCGCTTCCTTCCGCACCCCACAAACGCGGAGCAGTTCACCTACGACAACATCATCGCGTTCCGGCACATCGACGCGCCCGGATACCGCGCTCCCGCCTGGATGGGCTTGTCAGACGATGTCGATACGACGGGAATGATCCGCCCCGACGTGTCTCGGGTACCGCTCGGAGTTCCCCCCGAGCTTGGCGAGGTGCTCGACCAAGACTCCGAACTGCTGCCGATCGTCCAGAAAGGTGCACGGTCACGCGGTTTTCGCGGGCCTCTGTGGAGCTACCAGGAAGGGCGTCTGCGGCACTTCCACGTTGAGCTCGACCGATACATTTCCGGCGAGAAATAGGGGCAAGTCAGTATGAGCTACACATTCCTTGCCCGCTTCCGGGTGAAACCCGATCACGACGCCGAATTCGCCGATCTCATTGACGCTATGGAAGCCAATGCGAAGGACGAACCCAAGACGCTCGAGTACAAGTTCTACCGTCTCGACGACAGCGGAGGATTTGCAGTGTTCGAGAGCTTCTCGGACGAAAGCGGCGATCAGGAGCACCGCGACAACCCAGCCAACGCGCCGATCATCGAGCGAATGATCGGATGCATGGAAGACGGCTATGAACGCGAATTCCTGCTCCCGGTGCGCAAGGCGTGAGCCTTCGGCCGTTCACGCTGGGCGAATTGCTGCGCCAAAGCGCGGCCGAAAACGGTGAACAGGACGCCCTAGTCTTCCCTTCGTCGCGCCAGTCTCACGCACAATTGAATGAAGCTGCCCGCCGCTGGGCGAAGGCGTTCATCGCCATGGGCGTGGAGCCGGGACAGAATATCGGCATCCTGCTTTCGACCCGTCCGGAGTTCGTCGAGCTGCTGTTCGGAGTTGCGATGGCCGGAGCCACCGCAGTTCCCGTCAATGCCCGTTATCAAGCGGGCGAGCTCGCATACCTGGTTAAAGACGCAGACCTCGTTGCCTTGGTTACAACCGGCAAAGTGGCCGACAGTCTCGATTTCGGCGCCCGCCTTCACTCAGCGCTTCCGAGTCTTGCAGTCGCAACAGACCCAAGGCAACTAAACCTCCCCGAGGCGCCCCTCCTCCGAACGATTGTGTGCGTCGATCCGCCGTGCACGGAAGGAATGCGCTCCGCCGCGGATGTCATCGCTGAAGGCCAACACGTGAGCGATGCCGAAGTGGACGCCCGGATCGATTCCGTAGACCCACAATCGATCGGTCTCATCCTCTACACTTCGGGAACGACGGCAAATCCCAAGGGTGCATGATCCGGCATCGCGGGATCGTAGGAACAGTCGCAACCTTGCCGACCGTTACCGCATCGAAGCCGGCGATCGCTTCTGGTCGCCGCTCCCGATCTTCCACATCGCCGGCATCCTGCCGATGGTCGCGTCGATCGACCGCGGCGGCGCCTATCTGACCATTCCGGCATTCGATCCGGCGGTAGCGCTCGAGATGCTCGAGAATGAACGCGCGACCCATGCCTACCCCTGCTTCGTCACGATCATGCAGGACCTGATCGAGCATCCGCGCTTCCAGACGACCGACCTGTCGAGCGTTCGCCTGATGAACAGCAATTTCGCGGTTCAGCCTGACTGGATCCGCGAAAAGATGCAGGCGGCGATGCCGCACACGACGCAAGTGGGCACATATGGGCTGACGGAAGGATCCGGCACCATTTGCACCAGCCGGCCTGACGATCCCTACGAACTGCGCGTCTACCGGTTAGGCGTTCCTCTCGATGATTGGGAAGTGAAGATCTGCGATCCCGAATCAGGGAAGAATTGGCTGTCGGCGAGAGGGGCGAGATCGTTGCCCGTGGACCCAACATGCTCGCTGGCTACTACAACGCTCCCGAAAAGACCCGCGAGACGATCGACGCCGACGGCTGGATGCACACCGGCGACATCGGCTCGATCGATGAGCACGGCCACATCATGTTCCACGGCCGCACCAAGGACATGCTCAAGGTGGGTGGCGAGAATGTTGCCGCGGCCGAGATCGAGGGCGTTCTTCAGTCGCACCCGGCGGTGAAGTTGGCTCAGGTCGTGGGCATCCCCCACCCTCGCTACGTCGAGGTACCGGCAGCGTTCGTCGAATTGACCGGCGGCGCGCAGGTCGGCGAGGCTGAACTTCTCCAGCACTGCGAGGGAAAGCTGGCTCGCTTCAAGATTCCGCGTGCCATTCGGTTCGTGACGGAATGGCCAATGTCGACATCCAAGATCCAGAAATTCCGGCTCCGCGACAGGCTCGTCGAGGAACTGGCGCAAGGAGCAGATGCATGAGTGAAGCGCGGTCGTTCATTGCCAAGCTGGTGGTCAAGCCGGAACGTCGCGATGAGTTCGTGAACCTTCAATCGGAGCTCAAAGGCCTGGTCCACGCGCAGGAGCCGGATGCACTGGTCTACGAGCTGCTGCAGTCCGACGACGATCCCAACACCTTCTTCTGTGTCGCGACGTTCAAGGATCAGGGGCGTTCGATCACCACATGGGGATCGACTTCCACGATCGCCTCGTTCCGCCGATCCTCGATTGCCTCGCCCAGGACATGGAGCTCAGCTTCCACCGCTCCCTGAGCTAGCTCATCTCCCGCCACGGCGTGCGGTGATCCCAATCCTCAGCGGCGCTGCGCACGGCACCGAAGAAACGGTGCATCTCGGGCATGTCGGGAAGCACCTCAACCATGAAGCCGCCTGCTGCCGTCGTATCGACGTAGGTGAAATCGATGTTTCCGAAGCGGCCGCTTGATGCGGTCGGAAAGCCGAGCGCGTTGTAGCGAGCGGTTTCCTCGAATACGTCCGGCACGATCACCGCGACATGATGGAATGCCATTCCGCCGGGCGGTCCGTCGGGAAATATGTCGCGATAAACCGACGGCGTCTGGTCGTGTTGCTCGACCAACTCAATCTGCACGTCGCCGGCCTGAGTGAGGCAAAGGCTGAAGTCCGTTCGCTGCGGGACACCGCGATGATGCGGCACGTCGAGCTGGATATGCCGGATCATAAGGAAGGGCCGACCTGCATGGACTGTGACAGGCGCTCGGCGGCCGCCTCCAGGCTATCGACGACCCACGCCATCTGAACCACGCGTGCTCCAGGCAGAATCATAAGCGCTCCGGATGTTCGATCAGCTTGGCCAGCGCCGCCAGGAACCGCGCGCCGTCGGCGCCGTCAATGGCACGGTGGTCGCAGCTCAAGGACAAGTGCAGCACGGGAACGATGCGGATCGCGCCGTCGTCGTCGATCGGCTCCGGACGTGCCGCGCCGACGGCGAGGATCGCGCCCTGCGGCGGATTGATGATCGCGTCGAACTGCTCGACTCCATAGGGCCGAGGTTGCTCAGCGAGAAGCTCCCGCCCTCGATTTCTTCCTGCTTGAGTTTCGATGATCGAGCGCGCGCGGCGAGGTCTCCAACCGCCTCACGGATCTGCTCGACCGACAGCGATTCCGCTGAGCGAAGGACCGGCGTCAGCAGCCCTTTGTTGGTCGCTACGGCAATGGCGATGTCGGCCGTCGGAATGCGGTGAATCTCCGTGCCGCGGACCTGGATGTTGACCTCCGGCACTTCGCGTAGCGCGAGCGCGACGGCACGCGTCAGGTAATCGTTGACGCTTCCCCGGCGACCGGCTGCCTCCCGCGCCGAAAGCAGACGATCCGCACGAACCCGGCGGCGCAGATAGAAATGCGGGATCGTTTGTTTCGCTTCGGTCAGCCGACGGGCGATCGCTTTGCGCATCGGCGACATGGCGACAATCTCGATTTCACCGCTCGGTGCGGCTGCTCCGGCACCTGCGGCAGAAAGGACATCGTCCTTGCAGATGCGGCCGCGCGGCCCCGTTCCTTTGAGAGCTTTCAGGTCCACGCCGTGCCTTGCCGCCAGCCGGCGCGCCATCGGAGAAGCGAAGCCATTGCCTTCGCCCTGCGCGTCGAAGGGACCCTTCAACTGCGGATCAGCCGGCGGACGCAGGGCCTGCTCGACGTCTTGCAGCATGATCCTTCCGCCGCGGCCGCTGCCCGCAATAGATGAAACGTCCAGGTGCCCAGACTCGGCCCGGGCACGTGCGGCCGGGCTGATGGCCAGACTGTCATCGATTTGCGGAGCTGCTGGCGGTACTTCGGTCTCGGCCGCTGCTTCGGCGATCATGTCCTCGGTGTCGCTCGCCGCCATGCGTGCATCGGCCGGACGGAAGGCAGCGATAAATGCATCGACCTCGGCGCTAGGCTCGTCGTCGCCATACACCGCCAGCAAGGCACCAACTGGCAAAGTCTCCCCCTGCTGTGCGACGATGCGCACGAACTTGGCGTCGGCCTCGGCTTCGACCTCGTTCGTGATCTTGTCGGTCTCGATGAGCGCAATGACCTCACCGCGCGCGAACGGCTTTCCCTCCTCGACGGACCATTCACCGATCATGCCTTCCGACATTTCGATGCCCCACTTGGGCATGGTGAAAGCCTTGAGCGGCATCGATCCTAGCTCCGGAAGGCGAGCGCCTTGCGCACCGCCTCCTCGACCTTCTGCGGAGACGGCAGCCAGGCTCGCTCCAGCTCTCGCGCGAACGGGATCGGCGTGTGGGGTGCGGTCACCAGTTCCGGTGGCGCCTTGAGCGACGAGAACGCCTTGGCAGTGACCAAGGCAGAAATGTCGGCGGCCAGGCTGCACCGCGGCGGGCTTTCGTCGACGACGACCAGACGGCCCGTTTGCTCGACGCTGTCGAGGATCGTCTCTTCGTCGAGCGGGCTGGTGGTGCGGAGGTCGATGACGTCGCAACCGATCCCGTCGGCCGCCAGCTTGTCCGCAGCCTTCTCCGAAAAGTTCACCATACGGCCGCAAGTCACGATCGTGACGTCGCCGCCCTCGCGCGTGAGGCGGGCGTGGCCGAACGGAACGCGATGTTCGCCCTCAGGCACCTCGCCCTTCACGCCGAACATTGCCTTGTGCTCGAAGAAGAGCACCGGATCGTCCCCACGGATCGCCTCCGTCAGCAAGCCTTTCGCGTCGGCCGGTGTCGCCGGCAAAGCGATCTTCAGGCCGGGCATGGAGGTCATCATCGCGTAGACCGACTGGCTGTGCTGGGCGGCCGCGTTCATTCCGGCGCCGTAGATTAGCCGGATCACGGCGGGGCACTTGGTCTTGCCTCCGAACATGTATCGGAACTTGGCCATCTGGTTCCAGATCTGGTCGAGGCTGACGCCAACGAAGTCGGCGAACATCAGCTCGGCGATCGGTCGCTTGCCCGCTAGCGCCGCGCCCGCGGCGGCACCGACGATCGCGCTTTCGCTGATCGGCGTATCGATGACCCGGCCGGGGCCGAATTTCGCGTAGAGCCCGCCCGTGGCGCCCCAAATGCCCCCGATGGCTTCCGGCCCGCCAGCGGTTCCCATGCCGCCGACGATATCCTCGCCAAGCGCGATGACGGTCTCGTCGCGCTCCATCTCCTCGGCGATCGTGCGATTGATCGCCTCGCGGATCGACATCACCGCCATCAGTAGCTCACGTACACGTCTTCGAGGACGGCCTCCGGCGGAGGCGGCGGCGCAGCTTTTGCTTCGGCGGTGGCCTCGTCGATAAGCGTGCCGACTTCGCCATCAATCACATCCACATCGTCCGCGGAAATGTCGGCGAACTCTCGGACGCGGCTTCGGAAGGCCTTCAGGCAATCTCGGCTCTCACGAATGCGGTCGAGCTCGCCCGGTCCGCGATAGCGTTGGGGATCGCCCTCGAAGTGGCCGTAGAAGCGCTCCGTATCCAGCTCGATTGCCGCAGGTCCGCCCCCGCCACGGACATGGTCGAGAAGGTCGCGCATGGCTTCGAAGGTCGAAAAGAAATCGCAGCCGTCGGCGCGCCACGCCTTCATACCGAACGCCTCCGCCCGGCTGGCAATGTCGTTCGACGTTCCGACCGAATAGTCGACGCCCGTGTGCTCCGAATAATGATTATTCTCGAACACGAAGACGGCCGGGACCTTAAGGACGACGGCCAGGTTCATCGCCTCGAACGTGGTGCCCTGGTTGCAGGCGCCGTCGCCGGAGAAGGCGACCGAGACCTTTCCCCTTCCGTCGAGCTTGGCACTGATTGCCGCTCCGACGGCGATGGGAGCACCCGCTCCGACGATGCCATTTGCGCCCAGCATGCCGATGGAAATGTCAGCGATGTGCATGGAGCCGCCCTTGCCTTTGCACAGGCCGCCGGCGCGTCCGTAGATCTCCTGCATCATCGCTTTGACGTCGCAGCCTTTGGCGATGCAGTGCCCATGCCCGCGGTGCGTGGAGACGATGTAATCGTCGTCGGCGAGGTGATGGCAGACGCCCACCGCCGCGGCCTCCTGCCCGCAGTAGAGATGGGTGAAGCCGGCGATCTCTCCCGTCTTTATTTCGTCGTGAAGCCGCTCCTCGAAGGCACGGATCGTCGCCATCCTGCGGTAGGCGGTCAGGAGATCGTCCCTGCCGAGCTGACTCATTGTACGCCCCCCTTGGCGAGATAGTCGTCCAGGACCTTGTGGAAGTGGCGGATGCGGAGCTCCTGGTCGCCGATCCACAGGCCCGGGAAACCGGACGAATGCATGCCCTTCTGCACGTTGGGCAGGTTGAAAGCGTCCTGGTCGAGCACGAGGCCGATCGACTTGTCACCATGCTTGAAATGCTGGTGCTTCGGCCGGCGATATTCGCGCTCCGGGTCGTCCTTTTCGGCGTCCGGAAGCTCGAAAACCCAGATGTCGTAAAGCATCTTGTCGGGGTCGTCCGGGTGCGGCCGCTGACGGAACAGCATCAGGTCGTCGGCATGAGTGTTCAGCGTGACGTTCGGGAAGATCGTGTAGTGGTAATCGTCGGTCAGTTGATCGTCGTTTAGCTCGGAATAGTCGCGGCCCTTCTTGTGGCCGAACTTGCGCATGTGACGCTGGATCGCCTTCCGGATCCCGGTCATTGGACCTTCGTAATCGGCCGGGTCCATGCCGGCCTTTTCCATCATGAACTGGATCGGCGGCGGGATCTGCGAAGGTAGCGCCTTGCGCGGGCTGATCGTCCCGAACGGGATCAAATAGCGATTGTGCTTCCCGAAACAGTCGATCTGCAGATTGACGTCGTCGAGGTACCACATCAGCTGCGGGTGAATGCCCTGGACGTGATAGCTTTCGTTGAAAGCGTCGACGCTCGCTTTCCAGTTGCAGTTCCATTCGACGGTGATGTCGCGCACCCACCGCATCCGCTCGAAATGATACGGCGACAAGTGCGCATTCACCGGGTCGAGATAGTCGGCCAGCGGCTCGGCATCGGGGTTCAATGAGAACCAGACGAAGCTTCCCCACTCGCCTGCGGGAAGCGCTTGGATGCGGCCGCCCGGCGGGCAGCCCTGCGGGAAGCTGGAGAGGTCCGGAATGTGCTCGATGCTGCCGTCGAGGCCGTAGGTCCAGTGATGGTACATGCACTGGAATTTCTCGGCATTGCCGAGACCTTCGGGACGAAGACGGTTGCCGCGGTGGAGGCAGACGTTGTGAAACGCCTTCACCGAGCCATCGGGCTGCCGGACGATGAGGACACTTTCCTTGCCGATGTCGGTGCAGATATAGTCGCCGGACTCAGGCATGTCGTCGCTTCGGCCGGCGAGCAGCCACACCTTCGTCCAGACATGTTCCCACTCGAGCGCCATGAATTCTCGGCTGAAGTATCGATCGGCGGGAATGACGTCGTAGCCGAGCTCAGGGTCGGGCACCTTCTCGACGGGCGTGCCATTGCCCGCGACGGCGGGACTGACCCGCTCGATCTTGACCTCCCGCTTGACGTCCACCGTGGCCGCCCGCGTCCTAGAAGTGCGTACGGTTGGTGAAGCCGCCGTCGACGATCAGGTGCGATCCGTTCACCCAGCTGGCGGCTGGCGATGCGATGAACGCAACGCAGCGTGCGATCTCGTCCGGCTTACCGAAGCGCCCGAGGGGCTGCTGCCTCAGCGTCGCTTCGTAGAACTTGGTCATCGTATCCTTGATCATCTCCCAATTGCCGCCCTCGAACTCGATCGGGCCCGGTGAGACCACGTTGACCCTGATCCCGTCCTTTCCATGGGCGAGCGCCAGCTGCTTGCCCAAGTCACAAGCGAGGCCTTCATGGCATTGTAAGGCTGTGGCCCCCCATGGCTTCGCCGGCTGAGGTCGTGGCGATCAGGACGATCGATCCCGACTGACGCTTGACCATGTGCGGCAAGACGAGGTCGACCGCGCGCACCGGGCCAAGCACGTCTACCTCGAATGCCTTCTCCCAATATTTCTCGCTGCCGAGGCCCCCGCCGGCAGAGGTAATCGGAATGAGGATGTCGCAGCCTTCCAGCTGCTCGACCGCCTTTTCCAGCCATTTCCGGTATGCATCCGGCTTCTTCACATCGAC
This sequence comes from Sphingomonas daechungensis, assembly GCF_014489495.1. GTDB lineage: Bacteria > Pseudomonadota > Alphaproteobacteria > Sphingomonadales > Sphingomonadaceae > Sphingomicrobium > Sphingomicrobium daechungense. The sequence continues at coordinate 1,823,611 of NZ_CP060780.1, read as the reverse complement.
GGCGCCGCCGACAACGCGGGTGTCGTACCGTTTGAGGTTCGCCACGCTGTCCTTGACCGCGTCTGAGCTGCGCGCGCTGATGGCGAGCTCGCACCCCTCACGAGCGAGCACTTCGGCGATGGCGTAGCCAATGCCGCGTGCTCCACCGACGATGATCGCTTTCTTGCCTGCGAGCCCTAGGTCCATTCGCTATCCCCTGAGTTCCGCACCGGTCGGGAGACGCAGCAACTGAGCGCCGCCTGAGACTGCGATCGTCTCGCCGGTAGTAAAGCAATCGTCGGACGCGAGCCATGCAACGGCCGAAGCGACCTGAGCAGGCTCGGTCAGCTGACCGAGCGCCGTTTCATTCTTGTAGATTCCGGCGATCCGTTCATCGGCAAGGAATGCCTCGGTCATCGGCGTCCGCGTGAAGCCTGGAGCCACTGCATTGACCCGGATCGAGCGCGGCCCGAACTCGAGCGCTGCGATGCGAACGATATGTTCGAGCGCAGCCTTGGCCCCCGCATAGGCTGCGAGACCCGTGCCTGGCACTCGCGCTGTCAGCGACGAAAACAGGATTATCGAACCGCCGTCGCCCATGCGCGCGACCGCATGTTTCATGAAAAGGAGGTTGCCAGTCACGTGAAGCGCAAACTGAGCCTCGACCCGTTCGCGCTTGATCTTGGCGATTGAGCCGACGTCCGTTGTCCCGGCGGTGTTGATCCCGACGTCGAGAGGACCAGCGGCATCGATCATTGCCTCGATGCTGTCTTCATTCGTGACGTCACAGGTCAGGACATCGGCGTCGATCTCCGCGGCGAGCTTTTCGAGCGGCTCGCGACGGCGGCCCGCGACCACAACGGAAAAGCCGTCTTGAGCGAGACGCCGGGCAACGGCTTCACCGATCCCCCCTCACTCGATGCGCCAAGCACCAATGCGCGCTTCTGCCTATCTGCCATTGCCCCGCTGCTACGCTGAAACTTTGCGGTCGTTCAATAGAAAACAAACAAGCATGACTGTTTTTTATCCGGCAGGTGTAATGATCAGGCCGTTGTCGATCAGAATCTCCGAGCCGGTGACGAAACGCGATTCGTCGGACGCGAGGTAAAGGATGAGGTTGGCGACGTCTTTGGGTGCTCCGATAGCGCCCGATGGCAGAACGCCTTCCGGAACTGCCTGCTCCTGCCCGGGCGGCCCATTGCCCCTGGATCATGGGCGTCTCGATCGATGCCGGATGGACCGAATTGCACCGAATGCCGTAGCCCTTCTGCTGGCAGTGAATGGCGATCGACTTGGTCATCGACCGCACCGCGCCTTTCGCGGCAGAGTAGGCGAAGAAGGGCGGATAGCCGAGATGGCTGGCGGTCGAGCTCATGTTGATGATCGACCCGCCACCCGACTTCACGATCAGCGGAATGGCATATTTGCAACCGAGGAAAACGCCCTCGTTCATGACCGCTTGCACCTTCCGGAATTGCTCGAGCGTCGTCTCCTCCGGATCCGCGACCACGACGATGCCGGCGTTATTCACGAGAATGTTCAGGCCGCCGAACCTTCGCTCAACCTCGGCCAGTACGGATTTCCAATCTTCCTCCGAAGCAACGTCGTGGCGAAGGGCAATGGCTTGGTCACCGATCTCGTCAGCGACCTTTTGAGCGGCCTCTAGATTGACGTCTGTCACCGCAACCTTGGCGCCCTCTTCCGCCAATCTCCGGCAATCAGCGGCACCGAGACCCGATCCCCCGCCGGTTACCAGGGCAACCTTTCCTTCGACGCGTCCCATCGACCGCTTTTCCTCCCTCAGAACATGCTTCTATAAGGCGGCATCCCGACTTGACTTGTCAAAGCAAAAACAATCATGCTTGTTTTTTTTACGAGCTCGGCCTTGGAGAAATCATGGCTCGCACCGCGTTGAAACCCGCCGCTTCGAAGAGCGCATTCGAGCCTACGCAGCAGGCACTGAAGAGCGCCCAGACGCGCGCGCGCCTGATCGAATCCACCATCCGCTGCCTCGTGAAATTCGGCTATTCCGGCACGACCACGCCAAAGGTCGCAGCCGAGGCCGGGCTCTCGCGCGGTGCCATGCTCCATCACTTCGAGAACGGTGGCGCCTTGATGCAGGCGACGATCGCAGAATTGCTCGACCGGCGGTTGCGCGCATTCCGCAGAGCGGCGGCTAGTCCGGGCAGCGACGTACGCACGCTGGTTCGGACGTACTGGAAGCAGTTGCTGAGCCCGCGTTCGTCGCTTTCGTCGAGCTCGCAATTGCCGCTCGTACAGACAACAATCTGGCCCGCATCCTCGAGCCTGCTCAGGCAGAGTTCCGCGCCCGCTGGTACGAGTTGGCCGTTCAGCTCTTCCCGCAGTGGCAGCAGGATCGCAAGGCCTTCGACCTCGCGCTTGCCCTCACCCAGAACACCGTCGAAGGCATGGCCATCAACCGTCTCATCCACGGTTGCGACGAAGCCATGATCGATCCCGTGCTCGAGAATCTCGAAGCACAGATCATCGCGCTCCGTCCCCAGGACTAGATTTGCCGGTCGAACCCCCAGCGAATTCCGCGGCGGAGGATTTCCGCAAACTCCGGGTAATCCCAGCTGCAGCGCTGTGGATGCGGCCAGAAGTTCGACAGCGGCCTAAGGTCGTAGTGCCCGCGGCAATGGCCAAGCGTGCAGTAAAGGATCGCGCCCTCCCCGACTTGGCGAAGGTAAAGGATCGGTACGTCCTGAGCCGCCTGGTCCGCCTCCGCGAAATCAGGACACGCGCCGCCTTCGAAACGGCTATGCATCAGGACGTCGACGTCCGCTATTCGCTCCGACAAATAAAGTTCGTCGAGGGTCGAAAAGTCGCGCATCCCGGCGGTGAGCGGATGATCGCGGCTGATCCGGACCTTGAACGGCTCGATCGGCGGATGCCCGACGAAGCGGGTGCCGAGCAGCTTCATGAAGTCCGGAGCAATATCCGGTGTGATCGCCCCGTCTTTATCGAACTGAATCACGCTGTTGGTGCCGTGAAGCGCGAGCCAGCGCCCTCCCCGCTCCAGGAACGACGTCAGACCGGCAACCTGCTCATCGGTCGGTACGACATCGCAGGTGTAGGTGATCAAAAGACTGCAATCGACAAGCCGCTCGAGATCGCCGTAATCGATTGCGACAGTGGTCCGAATTTCCGGGATCTCGGCAAGCAGCTTCAACAGCTCAAGGCGCGCGAAATCGATGTCGTGATATTTGCCCGCCGCAACCAGATGCACCTGCATCAGGACTCTCCCTTGCCCGTACGCGCGAGACTAGGCTGATGGCGGGGCGCGGCAAGGGCCCACTGGCGGGCGTGCGGGTTCTTGATCTCACCAGCGTGCTGATGGGCCTTACGCGACTCAGATCTTCGCAGACCTCGGTGCTGACGTCATCAAGGTCGAGGATCCCAAGGGTGACACCACCCGCTTCCTTCCGCCGGGCCCTGAGGCCGGTCGCGGTGCCATGTTCATCAATCTGAACCGGGGAAAGCGCAGCCTGGCGCTCGATCTCAAGCAACCGGCAGCGCGCGAAGCCTTGTTGCGCCTTGCCGCAGATGCGGACGTTTTTCTGCATTCGATGCGTGCCGGTGCGATCAAGCGGCTGGGCCTCGACTATTCCGCGGTAAGTGAGGCAAACCCCAAATCATCTACGCCAACCTCTACGGTTTTGGACGCGCGGGACGGTATCGTGACTACCCTGCCTATGATGACATCGTGCAGGCGGCTGCTGGCTTGGCCGACCTCCAGTCACGACTGAACGGCGGCGAACCGGCATATTTGGCCACCGTCGTTGCCGACAAGGTTGCCGGACTGACCGCAGCCTACGCCATTGCGGCCGCGCTATTTGCCCGAGAGAAGGGCGCCGGCGGGCAAGAGATCGAAGTCCCGATGTTTGAGACCCTGGTCAGTTTCACCTGTGCCGAGCACCTGAGCGGAAGTCTGTTTGACCCGCCGCTTGGCCCGCCCGAATACCCTCGCGTCGTCTCCGCGGAGCGTCGTCCATACCGCACGGCTGATGGCTACATTGGAGTGATGATCTACACCGACCGTCACTGGCAGTCATTCTTTGACGCGATCGGAAACCCCGAGTGGTCGCGGGATCCGATGTTCAAGACCATCGCGGATCGGACTCACAACATCGGCACCGTGCTTGGCCGCCTCGCCGACGTGATGCGGCAGCGAACCAACGACGAATGGATGGAGTTATTTAAGACCGCGCAAATTCCGGCGATGCCGATCCACAGCATGACGGACCTGCTGCACGACCCGCATCTCGAAGAGGCAAGTTTCTGGAAGGAGCGCGAGACCGCCTCGGGCAAGATGCGCTTCCCGGCATTCCCACGGATTTCTCGGTGACGCCGGGGGAGATTGGGGAGCCCGGTCCGGCGCACGGAAGCGACGGCGCGGCGATCCTTTCGGCGGCAGGATTCGCCGATCAGGAAATCGCGTCGCTGAAAGCGAGCGGAGCGCTCTGCGGATGCTAGGCCGGTTCGAACAACAGAATCGCGTTTGTTCCGCGCCCGCGAATTGTCGCCCGGACCGGCATGCCGATGTGAATCTGATTTGGGGCAACACCAACGACGTTGCTCATGACCCGAACTTCCTCGGCGAGATCGACCAGGACGACCGCGTAAGCATCCTCCGGTGGACGCGGGTTCACGACTGTAACCGAATGGACGACGCCCTCTCCGGACGCCGAGACCCACTCCCAGTCGCGATCGCCCGTCCCAGGCTCAGCAACCCGTGGAGGGAAGAAGACCCTACCGCTGGCGATCGCACGCTGGAGACGAAATTCCCCGCGACCAAGCGCTTCGCGCCACTGCTGCTCCGGCCCCATGATCTTGATCTATGGAGCGGGCAGTGACTCGCGGCAAGACGGCGGTCGTTGGAGCTGCGACCCACGGGATCGGCGAGTGCCCCGGTGAGTCCTCGCTGGAAATGGCAGCGACGGCGGGGCTGAAAGCACTGCTCGACGCAGGCGTTGAACTGAGCGAAGTCGACGCCCTGTTCATTTGCCTGCCCGACGACATGTTCGCGGGTCTCAGCTTGGCCGAGCATCTGGGGGTCCATCCGAAATTCACCGATTGCAACCGGACCGGGGTTCTGCGCCGGTAAGTCATCTGATTACGGCGGCGGCGATGCTCGAGGCCGGAGAAATCGACGTCGCCTTGCTGGCCTACGGTTCCAACCAGCGCAGCAGCGGCGGGAAGCTTTCGACCCCGGCCCGCCCATCCCCGTATGAGGCACCCTATCGACCGCTCTTCCCGGCCAGTGGCTACGCTTTGGCCGCCGCCCGGCACATGCACGAATTCGGAACCACGCGCGAAGATCTCGCTGCCGTGGCGGTGGCGGCTCGCCAGTGGGCCAACCGAAATCCCGAAGCATTCGCGACGGGCGATCTGACGATCGACGATTGCCTCGCCTCGCGCATGATCACTTCACCCCTTTCGAAGAGCGACTTCTGCCTGGTCACCGACGGTGCTGCCGCGATCGTCCTCACCCGCTCAGACCGTGCGAGGGACTCCAGACCGAAGGCCGTCTCGCTTCTGGGAGCCGCCGCAGCAACTTCGCATCACCACATTACCAGTATGCCGGACCTGACCATGACGGCCGCGTCAGAATCCGGGCCCCGAGCGATGCAGCAGGCTGGCATTTCCCCTTCAGACGTGGACGTCGTCCAGCTCTACGACGCCTTCACCATCAACACGATCCTGTTCCTCGAGGATCTTGGCTTTTGCGCGAAGGGTGAAGGCGGTTCGCTCGTCTCGAGCGGGCCATCGCTCCTGGTGGAACCCTGCCGGTCAACACCAACGGTGGCGGACTCTCATGCGTGCATCCTGGCATGTACGGCCTGTTCGCGATCGTCGAGAGCGTTCGACAGCTGCGCGGCGATGCGGCCAGCCCAATTCCCGGCGCCGAGATTGCGCTTGCTCATACCAACGGCGGAACCCTGTCCAGTCAGGCAACCGCAATTTTCGGTCTTGCGGCCTAGAAGGAACATAAGTGGCGGAAGCCTATATCGTTGAAGCAGCCAGAACCGCCGGTGGAAAGCGCGGCGGAGCTCTGAAGGACTGGCACCCGGCGGACTTGGGAGCGCAGGTGTTGAATGCGCTCGTGGACCGCAGCGGAGTCGATCCAGCCGCGATCGACGACGTCATCGTCGGCTGCGTCAGCCAGGTCGGAGAACAGAGCTTCCACGTCGGGCGCAACCTCGTGCTCGCGTCAAAGCTCCCGGAGAGTGTCCCCGCCGTCAGCATCGACCGGCAATGTGGAAGCAGCCAGCAGGCGCTCCACTTCGCCGCTCAGGCCGTGATGAGCGGAACGCAGGATCTCGTCATTGCCGCAGGGATCGAAAGTATGACGCGCGTGCCCATGGGTACGCCGTTCATGCTGCCGATGCAGGCCGGCTTGGGCGTTGGGCCATGGAGCGAGGCGATCAAAGATCGGTTCGGAGTCACTGAATTCAGCCAGTTCACCGGCGCGGAGATGATCGCCCGCAATTACCAGATGACCCGGGAGACTCTCGATCGCTTCGCGCTTGAGAGTCACCGAAAGGCAGCCGCCGCTACCGAGGCCGAAAAATTTGCCCTGGAGATCGTCCCTGTGACCGTGGTCGACCCGAAGGCCAGGAGCGTGAGCACGTGCGCGATGAAGGCATCCGTTACGACGCGTCGATGGAGGGGCTCGCAAGTCTGAAGACCCTCAAGCCCGATGGAGTGATCACCGCAGGCAATGCGAGTCAGGTCTGCGACGGAGCCTCTGGCCTTCTCATCGCCAGCGAGAGGGCGCTCAAGGAGCATGGATTGACCCCGATAGCGCGCGTGGACGCTTTGGCCGTCACGGCGGGCGACCCGGTGATTATGCTGATGGAGCCGGTACCAGCGACGCGGCGAATCTTGGAACGGTCGGGTCGAAAGCTTGAGGATATTGACCTATTTGAGGTGAACGAGGCTTTCGCCACCGTGCCACTAGCGTGGTTGCACGACATCGGAGCTGATCCCACTCGCTTGAACGTCAACGGTGGCGCAATCGCTCTAGGCCATCCCCTCGGCGCAACTGGGACCAAGCTTATGACAACGCTGGTGCACGAGCTCCGGCGACGCGGAGCGCGTTTCGGCCTTCAGACCATGTGCGAAGGCGGCGGCATCGCAAATGCCACGATCGTCGAGGCGCTTCATTGACGCATTTCGACGTCCTGATCGTCGGGAGTGGGCACGGCGGTGTGCAGACCGCCGCCGCGCTTCGCCATCTCGACTTCCATGGCAGTATCGGGATCGTCACGGCGGAGAGCGATCTTCCTTATGAACGTCCTCCCTTGTCCAAGGACTATCTCGCCGGCGAAAAGCCATTCGAAAGCATCCTCTTTCACCAGCCGCACTTTTGGGCGGAGAAGAAGATCGAGCTGGTCCGCGGCCATGACATCATCGCGATTAACGCAATGGACCGAATTGCTGTCAGCGCCTCCCAAGAATTTGGATACAGCAAGCTCGTTTGGGCCGCCGGCGGCCAGCCACGCCGGCTCTCCTGCGGCGGCAGTCATCTCGAAGGCCTGCACACGATCCGTACGCGGGCAGATGTCGATCGGCTGCGCGGCGAACTTCAGGCCGCAAACCGCGTCGTTGTCATCGGCGGCGGCTACATTGGCCTGGAGGCGGCAGCAGTCCTCGTCTCGGCGGGCAAGCAGGTGACCGTAATCGAAGCGCTGGACCGCCCGCTTTCGCGCGTTGCTGCAGGACCGATCAGTGACTTCTTTGTCCGGGAACATGAGGCGCGCGGCGTCGATTTTCTGATGAATGCGACCGTCACGTGCATCGAAGGCTCGTCGGGACGGGTCGCTCGAGTTCTTCTCGGTGATGGCTCGACGGTCGATGCGGACATCGTCATCGTGGGAATTGGAATTCAGCCGAGTGTCGAACCGCTGATCGAGGCTGGTGCTGAAAGTTCCAACGGCGTGCTCGTCGATGAATGCTGCCGAACGAACCTTCCGGATGTTTTCGCGGTTGGTGATTGCGCGCTTCACCATAACCCGTTTGGGCCGAATTATCCGGTACGCGTCGAGTCCGTCCAGAACGCGACGGACCAGGCAATGACGGCCGCGAAGTCCATCATCGGGCAGGCAGAACCCTACCATGCGACGCCATGGTTCTGGTCGCACCAGTTTGACGTCAAGCTCCAAACGGTTGGGCTGAATGCCGGTTATGACGACTTTCTGGTTCGCGGAGATGCATCGAGCGATCGTTTCAGCGTGCTCTATTTCCGGAACGAGCGTCTAGTTGCCTTAGACTGCGTCAACTTGGTCAGGGACTATGTCCAGGGCCGCAAGCTCGTCGAACAGAAGGCGCGATTCGACCGGGTCGCGCTGCAAGACGACTCCGTTCCACTCAAATCATTGGTTGCCTGACATGCCAATCATTCACGTTACGACCCGCGACGGAAGCCAGCAGGACGTGACCGCAACAACCGGTCGATCACTGATGGAAAACCTGCGCGGCGGTGGCATCGAGGAGATTCTCGCCTTGTGCGGTGGGAATTGCTCATGCGCGACCTGCCACGTCTATGTCGACGAGTACTGGCTAGCGCGCTTGCGGCCGATGGGCAGCGACGAAGACGACCTCCTGGATAGCGCCGATGCGCGCCAGCCGAACAGCCGGCTCTCCTGCCAAATCCCGGTGACCGACGATCTGAATCATTTAAGGGTCACGGTCGCCCCGAGGAATGAGGGGTTGGCTCTTACTTTGCTAGCGCTTCGAATCTATTCTTCGCATCGCGCAGGTACGAAAGGGTTTCACTCCTCTCTCGATCGTTGCGGAAGTCCGTCCTGCTTTCCGCATCTGCGATCACGCGATCCAGCCAGGCTGAGAAGTAAAGTGCGTCAGCCGGGGCACGAGGAGCCCCGCCCGGAAGCTCGAGATATATCGGGCTCGTCGTCGCGTAGGGGTAGAGGTCCAGCACCTGCGGATCGGAGTCGTCATTCCAGGCGCGAAGGACAATCCACCCGCCCTCGCTGATCTTCAGCTCGCCCTCAAAGTCCGATTTCCGACGATCGCCGCTTAAGGTGAAAGTTTTCACCACCTTGCCGTTCTGGACGAGCTCAAGATGATCGACGCTGACTGGCGACCGTAGCGCAACGCGGTAGTGCATCACGCCTGGGCCGTGGCTCACCACGGTGCCACCAGGACGCTTACCTTCGAGTTCGAACCCCAGCATTGGTCCATTGCTGGCGAAGGTTCGGCCCGCCTTCAGTGCCGCTTCCAATGCTTCCGGGTTCAGTTCTCCGCCAGTTTCGAGAAACACCCGGTTCATCCCGACAGGGCCTCGGAGCGAGGCATAATTGGCCATCGCATCCGTCCCGGCGCCTGCCGGTATCCGAAAGCCCAGATTGAGCAGTCGATACCAGATGTTCGCTGTCGACTTGTGATCCGAAAAACCGACAATCTCGATGTAATCGACCTTGTTGTTGATGACGTCCGCCGGAAGCTCGTTGGACAGCGATTTCTCCTTAGCCGGATCGATCACCCAGTCGTACGGATGGACATATCCGACCAGCGCCCCTGCGCGTGAGCCAGGTCGCTGACCTTCCCATTGTATGGGTACGGGCTTGCGAGCGCCGTGTGGCGATAGGCTGAGAAGTCGGGTGTCAGAACATGATCCGATAGACCGAGCAGGCCGAGATGCCCCCAGTAGCTGGTGTGGAATTCCTGCGAATGCATGACTAGCGTGCCGGGAGTGCTGGCTGGATCGCAGCCAACGGGAATACCTATGTCCGGTATCCGCTCCTCCTTGTTGACGATGAGGTTGTAGACTGCGTCGAGGTCTTCAGATTGGGCCTGGGCAGTCAAGTTGGCCGGCGTGTTCCGGTAGGCGCCTCCGTAGTTCATGTGCACATGGAGGTCGGCGCTTCGGAATTTCCCGAAAGCGGTGGGCAGGTCGTTCAGTTCTAAGCGAGCCGACAGCAGCTTTTCGAAACCTGCTTTCAGCTCGACGCTCTCTTGCCACGGCAGATAGCGGAAGCCTCGCTGAACCCAGACGGTCGTTTTGCCCGCCGGAGCTTCCAGGACGCAGCGCCCAGGGCAATGGAAATAGTGCATTTCGGCGGCCTGCAGCTTCCGGTTGAAGCCATCGTCGGCATGCATCCAGCCATTCGCCGAAGCGATCGCCCGGCCATCGCTCCCGATGACAGCAACGCGGGCCGGCACGCTCGTCCCGTGCTCGTCCCGAATATCGATGACCAACCGCGCCTGCGGTGACTTGAATCGGCGCGACTTGGGGATGACCTGGAGGGTCTGCCCCCATAGTAATCCCGGACTGCGAGACTGGTATTCCCGCTTTCGTTGCTGATGTAGGCGATGCGTTCGCCGTCCGGCGACCAGCGCGCGCTGGATAAGTCGAATTCGCCGAACGTGAGCGGAAGCGCGGCCGCACCTTCGGGGTCGTCAACCAAAGCTGCCGCCACTGGCGGCCGTGGTAGCTTGCGAACAGGACCTGCTTGCCGTCGGGCGACATCTCCGGACGGGCACTCCAGCTCGTCTCTTCACTCAGGATTCGTCGACGATCGGCCGGATCGTCGACGGCGACCGACCAGATGTCGCCGGTTCCCCAGGCAACCTCGTCATTTGTCACGTAGAGAATCCGTTTGCCGTCTGGTGTCCAGGACGGATTCAAGGCGTGATCGAAGGTCGAATAGTAATAGCGAGCGATCTTGCTCTGCCGCTCACCAAGCAATGGGCGAGAATTCGTCAAGCCGCCGGGGCCGAGATCCGCGACGAAGAGGTTGAAGTGTCCTGTCCCCGTGGTCGACACCCAGGCGATCCGCTTGCCGTCCGGTGAAATCCGCGGCTCGACGTTCACCGCACCGCCCGAAGTCAGCCGCTGCTCACGGCCTGAAGCAAGATCCAGACGCCAAAGCTCAAGGCCGGTCCCGTCATAACGGGTGAACAGCACAGAGCGTCCGTCCGGCGAGACATCGGGCTGATAGTCGCAGGCAGCGCGGGGATGCGTCAGCTCGGTCGCTTCTTCAGAACCGATCGCCTGCCGCCAGAGGGAGCCGCCCATCGAATAAATCAATGTCTTGCCATCGGGTTCGAACGCGACGCTCGAAGGACCGGTGGTTAGCTGCGGGATGTAAAGCTCGCGCCAATAGTAGCTATGCGGCAGGTCGACCTGCTTCAGCACCGGCTCTCGTTCAGCCCTTGCGCCGACCGTCAGCCCGAAAGCCAGTGCCGCAATCAATGCCAGTTGTAGCCAGGCCCGCATCGGCACCGCTCCCTACTCCCGAGGCCTCACCGTCAACTTCTCGATACGCTTTTCGTTGGTCGTGCTCTTCACGATTCGATGGACATAGATTCCCGGCGTGTGGACGCAGTCAGGATCAATTTTCCCGGCTTCGACAATTTCCTCGACCTCCACGACGGTGGTTCTTGCGGCCGTCGCCATCACGGGATTGAAGTTGCGGGCGGTCTTGCGGAACTGAAGGTTGCCCTCCGTATCCGCACGCCAAGCCTTGATGATAGACAGGTCAGCTCGAAGCCATGTCTCGCGAACGTAGTGATGGCCTTCGAACGTCTCCTGCGGCTTTCCATCCGCCACGACAGTGCCGACGCCCGTTGCAGTAAAGAAGGCGGGAATACCGGCGCCCCCTGCCCTGATCCGCTCTGCCAGTGTTCCCTGGGGATTAAACTCGAGTTCCAGCTCTCCGGACAGATACTGCTGTTCGAACAATTTGTTCTCGCCGACGTAGGACGAGATCATCTTCCGAACCTGCCGCGTTTGCAGAAGATGCCAAAGACCGAAGCCATCGGCACCGGCGTTGTTCGAAATGATCGTGAGGTCCTTGACCCCCGCGGCCTTAATCTCGGGGATCAGGCTTTCAGGATTCCCCGAGAGGCCGAAGCCACCGGACATGATCGTCATGCCGTCGTGCAGAAGGCCGGCGAGCGCGGCTTTGGGACTGTCGTAAAGCTTGTTCACTGCGCGTCGAACACCGTGTGACTCTGTTCGCGCATGAACTGCGGCACATACCAGCTGCCAAGACCGCCCTTCCCGGTCGTTCCCGACCCCTTCCAGCCGCAGAAGGTCTGGAAGCCGGGCCAGGCACCGGTGGTCGCTCCGGCCGCCCGGTTGGCATAGAGTACCCCCGCCTCGATCCTGCTAAGGAACAGATCAAGTTCCTGCTCGTCCCGCGTGTAGACACCGGCTGTCAGGCCGAAGGCGCTCCGGTTCGCATCCGCAATGGCTTCATCCAAATTGTCGAACGGGATCAGGCTGACGAAGGGCAAGAAAAGCTCGTCGCGGTTGATCCAGTGGTCACTTGGTAGGCCGGTGACGATCGTCGGCTCTACATAAGCACCGCCTCGAACAGGCCGCCCTCAAGCCTCTCTCCTCCCCGGACGATCGAACCGTCGAATGCCGCAGCCGCCGTTGCCTTGCCGAAGCGATCCAGTGCCTTGTCATTGATGACCGGCCCCATGAATACGTTAGCCTGTCGAGGGTCGCCGACCGTGAGCTTGCCCGTCGTCTCTACCAGGGCTTCCTGGAAGCCTTCGAATATTGATCGGTGGACATATGCCCGCGATGCCGCACTGCATTTCTGGCCCGACAAGCCAAACGCCGAACGCGCGACGCCCGTCGCGGCCAGAGCCAGGTCTGCGTTGGCGGTCACGAATGCGGGGTTCTTTCCGCCCATTTCCGCAAGGACCGGACGCGTCGCCTGTGAGGTCACGGCATGCCTCAGGATGGTCATGCCTACGGCGTTCGATCCCGTGAACGCGAAACCATCGATACCTGCGTGCCTGGCCAGCAGCTCGCCCGTTTCGCGCCCGCCTTGGACGAGATTGAGCACGCCGGGCGGTAGGCCGCCCTCGACGAGCGCTTCGACGACCAGGCGACCCGTTAGACCAGCGGCATCGCTGGGCTTCAACACTACGGTGTTCCCCGCCACGAGCGCCGCCGACATCATGCCCACCGACAGCGCGACCGGGAAGTTGAACGGCGCGATGACCGCGAACACCCCGTAGGGCCTGAGAACCACGCTGCACTTCTCGGCAGCGGACGCCCCGGACGGTCTTCGCGGAAGCCGTCCGTTCGCTCCATCTCGTTGCAGTAATGACGTAGAAGGTCGATCGCTTCCTCGACCTCGCCGACCGCTTCGAGCCGCGACTTTCCGACCTCGATCAGGCACGCAACGGAAAGGTCCCACTTGCGCTCCTCCAGCACGTCGGCCGCGGCACGGAGGATCCCGACGCGCCTTGGCCATCCCATCGCGCGCCACGACGGATAAGCCGCCTGCGCCGCTTCGACCGCGTCGTCGATCATGCCGTGGTCGGCTTGAGGGAAATCGCCGAGGATGAGGCTGTAGTCGATCGGGCTTCGAGCAGTGACGATCTGGCCTTCAGGACGATCCTCACCGCCGATGAAGCTGGGACGAATATTCTCCAGCAAGCGCGCCTCGACCTCGGGAATGATCGCGTCGAGATGGGCATGGACCCCTGAGAAGTCCTCGCCGGTGTTGGAATATGTAACGCGGGGAAGGTTCATGGTTTTCGCTCTTCCAGCCTGCCGAAGCGTTTCAGGATCGCTTGAAGCTCGCCGTGCGGCAGAGCATACATCGTGTACCCGTCGGCACCCGTCGAAGTTCGGGCGGCGACCAGCGCATTCACGATCGCCTCCTCGGTAGCCTGTACGGTTGCTTCGAAAACCGCGTTCACCTCAGTGTCGGCAATCGGCGTGAGCGGCGACGGTGCTTTCTGGTCCGGTCCGTTCACGGACTCCGGCACGGTGGAGAAGGCGACGATCAGGTCCCCCGAAGAGGTACCCGAATAGGAACCCAGGCGAGCGAGGCCGAGCGCAGCGCGCTTTGCCACCCGGTTAAGCTGGACCGGCATCAATGGAGCGTCAGTCGCGACGACGATGATGATGGATCCGCTATCGGGAAGCGCCCTGCCTTCGGTACCGCATTTCGGCGTCTGATCAGGCCGGGACTGCCGCGGATCGTAACATGGCAGCCAGCTGTTCTGGAGGTTGCGGCCAACGGGAACACCCGCGATGCGGAGCACCTTTCGATCGCCCGTGTTGCACTGGACGAGCACGCCCACGGAATAGGACTTTGCGCCTGCGGTAATTGCACGAGACGACGTTCCGATTCCGCCCTTGAAGCTGAAACAGTGCATGCCGGTGCCACCGCCGACGACACCCTCTTCAACCGGGCCACTTTTTGCGGCGTCGAGCGCGGCTTTGGCTGTGGCGGGCCGAACGTGGAATCCGTTGATGTCGCTTTGCCAGCCGTCCCAGGTTTCGGCGACGACTGGATAGACGGCCTCCCCGCCGTGCTGGACTGCCCATTCCTGGATACCGGCGTAGACGTGACCAATGGCGTTGCTGCTGGTGATGCCGATCGGGCCGCTGATCGTTCCGAAATCCTGCATGTAGGCGAGGCCGGTCATTTCGCCGTTGCCATTGAGATTGAAATAGCCGCCATAGACTGGCTTCAGATTGCCGTGACCGCGGGGAAGACGATCGTGACGCCAGACCGAACTGGCCCCTTCCCTACGATAAGTGGGCCCTCGCCCTCGACCAGTGTCTTCTGTCCGACTTCGACGCCGGGAACGTCGGTGATTGCGTTCAGCGGTCCCGGCGTTCCCTCGAATGGAATCCCAAGATCGCGGGCGCGGCCTTCTGCCTGCGTGGCGACGGCGATTGCCAGGAACGCGACCAAGGCCCTCATGTCGTGACCTTCACCCTCCCTGACTCGATCATCGGCAATTCACGCGGGATGATGATTTCCGGCGCTTCATCCAGCCCGCGCGCCCACTTGTGACCGGTGTATACGGCTTGCTGGATGGTGCTTGGGGCCCAGCAGTCGCCGACGCGCGTGATCGAGGCGATCCCTGCGCCTTCCCACCGGTCCTTCACCTCCTCAAGTGAAAGGTACAAATTCTCGTCGGGCAGGCGAGCGGTTACGGTTACCAGTGATGCGCAAGGGCGCTCGTGTTGCTCTCCGGTCAGCGCGTTAACCAATTTCACCTTACTGCCGTCGAACCCGACGACGCTCGCGTAGGTCACGACATCAATTCCCAGCCGGGCGATCCGCTTGGCGATCGGTACCGCTTCCAGCGTGTTCACTGTCCAGGCCGATAGCGTTGCCGCTGGCGTGACCAACGTGACCTCCAAGCCCGCTGCCCTGCATTGCTCTGCGAGGACGCCGCCCATGTAGTAATGGTCGTCGTCCCAGATGATTACCGGACCCGCTGTTGGGAGCCGCCCACTCATCAAGTCGTCGGGCGAATAGACGTTTGCACCACCGAAGCCAGGCACCGCGAAACCAGAATCGCGGCCGACGCCGTCGCTTCTCCAAGTCGAACCGGTGGCCAAGGCAACGTGCCGGGCACCAAATTCGAGGACGTGCTCGGCCTCAAGCGCGCTCTCGCGGTAGATCGACACATTTCCCATCCGCTCAAGCTGGCCCACCCGCCAGTCGCGCACCCGCGCCCATTCTGAAAGCCCGGAAGCTTGCTCTCGCGCGTCACGCGTCCGCCGAGTTCGGACGTCGCTTCGGCAAGATGCACTTCGAAGCCCCGACGTGCCGCAGCAAGAGCTGCCTCGAGTCCCGCCGGCCCGGCGCCGACGACGAGAACCGATCCTTCCGACTTTTTCGGCGGGATGATTTCAGGGTGCCAGCCGCGTCGCCATTCCTCCCCATCGTCGGGTTCTGCGTGCAGCGGAGATTCGTCGAGGTATAGTCGCTCGAAACGCACATGTTGCAGCCGATGCACTCACGGATGTCGTCGATGCGTCCTTCCTCGATCTTCTTCGGAAGGAAGGGATCGGCGATCGACGGTCGCGCCGCGCCGATGAAATCGAGAATGCCGCGACGGATTTGCGACACCATCGTGTCCGGCGAAGTGAACCGTCCGACGCCCACGACCGGCTTGGTCGTCAGCGACTTCACGAAGCTCGTGTACTGCTCCTGGAAGCCTTCCTTGGCGAAGCGGGACGTCTGGCTGTCATTCGGCCAGGTCGAGATGTTGACGTCCCACAAATCGGGGAGCTCGGCGAGCATGGCGATCACATCGCGAGCCTCGCCGTCATGGGTAAGGCCGGCATCACCCATCAGCTCATCGGCAGCAATCCGCACGGCCACGGCGCATCTGTCGCCGACAGCGTCCTTGGTGTCCTCGATCAACTCTCTGAGCAGTCGCGCTCGGTTCTCCAGGCTTCCGCCATATTCGTCGATCCGGTCGTTCTTGCGCTTCTCAAGGAATTGCTGCGCGATCGAGAGGTCGTGCGTCGCGTAGACATAGACGATGTCGAAGCCCGCCGTCTTCGATCGGATCGCCGCATCGCGATGCCAATTCCGAAGGTCGCGAATGTCCTGCTTGTCCATTCGGCGTGCCTGGACGGGCGAATAATAGATGATCGGGCGATGCGAGGCCCGAGCGGCGCTAGACGCGTCCCCCAGTTCGCGGTTGAAGCCCCGTGGTGCATGATCTCGATCGCCGCCAGCGCGCCATGCTCATGCACCGCCTCCGCCATGAGCGCCATCGCCGGGACGTCGCGATCATCCCAAAGGCGCCCTTCGTGAAACGGCTCGCAATCCCCGGTGGGATGGATCTCGGTCTCTTCGGTCGCGACGACCGCCCATCCGCCCTCGGCCTTGATCCCGCGGAGCCGCGCGAGGGTTTCAGGCTGCGTCCAGCCGATGCCGGTGCAGTGTGGCACCTGGTAGAAGCGATTGCGCGCGGTCACCGGTCCAATGCGGACTGGCTCGAACAAGATGTCGTAGCGTGGATCGCGGGTCATGAGGGCAGTATCGAATCCATCGTTTGAACAAGCAGGTCGACGATCATTTCGAGTTCGTCGTCAGTAACGTTGTACGGCGGCGCCAGCAGGATGTGATCGCCGATGCGACCATCGACCGTCCCCCGCCGGGATAAATGAGGAGGCCGCGCTCAAAGGCATCGGCCTTGGCGCGCTGATGCATGACCAGAGCGGGATCGAACGGCTCCTTGCCCTGGCGGTCGGCGACGAGTTCGAGAGCCACCAGCAGTCCCCTGCCGCGAATGTCGCCGACATTTGGATGGTCGCCGAAACGCTCGAACAGGAGTTGCTGCAGCCGTTCACCGGCTGCCACGATCCGCCCCAGAAGGCCCTCGCGGCGAATAACCTGCTGGACAACAAATCCCGCGGCACATCCGACCGGATGCCCGTTGTAGGTCTGGCCATGCTTTAGGGCACCCGACCCTGCGCGACGGCATCGTAAACCTCGCTCGTGCACATCACCGCGCCGATTGGCTGGTAGCCCGCCCCAAGTCCCTTCCCCAAAGTGACGATGTCGGGAACGACGCCGTCCTGCTCGCAAGACAGGAAAGTCCCTGTCCGCCCACTTCCGCACATGACCTCGTCGAGGATCAACAGCACGCCATGCCGGTCGCAGATCTCGCGAATGTGCTTGAGATATTCTCCGGCTGGAGGAACGGCGCCGGAAGTCGCTCCGACAACCGTCTCCGCGATAAACGCCATGACGGTTTCGGGGCCCAGTGACTGAATCTCCTCTTCGAGAGCTTGAGCGGCCCTGAGGGCGTAGATCTCCGCGCTCTCCCAGGCCTCGGCAAAGTGATATTCGAAGCAAGGCTCTATCACGGCGACGTCGATCAGCAGCGGCTCGTACGGCGTCCGCCTCCAGATACTCCCGCCGCGGCAAGCGCTCCAAGAGTATTGCCGTGGTAGCTCTGGCGGCGGGCGATCAAGCGGCACCGACCGGGATCGTCGCGTTCCAGATGGTACTGGCGCGCAAGCTTCAGCGCGGCCTCAATCGCTTCCGATCCACTGCCGGTGAACCAGACCCGATCGAGGGAACCGGGCGACTGCTCAACCATGATTGAAGCAAGCTCCTCGGCGGCATCGGTCGTGAAGAATCCCGTGTGCGCGTAGGCGAGACGTTCCGACTGGCGCGCAATCGCTTCGATCACTTCCGGGTGGCCGTGGCCGAGGCACGATACTGCCGCGCCGCCGCAGGCATCGACGAAACGGCGCCCGTTCGCATCGAAGATGTAGAGCCCATCGCCCCGGTCGGCGATCGGCGGGGCGGCCGAGGTGAAGCGATGAAAGACGTGCCCCGCAATCATTACGCTAGACTAACGTCTACAGCTTTGGCTTCAATGCCGCTTGATGAAAGCGATCACTGCGCTCCTGACGTCGGCGGCAATGGCCATGGCTTCACCCGCGGTCGCGAAACTCGATCTCGATCGGGCCTCCGTAAGCCACCTGCCTAATGGTCTGACCGTCATCATGCTGGACGACCACAGCTTTCCCGTGGTCAGCGTGCAGATGCTCTACAAGAGCGGCTCCGCCGCAGAGGTGACGGGCAAGACAGGCCTGGCACACTTTCTCGAGCATCTCGCATTTCGTGCCAGCGAGAACTTCCCGTATGCCGCGGCCACAGAGCTGATCTACGACGCCGGCGGTGAGTGGCACGGCTACACCGCGATGGACCAGACGACTTATTTCGCGACCATGCCAAAGGACGGACTGGAGCGGCTTCTCAAGATCGAGGCCGATCGAATGGCTCGGACGACGATCGATCCGGCAGCCATCGCGATCGAGAAAGGCGCGGTAGTCACCGAGCTGCACAGCTACGAGAACGACCCGGCAGGAGTCCTGCAGGACGCCGTCGTTCGTACGGCGCTCCAGTCGCACCCATACGGTAGCCCGATGGCGGGTTATGTCAGCGATGTCGAGCGGCTGACGATCGACGACGCGAGGACCTACTACGCGAGCCACTACGCGCCGGGAAATGCGGTACTAGCCATCGCTGGGGATTTTGATCCCGCCAGCGCCAGCGCGCTTGTCGCGAAAGCGTTGGCCGACGTTCCCGCAAGATCGGTCACCGTTCCGCATTACACGGCGGAAGCACCGCAGCACGGAGAGAGGCATTTCCGCCTGCTCGGAGCGGTCGACAAGCAGTATTTCCAGCTGGCCTTCCCAGCTCCGGCTGCAACGAGCCTCGACTTTCCTGCTTTCCTGCTTCTTCAGCAGATTCTCGCCGGCTCGCCTGGACTGAATCCCAGGCAGAGCGGCTGGTCCGGCAGCCCAGCCGTCGAAGGGTCGCGGCTGTCAGGCACAACCGCGGATATCGCGACATGGCTGCCGGCCACGCATGACCCGTTCCTGTTCACGATCAGCGGCTCGATCGATACAAAAGCAACTCAAGCGGAACTTGAACGAGCACTCGCCGGCAAGATTGCGCTACTGCGTGACCGGCTGGTGCCGGATGCCGAGATGGCTGCCGCGAAGAATTCGTTGCTCCGGGTTCTCGACGAAGACGTCCTCACGACGGAAGACGCGGCGCATCAGCTCGCATTCTTTGAAGGAATTGGCGCGCTCGACGCCCTTCTTACCCTGCCAAAGGCCGTCGAACGGGTGAGCCCGACGGACTTGCAGCGGGTCGCACGTGCTTATCTGACGCCGGACAAGCTCACAGTCGGGTGGATGGTCCCGGCCACTCACAACCCGCTGCGTTGGGAGTGGGTAGCCCGAAGTCAGCTAACGACCGCGTCGGCTCCAGTGCACAATCCGTGCCCGTACAAGCTCCGCAGCTTCGTCGTCTGTCAGGCGGCCTGCCAGCCATCGTGCAGATTAGCCCGCTGTCGGACACAGTCGTTGTTGAAATGCTGCTTTCTCGCCCTGCATCCCAAGGCGATGCTCCGGCGGACCTCGCGGGATTGGGGACGGTGGCGCGATCAGGATCTCCGAAGGATTTGGCAAAGCTTATCGATGAGGTTGCTGCCGGCGCAAAGTCCGGTCCCGCGTCTCCGGAGGTGAAAAGCGAGGATCCAGAGACGCGGCTTCAACAGCTCATGGCGAACGGGATGCTGCCCCATGCCAGCAGTCCCCCGAGCCAATTGCCGTCATTGTTAGCGGAAACGTCGAACCAGAAGCGGTTGTGACGTCCCTCGAAAAGTCACTGGGCGGGGTCGCGGGAGGTCAGCTCATCGGGAGGCAGGACAGTAAGCAATGGGCCCCGAAAAGGATCATCGAGCATATCGCCAAACCTCTGGCTCAAGGTGGTTTAGGCTATGTGGTCGAAGGGCCCCTCCCGGCACCCGGGGGCGCTCGCGTGGCGGATGCTGCTCTATGTTCTGACGCACGATTATTCGGGTCGGCTCGGCAATTCTGCAATCCGTGACAAGGGTCTGGTCTATCACATCTACAGCTCTTTCAGGAGCAACGGACGGCAGAGCTGGGCAACGATCTCAACCGGCGTCGATCCGGACAAGGCTGACGCGATGGAAACCGAGCTGCGTGCTCAACTCGCCAGGCTGGCGAGTCAGCCCCCAACCGCGGCGGAGACGGACTCAGCGAGGGGTCACCTGCTCGGACGCGATATCAGCGCAGCTCAAAGCAATGACGAGATCGTGGCCAAGCTTGCGCGCGAGTTCGTCGAAACGGGCGGGCTACGCTCGCACGAACAGCTGCGCACTCAATTGGAAGCAGTCACCCCTTCGGACCTTGCTCAGGCAGCCGGGCAATTCACCAAGGGCACCATCATCCGCGTCGACGTGGGGCTTAAGCCCTCATCCAAGTGACGAATCCCCGCCCAGCGAGCGATAAAGCTCCACAAGATTGCTGGTGGCTTCCAGGCGGCTAAGCACGAGCGTGCGCTGCGCCGAATAGAACGAACGCTGCGCATCGAGGCTGTTGAGGAAGCTATCGATCCCGTTCCGATATCGAGCTTCGGTGAGCAGGTAGGTGTCTGCAGCGGCTTCGCGCTGAGCCTGGCGAGCCCGCAACTGTTCATCGATAGTGCCGCGGCGGGCTAGCGCATCCGAAACCTCCCGGAACGCTCGCTGAATCGTCTGCTGGTAGGTCGCGACAGCGGCGGCTTTCTGCGCTTCGGTCAGTCGGACGTTTGCCCTCCCCGCACCGCCCTGGAAAATGGAATAGGTCGCATTTCCGGCAGGGCTCCACTGAAAAGCGCCACCACTGAAGAGGCCCGCGATCGACGTGCTCGCGAACCCGAGGAGTCCGGTCAGAGTGATTCGCGGAAATAGAGCTGCCCGTGCAGCGCCGATTTGCGCATTGGCCGCACGAAGCTGGTACTCCGCCTCGACGACATCGGGACGCCGCAGGAGGATCGTCGAATCCAGTCCTGCCGGGAGTTCCTTCACGGTCGGCGCAACCTGATCGATCGAGGCCGGAAGCAGCGAAGGGTCGATCTCCGCGCCGACTAGCAGGCGAAGCAGGTTTACGTCTTGGGCAAGCGCAGTCCGCTGGTCCGCAGCGTCTGCCTTCGCCGCCTCGAGGATCTGCTGTGCCTGCCGAAGGTCTGTCCGCGGAGCGATACCGCCTTCCAGCCGTGCTCGAGTCAGTCGAACGCTCTTCTCTGCGCTGGCGACAGTGTCTTCGGCGATCTTCAGAAGGCTCGCGTCCGCCGAATAGGTTAGCCAGGCGCTGGCGATGTCGGACACCAGCGAAAGGCGCGTTGCCCGAGCCGCGGACTCGGTTGCGAAATAGCGATTGCGCTGGACATCCGTCAGCGATCTGAGCCGTCCGAAAAGGTCGAGCTCGAACCCGGAAATGCCGACGCCAACGTCGAATCGGGTCGAAACATCGTTGCTGTCGCCGGTGCCGCTTGCTCCAGCACTGGCATCGACCTGAGGCAGTTGCTGTGCCCGCTGGATGCGAACCTGCTCGCGAGCCGTCGCGATATTGGCGGCCGCGATCAACAGGTCGCGATTGTTCACTAGGGCCTGGCCGATCAAGGTCTGCAACCGCGGATCCGTGAAGATATCGCGATATGTAACCGCCGGCAGCTCTGCTTCCGTCTGCCGAAGATAAGCGTCCCCTTGCGGCCAGGATGCGGGAATCGCCGAATCCGGTCGCACATACGCGGGCTGCATCGACGCGCACCCGGTCGCCAGAAGCGCCATCAGGCCGGCGACTTTCCTCAAGCCAGTGAATCCTTCCGATGGCTCATCCGCTCGCGGACGGCCGCAAGCCCATCACGCACTCCGCGCCGCACCAGCACGAAGAAGAGCGGGATGTAGAAGATGGCGAGGATGGTTGCCGTCAGCATTCCGCCGATCACCGACGTCCCGATCGCAATGCGGCTGTTCGCGCCGGCGCCGGTCGACAAGGCCAAGGGCATGACTCCGAAGATGAAGGAGAAGCTCGTCATCAGGATCGGGCGAAGGCGGATTCGTGCTGCCTCGAGCGCGGCGTCGATGACCCGCATGCCCTTTTTTTCGCCCTGCTCGGCGAACTCGATCATCAGGATCGCGTTCTTCGCCGCCAGGCCCATCGTCGTGAGCAATCCAATCTGCAGGTAAACGTCGTTCTCCAATCCCCGAAGCGTCACCGCGAAGATCGCCCCAACCAGGCCCAGGGGAATGACGAGCAGGACCGCCAGGGGAATCGACCAGCTTTCGTAAAGCGCGGCGAGGCACAGGAAGACCACCAGCAGCGACACGGCATAAAGCAAGGGTGCCTGCCCCGACGACAGCCGCTCTTGATAGGACTGGCCGGACCAGGCCACGCTGGTGCCTGGTATCGCGTCGGCCAGACGCTCCATCTCGTCCATCGCCTCGCCCGAACTGACGCCCGGCGCTGGCTGTCCCTGGAATTCCGCTGCGGGAACGCCTTGAAAGCGCGTCAAGCTGCTCGGCGCCGTATCCCACCCGCGGCGGCGAACGATGAGAATGGCGCCATCTCGCCGCTATTCGAGCGAATGTACCACTGCCCAAGGCTCGACGGGTCCGACCGGTATGAAGCGTCGCCCTGAACGTAGACGCGCTTCACGCGGCCCTTGTCGATGAAGTCGTTGACGTACCGACCACCCCAGGCCGTCGACAACGTATTGTTGATGTCCGTCTGATTGAGCCCGAGGGCCGTCAGCTTCTGCTGATCGACGTCGATCTTGTAGGTCGCGACGTCAGGAAGGTCGCTGAGCCTGACCGACGCCAGCTTGGGATTGGAATTGGCTTCCTGAAGGAGCCGGTCGCGAGCGGCAAGGAACTGCTCGCGGCTCATGCCGCTCCGGTTCTGGAGCTCCATCGTGAAGCCGCTGGACTGTCCGAGGCCACGGATCGCGCCGGGAACCAAAGCGAAAACCTGAGCATCGCGGAATCCGCGAAATGCACCTTGCGCGCGCTCGACGACCGCATCGGCGGTATTTTCCTTGCCGTGGCGCTCGTCCCAGGGTGCGAGGTTGAGGAAGCCCTGGCCCGTATTCTGTCCGACCGCACCACCACCGCCGCCGCCTCCGGCCACGGTGAACAGGGTCTGCATGTTCTTGGCCTCATGGCCGTACAGATAGTCCTCCACGCCACGGAGAACCTCTAGCGTCCGGTTTTGGGTTGCGCCTGGTGGCAGGCGAACCTGAAGACTGGCGGCGCCCTGGTCCTCATTGGGGAGGAAACCTGTCGGCAAGCGGTAAAACATGACGATCAGGAGAGCCACGATCACGCCGTAGATCGCGAGGAACAGCCACTTGCGATCGATCACCCGCACAATTGCGCCGCGATAGCTGACGACCATCCGATCGAAGCGGGTGTTGAAGCCGTTCCGCGCGGAGGTTAGAAACGAACCGACTTGCGGGAATGCGCGGTCGAGCCAGCTCGGTCCTTCGCCCTCCTCCTCGGAACGTTGTCGGAGCAACGTTGACGTCAGCGCCGGACTGAAGATCAAAGCCACCAGCACTGACAGGACCATTGCGGAGATGATGGTCAGCGAGAATTGCTGGTAGATAACGCCGGTCGACCCGCCGAAGAACGCCATAGGGAGGAACACGGCGGACAGGACCATCGCGATCGCAATCAGTGCAACCTGGATTTCCTTCATGGACTCGATGGTCGCTTCGCGCGGCGTCATACCCGGATTTTCGTCCAGAAGTCTCTCGACGTTCTCGACCACCACGATAGCGTCGTCGACGAGCAGGCCGACCGCCAACGTCAGCCCGAACAACGTCATCGTGTTGATCGTGAAGCCTGTCATGTAAAAGACGGCGAACGTACCCATGAGCACCACCGGAATGGCGATCGCGGGCACCAGGAGAGCGCGCCAGTTCTGCAGGAAGATGAAGATGACGAGGATGACGAGGATGATCGCCTCAATCAGCGTCTTCACGACTTCGTCGACCGACAGCTTGATGAAGTTGGTCGTGTCGTTGGCGTAGGCGAGCTTGAGGCCCTCAGGGAAATTCTCGGAAAGCTGTTCGACGCGTGCCTTGACGAGGTCGGCCGTTTCGAGCGCGTCGGCGCCGGGAGCCAGGGAGATTGCGATGCCCGCACCCGGATGGCGATTCACGCGGACTACTGCCGCGTAATTCTCAGCGCCAAGTTCGATCCGCGCCACGTCGCCGAGGCGAACGGTCGCCCCGCTCGGGTCGGTCTTGAGGATGATGTCCTGGAACTGCTCGACGGTCTGTAACTTCGACTGCGCCGTCACTGTGGCGTTGAGCATCTGTTCTTGAGGAGATGGCAGCCCGCCAACCTCGCCGGCGGCCACTTCGGTGTTCTGCGCCTGGATCGCCGAGACCACGTCACCCGGCATGAGCGAGAACGCCGCCAGGCGCTGGGGATTGAGCCAGATGCGCATCGCGTGAGGCGCGCCAAACACGTTCACGTCGCCGACGCCTGGAATACGCGAGAGCGGATCCTGCAAATAGGACGAGAGATAGTCCGACACGTCCATGTTCGTGCGCTGGTCGGTCTCGTCATATAGCGCGACGATCAGCAGGAAGTCGGGGTTCGACTTGGTGACCCTGACACCCTGCTGCTGAACCTGTGCCGAAAGCCGCGAGATAGCTTGCTGGACCTGGTTCTGAACCTGGACCTGCGCTGTGTCGGGATTGGTGCCCTTCTCGAAGACCACCGAGATGTTGACCTGCCCGCGCGAGCTGGATGTCGACGTGAAATAAAGTAGCCCGTCAATGCCGGTTAGCTGTTGCTCGATGATCTGGGTGACGCTGTTCTCGATCGTCTCCGCCGACGCACCAGGATAGCTCGCACGGATGTTGACCTGCGGCGGAGCGATGTCCGGGTACTGCTGGATCGGCAGGCCGAAAATCGACGCGACCCCCGCAAGCGTGACCACGATCGCGAGGACCCACGCGAAGATCGGACGATCGATGAAGATGCGCGACAAAGGCTATCCGCCTCGCCGGCCTTGACCGTTCGCCCCTGCGCCCGGCTTCCCGGGATCGATCTTTTGCTTCGTATCGGCCGGGACCGGCTTCAGCGCAGCGCCAGACCGCAGATTTGCCGTGCCCTGGGTGATGATCTTGTCGCCCGGATTGAGACCCGACGACACGACCCAGTTCTCGCCGAAGGTTCTCTCGGCCGTGACCTTGCGGCGTTCCGCCTTGTTGCCGGCGCCGACGATGAAGACGAAGGCGTCGCCACCGATGTCCCGCTGAAGCGCTGCCTGCGGCACGAGGAAGACGCTGGGATCCACCGCTTGTGTGAAGAGCGCCTGGACGAACATCCCGGTAGCAGGACACCCTGCGGATTGGGAAAACGCGCCCGAAGGGTCACGGTGCCCGTGCTTTCGTTCACCATGACTTCGGAGAATTCAACGGTGCCGGTGTAGCCGTAGTCGGTACCGTCCTCGAGTTTCAGGCGGACCTGTGTGCTACCCGGAGCAACTCCGCCGGAGGACAGCGCCCGCTTGAGCTTGGTCAGATCGGCGCTCGACTGCTGGATATCGACGTACATCGGGTCGAGGCGCTGGATGACCGCTAATGGGTCGGCCTGGTTGGCCGTCACCAACGCGCCGACAGTTGAAAGGGAGCGTCCGATGCGACCGCTGATCGGCGCCGGGATGCTGGTGTAGCGCAAGTTGATGCGGGCGGTGTCCAGCGCGGCGCTGTTCTGTGCGACCGAAGCTCGCGCCTGGCGAGCCTGAGCCGCTGCATCGGTATAGTCCTGCTTCGAGATGGCCTCCATCTCGGCAAGAGGCTTGTACCGGTTCGCTCGCACCTGGGCGGCGTCGAGAGTAGCGCGGGCGGCTGCAACATTCGCCTGCGCCTGGTTGACGGCCGCGCGATAGAGGCTCGGATCGATTTGGTAGAGCGGCTGGCCCTGACGAACGTAAGAGCCCTCGGTGAAGTAGCGGCGACGGATGACGCCGTTGACCTGGGGACGAACTTCGGAGCTCTCAAAGGCCACGGTGCGTCCACCAAGCTGGCTCTGCAGCGGCACCGCCGTCCGCTGCACTACCACGAAGCCGACTTGCGTCGGCCCTTTTGCTGGTTCTGGGCATCGGATTGCGAACAGCCGGCCAGAAGGGCGAAGGCAACCGGCACAGCCAGCAGGATACGCTTACGAATCGCGTGCACGGGTTGCGGTCTAGGCAGCTAGGTTGTTGCCCTCAATTGCATTTCGTCGACGCGTACCGTGCTTTTGTGGAAGCCTCGTGACAATCACGAAGCATCGAGAAAGGCCCGTCAATTGTGCTCGACGACCCTGATGTGAAGTTCCTTGAGCTGCTTCGGCATGACTGTCGCAGGAGCGTTCATCATCAGATCTTCCGCTTTCTGATTCATCGGGAAGAGGATGACCTCGCGAATGTTCGGCTCGTCGGCCAGCAGCATGACAATGCGGTCAATGCCCGGGGCCGAACCGCCGTGCGGCGGTGCGCCGAACTTGAAGGCGTTGATCATGCCCGCAAAGTTCGTGTCGACCTCGTCCTTGGAATAGCCGGCGATTTCGAACGCCTTGTACATGATGTCCGGACGGTGGTTCCGGATCGCGCCTGAGCTCAGCTCCACCCCATTGCAGACGATGTCGTACTGCCAGGCGAGAATATCGAGCGGATCCTTGGTCTCCAGCGCCTCCATCTCGCCCTGCGGCATCGAGAATGGGTTATGCGAGAAGTCGATTTTCTTCTGCTCGTCATTGTACTCGAACATCGGAAAGTCGACGATCCAGCAGAAGCGGAACGAATCCTTCTCGATCAGGTCGAGCTGCTCGCCGACGCGCGTACGAGCTGCACCCGCAAGCTTGGCCGCTTCCGCTTCCTTGCCGGCGGCAAAGAAGATGCCGTCGTCCGGGCCAAGAGCCATGGCTTCGGCGATGCGGTTCATGCCCTCTTCGCCGTGGTTCTTGGCGATCGGGCCACCCCACTCACCGCCCTTGCGGGTTGCGTAGCCGAGACCGGCGTAGCCTTCGCTGCGAGCCCATTCGTTCATGTCGTCGAAGAACTTGCGGCTCTTTTCTGCGGTGCCCGGCGCGGCAACTGCACGCACGACGGCACCCTTTTCGACGAGGCCAGCGAACAGGCCGAAGCCGGAGCCCTTGAAGTGATCCGAAACGTCAGTGATCAGCAGCGGATTACGAAGGTCCGGCTTGTCGCTTCCGTACTTTAGCAGCGCTTCCTTATACGGGATGCGAACATATTCGCCCGCCGGAGTGACCGAGCGACCGTCGGCGAATTCCTCGAATACGCCCGACAGCACCGGCTCGATCGCATTGAACACGTCGTCCTGAGTGACGAAGCTCATCTCGAAATCGAGCTGATAGAACTCGCCCGGGGAACGGTCAGCGCGGGCGTCCTCGTCGCGGAAGCAGGGCGCGATCTGGAAATAGCGGTCGAAGCCCGCGACCATGATCAGCTGTTTGAACATCTGCGGCGCTTGCGGGAGCGCGTAGAACTTGCCCGGATGGACGCGGCTCGGGACGAGATAGTCGCGAGCACCTTCCGGCGAGCTGGCGGTCAGGATCGGCGTCTGGAACTCGGTGAAGCCCTGGTCGATCATGCGACGGCGGATCGAGCTGATCACTGCCGAGCGGAGCATGATGTTCGCGTGAACCTGCTCACGGCGAAGGTCGAGATAGCGGTACTTGAGGCGGATATCCTCAGGATAGTCCTGCTCTCCGGCAACCGGCATCGGCAACTCGGCCGCGGCAGACTGAACCACGACTTCCCGAGCGACGACCTCGATTTCGCCGGTCGGCAGCTTCTTGTTCACGACCTCGGCGCCGCGAGCGACGACGTCGCCGGTGATCGACACGACCGATTCGGCCCGCAGTGCATCGAGCTGCTCCAGCATCGGGCTTCCCGCGGCAGCAACGACCTGCGTGATACCGAAATGATCGCGGAGATCGATGAACAGGACGCCCCGTGATCCCGCTTGCGATGAATCCAGCCGGAGATGCGGACGGACGAGCCTACGTCGGAAGCGCGGAGCTGGCCGCAATTATGAGTGCGATAAGGGTGCATTTGCCTGTCGATAGCGATGTTCGGAAATTCGGGGCGGCACTCACTGGCGCAAAGCCTTTTGTCAACCCGACGGCAGGTCGCTAAGGCCGCCTGAGACTCATGCACATACACCCACTGATTACCAAGTCCGAGGACTTGGCTACCCTTGTAGACCGCCTCGCCAAGCATCCTTTCGTCGCCGTGGACACCGAGTTCATGCGCGAGAATACCTATTGGCCGGATCTTTGCCTGATCCAGATCGCAAGCCCTGAGGAAGCGGCGGCGATCGATCCGAAGGCCGATATCGACTTGGGCCCACTGCTGTCGCTGCTGGTCGACAATCACGACGTCTTGAAGGTCTTTCACGCCGGCGGCCAAGACCTGGAAATCATCTACAATCTGACCGACAAGACGCCCGTGCCGCTGTTTGACACGCAGATCGCGGCGATGGCGCTCGGGCATGGAGAGCAGGTCGGCTATTCGAACCTGATTGAATCGATGCTTGGCCACAGCATCGACAAGGGCGCCCGATTCACGGACTGGAGTCGGCGGCCGCTCGACAAGAGGCAGATCGATTACGCCATCGCCGACGTCACGCATCTCGCGACCGTTTTCCCCAAACTCCTCAACCGTTTGAAGAAAACCGGGCGCGGTGGGTGGCTCGACGAGGAAATGGAGCGGCTCGCGAACCCTTCCAGCTTCGCCTTCGAGCCCGAGGATGCCTGGAAGCGGCTGAAGCTGCCCAGCCGCAATCCCGCGGTTCTCGGCCGCCTCAAGGCCCTTGCCGGATGGCGAGAGGTCGAAGCGCGGACCAAGAACATCCCGCGCGGACGGATCGTCAAGGATGACACCCTGGGCGAGCTTGCCGCTCACCCCCCCAAGACACAGGACGATCTTGGCAGGGTTCGTGGCCTCTCCGCCGGGTGGAGAACAAACGACATCGGTGCCCGCCTGATGGGGCGCTGGAAACTTCCAGGCCGCTGGAGCAGGACGAATTGCCGGATCGCGAACCCCGCCGCCCGGGTCTGACCAAGGACGCCGCGCTCGTCAGCGATCTTCTCAAGCTCCTTCTCAAGATCCGTTCCAAGGAAGCCGGTGTCGCCCCTCGGCTGATTGCGCGGTCGGACGATCTCGAAGCTTTGGCCGCGGGCGTGCGGTCTGGCCTGAACATCCTCGATGGTTGGCGTTTCGAAGAATTCGGCAGGGATGCGCTTGACCTTGTCGAGGGCCGGCTCGCTTTCGCCATCGAGCACGGCAAGCTAAAGATGAGCAGGCTGGAGAAGGAGTCCGTTGATGCGTAGCGCAATCGTCCTGGTCGCTTTGGCGCTCGGCGCCTGTGCCACCGCGAACGCCAATGATGCCGCGCCGAGTTCGGGAAAGTGCAGTACTGACAAGTTGGGCGCGTTCGTCGGCCGCGACGCGACATCGGACACCGCGGCAGAGCTTGTCCGCGAGTCGGGAGCGAAGGTGCTTCGCTGGGCACCAAAGGGGTCGATGCTGACAATGGACTTCCGGGAAGACCGGCTGACGGTCCATCTCGACGCCAACAACAAGATCGAGCGGCTCGACTGCGTCTAGGCGGCGTCGCCGATCATCCTCGCCTGTGACAACGCCCGGCGGATGGTTGGCATGGTGACTCGCGCCCGCTCCGCAATCGCGTAGCGATCGACTTCCTCGACAGCCCTCTCCGCCGTCCAATATTCGCGATTCAACCGCTCGGTCATGAAACGAAGTGCCTCCAGCGGCACGTGAAGCCCCGGTCGGCGAACAAAAGCTGGATCAGCGCTTCGAACAGCTTGTCGTCCGGCTGGTTGATCGTCGCCACAGGCGTGATCGCAAGTCGAGTCCGCAAGTCCGGCAGCGCCGGCGACCATGCGGGCGGCGCCGAATTCGCGACCAGGATCACCGGATGGCCTGTGTCCTGCGCATCGTTCCAGGCGTGAAAGACCTCTTCCTCATCGTGGCTGTCGGCCTGGTCGATCACGCGGCCGTGAACCCGTTCGGCGAAGGTTCTCGCCAGCAGGGTGCGACCCGAACGGCGCGGCCCGGTCAGGACGGTCGCCTTCACCGGCCACATGCTCCATTTGCGGAAATGTTCGAACGCCTCGCGGTTGGCGTCAGAGACGATGAACCGGGTTTCACCTTCCGTCTGCGGCCAGTCGAGCGGAAGCGCGATCTGGTCCGCCCCCTTTTCATTCGTTGCCTCTCGGCGCCTGACCCTGGGGAGCGGGTGGAGTGGCGGGCTGCGGCTGCGGCGGGCCGGCTGCGGCTTGGGCGGCACCGGTGGGGGAGCGGCGGAGGCCCGGCAGACCCCGTCGACATCCTCAACACGAAACCGTTCTGCTCGACGTTCCAACCGCGCGATCCGAGCGAGGTCCGCAAGTTTGCAATGTTTCCGCCACGGTAGGTTACGTTCACGTAGCTGACACCGCCGGGGTTGATGCTGACCGGCACGACCTGGTCGACGCCCGGCGACGTGCGCAGGTGGGCCATCGCGAAATTGTAGATGTTCACATCAGGCGAAACGATCTGGATCTGATACGCCCACGGCTGTGCCTGCTGAACCGGCGCTTCCTCCACGACCGGCGGCGGCGGGGGCTCGGGAATGTCGAGGGTGCGGTCGCGGACCAGCCTGCCGCTGGCCAGCGCATCGGCGAACAAACCGTCCATTCGCTGAACGCCTGCCCGCATGATCTGCAGCGTGCCTGCGCCAGCCGGTGCAGTAATCGTGAAAGTCACCACCGGCTGCTTGTCGGGGCCGTGATAGCCCGTGAAACGAGCGAAGGCCGGACCACCGGGTAGGCGCGCTGAATCTGAACTTGGGCAACGAGAATGTCGGCCGCCCATAGAGATCGATCAAGTTGCGCCACCAGCCCGGCCGGGACGATCGACTTGGGCGGCATTGACCAGCAGCGGGTCGATGCCCTGCCCGCTCACGCGGACATAGTCGATCGGGCTCTGAGCCGTTCTGAACTCGGCCCAGGCGCGCTGCCACGGATTGCGAAGCTCGACCGTCGTCGCGGTGCCCCGGTCACGAGCACCGGGATCAGCAGCATCGGCACGGATCGGCGAACGTCCCCACCTACGCCCAACAATTCCGCGGATCGCGCCCGGTCGAACTGAATGCCTAAATCGGCGATGTAGCGATTGGGCCCGATCTGCTCTCGCTCCACAACGATCGAGCTGACAAGGTCGTCCAGCGTCGAGTCGGGTACCGTTGGAGCCTCGGAAATCGGGCGGTTGTGAGTTTTAGCCCAAAACGCCTTGAAGCCCTGCCGCTGGGCGACCCGCCAACCCTCGTACCGCGCGGACTGGCCGTCCTTGCCCGAAACGTCGACGTGAACTCCGGTGATTTCGAGCGTTCCCGAACTGTCGACTGGAGGGATTCCGCGGTCGCCACTTTCCATCTGCGCGTAGAGCACGCCGGAAATCCCGACGAGAGCGCACAGCGAGATCAGGAGGGCAACGAAGCGGCGGCGGAACATTCGCGGTGCCTTTTGACGATAACGGCGTGGAAATCCAAGCGGCTTGTGGCTAGGCGGCGGCTGATGTCTCAAAAGCCGCTCACCTATGCCGACGCCGGAGTGTCCATCGACGCCGGAAATGCGCTCGTCAAAACGATCGGCCGCTGGCCCGTTCGACGGCTCGTCCAGGAGCCGACGCGGAGCTGGCGGATTCGGTGGGTTCTTCGACCTCAAGGCTGCGGGCTACAGCGATCCTCTGCTAGTCGCCGCCAACGACGGCGTCGGGACAAAGCTCAAGCTGGCGATCGAGGCGGGCAAGCATGACGGTGTGGGCATCGACCTCGTCGCAATGTGCGCCAACGACCTGATCGTGCAGGGCGCAGAGCCGCTCTTCTTCCTCGACTATTACGCGACCGGAAAGCTCGACCCGGCCGTCGCCGCCGAGGTTGTAGCCTCGATCGCAGAAGGCTGCAGGCAGGCCGGCTGCGCGCTGATTGGCGGCGAGACCGCCGAAATGCCGGGCATGTACTCCGAGGGAGACTACGACCTCGCAGGTTTCTGCGTTGGCGCGGTGAACCGCGACAAGGTGCTGACGGGAGCCAACATCGGTCCGGGTGACGTCATTCTCGGCCTCGCCAGCTCCGGCGTCCACAGCAACGGCTTCTCGCTGGTTCGGCGGATCATTTCCGATCGCGGATGGAACATCGCCGAGACGTACCCATCTGCCGGTGGCAGCACGCTGGCAGACCAGCTGCTCGAGCCAACCCGCATCTACGTGAGGTCGCTGCTGCCCCTGGTGCAGGAAGGGCTGGTCAACGGGTTAGCTCACATCACCGGTGGCGGACTGCTTGAGAACACCCCGAGAGTCCTTCCGTCAAATGCCCACGCTTACGTCGATGCCGGCTCTTGGGAGCTGCCGTCGCTATTCCGGCTGCTTCAGGATGGGGAAGCATCGAACCCCAGGAGATGGTGCGGACGTTCAACTGCGGCATTGGCATGATTGCCGTTGTGAGCGCCGGTCAGGCAGACGCCGTTGCATCGCGGCTCGAGGCAGCGGGCGAAGCGGTCTTCCGCATCGGTCGCATCGAAAACGGTCCGCGGGATGCACGGTCCACGGCCCGAATCGTGCCTGGACCGCAGCCCATAATGCGTGACCCGCGCCGCGTCGGCGTTCTCATCTCCGGACGCGGAAGCAATTTGCGGGCTCTGGTCGAACAGGCGAAGGGCTACGAGATCGCACTGGTCGCATCGAACAAGCCGCAGGCGCCCGGCCTCGATTGGGCGCGAGAACAAGGGCTCTCCACTTGGACCTGGGACAGCAAGGGAGTCGAGAAGGAAGAGTTCGACCGGACCTTGAGCGCCGCGCTCGACGATCATCGCATTGGAACGGTGGCTCTCGCAGGCTTCATGCGTATCCTTTCGCCGTGGTTCATCGACCAGTGGCGGGACGCATCCTCAACATTCACCCGTCGCTGCTGCCGAAATATCGAGGATTGGACACCCATGCGCGTGCCATCGAAGCGGGCGATCGAGTGAGCGGCTGTTCAGTGCACGTAGTAACCGAAGTTCTCGATGCAGGCGAAGTGCTGGGGCAGGCGGAGGTTGCGATCGAGAGCGGCGACACACCTGCGACCCTTGAAAATCGAGTGCTCGCGGCGGAGCATGAACTTTACCCTCGGATTCTGCGGGAGTTCGTGAGGCGATGACTGACGCCCTCAATTTCGTTCGAAGGACGGCCCTGGAGCTGCCGGAGACTGAGGAACGTAAATCTCACGGACAAGCGACGTTCTTCGTGGCCGGAAAGCAGTTCGCTCAATTTCGCGACAACCATCATGGTGACGGCAAGACGGTCGTCTGTGTCCGGACCAGTGGGCTCGATGAGCAAGCAACTCTTCTTGAAGCCGACCCCAAAACCTATTCGAAGCCGGCCTATCTCCATCCGTCAGGCTGGGTTTCGGTCAACGTCGCCGGCGAGGTCGATTGGGATCACGTTGCCGACCGCATCGCGAGCAGTTGGGAGCTTGCAGCGCCGAGGAGGTTACTGGAAGCAGGCGGTCGATGAGCGAATCACAATCCGAAGACGCCAGGCGCAAGTCGCGCCTTCGCTGGATCACCCTTGGCGAAGCCATCGCCATTGCCGCCCTGATCGTCTCCGCCGCGGGTGTCTGGCTTAGCTGGCAAGGGGCGGACGAAATGCCGCCGACCACGACGATCATCGAAAAGCAGCAGTCCATACCGCTCGCCTTGCGAGGAAAGGCTGAGGATGACGGTCGGTCGCTGACAATCACGCCGGTTGAGGCCGGCCATGCCCTGCAATCGCTCACGATCACTCCCTCGGGAGGTACCGCCATCGAAGTCGGCAGCGATGGCGAGCTTGAGGCAAGCGCCCTCATGGCCGCATTAGCCAAAACGGACAGCGATGAAAAAGGGACCCAGCGCGTGCGCGCCCAGATCGCCGCACGATACATAGAGGCGGGAGCCGACAAGTCGGCCAAGAGCAGCTACGTCATCACTTATCGCTGGGAAGGCGGCGGACTGTTCGGCGGCCGCTCGCTTCGGTTAACCGGGATCGCCCGCGCCTAGAAAGACTGGACAGACGCCCACGCATGTGCGGCATTAGCAGCCATGCAGCCATTCTATATCATTGCCGCCGGGCTGCTGGTTTCGGTGGCACAGATCGCTGTGCTCATCCGGGCGATTCTTCGCCCCATCGCGACCCGTCGTCGAGACTGGCTTGGGCCGTGGTCATCGTGGTCGCGCCGATTATCGGCATGGTTGCTTACCTTCTGCTGGGCGAAGTCCGGATCAGCCTCGGCCGACGAGACAAGGGCGGGCAATCGAGGCAGCACTCCCCAGGCCTGCAGGCGAGGATGACGCTGTCCGCGAAGTCGCCAAGGGCTTCTACCGAGCGCCATTCGATCTTGGCGAAAGCGTCAACGGCCTGGAAACGACGAGCGGCAACAGCGCCACACTCGCGGCAGACAGCAACGTGGCGATCGAAGAAATGGTCCGCGACATCGACGCCGCCGTACAGACGGTGCACCTGCTGGCATACATCTGGCTCGCCGATCACAACGGTACGAAGGTCAAGGACGCGTTGATCCGTGCGGCTAGGCGCGGAGTTAAGGTCCGCGCGCTCGCCGATGCGCTCGGTTCAAGGCATTTTATCCGGTCCAGCAACTGGTCGGATCTCGCCGACGGCGGCGTCGAAGCACGAGTAGCGCTCCCTGTCGGAAACCCACTGTGGACCATTCTTCGCGGCCGGGTCGACCTGCGCAACCACCGCAAGATGCTCATCATCGACAACCGGATCGCCTGGTGCGGAAGCCAGAATGTTGCCGATCCGGAGTTTCGCGTGAAGCCGCACTACGCGCCCTGGGTGGACATCATGACCCGGTGGCAGGGGCAGGTCGTCCATCACTGCCAATATCTCTTCGTCTCCGACTGGATGGGCGATGGCGGCGATGACATCAGCGCCCTCCTGTCCGCGCCCGTCGAGCACCCGACAGGCACAATCATAGCCCAGGTCGTCGGCACGGGACCGACGGTGCGATATGACGCAATGCCGTCCTGCTTTGCCGAGCTAATTCACTCAGCGCGCCAAGAGTTGGTCGTCACGACACCCTATTTCGTGCCCGATGATCAGGTGCTGTCCTCCTTGTTGTCAGCGGCCAGGCGGGGCGTAAAGGTGATCTTCATCTTGCCGAAGCGCAACGACAGCCGCGTGGTCCAGGCGACAAGCCGAAGTTATTACGCAGACCTGATCAAGGCCGGCGTGAAGCTGTACGAATATCGATGTGGCCTGCTTCACGCCAAGACGATGGTGGCGGACAGGAAAATTGGCTTGATCGGCTCGGCCAATCTCGACCGCCGCAGCTTCGAGCTCAATTTCGAGAACAACATCCTGTTTTCGGACAAGAAATTTGCCGGCGTCATCCGGGCCCGACAGGACGAATTCCTCGCCCAATCGGACCCGGTGACGATGGCAGACGTAGAAAGCTTCAGCCTACCGGCCCGGTTCTGGCAGAACAGCGTGGCGATGCTGAGCCCGATCTTTTGATCAGCCGACGATTTCTTCCGGCGTGAAGAAGTAATCGATCTCGATCTTGGCGTTCTCATCGCTATCCGAACCGTGGACCGAGTTCGCCTCGATCGATTCGGCGAACTCCTTGCGGATCGTGCCTTCGGCAGCGTCAGTTGGGTTCGTGGCGCCCATCACTTCACGGTTGCGGAGGACGGCGTTCTCACCCTCGAGGACCTGAACGACGACCGGACCCGACGTCATGAAGGTGCAGAGGTCATTGAAGAACGGACGCTCGCGGTGGACCGCGTAGAAGCCTTCGGCCTGGTCGCGAGTCATATGGATCCGCTTGGAAGCGACGACGCGAAGGCCGGCATCTTCAAGCTTCTTGGTGACTGCGCCCGTCAGGTTGCGGCGGGTGGCGTCGGGCTTGATGATCGAAAAGGTGCGCGTGGCGGCCATGGCCGTGCGGTCTCCTGAAACAATGGGTTGGGATTGGTCGCAGCGCCTAGCGGGGCGCGGACCGAACGGCAAGACTCAGCCCTTCTCCACCCATTTACCGCCTTCGTCCTGTGCCCAGTAGCGGCGATCCACCCCGTCCCGCCCGGCTAAGAGCTTCCACGCCAGCCGCGCGCCCTCGAGCGTCGCTGCATCGAACAGGTAGAACGCGCGATCGAACGTCAGCGCAGCTTCGCGCCATTGCCCGTCTGCGATCAGCAGATTGCGGGCGATGTTCGGCGCATCGGTGCTCGCGGAGAGCAAAATCGGCTGGCGTGCATCGTCGCTTCCTCCCGAGGGCGCATGCGGAATAAAGCTTGCAGGCCCCTGGTCCCACAGCATGCGGTCAAGCTTTCCGAGAAGACCCTCATCGTCAGCGACGATCAGCAGCCGTTTTCCGTCGGCGAGCAGGCGCTGCGAGATGCTTGCAATCACCTGCTCGAGCGGCGTTCGTCCGAGCTGGTAGAAATCGATCTGCATTCAGCGCTTCAGCGCCCCTCCACCGACGCTTCGATGAAGCGGTCGAGCAGGCGGACCCCATAGCCGGTCGCACCCTTTTCGTAGGTGCTGGTCGGCTTGTCGGACCAGGCCATGCCGGCGATGTCGAGATGCGCCCAGGGCGTTCCACTCTCGACGAAGCGGAGAATGAACTGTGCCGCGGTGATTGATCCACCCTCGCGCGGCCCGACATTCTTCATGTCGGCTATGGGAGAATCGATCAGCTTGTCGAACGAGTCCCCCATGGGCTGGCGCCACAATTTGTCCCGGAAGACTGCCCTGCATCGAGTAACTTCGCCGCGAGGTCGTCGTCCGTGGTGAACAGGCCACCGTACTCGTGGCCGAGGCTAATGAGGATGGCTCCGGTCAGCGTCGCGAGGTCGACGATCAGCTTCGGCTTGTAGTTGCGCTGCACGTAGGTGATCGCGTCCGCGAGCACGAGGCGGCCTTCGGCGTCGGTGTTGATCACCTCGATCGTCTGGCCCGACATGCTGGTTACCACGTCACCAGGACGCTGGGCATTCCCATCGGGCATGTTTTCGACGAGCCCGCAGATCCCAACGACGTTTGCCTTCGCCTTCCGCTTGGCGAGCGCGACCATCGCGCCAGTGACCGCGCCGGCGCCGCCCATGTCCCACTTCATGGCTTCCATGCCGGCAGCCGGCTTGATCGATATGCCGCCGGTATCGAACGTCACGCCCTTGCCGACGAAGGCGACCGGCGCTTCTCCTGCCTTGCCGCCGTTCCAGCGCATGACGAGCATGCGGGGTTCGCGGACCGAGCCCTGGGCGACGCCAAGCAGCGCGCCCATTCCGAGCTTCTTCATCGCCTTGCCGTCGAGGACTTCGACTTCGACTCCCGTCCCGGACAGCGCGGCCTGCGCCCGGTCCACAAAGGTCTCCGGATAGATGATGTTGGCCGGCTCGGTCACCAGCTCACGCGTAAGCGAGACACCCTCGGCAACCGGCTGCCAGCGTTTCTTCCAGACACCTTCGGCTTCAGCCGGCGCCCCAACGATCGTCAGCTCCTTGAGGGTCGGCTTCTGCTTGTCCTTCAGCTTCGTGCGATACCGATCGTAGCGCCAACCTCGGAGGGTTGCGGCAAAAGCAACCTTCGCGGCAGCGTCCGCGTCGTACTTCAGGCCGGTCACGTCGAGCACGGCATGGGTCTCGCCTGAGGTCAGCAGCCTGGCGACAAGAGCCCCACCCAGCTTCTCCGCGGCGTCTTGCGGGCTGGTCCCGTCACCCGTTCCGACCACGACCAAACGTCGAACTCCGCCGTCGGCAGGCACGAACAGCTCCGCCGCGCTCCCGGAGTCGCCCTCGAACCGCTGTCGTTTCAGGGCAGCGTCGACCTCGGCACGAGCCTTCCCCAGACTGTCCAGCGCAATCCTGTTCTTTCCGCCGGCGGGCAGAACCAACGCGAAATCACCCGTCGGGCGGCTGTCGGCGAAACGTATCTTCATCAAGGAGAAATCCTGAAGGCAAAGGGTCTTGAATATGTGCGGCGTCTCTTAAGACCCGCCTGCCGCAATAGCAAAGGGCCCTCATGCAAGGCGGATTGTGGAGTGCCAGCCAAGGTGCAATAGGCTGGGCCAGCTTGCAGCCAGGGTGAATGGGCGGGATCAATTTTGCGTAGTCGATTTGCCTGGTGGACCGCGCTCCCTCTGACATTCGCCTCGACGGCCGCCTTCGCCCAGGCGCCTGACACCGCGTCCGAGCCTGCGGCGTCGGCATTACAGACGCCCGCCACGCCTGCGGCAGACGCTGAAGACATCATCGAATTCAGCTCCGACCAGGTCACCTACGACAACAGTCAGGACATCGTCACCGCGACCGGCTCCGTCCGTATGCAGCGGGACGGCAATTATGTCGCGGCCGACCAGATCGTCTGGAACCGCAAGTCTGGCGAGGTTCGGGCAATCGGGAATGTCGTCGCCATGAACCCGCAGGGCGACAAGTTTATCGGCGAGAACGTCGTCCTCACCGATACGCTGAAGGATGGCACGATCGACAACCTGCTGATCGTCCTGGAGAGCGGCGGGCGTCTCGCTGCGACCAAGGGCCGCCGTTCCGGTGACCTGACCATCCTCGACAACGCGATCTATTCCCCCTGCCCGGTCACCACCGAAAGCGGATGCCCGCGCAATCCGAGCTGGGCCATCACCGCGACCCGCGTCACCTACGATCCAACTTCGCAGCGTGTGCACTTCAAGGGCGGGCGCATGCAGATCTTCGGCATGCAGCTGCCACTTCTGCCGATCTTCAGTCTGGCAACGGGCGGTGCGGGCGGGGCGTAAGCGGGTTCCTGGTGCCGGATATCAGCATCTCGCACGGCCGCGGCTTCGAAGTTGCCCTGCCTTATTACAAAAGGCTTGGTCCGAACCGCGACCTGACGCTGACGCCGCATGTCTACACGAAGAAGCTACCCGCCATCGAAGCGCGCTACCGCGAGCTGAACAGCCTTGGCGCGTTCCAGATCGGCGGGTTCCTCACCTATGGCCGCATCGAGGAGCTGACGGCTCTCGGCGAACCGCAGGAGACCGGCGAAAAGGGCATCCGGGGCTATTTCGATGCCAACGGCAGGTTCCAGCTCAATCCACTCTGGAGCATCACAGGCTCGACGCGGATCGCGACCGACAAGACTGTGACGCGGCGCTACGACATTACCCAAGACGACCGTCTACGCAGCTTCATCAACGCCGAACGGATCGATCCCAACAGCTACATCTCGATTGCCGGCTGGGCTTTTCAGGGGCTGCGGGTCGACGACGTGCAGAAGCGCATCCCATTGCCCTTCCGGCGATCGACGCCCGCTTCCGCATTGACCCGCCGGCTCTTGGCGGTGTCATCGAGCTGCAGGCGAACAGCCTCGCCATCACCCGCATCGAAGGTCAGGACACGCAGCGGGCCTTTGCAAGCGCGCGGTGGGACATTCGCAAGCTGACGAACTGGGGCCAGGAGGTCGTCTTTACGGCCTATGCGCGCGGCGACGTCTACCACACGAGCAATGCTGCAAGCACTCTCGTACCGCTTTATCGCGGCGTCGATGGTTGGCACACCCGCGGCATCGGTGCCCTCGCAACCGACGTGAAATGGCCGTTCGTCGGTCCGCTCTTCGGCGGTTCCCAGCGGCTCACGCCGCGCGTCCAACTCGTCTTCACCCCCGCCACGCCGAACCTCGATATTCCCAATGAGGACGCCCGCGCAGTCGATCTCGAGGACAGCAACCTCTTCGCGCTTAATCGCTTCCCCGGATACGATCGCTGGGAAGACGGTTCGCGCATCACTTACGGGCTGGACTGGTCCTACGACCGCCCGAACCTGTCGATCGTATCGACGATCGGTCAGAGCTACCGCATATCCAAGCGGGAGAATATCTTCCCGGACGGGACCGGGCTTTCCGATCGGGTGTCCGACATCGTTGGCAGAACCCGGATCCGCTTCGGCCGCTTCATCGACCTCACGCATCGTTATCGCCTCGACAAGGAGAATTTCGCGGTTCGTCGCAACGAGCTCGACCTGACCGTCGGCGGCGAGGAAACCTATGCGCAGATCGGCTACCTCCGTCTCAACCGCGACATCGACGAAGCGATCGAGGATCTTCGCGACAAGGAAGAGCTTCGCGCGGCGGCTCGCATCAAGTTCGCGAAGTACTGGTCGATCTTCGGAGCGACGGTTCTCGATCTCACGGGCAAGGCCGAAGACCCCTTGTCAGTTTCCGACGGATACGAGCCAGTCCGCCATCGCCTGAGCATCGACTACGAAGACGACTGCATTGCTCTTGGCGTCTCGTGGCGCCGGGACTATGAGCGTGTGGGCGGGTTCAATGAAGGCAGCACATTCTCATTCCGAGTGTCCTTCAAAGGTCTCGGCCGCTAAGCCTGCGTTCAGCGGGCACGCGTAAACGGCATTCGCCCAATGGATTGAACAACAAGGGATTTCCAGACTTGCCAGCAGCATTCGATTTTTTGCCCGTCCGCGCTCGTTTTGCAGCGGCGGCCCTTGTGCTGGCCGTGGCGACCACGGCAGCGGCCCAGGATGCGGCAGACCAGCAGCCCGCAGGCGGAAACAGCGCAATTGCGCTGAAGCTCCCGACAACCCCCAGATCTTCGGCCAGGCCATGCCGTCGGTCATCAAGGCCACGGCGATCGTCAATGGCGAGGTGATCACCCAGACAGACGTCGATCAGCGTCTGGCGCTGCTCGTCATCGCCAATAGCGGCAAAGTTCCGAACGATCAGGTCGAGGAGCTTCGCCAGCAGGTCCTGCGCAACCTGATTGACGAAAGCCTTCAGATCCAGGCCGCCAAGCAGGCGGAGATCACCGTCACGGACAAGGACATCGCCCGCACACTTGAGCGCGTCGCGTCCAGCGTGAAGATGAATCCCGATCAGCTAACCACCTACCTCAAGGCGAACGGGTCTTCGATCCGGACCCTCCGCCGGCAGATCGAGGGTGAGACGGCCTGGCGCCGCCTGCAGCAGCAGAAGATCGAAAATACCGTCAGCGTCGGCGACGACGAGGTGAAGGCGGTGCTCGAGCGACTTAACGCATCCAAGGGCACCGAGGAATATCGCGTCGGCGAGATCTTCCTGTCCTCGACACCCGACAAGATGCAGCAGACGATCGCCAACGCCAATCAGATCATCGCCCAGCTTCGGCAGGGCGCGTCGTTCCCGGGCTATGCGCGGCAATATTCCGAAGCTTCGACCGCCGCGGTCGGCGGCGACCTCGGCTGGGTCCGTCCTGAGCAACTTCCGGACCAGCTCGGCGGCGTTCTGCGAACCATGGGGCCGGGCCAGATCAGCTCGCCCATCTCCGTCCCGGGCGGCGTCTCGATTCTCGCGGTGCAGGATGCCCGCAAGATCCTTTCGGCCGATCCGCGAAATGCGGTCTTGAGCCTGAAGCAGGTGTCGATCGCGTTCCCACCCGGCACTTCGCGCCCACAGGCCGAAGCCCGCGTTGCGAAGTTCGCCGAGGCTGCCCGCAACGTCGGCGGGTGCGGCGGCGCAGAGCGGATTGCCGCCGAGTTCAACGGCGAAGTCGTAGCCAACGAAGGCGTCCGCCTTCGCGAGCTTCCGCAGGCACTGCAGGAAATCATGTTACCGCTGCAGGTCGGTCAGGCGACGCGCCCGTTCGGATCGATCGAAGAAGGCGTTCGAACACTGGTCATCTGCGGCCGCGACGAAGCCGATCCCACCGCTCCGACCTTCGATCAGGTCTTCAACCAGCTGAGCGAGGAGCGCGTCAACCTTCGCGCCCGTCGCTACCTGCGCGACCTGCGCCGCGATGCGGTGATCGAATTCCGCTAGGTTTCCTTTTCGGAAGGCGCAGCTGATGGCTCGCTTCCTGTCTCGGCCAATAGCCATCTCGCTCGGTGACCCTGCGGGCATCGGTCCCGAGGTCGTGGCCAAGTGCTGGGATGGGCGAGCAGTCAACAACCTCCCGCCGTTCGCCGCGATCGGCGATCCGCGCGCCATCGCTCACGTCTGGGATGGTCCAATCGAGCTGGTCGACGATCCCCAGGAGGCCGAGGCCGTTTTCGACTACGCTTTGCCCCTGGTTCAGATCACCGCGGCAGAGGACGACCTTCCGGGTCACCCGTCCGTCGCCGGCGCGCATTGCTCACTGGATTCGCTGGAGATTGCGGTAGGACTCGCCCGCTCCGGGTCTGCAGCGGCAGTGGTGACCGGTCCGGTCTCCAAGGAACAACTCTATTCGATCGGGTTCGCTCATCCCGGCCAGACGGAATTCGTGGCCGAACGCTGTGGCGTGTCGCAGGGCAATGTCGCCATGATGCTTGCCGGGCCGACACTCCGGACTGTCCCGGTCACGACCCATATTCCGCTCGCCGAGGTTCCGGCACACCTCTCGCCCGCGCTGATCGAAGCCCGCGGACGGACGACCTTGCGCGGACTGCA
The DNA here is from genome assembly GCF_014489495.1 of Sphingomonas daechungensis. GTDB lineage: Bacteria > Pseudomonadota > Alphaproteobacteria > Sphingomonadales > Sphingomonadaceae > Sphingomicrobium > Sphingomicrobium daechungense. The sequence continues at coordinate 1,781,025 of NZ_CP060780.1, read as the reverse complement.
GCGCAACTTTGGGATTGCCGAGCCGACACTCGCCATTTCCGGGATCAATCCCCACTCGGGCGAAGGCGGCCTTCTCGGACGGGAAGAGATCGAGATCATCGAACCGGCGATCGCGGCCTTGCGAGCGGAAGGCTGGCGCGTGACCGGCCCTCATCCGGCGGACACGATGTTCCATGCCTCCGCTAGAGCCCGATACGATGCCGCTCTCTGCATGTATCATGACCAGGCGCTCATCCCACTGAAGGCGCTTCATTTTGAGGACGGGGTGAACGTCACGCTCGGACTGCCGATCATCCGCACGGCCCCGGATCATGGCACCGCCTTCGACATTGCCGGGCAGGACCTTGCGGACCCTCGGCCGATGGCGTCCGCGATCCAGATGGCCGCCTTGTGCGCTGCCAATCGGGAACTCGTGGAGTGACCGTTCCCCAGGAGCCCTTGCGCGACGTCATCGCGCGGCACGGGCTCCAGGCAAGCAAGTCCCTCGGTCAAAACTTCATCCTCGACCGCCAGCTACTCGCGAGGATCGCCGCCGTGCCCGGATCCCTCGCGGGTCAGACGGTTTACGAGGTCGGTCCCGGCCCCGGTGGACTCACCCATGCTGCACTCGGGGCTGGAGCAACGGTGGTTGCAGTCGAGCGCGATCGGCGCTGCCTCCCGGCGTTAGCCGAGCTCGAAGGCCTTTACCCCGGCAAGCTCCGCGTGATCGATGCCGACGCTCTCACCATTGACGAGCCTGCTGAAGTCGGCGTCGGCGCGCACGTGATCTCCAACCTGCCCTACAATGTCGGGACGGCGCTTCTGCTCAGATGGCTTAGCGGCTCTTGGCGGCCCTGGTGGCGGTCGCTGACCCTGATGTTCCAGAAGGAGGTCGCCGAAAGGATCGTCTCGGCGCCCGGAAGCAAGAATTACGGCCGCTTGTCCGTCCTGTCGCAATGGCGCTCCGACGCCCGCATTGTGCTCAATGTCCATCGATCCGCCTTCGTACCGCCACCGAAGGTCATGTCGGCGGTCGTCCACATCACGCCCAAGGCAATGCCGCTAAATGTTGAGCCCGCCGTCCTTCAGAAGCTGACGGAGGCCGCATTTGGGCAGAGGCGGAAGATGCTGCGCTCCAGCCTGAAAGACCTTCCGCGCGCGCTCGACGTTCTGAAACACCTCGGGATCGACAGCGCCCGGCGTGCGGAAACAGTGAGCGTCGACGAATTCGTCGCAATCGCCCGCCAGCTTTCCGCCGGCGGATGAACTAGTTCTTCTTGGAAACTTCCGGTGCGGTTGCAGAGGCGACCGACGGCCCGCGCGTGATGGTCGCGGATAGTTCGGCAAGCTGGGCGCACCCGGTCGGGCAAAGCTTTTGCAGCTTCGCCTGGTTCTCCTTGGCTTTCGCCAGAGCACCAAGCTCGACCATCGCCTCGCCCTGGATCGCAATCGCGTCGCGGTCATTCGGCTCCAAGAGCAGTGCCTTGCGCGTGTAGCGGATCGACTGGCCGAACAGGCGCTCTCGCTGAGCCACCCGAGCGAGCGAGTTGTAAGCCGCCCGGTTACGTGGATCGACCGCAAGCGCCGTCTCGAGCGCCTCGTCCGCCTCCACGAAACGCCCGGCGGCGAGATGCGCATTGCCCTTGGCGAGCAGTTCCATCGACCGCGGCGAGATCTGGTCGTCCGGCCTCTGCCCGATCGCGGATGTCGACACGCAAGCCGTTGCAATCGCAGCAATCATGACATTGGACAAAAGGCGCATTCTTATCTCCTCGGGCACGGCGGTTCTAACATGGGCGAACCAGCCGCGCGACGAAAAAGCCGTCCGTTCGGTCGTGACCCGGAGTCAGAAGCTTTCCTGCTCCGTCCAAACGCCCGGCGGCGATCGGCGTTTCCTCCACCTTCCATGATGAACGCTGGCTGAGGAATTGGTCAATTTGGCCTGCCCCTTCGCGGGACAGCAGGGAGCACACGGCATAGACGAGCCTCCCGCCTGGCCTGACCAGTTCCGCAGCCATTTCCAGGAGGTGTTTCTGAAGGGCTACCAAGCGATCCAGTCGCTCTTGCGTCAGCCGCCATCGCCCTTCGGGATTACGACGCCAGGTGCCGCTCCCGGAGCATGGCGCATCGACAAGCACCAGGTCCGCATGTCCGCGCCAGTCCGACAACTCCTGAAGCTCATTGGGTGGGCTGAGCAGCCGCGTCGCAATCCTTGTCCCCGCCCTCTCGGCCCGCGGCGCAAGCTTGGAAAGACGGGCGCGGTTGCTGTCGGTGGCGAGGATGCTCGCCGAGGGGTCCGCAGCCGCTAGAGCCAGCGATTTTCCACCCGCACCGGCACAAAGATCGAGTATCTGACCGGACGACGTCGGGGCGCAGGCAAGGGCGACGAGTTGGCTACCCTCGTCCTGAACCTCGACCAGGCCCCTGGCGAATGCGGGGTGATCGTCGATCCTTATTTCGGCGGGCAGTCTTATTCCCCACGGACTGAGCCGGGTCGCTTCCGCACCCTCGAACTCGGCAAGCATGGCGTCGCGATCGATACGGGCCACGTTGACGCGCAGGTCGAGCGGAGCACGCTCGAGCAACGATGGCAGTTCGTCCGCGCTCACCAATGGCGAGAGTTCCTGAACTAGCGGCCCAGGCACGATCCCCCTGCCCGCCGCCAGCTCCCCTTCGACCAAAGGCTCCGGCCCGCGAGGCTGGCCGAACAGGTCGTCGAGTGCCGGATCGTCGGAGCGAAGCGCCAGCACGGCCGCTCGCCCGCTTTCAGGCCGGTCCGCGACCGCACGGATCGCCCGGAACACCAGTTCACGAACCGCGCGCCTGTCCTTCGACCCGGCATAGCGCCGGGTCTTGAAGTAGCGAGTCACGAGTACGTCGGCGGGGCGCCCTCGTCGCGCGCCGCAGCCACAACCTCATCCAGGATCTCGATCGCCGCCTGGAGTCGCGCGGCGGGTGTCATGACCTAGCGTGTCGGATAGTTCGGCGCCTCACGCGTGATGGAGACGTCGTGGACGTGGCTTTCGGACAGTCCGGCGTTGGTGATGCGGATGAAGCGAGCACGCGTCTGCAGATCCTTGATCGTTGCCGAACCGGTGTAGCCCATCGCGGCCTTCACGCCGCCAACGAGCTGATGGACGATCTCGCGGACTGGACCCTTAAACGGCACCTGCCCCTCGATCCCTCGGGGACCAGCTTGAGCTGATCCTTGATGTCCTGCTGGAAGTAGCGGTCAGCGGAGCCGCGGGCCATGGCTCCGACCGAGCCCATGCCCCGATAGCTCTTGTAGGCTCGACCCTGGTACAGGAACGTTTCGCCGGGAGCCTCTTCGGTACCCGCGAGGAGCGATCCTACCATCACCGTCGAGGCGCCAGCCGCGAGAGCCTTCGCGATATCTCCACTGGTCCGAATGCCGCCGTCTGCGATCACCGGCACGCCGGACTTGGCCGCAGCCCTCGCGGTTTCCATGATCGCCGTCAGCTGCGGCACTCCTACACCGGCGATGACGCGCGTCGTGCAGATCGAGCCGGGGCCAATCCCCACTTTGACCGCGTCTGCCCCGGCATCGACCAGGGCCGTGGCGGCATCAGCGGTTGCGACATTGCCGGCTACAACCTGGACCGAGTTCGAAAGCGCCTTCACGCGTTCAACGGCGCGGCCAACGTCAGTGTTGTGCCCGTGCGCCGTGTCGATGACTATGCAATCGCATCCGGCCTCGATGAGTGCTTCCGAGCGGGCAAAACCCGCGTCGCCTACGGTGGTGGCCGCTGCGATCCGCAAGCGTCCTTCGCGATCCTTGGTCGCGTTGGGCGTTGCGACAGCTTTCTCGATGTCCTTCACCGTGATCAGGCCGACCAAGTGATCGCGTTCGTCGACCACCAGCAGCTTTTCGATGCGCCGCTGATGGAGAATCCGTCGAGCAACTTCCTCGCTGGTCCCAAGACCGACAACGGCGAGGTTCTCCTTCGTCATCAGCTCGGAGACCTGCTGGCCCGGATGCTCGGCAAAACGAACGTCGCGGTTGGTCAGGATCCCGCAGAGCTTGCCCGACTTCTCGACAATCGGGATGCCGCTGATGCGATTGGCCTGCATCAATTCCAGCGCCTCAGCCAATGTCTGGTCCGGGGTCATGGTAATCGGATTGACCACCATCCCGCTTTCGAACCGTTTGACTGCCCGAACGGCCGCGGCCTGTTCCTCGACCGACAGGTTGCGATGAAGGACGCCGATGCCGCCGAGCTGGGCCAAGGCGATTGCCATGTCAGCTTCGGTGACCGTGTCCATTGCGGATGACAGCAACGGAATGTTCAACGGGATTTCGCGGGTCAGGAAGGTCCGCGTATCGGCCTGGCTTGGCAGGACGGAGGACTCGAGTGGCTGGAGCAGGACGTCGTCGAACGTCAGTCCGAGCTGGATTTCAGGAGCTTCGTTGTGTGGGGCCATATCGGCCCATGCCAAGCTTCGCCCGATTCGCCAAGGGGCGGCTAGAGTCCAGGCTTCGCCTCCTTCAGCCAGCGACGGGTCTGCGGCGACAGGTCGTCCGGCAGATCGCCGAGAGCAAACTCGCAGACGGCTTCGACCTCCCAGCTCCAGCGTTTCGGTCGATATCCGACGTCGCGGACCACCACAACCGACGCCAGGTCGCGCTTGAAATCGATCGATTCCTCAAGCTCGCAGGCTATCTGCGTGATCCCGTGGGAGGTCATCCCGATCTCTTCGCGAAGCTCGCGCAATGCCGCGTCGACGGCCGGCTCATCTTCCGAACGGCCACCACCGGGCAGACGCCATCCCCGTGCATACCAAAGCTTGACGAGCACCAGCCGGTTCTCGGGCGTCAGCGCAATTGCATGTGCCCCGAACGTACGGGGTCGGCGGAAGAACCATCCGACCGCCAAAACCTTGTGGAAGGTCGTCGCAGCAACACGCAACAAGCGAGTGAGCACTCTAGCCTTCGCCCGCGCGTTTCAGGGCCCGCCTTGCAGCCTCGACGTGCATTCGCTCGATCATCCGGTCCTCGAAGCGCTCGGCCCCACCACTGAACGCCTCAACCAACCGGCGTGCGGTCTGCACCTCGTCCTGGCTCGGACCGAACGCTTCATTGCAAGGAGCGATTTGGTCGGGATGGATCAGAGACTTGCCGTCGAAGCCGAGACTGCGCCCGTGCATGCATTCGGAGAGGAATCCCTCAGCATCGCTAAGCCGGTTGAATACGCCATCGAAAGCCGGAACTTCGCCAGCTCGGGCGGCGAGGATGATAAGCTGAAGCGCGGTGGAGATTGGCTCCCTGGTCGCATCCAGCGGAAGATGAAGGTCGGCCCTCAGATCGTTGGTCCCCGCGATCAGCGCCTGAGCAGCGCGAGCAATTTCGGGAGCGGCCAACACCCCGGCCGCCGTCTCGATCATCGCCAGGAGCGGCTTGTTTAGTGCATCGGCAACCTGCCGAACGTCCTGCAACGACGACGCCCTCGGCAGGACGGCGTAATCGCTTCGCGATCCGGCAACTGCCTCAATGTCGTCCGATTGCCACTCAGTCCCGACGCCATTGATGCGGATAGCGACGGGCATCGGCCATTCGGACGAGACCGCCTCGACGGCTGCAATCCGTGCTTCGGCCTTGTCGGCGGCTTTACCGCATCCTCCAGGTCGAGAACGACAAGGTCCGCTGCGCTCTCGCGCGCCTTCGCGATAGCCCGAGGATTCGATGCCGGCAGGAATAGGATCGAACGGACAGCGAACAGGTCCGACTTCACAGCGATTTTCCTTTCGTTCCGCCTCTCCTCACAGCAATATGGCCGAACGAGACGCTTGGGGAATTCAATGCTGACGAGTTTCATGGTCGCCGTCGCGGTTCTGGCGCTCCTCTACGTGATGATCGGGATGAAGATCATCCATCAGGGGTATCGCTATACGATCGAGCATTTCGGGCGCTTCGTCCGCGTGGCTCAGCCCGGCTTCAACTTCGTACCGCCTTTCTTCTATCGGGTCGGCCACCGCATCAACATGATGGAACAGGTGCTCGATATTCCTGGTCAGGAGATCATCACCAAGGACAACGCCATGGTTGCGGTCGACGGTGTGGTCTTCTTCCAGGTACTGGACGCTGCCAAGGCCGCTTACGAAGTCAGCGACCTTTACACCGCCATCATGGCGCTCTCGACCACGAACCTGCGCACCGTCATGGGCTCGATGGATCTCGACGAGACATTGTCGAAGCGTGACGAGATCAACGCGCGCCTCCTGGCCGTGGTCGATCACGCGACCGAGGCGTGGGGAGTGAAGATCACCCGCGTCGAACTGAAGGATATTCGCCCGCCGCGCGACATTGTCGACGCCATGACTCGACAGATGAAGGCGGAGCGTGAGAAGCGCGCGGCCATCCTGGAATCCGAGGGCATGAGGCAGTCGGAGATTCTGCGGGCCGAAGGAGAGAAGCAGGCGAAGATCCTCCAGGCGGAAGGCCTTCGCGAAGCCGCCTTCCGCGAAGCCGAAGCCCGCGAGCGCGGCGCAGAGGCCGAAGCCAAGGCGACGACCCTGGTTTCCGACGCCATCGCCGGCGGGAACGCCCAAGCGATCAACTACTTCGTTGCGCAGAAATACGTCGAAGCGGTCAGCGAGTTCGCGCGCTCACCCAACGCAAAGACGATCCTCTTCCCGGTGGAAGCGACCCAACTGATTGGTACGCTTGGTGGGATTGGCGAATTGGCTCGCGAGGTCATGGGCGGCGACGGCCAGAAGCCACCCAGCCCGCCCAAGCCAAAGCCGGTCGCTTCGCGCGGCGCTCCAACGCCGTCTGTCCCTGGCATTCCCAGGATTGAAGGATGAACTTCATCGAGAGCATGGAGCCGGCCTGGCTGTGGCTGATCGGTGGCGTAATCCTGCTGATTGCCGAGATCATCGCACCGGGCTTCTTCCTTGTTTTCATCGGAGCCGCCGCCATTGCGACCGGCGCGTTCACACTGCTGTTCGATCTCGGCACCGCGCCGCAGTTGGCGCTCTTCGCCCTATATGCAGTCATCGCCTTCATGGTTGGGCGGAAAGTCTACGCGAACCAGAATGTCGACAGCACGGACCCGCTGCTCAACGACCGCTCTGCGCGGTTGGTCGGAAAAGTGGTGACGGTGATCGCCGATGTGGACGAACACTCCGGCAGGGTCCGCGTCGGCGACAGCGAATGGTCGGCGCGTGGCGGCCCCGGTCGCCCAGGCGAGCGCGTTCGCATAACGGGGTTGATGGCAATTGCCTTCTCGTCGAGCCTGAGCGCCTGATCCCTTCCGCGTAACTCGGAGTCGTCCCTTGCCCGAATTTCAGCTTTCCCGCCGCCAGGCGCTCAACACGCTTGCCGCCAGCGCGGCGCTTCCGCTCTTCTCGAATGCCTCTGTCGCCTGGGTAAGCCCGCCACCGACGCAGAAGCTGGCGCATTACTGGATTCGATCGGCAACAACCTTCTCGACACCAGTCCGGAAGGCGCGACCTCACTCGGTCTCGACACCGGAGCACGAGCCAAGATGCGCTATCACTTGGGCGATCGCTCTCCCGGCGGGCAAGGTCGCGTTGTCGCCACGCTTAAGGCCGATCTCGCGCGAGCCGAGGCGCTAGACACCTCCAACCTCTCCTTCCCTGTCCGCACCAGCGTCGAGGTCGTGAAGAGCGCCTACTCGACCGCGCTCGAAGGCTTCGCGCTGCCGTATGGCGACGTCGCTGTCGGGGCTGGCGCAACACGCCCTACGTCGTGATCCAGAACGTGGGCGCGTACATCGACACGCCGCAACTACTCGACACGGATCAGCCGGTTGAGAACCGCGACGATGCCGAAGCCTATCTCAGCAGGCTCGCGGAATATCCGGGACAGCTGGATGGCGAGTTGGTGCGGATGAAGGAGGCACGCGCGAAGGGTCTCGTCCCGCCCGCATTCCTGATCGACAAGGCGCTCGCGCAACTCGATATTTCGCTGAACGGAACACAGCAAGGCGGCACGATCGTCGATTCTCTGGTCAAGCGTGCGAAGGACAAGGGCATCGCCGGCGATTGGGATGCACGGGCGAGGAAAATCGCCGTCGAGCAGGTCGTGCCGGCCCTGCAGCGCCAGATCGATGAGCTCAAGGCGGAACGCACGCAGGCAACCGACGTCGCCGGAATGTGGTCGCGCCCGTCAGGCGACGAATATTATCGCTGGGCGCTCAAGGCCTCGACGACGACCACGCTTTCGCCGGACGAAGTTCACCGGATGGGCCTTGAGCAGCTCGCCGAGTTGCACGGCCGCATGGAGCCGATCCTCAAGTCGCTCGGTTACACGCAGGGGACCATCGGAGAACGCATGCAGGCGCTGGCCAAGGACCCGCGCTACATGTTCAGCGAAGGCGACAAGGGCCGCGCGGAGATCAAGGCCTACATTGCGCAGAGCATCGCCAAGATCCGCACCGTCCTGCCGCGGGCCTTCAACACGCTGGTTCCCGGACATCTCGAAGTCCGGCGCATGTCGCCGGAGCAGGAACCCGGCGCTCCGGGCGCTTACGGCGGCGCCGGCTCGATCGACGGTAAGATCCCGGGCAAGTTCTGGATCAACCTTCGCACCACCGATTTGCACAGCAAGTACAGCTTGCCCGACCTCGCCGCACATGAGGCAATCCCCGGTCACGTCTGGCAGGGTGAATATGCCAACAAGCTGCCACTGATCCGCACGCTGTTAGCCTTCAACGCCTATTCGGAAGGCTGGGCGCTCTATGCGGAACAACTCGTGGACGAACTCGGCGTGTACGACGATTTCCCGGTGGGCCGGCTCGGTTATCTTCAGGCCATCGCCTTCCGTTGCTGCCGCCTTGTCGTCGACACCGGCCTGCACGCGAAGAAGTGGACCCGCCAGCAGGGCGTGGACTTCTTCGTCCAGCGCAATGGCTCAAATCCGCTCGAGGTCGCTTCGGAAGTCGATCGCTACTGCAGCTGGCCGGGCCAAGCCTGCGGCTACAAGGTCGGCCACAGCACGATCAACCGCCTCCGTGATCGGGCCAAGGCGGAGCTTGGCTCGAAATACGATCTCAGGGCGTATGACGATGCGGTCGTGCTTGGTGGGAACGTCCCGATGGACGTGCTCGCCAAGAACGTGGACGATTATATCGCTCGGGCGAGAAGCGCGGCCTAGCTCCCGACGACCGGCGGCTGCGGTGGGAACTTGGCCAGCGCCGCAGCAACCGCCTGGTTGAGCTTAACGTAGTCGACCCTGCCGCGATACTCGCGGTTCGCACCGACACCGTGCCAGATCGGCCGTCTTGTTGCGCCATCGTAGATGTCGATCACGACGCTGCGCTCCGTGAAGGTGTCGACATCGATGTCGCTGAAGGGCGAGCCAAAGCCGCCCCAGCCACCGAACCCCAGCCGCCCCAGCCACGATGGCCCCAGCCACCCCATCCGCCCCATCCGGAGTAGAACGGCCCGAAGTCGTAAACCTCAGTGCGGTCGCGCTCGCCGATCGTGAAAGCGACCGAGAAGTCACCTTTGTCGGCAAGAGTGTAGCCGCGTGCAGCAAGCGTCTGATCAATCGACGCCTTTACCCGGGCGAACATCAGTGGGTTCATTCCCTGCGGTACACCGGAGTCGATCCAGCTGTAGGTGCGGTAGGTCTGAAAGTTCGCCGACGGGTCGAAATCCGTGCGAACGGTTGGCCCGTTTGCACATGCCGACACAAGAAGCGCAGCGGCCAATGGAAGGGCTCGCATAGCCGATCTCCCGAACATGAAGTCCATCTCCCCGATTTATATCCCACCACCATACGCAGAACTACGAATAACGGTAGGTGAACGGGGAATAGCCGCGAGGTCGGGCTCGACATGGTTTAGGCGCGCCTCGACGGAGAACAGGCGATCCCTGCTGTAAAAGCGCAGCGGCCAGTCTCTCCGGCCCATCTCGGACAGCAGCAGGCGGTTAACCAGCTTGTGCAGTGGTTCGCTTGCATCGGCGTCGCTCAGAAACAGGCGCACTCCCGCCAGGAAGCAGCGCGTGATGGTCTCGTGGTAGCCTTCAGTCTCGCTGTTCACGCCGCCCACGCTCTCGTTGAAGCGCCGGATGATGCCGGCCAATTTCGCGTCCAGATCGACGTCGGGCCGTTTCATTAGAAGGTAAGTCGTGGCGCCGAGATGGGCTTCGTGGGTCCATTCTTCGCGAGCGAGCGTGCAGGCGAGCAGGCCCTCGCCAAGATGCTCGAGCTCGGCATCGGCGGTGAAGAGTCGCGGTGAATATTCGGTCATTGGATCGGGTCCTTAAAATTCGGAGCCCGATCCTTGAATGACCGGGCAATTACGCGGCGGCGGGAACCTTGGGCGCAGCTTGTCGAACGCCCTCGTCCACTTGGTCCGCGAATTGAGCGAAGTTCTCAATGAACAGGTCGACGAGCTTGGACGCCGTGCGGTCGTACTCGTCCTTGTCCACCCACGTGCTGCGCGGATCGAGGATCGACGTATCCACTCCGGGAACCGACACCGGCACCTCGAATCCGAAATTCGGATCCTTGTGGAACTCGACAGTGTTGAGGCTGCCGTCGAGAGCTGCGTTTAGGAGCGCACGAGTCTCCTTGATGGGCATCCGCTTGCCAACGCCATACTTTCCACCAGTCCAGCCGGTGTTGACCAGCCAGCATTCCGCGCCGCCCTCGGCGATCCGCTTCTTGAGCAGATTGCCATAGACAGACGGCGGGCGCGGCATGAACGCGGCGCCGAAGCAGGTGCTGAAGGTCGCGGTCGGCTCGGTCACGCCGATCTCGGTCCCGGCAACCTTGGCGGTGTAGCCCGAAAGGAAGTGATACATCGCCTGGTCGGGCGTCAGCCGCGCAATCGGAGGCAGAACGCCGAACGCGTCGGCGGTTAAAAAGATGATGGTCGACGGCGGCGGCCGAGATTCTTCTCGCTCGTGTTCGGGATGAACTCGATCGGATAGGCGCCGCGGGTGTTCTCGGTCTTGCTGGCGTCCGTGAAGTCCAGCTCGCGCGTTGCCTCGTCCATCGTCACGTTCTCGAGGATCGTGCCGAACATCTTGGTCGTCGCGTAAATCTCCGGCTCACCTTCGGCCGAAAGATTGATCATCTTCGCGTAGCAGCCGCCTTCGAAGTTGAAGACTGCGGTGTCCGACCAGCCATGCTCGTCGTCGCCGATCAAAGTTCGGCTCGCGTCGGCCGAAAGCGTGGTCTTGCCGGTACCCGAAAGGCCAAAGAAGATCGCGCTCTTGCCGTCGGCGCCGATGTTGGCCGAGCAGTGCATCGGCATCACACCTTCCGCCGGCAGCAGGAAGTTCAGGAGGCCGAACACCCCCTTCTTCATTTCGCCCGAATATTCGGTGTTGCCGATCAGGATCATTTTCTCGGTCAGGTTGACCGCAATCACGGTATCGCTGCGGCTGCCGTGACGTGCCGGATCCGCCTTGAAGCTCGGCAGGTTGATGATCGTGTATTCGGGCGTGAAGCCCGCCAACTCGTCGGCCTTCGGACGTACCAGCAAGGTGCGGATGAACAGGTTGTGCCACGCCATCTGCGTAACCACACGGACGTTAACGCGATATTCCGGCTGGCTGCCGCCGAAGAGATCCGCGACGTAGAGCTCGTCCTGCTCCTTCAGAGCGGCCATGAAGTCGGCCTTCAGGTTTGCCCAATGCTCAACCGTCATTGGCTGGTTGATGGAGCCCCAGTTGATCGTGTCTTCAGTCGTTGCGTCGCGGACGACGAATTTGTCCTTCACGCTCCGGCCGGTAAACTTGCCGGTATCGACCAGCAGTGCGCCGTCCTTCGTCAGCCGGCCCTCGCCACGCTGCACGGCAGCTTCCACCAGGGCGCGGTCAACAGGTTCCAGTGGAGCGTCGCACCAGTCTCAATGCCCTGGTCGTCTAGCCCGAACTGCGGCACCCGATCGGTCACGTAAAATCCCCTTCGTTTCAATAAATTAAGCGGCGACGACCGGTCTGGCCTGCCGCCGCATACGTATGCGTTGGCGGCCTATAACCCCAAGAAACTTACTGCGTCAAAGCGGATGACCGGTCTTGTGTCAGCCCGACACAATGTAACCGGTTCCAGTAAGCGATTGAAAAGTCAGGCCCAACGCTCTGTCGGAAACTGACGGTGCGCGGACCGCTTGTTTAAGCGGATTCGCCTATCTATCCGTGCCCCGATGAGCCACGAGATCGCGCTGGTCGATGACGACCGCAACATCCTGACTTCCGTCTCGATCGCGCTGCAGGCGGAAGGCTTCGTGACTCGGGTCTACACCGACCCCACCGCCGCGCTGAAAGCTTTCGCCGAAAAGGAACCAGACCTCGGCGTCTTCGACATCAAGATGCCGCACATGGACGGGATGGAGCTGCTGCGTCGCCTGCGCGAGTTCAGCACTGTTCCAGTCATCTTCCTGACGTCGAAGGACGATGAACTGGACGAGGCCCTTGGACTCGCGATGGGTGCCGATGATTATATCGCCAAGCCCTTTTCCCAGCGTCTCCTGATCGCCCGCATCCGCGCCATTCTGCGCCGGCAGGAGCTCGCCAAGGGCCTTGCGAGCGACAGTGCGGACGAGCCAGAGCCCGTCCTTCTCGACCGAGGTCGCCTCGTCATGGATCCAGCCCGTCACAAGGTGTTGTGGGGCGGCCGCGACGTGACCCTGACGGTCACCGAGTTTCTCATCCTGGAGGCGCTGGCCCAACGTCCGGGCGTCGTGAAGACGCGCAACCAGCTGCTCGACATCGCCTATCATGACGACGTCTTTGTCGACGACCGCACCATCGACAGCCACATCAAGCGCATGCGCCGGAAATTCCGAGCCGTGGATCCGGAGTTCGATGCCATCGAGACTCTCTATGGCGTAGGTTACAAATTCCAGGATGAATAACCGGCGCCCGATCTGGTTCGGCCAGCTGCCGCTGACCCGCCGCATCCTGGCGGTAAACCTGCTGACGATCGTCCTGCTGGCGCTCGGCGTCCTCTACCTGGATGCCTTTCGCAATCAGTTGAGCGAAGAGCGCCTCAACCTGATTTCGCGAGAGGCGGGCATGGTCGCCGGAGTCCTCGCCGCGACGCCGGAACAGGCACAAGATTCGGTCCTAACCTCCCTCGCCCGTTCTACCGGTAGCCGGATTCGCGTCTACGGCCCTGACGGTTCGCTGCAGGCCGACAGCTGGAACGTCACCGGCCCGACCTACACGCTGAGGGACCCGACCCTGCAGAAGTGGAACAAGGATGCAGCGCGAGCGCTCGACCGCGGCTTCAATGCCTTGGTCGGAGCATCGCCTCTCGACGATTTCATCGAACCCACGGACGATAGGGTCGAGGTGTGGTCCGAAGCCGTCCATGCGCGCGAGACGAAGCAGGCGGTCACCAAGGTCCGCAACGCGCCTGACCTGACCCCCGTTTTCTCGGCGGCCGCTCCGGTCGGCGATCGCACCGTGCTGCTGACGACCAACGATCGGGATTTCACCCGCATCGTACGAAGCCAGCGTCGGTCGCTGTTCGCCGCGATGGCCTTCGCGACCCTGCTTTCCGTCCTGCTCTCGCTGTTCCTGGCAAGGACCATCGTCCGTCCGCTGCGCAGGCTGGCCTTGGCGGCCCATCGCGTTCGTCTCGGCCGGGCGCGAGAGGTGAAGGTCCCTCGTTTGCCGTCCCGAATTGACGAAATCGGCCTTCTGGCCCGCGCAGTTTCCGACATGAGCCAGTCACTCCGCCACCGCATGGACAATATCGAGCACTTCGCGGCCGACGTGACTCATGAGCTGAAAAACCCGCTGGCGTCACTGCGGTCGGCGCTGGACGGCCTCGAGCGGGTCGATGACCCGGAGCTGAAGGCGAAGTTGCTGATGGTCGCCAAGGACGACGTCGTGCGCCTCGACAGGCTGATCGGGGACATCAGCGAAGCGGCGCGGACCGATGCCGAGTTGGCTCGAGCCCGCTTCGAGCCGGTCGATCTCGGTCCTGTCATCGAGCAACTCGTCAATTCGTGGGAGCACCGCCGCGAAAAGGGCGACGCGCGCATCGCCTTTGCTCGGCCGCGAAAGTCCAGCGCTGTCGTGCTGGGTGACGTCAATCGCCTGGTCCGGGCCATCGACAACATCATCGACAATGCAATCAGTTTCTCCCCCCGGGTGGACTCGTGGAGATTGCGGCCACGCATGTCGGCGACGAAATCCGGATCCGCATCGATGACGAAGGCCCAGGCGTCCCTGAAGACGCGCGGGAAGCCATTTTTAACCGATTCCACTCAGTAAGACCCGAAGAGGAACATTTCGGACGGCATACCGGGCTTGGTCTCGCCATCGCCCGGGCGATCGTCGAAGGCCACGACGGGGAAATTGACGTGCAAGACCGCGATGACGCACCTTCCGGCGCCCGCTTCACCATTCGCCTGCCGGCGGCAGAGGTAGAATGAGCAGCCGCCTCCTGTCGTCGGAGACGGTCCACGCCAGCACAGTCGCGCTGGAAGGCCGAGCGGTGCTGATCTCCGGTCCGTCCGGATCGGGAAAGTCCGATCTCGCACTCCGCCTGCTCGACCGTGGCTTCATGCTTGTCAGCGATGACCAGACCATCGTCCGCCGCGATGGCGAACACCTGCTCGCCAGCGCCCCGCCGACGATCAAGGGCAAGCTCGAGATTCGCGGCATTGGCATCGTGGACATGGAAACGATCGGCGATGTCCCGATCGCGCTTTACGTCGAGCTGACTAGCGAGATCATGCGATTGCCCGACGATCGGCGCGAGCGACCCGTCCTTGGCGTGAACGTTCCGCTGGTGAGCGTTGACGCCCAGACAGCGTCGGCCGCCTCGAAAGTTGCGCTGGCCCTCGACCGCCTCGGACTGAAGTTCTAACAAGGCGACGGTGCCTACCCGCCAGAGTTCCCCGCCCCGTCTTCTTCTCGTCACCGGCATGTCGGGTGCCGGCAAGTCCAGCGTGCTCGACGCGCTCGAGGACATGGGCTGGGATTGCGTCGACAACCTTCCCGTTTCGCTTCTCGACAATTTCGTGCGCGGCGGCCGAGCGTCCGATGTTCGAGTAGGGCCGGCGGCGGTCGGCATGGACGTCCGCAGCCGAGGCTTCGATGCGGCCGCTTTGCCGGGGCTGATCCGCTCAATTCAGGGCGTGCGCGGGGAGATCCTCTATCTCGACTGCGCCGGAAACGAGCTGATGCGGCGTTACAATGAGACGCGCCGGCGTCACCCTCTCGCTGCCGACCGGCCTGCAGAAGACGGGATCGCCCGCGAGCGCGACATGACTGCTCCGCTGCGAAGCGCGGCCGATGCGATCATCGACACCACCGACCTGACCCCGACCGAACTGCGCGACGAGCTCCGCCGCCGTTATCCTAGCGACAGCGACGAGCCGGTGCTGACGATTGTTTCATTCGGATACGCTCGCGGCGTCTCGCGCACCGCAGACCTGATGTTCGACATGCGGTTTCTGGATAATCCTCACTGGGTGGAGGAGCTTAGACCGCTGACCGGCATCGACCAGCCCATTCGCGAATACCTGGAAAAGGACTCCGCCTGGACGCTGGCACTGGACCAACTGGAAGCGCTTCTCACCGACTGGATTCCCCGCTACTGGGCGGCCGGCAAAAGCTATGTGACCGTGGCTTTCGGCTGCACCGGTGGACGGCACCGGTCGGTCGCGGCCGCGGAGGAGATGTCCGAACGGTTGCGAAAGGCGGGATTTTCGCCAAATGTCCGCCATCGTGACCTTGCCTCACAGCCGAGCGATACGATCGAGGAAGATCCGGGGCGCGCCGCAGCCGATGTATCCGGCGGCGATTCTGGAAGTGGGTTGAACGAATGATTGGATTGGTACTGGTGACCCACGGCCGCCTGGCGGCTGAATTCGTGGTCGCCATGGAGCATGTCGTAGGGCCGCAGGAGGCGATCGAAGCCATCTGCATCGGTCCCGATGATGACATGGAAGCGCGGCGGCAGGACATCGCCAATGCGATTGCCAACGTCGATCGAGGCAAGGGCGTGATCATCCTCACCGATCTGTTCGGCGGCACACCGTCCAACCTCGCCATCTCTCTGATGAAAAGCGAGAATGTCGAGGTGATCGCTGGCGTGAACCTGCCGATGCTCATTCGCCTGGAAGGCGCACGCAAGGTCATGGGCGTTCACGCGGCCGTTGCGGCTGCTCGAGAGGCCGGACGAAAGTACATCTCGGTCGCGTCCGAGATCCTCGGGGAAGCCGCCGCTTGAGCGCGCTACAGCGCGAGGTTCAGGTTACCAACCAGCGCGGGCTCCATGCGAGGGCGAGTGCTAAATTCGTCAATCTTGCCAGTGGCCTGGATGCGACCGTTGAGGTCGAAAAGGATGGCAACAAGGTCTGCGGCACGTCGATCATGGGACTGATGATGCTTGGCGCAGCCAAGGGCGACTCGATCACGATCTACGTTTCCGGTGAAAATGCCGAGGATGCTCTCGAGAAGCTTGCTGCTTTAGTCGTGGAGCGGTTCGGGGAAGAATAATGCCCGCGAGATCACCGCCTTCTCCAATACGACCGTCAAAAGGCTCCGCTCCCTTCGGGACAAGAAGGCCCGGAAGGAAGAAGGCCTGTTCCTGGCCGAGGGTCTCCGGATCATCGCCGAGGCGCGGGACAGCGGCCGTTTGCCCGAGATCATCATGTTCTCCCCGGAGGGCGCGCGGCATCCGCTTGCGTCCGAGATCATTGCCGCCACCGAGGCCGCCGGGGGCGACGCTGTCCAGACCACGCCGGACATCCTGTCGAAGACGTCGGGCAAGGACAATCCGCAGATGCTGGTCGCGGCCTACAAGCAGCCTGCAACAGACCTCAGCAGCATCGATCGCACGCGCGCGCCCTTGTGGTTCGTCGCTCAAGCGCTTCGTGATCCAGGGAACATCGGGACGATCCTGAGGACCGGCGACGCAGTGGGTGCAGGCGGCCTCATTCTCGTCGACGACAGCGCGGACCCTTACTCCGTGGAAGCCGCGCGCGCTTCGATGGGCGCAATCTTCACGCAGCAGGTTGCGAAAGCACCGTGGAGCGATTTCCTGGCGTGGCTTCGCTCGGGCGAAGGGCAGCTTGTCGGCACCAGCCTCAACACGGACCAGGATTACCTCAGCGTCACCTATCTGCCGCCTACATTCCTGCTGATCGGCAATGAACAGCAGGGTCTGCCGCAATCGTATGAGGAAGCCTGCGACGTCCTGGTCAAAATTCCGATGGCGGGCCGGGCCGATAGCCTGAATGCTGCGATCGCGGCTGCGGTCATGGCCTTTCAGGTTACGGCAAGCTGGCGGGCTTCATGAGGTACTTCGTCTGAAATTGGAGGTCCAAGTCATGAAAGCGTTCCTGGCCCTACCTGTCGCGCTGTTGCTCAACGCCTGCATGACCTATCCACCACCGTCGACAGCGCCCTATCGCGCAATCGGAACCGAGCCATTTTGGTCGCTGGTCATCGACGATAGGGACGTCACCTTCATTCCCGCTGGAGGGGAACCGATCCGTCAGCCGCGGCCGCCCGCAATCGTCGGGATCGCCGGCGAAATCTACCAGACGCCGCGCATCCACGTGAACATCGTCCACGCCAGTTGCAGCGACGGCATGTCGGACAAGATTTATAGCGATAAGGTTCAGGTCGATGTCGACGGCAAACGATTCAACGGATGCGGAGGAGATCCCGTGGCTCCAGCGACTCTTGCCGGAACCAACTGGCGCGTGGAGTCGGTCAACGGCCGCCCACACCACAGCAGGGTGATTACTTCGTTCAGTTCGATGCAGACCGTGTCAGCGCCAAGTTCGGGTGCAACAGCATGAGCGGCGGCTATTCCGTCGGCGGCGACACCCTGAACGTCGGCGCGATGGCCATGACGCGGAAGTTCTGTCCTGAGCCCGCCATGAGCTTCGAGAACCAGGGAGCGAAGATCCTCGGACAGCCTGTGACGATGAAGCCGAACGGCGATCGGCTCACGCTCAGCAATTCCGCAGGGACAATCGAGCTCCGTCAGACCTTCTAAGTCATTCGGCAGCGATCTGCGGCGGGCCTTCGCTCTCGCTGAGTCCGAGTTCCTCATCCGCGTAGCGCGGGAGCGCCTCGACGGGCATCAGCACATCGATGTCTCGCCGGCCCGGTTCGATATTGAGCTCACGAAACTTGCGCGCCGTAACTAGCGACCGCGTCTCAAAGCTCGCGACGAAGCTGTTGTAATTGTTCACCGCCGACGACAGGCCGCTGCCGACTTTGCGAAGATCGTCGGCCGCTTTGGCGAGCCGTTCGTAGAGCTCCTTCCCAAGCTCACCGATCTGCCGGGCTTCCTTGGCAAGCTTCTCCTGCCGCCAGACCGCAGCCACGGTGCGCGCGATCGCAATCAGATTGGTCGGCGTTGCGAGAAGCACTTTCTTGTCGAAGGCAAAATCCCAAAGGTTCGGATCCTGCTCGAGCGCTGCCGTTAGGAAATGCTCGCCCGGAATGAACATCACGACATAGTCCGGCGCATCCTCGAACTGTGCCCAGTACGCCTTTGCGCCCAAGGTGTTCACGTGGGCGCGGATCGCGGAGGCATGTGCCGTCAGGTGCGTCGCTCGATCGGCCTCGTCGACGGCGCCGAAGGCGTCCTGGTAATCGTTCAGGGAAACCTTGGCATCGATCACCAGCGATTGCCCGCCAGGCACGCGAACCACGACGTCAGGGCGCAACCGCTGCCCATCCCCGTCGATGACACTCACCTCGGTTGCGAAGTCGCAATGCTCGGACAGGCCGCAGCTTTCGAGCACGTTGCGGAGTTGCTGTTCACCCCAGCGCCCGCGTGCTTTAGGCGCATTGCGAAGTGCGTTCACAAGCTTGGCCGCCTCTGCAGATACGCGCTCAGTCCCGGTGCGCATCGCATCGATCTGCCCTGAAAGAAGTCCGAAGGCGTCGCGGCGTTCGGCTTCTACCTTCTGTACGGTCGTCTCATAACGTTCCAGGCGATCGTGAACCGGCTGAAGCAATGCCTTGATGTTAGCGCCGCTATTCTCCTCGGATTGCCGGAACCGCTGATCGGCGCGCTTCAGGAATGTCTCCTGCGCCTCGGCGAGTAGCTTGTTGCTGATCTCGGCAAACTGGCTCGACAACGCCTCCTTGGCCTCGATCAGTTCCTTGATACGGGCTTCGAAACCCTTCTCTCGTTCCACCTGTGATGCTTCGAGGGCAGCCAGCTTCGTCACCGCCTCGCGATTGGCATCGCGTTCCCGCGCGACCTCATTGAGTTGCAGGCGCAGGCTGTCGACCGTTTGCTTCGCGCCGGCTCCGTCTCGGCTGCCAAGCAACCAGCCTAGCAACGCTCCAACGGCGAGAGCGATAATGACGAAGGCGATGACGGTTCCACTCATGTCCGCACCCTCCCAGGAACAGAACGGGAACCTTAGAGCGATTTCATTTCAGCGACAATAGGAACCGCGCTACGCACTACTGGTTCTCCACAGGAATCTAGGGAGTCCTGAATGTCCATCCGCAAGATGATCTCGCTGCACCCCGACGTGCATGGCCATGTGAACCAGCCGCTCGGCGATGCCGTCCACCACCTGATGTACTGCGCGAAAATGTGTCTCAGCTGCGCCGACGCCTGCGCGGCCGAGAAGATGGACATGACGCAGTGCATCCGCACCTGCATGGACTGCGCAGACATCTGCGACGCCGCCTGCCGCGTCGGGCTACGCCGCACCGGCTCGAATGAACAGGTTCTCCGCGAAGTCCTCGAACTCTGCGCCCGCGTTTGCGACGCATGTGCGGCGGAGTGCGAGAAGCACGATCATGAGCATTGCCGGCTCTGCGCGCAAATCTGCCGGGAATGCGCCGAGGATTGCAGGAATGCAGCGGCGTCGGTGACGCCGGCGATGGCCTAGGCTGCCACCTTCCGCTGCTTGGCGAGCTTGTTGAGGATCATGTTGCGCTTCAAGCGGGACAGATGGTCGATGAACAGCACCCCGTTGAGATGGTCCATCTCATGCTGGAGGCAAACCGCCAGCATCCCGTCGATGTCCTCTTCGCGGACCTTGCCGTCGAGATCCAACCAACGCGCGCGAATGCGATCGGGCCGGTCGACCTCGGCGAACTGGTCCGGCACCGACAGGCAGCCCTCGGTATACGGCACGTCCTGGTCGGAGGTGGTCAGGATTTCCGGATTGATGAACACGCGCGGGTCCTTGACCGGCTCTCCGCCCTCTTCTTCCGGCTCCTGAAGATCGATCACCAGCACGCGCAGCGGCACGCCGACCTGGATCGCCGCAAGGCCAATGCCGGGCGCATCGTACATCGTCTCGAACATGTCGGCGACGAGGGTGCGCAGCTCTTCGTCCACGCCTTCAACAGGTTTGGAGATCTCGCGCAGGCGCGGGTCGGGAACTTCAACGATCGGTCGGATGGCCATGCGGGTCAATTTAGTCTTTCAGCCCAGTCGCTTCAAGCAACCGGCCGACGAGCACGAAGCGCCTGCGCGAGCGTGCCCTCGTCGAGATAATCCAGCTCCCCTCCCACAGGGAGGCCGTGAGCGAGCTGCGTGAGGCGGATTGGGAACTTTTCGAGCCGCTCAGCGAGGTAATGCGCCGTGGTTTGGCCCTCCAGGGTGGCGTTCATGGCGAGGACGACCTCCTCAATGCCGCCCGACGCCACGCGCTGGATGAGGCTGTCGATCGCCAGATCATCGGGCCGAACGCCCTCCAGCGCTGAAAGCCGGCCGCCAAGCACATGATATCGCCCGGGAAACAGCCGCGAGCGATCGAGCGCCCAGAGGTCGGCAACTTCCTCCACGATGCAGAGACTCTTCTCGTCCCGGCGCGGATCGCGGCAAATACCGCAGGGGTCCGACGTATCGACGTTCCCGCACACAGAGCAGGTCGAAAGCTTCTCCGAGACTCGCTGCAGGGCCGACAGCAGCGGCTCCAGTGCGGTCTGACGCTTTTTCATGAGGTGCAGCACGGCACGACGTGCCGAACGGGGTCCGAGCCCCGGCAGCCGTGCCAGCGCGCCTGAAAGCGCCTCAATCTCCTCGGAAGCCATTACGGCGCTGAGGTAGGCAAAGTCCCCGCCTTCCGCCATAGGGCGCGGCAATGCGGATCATCTTCATGGGATCGCCGGACTTTGCCGTTCCAGCACTAAACGCGCTGGTCGAGGCAGGTCACGAGGTCATTGCTGTCTATTGCCAGCCTCCGCGGCCTGCCGGACGCGGAAAGGCCGACCGGAAGACCGCCGTCCATGAGCGAGCCGAGCAGCTCGGGCTGGAAGTCCGGACACCAAGAACCCTTCGGAACGAGGAAGAGCAGGCTCGCTTCACCGCCCTGGACGCAGACCTGGCAGTCGTCGCCGCTTACGGTCTGATTTTGCCCAAGCCGATCCTCGACGCACCGAAGATGGGCTGCGTGAACATCCATGCTTCGCTCCTCCCCCGCTGGCGCGGCGCGGCGCCGATCCAGCGTGCAATCCTTGCCGGTGACAAAGAGACTGGCATCACGCTTATGCAAATGGACGAAGGCCTGGATACCGGTCCAATATTGCTAGACTGGCCTCTCGAAATCGACGGGAAAACAGCAGGACAGGTTACCGAAGAATTGGCATTACTTGGTGGACAGGCACTCTGGCGGTGGCTTGCCGAACCGGCACGCTACCCGCCAAGGCCACAACCCGAGGACGGCGCCACATACGCTTCAAAGCTCGATAAATCTGAGGCGCAGCTTGATTTCACGCGGGATGCGGACGCCGTCGAACGACAAGTGCGGGCGTTTAACCCACCCGGCGCTTGGTTCGAGTTCTTGGGCGAGCGGATCAAGGTCCTTCTAGCAGAAGTCGTTCCCGGCGGTGGTCCCTCGGGCGTGGTTGCGGACGATCATCTAAAAATCGCCTGCGCAGAGCGGGCGGTTCGGCCGCTGATCGTTCAGCGCGCTGGTCGAACTAGAATGAATCCCGACGAACTTCTCCGTGGGTTTCCGATTCCCAAAGGCTCACGGCTTAATCAAGAAGAGCCTGGCAACTCGTGACGCGATGGAAGCTGACGGTCGAGTATGACGGCCAACCCTTCATGGGCTGGCAGCGGCAGGATCATGGCCCGTCGGTCCAGCAGTCTCTGGAAGAGGCCATCCAGAGCATGACCGGAGAGCTTACAGCCGTGCATGCGGCAGGGCGCACGGATGCCGGTGTTCACGCGCTGGCCATGGCCGCCCACGTTGATATCGAGAAGCCGCTGACGGAGCACCGCTTGCGGGAGGGAATTAACGCTCTGATCCGGCCTCATCCGATCTCGGTCATTGCGGTGGAGGACGTCGCGGATGACTGGCACGCGCGGTTCTCATGCCTTGGCCGCAAGTATCTGTATCGCATACTGAATCGCCGCGCTCCGCCGGCTTTGGATCGCGGCCGCGTTTGGCACATCGCAGTTCCATTGGACGCGGAGGCGATGGCTGAAGGTGCAGCTTTTCTGATCGGCCGGCACGACTTCACGACATTCCGATCCGCGCATTGCCAGTCCGATAGTCCGGTGAAAACGCTCGACCATTTGACCGTGGCCAGGACGGGCGAGGAAATTCACATCGAGGCGGCTGCACGAAGCTTCCTGCATCACCAGGTACGCTCGATGGTGGGATGCCTGGCGCTCGTTGGACGAGGCCAGTGGCAGCCTTCCGACGTCAAGCGAGCGCTGGAAGCCCGCGATCGCGCGGAATTGGGACTGAACGCGCCTCCTGACGGCTCTATTTCGTCGAAGCCAAGTACGGCTAGGAGCGAAACTCAAACGAGGATTTCTCTGGCTCGCTGCTGGCCGAGAAAATCCTGCGGACTGGCGGTCAAGCCGTAGGCGCCTGCACAGAATATGGCGATAACGTCTCCGGCCTCGGCCCGGGGCAACTCGACGCTGTCGGCGAGGAGATCGAGCGGGGTGCACAGGCAGCCTGTGATCGTCACCTCCTCATCTGGCTCAGCCCAAAGCGGTTGGCAATCGCGACCGGATAGTTTCGGCGAAGGAGCTGGCCAAAATTGCCAGACGCGGCGAGCATGTGGTGAAGGCCGCCATCGGTGACCAGGAACGTCTCGCCGCGGCTTTCCTTCCGGTCGACGATGCGCGTGAGATAGACCCCTGCCTCGCCCACGAGCCAGCGGCCGAGCTCAATAGCGAACTTGGTGCTTTCGAGGGTTTTTCCACGCTCTTGCAATACATTGGAAAGCGTCGTTCCAATCGCTTCGAGGTCGAGCGGCTGATCCCCGCCAAAATACGGAATGCCGAACCCGCCGCCGAGATTAACCTCGGGCGGCGGGGCTCCGGCCTGATCAGCAATCTCCGCCGCCAGAGCGATTGTCGCAGCCTGCGCTTCGATCAGCGCTTCCGCGTGAAGGGACTGGCTACCGGCGAAGATGTGGAGGCCGCGCCAATCCGCGCCTGCTTCGATCAAACGGCGGATGAGCGCCGGCGCACGGTCGTGGTCAACGCCAAACTGGCTCACCGACCCGCCCATCTTCATCCCCGCGCCCTTGAGCGCAAAGGGCGGGTTCACTCGCACCGCAAGTTTGGGAGGCCTGTTTCCCAGCGCCGAAATGGCCAGCGCTCTCTCTGCCTCCCCTCGCTTTCGAGATTGATCGTGACGCCGGCGCCGATCGCGGCTTCCAGCTGCTGATCGGTCTTGCCCGGCCCGCGAAGCTAATTGGGAGGCCGAGATGAGCGACGCATCCGAGCTCCCCCGCCGAAGCAACGTCGAACCCGTCCACCTTCTCCGCAATCCATGGCAGCAACGGAGCATACGGGTTTGCTTTCACGGCATAATGCAGGGCGACACCAGGCGGCATTGCTGCCCGGAAGCGATCAATCTGCCGTCCGACCAAGGACTTGTCGTAAACGAACAGAGGCGTGCCGCCCGCATCGGCAATCAAGTCATCGAACGTGCGCCCACCGATCAGGAGACGCCCTCACCATCGGCGCCAAAGCCTGGCGGAATAGGCCCCATCGGCTTCATGCGTGTTCCTTCACCAATGCCGCCCGATCGACCTTGCCATTAGGCGAAATGGGAAGTGCATCGACCCAGACGATGTCCCTGGGCTGCATGTAGGCAGGAAGCTCCCTGGCGAAGTAAGCTCTCAGCCGGTCTTCGGCGCTCTCCCCGTCGGCAACTGCGATCAACCTGACCGCCTGGCCCAGACGCTCGTCTTTCACCCCAAGTGCAATGACGTCCCGAACTGCGCCGCTTGAGAGCGCCGCTTCCTCGATCTCGGTCGGACTCAGTCGATTGCCACTCACCTTGATCATCGCGTCGTCTCGGCCACGGAAGCGGATCAGGCCGTCTTCAGCCCTCACCGCGCGATCGCCGGACCAGACTGCGGTCCCTCCATATCGAGAGGACGCGGGCGCCGGCTTGAATCGTTCAGCCGATTTCTCCTGGTCCTGCCAATAGCCTTGCGCGACCAGGGGCCCAGCATGAACCAGTTCGCCTTCCCTCCCCGGCAGAGCTTCACTTCCATCGGAGGCGACGATCATGACTTCCGCGAAGGGAATGGCCTTTCCCACGCTGTCCGGGTGCGCATCCGCGAGGGAGGGATCGAGGCTCGTCGAACGAAAGGCCTCCGTCAGACCGTACATGAGATGGACCGACGCGGCCGGAAAGAGCGAGCGGAGCTTGCGAAAGACGGTCTCGGGCAGATGCCCGCCGCTATTCGTCAGGGTTCGAAGCGTCGCACCCTGGCCTTTCGACCAATCAGCCTCCGCAAGCTGAATCCAAAGCGGGGGAACGCCTGCCAGCACGGTGACGTCATGACGCCCGACTGCTCGGGCGACGTCCTTTGGCAGGAGGTAGTCGAACGCGATCGCTTGTCCCCCGCAGCCCATGTCGAAAGCAGTTGGTTCTGGCCGTAATCGAAGGCCAGCGGGAGCACGGCGAGAGTGCGATCACCTGGCCCAAGTCCGAGGTAATGCGCGACGCTGATTGCACCGAGCCACAGGTTGGCGTGACTCAGCATGACACCCTTGGGCTTGCCGGTGGACCCAGATGTATAGAGCAGAGCAGCCAAATCCTCGGATCTCGCGTCGACGGACCGAGGGCCTCGCTGGACGCATTCCAATGCTCGAGGACTAATAGCTCCACGCCAGAACGGTCGCCGTCCTCCAGGGACGCCAATCGGGCCTCGTTTGCAATCAGCAGTTTCGCGCCGCTGTCCGACAAGATGTGCCGGGCCTGCGCGCGCTTGAGCACGGGGTTGATTGGAACATGCACAAGGCCGGCGCGCGCTGCGGCGAGCGGAAGGATGCAGGCCAGCTTGGTCTTTCCCATCCAGCTCGCCACGCGGTCGCCTGCACTGAGCCCCCTCGAGAGCAGCGTGGAGGCTGTCCGTCCAACCTCCTCCTCCAAATCGGCGTAAGTCAGCGTTTCCGTTCCCGCGGTAAGCGCAGGCGCATCCGGAGCGCCGCGAATGACCAGGTGATCGAGCGGAAAAGGCATTGGATCCGGTGTCACTCAGTCGTCATCGCCGGGAGAGGGGCGCGAGGCAATGATGTTGCCGTAACAACGACCATGGATTAGGGGCGCGAGGGTGTTGAACAAGGTCGAAAAAGCGCCCGACGAGATCATCGCCGAGGTGACGCTGCGGGAACTGCTGTCGCAGGTGCTCGGTCTCGCGGAATCCCAGGTGAGCGGGTTTGCAGACAGCACCGCTCTGTTCGGATCGCTTCCCGAATTCGATTCCATGGCAGTCGCGAATTTTCTGACCGCGCTCGAGGAGCGGCTGGGCGTCCTGATCGAAGACGACGACGTCGATGCCGAGGACTTTGCGAGCTTTGGTAGCCTTCTGGCTTTCGTGGAGCGGCTTCAGAGCCGCTAAGGCCTACTCGGCGGCCATCGCCTCGAATTCCTGCGCCGCCAGATACTTCTCCGCATCCAGGGCGGCCATGCAGCCCGTTCCGGCCGCGGTCACGGCCTGGCGGTAAATCTTGTCCATGACGTCGCCGCAGGCGAACACGCCCGGGATGCTGGTGCGGGTCGAGCCAATTTCGACGTCGAGATAGCCGTCGCTGTCGAGCTTGAGCTGGCCGTCGAACAATTCGGTCGCCGGCTTGTGGCCGATGGCGACGAATGCGCCTTCCACATCGATGCGCGAGACTTCGCCGGTCAGGCGGTTCTTGATGTCGAGGCCGATCAGCGCTTCGGGCTCGCCGCCGCCCACGAACTCGGTGACTTCCGAATCCCAGATGATCTTGATGTGCGGATTGGCGAACAGCCGGTCGTGCAGGATCTTCTCGGCGCGAAGGCTGTCGCGGCGGTGGATCAGAGTGACGTCGTGGCTGTGATTGGTGAGGTAAAGCGCTTCCTCGACCGCGGTGTTGCCGCCGCCGATGACCGCGACGCGCTTGCCGCGATAGAAGAAGCCGTCGCAGGTCGCGCAAGCTGACGCGCCCCTGCCCTTCATATGCTCTTCCGACGGAAGATTGAGCCACTTGGCCTGGGCACCGGTGGCGATGATGAGCGTGTCCGCGAAATATTGCGTGCCGCTATCGCCAGTCAGCCGAATCGGGCGGCTCTTCAGGTCCACTGCGGAGATGTGGTCCCACACCATGCGGGTGCCGACATGCTCCGCCTGCGCCTGCATTTCTTCCATCAGCCACGGGCCCTGGATGACGTCGCGGAAGCCGGGATAATTCTCGACATCGGTCGTCGTGGTGAGTTGGCCGCCGGGCTGAATGCCCTGGATGACGATCGGGGAAAGGCCTGCGCGCGCGGCGTAGATGGCGGCGGTAAGGCCGGCCGGACCGGAGCCGAGAATCGCAACGCGGGTGGACATGGTGTTGGTCATTTCGAAGCCCGATTTAGTGCCTAACCTGAATTAAACCAGACGCGACTGCTTGAGCGCGGCCTCGATGAAGCCGGCGAAGAGCGGATGCGGTTCGAACGGCCGGCTTTTCAGCTCCGGATGGAACTGGACGCCGATGAACCAGGGTGGTCCGGACGCTCCACGATCTCCGGGAGACGACCGTCCGGGGACATTCCGGAGAAGACGAGACCGCCCTTCTCCAGCGCATCCTTGTAGTGGCTGTTCACCTCATAGCGGTGGCGGTGGCGCTCGCTAATCTCGTCCTGCCCGTAGATGCCGCGAACGACACTGTTGCCATCCAGCTTGGCCGGATAGGCTCCGAGCCGCATCGTCCCGCCAAGGTCGCCACCTTCCGCTCGAGCCTGAAGGCCCTCCTTGCTCATCCACTCTGTGATGAGGCCGACAACGGGTTCGGGAGTCTCACCGAACTCGGTGGTCGAAGCTTCTGCAATGCCGGCCGTGTTCCGGGCGCCTTCGATGCAGGCCATTTGCATGCCGAGGCAGATGCCGAAGAACGGAACGTTGCGCTCGCGGGCAAACTGCACCGACGCGATCTTGCCCTCGCTTCCGCGTTCACCGAACCCCCCCGGGACCAGGATGCCGTGAAGAGGTTCCAGCTCAGCAGCGAGATTGGCGTCCGGATGCTCGAACATTTCCGCGTCGAGCCAGCGGATGTGGACCTTGGCGCGATTGGCGATTCCGCCGTGGACGAGCGCCTCGTTGAGGCTCTTGTAGGCGTCGGGAAGGCCGACGTATTTGCCGACGACACCGATGGTGACCTCGCCCTCGTGGTTGTCGAGCCGGTCCATGATATCGTCCCAGCGGGACAGGTCGGGCGGCGGCGCATCGTCGATGCGAAAGGCCTTCAGGACTTCATCGTCCAGACCTTCCTTGTGGTACTGCAACGGCACATCGTAGATCGACCGGGCGTCGAGCGCCTGGATGACCGCCGATGCCGGCACGTTGCAAAACAGAGCAATCTTGGCCCGCTCGCTCTCGGGAATCGGCTTCTCTGTGCGACAGAGCAGGACGTCGGGTGCAACGCCGAGGCTGGAGATCTCCCGCACGGAATGCTGGGTCGGCTTGGTCTTCAGCTCGCCTGCGGCCTTGATCCACGGCACCAGCGTCGTGTGCACGCTGACCGTCTGGTCGCGGCCGAGGTCGTTGCGGAGCTGGCGGAGCGCTTCGATGAATGGCAGGCTTTCGATGTCGCCCACCGTCCCGCCGATCTCGCAGATGACGAAGTCGACATCGTCGGTATCGGCGAGCGCGAACTCCTTGATGGCGTTCGTGACGTGCGGAATGACCTGCACCGTCGCGCCGAGGTAGTCGCCGCGCCGTTCCTTCGCGATGATGTCGCGGTAGATGCGCCCGGTCGTGATATTGTCCGACTGCCGGGACGACACGCCTGTGAAACGCTCGTAGTGACCGAGGTCGAGATCGGTCTCGGCCCCATCGTCGGTCACGAAGACCTCGCCATGCTGATACGGCGACATCGTCCCCGGATCGACGTTCAGATAGGGGTCGAACTTCCGGATGCGGACCTTGAAGCCACGTGCCTGAAGCAATGCCCGAGAGAGGCTGAGAGGAGACCCTTACCAAGCGATGAGACCACGCCGCCGGTGACAAATATGAACCGCGCCATGGGAGTTGGGCTTAGGGGTGAAACGCCGCGACGCGCAACCCGGCCAGCGAAAAAAAAACTGTTCGTAGCTCGCTATTGAGCGAGCGGAACCGCCGGCTCGGCCTGGTTCGACGTCGGAGCGCCCGGCTGCTGCTGCGGCGTTGCGGGCGCAGTCGCCGGCGCGGGTGCAGGAGCGACCTGGTTGGCAAGCGAAGTGTCGACCTTGGTCGGCTCACGCGTCGTACCGGCGATCGCGGCCAACACGATCGATAGAACGATAAAGAGACCGCCGAGGATCGCAGTCGAGCGCGTCAGGAAGTCGGCTGCGCCGCGAGCGGTCATGAAGCCGGACGAGCTGCCTCCAACGCCAAGCCCACCGCCTTCCGAGCGCTGCATCAGGATGACGCCGACCAGCGAAGCGGCGACGAGCGTCTGAACGATCAGAAGGAACTTGAACATTTCGGCCTTTCAGGAGGATGCCGCGGGCATCTAGCGGTCGCTCCGCGGAGTTTCAATGCTTGAGCGGTCAGGCCGCGGAAGCGGCCTGGACGATGGGCAGGAATTTCTCCGTCGTCAGGCTGGCGCCGCCGACTAGCGCGCCATCGACATCATCCACCGCGAAGATCTCCGCGGCGTTAGAGGCGTTGACCGACCCTCCATAGAGAATGCGAATTTCGTTCCCGGCATCTCCATACGCGGCAACCAGCCGATCGCGCAGCGCCGAATGCATTTCGCCGATGTCGGCGGATGAAGCGACCTTCCCAGTCCCGATGGCCCAGATCGGCTCGTAGGCAATCGCAAACTGTCTCGGGATAGCGGCCGCGGCCTCCTCGGCGTGAGGGAGCGACTCATCAAGCTGAGCCTGCACCGTTCCGACGGCCTGCCCTGCCTCCCTGACGCCCAGGCTTTCACCGATGCAGAGGATTACGTCCAACCCGGCGGCAAGCGCGGCCTCGGCCTTCCGCCGCACTTCCTCGTTCGATTCATGCTGGCCCTCGCGCCGTTCCGAATGGCCGACAATCGTCAGCTTTGCCCAGCATCGAGCAGCATCGCAGCAGAGATACACCCGTGTGCGCACCCTTGTCCGCCCAGTGCACGTCCTGTCCGCCAATCGGGAGGATACTCTCGGACCGCGCGGCCCGCTCGATAAGGGTCGCAGGCAAGCAAAGGGCAGCATCGACGTTCGATACAGAAGCCGACCCGGCCGCGATGCTGTGAATCTCTCCCAAGTCGGAAGACACGCCGTGCATCTTCCAATTTCCAACCACATATTTCCGACGCGTCATTTGCTGCCCCGACCTCGAGAAGCGACGGCACTACCCTTCGTCACCGATTGTTGGAAGCGGGCGCTTGATGGCCCGGAAAGCGCGACCTAAAGCGGCGGCTTCACATCGGCCTCGCGCGGAGCCTCAATGCTTGCTTCCTTCCGCCGACTGTCAAAATCGACCGTCGGAACTGCCATCATGGGCATCATCCTGATCCTGATCCTCGTCGGGTTCGCGATGGGCGATATCCAGAGCGTGATCTCGGGCGGCGGCTTCCGGGAAGCAGCGATACCCTGGTGAAGATCGGATCGAAGACGGTCACCGACCGTGACATGAGCCGGGCGATGGAGCGCCGCCTGTCGCAGGCGAGACAGCAGAATCCGTCCGCTGATTATGCTAGCATCGCGGCCGACTGGGACCCTCTCCTGAATGCAGTCATCGACGCAAGGACGGTCGAGGCGTTCGCGCACAAGTTCGGGTCCGTTCTGTCGAAGCGTCTCGTCGACGCGCAAATCGCGAACATTCCCGGAGCCAAAGGCTTGGGAGGCAAGTTCACCGACGCATCGTACCAGAACTTCCTGCGCGAACAGCGGATGACCGATGAGGAAGTCCGCATGATCGTCAGCAGCGGCCTTCTCCAGCAGCTGATCATCGCGCCGGTCGTCGTGAACGCGAAGGCGCCGGTCGGCATGGCGACGCCCTATGCGTCGATCCTCCTGGAAGGCCGCTCGGGCGAAGTGGCATTCGTCCCAACTGCGGCGTTCCGCCAGGGTCTCAATCCGACCAGCGCGGACATCGATCGCTATTACGCCGCCAACCAGCGGCGCTACATGGTCCCAGAACAAAGAGTGCTCAGAATCGCGAAGATCGGTCCGGAGCAAGTAACGAACGTCCAGCCGAGCGACAAAGAGATCGACGACTATTACAAGGCCAACGGCGCAACTTACGGATCCAAGGAGACGCGTGTCATCACGCAAGCCGTCGCGCCGGATCAGGCGACGGCCAACGCTATCGTCCAGCGAATCCGCGGCGGGCAGACGTTCGCTGCGGCGGCCGCGCCTGCAGGTTTCACTCCCGAAGACATCTCCGTCGGCCCCCAGACCAAGGAGCAGTTCACGGCCACCGCCGGAGCCAATGTCGCCGGGGCGGCATTCGCTGCTGCGGAAGGCGCGACGATCGGCCCGATCCAGACCGCGAACGGCTGGAACGTGGTGAGGATCGACAAGATCGAGCGTGAAGGCGGCAAGTCGCTGGCGGCAGCTCGTCCGGAGATTGTCCAGAAGCTGGTCGCCGACAAGCGCAAGGAAGCGATCGAGGCGATCGTCGACAAGGTTCAGGACGCCCTTGATGGTGGCGCGAGTTTCCCCGAGGCCGCCGCTGCTGGCAAGCTGACCCCGATCGAGACCCCGCCGCTGACTGCGTCGGGAACGTCGCCGGCCAATGCGGCTTACAAGTTCCCTGCAGATCTCGCGCCCGCGCTCAAGTCCGGTTTCGAGCTTGGTGAGGGCGATGAACCCGTCGTGGATTCGCTTCCGAATGACGGCGGCTATGTCCTGGTCGCGCCGGCGCGGGTTATTCCGGCTGCCCCGGCCCGCTGGCGAGCATTCGCGATCGCGTAACCCAAGACTGGATCGCCAGCCAGGCATCGCAACGGGCGCAGCAGCTCGCCCAGTCCATTGCTTCAAAGGTCGGCAAGGGCTCGCTCGCAGACGCATCGAAGGGCGCTCCGGTGGCCGTGAAGGTCGAGCCGGTGAATGCGCGGCGCATCCAGCTGAGCCAGTTCCAGGGCCAGGTCCCGCCTCCCCTGGCGATGCTTTTCATCCTCGGTGAAGGCAAATCGCGGTTGGTCGCCGGCGGTCAGGGCGAAGGCTTCTACGTCGTCAAGGTGGACAAGATCATTCCCGGGAATGCGTTGAACCAGCCCGCGCTCATCGGACGTACCCAGCAGGAAATGCAGCAAGCGCTGGCGGAGGAGTATGGCGCGCAGTTCACCAACGCCATGCGCCAGACGGTTGGCGTGAAGCGGAACGAGAAGGCAATCACCGCGTCGAAAGCACGGATCACGAGCACCGGTAGCTAAAGTCTGCGGTCGTATTGACGGCTAACATTTTGTTGCCTACACGTTCCCTGTCTGTTCCAGGGGATTGGCCGCGCGATGCTAACTGCCAAGCAGCACGAACTGCTCCGCTTCATCAACACCCGTCTCAACGACTCCGGCGTTTCGCCGAGTTTCGACGAGATGCGGGAAGCTCTCGACCTCAAGTCCAAGTCGGGCGTCCATCGTCTGATTTCGGCTCTTGAGGAGCGTGGGTTCATCCGCCGCCTGCCCAATCGGGCGCGAGCCTTGGAAGTCTTGAAGCTTCCGGAGTCGTCGGCCCCTGCCGCGCCCGCTCCACGCCCGGTCGTGCCTGCAGCAGCCAACGACACGATTGAAATCCCTCTGCACGGCCGCATCGCCGCCGGCACGCCGATCGAAGCCCTCCAGGGAACGGAGGGTTTTGCGGTTCCCGCAGCACTCCTCGGCCCGGGCGAACATTACGCGCTTGAAGTTTCAGGGATTCGATGATCGAGGAAGGCATCCTCGACGGCGACTTCGCACTGATCCGGAAAGCCGATACGGCCCGCGACGGAGAGATCGTGGTGGCGCTGATCGACAATGAGGAGGCGACGTTGAAGACGTATCGACGCGAAGGTCAAACCATTCGCCTGGATCCGGCCAACGCGCGCTACGAGCCGCAGCGCTACAATGAGAGCCGGGTCAGCATTCAGGGGCGGCTCGCTGGCCTCATTCGGCGCTACTGATGTCGGCGGCGCGGATTGACTACGTCGAATTGCCGAGCGCAACGGCTTACGAGCTTACGCGCGGCTTCTACGCCAAGGCCTTCGGCTGGGCGTTCACCGACTACGGCCCGGATTACTCCGCCACGACCACCGGTGACGTGGACGTCGGCCTGAACGGTCAGCCCGAAGAAGCCTTGTCCGCGCCCTTGCCCGTCATTCGTGTCGACGATCTCGAAGCCGCATTCGATGCAGTATCGAAAGCCGGTGGCGTTATCGCCAAGCCCATTTTCGCCTTTCCGGGCGGTCGCCGGTTCCATTTCATCGATCCGTCGGGAAGCGAACTCGCCGTCTGGCAGACCGCGGATTAGCCTATTCAGCGGTGGTCGGGTCGATGACGTTGCGAACCTCGCTGATCTTGTTGGCAGGGAAGCCGCCGCGCTCGGCATGCTCGCGAATGATTTCCTCGTTGGGCGCGCGATAGATGCAGTAGATTTTGTCGTCGGTGACGTAGCTATGCACCCACTGGATTTCTGGCCCGAGTTCTCGAAGGACCGAGCAACTGGTCTGGGACGCCCCCTTGAGATCGCTTTGCCCTAGCGAACCGACGCCGGGCATATCACGCTCGATCACGTATTGCGGCATATCACGTCTCCAATTCCGCGACGCTCGACGATAGCCGAGTTCGCAAGGAGCGTCACTCGGCCCAGGGGTGATCACCGACGCGCTGGGACACCGTCTCGACACGGGCTGGTCATCAAGGAAGATGGCCAATCCACCCGTTTCAACAAGCGACTTTCGGTCGAACTTAAGCCACTGCGGCGTGCAGCTTTTCGGAAGCCAACGATCCGACACGACGATATCGGCCTCTGCGCAAGCGTCCGTGAGAGCTTTCCAGTCGATGCTGTTCGCCGATCTCGTTGCCAGCAGGCGGTAGTTCCGCGCCCCGGCCTTCAGGACGGCCACGCAGGAATCGCGCGAGCAGGACCCGATCGATGATTCTGCGAGCAGTCCGGGCTCGTCGTCGAACCCCGATGCCTCGCTCACCAGATCGCGCATGAAATCGCCGGACCGATCGCGAAGCATCATCGGCGTTCCATCCGGGGCGACGATCGCCAGATGCCGACCGTCGCCGGTGATCAGCACATCCGGCGATGGCGCAACGGCAGCGGCGGCAGCCCCGACCGCGACGGGAACCAATCCGAGCAAACGCACACGAGCGGTCGTCCAGAGGAAGAACCAGAGGCCACCGAGGACCATGGAAGCGAAGGCCCAGGCAGGCATGGAGGGCAAAGTCGCAACCGCGCCCTTCGCACCGGCGACGGTGTGAGCGATCGATAGCAAAACCGCGAGCGCCTTGTCCGACGCCCACCAGAAAGGCGTTCCAAGGCCGATAGGGTCCAGAACGAGAGCCGCGGCCTCCACCGGCATGATAACGAACGTCGTCAGCGGGATCGCGACGAGATTTGCGGCGACACCGAAGAGCCCGGCCTTGTGAAAGTGGTACAAGGCCAGCGGCGTCAACGCGACTTCGACGACCAGGCCGGTGAGGATCATGCCGACGAGGGTCCGCCCGGCCTTGGCGAACGGACCTTCGTCGCGGCGCATCAGGAGGTTCTGTCCCCAGCCGGAAGAGTGCAACGCGATGATCGCAGTCACAGCCGCGAAGCTGAACTGGAAGCTCGGGCCTGCCAGGGCTTCAGGCCGGAAAATGAGGACGGCCAAGGCGCCGACGGCAACGAGCCGCAGGCTGATCGCCTCTCGGCCGAGGGCAATTCCGCCAAGGACCAGCAAGGCAGCGACGCAGCTTCGCACTGTCGGAACCTGTGCGCCTGTCAGGAGGGTGTAGCCGATTCCCGCCGCGGCAGCCGCCGCAGCCGAAACCAGGACGAGATTGAACCGGAGAGCGACCCGCTCGCTGAGCGCGAGCAGCTTCAGTGCCAGAAACATCACCGCCCCGACGACGGCGGCAATGTGCAGCCCGCTGACCGAGAGCAAATGCGCAAGGCCGCTCCGCCGCATCGCGTCCGCGTCCTCCTCCGAAACAGCATTCTGGTCGCCGGTGACAAGCGCAGTGGCGATTGTCCCGGACGGCCCGGAAGCCGCTCGCGGATATGGCGATCGAGGCGATCACGGAGCGAATCGAGCCAGCCAGGCTCGGCGGATTGCAGCACTTCGACTGGGCTCAGCGCCCTGCCAACAGCTCCCAAGCCCTTGAACCACCCATCCCGCGCAAAGTCGTGAGTGCCGGGCAACGCCATGGGCGGCGGCGGCGCTAGGCGGGCCTTGAGGGCAATCTTGGCGCCAGCTGCGATGCCGGGCGGAGCTCCATCGGCCTTCAGCGACACCCGCACGAGCGGCGGCAGCTTCTCGTCGAGAGGAGATACCGTCAGGCGTATGTCGCCCTTGGCCGGAAGCTGCTCGACCTGGGTTATCACGGCCTCGAACGTCACGACTTTCGGGCGATCGAGCCGAGGTGCGGCGACCCATTCGGAGCGCAGCCAGATGAGTCCGCAGCCAATTGCGGCGGCGAGACCAACCCAACCCACAGCCCGTTCCAACCGACCGGTGCCGAATGAGAAGCCGGCAACCGCCGCGCCGGCTCCAAGGCAAATGACTGCGAGCCACTCTCTCGGCCCATTCAGCGCAATCCAGAAGGCGATGCCCATGCCGAAGCTGGCGACCAGCCATAACGGCAGCTGGCCGCGTTCGCGCTCGAGGAAGCGCTCAACCTCCTCGCGCGACGCGGAAAAACGCGCCTTCCAATAGCCCGAGCATGCTGTGGAAGATGCGCACTCCCTATGTTAGGGGCGCCCATCCGTTGCATTGCACAATGGACCAAAGAGGAAAGCGCGAGCGAGCGCAAGCGGAGATAATTTGACCACCGAAGCCCGTCCCGTCGTCACCCGATTTGCTCCCTCCCCACCGGGTTCCTTCACATCGGCGGGGCACGGACGGCATTGTTCAACTGGCTGTTCGCCCGCCACCACGGCGGGAGGTTCCTGCTGCGTATCGAAGATACGGACAAAGCACGCTCAACCCAGGAAGCGATAGACGCCATTTTAGACGGGATGCGCTGGCTGAACCTCGATTGGGACGGTCACGAATATTACCAGTCGCAGTTCTGGGCTCGTCACGCGGAGGTGGCGCGCAAGCTGCTCGACCGAGGACACGCCTACCGCTGCTACATGACGCAGGAGGAACTCGCTGCGCAGCGCGAGAAGGCGCAGGCCGAGCGGAGACCGTTCCGCATCGAAAGCCCCTGGCGGGAAGTCACCGACGAACGAGGCGAGACCCCGTTCGTAATCCGCCTCAAGGCACCCCGCGACGGCGAGACCGTCATCGAAGATCGAGTTCAGGGTCGTGTTGCGGTGCAAAACGTCGAACTCGACGATTTCGTGCTTCTCCGGTCCGACGGAACGCCGACCTACATGCTGGCCGTCGTTGTGGACGACCATGACATGGGCGTGACTCACGTCATCCGCGGAGACGACCACCTCAACAATGCATTCCGCCAGCTCGCGATCATCCGCGCGATGGGGTGGCCCGAGCCGATTTATGCGCACGTTCCGCTGATACACGGACCCGATGGTGCAAAGCTTTCCAAGCGGCACGGGGCGCTCGGTGTCGACGCCTACCGCGACGAGCTTGGGCTGCTGCCTGAGGCCGTTTCGAATTACCTGCTGCGCCTAGGTTGGGCCATGGCGACGACGAAATCATCAGCCGCGAGCAGGCAATCGAGTGGTTCGACCTCGCCAATGTCGGAAAATCCCCGTCACGGTTCGACTTCAAGAAGCTTGAGAACCTCAACGGGCACTACATCCGCGAAGCCGAGGACGGTCGACTGGCTGAGCTGGTTGCCCCGAAGCTCGGCCTGGACAATGGGCAAAGGGAACTGCTGCTTCGGGCCATGCCGGAACTGAAAGCGCGGGCGCATGATCTCAATCAGCTCGCCGAGGCTTCAAAGTTCCTGTTCGCCAGCCGCCCGCTGCAGTTTGATGAAGCGGCATCAGTGCTTCTCACGCCTGAGTGCCGCGTCCTTCTTTCGCATGCGTACAAGGCGCTCGCGGGCGTCGAATGGAACCATGACGCCCTCGAACAGTCTGTCCGCGAGGTAGCTGATGCGCAGGACCTAAAGCTGGGGAAGCTGGCTCAGCCGCTGCGCGCCGCGTTGACTGGCCGGACCACGAGCCCTGGAATTTTTGACGTGCTGGCCCTCCTCGGCAAGAGCGAAAGCCTGGCGCGAATTGAAGATCAAATGTTGGAGCCGAACGAATGAGCGATAAATCCGCAACTCTAAAGACCCCGGCCGGAGACTTTGCCTATCCGGTGCTCGAGGGTTCGGTCGGACCCGACGTCGTGGATATCCGCAAGCTCTACGGCCAGACCGGGATGTTCACCTACGACCCCGGCTTTACCTCGACGGCGAGCTGCGAGAGCGCGATCACTTACATCGACGGCGAAAAGGGCATCCTGCTCCATCGCGGCTATCCAATCGATCAGCTGGCGGAAAAGTCGACGTTCATGGAGGTCGCGTACCTGCTTCTGCACGGAGATCTGCCGAAGAAGGATGAGCTGGACACCTTCGTCTACACGATCAGCCGTCACACCATGCTGCACGAGCAGCTGGCGACCTTCTATCGCGGCTTCCGGCGTGACGCGCACCCAATGGCGATCATGTGCGGCGTCGTCGGCGCGCTTTCGGCGTTCTATCACGACAGCACGGACATCACCGACCCGCAGCAGCGGATGATCGCTTCGCACCGACTGATAGCGAAGATGCCGACGATTGCGGCGATGGCCTACAAGTATTCGGTCGGTCAGCCATTTCTCTATCCGGACAACAGCTTGTCCTACACCGGCAACTTCCTGCGCATGACCTTTGGTGTTCCGGCCGAGCCCTACGAGGTCAATCCGATCATCGAGAACGCGATGCGCCGGATCTTCATCCTGCACGCCGACCACGAGCAGAATGCGTCGACTTCGACAGTTCGCCTGGCGGGTTCGTCGGGAGCGAACCCGTTTGCCTGCATTGCGGCCGGCATCGCTTGCCTTTGGGGTCCCGCCCATGGCGGCGCCAACGAAGCGGCCCTGAACATGCTGCGCGAGATTGGTGATGTGAAGCGGATCCCCGAATACATCGCCCGAGCCAAGGACAAGGACGATCCGTTCCGGCTGATGGGCTTCGGCCACCGCGTCTACAAGAACTTCGACCCGCGCGCGAAAGTGATGAAGGCGACGGCGGACGAGGTTCTCAAGGAGCTCAACATTTCCGACCCGGTCCTCGACGTTGCCAAGGAGCTCGAGCACATCGCGCTTAACGACGAATATTTCATTGAAAAGAAGCTCTACCCGAACGTCGACTTCTATTCGGGGTCATCCTCAATGCGATCGGCTTCCCGACGGATATGTTTACGGCTCTCTTCGCCTTGGCGCGCACAGTCGGCTGGGTTGCGCAGTGGAACGAGATGATCTCCGACCCCGAGCAGAAGATCGGACGTCCGCGGCAGCTCTATATCGGAGAGACGCAGCGGGACTACGTCCCCTGCGACCAGCGCTAGACCGAAGGCAGTGACAAGGTGAACCGGGCGCCCTGCCCCGGTTCGCTTTCAAGGCTGATCTCGCCACCCATTGCGTGAGCGAGACGGCGAGCGATTGCCAGGCCGAGGCCCGATCCGCCCTCGGTGCCTTTGGCGCGCTCGAACCGCTCGAAGATGCGCTGCTGGTCTTCGGGATCGATGCCCGGTCCCTGATCGGCGACGTGCGCCCGGGCAAACCCGTCCGAACGGTCGAAGGTGATGGTGATCGTTGAGCCGTCGGGCGAATGACGGACCGCATTGCCGAGAAGATTGACCAGGATCTGCACGACACCGCGGCGGTCTCCATGCGCGGGATTTGCCGGCTGGGTTCGGAGACGATGGTGACACCTTTCGCCCGCGCCGCCGGCTCCAGCAGGCCGATCGCCTCCGTGGAAATCGCAACAAGGTCAACACGGTCGCGGTCTTGCTCTCCCTCGCCGTTCATCGACCGAATGACGGAGAGGAGGTGGCGACCAGCGGCAGCAATGTCGCCCGCATAGTCGGCATAATCGCTGCGCAGCGGGCCTTCGGACTGCTGAACGATACGGTCGGCGCTCTCGATGATGCGGTCGAGCGGCGAGCGTAGCGCCTCGTCGATCATCTCGTCGAGCTGCGAAGCGGGGTCCACTGCCGAAGCACGCGACTCCATGCCTTCACCGGACGCTTCGCCCTGAAAGCCGGCGAACCTGCCGTCAGTGGAGGTTACGGAAACACCCCGAAGCATGATCACATCGTCGCTGCCCTGCCGGGGCCGGGCACGCTGACCTTCAAATTCGGATCGCGAGGTTGCCGCCACCAGCAGCGGCAATTCGCCGTCCTCGTTCTCCTCAAGCTTCAGGAAGCGCGTCAACGGCTTGCCAATTGCCTCTTCGGGCGTGGTGCCAAGCTTTTCCGCCAATCCGGACGACATCGAGACGATCGCCAGATCTTCGTTGACCGCCCATTCGTCGGGCGCGGCTCCAATCTCGATGTGTTGCTCATGCGGAACCAGCGTGCCGAGGCGTGGACCGGCCGCCGCGCGATAGACCCAGCGCTCGAGCACCAGCGAGACTTCTTCGCCTTCGGGCGTGGCCCGGACCCAGAGCTCGACGTCCTGGTTCGATCCCGCCGCAATGGCGTTCCGGTAGATCGGTACGCCGAGCTTCCTTGCCAGGCGGGCAATCGACAGAATCTGCGGAAGCGCAAGCTGCGATCCGACGTGGGATCCCGCCTCCATTTGAAGCGCAACAAGATCAGGATCGGCAGAAATCAGCCGGTCCTGCTCGTCGAGACGCCCGCGCACCGGGCCACGATCAGACGGCGCGGTCGCCATGATCGCTTCCCAAGGTCCTCAGCGCAGATCGGTATGCCGGATCGAGCTGAAGCCATTCCCGCACAGAACGCGCCTTGGCCTCGTCTAGCGCATCGAAGCGGCCAAGTTCGACGCCAAGATCTGCGATGCCAACGAGGTCGCCAAGCAAGGCCAAAACCTTTGCAGCAAACTCGCGGGACACTCCGGCGAGCCTGAGGAGCAGGACGAGGCGGCCATCGCTCCCATCCGCCAGGTAATCCCACGCATTAGCGCCGCTGAAGCCCGCCCGCTCCCCGAGAGCATGGGACAGGAACGCGACGTCGCCCTCGTCCGCGGCCACTTCCAGCAGGTTTTCGTCGAGATAGCCCGCTTTGCTAAGGGCGCCGACTAGGACTGCCGTAAGGCCGTCGACCGCCTTCCGTGGGTCGCGCGATCTCAATAGGACCTCGGCGGCGGTGCCAAACGGAAGATGACCTTCTCTCGACGCGACGCCTGGTGCGTGACGACGGATCTGCGCGGCGACCGACAGGGCAAGCGCCTTCGCAAGATCGTCCGACAGGTCCTCGAACTCGATACCCGGTTGGCCCAAGCGGTTCCGGCGCCGTCCGCGTGCCAGGATCAAGGCCATCGCCGCGGCAGAAATCGCCTCATTATCGTCAGCGATCAAAGCCTGAAGAAAACCACCGCGCGGATTTGAGCGGACGCGGATGGCATTGGAAATACGCTCTTCATCCGCCCGGCGCAGAAGCAGGGCGATCAGCTCGACATGATCGAGCAACTGGGCGTCGGTCAACTCGCGGAGCAGCTGTTGGCCGTCTTCATCGTTCGCGGCGACGAAACCGATCGGCAGCGAGGCGCGAATTTCCTCCGCGATCGTGCCAAGCAAATCGGCGAGCATGGACGTCATCAACGCCCGTTCCTGCTCGGTCAGCCGATCCTTCGGATCGAGGAAGAAATCCTTGCGAACGGTAGGCAAGCGCCGTCGACCTGCGGGTCGCGCAGGATAGCCCCCATCATCTTCCGACGGCGAGGCAATCGGCCATTCGTCCGGCACCATTTGATTGGCATTATCGGATTGAGGTTAATGCGGCGTCAATTCTGTTCGCACGCGGTGTACCAAATACTGAACGAAGAAGAACGAAACAGAGGTGTATACCAGCACGGCGACGAGGAAGCCGGTCCACGCTTGGCCGATTGCGAACAGAAGCAAGAGAAAGATCGTGTTCCGGCGAGACACGAGCCACGGCGGAAGAGCGATGTCCGTATGAGCCCGCTCGACCTGATACGCTTGCGCGAAGGCAGCGGCGCTCAACGCACAGACGAGAGCCCCCCACCCTGCTCCATGCCGCGTTTCCCACCAACTGAGCGCGATCAGCGCCAGCCCACCGGCAGGCCAAAGCAGGAGCTGTGAATAGGTCTTTGGCGGGATTGGCGGAGGCGAAGGATCCCTAGCCTCCGCGCCACGAGGTCCAGCGGAGACGACAACACCAACGTGATCACTGCGGGCCAGAGCCAGCCGCGAGTAAAGGCGAACGCCGCGCCGACGGTGAGCGCAAGAGCGAGATAAAGGAGCCACTCAGCCCGAACGCCGGTCTCCATCAGCTTCTCGGTCGCAAAATCCTCGACCGGCGGAAGGACGTAGCGGCTGGCCAGGTCAGTGCGCTCTGACCGAGAGGCAGCGATCAGCGAACGTTCGAATTGTTCGAGAGCGCCGGAATTGCGGGCGAGAAGAGGCTCATTCCCGGACGTTGCGGCCTGTAACCGGGCTCCCGCCTGGAGCGATCGACGCAAGAGCGTAGACGGCAAGTCCCAATCGCCCAGCATGGCCGCGGTCGCACCGAGCATTCGGCCGTCGATCAGCGCCACCCCGCTCCAACGACTGACGCTATCGATGCGCTCGAAATTCTCGTGCGCTTCGTCATCGGGCACCGTCAGCACCAGCGCCTCGTGCTCGTGGCCCAAACGCAGCAGCAATTCGAGTGGCGCCGCGATTCCGTCGCCGATCAGCAGGATCAGCTCGGACGCCTCAAAACGAGTGGCCGCCTCGGCGCCGTCGCTGACGGGCACGACGGCAAGCCCCTCCTGCCGGAGTCGCTCGAATGCCTGGTTCAAGGCCAGCGGGATCCGCTCCACGAGAACAACGATTGGCGAAGCGCCCGCCGCGGCTGCGCAGCGCACCTGGTACTCGATGAGGGTTCGGCCGGCGAGCGGAAGCAAGGCAGCCAGGCCGCCGGAATCATCCTCCTGATAGGCTCCGATAAGAGCGCCTAGCGCCAACGATCCCCTCTCGGCTTCACTGAACTCGGCGCAATCGAAGCAAACGCCGAACCGCTTCTGTAACGGCTTTCGCGCAGGGACAAAGATGATAAACTGCCCGACATGAAGCCAAACCCGCAGAGCGCCGAAAGCCAGCCCACCTCGTTGAGGGACTATGTTTCGCCGCCTGTAGAGACGGAAATCTCCGGCGGGTTCGACCCTTATGCCTGGCGGGAGTCCGAGGCGGAATCCGATTTTCGCGGTGCAGGCGGCCGCCAGGTCCTTGGCAGCGCGCTCGTTGTCCTCGCGGCGCTGTGGGTCGGATACATTGCATGGGCGGCCGGCAGGGCGCTTGCGAACGAGCCGCTGACATCGCCCTCGATCGCGCAATGGCTGGCTTTGGCGACGGGGCCGCTGGCGCTGCTCGGCTTGTGCTGGATCATGTTCGGGCGGACCCGGCGCAAGGAAGCAGAGCGCTTCACGCGCTCCGTGATCGAGATGCGCGCTGAGGCGCGCTCGCTCGAGGCCTGCTCGGCGTGCTGTCCCAGCGGATCACCGATAGCCGCACGGAGCTGACAACGATCGCTCAGCAGCTGATGCAGCTTGGCGACGACGCCACCGGCAAGCTTGGCGGATCACGCGGGAATTCGATTCAAGCACGGAAAAGCTGGTCAAGCATGGCGTTGCCCTCGACCGGGCCGCCGAGTCTGCTCGGACTGATATCGCCGTACTGCTGGACGACCTGCCCAAGGCTGAAGCCACGGCCCGCAACATGGCGGAACAACTGCAGGTGGCCGGAACTGCGGCCTCTCGGCACGCGACCGGATTCGCCGAGCAGGTTTCGGCTTTGTCGACGACGGCGCGCTCGGCTGAGGAAGTCGTCGCGGCGGCTGTGCAACGGCTGACCGAACATTTGTCGCGGGTCGAGGCCGGCGGCAATGAGGCGGCTGCTGCAATCGGAGATGCCAATCACCGGCTGTCCACGACCGCCGACGACCTCATGATCCGTGCGGCTGCGACGCTGGAGCAAATCCGCTCCGGCATCGACACGCAAGCGGCTGCGGTCGCGTCGCTGGTCGAGCAGTCGTCCGCCGGCATCGGGAAAACGGGCGCCGAGGCTGCTGAGTCGCTGGCGTCGAACGTGACAGCCGCCAACGTGGCCCTTGACGGGCTGACGTCGCGGATCGCGGAACAGGAGCGGGCCTCGCAGCGGATCGTCGCGGAGACGGCGCGCGCACTTGCCGAGCTCGACCAGCATTTCACCAGCCTCGCCGAGGCAGGCGACCAGCGGGCCGGGACGTTCGCAAGGTCGATCGGTCGGGCGCGGACGGAGCTGCAGCAGCTTTCGGAAGAAACCAGCGCGCAGGACAATGCCGTGGAAGCGCTGGCGGAACGCGCGGCCGCTCTCCAGAACTACGTTGGCCGCCTGACGAACGACGTGAAGGACCAGCTCTCCTTCGCCATCGGCGACGCGGAAGCCGGGACCGAGCGCCTCATTCGTTCGACCGAGAAGATCAGGCCCGAACTGCAATGGATGCGGGAGGCCGCGATCGAGGCGAGCGAGCGCATCAAGACATCAGCTTCGGGCATCGCCGAGCAGCAGGACCGGTTCACCACGCTTCTGGCTACTCTCGACGAGGGGTCGGCGAGGCTGGCGAACGCCTCATCTCCCTCGCTCACGCCATCTCCGCCGCACAGACGGAGGCGAGCAAGCTGAGCCACGAAACGGGCCCTGCTCTCATCGACGCGATGGTGCAGGTCAAGGAAGCGGCGTCGCATGCCGCGGACCGCGCCCGCGAGGCAATTGCCCGCGTCGTGCCGGAGAGTGCGCAGAACCTCTCCTCGGCGACACGTGAGGCCCTTGAAGCCGTCATTCGGGACGAAATCGAGTTGAAGCTCGCCGACGTACAGGCAACTGCCGCGCGTGCAGTCGACGCGGCACGCTCTGCGTCGGACCGCTTGACGGAGCAGATGCTGACGCTCGGACGAAGCGCCACTGCCCTCGAACAGCATATGGAGCAGGTCAGCTCGCAACAGCGGGAAAAGGACAGCGAGGCCTTCGCCCGCCGGGTGTCGCTACTCATCGACTCCATGAACTCGGCATCGATCGACGTCGGAAAGATCCTGTCCGACGAAGTCGACGACAAGGCCTGGGATTCCTATCTCAAGGGCAATCGCGGCGTGTTCACGCGACGTGCCGTCCGCCTGCTCGAAGGCTCGGAAACCCGGGCAATCAAGGCGCACTACGATTCCGACATCGAGTTCCAGGACGCGGTCCACCGCTACGTCCATGACTTCGAGGCGATGATGCGCAGGATTGTCGCCGACAAGGATGGCGGAGTCATCGCGGTGACGTTGATGTCGTCGGATACCGGCAAGCTCTACGCAGCGCTCGCACAAGTTGTCGACAAACGCCGCTAAACGATTGATCTAATTGTAAAAGTCGATGTCGTCGGCGGTGATCCATCCGTTGACGTAATTCGCGTAGTAGATCGCGGTAAGCAGTGCGCCCAGCGCCACGGCCTTGAGCAAATGTCGCTTGAGGTCGAAGCGATGCGGGGCGCTATCGGCCTGTCCCTGTATCTTCGAATTTCCGACTTCCTCGTCGGTCCTTACGCCGAACGGCAGCAGGAAGAACGCGCTGGCGGCGAAGAACAGGAAGAAGATCGCCGAGATCGACGTCCACCTCATGAGATAGTGCGGACCAGCATGACCTCGACCAACGGCTTCTTGCCTGTC
Organism: Sphingomonas daechungensis; assembly: GCF_014489495.1. GTDB lineage: Bacteria > Pseudomonadota > Alphaproteobacteria > Sphingomonadales > Sphingomonadaceae > Sphingomicrobium > Sphingomicrobium daechungense. Next base: position 1,736,748 of record NZ_CP060780.1, on the reverse strand, counting down.
CATGCGGTCGCGCAGCGACGAACGGCCAGGCGCACGGCCTCGCGGAGTTGATCCTCCGCAGCGCTGGATTGAAGGCCTTTTCAGCGGAATCGGTCGCGTCGGCGATGAAGTCCTCGCGGTCCTCTTCGATCGGAACACCGAAGGGCCGGATCACGGGTGTGCCGGCCAGCTTCCCGTCAGGGCCGATCGGCAAGGCGACGGTGATCAGGCCGCTGAAGCCCAGACGGCGGCGCTCGGTGATGGTCGACCCATCCGCCGGGAGGATGACGTCACCATCGAGAACCAGCCGACCAACGCGTACCTCGGTGAGTTTCGCCGGCCCGTCGGGGCGAGACGGACAAGATCGCCGTTCCTCTGCAGCATGGCCTGAGGAACACCGTGCGACAGGGCGAAACGCGCATGCTCCGCCATGTGACGCGGTTCGCCGTGCACTGGGACGATGATCTCGGGCCGAATCCAGTCGTACATCTGTGCAAGCTCGGGCCGGCCCGGGTGACCGGAGACGTGAACATGTGCCTGCCGGTCGGTGATGATGATCACTCCCAGGTCCGACAGGGCATTCATGATCCGGCCGATCGCCGCCTCGTTCCCGGGATGATCTTGGACGAGAAGATAACGGTATCGCCCTCGGTAAGCTTGATATCGTGGTTGCCGAGAGCGATTCGGCCGAGCGCGGCTCGCTGCTCCCCCTGCCCGCCAGTTGCCATGATCAGCACTTCCTTGCGCGGCAGGCGCATCGCCTCATCGAAGCCGATGATCTCGGGAAAATCGAGAAGGTAGCCGGTCGATTTGGCTACGCGGACGATCCTGTCGAGCGAGCGGCCGGCCATGCAGACCTTCCGCCCGGTCTCGGTGGCGACGCGTCCAATCGTCTGGAGTCGCGCGGCGTTGGAGGCGAAGGTGGTAACGACAACCCGTCCCTTGGCGCGCGCGACCTCGTTGCGGAGGCCCTCGTGAACGCCGGCTTCCGATCCGGAAGGCGCATCCTGGAAGACGTTGGTGGAATCGCAAACCAGAGCGAGGATTCCTTGGTCGCCGACACGCTCCAACGCCTCGTGGCTCGACGGTTCGCCGAGCACGGGAGTCTCGTCGATCTTCCAGTCTCCGGTGTGAAAGATCCGCCCGTGCGGCGTCTCGATCAGAAGGCCGTTCCCTTCCGGGATCGAATGCGCGAGCGCGACATAAGTCAGCTTGAACGGGCCAATCTCGAAGCTCGCATCGCGGGCGATGACGTTCAGCTTCACCTGCCCGGTGAGCCCCTCCTCCTCCAGCTTCTCGGCGATCAGGCCCGCGGTAAACGGCGTCGCGTAGAGCGGCGTTTTCAGGTCGGCGGCCAGATAGGGGATGGCGCCGATGTGATCTTCATGCCCGTGCGTGAGGACAATGCCCGCCAGCTTGTCCCGCTGCTTCTCGATGAACTCGAGATCGGGCAGGATCAAGTCGATGCCCGGATAGTCCGGATCGGCGAACGTCAGGCCGAGATCGACCATCAGCCACTGCCCCTGCATGCCGTAGAGATTGACGTTCATGCCAATCTCGCCCGACCCGCCGAGCGCGCAGAACAGCAGTTCTTCGCCTGGAGTCATTTAAGCCGAAGCGACCTTCTCATGCAGCAGGCTCAACCCCCGGATCGTGAGGTCGGGCTCAACGGTGTCGAACAGGTCGGTCTGCTTGTCGAATAGCGCGGCAAGGCCGCCGGTCGCGATGACCTTCACCGGGCGGCCGATCTCTTCCTTGAGGCGTGCCACCAGCCCTTCCATCATCGCCACATAGCCCCAGTAGACGCCGGTCAGCATCTGGCTGGCTGTGGTGCGCCCGATGACGGACGTGTTCTCAGGGACCTCGATGGCGATGCGGGGCAGCTTGGCCGCAGCATTCACGAGCGCGTCGAGTGACAGGTTGATGCCCGGAGCGATGATCCCGCCTTTGTACGCGCCATTATAGTCAACGATGTCGAAAGTCGTCGCGGTGCCGAAATCGATCACGATGAGGTCGCCTGGGAATTTCGCGTGCGCCGCCATGGCGTTGAGAGCGCGGTCGGCGCCCACGTTCTGCGGCTCGTCCACATCCAGAGGGATGGGCCACGCGGCCTTCCCCTCGCCCGCGATCAGCGCCTCAACCCCGAAATACTTGCTTGCGAGCACTTCAAGGTTGTGGGTCGCTCGAGGAACAACGGTACCGATGATTGCCGCCGTGACGTCAGCCTTGGAATAGCCTTCGAGTTCCAGCAACTGATGGAGCCAGACTGCATATTCATCGCCAGTCCGCCTTGGGTCGGTCGCGATCCGCCAACGCGTCTTGATCTCGCGCCCGTCGACGAGGGCGAAGACGACATTCGTATTGCCGGCGTCGATGGCTAACAGCATGGTTGCGCACTAGCCTTCCCGGCTGGCGTTCACAACTTGGCGGTAGACGAGATATGACCGACGCGCCCTATCACGCCCATATCTATTTCTCGCCGGAGGAACGCGGCACGGCAGAATCGTTGCGGGTGAGCTTCCAGGCCCAACCGGACGTGCTGTTCGTGGGCGGATGACCGAGGGCAAGGCTGGGCCTCATCCGATTCCGCAATACGAGGTCCACTTCCACGAAAGCGCTCTCGACAAGGTTCAGAACATGATCCGCGCTTCAGGACTTCGCGCTTTGGTTCACCCCCTGACGCAGGACGATCTCGCCGATCACACGAGCCTTGGCGAATGGATTGGCGGCAAGCCGCTCGATCTCGACCTGACCACGCTGGATCCACCGGGAAGAACCAGGGATCCCCAGGTTCGGGAAAACAGACTTCTAGAGTTCGACGTCCCCGGCGCGGATGACGTCTACGTCACCGTTCCGGCGGAGACGAAGCGCTCCGTCCGGCTCGATGCCGTCGAAGATCCCGTTGACCTTCTCTTCGCTGCTCGAATGGACCGTCAGCCGAGTGCCGATCGGGTGAGCGCGTGCGAGCCAGGCGCGCGAGAACACGTCTGGAGTCGAGCTGCGCCAGAGCGTGAGCATGCGGGCGAAGCTTCCGGCCAGCAACGGTGCGAACGCCTGAGGCAGCAGAGCGCCATTCAACGCGGCGGCATCGCGGCCCTCAAGCTTCGGCGCCGACGCAAGATTCAGTCCAAATCCGACGACCACCCGCTCCGCGCTCCGTTCGAGCAGGATGCCCGCGAGCTTTGCCGTTCCCAGCATCAGATCGTTGGGCCATTTCAGCATCAGCGGCTGATCGGGAACGGCGATATCGACCGCTTCGATGAGAGCCAGTCCGGCGGCGAGCGATAGCGACTGCGGTGGAGGATCGCCTTGCCCCAATCGAACCAGCGTGCTGCCGAAGAAATTGCCGGCCTCGCTGACCCATTCGCGGCCCTGGCGGCCCCGTCCCGCCTCCTGGGTCATGGCGACCAGCCAGTCGCCCTCGATGGCGTTCGCGTCGGCAAGCAGATCGGCGTTGGTCGAGCCGGTCTGCTCGACGATCCGAATCCGGGTCAGAAGATCGAACTCGCAGCCAGATCGGTGAGCTTGTTCAGCGGTCCGATCAGCAAATATCCGAGCGGCGAGACAATCAGCGCTGCAAGAAAGATCAGAGCGCCCTGCACCGGCTGGCTCACACGACCGAACGGCGCGGCGGCCTCGTCCATGTACATGACCTTGATGATCCGCAGGTAATAGTAGGCACCGATCACCGTCCCAACGATCGCGGCCACGGCCAGCGCCACCAGTCCCGAGTTCACGGCGGCCTGGAACACCAGCAACTTCGGCCAGAAGCCGAACAATGGCGGGATTCCTGCAAGGCTGAACATGAACATCGCCAGCGCGGCCGCGTAGGCCGGACGCGTCTGGGACAGGCCTGAAAGCGCCGCGATCTCCTCGACCGGTTCACCATTCTCGTCGCGCATCCACAGGACGCAAAGGAATGCGCCAAGCGTCATCACGACATATACGGCCATGTAGAACAGAACGGACGACGCCCCCTGCTGGCCGCCCGCCGCAAGGCCGACGAGAGCAAAGCCGACATTGTTGATCGAGGAGTAGGCCAGCAGGCGCTTGATGTTCGTCTGCCCATACGCGGCCACCGCGCCGAGGAAGATTGAAGCAAGCGCGGCAAAGATCACGATTTGCCGCCAGGCCTCGATCGCCGGCTCGAGCGCGTCGAGGCAGATCCGTGTGCCCAGGAGAACCGCGGCCACCTTCGGCGCGGACGCGAAGAAGGCGGTGACTGGCGTCGGCGCACCTTCGTACACGTCCGGGGTCCACATATGGAACGGAACGGCGCTGATCTTGAAAGCGACACCGGCCAGCACGAACACCAGACCGAAGAGAAGGCCGAGCGAGGTCGAACCTTCGCGAGCAAACGCCGCTGCAATGCCGTTGAAATTCATCGTCCCGGTGAAGCCGTAAAGCAGCGAAATCCCATAGAGCAGGATGCCGCTGGCGAGGGCGCCAAGGACGAAATACTTCAGGCCAGCTTCGGCGGACCGATCATCGGAACGGCGGTACGAGGCGAGGACGTAGGCTGACAGGCTCTGCAGCTCCAGGCCGACGTAGAGCGTCACCAGGCTGGTCGCGGAAACCATCACCGCGCCACCGAGTGCGCTGAACAGGATCAGCACGGAGTATTCGGCGCTATGCTCGGTGTCCCTTTCGAACCATCCGTGCGCAGCGATGATCGCGACGGCCGAAGCGAGGAAGATGATGGCCTTGCCGAACGACCCAAAGAGGTCAGCGGTGATTAGGCCCCCAAACACTCCCCCGCATGGGTCGGGCCCCGATCAGCGCGAAGGTTGCCGCTATCAGGATCGCGACGGCCGACCAGCTTGTGACGCCGCCGATGCGGCGCCCACCGAACGCGGCGACCATCATCAGGGCGATGCCGCCGACCGTGAGGATCAGCTCCGGCAGGATGGGTGCGAACGGGTTCATCAGTGAGCGGCCTCGGCTGCATGGTGTTCAGCCTGCAGCTGAGGCTTTCCGGGTTTGAAGTTGAGGTCGCCTGCGGGTGCTGCGCGATCGATGCGTTCGACCAGTCGCGCGACGTCGGCGCGGAACGGACGAATGAAGCTTTCCGGGTAGATGCCCATCCAGAACACGCCCACCACGATGGGCGCGAGGAGCCACCACTCACGAGCCGACAGGTCAGTCATCTGCGCGGCCTCGGGCGTCCGGGCGACGCCGAACGCGATCCGCCAATAGAGAAGAAGCATGTAGGCGGCACCGAGGATGATGCCGGTCGTGGCAACGATCGCCGCCCAGCTCGACACCTTATAAGTTCCGACCAGGCTAAGGAACTCGCCAACGAAATTGCTGGTGCCGGGCAGTCCGACGCTGGCCATCGTGAAGACCATGAACAACAGGGCATAGCCCGGCATGTTGTTCGCAAGCCCGCCGTATTTGGCGATCTCGCGCGTGTGCATGCGATCGTAGACGACGCCGACGCAAAGGAAGAGCGCGCCGGACACCAGGCCGTGGCCGAGCATCACCATCATCGCGCCTTCGATGCCCTGCTGGTTGAAGGCGAACAGGCCGAAGGTGACGAATGCCATGTGCGCCACCGACGAATAGGCGATCAGCTTCTTCATGTCGGTCTGCACGAGGGCGACCAGGCTGGTGTAGACGACCGCGATCCCGCTCAGGACGAAGACCAGTGGCACGAAATAGGCCGAGCCTTCAGGAAACATTGGCAGCGAGAACCGGATGAAACCGTAGCCGCCCATCTTCAGGAGCACACCGGCAAGGATCACCGAGCCCGCCGTCGGCGCCTGGACGTGCGCATCCGGCAACCACGTATGGACCGGCCACATCGGCATCTTCACCGCGAAGCTGGCGAAGAATGCTAGCCAGAGCCATTTCTGCGCATCGACCGGAAAGTCGTGCGCCATCAGCACCGGGATCGACGTCGTCTTCGCCTGGGTCACCATGTAGATCATGGCGATCAGCATCAGCACCGAGCCGAACAGGGTGTAGAGGAAGAACTTGTAACTGGCCTTGATGCGCTCCGCGCCGCCCCAGATGCCGATGATCAGGTACATCGGGATGAGACCGCCCTCGAAGAAGACGTAGAACAGGAACAGGTCCTGCGCGGCGAACACGCCGAGCATCAGTGCTTCCATGAGCAGAAACGCCGCCATGTACTCGGGCACGCGCTTGTCGATCGAACGCCAGCTGGCCCCGATGCAGATCGGCATCAGGAACACCGAGAGCATGATGAGGACGAGCGCGATGCCGTCGATGCCGAGCGCCCAACTGATGTTGCCTGCGAGCGGGAGGTTCTCGACGAACTGCCACTGCGCACCATTCGGGTCGAACGCCGCCCACAAGTAAGCGCCAAGTGCCAGGTTGATCAGTGTCGCCACGAGTGCGATCCAGCGCGCCGCCTCCGCCTTCACGAACAGGCACAGTCCGCCGGCAATTAGCGGAATGGCAATGAGGAGGGTCAGCAAGGAAGGTTCGTCACTTGGCTGCCCACCAGATTGCCCAGCTTGCCGCGCCGACGAGGCCGAGAAGCATCACGAGAGCATAAGAATAGAGGAAGCCCGATTGCAGCCGCGCGGAGATGCGGTTCCCGACGCCGACCGCGTACGCTGCGCCGTGCGGCCCGAAGCGGTCGATCGTGCCTTCGTCACCGCGTCGCCAGAACAGGCGGCCAAACCACAGCGCCGGACGGATGAAGATCCGATCGTATAGTTCGTCGAAGTACCATTTGTTCTTCACGAACTGATAGATGCCGCCGAACTGCTTTACGAAGGCCGCCGCGTCCTGCGGATGGCGAATGTAGTTGTTGTAGGCAATCGCGAGGCCGACCAGCATCACGATCGTCGCTGTGTACTTCACCCAGATCGGCACCTCATGCATCGCGTGGGCCAGGTGCTCGTTGAACGCCAGGCTGCCGTTCCAGAATTCGGCTGACTCCAGGAAGTAATGGCTGAAGGTAAAGCCTGCGGCGATCGCTCCGATGGCGAGCAGGCCAATCGGCACCAGCATCGTCAGCGGACTTTCGTGCGGATGATACCCGCCCGTACCTTCCGGCGGCATCGCATCGTCATGCGCACTGTCGCCATGCTCCTCGTCCGGATGATCCGCATGGTCGCCGTGGACTGCATGCTGGATGTGCTCCGAAGCGCCCCAGCGCGGCTTGCCCCAGAAGGTCAGGAACATCAGGCGCCAGGAGTAGAAGCTGGTGAGCAAGGCGGCGATGGCGCCTGCCCAGAAGGCAATGGTCCCGTGCACCGAACCGCTCGCGTAGGCGCTCTCGAGGATGGCATCCTTCGAATGGTAGCCGGCAAAGCCAACCCCCAGGATGCCGACGCCGGTGATCGCAAGCGTGCCGATCAGCATCACCCAGAACGTGAACGGGATTTCCTTACGGAGGCCGCCGTAAAAGCGCATGTCCTGCTCGTGGTGCATCGCGTGGATGACCGAGCCCGCGCCCAAGAACAGCAACGCCTTGAAGAAGGCGTGCGTGAACAGGTGAAACATCGCTGCGCCATAAGCGCCGACGCCTGCCGCAAAGAACATGTAGCCGAGCTGCGAACAGGTCGAATAGGCGATCACCCGCTTAATGTCGTTCTGCGCAGTGCCGACGGTCGCCGCGAAGAAAGCCGTAGCCGCCCCGACGAAGGTCACGACCATGGTTGCCGTCGCGCTCTGCTCGAACATCGGCGACAGGCGGCAGACCATGAACACGCCGGCGGTGACCATCGTTGCCGCATGGATGAGGGCGCTGACGGGGTGGGACCCTCCATCGCGTCTGGAAGCCAGGTGTGGAGGCCGAGCTGCGCAGACTTGCCCATCGCGCCGACAAACAGCAGCAGGCAAAGCGCGGTCATCGTGTCGACCTGCAGGCCGGCGAAGCCGATCGTCGAACCGGCCATTGAGGGCGCGGCGGCGAGGATCGCCGGGATCGACAAAGTACCGAACACCCAGAACGTGCCGAAGATGCCGAGAGAAAATCCGAAGTCGCCGACGCGGTTGACGACGAACGCCTTGAGCGCCGCCGCATTGGCCGAGGGCTTATGGTACCAGAACCCAATCAGCAGGTAGGACGCCAGGCCCACCCCTTCCCAGCCGAAGAACATCTGGACGAGGTTGTTGGCCGTCACCAGCATCAGCATCGCGAAGCTGAACAGCGACAGATAGGCGAAGAAGCGAGGCTGGCTCGGATCCTCGGCCATGTAGCCCCAGCTGTAGAGGTGAACGAGCGACGAGACCGTCGTCACCACCACCAGCATCACCGCCGTCAGCGTGTCGACGCGAAGCTCCCAGGCGACGTTCAACGTTCCAGAGTGGATCCAGTCGAGCACAGGAACGACCTGCTCATGCGACGCTCCGGTCAGGTACCCGATGAAGATCGGCCAGCTGAGTGCCGCGCCGATGAACAGCGAACCCGTCGTGACGACCTTTGCGGGCGTCTGACCAATCCAGCGGCCGCCGAGGCCGGCGACGATCGCGGCCAGGAGCGGCAGGAAAACGATGAAGAGGACTGGGTGCATCAGCCGTGCATCCGGTTGACGTCGTCGACCGCGATCGAGCCGCGGCGACGGAAGAAGATGACGAGGATGGCGAGGCCAATGGCGGCTTCGGCGGCGGCGACGGTCAGGACGAACATCGCCATCACTTGCCCGACGAGGTCGCCGAGGAAGGCGCTGAACGCGACAAGGTTGATGTTCACCGCGAGCAGGATCAGCTCGATGGCCATCAGGATCAGGATGACGTTACGGCGATTGAGGAAGATGCCGAGCACGCCCAGCACGAACAGCACGGCCGCGACGCCAAGGAAATGATACAGCGTAATCACAGCTTCATCCCCTCGCCCACGGTCGGGTTCTCGAGCTTGATCGCGTCCTCCGGACGGCGGTCGACCTGCTTGGAGATCTTCTGGCCGCGGACATCACCCCGGCTGCGGTGGGTCAGCACAATCGCACCGATCATCGCGACGAGCAGGATCAGGCCGGCGATTTCGAACGGATAGAGGAAGCGGCTGTAAAGCACCTGCCCGAGGGCGACGATGTTCGGCTGCGTGGCTTCCGGAGCGGACGCGGCGCTCAGCACCGGACCTGCCTGCCATGCGCGCACGGCGAAGAACATCTCAGCGAAAAGGATGATCGCGATGATGATCCCGAACGGCAGGTTCCTGCTGAAACCGGAGCGGAGTTCCGCGAAGTCGATGTCCAGCATCATGACGACGAACAGGAACAGCACCGCGACCGCGCCGACATAGACGATGACCAGCAGCATCGCGATGAACTCTGCGCCGACGAGCAGCATCAGGCCCGCCGCGTTGAAGAACGCCAGGATCAGCCAGAGCACGCTGTGCACCGGATTGCGCGAGAAGATCACGCACACCGCCGAAGCGAGCATGACCGTCGCGAAGAGGTAAAAGGAAAGGAGTGCGATCAAGTCTTGGACCCTGTTGCGGCGCGCTTATCGGTAGGGGCATCGGCGGCAAGATTGGCGGCAATGGCGCGTTCCCAGCGGTCGCCATTGGCCAGCAATTTCGCCTTGTCGTAGAGCAATTCCTCGCGCGTCTCGGTCGCGAATTCGAGGTTCGGACCCTCGACGATCGCATCCACCGGGCATGCCTCCTGGCACAGGCCGCAGTAGATGCACTTCACCATGTCGATGTCGTAGCGCGTGGTCCGACGGCTGCCGTCCTCGCGTGGTTCGGCTTCAATGGTGATTGCCAGCGCCGGGCAGACCGCTTCGCACAGCTTGCACGCGATGCAGCGCTCTTCGCCGTTGGGATAACGGCGCAAAGCATGCTCCCCGCGGAAGCGCGGGCTCTGAGGCGCCTTCTCGTAGGGATAGTTTATGGTCGCCTTGGGCTTGAAGAAATACTTCAAGGTCAGCCAGTGCGCCTTCACAAATTCCCAGAGGGTGAATGCCTTGATGGTGCGCGCGATCATTTAGGACTTACCTGCCGGTGTGCACCGACCCTGCATGAAAACCTGGAATGGCTTGCTGCGGTCGCCTTCGGAAGCAAGCGCGGCAGGCTGAATGAGAATGTCCGCGGTGCCGTCCGCTTGTTCGCTCAATGTGTACATGAAGATGCAGGACGTCTGAGTGAAAAGACATGGGCCTCCATGCAGCGACACGAACGAGTAGTCGTGAGGCCCAATCGGAAACGCCGCGAGGGCCTTGCCAGCGCGGATTGGGTCACCGGGCCAGTTCATCTGGACGTCAACTTCGTCCTTTCCATCACGAAGCGTGAGACTGAACGCCCACTTATTCATCTCTGGTGGAAGACCGATCTTGTTCGAGGTAACCGCCCCGCCGCTGACGACAACGCTTCGCGGAGGTTCCACGACGCAGTTAAGTGACAGGACCTGAGCAGCTAGCCAAAGTTCAATCACGCAGCGCCTCCGTAGCGGGAGAACATGAGCCAGCCCGAGATGATGACGACGAAGAGAAGGCTGAGCGGAAGGAAAATCTTCCAGCCGAGCCGCATGAGCTGGTCGTAACGATACCTCGGCACCGTCGCCTTCACCCAGCTGAAGACGAAGAAGAAGAATCCCATTTTGAGGAAGAGCCAGATCGGGCCCGCCGACCACCCAAGAAGCGGAATTGTGTAGAGCGGCGCCCAGTTCACCGGCGGCAGCCAGCCGCCCCAGAACAGCAGCGCATTTAGAGCGCACATTAGTATGACGTTGCCGTATTCGCCGAGCCAGAAGAGCGCGAAGCTCATCGAGCTATATTCGGTCTGGTGTCCCGCAACGAGCTCGCTTTCCGCTTCGACGAGGTCGAACGGCGTGCGGAAGGTTTCCGCCATCGAGCTGATCAGGAACACGATCGCCATCGGGAACAGCAAGGGATTGAAGCCGTAGCCGTTCAACAGGCCAAATAGCTTGTGGCCCTTCTGCGCCATGACGATATCGGTCAGGTTGAAGCTGTTCGCGTAGAGCACGACGCAGATCAGCACGAAGCCGATCGACACTTCGTAGCTCACCATCTGCGCGGCCGCGCGAAGGGCCGAGAAGAACGGGTACTTTGAGTTCGACGCCCAGCCGGCGACGATCACCCCGTAAACGCCGAGCGACGACGCCGCGAGCACGTAGAGCAGGCCGACGTTGATGTTCGCCAGCACCACACCGTAGTCGAACGGAATCACCGCCCATACAATCAGAGCGGTCGTGAACGTCACGATCGGCGCGAGCAGGAACAATCCGCGGTTCGCGCCCGACGGGATGATGGTTTCCTTGAGGAAGACCTTCAGGCCGTCGGCAAAGCTCTGCAGCAGGCCCCACGGGCCGACCACGTTCGGTCCGCGCCGGAGGGCAATCGCGGCCCAGATCTTGCGATCGGCATAAATGATCATCGCCACGGCCAGCATCAGCGGCAGCGCAATGACGAGGATTCCGATGATCGTGGCGATCAGCCACGACCATTCGTAGGTAATTCCGAAGGATTGGAACCAGGCCGTCACTCAGCCGCCTCCTGCACCGTTCGGCCGTGAAGCAGCTCTTCCGAGCAGGTGTGCATGGTCGGGCTCGAGCGCGCGATGGCGTTGGTCAGGTAGAAATCGCGGATCGGGTAGACGATCGCGCCCTCCGCCTTCGCGTTGAGCTTTGGCGGCGACCAGTCGAAGGCGATCAAGCCGTCCGTACCGAGATGCGGAAATTCCTCGATCATCTTTGCCCGGAGCTGGTCGAACCGATCGAAGGGCAGCGGCGAACCGATCAGGTCGGAGACCGCGCGGAAAATCGTCCAGTCCTCGCGCGCCTCGCCCGGCGCAAATGCCGCCCGTTCACTGCGCTGAACGCGGCCTTCCGTATTGACGTAAGTGCCGTGCTTTTCCGCATAGGCCGCTCCCGGAAGGACCAGATCGGCCTGACGGGCACCGTTGTCGCCATGGTGGCCGATGTAGACCTTGAAGCTTCCAGCGAAGCGTGCGGGGTCCATCTCGTCGGCGCCAAGCAGAAGAACGATCTCAGGCTTGGCCTTCTCCAAATCTGCGATTCCGCCTGGCTGCGCATAGCCGAGGATCAGGCCCGCCATCCGAGACGCGCTTGTGTGCAGGACGTTGAAACCGTTCCAACCATCACGAACAAGGTTGAGGGACTTCACGAGCGCGAGAGACGCGCCAAGCGCGCCGGCGGCAAGGCCACCGGCACCGACGATCACCGCGGGACGTTGAGCGTTTGCAAAGGCTTCCGCGACGTTCTTGGGAAGCTTTCCGAGCAGTTTGAGATCGTTGCCGATCCAGCTGACCGGCATACCGAGGTCGATTTCGGGGCCAAGACCGAACACCCTGGCACCCTTGCGCGCCGCCTTGCGGAGCCGCGTGTTGACGAGCGGCGCTTCCCAGCGCGGGTTCGTGCCGACGAGCAGCACGACGTCGGCATCCTCGATGCCGGCAATGGTCGAGTTGAAATTGATCGCCGCGAGGCTCGATGCGTCATAGGTCAGGCCGGTCTGACGGCCTTCCAGAAGCGAAGACCCTTGCGCCTGAAGCAGCTTTCGCGCCGCGTACATCGTCTCGGCGTCGAGCAGGTCGCCCGCAACAGCCGCAACGTTCGCGCCCGCCGCCTTCAGTTTTGCGGCAAACAGGTCGAGCGCTTCACCCCAGGTCGCTTCGCGAAGCTTGCCCTTTTCCCGCACCCACGGGCGATCGAGTCGGTTGCGCACAAGCGCGTCGGCGTGGTGCCTAGTCTTGTCGCTGATCCACTCCTCGTTGACGTCGTCGTTGACGCGGGAAGGATGCGCATGACCTGGCGCTGGCGAACGTCGAAGCGAATGTTCGACCCCACCGCATCCATCACGTCGATGCCCGGCACACGGCGAAGCTCCCAAGGGCGGCTCTCGAAAGACTGCGGCCGCTGGAGCAAGGCCCCCACCGGACAGACGTCGGCGAGGTTGCCCGCCATCTCCGTCTCGACCGCTCTTTCGAGGTAGGACGTGATCTGGCTGTCCTCGCCGCGGTACAGCATGCCAAGCGCCGGGACGCCCGCAACTTCCTCGGAAAAGCGAATGCAGCGGGTGCACTGGATGCAGCGCGTCATCGCGGTCTTGATGACCGGGCCCATGTATTTGTCGTCGATGGCGCGCTTGTTCTCGTCGAAGCGCGAGAACGGGCGGCCATAGGCCATCGCCTGGTCCTGGAGATCGCATTCGCCGCCCTGGTCGCAAATCGGGCAATCGAGCGGGTGGTTGATGAGCAGGAATTCCATCACCCCTTCCCGCGCCTTCTTCACCATTGGCGTGTCGGTTCGGATCGACTGGCCGTCGGCGGCGGGCAGTGCGCAGCTTGCCTGCGGCTTCGGCGGACCAGGAGCAACTTCGACGAGGCACATGCGGCAGTTGCCGGCGATCGACAGCCGCTCGTGATAGCAAAAGCGCGGGATCTCCTTCCCGGCGAGTTCGCACGCCTGCAGGACGGTCGCGCCCTGCGGGACTTCGATCTCGGTGCCGTCGACGGTGACCTTGGGCATCAGTTCTTCGCAGCCTCCACTGCTGGTGCGGTCGCGGCCGTGGGTGCCGGCGTCGGCGCATTGAGCCGCTGAAACAGTGCCTCAGCAAGCGCTGCACGAAGCGCTGGACGGCTGGCCTGAAGCTTCACGCCGGCGCGAAGGCACTTGCCAAAGTTACCCATCAGTGCGCCGAATGCCGTGTTTTCTTCAGCGCTCGTCGGCTTGGTCCGCGACAGAGCCAACACGCCCGCCGGGTTTGTGTCGGCCACGCACGCGCCCATCTCGTCAACGCTGACATGCCGGCCGGTCACTGCGTACCAGTCGCGATTGTAAATCTGCTGGAGCGGCAGCGGTTGCAACGCGGCCGCTTTCTCATACGACCGTTCCAATCCCGCTTCTGCCAACATTCCACGAAGAATGTCCGGCGGAATGTTGATGCGCCGCTCTTCGACCATGTCGTTGCTAAAAACGATCCCGAAACACTGCACGCTGCCGCTCATCAGTTTGGCGTAGGCGGCTTCCTCTGCCGGTCGCGTCGCTGCGAAAAGCGTCTGCCGAACAAGGTCATTCCGGCGATTGAAAAGGCATTCGCCGAACTCTTTGGCGCCTTCAGCCTGATCCTTGGCTGTCAGCGTCGGCCCGGGCCGTCTAAAGTCGCCCAAACGGGAACCAGTCGGTGGCTCAGCTAGTGTCGCGCTCCCAGTTGCACCAAGAACGACGGAAATAAGGACTGCCCGAAGACACCTCATTCGCCCTTCTCCCCATCCTCGGTTTCGCGACGAGTCTCGATCGTCGTCACGCGTGGTCCGGCGCGCTGGGAAATGGCGATCCCGGCAATCAGTGCCAGCACCAGCAGACCTGCGATGAGCGCGACGCTCATTGGGCGGCCTTCGTAGGTGCGGAGAGGACGCGATAAGCAGCAAGAGCAAGCATCGATCGCAGGCCAGGCTTATTGATTTCGACCATGGCGCCTTTCTTCAGGCATTCCGAAAGGACCGGACCAAGCGGTCGCATTGCGTCGACTTCTTGCTTGGTCGCCGGGCTTGTACTCAACACCGCGGCGGTAGCCTGCGGCGCGTTGAGTACCGCACAAAGCGCCATTTCCTCTGACGGACTGCGCGCGGGAATCGGCTCGCGAGCTTCGTTAAAGGCCGTCTTGGTCGAAAGATCGGGGCCAGCATCCAGCTTAATCAGCGCTTCGGCCAGGGCACCGGCGAAAAGCAGACGGTTGAAGCGCAAGGTCGCGCCTGGCGCGCAACGATCATGCCCCTTGGCAATCGACCGCATGCGCTTGTCGTAGGCTTCGGTCCAATAATCCAGCGCCAGGATGTCGCGTGCACCTTGCGGCGTCTCCGAGACGACGCACGCGCCGAAATTGTGCATGGCGGTGACCGCCAGCTGGTCGTTCGAAAGAGAGCCGGCAGAAACAGCAACGAGGGCCAGAACAAGGCTCATTCCGCCGCCTCCAGCATGCCCCTGGCCGTGCGCTCGGCGATCCGGCGCTCGATTTCCGGGCGGAAGTGGCGGATCAGGCCCTGGATCGGCCAGGCGGCGGCATCGCCGAGGGCGCAGATGGTGTGGCCTTCGATCTGCTTGGTGACGTCGAGAAGCTTGTCGATTTCGCCGACCGACGCATCGCCTTCGCGGAGCTTCTCCATCATGCGCCACATCCAGCCGGTGCCTTCGCGGCATGGCGTGCACTGGCCACAACTCTCGTGCTTGTAGAAGTAGGAGATGCGGCTGATCGCGCGGACGATGTCGGTCGACTTGTCCATGACGATGACCGCCGCCGTGCCGAGGCCCGAGCCGAGCGCCTTCAGCCCGTCGAAGTCCATTGGCGCGTCCATGATTTCGGCCGCCGGCACCAATGGAACCGACGATCCGCCCGGGATGACTGCTAGAAGATTGTCCCAGCCGCCCCGAATCCCGCCTGCGTGGCGGTCAATCAGCTCGCGGAAGCTAATCGACATCGTTTCCTCAACCACGCACGGGCAATTCACATGACCCGAGATCTGGAAGAGCTTGGTACCCTCGTTCTTCTCGCGGCCGAAGCTCGCGAACCATGCCGGGCCACGACGCAGGATCGTCGGGACGACTGCGATGCTCTCGACGTTGTTGACGGTGGTCGGACAGCCGTAGAGGCCTGCTCCGGCCGGAAACGGCGGCTTCAGGCGCGGCTTGCCCTGCTTGCCCTCGAGGCTTTCGAGCATCGCCGTTTCTTCGCCGCAGATGTACGCACCCGCCCCGCGGTGGACGAACAGGTCGAAGTCATAGCCCGACCCCGCAGCGTTCTTGCCAAGCAGCCCAGCTTCATACGCCTCGGCAACGGCTTTTCGTAACACCTCGGTTTCGAAGATGAATTCACCACGGACGTAGATGTATCCGGCGCGGGCCCGCATGGCGAAACCGGCAATCAGCGCGCCTTCGATCAGCTTGTGCGGATCGTGGCGGATGATCTCGCGATCCTTGCACGAACCCGGCTCGGATTCGTCGGCGTTGATGACCAGGAAGTTCGGCTTACCCGGCTTCGGCTCCTTGGGCATGAAGCTCCACTTCATGCCTGTCGGGAAGCCCGCGCCGCCACGGCCGCGAAGGCCTGAAGCTTTCACTTCCTCGATGATGGCGTCCTGGCCCGCTGCATGAGCTTGGCAGTGTCGTCCCAGTCACCGCGAGCGCGCGCGGCCTTCAGCCACGGCTCCTGGAAGCCGTAGAGGTTGGTGAAGATGCGGTCCTTGTCGGCGATCGGGGTGACGCTACCCATCAGCTGACGACCTTCTTGCCGAAGAGAACGCTCAGGCCGCCAAGCAGCACGCCCAGGATAATCCAGACGATCCAGGCGCCGCCGGTGAACAGCTTGAACAGGCCAAGCAGCAGGAAAATGGCTCCGATCACCGCCAGGCCGCCTTTAGCTGGCGCTCCCATCACCACTGCCCCGATAATCGTAGTTCCGCTCGGCCATCTTCTTCAGCGTGGTCGGTCCGCCCTCCGGGCAGCTCGTCTTGCGCTCGACCTGCGGGCCCACCTTCGGATGCTCGCCGCGAGCAAGCGCATCGAGCACCGCGCCCATGCTCTCCTCGGTGAGGTCCTCGTAATTGTCGTCGTTGATCTGGACCATCGGCGCATTGGCGCAGGCGCCGAGGCACTCGACCTCGGTCAACGTGAAGAGCCCGTCCTCGGTCGTGTGACCCTTGCGAAGGCCTCGCAGCTCGCAGGCCTTCAGCACATCGTCCGAGCCGCGGAGCATGCAGGGCGTGGTGCCGCAAACCTGCACATGGAAGCGTCCAACCGGCACCAGGTTGAACATGGTGTAGAAAGTCGCGACCTCGAGCACGTGGATCGGCGCCATGCCAAGCTCGCGGGCCACGAATTCCATCACCGGAAGCGGCAGCCAGCCCTGCGTGTTCGCCTCTGCACCGACCTGACGCTGAGCGAGGTCGAGGAAGGGGATCGACGCCGACATCTGCCGGCCTTCCGGATAGCGCGCGACGATCTCCTTCGCCTTCCGCGCGTTCTCCGGCGTCCACTGGAAACCATCCCAGCGTGCCCGAACTTCCGGATCGTCAATGATTCCGCTTTGGCCGGCCATTAGCGAGATCCTCCGGCGCGGGCCCGGAGGTGAGCTCCGATGACAGCAGCTAGGCCGATGCCGAAGCCAAAAATCAGACCTGCAGGCAAATAGAATGATACCCCGCTAAGGGTGGAACCCAGCCAGTATCCAGCGGCGGTTATGGTGGCGGTAAAGACGAAGAGCGCCAAAAGCTTTGGAGAAGTCACCGGTCCACCTCCCCAAACACGATGTCGATCGCGGACAGCACGGCCGTCACGTCCGCGAGCATGTGGCCCTTCATCATGAAGTCCATCGCCTGCAGGTGCGAGAAGCCGGTCGGGCGGATCTTGCAGCGGTAGGGCCGGTTGGTGCCGTCCGCGACGAGATAGACGCCGAACTCGCCCTTGGGGCTCTCGGTCGCGACGTACACCTCGCCCGCCGGGACGTGGTAGCCCTCGGTGTAGAGCTTGAAGTGATGGATCAGCGCTTCCATCGACGTCTTCATCGTCGAGCGGCTCGGCGGGAACACCTTCTGGTCCTCAGAGCCGACCGGCCCCTTCGGCATTTCCTTGAGGCACTGCCGCATGATGCGCGCCGACTGCCGCACTTCCTCGACGCGGACCATGAAGCGGTCGTAGCAGTCGCTGGCGGTGCCGACGGGCACGTCGAACTCCATTCGGTCGTAGACCTCGTAGGGCTGCGAGCGGCGGAGATCCCACGGCAGTCCGGCTGCGCGGATCATCGGCCCTGAGAAGCCCCAGGCGATCGCGTCGTCCTTGTTGACGACGCCGATGTCGACGTTGCGCTGCTTGAAGATTCGATTGTCGGCGACCAGGCTGATCGCGTCCTCGAACAGCTTGAAGCGGGTATCGAGCCACTCCCCGAGGTCGACAAGCATCTTCTCCGGCAGATCGTAGCGAACGCCGCCCGCGCGGAAGTAATTCGCGTGCATGCGCGCCCCGGACGCCCGCTCGTAGAACTGGAGCGTGTCCTCGCGCACTTCGAACAGCCACAGGTTCGGCGTCATCGCGCCAACGTCCATGATGTGGCTGCCGAGGTTCAGCATGTGGTTGGAGATGCGGGTCAGCTCCGCCATCAACACGCGGATGTACTGCGCTCGCAGCGGCACCTCGAGACCGAGCAATTTCTCGATCGCCAGCACGAAGCTGTGCTCCATGCACATCGGCGAGCAGTAATCGAGGCGGTCGAAGTACGGGATCGCCTGAGCGTAGGTCTTGTACTCGATCAGCTTCTCGGTGCCGCGATGGAGGAGGCCCACGTGCGGATCGACACGTTCGACGATCTCGCCGTCGAGCTCCATGATCAGGCGAAGAACACCATGGGCCGCAGGGTGCTGCGGTCCGAAGTTGATCGTGTAGTTGCTGACCGCGTCGTCGCCGGCAGTCCCACCGCCGACGTTGACCTCAACCGTTCGCGTGCGCGTGTCGGTCATCCGGCGCCTCCACCGGGACGGCGGCGCGTCGTGCCCTTGGGCTTGGGATCAGGCGTGTCACTGGCCTTGCTGACTTCCGACTTCGCCTTGACGGCACGCGGCTTGCGGGCTTCCTTGGTGGCCTGAACGTCAGCCGGCTTGCCCGCGCCGGTCTGCGCAGGTGTATCGGTCGTCTTTGGCGTCTCGGCCGGAGTCTTGGCGTTCGTTGGCGCGGTACCGCTCGGCGTCGGGCCTGGCGAGGGTGCTCCCGCGCCCACCGGCTTCGCCTTCTCGTCGCCCGGGAGGACGTACTCCGTACCCTGCCAAGGCATCAGGAAATCGAACGTGCGGAAGTCCTGCGGCAGGTCGACCGGCTCGTAAACGACGCGCTTCTCGGCCTCGGAATAGCGAAGCTCGACGTGGCCCGTCAGCGGGAAATCCTTGCGGAGCGGGAAACCGTCGAAGCCGTAATCGGTGATGATGCGGCGAAGGTCGGGATGGCCAGCGAACAGTACACCGTAGAGGTCGTAAACCTCGCGTTCGAGCCAATTGGCGACTGGCCAGACGGCCGTTGCGCTCGGAACCGGCGAGCTCTCGTCAGTCAGGACTTTCACCCGAATACGCCGGTTCTTGGTCAGCGACAGAAGCTGGTAATTGACCTCGAACCGCTCAGGCCGCTCGGGATAGTCGCAGCCGGCGATTTCCATCAGCTGCTGGTATTCGAGGCCGGGCGTGTCGCGCAGCGTACGCAGCGCATCGACGACGCTCTCGCGGTGGACGGTCAGCGTGATCTCGCCGACATGGTCCTTCGCGTCGAGCAGGATCGGCCCGAGCGCATTGGTCGCGGCGTCGATGACCCCCTCGTCCGATGCGGTCTGGGGACGTGTGGAGCGAGCTTCACGGCCATCAGCGTTCGATCGTCCCCTCACGGCGGATCTTCCGTTGAAGCTGGAGGATTCCGTAGAGCAGAGCCTCCGCCGTCGGCGGGCAGCCCGGAACGTAAATGTCGACAGGCACGATGCGATCGCAACCGCGAACCACCGAGTAGCTGTAGTGGTAATAGCCGCCGCCGTTGGCGCAGCTGCCCATCGAGATGACGTAGCGCGGCTCCGACATCTGATCGTAGACCCGTCGAAGCGCCGGAGCCATCTTGTTGCAGAGCGTTCCGGCGACGATCATCACGTCCGACTGGCGCGGACTAGCGCGCGGGGCCGCACCGAACCGTTCAAGGTCGTAGCGCGGCATGTTCACATGGATCATCTCGACCGCGCAGCAGGCAAGGCCAAAGGTCATCCACCACAGCGACCCGGTACGCGCCCAGGTGAACAAATCCTCGGTCGTCGTGACCAGGAAGCCCTTTTCGTCGAGGCTCTGCTGAAGCTCCTCGAGCTTCTTGCGGTCGATGTCGCCCGGAACGAGGCCCGCCAGCCGGGCAAGCTCTTCCTCGGTCGGCATCGGGTCATGCCGGGGATCGAGCATCACTCCCATTCGAGAGCTCCCTTCTTCCAGGCATAGGCGAGGCCGAGGCCGAGTTCCGCGAGGAAGACCATCATGGCGATCCAGCCCGGCCACTTGGTGAAGTCGAGACTGACCGCCCACGGGAACAGGAATGCTGCTTCGAGGTCGAACACGATGAACAGGATCGCGACCAGGTAAAAGCGGACGTCGAACTGGGCGCGCGCATCCTCGAACGCCGGGAACCCGCACTCATATTCGGCGAGCTTGGCCGGGTCCGGCTGGTGCGCCCCGGTAAAGCGCGACACGATCATCGGCAGGATCACGAACGCGCTCGACAACGCCAATGCGATGCCGAGGAAGAGCAGGATCGGAAGGTATCCGGCAGCTACGCTGGACAAAGGGAAACTCCGGGGCTCGAAAACTTGGCGGGGCTTTAGGACAGAGGGTTGCGGGGGCAACCCGCTTACCCTCACGAAAATGGCCAAATTTGCTAGCGGAGCGCCCCTGCAATCAGCTTCTGCAGGCGGCTGTGGATCGATCCGGCCGCGGCGACATATTCCCGTCGCTCGAAGACGCGGTCCTGGCCGCGATAATCGCTGACGAATCCGCCCGCTTCCCGCACCAGAAGCACGCCCGCTGCACTGTACCAGGGATCGAGGTCGTCTTCCCAGAAGCCGTCCATCCGGCCCGCAGCAACCCATGCCAGGTCGAGGGCGGCGGATCCGAAGCGGCGGACACCGGCGACCTGCGGCCCAACGGCATTGTAGATCTTCGCCCACTCCGCCGCTTCGCCGCGACCGAAATGAGGAATTCCTGTCCCGATGACGCAATCCGCAAGCTCGCGGCGCGCAGACACGCGGAGCCGGCGGTCCTGGAGCCAGGCACCCCTGCCCTTCTCGGCCAGAAGCTCTCGTCGGTCAGCGGCTGGTATACCAGGCCGTGGGTGATTTCCGGCCGGCCGTCAGGGCGCTTCTCCTCGACGGCGATCGAAATGGAGAAATGCGGGATGCCGTGCAGGAAGTTCGTCGTGCCATCGAGCGGATCGACCAGCCAGCGCGGCTTGGACGGGTTGCCCTCAATGCTCCCGCTTTCCTCGGCCAGAATGCCCCAGTCAGGCCGCGCGTTGCGCAGCTCTTCCAGGATCGTCTGCTCGGCGCGCTTGTCGGCCATCGATACGAAGTCGGCCGGACCCTTGCGACTTACCTGAAGCTGTTCGACCTCCCCGAAGTCGCGACGAAGACGCGGCGCCGCCTTGCGAACGGCGCGCTCCATGACGGTGATGAGGCCGGAGTGAGCTACCATCTACTTAGTCGGCGCGGCGGACATATTCGCGGGAGTACGTATCGACGACGATACGGGTTCCGCTCGCAATGTGCGGCGGGACCATGACGCGTACGCCATTGTCGAGAACAGCCGGCTTGTAGCTGGAAGAAGCCGTCTGGCCCTTCACCACCGCGTCGGCCTCGACGATCGTCGCTTCGATCTGGTCGGGCAGCTGAACGCTGATCGGGCGCTCGTTGTAGAGCTCCATCACCACGTCCATGCCGTCCTGAAGGAACGCCGCCGGCTCGCCGATCAGGTCTTCGGCGAGCGAGACCTGCTCGTAATTATCCTTGTCCATGAACACGAGCATGTCGCCGTCATGGTAGAGGAACTGGAAGTCCTTAGTGTCGAGGCGGACGCGCTCGACAGTCTCTGCGGAGCGGAAGCGGACGTTGGTCTTGCGGCCGTCGATGAGGTTCTTCATCTCGACCTGCATGTAGGCACCGCCTTTGCCCGGCTGCGTGTGCTGGATCTTCACGGCGCGCCAAATGCCGCCTTCGTACTCGATGATGTTGCCCGGACGGATGTCCACGCCGCTGATCTTCATGACCGCCTACCTGCTGAGACTGGTGAAAGAGCCGCCACGGGCTGAACCCGCGGATTGGCGGGCGCCTTAGCCTTTGGTCCGTTTCCCGGCAAGCAGGGGGTAAGGGTTGATGGGCGTACCCTGGTACCACTTCTCCCCCGGAGCCATCTTGTTGATGGCAAAATGGAGGTGCGGGCCGTCAGGGCTGGCGTTTCCGGTGTGGCCGACCCGGCCAAGCACCTGGCCGCGCTTCACCCGCTGCCCTTCGGCAAGCCCCGGCTGATAGGCCTGGAGGTGAGCGTAATAGTAGGTCCAGTTCTGGTCGGGCGAGCGGACGTAGATTGTGTTGCCCCCACCGCCGTTGGAGAAGAACAGCTTCTCCACTGTCCCATCGGTCGCCGCGATCACCGGCTTCCCCTCGTCGGCCATGATGTCGATGGCATCATGAACCCGCGCTCCGCCCGCGCGTGCCTGCGTGAACGTGTCGGTCAGCTGATCGGCCTTGATCCCCTCTACCGGGATTGCGAGGCCTGCCGGTCCAACCTCAACGCCTTCAGCGATCGCAACCGGCGCGCCCGAAGGCGGCTGGACGACTGCGACATCGCCAGCCGACTTGACCTTGCGGGCGTCGGCGGTCGGGAGGACCCGGTGTTGTAGGCGAAAATCCAGAAGGCGCTTGTCAGGATTGCGGAGACAATTGCGGTTGTGACGACCCTGAACATCGCGCCTCCCGAATTAAGCGACGAATTTCGCCTGGAACCCAGGCTTCATGATCAGCGACAGGCGCATGACGTCCCAGTTGGTCATGCGCAGGCAGCCGTGGCTCTGCGTCTTGCCGATCAGTTGCGGCTCCGGCGTGCCATGAATGCCGTAATGCTCCTTGGTCAGGTCGAGCCAGGCGACGCCGACCATCCCGTTGGGGCCCGGAGGGAGCTTGTGCTCGGCCTTGTCGTCCGAAACATCCCAGAACAGGTCGGGCTGGTAGTTGAACGGCGGCAGGAACGAATAGGTCGTCGCCTTCCAATTGCCGAGCGGCAGCGGGTCGTGACTTGAGCCGGTTGTCACCAGGAACTGCGCAAGCAACTTGCCGTCGATCTTCCCGGATTCAGACGGGAACTCTCCCTCATAGACCTTCAGCGTACCGTCGCTCTTGTCGACGACGACATAGTCGCCGCGCGGCTGGCTACCCTCGATATTCAGCGCGTTGAGCAAGGGAGCCTGCTTGGGGTTCGCGCCAGTATACTCGCGCGACGCCGGAACCACGTTCGGAAGCGTAAGGGTTTGTCCAACTCCAATGAGCTTCTCCGGCCCATTCAGCGCCACGATCGTTTCCGGGGTCGTGTGATACCGTTCGGCCAGCTTCTCGAGCATGTTCCGGTATCCGAGGAAATCAAGCTTGGCCTGCTCCTCGGGCTTGGATGGCATTGGGTAAGTGAACGGTCCGCCAACGTCCTCGGCGCTCAGCTTCACGTCCACGGTGGCCGGACGGCTGTCGCGGCCGAGCTCCTGCTTGGTCTTCTCATCGAGCTTACCGGTGACCGGCAGCCCGTTGGCCTGCTGAAATCCTCGCAGCGCCTTCATCTGCGATGACCCCGCGCGGCCGTCGATCGCGCCTGGCGAGAAACCCGCCTCGTCGAGAAGGACCTGAGCCTGCAGCAGTCCAAGATCGATTTTCGCCGCTGGATTTGCGGACGCGGCGTTGGACTGAGCAGAGTTGGTCTCCGCCGTATTGGATTGAGCGAACGCCGCTCCGGCAAGCAAAGCGGCGGCGGTGAGGAACAAACTGTGGTGACGCAACGCAACTCTCCGAATTCAACAAGGTTCGGATGGTGCAACGATGCAAGATACAACTGTTTCCAATTCGCCCCGCGCGATCCGCATCGGCTGCTCCGGCTGGAACTACAAGCATTGGCGCGGCGCCTTTTACCCCGATGGCCTGCCGATGCGGCGCTGGTTCGAGTTCTACGCCGCGCATTTCGACACGGTGGAGATCAACAACAGCTTCTATCGCCTGCCGCCGCCCGCTACGTTCGACAAATGGCGTGAGCAGGCGCCGGAAGGATTTTGCTACGCCGTGAAGGCGAACCGGTTCATCACGCAGGCCAAGAAACTTCTCGACCCGGAAGAACCGCTGGAACGGATGATGACCTCAGTCCGGCACCTGGGCGATCGAACCGGTCCGATCCTCTACCAATTGCCGCCGAGCTTGAAGCGAAACCTGGAGAGGCTGGAGCGATTTCTACAAGCGCTGCCATCCGACGCGATCAATGTCTTCGAGTTCCGCGACCCAAGTTGGTACGTGCCGTTGACCTACGAGCTGCTAGACCGGCACGGCGCTTCGATTTGCGCCCACGATATGCGCGGCTCGGCGACCGAACGGATTGCCGTTGGGCCGGTCGCTTATGTCCGTTTTCATGGTGGTGTCGGTAAATATTGGGGCCGTTACGCGGACGAGCAGTTACATCACTGGGCGGAGTGGATGCTCGACCAAGCAAGCAACGGTCGCACGGTCTGGGCCTATTTCAACAATGATATCCACGCGCATGCCATCGCCGATGCCCGGACTTTGAAGTCAGTGCTCGACCAGGTCCGGCACTAGGCACAAAAAATCCCGGGCGAAGCAGCTGCCTCGCCCAGGATCCCCTTTAAGCGGAGCTAAAGTTTAGCCGCGCTCTGGCGCCGGTGGCGGCGGCGGAGGCGGAGGGGGCGGAGCTGGGCAAGCCTCGGTCGCCAGGATCACCGTTCCATCCGGACACGTCTGCGTCGACGGCGGCGGAGGGGGCGGAGGAGCCGGTGGAGGCGGCGGTGGGGGCGGAGGAGCGGCTTCCGCACCACCAAAGTTGAAGATCAGGCTGGCCATCAGGCTATGCGACCGGAACTTCGATTCGAAGTTGGTGAAGCCAACCGCATTGGTCGTGACATCGGTCGTGACCGGCGCGCCCGCCGCGTCGGTGCCGATCACCGTCTCCGGATTGCCCGCAAGCGCGAAGCCCGCGTTGCTGGAAAGATCGAGATTGCCGGTGCGGAAGTAGCGATACTTCAGGCCGATATCGATATTCCGGCTGAGCGCGTAGCGCAGCGCGGCAATGCCCTGGAACGCCCAGGCGCTGTCGCTCTCGCCGAGCGCCTTGACGCGAGCACGACCGGCGCCGGCTCCGACCGAGAAGGACAGGCCGTCGTCGTTGCCGAAATCAACCAGCGCGTTGATCATTCCCGACAGGACTTTGACGCTGCTGTTGTCGAGATCGATGTCGCCGCCGATCAGCGCCGGCAGCGGATCGACGATGTCCGGAGCGACGTCGCGGTCGGGCCGGTTGAGGGCGGTGCTGATCGCCGCCAGGTCCGTGGAGTCGACTTCGAGGCCGTCGATCTTTGAACGCTTGTAACCAAGCTCGCCCTCGAGCCGGAACATGCCGAAGTCGTAGCCGCCGATGACGTCCAGATCGTAGCCGCGCTTGTAATCGAGGCCGAAGGTGTTGTTGTAGGTGGCGTCCGCCGGACCGATGATCGTCGGCGTCGTCGCCACGGTTTGGGTGGTCGTATAATCCACCAACAGGTCAGCATCCTGATCCTTCGGGAACAGGACACCGCCTTCGATACCGACGTATCCGGCGTTGTCCCGCGCGGCTGCCGGAGACGCGATTGCAGCCGCCGCGGCGGCGGCGAGCAGATAGTTACGCATTGAGATTTCCCTTGCTTGCTTGTCGCGGCCTCCAACCGGTCAGCAGCGGCGAAGTTGCAGCGTTCCGCGGCTGTTGGGGGATTCGCTTTCAGCTTGTGTCGTTTGGGATACAGTTCGGGCGGTTATCGGCAGTTTCCCGCCGCCGTCAGATCAATGTCTGTTCAAACAGCTTCGCGAATTCCGTGACGACCTTCGCGACGTCCTCCTCACCCCACACGGCCTGGCAAACAGCGAGGAAGTCCGCGCCCGCGCGAACCAAAGGCTCGGCATTCTGCGGCGTGATGCCGCCGATCGCGACACAGGGGATCTCGAACACCGACGACCACCAGCTAAGGATCGAAGGGTCCGGACGATAAGAGGATGGCTTCGTCAACGTCGGGTAGAATGCGCCAAACGCCACGTAATCCGCGCCCGCTTCCCCGGCACTCATTGCAAGGTGTCGGCTGTCGTGGCAGGTTACGCCGATCTGCGCGCCCGGCCCAAGCACCGCCCGCGCCTCCCGCACGTCCCCATCGCCCTGGCCAAGGTGCACGCCGTCGGCGCCAAGGCGCTTGGCCAGGCCGATGCTGTCGTTGACGATGAACGCAGTGCCGGCGTCGGCGCAGATCCTCTGCAGCGGGTCCGCCCACCGGGCGAGCTCGTGCTCACCGACATCCTTCACGCGAAGCTGAAACGCGGCGACTTCACCCGTGTCGCAGGCGGCCTTCAGCCGGTCAGCGAAACCGCCGCCAACGTCTTGAGGCGAGATCAGGTAGAGGCGGCAGGCCTCCGTCCGCCGCGGCGGCGGAAAGTCTGCCGGATCGAAATCGTCCTCCACCGTTAAGCGGCAACCTTGTCGGTCGATGCCTCGTAGATTTCGTCGATCGCTTCACCGAGCTCACGATCGAAGTCGGCTTCGCTCGTATCGTGGCGAAGGCTTTCGAGCAGGGCGCGCGAGAAGCTGGCGATCATGCCTGGATTCTTCGCAAGCTCGCGGCAGGCGTCGGTTCGGGAAAAGCCGCCGGACAAAGCAACGACGCGCAGCACGCGCGGATGATTGACCAATGCATCGAACGTCCCGGGCACGGCTGGGATCGACAGCTTGAGCATGACTTCGCTGCCTTCCGAAAGCTGATCGAGATGCTTCAGGATTTCGTCGCGAAGCAGAACGTCCGCTTCGGCCCGCTCGGCGCTCTTGATATTCACTTCTGGCTCGATGATCGGCACCAGCCCGTGGCTGAGCACCTGCTTGCCGACCTCGAATTGCTGGGCGACGACGTCTGCAATGCCCTGCGGGTTGGCGAGATGGACGACCGAGCGCTCCTTGGTTCCGAAAATGCCCTTCTGGACCGCACGCTCCAGAAGCTGGTCGAGATCGGGGTTCGGCTTCATCAGCTGGACGCCGTTGGCCTCATCGGCGAGCCCCTTGTCGATCTTGAGGAACGGAACGACGCCCTTGCTCCAAAGGTAGGCTGGAACCGGCTGGCCATTGGCCTCCCCGTCCATGGTTCGCTCGAACAGGATCGCGCCGAGAACCTTGTCGCCGTTGAAGACCGGAGAGGAGATGATCCGCACCCGCATCTTGTGAACGAGATCGTACATCTCGGCATCCGACGACCACTCGTCGCCCTTGTAGCCGTAGCCCTTGAGCGCGCCCGGCGTCGATCCGCCGCTCTGGTCGAGGGCCGCGATGAAGCCGTTGGCGCTCTTCACCTTCGTCAGCATGTCGTGGTTCGGCATTGTCATCCCCATTCTTCGTTAGCGCCGCGCTAGTGCCGCGCGGATGTTCATTGCAACGGAAATCCGGTTTCCCTCCCCGAACCAGGGCTCCACACTGTGGAGCAGCCAGGCCGGAAACAGGACCATCAGCCCGCTCTTCGGTTCGATTTCGGTGCGGACATCAGGCCCGCTATCCCGAAAGCGCAAGCCCGGCGCATGCATCCTCAAGGCCGGCATGCGCGGATCGTGAAGGACGAGCTGCCCGCCCTCTCCTTCGCCCGCGCGAACGTAGTATACGCAGGACCAGTAACTACCGCCGTGAACGTGCGGCATGTTGAAGGCTCCGGACGTGTTCACGTTCGCCCAGATGTCGATGGTCCACTGCGGAGGCGGACGATCGGGACGATGGCCCGTGTGAGCGCTGGCCACGGCGGACGCATGATCGAGCAGGCGCCGCCCGGCGGTACCCGACCAGCGCGGGAAGTCGCGCTTCGACTGCCAACCCCGCGATTTGACAGCTTCAGTCCGGAATCCCGCTTGTGCTGTTCGAGAATGAGCGGTTCCAGCTCACGATTGAGCGCTTCTGCATCGCCGACTTCATCGACGATGACCGGCGTCGGAAAGAAATGCAGAAGCTTGGCGCTCATTGCTCCAGCGCGGCCACGCCGGGAGGGTTCGGCCCTCCATCCATTCGAGGAACGCACCGCCTGCGGTCGAGACGAAGGTGAAATCCTGCGTCACGCCGGCATGATTGAGCGCGGCCACCGTGTCGCCGCCTCCCGCGACGGACACCAGGGCACCGTCCTTGGTGAGCGCCGCCGCGGTCTTGGCGAGAGCGACTGTTGCGGTGTCGAACGGCGGCGTTTCGAATGCTCCAAGCGGGCCGTTCCAAACCAATGTGCGGCAGGTCTTGAGAGCGTCCGCGAGAGCTTCCACCGCCGCCGGTCCGACGTCGAGGATCATCTCGTCGGCCTGGACCTCGTGCACGTTGCATGTGCGCAGGCTCGGCGGGTTCCGGGCGAACTCCTTCGCGACAACCACATCGTATGGAAGATGGATCGTGCAGCCGGCCTCGTCGGCGCGATCAAATATCGCATTGGCCTCGCCGGTCAGATCATGCTCGCAAAGCGACTTGCCGACATCGACGCCGCGTGCGGCAAGGAAGGTGTTGGCCATGCCTCCGCCGATGATCAAATGATCGACCTTGCCGACAAGGTGGCCGAGCACCGCAAGCTTCGTCGAGACCTTGGCTCCACCGACAACAGCCGCGACCGGTCGCTCAGGCGAGCCAAGCGCCTGCTGCAGGGCCTTGAGTTCGGCCTCCATCGCCCGTCCAGCAAAGCTCGGCAGGAGGTGCGCCACCCCCTCGGTAGAGGCATGCGCACGATGGGCGGCAGAGAACGCATCGTTGACGTAATAGTCTCCAAGGGCCGCCATGCCCTTGGCCAGCTCCGGATCGTTCTTCTCTTCGCCCGCGTGAAACCGGGTATTCTCCAGGATGCCGATATTGCCGGGCAGCATCGTAGAAATCGCGCGCTGCGCTTCCGGTCCCTGACAATCCTCGATGAAGCGGACCGAACGCCCGGTTAGCTCCCACAGCGGCTTCACCAGCAGTGCCGTCGACATGTCGGGCCGGTTCTGACCCTTCGGACGCCCGAAGTGCGACAGAAGCAGGACGATTGCGCCCCGATCCGACAGCTCGGCGATCGTCGGAACGACAGCACGGAGGCGCGTGTCATCGCTGACCGAGCCATCCTGCATGGGTACGTTCAGGTCGACGCGCACCAGAACGCGCTTGCCATTCAGGTTTTCAGGAAGATCGTCGAGGGTCTTGAAAGCGCTCATGAATCAGCCCGAATGTTCCCAATGTTCACACTGACGAGCCTAGTTTCCGGGCTTTGGGGCCCATCGCACCGCTCATCAATCAGCCATAGTTCGATCCTACGCCTGTAGGACAGTCCTTAGCCGAGCTTGGCCATCGCCGTGGCGGTGTCGACCATGCGGTTCGAGAAGCCCCACTCGTTATCGTACCAGCTGACAACGCGGACGAGCTTGCCTTCGAGAACGGCCGTTTCGAGACTGTCGACGGTCGAGCTTGCCGAATTGTGGTTGAGGTCGATCGAGACGAGCGGCTCGTCGGTGTAGGCGAGGATGCCCTTGAGGCGGCCGCTCTCGCTGGCGGCCTTGAGCGCGCCGTTGACCTCTTCAAGCGTCGTGTCGCGCTTCGGCGTGAAGGTCAGGTCGACAAGGCTGACGTTCGGCACCGGAACGCGGACCGCGGAGCCGTCGAGCTTGCCCTTCAGTTCCGGAAGTACCTCGCCCACCGCACGGGCCGCGCCGGTGGTCGTCGGGATGATCGACATCGCCGCAGCGCGCGCGCGACGCAGGTCCGAGTGGATCTGGTCGAGAATCTTCTGGTCGTTGGTGTAAGCGTGGATCGTCGTCATCAGGCCGCGCTCGATGCCAATCGTGTCGTTCATGACCTTGGCGACCGGCGCGAGGCAGTTGGTCGTGCAGGAGGCGTTGGAGACGATCTTGTGCTCAGGCGTGAGCTTGTCGTCGTTGACGCCATAGACGACGGTCAGGTCGGCGCCCTTCGCCGGAGCCGAGATGAGAACGCGCTTGGCGCCCGCCGCGAGATGCTTTTCGCCGCCTGCGCGGTCGGTGAAGAAGCCGGTGCACTCCAACGCAATATCGACGCCGTTGGCGGCGTGCGGAAGGTTCGCCGGGTCGCGCTCGGCGGTGACGTGAATACGCTTGCCGTTGACGATGATGTCGTTGCCATCGGTCGTGACTTCGCCCGGGAAGACGCCGTGAACGCTGTCGCGCTTGAACAGCCAGGCGTTGGCCTTCGCATCGGCGAGGTCGTTGATGGCGACCAGCTCGAGACCGCTATCGGGGCGTTCCAGGATCGCGCGAGCCACCAGGCGCCCGATGCGTCCGAATCCGTTGATTGCAACTTTCGTCATTGGATGCCTCTTTGATTCATGTGGTTGAGCACCCTTGTGGCGATTGCCTCTGGGGTTAGCCCGAAGAATTCGTATGCGTCCTTCGCCGGAGCCGAGACGCCGAAGCGGTCAATGCCGATGCGCAAGCCGTGAAGACCAGTGTAGCGCTCCCAGCCGAAGGTCGTGCCCGCCTCGATCGAGACGCGGAGGATTTCGCGATTGGAAACGTCCGGCAGAATGTCCTCGCGATACTCGGCGGTCTGCGCGTCGAAAAGCTCGGTGGACGGCATGGAGACCACATCGGTGCCGATGCCCTGCCCTTCAAGACGTTCCGCGGTGTCCAGAGCGATCTCGACCTCGGAGCCGGTGGCGATGATGATGACCTTGCGGGCATTGCCGGCCGCCTTGAGACGATAGGCGCCGCGCGCGCAGAGATTGCCCTCGACGGCTACGGTACGGACCGGACGCAGGTTCTGGCGGGTCAGAGCGAGGACGCTCGGCTCCTTGGTCTCCAGCGCCAGCGCCCAGCATTCGGCAGTCTCGACCGCATCAGCGGGTCGAAAGACGTTCAGGCCCGGCATCGCGCGCAAGCTCTGGAGGTGCTCGATCGGCTGGTGGGTCGGGCCGTCCTCGCCAAGGCCAATGCTATCGTGGGTCATCACGTAAATGACCTTGGCCTGCTGCAGCGCCGAGAGGCGGATCGCCGGGCGGGCGTAGTCGGTGAACACAAGGAAGGTGCCGCCGTATGGGATCACGCCGCCATGCAGCGCCATGCCGTTCATTGCCGCGGCCATGCCAAACTCGCGGATGCCGTAGTAGATGTAGCGGCCGCCGTAATTGTCGGCGGTAAGCGGCTCGAGCGCCTTGGTCTTGGTGTTGTTGGAGCCGGTGAGGTCGGCGGACCCGCCGATCGTCGCGGTGACCACCGGATTGATCGCTTCGAGCGCCATTTCCGACGCCTTGCGGGTGGCGACCGTCGGCGGGTTGGCGATCAAGCTGTCGACATAGGGCTTGAGCCAACTGTCGTCGGCCTTGTTGGCCGTGCGGCTGACGAACTCGTCCTTCCTGCCACTCGCTCCGAGGCGCTTTTCCCACTCTGCCTTGGCCGATGCACCCTTTCGTCCGGCCTCACGCCACGTGCTGAGCACGTCCTCGGGAACTTCGAATGCCGGAAGTTCCCAATCCAGCTCCACACGCGCTGCAGCGACCTCGTCCTTGCCGAGCGCCGATCCGTGCGTTGCGGCCGTGCCCTGTTTGTGCGGAGCGCCGAAGCCGATGATCGTCTTGCAGCGGATCAGCGATGGACGCGGGTCGGCTTTGGCTTCGTCGATGGCGCGCGACACGTCGTCGGCATCGAGACCATCACACTCGGTGGTGTGCCATCCCGCGGCCTGATGCCGCGCGACGACGTCCTCGTTCCTTGAGAGCTCCGTCGAGCCGTCGATGGTAATCTCATTGTCATCCCACAGAACGATCAGGCGGCCGAGCTTGAGGTGGCCGGCGAGACCCGTCGCCTCGTGGTTGACGCCTTCCATCAGGCAGCCGTCGCCGGCGATCACGTAGGTCCAGTGATCGACGAGCTCGTCGCCGTAGACGGCATTGAGATGACGCTCGGCGATCGCCGACCCGACGGCCATCGCGACGCCCTGCCCAAGCGGACCCGTGGTGACCTCGACTCCGGGAAGCTCGAAGTTCTCCGGATGCCCGGCGGTAGGGCTGTGCAGCTGGCGGAAGTGCTCGATGTCCTCGATCGTCGGCCGCGCGTAACCGGTCAGGTACAGCAGCGCGTAGATCAGCATCGAGCCATGGCCGGCCGAGAGGATGAAGCGATCGCGGTCCGGCCAGTGCGGATCGGACGCGTCGAACTTCAGATGGCGTGTGAAGAGCGCGGTGGCCGCATCCGCCATGCCCATCGGCATGCCCGGATGACCGCTGTTCGCAGCTTCGACCGCGTCCATCGCCAAGGCTCGAATGGCATTGGCAAGTCGGCGTTGAGTCGGCTGCAAATCGCGCTCCATCCATGGGGTCGGCCCGCGCTCGGGATTCGGCGTGCCGGATTGCGGTGGCCCTTGGCGGGTGAGCGGTGAACCGTCAACCTCGGCGGCCTCAAGCCGGCCACTCGTGACTTGCCGGAATCGCGGTTCTTGCGTAGCGGAAATGGATGGAAGAGAGCCGCCTCAATACCGCACTGGATCGTGTCGAGCGCGCACTGGCCAGGATCGAGCAGTCCGTCCCCAAGTTGAGTCGTCCCACTGGAAAGGACGACGCGCTTCGGGCGCGAGTCCGCGAGGCCGTCGCTGAGCTCGACCAGATCATTCGCTTGGCGGAGGACGCCTGATGGCAGAGATCGACGTCTTCATCGCGGGTCGAAGCTACCGTGTCGCCTGCCGCGACGGCGAAGAAGACTCGCTTCGCAAGGCGGCGTCGCTGGTGGACGCCA
The DNA here is from genome assembly GCF_014489495.1 of Sphingomonas daechungensis. Taxonomy (GTDB): domain Bacteria; phylum Pseudomonadota; class Alphaproteobacteria; order Sphingomonadales; family Sphingomonadaceae; genus Sphingomicrobium; species Sphingomicrobium daechungense. The sequence goes on along the minus strand of NZ_CP060780.1, from coordinate 1,704,309 downwards.
AGAGCCGTGAGGCGCTGTCCGGGCTGGGCACCTTGTCCGAGGCACGCCAGCTTCTCTTCGCTTCGCTCCTCCTGGCGGACGACATGATCGATGAGGGGAAGGTCGCTGCGCCGCCTCCGGCTCCAGCGATCGATCCGGCGCTTGCCGAACGCGCCGAGCGGGTTGCGGACCGGCTCGAATCGCTCGCAGCGGCACTTGAGAACGAAGCGGCAAGCGCCTAGATTTGGTCTTGACGGGTACTGCCCGGTACGAAGCCACGAAAATCCCTGAGGCGATTAAATATCCTAGGGGACTGTCCCTGTCCGGATCCTGGTCCGGTGCACATGGTTCCCACCTGACGTTTGTGGCGTCAGAGGATTTCCGGCAAACGGCCACGGTGGTCCCGTCACTTCCCTTCGACCTGTCGAAAGATGTTCTGCGCAAATCCTCCCTGGAGGCACGCAAGGCGTTCGTTCGGACACTGGACGATGGGCACCGCGCGATTCTCGAACAGAAGCTTGCCGAGCATCTGACCTCGCTCTGCGCCAATGCCGCCGTTGTCGCCGGCTATTCGCCGATGGGAAGCGAGATCAGCCCGATGCTGGCAATCGAGGAAGCGCGCGCGGTGGGCCGCATCGTCGCTTTCCCAGCCTTTTCCGATCCCGCAAAGCCTTTCCGGTTCCTCTCCGGAGACCCCGTGGAGCCGGGACCGTTCGGCTTCCTGCAGCCGAAGCGACGTGCGCCGGTTGTGGAGCCGGACCTGATCCTGGTGCCGCTGATCGCGATCGATGGTCGTGGGACCCGCCTGGGTCGCGGCAAGGGCCATTATGACCGCGCTCTCGGCCACCTGAAGAAAACGGGTGCGAAGCTTATTGGCGTCGGATGGGCCATGCAGCGCCTGGAAGCAGCCATTCCCTCCGATCCATGGGACATCCCCCTCCACGGCTTCGCCAGCCCGGATGGCGTCGAGGAATTCGCGTGACTGAACCGAGTTGGCGGAGAGGTGCAGGAATCGCCGCGATCCTGCTTCTGATCCTCTTCTGGGCGATCCTCGTTGCAAGCCTCTCGAGTTTCGTCGGACGCTGGCCGATCCTGCTCCAATCGCTCTTCTACCTGGTCATGGGAATCGCTTGGATCGCGCCTTTGCGGCCGCTGATCCGCTGGTCGCAAACGGGGCATTGGCGGGCGAATCCGAAGCCGCGCAATTGAATCGAGCGTGTTATTTCACTATATCACTCGCTCCCGTGACACAGACGATCGCCTTGCAGGCCGCGCGCTTCTTGCGCGAGCGACCCTACGAAGTGGTGATGGCCGGCGCCGTCGCCCTTGCCGGCGTCATCGCGCTCGCCGGCTCGGCGGGTTCGACGCCGTCTTTGTCAGGCCTGCCCTCCGCGTCTGATCCGAAAGCCCTTCCTGCTCCGCCTCCCCTGCTCGTCCGGCAATTGCCCGTCGAGCAAGCGGAAGCGATCAACCAGGGGATTGCGATCGACACGGGACCGAACCCTGCCGCCAAAGCCTTCTCGCTCGGCTCCGCTGACTCTGCGGCGCGGGCAGAGCGCTCGAATGCCTGACCAGCGCTGTCTATTACGAGGCGGGCCAGGAAAGCCTCGATGGACAGCGCGCCGTCGCTCAGGTCGTTCTTAACAGGGTTCGCCATCCGGCCTTCCCCGCGAACGTCTGCGGCGTCGTGTATGAAGGTTCGACGCGCGCGACCGGCTGCCAGTTCACCTTTACCTGCGACGGCTCGCTGATGCGCGGCCGGAGCTTGGTGCATGGAACCGCGCCAAGGCCGTCGCCGAGGCGGCACTGAACGGCTACGTCTATAAGCCCGTCGGCAACGCCACCCACTACCATGCGAATTACGTCGTCCCTTACTGGGCGCCGACCCTGACCAAGAACGCAATCGTTGGGGCACACATCTTCTATCGTTGGGCTGGCGGATGGGTCGTCCGGCCGCCTTCGTACAGTCCTATGCGCGCAGCGAGCCGAATGTCGGCGCATTGCGGTCGGCGGCTATCCTTGCCGAACAGCGCGATATTGCGACACGCGGGCAGGCTGGAGATGTCGGCAAGGCGATCGCCGAGATACCGGGCGCCGAGACGATCAAGCTCGCCCCGTCGATGCGCGGCGACAAGCGCGTTGCGGTTCGCTTCAACCTGACCGCCCGCAAGGCGTCGGACGAGGTGAAGCACAAGGAGTATGTCGAGGAAGTGAAGGCTTCGGACAATTTGCGCTGGTCGCTGAACGGCGGCATGGCTGCGGTGGACGACAAGCCGCTCGGCGTCGCCAGCGCCACGGCCGGAAGCGCCAGCGGCTCGCCGCAATAAGCAATCCAGATTTCAGGAATGGCGCGAGTGACGGGGCTCGAACCCGCGACCTCCGGCGTGACAGGCCGGCGCTCTAACCAACTGAGCTACACCCGCGTTTTTGGCGTGGCGGCGAACTAGGTGGCACCCTGCGGGGTGTCAACATCGGCTGAGTCTTTTTCTTCTTCCTCATCGCCGACATGCGTCAGCGTGCCGTGTTCGAACAGGAAGCCCGCGATGTCAGGCGTTCCGGCGGCCGAGAAAATCGTCTTCATGATGATCAGCAACGGGACGGCAAGCAGCGCACCCGTCGTCCCCCAAACCCAGGACCAGAAGCTCAGCGCGATCAGGATCGCCAGCGGGCTGATGGTCAATCTCTTGCCGACGATCATCGGCGTGATGAAATTGGCTTCCACCATGTGCAGGCCGACGAAGATCAGAGGTGGAAGCATCGCCGTCCACACATCCGAGAAGATCATCAATCCGCCGAGGAACAGCAGCAACGCCGACACGATCGGGCCGAGGTAAGGGATGTAGTTCAGCACCGCGACGATGCCGCCCCACATGATCGGGGAATCCATGCCCAGCTGCCACAGGATCAATGCCGTCAGCGCGCCTAGGGTCACGTTGATGAGGGTGATGGTGCCGATGTAGATCGAGGTGGCGTCGACGACCTGCTGGATCACTCGCGCCGTGGTCAGCGCGCCCTCAAAGCTGCCGCGGCTGACGATCGTCTTCTTCCGCATCGACGTCCAGCCGGCGAGAAAAAAGAAGATCACCAACAGCGAGAAGAAGAGCTGGATGAGGACATGCGGTGCGGACGTGGCGAGGAGGCCCCGAGCGAGTTGGGCGTCTCCAGCGTGACGGTCCGTCCGCCACGATCTGGAAAGACGGTGATCTGCGAGAAAATTCGGTCAACGAACTTGTCGAACGCCTTGTAGAGGTCGAGCACCGGATCCAGCTCTGCCTTCACCCTCGGGATACGTTCCGGCACCAACGCAACCCAGTCGATGGCCGGAAGGACGATCGAGCCGATCGCAAAGACGGCGATCAGGATGAAGAAGATGATGCAAAGCCCGGCGGCCAGGCGTGACGGCACCCCGCGCCGCTCGAACCATTCCAGCATCGGTACAAGCGTGATGGCGACGACCAGCGCGGCCGTGACGGGCATGAAGAACTCTGCGCCCGCCCTCAATGCGAATGGCAATGCAAGCAGGCTGCCGATGCCCGCGATCAGCGCAATCGATGCAAGCAGCCGATCTCGCTTTGCACTGCTTTCAATCAATGCGTGCGGAATCTCCGGCGGTGGCGGCGGAGCGGCCTTCGCTTTCGTTGTCCGAGCATCCATGGGCTGACGATATCCGCGATAAGCCTTGCTCGCCAGCGGCTTGCGAAGGAATTCGTGGTGCCCCTGGTCCGACTCGAACGGACACTCCGGTTAGGAACTCGATTTTGAGTCGAGCGCGTCTACCATTCCGCCACAGGGGCCCGAAGCGCCTAGCTAGCGACGGCTTGCCTCCAGGACAACCGATGGTTGTCAGCTGGCGAAGGAAAAGGCTGTCGGCGCCGCGCCGTATCGGTTGGGAACGGTCGTGCCCCTCTTCATGAACAGGGTCAACAGGTGCGCGAACGCGAGCAGGACGACTCCGAGGACGCCGAGGGCGACGATCTGCGGCAGAATGCCCGGAACGCGAATGCCAGCGGCAGAAGCAGCAGGAGCAGGCAGGGAACGACAAGTTCGCGGCCAGACTTGCAGGCGGCGAACGGCAACGGCGATTTGTGGAACGATCAGCAAGAGACCGACGAGGCCGGAGAGGATCCCGCGCATCCCAAGCAACGCCCCGACTATGCCGGCCACGGCGTTGGCAACGATCACGAACGCGAAGAAGAGCCAGAACTCCTCTCGCGACGCCCGTCCCGAAAAGTCCGCATATTTCTTGAGCGTCTGACGCGCTGATTCAAACAGTCTCATTTGGCCCCCGTTGCCGCCGTTAGACATTGTTATTGTTAAATATCAATTACGTGGCACCTGCCTTCGGTAGCTCAAGGCCTCCGCGACATGGATCCGGCCGACACTCTGTGACTCCGCGAGGTCCGCGACCGTGCGCGCGACGCGGAGGACCCGGTGGAATCCGCGCGCCGAGAGCCGCATCGCCGCCGCCGCATCCGCTAAGAGCTTGCGTCCGGGCTCGTCCGGTGTCGCAAACCTCTCGAGAACCTCGCCGTCGGCCTCCGCGTTAGTACGTACTCCTGAGCCGTTGTAGCGGTCGGCCTGCAGCTGGCGGGCAGCCGCCACTCGGCCCGCGACCTCCGCGCTTCCTTCCGCTGGCGGCGGCAAGGTCAGGTCGGCTGCCGAAACCCCTTGCACGTCCACATGCAGATCGATGCGGTCGAGCAGCGGCCCCGATACGCGCGCCTGGTAATCCGCAGCACACCTGGGCGCCCGGCTGCAGGCAAGGGCCGGGTCTCCCAGATGGCCGCACCGGCAGGGGTTCATCGCCGCGACAAGCTGCACACGCGCCGGGAAGGTGACGTGCGTATTCGCTCGCGCAACGCTGACATTGCCGGTCTCGAGAGGCTGCCGAAGCGAATCCAGAACGCCGCGCTGGAATTCCGGCAGTTCGTCGAGGAACAGGACGCCAAGGTGAGCAAGGCTGATCTCTCCCGGTCGAACGCGAAGTCCACCGCCGACCAACGCGGGCATAGATGCCGAGTGGTGCGGTGCGCGGAATGGCCGGCGCCTGGTCATCCGCCCGCCTTCCAGTTCCCCAGCGACAGATGCGACCATCGACACTTCGAGCGCTTCGGCGGATTGAAGGGGCGGCAGGATGCCGGGAAGGCAAGCCGCAAGAAGCGACTTCCCGGCGCCCGGAGGACCGCTCATCAGCAGGTTATGGCCGCCGGCCGCGGCAATCTCGAGCGCGCGCTTGGCGACTTCCTGACCCTTGACCTGCTTAAGGTCGGGACCGGACGCATGTTCGACCGCTTCGCCCGGCTGCGGCGGAAGGAGCACTGACGACCCCTTTAGATGAGATAGCAATGCCAACAGGTCCGGCGCCGCGATCACCTCGACGTTCCCGGCCCACGCAGCTTCCGCGCCTTGCTCGGCCGGGCAGATCAGGCCCTTGTCCTCTGACGACGCCTGGATTGCGGCCAGGAGAACTCCGGGAGACGATGCGATCCGCCCATCGAGCTTCAATTCGCCAACGATGACGTAATGAGACAAAGCCTCGGCGTCCGCGGCACCGATTGCAGCCAAGAGGCAGAGCGCGATGGGCAGGTCGAAGTGCGACCCTTCCTTCGGCAAGTCCGCCGGCGAAAGGTTCACGGTAATCCGCTTGGGCGGGAGCGCGAGGCCGATCGATGCAAGCGCGGCATGAACGCGCTCGCGGCTTTCCGCGACCGCCTTGTCCGGTAATCCGACGATGGTGAAACGGGGCAATCCGGCGGAGAGCTGGACCTGGACTTCGACCGGCCGGGCTTCGAGCCCGAGATACGCAACCGTGGCGACGGTGGCCGTCATGCGGCACCGCCAAGGGACAACATTGCGCTACGCAGACACCCCCCTAACTCGGCGCCGACTTGCTAGCCCGCACCTGAGCCACACCGCAAGTCCTTGCGAGAGAAGGCGACTGGCCCCACATCGTCGGGATGATAACGAAGGACCAGTGGCGAAAATTCATCGACAACCCGATTGTCGAATGGACGATCTTCGTGGTCGGCCTGCTGCTTTTGTTCGTGGTTGCACCACTGGTCGGTGCAGTCCCCGGACCCGGCGGCGTCATCGTTGCCGGCATCGGCCTGGCCATGGTCCTAAAGACCAGCATGTGGGCCAAGCGCCGCTACGCCCGTTTCAAGAAGTGGGAACCGACGGTTCTCGGCAAGCAGGTGAAGCCGGGGAACTGGACGGACTTTGCACTGCGCAGGCGGAGCGCGCGCCGGCGTAAGGAAGTCGAAAAGGCCCGTCAGGCAAGTTTGCCCGAAGAGGGCCAGCCGAATTGACTTTGCAGCGGCCCTCCCTTATCGGCCCGCTGCAACAGCGGCTGCCGGAATGGCGGCCCTTTTCATTTAGATTTTGAGAGAATGAGCGATGAAGCGCACCTTCCAGCCGAGCAACCTCGTCCGCAAGCGCCGTCACGGCTTTCGGTCGCGGATGGCGACCGTCGGCGGACGCAAGGTGTTGAATGCTCGCCGCGCCCGCGGCCGCAAGAAGCTCAGCGCCTAACAATCCTCCGCAAACGCTCGGATTTTCTCGCTGCGAACGCCGGTCGGCGCGCGGCGATGCCGGGCTTTGTGCTGCTCGTTCGCGATCGCAAGGACGGCGACCCTGTAAAGCGCGTGGGCTTCACCGTCAGCAAGAAGGTCGGCGGGCGGTTATCCGCAACCGGATGAAGCGCCGTTTCCGCGAGCTTGCGCGCGAGATCATTCCGTCGAGCGGACATGCCGGCGCAGACCATGTGATGATTGGCCGCTCAAGCGGGATCGAGCGTGAATTCAATGCCTTGCGCAGCGACCTGTCGAAGGCGCTCGAAAAGGCGCGGCCGTGATTGCCAAGGGCATGATCCTGATCGCGAAGGCTTGGCAGAAAGGCCCTCGCGCGTCTTGCCCCCAAGCTGCCGCTACCAGCCTAGCTGTTCGGCCTATGCGATCACTGCACTTCAACGCTATGGGCGGCGCGCGGTGGATGGCTCGCTTTCAAGCGGATCATGCGCTGTCACCCCTGGGGCGGCCAAGGCCCCGACCCTGTACCCTGATCGAGGATCCTAAGTGAACGAGAGCAAGAACCTGATCCTCGCGGTCGTACTGAGCGCGCTCGTGCTGCTCGGATGGAGCTTTCTGTCCGACAGGTTCGTCCCGGCGAATCCTCCGCCAAAGGTCGAGAAAGGCAAGGTTCAGGCGGCCAATCAGCCCTCGCAACCCAGCAACACGCCGGTCGCAGGTACGCCGTCACAATTGCGCGATCGCAGCGCGGTGATCGCGGAAGCGCCGCGCGTGCAGATCGAAACGCCATCGCTGCGCGGCTCGATCAACCTCAAGGGAGCACGGATCGACGATCTGTGGATGCTGAAGCACCACGTTTCCTACAAGAAGGACTCGTCTCCGGTGGCGCTGCTTTCCCCGCAGGGGACCCATGCCGCATCCTTCGTCGGGTTCAGCTGGAACGGGCCGGACACGCCCAATGCCGACACGCTGTGGAAGGCAAGCTCGCCCGTCCTGACGCCGGACAAGCCAGTCACGTTGAGCTGGGTCAGCCCCACGGGCGTTACCTACGAGCTCAAGATCTCGATCGACGACCTCTACCTCTTTACGGTCGATCAACGGGTCACCAATGGCTCTACGCAGCCGATCCAGGTCCAGCCCTACAGCTTCTCCAGCCGGGCAGGCCGTTCCGCCGACGTGTCGTCGTGGACGGTTCACGTCGGACCCATGACCGTCCGCGACGGCAAGGCGGACTACGAGGCCGACTGGAAGACGATCCGCGAGGCCGGGCCCAGCGGCCTGAAGTATGACGCATCCAAGGGCTGGATCGGGTTTACCGACAAATATTGGCTGACGGCGCTGGCTCCGGAAGGGACAACGCAGGACTCGTTCCGCTATTCCAACACCGGCGCCTACCAGGCGGACAGCGTCGGACCCGCCGCAATTGTCGCTCCCGGTCAATCGAGCAACTTCAAGACCTCGGTCTTTGCCGGAGCGAAGGAAAAGACCACGCTCGACCGCTACGAGGCCGCGGGCGTCCCGAAGGTTTCCAAGGCGATCGACTGGGGCTGGTTCGAATGGTTCATGCGGCCGATCTTCGACCTGCTGAACTGGCTGTTCCAAATCACCGGCAACTTCGGCGTGGCGATCATTCTCCTGACGGTAATCGTCCGCGCGCTGATGTTCCCGATTGCGCAGAAGCAGTTCCAGTCGATGGCGGCGATGCGCAAGCTGCAGCCGAAGATGAAGGCGCTCCAGGAGCGCTACAAGGAAGACAAGCCGCGTCTTCAGCAAGAGATGATGAAGCTGTACCAGCAGGAGAAGATCAATCCTGCGGCGGGTTGCCTTCCGATCCTGCTCCAGATTCCGGTCTTCTACGCGCTCTACAAGGTGCTGATGGTCAGCGTCGAAATGCGGCACCAGCCGTTCGTGCTGTGGATTCAGGATCTGTCGGCTCCGGACCCGTTGACGCCGGTGAATCTGTTCGGCCTGCTCGATTTCACGCCGCCGCACTTCCTGGCGATTGGCGTGCTTCCGATCTTGCTTGGCGTGACGATGTGGATCCAGTTCAAGCTGAACCCCGCCCCGGTCGACCCGACGCAGCAGCAGATCTTCGCGATCATGCCGTGGGTGATGATGTTCGTGATGGCGCCGTTTGCGAGCGGCCTGCAACTCTACTGGGTCACCAGCAACATCCTGACGATCCTGCAACAGTGGTGGCTGTACAAGAGATACGGCCTCCACTTCTCCGACACGCATCCGGCGACAACCTGACGTGTCGGAGGAGCAGGACGAGCATAGCGAACGCGCGCGCAAGCTGTTTGCGGGGCCCGTCGAGTTCCTGAAGTCGGCGCCGGGCCTCAAGTTCCTGCCTGACCCGGACTATCCGGAGATCGCGTTCGCGGGCCGGTCGAACGTCGGGAAAAGCTCGTTGCTCAACGCCTTGACGAACCGGAAGGGTTTGGCGCGGACGTCGAATACGCCGGGCCGCACGCAGGAGCTGAACTTCTTCGATGTCGGCCAACCTCCGCAAATCCGCTTGGTGGACATGCCCGGCTACGGGTTTGCGGAAGCCCAAAGGACCTGGTGAAGCGCTGGCGATTCCTGGTGAACGACTTCCTGCGCGGCCGCGCAGTCCTCCGCCGCGCGATCGTGCTGATCGATTCGAGGCACGGGATCAAACCGGTCGATCTCGAGATCATGGAGATGCTCGACGGTGCGGCAGTCAATTACCAGCTTGTCCTGACGAAGGCCGACAAGGTGAAGGCGACTGATCTCGCCGAAACGCTAGAGCGGACGAAGGTTGAGGCCGCCAAGCATGCCGCCGCACACCCGCAACTCATCGTGACATCGAGCGAAACCGGGTCCGGTATCGCCGAGCTGCGGACCGCAATCCTTGAAGCCGCGACATCCTGAGGGATAGCCTTGCTGAAGATCATCATCGGTAATCGCGCCTATTCGAGCTGGTCGATGCGCGGCTGGCTGGCGGTGAAGCAGACGGGCGAGGAGTTCGAAGAGCTGGTCGTGCCGATGTTCGACGAGGATTGGGAAAAGCGTCGCGAGGGCGACGAGTTCGCGCCTTCGCTCGGCAAGGTGCCGATCCTTTGGGACGGCGACTGCGTCGTTTGGGACAGTCTTGCCATCGTCGAATTTCTCGCCGACCGCTTCGGCAAGGAGCTCTACTGGCCGGACGATGAGACCGCCTGCGGCATGGCGCGGTCGATGGCGGCCGAAATGCACTCGAGCTTTGCGAACCTCCGCCGCGAGCTTCCGATGAACGTCCGCAAGACCTTCCCGTTCAAGCCGTTGCCCGAAGGAGTCCGGGGCGAGATCGAACGCATCCTGACCCTTTGGGCGCAGGCCCGCGCGCGCTTTGGCGGCGGAGGCGATTTCCTGTTCGGCCGCTGGTGCGCCGTCGACATGATGTACGCACCGGTTGTGACACGTTTCATCACTTATTCGGTGCCGCTACCTCCGTTCGCCGAGCTCTACATGAAAGCGGTCCTCTCCCACCCTCACGTCGGTGAATGGATCGACAAGGCGCAGGACGAGCCTTGGGTCATCGAGCATTACGAACAGGAACCCGCCTAGGCCGGACGCTTCGTATCCGGATAGGGCATGCCGTCCTTGTGGGCGTAGGTGCCTTCGGGCGTGAAGATCAGGTCAATGTCGGAATAGCCGCCGCCAGTGTTGGTGCCGCCTCCGAACGCGAGGAAGCTGCAGTCTTCGCCGCTTTCGTTGATCAAATGGTGGCCGATCCCGGTTCCCTTAGGCCAGGCCGCGAGGTCCCCAGCACGGAGCTTCGTCCGCCCCTCGTTCTCGACGAGAACGGCCTCGCCCGAAAGCATGACGACGAACTCGTCCTCGCCATTGTGCCAGTGACGCTGGCTCGACCAAGCACCGGGCTTGAGAGTCACGTGGCTCACGCCGAAGTCGGTCAGGCCCGTTGCTGGGGCAAGGCGTCGATACCAGCGGCCCGCAAGCTCCTTGTCGAACGGCGGCGGATAGCCCGTGCGATTGACCTGCTCGATGGATTCAAGGTCGATCTTGGCATGCCTCGCTCCTTTGCTACGCCAGCGAAATGTCAGTCGATCCAATCGCGCTTGCGCGGGACCTAATCAACTGCGCAAGCGTGACCCCGGCGCGCGGCGAAGTCTTCGACGTACTGGAAGGGCTTTGACGCCGCTCGGATTCACCGTTCATCGTTTCACGCTTGGAGAGCCGCCCGACGGCCCGACCGAGAACATGGTTGCCATACGCGGCGGCGGCGGCCCACACTTCGGTTTTGCCGGGCACCTCGACGTCGTTCCTCCGGGCGATGGCTGGGCCACCGATCCGTTCGAAACCGTCATCGATAATGGCGTGATGACCGGCCGCGGCGCTGCCGATATGAAATGCGCCATTGCGGCCTTCGTCGCTGCCGTCTCCCGCACCGATGCAGCAGGCGGGACCATTTCCCTGCTCATCACCGGCGACGAGGAAGGGTATGCGACGTACGGGACGCCGCGGATCATCGATTGGCTGAAGGAATGGTCGATCAAGCCCGACATGATCCTGATCGGCGAGCCGACTTCGGTCGATCGTCTTGGCGATACGGTCAAGATCGGGCGGCGCGGATCGGTCAACATGTGGATCGACGTGCCCGGCACCCAGGGACACGTTGCCTATCCGCACCGTGCCGACAATCCGATTCCGAAGCTGGCGCGGGTCGTGGCGGCGCTCGATGCAATCCACCTCGACGATGGCACTGACGCCTTCCCGCCATCCAATCTGGAATTCACGGCGATCAGCACCCCGACGCAGGCGAGCAACGTCATCCCGGCGACAGGGACTGCCCAGCTCAACATCCGCTTCAACAACATGCAGCGCGGGAGGCTCTGGTGCGGATGGTCGAAGAGATCGCGGAACGCGAAGCCCCAGGCTCGGCCGTTCGAGCACGTATCTCCGGCGAGGCTTTCCTAACCCCGCCCGGCCAACTCTACGACGTGATCGTCGCTGCGATCGAGGAAGAGACCGGCATCACGCCGGAACTGTCGACCTCGGGAGGCACGTCCGACGGGCGCTTCCTGATCGAGCTGTGCCCGGTCGTCGATTTCGGACTTCCGAACGCGACGATGCACAAGCTCAACGAAAGCGCAGCCGTGGACGACGTTTACCAGCTATCGCGCATATACCAACGCGCGCTGGAGAAGGTGCTAGGCCAGGCCTAGCGCGCGGACGCGAGACCTCCGGGCCGCAAAACCGATTGCCCCGAAGCCGATCAGCATCATCATCCACGTTGCAGGCTCCGGCACGGCAGTGTCGATGCGCGTGAACGTGATCCCGAACAGGCCCTGGTTATTCCAGACCGAAGTCGAGTTATTCGAGCCCACCGAGGCGTAATTCGTGCCGCCGGCACCGTAGATCGGGACGTTGATGTAAAGCCGATCCAGGGACGCGCTGAAATCATTGTCCGCATGGAAGACGGCAGAGGTGATGACGCCGTTCTGCACGGTGAAGCTGTTCTCGAACTGAGAAAACCACAGCCTCGCATCCACGGGACGGAGGCGCCCGCATTCGGTGAAAAGCTGTCGATGAAGACCGACTGCGCGCTGGACGTTGCATTGTCGGTGAGTCCGACGATCCGCCCGGTGACCGTCCCGGAGACGGCGCCAGTTCCCATGACGTTGGGATCGGTCAGGTCGGATCCAAACGTGAAGATGAAGTCCGTGGCACTCGCCACCGTACCGCTCAAAGCAAGACAAGCGGCAGCCACCGCTTTCAGAAAAGCGCCCTTCATGGACACCCCTTTCCCCGTTAACCCGGCGATAAGATTAACATAAATTTAGATTGTGGGTACCCGCGCGTGCCGCAACGCACGCCAACGTGGCATTCAGGCAACAGCGGTGTGCGGAGAGCGGGGTGGTCAGGCGACCGAGCGCGACGGAGCGGCATCGCGTGTCCACGCCAGATATTCGGTTTCGAACATCGGCTCAGCGAACACGTAACCCTGGATGGTGTGGCAACCCATGGCACGCAATATGTCGGCCTGGGCGGATGTCTCCACGGCCTCGGCGACAATCTCGCATTCGACGCCCTGGATCAGTTGCATAACGGCCTGAACCATCACCCTCGCCTTGTCGGACTCCTCGATGTCGACGATCAACGACGGGTCCAACTTGACGCGGTCCAGTGGAAGCTTCTGCAAGCGGGCAAAGTTCGAATAACCCGTTCCGAAGTCGTCAATCGCGATGCGCACGCCATCCTCGCGGAGCGACGCGATTTCCGCAACGACGGTATCGCTTGCGCGCATCGCCGCTGTTTCGGTGAACTCGAGTTCGACCAACGAAAGCGGAACGTGGTTCTCGGCGAAGGCTTGGCGCAAGCGGTCGAAAAAGTCTGCGCGGTCGAGCTGCCGCGGACTGACATTGAACGCGACCCTGCGATCGAAACCCTCACGGTGCCAACTGCCGAGCGTTGCGGCGACTTCGCCGATAACCCAGTCGCCTATCTCGGAAATCAGGCCAGTGCTCTCCGCAATCGGAATGAACAATCCCGGCAGGCACAGGCCATCGCGCGGGTGATTCCAACGCAAGAGCGCCTCGGTACCGACGAGCTCGCCGGTCACCAGGCTAAGCTGCGGCTGATAAGCCAGCACGAACTCGCCGCGCTGGACAGCCTCCGTGAGCGCCTTTTCCATATCGATCTTGCGCTGATGTTCGGCGGCGAGCTCGTCATCGAACAGGCAGTGCTGCCCCCGCCGAGCGCCTTTGCACGGTACATGGCAATGTCCGCCGCTCGCATGAGGGATTCGACGGTCGTCCCGTGATCGGGGTTGAGCGCGACGCCGATCGAAGCGCCGATGTCGACGCTATGGCCGTAAAGCTCAAACGGCTCCGAGATCGCCACGACGATGCGCCGTGCAATTCGTTCGACATCCGCAGTCGACGCAATGTCGGGAAAGAACAAGGTGAACTCGTCGCCGGCAAGACGCGCCAGCAGCGGTCTCTTGCAAGCCGTCTCGGCAATTTCGGCAGTGACCACCACGCGCAGGCGATTGGCCACCATGATCAGGAGTTGGTCGCCGCGAGCGTGACCAAGGCTGTCATTGACCATCTTGAAGCGATCGAGGTCCACGAACAGCATTGCGCAGCTTTTGTCCGGACCGACGTCACAAAGCAGCTTGTCCGCCTCGGAGCGGAAATGAAGCCGGTTCGGCAGCGACGTCACCGGATCATACATGCCGAGCGCCTGGGCGTTCTCGATCGAGGATCGCACCTCCGCGAAAAGGGTATCCACGGCTGCGGCAAGCTTCGGCATGTTGCGACGAACGATTGCCGGCGGCGGTGAAATCAGGTCGCCGCCTTCAACGGCCAGCAGGCGATCCCCAAGGCGGTTAGCGCGCGAGCACTTTCGCTGTTGGGACGCTCCGACGCGATGTAACAGATCAGCAAGCAGAAGGCGCCGGCGACGACCGACGCGACGATCTGGTCGTTGAAGTTGGTGATGTAGAGGAAGGCGCACAGCGAAAATATGAAGGAGGCGAACCCCGCCGCGCCCGAAAGCAGGGCGTTGCTGAACTTCTGAGCCGAGCCTGCCTTCATGAAGATGGTCGCGTGCCTCGAGACGGCCGATTGCCGTTCAGCGAGTCCTAAACGGGCACGGTTAAAAAAGTGTGCAGTGAACGAGTTACCGTTTTCGAAGGACGAGATAGAGGCTGCCGCCTCCGCCGTGACGCCGATGAGCCCCACGAACGGCCGCAATTCTCCCTGCGTGACGCGATGCCGCGAGCCAGTCGTGGACTGCCGCCCGAATCCGTCCGCGAGCGACCGGCGGTTCACCTGGGCGATGGTGCCCAGTTATTAACAAAAGGACGCGATCGCCGGCAGCCTCGGCACGTTCCAACGCCACGTCGATCGCGCTCCAGGCCTGGTCCAGATTGAGGCCGTGAAGGTCGACAATCCGGTCGGGTTGAACCGATCCGGAGCGCAGCTTGCGATCCCATGTTCCGTCGAGTGTCCTACCGGGCTGCGGCGGCTGAGGGGACCGGTTCTCCCGGGCTGGCGGCTTCAGCTTGGTCGTGGCGATGGGTGTCATCCCCTCCACGGCGCTCGGCAGCTCTTCTATTTGGGTAGAGGACGACTTGAGCGGCTCGCGCGATAGCGGTCGGATCGTGGCGGTGACACGAGCCCAAAGCTCGGCCTCATCAGGGCTGAGCGGTCGCGCCATTCACGGTGCCCTTTGGCACCAGGACCCAGGCGACGCCGTTGGCGGACATGCCGCCGGCGATGCGCGTGGCGTCCTCTCCCGCGCCCCAGAATGTATCGAAGCGATTGGCCCCCTTGATGGCACCGCCGGTATCCTGCGCGACCCAGAAACCGTAAGCCTCCGGCCGATCCATCGCTAGAAACACCGGAGCGCCGAGCGGGACGAACCTGGGGTCGGCCGCCACCGTCGCCTTGGGCGAGACGGGAACGTTCATGGCGCCCAATGGCCCCGGTCCCGTCAACTCCCGAAAGAAGATGTAGGACAGATTCTCGCGCATGAGCTGGCGGCCCTGATCGGGGTTCGCGCGCATCCAGTCCTTGATCGCCTGCATGTTGGCCCCGCCCGGTGGCAAGATGCCGCGCTCGCGGAGGAGACGCCCGATGGCCACATAATCACGGCCGTTCTGGTTCGCATAGCCGAGCCGCATGACTGTCCCGTCAGGGAAACGGACGCGGCCTGATCCCTGAATTTCTAGGAAAAACAGGTCGACGTTGTCGGCCGCCCAGGCAAGGATCGGTGCGCGGTCGGCAATCGCTCCGTCCTCAATTTCGGGCCGCGTGAAATAGAGAACGCAGGTGCCTGTCTCGTCGACTCGGCCGCGTCCGGTCTGGCCATCCAGGCGAGTGCAGCGTGTCAGGTCCCGCGGTATACCATGGATGGGAACGTAGCCGGGCAGCGGCGACCGCGATCCGGCGATTTCCGGCTCGTAATAGCCGGTTGCGAAGGCCTTGCCGCCGCCGACCGAGATCCAGTCAAAGCGATCGCGGAAGAACGCGCCGGCGGCTTCCGGCGCAACTGCGCTCGCTTCAGTGCAAACCGCGGCCCAGGCAGCACCTGACGTCAGGCCAGATTGATCCTGACGGCGTAGAAGCGCCGGACAGCTCGCTCGGAAAGCCTTGAAAGCCCGGCTCGCGTCCATCTGTGTGACAAATTGCGGCGCGGCCGCCAGACTGATGCCCGCTGCAATGGCGTTAGCAGGCGGCGGCGGGGCAAGCGGCGCGGGCGGAGGAACGGGCCTTGGGACGGGCGCTGGTGCAGGCTGCGTTGGAGCCGGGACTGGCCGCGTCGCGCAAGCTGACAGGAAGATGAAAGTCGCGAGCGCAACCGCTCTTGCGGCGCGGGTCACTCTTCCTCGTCGGTCTCGATCAGAAGCCAGTTGGGATCGCGAGAACCGATCTTCCGACGGAAAGTCCACAGGTCGCGGGTCTGCACCGCGTCGCTGAGCGAGCCGGCGACAACTTCGCCATCCTTGTTGCGAGTGACCGCCGCAATGTCGGCTTCGAACCGAACCGTGACAACCGCAAGATCGTGATCGGCCGATGCCTCGGTGATGAGGGTCTGCTCAACGTTGACTAGCCTGTTGTCGAGGACGAGTCCGTCCTTCTCACGCTGCTCGATGGCAGACGAAAACGTCTCGTAAACATGGTCGTCGACATAGGGGCGCAGCGCATTCGCATCGCCCTTCCAGAAGGCTCCGAGCACGATCTGGTAGGCGGACTTCGCGCCCTCGAGGAACTTCGCGACGTCGAATGTCTGATCAGCCGCGAGCAAGGCGCGCACGCCCGGCCCGCGGTTGGCAGATAGGCAAGGTCGCCAGCATCGGTCGACGACGGCTGCAGGACCGAGGGCTGGGTCACCCGCGGCTCGACCATAGCCTCAGGATCGGCAGGCTTCAGAATCGGCTGCTGCTCATGTCCCGTGCGCTCACCCAGCACACTGTAGAGCCGCAGACCGATGAACAATGCCACCAGAGCCAGGATGATGATCACAGTCAAAGCTTCGAGTCCGATCCTTCAAATCTTAGCACGAACATAGTGCGCGAAACCTTTCAATTCAAAGCCCGCATCGCCATGCCGTCGCCATTGCGCGCCCGATGGGCGACTGCTAGTCGGCCAACCGCAAACGCGCACGGGTCCAAACAGGGTCCGCAACTCCCAAATCGATCAAGGCGAAGAACACAATGGCCGATCAGGATACGCTTACACCCGGCAACGGCTCCGGGGACCAGAACCTTGGCCCGCAGGCCGCGACCCTTGCGCAATACATCAAAGACCTTTCGATTGAGAATCCAAATGCGCCGCATGTGTTCCAGTGGCAGGACCAGCCGCGCGTCGACGTTCAGTTCAACATCAATGTCGATCGCGTTTCGGACGACGTTCATGAGGTGGTGATCAAGCTCGACGTCTCCGCACGTTCCGACAGCGGCGTCCAGTTCATGATCGAGCTCAGCTACGGCGGCCTGTTCGGACTTCGCAACTTCCCGGAAGAAGCGCTTGGGCCGTTCCTCCTCGTCGAGGCCCCTCGCCTGCTGTTCCCGTTCGCCCGCCAGATCATTGCGGAGTCGACGCAGAACGCCGGTTTCCCGCCGCTGCTTCTGGACGGCATCGATTTTGGGGCCGCGTACCTCGCGCAACTGCAGGCAGCCCAGGAAGGTGAGGCTAACGGCAGCGGCGAGGCCGCTCCGGCGGAGCCGGCCCCGTCGCCCGACGAGGGCCAGGCGTAATCGCGCCTGACCGAAGCGGGATCGCGTCATGAACCTGCTCAAGGCAACTGGAACAATCGGCGGGCTGACCCTGGTCAGCCGCATTGCGGGCTTCGCGCGCGAGATGCTGATGTCTCGCGTCATGGGCGCAAGCTGGCAGGCGGACGCCTTTTTCGTCGCGTTCCGGCTTCCCAACACTTTTCGCCGTCTGTTCGGTGAAGGCGCCTTTTCGGCCGGCTTCGTCCCGCTCTACAGCCAGCGGCTGCAGGGTGAGAACGGCGAGGTAGAGGCGAAGAAGTTCAGCGAGGAAGTGCTGGCGATCTTTCTCCCGACCCTGATCCTCTTCACCCTCGTCTTCGAGATCATCATGGGACCGTTCGTGTTCCTGATCTCGGGCTATCACGGGCAGGAATTGTGGCTGGCGACGTTCCTCACTCGCCTGACCTTCCCCTACCTGCTGCTGATCAGCCTCGTTTCCCTGTTTTCGGGCATCCTCAACAGCCTCTCGCGGTTCACCGCGGCGGCCTTTGCTCCCGCCTTGCTCAATCTCGCGATGCTCACGGCGCTGATCTTCGTGCCGCAGGGCGGAACGACCACCGCCTACGCGCTTGCTGTCGCCGTCACTGTCGGCGGCATGATGCAGCTCGCGCTGCTCCTGACGGCCTGCAAGCGAGCCGGCGTGGTGCTGAAGCTTCGGCGGCCGAGGATGACTCCCGGCGTCCGCCAGTTTGTCCGGGTCGTCATTCCGGCGACTTTGGGGGCGGGCGTCTATCAGATCAGCGCCTTCATCGACACGTTCTTCCTGACGCGCATCGGGACCGGGGCGATGAGCTATTTCAACTATGCCGACCGCCTCAACCAGCTTCCGCTCGGCGTGATCGGTGCGGCTCTGGGAACTGCGATCCTGCCGCAGGTGAGCAAATATGTCGGCGCCAACGAGCCCGAGAAAGCGGCGAAGGTCCAAGGACAAGCGGCGGAGCTCGCCATGCTGCTCTGCCTTCCCGCGGCCCTCGCTCTTGCGGTGAGCGCTCTTCCCCTGGTGTCGGCGCTCTTCCAGGGCGGCAAGTTCACGCCGGAGGATGCTCGGCTGACGGCGCTGACGCTGTCGATCATCGTGCTTGGCTTGCCGGCTTATGTGCTCGTCAAGGTCCTGACGCCCGGCTTTTACGCTCGGCAAGACACGGCAACGCCAGTGAAGATTGCTGTCTTCGTCCTGATCGCGACCGTTGTCCTCAATTTCGTCCTGATCCCGCCATTCGGCATTGCCGGCCTTGCCTCCGCGATCGCGATTACCTCGTGGCTCAACTGCCTGATCCTCTACGTGATCCTCCATCGGCGCGGGCATTTCCGGATCGAAGGCTGGCTCGCTAGCCGCATCATTCGCCAGCTTATCGCCGGCGCTCTCATGGTCGCGGCTCTGTACGGCATCCGAATGGTTCTCGGCGGCTGGTTCGACGGTACGGTCGTGAAGCGCCTTGCGGGCGTCGTCGCGCTCGTCGGTGGCGGCATGGCGGTCTACTTCCCGGCGGTGTGGTTCCTCGGGGCACCGACCGCGAGGAACTGAAATCCTTGTTCCGCCGCAGTAGACCGTACACCGATGTCGGCTAACCCCAGCATGCGCGTCGTTTCCGGTATCCAGCCGACCGGCGGGCTTCACCTCGGCAACCTTCTCGGCGCCATCCTTCGCTGGGTCAGGATGCAGGATGAGGCCGAGTGCCTGTTCTTTCTCGCCGATCTTCACGCACTCACCATCGACGTTGCGCCAGCCGAGCTCCGTTCAAACGTTCGCGAGATGGCGGCAGCGCTGATTGCCAGCGGGATCGATCCTAAGAAGTCGATCCTCTTCCAGCAGAGCGCGATCCCCGCCCATCCCGAGCTTGCCTGGATTCTTCAGTGCACCGCTCGGGTCGGCTGGCTGAACCGCATGACGCAGTTCAAGGACAAGACCGGAAAGTCGCGCGAAGGCGCCAGTGTCGGCCTCTACACTTACCCGGTCCTGCAGGCGGCGGATGTTCTCCTCTACCGGGCAACGCACGTGCCAGTGGGAGAAGATCAGAAGCAGCACATCGAGCTCGCCCGCGACATCGCGATCAAGTTCAACACCGATTACGAGGTCGATCTCTTCGTGCCGCCCGAGCCCTTCGTCGGCGGCGGGACCGCGGCCCGGGTGATGAGCCTTCGCGACGGGACTTCGAAAATGTCGAAGTCGGACCCGTCGGACATGAGCCGCATCAACCTGACCGACAGCGACGACACCATCTCTCAGAAGATCCGCAAGGCGAAGACCGATCCCGAGCCACTGCCGGAACACCACGCCGGGCTGGAGGGCAGGCCAGAAGCCAAGAATCTCGTCGGCATTTATGGCGCAGTGACGGGCGAGACCGTCGAGCAGGTTCTGGCCCGATTCGCCGGACAGGGCTTCGGAGCGTTCAAACCGGCGCTGGCCGATGCTCTGGTGGCCCTTTTGCACCCGCTTCGTTCATCTTTGGAAGAGCTCCGAAACGACCCTGCGGAGCTGGACCGTCATCTGGCCGAAGGCTCTGAACGTGCAGCAGAATTGGGCGCGCCGACCCTCGCGGAAGCCTATCGCGCAATCGGTCTACCCCGATGAACGCTCACTTCATCGATAGTTCAGCGGGCAACGACTAATTGGATTTCGATACCCCGCAGTGGGTTTTGGAAATTCGAGGTCTGAAATGTCTATCAAGAAACTGGCCGCCGCTGCCTTTCTGGGTGCGGCTGCGCTGGGCGTGTCGGGCTGCGCCATGGGCCTGCCGACGAATGTCACCCGTTACACCGCTATGCCCGTTCCTGCCGGTCAGACGTTCTACGTCGTCCCGGCGAACGGTGCGCTTCCAACGCTGGAGTTCAACCGCTTCGCGGCCCAGGTCGCGCAGCAGATGGAAGCCAAGGGCTACCGTTCTGCCGGTGCGCCCAACGTCGCCGACATGCTCGTCAAGATCGGATACGGCGTAGACAAGGGAAGCACCGAGGTCTCGGTCGATCCTTTCGCTCGCTCCCATTACTATGATCCGTTCTACCGCGGCCGCTACAGTCCGTTCTACGGCGGCTATTTCGGCCGGCCGTACTACTCGCGGTTCGGCTACGCGGGTTACCGCTCGCCCTTCTACTGGGCTGGGACGATCCGTACTGGTATGCGTTCGGTCCGGACCCGGTGCGTCAGTACACGGTCTACAAGAGCGAATTGAACCTGGACATCGTCCGCCGGGCCGACAGTGCTCCGCTGTTCAACGGTAAGGCGGCCGCCCGGTCGCAGACGGATGAGCTTGGAACGCTTGTTCCCAACCTTATCGAAGCAATGTTCACCAACTTCCCCGGCACGAACGGGGAAACGGTGAAGATCACCGTCCCGGCCAAGAAGAAGGCGTAAATAAGAATGAAGGCCTGCTCAGGGGACTGGGCAGGCCTTCGAGCTGCCGCTGCTCACGCGACGGCTTTCAAGAGGCTTGCCCGGCGCGATCGCCGAAACGCGGTGCCAGTCAGCCCGAATCCCAAGAGCATCATCAGCCATGTCGCAGGTTCAGGAACCGCACGCGCTTGAGTGCTGCTCGACAGGAAGTCGGCGATTTCCGCGTTCGTCCCGTCTGCAAGCGGGTTCACCCGCGTTCGCGACCAGAG
Source organism: Sphingomonas daechungensis (assembly GCF_014489495.1). Lineage (GTDB taxonomy): Bacteria > Pseudomonadota > Alphaproteobacteria > Sphingomonadales > Sphingomonadaceae > Sphingomicrobium > Sphingomicrobium daechungense. The sequence continues at coordinate 1,683,456 of NZ_CP060780.1, read as the reverse complement.
ATTGAACATATAGTCTTCCGGCGCGAGGCCCATTGAGTCCAATAGCGACAGCGGCACGGTCGCGGACAGACTGTTGCCGGCGATCGTCGTCCCTCCGGCGATAACATTGAAGGTCGGTGCTCCGGCCGGCGGTATTGTAACAATGCGAAGCGTGCCGTCTGGGAACATCACCACCACGGCATCGAAAAGCACTCCTGCGCCAACGCTTGGACTTCCGAACGTCAGACGCGGCGCGCCGCTGCCTCGATTGATCCCCAAACGAAAATGCTCCCTGTGGTTGTTCCGATCGCACCGTTCATGGTGGAGGTCAGGAAGTAAGACGTGCCGTCGAACGCGACATCGCCGCTCAGGATATCGACGTCGTCGTTGAGCGGACCCGTATAGGTCGAAAGAAAATCGTCCAGAGGGTCGACAACAGTCGCGGACGCCGGATTGGCGAGGGCCAGCAAGACCGTGGCAGAGGTTACTAAATACAAGAGCCGCATTTTAAGCCTCCCAATTGAGCTCCAATGGGAGGCGACAGTCGCGTATCACGTGGCCTTTCCGAAAGGATGCGCACCTGATGATTGGCCGGCGAACCGCCGATTTCTTGCTGGCTACGCTCGTAGTGAGAGGGGATCGATGTCCATCGAATCCCAGTAGTCGGATAGGCCGATGGCGGTCGTGAGCTGTCGAAAGCGCCTGTCAGAATTGATTGAGGTCATAGCGGGCCAGTAAAGCTGATCGGTGTATCGGCGAGTGTAAGGGCCGATTGGCGATGGCTCGCCGAACGATCCTTCGTTGAGATAGTAACGCTCGAGGCTCGCAAGCGTGAGGTCGGGGCGACCGAGCAATGCGAACACCGGAGCGGCGAAAGCGATCGACTGCACATCGTCGCGGCTCATCCGAACCTGATCTTCTACGGAGGCTTCGATGTCTTCAGGACTCTCTTTGTCGATGGCTCGGGCAAGCCGGATGAATGGCGCGACCTCAGCGTCGCCAGTCCCGGACGGACGGGTTTCCGGATCCATAAGCATAGCAGCTGCCGAACCGGCGCGACCCGTGAAGAGCAGGTGGTCGTACTTGGTATGCCAGAGAAAGGGATTGGCAGGCCAACGGTCTGCCGCTTCCTTGAGAAGGGCGTCGGCATCCTGAATTTGCCCTGCACGAGAAAGTGCTGTCGCTGCAAAGGCATAAGGGCCTGGGATCATCGGATCCCGTTTAATGACGCCCATGTGCAGCGCGGCTCCCTCCTTTAGCCGGCCAACCTGATAATAGAGGATGGCAAGCCTCCCGTTGGCGAGCCAATGGTCTGGGTACTCGCGCTGGATCCTGCTCAATTCAGGCTCCAATCGAGACCAGTTGCGGAAGTATGGCAGGACGCATGCCAGGGCCAGCTGCGCGTCCGGATTATCGGGTTCGAGCTCAAGAGCGCGATTGGCTGCAGAACGAATCCGGTCGGGGAGGCCTGCAAGCTGCGCCTCGCTAAATCCGTCGAGGCCGTGCGTATAGGAAAGAGCCAGCATTCCCCAGGCTGCGCCATACAGCGGGTCGATGCGCACGGCGCGTTCGAAGTAAGATACCGCCTGCCTGGTCTGGTCAGGACGGCTTGCGCGTTGGGCCAGATCGCCAAGCCGCACGAGCTCTACGGCCTCCGGATCGGGGCGATGCTGCCACGGCTTTCGCCAAAGCAATCCAGTACCAAGCGCCCCTGCAACGGCCGCACCAGCGCCGAACAGCCAGTTCCGGCGGCTCGCAGTGGGCGCCGACGGCTCGGATTCGTGAGACCGATCCTTGGCTGCCAGTGCTGCGTCGACGATCCGGTATCCCACCTTCGTGATTGTTTCGATTGCGAAGGTACCGCCCCCAATTTCCGAGGCGACCTGGCGAAGACGCGAAACAGCGCGATTGATGGCGTCCTCTCCGACGATTCGCCCGTCCCAGCACCATGCGATCAGCTCGTCGCGCGTCACGATGCCGCCGCGTGCGCGAGCCAGTGCGACGAGAAGCTGCATTACGCGCGGTTCCAGGGTCTCGCGCTTGTCGCCGCGTTTGACCTGGCGGACTGATGGTTGAACTCTGAGGTCCCCGACCGTGAAGGGCAGTTCGTGCGCAAGGACGATCTGCCCAGGGACAGCCAGCCCGTCGTGCTTTTCTTCCCCATGACGGAAGATGTAAACCGGAGTTGTTGAAATAAGAAAGGCCCGGCGGGATTGCTCCTGCCGGGCCCATTCTTCGACCTTTGGGGCGGTCGAAACCCCCTCCCCGAAGCTAGCCTTCGAGCTGGCGCGTCAGCAGGCGAATGTCCGCATCGAGCTCCGCATCGCTAGCGCGAAGCTTCTCGATCTGGCGCACCGCATGGATCACCGTCGTGTGGTCGCGCCCACCGAAACGCCGACCGATGTCTGGCAGCGACTTGGGCGTCAGCTGCTTCGACAAATACATGGCGACCTGGCGCGGGCGAGCGACTTCGCGCGCGCGGCGCGCCGACGTCATTTCGGCCTTGCGGATGCGGTAGTGCTCGGCAACCTGAGCCTGGATCTCGTCGATCGTGATCCGGCGCTGGTTGGCGCGAAGCACATTGGCGAGAACCTCTTCGACGAAAGCGATGTCGATCGCTCGGCCCGTCATCATTGCATAGGCAGCGATGCGGTTGAGCGCGCCTTCCAGCTCTCGAATGCTCGACGTCACCCGGCGGGCGAGGAACTCGACCACGTTTCGCGGCATGTCGACCGCGGGAAGAGCCGCCAGCTTCGTCTCGATGATGTTGAAGCGAAGCTCGAAATCCGCCGAGTTGATGTCTGCGACGAGGCCCCAGGACAGACGCGACAGGATGCGCGGCGCGATTCCGTCAAGGTCCTGTGGGGCGCGATCGGACGTGATCACCAGCCGGCGACCGGCAGTGATGATTTCGTTCATCGTGTGGAAGAATTCTTCCTGCGTCGAGTCCTTGCCGGCAATGAACTGGACGTCGTCGATCAGCAGCAAGTCCGCGCTCCGCAGCCGCTGCTTGAAGCCGATTGTGTCGTTTTCCTTCAGCGCACGGATGAACTCGACCATGAACTTCTCGGCCGACATCGAAACGACCTTGGCCGAGCGATTCTGCGCCAGGAACGCGTGACCGATGGCGTGAAGCAGGTGCGTCTTGCCCCGGCCAGTTCCGCCATGAATGAAAAGTGGGTTGAAGCTTACGGTCTTGGCCGTCGCCAGAGTCCGCGCGGCGGTCGCCGCAACTTCGTTGGCCTTTCCGATGACGAAGGTTTCGAACCGGTAGCGTGGATCGAAGTTCGGTGCGGACGGATCGCGGCCGCGAGCGGCCGGCTCAGGCGCCTCCTCCAGGATCAGCAACGGAGTCGGGCGCGGGCCGTCTGTGCCGGCCATGACCCGGACCGAGCGGACGAGCGGAAGCGTTGACTTCCACGCGAGCGCGAGTCGGTCGCCGAAATGCGAGCGTACCCAGTCGGCCATGAACTGGCTTGGCATGACGATGTCGAGCGTGCCGGTCTCAGGGTCCAGGTCGCCAAGCGCAGCGGGCTTCAGCCAGCCGTCGAATGTTCGCGCACCAAGATCGCGACGAAGCCCGTACGGATCGATTCCCAAGCGGCTTCGAGCGGCGCTGCGACCAGCCCTTCGACCTGCTCCTGAGACACCTCCGAACGTTGCCCGTGCACTGGTTCGCGCCTCCTCATTTCCCTGTCAAAGAGACAAACGGAGTCCGTCGCGACCAACGCGAGTCGGGCGCCCATGACTGCTTTTCTCTCTAGCCCCCGGCGCGGATTCGCGACCGGAAAGGCCGTTTTGGAAGCCTCGGGCTGGTGATTCAAGCGCGATTTTTCACAAGACTGAAATAATCAGCCTTGACAGAGGAAACGTGGGACTTTTGCGTTGAAACGGCAGAAAACTGCCATTTTCGTGGTTAGTCGCGCGTTAACGATTCCGCGAATCGCGGGAATTGCTGCATTTTTTTGACGCGGCAAAAAAGAAGGGCCGCCGGCAATGCCGACGGCCCGTTTCTTTGCGGGACTAATCCTCGGGGATTACCCTAGTGCAGCAACCCTCTTGGCCAGCCGCGAGAACTTCCGGGCCGCCGTATTCTTGTGCAGGACGCCACGGGCAACGCCACGTGCCATCTCCGGCTGAGCATCGCGAAGAGCCTTTACGGCATCATCCTTCTTGCCTGCTGCCAAGGCCGACTCGACGGCCTTCACGAAGGTCCGGATGCGGCTGACGCGGCTGTGGTTGATGGCTTCGCGGCGCTCGTTGCGACGGATGCGCTTCTTGGCTTGCGGCGTGTTCGCCATGAATATTCCTCTAAAACCCTGTGTCTCAATGAAAAAGCGGCGCGTAGCCAAGAGGCCGCGCCGACGTGAGGACTCCCCTAACCGGAGAGGCCCGAATCGTCAACAGTCAGCGCTGGCAGGCCGGACAGTAGAATGTCGACCGTCCGCCCTGGACGATTCGACGGACCTTCCCGCCGCACCCGCACGGCTGACCCTCCCGATCATAGACGGCGAACGCCTTCGAAAAATAGCCGAGTTCGCCATCAGGACTGGCGAAGTCCCGCAGCGTCGATCCGCCCGCCTCGATCGCCTCGTCGATCACCTGGCGGATCGCGACCACCAGCCGGTCGAGCCTTGGCAGGCTTATAGAGCCGCCGGCCCGTGTCGGATGGATGTGCGAACGATATAGAGCCTCGCAGACATAAATGTTGCCGAGCCCGGCGACGATCGTCTGATCGAGCAGGAGCTGCTTGATCGCAGCGCTCCGGCCGGCCAGCCGCTGCCTCAGGTCTCCCGCATCAAGCTCGAGCGGCTCGGGTCCCAACACTGCAAACGCCGGCCACGCATCGAGTTCCGAGGTCGGGATCAGATCGACCGAACCGAATCGCCGCGGATCGTTGAGAGCGAGCCGGGTCCCCTCATCCGTCTCCAGCAGCAAGTGGTCGTGCTTCTCGATCTCCGCGCGATTGATCCTCCAGCTACCTGACATGCCGAGATGAAAGATCATGGTATCGTCGCGGTCGGTATGGATCAGGCCATACTTCGCCCGGCGCCCAAGGCCGATGACCTTCGCACCGGTCAGCCGCTGGCCAAGATCCTTTGGGAACGCCCGCCGCAGGTCCGCACGACGCGCCTCGACCCGCTCGATCCGCCTGCCGTCAAGGACCTTGGCAAGTCCGCGGACGGTGGTTTCGACTTCGGGAAGCTCTGGCATCGGCGCGATATGGCGGACTGTCCGCAACCTCGCTAGAGCCGCGCCCCATGTCAGAGAAGGTCAGCTTCGGCGAGGAGCTCGTCAGCCCGGAAGAAAAGACCCGTCGCGTCGGCGAAGTCTTCAGCTCGGTCGCCCGCCGCTACGATGTCATGAACGATTTGATGTCGGGCGGCCTCCACCGGCTGTGGAAGGACCGCTTCGTCGCCCGGGTGAAGCCTCGCACCGGGGAGCGCATTCTCGACATGGCCGGCGGCACCGGTGACATCGCCTTCCGCATGGCGCAGCGCGGCGCCGAGGTCACCGTGTCGGACATCAACGCCGACATGCTTGCGGTCGGTGAAGAGCGCGCGAAAAAGCGCGGCCTGACGGGTCTGAAATGGCAGGTCCAGAACGCCGAGGAACTGATCTTCCCGGACAGTAGCTTCGACGCCTACACGATTGTGTTCGGCATCCGGAACGTCACGCACATTCCGAAAGCACTGAAGGAAGCGCATCGCGTGCTGAAGCGCGGCGGACGCTTCTACTGCATGGAATTTTCACGCAGCGACTGGCCGGGCTTCTCGGAGCTTTACGACGCCTGGTCGAAGAATATCATTCCGAAGCTCGGCAAGGCGATCGCCGACGACGAAGCGAGCTACAAATATCTCGTCGAATCCATCCAGCGCTTTCCACGGCCCGAACGCTTTCGCGAAATGGTGACCGAAGCAGGCTTCGTTCGAGCCGCCGCTGAACCGATGCTCGGCGGGCTGGTGACCATCCACAGCGGGTGGAAGATTTGACCACGACGGTCACCCACCTGTGGCGTCTGTTGAAGTGGGGCCGGACGCTGGCTCGTCACGGCGCCCTGCGCGGTATTGAATCCGATCCCTTGACGCCGCCGCCCGTGCGCCGCCTCGCACGGCTTGCGCGCTTTGGTGCGCGGGTTCCCGATACGCCGGAATATGCTGCGGCTCTTCAGGCGATTGGCCCTGCAGCGATCAAGCTTGGACAGGCTCTTTCGACCCGGCCCGACCTCGTCGGCGCCAAGGCGGCCGAAAATCTGTCCCAGCTTCAGGACAACCTTCCGCCTGCGCCTTTCGCCGCGATCCGGCAGACGATCGAGTCATCCTTCGGGACGAGCATCGAGAGCCTGTTCGTGGAGTTCGACGAAAATCCGATCGGCGCGGCGTCCATCGCGCAGGTCCACAAGGCTGTCACCACGGACGGCAAGGTAGTCGCGGTCAAAGTGCTTCGGCCGGGCGTCGAGGAAGAAATCGCCAGGGCCATCGACACCTACGAGTGGGCAGCCGCTCACGTTGAATCGATGGGCGGGGAGGCAGCCCGCCTGCGCCCCCGCCTTGTCGTCGCCCAATTCAAGCAGTGGACGGCGCGAGAGCTGGACCTTCAGCGAGAGGCCGCGTCAGCCTCCGAACTCCGCGAGAACATGATCGCCGAGCCGGGCTATTACGTGCCCGAAATCGACTGGCGCCGGACCGCCAGGCGGGTGCTCACGCTCGAATGGCTCGACGGGATCAAGCTGAACGACCGCGAGGCGCTGATCGCCGAAGGGCACGACTGCAGCGCCTTGTCCGGAATTCTCGTCCGCGCCTTCCTTCGCCAGGCCGTGGTCGACGGCTTCTTCCACGCCGACCTGCACCACGGGAACCTGTTCGCCCTGCGTGACGGCCGGATCGCCGCCATCGATTTCGGGATCATGGGCCGCATCGACCGCAGAGCGCGAATGTGGCTTGCGGAAATCCTCTACGGGCTGATCACGGGCGACTATCGGCGCGTCGCGGAAATCCACTTTGAGGCGCAGTACGTGCCCTCGCACCACAATGTGCAGGAGTTCGCGACCGCCCTGCGTGCGGCCGGCGAGCCGATCCGGGGCCTCCCCGTCAAGGAGATTTCCGTCGGACGGATGCTGGAGAGCCTGTTCTCCATCACGCGCGATTTCGACATGCCGACGCAGCCGCATTTGCTGCTTCTGCAGAAGTCGATGGTGATGAACGAGGGCGTGGCGACCGCGCTCGATCCCGACATTAACATGTGGGAGACAGCAGAGCCGTTCCTTCGCGACTGGCTGCGCTCCGAGCTTGGCCCCGAGGCATATTACGCCGACCGCATCGTCGAGCTGGTCCGCGCCGCCAAGCTTGTGCCCGAACTGATCAAGCGGATCGACCAGTACTATCCCCCATTCGGTGCTGCCCTCCTCCCCCGCCACTGCCCGAGATTGCGGTGATCCAGCGGCCGAGATGGGCCGGCTATGGGCTGGTCGCGCTGATCGGTGCAGCGGTCGGAGCGGCTGCCATATTCTTGGTCGGCTAGACGACTCTTTCACTTCCGAATCAGCAGCTTGCGCCAGCCGGATGTCTGGATGCGCCGAGCGACGTTGAGGCACGGAACGGCCATTCACTCGCTCCGTTGGACAGAGGTGGGCGCACCCGCCCGCTTCAATTTCGTCCAGACAAGGAGGCCCGCAATGGCAAGAGGATATGGCGACGACATGAACCGCGACCGATGGCGCGACGAGAATCGCGAACGGTCGAGCTACGGACGTGATCGCGACGAGGATCGCGGCTTCTTCGAGCGCGCCGGCGAACAGCTTCGCTCCTGGTTTGGCGACGATGACGACGATCGCCGGCCCGGTCGCGACTATCAGCGCGACACGTCCTGGAACCGCGACCAGCAGATCAACCGCGGCCAGCAGCCTCGCTCTTGGGACAACGACCGCAATTCAAGCTCGCACGGCGTGGGCTGGAGCGGCGGATCGTCGTGGGATCAGGATCAGCACCGGAGCGCTGAGCGCAATCGTGGGCATGGCCGTGAAACCGGCGGCTACGGTGGCGGGATGAGCCAAGGTCAACGCTCAGGAAGCAACTGGGATCGCGAACAAGGCCGCGGCGGATACGGTTCGCCCCGCAGTTCATCGCAGGATCGCGACCGCAGCCTCTCCAGTGGCTTCGGCGGCTTTCGCAACGAGAGCGACTTCCGCGGCCAGCATCGGCGCGACCACGCGCAAAGCTGGGGCGAAGCCAATCGCGGTGAGAACGAATCGCTCGGCTACAGCGACATGGGCGACACTCTTGGCGGCTTCGGCAATCAGCGCTTCGGCAGCAGCCAGGACGATCACTATCGCAGCTGGCGCGACCGTCAGATGTCGCAACTCGACCGCGATTACGACGATTACTGCCGCGAGCGCGAACATCAATTCCACTCCGACTTCGATAGCTGGCGGCGCAATCGCCAGAGCCAGTCTCCGTCGGCATCGAGCGGCGGCTCGGGTGTCGACACGGGAATGGCATCGAATGCTGGTGTCGGAACGACCACGGCTTCGGTGACCGGAACCGGCGGCAGCGGCTCCGCAAGTGGCGCCGCGACCGGCGTTGGCGGCTCGATCCAGGCCGACACCACGCGGGCGATCGAGACGGCTGATGCCGGTTCGGAAACTGGCAGCGGCGGACGTTCTGGCTCACGCTCGCGAACCTAGGTGCAAGTTCGTCACGGGAGGCGGGGCTCGCAAGGGCCCCGCCTTTTTCGTGCCTGCTTGCGCTGCGGCAGCGGGGCGATAACCTCCGGCGACAACCTTTGGGGACTGGCCGATGTTTCGAATTGCCCTGGCGCTTGCGATTTCCGCCATTCCCATGATTTCGGCATCACCGGCGCAAGCCGCTCAAGCCTCCGCCTCGACCTATCCTCAGTTGCTCAAGGCGTTCGAAGAATGGCGAGCGCTAAACCAGCCCAAGATCGCCAACGGCCGTCCCGATTATGGCCCGTCGGCGATGGCTGAGAAGGCAGGGGACCTAGCCAACCTGCAACTGCAGATGACCGGGCTGAACACCGACGGTTGGACCGCTTCGCAGAAGGGCGACTACCGCCTGATGCAGGCTGAGATGAGCGGCCTCGATTTCTACTTCCGCGTCCTCAAGCCCTGGGCCCGCGACCCAGGTTTTTACCAGACCGTCTTTCCGGAGATGAGCGACGTTCCGGCGCACGAGGGTACCTACGCCGAGCCGGTCATCGACCTGTTCGCCTATCGTTGGCCGCTCAATGCGGCCGACCAGAAGCGCCTGACCGCGCAATTGGCGACCATTCCGCCGCTCCTGACCGATGCGCGCGCGAACCTCGCCGGCAGCACGGCTCACGACCTTTGGGCCTACGGCGACCGTGCCTTTCGCGAGCAGGCCGAAGCCCTCGCAGCGCTGGAAGCGGGCACCCTGAGCCTTAACGACCTCGACGGCCGGCGCACGGCGTCGCTCCTAGGCGCGTCGCCGCAGCTGAAGAAAGCCGTCGCCGAGGCGCGCGAGGCAACCGTCTCCTTCGCCGACTGGATCAAGTCCGAGGCACCCAAGCGCCAGGGCCCGTCCGGCGTCGGCAAGGACAACTACAATTGGTACCTGAAGCACGTCCTGCTCGGCCCCTACGACTTCGACCAGCAGGTCACCTTGCTCCGCCGGGAGCTCGACCGTTCGCTGGCGTCGCTTCGACTGGAGGAGGTGCGCAATCGCACGGCTCCGCCAATCCCTGAAATCAAGGATCCGGCTGCCTACAAGGCGATGGCGCTGGCGCGTGAGGAGAGGCTCTACCGGCTGCTCGTCGATGCCGGCTTTATTGCCGACAAGCCCTACTTCCGCTCCGCATTGTTCGGCCAGCTAGGCGATTACACGCCGGTCGAGCAGCGCAACTTCTTCACCCACGTCACTGCACTCGATCCGCTGCCGCTTTCGAGCCACCAATTCCACTGGATCGAGCTCGCTCGCCTCCGCCAAGAACCGCACCCCAGCCCGATCCGGCAGACGCCTCCCCTCTTCAACATCTACGCTGACCGCTCCGAAGGCCTGGCAACGGCGATGGAAGAGGTGCTGATGCAGGCGGGCCTCTACGACGACGAGCCCCATGGCCGCGAACTGGTCTGGATCATGCTCGCCAATCGCGCCGCCCGCGGCCTCGCGTCATTGCGGGTGCAGGCCAACGAGATCGGGCTCGACGAAGCCGGCAAGTATCACGCGTCTTGGACTCCGCGCGGCTGGTCCGACGCCAACAGCAGGCTCGTCGGCTTCGAGCAGCTGCTCTACCTTCGCCAGCCCGGTTACGGCCCAAGCTACATTATCGGCAAGACTCAGCTCGACCACCTGCTCGCCAAGGCCTCGCACCAGGCCGACATCGAGGGACGCCCCTTCTCATCTCGCGACACCTTCGCTGCCATCTGGGCGTCCGGCATCGTTCCCTTCGCCATCATCGAGGACGAGTTTCTCGAACCCGCGAATTAGCCGGAACTCGACTCTCGACGCCTCGCAGGGCTAAGCCGCGGGCCATGGCCAAGGTGCTGCTGATCGTTGGCGGAGGGATTGCCGCCTACAAGTCGCTCGAGCTTGTCCGGCTGTTCAAGAAGGTCGGGCACGAGGTGACGCCCGTCCTCACCAAGGGTGGGGAGCATTTCGTGACGCCGATGGCGCTCGGCGCGCTCGCCAAGAGCGAGGTCTACACGTCCCTGTGGGAGCTCAAGGACGAGATCGACATGGGCCATATCGAACTCAGCCGATCCGCCGATTTCATCCTCGTCTGTCCGGCCACGGCGGACCTTCTCGCCAAGATGACAGCAGGCATCGCCGACGACCTGGCGACGACTTTGCTTCTCGCCACCGACAAGAAGGTGGTCGTCGCCCCGGCCATGAACGTTCGCATGTGGCAGCACCCGGCAACCGAGCGAAACATCGCACAGCTCAAGGTCGATGGCGTCACGGTCATCGATCCCGACGAGGGCGAAATGGCGTGCGGCGAGTACGGCCCGGCCGCCTTCACGAGCCGCAAGCGATCTTCGACTTTCTCAACCAGCGCGGATTCCTCGGCGAAAAGTGACGCTCCAGGGCAAGCACATCCTTGTCACGGCCGGCCCGACTCATGAGCCGATCGATCCCGTCCGCGTAATCGCCAATCGATCCTCCGGACGTCAGGGATTCGCCATTGCCGCCGCCGCCGCCGAGGCCGGCGCGCGGGTGACGCTCGTTGCCGGACCGGTCTCGCTCGACACTCCGCCCGGCGTGGACCGGGTCGATGTGGAGACCGCCCAGCAAATGGCGGATGCAGTCATGGCCTCCCTCCCAGCCGACTGCGCGATCATGGTCGCCGCAGTCGCCGACTGGCGCGTGGAAATCTCGCCGACCAAGCTGAAAAAGGGAAACGGGCCGCCAAAGCTCAAGTTCGTGCCGACGCGCGACATTCTGGCAGAAATCTCGGTGCACGAACGGCGGCCGCGGCTGGTGATCGGTTTCGCAGCCGAGACCGACAATGTCGTCGAAAACGCCATCGCCAAGCAGGTTGGCAAGAAGGCCGACTGGATCGTTGCCAACGACGTTTCCGGCGACGTCATGGGAGGTCACCGCAACCGCGTCCATCTTGTGACAGCGAGCGGAATCGAGGACTGGCCGGAAGACTCAAAACAGGAAGTCGCGCGGCGCCTCATGCGCCGCGTCGAACAGGAGATCGGATGATCGAGATCAAGCTTACCCGGCTGCCCCACGGCGAAGGCCTGCCGCTTCCCCAATATGCGACCGAGCACGCCGCCGGCCTGGACGTTGTGTCCGCCGAGGACCTCACTCTTCAACCGGGAGAGCGGCATGCCGTCGCGACCGGCTTTGCGATAGATATCCCACACGGAAACGAGGTGCAGGTGCGTCCCCGCTCCGGACTGGCGCTCAAGCACGGCATCACCTGTCTCAACACGCCCGGCACGATCGACAGCGACTATCGCGGCGAAGTGAAAGTCATTCTCGCCAATCTCGGCGGCGAACCGTTCGAGGTTCGTCGCGGCGAGCGGATCGCGCAGCTTGTCCCGGCCCGGTCCTCCAGGCACGGTTCACCGAGGTGCAGGAACTGGAGGAAACCGCGCGAGGCAGCGGAGGCTTCGGAAGCACCGGCCGGTGAGCGAACTTAGCGACGACGAGCTGGAGCGCTACGCACGACACATCGTCCTCCCGCAAGTCGGCGGCGTCGGCCAGCGCAAGCTCAAGTCGGCGCGCGTTCTCGTCGTCGGTGCGGGCGGCATCGGCAGTGCAATCGTCCCGGCACTCGCCGGCGCAGGGATCGGGAAGCTCACAATCATCGATGACGACATCGTCGATCGCAGCAACCTTCAGCGCCAGCCCATCTTCCGTGACGACCAGATCGGCCAGCCCAAGGCGGTGCTGGCGGCGGAGGTCGTGCGCGCGCTCAACCCCTATGTGGAAGTCACTGCCGTTAAGGAAAGGCTGAGCGCGGACAATGCCGAGTCGCTCCTGGCGGGCCACGATCTCGTGATCGACGGCTCGGACAATTTCGCAACGAGGTTGGTCGTCGGCGACTTGCTTACGCGTCTTCGCATTCCGCTGGTGTCGGCGGCCGCGGTCATGTTCCAAGGGCAGATCGCCCTCTTCCGCGGCTGGGAGCCCGACAAACCCTGCTACCGCTGCTTCGTCGGCGATGCGTTCGACAGCGACGATTGCGACACCTGCGCCGAGCAAGGCGTACTCGGCGCGCTGACTGCAACCGTGGGAGCTTCGCCGCCCTGATGGCGATCCGGGTCATCGTCGGGATCGGCGAGGACGTCCCGGAAGCTTATTCCTGTTCGACGGAGAAGCGCTCGACTGGCGAAAGATCCGCCTTCCGAAGGACCCGAACTGCCGGACCTGTTCGGCCTAGGCCTTCTTCTTCCGCGCCGGCTTCTTTTTGCCTTTAGCGGACGGCCCTTGGCGGCCTTGGCGTCGATCCATTCCACCGCCTGCTCCAGCGTGACTGCCTTCGGGTCGGCGCTCTTGGGCAAGGTCGCGTGAGTCGAACCATCGCTGACGTAGGGACCGTAGCGACCGGACATCACCTTGATCTCCAGTCCGCTGCTGGGATGGGCGCCGAGTACCGCAATCGGCTCGCGCGAAGCGCCTTGGCGGCGTCCGCCGCCTGAAGCCGCATCGGCAAGCTTCGCGACCGCCGCGTTCATCCCGGTCTCGAAGACTTCGGCCGTCGAATTCAGCCGCGCATATTTGCCGTCATGCTCGAGATAGGGCCCGTATCGGCCAATCGAGGCCTTGATGGTCTTGCCGGTCTCCGGGTGCGCGCCGATCTCGCGTGGCAGCGACAGCAGTCTTTCGGCCATTTCGAGGTCCACGTCCGCAACCGGCACGTCCTTCGGGATCGACGCTCTTTTGCCTTCGCGCTCAAGGTACGGACCGAAGCGCCCGCTCTTCAGCTCGATCCCGTTGCCAAGATCCTGCGGGCCCTCACCACCCGCCTGCTCGCCGCCCTGTCCGAACTTCTGCGTGTAGCGGCATTCGGGATAGTTCGAGCAGGCGACGAAGGCGCCGAACTTGCCGCCCCGAAGCGAGAGCCGGCCGTTGCCGCAAGCCGGACAGACGCGCGGATCGCTGCCGTCCTCGCGCGGCGGATAGAGCCATGGCGCCAGAAATTCATCGAGCGCAGCCGTCACTTCCGACGGCTTCTGCTCCATGACTTCACCCGCCTTGGGCTGGAAGTCCCGCCAGAATAATTGAAGCAATTTCTGCCAGTTGAGGCGCCCGCCTGAGACGTCGTCGAGCTCTTCTTCCAGCTCCGCGGTATAATCGTAGCTGACGTACTTTTCGAAGAACCGCTCCAGGAACGCGGTCACGAGCCGTCCGCTCTCCTCGGGGATGAATCGAGCCTTCTCGACCCGCACATACTCCCGGTCCTTCAGCGTCTGCAGGATCGAGGCGTAGGTCGACGGCCGACCGATCCCAGCTCCTCCAGCCGCTTGACCAGGCTCGCTTCGGAGTAACGCGGCGGAGGTTGCGTAAAATGCTGGGTCGCCTCCACGCCGGTCTTGGTCGGCGCATCGCCCTCGCGCAAGGCCGGCATGCGAGCGCTCTCTTCATCCTGGGCGTCGTCGCGGCCCTCGTCGTAAAGCGTCATGAAGCCCGGAAAGAGCACGACCTGGCCGGTCGCGCGGAGCACGGCCCTGCCCGCTCCATCGGTCAGCTCCACCGTCGTGCGCTCCAGACGCGCGGACGCCATCTGGCTGGCCAACGCGCGGTTGTAGACCAGCTCGTACAGACGAGCGTGGTCGCCCGACGCCGCGTGCGACCGGCCGAAGTCCGTTGGTCGGATCGCCTCGTGAGCCTCCTGCGCGTTCTTCGCCTTGCTGGTGTAGCGCCGTGGCTTGTCCGGAACGAAGCCGCTGTCGTAGCGGTTGGCGATCGCCTTGCGGGCGGCGCTGATCGCCTCTTCCGCCATGTCGACGCCGTCAGTGCGCATGTAGGTGATCAGCCCGTCCTCGTAGAGAGACTGGGCGACCCGCATCGTGTGGCTGGCGGAGAAACCTAGCTTGCGCGCGGCCTCTTGCTGAAGCGTTGAGGTGGTGAATGGCGGCGGCGGGTTCTTGGCGAATGGCTTGGTCTCAACCGAAGCGACGGTGAAGCGTCCGCCTTCGACCACCGCCTTGGCGGCATCGGCATCGTTCTTGGAGCCGATCGAAAGGCGGTCGAGCTTCTTGCCATCGAGCTGGACGAGTCGCGCCGTGAACGGCTGGCCGTCAGCCTCGAAAGTGGCGCTGACCTGCCAATATTCCTGGGTCTTGAAGACCTCGATTTCGCGTTCGCGGTCGACGATCAGGCGGAGCGCCACCGACTGGACACGGCCGCGGACTTCGCGCCGGGCAACTTGCGCCACAGGATCGGCGAGAGCGTGAAACCGACGAGATAGTCGAGTGCCCGCCGGGCGCGGTACGCATCGATGAGGTCGACATCGAGCTCGCGCGGGTTGCGCATCGCCTCGGTGACCGCGGCGTTGGTGATGGCATTAAAGGTTACGCGCTGCACATCCTTGGGCAGCGCCTTCTTCGCCCGAAGCACCTCTTGGACGTGCCAGCTGATCGCCTCTCCTTCCCGGTCGGGGTCAGTGGCGAGGATCAGCGCGTCCGCCTTCTTCGCCTCGTCGGTGATGAGCTTCAGCTGCTTCGAACGGTCTGGCGAAACCTGCCACAGCATGTCGAAATCATGCTCGGGATCGACCGAGCCATCCTTCGGCGGAAGATCCCGAACATGCCCGTAGCTCGCGAGTACGCGATGCCCGCCGCCCAGATACTTCTCGATGGTTTTCGCCTTCGCCGGCGATTCGACTACGACCAGTTTCACAGATTGCCCTCACGCATACGCGTATAAGGTGGGGACTTCGGATTCGGCCCGTCAAGCCGCTCGCAAGCTGACCTTTCCGCCGGCATGCCGATCGAGGCGTCCAGCAAGGTCGAGTTCCAGCAGCGCCATCTGCACCGCGCCACTCGTAACACCCGACAAGCGAATGACCTCGTCGACCGGCACCGGCGAGGGCCGAGCAGTTCCTCGACGATGCCCAGCGCACTATCATCGCCGTCCGACTGATATGGCTCGGCTTCGTAGGCGTTTCGGGGCGAAGCCAGGCTCGATTGCATCGGTCGCACGGCCTCCAGCACGTCGGCCACATTCTGGACGAGCGTCGCGCCCTGCCGGATGAGCTGGTTGCAGCCCTGCGCCCTCGGGTCGAGCGGGGAGCCCGGCACCGCCATCACCTCGCGTCCCGCCTCCGCTGCGAGCCTGGCAGTAATCAACGATCCGGAGCGCGGCGCCGCTTCGACAACGACCGTTCCCGCGCTCAAGCCGGCGATAATGCGGTTGCGATAGGGAAAATGCCGGGCGCGCGGCTCGGTACCCGGCGGCATCTCGGCAACGACCAATCCACGCTCCGAGATCGCCTCCTGCCGTGACTGGTTCTCCGGCGGATAGAAGAAGTCGACGCCTCCCGCGATAACGCCGATCGTGCCCGTTCCGAGCGAACCGTCGTGCGCCGCGCTGTCGATACCTCGCGCCAGGCCGGAGACGACTACCGCATCCTGCTGACCGAGATCATACGCGAGCTGGCGCGCGAAGCGGCAGGCCGCCGCCGACGCATTCCTCGCGCCGACGATCGCGATTAGCGGCCTGTCCAGCAGGCTCAGGTTACCCTTCACGGTGAGGACGGGAGGAGCGTCGTCAAGCTCAGCAAGAGCTCGCGGATAGAGGCCTTGCCCAGGACAAGGTACCGTGCCCCCAATGTCTCGACGCGCGCAATCTCGCGTTCCGCGTCGCCTCGGCTGACCAGTCTCGGCGCTTTTCCTCCGCCCCGCGCCGCAAGATCGGGGACAGCCTCAAGCGCCACTGCGGCGGAGCCGAAGCGGGCGATGAGCTGGCGGTAGGTTACAGGCCCGATACCGGGCGAACGGACCAGCCGAAGCCGGTCGACCAAATCATGAATCACGCGGTCTTCTTACCTACCCTTGGCTCCTTGCCGTGCCGAAGCCGGACGATGTTCTCACGATGTTTCCAGACGACCAGCAAGGCAAACCCGAGAAACATCGGGAACAACAGGTCCTGGTCGAGGACGGCAGCGCTGATCGGCGCGCTGATTGCGGCGGCGATGCCGGCCACAGATGAAATCCGGACGATAAGCAACAGCCCAAGCCAGATAACAGCGTAAATGACAGCCGCGATCGGCAGCAGCGGGATGAGGATGCCGAGCAGGGTGGCGACGCCCTTCCCGCCCTTGAACCGTAACCAGACTGGGTAGAGGTGCCCGACCAGGGCCCCGGCAGCTGCGAAATTCTCCGATCCTGGCCAAAGGGTTCGAGCCAAGAGGATCGCAGCTGTCGCCTTGAGACAGTCGAGCACAAGGGTTGCAGCCGCGAGTGGCTTACTGCCGGTCCTCAGCACATTGGTCGCGCCGATGTTGCCGGAACCGATGTCCCGGACGTCGCCCTTGCCGGCGAGCTTGGTCAACAACAGGCCGAACGGAACCGAACCGAACAGATAACCGAGCGCCAGCGCGAGCAGCAGGTCCTTACTCATACCCGTCGGATTGGTAGCAGAAGGCGCCGAGCCTGCAATTGCGCGCATTCACGCCGCGTGCAAAGCGGTCGGAATGGATGCGGACGCACCTCTCCTGTTCTTCGATTCCGGCGTCGGGGGCTCTCGGTCCTCGAACCGGCACGGGTGCTGCTCCCGAACGCGCCGATCGTCTACGTCGCGGACAATGCCGGCTACCCATACGGCGGACGGAGCGAGGCCGAGATCGCCAGCCGCGTACCCGCCCTCCTGGGCCGGCTCGTGGAGCGCTTCCACCCTCGCCTGGCCATCATCGCCTGCAATACGGCATCGACCATCGCCCTCGACCACGTCCGGTCGGCGCTGGACCTACCGGTCGTCGGCACCGTGCCCGCGATCAAGCCAGCCGCCGAGCTGTCGAAGTCGCGCGTGATCGGCGTTCTCGGAACTCAGGCAACCGTCCGCCAACCCTACGTCGACAATCTCGCGGCGGAGTTTGCCGCGGACTGCACCATCATCCGCCACGGTTCGCCCGAGCTGGTCGACCTTGCCGAAGCGAAGCTGGCCGGCGACGAGGTGACCGTCGATGCCGTTCGCGCTGCCGCGCAGCCGATGTTCGATGCCCTGAGCGGCGACCGGATCGACGTCGGCGTATTGGCCTGCACCCACTTCCCGCTTCTCCGGGAGGAGCTCGAAGCGGCCTACCCTGGCGTTGAATGGATCGACGGCGGCCCCGGCATCGCCCGCCGGATCGCCTACCTGACCCGCGAGCAGCCGTGGCCGGCGGACCCGCGTGGAGGGGTGATGATCTTCACGGCAGAGCCGCGCTCGCCTCTCCTCGGCACGCTGGCCCGTTACGGGATTGGGGAGGTCCGAACGCTTTGACTTGTTGCGAGTCGTTCGCAATGGAATTCCGGAGGCACCGTCGCTAAATGCCCGGCCAAGCGGGGATAAGGGATATTCCCTAATCGATCCGGAGTCCCTCTCGGGTAAGCATCGCGCAATGGATTACGACAGCATCTTCAAGGCAGCCATCGACAAGCTGCACGAGGAAGGCCGGTATCGCGTCTTCGTCGATATCCTGCGCACCAAGGGCAACTTCCCCAACGCGCAATGCTTCGGCGGCAATGGCCCGAAGCCGATCACCGTCTGGTGCTCGAACGACTATCTTGCAATGGGCCAGCACCCCTCGGTGATCGAAGCGATGGAGCTCGCGCTCCGCGACGTTGGTGCCGGGTCGGGCGGCACCCGCAACATCGGCGGCAACACCCATCTCCACGTCCAGCTCGAGGAAGAGCTGGCTTCGCTTCATGGCAAGGAGTCCGCGCTGCTCTTCACGTCCGGCTACGTCTCCAACGAGGCGGCGCTGTCGACTTTGGGCAAGCTGCTCCCCGGCTGCGTGATCTTCTCCGATGAACTCAATCACGCTTCGATGATCGCCGGCATCAAGAACTCGGGTTGCGAGAAGCGCGTGTTCCGCCACAACGACCTCGAACATCTCGAGGAACTACTGGCCGCAGCAGAGCCCGAAACTCCGAAGCTGATCGCGTTCGAAAGCGTCTATTCGATGGACGGCGACGTCGCGCCGATTGCCGAGATCTGCGACCTCGCCGACAAGTACAACGCGCTGACCTACCTCGACGAGGTCCACGCGGTCGGCATGTACGGCGCCTGCGGTGGCGGCATTTCGGAACGTGACGGCGTCGCGGATCGCCTCACCCTCATCGAAGGCACGCTCGGCAAGGCGTTCGGCGTGATGGGCGGCTACATCACCGCTTCGAAGACGATCGTCGACTGCATCCGCAGCTACGCGCCCGGTTTCATCTTCACGACCTCGCTGTCACCGGTGCTCGTTGCCGGTGCGCTTGCAAGCGTCCGCCATCTGAAGGCCAGCTCGACAGAGCGCGACATGCAGCAGGCGGCGGCCGCGCAGCTCAAGGCCAAGTTCCGCTCCGCCGGCCTCCCGGTGATGCCCAGCGTGACGCACATCGTGCCGCTTTTGGTCGGCTGCCCGGTCAAGGCCAAGCGGATCAGCGACATCCTGCTCGCCGAGTACGGCCTCTACGTTCAGCCCATCAATTATCCGACCGTCCCGCGCGGTACGGAGCGGCTGCGCTTTACGCCCGGCCCGCACCACACGGCCGAGATGATGGACGAACTGACCTCCGCCCTGGTCGAAATCTGGGACCGGCTGGACATGCAGGCCGCTGCCTGAGCCCGGCAAGGGCTATTTAATACCCGTTAAGTGCTGGTAACATCGCGCCATTGAGTCGGTACTGGGGCCCGGTTCTCGAATGGCCTTTGTGATGATGTTCCTGAATCCACCCGCGCGCTTGCGGGCCTTGCCCGATCGCTGGGCGAACTTGCTGCGTCCGCTGTGGATGATCCTCTTCGGCCTGGCGATCCTGACCGTCATCATCTCGACCATCTACGCCGTCCGGGCGACCTACTGGATGCAGCCCGTAATCTATCAGTACGGCCTCGACTTCGACGTCACCACGGAAGGCGACTTGAAGGTCGGTACCTACGCTCCCCGGGAGAGAAGCCGGCCGTGCCGCTGACCTCGACCGTCGTCGCCATCGACGGGACGGCTGTCCCCGCGGACTACCAGGTTTCGCAATTCGCAAAGCGCCTCGACCAGGCGCAGGGCAAGCCGGTCAAGGTCACCCTGGTCCAACCAAACGGCCGGAAGCTGGAGCTTTCGCAGCAAAAGCACAGGATCACGTCCGACCCGGCCGCTGTCAGGGACCGCGACCTCAGGGTCGCCGCAAGGCTCGTCACCGCCCTCCTCGCCTGCACCGCGCTTCTCGTCTGTGGCCTGCTCCTCGCCTTGAGGCGCCCGAACGATCCCGTCGCGATGCTCCTCGCCTTCGCTTTCGTCGGCATGGTCGCGACGATCGATCCGCCGATGCAGCTGTGGCTGTGGACCAACCAGGACTACATGATCGACATCCTGGGGCGGTCTTCTTCTACCTGCTCCTCATCGCCCTCGCTTCCTTCCCGGACGGCGTCTTCGTCCCGCGCGTCCTTCGCTGGCTGATCCCGCTTGGCATCCCGCTGACCTGCTTCGTTTCGTTTCCCGACATCGACGAGGACGTGCAGGGCATCGTCGGCCTTGTCGCCTTGCTCGGGGTCCTCGGCAGCCAGTTCATCCGCTTCCGCCGCGAGCCCGAGGGGATCGTCCGTCAGCAGATCAAATATGCGGGCTTCGGCTTTGCAGCAGGCATCCTGCTGGTCCTCGCCGCGCTGATCGTGGCGGCATCGATGGGCGACGATCCGAGCGGCTACACGCCGCTGATGAGCCTCGTCGTGCTGCTCTTGTTCAGCACCGGCATGGCGGCCATGGCCGTCGGACTCCTCGTCGCGCTCACCCGCTTCCGACTATGGGAAGCGGATACCGTCATCACCCGCTCGGCGGCCTACGCGGTCGTCACCCTGATCGTCGGCGTCGTCTGGGCGGCGAGCTCCGACCTCGTGAAGCTCGTCATTACCGAGGTCATGGGCCACGACAGCGAGGCGGGCGCGACAACCGTCGGAGCGATCATCGCCGCCGGCGTCTTCTCGCCTACGCAATCCGCCGTTCTCGGCTGGACCCGCAAGCATTTCGGCGGCCCGCTCGACCAGATCCACGATGCGGCCAAGAGGCTGAAAAGCTGGGGCCTGACGGAATCGCCCGAAGAAGTCGCCACCCGAGCCCTCTCGATGATCGACCAGGCCGCCCACCCCGCCGCCTCCGCAATCGTCCTCGACACGGCCATGGGCCACGAGCTCATCGCCGCCCGCGAAGTCACATCGGCCGACGACCCGAAGCTGGTCGAGAAGTTGGTGCTGGAAGACGAGGAAAGCTCGGTCGGCACATTGCTCATCGGCCGCCGTTCGGACGGCAACCGCTACAACAAGCAGGAAATCGACGCGATCCGCGAGATCATTCCCTCCCTGGCAGAAGCCCTCCGGGTAGCCCGCGGCCGCTTCTCCCGCGAGAGCGCAATGCAGCAGCGCATGGAAGAAATGGCGGCCCGGCTTGCGCAGCTCGAAGGGGACAGCCGAAACCAGCTTAGCTAGTGGCAGCATTCGACCCGTTCCGGACATTAGCAGCGTGTGGGTATCTTTCGACCCAGTGTCGCCACTGGGCTATGGCGATTCGTCGCCCGAAGCCGACATCATCGGCGCTGCAGCACCGCTCTACCCCAATATGCTTTCAGCATTGCGCGCCGCCTTGCGATTGACAATGTCTGCCCTTCTGAACCTGCTCAGTGAAATCCCGATCCTGGCGCTTGCGTTCTTCCCACTCGGCGCGAGTGCCGCAGAACCGCTTGGTCGCGAGCCGGCTACCGATGGGAGTGATGTTTTCGCAGATCTTCTCTTCCTTTGGCCCAATGTTCGTGTTGCTCGCAGGTACGGTTTGAACAGGCTTCGACGCCGCGTCCGCGGTGGTTTGAGACTGGCTAAAACAGGGCGTCGCAAGCAAAGCGACACAGAGCACGAACGGTGGAAACAGACGCTTCGACATTGTCAAACTCCAATCCGTGATCAAGACCCAAATTACAGGAGAAAAGAAGCGAAGCAAACGCGGTCCAGCGTTAATGCGGGTGTCATCACCAACATTGTGGCTCATGCTATAATGGACTGAGTTAGGTCAGCTCACTCTCACTACTCAAACTTGCCGCGACAGGCTTCGACCCATTGCGGACACTAGCTCTGGCCGTAGAACGGGCCGCGTGAAACGAACAACGAACCGCTTCTATCGATGGTCGCGGGTCCAGAATAACCAAGGCTTGCTCGAAAACTCTCCTGACGGGCGATTTCGGCATAATCGCGCGCAGGCCATTGGTTTGCTGCTTATTGGCATACCTCTACTCGTGGTGATCGAGCTGAACCGAGGCGGAAAGGCGAATACCTGGCTTTGGCTTCCTGTCGTCGCTTGGAGCGTCGGGATTGTGACCATCATGCTCTACCAAACCTTCAAGACCATTTTTCGCTATTATCGCGATTGGTGGAAGGGCGGCGCTAAAGTCCGCTTTCCACCCATTCCTGCCGCTGCCCGCCCAGCATCCAGACTGGTAACGTAGGATTGCATTTGCTTGGGCCTCGGCGATGACGTCGACTCCCGCTCACCATCGTCGACTTAACCCGTCCTGCCCCGCGCGGGGCACGTGCGCACACGCGTGTCACTGCGAACATTGGGACCATTCGCCTCTCTTCGCTCTCGCAACGGTGGCGCGTTGAGGCGGGGCGCGCTAGGGGTTTCGCATGCGCATAGTGATGACCGCCGACCACGCCGGTTTCGAAATGAAGGACCAGCTTGCCGACTGGCTTCGGGCTGACGGGCACGAGGTCCTCGACTTTGGCACAAACAGCGCCGAAAGCGTCGATTATCCGCGATACGGAGCGCTTCTCGCCGATGCTCTCGCCGATGGCCGGGCCGAGCGCGGCATTACCGTTTGCGGGTCGGGAATCGGCGTCGCCATCGCCGCCAACCGAAACCCCGCCTGCCGGTGCGCACAGGTGTCGGAACCGCTGTCCGCTTCGCTTGCTCGCAAGCACAACGACTGCAATGCCATCGCCCTCGGTGCCCGGCTGATCGGGCTTGAAATGGCAAAGGCCTGCGTCACCGCCTTCCTCACGAGCGAATTCCTCGGCGGCCGTCACCAGCGACGCGTCGACCAGCTCGCCAACCCCTCGGAACAGGAACCCGCCTGATGGCCACCGCCGCCAACCTCAACGATGTCCAGCCCGACGGCTTCTTCACCCGCGGCCTCGCCGACGCCGATCTGGCAGTCTTCGAGGGCATCAAGCACGAACTGACCCGCGAGCAGACCCAGATCGAGCTGATCGCGTCGGAAAACATCGTCAGCCGCGCAGTGCTTGAAGCGCAGGGCTCGGTTCTGACCAACAAGTACGCGGAAGGCTATCCCGGCCGCCGCTACTACCAGGGCTGCGCTCCTTCAGACGAGGTCGAGACGCTGGCGATCGAGCGGGCCAAGAAGCTCTTCGGCTGCGGCTTCGCCAACGTCCAGCCGCACTCGGGCGCACAAGCCAACGGCGCGGTGATGATGGCGCTGCTCCAGCCTGGCGACACGATCATGGGCATGAGTCTTGCCGCGGGCGGCCACCTGACCCATGGCGCTCCGCCGGCTCAGTCGGGCAAATGGTTCAACGCTGTCCAGTACGGCGTCCGCGAGGATGACCATCTCGTCGACTTCGATGAGGTCGAGAAGCTCGCGAAAGAGAATAAGCCGAAGATGATCATCGCGGGCGGCTCGGCCTATCCGCGTCACCTCGACTTCGCCCGCTTCCGCGCCATCGCCGATGAAGTTGGAGCCTATTTGTTCGTCGACATGGCCCACTTTGCCGGCCTGGTTGCAGCGGGCGAGCACCCCTCCCCCTTCGGCCATGCGCACATCGTCACGACGACCACCCACAAGACGCTGCGCGGCCCACGCGGCGGTATGGTGATGACCGACGACGAAGCCATCGCGAAGAAGGTCAATTCGGCGGTCTTCCCAGGTCTCCAGGGTGGCCCTCTCATGCACGTCATCGCCGCGAAGGCCGTCGCCTTCGGCGAAGCGCTGCAGCCCGAGTTCAAGACCTACGCCAAAGCCGTGATCGCCAACGCCAAGACCCTCGCCAACCGCCTTAAGGAACGCGGTGCGGATCTCGTCGCCGGCGGCACCGACACGCACCTCGCGCTGGTCGACCTCCGCCCGCTTGGCCTCACCGGCAAGGACGCCGACGAGAGCCTGGAGCACGCCGGCATCACCTGCAACAAGAACGGCGTCCCGTTCGATCCGCTGCCGCCGGTGAAGACCAGCGGCATCCGCGTGGGCTCTCCGGCCGGCACGACCCGCGGATTCGGTGAGGCGGAGTTCCGCGACATCGGCGACATGGTTGCCGACGTTCTCGACGGGCTCGTGAAGAACGGTCCGGAGAACAATGGCGAAGTCGAGAGCGAGGTGAACGGTCGCGTGCGTGAACTGTGCGCGCGCTTCCCTATCTATAGCTGATGCGCTGCCCATTCTGTGCCCATGAAGACAGCCAGGTGAAGGACAGCCGCCCGTCGGAAGACGGAGCGGCGATCCGGCGCCGGCGCCAATGCGAAGCCTGCGGCGCGCGTTTCACCACCTTCGAGCGGGTCCAACTACGCGATCTCACCGTCGTGAAGAAGGACGGCAAGCGCGAGCCCTTCGACCGCGCCAAGCTGGAACGCGCCATCGGCCACGCCTGTCGCAAGCGCGATGTTGATCCGGCGAAGATCGACCGGCTGGTCAGCGGCGTTCAGCGCCAGATGGAAACGCAGGGCGACGAAGTAACGTCCGTGAAGATCGGCGAAGCCGTGATGTTCGGCCTGCGCACGATCGATCACGTCGCCTACATCCGCTTCGCCAGCATCTACAAGGACTTCAGCGACCCGAGCGAGTTCGCCGAGATCGCCGAGCGGGTGGAAAAGGAAGCGGTCCCGCCCGGCCACGACAAGTTGCTGTGAGCGCAGCCAAGCCCGTCATCGTTCTCGTCCGTCCGCAGCTTGGCCAGAACATCGGCAAGGCAGCGCGCGCGATGCTCAACTTCGGCATGACCGAGATGCGGCTTGTCGCGCCTCGCGACGGTTGGCCCAATCCCGATGCAGGCCCATCGGCGAGCGGTGCCGACATCGTGCTCGAACAGGCGCAAGTCTTCGACACGGTGCAGGAGGCGATCGCCGACTGCTCGAACGTCTTCGCCTCGACCGTCCGCCGCCGCGACCTCGTGATGCCCGTCGTCACCCCTGAAAAGATGGCCGACGACATTGTCGCCTCAGCAGGCCGGACGGCGATCTTGTTTGGTCCGGAACGCTCGGGCCTCGAAACCGAGGATGTCGCCCTCGCAAACGCCATCGTCACCGTGCCGATCAATCCCGAGTTCGGCTCCGTCAACCTTGCCCAAGCGGTGATCCTGCTCGCCTACGAATGGTCGAAGCGCTCAGAGCTTGCTTCGCCCACGACAAAGGAGCTGGAAGAGCCCGCCCTCACGGCGAAGTCGAAGGAATGATCGTCCAGCTTGAGCAGGAGCTCGACGCCAAGGGCTATTTCCACCCGCCGTCGCGGACGCAGGCAACCAAGAACACCATCCGCACCATCTTCACCAAGACCGGCTGGTCGTCGCGCGAGGTGAAAGCCATCCGCGGCATCATCCGCGCCTGGTGAACCCGAGCCGCAACCGCGGCTGAACTTGACCTCCGGCGCCCTCTCGCCTAGGTGCGCCGCTCGCAATTGATCCCACATGTCCGGTGAAGTGGTGATCGCGTCAGGCTTCATGCCTGCCGGTGCGGTCCGGACACGACAAAGAAGCAAGTTGGAGAAACGATGTGAGCAAGCGCTCTAGCGCCAAGTATAAACTCGACCGCCGCATGGGCGAGAACGTCTTCGGACGCCCGAAGAGCCCGGTCAATCGCCGCGAATATGGTCCCGGTCAGCACGGCCAGCGCCGCAAGAGCAAGGTGTCGGACTTCGGCATTCAGCTCCGCGCCAAGCAGAAGCTGAAGGGCTATTACGGCGACGTCACCGAGAAGCAGTTCAAGCGGACGTACCAGGAAGCCAGCGCCATGAAGGGCGACGCTTCGCAGAACCTCATCGGCCTGCTCGAGCGCCGCCTCGACATGATCGTCTATCGCGCCAAGTTCGCGCCGACGATCTGGGCAGCCCGCCAGCTGGTCAGCCACGGCCACATCCGCGTCAATGGCGTGAAGTGCAACATCGCCAGCCGCCGCGTGAACGTCGGCGACGTGATCGAGCTCGGCTCGAAGGCGCAGGAAATGGCCCTGGTCATCGAGGCGCAGAGCCTCGCCGAGCGTGACGTTCCCGACTACGTGTCGCCGGACGGAACCTCGAAGGTCAGCTTCACCCGCGTTCCGACGCTGGACGAAGTGCCCTACCCGGTCCGCATGGAACCGAACCTGGTCATCGAATTCTATTCGCGCTGATTTTTCGGTCAGTTCGAACAAGCGGGGCGGTCCTTCGGGGCCGCCCTTTTTGTTTGCCTATTTCGCCGGGTACGACGCCAGCAGCCAGCGCTGATAAAGCGCTTTTTGAGCCGCAGTGGCGTTGGCGACCTTTACCACCTTGGGCTTGTTCTTCGGGATCGAGCCAAGCTTCAGCGTCTTCTGAAGCAGCTGGTCGCGGCGGAAATAGCTGACGGTGACCACGTCGCCGACCTTCCTTTCGGTCAGCGCGTCGTCGAAGCGATCATTGGTCACTCTCCGCCCGTCGAAAGCCGTAATGATGTCATCCGGAACGAAGCCGGCATTCCAGGCCGGGCTGCCGCGTTCCACGCCCGTCAGCTTCATGCCGCCTTCGGCCTGATCTGCTTTCCACCCGACCCACGGCCTGGTCGGCACCGTCTTGTCGCTATCTTCGTAGGAGATCCGGAGCCCGACAGATCCGAGCAGCCGATCGAAATCCACCGGCGCTGGCGCGTCGACATTCCGCGCCCACCAGTCGTCCCACGAATGGCCAGTCAGCTCGGCGAGGATCGCTTTCACATCGGCCGCCTGAAAGCCCTTTCCCTGCTCGGAGGGATAGCGGCGGAACAACGCCTCATGAACGTCGCGATAGGAAATCTTCCCGCCGCTGTCCTGAAGCAGCGCGATGTCGAGCAGCCAGGAAACGACCGAGCCTTCCGCATAAATATCCGCCCAGGCATTGGCTGCACGGTCCCGCCTGGAGCAATCCATTCATCGAACGACGTCGACGCGACCGACTGCAGCGAAGCCCCGGGAGTGTGCCGATGATGATCGATCGCGTCGGCAAGGGTCGCAAAATATTCGTCGGGCTTCATGATGCCTGCGCGAACCAGGAGCTGATCGGCGAAATAGTCGGTCGAGCCTTCGTGCAGCCAGAGCAGGTCCGTGTAGTTCTCGCTCTGGTAGCCGTAAGGCACCATCGCAGCGGCCCGGTACGCCTTCACGTTCCAGGTATGAATGAACTCATGCGAAGCGGTGCTGAGGAACTTCAGATATTTGTCGCGCGGTTGGAAGGAATTGCGCGGCAGCTGGATGACAGTGGAGTTCCGGTGCTCCGTAGCCCCGCTCGCCCCGTCGGTTGCGTGGATCATGAAAACGTAGCGCTGGAACGGGTAGGCGCTCCAGATCGAAGGGGCCTGTGCAACGATCTTTTTCAGGTCGGCGACAGTCTGGTTGGCGTCGTAATTGCCCTCGCCCAGAACACGACGTCATAGTCGCGTCCGCCCTCCTTGAAGGCGAACGAGCGGTTGATCCCCGTCTCGATCGGGGAGTCGACGAGGATATCCCAATTGGCGCCGGTGAACCGGTTCGCGCCGGCTGACTGCAGGCCGGAAAAGCTGCGCCATCCGTCGGGCACCTTGAGCGAGACGGCGACGTCGTCGGCGCGGCTCGCGTCCGAGTACATGAATACCGCGGAGGCATCGAGATAGGCGTGGCTGTCGTCGATGTGGCGCGACCTTAGGCCCAGCTCATTGGCGTAGACGTCATATTCGACGGTCACGGGGCCGGTGCCCGCCCGTTGAATCCTCCAGGTGGACTTGTCGACCTTCTGCCACGGCAAGGCGCGGCCGCGTTCGTCTTTCGCAGCGAATTCGCTCAAGCCGTTGGCAAGATTGAGGATCTGGTAGCGGCCTGTCCGCCATGAAGGCATCTTCACGTCCAACGTTCCGGCTGCGCCCGACGGGAAGACGATGCGGACCTTGCCGCTGTGATGCTCCGGGGAGGTCAGGTCGATCGCATAGTCGACGGTCGCTGGCGCGGCACTGCTGAACGCCAACGCAATTGCGGCAACCGCCAGTCTCAACATGCACTCACTCCCTCGACCTGATAGCGCTTGTTAGCAGCCGCGGACGAAAGGCCCATGCCGGATCGACGAACGGCAAACTTTGCTTTCGTTTCACAACACACTAGGCGCGCGGCATGACCCTTCCTCCTCTTCCCGAATGGGCGCCGCACGAAGCGGTCTGGATCGGCTTCCCGTCGGATCCGGAGCTGTGGCTGTCGGATTTGAAGGAGGCCGAGAAGGAGGTCGCGGCCTTCGCCAAGGCCGTCCACGCCGACGGCAAGGGCGAGAAGGTGTGGCTCGTCGCCGCGCACGAGGATGCCGCGAAGCAGGCACGCAAGCTTGCGCCGTTCGCGACGGTGATCGTCGAGAAGTTTGGCGACATCTGGCTTCGCGACAGCGGGCCGATTGTCATGGGTTCCGGGAAGCACCGCCGCGCGCAAGGCTTCCGCTTCAACGGCTGGGGCAATAAGTACGATCTCGAAGGTGACCAGGACGTCGGAGAGCGCATCGCAAAGGCTGCGTCCCTGCCTTACGCGAAGGCGGATTGGGTACTTGAGGGCGGAGCAATCGACGGTGACGGCTCAGGCACGGTGTTGACCACCGAACAGTGCCTCCTCAATCCGAACCGCAACCCCGGTGCGACCCACGACGACATCGCGGCCCGGCTGGAGCACGACCTCGGCTTCGAGCGCGTCGTCTGGCTCGGCGAAGGCCTCGTGAACGACCACACAGACGGCCACGTCGACAACCTCGCCCGGTTCGTCGCTCCCGGCCGCGTCGCGATCCCGACCGCCGCGAAGGACGATCCCAACGACGCCATCTATCGCGATGCTGCCAAGCGGCTGAAGGCGACCAAGCTCGACGTCGTCACTCTGCCCTCTCCCGGGCGGATCGAGAATGAGGACGGCGACGTCATCCCGGCGAGCTACATGAACTTCTACATCGGCAATGCCGCGGTCGTCGTGCCGCAGTACGGAGCACCGAACGACAAGGCGGCGGTCGCCGTGGTCCAGGCGCTCTTCCCCGGCCGCGTTGCAATCGGGCTCCGCGCTGACCATGTCCTGACAGGAGGCGGAAGCTTCCACTGCATCTCACAACAGGTTCCCGCATGAGCAAGCTCACCGTCGCTGCTTTGCAGCTCGCCTTTACCGACGACACGGCCGCCAACATCAAGGCGGTCGCCGACCTAGTGCGCGAAGCCGCCTCGAAAGGCGCGGAAGTCGTGCTTCCGCCGGAGCTGTTCGAAGGCCCCTATTTCTGCAGGGTCGAGGATGAGGGCCTGTTCGCCAATGCGCGCCGTACCGAGGAGCATCCGTCGGTCATTGCCATGCAGGAGCTGGCGAAGGAGCTGAAGATCTGGATTCCGACCAGCTTCTTCGAGCTGGACGGGCCGCACCATTACAACTCTCTCGCGATGATCGGTCCCGACGGGAAGATCGCCGGCGTCTACCGCAAGAGCCACATTCCCGACGGCCCCGGTTACGAAGAGAAGTTCTACTTCCGGCCCGGCAATACCGGGTTCAAGGTGTGGGAGGGACCGAACGCCTCGACCCTCGGCGTGGGCGTCTGCTGGGACCAGTGGTACCCCGAAACCGCCCGCGCGATGATGCTGATGGGCGCGGACATCCTCTTCTACCCGACTGCCATCGGCACCGAGCCACATGATCCGGATCTCGACACCTCCCGCCTCTGGCGTCGAGCGATGATCGGCCATGCTGTCTCGAACGTCGTGCCCGTTGTGGCCGCCAATCGCATCGGTACCGAACACGGCCAGCGCTTTTACGGCCACAGTTTCATCTGCGACGAACGCGGCGACATCCTCGCGGAGTTCAGCGCCGAGGAAACCGGCGTGCTGGTAGCGACACTCGACCTCGCCCAGGCAAAGAAGCACCGCGCAGCCTTCGGCTTTTTCCGCGATCGCCGGCCGGAATTGTACGGGCGATTGGTCGAGGACCGCTAACGAACGTAAGTTGACTCGCGCCGACCGGAGGCGCTTGTTCCGCCCCTCAACGAAAGGGGACGGCATCATGCGAACGTTTGTGACATGTGCTGCCATTTTGGCCTGTGCCGCGTGCACCCAGCAAGCCACCGCTCCGACGGCGAAGCCTGACACCGCTGCGGAAACGGCCGCCATCGAAAAGCTGGAGCAAGCTCAGATCGCGGCGATCACGGCGCGCGATCAAGCAGGGGCGACCGCCTCTTACGGCGATGATGCAGTCTTTATCAGCGAGCGGGGCGAAACCAGCAAAGGCCGGGACGCGATCGTCGCCGGGTTCAAGAGTTTATTGGCCGATCCGACGTTGAAGATCGACTACAAGCCAGGCTCGAAGACCTTCAGCGACGCCGGCGACATGGCGTATTCCACGGCGGAGTACACCGAGACCTATACCGATCCGACGACGAAGAAGCCGGTCACCATCAAGGGCATGAATCTCAGCGTCTGGAAGAGGCAGGCGGACGGAAGCTGGAAGCTGGTCGCCGACAGCAATCCCGCCGCGCCTACCGGCTAAGCTCGATCGCTCGCTGGAAGACGGATTCGAACATCGGGCGGTCGAGCCGCCCGGTGTTCTGGTTATAGCGAGAGCAGTGATAGCTCGACAGGAGCACGCGTCCGTCTGCCGTGACTGTCTCAGCGCCATGGCCGAACTTCGTGCTGACAGGTGGCAGACCGAGCGATCGAGCCGCGGCGACATGGGCAATCTGGCCGAGCGCCAGCAGAACGCGAACTCTGGAAAGCGCCGCTAGCGATGCTTCGAAGTAACTGCGGCACGTCCTGATCTCGCCCGGCTCCGGCTTGTTGGCTGGCGGCAGGCACTTCACTGCATTGAGGATCACAGCGCCGCGGAGCCGCAAGCCATCGGTTGGATCCGCGCCGTAGGTCCCTTCCGCCAGGCCGAACTTGACCAATGTCTCGTACAATAACTCGCCGGCGTAATCCCCGTGAATGGGCGACCGGTGCGGTTCGCGCCGTGTTTCCCAGGAGCGAGCCCGACAATGGCGAGCCATGCATCGGGATCGCCGAAAGCCGGAACCGGCGCATTCCACCAATCGGAATGCTCTTCGCGGCACGTGTGGCGAAACATGACCAGCCGAGGGCAGAGCGGGCAGTCGCGCGGAGCCTCCGCCTTGGGGACCGGCGACAAGTCGGCGGGACTGGCGAACTGCATTGCTCTGCCGTAGGCGACCGAGCGTGCCCGGCGCAACGCAACTCTACGCCATCGCCATCGGCTCCAACCGGCCGCATGGACGTCACGGTCGTCCCCGCAGGTCGTGGAAGCGGCGATCGCGGAGCTCGACCGCCTCTTCGACCTCTTCGATGCTGCGCCGATCGTCCTCAACCCGGCGCACGGCGGAGCCGGCCGCGACTTCGCCAATTCCGTGGCGCTCATCGAAAGTGAGCTGAAACCGCCGGAAATGCTCAAGGAGTTGAAGGCGCTCGAGCGAGCCTTCGGAAGGCGCCGCGGCCGTCGCTGGGGATCGCGCGTACTCGATCTCGACATCATTTCTTGGACGGGCGGACGCTGGCGCGAGCGTGGACTGACAGTGCCCCACAAAGCAGCGATCGAGCGCGGCTTCGTCATCAACCCACTGGCGACGATTGCTCCAGGCTTGCGGCTCAACGGCAACCTGACCGCTTTTCATTTCGCCCATCGCCTTGCCCGCCGCCGCCCTCGAAGCTAACGCGGCTCCGCTGGTCGGGCCCTTAGCTCAGTCGGTAGAGCAACTGACTTTTAATCAGTAGGTCGCTGGTTCGAATCCAGCAGGGCTCACCAGCACTCAGGACAAACGCGCAGCCCGATTCTTGCGATAGATCCCGAACAAGATGAGCAGGAAGGCGGCGAGCCTGATCAGGTAGATCGTGCCCCGCTCCTCGGTCGGGATGTTGCCGAGTGCGATGACCGACTGCCCCAGCCCCAGCAGTCCGAACGCCAGCGCGAAGCTGAGGAACAGTTCGTCGCGCGATCGATGCCAGTAGCGCAGGAAGAACAATCCGCAGACGAGAAAGCCGAACACGACAGCGCCTGACAGGAAGTCATAGAGGGTCATCGCTCACTCCTTCTCCGCGTCCCAGACGAATCCCCAAATCAGCGAACTGACCGCCGCGAGCGCCAGCAAGAGACGCGGCAGGCGCAAATCAACTTCCGGGCTTGGCCAGATCACGAGGTCCAGCACCAGCAAGAGATTGTTCGCCGCAAGGAAGGCGAAGCAGACGCTGCTCCAGAACAGCAGGCGCACGTGCGAGTGGCGGTAACTCCGCCCCAGCAGCCACGCGCATGCGGCGCTGGTCAGGAAGCACAGGACATAGACGATTGTCGCGAAAACCCCGTCCATCTCAATCTTTCCTCAATCTGAAAGCGTCGGCGAACGCCGTCGCACTCCGGCCGCTCGCCGAGACGATGGTCCTCCTCACCGCATCCGGCCTTGCGGCATAGAGTTCTTCCAGCTGGTCGACGCATACGGCGACCTCGTCGTTGATCGGCATGTACACCGCACCGGTCGGATCGACGGATATCAAGCCGGCTGAAACCAGCGACTCAAGCGCATTGCTGACAACCAGTTCACTGGCGCGCATGCTCGAGACGAGTTCCGCCTCCGTCCATGCGCGTGGATCGCGCTTGAGGACGAGAAGCAGCTCCAGCGCCCAGACTGATCGAAAGCTCGATTCGATGAACCGAAGCAGGTCCTTGGACGCAGTCACGATCGCGTTTCGGAAGGTACAAGTCCGAACATTAGGAGTGCCCGTAACGTCGCCGTCGACTTGATGGCAACCCTGACGCCCAACTCTTGATTCAGATTAGGAATTTTTTAGAAACTGCCGCGAAATATTCAGCTATTGTTCGCGTGCAGCCGGGGGCTGCGGATCGTTCAACCTGGGCGGGGGAGTAAAACCGACCGGAGAGTAGAGTGAACATCCAGGCCCAGCGGGACTTCATCGATCGCCGCCAGCTCGTCAGCGCTCTTCGGGCGTTGCGCCGCGGCGATTTCAGCGTTCGCCTTCCCGAAGACGTTGATGGCGCAGACGGCGAAATTGCCAGCCTCTTCAACGAGGTGGTTGGCATGAACGAAGCTATCACCCAGGAATTCGAACGGCTTTCCAAGGTCGTCGGCAAAGAGGGGAAGATCACTCAGCGGGCCCGAGTCCGCGGCGCCAGCGGCGGGTGGGACACGAAGCTTCGCGCCGTCAACGACCTGATTGACGACATGGTCCAACCGACCGCGGAAGTGTCGCGAGTCATCGGCGCCGTCGCCAAGGGCGATCTCTCACAATCGATGACCACCGAGATCGACGGGCGTCCGCTGCGCGGCGAGTTCCTGCGCATCGGCAAGGTCGTGAACACCATGGTCGAGCAGCTCGCCTCCTTCGCCTCGGAAGTGACCCGCGTGGCCCGCGAAGTCGGCACCGAAGGCAAGCTAGGCGGTCAGGCACGGGTGAAGGGCGTCGCCGGTACGTGGAAGGACCTCACCGACAACGTGAACGCGATGGCCACCAACCTCACGGGGCAGGTCCGCAATATCGCTGAGGTGACGACCGCCGTGGCTCGCGGCGACTTGTCGAAGAAGATCACCGTCGAGGTGCGGGGCGAGATCCTTGAGCTCAAGAACACGATCAACGTGATGGTGGACCAGCTCAACGGCTTCGCGTCGGAAGTGACTCGCGTGGCGCGCGAGGTCGGCACCGAAGGCAAGCTCGGCGGCCAGGCTCGCGTCGAAGGCGTCGCCGGGACGTGGAAGGACCTCACCGACAACGTGAACCTGATGGCCGAAAACCTGACCGGCCAGGTGCGCAACATTGCCGAGGTGACGACCGCCGTCGCTCGCGGCGACTTGTCGAAGAAGATCACGGTCGACGTGAAGGGCGAGATCCTCGAGCTCAAGAACACCATCAACGTCATGGTGGACCAGCTCAATGGCTTCGCATCCGAAGTGACGCGCGTGGCGCGCGAGGTCGGCACCGAGGGTAAGCTCGGCGGACAGGCGCAGGTGCCGGGCGTCGCCGGAACCTGGGCAGACCTCACCAACAACGTGAACTTGATGGCGGCGAACCTGACGGGCCAGGTTCGTAACATCGCCGAAGTGACGACCGCGGTCGCGAAGGGCGATCTTTCCAAGAAGATCACCGTCGACGTGAAGGGCGAAATCCTGGAGCTGAAGGACACCATCAATACCATGGTGGACCAGCTCAACTCGTTCGCGTCCGAGGTGACTCGCGTGGCGCGCGAAGTGGGTTCGGAAGGCAAGCTTGGCGGTCAGGCGCAGGTGGAAGGCGTGGCCGGCACCTGGGCCGACCTCACCGACAACGTGAACCTGATGGCGGGTAACCTGACAGGCCAGGTCCGTAACATCGCCGAGGTGACGACGGCCGTCGCGAAGGGCGATCTTTCCAAGAAGATTACCGTCGATGTGAAGGGTGAAATCCTTGAGCTGAAGAACACCATCAACACGATGGTGGACCAGCTCAACGCATTCGCGTCCGAAGTGACTCGCGTGGCCCGCGAAGTGGGTACGGAAGGGAAGCTCGGCGGACAAGCGCAGGTGGAAGGCGTCGGCGGCACCTGGGCCGACCTCACCGACAACGTGAACCTGATGGCGGCGAACCTGACCGGTCAGGTTCGCAACATCGCCGAGGTGACCACCGCGGTGGCGCTCGGCGACTTGTCCAAGAAGATCACCGTCGACGTGAAGGGCGAAATCCTCGAGCTGAAGAACACCATTAACGTGATGGTCGATCAGCTCAATTCGTTCGCGTCGGAAGTGACTCGCGTGGCGCGCGAAGTCGGCACCGAGGGTCGCCTCGGCGGCCAGGCACAGGTCGAGGGCGTCGGTGGTACGTGGAAGGACCTTACCGACAACGTCAACGCCATGGCCGCGAACCTCACCGGCCAGGTGCGTAACATCGCCGAGGTTACGACCGCCGTGGCGCTCGGCGACTTGTCCAAGAAGATCACGGTCGACGTGAAGGGCGAAATCCTTGAGCTGAAGAACACCATCAACACCATGGTCGACCAGCTCAACTCGTTCGCTTCCGAAGTGACCCGCGTCGCCCGCGAGGTTGGCACCGAAGGCAAGCTCGGTGGCCAGGCGCAGGTCCGCGGCGTCGCGGGAACCTGGAAGGACCTCACCGACAACGTGAACCTGATGGCCGACAACCTCACCGGTCAGGTGCGCAACATCGCCGACGTGACGACCGCCGTGGCGAAGGGCGACCTTTCGAGGAAGATCACGGTGGACGTGAAGGGCGAAATCCTCGCCCTCAAGAACACCATCAACACCATGGTCGATCAGCTCAACGGCTTCGCGTCGGAAGTGACCCGCGTGGCCCGCGAAGTCGGCACCGAGGGAAGCCTCGGCGGGCAGGCGCAGGTGCCGGGCGTCGGCGGAACGTGGAAGGACCTTACCGACAACGTGAACCTGATGGCGACCAACCTGACCAACCAGGTGCGCGGCATCGCCGAGGTCGTGACCGCGGTGGCGCAGGGCAACCTCAAGCGGAAGCTGACGCTCGACGCGAAGGGCGAAATCGCCGCCCTCGCCGACACCATCAACTTCATGATCGATACGCTTTCGACCTTCGGCGACCAGGTGACGAACATGGCCCGCGAGGTTGGTATCGAAGGCCGTCTCGGCGGTCAGGCGCGAGTGCCGGGCGCCGCCGGCCTGTGGCGCGATCTTACCGACAACGTGAACCAGCTCGCGGCGAACCTGACCAACCAGGTCCGCTCGATCGCCGAAGTGTCCACCGCCGTGACCAAGGGCGACTTGACGCGCTCCATCGCCGTCGAGGCGCAGGGCGAGATGGCAGCGCTCAAGGACAATATCAACGAGATGATCCTCAACCTGAAAGAGCAGACGCTCAAGAATGCGGAGCAGGATTGGCTAAAGACCAACCTCGCCCGCTTCTCGCGCATGCTTCAGGGCGAACGCGATCTCGCGACGGTCTCGAACCTGATCATGTCCGAGCTCGCGCCGCTGGTGAACGCGCAATACGGCGTGTTCTACGTCACCAAGCGCGAAGAGGATGAAACCAAGCTGGAGCTGGTCGCCAGCTACGGCGCGGAGAGCCAGGAGCAGCTCAAGCAGGAATTCAAGCTTCGCGAGGGACTGATCGGGCAAGCGGCGGCCGATCGCCGGCCCATCCTGCTGAAGGATGCGCCGCCCGACTTTATCCGTATCGGTTCGGGCCTTGGCCACGCCAAGCCGTCCAGCGTCAGCATCCTCCCGCCCTCTTCGAGGACGAGGTGAAGGCGGTCATCGAGCTCGCTTCGTTCAGCGAGTTCAACGAAACTCACCAAAGCTTCCTCGACCAGTTGATGGAATCGGTCGGCATCGTTCTCAACACGATCGCCGCGACCATGCGCACCGAAGGTCTGCTCAAGCAGTCCCAGCTGTTGACCCAGGAGCTCCAGGCCCGCCAGACGGAACTGACCCGCAAGCAGCAGGAACTTCACGCCACCAACGAGGAGCTTCAGGAGAAGGCGCAGCTTCTCGAAAACGAGAAGAAGCAGGTCGAAGGCAAGAATATCGAAATCGAGATGGCTCGCCGCGCGGTCGAGGAGAAGGCCGAGCAGCTCGCCCTCACCTCGAAGTACAAGTCCGAGTTCCTCGCGAACATGAGCCACGAGCTGCGGACGCCCCTCAACTCGCTGCTGATCCTGTCGAAGCTGCTGTCGGACAACGCGCAGGGCAATCTCAACGACAAGCAGGTCGAGTTCGCGAAGACAATCAACTCCGCGGGTCCGACCTCCTCAACCTCATCAACGACATCCTCGATTTGTCGAAGATCGAGTCCGGCACGGTGACGATCGAGGTGGGCGAGATGCCGGTGCAGCACCTGAAGCAGCACATGGAGCGGACCTTCCGTCAGCTCGCGGCCGACAAGAACCTCGACTTCAACGTCAAGTTCGAAGGCAAGCTGCCGCAGACGATCCGCACCGACGAGAAGAGGCTTCAGCAGATCGTCCTCAACCTGCTGTCGAACGCCTTCAAATTCACGTCGCGGGGCAGCGTTACGCTGGGGGTCCGGTCCGCCACCAGCGGTTGGAGCGAAAACCACCCGGTCCTCCGCAACGTCGACCGGGCGATCGAGATCGCCGTCACGGATACCGGCATTGGCATTCCGGAAGACAAGCAGAAGCTGATCTTTGAGGCGTTTCAGCAGGCCGACGGCACGACTAGCCGCAAGTACGGCGGCACCGGCCTCGGCCTGTCGATCAGTCGCGAGATCGCAAGGCTGCTGGGCGGCGAGTTGCAGGTTCGGTCCAAGCCAGGCGAAGGCTCGGTCTTCACCCTCTACGTTCCGCTAGAAGCCGCCTCCTCATCGGTCGCCTCGGCTGGAACGCCTGCCCGCTACGATAACAGCGGAGCAGTCGTGCCCTCCGCTCTTCCGACCGGATTCGAGGTCACGGACGACCGCGATAATCTCGGCAAGGACAAGTTCGCGCTGATAGTCGAGGACGATGCGACTTTCGCGTCCATCCTTCTCGATGCGGCGCACGAGGCCGGACTGAAGGGCGTGGTCTCGACGGCCGGTGCCGGTACACTGGCCATGGCGCGGAAGCTTCAGCCCACGGTGATCACGCTCGACCTTGGACTCGCGGACATCGACGGCTTCGTCCTTCTCGATCTGCTGAAGCACGATCCCGATACGCGGCACATTCCGATCCATGTCATTTCCGGAGCTGAACACAGCAGCTCGGTACTCGGAATGGGAGCGTCCGGCGTCACGGAGAAGCCGGCCGAGCGATCCGAGTTGGTCGCGATCTTCGCGCCGCTCGTCGAGGAGGCGGAGCGGCAAACACCCCGCCGCCGCAAGAAGACGGGACCTTTGCGCCCAGCCGTCCGGTCCCGAGCTCACAGGCGCCAAGGTGTTGATTGTCGACGACGACATCCGGAACATATTCTCGCTGACAAGCGTCCTCGAAAGCCATGACGTGGAGGTCCTCCACGCCGAGCGGGGCAAGGACGGAATCTTGATTCTGGAGCAGACGCCGGACGTCGATGTCGCGCTGATCGACATCATGATGCCGGAAATGGACGGGTACGAAACCATGCGCCAGATCCGCAGCCGTGATGAGCTGACAGACCTGCCGCTCGAACACGGCCAAGTCGTGCGGGTGCGCTGTTACGGCACCCGCAACGTTCGCGGCGACCCGCTCACCCCGCAGTCCATCATGTACGGCGCCTCGCTGACCAAAGCCGTGTTCGCATATACGGTGATGCGACTTGCGGACGAAGGCAAAGTCGCACAGGATGAACCGATTGCCGCAATGCTGTCGAAGCCGCTCCCCGACTACGGCAACCTCGACAAATACGGCAATTGGGGCGACCTCGCTGGTGACAGCCGCTGGCGGAAACTGACGCCCCGCATCCTGCTCTCTCACGCCGGCGGCTTCGCCAATTTTTCGTTCCTGGAGCCTGACCAGAAGCTGAGGTTCCATTTCGAGCCAGGGGGTCGCTACGCCTATTCGGGCGAAGGCCTCATCCTCCTCCAATTCGCGATTGAGCAGAGGCTTGGCCACGGCTTCGAGGAGGACGCCCAGCGCCTGGCGTTCCGCCCGCTTGGCATGACAGATTCAAGCTTGCACTGGCAGGACCGCTTTGCCGGGCGCCTCGCCGACGGCTGGCAAGTCGATGGTACGGCCATCCTCCATGACCGACGGGATAACGTCAGGGTGGCGGGCTCCATGGACACGACGATTGCCGACATGGCGAAGTTCGCATCGGCGCTCGTCACGGGGTTGGCCTGAGCCAGGCAAGTCACCAGGCCATGCTGGCGCCGCAACTCCCAATCACGACGGCCACGCAGTTTCCAACCTTGCAAAGTGAAGTCCCGCAAGCCCGGCGTGTCGCAGGATTGGCGGCCGGCTTGGGCGTTGTCGTTTTTGACGGGCCGCAGGGGCGAGGCTTTTACAAGGGTGGCCACGATGACCAGACGGGGAACGTCATGGTTTGCCTTCGCCAGGGCAGCGGTGCGTCGTCCTCCTTGGCAATGACGTGCGCGCCGAGCGGGCGTTCCCGGCGATCGTCAAGGCCGTCCTCGGCGACACCGGCGTGCCGTGGCAATGGGAATATGGGATCCAGCAGCCTTGACGGTGGAGGACGCGTCGGCCACGCTTTTGACGCGTTTTATCCCATGACCGTGGCTAAGAAAATGTCATGGGCGTCGCCGCCTTGACGCGACGCTAGGCCATGCCAAGCGGGTGCGCGGCATGTGTCACTACAAAAGTGACAAAAGTTACTGCAAGCGCCGCCGGACCGGGCCTTTCCACTTTTGTCGAAATGGGCATGCCCAGGGCGCCGGTCCGTCACTTGCCCCTTCCCTACTTGAGGGCGCTGCGGCTTTCGCCAGCGCTGCCGAATTCCCTCCGATCCGGTTCGACAGGCAAGGTTGCGGTAAGGCACGCCGCCTAGATGGAAACCAGCACGTTCGTCCCCCACGGCGAACGTGACGAACCAAAAAGGGGAGGCCCGATGTCCAATTCCTCGGGCCTCCCCAATTCCCGTCAATGAGGGCAAGCCCCAGGCTGTCGCGGAAGACTCCGGGCTTCCCCGGCGACCAGCACAGCACGCTACTTTCGGCGGCTAACGTCGCTGGCGGTCGCCGGCCAAAGCGTCGCTGAGAAAAGCGTCCAGGCCCGCCCGTCCCCTCGGGGTCAAAATGACCGTAGCGCTGGAAGACAGCCCACTGACCTGGACGAGTTTCTCACTGGCCAGATGCGAAAGCCAGCGCCGCGCAATGCCTTCAGACACTCCCGACAACATCGCCAGCTGATCAACGCCAAGCCCACTGCCGGTCGACACGTACAGCAGCAGGAGCATTTCCCAGCCGGGCTCACCGAAGGTCGCCGCGCCGAAATGCTTGGCCCGCCGCTGTCGCAGCGTGAGGATGCGCCGGGCTTCGTGCTTGAGTGCCCGTCGGTCGCTTTCGATGCGAGAAAAAAGCTGTTCGGGCAGGTTGGGCGAGGGATCATCCGGAGACGCCGGCAGCTGCCCGCCCCGCTTGAAACGCTCGTGACCCGGATCCCTCAACCCCGTTACTCCCGCGCAAACGATACATGCGCCGTGATCATTTCACCGAGCGGGACGACGCTAGCGGGGCACGAGGTCCCCGCAAGGGACACGGCGACCCGTGCTGCGTTCAGAGACTCGGGACTATGGGAGGAGGATCTTGATGCCGCTCAGTATTTTTGCCCTTCCATCCTCGCAATGCGGCGCAGCAACGAGGCGGACCCTTCGCGTTTCTCCGACGGCGGCACGAATTTCCACGTCGAGCGAAAATCCCTGCCGGTGGTCGATAGCGTAGGACCGCAATCGCTCAAGCTCGAAACGCGATTGTCCGGTGTAACAAGCGACGCACTGCGCGCGCGAAACGGCTTGCCCGCGCGCAAAGCCGAAAATGTCGTACACTCCGCCCGACCAGGTCAAAGCGTTATTCTCAAGGTCGCACTGGAACGCGCCGACGTGGTGATTGCTGACGGCCCCGACGACTGACGGAGAGACGGCATCAATCGCTGCGCAATTGAGCAGGCTTGCGAGGTCGACGTGACGGGACAGGGCCAAGGCGGGCCACACCTGCTTGAGGCGGCGAGGATGGACATCCTCCTTGTTGAGTCCGGCGAGATCCATGGCTGTGCCCAGATAACGCCAGTGTTGCGAACGACAAAGGCTGTTGTCGACCAGCGAACGCTGCCCGGCGTCGCCCGTTCAAGTTTGCCCACGACGCTTGCCAGCGCGGCGCGCTTTCCATTCCGGCCCCGTGCCGTTGACTCACACCCTGTCAAAAGCTTTGCTTGGTCGCCTTGCCATTGACGACCACGGTATAGCTAACCGCTCCATCCGACTTCAGGGGACAGCCCAACGGGCGCCGGCATAGAGTCGCTTTCCCGGGAGCGGGACGCAATTGGTCTTGGGCGACGTGCACTGGCTGCCGTCGACCAGCTCGAGGCTTGCGTTACCGTCGTTGCGAAACACCAATTGCCTGCCGTCGCGGGAGGCCGCCAGCCGCGGCAGCGGCGCCGTTGGCCGCACCAGCACCAGGACGTCATAGCCAACAAGCAGCTTCAAGCCCGATTCAGCGGCGCTCAGTTCACCAGTCACCGGCTTGACGGTCACTCGGTACACGCGCTCACGGTCCGAACGCGCGCCGATCGCGGCCACCCGAAGCAACTTGCGCTGCCCGGGCTCAAGGATCATTCGCGCCGGGGACACGAGCAGGCCGCGCTTTTCGGGATCCGGCTCGGTGACCCTCCGCTCCTCGCTCGACCCGGCGCCGACGATCTCGCTCGGTTCAGCCAGAATGTAGGAGCGCTCATCCGAGTTGTTCCAAATTTCGATATCGGCGCGCGTCTCGTCCGTCTTCGCCAGGTCGATGATCAACTGGCTCAAGACCAGCTCGGCGCGACCGGCGCTCGTCACCGACAACAAAGTGGCAGCCAACACGGCGTGACGCGCAAAGCGCGAAAGCGCGAAGGTCTTGGTCATTTGCAAATCACCTCTCCAAGGCGGGCATAGTCACCCTCCAAATGAACACCCGCAAGCGACACCGTGCAGGGAGGCGATCCCCTGCCTGAAACTCGAGCGTTTCGCCC
Source organism: Sphingomonas daechungensis (assembly GCF_014489495.1). Taxonomy (GTDB): domain Bacteria; phylum Pseudomonadota; class Alphaproteobacteria; order Sphingomonadales; family Sphingomonadaceae; genus Sphingomicrobium; species Sphingomicrobium daechungense. The sequence goes on along the minus strand of NZ_CP060780.1, from coordinate 1,642,080 downwards.
GGCGCCGCATCGACTTGGAAATAGCCGTTTTCATCGGTCTGTCCGGTTTCGGTGGATGATTTGATGGCGGCGTTCACCAACGGTGACCCATTGGCCGCGACGGCTTTGCCGAACACGGTAACGAGACGGTCCGCGCTCCAGCGAAGGTGCTGCACTGTCCCTGGATACAAAGTGATGGTGCGTGACTGGCTGTCGTAAGCGACCGGGACTGCCTCGACTGGCTGCAGCCGGAGCTGATAGGCGTGATAGGCCTCCAGGAAAATTGGAACGCTCGATCCAGCAGTCAATCGCGCCCTCGGCACGTCGTCGATCAGCACGTCAAACGCCGTATTGCTTGAGCTTCCGGCCAGTGTTGCAATGACTGCGCTCTGGTTGAGGTCACGCCCGCCGACTTTGAGCGCGCTCGACCCGAACGCGACGCCGGTCTGGAAGTTAAAGCCATATTGCGTCGCGCTTCCCCCTCGATGCCCTGCAGGACTTCGACCCGCGCGCTGCCCAACTGACTGCCGATCTCGGCATTGGCCCTAGCCGTCGTTGTCTCGACGTCGCGCTGGATGGCTGCCTCTAACGCAACCTGCGTGTGGTCCTCGGTTTCGTTGAACCACTGCGCACTGAGGCTCCCCACCGCACGGGCGGATCGGCGCCCATCGTCGCGGTCCTTGAGACTGGCATAGCCCGCGGTCGCAACGGCGGACTTGCCGCCATCGGTGTATAGAAGGCGGACCCCGCGAATGCTGCGGCCGTGCTCCTGCTGCGCTGCGCGTCGGCGTTCAGGATCAGTTGGAAGCCGCCGCGGTTAAGGACCGGCCAGCTGATGGCGGGCCCGATGCTGTAGTCGGAGCGATACCCCTCGTCGTGCCGGTAGGACCCGGAAAGACTGAGGAACGCAGAGCCGATGGAGTAGGTCACGCTGCCCGTCGCTTGCGCATAGGAGCCGCTTAGCGACTGTGCCCCTAATGGCGGGACCGATCCGAAATTGTCGACATAGGTCGGCAGCGGGATAAGCGGCTCGCCGGTCTTGCTCCACACCCGGCGAACGTCGAGGCTAAAGTTCAACTTGCTCATGCCGGACGACCCCAACTGGAGAAGAACGCCCTTGTCGCCCTTTCCGGAAATCAGCGCGGCAGCCCGCACCCTGGCGACGTCGGTGATCAGCCATCCCCCAAGCTGCGCGATGGGCTTGTCTTCGGTGCCAAGGATGGCCGCATCGACCGCGACTTTCTCGTTCAAGCGATAGGCCGCGCCGACCTGGTAGTAGACCGTGTTGGAAACGCTGATCGCTCGGTCCGCGCGCGTATTGGCAAGCAGCCCCGCGAAGGCGAAATAGACGGGCTTGCCCAGCGGCGCGATGGCGGAGCTTTTGACGAAGAAGCGGCGCTCCTCGCGCACGCTTCCGTCGGGTGCCCGAATGCGCAGGAGCAATGTGTAGGAGCCGTCGGGCAGCGCTGACGAGTCAATGGCCTGGTTTCCGGCGGGATAGCTGCCGGACGTCACGAGCCGCCCGTCGATGAGGATTTCCACTCGGGAAGGCTGGCTGAGGAACAGGATGAGCGGCGTTGCCTGCAGCGCTTCGTGGTCAACGCGCGTATCGAATTGCGTTGTAAAGCCCACGCCGGCAATCCGCCGCCGTCCGGTGAAGTCGATCCCGGGCGCCCAGAACAGGCCGGCCGCGTAGCGGTGCTGGCGGGTGTCGACCTCGGCGACGAGGTCGTCGACGATGAACCCCAGGTCCGAGGCGTAAGCGCTGTCGCTCCTGATCCTGCCGTTGCGAAAACCCAGGATCGTTCGGTTCTGGAAGTTGTAGACCGTCTCGCCTTGCGTCGAGCCGGCAATCGCCCCGCCGATCGAGCTGGTTAAAGACAAGGGCGTGGTGGGCGGCTGCAAATACGCATCGCTTGACCCACGACGTTCAGGAAGCGCGGGTTGACGAAGAGGTCGAGCCTGAACCGGTCCGCGTCGTAAATGACGTCGATGTCTTGGGTCTCGAGCGGCTTGCAGCTTGTCGAGCCCGGAACCGGACAGACTTGGGCGACGTGATCGGGCAGCTTGCCCGATAGTCGAGCCATGACCTCGGGCGACGCACGTAACTCGGGCAGGACCTTGAACAGCTGCGCTGGATCCTTGAACGTCACCGAACCCGGCTGCGCAATCAGCCAGGCTTCGCCGACTTTGCGGTTGCCGAAGTAGAGATCCGCGACAACTTCGCGGGGCTGCTCGAGCTCACCGAAGCCGGCGGGCGGGCCGACGGCCTTGATGACGCTTGAATTGGCAAGCGCGGCCATCGGCAAAGTTGCCGTCATGACGCCACTACAGCCCAGCAACATGGCGGCGCGAATTTTGCAGCGCTTCCGCATTTGGGCTTATTCGGGTCCGATGACCAAAGTGAGCGTGCCGGCGTAGGACCCCGCCCGGGCATTCGACAACGTCGTCGAGCGCAGGACAACGATGAGCGACGCCGACGTCGCCGGGCCGCTGTTGCAGGATTGCTGCGTCGCGGTGCTGGTGAGCCCGGTCAGGGTGACGTTCGGGCTGAGCTGGGTGCCAGAGGACTGGCCAGCCGAAGGACTCCACTGGACGTCATAGGCAAGCTGGTTACCGCCGGACAGCAGCGCAAAGCTGCCGCCTGGCGCCGACCCCGTGGCCGTAACATGATAACCCTGGTCGCCGCCTGCGAGAAGACGCAGACGCTTTGATTGCGAACGGCGTCAACGCCGAGGTTCGTCAGGGACCCGAACGCGACATCACTCAGCTTGGTGATCCGGACACGCTGGGCGGCGGCGGGACTTGGCGCAACGGCAGCGGCAAGCAGGCCGACGGCGAGCACGAGGAGAAGCCGCATGGCGCGAACGGGCGCCGCGCCGCTTGGCGTCGTCATGGGAACGACGGCAGGAGGCGACGGCGCCACGATTTGCGGGCCTTATTCGGGCGCGACCAGGAGGGTGAGCGTGCCCGTGTAGTTCGTCGCAGCAGTCATCGTCTGGAGATCGGTTGCAGCGATCTTGACGATGAGGCTCGCGCTCGAGGACGGGCCCGACGCGCAGTTTGAATTCGTTGCGAGCGAAGTCTGACCCGTGAGCGGCGTTCCGACCGCGAGGGCCGTGCCGCTGGTCTGCCCGGACGACGCGCTCCACTCGACCGTATAGGGAACTGTCAGGCTCGCATTGGCCAGGGTGAACGCATTGGCCGCGCCGCTTCCGGTCGCCGTCACGCGGTAGCCCTTGGTGCTCGTGTTGCTCCAGACGCAGACGTTCTGGGCGTTGGACGCGTTCAAGCTTGGATCGGCGTTGGTGAACGCGACGTCGCTCAAGCCGCTGATACGGACGCGGTTCGGGACCGAGGCCGAAATCGAGACGGAGCCCGTCGAGGTTGCGCCGAGACTACCTTGTGTCGCCGCCTGAGCCGTGCCTGCTGATGCAAGCACCGCGAGCGCGGCCATGACCGACGGAATATACTTTCTGACCATGAACTGACCCCACCGAGCAAAATTCATCCGAAACGGATCGATTAATCGGCACGGGATACAACCAACAAAGTTAACAGACCGTCAATTTGCCTGCCCCGCCGCCAGCGTAAACGCTCCCCACCCTCGTGAAGTTATGTTTACAAAGCGGGACGGCAATCGGGAAAATTGCTCGAGCTCGAAAGCCGTCATGTTCTATTGGGGTGAAACAATCAGGAGCGACGCTGAGGGCCACTCGATCTCAGGCCCTGCTGGGAGCACAATCCGGGCCTGTTCGCGTTCACAGTCAGCGGCCGAGCCCAGGGCTTGAACGTCGACAGCCTGGCCCGGCTTCAACGCCATCGGTGAACCGGCGTGTTCCAGCGTGGTAGCCGGCCCAGGAAGTTCGCCTGGTGGAAGCAGCGCAATCGAAAATGTCCGAGAGGCCATGGTCGACCAAATGCAGATACCGTGGTCCGAGGAGCGGACGCCCTGCCCTGCCGATCCGCGTGCGAGAGACACGCCCGTCCGCGGCCGGACACTGACGCTGAGGCGAATGCTCGAGCGCGAAGTCGGACCAATGGTGGAGGGTTGTGGTCCGGCTGTCGCGGACGCGCCGGCGGGCAGCGCCAGCACGACGAGGAGCGCTTTTGTCCACAATTGCAAACGTGATCGAGACATGTCGGCATGCGGTCCTTTTGATCGCGAGGATCAGGACCCTGGCGAAGGCCGATTGCTCGGAGCCTAACCATTGCTCCATAGTGGATGGAATTCGCACATACCTCCCCGCCCACGAGGCGAGACGAAGCGCTTCCGGACTTGCCCAGACTGACGCATCACCCAGCGAGGGGATCATTGAGATTCGCAATGATCGCGGGCCTGAAGAAATTTCGAAGGCGTTGCCGCCTTTCAAAAAGGGGTGCTGGCCATACCGAAAACTCCCGCATTTGATATCGATCCGTTTCGGAGCTTTGATTCACCATCTCTCCAAGATTGAGACCGCAGATTGGGGCCGTGTCGTCACCAAGGGGCTCCAGTGCTGTCCAATACCGCCATCAGCGATCCAAGATCTGAACTGCGATCTCACGTTTTTCTCATGGCCGTGCTGCGGACCGCGACTGAGAATTGCCCGGTTCGCGTTCGGAATCTCTCGCCCAGCGGGCGCTGCTGGAGGGAAGCCATTTTCCTGCGGCGGGCCACGCCGTCCTCCTTCGCCGCGGCAGCCGATCCGTGTCCGGTGAGATCGCCTGGGCAACGGATCGTCAATGCGGCGTGCAATTTGCGGAGGCCATCGACGTTGCCGACTGGATGGACCTGGCCGGCCCGTTCGACCAGCAGCGCATCGATGCCACCATTGCCCAGTACCGCAACGGACGGCACTGGAGGCGGGCTCTGCCGCGGCACTGTGCGGGCAACAATTGTCCGGCCTGAGTGCGACCCTGCTGCAGATCACCAGGCGCCTCGCGGATCAGTCCGACCAGTCCCCGGCACTCGCCGAGGAGATCCTCCGTCTTGAAATCCTTGCCCAGGAGCTTGCGGCGATCGGGAAGCTTCAACACTGATGGGCGACCAAGGTTTGCGACCGCCGAAGCGCTTCGATCCGGGTGATCTTGCCGACGTCCCGAGCGCCGATTTGACCAATCGAGAATGCCTGTCCGGTGCCGTGCGTGAGGCCTTTCCCCTGCCCGCTCGGGTGCTTTCAAGGACCTGCTTGACGCAATTGATACCGGTGGCCGCATTCGGCCCTGACCCCCGAGGTCCCCTCCTCGATGGCTTCACCCAACCTCCACTGACGCTTCGGGGGCCCTGCGCAGTGGCCGAGAATCCTTCCGGTTCGGAAGCGTAGTAAACGCAATCTTCACCATCTGATCCTAGTCCGGATGACGGGCACTTCTCCGGATAGTTCAACCTGTTGAGGGTTTTTCAACCGGTTGCGCGACGCGGCCCCGGTTGACCGTGAATGATGGCGCCGCCGCGCGAAGCCCATCGAGGCGCTTCGTGTTCGCGAGCCTTGAGGAATTGCTGAAGGTTTCGATGAACGCGCCAGTATCAACCGACCTCCTGAAGACTGCGGTCCCGTACCGGCGACGCTATCTGTCAGTGCGGATCAAATTCGGCGTCGCCCTGACGATCGCCATCGCGTGGACGGCGTTCAGCGTCAGCGTGGCGTCGGCCTGGATGCGCGATCTCGCCGAGCTCACGAACCCGTTCCTCGCGCTCTGGACGCTCACATTCGTCGCGTTCGTACCGGGGTTCATGAACGCATTCCTGGCGACGTCCCTTCTTCTCGACCGCAGGCCGCCGCGACGAACGCCCCTCTCCTATCCCGGCGTGACCATCCTCATCGCCGCCTACAACGAGGAAGCCGGGCTTGCAGCCACGCTCGAAAGCATTGCCAACCTCAATTATGTCGGCGAGGTCGAAGCACTCGTCCTCAACGACGGCTCCAAAGACCGCACCGTCGAAACCTTTCATTCTGCCCGCAAGTCGCTCCAGCTTCCCGAGAATATTGACGTTCGCCTCCTCGACTTTGAACAGAACCGGGGCAAGGCGGCTGTCCTCAATGACGGCCTTGCCGCCGCTCGCCACGACCTTGTCTGCACTATTGATGGCGATAGCCGCCTCCGCTCCGACAGCTTGAAGGAGATCGTGGAGCGGTACTTGTCGGACCCGCCCGGGACGATGGCTGTCGCCGGCGCGGTCCTGGTGCGAAACAGCCGCGCCAGCCTGGTCACCGCCGCGCAGGAATGGGACTACTTCCACGGCATCTCTGCAGTGAAGCGCATGCAGAGCATGTATCACGGCACGCTTGTCGCGCAGGGTGCTTTTTCCCTGTACCGCAAGTCGGCGCTTGAAGCGGTCGGTGGCTGGCCTGAATCGGTCGGCGAGGACATCGTCATGACTTGGGCGATGCTCGCGAAGGGGTATCGCATCGGCTACGCCGAGGACGCCATCGTCTTCACCGACGCCCCCGCTTCGTTCCGCCAATTCTATCAGCAGCGAAAGCGCTGGTCGCGTGGCCTGATCGAGGCCCTGCAACGGCACAAGAGCTTGCTGTTCAAACCCCGGCTATCGACGCTCTTCGTGTGGTGGAACATGCTGTTCCTGCCGCTCGACCTGACGTTCACGTTCATTTTCATTCCGGGTCTTCTTGCCGCTGCGCTCGGCTATTACTGGATCGCCGGCCCCCTCACGCTGCTGCTGCTCCCGCTCGCGGTGGTGTGGAACGGGGTCATTTTCAGGATCCAGCGCCGGATGTTCGCATCCAAGGGCCTGAAAGTACGCCGCAACGTGGCCGGCCTCCTCTTCTACGTCCTTGTCTACGCCATCGTCATGCAGCCCGTCTGCCTGTGGGGATACGTGTCCGAACTGACGGGCCGCCGCAAAACCTGGGGAACCAAATGATGACCCGCTTCCACTCTCTTCTCCTCGTGGCTGGCTTGGCCTCCCTCCCCTCGCCCGCGGCCGCCCAGGCAAGCGACCAGGCCACCGGGCCCGCCGTTGGCGTGGAGCTGTTTGCAAGCACCGACTCCGACCATACGGACGTGGTCAAGCTCCTTGGGCGTGGCGCAATCCTCGACGCCGGTCCGGATCGCTATTTCGGCGTCGCCATCGAGCAAGCCTGGTTTTCGCCGCTTGGGCAGAAAACCCGCAAGGACCAGCGCGTCTATGCGGATCTTGCCGGAAAGGCGGGCAAGGACTGGCTGTGGAAGGCGCGTCTCGGAACAGATGGCAAGACCTGGCTCGGCTCCGCCAACCTGCGGTCCAAGGATTGGTCGAAGGAAGTGTTCCTCGAACGCGAGATCATTGAAACACCCCGCGGCGTCGACGAGGGCCTGTATTACACGTTCTTGGGCGCCAGCTTCGACGTGCCCGTGGCCAAGGACACGCTGACGTTCACCGGCGCGGTTCAGGCGTTCACGGGGCGGAACGAAAGGCTTCACGCACGGGCGAGTTATGTCCACGTCATCAAGGCGGACATTGGGCTCAGTGCCCAGCTGCGGACCCGTTTTTTTCATTCCACGGCGCCTGGCGAGTATGACTATTACTCTCCCAAGAACTTCTTCCAGCTGTTGCCCGTGGTGCAGATGCGCCGGTTCACCACGTCCGGCTGGATGCTCCTGGGCGCCGTCGGATATGGCGCTCAGCGCGCAACCGGCGGGGGCTGGGCCTCGGCCCGCCTGGCCGAAGTCCGCGTGGAAAGCCCGCGTGGACGGCACGCTTTCAGGGCTTTTGCCCAGGCGCAATATTCAAACAATTCGATCAGTGGATCGGGCAATTATGATTATGTCATGGCCCGGATCGGTTTGACCAAGTCCCTCAATTAAGCCCAGCCGGTCGGCCGGCCAAGGCGGACTTGGTCGGCCGCGCGGCTATTGATGCTCGACGAGGCGCAGGAGAACCGGGCGTCCGGTGTCGTCCTTCCTCACCACTTCGCGCCGCTGCAGATCGCTTGGCGCGGTCCAATTTTCACGGCGCACTTGGACACTTCGCTCTATCCGGACGACCGCCTTGGCCTGCGGCGCCACGCGTGGCGGCGGTGCGGCGCTTTCAGCAAGAAGGAGCAGCAGAAACACCGCATTGCTATCGGGTCAGGCGGCTTTCCCAAACCCTGTCCATTGATCCGGATCGGAAGCAATTCGAACAATGCCGTGACGAGTTCAGGAGCCGCAGACTGGAGCGCGATCGGGGACCCGCGGAAGAAAAACGGGTGCCCCGAGCTGGCACCCGCGATTCGGCATCGCTGTAGGACTGACTTAGGGCCGCAGAGCTCGGCGGATCAATGACATATATGAATCAAATGACGGATAGGCGGTCAATATCGTCGAAATAGCCATCAATTGCTTGCCGGCCAGAATGGGTCAGCACGATGAAGACCTGGCGTCCATCGAGCGGGTGACGTGCGCGTTCGACCAGGCCTTCACTCTCTAGCGCCTGGATCCACCGCAGGGTCGTAGTCAGTGCCGTCTGAGTCCGTTCGGACAGTCGAGAAATGGAGAGGCGCCGGTCCCCACTATCGGCGGCGTAAAGCTCAAGCAGCATGTCCCAGGCCGGGTCGGAGAAAAGCTTGCTGCTGAAGTGCTGGTCGCGGCGGAGGCGGGCCTGGAGAATCTGCCGGACCTTGCTTGCGCGGGTGGGCCGACTTCCCGGTGGAGTCGACACGTAATGTTCCTTCAGGACGTCCGGCGCCGCCGTGGGAAACAGGGTGGCGGGATTGAACTCCTTCCGTGCTGCAACCGCGGTCATGATTGAACTCCCTCGACCGTTTAAGACCGGGGTGTTGATTAACCACGTTGGGTAGGCCCTCGCTTAACGATCGGCCCATTTTGGGGAGAGTTTTGATCCAATTTGAACGGATCCGGCTCGTCACCGAAATCCTAGCCGTCGACTTGAGCGCTCAGCTCCTGCACGTCTTCGATCACTTGCTGGAGGCGGGCCCCGACGGCGGGGCTGGCGTCCCAACGATCGATGATGACGAGTGCTTGTTCAAGCAGCGCAAGCGCGCGTTGCATCGTCCAGTCCTCCGACGGATCGTCGGCTTCCTGACTGACTGCAGGCATACACGTAACCCCGAGCAGACGAGCGCGCTGAGGCCCAAAGTGCGCGCCGATCGAACCGCCCGATAATGCCTTAGCCCAAAAAAGGCTACAATTGTGTAAACCTTACTTTGTCTCAGAAAGATACACGGACAGGAGCGCTCGGCCCTTCTCGGTGAGGCTGACGAAATTCTGCCGCTTGTCGGTAGGATGCTCGCGCCGCTCCGCGAGCCCGTGATCTGACAAATAGTCGATCCACCTGAGGCCAGTCGACCGCGAAGCCCCTGAAAGCTCGCCAAGCCTCGACTGGGTGATCCGCTGCCGTCCCTCACTCAGAAACAATAGAAGCAGCATTTCCCACGCGGGTTCGGCGAACATCTGGCTACCAAAGATCGCAACGCGTTTTCGCCGGTTATCGAGTTCAACCCGCGCCTTGTCGACCAGGTCATTCCGCTCGGGGCCGTGGTCTCCAGCATCCGAAACGTCGTCCCCGCGGCCGGAGGGGTGGAGCTTGGCGAGGAGACGCCGAAGATCGTCGATGTCACGGGAATCCAGCGAGATGAGCCGGTGCTCATCGCTGGTTGGGCGCGGCCGTTCCCTGTTCATGACGTCGGTCGCTCCTCCGTCCACTCGCCTGCCACACGGCATGACGGGCGCACCATGATAAACCGAGCGATGCGACGGTAGTTTCAAGCGACGGGCGTCGCAACTCCCTGCACTCCTAGAATTCGCTAACCCCGAGTTGGTTGCGCGTTTGATTCCCGAGCGCTTCGCGGACCGCCGCCATGGGCGCATTGAAAGCCTGGGCCACGGCGCCGAACGCCGCCAGGGCGATTGCCGCCGCTACGGTCGCAATTCCTGCAAATTCGATTGCCCGGCCGGCAAGGCGGCTCGCGGCATGAGTATCGGACGGTCGTGGCGCGTGGCGGCGTTCGACAGGCCCTGCACCTTACCCGCCGCCGGGGCCTCGCCTGAAGTGTCGTTGAGCAGGGCAGTGAGGAATATAGGGTCCTGCGAGCGGAGCCCGGCGCGATGGCCCTTGTTCCAGGCGACGCGTGCCACGATCGTCTGGCGGCCGCGCCGGATTTCGACATAAGTCCCGCGGGCAGGTGGCTCGGCGCTCTGAACCCCGAGGCCATGAAGCGACACGTTGAGGATGCAGACGTCATGCCAAGCGGAAGAGCTCCGCATGCGCGCCCTGATCATTACTTTCTCTCTGTTCTCGCGAGGTTTCAACGCCGGCTTCCACGCAACGGCCGGCCCAACATCGGTCGGCTTCCAGGGAGCTGGATTTACCACCCGCACCTCATCGAGCGCCTTAACCAAAGCTCCGAAACGGAGAGGATTCGGTTGCCTATCCAGAGTCTTAGGCGAGAGCGTAGGCTGGCCTTGAGCGAACGCCGAGGATTTTCAAAATTGCATGAAGAGCGATGCGATCAAGCCATTCGAGCCCGCGTTGGTGCCGACATAGTCAAGGCCGATGCGCGCATTCGGCAACTCGGCGCCAAGGCCCATTGTCCAGCTCCACTTCGATCGACCATCAAGCGTATCCCAGGCGCCGCGTTCGCGCCCGAGCTCGACGTTGAGGAAGATAGGTGACTTGGGGACGGTATATTGGGCTGCCGTGAAAAGGTAGAGATTGCTGGTTCGCCGTCCAAGGTCGTCCTCGGTGCCCCGTTGCGACGGCGCAAAGCTCGCCCCGGCTTTTCCCGTCAGCGGTCCGACGTTCGCTTCGACGGACGCCGTTGCCTCAAACGCGTTGGTGCTGCTGTCGCCGGGATAACAATAAAACGTGCTCGACAAGTCGAGGCCGACTTTGTCGGAAAGCTGGACAGCATAGCCCACGGTAGCATCCAACTCGAGCTTGCCGGCGCCTTTGATCGTCGATGTCCAAAGTTCACCATAGGCACCGCTCTCAAGCTGCGCGCTCAGCGAGGCCTGGAACGCCGGCTTGCCACCCGACAAGGACACACCACGGTAGCGATAGTCGCTGACGATACCGGCCTCCGCCGACCAGTCCGCCGCCTCTGCGCGTTGCCCGTTGCCCACCGCGGCCAGGCCGAAGGCGATGGCAATGATGCCGCGGCGCATGGCTCAAGCCGCGCTGGAAATGGGTTTAGGTGAGTTGGCCGGAAGAAACTCGCCAAGCTCGATGGCGGGAAGCGCCCGCGAGAAATAATAGCCCTGCATTTCCTTGCAGCCAGCCACCTTGAGAAAGGCTTGCTGCTCGGCCGTTTCGACGCCCTCGGCAGCGACTTCGAGACCCATCACGTGACCCAGGGCCAGGACTGCCGAAATGATGTTTGCCGAGTCCGCGGTTTCGCCCAGGTGCTGAATGAAGCTGCGGTCGATCTTGATCTTGTCGACCTCGAACTTGCGCAAGTAGCTCAGGGATGAATAGCCGGTCCCGAAGTCATCGAGGACGATGGTGAACCCGGCTTTGCGGAGTTTCGCCAACGTCTCCCGCACTTTGTCGTCATCGTCGAGAAGGACGCGCTCGGTGACTTCGAGCTGGAGGACCCTGGGATCTGCTCCCGTTGATCGAATGATGCCCGCAAGCGTGTCGTAAAAGCCGTTCGAGCGGATCTGGAGCGGCGACAGGTTGATGGCGATGAACAGGCCAGGCCAGCGCAGTGACTGGACGCACGCCTGGCGGAAAACCCACTCACCCAAGGGGAGGATCAGGCCCGTCTCCTCAGCGACCGGGACGAATTGTTCGGGCGCGATCATGCCCCGTTGCGGATGGTCCCATCGGACCAGCGCTTCCAAGCCGATGACTTTCCCGTCACTCGCGACCTGCGGCTGGTAATGCAGGCAAAGCCCATGTCCGCTCGCAAGCGCCGCCCGCAGATCCTCTTCGATGCGCCCGCGCAGACGGACATGATCATCCATGTGCGGCTCGAACAGGCAGTAGGTATTCCGGCCTGCGTCCTTCGCATTGTAAAGTGCAATGTCGGCTTTGCGGACGAGCTCGAGACGGTCATTCTTCTCAACGGAGCTGATGACGATCCCGATACTGACGCCAACGTGCACCGTGTTGCCGATGAGCGTGAACGGCTGATTGATCTCGGTGAGGATCCGCCGCGCCAGCCTATGAAGGTCTGCGGGCCGGCAATTCTCGATGAGGATCGCGAATTCATCCCCGCCGAGGCGGCTCACTGTGTCGGCTTCGCGGGTCAAGCCGGCGAGACGAACGCCAAGCTCGCGAATGAGGGCGTCGCCTGCCTGGTGACCCAGGGTGTCATTGACGTTCTTGAAGCGGTCAAGATCGAGCAGCATTACGGCCAGCTTGCAGTCCCGCTTGGCGAGCGCATGGTCGAGCCGATCTTCAAACAGGGCCCGGTTCGGAAGTCCGGTGAGACTGTCATGGAAGGCGAGGTGCTGAGCTTGCGCGCGGCTTGCTTCGAGCTCGAGGCGGCTTCGAAACAGCCTGAGCAGGAGCAGGCCGATCAGGACGCCAATGAGTCCCAGGGCGACGATGAGCACGGGACTCATCTTGTCCTCGACCTCTTCGCCCGGTTCGAACGGCGCCCAGTCGAGGTAACCGATGACCGCGCCGCCTCGCCCGGCGATCGGCAACGAGGCGGTCTCGGCGCGCTCCGACGTGAACCGCGGCGCATCAATGCCGTAAAGCTCGGTCAGCTCGCTGAGAAAACTGCCGTCGAGGTAGCGCACCGACACGTGCAGAAATTCCGAGCCGGGGCGCTGGGGAACATTGCCCGTCTCCGACACGATTGGCTTGACGCTGATGATGGCGGGATGGCCGGCGACCAGCGCGAAGTCGGTCGCTCCGATTGTTTTTCCGCGGCTCCCTTCGGGCGCGAGGTAGCCCGTCGTCAATTTCCGGCGGAGACCATCGGCGAGCTTGAGTACGGGGCCGGCAACCCTGGCGAAAGACGCCGGTCTCGCGCGCCGTCCCGCCTGCATGGCGTAAACGGCCTTGTCTTGGGCATTGAGCAAATAGGTTTCGTCGTGCCTGTAGTACGTGTGGAACCAGATCCCGAGGTTATTATCCAGCCACAGAGGGTCGAGAGGTGTCTTTCGCACCTGCACGACGGCGTCGTCCCAGAACGTCGAGGCTTCCTGGTCGACGGCCACGTCGTCCATGGTTTCCCGGACGGCAATGCGAACAAGCCGGTCCTGCCGCTCGAGCGCGATCCGGTCCGATTCCGAGGTTGAAAAGTGGAGGATCGTTCCAACCATCGCGGCCAACAAGGCAAGCGTCAGCGCTGCGGGAAGGACAACGGCGCGAGCCAGTGCCGGCAGAAGCTCGCGGGAGCAAGTCAGGGACCATTTCATCCGCGCCGGATTACGGAAATGTTGGTTAACGCTATCCGAGGGGTCGATCCGAAACGGAGCATAATCGAGTTTCGCCCTGGCTCGCCAACCATCGGCCTCGCCCATTGCTGACGGAGCCGGAAAAAGCCTTATACTCCTGACTCATACGCGTTGCATTGGGACGCCGATGGTTGACGACCTACGCTCGAGCCGACGGGCCAGAAGTCTGCTGGCGGCGAAGCTGCGCGCGCCTGGCGCCCCGTCCGGAATGTCACGATCAGGAACATGTCGGTCACCGGCGCCCTGATAGAATGCGACGTGCCTCCCAGGATTGCGACGGAGATCGAGTTGGTCCGGGGAGAGCTTTGCGCCGCCGGCTCGGTCATGTGGCGTAATTCCACCGAGTGTGGCGTCCAATTTTTGAAGCCCATCGAGCTTGCCGCCTGGCTCCCGAACGCCGAAGCCGAGCCGGCCGCTAACGAACCGAAGGCCGTACCTCGTCCCGTCCGCGGCGGGGATCACGATCCGCTTGGGCGCCTTGCGCCCCGAATCGTCGAGGAGCTGGACCATGTCGCGCGCCTGCTTGACGCACTGGGTGATGAGCTCATCGGCGACCCCTATGTCGTGGCCCGGCACGGCCTGCCACTTCAGCGTCTCGACCGGGCGACCCAGATCCTCGGGCACCTCGGCGCCATCATCCTGTCGGACGATCCCGAGCAGACGGTGTCCGCGATTGGGATGGAGGACTTGCGGAGGCGACTGCTTCGCAAGTCCCTCTGACGCCGGCCTCGGAGGTTGAGAATAGGCGGCAGGCGCGAGGGCGCTTTTGATCGCGAGGACCGAGCAGCGTCCTTGCATTGGGACAGCGGGATCGCCCAATGTACGGCAATTGGTGTATCGACCGTTGATATGGTTAGCCGGATGGCGTCACAGGGTGAGCGCCCGCCGGAGCCTTCGTCGTCGCCCGCTGCCCGTGGAACCAGTGATGTTTCGAATAGTCGCGTCCGTCCTGCTGATCGTCTCCGCGCCAGCTGCAGCGGGTCTGGAGGAGGTGCAAAGCCTGACGTGTGCGGGCGGCGACGTGCGCTTCACCGTGACGTTCGATGCAGAGTCGTCACGCGCGTCAGTGGCTAGCCGCGAGGGCATTGCGACATACAGCGTCGCACCCGACGGCCGCTTCCTGGCGTGGCGGCTGGACAACGACCAGGGACAGCCGCGCTATGTCATCATCGAGGGCGACCGGGTGAACGGCGACTTTGGCTGGTACTTCGAACCCCTCGACGGCAGCGGGCAACCGGCGCAGAAACGCGGGACCTGCCGGCCCTTGTAAAGCGGCGACGGCAAACTGTACTTCGGCCTTGAACCCGTTCGTTTTGCCCGCGCTTGCAAAACGCGCTGCCGTTAAGCCTAAAGCATGATTTGACGGCTATGGGCTGTGGCGGTCCTCCATCACCGAGTCCGCGTTGTTCATGCCCATCTTTCCCAGACTGCGACGGTCGCGGCCCGAGCTGCGCTACGGCGTGCCCGCGGGGTGTGCGTCTACGCGATTGGCGACGTGCATGGCTGCCTGGAGCCGCTGGAGCGGCTGCTGGAGAAAATTGAGCGCGACTTGCGGACTCACGACTTCCAGTCGCACCTGGTCCTTCTCGGCGACTTGATCGACCGCGGGCCGCAGTCTGCCGGAGTGATCGAGCGGCTCCGCCATGCCCCGGCGCCGGTGGACCGGGTCCATTTCGTAATGGGCAATCACGAAGAGTCGATGCTGAACTGCCTGGCGGCGATATCCGCGCGTACGAACCATGGCTGCGCTACGGCGGTGTCGAAACGCTGCAAAGCTACGGGCTGGACAGCCACGATATCCTCGCCGAGGGGTTCGATGTCGGCGCGGCGATCAAGGCGGCCGTCCCCGCGTCCCACCGCAACTTCATTCGCAAGTTCAAGGACCAGGTGCGGATTGGTGACTGCCTGTTTGTTCATGCCGGCATCCGGCCAGGCATCCCCTCGACCAGCAGGTGCCGGCGGACTTGCACTGGATCCGCAAGGAATTCCTCGGCGATGCAAGCGATCACGGCGTGACGGTCATTCACGGCCACACCATCGTGCCGAGGGTGCAGGTCAGGACGAACCGGGTGGCGGTGGACACCGGCTGCTACCTGACGGGCGAGCTGAGCGCGGTACGCGTCGAACGCACGGCGGTCAGCATATTGACGAGCTGAGGGTGCGCCATGCCAGCGACTGCGTGTCCAAAAAGGACATGCGCGCGCGACGGCGAGCGCGTATGCTGCCGCGATGAGTATGAGTGCGCGCTCACGGAGCGACGAGCAAAGTCACTATTTCGCGGCGTTGAACATGATGGCGGAGCTGTCGAGCGCGCTTGCCAGCCTGGATGCGCCGGACGCCGCCGCGCCGGACTGAATGAGCTCACCGCGATGTGCCGGGCGGATTTCGAAGCACGGTTCGGGCGGGACCGGAGCGCTGCTGCACGGCGCCGCTGAGGGCTGATCACTGCCGGCGTCACGCTAACGGTGACTTTGCGCACTGCTGACTTTTTCTGGCTGCACGAATGCCCACAACCACTGCAAATGCTGCCCGCTCTGTCACGTCAAAAAGTCGCGGATTTTAGCCGTTTCTTTGACCCGGCAAGCGCATTTTGCTATAGTATGATGGCTGCAGCGTTGCTGCCGCCTTCCCTAAAATGGGGCGGACCAAACAGGAGCGGACACTCCTGCCTGGCCCTGACCATCACCGTCTTCGTGGAGACGAAAATGGCTACATGGCATTTACGGCCAAGGCGTCTGCTCGCCAAGGTGTTACGCTCCTCGGCAGCCCTGGTTGAGCCCGAATTCGACCGGTCCGAATGGGACAGCTGCTGGCATGACTATCGCGCCGCCTGCGCGTTGCTGCGCCAGCACGACAAAGATCATTACCGCCCGGCGCTCGCCACGATGGACCGGGAGCTTGCGACCATGTCGAATGGCCTCGGGCAGTCGCGACCGAAAGGGTGCGGCGCATGCTTTTCGACAAGCACTGCATTGCCGCCATCGAGGATCGCGGAGATGAGCTGGGCGCGCGCCTGCACGGCTGGCTCCACCGGCTCCTGGCCGCCCCCTCGCCGTCAATCGTCGAGCTGGCGATCAAGCTGAAGCTCATCCGCGACCTCGGCGCGGTTGATGAGCCCTGGCGTGCTGCCCTTGTCGCCATCGCGAATGACGCAAGCCGGCTGGCGGACCGTCTCTAAGGGCCGGTCACGAGCGCGTTTCGGGAACAGCGCCCCAACCGGGACAGGAGCGTCCAGGAGCAAATTGAGCTGGAAGGGAGTCGAACGGTGCCGAGCGGACTGCTGGTTTATTCGATGATTGCGCGCCATGGCGCGGCCATCGACAGGCTGAAGCGGGACATGTTGGCGGAAGAAAGCCATGAAGCGCTGCTCGTCTTCCTGGCTTACGATGCAGCCGGGTTTCTCTACGCGTTCCTGATTGCCACGGGCAACGACGTGTCACCCCGCGACAGAACACTTCGTAATGCGCTGCAAGCCGCAATCATCGAGGTGCTTGAGAAGCACGGCATCAACCCCTCCACCTTCTGCGTCTGGCCCGACATTGCCGCGCCAGTGAAGAGCCTGTCCTGACGCTCCTCAGCCTGCGGGCACCAGCTCGACGGGAAGCCCGATGAGGTCGAGCTGTGGCTTCAGCTTTGCAGCGTCCCCGACGACCACCCACAGGAATTTTTCCGGGTTGATCGCTTGGCGCGCGGCCTGGTTCACCGCCGCTGCTGTCAGCGCATGGTACTTCGCCGGCAATTGCTCGTAATAGTCATCGGGGCGCGCGTAAAAGTCATTTGACTGCAGCGCCCCAGCACCGACGCCGTCGTCTCGAACGACCCGGGCAATGACTTCACATTGTCGTTGACCGTCCGCTCCAGCTCTGCCGCCGTCGCCCCCTTGGCGCCGAGGAAGTCGCGGTAGTCGGACAGCAGCGCCGCCAGCGACTCTCCGGTCCGGTCGGCCTGGACCGGTGCGCTGACCTGGTAGACGACGGCATGTTCCCGGCGGCCGATGCCGGCGCGGACTCCGTACGACCAGCCCCTGGTTTCGCGGAGGTCCATGTTGATCCTCGACAGGAAGGAACCGCCGACGACGTCACTGGCCACGTCGAGTGACAGGATCTCCGCCTTGGGATCGACGGCGAGCAGCTGGGCGCCAATGATCTGGGACTGGGGAGACCCTTGCGATCGACGAGGAGGATGCGCGACGTTGCCGTCACGGCCGAGACGGGCGGCTTGATCCCGCTCATTCCCACTGGTTGCCACGTGCCCAGCGTTTGCTCGAGCAGCGGGGTAAGCGTGCTTAGCGGCATGTCGCTGACGATGAACAATTTCGCCTTGTCGGGCCGCAGCCACTGCGAATGGAACTGGACCAGGTCGTCCCTGGTCAGCGACTTGACCGTCTCCGCCGTCCCGGATCCCGTGGCTGGAAAACCGTAAAGAGATCCTTGGCCGTAAAGCGCCGGCGCAAGCACCCGAGCGGCCATTGCCCGGGATCACTCCCCTCGCTTGCGATGCGGGCAAGTTGCTGGGCGCGCATGCGCTCGAATTCACGTGGCGCAAACGCGGGCCGCTCGATGACATCGGCGAACAGAGCCAGCGCCGGGACGATGCTCGACGACAGCGTGCCCAGGCTGGCCGTGGTCCTGTCAGCATTCGACCCAATCCCGATCGACGCTCCGAGCTGCTCCTGCCGCTGCGCAATGTCCCTCGACGACAGGCTGGTCGTCCCTCCTTCAACATCGCGGTCGTCAGGGCCGCCAGCCCGAGCTTGGCTTTCGGATCTGCTGCAAAGCCGGCATCGATGCTGAGCGCCATTTGCGTCAGCGGCACATTGGTGCGGCGTGCGTAAAAGACGCCGATGCCGTTCGATAAGGTGATGCGCGATACTGACGGAAACGCCAGTTCGCTCAGCCCGGTCACCGGAGGCAACGCCCCGCGCTTGACGATTTTTTCCGGGGCTGATGGGTCAGCCGCCTTCCGGATGACAGGAGCTGACGCTTCGACATAGGGCTCCCGTTCGCCGGGGACCACGCTCAGGGCCAGGACGGGGCGCTTCAGCCACTTGGCCAGCGCCGTCCGGACCCCGGCGGGCGTTGCTGCAGCCATGGCCCGCATGTCCCTGGCAAAGTGGTTCGGGTCCCGCGAATACAGCTCTCCTTCCGCCAGTGTTGCCGCTTTGCCGCCCACCGTCTGGAGTCCGTTGACGGTATCGAGGACATTGCCCACGACGACGCGCTCAAGCTCCGCCGCAGTGGGCCCGCGCGAGATGTATTCATCGATGATGGCATCGAGACGACGGCCGACGGCATCCGGATCAGCGCCCGGCTTCACGTCCACCGTGACTTCGAACTGGCCCACCTCCGCATAGCTTTCAAGCGACGCCGTGACCCGCACCGCGAGCTGCTCGTCACGCACGAGCGCATTATCAAGCCTCGAGCTTGCAAGCCCGCCGAGCACTGCCGCCCCCATCGACAGCGGCACGCTGTCTTTGTCGTTCAGACCCGGGACAACCCAAGTGCGGTACAGCCGCGTGACAGGGACGTGATCCTTGAGGACAACCTTCAGGCGCTTCGAAAGCGTCGGCACCGGCGCGGCGATCGTCGTCGTCGCCGGACCCCGGGCGATATCGCCAAAGTATTTCTGAACGAGTGGCCTTGCCGTCGCCGCGTCAATGTCGCCAGCCAGCACAAGCACCGCGTTATTGGGTCCATAATGGTCCTTGAACCATTGCTTCACGTCCTGGAGGCTGGCGGCGCTCAAATCGGCCATCGAGCCGATCGTCGAGTGCCCGTAGGGATGGCCGGGCGCGAACAGCAGCTCCGTCTGCTTGTAGCTGACCAGCCCAAACGGCTTGTTGTCACCCTGCCTTTTCTCGTTTTGAACGACTCCGATCTGATTGCTGAGCTTGTCTGGAGTAACGGCGCCCAGCAGGTGGCCCATCCGGTCGGACTCCAGGTAGAGCGCCCGTTCAAGGGCCCGACCGGCACCGTCTCGAAATAGTTGGTCCTGTCGAACCAGGTTGAGCCGTTCAGCGCCGTTGCGCCGATCTGGGCCATCGGCTCGAACCAGTCACCGTCGGCGTTTTCGGAACCGTTGAACATCAAGTGCTCGAACAGATGCGCAAAGCCCGTCTTGCCCTTCGGCTCATGCTTCGACCCGACATCGTAATAAACGGAGAGCGCAACGACGGGCGCCTTCCTGTCGGTATGAACCAGCACGCGAAGGCCGTTGACCAACGTGAAACGCTCATATTGCAGAGGTGCCTTTTCAATCAGCGGCCGGACCGAGACGGTCTGTGAAGCCGCTGAGTGCGCGCTGGCCGTAACGGGCGACAAGGCGACGGCCAGGGCGACCGTGGCGGCGGAAACATTGAAGGAATTCATGACGGCTCCCACTCGCCGCGATTTGCGGCTCTATAAGGATGACGCTGGACAGCGCTGTTTCCGCAGCGCTTGGTCGGAGGCAACGACGAACGACATGATCCCTTCGACGGGAGGTCGCCGTCCCGACGCACGCTCGGACAAGCAGCGCGCGTGCCGCGGCCGCAAACATCAAACATCCGGAAACGGCATTCCCGCGCGTCTGGAGAGATGGGCAGTGCCCTTGTTATGAGTGTTCTGAGCCACTGCCGAGGGGAGGGCGGCAACCTCAGCGAAGCGTTGGCCGGGCGGCGCGAGTGAATGAAAACAGGCTCTCCTGTCTTCGCCAAGCCGTGCCCCGGCCCTCGTGAGTTACGAACCAAGAAAGCTGAGCGAAATTGGACAGTGTTGGTCGAGACGGACACGGCTTTCCGCCGCTCGACCCCGGTCAGCGCATGAGCGCCCGGGATTGCCGATCCACGCTCCGCTGGATGAAGCTCCCAGAGGTGTCGCGTACCCGGCCTGGCGGCTGGCCCAGACGACGCTAGCATTGCTCTCCGACCAGCGCGAATGCGAAAGCCGTTTGCTCCGAAACGGATGGATTCTGCAGAAAAAGCTTAACCGTTGTACCGTATCACTTGCGACGGGATGGCATACCGATGGAAACTCCTGTCGCCGATGGTTTCGGCAGCGATCGTCCTGATCGTTGTCACGAACTACCTCATTCTGCATATCGCCGGCCGGCCCGACGCATCCGCGAGCGAGCTGGCGTGGCTGCTTTTGCCCATCGCATTGCCGACGACCATCGTCGTTATCCTGGTCATGTCGTCGCTGTACCACGCGCTCCAGGAGGTGATCGGGGAGCTCGAACGCGGGCGGCTCGATGCCTTGTCACAGGCACAGCACGACCCCCTCACCGGGCTTGCCAACAAACGGCTGCTTCAGCAGCGCGTCGACCAAGCCATCAGTCGGTTCAACCGCGGCCGGGAAAAGTTTGCCGTACTGATGCTGGATCTCGATGATTTCAAACGCGTCAATGACTTGCTCGGCCACCAGTCGGGTGACGAATTGCTCCGTGAAGCGGCGGCCAGACTGGCGAGCCTCGTGCGCGACACAGACACGGTGGCGCGGTTCGGTGGTGACGAATTCCTGATCCTCCAGTCCACTGTTGATCGCCCAACGGACGTGCGCCGTCTCTGCGCTCGCATCAACGAGGACATGCAGCGCGCTTACCGCGTGGGTGACCGGGACGTCCGCTTGCCTGTGACCATTGGCGCCGTCCTGGCCAATGACGACCTGGGTGACGCGGCGGACTATGTCCGGGCCGCGGACATGGCGCTTTATGCCGCCAAGGCGGGCGGCAAAAACTGCTCCCGCTTCTTTTCGCAAGAGATGGACGCGCTGCTGCAGCGCCGCGACCGTCTCGAGACAGATCTGAAGCTAGCCCTGGCGACGGGTGAAGGGCTCAATGTTCATTTCCAGCCGCAGCTCGCCGCAGACGGCAAGGTGGTCGGGGCCGAAGCCCTGTTCCGCTGGACGCATTCCGAGTTCGGCGACATTGCGGCAGTCGAAGCGATTGCGATCGCCGAGGAGTGCCGGTTCATTGATATCCTGGCGGAGCGCGTGCTGCGCGACGCGGCGCGGTTTGCGCGCAGCTGGCCATCGCTGTCGGTCGCGGTGAACATGTCGCCGGCGCAATTCACTGGCTCGCGGGACCTGGCGGCTGAGCTTGGCCGCATTGTCAGTGAGGAGGGCGTCAGCCCATCGCAGATTGAGCTCGAGATCACGGAGCGTTTGCTGGTCACCGACGAGGATGACTGCGAAAAGCAGATCGCCTCCCTGCGTAACCTGGGCTTCAGGGTTGCGCTCGATGATTTCGGTACGGGCTATTCCTCCCTGAATTATCTGCGCCGGTTCAAAGTCGACCGCCTCAAGCTCGACCGCACGTTCGCGCTCAATGCCGAGATCAACGAAAGCGTGGCCATTGTCCGCGCGGCTGTCGGCCTCGCCCATTCGCTCGGGCTCGACGTCATCGCCGAAGGGATTGAAACTAAGCTTCAGGAGCGCGTCGCATTCGAGGCCGGGTGTGACGCGGTGCAAGGCAATTTCTACGCCGCGCCAATGACCGCAACGGCCTTCGCGGCCTTTCTGGACTCGCAGGATAGCGCCGCGGCCTAAATCACCAGGCCGCCAAGTCCCTCGTTCGCCTGTCAATCTATCGGTGCGGAATATTGCCCTTCAAACGTCTGGACCATTGAGCCCTCGGCTCGGCACGGAGGCGTCAAGGTCCCGAAGTACCCCAATGACGAAAAGGGTGTAACGCATTCACCCTTTCCTCCGTGCCACGCGATCAGCCCGGCGAACCTCCGCGACATGAACCCCGGCGCAAGTGCTAAGCGCGATCAACCGGTGCCTGGGACGTGCAGCGATGATGCTGACTAGCCAGCTGTCTCGTGATCCGATGCGGTCGGGTAACGCTCTACGATCTCGGCTTCGCCCAACGCATCCAGATCGGGAGTACTCGACCTGGCGGCTGTCCAGCGTGCAAGCGCTGCGGCCGTCAACGGCAGCTCAAATGCGACCCCCGCGTGGAATGAATTGGTCCATCGGAGGGTATAGTGCAGCGGCGGCAGGTCGGGCAGCCGCAAAATGACTTTGCCCAGCCGGCGAATGGGCGTCAGGGTCCGCAGCCTCGCTCCGCCCTCCGAAATATTGTCGAGGAAGCCGGCATATTGCCGCTTACCGATCCGGATACGAGCGCGGCACTGGACATCGAGACGCGGGAAGCGGCGGCGGTTTTCCGTTGATGTGAACCAGGTGCTCGGATCCGAGTGATACATGTGGCGCTCCCCTTGGACGCTCCATCTGCACAGCCTCCGACCAAGTTACTCTTAACAACTCATCCGGAACGGTGAGGTCTGAACGCGCGCCATCGCCTCGCGATGAGCTCGCCCTACAGTCCATTTTGCGGATGCTAGCCAAACCGGGCTGCGGCCAATGCCACCGGGCAGTTCCAAAGGGACGGCCTGGCTCGAGACCCACTCAACACCGGTCTCTAGCTATAGTTCGCGCAGTAAGGGAATGTAAACTAGGTTTTACATATTGTCGCTGCGGAGCCCGCTTCGATGCGCAAACTCAGGGCGGGCTCCAACGCGTCTCGACTTGGTGATCTCGCTGCCAATGTCCCTTTGTCGCACCGACGCACGGCCGGGCGGATTCGACTAGGTTCAGCGCCCCGTGGGGCGATCCGGAAAATACCGTCCTTCAGAGTCGATGGAGTCCACAGCGACCTCTTCCTCCGACCCCTCGATCGGCACGTACCCTTCTTCCGGTCTCAGCAACTCGACGCGCTTCTTGTAAGTTGGCTGAATCATACGATCCGTCCGCATGTCGTATCTGCTGAAGCTGGCGACTTTCACCATGCACGCCTCCCGGGCTTTCCCGCCCGATTATTCGTGACAAGCCGAGTTGACAACGGTTGCCAGGCGGGCTGAGCGGTCCGGTTCGAATTTGGGTGCTCTGGCCGGACCGCTCCCCGCCGCGGAGGGCGGGCTCTTGCGATGACTCGAGCGTCGCTGAACGATCCCATTCGCAAAAGCCGGGGAACATGACGGTCGCGCAACAAATCTCAACGTTAAATTGACTTTACACCATTCTCAGCCGCGCCCAAGACAGTTGCCGCCAAGCCGGCCATGCCCAAGCCAGCCGCGCCCAAGCCAGCCACTGGCAAGGCCCCAGCCAAGCGCCGCGGGCGTCCGCCCAAGTCCTAAGGGACGCGCCTGGGGGCGCCTTCAGTAGCGGCAAGCGAGTGGCTTTTCCGCGTCCCATGGCAGGGCGAAGGCGATCCACGAGCGCGAAGCCGCCCTCGCCTTTCGGGCGTTTGGGGCGTGGAGGCGGCATGGCCGGATTGAGCTGCTGGGCAATTTGCACGCGCCCAGGATCCCGATTTTCTCATTCCGCGTTCGCGACGGCCGTGGCGGCTTCATTCACCAGCAACTGGTGACGCGGCTGCTGAGCGACGGGCACGGCGTCCAGGCGCGGGGCGGCTGCGCTTGCGCCGGGCCCTACGCGCACCGGCTGCTGGACATCGACGAGGAGCAGTCGGCCGGGATCTGGGATGCGGTCCGGACCGGCAATGAAATGGAAAAGCCTGGCTGGACCCGGGTCAACTTCCATTTCGCAATGTCCGACGCGGAAGCGGACGCCATCATTGGCGCCGTCGTCGACGTGGCCGAGCGGGCCGACCAATTGGCGCCAAGCTATGCGGCCGTCACGCGGTCCGCGCGGTTCGCGTTTGACGCCAAGCTGGCCCGGGCACAGAGGCGCTAGGACGCGCGCGCCCCGTACAGACAGCCCTGGCCCCTGCCCTCGAGCGTCGCAATTCCAACCGTTCCGGATCAACAGGAAAGCCAGCGGTAAGCTTTCTTGACATAGGTCAATGGCGTCCCGCCGGTTTACTCGACATTTCCCGGCGGACACTTTTCCTATTCGGGCGGTCTGGGTCATTCCGGGCCGCTCAAACGGAGGCGACGGCAAGTCATGAGTAGCTTCACCAACCGTGCCCGCCCCGGCTTCCGCGAGGCCAGCGCACCGCCGTTTCGATGCCGGCGTCGATCACGACGATGAGCGCTTACCAGTTTCCCGAGCTCATCGACATTTCCAAGACCGGCGCCAAGCTCAAGGGCTTGAGGCTGCCGCCGAAAGGGGCGACGGCCTTGCTCAAGACAGGGCCCCTCGAAGTCCTCTGCAAAGTCATGTGGGTCGAGGGTGAGCTTTGCGGCATTCGCTTCGACGAGGCCGTTTCGCCAGTGATCCTCGGCCGCGTCGAGCGCCAGGGCGCCGTCGAACTGCAGTCACCTTATGAGCCGGCGACAGTTTAGCGCCGGCTGTGTGGAGCATGGACGCGTCATGACGACCCCACGCAAACTTGCCCATCACCGCGTCGGCACGCCGTCCGAGCGTCGCCGACACGAGCGCCAGCTGGCGCTGCTGCGCGTCGCTTTGCTTCATGCTGGCGGCGTGAGCGACATTTGCGTTGTCCGCAACATCTCGGCCAGCGGCTTGTCGGCGCGGGCCTATCGACCGCTCAAGATCGGCGAAGCCGTGGACATTGAATTTCGCTCCGGCGAGCGCCTTTCCGGCACGGTGGTGTGGGAGCGCGAGCGGGACGTGGGAGTCGCCTTCCCCGAGCCCATCGACGTCGCCGCCGTGCTTTCCAACACGCGCACCCTCGAGCCGTCGAAGCGGCGCGCATTGCCGCGGATCAAGGTCGAGTGCCGGGGCGGCTTTCCACGCGGCTGCGGTCCATTGCCGTGACGCTGCAGGATATTTCGCAAGGCGGTGCGAGCCTGGCGATTGACGGTCCCATCGACCCGTCGGCGAACGTCCAGCTGCTGCTCCCCGACTTGCCGCCCGTGTCCGGCGTGGTGCGGTGGACGTCGGGCGCGACGGCCGGCGTGTCGTTCAATGAATGCGTTGCATTTGAGAAGCTGGCGCACTGGATCCAGGCGCACCGGGAAGCCGCGCCGGGTGCCGCGCCGTCGAGCCACCAGGCCTAACGGCTGGCGCGTCATGCGCTGAAGCGCATGAGCATTACCGACGCGCCAGGGCCGCCTCAGCGGCAAGCTTTTCATAGTGCAAAGCGACGACCCTCAAGTGCCTGCGCAGCGCCTGGTCCGTCACCCTTTGGGCCAATTCACGCACATGGTCGGCCTTGCGGCGATAGTAATCCGGTTTGACGTACACCACTGGTCTTTTCGGAAAGGGTTGGGGGCGAAGCGAGCGGAACGAACCTGTCCCTGAACCGCGTCTGCGGGTCGAGGTTCCGCGCGCCGTGATGCTGTTTCGAACTGGTCCAATGGCAGCAAGGTTGATCCACCTCGGGGCCCGGTAGCCGGGCTTCAGCGTGTCGAAGCACGCCGTACATCGCGGCACTTGGGGTGGCGGCTGACGTGGCTTTGCAACGCGGCGGCGAACGCACTGGATGTCTGGTGCTCGACTTTACGTAAAGTTTGCTTTACTACACGCCAGTCATGTGTCGAACCGGCGACCGAGGAGCCGAGCATGGACGAACGCTTGCTTTACGCGGCCATCGTGATCCTGGTGTTTGGCTATCTCGCCGGCCTGAGTGTCTACGGCTTGGCCGCCACCATGCGCCGCCGCTGAGCCTGGCTAAGCGCTGCGCACGCGCCCCCGCGTTACGCCGCTAGACCAACCGTCGCCGTGAACTCCAGAAGGGCGCGACTGGGCCGGGCAGGTGCTGGCGCTGCGCCGGGCTTGGAGGGGTGCCGCCAAGCCGGGCCAGACGGGAGCGGTCCAGGCGCCGAGTGGGTGCTCTTGTCCGGACCGCCCCCACCCCTGGAGGCATTGGGGTGCCTTGATCCAGGGCCCTGGGCACGCCGTCCACGTCGCTCGACGCCGGGACGAGGCGCCCAATATTCCGATACGAGATTCGCACCCTCATGTGAACTTTACTTTACAACAAAATGAGGCAACTTTGCCGCCGAAAGCATGGTGGCGGGACGGGTGTCGGGATTGACGTTGCAAGGGACAATGGCGGCGCTGCTGGTCATGGCGGCGTTGCTGGTCATGGCAGCGCTGCTGGCCTGGCAAGGCGCTGGCCGCCGTGCGCGCATGGAGCAATGTTTGCAGGACACGGGGTCACGCCAGCTGTGCGCGCGCATGGATGCTATGGGCAAGCTGCCGGCGGGCGGGGCGCAGTCGCGGTGAACGCCAATTTCAAAGCCCCAGGCGATGGCCAGTCGACGTTGTTCGAAGCGGCGTGCCGGGAGCGGGAGCGGGCACGCCGGGCGCTGGTCGGCACAGTGCTGCTGACGGCCATTGCGACGCTGGTCATTTTCGTCATGGGCATGGCCGTGACGCAAAGCGACGTGACGTGGGCGGTGATGCGGGCGCTGCTTGGGCGGTAACGCGCGGCTGGCGAATGAGGCATGCGGGACTTTGCTGCGCCAGCGTTTGGCGGCGCGGCGCGGCGGGGTTTTTAGGGCTGCTGGCGGCGGCGACGGCGGCGCGAAAGCGCCAATAGTCACTTTGCACACTTTTGTGCTTTTTGCCGCCGCGCTGACTGCGCCGCTTGTCGGTCAGAGCGGCATTGGCGCTCCGAAAGTGCCCACCTTGACATGGAGAAACTGCAGGGGAGCAAGACTGTAGGGTTGGTTCCTGCTCGGTGGGACCAGTCCCTCTTTGCTCCCCTGCACGACCGCTGCCGAACCGCTCGGTCGTGAACGGACTTTGACCCGCGTTGAGCGCCCGGTCATTCCCGGTAGTTACCGGGTGCCAGCCACGTCATGACGCACGAAAACAGGGCCGGCGCGACCCCGGCATTGCCCGCGCGCGTGTCGCACCCACCCTCGCCGGCGGCGCTTGCCCCCGTGAACAATCGGCAGGCCGGATGACAAGTTATGTTTTCCAGCGTAACTGCGCGCGTTCAAGTCTGGAGGTCGGCGTGTATCCTGGTGCATCCGCCGGGGTGAGCAAAACGACTTGCCCCGCTACCCGTTGAGCAGGCGGCCAAGGCGCTCGAGCACATGGAAGCCGCCCTGCAAATCCTCGACGACTGCAAGCTGTCCGCCATTGCCGGGGCCCGCCTCGACCATGCCATCGAAGTGCTTCGCGAAGAGATCGGCAAGACCGCCGCGGACTAGCAGCGCCGCCTGGCCGGGCCGTGCCAGTCAATGCGTTTCGGCAAGGGTCTCCGACAGGTAAAGCTCAAGCGCGTCACGCGCCGCGGCGGTCAAGTGAACGTGCATGCGGTCCGGGCTGGTCGAATGCGCAACGCGCTCGACATGCCCCTCGTCCGTCAAAACGTTCAGCCAGCGCAACGTGACGCTCGGCGACACCCCCGACAGCCCCGTCAAGTTGGTGATGGTCGGGCCGTCGTTGTGCTGCTCGCCAATGTAAATGGCCAGCAATATCTCCCAGCCCGGCTCCCCGAACAGGTCCCTTCCGAACATGTCCGTCCGCTTGCGCCTATGTTCGAGGATCTGCCTCGCCCGCCTGACCAGTGGCCCTCGTGCGTCCCGTCCGAGTGCTTGCGGACGAGTGACAACCGCCCGAATGCGCGTGCGGTCCTGGAGGCGGCGCGACGCGTCATTCCGGCCCCGCCGTCATGCGGCTTGCCGTTCCGGCTCGGGCGCCTGGAGCACGGCACAGCCGATCTTGAGCCGCGCGCGCATTGTCGAAAGCGTCGCCGGCGACACGTTAATCTGCAGCGCCTGCAGCTGCTGCCCCATCCACGGGGTGGGTAGGCCCAGCGGAGTGACGGGCCAGCCGACGGAGAGAAGCGCCGGGACGCGTTGCGCCTCGGTCACCAAAGTATAGCGCGTGATGGCATTGAGGAGCGCAAACTCGACCAGCGCGAGCGACAGCAGCCGGTGGACCCTGACCACCGACGTCCCGGCAATGGCCGTTGGACGGCTGACCAGCCGCGAGATCTCCCAGCAGTCGTCGCCACGCGGCACGGGCCCCGCGCAAAGCTCGCCGAACAGATCCGACAGCATGTGCGGGCCCACGGTGGGCAGTAGCCGCACCGACCCCTCGTGGTCGCCGTTTTCGAGCGACCGCACCAGCAAGTAGACGGCGCGGTGATCGTCGAAGTCGTCGACCTCCAGCCAGCTGCACGCTGACGCCAATTTCCACCCCAGAGTATCGACAAACACGCGCTTGCGGTCCTGGTGCATCTGCATCAGCGGCGCCGCGAAATTGAGCCGTTGCTCGGGCAGGACAAGTTCGACTTTCACGACACCGTCAATGCCCCGCCAGCGGCACATGATCATCCCCGGTAGTTACCGGGTCCGCGTGACGCGCGTGCGCCTGTTAGGGTCTGACCCAGCATCACCGGAGACCAGTCGATGAACGCCCCGAACCTCAACCTTGCGGTGACACGGCCTGACCCGGTGCGCCTCCGCCCGGACTTTCCCACGGTATCGCGTGACCGGCTGGCGGGCATCCCCGGCCGCAAGGGCCTGCCGTTCCTCGGCGTCCTGCCCGAAGCCGTCAGCAACCCCTACGCGTTCAGCAAAGCCATGTATGAGCGCTTTGGGCCCATTCATCGCTTCTACGCCTGCGGCAACTGGAACGTTCAGCTCGTCGGCCCCGAGGCCAACGAGTTTGTCCTGTTCGACCGCGACGCCAATTTTTCCGCGTTCGGCGGCTGGCAGCCCGTGTTCGGCCGCCACTTCGACGGCGGCCTGCTGCTGCGCGATGGCGATGATCATCGCTGGCACCGCAAGTTGATTGCCTCGGCGTTCAAGCAGGACCAGCTTCAATCCTATTTGTCGACGTTCGCCGGCAACATCGCGCAGCTGGCGCCCGGCGCCTCGACCCCGGTGCTCGAGGCTTACGAGTTTGCGCAACAGCTGACCTTCGCCAACGGCTATTCCGCCTTCCTCGGCCGTGACGCGCGTGATGCCACCCGCAATGACCTGCTCGCCTTTCGCTACATGATGCGCTCAGCGACGGCCGTGTCGCCCTGGGCGTTGCCCGGGACGGCGCATGCGCGCGCCAATTGGGCAAAGCGTCACATCGCGCGGCTGCTTGAGCCTCTGTTCGACACCGAGCCCAGCCCGGAACGGACGGACCTGGCGGCGGCGCTAGTGCGAATGTACCGCTCCGGGCTGCTCGACCGCCGCGAGGTCCTGGCCCACTTGACGTTCACCATCGCGGCCTCGTTCGATGCCTTGTCGTCGGGGACCGTCTCGACACTCCATTACCTGTCCCGCGACCTTCAGTGGCAGGCGCGGGTCCGCGACGAGCTTTGCGCGGCGATCCCGTCGCCTGCCGCCATCACCATTGTCCAGCTGCAAGCGTGCCAGCTGAGCGAATGGGCATTCAAGGAAGCGTTGCGGCTCAATGCCGCCGCCCCCGTGCTGTGGCGCCGCGCGGTGCGTGACGTCGAGTTCGAGGGCACGCGCTGCCCGCCGGCACGGTCGTCGGCGTCAACCCCATGCTGACCCACTTGCTGGACGGCCTGTGGGCGGATCCTCACCGCTTCGACCCGGACCGCTTTGGCCCCGAGCCAAGCCGGCTCCGTCATCGCTACGCTTACGTGCCGTTTGGCGGTGGCGCTCACGGCTGCCTCGGCGCCAATTTCGCGTCTCTCCAGGTCCGGGCTCTGCTACGTACGCTGCTCGAGCGGTTCGAAATTCGGCCCGCCGACGACCGCCCGCAGCAATGGTACCATTGGCCAAACTGCCGCCCGGTGGGCGGCATGCGCCTGGCGCTGCGCCCGCTCTAGTCGATCACTTCCGAAAAGCAGATCTCGCTCTGGAACAGAGCGCGCACGATCAGCTGGGTGCGCGTCGCGACGGAGTAGCGGCGCTTGGCCGCTTCCATGTGCTCATTGACCGTCTTGGGCCTGATGCTGAGCAGCTCGGCAATGACGCTGTCGCTTTTCCCGCGCGCTGCAAAAAGCACGCAGTCGCGCTGGCGGTCGGTCAGCGGCGCCGGGACCACGTACTCCTCGCTCGACCGTGTGTCGCGAAGGAGGATCTGGCGGGCGGCTTCGAATGAAAAGCACCCGAGCGCCTGCGCCGCCGGCAGGTTCCGGACCGGCAGGGACTCCCGCCGCCTGACGGCAAAGTGGCATGACCCGAATGTTTCGCCGGGCACGTGATTGGGGACCGTGTATCCCTCGGCCAGGCCGTGGCGCGCAGCCCCCAGCATGTAGGCCCTCTCGCGCGCCCCAAGCGGCACGTGGCGGTCGAGGTCGCTCCACAGAAAACCCGACGACGCCCGCTCCGCAGCGCGCAGCACGGGCTCGCGGAAGGCTTCGTCTTCCCGGATCTTGGCAAGCCACTCGATGGGGTAGTCGGACAGGCGGACCTTGTCGTTCGACGGGCGCCCGAACCGAATGTGGTGGACAATGGCAAAGT
The DNA here is from genome assembly GCF_014489495.1 of Sphingomonas daechungensis. Lineage (GTDB taxonomy): Bacteria > Pseudomonadota > Alphaproteobacteria > Sphingomonadales > Sphingomonadaceae > Sphingomicrobium > Sphingomicrobium daechungense. The sequence goes on along the minus strand of NZ_CP060780.1, from coordinate 1,611,530 downwards.
AATCGAAGCCGAGCTGGCGCGTCGTTTGCGACACGGCGTCCCGTAAAGCGGTCATGTCGCTGATCGATGCGACCGCGGTCGCGAACTCCTGGACCGCTTCGAAGCCGGCATGCCGGCTGGTCCGGATGATGCCGCCGTGCGCCGGTTGTGCCATGCCCCTTCCGGTCACGAGCGGGCGGCTCCCCGTGGCATGAGGCACGCGTGGTTTGTTTCCTTGCTCGGCAGAAGCAACCGGTCAGTCGTGCGACGTCTCCTTCCAGGGTGGCGGGGTCGTCTCTCCCGTTCATGGCCTCGCGAAGCTCGCTTGCAACTATAGACGCACGATGGCGCGCTTTCCGCAATAATGAATTGCGGCGGGTTGCGAAATTGACGTGGCCGTAGGGCCAGGCGGCCTTGAGGGGACACGCTTCCGGTAGGCCAGTTCAATCGCTCACGAAGGCTAACCGCCTTCTCAGCCGGACGTTTGACACTTTCATCCTGATCTGCCGGTCCGCCTGCCTGAGGACACTCGGGGCCATCTCGCACTGCAGCGAATGGCGGTCAGCAATCGCGTCCATATTCTGTGCGGACTCGATATCGCGCCCGGTGACGCTCTTCGAGCTGGGGTTAGTTAGATAAACGTGGACCCGGTTCCCACACGTTCCAGACGCATGACGATGCGGTGATCGATCAGGTAATCGAGCGCGGCAAGGCTTTTGCCGATGCCGGCGCTTCCGGCTTGTCGTCACGCGCCTCGCCGAGTTGCGGCAGATCGAGCGCATGGCTCGCAATGTACGATTGCCGCTCAAGATAATCGCCTTTCCAGGAGCGCCCTCAAAATCGGAATGGGCCAGTGTCGGCGTAGCGCGGATCAGCCACGGGCCGTTCCCGCATCGCACGTTGATGGCGGTGCTCGAAGGACATGGCTCGCGAAGTCATTCTGTTGCCGATCGGAGGCCTGGCACGCAGCGCTTGTCGCGAAGATCCACGAAACCACCCAAAGACGTGCGGCGGCAAGTGATGGCCCGCCGTCGACACAATATTCGTGCCGCACCCATGGCAGCGGTAAATGCCTGAATGGGGCGCCGCAGTCGCCGGGGCGTGCAGTTGGTCGAACGCTGCGCTGTTGCTGTGGGTCAGGAATTGCTGGTGTTTGTAAACGGCCATGTTGGGTCTCCAGGCAGGTCTCCCGGCGCGAAGCTGGCCACCGCCATGGCCACCCTCCCGTGGCCGCCCCGCCTCACCCCATGGAGACGTCCCACCCGGCGAAAGCCGCATTGGCAAATGCGCTTATGCGGGCCCTCCAGGCAGGGCCGCGCCGCACAGGCATGCGCGGCCAATTGGGCCCGCCGCGTTCAAAGTCACTTTTCACATTATTGCGCTGGCGGCTGTTTGAAACACATGCCACCGCCGTCGCGTCGCTTTTCTTTTTCAAAATTTGAGACTGCCGCGCGGGGTAGCCAGCACAAAAGTGCGTTTAGTTACTATTGGCCGTGGCCCGCTGTTTGGCGCTCACCCGCCGCGTCCCCAACGCTTCCACAATGGCGTCGGCGCCAGCCTTGGCGCCGTCCGGCAAATTGGCATTGCGAAACTCGGGCAGGATTTTTTCCGCGAGCATTGCCTGCAGCGCGCGTCCGTCAAAATTGCCCGCGCGCCGTCGCCCGTCGCGATCCGGACTCTGCGTTCATTTGGCGCGACCAGCACGACCGTGCCGTCATCATAGCCGCGCCGTTGCTGGCACCCGTTCAGCCCAATCGCGCTCCTACGGCATCACGAGTGTATCCCCGCTCTGGATCAAGGGCGCGTTCAGTCCGGAGAGGTGGGATACATCGCCTTTGAGGGCAGCGCCGAGCTTCGGCCGAAGAAATTGCATCTGCTGGCCATTCTTCCGCAGGATCGTGACACTCGAGACGTCCGCAAATTCCGTTGGTCCGCCAGCAATACCAATTGCCTCGAGGGCATTCACATACCTTCCCGGCGTAAAAGTACCCGGGCTCTTCACCTTGCCGATCACGGAAAACTGATAGCCCGAGGGGTTCTTCACGCTCACCGTGACCTGAGGCACTTCGCCGCGATACTGGGGGCGCAAGGCGGCGGTGATGTACCGCTCAAGGTCAGCAGGAAGTTGCCCTGCAGCTACGATTTGGCCGGCAAGGGGGAAAGCGAACGAGCCGTCAGGCAGCACCCTGACCGTGCGCTGAAGGCGCTCATCGCCCCAAACCATCACTTCCAGCTCGTCGCCTGGATTGATCCGATACGCAGGCCCAGCCTGCAGGGTTGATGGGGATTGCTGTGCGGAAACCGCGGACCAGCTACACGCGAACAAGGCCGCCGCTGCGATGCATGTCATCATTCTCATTCGCCAACCTACTCAACAAACTCAAAGACTTGCGTTCAGCGAGTCGCGGTTAATTGCGAATGAATGGCTTGTTGTCGGGAGCTTTATTTTGTGCGCTTGGCGCGCGCGTTGTCGACCGCTTGTTAGAATTGCAATAATCTTCGAGACTGGAACTCAGAGTTTTGCGGGGGCGGAGCTGTGAAGCTTTGGTACTGGGTGTTCATGCTTCCTTGGGCGCTCATCATGCTTTTGGGGATCGCAGTAATCCACGATTACGGTTTTGATGCCATCTTGCCTCTCGATGGTCCTGGCTACTGGGCTGAACTTGCGATCAAAGTGTTGATCTTGCTTTTCCCGGTTTACGCTTTTCCCTTTGCTCGAAAGACGAAACGGTTACGGTCCTAAAGTTTACCCGTCGACCCAAACTGGCAGTCCCCCACCAGGCCGAACGCATCCTCCAATTTGTTCGCCTCGTGCTCGCAGTCGTCTGCCAGGAACAAAAGATCGGCGACGACCTGATGATCGGCGGTATTGGTTGCAAGCTCCCGGAAATACGCTGCTCGTCTACGATAATCAGCGATGTACTCGGGCATCGCCAACGCAGAGCAGGGGAAGGGTTACTTTGACCTAAACCACCGCTCCGAAGTGGTGAGACTTTGCCTTGCCGCGGAACGGGTTCCGACCCAACTTGCCGCGACCGGGTCCGACCACTTACTGCCGCTAGAACTTCGTGCGGCCTCGTCGGTTATTGCCTGATGGACGACAATCCTGACCAGAAGACTATTCAAAATAAAACCTCGACCAAGACGGCTGCGTCTGGATCCGCTCAGCGAAAGGTCGCGCGATCTGGTGCGCGGACGTCGGACCGAAAGACGGTGGCCGAAGTCCTGCCGCAGTGGCTTGCCTCGATCGACCACGATGAAAACTGCTGAGAAAGAAAGCTAAGCCGATATGGGCATTCTTGTTGCGGTCGTGTTTGGCGCAGTCATTGGCTGGGGCGCGAGCGTCTTGTTGAGGACCTCAACGTCAGAGGGGATTTTGCTGGACGTTGCGGCGGGTTTCCTTGGCTCTCTTCCGGCAGCGTCACTCTTGGGGCACGACTTCATTCTCGACAGTCTGCTCGCCGGAGGACTGGGCGCCCTGATGGGCGTTGCTGTCTTGAACCTCGTGCGCTTCAGGCTGGCGCCCTCTTCGACACGCTCTCCCAACGAACAACCGTAGGAACGGTTCTTCGGTACAGTCCGTTTGGCCGTGATGCCGCTATTCTTCTTCAATCAAGCCGGTGCGATCTACGACCCCGATGTCGAGGGCATTGAACTGGCGACCATTTCTGACGCCCGCATTCAAGCCGTGAAATTTGCCGGCGAGGCGCTGCGCGACCGGCCGGAGCTAACATGGCTTGGCGACGAGTATCGCGTCGAAGTGACCGACGAAAAACAACTCATCCTGTTCACCTTCGTCGCAATCGCCGTTGATGCACCTGCAGCAAAAGCAATGTTCCCGAAGGGCTAAGACCCGTCTCGTGCGACTTTCTCCACTCGAGTGCGTTGTGAGAGCATGACAAAAATCATTCCGAAGGCTCGTAGGACCGAATCCAAGCAAGAGCGCGCGGATCGCATAAAACAAACAAACCAAAAGGCATTGGTTGCTGCACTCCTCACCGAAGAACAGATTGACGCGATGATCCGCGGAAACATTGCGCTCCATGGTGCATAGTTTTTCAATGTCGAAATGGGTGGTTGAGAGCTGGGAATGGCGGACGCTGATGACCGAGCCCGAGCAAGAGGCGCTCTCCGAAATACCGAACGAGGGGATGCGTGCTGACCTGCTCGCTCGCCAGTCGTGACGCGTGGCGTCAAAGCTTAGGTCCGTCGGCCGGGGCAACTGCGGCACTGCCGCAGTGGTTCGCGAGCCTCTGTCAGGTTGAGAATCGCTAATGCGCAGGAGCCAAGCAGGTCTCTGTTCCGAGAACTCGTCTGGCCGTCACCTCTGGATCGTGAGTTCCACGAGGGAGCATACCTCTCAGGGGCTGACGCTCTACTTCTGTAAGGCCTGTCAAATGGAAGCCATGGAAGGGCAAAAGGGCGAACAGGTCTAAAGCCGTCAAATCTCCGCCGCCCGCTTGCCGCACTCTGAGCAGCGAAGTCGCTCCCGGAGCCCCCAAAGTTTTTCAGGACGGCGAGCGCTACTGCCGCCTCGGCGCTGGTCAGAACGTTCTTCCTCCCCTCGGTCGCGCATTCGACCGACAGTTTGAGCCCGAAGCGGACGAAGTCCCTCGTTGTGCGGAATCCTTCCGCCGCTAGCGTGGTGAGACCGAACCGCGAGCACGGGCGCCTGCGGATTGTGGCAAGTGGAAGCTTTCGACGTAAAGCGGTCACCAGAGCGTGCGTGGCTGGCGCCGGCGCACCTAAGAGACGTGAGCCACTATCACTTTGGTACCCGGTTTTTGGTCAGCCACCTCGACGGTGGCATCCAGCTGTTTCGCAAGCGCTTCGACAATCCCTGTGCCGAGTCCTGGCTTCGCGCCACTCTCTGCTGCCATTCCGTCCCCATCGTCACCGACCGTTAGCGACCATCCTTCGTCGTTCGATGAGTAGTCGACTTCAATCTGGCCCTTCCGGTTCGGGCCGGGGAACGCGTGCTTGAGCGCATTGATGACAAGTTCGGTGACTATCAGGCCAAGACTGACCGAAACATTGGCATTTGTGACCGTCTCGTCGACCTTCGACGATAGGGAGATCCGGTTTGCATCGTCGATCATGGACGCGCCGATGCTGGCGCACAGGTCACTCAGGTATTTTTTCAGTTCGACCTTATCGGCACTCTTCATCGCCAGCTGCTTTTGCAGCGTGGCAATCGACATGACCCTCTGATGTGCGTCCTGGAGATGGGTCCGGGTCTCTTCGGATTGCACTCGGCGAGCGCTCTGCATGAGGACGCTGGCGATGATCTGGAGGCTGTTCGCTACGCGGTGCTGAAGCTCCTGTAGGAGGATCTGGTTTCGCTGCACCAGTTCATCCTTGAGTCTCTCGGCCAAGCGCGCGGACGTGATGTCCGTCACGGCTAGAACAATCCTGGGCTGCTCAGCGTTGCCATACTCGAGTTTGTGTGCGTTGAGCACCAGGCAGGCAGGTTCGTGCCCCTTGCGTTTGAGGTCCATCTCGTAAGCGTCGATCGAAGCGGCGTCGTCGAATGTGGCGCGGAGCAGCGAATTGAGCTGCGGCACATCCCATTCCCCGTCCCCCAAAGCCGCGAGCTTCGTCCCGTTTACCGTCGATGGATCGATCCCGAACGCACTGCAAAACGATCCGCTTGCTCCGATTACGGTCAAGTCATCGGCGAGCAACAGCAATGGAGCCTTCGATGAAACAATCAAGGCTGTGCCGAGAGCAGTGACAGTGTTCGACACGGGGATGGCCTGCGACATTGTCTATGCCTCTTTCGCTGTCGCCAACGCCGATCGAACGGCTGTGGCGACAAGTTCGTTGGTGAATGGCTTTACGATCAGCGGATGGTGAGGCATGCGCTTTACCACATCGGCTGGGCTACCGGTGATGAAGATGACGGGAATGGGTGGGCCGCCACATATCTGGTCCACCGCATCGATCCCGCTGCCGGGATTCAATTGCACATCCGCGGTAATAAGGTCTGGGCATTTTAGCTGCGCGGCCACAATCGCCTGCTCCGTCGAATTCACGACGTCAAACGAGGTGAACCCGCATTCTTCCAATATGTCCTGGATGGACATCGCGATCAGTGTTTCATCTTCGATGATCAGTGCGTGCATTGCCGCGCTCCTTGAGGGGAACGCGCCACGGCTCCAGCACCAAAGCCCCACTGAATGACTGGTGATATGGCCTCAACGGATTGGACCGCTGATCGTTGCAATGCGGCGGAAGTCGACCATCAAGAGCGCGTGCTTCTAGCGTTCGCTTTCCACCAGTTCCTGCCGCGACAGTCGTCGACCCATTGCGCACATTTCTCATCCGCCTAGACGGAGCGTGTGCCAAAAACCTTGAGACACTGGACGTGGCTAGCGCCCGCACTCGCCTTGCTCCTTGTTGGAATCAATGCCGGTGCCACCCTATCGCCACCACTGATTGGGGTGGGCCTGATTGGTGCGGTGCTGGCCGCTGTCCATCATGCCGAATTGATTGCGCATCGCGTTGGCGAGCCTTTCGGGACTTTCCTGCTGGCGATCGCTGTGACCATTATCGAGCTTGGGCTGATCATCACCTTGATGGCTTCGGGCGGCGAGAGCGCGGCCACATTGGCGCGGGACACAGTGTTCGCTGCCGTTATGATCATCCTCAACGGCCTGGTGGGTCTTTGCATCCTGATCGGAGCTGTCGGACACAAAGAGCAGGTCTTTCAGCAAACGGGGGTCAGCGCGTCGCTTGCCACGATATGCGCTTTGACGGTGCTTACCCTTGTCCTGCCCAACTTCACCACCAGTGAGCCGGGTCCCGTCTACGCCCCCTCGCAACTGGGCTTCGTCGCAGTCGTATCGTTTCTCCTCTACATCACCTTCGTTGCGGTACAGACAGTTCGGCACCGTGACTATTTCCTTCCGGATCTGGCCGTCATCGCGAATAACGAGATTCACGCGGAGCCCCCGTCGAATGGGGTGACCCTTATTTCCGCGGTCTTGCTGATTTCCTGCCTTGGCGCCGTAGTGCTGTTGGCCAAGGCACTTGCTCCGCCAATCGAACGTGCCGTCGCGGCCGCCGGTGCGCCGATTGCCATCGTTGGTGTCATCATTGCCGGCCTGGTTCTCTTGCCAGAGAGCGTGGCAGCAGTGCGGGCCGCGCACGCAAACCGCCTCCAAACCAGCCTCAACTTGGGCCTGGGTTCGGCTTTGGCGACCATCGGGCTCACGATCCCGGCAGTCGCCGCCTTGTCGCTTGCGATAGGTCTACCGATTGCCCTTGGCCTGGACGTCAAGAGTGCCGTACTGCTCTTTTTGACGTTGGTCGTCTCAACTTTGACGCTCGGGACTGGCCGGACCACAGTCCTTCAGGGAGCGGTGCACCTGGTGATCTTCGCAGTCTATCTGTTTACAACCGTGGTTCCTTAGGCATTTGCTCTGCACTCATCGGCGACGAGTCCATACTCTGTGAGTGGAGCTAGGGTTGGAAGCATGCAGGCTTTCACCTTTGAATAGGTAATTCCGCACTCTTGTGGTAAGCTCTCCCATCGCAGGCTTTCCCCTAAGCATCTTGTGACTGAGAGACTTTGTGCTCCCGCTTGAAGCAGGAGTCCGAAGTGACCGGTCATTCGACAAGAGCTGGGGCAGCTACCGCCCCCGAAAGCAGCGAAGACGATCTTCGCCGCTATGGAATCTCCACCGAGGAGCGCGTTAGCTACCTCTGGAACGGCTATCGCTATTCCAATGCCGGCGACGCCATCGCCGCTGCGAAACGCGCAGCCCGATGATGCCGCAGGGGTCAAGTTTTGGAGCCGAGCGAACGTCCATGCGCACCGTCCGCTTCGCGCGGCCTTTCAAGGTCGGCAATTCGGACGAAATTCTGCCTGCCGGCGACTATCAAGTAGAGACGGTCGAGCAGTCCATGGATGCGGCACAAGGGACTGTTCATGTGCGCAAAAGCACTACCTTGATCATTCCGACCGCCACCGGCTTTCGATGCCGTGAAATTCCAGCAGCACAGCTCGAAGACGCCCTCGCTCAGGACTCTAATCGGCAGCTCGAAGAGCCGTCCGAGAATCCCGATCGTGAGAAATCAGACAGCGTTGCGTGAGTGCTCTCGACACGGGCAGCACGTTCAAGCGAGTTATCCTTAATGTCTTGGGCGAATGGGATTGCCGAAACGGCGGATCATCCCTGCGTCAAAAACGAGACCCCAGCGATGAGGCGCGCTGACGCCGGGCGGTGTCCAAAGGATCCCGGCGGCAAACATTTGCTGGATCAAGATCACGCAGGACGCGAGGTAGGGTCTCTGCTCCACTTCACCTGCGCCACATGCGGCACGCAGACAAAGCCTTAGCATCCGAATTTCGTCTATAGTTGTGCGTGGCGCTGAGTTGATAGCCCGATTTCGCAAGTGTCCATCTTCGGACCGTTCACGTGCTTGTTCGTGGTCTCCCGGAAGGGCCTCAGTGGCGTGAGTCAAACTTCGACCCAATCCTGCAGTTTGTTGCTCTTTCGGCACAAGCCGGTGTTTTTAGCCTGACGACTTGCCAAGCCGTTTTCAGGGCCCGGTGCGGAACGGTTGCCTCTAACAATCATTCGGTAAGTGAGGTCCCATGCACCCACCTTCAGACGTGGGGTCTCGCATAGGGCGGCTCGGACCTCTCCCTCGACAGGTTCGAGCCGTTTGACTGGCCTTCAGTCAACCAGCTTGCGCCTGAAAGCTGCGCTACCTCGGGACGCTGAAGACAGAGCAGGACGATCAAAGCAATGCGCGACACCAGTTATATTGTCGGAATGATCGCAGCCTTGTTTCTCGTCGTCGCAGGTGTGGCATGGCTGCGGATCATCCAGAAACCCGATCGCCAGCCGCCGTCCAAGAAGAATATCAGGCGCGGAAACTCGGCCTCAATGGTCCTCGTCTGCGCGTTTTTTCTAAGCGCGTTTGCTGCCGTCGCGGGGATCGTCGGATGGTTTCAGCGTTAAGGCGTCCAAGCCACTCCGCAGACTCAAGAGCCAGCGCATCGCGCCTCCACTCACGCCCGAAATGCGGCTATCCACCTATTGCGGACTTTAAGGGCTTTCGCACGTCCTTGTTCGACTGCTTTAACCTTACGCCCAATTTGACGTCTCCTAAACCGAGTATTCTCCCAGCATTTGAGAGACAGGGTGTTTCCGGTCTACGGCTTCCTCGGCCTCGGGCAATCGGGTCCCGCATCGTCCGAGGGCCGTGTCTGTGACGGCGAATAGCGGATCAGGTGGAAGTGTTCCACCGCAGGGCGGGGGTGAGGGAGTGAAACGCAATCATCGCGCACCGTGGACGGCTGAGGCAGTCGACGAACTGGAGCGCCTCGCGAGCCAGTGCCTGACGGCACGCGAAATAGCAGATCAGACTGGACGAACCGAAGAGGCCATCAGGCTCAAAGCGAGGTTTCGTGGCATCAAGCTTGCGAAAGCTGAGCCTCGATCGGAGGTCTCGGCTGGGATGCGAAATGATGTTCGTTCGTACGATGACGAGATCGACGAGATGGTGAAGCGGAGTATTGAGCAACACGGCCCATAGTTCGAGACGCGCGGTCACTAGAGAAGATCTCCTTCTCTACCCGCTCCCAAATCTCGATCGAGCCCTAACAAAAGTTGCCGGGGTGGGATGCTGCGGCAGAGCCCCAAGCGTCGCAGGCTCTCTGGAAGCTCGTTCGACTTTCCCCCGTGGATCGAAGTCCCACAGGGAAACGTACTGCCCACGCACCAGCGCTCTTCTTCTGTCAAGCTTGCCACTGGGAAGGCATTGAGAGGCAAGATGACTGATGTGGCCATGGACAATCGTGAGCGGGCAGCCACGATAAGGGCGGAACGCTTAGCCTCACCAGTCATTCCGTAAGCGAGGCTCCGTCATCCCCATTTGGACGGAAGCCTGAATCGGGCGGCTCGGGCTTTCCCCCTCGAAGGTTCCGGGTCGCTTGAGGAACACTTTTGGTGACCAGCGGTTCTGCTGCTGAGAACCTTCGTCCGCGTTCTGCAGCCCCGGCTGTGCGTAAGAAGGTGATCGCGTTCTGAGCGGCTCAGTCTCCTGAGGGACTGGGCCGCTTTTTTTCAGATGCGACCGTTTACGGGAGGGGTCAGCCTCGCGCTAGAATTTCCAGGGTTTGCGCTATCGGAGCGTCTCGTGCGGGATCTTGGGCGAGCCGCTCAATTACGGAGCCGGTAAGCGTGGTCGATGTTTGCCACGACGCCGATGATCGACGTCCGACGGCCGGCAAAGCAGTCATTCTGTACGCGACGGTCCAATGAGCAGTACGTTGACCCGGACACGCCCGCTGGCAAATCGCGTTACGGCGATCGCGCAACGGCAACGACGGCTCAAAACGTCGGTTCAGGCAGACGGATCGGCAAAGTTTACTGGGATCAGCGATGGAGAGGCCAGGGGCAGTCTTCGATCCAACGAGACTACGGCCTAAGGGTCACTGGCTTCATCGAATGTCAGGTAGCTCCGGCCGGTGGCAGCCTGCCATCGTCGTGTTCCGTTCACAGCCGTGACTCGGCGCGGAAAGCCTTTGCCGCGAAGGCCGTTGCTCCATCTGGCGATAAGCGGGCGAAAATAATTCATCAGATACTCCAAGGCGGCGCCTCCGCGGCGCGGCAACAACGCTTGGCGAGCGTCCCCACTTCGGACCGTCCGCATTCTGCTGGAACGGCGCGGCCGGCTAAGGCTTGGCAGTCTCTTGCCGCCTCGAAACGACCGTCGGCGGCCTGCCGCGTTCATGCCGCCGGTCTAAATCCCTGTTCGCTAGCCTTGCGAGAAGGCAATAGATTACGATGACAGTTGTCAGGCCCAGCCATCCGCTCACGAAGAATAATGGCACCACGGCGAGGGTGAGAAGGAGAAGCGCGAGACCGTACCTATTCATTGTGCGACGACTTCAACGCGTCGACGCCCGAAAAGACCCCTTCCGTCATGGCCGTGCGTGACAATGACATCGTTCGGAACTTCTCCTTTGGCCAGCACCCACTAAGCCGCAATCCAGTTCGACGGAGTCGCAGGTTTCCACTCAAGGCGGACTAGCTAATCGGCGGCGAGAGCGCGGCTGCCTATTTCAACAATCCTGCGCTTCGCAGCGCATCTTCAATGGTACGCTGGATTCCTGACCCCTGTGACAACGGGACGGCTTGAGCGCGAGGAGGCGCTCGCTCGATTGTCGCCGACGAGGCTTTCGGAGAAGCTGGCGTGCTCGCCTTGTTCTGTTCGGCGGCAATCCCCCAGAAGGTGGCGATCAGCCGGGTGGAAGAGATGCTGGCATCGAGCATAAAGGGCGCTGCCGTCTCGCCATGGTCGCTGCCGATGACGTCGAGCGGAGTGCCGTGTCCAAGCCCAGTAACGCTATATTCTTCGACAACGGCGCGACCACTCGCATCGCGCCAAACGCGGTGCGGATAACCATTGACGGTATCAACTTCGTTTGGGGCAGCTGGGGCGCCGTGTAGCGGGAGCCACTGGTTGATCAACGCTGACGCATTCAGCTGGTCAACCGTACTGTCGGCGCTGCCATGCCAGACTGACAGGCGGGGCCAAGGGCCGCTATGGGTGGAAGCATTCTTTACTAGCTCTGCAAGCGCTTCGAGTGCGGGGCCGCCGTGGCCTCTCATTCGGTCGAACGCTTCTGGAACGGTGCTCGCAACGCCATACGGAAGGCCAGCGATGACTGCGCCCGCAGCGAAGACCTCCGGATAGGTCGCCAGCATGACTGCGGCCATCGCGCCGCCCGCAGACAGCCCGTTAACGAAAACCTTGTCGGCGTGCGTATGGTGACGTGTCTGCACCGCCGTGATCATCTGCTGGATCGACAGCGCCTCGCCCTGGCCGCGGGCGGTGTTGGCCGGAGAAAACCAGTTGAAGCAGAGGTTGGGATTATTCGCGCGCTGCTGCTCCGGGTAAAGAACGACGAAGCCGAACTCATCGGCAAGCCGGGACCAGCCGGAGCTCTCGTCGTAGCTCCTCGCATTCTGCGTACATCCGTGGAGAACGACGACCAGCGGTGCACCGACATCGACCGTTTCAGGTACATAAATCCAGGACTTCAGCCGGCCAGGGTTCGACCCGAAGCCGGCGAAGAGCTCGAGCCGACTGTTCGTTGGTGTCGACGCGGGCGGGACCGTACGGAAGCGCTTGAGACGGACGAGGGTGTCGGACAGGTTTCGCATGCGGCAACTCCGGAGCTAATGGCAACAGCGTCGGAATGCTGCACTGCACAATATGGGTCCGCTGAACGTCAAAACAATGAAGCTGGCTGGAACGACGACGCGAAATCAATCGTCCGCAGCCCGCGCCACGCGCGCACTTGGGAACGTTGCTGAAGTGAGATCGCTTATCAAAAATGAGCAACACCCTTCCAAAAGAAGTCCTTGTTGTTGAGGACGAGCCGCTCGTTCGAATGGTCGCGGCCGGCGCCCTTACTGACCGAGGCATCAGGACGTGGGAGGCCCGTGACGCCGAAGAGGCGCTGGATGTCCTTCATAGACATCCGGGGATCAGCGTCGTCTTTACGGATGTGAACATGCCTGGCGCGATGAATGGTCTTGGTTTGGCAAACCAAGTGAGTGTGATCCGCCCGGACGTAAAGTTGGTCGTGACGTCCGGCGCAGTGAGAATCGCCGATGCGGACTTGCCCGATCATGGCACGTTCTTGCCAAAACCTTACGGAACTGAAGTCATGGTCGATCTCGTCACGGGAAAGCTCGACGCAGCTTCACTTCCGTGACGGACTGGAGCGCAGGCAGAAATGACCCAGCTCTATTCTATCAAGACGCGGGCAAGCAGCATCGAAAAGTAGTTCGCTGACAGACCGTCGCGACCTTTTTTTGCAGTCGACCAGTCCCTGAAACCGCGTCCGGCCCGGCGGGGAAATTGTCCACCCAACTCAACAAGTCTCAACGTGATCGCGACTTCATTTTGCCGCCGCTACCGAGCTTGCCTTCGACCCCTGCGGTATCCGTTCGCGTCACGCGACCCGGCCTCAATTCGAGACCGGGTCGTCGAACGGATCGATCTTCCTCACCCGCGATAGGCGTTGGCGCGACTGATCCGGATGTTGGTGACAGCGCCGCGATAGTCGACGTTGCAGCGGAAGCTTAGGTCGCCGTTCGTCGCATAGCCCGGGTTCTGGCCATACGCCCGGTCGTTGGGACGATAGCCGTTGCGACTGTCGAGCAGGCCGGACACGCGCAAGCCATTCGGGCGGCGTTCCACGTTGGTGATGGCAGTGACGCGCATATTCATGCCGTAGCCTTGGTTATAGCCGCGATTGGCGTTGTAGCCGTAGGCGTTGCCATTGGGCTGCTGGCGATACCGGCTCGACGCCTGGGCCATGGCCGCGCTCGCACACTGCTGGATCGCGGTGCGGTCCGGCACATTGTAGCGGTTGCCCAAAAGCTGGCCGATGACCGAACCGATATCACCCTGCTGGTTGTAACCGTAACCCGGCTGACCGTAACCTGGCTGCCCGTAACCTGGCTGGCCGTAACCTGGCTGACCGTAGACCGGCTGCTGCGGGTGGGCCTGCTGCGGATAGTAGCCATATCCGGGCTGACCGGGGCGGGTTCTGGAACCTGGCCCTGGTATTGCGCCGCGGCGGGACCGGCAAGGCTGATCACAGCAGCAGCAAGCAGGACGCTTCTTAAAATGGTCATTTGACTTCCTCATCTCGCGCAGAAATCGCTGGCAAGTTCAGAAGTACAACGAAGGTGTACAAAGAAAGACGCATGAACCTAAAACAACGCACTCCACCTTAACTTCGGGCACGGAATACAGGCAGAATATCGCCAACTCACGGCGGAACCTGACTCAGGACAGTAAAAGGCGACAGGTGTCGCCCCAGTTCTAGTGACAAGGAAGAGACCCCCTTGGCGATTTTCGTGAAACGTCGCGGCAGAGAGCGCCTCTCCAAATCCTCTCGTGGAAAAAGAATGCGACAGCATTGATCATGGGTTCGACTAGGGCGATGCCGCCAGCAACCGCAATTGATCCTGTGAACAAATACGCGACGCTGAATCCAATCGTTAGGTGGATCGCGAGGTATGTGATCGTCTTGGATAAATCAGCGTGCCTACTCATTACAGGCGGCATCGTGTCCCTTTCAAAGCCGATTCTCGTGAGGTGACTAAAGCACCCCCGCCAGCTCGACCGCGTTGTTGATATCCTTTGCGCCACCCTTGTCATCGTCTGTGATCAAGCCTGCCCGGGCCGGCCCCCAGATCCGCGCCCGTAGTGAAGTCGGTGGACGGATCGGAAGCAGTGCGAATGGACAGTTTTTCAACCGCCGAAGTCATTGCGGTGTCGAGGTTCACCGTTGCGGAACCATCGCCGTTGTCCATCGGCATGGTCTTTTCGAGATCGTCAATGCGGTCCCACTGTTCGCCCGTGTTCCACGAGCCCTCCATGTCACCATCTCCTTGAGACGTATTGACGTAAATGTTGGCATACCGCTCAATTCCAGGGAGCTTGCCGGATGGGAAATTGTCCTCGATCGCGTAAAGTGCTTTCTCAAAGGACTTTTGGTGGGCAATCTCGCGCGTCATGAGGAACCCAAGCGCTTCCTTAATCCCCGGGTCATCCGTAATATTGATCAGTCGTTCGTAGACGACTTTCGCACGGCTCTCGGCCGCAATGTTCGAGCGAAGGTCGCAGGTCGGATCGCCCTTCGTGTCGACGTAGGCGGCCGTCCATGGAACACCCGACGAGTTAGTTAACGCTGGTCCGCCGCCATAGAGAATGGACTGGGTATGGCTGTTACCACCAGCGTTGATCGAGAGGTAAAGATCAGCTTCCTCCATTGCGGCTTCCGAAAGTTCTGCCTTCACGCCCTTGTTTAGCATCGCGACAATCGAGCCGATCACCTCAAGATGACTGAGCTCCTCGGTCGCGATGTCGAGCAATAAGTCCTTACGGCCAGGATCAAGCTCGCCGAGACCCTGCGTGAAATATCGCATCGCCGCAGCGAGCTCACCGTCGGGGCCCCGAACTGTTCAAGTAGAAGAGAGGCGAGTGCAGGATTGGGTTCGGCAACCCTGACGGTATATTGAAGGCGCTTGTTGTGCATGAACATGAGTGAAACTCCACGCCCGAGCTGGGCCACCTCCCAACCAGCAGCTCCGTGTGTAAGTTCCTGAGTTAAATGAATAAATCGCCCTCGAAGATCGGCACCCCGGTCGGGTTGTCCACGGATCGAGAAGCGGGGCGCACGATGGGCTATGCAATTGCTAGAGATCGCCGACGAGAGCCAGGAAGCTCGTTGATCGCCCTTCGAATGTCGTAAGGCCGAGCGCTCACGTCAACGCGATAATCAATATGAATGCGACGGCCGCCAGCACTATGCCGCCGCCAAAACGGTGGTCATGCCTTTGACATTAACCGAGCCGCGCGCTTCGGTTGTCGTCTCGTTCGTTTGTTGGCCTCGCCGAAACATCGTCTTCCGATCCATCTTCTGGGAGCGGCGGGCTCAGCCTGCTCCTGGTCCCCGTATTGACTGAACCAATCGCTTCTGTTGCCGTTCCGTCGAGTTGCATGGGTTACACCGACCGGTCACGCACGGGGCCAGCGCTCGCGGCGGGCTTCAGGCCTCCCCCTCGATCACGGGTGCAACAGAGCGATAGGTCGGCGTCCTGGGAGCTCGGAGGAACCCGAACGATACAATGAGTGCCACGGCGAGACCGGCTCGCCATTCGAGGATTGCTAAGGCCGCACCTACGCCCGTTGCCACTGTCGAGATGCGGTATCTCCGATCAAGGCTGGCAACGTACGCCTCTTCTAAACGGCCATCCACGTGGCCGCTTCTCCTCCCCACCGTCCATTTGATGAGCCAGGCGAGAGACGTCACGAACAACCCGATCGCAAAGAAAAGGGCACCTGTGCCCCGACTTGCCGGGTCAGCGATGTTCTCCGCAAAGGCACGTGAAGGGAATGCGATGAAACCGATTGAGGCCAGGAACAGGACGGTCGCCAAATTGAAGTAGTGCCCGGTCGTTCGGTAAATCGCGCCGGAAAAATGGTGGTGCACCCAGTAAATGCCGATAACGAGGGAAGCCAAGGCGTAGCCAAGATATGCTGGCCAAAGCCCGATTAGACGCTCGCCGAACCCCGGCCCCCCATGTGGCAAGACAATTTCCACGAGGGGGAGAGTGAAGGCGATGGCGAACACCGCGTCTGCAAATGCCTCCATCCGCGCGGTACTCCGAGCTGCCCCATCACCCGGTCGCTCGTTAGTTCGAACGGGGTCGTTGTAACTTTTTTCTACCACGAAGGCAGGGCCGGCGCGTGCAGCGTCATATCCAGTCTCGATGACGGGCGTAGATCACCGAGACGAGCGCTATGAAGACGAGGCCGCCGGTGACGACAGAAAAACCGGCTAAGCCTGTGTCAAAGAACGCCAGTTTGAAGTTCATTCCCATCAGGCCCGCGATCGCCGCGCAAAACCCGACAATGGCAGTCAGGAAGGTCAGTACCTTCACGAGATCATTGGTTTGTTGGCCGGTGCGTGATGTAAAGAGTTCAAAGCTGCCGACCACCACGTCGCGGGTGCGCTCAATTTCATCGACCGCCCTTTCGAAACGGCCCACCAAGCTCTCGTAGAATGGGGCCGCGCCCGACTCTGTGACAAGCGCAAAGTCCGGTCGGGACAGGCCGTAGAACACCTCGCGTTGCGCGACGAGCAAACCTCTCAGCTTGGACACTCGGCGACGGAGCGCCACCATTCGGCCCAACAATGAACGTGACGTGGTTTCGCGCAGCACCCGCTCATCGAGCCGATCAACCGCCTCCTCGATCCGGGACACCTCCTGGAAATACTCGCCAAGGTGCCAGTCGAGGAGTGACGCTGCCAACGCCTGACCAGATAGGAGACCCGTTAACGTGTCAGCTTTGTCCTGCTCTCGGAATTGTCGCAGGCACGGGACATCGCGGTCGTGGACTGTGACGAGCCAGCGTTCGGCGACCACGAAGTCCAGACAAACGCTGCCCGACACCCCATTTTCCGATCCGCCGTCCGGCGGAATGACTCTTTCGGCGGAGTCACTCCGGCTTTCCGGGCTGGGAGCGGTGGTGACCGAAAAGCGGACGTAATCTCGATAGTTCTCCAGCTGAGATCGCCCGGAGTCGGCTGAACCCCACACTTCCGGATGCAGTCCAAGGAAAGACCGAACCTCTTCGAGAGTTCCGGAATCGCGCTGTTGAACGTCGATCCAAAGCAGGTCTTCCGGCCCGAGATCGTCGAGGGCGACGTCCTTCAGCGCTACTTCGCGGTCACGGCCATCGGCATCGTAAAGATAGGCTTGGACAGCCAAGCGCGTCCTTTCTCGCCGTTACAAGCTGAAGCCAACGATCCGATGTCGAGTCTGTGCCATAACGGCGTCCGCGTTCTCACTGACGCGCAGGAAGACACGGGGTTTCGAATGCCGATGCTGATCGCAGCTTGGGTCGCCAACTGCGCGGCAAGTATCGCTGGAAAGTTGCCATCGCTCCTTAAAGACAGCCACGGCGCATCGCGGCCAAATGAGCCGGTTCGCCGCCGTCGGTCCCATCGCCGCTTTCACGCCAACGAACCGCAAACCCGTGACCTTCGACGCAATCTAACACCCGAGGCGATCGCCGTGGTGCGGGAGGCGGTGAGATGTCGGCCTCTCGAAGACAGCGGTCGCCGGGACGCCAGCCGCTTCAGAAAGAATCGATATGTCTGCTAGCAGACTCGGAAACATTCCGGATCGTGCTACAAGGCTCACATCGGCGCGATTGGATATCCAAGCACCGCGCCGACCGAGAGTAACTGGTAGGCTCCCGCTTGCAATCAGGGGCTAACTATGTCCGGGACTCCAAACGACCAACCCACCGACAACGTCTTCAGCATCCACGGGTCTGAAGCGGAGCGCATCCGCAAGGCCTTGCGCCTGCTTAGCGATCAGATCGTCACCGCATGGAATGAGCGCGGCGTCCTTCTCTCGTCCGAGGAGCGAACTGATCTGCGACAGGAGATCAAGGACACCTGCGAGTTTCTCACTGATCTCACACGTCACCCTTGACGCTGCAACCAAGAACATCATCCACGTCAGCGACTGAACGGCTGCCCGACCGCTGAATCACTCCAGCCTGCCGCGACGACTGGTTGAAGACGTTGCAGCCATCAAAAAATGGTCGGCACAGTAGAGTGAGGACGCCTCCGGCCCAGGATCAGAAGGACCCACCAGCTTCTGAGCCGTGCGCCCAGCGGATTTTTCCAGGGAGACCCCGCTGGCCAGTCAGACGGATTTGTATGTTCTCGCCGAGCTCTGGCCTGAAACTGAGCGTCAAGCGAAAACCTCGCTTGGTGTATTCCGTCAGCAGCACCGGGGCCTCAGATCCATCGCTTCGTACGAGCGTGGCGGGATGCCGATGCCGCGGATTCAGGCGAAAAATGTCGAGTACGCGGGTGTCCGCGTCATGGAATTGCTCGACCCGGGTCGAGGGTGACGGCCCGGTCATTGGGCCTGGTTACCCAGCGGCTCAGTTTGAGGCTTGGGCAACTCCTCGATCTGATGGGGCCGGACTGTGCGACCGTTCCAAGATCCGAGGGTCATCGCGATGACCTTCGCGGCATCTGCCTCAGTCTCAACGCTGACGGCCACGTCCGTCTCCGAGCAGAAACGCCACTTAAAAGGGCCGGACAATTCGGAGCTTCGGATCGCTCGACGCAGATCACGATGCATTCTGATCGATGCCATCGCTAAGCCCGCCTCTCGGTTTGTGGGTCGGCACCGAATGGTGCCAAGGATTCCAGATCATTCGCGATCGTAATCGCATTGAGGCTGTAACGACCTGCCAACTCGTAATGGATCAGTCGGGCCTCGGAACAGGTCGCGGCCCGCGCTGCCGTTAGCGACGCCCTCTTGCGGCCCAGCCAATACGTCTTGTCCATAAATCACCCCTTTTGCGAGCGGAGAGCACAATAGGGTCTCTCAGTCACGGAGCGCTCGGTGCGAACCTCAGGTGATGCATCCCTGGTACCGCGTGCTGATGAACGGGGCATGTCCAGTAGCGTGCTGTTTACCAATGGCTTCCTTTGCAGGCAGGCAACCGGCCCGAACCATCGAGGGATGGGATCAAGTCGTCCGAATGCGAGGCTCCACGGTCCCGCGTTGGAGCTGGTCCAGTTCAGGACTGGAAACATCAGGTCTCTCAAGCGCTGTGGGGGTAACTCGATATAAGGAGAAGTCGACGTGGCGAAGGGACAAAGGCGGTCTAACAAGGAAGTGCGAAAGCCCAAGGCTAACTCACCCAAGAAATCCAACGCATCTGCGCCCTCTCTAAAGGCGAGCGGCGGCTTGGGGCCGAAAGAGTAGGCGCCACCGGAGCCCCAGGTTCCCGCCCTTGCCGTTTACAACCCCAGTCGCCATGTCGGACGCAGCGCAATGTCCTGCCCGAGCTTTTTGCGCATGAGAGATAGCAACTCCCGCTCATGAAGGAGTTCGCTATTTGGAACACGCATTCCACATCATCGACGAGCCAAGCGACGCGAGCGTGGGCTTGCTTGTCCGGAACCTGCAAAGCGATTCCGCGAATAAGGGATTGAGCCCCAGGACCTATGCTCACCGGGCGCGAGTCATAAGGCAGCAAAGGGAAGCGCTGCGTTTGAAAGTGGCATCCGACACTGGTGAGAAAGGCAAGCAACTCGCGAAAGCCATGCGAAAAACATCTCGCGCTCCCGATCACCGCGAAGAGGCGGACAGGGCTAGGAAGCCAACGTCAATCTTGGAGCGATCGACACGGATCCGCAGCGATTAAGGAATTCGGCTGAACTCGAGAGCGGCGGATTGCCGGTACACGTGCCGGGGAAGTCTGGCGCACCCTCGTAATCCGCCGACGAAACCCCATATCGCAATGATCGCCGGCATTGCACTCGTAAGCGCCGACGACTGAGAGCTCGCTTGCGCTCCCGCTTACACGAGATGGGGATACGCAATGGCTGAAAAAAACGCAGCGAATGACGGCAAGCTGCCGGCAAAGATAACGCAGGTTTTTCGCAAATCCGCACAGGGCGTTCGCTTCACCCCGATCCAGTCGGGACGGCAAAATGAACTGATCCGGAGCGCCTGGCAAAGCCTTTCCTCCAAAGGGGCCGTCATTGCCTTCCTGAATACCGCGAACGACAAAATCGGTGGCCGACCACTGACGCTCGCACTTCAAAGTGACGATGGGCTCCGGTTAGCCCAGCGCCTGCTCCTAGATGCTGAGCGGGGCACTTTGAAATGAGCCATTTCGGCCCCGACCAGGCGATTGGCTTGAGCGCTTTGGTGGCCGGCTTGCTGATCATCGGTGGGGGTCTGTATGCGCGTCGAGGCGACCGGTTGAACACGCGCCAGGGGGCGAAGGTCCTCGCCGGCACCGCTGCGTTCACGGGATCGTCTCGATGCTGGCGGGCGCCGTTTGGCTCATTCAGAGCGCATGAGCGGGGAAGGAGCCATGGCTGATCGAGCCAAGCAAAAGTCGCGCGGGTTCACCGCCTTTCGTTCCTCTGCGGAGGAAGCCGAAATCAAGCGGGGAAAACAACGCGAGCTCAATGAGGGTGGGCACATGAGTTGCACATCGGGCCGGATCGTCGCCGTTCAGGATGGTCGTGCGCAGTTCAAGGCCATCATGTCGCATGGCGACGGTGAACCGTCCGAGCACCTGTTCGCAACGATGGCGGAAGCGGAGGCATTCGTCAGGCGCAATACCCCACGGCCGCCCGAGCGAGACACGACTTACGACCACCAGGGTTGAGGCAGCCGGAAAATCCGGCAGGGACGATCGGGCAGCCCGGCTCAACGGTGCTGGGTTACTGTCAATCCGTCTAGCCATAGTGCTGGCCGGGAAGGTCTGCTAAGGCCGGTTATCGCCGGGCACGTTTTCCAGCTTTTCGGCGACAGAGAGACACCAAGCTCCCGCTGACCAGAGGGAGCCAAGAGTGCCGGAACCAGAAAAAAATAAACAGGGCCGAGAGCCGAACACTGCGAAAGCGGGGCGGCCTCGACGACCGCGGAGCAACTCAAGCGATACGGCATCGTCATGGTCCCCAGGCCCGTCTACGAATGGGGTGGCTACCGGTACGGCAATCCAGAAGATGCGATTGCCGCCGCAAAGAGAGCGGAAAACCGGTGAGCCGCGCCGTCTTCCTGGACATGAGTGAGAAGGCAATCATCGCTCACTGCAAAGCTGAACAGATCGGGATCTCGTGCATCGGCCCAGCCGCAAGCGGCGGCACTCGGCTCGTCTGCATGAGCGTCTATGGCGCCTCGCAAATCCGGCGTCAGTTGGGCGCGAAGCTGACGAAAGGCGCCCCTGAGCAGCATGGGCCAGGATGGGGCTACGTCCCGCGGCCTTGATCGCGGGCGGGCTGAACTGCCGTAGTCGCTAGTGTCCTCAAGGGATGAATAACGGGCAGACTTCCTGCGAACCGGCGGGCGGTTCCTGGAGAACCAGCTCGGCCGAGTGACGGACTTTGCCCGTCATTCACGATCCCCGGCAAGCTCGATCGCACCGCTACTTCGCTGGCTGAAGACGGGTCCCGGCGGGACGCTGACCACCGCCGTGGCCACCCTCCTGTGGCCGCCCCCGCCGCAAAGAGTGGAGACCCATCAACGGGCACAACCGCACCCGCCCGTCGGGCTTCAGTGGCCCCCCAAAGCATGGCCACCGCGACAACGCTCCTCGAAATTCCCGCGCGCCAGCCCAAAGTCACTTTTCACACTTTCGTACTTTTACTGCCGCGCCGCGCTCGCCGCGCGCCACCCACCGCGCGCCAAACGCCGCTTCGAAACGCCACTGCCGTTACGGCATTTCGCCGCCCAGCCGTCCCTGTTGATCGAGGCGCGCGCATGGCGCCAATGGCCCCCAAGCACCCAATGCCATGCGCCGCCTCAGCCCCCTCCGCGTCAGCACCGCGCTCACGGCATTCAGCGGCAATGACGCGGAAACGCGCGCCCCGCGCGTCTACCATCATGAGCCTGTATGGGGCTCAGGCACGGGGCATTTCAACTCTCCTCTCGACACAGCAAGCAATGAGTTTTGATACCAGGGGATGGGCGTCTCCTGGCCCCGTGCCTTTCGCCGCTACCCATGCGCACTTTTCACTACGTCGAGTATACTCCGTGGTGAAATACTCCATGCTGACGGATGGTCCCTCCGATGGGCCTCCGCGACCGTTTTGCGCACAACTTGAAGCGGCTTCGCCTGGAGCGGTGCTTCAGCCAGGAAGCGCTGGCTGACGCGTGCGGCATCGACCGGACCTATGTCAGCGCTCTGGAACATTCACGCTACAGCGCCAGCATCGACATGGTTGAGCGGCTGGCCCGGGCGCTCGACGTCGATCCCGTCGAGTTATTGCTACGCCGCTAGTCTTTTGCTTTAGCGCTGCGCCGCGCTTTGCGTGACTCTCCGCGGGTCAGGGCCTCAGCATCCTCGACCGCCGGGCCCAGTGACGTATGGAATGGCCATCATCCTCGCGGTCACTCGCCCCGACTGGCACAAAGTGCCACCAGGCCGTCTGCGGCTCCGACAGAGCTGAACGGCTCCTCGCCGCCGTTCATGGGGATCTCCGCGAGCAGGCGGCCGTCGGCTGCGAAATTACCAATCATAGGCACCGCGACCGTGCGCGCGTCGCAGTCCATTTGGAATTTGAACAAGGTGAACGGACCGGGCAACTCGCGACCATGATCCCCGAGCTCGACCGTGTCGGCGTTCACGCCCTTGACCCAAGTCGTTGCGACAGCGCCGTTGCGGGTCATCGCGGCCAAGTTCACATACAGGTCGACATTTCCGTCTGGACCGTTGACCGTCGTGGCGAAAGTCCAGTCGGCGTCGAGGGCGTCCCGGCCCGCCGCGGCAAGCGCAGCATTCCGTGGCCCGGGCGGTGACGCCGCCCCTTGCGCCGTGCCCGACAACTGTCCCTGTGGACAACGCTCCAATGTGTAATCCTCGCCCGGTCGGTCGATTGCCAGGGTGCCGTCACCCAATGTCCAAGTCTCCACGAACCGCCCTCGG
Source organism: Sphingomonas daechungensis (assembly GCF_014489495.1). Taxonomy (GTDB): domain Bacteria; phylum Pseudomonadota; class Alphaproteobacteria; order Sphingomonadales; family Sphingomonadaceae; genus Sphingomicrobium; species Sphingomicrobium daechungense. The sequence goes on along the minus strand of NZ_CP060780.1, from coordinate 1,588,526 downwards.
TAAACTCGTATTCGACCTTGATTTGCTGGTCGCTCAGTTCCTCGACCTTGACCACCTTGCCGCCGTCGATGTCGTTTGCGGTCACCGTCTTCGTCGTAATCCCCCGGCCGCACTCTTGCTGGGAGAGGCCCCACACGCCCTGGAAGGGGCCGGGGATCGAAGCTTCGCCCGTGGTTTCCGCCTGGTTGCCCGTGTCGGTCACGGCGTCACCGGTTGCGCCTGGTCCACTGCAATACATCAGCATTAGGACCAGCAGCAGAATGACCACCGACGCGCAGCCAATGTCCCTCGACTGCGTACCGAGGATCCCGCTCCAGAACTGGAAGCCGCAGTGACGGCAACGCTTGGCACTCCGGCGTACGTCGGCGTGGCATTCCGGGCAGGTCTTGAGCGGCTCGCTCGGCGCTGCCTTTGGCTGCCCGGCGCGCGGCTTTGATCCTGGCGCCGGCCTGACTGGCACGTCATCGGCGCGCGCCAACTCCCGCGACGGAAACAGTTTCAGCTTGGCGTCATACGCGCGTCGCTTCACCGGGCTTTTGAGCACGGCATAAGCAGCGTTGATGTCCCGGATGCGCTGGTTATCGCCGGCACGGTCAGGATGGTATTTTCGAATGAGCGCCTTGTACGCTGCCTCGATCACTTCCTGCTCGGACGCGGGGTCGACCCCAGGACTTCGTAATGGTTGGGCATGGGGTTCCTCTCCTGGGGCTGACGCGAGTCAGCCCCTCACAGCAATGACGTTTATGTTGAGTATATACCACATTGGTAGCTGCGCATTTTGCGCTGCCGAGGGCCCCACATGGGCGTGCGGAGGCCCTCGGCGTTCGGGCAGTGCAGAAAGCTACAGCAGCTTGATCAGGCGGTGCTGCGCGTCACGGTCGCCCTCGATGTAGCGCTCCGTCGTGGTCAGCGCTCGGTGGCCGGCCAGCTCCTGGACGTCGCGCAAGCTGCCCCCGGCCCTGTGCACTGCCCGCGCCGCCCCCGTGATGAACGTGCGCCGGCCGGAATGGGAGGAGCAGCCCGTCAGCCCCAGCTCGTCATACACTTGTCGAAACCAGTTGACGATTGAGCGGGCTTCAAGTGGCTGCCGCGGCGCGACTGGACGACGGGACCAAAGCGCGGGCCGCCACAGTGAGCATGATGTACCTCGAGCGCCAGCTTCAGCTCAGGGTGAACTGGTACGTGCCGCCCCCGCCCGTTCTTGGCGATCCTACCGCTGATGGCGACCGTCGTGCTGATCCTGCCGCTCGGGTCATGACCATGCGCCAGTCGAGCCCGGCAATTTCGCAAGCGCGCATGCCGGCGCGAAAGCTCAGCAGCACAATGACCTTGTCCCTCGTTCCCTGACGCCCCTTGCCAGCGCGCACCGTCAAGCGGCGCGCGTCGACGGGCGCCAGCACCTTAGCTGGCGTGACCATAGATCCTCGCATGTTGTGAAGCCGCGTCGCTCAAGCGGCAGCCATGAAAAGCGACAGTCAAATCATAGCAAAAAATGCGCTGCGGGTCAAAATATTGGCGGAAAACTCGGCTTTTTGTCGCGTGAAGACCTTCACGGCCCTTGCGAGCTTCAAGGACGGTTTAGGCGGTGAACGACGGCCCCGCCGCCGCTTGCGCCAGTGTACGCAGCAACGATCCTGGGTTAATATGCGCGGGCTCGGAAACAGGGGGCCAGCGATGGCGAATACTCGGGCTTGGACGAAATGCATGGTGCAGCGTGTCGCGCGCGCTTCGCGAGGGTGCGTCGCTGCCCTCTTGGCCATGGGGCTGGCCGTCCCCGCTTTCGCGGCGCCGTCGGTGACGCCGAGCGAGCGGGTCAAGCGCAATGTTGTCGTTCGCCCCGCTCCCGATAGCGATGACAAAGTCGCCGGCTTGTTTCCAGGCGACACGGCCGAGCTGATCGACGAAATTCCCGGCTGGTATCACGTCCGGCTGTCGGACGGCCGCACGGGCTACGTCAGCAAGTCCTGGACCATTCTTTCCGGTGACGTGCCGCCCCTGCATTGGCTGCCACCACCGGGCCAGTGAAAGTGCATGTCATCGACATCGGCACAGGGTTGGCAACGTTCATCGAAGGCCCCGGCTTCACCATGCTGTATGACGCGGGCAGCCAGGACGACCTAGCGGATGGCCCCGACAACCGGGTGCTGGCTTACATCAAGTCAGTCAGACCGGACGTGGTCGCTATCGACCACCTGGTGCTGAGCCATCCGCACAAGGATCACCTCGAGCTGATGCCGGACCTATTCGACCGCTTCGTGGTTCGAAACGTGTGGGACTCTGGAACCGTGAACAGGACGCGTGGCTACTGCCGGTTCCTGAAGAAAGTCGAAGCCGAGCAGGGCGTTCAGTATCATGACGCCCTCGCCACTGGCGGCATTCACTCCGTCGCGTTCACTGGCAAGAACTGCTCCGGCACCGTGAGCATCCCGCAAGCGGCCAAAATGACCGACCAGCCCGTCACCATCGGCCCGGGCACGACGATGACGATCCTCTATCGCAACGCCGATCCCCACCCCGACCCCAATGAAAATACCGTGGTGGTCAGGCTGGATCACGGCAACAACAGCGTCTTGCTCGCGGGCGACGCAGAGGGTGGTGGCCGCCTCACGCCAGTGATCAACGCTGCTGGCCAAAGCGTGATGCCGCCGTCCCCGCCATCCAACGGCACGATCGAAAAGGAGCTGCTCGACTGCTGCGCCGCCATGCTCAAGGCCAACGTTCTTATCGTCGGCCATCACGGCAGTTTGACCTCGTCGCGGAAGCCCTTCCTGGAGGCAGTGGGGCGTCGATCTACGTCATTTCCTCGGGTCCGCACCCTTACAGCAAGAAGGTCCTGCCCGATCCGAGGTGGAGGACGCGCTTCGCGCCCGCGGGTCCCTGTTCCAAACGGACATCGATGACGATGCGTGCGAAGCGGATGAAACCAAGATCGGCCCGGACAATGATGAAAGCCCGGCGGCTGCGACAGTGTCATTGTCACCGTGCCCACGACGGGCCAGCCGACTGCTCAGTACAACCGCAGTGCGGATTGACGGACCAAACATTTGACTTTGAACATATAGCGCAACGACCCTGTTTCGGGTCGGTGGAAAGCCGCGCCACAAAATTGGCGCAGCGCGACACGTTTGAAAAAACGAATAGTGGGGATTGAGCCCGTAGACTGTGTCAGTCCCTGCCAAGGATGCCGGGGATGATGAGGTTGCTATGAATGAAGTGACATAGACAAGCACATTGTCAGCGCTTTTGCTTCACCACGACCTTGCAGGGTCGAAAATGCCTGCTGCCGTTCATCATCCTGAGCAGCCGCCAGGTCATCCGGACATCCGCGGACGACGGTGCCGTCTCTGTCCGCGCCCACGACGCAAACTGGCGCTTCATCCGGGCCAGGATCTGGTTTTTGAGGTGCCGCCCGGCGGCCCGACGGTGAACAGCACGTCCCCGAATTCGACATGCGACAAAAGCTCGGCCAACCGGGACGCCGACCCTCGCGGCAGTTTTGAGTCCCGGAAAACGCGCTCGCTGATCCCTTTCGGATCGGGCAGGACGCGCTTGGCGCGGGAGGGATATTTTACGAGGTACCCGGCCACCCTCGCGACGGAGACTTCGGTCCGGCGGATGGGCTTGATGACCACGCTGCGGGCATTGAGGAAGTTCGGGAAGGCCCGGGACTCGCAAAGCTTGTCCTGCACTGTCTTTGACCGAAACTTTGTCCCTGGTTGCGCCCAGGCGTAGACGTGAACGTGCCCTGCCAGCCGCCGCCCAGGTTCACCGGTGAGGTTCCTCAGGAGATCCACTTCAACGATCCCGATGCCGTGGAGGCCAAGCCGCCCGATGCAGAGACGGACGGCGTTTTTCAACGAAACCAGGTCGAGCACTGGCTCCCGTTCCCACGTGAAGCCCGCATCCCATGCAAAGGTGAGGAAGTACCGCTTGCGCTCCTCGTCCGCCGCGAAGTCTCGGAGGAATGCTTCGACGAAACCGTCGAATGCCGCAGCCCGGACGTGCTTGTTGCTCCAGAGCTTTCGCCCCTCGGCCGGTCATGAACGATGGTCCGGAGGAATCTGACCTGACTGGAGTCAGCAAGCTTCCAACGGATGGTGTCGCGGCTGAATGCGCCGAGAAAGTCGGCCTGGCGAAAGAGGAAGCGGGACTGGGCGATTCCCCTCGCGGCCTCGGCCATGGTTATTCCGCGCGGAAAGGTGCGGCGGGTCAATGCGCCGTATCAGTTGGACAATGGCGGCGAACCGGGGCGGCCGGCGATGAACGCGTTGATGCTGTTCCGGCTGATCATCCTTCGCGAGCCGATCGACATGGTCGCCAGTTGCTCAGCGCCGATCAGCTCATACAATTTCGTCCGGCCGATCCCCAGCTGCGCCATGGCGTCGTTGACGGAGACGAAAGAGTCGTCGGGAAACAGCTCGGCGGAGCCGGCGCCCAGCTTAGCAAGCTCCCGATCGAGATCCGCCGCTGAGAATTTAAGGCCGTCAAAAAGCCGCCGCTTCGTCGGACCCCGCCTGACCGGGTAATGACTGCGCGCCCCTGTCCCCAATCCCAGAACTGGAGATCGGTGGCAGGGTCCCGGCTGCGCCATTCGCTGCGCGGGACATTGCAGGACGATCGGAGACCCCTGGGCTTTGCCGGCAGTTGAAAATTGACGCGACCAATGACGAGCCAGCTCGTGTCGAACATGGCGGTCACCCTTCCATCCACAAGCCAGTCGAGGAGCTCGAACTTGGCTTGGGCGGGGCTACGAATCGCGGTCGCCACCCGGTCAAGCGCGACGCCTGCGCTGATCCAATCAGTCTGCTCTAAACTATCCATTCATTGGGATAGACGCGCGTCGATCGGATATCCGGAGCTGGATTCGTAAAAGCAACGGCGGGGGCCTTGTCGCGGAATTGTCCGCATATGTTCGCGTTTGTTCGCACCCAGTTTTGCAGTGAAATTGCAGTAAGTTTTATAGGGCCACTGACCCAGCGCTACCAGCGCATTGAAATGGTTGGTGACCCCAACGGGACTCGAACCCGTGTTTTCGCCGTGAAAGGGCGACGTCCTAGACCGCTAGACGATGGGGCCGCTCCAAGAAGCGGAGTGCGCGTTAAGGGAGCCGTCCGCTGGGGTCAAGCACGGCTGCATCCTCAAGGTGCATCTCGGCATAATTGCCCCCGTTCCACTCGTCGCGCTTGATGGTTCCCGCGAGCCACCAGCGCCGGTCGCCCGACGACGACAGCAACGCCTGCCCGAGCTCGGTTTCCGCGATCCGGAAAGCGATCCACTTGAAGCTCTTCCCATCGTCGCCGCAGGCGAATCCACGCACGTGGCCGTCGCCGACGACGCCCGTCTTCAACAGCCGCGCAGGGCCGGCCGCAACGCGGGGAGCGGGCCATCCGGCACCATAGGGACCCGCCGCGTCCAGGGCATCGCAGAGATTCGCAACGACGCCGCCGGGCGCCAGGATCGCATCCAGCAGGAGTGCCCGCCCATCGAGAGCACGCTCCACATCTGACGCCAGGCGTTCGCTGATGAAGTCGCGAAAGGCTTCAAGGCCCCGGGCGCAAGCGTCAATCCTGCTGCCATCGCGTGACCGCCGCCCGCGACCAGCAGGCCGCTGTCCTTCGCCGCAAGTACCGCCGCACCGAGATCGACTCCACCAATGGACCGGCCGGAGCCCTTTCCAGTGCCGTCCTCGGTCTCGGCAATGACGATCGCGGGGCGGCCGAAACGCTCCTTCACGCGTCCGGCCACGATGCCGATCACGCCCGGGTGCCAACCTGGCGCCATGACGGTCAGTACGGGGCGCCGTTCAACTTGTCGGCCTGCTCGAGCGCCTGCTCGCAAACCTGCATCTCGATGGCTCGGCGTTCCTCGTTAAGGCGGTCCAGCTCTGCAGCGATGGTCCGCGCCTCTTCCGGATCCGTGGAGGTGAGCAATCGAACGCCGAGGTCAGACTTGCCGACGCGCCCGCCGGCATTGATTCGCGGTCCTAACGCGAATCCGAGATCGCGGCAGCTCGGCGGCTTCACCAGCCGCGCCGCCTCGGCGAGGGCGGTCATGCCGATGTTCTGGCGAGCGGCCATGACCCTAAGGCCCTGCGTGACGAAGGCCCGATTGAGCGTGTGGAGGCGCGCCACGTCCGCGACCGTTCCAAGCGCGACGAGATCGAGGAGGTCGATCAGCCTGGGCTCTTCGCGGTCAGCAAAAAAGCCGCGCCCGCGCAGCTCGCGAACGAGCGATACAGCCAGGAGGAACGCCATTCCGACCGCAGCGACGTGGCCATGGGCCGCTCCAACGTCACCCTCGTCCAGCCGGTTCGGATTGATCATGGCATGTGCGACCGGAAGCAGGGTTGCGCACTGGTGGTGATCGACCACGACCACGTCGAGATTAACGTCTTTCGCCTGCTGCAGGGCCTCGAAGGCCTGAGCGCCGCAATCCACGGTGACGGCGAGACTTGCGCCGCGCTGCTTCAGTTCGACTAGCGCCCTGCCCGACGGGCCGTATCCCTCCATCAGCCGGTCCGGAATGTAGACCATTGGCTCGACACCGAGCTGGCGTAGAAGCAGGACCAGGAGCGCCGAGCTAGTCGCGCCATCGACATCGTAATCGCCGAAGATTGCGATCGTCTCGCCTGACTGGACGGCGTCGGCGAGCCTCGCGGCGCCCTTGTCCATGTCCTGAAACGCCGAGGGATCGGGCAAGAAGTCGCGGATGGTCGGCTTGCGGTGGCGCTCGAGGTCGTCGCGCGGAACGCCGCGTGCGAGCAGAAGCTCGTCCACCAGCGCATCCATCGTCAAACCAGGCTCGCCCGAGCGGCGCCACTTCCATGGCTGCCCTGCGGCCGAGCGCTCCACCCCAAGCGCGAACATCATGAGCCCATATCTAGCAGCAGATCGCGCAACTTGCGCGCCTCACCCCTGGGGATTGCGGGGATGGAATGGCCTGTCATGCCTCCACCCGCGACGCCGAACTGGAGCCAGGCGATGCCGAAAGCGCGGGTGATGAAATTCTCGCGCAGGTCGACGCTCTGGATCCTGCGTGCCGGCAACACGGTCGTCCGCCGGTTCCACCATCCGGTGCGCACCAGGATCCGGTCGCCATCCAGGGCATAGGCCGTTCGAGACCACGCTAGCCAGCGCATGGCGAGAAAGCCTCCCAGACCCGCCAGGATTGCCACTCCGACCAACGGTTGGAAGATGAAGTTGACGAGGGCAACCAGCAGAAGCGGCGAAAGAGCGATCGCGAAAGCGACGACGAATGCGCTCGAAACCCTGATCCAGCCAGGTCGTCGAGGAACCGGCGCCCATGCCATTTCGCCTAGGATCAGGCTCACTTCCCCGTCACGCGCCAACGGAGCGAGTACGTGCGAGCCGCGGCTGCTCTCGTCTTTGGCGAGGCTCTGAACGCGAAGCTCCCGCCAGCGCAGCCAATCCTTCACCGGACCGCTCGCGATCACGGCAGCCTGAGCGCGGCTAATCGGTAAAGTCACGTCGGTGCGGGTCAGCAGGCCTCGCCGCCGGCGCAATCCGACTCCGGTCTTGTCGAGCCGAAAGCCGAAATCGGTCAGCACGGTCCGGACGATGCCTGTCGCCGCGCCGACCAAAACCAGAACGGCGGCGCCGGCGATGGCAGCAGCCACCCGGTGGGCGAAAATAAAATCACGAAGAGGGTCGCTGGCGCTGAGCAAGCCCATCCAAAAATCCGGATCGAACGGGTTGAAGCCGAGAACGTCTCCGAACGTCTGCGTCAGGCCGAACAGGCCGGCGAAGATCGCGAGAGAGAAGTTGAACGCCCCGGCAAGAAGTAGGCGTCCGAACCCCATCGAATAGACTGGCTCCGCGCTTGCTTCAGGCACGTCTCGAACGGTCGATGCCTGACCTCTCCGCGACCGGACGAGCGCGCGTAGCTCCTCCGCCCGTTCGAGACTGATGGAATGCAGAACGCCCTCTTCTTTTCCGCCAGACCCGCCGGTTTCGAACTGGACGCGCGCGAGTCCCAGCACACGGGCGAGCGGACCTTGGGTGATGTCGACATCCTGGATGCGATCGAACGGGATCGACCGGTGCGTCCGGCTCAATATCCCGCTGTCGATGCGGATCTCATTCTCGCCGACGCGGAACTGGAATCGCTGCCAATAGACGAAGACGCTGATCGCCATGAAAGCGAGCAGGATGGCAATGGTGACGAGAGCCGATCCCAACCTGCCGGACACCGCCAGATAACCAATAGCCGCATAGCCGCCGGCCATCCCGCGGAGCGACTTGCCGAGGCCGGTCAGCAGGAAAAGCGGATGGAGATGCTCCGGCGGGCCGACCGCCGCATCGTCACGCGAAGTCGGTTCGGACATGTTCGCGGATGATGTCGCGGATCTCGGCCGCGCGCTCGGGTTTGAGGCCTGGTAGGGTGACAATGCTGTTGTGAGTGCCGGCGGTGTGCACGACGAGGGTCGCAACTCCGAACATCTTTTCGAGGGGTCCGCGGGTGACATCGATATGCTGCACCCGCACCAGCGGGACGACGGTGTCCACGTGGAAGAGCCACCCGCGCACTACTTGAAGAAGTCGCTCGGTTAGCCGGTAATGCAGGCGCCGGTAGATCCGCTGCGGAGCGGTCGAGAGGAAGGCCAGAGCGATGATCGGGACTCCGAAGGTCGGGAGATTCGCTACCGGCGTAAGCTCCAGAAAGGCCCGATCCAGTATCCGCCGATAACCCAGAGGATCAGCCAGAAGACGGACATCCGAACTCGCAGCACGTTCTTGTAGCCAGGCTCAACCGGCTCAAGCCCTATTTCGTCAGCAGTCGTCAGGTCCGATTGCATGCCCCTCCGTCCGTGTCTTGTTCACGAACCTGGCGCTTGCCGCAATGGCTCGCAGGAACCTAGCAGCGCTTCGTGCTTAATGCCGTCAGGAGATGCGGATGCGTCAGAATTGGCCCGAAGCGCTTTGGCTGGTACGTCACGGGCAGAGCCAAGGGAACGTTGCTCGTGATGCGGCCGACGAGGCTGGACTTCACGAGATCGATATCGACGTGCGGGATGTCGACGTTCCACTATCGAACCTCGGCCACAGCCAGGCGGAGGCGACCGGCCGCTGGTTCGCCGCTTTGCCTGCGGCGGAGCGGCCGGAAGTCATCCTGACGTCGCCCTATTTGAGAGCGCGGCAGACCGCCGAAGCAATCTGCAAGGCGGGCGGCATGAGCGGGCCGGTGAAGCTTGTCATCGACGAGCGGCTGCGCGAGCGCGAGTTCGGGATTTTCGATCGCCTGACGAGCCTCGGGATTCGCGACAAATTTCCGGAGGAAGCGGCGCACCGATCGAAGCTTGGAAAATTCTACCATCGGCCCCGGGCGGCGAGAGCTGGGCCGACGTCATCCTTCGGCTCCGCTCGGCGATGAACACGATCAACCTGCACTATTGCGACCGGCGCGTGCTGATCGTCTGCCACCAGGTCGTCGTGCTGTGCATGCGCTACATCCTGGAGGAGCTGACCGAGCCGGAGATTCTAGCGATCGACAAGAAGGCTGAAATCCTGAACTGCGGCATTGTCCGCTACGACTTCGAGCCGGATGCCACCGGCGTCTGCGTTCCGAAATTGGAGGTCTGGAATCACGGCGCTCCGCTCGAAGCGGAAGGCGCCGCCAAAACCGCCGAGCCGGATGCGATGACGGGAACTCGATGAGGCAAGCTCGCGGGAAGCCGCTCAATCGATCGACCCTCAAGGGCTTTGCGCTGCCTCCCGTCGTCGACGGCGACAAGGAGACGAAGGGTCGCATCCTCGTCGTGGCCGGCAGCCGCGAGGTCGCGGGAGCGGCGCTACTGACAGCGACCGCGGCGATGCGCGCAGGCGCCGGCAAGCTTCGCATGGCCACAGTCGATAGCGTTGCAGTGCCGACTTCACTGGCAATGCCCGAAGCGATGGTCGTCGGACTGGCGGAAGCGCGCGACGGCGGCTTCACCCGGAGGGCGGTGCGCCAGCTTCGCGAGCAAGCCGACAGTGTCGACGTCGTCGTCGCTGGGCCAGGCATGGCAGTCGCCCAGACATGCGCCGCGCTTGCCGAAGCGTTGATCGAGAGCTCGGCGGCGGTCGTTCTGGACGCTGCGCTTTTGCATAGCCTCAAGGCCGTGGAGTCGGACCGGCGCCGCCTGCCACCCATCCTGCTTCCTCATTCAGGAGAGCTGGCGTCCCTTCTCGAATGTGAGGAAGAGGAAATCGAAGCCGACCCCATCGGTTGCGGCGTTCGGGCAGCCCAACGCCATGCGGCCATCGTTCTCGTCAAGGGTGTGACCAGCCATGTCGTCACCCCGGACGGCAAGGCCTGGACCTACGAAGGCGGCGCGCCGGGACTCGGTGTTTCCGGAAGTGGCGACACGCTGGCGGGCATTGTTGGCGGCTTGCTCGCGCGCGGAGCGGATCCCCTCACCGCTCTGCTTTGGAGCGTCCTCCTGCACGGAGAGGCGGGCGAAGTACTGTCGCGAAAGGTCGGACCGATTGGCTTTCTCGCCCGCGAAATCCCGGACGAAATCCCGGAGTTGCTCGCCCGCTGATTATTCCGGCGTCGAGTGGCGCTCCAACTCGTCACCGATCAGGCGAACGACGTGCAACACGTTGGTCGACCCAGCTGTGCCGAACGGAATGCCGGCCATAATCACGATGCGATCGCCTCCGGTCGCCAGATGATGGCGCAAGGCCATGCGCTTGGCCTTGCCGACCATTTCCTCGAACGCCGACACATCGCGTGAGTGGACGGAGTGGACACCCCACATCAAGCCCATGCGGCGGGAGGTCGTTTGCGACGGACTCATCGCCAGGATCGGGACCGGAGGCCGTTCGCGAGCAATGCGGCGGGCCGTCGACCCCGACTTGCTGAAGACGACCATTGCCTTGGCGTTGACCGTCCCGCGATCTGGCGCGCCGAACCGGACAAGGCGTCCGCGATCGTCGGTTCGAGCCGCGTCTCGGTAAAGTGGATGCGCGACGAGTAAACCGGGTCGGACTCGACGCTCGTTGCGATGCGATCCATCATCGACACCGCCTCGATCGGATACTTGCCGGCGGCGCTTTCCGCCGAAAGCATCACCGCGTCGGTGCCGTCATAGATTGCCGTTGCAACGTCGCTGACCTCTGCCCGCGTCGGCGTCGGCGAAGTGATCATCGATTCCAGCATCTGCGTCGCGACGACGACGGGCTTACCGAACTGACGAGCCGTCGCGACGATGCGGTTCTGCAGCGGCGGAACGTCCTCGGGAGGAAGCTCGACGCCCAGATCGCCCCGGGCGACCATGACGCCGTCGGCCAGTGCGATGATGTCCGTCAGACGGTCGATCGCGGCCGGCTTCTCGATCTTGGCCATCAAATTGGCCTTCTCGCCGATCAGCGAGCGCGCCTCGGCGACGTCTTCGGGGCGCTGCACGAAAGAAAGCGCAATCCAGTCGGCGCCCTGCTCCAGCGCGAATTCGAGATCCGACTTGTCCTTCTCCGTCAGTGCCGGGATCGGGACGACGACGTCGGGGACGTTGACGCCCTTGTTGTTGGAGACGGTCCCGCCGACAACGACCTCGGCGGTGATGCTGGTCTCGCCGCATTTGACCACCTTCAGCCGCACCTTGCCGTCGTCGATCAACAAGCGGTCGCCGGGACCGATCGCCGCGAACAGCTCGGGATGCGGGAGCTCCATCCGCTTGGCGTTGCCAGGCTTATTCTCCTGGTCGAGGACGATCTCTGCCCCTTCTCGAGAACAGCGGAGCCGCCCTCGAAGCTGCCGACGCGAAGCTTTGGCCCCTGAAGATCGAATACGATCGTCGTTGGGCGCTTCAGCTCCTTCTCCAGGTCGCGGATGGCGTCCACCAGCTTGGCCTTCGACTTCTGGTCGCCGTGGCTCATATTGATCCGGAAAGCGTCGGCCCGGCGATCATCAGCTTCTTGATCATTTCCGGCTTGCTGGACGCGGGTCCCAGCGTCGCAAGGATCTTCACCTTTCGGGCGCGCGGTCGAAGCTGGTCGGTCACTGGCATCCTCTCATATGGCGAGGGCAATAACGCCTCGCGCCCGACGTTCAACCGGCTTGAGCGACTGCTTTGGCTCGCTTACAGCCACTGCGAATCCCTGAACGGAGGCAAGTGACAGATGGCGGAAGGTACCGTCGCGGCCGATCAGCTGCGGCTATTCATCGAGCGAATTGAACGGCTTGAGGAAGAAAAGAAGGGCATCGCGGACGACGTGAAGGACGTCTACGCCGAAGCCAAGTCCAACGGATACGACCCCAAGATCATGCGGATGATCGTTCGTCTCCGAAGAATGGAAACGCACACGCGGCAAGAACAGGACGCGGTACTCGAAACCTATCGCGCCGCCCTCGGTCTCGCGTAAGGAACAGGCGGGACCTTTCGGGGTCCCCGAAAAGTACCACTCTTGGGGTAAAAATGGCAGGACATTCCAAGTTCAAGAACATCATGCATCGCAAGGGCGCGCAGGACAAAAAGCGCTCGGCGATGTTCTCGAAGCTCAGCCGCGAAATCACTGTCGCGGCCAAGATGGGCCTGCCCGACCCGGAAATGAACGCCCGGCTTCGCGCGGCCGTCCTTGCGGCCAAGGCGCAGTCGATGCCGAAGGACAATATTCAGCGCTCCATCGACAAGGCGTCAGGCTCAGATGCCGAGAATTACGAGGAGATCCGCTACGAGGGCTTCGGCCCCGGGGCGTCGCGATCATCGTCGAAGCTCTCAGCGACAATCGCAATCGCACCGCGACCAACGTTCGGACTGCATTTTCGAAGAACGGCGGCAATCTTGGGGCTTCGGGCTCCGTGAGCCATGGGTTCGAGCGGCTCGGCCTGATCGAATATGGCGCGGGTGCCGGCGACGCCGACAAGGTGCTTGAAGCGGCGATCGAGGCCGGCGCCGAAGACGTCCGCTCGGACGAAGACGGCCACGAGATCTGGACATCGGTCGATACGCTTCACGAAGTCGCCAAGTCACTCGAAAGCGCGCTTGGTGAAGCGGAAGCGGTCAAGCTCGGCTGGAAGCCCGGCACCGAAGTCGAGGTTCGCGGCGACGACGCCGCCAACCTCATGAAGCTGATCGATACGCTCGAAGAGGACGACGACGTCCAGACCGTCTGGGGCAATTACGACGTTCCCGACGAGGAGTTGGAGAAGCTTGCCTAAGCTCCTCGGACTCGACCCCGGCCTCGGAACGACGGGCTGGGGCCTGATTCAGGCTGAAGGCAACCGCCTTTCCCACATCGCCAACGGGCAGTTGAAGACCGACTCCACGGCGCCGCTGCCGGACCGGCTTGCCGATCTGTCGCGCCAGCTGGATACGCTGATTTCCGAAATCAGTCCCGACGGCGCCGCGGTCGAGGAGGTCTTCGTCAACAAGAACCCGCAGTCGACTTTGAAGCTCGGCCAGGCACGCGGCGTCGTCCTGATGACCGCGGCCCGAGGCGGTATCCCCGTCGCCGAATATGCCGCTCGGCTGGTGAAGAAGGCGGTGGTCGGCAACGGCAACGCCGAGAAAGTTCAGGTCCACGCGATGGTCTCGCGCCTGCTTCCGGGAGCAAAGATCGCCGGCCCGGACGCCGCCGACGCGCTCGCGGTCGCAATCACGCATGCCCATCACTTGGCGAGCGCACGCCGTATCGCTTAAGCCTATGCGGACATGATCGCCCGCCTCACCGGAAAGCTCGTTGAAACCAGTGCCGACACGGCGATCATCGACGTTGGCGGAGTGGGATATCTGGTTCACGTCAGCGCGAGGACGCTCGATGCGCTCGGCCCGATCGGCGGAGAGATCCTGATCCTGACTGAACTTCAGGTTCGCGAAGACGCCTGGACCCTGTTCGGCTTCGGCTCCGCAGTCGAACGCGATTCCTTCCGCGCACTCACCTCGGTTCAGGGTGTTGGCGGACGGCTAGCACTGGCGATCCTGTCCGTTCTCTCGCCGGATGAGCTGGCCCGCGCCGTCAGCCAGCGCGACAAGGCAATGATCGGCCGCGCCAACGGCGTCGGTCCGAAACTCGCCGCCCGCATTGCAAACGAACTGCAGGGCAAACTGGGCGTCGCCGGTCTGGGCGCTTCGCTCGCGCCGACCCCAAGGGCAGGCGCCGCCTCCGACGCCTTGTCCGCTCTCGCGAATCTCGGTTTCAAGCCGGCGGAAGCAAGCTCGGCGGTAAACGCCGCGCAGGACGAACTCGGCCCAGATGCAAGCCTCGACGCCTTGGTGCGCCTTGCGCTTCGCAAAGCGTCGAAGTGACGCGGTCCGCGCCGCTCGCAATCCTTTTCGCGCTGCCCCTCGGTTCCTGCGCGGTGACGTCGACCGAATATTCGGCGATCGACACCTGCCTCAATGGCGGCAAGGCCTGGAATTACCGGTCGGCACGCTGCGAACAGGCCGCGGATGGACCCGTCGACCTCATCCGCGTCGACAAGTCCGAGCATCTCATGACCGTCTATCGCGACGGTCACGCAATCCGCGAATTCCGCGTCGCAATTGGTCGCGGCGATCCTGGGCCGAAGCAACAGCAGGGCGATGGGCGCGTCCCGGAGGGCGCCTACCGGATTACAGCGCACAACCCGAACAGCGCCTACCACCTATCGCTGCGCATCGGATATCCGACGCCCGAGCAAGTCGCCGCTGCCGCGCGCCGGGGTGTCAATCCTGGTGGCGACATCATGATCCACGGGCTTCCCAACGATCGCGGCTGGATCGGCGCGCGCCACGCGGCTGTCGATTGGACCGACGGGTGTGTTGCCGTGACCAACCGCGAAATGGACTGGCTCTACGGAGCAGTCGCGGATGGAACGCCGGTGGAGATTCGCGCATGACGAGCAGAACCGGCTCATGCCGCTGCGGACAGCCTGCGAGGCCGTCGATCGCATCCTGTGAAGGTCAGCCGCCCAGGCCTCGCGATAAACGCGCAGGAAATTGCCACCCATCAGCTTCTCCAGCCGGGTCTCGCTCCACCCCGCTTCTGCAGGTCCATCGCGACGCGGCGATATCGGTCGATGCTGTTGTAGTCGGCAACCATCGGCCAGACGTTGAGCCCTTCACCGGGGCCGCGATGCCGGCCTTGATCCGCGCAGCCGCCCATTCGTTCAGCTTCTTGGTCGATTCCGCGTCGATCACTTGCGGCAGCGGACCATTGTCGGTGCCGATGCCGACGTGATCCTCACCGGCGACGTTTGCGACATGCTCGATATGCCGGAGCAGGTCGTCGCCCTTCGGATGGCTGTCGAGCGTCAGGAAGGGCATGAAATAGACGCCGACAACCCCGCCCTTGTCGGCAACCGCCTTGATCGTCTCGTCCGCCGTATTGCGCGGGTGGTCGGTCAGGGCGCGTGAGGCAGTGTGGCTGATGACCAGCGGCCGCTTCGCCAGCGCCGCCGCTTCCGCCATCGTCCGCGCGCCTCCATGACTGAGGTCGAGCAGCAATTTCTCCGCCTCGATCCGCTCGATCGTCGCCTTGCCGAGCTTCGACAGGCCAGCATTGGCCGGTTCGAGAGAGCCGTCGCCGGACAGGTTGCGGTTGTTGTAGGTCAGCTGGACGGTCATCACGCCGTCCTTCTTCATCTGCGCCAGCCGATCCAGCTCCGGCCCGACCATTGAGGTGTCCTGCGTGCCGATGAGCATGCCAAACTTGCCTTCGCGCTTGGCCTTCAGGATGTCGGCGGCGCTGCGGATCAGGATCAGGCGATCGGGGTTGGCGTTGACGATGTCCTGCTTGGTGGAAATGTCCTTCTGATAGTCGGACCACGGGTCCGCGACGTTGCCGACCGGCATCACAGTATCGCGGACGACGGTCACGCCGGTTGCGAGCATTTCCTTCCAGGCGCGGTCGGTCAGGCGGAGCTGCTCTTCGGGTCCATAGGGATCGCCAATTCCGCCCAGCCCGTCGATGATGATCGCGCGGTCGTACCAGCTGCTGGCCGAGCGCTTTTGCGCAAGTGCTGGCCCGCGACCAATGCCGCTGCGCCCGTCGCGAGCAAAGTCCGTCGATCGACCTGCATATTCCCCCGCAAGCTTGTGTCGGAAGCGACAGTAAGCGCCTTGTCGGCAGCCCGTCCATCTGCGAATCAAATTGCCGAGATGGCAACCGATCCAGCCCGAATCACGACGCCTGAGCGCACGACCGAGGATGCGGACGCAGCGCTTCGGCCGAAGAGCCTCGACGAGTTCATCGGGCAGCAGGCGGCCCGCGAAAACCTGCGCGTGTTCGTCAATGCCGCGAAGAGCCGGGGGGAGGCGCTTGATCACGTGCTGTTCCACGGGCCGCCGGGCCTGGGCAAAACCACCCTCGCCGGCATCCTGGCGCGGGAGATGGGCGTCGGATTCCGGGCAACCTCGGGGCCGGTCATCGCGAAGTCCGGAGACCTCGCCGCACTGCTGACCAACCTGGAGGACGGCGACGTCCTGTTCATCGACGAAATCCACCGGCTCAATCCGGCAGTCGAGGAAGTGCTCTATCCGGCGATGGAGGACCGCGCTCTCGACCTGATGATCGGCGAAGGGCCTTCGGCGCGATCGGTGCGCATCGACCTTCCGCGGTTCACGCTGGTTGGAGCGACGACACGACAGGGCCTTCTGACGACGCCGCTTCGTGATCGCTTCGGCATCCCCGTCCGCCTCAACTTCTACACCGTCGAAGAATTGGAGCACGTCATCCGCCGCGCCGCGCGCCTGCTCATCGTCGGCATCACCGACGACGGTGCCCGCGAGGTCGCGCGCCGGTCCGGGGAACTCCGCGCATCGCCGGCCGCTTGCTCCGCCGCGTGCGGGACTTTGCCCATGCCGTGGGTGCGGATTCGATCGATGCCGGCGTTGCCGACAAGGCTCTGTCACGGCTCGAGATCGATGCGCTCGGCCTCGACGCGATGGATCGCCGTTACCTGACGATGATCGCCGATCTCTACGGCGGCGGGCCGGTTGGCGTGGAAACGCTCGCGGCGGGCCTCTCCGAGCCGCGCGACACGATTGAGGATGTGATCGAGCCCTACCTCATTCAGCTTGGCCTCATCGCCCGTACGGCACGGGGGCGCTGCTTGAATGGCCGCGGCTACACCCACCTTGGCCTCAACCCACCCGCCGGCGCACAAGCCGGCCTGTTCGATCCGGGAGCTGCCCCAAGTGATCCGCACCGCATTGCTGACAGCCGCCGCCTTTGTGGCGACGACCCCGCTTCGGCGCAAACCGCCCTTCCGCAACCGTGGACTATTCGAGCGGAACGAACTGGCTTTGCCTCCCTGGCCGAGCCGACACCTGCTCGACGCCGCTGCCAACCACGGCCCTCAACGCCAACGGCTATGGCTCGGTCGGCCAAAGCGAGGTGGCCAAAGACCCGCGGCTCGACTGCTTCTACGTCTATCCCACGGTGTCGAATGACCGTGGTCTCAACAGCGACCTCAATGTCGACAATAGCGAGCGCAGCGCAGCGCAAGTGCAATTCGCGCGCTTCGCCGGAGTGTGCCGCACCTTTGCTCCCATCTACCGCCAGATGACTCTGGGGCAGTCGCCGCGGCCGCTGCCGGAGCGGATGTCACGAAGCCAGCCATGCTGGCCTATTCGGACGTCTCCAATGCCTGGCGTACCTATCTCGCCAAGTACAACCAGGGCCGGCCCTTCGTGCTGATCGGACACAGCCAGGGGTCGCTGATGCTCCAGGAACTGATCAAGCACGAGATCGAGGGCAAGCCGATCACGCGTCAGATGCGTCTTGCCATCCTTCCGGGTTTCAATCTCTACGTTCCGCAGGGGAAGCGGGTTGGCGGCACCTTCAAGTCGACGCCCGTCTGCAGCTCGCCTTCGGAAACCGGCTGTGCCCTCAGCTGGGTCAGCTTCCGCGAGAAGAACGTACCGCCCGCCGGCGCGATTTTCGGGTTCGCTCCGGCTCCCGGCATGACCGTCGCCTGCACCAACCCCGCAAAGCCCGGCTCGACGGCTTGGGAAAACCTGGACAGTTACTGGAACACCCGGTTCGGACTTCCGATCCCGGGCGGGCCCATCAGCTGGTCGTCCGACGGAGCGCCGCCGACGCAATTCGTGCGCACCGACGGCCTGGTCTCGGCGCGCTGCGTCAATAACGGCCAGCTCGGCTACCTCTCGATCCGGACCAATCCGACGCCGAACGGCAAGCGCACCGATCGAGTCTACGGCGAGGTGGGCGTGCTGGGCATGTTCATCCCGGATGGGGCATGCACCTCGCCGACGTCGCAGAGGCGCAAGGGGACATGATCCGTATTGTCGGCGACCTCAGCGCTCGATCCAGAACAGTTTCTCAACAGGCACGCTGAGCGCTTCGGCGAGTTTGATCGCCAGTAGCGCCGATGGCGTGAACACGCCGTTTTCGACGGTGTTGATGGTCTTGCGAGTCACGCCGACGCGCTCCGCCAGCTCGGCCTGGGTCAATCCGAGTTGGCCGCGATGATCCTTAAGGCTGTTGGCGAGCCGTTCAGGCATCCCGAAGCGCGTGCCGCTCCAGCCGGGCGAACGTGAGCATGGCAACCGCGATAGCCATCGTGAGAATGATGTGCACGGTGTCCCGGCCAGACACCGGCTCGAAGAGGTCGACCGCGTAGATGACGATCGCCGTCACGCAGGCCGCCCAAAAGCCGTTGACGAAGCCGGTCTTCCGATGCTCGCGCGTCGTCTCGTCATTCAGCAGTGCACGGACTTCCGCCGACCGCAACCATGCGCCGCCCGTGGCAAGCATCGCCAAAAGGACGATGGAAAGCACCAGCCATGCAGCGATCTTGAAATGACCGACGGCGCTGGCTGCGTCGTGACGGCTCGAAAAGTATGACGCCTGCTGCGAGAGGAAGACGATTGTGAGCACGAAAAGGACTCGCGCCCGCTTTCCGCTAAGCCTCTCGGCGATCTGATTGCTGGTCTCCGCCACTGCACTGCCCTGTTGAAGTAACCTATGAGTTACATGTAACCTTAGCGTTACACGATCGTCAACCCCCGCATTTGCCCCGAGCGGCCTGCACCGTTAGGCGAATGGCATGAGCATTACAGAGCTCGATATCCCCTATCGCGGCGGTTTCGTCGGACCGGAGCATCACTTCGCGCTGACGGTCTATTTCGAAGACACGGACACGGCCGGCGTCGTCTACTACGCAAACTACCTGAAGTTCATGGAGCGGGCACGGTCGGACATGATCCGTGCCGTCGGCGTCGACCAGGCGGCCGCACTCAGAGGAGACGGAAGCGCCTATTTCGTCACCGAGGTCGCCATCAAATATCGCAAGCCCGCGCGGCTTGGCGACGATCTGGTCGTTGTCAGCACGGTCGAAGCGGTTCGCGCCGCCTCGGTCGACATTCAGCAGCGAGTCATCCGCGGAACGGAACAATTGACGGATGCGAGGGTGACAGCCGCCTACCTCGACCGCGATGGCCGGCCGCAACGCCAGCCGCGCGACTGGGTCGAGCGGTTCAACAGAATAACGACCGGGATGTGATGCGTTTATTGAGTTCGACATTCCTGCTCGCTGCCGCTGCCTTGGGGCCGACCAGCGCCGCGCAAGCGCAGTCCGGTGGGCAGATCGTCCTTGCGGTCCCGCAGTTTCCCACACCGAAGAACGTGAAGACCGACGGCGGCGAGACCGGCGTCATCGGCATTCAGATTTCGCAGCAAATCGCATCCGACCTGCGGACCACCCGGGCGATCTATCCAATGGGTCCCGACGGCCTGCGGCACTACACGCCGACGGAGGCGGGCGCCCCACTGTACCCGAACTGGGCAGGCATCGGCGCGGGTGCTTTGGTCACCGGCTACGTGCAGGCACGTGACGACGGCCGTATCAACGTCGTCTGCTACCTTTACGACCTGAAGTCCCGCCGCGAGATGACCCGCAAGGGATTTGCCGTGGCTGCCACAGAGTGGAAGCGTGCCGCGCACCGCTGCGCCGGCGCGTTCTACACCGCCGTCACCAACCGGCCTGGGCTATTCGACAGCCGTATCGCTTACGTCGCAGCGACGGGATCGCGGACGAAGCCGGTCAAGCGCATTGCCGTGATGAATTGGGACGGCACCGATCACAGCTACCTGACCCAGGGCGAAGTCACGGTTACCAGCCCGCGCTTGTCCCGGACGGAGAGCATGTCGTTTACATGAGCTTCGCCGGTGGGATGCCCAACGTGCGCATCACAGACGCGGATGGCGGCAACGATCGTCCGCTCGTACAGTCCGGTGCAATGAGCTTTGCCCCCGCTATTCGCCGGACGGCAGGCAAATCGTCTTTTCAATCGCCGTCGACGGCAACAGCGACGTCTACGTGGCCGATGCGAACGGCGGGATGCCGCGACGGCTGACCACTACGCCGGGAATCGATACCTCGCCGAGCTTTTCGCCCGACGGACGGCAGATCGTCTTCGAAAGCGACCGCTCAGGCACGCAGCAGGTTTATGTGATGAACTCGGACGGGTCGGGCCAGCGCAGGCTGAGCTTCGGCGGCGGATCGAACTCCTCGCCGGTCTGGAGCCCCGACGGGGAGCGCATCGCTTTCGCCCGCTGGACCGGCGCCAACATCAATATAGGGATCATGAACGCGAGCGGCGGCGACGAGAAGATTCTCACCAACGGCTGGCAGGATGAGGCGCCAACCTGGTCGCCCGACAGCGAATGGGTGATGTTCCAGCGCACGCTGCAGGGCTCCGGGATAGGCTCGCTGCAGATGGTATCGACCGCCGGAGGAGAGCCAAAGGCGGTCGCCACGCCGCAAGCTGCGGCGGACCCGAGCTGGTCGGGAGTGGTCCAATGATGCGTGCGTTGCTTTTGTGCTCGGCTCTCTTCCCGAGCGTGGCTTCGGCCCAGGGATATCAGCCCTATCCGTATCCGCCTGCCCGCAGCAGGGATATCCGCAGCCGGGCCCCGGCTATCCCGCGGGCCCTGTGTTGGCCATCCCGTGTTGGAGCAAGATTTGAGGATGAAGGCTGGCTCGGACACCGTTCGGTTTGGCCGCGACACCTATGTGCTCACGCCGCAATCGCAGGCGACACTGACGGCTCAGGCGCAGTGGTTGATCCAGCATCCGTTTGTGAATGCCAGCATCGAGGGTCACGCCGACGTCCGGCAAACCCGCGACTATGCTTTGGCGCTTGGTGAGCGGCGCGCAGCCGCAGTCCGGAATTATCTGATCGCTTCAGGCGTCCCGCCGAACAACTCCAGATTGTCAGTTGGGGCCGGGAACGACCGACCGGCGATGCGGTCCACGATGCCACATGGTTGCAGAACAGCCGCGTGGTCCTGGTCCTGAAGCAGCCGCCCCGCAGCCGGTTCAGCCCTGGATGCAGCCGCAACCCATTCCGCAGCCGCAACCGGGATATCGTTAGGCGGCGTAACGCTGGTGCGAGCCGAGCCAGGCGCGTGCCTGACGCTGGGCTTCGGCAATTTCGCGAGCGGTCATTTCGATCGCGATCTCCGCGCGGCACTGCTGCCCCGAGTGCAACCATTGAGCGCGGCGAGATTGAACCACTTGTGTGCTTCGATAAGGTCGACCTCGATGCCCCACGGCCGGTCGAATAGGTCACGCCAAGTTCGAACAATGCATCGACGTTGCCACGATCGGCATCGGCGAGGCGGCTACGGATCAGGAACTCCGCACTCTTCTGGCTAACTGCACCCACTTGAAGTCTCCCCCTTGGATGAGGCGACTTTCGGACCGGGATGGCAAACAAATGGTTAACGGCGTCGTGACGCCAAAGTCACACCCCCACGGCGATGTTGTCGATCAGGCGCGTGCGGCCGATCGTGGCTGCTGCAATCAGACGCATCGGACCCCCGGCGCGGTCGAGTGGTTCCAGCGATAACGCATTGACCAAAGCGAAATAATCGACACGCGAAAAGCCTGCGGTGAGCAGTTCTTCGCGTGCCTCGACAAGGACCGCACCGACGTCTTCACCGTCCAGAATTCGCTTCGCCGCCGCGTTAAGAGCCCAAGGCAACGCCAGGGCCCGCTGCCGCTCATCCGGCGAAAGGTACGCGTTGCGCGACGAGAGAGCCAAGCCGTCATCATCGCGGACCGTCGGAACGCCAAGGATCTCGATCCCCAGCTGCAAGTCCCGGTTCATGCGCCGGATGACGGCGAGCTGCTGAAAGTCCTTCTCGCCGAACAAGGCGACGTCCGGCCCCACCGCGCAGAGCAACTTGGCCACCACTGTCGCGACGCCATCGAAATGGCCCGGCCGCGCTTCGCCCTCCCAGCGCTCGCTCACGCCCTTTACACTGACGGTTGTCGAAAAGCCCGCCGGGTAGATTTCGCCGGGCCGCGGCAGCCACAGCAGGTCGCAACCGGCGGCCTCCAGCAGCGCCGCATCCTTCTCCTCCTGTCGAGGATAGCGGTCGAGGTCCTCGTTCGCGGCGAACTGGAGCGGATTAACGAAAATCGTCGCGGCAACGCGGTCGGCAACGCGCCTTGCCTCAGTGATGAGCGTCAGGTGCCCGGCATGGAGCGCCCCCATGGTCGGGACCAGCGCAAGACTCTTTCCCCGGCCCTCAAGGCGATAAGGGCTGCCGGCAGCTGATTTGCTTCACGGATTATTTGCAAGGATTCAGACCCTTCGGTAAACCGTTAACCGGGGCGCGGTTCTTGGAGCCGCGTGGGAAAAGTGCAAGGGGGTGGGGATCATGGCCCAGCCACATTTCATCGTCTTCGCCAATGAAAAAGGCGGTACCGGCAAGTCGACGACCGCCGTTCACACCGCAATCGCCCTCGCAGCGACGGGTCACAATGTCGGAGCGCTCGACCTCGACAGCCGTCAGCGCACCATGACCCGCTATCTCGAGAACCGCGACGCCACAATGCGGCGGCTCGACGTGAGGCTGCCCCAGGCACGCTATCGCGTATTCGAAGGCGACAGCGTCGAAGGCCTAGATCTGGCCCTGCGAGAGCTTAGCGAGGACGTCGACGTCGTCGTTGTCGATACGCCGGGCCGCGACGATCCGATCGCTCGCGCCGCCATCCTCAAGGCGGACACTCTGGTCACGCCGATGAACGACAGCTTCGTCGACCTCGACCTCATCGGCCAGGTCCACCCGGAGAACTTCAAGATCACGCGGCCGAGCTTTTACGCGGAGCTGATCTGGAACAGCCGAACCCAGCGCGCCAAGAACACCGGCAAGAGCGTGGACTGGGTGGTTCTGCGCAATCGCCTCCAACATATCGAGAGCCATAACCTCCGGCGCGTGGGCGCTGCGCTGGACGAACTGGCCCGCCGCGTCGGCTTCCGCGTCATTCCAGGTCTCGGCGAGCGCGTGATCTATCGTGAGCTCTTTCCGAAGGGCCTGACCCTGCTCGACTATGAGCATCTAGGCGAAGTCGGCATCGGCCACATCACCGCACGGCAGGAGTTGCGCGAGATGATCGCGGGTCTCGGCATTCCGGACGTTAGCGAAATCGAACAAAAAGTCGCCTAGTTCGTCATTGCGGACGCAACGAAGCAATCCACACTCGCTTTCCTGGATTGCTTCGTCGCTGCGCTCCTCGCAATGACAAGCAGGTAATCAAATCAGTGAGTTCCATGACCCATACCTTCGATCGCACCATCCTTCGCGAATACGACATTCGCGGAATCGTCGGAAAGACGCTTAACGAGGCTGACGCTTACGCGCTGGGCCGGACGTTTGCCGCCTTGGCCACTGACGAAGGTGCGACCCGCCTGGCGGTCGGCCGCGACGGACGCACGCATTCCCGATTCTGCAGGCCGAACTCATCAGGGCCTGATCGAAGGCGGGATCAACGTCGACAACATTGGCGTCGGACCAAGCCCGATGCTCTATTACGCCGTGTCGACGCTGAGCGTGCAGGGCGGCATCCAGGTCACCGGAAGCCACAATCCGTCCGACTACAACGGCTTCAAGATGTTGCTGAACGGCCGCTCGGTCTTCGGCGACGAAATCCAGAAGATCGGCCGTCGGGCTGCCGACGGCGACTGGACCGACGGCCTTGGGCATGTCGATCAGGTCGACATCCTCGACAGCTACGTCGATCGCTTGGTCCAGGGCTTTCAAGGCGGGTCGTTCCGGATTGGCTGGGACGCCGGAAATGGCGCCGGAGGTCCTACGCTGGAGAAGCTGATCCAGAAGCTGCCCGGCGAGCATTTCACGATCCATACCGAGGTCGACGGCCGCTTTCCTAACCATCACCCCGACCCGACGGTCGAAGCCAATCTCGCCGATCTCAAGGCCTTGGTTGCGGCAAAGAACCTCGACTTCGGCATCGCTTTCGACGGCGACGCCGACCGCATCGGTGCCGTCGACGGCAAAGGCCGCGTCGTCTGGGGCGATCAGCTGCTGATGATCCTGGCCGAACCCGTGCTCAAGGAGCAGCCGGGCGCAACAATTATCGCCGACGTGAAGGCTAGCCAGATCCTGTTCGACCATGTCGCGTCGATCGGCGGTACGCCTTTGATGTGGAAAACGGGTCACAGCCTCATCAAGTCGAAGATGAAGGAGACCGGCGCTCCGCTCGCGGGTGAGATGAGCGGTCACATCTTTTTCAAGCACCGCTGGTACGGCTTCGACGACGCGCTCTACGCCGCCGTCCGCCTGATCGAGGCGATCGCTCAGTCCGGCAGGTCGCTGACCGAGATCATGGACGCGATGCCCAAGTCCATCGTCACCCCGGAAATGCGCTTCCCGGTCGACGAAAGCCGCAAGTTCGCCGTCGTCTCCGAAGTGCTTCAGCGCGTCTCGGCCAACGGGTCCGAGGTCAATTCGACGGATGGTGCACGCGTGAAGACGGACGATGGCTGGTGGCTCCTCCGTGCGTCGAACACGCAGGACGTGTTGGTCGCGCGGGCCGAAGCTCGCGATCAGGAAGGGCTGGACCGCCTCCTCGCCCAGATCGACGATCAGCTTGCGCAGTCAGGCGTCGAGCGGACCGAGGGCGACGGCCACTAGGCTATTTCCCGGCCGACTCGGGCGTGAACAGCAGGTCGTGATAGTCCCAGCTGAAGTCTGCACGCGGTGAAACGGCCTTCATCGTCACGCGGTCGACCTTGCCGTCGGCGCCAATCGCGAACGTGACATACGCCGGTTCGACCCAGTCGAGCTTCGGGTTCATCTTGAACGTGTCGTATTGGTAGTGCGTCAACGGCCCCTCCATTCCCGTCGAGTGCGGGAATTCGATGGCGAGAGTCTTGCCGGCCTGGCGCACCTTGATCGTGCCGTACCAGGGGTCGGTGAAGTCTCCGACGTAGTTCGCGAGCGGCAGCGACGGACCGATCCTGGCAGGCTTCGCTTCGGCGGCTTGGACCGCCTTCGCCGCCGCATTCAGCCGTGCCAGCTTGAACGCGCGCCACTTCTCGGGCCACTGAGCCTGGGGGTAGCCGAGATAATGGTCGAGCAGCTCGAATAGCAGGCCCCGGATAATCTCGCCGTCCTCGCTGTTGGCGGCAATGAAGATCCCGACATTCTTCCCCGGTAGCAGGGCGACAGTCGCCTGCGACCCGAACACGGCACCATCGTGCCCGACAACCTGCGCGCCGCGATAATCGGACAGGCCCAGCCCAAGGCGTAGAGATCGTAGTGAGGCTGAGCGGCCGCGAACTCGGCCGGATATTGCGGCACCGGGGTAATCACCACGCCCGTCCACATCTGCTCCGATTGTTCCTGCGAGAACAGGCGCTTGTCGCTGCCCGGAATCTTGCCGCGTGCGAGTTGGGTCAGCAGCCACCGGCTCATGTCATTGGCGCTGATTGCGAGACCGCCCGCCGGTGCTGCGTTCTGCGAGATCGTCGCATTCTCATCGAGCGGAGCCTGCGTGCCCATGCCGTGAATCGGGCCATCGTTGCGGCTGTGCGGTCGCGCGTGGTTCGGGTTTGCCTGGAAGTCCCTGTCGGTGTCCGTCGAATTCTTCATGCCCAGCGGGCCGAAGACATGATCGTGGATGTAGCGCTCCCACGTCTTCCCGCTAACCTCCTCGATCAGCTGGCCGGCCGCCATGTAGAGGATGTTGTCGTAGGCATAGCCGCTGCGAAAGCTGGTCGCGGGCTTGAGGTAGCGGATCCGCCGGACGGTTTCCTTGCGCGAAAGCGTGCTATTCGGAAGGAACAGCAGGTCGCCCTGCCCGAGGCCGAGGCCGCTACGATGAACGAGCAGGTCGCGGATGGTCATTTCCCGCGTGACCCACGGATCGTACATCCGGAAATCCGGCATGTGATCGATGACCTTGTCGTCCCAGCCGATCTTCCCTTCATCCACCAGCGTTGCCAGCGCCGCATTGGTGAACGCCTTGCCGGTCGACCCGGTAAAGAAGATCGTGTCGGCATCGACGGGTGTGTTGGTCGAGATGTCGCGAACGCCCCATCCGTGCGCCAGCGTGACTTTCCCGTCCTCGACGATCGCGATGCTGACACCGGGAACGCCAATGTCCTTGCGAAGCTGCTCGACCCGCTGCTCGAAGCCGGCCGGGGGAGCGGCATCCGCCGAGGCTCCCAGCGCAAGCAAGGACGCTGCTGCGAACAACCCGCGCAACGCGACACGTGGCTTCATTTCAATCCCCTTCAATCAAACCTCGAGTGCCGGCTCGTCCGCCCGTTCGTTGCGGTAGATCTTCCAAACGCCGATGGTCAGCAGTGGGAGAACGAAGACGCCGAGGAAAATGTAGGCGAGCGCCCGGTATCCGTTCGCGATCAGCGCGACCAAACCGAAGCGGCCAGCCGCGAACATGCAAAGCGCTAGCAAGGCGAGGCCGATGACGAGCCGGGCCCGATGCGTCAGAGGTACGCCCTTGCGCGCTTCCCATGCGCCATCGATGCGCTCGTTGACGGCATGCACCGCGCTTGTCCCGCTTTCGAGCAAAGCGGCGAAAATCATCGCCTGGAACAGCAGGTGGAACCACGGCATTCCCATCTGCTGAAGGAGGAAATCGGACGGCAAAGGCGCGTCCTTGATGGCGGGGTAGAAGGCCACCATCGGAATGAAGAACAAGAGCGCCGGAAGCATCGTCAAAGGGCCGGCGATCAGTCCGGAGATGACGGCGTCGCGATCGGTAACGAGGTGACGAAGGACCGGCAGGATGATGACCGCGCCGACCGTGTTGTAGCTGGCGTAAGTCAGGCCGTTCATCGCCCATCCGCTGGTTTCCGGATGCGCGGAAAAGGCAGGGCCGATCAGGTGACCGAACGCATAAAGCGCCAGGATGATGAACAGCACGTACACGCCGTACAGCAGGTAGGAGACGTCACGGAACAGGCGCTCGACCGCCGTATTGCCGAAGGTCACCACGCTGGCGATGCCGAGCATCAAAGCGACGGTTCCTACCCATTCGGGAGCACCGAACACGGCAGCCACGATCGCTCCTGCCGCGGCGCCGTAGACGGCGAGGATCAGGATCACGAGCAGCAGGTAGGCGAGCTCGAAGGCAATCCATCCGGGGCCGAGCAGCCGCTTGAAGAATGTCCGGTAATCAAATGCCTGTAGCCGCCTCGCGACGACGAAGGTCACTATGGATAGGAGGCTCATCACTACGGTCGCGAAGCCGATCGCCAGCAGGCCGCCGCGCGGGCCGGATGGCAGGAAGAATTCCGCCAGCTCGCGACCCGTCGCATACCCCCGCCAATGACGAAAGCCTTGAGTCCAAGCCCCGGCAGTAGGATTCGCTTGAACCAGCTGTGCTCAGAATCCGGCGCCGCGGCCGAACTCATGAGCGCAGGCACTCCTCGATGAGGGCGTCGAACGCCTCGCCGCCACGGATGGGATCGCAAACCGGAAGCCCCAGCCGCGCGGACTCTGCGGCGCAGTGACCGGCAGCCTCTTCCGAACCAAGCGCCGATGTATTCAATGACACACCGCCGCAACGGATCCTGGGGTTCGTCCGCGATCCGAGGTGCGTCGTCAGATCGATGATCTCTTCAACGCTTGGTACCGCGAACTCCTCATCGCCAAGAAGCCGGGTGCGGCCAGGGTCATGACAGACTACGAAAACGTCCGGCTGGCTCCCATGAAGCAGGGCTAGGGAAACACCTGCGTACGCGGGATGCAGGATCGAGCCCTGCCCTTCGATCACGTCCCAATGGCCCGGGTCCGCAGCCGGGCTGAGCACTTCGGCGGCGCCGGCGGCAAAATCGGATACGACGGCATCCATTGGGATTCCGCCTCCTGAGATCATGATTCCCGTCTGGCCGGTCGCTCTGAAATCAACATCGACGCCACGACCAGCAAACCCGCGCGCAATGGATAGTGCGGTGTATTTCTTGCCAAGCGCACAGTCGGTGCCGACCGTCAGCAGTCGCTTCCCGCTTCGCTTCAGCCCAGTTGCAATTGGCAGGTTCGCAGGGGCGTTCGGATGTCGATCAGCTGCCGGCCGAGCCGTTCAGCCCGTAGCGAAGTTCCGGGACCTGGATCAGCTTCGAATGCATCCCGCTGACGATATCCAGCCCGGCCTCCAGTGCCTCGACCAAGGCCGGAACCCAGGACTCAGCGATGAACCCCCGGAGTTCGCGACGCCAATGACCAAGGAGCGTGCGCCCCGGTCGGCCGCTTCGGCCGGCGAAAGCTTGGGCAGGCCGAGATCGATCCGCGCCGACGGCAATGCGAATTCGCCAACGCACAAATCCGGCGCCCAGTCGCGAAGTCCGAATGCCGTCTTCGCAAAGCCCGCTTCGACCGTGTCTCCCAGGAAAAGCAGGTACGGCTGCGGTAATGCGAGCCGGGAGGTCTCCCCCTCCTTCCCGGCCCGCAAGCTCGCCGACGCTGTTCCCATCGCCTGGATCATCGCGCCTTTAGAACCCTGCCGTGAGGGAGAGTCCGATGGTCCGCGGACGGGTCAACGCCGCGCGGATCGCGTTGCCCGGCAACACATTGTTTCCGATCAGCTGATCCTCCAGCAATGCCAGCGAGTTCACGCCTTCCGAATTGGTGAGGTTCTTGACGTAGGCCTCGATCGTGAAGCGGTCGATCTCGATCCCCGCTCGCAAGTCGATCGTCGCATAATCGCTGATGTGCCGCTGCGGCGTGAACGCGAAGATGAAGCTTCCGTCCGGATTCACTCCGACGATGTCGGAGATGTTGAAGTTGTCGCGCTGGCTACCGGTGTAGGCGATCGTGCCGCCGACAAAGGCCGTTGCCGAACCGGACAGCTTCCATTCGTAGTCGGTGTTCACGCTGAAGCTGACCTTTGGAACGTAAGGCAGCCGGTCACCGTCGAACCCGCCGGCGAGCGGAGGCGTATCCTCGGTCAGGTGCGCATCGATCCACGCGCCGTTCACGCCCAGCGTCATTCCCGGAACCGGCTTCAGCAGGAGCGAGGCCTCGATGCCGTTGCTAGCCGCGGTTCCGCCGTTGACGTTCACGCCAACGCCGCTGACCACACTGAACAGCTGAATGTCTTTCCACTTGAGGTGGTAGGCGGCGATGTCGAACGAGGCCCCGTGCCCGAGATTGTTCTTCAGACCGATCTCGTAACTGGTCAGCGTATCCGACGAATAGGTCCGCGGAACGCCCGGCGGGACCGGAGGCGCAACGACGTTCGGGCCGCCGGGTCGATAGCCCTTCGCGATTCGAGCGTAGACAGCCATGCGGTCATTGATCTCGTATCGCGGCGAGATGGCGTAGGTGAACACGCTTTCGTCTGACTTGGTGACGAAGTCCGACGCGCCGACCAGGCCCAGCGCGCTTGCCGTAACCTGATGCGCAGATTGATCGTTCTTCGCAAGACGCGCGCCGGCGGTGATGTCGAACTGGTCGGTCGCGTGCCAGGTCACGTTCGCGAAACCTGCGACTTCCTTATATTTGGAATCGATCCGCGCGGTGGCCAGATCGTCGAGCAGCGGGATCCCGAAAGACTGCCCTGTCAGCAGATCGACCGAGCCGATGAACTGGTCGATCTTGCCCTTTTCGTGCGTGTAGTAGGCACCGATCATCCACTCGAACTTGTTACTCGACGGGGAAGCCAGGCGGACTTCCTGCGTGAACTTCTTGAGGTCGGTCTGCTGATCCTGGAACGGACCGATGACCTGGCCAGGTACCAGCGCCCCGACGAGGACATTAAGTGCGGTTCCAAGAATTGGTACTGCGTCGATATTGAAGGTCTGATCCTGCTTGCTGAAGCTGGTCGACGACAGCAGCGAGGCGAAACCGAAGTCATATTCGACGACGCCGTTTAGCACCCGATACTTGAGCTCGTTGGGATCCTTGAACCACCGGCTCTGGCGAAGCTTCCCGCCGATCGGGTTGTAATTGACCTGGTCGACCTCGGAGTCGCTGGAGGCGTCCGATTGAATGCGCTGGGTGATGCCGGTCAACCGGATCGAAAGCTCCGATGTCGGCTTGAACAGCACCGAGGCGCGGCCACCGTAACTCTCGCCCTTGTTGATGTCCTTTCCGCCGAGCGAGTCGACGCCGAAAAACGTCGCGTCGGAGCCATTACCGTCGATCCAGCCGGCGTTCTTGCGATAGAATCCCGACGCGCGAACTGCGGCGACGTCACCCAGCGGCGCATTGACCATTCCGCTGAAATTGTAGCCGGTGCCGCCGCCATCGACGAACTCCAGGCCGGCGCGGCCGCGAGCATGGAATGCGTCGAACTCCGGCGCATTGGTCACGAACTTCAAGACACCGCCCAGCGAGCTCGCGCCGTAAAGCGTACCCTGTGGCCCGCGCAGCACCTCGATGCGCGAAACGTCGAACGTGTCGAAGTCGCCCGCGAGGATCGCGCCGTTGACGAGACCCGTGCTCGATCCGAACGGCGTTTCGTCGACATAGATCGCAACGGTCGAGCTAACGCCGCCGGTGTTGACACCGCGAAGGACCAGGCGACCGACGCCAGGCTCACTTTGCTCAAGGCTAAGGCCGGGAACCTGGCTCAAATAGTCGGAGAAGGTGACGGAGTGTTGCCGCTCAAGCGTGTCGCCTCCGACAACTGTCACGGACTGCGGAATGTCGAGGATCGCTTCCGAGCGCTTCTGCGCAGTGATGATGATCTCGTCGCCCTGCGGTTCCGGAGCCGGTGCTGCTGCCTCCGGCGCAGCGGCGGGAGCGTCCTGTGCCAAAGCCACCGACGGCGTTGCTGCGCAAACAACCGCGACTGAGCCCAACAGTGCAATTCGTGAAGTGTGTCCGAGCCTTTTCATCGTCATTCCCCTTTGTTTCAAAGCCTGCGTCCCACCGTCAGGCCCACGTTGCGCCCAGAAGGCGCCTGAAATTTCCTCCGAGAACCAACTTGATGCTTGAGTCCGAATAGCCGCGGCGGACGAGCTCTTCCGTCAGGTCGAAAACCTTCCGGGGATGGTCGAAGCCGTCGATGTCGATCTTGTCGCGGAATGCGTAGCTGGCCTTGTAGGAGGCCTTCAGCGCCTTGTACTGGTCCGGCTTCATGTCATCGTAGCCGTTGAGATCGGCATCCGAGCCGATGCCGACATGTTCAACGCCAACGAGCTTCACGACATGGTCGATGTGATCGGCGAGAGCCGAAACCGTCGTGGGATCGCGGTCCTTCACGAACATGCGAACACCGGTGACGCCCATCACTCCGCTCTTCGCGGCGAGCTTCCTGATCACTTCGTCGGACTTGTTACGCGGATGCGGGTTCAGCGCCTTGCAGTTCGAATGCGTGATCGCGATCGCCTTGGGCGATAGCTCGATCGCATCGAGCGTGGTCTTCTCGCCGCAATGCGACGTGTCGATCAGCATCCCGACCTCGTTCATTTCCTTGATGATCGCCTCGCCGAAGTCGCTGACCCCGCCGTCGACGCGGTCGGTCGACCCCGCGCCGATCAGGTTCTGGCTGTTGTAGGTTAGCTGGGAACAGCGAAGCCCGGCGCGATAGAACGCCTGGACGTCCTCCGGCTTCTCGAAATGCTCGGCATTCTGGATGCCCATGATAATTGCGAACTTGCCGTCGGCCCTGGCGCGATCGAGGTCCCGCGCGGTTCCGACCAGGGTGAAGTGATCGGCCTGGCGGCCAACCCAGCCCTGGTAGGTGGCCAGATATTCGAGCGCCTGTTCCTTTGCGCCCGGACCGCCCATGCCGACACTGTGATGAAAGCCGGTGATGCCCGAAGCCTTGTAGTCGGCCAGGTCGGCCGCGCTGAACGGCTGGTCGTAGAACTTCGGATCGAAGTCGAGCTTCAGCGGGGCGAGCATGTCGATGACCAGGGATTCGCGGACGAGCTTGATCGTCCGCGCCGAGTAGGTCTTTCCCGGCGCCGCCGCGAAGGCGAAACTGCCACGATTGATCATCGGGAAAGCGGCCGCTCCAACCGCCAGGCCGCCGAGCAAAACGCCTCGCCTGTTGACACGGGCCTCAAGCATTTTGCGGCCTCGCAATGCCTTCCGGGACGTCGGTCAGGTCATCCCGCGGCTTGGGTCCGGCGACTTGGGCAAGGACACGCTTGGTCGCTCCGTCCAGGCTGTAGAGGAGGACTGCTGCGACGCTCGCGATCGCCGCGAGCAGCACGAAGAATTCGACATGGCCGAGGTGGCTCCACAACCTGCCCACCTGGCCGGCCGCAAGGCTGCCGGTAAAGATGGCGAGGTACCAGGATGCAACGGTGGTTGCGCCGAGCTTGGGCGGTGCGAGCCGAGCGAAAATGCCGAGGCCGTTGGGCAGAATGTACAGTTCGCCCAAGGTGAAGATCACGAAATAGGTGAGCAGCCAGATCCAGTGCGCGCGTCCGCCCCCGCTAAGCGCCTCGGCTGCGGCAACGACGAGATATGACGCCGCCACGATCAGTGCGCCGGTCGCCATTTTCTGCGTCGGCGAAAGCTCGCGCCCGCGTGCGGCCTGCCGTTTCCATCGCGCGAGCAGGAACGGGGTCATGATCATCACCAGCAGGGGATTGAGCGAGAAGAACATCGCCGCACCGACTTCGAAGCCGGCGATCGTGCGGTCGACGTCGTCGCGCATCCAAAGAGCGAACGTATTGCCGATCTGCTCATAGGCGCCGCGAAAGATGGTCACCGCGAGGCCGATGCCGAGCAGGAGCAGCACCGTGTCCCGCCCGCGATGCGATTTCGCTGCCGGAGCCGTGTTCCCTTCCTCGCTCCGCTCCACGGGTAGGTACGGTTGGCCCCACAAATAGATGAGGAGGCCGGCGAGCATTCCGACACCGGCCGCTCCGAAGCCCCAGTGCCAGCCGTAGGTCTCGCCAAGGAAGCCGCAGATGAGAGGCGCCAGGAATGCGCCGAGGTTCACGCCGACATAATAGACGTTGTAAGCCCACGGCCGTCGCGGATCATCCGCCTTGTAGAGGTCGTTGATCTGGCTCGGCAGCGTCGGCAGGAATAGACCGTTGCCCAGCGCGATCGTGGCCAGCGCGAAATAGAAGGCCGGCTGGAATGCCATCATGAAGTGGCCCGCGGCCATGATCGTCGCGCCAATGATCACTGCGCGGCGCTTGCCCAGCCAGCGATCGGCAATCGTCCCGCCGATGATCGGCGTGAAGTAAGCGAATGCCGTATAGAAACCGTAGATGCTGGACGCCTTCTCCTGCCCGAAGACCAGCGTCGTGGTCATGTAATAGACGAGCAGCGCCCGCATTCCGAAGTAGGAGAATTGCTCCCACATGTTCGTGAGGAACAGGATGGTCAGTCCGCGCGGCTGACCAAACCAGTTCGACGGCTGATTCACGCCGCGAGCACCGCCGACTGCGAGCCCCAGACGTCATCCGGGCACCATATTTCGCCGTCGCTGTACTGGACGCTAGGAACCCGGTCCTCCTTGAGGAAGGTTGGTCCATCGAGGTCGACGTAGTCGCACAATTGGCCGAGGATGAACGCAGGAGCCATGGCGAGGCTGGTGCCGACCATGTTGCCAACCATCACGCCAAGGCCGAGGCGGCGAGCCTCCTTCGCCATCAGCAGCGCCTCGGTCAGGCCGCCGCACTTGTCGAGTTTGATGTTCACGACCTGAAAGCGGCCGACGAGGCCAGGCACATCGGCCAAGTCGAGGACGCTCTCATCGGCCGCAATGGGGATGGGGCTCTCGAAGCCTTCGAGGTCCGCCTCCGAACCACGCGCCAGCGGCTGTTCGATCAAAGAAACATTCTGCCGGGCCATCGCCTGCACCAGTGCCGGCAGCACCGAGCGGTCGAAACCCTGGTTGGCGTCGACCCGAGCCAGACGTCCGGCCTTGCTTCACGGATCGCACGGACCCGTTCGATGTCGAGTTCGAAGCTCCCGGTCAGCTTGATCTTGATCGCCTTTGCGCTTGCATAATTGCGGGCGCCCTCGGCCATCTTCGACGGCTCGTCGGCGCCGAGCGTGAAGGTTGTCACCAACGGGCGCGGCGCGTCGATTCCGGCGAGGCGGTGAGCGGGAATGCCCGAACGGAGTGCCTCAAGCTCCCACATCGAGCAGTCGACGGCGTTGCGGGCACCGCCGGGAGGGAGGATCTGCCTGACCTCCTCCCGGCTCCCGCACGCTTCGATGGCAGCGCGGTTCTGTTCGAGAGCCTCCACGATCTGCGGAGCTTCGTCGCCGAGATAGTACACTCCGGCGGCCTCGCCCCGGCCCCGATTCCGGCCGTCGTCGAGTTCGACGACGACGACATCGGAAGCCTCAAACACGTATCCGGAAATTCGGAACGGTGCCGCGAGACGATGCGTCTCGACGCGATACGAGAGCGTTTGAGGCATCAGTACTTCGTCGCGAAGCCAAGCAGATGATAGATAATCGCGATCCACAGGATCGTCGCGGCGGAGACCACCAGCAACAGGCTCCACAGCTTGGCCTTCCAGGTCGCCCTAAAGCCGCCCTTCCGGCGCCAGACCGTGACCGCGTACCAGACAATCGCCGCGGCACCTCCGATGAAGGTGATGAAGCTGATCACTTGCAACGAAAGCACTACCGGCAGGAAGCTTGCGCTCAGGTAGTTCAGATCGCCGAACATTGTCGAAATCATGAAGATCCAGCCGACGATGGTCAGGAAGATCGCGGTCGCGCCGAGGCGGCTCGCACGATACGCCTGCAGTTCTCTTCCCTCGACGCCGATAGCGGCCCCGTAGCGGCGGCGAACGATCGCCCGCACCGGCCAGAACAGCATGGTCAGGAATAGGACCGCGAGACTGAGGTAGGTCAGCGGAAGAAGCCAAGCGGAATCCTGATACCAGGGCGTCCGATCCCAGACGATGATCGGCGCGACGCTGCCGAGGCTGAAGCGAACCGCTTTGCCATCGACCACATTGGCGCCAAGCATTTCATGGCTGTCGGCGTCGCGCCACAGCATCGGTCCGACCGGAATCCACTTGCGCGGCTGGCCGTTGAGGCCGGCGAACAGACCGTCGGAAATCAGCGGCTGGCCGTCCTCGCCGACGCCAACCTTGGTCTGGCCGATCAGGTCGGTGATGCTGAGGAAAGTCGAGAATGACCGCCGCGAAGTTGACCAGGTGCCGGCCAGTTTCTCGGCATTCTCCTTGCCTGCTTTGGCGTCGATCTTGCGAGCGTCGGCCGGAGCCGGGAAATAGCGATCGCCGAACTGCTCGAGCAACGCATTGCGAAGCGCGTGGGCAGCGCCTTCCTTGCCCGGGCTGTTGAACGAGACGAAGAGTCCGACGCCGTCGTTCAGGAACAAGTGAAGGTCGCTGTGAAACGCGACCGTGTCGCCGCCATGCGAAACAACCGGACGGCCGTTGATGTTCGACTGATAGAAGCCGAGCGACATCTTCTGCAGGCCTGGGATCGGATCATTCGCAGTCGAATGCATAAGCTGCGCAGTCGCCGGCTTCAGCAGTGGCCCGCCATTGTTGAGGTGGGCGATCATGAAGCGGCCCATGTCGTCGCCGCTGGCCGCAAGGCTGCCCGCCGGGCCCACGCCGACATATTCGTAGCCATAGGGCTTGTTGCTTCCGGGCTGATACCCTTCCGACATGTGCGGCTTGAGGTTGGCTGGCAGCGGCTGCTGGAACGACGCCAGGCCCATACCGGCGGGTGCGAAGATATGGCGCTGAATGTAAGCTTCGAACGGTTCGCCCGAGACGCGGCTGACAATGTAGCCGGCAAGAGCGGTCGCCCAGTTCGAATAGGCCGGGGTCGTGCCTGGATCATAGACCCGCTTCGGGACCCAGCGGCGCAGGATCTGATCGTAGGGACGTACTTCTTCTGATCGACTGCGATCAGGTCCATCACTTGCTCTTCGAAACCCGACGTGTGGGTCATGATGTTCCGAAGGGTGACCGGCTTGCCGTTGCGCGGCGGAATCTTGAAATCGAGGTATTTGTTGACGTCCTCGTCGAGGTTGAGCTTGCCCTGCTCGACGAGCTGCATGACGGCGGTCCAGGTGAACAGCTTGGAGATCGAGCCGGGGCGGAAGAGCGTCGTGTGAGGATCGACCGGCGTACGCTTTTCCACATTGGAAAATCCGTAGCCGCGACTGGTGAGGATCTGCCCGTCCTTGACGACGACCACGACCGCTCCCGGAATGTCGCTCTTCCCGATCGAGATCGGCATGTAGCCGTCGAGCCAGGCGTTGACGTTCTCGGCCGTGAGCGGCTGGGCTCCTAAGGCAGGATTGGCGGGAGGCGTATCGACCTTTGGAGAATTGACAGGCGCCGGCTTGGGTACGAGCGTTGGCTGAACGGTCTGGGCGGAAGCGCCAGACAAGACAGCAGCCCCAAGAATCGCAGCAACGAATGCAGCCGCTTTACGCATTTTCCTCTCCCCTTTTCAGCGATTTGCCCAAAGGAGCGAAATCACCTTATCATGCCAACCTGTCTCGAATGAGGTCATAATGAGCCTGATTGGAAAAATGTCAAACTCATTACGGAGGCGGCAGCATTGAGCCAGCGCCCTACTCTCGGCCGCATTCTGAAAGAGCTGAGAGCCCACAGGAATTGGACGCTGCGCGAGATGAGCGAGCGCAGCGGCATACCTGTTTCGACCCTGTCCAAGGTCGAAAACGATCGCCTCACTTTGACCTACGACAAGCTCGCCCAGCTCAGTCACCGGCTGCAAATTCCGATCTCGGAGCTATTCGCGGAGACGGAGTCGGTTGAGGCGGTGACTGCCCGCCGGAGCATCGGGAAGCTGGAGGACGCCATCCGCGTCACCACTCCCAATTACGACTACTACTACTTGTGCACCGAGCTTCGTAGGAAGCGGATGATCCCCATCCTCACCCGCATCCGGGCCAAGTCCCTGAGCGAGTTCGGTGAACTCGTTTCACACTCGGGCGAGGAATATATCCACGTCCTGGAAGGCACGATCGTCGTCCACTCCGAATTCTACGATCCGGTCACGCTGAAGGCCGGCGAGGCGATCTACATCGATTCGAAGATGGGCCACGCTTACGTCGCCGCCGAGGACTGTGACGAAGCGCTGGTGCTGGGCGTTTGCTCCAGCGACGACGACGCGCTGATGAACTCGCTGATGCAGATGCACGAGCCGCTCCCCGGACATTCGGATTTCGCAGCGGATGAGGGCCCAGCGCGGGTGCGCTCGCTTCGGCGGCCCGCAGCCTAGCTATTCGGTGAGACAGTCGCGCTTCGTTCCGTCCGCGATGGCGCGCGCTTTTGCATTTTGAGCCGACGATGGTTCAACGACGCCGATGATGCACGGCGTCGGTGAGAGGCGGACGACGGCCAGGCGGCTAATTTGCGGCCGGCCTTCCTCCTCCTGATCCACGCCCATTCGTACGATGAGCGTGTCCGGCGCCTTCGTGCTGGGCCCGCGCCACTCCACCGGCGCACCCAAGAGATTGTTGAAAGCTCCATGCGCGACGACCTCTGACAAATGGAGGTCAGTTTTCCGGCCCGACTTGTCGATCAATTCGAGGCCCTGTCGAAGATCGCTCTCGTACCATTCGATCCGCCATCCCGGGTAACCGGGGCAAGCACCCGCCAATAGGGACCTTCATCAGGATTTTCCTCGATGGTTCGGCAGAGGTCCATGCGAAGGTCCGTGAATTTGCTTTGCCTGGCCATGGTCTTTGCAGGCGGTCTCGGCGAAGGGACGGGCACCGTGGCAACGGTTCGATTCTGTATCGGCGGTTCGGTTTGCTCACTGCCGTTGCCGCAAGCGCCAAGCGCCATGACCAGCAATAGCCGAAGATCAATCATCCTCGTCTTCATAACCGACGAGGTTCAATTCGCGCGCCTTGATTTGATGCAGCATGCACCAGTGTTTGAGCGCTTCCTCGCGGCCGTGGGTGATCCAGACCTCGCGCGGCTTTAGCTCGCGGATGGTGCAGGTGAGTTCGTCCCAGTCGGCATGGTCGGAGATGACCAGCGGCAGTTCGATATTCGACTGCCGAGCACGCTGGCGGATGCGCATCCAGCCGGAGGCCATCGCCGTCACCGGATCGGGCAGCCGCCTCGACCAACGGTCGTTGAGTGCCGAGGGAGGTGCCATGACGATATGGCCGGCCATCTCTTCCTTCTTGGCGCCTGCAGTATGCCGCATTTCACCGAGCGACACGCCGAGCTCCTCGTAGAGATTGCACAGCCGCTCGACTGCGCCGTGATAGTAGATCGGCTGCTCGTGCCCTCGCCGACGAAGCTCGGTTATCACCCGCTGCGCCTTGCCGAGCGCATAGGCCCCGACCAGCACCGACCGCGATGGATCGGAATGCAGTCGGTGAAGCAGTCGGTCGATCTCGCTGCCTGTGTCGGGATGGCGGAAGACGGGGAGCCCGAACGTCGCTTCGGTGATGAAGATGTCGCACGGCACCGGCTCGAACGGAGCGCAGGTCGGATCCTCGCGGCGCTTGTAGTCGCCGGACACGACGATCCGCTCCCCGCGTGCTCGAGCACGATCTGGGCCGATCCCAGCACGTGACCGGCCGGCACGAACCGAACATCGACTTCACCAACGCGGAAGCCTTCTCCGTACGCGACCGGATTGCCGTTCTGCTCGCCGTAGCGGACGCCCATGATCGCCAGCGTCTCCGGCGTCGCCCACACCTCGCTGTGCCCTCCCGCGCGTGATCGGCATGACCGTGGGTGACGAGCGCGCGCTCCTTCGGCTGCGAAGGATCGATCCACGCGTCCGCGGGCCGCACGTAAATGCCCTCGTCAAAAGGCTCTATCCAGGAACCGAGGCGTGCCATCGAGAGCTATATAGGCTGAAAGACGGGAGAGTTCCCGGTCGCGGAGGAAGCTAGATGGACGAAACGCTGCTTGGATTGATGGAGATCGTCGGCCCGATCATCCTGTTGGTGATTCTGGTCTGGGTGGTATTGCGCAACCGGCGCGCCAAGGGCGAAGCGCCGATGAGCGTGACCGAACAGGCGACGCGCGACGAATATGCCGATGAAGAGCGGCGCCGCCGCGAGGGGACTGACGACCGCTGAGCAACGAACCGGATCTCCCACTCGTCATCCGGAACTGGTTTGCCGAGCGCGGTTGGGAGCCGCGCCGGCACCAGATGGACATGCTGCGGCGCGCGCGCGCGGGGAAGAATGCGCTGCTGGTCGCAGCAACCGGATCGGGCAAGACGCTCGCGGGGTTCCTGCCGACGATTGCAGAATTGGCGGAGCAGCCAAGCGAGGGGCTGCACACCCTCTACATTTCGCCGCTGAAGGCGCTGGCGGTCGACGTTCAGCGCAACCTCCTCGGCCCGATCGAGGAGATTGGGCTGCCAATCCGCGTCGAGACGCGGACCGGTGATACGCCGTCGGATCGCAAGGCGCGCCAGCGGGTCAGGCCGCCGCAGATCCTGCTGACGACGCCGGAATCTCTGAGTCTGCTGCTGAGCTATCCGGACAGTTTCACGATCTTCGAGAATCTGAAGACGATCGTCATCGACGAGCTTCACGGCTTCGCGAAGGACAAGCGCGGCGATTTGCTGTCGCTGTCGATGGCGCGGCTCAACAAGATCGCGCCCAACCTCCGGCGCGTCGGCCTGTCAGCGACGATCAGCGATCCCGACGCCTACCGAAGCTGGCTCGCGCCCGATGCGGACATGGAATTGGTCGAAGTCGTTCAGGGAGACCCCGGCGCCGAACCGCATCTCTCGATCCTGATTCCCGAAGGCCGCATCCCGTGGGGCGGGCATTCCGGCCGCCACGCCGTCCGCGAGATCATGGACCTGATCGAACGGCACAAAACGACGCTCGTTTTCTGCAACACGCGCGGGCTGGCGGAATTGATCTTCCAGGACCTGTGGACCGCCAACGACAAGGGCCTGCCGATCGGCATCCACCACGGCAGCCTCGCGCAGGAGGCGCGCCGGAAGGTCGAGGCAGCGATGGCGGCGGGCAAGCTGCGCGGGCTCGTTGCGACGGCCAGCCTCGATCTCGGCATCGACTGGGGCGACGTCGATCTGGTCGTTCAGATGGGTGCGCCCAAGGGCTCCTCACGCCTCCTGCAGCGTATCGGCCGCGCCAACCACCGGCTCGACGAGCCGAGCGAAGGCGAAGTCGTCCCCGGCAACCGCTTCGAATATCTGGAGGCGCGGGCCGCGCTGGACGCCATCGACGACGGCGAACTCGATCCCGAGAACTTCCGCCCTGGCACGCTCGACGTCCTCGCCCAGCATATCCTCGGCGTCGCCTGCGCGGCGCCATTCGAGGAGCAGGAGTTGCTCCGGGAAATCCGCTCGTCAGCGTCCTACGCGGGCCTGAAGGACGAGACCTTCACCGAGGTCCTCAACTTCATCGCGACCGGCGGCTACGCGCTCAAGGCCTACGACCGCTTCCGCCGCCTCGTGCCCGAAGGCGACGGGCGCTGGCGCATCGCTCGGCCGCAGATCGCCGGCCAGCATCGCCTCAACGCCGGCGTCATCGTCGAGCAGCCGCTACTCACGGTTCGCTTTCGCAACGGCCGCAAGCTCGGCACCATCGAGGAAGGCTATGCCTCAACCCTCGCGCCCGGGGATCATTTCTTCTTCGCCGGCCTCAGCCTCGAGGTGGAGCAGTTCAAGGACGCGGACATTATCGTCCATGCCTCGAAAGAGTCAGGCCGCATCGTCACCTACGGCGGGCAGCGCATGTCGATGTCGACGCACCTCGCCAACCGCGTCCGCCATATGCTCGCCGACCGCAACGACTGGCACCGCTTTCCCGATGACGTCCGCGAATGGCTTGAAGTGCAGGATCGCAAGTCGGTCATCCCGGAACCACAGCAATTGCTCGTCGAGACGTTCGAGCATGAGAAACTGCACTACATGGTCGCCTACAGCTTCGAAGGCTGGAACGCGCATCAGTCCTTGGGAATGCTCATCACGCGACGAATGGAGAGCAAGGGCCTGAAGCCCCTCGGCTTCGTCGCGAACGATTACGCTCTTGCATGCTA
Organism: Sphingomonas daechungensis; assembly: GCF_014489495.1. GTDB lineage: Bacteria > Pseudomonadota > Alphaproteobacteria > Sphingomonadales > Sphingomonadaceae > Sphingomicrobium > Sphingomicrobium daechungense. The sequence goes on along the minus strand of NZ_CP060780.1, from coordinate 1,547,371 downwards.
CGGGCTAGAGCCAATCAGCGACCCGCAGACGCTCTTCTCACCCGATATTTTGGAGCAAGAGTTCGTCGACTGGGTCGAACAAAGCCTGCTGCTCAAAAACGCCTTCCGCGAGGTCGCGGTCATCGGCGGTCTCGTCGAGCGCCATCATCCTGGCAAGAAGAAGTCGGGACGGCAGGTCAGCTTCTCGACGGACCTAATCTACGACGTTCTCCGCCGCTATGAGCCCGGCCACCTCCTGCTTCGTGCAGCCTGGGACGACGCCCGCGCGCGTATGACCGAGCTTGGGCGCCTCGTCCGCCTGGTCGATCGAGCATCCGCGACCATGCTGCACGTCGATACCGGCCGCATCACGCCGATGGCGATCCCGCTCATGGTCATTATCGGTCGCGAATCCCTGCCGCCTGGGGCTGAGGCCGATACCAGCCTGCTGATCCACGCGCAGGAGCTTGCCGACGAGGCCATGCGGATTGGTTAGCGGGCATCAAACGTTCTGAACGTCGCACGACGAACCGCCTCATCGTTCGTTCATCAAGCGTAATGAAATCTTGGACCGCCAATTCAGGGAGGCCGGAGATGTCGCGATTTGTCGCCGGAGCGCTGATGCTCACGCTGATCACGGGCACAGCCATCGCTCAACAAAGCGTGGAACGCACCCGCATGTTCGAGCGGTTTCAGGAACGTTCGGCCGAGCGGTCCGCCAAAGTCGCCGATCCAAACGCCACGCCTATCACCGCCCCGGCGACTATCGCTTTACTTTCGACCACGGCGGACTGCGCCGCGAGTATCTCGTCCATGTTCCCCGAAGCTACGATCCCAAGCGCCCGGCGCCGATGCTGGTGGCGCTGCATGGCGGCGGCGGAGACGCGGACTATCAGGCGAGCGACGACAAGTACCGCCTCATCTCGAAGTCAGAGCAAGCCGGCTTCATCGCCGTCTTCCCCAATGGCTACAGCCGCTTTCGAAGCAGGGTGCTGGCGACATGGAATGCGGGCTCATGCTGTGCCGCGGCGGTACGCAACAAGGTCGACGACGTCGGTTTCCTTCGCGAAGTGATCCGGCGCGTCGAGCGGCAAGCCAGGGTCGACAGCAGCCGCGTCTTCATGACGGGCATGTCGAATGGCGCAATGATGTCCTATCGCATGGCCTGCGAAGCATCCGATATCGTCCGCGCAATTGCGCCGGTCGCGGGCACCGACAACACGTCAAACTGCAAGCCGGCCAAGCCCGTCCCCGTCATCCACTTTCACGCCGTCAACGACGAAATGGTCAACTTCAACGGCGGCCCAGGACCGAATTCGTTCACCCAGGTCGACTTCACCTCTGTCCCGTCCACACTCGCAAAGTGGGTTGCGCTTAATCGCGCCACTCCGGAGGCCCGCCGTGTGGTGAGCGTCAGCGGCGCCCACTGCGACCTTCATCCTGCGATGCCCGGCGGCGCGCCGGTCCAGCTTTGCGTCACCGAATCGGGCGGCCACAGTTGGCCCGGCGGGGCAACCAGCAGGGCCGCAAGCAGCCGTCGATGGCGATCAACGCCAACGACCTGATGTGGAGCTTCTTTTCGTCGCTTTGAGGTTGCCACACCCGTGTCCGACCGCGAGAAACAGATCATGCGTAACCCTGTCCTGTTCGTCGCGTTCGTCCCGCTCCTGTCCGGATGCGTTGTCGGCACCGTTGCCAAGACGGCCGTCGATGTTGTCACCCTGCCCGTGAAGGTCGCCTCGGCCGGGGTCGATGCCGCGACGACCAGCCAGTCCGAAGCCGATGAGAAGCGCGGCCGCGAGCTTCGCAAGCAGGACGAGGAGCGCGGCAAGCAGGCACGCGCCATGGCCGAGCGATGCCGCAAGGGCCGGCCGCTTCCGACCGACACTTGCGGCGTTCAGCCGAACTAGTTCCTGGCCTTCGCCATGGCGGCAAGGTCGTAGAGATAATCGACGTAGAACATCGCCGACTCATCGAGCCCGCGACTTTCGGATTGGCGCTGTCGATCAGATACCACTCGTTCGGCGCATGGGCTCCGCCGCCCGTACCTAGCCCGAAGCCGTCCGCTGCAAGCTTCAGCGGCGGGCCGGTGAAGGTCACGCCCGGCCATGATCCGGCCGTGCGCGGGTTGAGCGCATATTCGACCCCAACCTTCTTGAGCGCCGCGATTTGCGAGCGGACCAGCAGGCTGTTCTCATCCGTCTCGGTCGGGCTGTAGCCGCCGCTGACATTGACGATGATGTCGGAGAAGCCGCGCTTCGCAAGGTGCGCTTTCAGCTTCGCCTCCGCTTCCTCGCGCGTCATGTCAGGAACCAGCCGCAAGTCCAGCTTGGCCTCGGCACGGCCCGGCAAGACTGTCTTTCCACCCGGCCCGTATAGCCGCTGACCAGGCCTTCGATATTCACGGTCGGTTGCGCCGCGAGGCGACGCGAAGCCGTCGCGTAATCCTCGTCCTTGTACCAATGCTTGACGCCAAGCTGCTTCTTCACGTCGGCTTCGTTGGAATTGGCCGTGCCTTGGTCGATCAGCTCGATTTGCCGTGGGGTCAGCGGCTTCACATTCTCGAACCAGCCGTCAATTGCGGGCGTCTGGCCGTCTTCCGAAACCAGTGTGTTGAGCGCTTTCACAAGCCGCCAGGCCGGGCTGTCGACGATGGCCTTAAGGCTCGAATGAACGTCCTTAGCGGGCCCCTTCCCCAATTCTCGCCGCTGGAAATCAGCTGGACCTCGATCACACCCTTGGCGCCAAGATCGATGGACGTCGCGCCATTGCTCTCCTGACCGGCGCCGGGGATGATCACGCCGATAGTCTTTTCGAGCGCGGCAGCCGCTTCCGGGTCTGAGACGAGCTGCTTGAAGTGGGGAGAAGCGATTTCCTCTTCTCCCTCGGCCACCAGGACGAGGTTCACCGGCAGCTTGCGCCCAGTCGCCTTGAACGCATGGAGCGCGGCGAGGAACGCCACTTCCGGCCCTTTCTGATTGACGGCCCCGCGCCCGACGATCGCCTTGCCCTCCGGCCGATCGACCAGCTGGCCTGCAAGCGGCGGGGACGACCATTCCGAGTCCACGTACTGCTTCACGTCGTACATGAAGTAGATGCCAAGCGTCGTCGGCGCGCCCGCGTCCAAGGTCGCGAAAACGCCGGGTACGCCGCTCGTATGGACGACCTTCGCTTTCTGGAATCCGGCATCAAGCAACATCTGCCGCATGTGCTCCGCGCCCTGCGGCGTGTTGCGGTTCTCGGCGGCGATGGTCGGCAGCGCGATCCAGTCCTGCAACCTTTTGAGGTTCGCATCGTGGCTGGACTTGACCGACGCCGCTAGCTGCGCCCGATTCGGCGTTTCAGCGGCGGCGGGCGCGGTCGTCGCAAGCAAGGCAGCGACAAAGGCAGTCGAAAAACCCAGGCGCATCGAATCTCTCCCCCATTTTCTGATCGGAGAATTGCCGCAGAATTCCCGCCTGTCCAGCATTGGCCAAGCGGCGCCGCTTCCGGTACCGAGTTCGCGTGCGCTACTTCCTAGACACCGAATACAACGGCCTCGGCGGCGGCCTTCTCAGCCTCGCCCTCGTTCCCGATGATGGCGAAGAGCTGTATCTGACGTTCCGGCTGGATGAGCCGATCGTCGAATGGGTCCAGCGTCACGTCATTCCCTATCTGGACACCGTGCCTGAGCAGCTGTCCTGCCCCCGGCTCAGTCGTCCCGATGCAGCTCACGCGCTGGAGCGCTATCTTCGTCACGATCCCGAGCCCATCATCCATGCCGACTGGCCGGAGGATATCGCCCATTTCTGCAACCTGCTGATCACCGGCGAGGGTAAGATGATCGACCTCCGGCATCTGTCCTTCCGCCTGCTGCCGCTCAGCAATTTCAGCACGGCTGCGAACAGCAAGGTGCCGCATAACGCCCTTCACGACGCGCGTTCGCTTCGTGACCATATTTTGGGACTTGAGCCCTAGCGCCGCTCGTTTAAGCCAGAGCGATGGTTCCCTTTTCGTTCGCAGGCGAAACTTTCGTTGCGTCGCCCGAAGGCGCGCTCTTCTGGCCCGCCCGCGAAGCGTTGCTGGTCGCCGACCTGCATCTCGAAAAGGCGAGCTGGTATGCGCGGCTGGGACAGTTCCTGCCTCCGTATGACTCGGTTGCAACTCTCTCCGCCTTGACCGACCTGGTCCGCACCTCCGGCATCCGGCGACTCTATTGCCTTGGCGACAGCTTCCACGACCGCTTCGGCTGCGACCGCCTTCCCGAACAAGCGCGTGAAATGCTCCTGGCGCTGACGTCCACGCTCGAATGGACGTGGATCCTCGGCAACCACGACCCGGGATTTGCGGATCACTGCGGCGGGGTGCTGATTGAAGAAGCGCAGATTGGCAGAATCATTCTCCGCCACGAGGCCGACCGCGCCGACAGCCGTCCGGAAATCTCCGGCCACTATCATCCCAAGTATCGGGTGAACGTCCGCGGCCGCCGCGTATCCCGCCGCTGCTTCGTCGCCTCCAACACGAAGCTGATCCTTCCGGCTTTCGGCTCGCTGACTGGCGGCCTCGACGCCTCGCACCCCGAAATCCTCAAGCAGGTCGGACCGTCCGCATCGGCCCTCGTCCCACTCGACGACCGGATCTTGAGGTTCCCGATCGCGGCCTGACGCCTGTTAATCTGGATCAGTGTAGATGTAACAATAGGCGCGTAAAATCGCCCTCATGGAAACGCGCGAACACTATCTGCAGCGCAGGGCCAGAGAAGAAGACGAGGCCGCCGGCCGCGCTTCTTGCGCGAAGGCCCGCGAACTGCATGAAGAACTGGCCGCGCGTTATCGCGTCGCTGCCGATGCTCCGGGGAATCCCGCAGTCCCGAGACCGTCTCTTCCACCTTCCCCGAAGATTTTCGTATCCTCGAGTAGGCGCGCTGCCGATCGCGCCGGCATCAGGAAATCTTCGGATAGGCGCGCCCTGATCCACCCCTAATTTGCGCGCCATGCTGGATGGGTTCGTCGATTTCGTTTTGGAGAAAGTGCCGCTGTGGGGCGTGGCGATCCTTCTCATCCTATTGTGCCTCGCCGCCCGCCGAGCGGGCGTCTGGGTTCGCCAGCGTTTTCATCCCCAGTCTCCGGCCCCTCCGGAATCGGCCGGCTCCGATCCCAGCGACTATATCGTCGGCGCCATCTTCGGCCTGCTGGCTTTCATGATGGGCTTCACCTTCGCCATGGCGATGGATCGCTACAGCGATCGCCGGACCGCGGTCCGGGAAGAGGCCGATGCCCTGCGAACGACCTATCTAACCGCGAGCGTCCTCGATCAGCCCTCCGCCTCGCGGACCCAATACGCTGTCCGCCAATATGCGCACAGCCGGATCGCTCCGGAGGGACTGTGGAACGACCGCACCGAAGCCGCGCTCAATGAAAGCCACGCGCTCGGCCTCCGGGCCTGGCAGGAAATTCGGGCCGCGATCCTGCCGATCCGTGACACCGATTTGGCAACGTATCTAGTCGAAACAACGAACGAGGCGATCAGCCAGGGTCGGCATCGCGAAATCCTCGGCCGCACGCACCTGCCCGTACTGATCCTCGACCTGCTGCTCGTTTACACGATCGTCGCGGCAGGCGTGCTCGGCTACATCGTCGGGCCGGAGCGACGTGGGGCCCGCCACGCCAGCACGGCACTCTTGGTGCTCTACACAGCCGCGCTGATCGTTATCATCGACCTCGACCGTCCTCAGGAAGGCATGATCAAGATCTCGCAGCAGCCGATCCTGGATGTCGTCGGCATAATGGATGCGGATCGCGACGGCAGTCTTTCACGCCCTCCACCAGCACCGCCCAATTAGGGCGGCATCTCCTCAGGGCGTGATGGTCCCCGAGACCAAGCCGTAGAACCCGATAAGGCCGGCGACCGCAGCGATCAGGAAGATGACGAGGTCGCGTGGCACGAACACCGGCATGCCCCGCTCCTTACGCGCCCATACGTACAATACTGTTCCCGGCACCAGCAGGACGGCGACGAGCAAAATGTACTTCGGACCAGCCGCGACGAACATGAAGATGGTGTAGACAACCGCGAGCCAGGAAATGATCTGGTCCCGGCCTCTTTGGTTCTCGACCCCCTCGTACCCCTCGCCGCTTCGGGCCACGAGCACGCCGTACCCTGCGACAAGCAAGTAGGGCAGAAGCGTCGTGACGCTCGTCATGTCGAGCATGAAGTTGAACGCGTCCTGCGACCAGTAGGTCGAGATGACGAACAGCGAGACGACGCTGTTCGTTAGCCACAGTGCATTGGCTGGTACGCGATTGCCGTTCTGCGCGGCAAACAGCTTCGGCATGTCCTCCGACTGTGCCGCGGAATACATGACCTCCGCACAGATCATCGACCAGGCGAGATAGGCGCCAAGGACGGAGACGAGCACTCCGATGGAAATAAACACGGCGCCCCAGTGACCGACGATGGATTCGAACACGCCTGCGAGTGAGGGCTGCCGAAGGCCCGCAATCGCCGATTGGGGCAGGGACCCGTAGGCGAGCAACGTTATCGCAACCATCAAGCCGGTCACGCCGACGAATCCGAGAATGGTCGCTCGACCGACGTCGGACCTGTTCTTCGCGAACCGCGAATAGACGCTCGCGCCTTCGATGCCGAGAAAGACGAAGACGGTGATCAGCATCGTATCCCGGACCTGCGAGATCAGCGGCTTGGGAGGCATATCGGCCCCGCCGTAGAAATTGTCGGCGAACTGGCTGAAGTTGAAGACGACGATGAGTGCGATGATCGTGACGATGATCGGCACGATCTTGGCGATGGTGACGACGAAGTTGATGAAGGCCGCCTGCTCGACTCCGCGCAGGATCATCGCGTGGAAGGTCCAAATACCGATCAGCGATACCGCGATCGCAATGAATGTGTTGCCGTCGCCAAAGCTGGGGAAGAAAGCGCCCAGCGTCGAGCCGATCAACACCCAATAGAAAACGTTCCCAAGGCAGCTTCCGAGCCAGTAGCCGAAGGCGGACAGGAAACCCATGTAGTCGCCGAAGCCGGCCTTCGCATATGCGAAGACACCGGAATCGATGTCCGGCCGGCGCTCGGCCAGCGCCTGGAATACTCGAGCAAGCATGTACATGCCGGTCCCGGCGATAGTCCAGGCGATGATTGCACCAAGTGGGCCGGTGGCGCTTCCGAACCTCGCGGGGAGGTTGAAGATCCCGGCGCCCACCATCGATCCAACGACCATCGCCGTGAGGGCACGGAGTGATAGCTTCGAAGGCTGCGCTGACTGCCCCACTGTTCCCCCGTTCTAACGGCGACATGGCGGTGAGCGGCACAAAGCCGACCGAACGATCCGATGCCCCCGTCCTGCATCTAAGGCTCAAGGCGACCTCGTGGAGTCAGGTGAAACCCGATACCTTTAGCGCCGCGTCCGGCTGCGTCGGTTCAGGTTTCGACACTTTTCGAATTCAGAACTCCGGCGGCCCCCAATAGGGACTTACCCCTATTTGGAACGCTTCAGGGCTTGAGTAGCGTGCCAGCCGCCAAGAGCGAGTCGCGTCCTGACAATAACCGGCCTGGTCGGTGTTCAGATCAGTGAGCCTGAAACTAAGGAGGCCTGAATGATCAGAAGGCGCAGCGGACCCAGCTTGCTTGGACGCGCGGCCGGTACGGCAGCTCGCACTGCAGTTATCGCCGGCACTGCCACAGCGGTTTCCAACAAGGTTGCAGGCCGTTCAAATCAACCCGCCCAACCCGCCCAACCCGCACCGGCCGAGCCGCAGACGCCGGCCGGACTTTCCGGCGAGGCGATGAACCAGCTCAAGCAGCTCGCAGAATTGCACAGCTCCGGGATCCTGACCGACGAGGAGTTCGCGACCCAGAAGGCGCGCATCCTCGGCTGACGAAGGCTTTGCACGGTCTCGCTATTGCCGGGACCTGATGAAGGGAAAGCCCCTATGAACTGGCAGATACGCACGGTCCTCGCAGGTATTTTGGCTGCCCTCGGACTCTACGTAATCTTCAACCCGTTGCGAGTGACGACGCTGGTCGTCGGGACGGTCCCGTGGCTCTTGCTCACCGCCGGTGCGGTTTACCTGATCGCGGTGGTGATGCGAAAATGGCGGCGCCCGATCACGATGATCCTGCCCGCCATCGTCGGCCTGTTGCTTGTTTACGCGGGGCTCAGCATGAAGTTCGGCGACCCGCGCACAGTTGGCCCGATCGGCCTCCCGTTCCTGTTCGCGCTGGTCTTGCTGGGAGGCGGCATCGCCAAGCTCCTCACCACGCTCGACGTGCGCAAGTCACGCTACTTCCTCGTTTTCGTAGGTGCGGGCGTGATCTCCGTGCTGATGGGCCTCATCGTGATGTTCAACTGGTCCGCGGTCTCCGCCGGTTTTCTGGGCGTGGTTCTGGGGCTCGAGCTCATCGCGGACGCGGCATATCTCGCCGCCTTCGCATTCCGCGATCGGGACAAGGAAGAACATAGGGAGGCGCTGGGATGAAGACGATCATTCGGATCGCCGCCGGAACAGCGGCGGTGGTGCTGGCGGCAACGACCGCCGCGAGCGCACAGCAAGAAGGCATTGCCCCGACGAGCGCCGCGCAGCCGGAAGCAATGTCGCGGGCACCGAACCAGGGCGGCCTCGAAGCCATCCTTTACAGCGACACATTACTCAGGGGCACTTCCATTCGGTGCGAGCCCCGACGCCGAACCTCAACCTTCCGTGGGACGCCCGATCGGTCCGCGTCCGCAGCGGCGAATGGCAGATCTGCAGCGGTCGCAACTACACCGGTACGTGCCGGACCATCGATCGCGATCAGACCCATCTCACGGGTTCGGTAAGGCGGATTCAGTCCATGCGGCCCACTGGCGGCTTCGGCACCGGCGTCGGCGAGTCCCTGCGTGGCGCCACCGCCGAGTTTTTCCCGGCACCCAAGCGTTTCGGGCGAAGGATCGAATGCAACGGATCGAGCTGTGCACGATCGGAAGCGAATGCATTCTGCCGCTCGGTCGGCTGGATCGTTGCTCGAAGCCAGGCCCTGGAAACCGTGGCTGGCCGGAGCATGGTGTCGGACGTGCTATGCGCGCGAACCCCGTTCTGAACCGGGACCTGATCTGAGCGCCGGGGATCTCAACCCTGCCGAGGCGCAACCCGGCATGACCGACCGCGCCAGCAGCGCGCCCGTATACATCATCGCGATCCTGGTGATGACGGTCGCCGCTTACTATGCCGCCAGCGTATTCGCGCCGCTCGCGGTCGCCCTGTTCATCATGGCTCTGGTCTGGCCGTTGCAGCGCACGCTTCAGGCCCGCGTGCACAAGCTGGTGGCTCTGGCCCTCACCTTGCTCACGACGATCGCCGTTTGCGTGGCCTTCGCATGGATCATCAGTTGGGCAGTGGGGCGCGTCGGCCGCTCAGTGGTGCTCGACAGCGCACGCTACAATTTCTTCCTCGCCAGCACGAAGGACTGGCTGGACGCACAAGGCGTTTCCGTCGCGGCCTTGGGAGCCGAGCATTTCACAGTCGCCTGGCTGTTCAGTGCCATCAGCAGGCTCGGCGGCCATTTGCAGACGACCTTCACCTTCTGGCTGATCGCCATCACCTATCTCATGCTCGGCCTGCTCGAGGTCGACGACATTCGGACGAAGATGCAGGCGATGAGCAACCGCAATGCATCACGCATTCTTCTCGAAGGCTGCAGCGTCGTTGCGAGCCAATATCGCCGCTATCTCCTAATCCGCACCGGAGTCAGCCTCCTGACCGGCTCGCTCGTCTGGCTCTTTGCGCGTTTGGTCGGCCTCCCGTTTGCGTTCGAATGGGGAGTGATGGCGTTCGCGCTGAACTATCTGCCCTTTATCGGGCCGTTCTTTGCAACCGTGATGCCGACACTGCTTGCCATGGCGACTTTCGACACGTGGGGCGAAGTGCTTCTCGTCTTTGTCTGCCTCAACGTGATCCAGTTTATGGTTGGCAGCTACATCGAGCCCCGCGTCGCCGGAACGATGCTATCGATCTCGCCAACGCTGGTGCTCTTCGTAATTTTCTTCTGGACCTTCATGTGGGGAATCCTGGGAACGCTCCTGGCGATGCCGATCACGGTCGCGATTTTTGCGTTCTGTGGTCTCAACCCCCGCAGCCAATGGGTCGTCGAACTGTTTGGGAAACCGCCAAAGCCCGCCTGACGCGGCTATCACACGAAACGATCAGATTTCCGACGGCTCCGCGGGCAATTTCTGCAAATGCCGCTTAAGACGCTCCACCCGCTCGGGCGGCCAACCCTGGACGTCGGCGACCTCCATCCATGCATCGATATAATGATCAACGGCAAAGGAATGGCCGAAGCCGGTCGGCGTGTTGGTGAACGTTGCCATGTCGCCGGCAAGTTGCAGGAAGCTGACGATCGGGAACCAGCGAAGCTCCGGCGATACGTCGGGTCCAAGACGCCCCCTGGTCCAATCCGGACGCCGGTAGATCGAACTGAATTCGAAGAAGGTTACCGGGTCGCTGGCGTATTGCAGGTAGACGATCCGGATTCGGCCCCAAGCCTTGCTGCGTTGTCCATGGCCGCTTTGCTGGTTCATGAAGCGAACCGCCCGGCCATCACGGAACTGGGGCAGCCATTCGGGCGAGCCCGGGTTGCGGCCATCGGTGATGGATCGCCAGATCCGGCTTGCAAACGGCGGCCCCGCCACAGCGCCCCCTGGATCGGCTCTCCCGCCAGTTCGAATGGATCGGCCGCACGCGAAGAGTTGAGCGCTCCGAGGCTCAGGCCGTAGAGATACAGCCTGGGCCGCTTGTCCTCTGGCAAGCTGGTCCAGTGCCGGTAGATCGCATTGAACAAAGCGCGAGCCGATTCATTGCCGTTATCCGGCTCGGCGATCAGCGATAGCGGGCTCGACAGATACGAATATTGCATCGCGACGCTCGCGATATCGCCGCCCTCGAGGAACTCGATCGGGTCGATTCCGGCCTCATCGACCCAGCCTGTCCCCGTCGGGGTGATGACGACCAGCGCCGCACGGTCGAAACCTCCGGTCCGCTCAAGCTCGCGCAGTGCGAGCATTGCCCTTTGCTCTGGAGTGGCCGCCGATCGCATGCCGACGTACACACGGAGCGGTTCGCGCGCCGGCTGGCCTAGGACTGCGCCAATCTCCGCGGCGCTCGGGCCAGACGAAATGTACCGCCTCCCCTGGCGGCCAAGCTCCTGCCAGTTCAGCAGCGATGCGGCGCTGCCCGACTTCAGCGGATCCGACGGCGGGCTGAGGTCCGGCTCAACAAACGCGTCATACGTCCGGTACGACGAGTCAACGACCTGCATTCCGAAGCGGATGACGATCCCCGTCGCAACGACCCAGAATAGCAGGAATGCGCCAAGCATCCCGAGGATTGTCGCCGTCCGTTCGGGCATCACCCTGGCCGCCGATCGGGACAAGGCGCGGATCGTGATCTTCGCCAGCCGAACGAACGCGACAATCACCAGCATCGTGATTGACGCAACGACCAGTACGCCCGCCGGATGGATCGTTCGGACGGGCTCCAGGTCCATGAGCACGCGGGTGGAATTCTGCCACGCGGCAGCGCGCCAGGCGAAAGGCAATATGAGCAAGAGGCAGATTGCTGCGACAATCGCGCGGCCATTAGGCAAATCCATCACCGATCGCCGGGGAAGATGAAGCGCCCGCCACAGCCAGTCCGCGAACAGGCCGAGGAAGTATCCGACAGCAAAGCTGACACCCGACAGGACCCCTGCGCGACCCATGTGCGCGGGAGCAGCGAGGGCGTCAGCGACAATGCGACAAAGAGGCTGCCGGCGATTAGGCCGGACAGCGACGGCGTGGTGCGCGACACCAATGACGCAATCGTATCGACCAGCTTCCGCGGAAGCTTCAGCTTCAGCGTCACGGCAGGCAATCGTGCAGTTGAGCCCTAAACCTCACGTGCTTGGTGTCATCGAGACTCACGGCCTCGTCAAATCCAGCCTGGCGGCCACCGGCTCTTGGGCATCGCTGGGGTCGCCGTCCGGCTTTCCGTCCGTCGTCGCGATCTTGAAGCCGGTATAGCCGTAGGTAACATCCAGCAGCGGGCTCATGTAATTGAAAACCGCGAACGGGAGATAGGCAAAGGTCGGGACACCAAGCACTGCGGACATGTAGGCACCGCACGAATTCCACGGCACCAGCGGCGCCGTCACGATCCCACCGTTGGAAACCGCACGGGACAGGTTCTTGCTTGCCAGCCCGCGCTTCTTGAACTCTTCGCCGAAGAGCCGCGTCGGAAGTACCATCGCGACATATTGGTCGGCCGTAATGATGTTCAGCCCGATTGGCGTCAGGACGGCCGTCGCAATCAGGTTTCCGGTTTGCTTCGCGCGCAGAAGGACGGGCGCAATCAGCTTCGAGAGAAATCCGAACTCGTCGAGGATTGACCCGAATGCGAGCGCCGCGATGATCAGCCAGATGGTCAGCAGCATGCTCGCCATTCCGCCCCGGGACAGGAGGTCATCGACCTGCTGAATTCCGCTCTCTGAATGAAAGCCGTTCGCAATCACTTGCCAAGACGCCTTGATGAACGACCCGAGTCCTCCGGTCACTCCGTCCGTCGGCAGCACCGACAGGACGGCTTGCGGCTGCGTCAGGCAGCCAAGAACAGCAGCGAAGATCGCCGAGGTCATCAGGGCCAGCGACGCTGGCATCCTGCGCATCGACATACCGATCAGCAGTACGAGCGGCAGCAGGTTGATGGGCGTGATCCAGAAGATCCGGTCGAGTGCCATCAGCTCTGAATCGATTATCGCATCGCTCGCGACATTGGTGTTGGACAGCCCGAGCAACAGGAGAACGGCTGCCGCGATGAGAAACGCCGGGATACTGACCCAAGCCTGATATCTCAGATGCTTGTAAAGATCGTTGCCGGTGAGCTGAGCCGCGAGGATCGTGGTTTCGGAAAGCGGCGACAGCTTGTCGCCCGTATAGGCGCCCGAAACGATGGCTCCCGCCGTGATTACCGGAGACACTCCGGTGAAGCTTGCCAGGCCCATGAGGCCGACGCCGATCGTGCCCACCGTTGTCCAGGAGCTGCCAATCCCGATAGAGACCAGTGCGCAAAGCACGAGACTGGCCGGATAGAACCAGTGCGGCTGCATGAGCAGCAGGCCGTAGTACACCAGCGTCGGAATGGTCCCTGCCATGTTCCAGGTGCCGATCAAGGCCCCGACGGCCAGCAAGATGAAGATCGCGCTGACGACGGAAGAAACGCCCCTGCGGCCGGCCTCCGCAACCTCGTCCCACGAATGGCCCAGCCGCATGATGATGAGCGAGGCAGCCATTGCCGCGAGCATCATGCCCGCTTGCAGGGGCCCGCTCATGGCGTCGAGGCCGAAGAGCGCGACCGAGCCGCCTACCAGCGCCGACAGGAGGATCAGCGGGATCAGCGCTTCGAGGTAGGTGGGCTCGCGGGCCTGCGTGCGGCCGACTGCTTTCGAAGGACTAGCCATGCGCTCCCCCGACCCAAAAGATGGCTCGTTGCGGTCACTCCGCCATTTTAGGCGAAGGGCCCCAGCAGCCCAGATATGCGTACAAACGCTCCCGCGATATCAGGGTTAGTCCCGGCATCCCTCGGAAGGCTTCGATGCTCCGCGCAGGCTACATGGGATCAGGGTTTTTCCGCTCGGCCCGGTTGTCGATCGTTCCCGATCAAGCGATGCTCAGACCGTAGAAATCTCCAATGCCGGTCAGCAGGAACTGCACTCCAATGCAGACGAGAAGGAATCCAAAGATCCTGGTCATCGCATCGATGCTGGATGGACCCATCAGCTTGCCAAGCGTCGTAGCTGTGCGGAGCACCAGCCAAGCGATGAGGACGGTAATGGCGATCCCGATGATCGTGCCGCTGTAAACGAGGTAACTCTCCGCGGTGCGCCCGCCAATCTGGGAGGCAGTCGCCACAACAACGGAAATGGATCCGGGCCCCGCAAGGCCGGGCATGGCGAGCGGAGTGAAAGCAATCCCGCCCGCCGGCGCTGGGACGGAGTTGGCCGAGTCGGGCTCCGGGGCTCGGAGAACAGCATCCTCAGGCCGATCAGGGAAACGATGAGCCCGCCGGCCACCCGAATTCCCGCAACCGAAATCCCGAAGAAGCTGATGATCGCTGCGCCGAGCAAAAGGAAAGTCGCGAGGATCGCGAACGCATAGATGCATGCGAGGCGAGCCTGCCGGTTTCGCGTCTGCTCATCCATCGCGGCTGTCAGCGACAGAAACACCGGAGCAACGCTCATCGGATTCATCACCGGAAACAACGCGCCGATTGTGAGGATGATGGCGTCGACGAAGATGCGGTCCTCCATCGGTCGCGCACGCCCAATACAGTAGGAGCAATCGGCGGCGAGTCAAACGGCCGTAGGAAGCCCGGGGCCGAAGCTTCGCGGTCGGCGATTTGCTATTGGCGTGCTTAGAATGCACCATCGCCGCGCTGATCCAGTCGCGCGTTTGCGCCTTTGCGCCGATGCACGAGATCGCGTCTCATGACAGGACCGACCGAGGTCGCGGTAGCAACTCGTACGACGACCCAGTGCAGGCCGGCCTCCGCAGGAATGGGGAATCTATGGGCAATGCTTTGACCGCTTCCGGCCAGGAATTGGAAGTTGCGGGAATCCGGCGCGGCTGGTTGCTGGCGCTGGGGTGGCACTGGTCGCAATGGGCTTGATTGGCCTGGGAATGACATACCGCCTGACGACGATCGCCATATTCTGGATCGGCGTATTGGCGTTCATCGCCGGAGTGGGCCAGCTGTTGGACGCGTTCCATCACAAGGGTTGGGGCGGCCTGATGTGGCATGTGATCATCGGCTTGCTTTACCTCGCGATCGGACTCGCGCTCACTTTGATGCCGGTGAAATCAGCATATTGGCTGACCATGCTGATTGGCGTCGGCTTTGCACTCGCGGGCCTGATGCGCCTCCTGATCATGTTCCAGTTCCGCGGCTATCGAGGCCTGCAACTTTTGCTCCTCGTTTCGGGTCTCATTGGCCTTGGAATGGCGGCCTATGTCTTTCGGATCCTGGCCCTGCCAGAGGGTGAAGCTCTTTCGACCGCGGTGGCAAACCCGGATTGGGCGCGCCAATGGGGATGGATCATCGGCCTGTTCATCGCACTCGAGCTCATCATGGAAGGCATCTCCCAGATCCTGATCGCGACGACCGGCCGATCCTTCCGTCAGGTTCGGTTGGCATAGTCGCGTTCAGGGAATGCCCTGACTTAACGGGGCCGGGATCCGTCCTGGTTCCGCCTCTCACCCGGAAGGGGGCCGTCATGTCTCGTAGCTTGCTCGCTTACGGCGTTTTTGGCGCCCTTCCCTTGATGGCCGGATGCATGACCTTGCCGCCCGAGCGAAGGGTCAGCTGCGAGGACGCATCGCGCCCCCACATCCGCCACAGCGCAAACGGCAAGACCGCCTTCACTGAAATCGATGTGCTGACCTACAATATCGAAGGCCTGCCCTGGCCGGCGCGCAACAACCGGACGCCATTCCTTGAAGAAATCGGCTCCCGCCTCGCCGCATTCCGGTCGGCTGGTACCGGGCCCGACATGATCGTGTTCCAGGAAGTGTTTACCAACGCTGCGTCGCGCGCAGTGACGGCCACCGGCTATCGAAGCATCACGACGGGCCCGAGCACACGGTCGCGGCAGGCGGCCAATACCGAGGGCCCGCTGCCCGGCAGGCGGCGAATCCTCAAGGGCGAAGTTCGGTTCAATTTCCTGTCGAGCGGCCTCGCCATCGCAACCGACTTTCCGATGACCAGGGTCGCTTACAGGCCGTTCGCTCGCGGAAGCTGCGCCGGGTTCGATTGCCTTTCGAACAAGGGCGTCGTCTTCGCCGAGCTGACCATTCCGGGCATGCCTGGGACGGTCGATCTTTACACCACGCACATGAATGCCCAGCGCGCTTCGGGCGTGGAGGCGGAGCGACACATTCCCGCCCATGCGCGGCAGACGGCCGAGCTAGCGGAATTCGCAAGATCCTACGGGACGGACGACAGCGTCACGATCGCGGCGGGCGACTTCAACATGCGCAACTCGGACGCGCGCCATTACACCTTTTCCAAGAAGGTCCCGCTGGAGAACGTCCATTTCTATTGCAGCGAGCATCCCGACCGGTGCGACGTCCGGCAGGAATGGCCGCACGATGACCAATGGCGGCGCGTCCAGAACCTGCAGCTCTTTACCTCGGGCAGCGTCGTGAAGGTGCGCCCCATCCGGGTCGAAGGAATGTTCGATGGAGGGCCGAGCGGGCCGGTCCTGTCCGACCACAACGGCTTCCGAGTCGTGTACGAGTTCAGCTGGCCGGTGGCAGCGAGCGCGCAGGCGCAATGCCCCTTCACACCCACCCCGGTCCAAGCCGCGTCGTAGCGGCTACTGCGACAAGGTATCCTTGTAGATCTTGCCGTCCTTCATGATGATCCGGAAATTCTTGGCTGGGTCGGCAATGAGATTGATGTCGACCAGCGGATTGCCATCGACAAGGAGAAGGTCGGCGTAGGCGCCTTCCTGAACCACTCCGAGCATTCCGGGATACGGGTTCCGCAGGCCCGAGAGCCGCAGCAACTCGCCATTGGTCGAGGTCGCCATGATCAAGGTCTCGGCCGGCGTGTACCAGCGCGTGAGCGATGCCAGGATCGCGCCCTGCCGCGCTGCGAGCGCACGCGAGAACAGGACATCGGTGCCGAAGGCCGTCTTGATTTTGTACTTCTTCGCGAGCGCGTAGGAGCGCGCGATCCCCGGCCAGACCTCTTCTGCTTTCGCGCGTTGAACCGATCCTTCGGGAAGGCCCGTCCGCATCTCCTCGGGAGCGGCTGCATGCTCAGCCAGATGCCTTTGGACGCAATCAGCTTCGCGTCCGCCTCGTTCATCAGGAACCCATGCTCGATGCATTTCACGCCAGCGGCGACAGCGACTTCGATTGCCTCGGGAGTGAAAGCATGGACGGCGACATAGGTCCCCCAATTGTGCGCCGCCTCGACCGCCGCATGAAGCTCCGGCTCCGTGAAGGTGACGACGTCGATCGGACTGAACGGTGACGAGACACCGCCGCCGCCCGTCAGCTTGATCTGGGATGCCCCCTGCATGAGCTGCTCGCGGACTCGAACCCGGACCTCGTCGGGACTGTCGGCGATCGCAAAGCCGCCGATCTGCTCGCCGCGCGTCGGTGGCCCGCCGATTTGGCGGGAAGGTCGGACAATGAACGGAAATCACCGTGGCCGCTGGTCACCGTGATCATCGCCCCCGAAGGATAGATCCGCGGTCCCGTATAGTATCCTTCGTCGATCGCGCGCTTGAGCCCGAACACCGGGCCGCCCACATCGCGGACCGTGGTGAAACCGCGCAGCAGCGTCGCTTTCGCCTCGTCGGCAGCAACGAGATTGCTGTAGCCGACGTCGCCGGTGATCGTATCCGCAGGCGGCAGGGCGATCAGCATCGCGTGCCAATGCGCGTCGATCAGGCCCGGCATCAGAACCCGCCCCCGCCGTCTATCACACGCGTGTTCGCATCGGCTGGCACCGAACTGGCCGAGACGCGCTCAATCAGGTTGCCGCGGACGAGGACGTTGGACGGTGGCGAAAGCACCGCGCTCTTGCCGTCGAAGACGCGGACGTTCTGGAACAGGGTCGCGCCGGTTTGCGCGGGCGTGTTCTGCTGCGCTGCCGCGGGCTGCGCAAAGCCGAAGACCAGCGCGGCAAGCAATAAAGGCGAACTGAATCTGCGCTTGCGGCGGGCCTTGGCTGGTCCGTGGTCACGCTGTGCTCGGGGATCGGGACGCTCGGTCATGCTTCGTCCTTTCGTCCCGTTTTCTACACTACGGTCATCCTCGCGTCACGGCTGCCTCCGTCGCTCATTCGCCGGACGACGCTAAGTGACTGGGCATCCGAACTTATCCCGATGCCCCGGGCCTCCGGCTGCTCCTACTGCACATGCTCGCTTCCACCCGAGGCTTGGAGGTCACCATGATTTCGAACCGACGTTCAATTCGCTCTGCGGCCGCCCTCAGCTTGCTGTGCGCAGTCACGGTCGCCTGTGCCACAAACGAGCCGTCACCTCCGGCTTCGGCGGCCGGACCGGCGCTCGTCGGGACCGAGTGGAAGCTGGTCGAGTTCCGGTCGTCCGACGATTCCATTGGAGCGATCCGGCCGGGCGTTGACGAGGTCTACACCCTTCGGCTGGAGCCCGGCGGCAATGCCGTGATGACTCTGTTCTGCAACCGCGGCACCGGCCAATGGAAATCGCCTGACTCCACGGCCAAGATGGGCAGCCTGACGATCGAGCCCGGCATCAGGACCCTCGCGGCCTGTCCGCCGAGCCCGCTCGAACGGCTCGGCGACGATTTCGCGCATGTGCGGACGTTCGTGATTGCCGACGGCAAGCTTCATCTCAACCTGAAGATGAGCAGCGGTGACTATGTCTGGGAACCGGCCAAATAGGCGAATTGGGTAGGCCGGCTGCGTCGGTAGTTTCCCTGATTACCCCAGCCGCCTTCGCTCCGTAGGCAGGCTGTTCCGCTGCGCCTTTTCCGATCGCTATTCGATCGCGCGCAGCCGGGCCGTTGGCGCGTCAGAAGGGGTCGTTATGAACGAGACCGCATTCGGTGTTCACTCGGAGGTTGGGCAACTTCGGAAAGTCATGGTTTGCTCCCCTGGTCGGGCGCACATGCGGCTCACGCCGAGCAATTGCGACACTCTGTTGTTCGACGACGTGATGTGGGTGGACGTTGCCAAGCGCGACCACCTCGATTTCATGTCCAAGTTGCGCGACCGCGGTGTCGATGTGGTCGAGATGCATAACCTGCTCGCAGAGACGGTCTCGATTCCGGAAGCACGCGCCTGGATCCTCGACAACGAAGTCGTCGCGAACGAAGTCGGGCTGGAACTGCTCAATGAAGTCCGGGCGTACCTCGACGAAATGCCAGCGCGCGAGCTGGCGGAAACGCTGATCGGCGGCCTTTCGACGGAAGAATTTCCCGAGGCTATCGGCGGCGACAAATTGAAGCTCGTGCGCGATGCGGCCGGCGTTTCCGAATATCTGCTGCCGCCGCTTCCGAACACGCTCTACACCCGCGACACGACCTGTTGGATCTACGGCGGCGTCACGCTCAACCCGCTTTACTGGCCCGCCCGCCACGAGGAGACGATCCTCACGGCAGCCATCTACCGTTTCCACCCCGACTTCGCCGGCAAGGTCAACGTGTGGTGGGGAGACCCGCTGAAAGAACACGGACTGGCCACGCTCGAGGGCGGCGACGTCATGCCCATCGGCAAAGGCAACGTCCTCATCGGAATGAGCGAGCGCTCCTCGCGTCAGGCTATCGGGCAACTGGCAGCGACATTGTTCGAACGCGGCGCCGCGGAACGCGTCATCGTGGCGGCAATGCCGAAACTGCGCGCCGCCATGCACCTCGACACGGTGTTCACCTTCGCAGACCGCGACTGCGTCCTCCTCTACCCCGATATCGTCAACAGCATTCGGACCTTCTCGTACCGTCCGGGCAAGGGCGGCGAGCTCGACTTCCGGCAGGACTCAGGCTCGATGGTCGAAACCGTCAGCGAGGCGCTCGGGGTCAGCCGCATGCGCGTCGTCGAGACTGGCGGAAACGCCTACATGCGGGAGCGGACCCAGTGGGACAGCGGCGCCAACCTGGTGTGCGTCTCCCCGGGGTCGTCTTCGCTTACGACCGCAACACATACACCAATACGCTCCTCCGCCGCGAGGGCATCGAAGTCATCACCATCGGCGGCGCCGAGCTTGGACGTGGCCGCGGTGGGGCCACTGCATGACGTGTCCCATCATTCGAGACGCGATGGAGGATTGAGCACATGGAGCAGACCGCAGAAGCATCAGCAGAACCCGCCGCATCGGCTCCGCCCGTTGCATCGAAGGGCCCGTCGCCGATCATAAGCAGGTTGATGGGCTTGCTGTTCATCGTCGCCGGAGTCGTGGCGCTCTCCACCCCGGTTCATTCGACAATGCTGATGACGATGTTCATCGGTGCCTCATTGCTCATTGCCGGCGGCGCCCAGATTGCGCATGCGTTTTCGAAGAGTTGGGGAAGCTTGATCCTCCACATCATCCTCGGCCTCGCCTACGCCCTTGTCGGAGCCATCTTCCTGTTCGACCCGATCGGGGGGCGGTTGTCCTGACCAAGTTCCTTGCGTGGCTGCTCCTCATCCAGGGCGTGAGCCAGGCCTGGCTCGCTTTCACGGCGCGGCCCGCCCACAATTGGGGATGGCTGCTGGTCTCGGGAATCGTGGCCTTCCTCGCCGGCCTGTGGCTGCTGATGCGCTGGCCAATTTTCGCCTTCACAATGCCCGGCTTCATCCTCGGCATCTCCTTGATCTTCGAGGGATGGGCATTCCTGCTGATGCGCCGCAAGGCGGACGATCACACCCCGCTCCAGCGAGTGCGTGATCGCTTCGCTGGCGGTTGAACGGCCATTGCCGTGCGCATCGCGGCAGTGACCTTTCTCGCGGGCGCGATGCTGGTCGTGCCCGCGAATGCATTGGCCCAGACCGCAGACCCTTCGGACAGGGGCGACGCCGCCGATTTCCGGGAGCATGATGAGGACGGCGAGCCCGAGCCATACGAATATGGGCTGGATGGAATGCCGAAGCCGTCGCGGTCACTCAACATCAGTGCGCCGCTTCTGTTCGACACCAACCCGGCCTGGGCGTCGAGCGGTTCGTCGAGCGCGTTGTTGTTCGCACCTTCCGTGGCGGTTCGATATTCCCATCCGGGCCTGATGCCCGGCTGGGACTTGCAGCTTGACGCAAGCGCGGACGCCGACCTTTTCTCGAAAGATCCGATGAGGTGAACGAAGCGCGTCTCACCGCAAGGGCGACGCTGTTTCACGAGCTTGAGGACACAGGCACGTTTTCTTTGCGGATCATGTCGCGCTGGACCTACGTCGGCGAGGACTTCAGCCAATTCGATCATGCGCAGCAGCGCTACACGGTGTCATTTGCTCCGAATATTTCGGACAAGGTCGGCGCATCGGTGAGCGCCGAATATCGGGCTTCTCCCGAAGCCCGTGAGCGGCGCTTCGTCGGCACCGGGAACATCGACGTAACGCTAGTCGAAAGCAAAGGCCTGCGGCTCGGCTTCTTCCAGGAGCTTGCATTCTCCCGGTTTACCGGCGGGTCGAACGACGGCCGGACCGACCTGCTTTCATTAAGCGAACTGTTACTGACACCGAATTGGAGCTTGCCGAACGGCATGCGGCTGTCGTTCGCGGCATCGCTCAACCACCGCTTCTCGAACCGCGAGCGTTCGCGATTCACGGCATTGCAGGTGGGACCAACTCTCGGGTGGCGGTTCTAGACGCTGCTGGTGACCCCTACGGGACTCGAACCCGTGTTTTCGCCGTGAGAGGGCGACGTCCTAGACCGCTAGACGAAGGGGCCTTCGCGAGAGGCGTCGGGCATATGTGGGCTTGCGCCCACCGAGTCAATCTCGCCTAGGCGTCACGCTCGCTGAGGTAGCGCATCAGCTCGGCCAGAGTCGCTTCCATCTGGTCCTGCATCTGTGTGACCAGCTCGTTCTCACGCATGCCGACATGGTCGAGCGGTTTGGAGTAGCTGTCGGAAAACGCTTTCAGATCCTCGCGGTCGAAAACGCCGCGCGCGACCAGCTTCGCGAGGATCACCAGCAGGCCGTTGGTGTTGGCTATGGTGCCGGCGACCAGGGCCTCGTCGACCATCGACAGCCTCTTGTCGCTGTCCAGCTGGTCTTCGTCGTCTTCGATATCGGTGGTCATCGATTCCCTTTTTGGCCCGATTGCCCGCGCGCACAAGGGGGCGCCCCGCAGAATGGCCGTAGCTGAGCCCAGACAGCCGCCTTTTCCTGAAATGGCCGGGTGTTGGCCGGGCTGGACGAAGGCAGATCGATCAAGCCTACGCGTTGGCCGTGACCGATGAGCTTCCGGCCGATCGCGGCCGATGTTCCGCCGTTAAAGGCGATCGCTTCGAGATGCTGAAATTTCTCCACGAGCCGCTCGATGCCATTGTGATTGGCAAGGCGGATTGCCTGGTCGAGGCTCCCGTGCCGTTGCGCGGAGCCGATGACGTCCCACAACCCGATGCGATGATCCGCAAGACAATCGAGCCGGTCTTGATAGGAAAGCTCGGGCAAGGCTTCTCCGATGACCTGTCCAAGCAATCGCCAGAACTGGTTCTGAGGATGGGCGTAATACTGCCCGGCAGCGAGCGACGCGTCGCCTGGCAGGCTGCCGAGGACGAACAGCCGCGCATCGGACCTCGCAATTGGTCCGAGACCGACTTTCATTCCGCCTGATTGCATTGCCTTTATGGCTCCCACCATTAAGTGCTGCTGCCCGTGGAGCCCAACGAGATCCGAGTTGCCCTGGTTTCGGGCAATTACAACTGCGTTCGCGACGGCGCCAACAAGGCGCTCAACCGCCTTGTCGGTTATCTGTTGCGGCAGGGCGTGCACGTGCGCATCTATTCCCCGACGGTCGAGCACCCGGCGTTCGAGCCGACCGGCGACCTCGTCAGCCTTCCTTCAGTGCCGATCCCCGGACGGTCCGAATATCGGATCTCGCTTGGCCTGCCGCCACATGTCCGCAAGGACCTCGCCGAGTTCGCGCCCAACGTCGTTCACGTCTCGAGCCCGGACTTCTCCGCGCATCGCGCCGTAAGCTGGGCGAGGGCGCGCGGCATCCCGGCCATCGCCTCCGTCCACACCCGCTTCGACACCTATCTCGCTTACTACAAGCTCGGGAACCTCGAACCGATGGTTCGCGCCATTCTCCGCCGGCTCTACCTGCGGTGCGATGCCTTGGTCGCGCCATCGGAATCCATGGCGGCCGTCCTTCGCGCGCAGCGCATGAACCGCGACATTTCGATCTGGAGCCGGGGCGTCGACCGGGAGCATTTCAATCCGGGCCGGCGCGACATGGCATGGCGGCGGAGCATCGGGATCGCGGACGATGAATTCGTAGTCCTCTTTCTCGGGCGACTGGTGATGGAGAAGGCGCTTGATGTCTTCTCGGATGCGATGGACGAGCTCGGCGAGAAAAACGTGAAGCACCGCGTCCTGATCGTGGGCGAAGGTCCGGCGCGAGGCTGGCTCGAGGAACGCCTGCCCGATGCGATCTATACCGGCCATCTCGCCGGCGACGACCTTGCGCGGGCCGTGGCGAGTGCGGACGTGATGCTCAATCCATCGGTCACGGAAGCATTTGGAAACGTGACACTGGAGGCGATGGCCTCCGGCCTGCCCGTCGTCGCCGTCAACGCGACCGGGGCGACCAATCTCGTCATCCACGGCCAATCCGGCTTCCTTGCCGAACCGGGCGACTATGAAACGATCGCCGACGAATTGGCGACCTATGCCGCCGACCCCAAGCTACGGCGCAAGCACGGCCAGGCGGGGATCAAGGTCGCCCAGGGCCGCGATTGGGACCAGATCAACTCGGCGGTGCTGCGAACGTACAGCCGCGTGATCGAGCGCAAGAAACGTCACGCCCGGCTCACGCGGCGGTAATCCGGCTTACTTCAGGCGCTCGATGCGCTGGGCGGCTTCGTCGAGGATCGCCGTGATTTCGTGCGTGAGGTCTTCGTCCCAGCCGACGCGCGACACGCGGTTGCGAACGGCCGCCATCAGGTTCTGGATGCCCCGGCCGATCGTCGCTCCGCCGCCGTGGGATTCCTTGGGGCGATGTCCTTCAGGCGATCCAGAAGCGCTTCGATCTCGTCGGCTTTTTCGTCGAGATGCGCGCGGCCTTCGTCGGTGACCTGGAACGGCTTGCGCGGTCCTTCGCCGGTAGCTTCCTCGATCAGGCCCATGTCTTGGAGCAGGGTCAGGGTCGGGTAGACCACGCCCGGGCTCGGCGCGTATTCGCCGCCGGTCAGTTCCTCGATCGCGCGGATGAGGTCGTAGCCATGGCGCGGCTCGTCGGCGATCAGCTTCAAGAGGACAAGCCGAAGCTCGCCGGACTCGAACATGCGCCTGCGAGCGCGTCCGCCGCCGTGGCGACCGCGAAATCCATTGTCGTCGAATTCAAAGTGGAAGGGTCCCCAACCGCCCGAACGGCGGCCCATGGCGATCAGGCCCTCCGGCAGATTGATCTGGAAGCGGCCTCGAGGGTGGCACCCGTGATGTCGGTGATGTCTCATATCTTTCCTTTCGATGCATCTGAGATATATCTTAGTAACATCTTCGACAAGATCGGGTGATGCATTTTTTTGGCCGCTGCTCCAAAGCGTGCCGGAGATGGCCGACCTGTTCAGCGACACCGAGCTTGAGGACGCGCAGCCCTCCGCGGCTGCGAACGCACCGCTTGCGGATCGCCTCCGGCCGCAAAATCTCGGCGAGGTCGTTGGCCAGGAACATCTGACCGGACCCGACGGCGCGATCGGGCGAATGGTCGCAGCCGGTAAATTGTCGTCGATGATCCTTTGGGGTCCGCCTGGGACCGGGAAGACCAGTATTGCGCGATTACTCGCGGACGCGGTCGGCCTTCGCTTCGTCCCCATCTCCGCGGTCTTCTCAGGGGTCGCGGACCTCAAGAAGATCTTCGCCGAAGCGAAGACCGCCGCGCGAGCGGGGCAACGCACTCTGCTTTTCGTGGACGAGATCCATCGCTTCAATCGCGCCCAACAGGACGGCTTCCTGCCTTACGTGGAGGACGGCACTGTCACTCTCGTCGGCGCGACCACGGAGAATCCGAGCTTTGAGCTCAATGCCGCTTTGCTTTCGCGCTGCCAGGTACTGATCCTGCGCCGGCTGAACGAGGAGGCACTCGACACGCTCATCCAGCGCGCGGAGGCCGAGACGGGCCGCGCCATACCGCTGACCAAGGATGCCCGCGACGCGCTGGTCGCCAGCGCGGACGGAGACGGGCGCTTCCTGCTCAACCAGGTCGAGACCCTCTACGACGTCGATCTCGACCAGCCGCTCGATCCGGCCGGAATGGCCGCTCTGCTTCACCGGAGAGTGCCGGTCTACGACAAGGACCGGGAGGGTCACTACAACCTCATCTCCGCGCTCCATAAGACGATCCGGGGCTCCGACCCGCAGGCCGCGCTCTATTATCTCGCCCGCATGCTGGTGGCGGGTGAGGAGCCGCTCTACGTGCTCCGCCGCCTCACCCGCGCGGCGATGGAGGACATCGGCTTGGCGGACCCTCAGGCGCTGGCTCAGTGCCTCGCCGCCAAGGACGCCTACGACTTTCTCGGCTCACCCGAAGGCGAGCTCGCGATCGTGCAGGCCTGCCTCTATTTGGCGACAGCCCCCAAATCGAACGCCGCCTACATGGCGCAAAAGTCGGCCTACCGCAGTGCCAGGGACACCGGCTCGCTGATGCCGCCCTCGCATATTTTGAACGCGCCGACGCGGCTGATGAAGGACATCGGCTACGGCAAGGGCTATGCCTACGACCATGACGCCGACCAGGGCTTTTCCGGGCAGGATTACTGGCCTGAGGAAATGGATGCGCAGACGTTTTACGAGCCTAGCGAGCGCGGCTTCGAAGCCCGTATCGCTGAGCGCATCGCCTACTGGAACGAGCTTCGCGAGAAGCGCATGAAGGACGACGAATAAGGAGGGGTGACCATGTACCAGACCGAAGCGCCGGCAGCCTATTGGCGCGACCAGCTGATCCAGTGGGGACCGCGCGTCGTCTTCGCGATCCTGATCCTCGTCGCGACGCATTTCGTCGCCAAGGGCGTCCAATGGGGCGTCGCCAAGCTGATCGACCGCATGCCGGTCCTGAAGCGTCATCCGCAGGCCGGCGTCGACTCGGTCGGAACCGAGCTTGGGCGGCTGGCCTATTGGCTGGTCTGGCTTGTCGGCCTGGTCGCGGCGCTGCAGCCGCTCGGTCTCAACGAAGTCCTTACCCCGGTCACCGTGATGACCAACGAGGTCTTCGCCTTCATCCCACGGCTGATCGGTGCGGGACTGTTGTTCTTCGCCGGGCTGATCTTGGCGCGGATCGTTCGCCACATCGTCGAGGCGGCGCTCGGCGCACTCAACCTCGAACGGCTGTTCAGCCGCGCAGGCATCCCGATCGGCGATGCGCCGCTGGCCGTCGACGAAAGCGGCATTGCTCAGGATGGGGTAGCGCCGGCCCGCGGCTCGATCGCCAAGGCGGTCGGAATGACCGTATCGGCGGTGATCATCATCTTCGCCGCCATCGGTGCGCTCGGTGCGCTGAACATCGCGACCATTTCCGAGCCCGCGACGGCGATGCTTCAGTCGATCGCCTTGTCGATCCCGAATGTGCTCGCGGCGCTGATCATCCTCGCCATCGCGTTCCTGATCGGCCGCTGGGGCAAGAGCGTGCTGGAGACGGTGCTTCCGGGTCTCGGCTTCGACAATGCCTTGCGAGCGCTTGGCATCATGCCGGTGTCGTCGGTGCCGTCCCGGGTCGTCGGCAATATCGCGATGACTGCTGCTCTGATCGTTGGAATCATGGAGGCTGCCCACAAGATCGGCGGCGATTCCACCGCGGCGCTGCTGTTCCAGGTGACGGCGCTCGGCGGGAAGGTGATCTTCGGCACGGTCATCATCGTCGTCGGCATCTTCCTCGCCCGTATCCTCTCCAACCTCGTCGGCAGCTCGACCGGGGAGTCGAGCTACGCGGAGACGATCATCAAATATGCGATCATCGCCCTGTTCACCGCGATCGGCCTCACCTTCATGGGGCTTGCCGACCAGATCGTGATGATGGCGTTCGGCCTGATCCTCGGCTCCGCGGCGGTCGCCTGTGCCATCGCCTTCGGCCTCGGGGCCGCGACACGGCGGCGAGGATCCTCGAGCAGTGGACCGACCAGCAGATGCCGCAGACCCGTCGCCCTGCCCCGCCACCGCGGCTGAAGAAGCCGGCCGAGGTTGCCCCGGAGGACGACCGCCAGCCACCGCTGGTATGAGGCCATGACCTGGGAGGAGGCGGTCGAATATGCGCTCGGCCTGCCCGATACCGAGCTGTCGACGAGCTACGGGCAGCCGGCGGTCAAGGTCGCCTCCAACGGACGCGCCTTCCTCTTTCCGGGCCGCGAAAGCGACACCGCGTTCGGCGTCGCGCTCGATCTCGACGGCATCGAGGTGCTGAAGGAGACCGAGCCGGAGACCTACTTCCAGACGCCGCACTACGAAGGCTGGCCCGCCGTGCTGGTGCGATATGCCGCGGCGGATGAAGAGCGGGTCCGCGAGGTCATCACCCGCTCGCGGGACTGGTCGGCCGCGCGCCCGAAAGCGGAGCCGCGCAAGCGCAAGTGAGCCGGTTCGAAAGTTACATCGCGATCGACTGGTCGGGCGCGAAGGGGCGACGGCACAAGGGGATCGCGATTGCCGAAGCGCGGCATGACGCGCCGCCGCGGCTGATCCGGCCGGGGCACATCTGGTCGCGGGAGGAAGTGCTCCGCTGGCTGATCAAGCGCGCGGCCAGGGAGCCGACCCTGTTCGGCTTCGACTTCAGCTTCGCTCCACCCATCGTCGAGCGCGGCGAATATCTGATCGACGAGCCCGGCGTGCCGGACACCGCGCGGGAGTTCTGGGCCTATGTCGATGCCCGCTGCGACGACGAAGACCTCGGCGCCGCGAGCTTCCTCGAGCACGTCCACCGCAAGCATTTCTATTTCGGCATCGCCGACGGGGTGAAGGCCGACTTCGTCCGTTTCCGCCAATGCGACGCCCGATTGAACGCGCAAGGCGGCCGCAAGACGGCCAGCGCATACGACGCGATCGGCGCGGCGCAGGTCGCCAAGGCAAGCTTCTCCGGCATGCGGCTGCTTCACCGCCTGGACGGCAAGGTTGCGATCTTCCCGATGGACCCGCTGCCGGAAAGCGGGAGCGCGGTGGTCGAGATCTACACGCGCATCTACCTTCGCCGTGCGGGCATGAGCGGCACCAAGCTCCGCACCCGCGCCGAGCTCAATGCGGCGCTGGACGGGCTTGGCAGCCGGCGAGTCCGCCTTGGCTTCGAACCAAACGACCACCAGACGGACGCGCTGGTCACCGCGGCGGGAATGCGGGCATTGGCGCGAGAGGAACCGCGGGCGTTTGCGCCGGAGGGGCTGACTCCGGAGATTGCGCTGACGGAGGGGTGGACGTTCGGGGTGCTGTAGGACTTCTCCCGAGGGCAAGTTGACCAAATTGACTGTGCCGCGCACGCCGGTGCGGAGTGCGAATGGTCCCAATGTTCGCAGTAACGGGGCTGTTTCGCGCGCGCGGGACGGGATCGAAGGGGATCTGTTCGGACACATAGTCCTCCGCCGCCGCGTTGGCGGCGAGGAGATCGGCGGCGGACAAAGTCACGGGAAAGCGCTCGACCAGCTGCCGGTTGAACTCGTTGCGATTGTACTTCCTGCTCATCTGGCAGGGTAAGGCACAAAAAGGGGTTGTAGGACAGCACGAACTGCCGAGCGCAAGGGAGCGAATGCAAAGCATTCGGGAGCTTGGGCGAAGAGCCAGAGAGTGCCGGCCGGCGCGCGAGTAAGCGGCCTACTCCGGTTCCGCTCCGCCACGGCCTTCGGTCTCATCGGAGATATCCGATGAAGATATCAAATCCATGTTTGATGACCTGAAGAACTCAAAATAGCGTTCAGCCGCCTTCGCGTCGATATGCCCTTGTACTGCGTCGGCAGTCGCTCGTAGGAGGCGACCCCCAACAAAAAGGCCCCGGATCGCTCCGGGCCTTCTCATTTCTTGGCACTGCTGAGTGACCGGCGTGGCGGTGAAGGGACCCCTCCACCAGCTACGCTGGTCCCCTCCCGTTCCGGGAGGATTTTAGTCCTCGTCGTTGCCGCCCGTCAGGAAGGCCGGGCGAACTCGGGCGCGTTGCCTTCGTTTTCTCCGCCTTCGCGCTCACGGCCCGGGCCGCGGTCGCCGCGTCCTTCGCCGCGCGGGCCACGGTCGCCGCCTTCACCGCGAGGACCACGGTCACCACGGTCTCCACGGTCACGGCGCGGGCCGCGATCGTCGCGTCCGCCGCCACGGCCATGACGGCCGCGATCGCCACGGTCACCGCGCGGGCCACGGTCGCCGCCTTCACGCGGCTCCCTCGGCGGGCGGGTGTCCGGAAGCTCTTCGCCTGTCTCCTGATCGACGAGGCGCATCGACAGGCGAACCTTGCCGCGCTGGTCGACCTCGAGCAGCTTGACCTTCACTTCCTGGCCTTCGGTCAGGACGTCGCGGACGTTCTCGACACGCTCGTTCTTGATTTCCGAGACGTGCACGAGGCCGTCCTTGCCCGGCATGAAGGTGACGAATGCACCGAAGTCGACGAGGCTCGCGACCTTGCCGGTGTAGATCGTGCCCGGCTCCGGCTCGGCGACGATGCCGCGGATCCAGTTGCGGGCGGCTTCGATCTTGGCCGGGTCCGAAGACGCGATCTTGATCGTGCCGTCGTCGTCGATGTCGACCTTGGCACCGGTCTCCGCGACGATTTCGCGGATGACCTTGCCGCCGGTGCCGATGACTTCGCGGATCTTGTCCTTGGCGATCTGCATCGTCTCGATGCGCGGCGCGTGAGCCGACAGCTCTTCGCGCGTGTGATCGAGCGCCTTCGCCATCTCGCCGAGGATGTGAGCACGGCCGTCCTTCGCCTGGGCGAGAGCGGTCTTCATGATCTCCTCGGTGATGCCGGCGACCTTGATGTCCATCTGCAGCGAGGTGACGCCTTCCGACGTGCCCGCGACCTTGAAGTCCATGTCGCCGAGGTGGTCCTCGTCACCAAGGATGTCGCTGATCACCGCGAAGTCCTTGCCTTCGAGGATCAGGCCCATGGCGATGCCGGCCACCGGACGCTTCAGCGGAACGCCGGCGTCCATGAGGGCAAGCGAGCCGCCGCAGACCGTCGCCATCGACGAGGAGCCGTTGCTCTCCGTGATGTCGGACAGGACGCGGATGGTGTACGGGAATTCCTCGATCGACGGCAGCATCGGGTGCAGCGCGCGCCATGCGAGCTTGCCGTGGCCGACTTCGCGGCGGCCCGGAGCGCCGAAGCGTCCGACTTCACCGACCGAGTAGGGCGGGAAGTTATAGTGCAGCATGAAGCGCTGGTAGGAGAGACCCTCCAGCCCATCGATCATCTGCTCCGATTCCTTGGTGCCGAGCGTCGTGGTCACGATCGCCTGCGTCTCACCGCGCGTGAACAGGGCCGAGCCGTGCGTGCGCGGAAGGAAGTGGACCATCGCTTCGATCTGGCGGACCGTCTTGGTGTCGCGGCCGTCGATGCGACGGCCTTCCTTGAGGATCGCACCGCGAACGATGTCGGCTTCGAGGCCCTTGACGGCCTTCGAGGCGACCAGCTGCTCCTGCGGCTCGGCTTCGGCGAAGGCTTCCTTGGCCTTGTCGCGGGCGGCGTTGAGAGCGGCGGAACGCTCCGACTTGTTGGTCAGCTTGTAGGCAGCCTCGACGTCCTTGCCGATGATGTCCTTGAGCTTCGCCTTGATCGCCGACTTGTCGTCGCTCTGAGCGAGCTCCCACGGGTCCTTGGCGGCCTTTTCGGCGAGGTCGATGATGAGGTTGCAGATCTTCTGGCTGGCGGCGTGGCCGAACATGACGGCGCCGAGCATCTGCTCTTCGCTCAATTCCTTGGCCTCGGACTCCACCATCATCACGGCGTTCGGAGTGCCGGCCATGACGAGGTCGAGGTCGCCCTCGGCGATCTGAGCCTGGGTCGGGTTGAGGACGTACTCACCGTCGACGAAGCCGACGCGGGCGGCGCCGATCGGGCCCATGAAGGGCACGCCGGAAATGGTCAGTGCGGTTGAGGCGGCGATCATCGCGAGGATGTCGGGCTCGTTCTCGCCGTCGTAGGAGAGGACCTGCGCGATCACGAGGACTTCGTTGTAGAAGCCTTCCGGGAACAGCGGGCGGATCGGACGGTCGATCAGGCGGCTGGTCAGCGTTTCCTTTTCGGTCGCTCCACGCTCGCGCTTAAAGAAACCGCCCGGGATACGGCCGGCGGCCGAGAACTTTTCCTGGTAGTGGACGGTCAGCGGGAAGAAGTCCTGCCCCGGCTTGACCGACTTTGCGGCGGTGACCGCGCAAAGCACCACGGTTTCGCCCATGGTCGCGAGAACGGCGCCATCGGCCTGGCGGGCCACGCGGCCCGTTTCGAGCTTCAGCGTCTTGCCGCCGATCTCGGTTTCAACAGTATGGATTTTGAACATTTATTGTCCCTTCGCCCGGCGGCCGAATGCCTGCCGGGGTCATCATTTGACGGACAGCCGGTCCGTCAGCGGTCGGGGCGTCTGATGAGCCCCATGGACGCCCCGCCGAATTGCGGGACTGAACATATGCGAAGCGGCCCGCTTGGGGCCGCTCCAGAGAGTTACTTGCGCAGGCCGAGCTTCGCGATGAGGTCGGTGTAGCGCGTTTCGTCCTTGCGACGCAGATAGTCGAGGAGCGAACGGCGCTGATTGACCAGCATCAGAAGGCCGCGGCGCGAATGGTTGTCCTTGGCGTGGCTCTTGAAGTGCTGGGTCAGGTTGTTGATGCGCTCCGTCAGGATCGCGACCTGCACTTCGGGAGAACCGGTGTCGCCCGAACCGCGGGCGTGCTCGTTGATCAGCGCGGTCTTGCGCTCTGCAGTAATCGACATCGACAAACTCCTTATTTCTAGACGTTGAAGCCCCGGACGACCTTCAGGCCGTCGGCCAAAGCTTCGACCAATGCGACCGGGCGTCCGCCCTCTGTCGCCAGTTGAAGCCCCGGCTTTTCGGGGAAACCGACAAGGCGCTGTCCGAAGCGGAGCAGTTGTGCCTGGTCGGGAGTGATGGGGAGGGCCGGGATGTCGTCCAGCGCCGCTTCCAGCGGAAGTACCGCCCCAATCAGCCGCCGCGCCTTAGCGGCTTCGGCGAGAAAGTCCAGCGAAATGGCCCTTTCGAGACCGAACGGGCCAGCGCGGGTCCTCCTCAACATGGTGACGTGGCCGACGGTGTTCAACGCCCTGGCGATGTCGCGGGCGACGGAGCGGACGTAGGTGCCCTTGGATACGGTCGCTGAGAATGTCGCGCTGTCGGGCGTATTCTCGCGCAGTTCGAGCTCGAAAATCATGACCTCGCGCGCCGCAAGCTTCACGTCCTCGCCTGCCCTCGCCCGGGTGTAGGCGGCCTTGCCGTCGACCTTCAGCGCCGAATAAGCCGGAGGGACCTGCTCGATCGGGCCGGTGAAGGTACCGATCACCGCCTCGATCTGCTCTCGTGAAGGCCGAATGTCGCTCGTCGCCACCACCTTCCCTTCGAGATCGAGCGTATCGGTCTCCTCGCCGAAGCGAACGGTGAATTCGTAGGACTTGGTCGCGTCCAGCATCCGCCCAGACACCTTGGTCGCTTCGCCGATCGCGACGGGAAGGACGCCGCTGGCGAGCGGATCGAGCGTGCCGCCGTGGCCAACCTTGGTCTTCGGCTCATCGGCTTCGCGGAGCGCTCGCTTCACGGCCGACACGGCCTGCGTCGAGCCAAGCCCGACCGGCTTGTCCAAAATCAGCCAGCCATTGATCACGGGTTGCGCGGGAGGCCGAGGCTCAGCTGTCGCGCCCGGCTCTCGTTCAGCCGTTCGAAGAAATGCTTGCGGCAGAGCGCGATATAGCGGTCGTTCCCGCCGATCTCGGTCTGCTGGCCACGAACGATCGCGTGACCGTCCTCATCGACCCTGAGGTTCATCGTCGCCTTGCGTCCGCATTCGCAGACGGCCTTCAGTTCGACCAATGTATCCGCCAGCGCGAGCAGCGCCGCCGATCCGGGAAACAGCTTGGCCTGAAAGTCGGTGCGAAGGCCGTAGCAAAGGACCGGAATATCGAGCTGGTCGGCAACCTCGCAGAGTTGCAGCACGTGCGGCTGCGACAAGAATTGCGCTTCGTCGACCAGAATGCAGTCGAGGTCCCGCTTCCTCAATTCATTGCTGATGGCGTCGAAAAGGTCGACGCCCTCATCGAAGGTATGCGCCGGAGCCGACAAGGCGATCCGGGAGCCGATCGCGCCCACGCCCAGGCGATCGTCGAGCGCCGCGGTCCACAGCATCGTTTCCATGCCACGCTCGCGATAGTTGAAGTCGGCCTGCAACAGGGTCGTCGATTTCCCCGCGTTCATTGCAGCATAATAGAAATAGAGCTTGGCCATCGGCTCAGCAGTGCCCGTCTTCGTCGGCGACCTTGAAGGCCCCAATACGGATCGCGTCAGCCTTCTGTGGCCATTGTTCGAACGCCGGGCGGGCCTTCGACGGAAGCGTGCAGGATCGCGCAAGCGTTGCCTTGCCGCCGGAAATCAGCTCCGCGCGGAAGGTGTAGGCGATCGGGCTGTTGTTGGTGATGGTCATGCCCGTCCCCAGCATCGCGCGCACCGCGACCTTGATCTGGCCCTTGGGAATGGTGGCGGACGCAGGCACTTTCCGAGCGTTCGCCGGCTCACCGTTTTTGAGCGTGAACAGCCAGGTTTCACCCATCTTCACGGTCAGCCCAGTCGCCTGCGCGGGCGACGCGGCGAGGAGCAAACTCAGGGCGACAAGCAGTTTCATACCGGCCATTCGTCCTTGAGGATCGCGAACAGCACCGTGTCGCGGACGTGGCCGTTCCAGGTGATGCGGTCCGCGCGAAGAATGCCTTCGCGGACGGCGCCGAGCTTCTTCATTGCTGCCTGGCTCCGCGCGTTGCGGCGGTCGACGCGGAACTCGACGCGGCGGATTCCGCTGTCGAATGCCCGCTTCAGCATCATGTCCTTCACGCGACGGTTGAACCCGCTGCCACGAAGGTGTGGACGGTAATAGGTGCCACCGATTTCCAGGCACTGGCGTCCGTCGTCAATGCCAAGATAACTTGACATACCGGCAAGCGCGTCACCGTCGTAGAGGACGAAGGTCCGATTGCGCGGATTGGACCGGTAGAGGGCGATGCTCTGGTCGAAACCGTCCGGACCGAAGTTGTTCGCATAGATCGCCCAAATCTCGCGGTCCTCGGCACATGCGGACTTTAGCGCTTCCAGATGACCGTCGGTGATGAACTCGGCGCGGCACCCATCGCCGGTCATGTGCGCATCGAGACCCTCGATCATTCCTCTTCGAGATCCTGCGCGACATGCTCCGACCGGAGGATGCGGTCGATGTGCGTGCCTTCGTCGAAGCTTTCGTCGGCGATGAACTTCAGCTTGGCCGCATATTTCATGCGCACGCGGTGAGCGACCTCGCGCTGGAGAAACGCCGTGTTCTGCCGGAGAGCCTTGAGCACGGCCTCTTCGTCCTGGCCAAGCAATGGCTTCACGAACACCGTCGCGTGGCGGAGGTCGGGCGACATACGCACTTCCGTGACGCTGACGAGGTGCGACTGGAGCACGTCGTCATGCACGTCGCCACGCTGGAGAAGCTCGCTCAGGATGTGACGCACCTGCTCCCCGACGCGGAGCAGGCGGACCGACCGACCTTCTGTTGTTTCCTGACGGCGCATTAGAGCGTCCGCGCGCGCTCCTCGACCTCGAAGACCTCAAGCGCGTCACCGGGCTTGATGTCGTTCGTATCGGCCAGAAGCACGCCGCACTCGAGACCCGAAGTGACTTCCGCCACGTCGTCCTTGAAGCGCCGGAGCGAGCTGATGGTCGTCTTCGACACGATGACGTCTTCGCGCGTGAGGCGGGCGTTGAGGCCCTTGCGGATGATGCCTTCGAGGACCAGCAGGCCGGCGGCCTTGTCGCGCTTCCCGGCCGGGAAGACTTCCTGGACCTTCGCGCGGCCGACCACCGTTTCGATGATCTCCGGTCCGAGCTCGCCTTCCATCGCGCCCTTCACCCAATCGGTCAGGTGGTAGATGACGTCGTAGTAGCGGAACTCGACCTTGGTTCGGTTCGCGGCCTCGCGCGCCTTGGCGTTCGGGCGAACGTTGAAGCCGATGATCGGTGCGCCGCTCGCGGACGCAAGGGTCACGTCGCTCTCGGTGATCGCACCGACGCCCGAGTTGAGGATGCGCACGCGCACCTCGTCGGTCGACAGGCGATTGAGGGCATGAACGATCGCTTCGACCGAGCCCTGCACGTCCGCCTTGATGACGACCGGCACTTCCTTGATCGTCGAAGCGTGCGTCGCGAACATGTTCTCGACGCTGACCGGAGCGGCCGTCGTGCGCTTCTTGTCGAGGACGCCCTTGCGGTAGTCGGCGACTTCGCGCGCGCGGGCCTCGTTCTCGACGACCGTGAACGGGTCGCCGGCCGACGGCACCGCCGACAGGCCGAGCACTTCGACCGGGAAGGACGGACCGGCTTCCTTGATCTGCTGTCCCTTGTCGTTGATCATCGCGCGGACCTTGCCGCTCGATGCACCGGCAACGAACACGTCGCCGACGCGCAGCGTGCCGCGCTGGACGAGGACGGTCGCGAGCGGACCGCGGCCCTTGTCGAGCTTGGCCTCGATCACCGTGCCTTCGGCGGCACGATCGGGGTTGGCCTTCAGCTCGAGGATTTCGGCCTGCAGCTGGATTGCCTCGAGAAGCTTGTCGAGGCCCGTCTTCTTGGTCGCGGAGACTTCGACGTCCTGAACGTCGCCGCCCATGTCCTCGACGATGATCTCATGCTGCAGCAGCTCCTCGCGGACCTTCTGCGGCTTGGCTTCCGGCTTATCGACCTTGTTGATCGCAACGATCATCGGGACGCCGGCCGCCTTGGTGTGATTGATCGCCTCGATCGTCTGCGGGCGCAGGCCGTCGTCGGCCGCGACCACGAGGATGACGATGTCGGTGACGTTCGCACCGCGGGCGCGCATTTCCGAAAAGGCTTCGTGGCCCGGCGTGTCGAGGAAGGTGACCTTCGATTTGTCGGGCAGCTGAACCTGATAGGCGCCGATATGCTGCGTGATGCCGCCGGCCTCGCCCGACTGGACGGAGGCGCCGCGGATGGCGTCGAGCAGCGACGTCTTGCCGTGGTCGACGTGGCCCATGATCGTGACGACCGGCGGACGCGGCTTTAGCGTATCCGCGGGATCGACGTCGGTCGACGTGTCGATGTCGACGTCAGCCTCGCTGACGCGATTGATGCGGTGGCCGAACTCTTCGATCAGCAACTCGGCCGTGTCCTGGTCGATCGTCTCGGTAATCGTGACCGGCGTGCCCATCTTGAACAGCGCCTTCACCAGGTCGGCGCCGCGCTCGCCCATGCGCTTGGCGAGCTCCTGGACGGTGATCGCCTCGGGAACGTCAACGTCGCGATACTGCTTGGCGGCGGGTCCCTGCTGCTGGTGAGCGCGCTTTTCCTTTTCACGGGCGCGGCGGAGCGCGGCCAGCGAACGGGCACGGCTGTCGTCCTCGCCGGAAAGGGCACGGGTGACGGTCAGCTTGCCATGGTGACGGCGGTCGTCGCCGCGGCCGCGGCTCGGGCGAGCGGGCTCGGGACGGCGTGGAGTTGGCGCATGACCGCCGCTGGGACGGCGAGCCGCACGGTCGTCTTCATCATCGGCGGCGACCGGCTCGGGCGCAGCGGCGGGTTCAGCGGCCGCGCGAGCCTCTTCCTCGGCCTGGATGCGCGCCTGCTCGGCGGCAGCCTCCTCGGCCTTGCGATTCTCTTCGGCGCGGCGCTTCTCGTCCTCGCTCTGCTCCGTGCGCTTGCGGTCGTCGCGTCGGCGCGCCTCCTCCAGAGAGGCGAGACGCGCTTCCTCGGCCTCACGCAGCAGGCGAGCCTGCATTTCCTTGCGCGCGGTGATGTCGTCGACAGGCGCGGTGCGCTTCGGCGCGGGAGGCGGGGCAACGGGCTTCGGTGCCGGCTTGGGCGCTTCGGCAACGGGCTCGGGCTTGGGCGCCTCGACGGGCGGAGCTTCGCCCGGGCGTCCAAGGATGCGGCGCTTCTTGACCTCGACCACCACGGTGTTCGAACGGCCATGGCTGAAGCTCTGCTTCACCTTGCCGGTCTCGACCGTGCGCTTGAGGCCCAGCGGCGGCCGGGTTCCAAGCTTCGGCTTGTCGGTCTGGTCTGTCATCCTATTCCTTCGTCAAATCTGCATCAGCCGAGCCGCGGCCAGAAGCGGGGTCGCCGCCCTCTAGACCCGCACGGGGATCAATGAAAGCGCGCCACCGGGAAAGCGCGTGGAGAACACGCGCTGCGGCGGCACGATCGGTCAGCGCGATATGTACCACATTCTCGCGCCCCAAGGCCATCGACAAGATGGTGCGTTCCTCGGGAAATAGAAGACCTTGGCCCCGCTGTTCGCAAGGATTTCGGGCTCGCTTCCCACGCGCCACGCCTGATCGAGCTTTTTCCTGCCGTCTTCGCCAGCATCCGCGGCATGAATCAGCAAATAGACGTTGCCGTTGCGGGCAGCGGTCTCGACCCGGTCGGCACCGTTGATGAGATTGCCGGAGCGGGCTTCCATGCCGAGACGGTCGAGCGTGGCCTGGCGAAGCGCCTGCGCAATGCGTTCGCCAAGGTCGTCAGGGATCTCCACAGCGTTCGTCTTGAACGCGCGCTGGAGGGCGCCCTTGAGCTTGCCCTTGGCGTGCGCCTCGTCGAATTCGGCGCGCGACACGCCGATCCAGGCGCCGCGGCCCGGCGCCCGGGCACGAACGTCAGGAGCGACCTCGCCATCGGGACCGAGCGCGAGCCTGATCAATTCCTCTTTCGGCGCCGTCCGCCGCGAGAGGATGCAGGTGCGCTCCGGTACGTGCGCGTCTAGCGGATCATTGGGAGGATTCCGCATCGGCGGCCTCCTCGGTCTGCGCGCCGGCGTCCTCGTCCTCGAACCAGTGCGCGCGGGCGGCCATGATGATCTCGTTGCCCTGCTCTTCGCTCAGGCCGTAGTCGGCGAGGATCCCGCCCTTGTCCTCGGCCCGCTTGGGAGCGTTCTCGGCGCGGCGGCGCGGCTCCTGGCGCTTCTTCTGGATCAGCTCGTCGGTCGCGAGATCGGCGAGATCGTCGAGCGTCTTGATGCCGGCCTTGCCAAGCGTGACCAGCATCGCCTCGGTGAGGTGCGGGAGCTCGGCGAGAGCATCCTCGACGCCCAGACCACGGCGTTCCTCGCGAGCTGCAGCTTCGCGGCGCTCGAGCGCTTCGGCGGCGCGGCTCTGAAGCTCGCCGGCGATTTCATCGTCGAGACCCTCGATCGACGCGATTTCGTCGAGCGGAACGTAAGCGACTTCCTCGAGGCTGGTGAAGCCTTCGGCGACGAGTAGTTGCGACAGCGTCTCGTCGACGTCGAGCTCGCCCTGGAACATCTCGGTGCGCTCGACGAACTCGCGCTGGCGCTTCTCGCTCGCGTCGGCCTCGGTGAGGATGTCGATCTGCGAGCTGGTCAGCTGGCTCGCGAGGCGCACGTTCTGGCCGCGGCGGCCGATCGCGAGGCTGAGCTGGTCGTCGGGGACCACGACTTCGATGCGGCTCTCTTCCTCGTCGATGACGACGCGGCTGACGGTGGCCGGCTGAAGCGCGTTGACCACGAAAGTCGCGGTGTCCTCCGACCAGGGGATGATGTCGATCTTCTCGCCCTGGAGTTCCTGGACGACGGCCTGCACGCGGCTGCCCTTCATGCCGACGCAGGCGCCGACCGGGTCGATCGAGCTGTCGTGGCTGATGACCCCGATCTTGGCGCGGCTGCCCGGGTCACGGGCGGCGGCCTTGATCTCGATGATGCCGTCGTAAATCTCCGGGACTTCCTGCGCGAACAGCTTCTTCATGAAGTCCGGATGAGCGCGCGACAGGAAGATCTGCGGGCCGCGGGCTTCGCGGGCGACGCGAAGGATCAGCGAGCGGATGCGGTCGCCGACGCGAACCATCTCGCGCGGGATCTGCTGGTCGCGGCGGATGACGCCTTCGGCGCGGCCGAGGTCGACGACGACGTGGCCGAACTCGACGCGCTTGACGACGCCGGTGATGACTTCGCTCGCGCGGTCCTTGAACTCTTCATACTGGCGCTCGCGCTCGGCATCGCGGACCTTCTGGAAGATCACCTGCTTGGCGGCCTGGGCGGCGATGCGGCCGAACTCGATCGGGGGCAGCGGATCAACGATGAAGTCGCCGACGGCCGCGTCCTTCTGCAGCTTCTGGGCGCCCTTCGGGTCGATCTGCTTGAAGTGATCCTCGACCTCCTCGGTCACTTCGAGGACGCGCCACAGGCGAAGGTCGCCGGTGTTCGGGTCGAGCTTGGCGCGAATGTCGTTCTCGGCGCCGTAGCGGGCGCGAGCGGCGCGCTGGATCGCGTCCTCCATCGCCTCGATGACGATGCCGCGGTCGATCAGCTTCTCGCGAGCGACGGCGTCTGCAATTGCAAGCAGCTCGGCCTTGTTCGCGGATGCGACGGGCGGGGCGGCAGTGGCCATGGTTCTAGTCCTCTACAGTCTGAATGGTGTCGGCGCCCTCGGTGCTGAGCGGCGCGGTTGCGTTGATGAGCTTGTCGGTCAGCAGCAGCTTGGCCGAATGGATCGAAGCGAACGGGATGGCGACGCCTTCGCCATTGTCGAGATGCAGCAGGATGTCAGCCCCTTCAGTACCGGCGACGCTGCCCTTGAACTGCTTTCGGCCGTTCTGCTGGTCGGCGAGGTTGACCCGCGCATCGTGGCCCTTCCAGTCGTCGAAGTCGGCAAGCCGGGTCAGCGGCCGGTCGATTCCGGGTGAGCTGACCTCGAGGCGGTAGCCGCCCTCGATCGGGTCGCGGCCGTCGGCTTCGAGCGCGTCCAGCGTCTCGGACAGCTTGCGCGAAATGACTTCGCAATCGCTGAGATCGAGCTGACGCGTCGACGGCTTCTCGGCCATGACCTGCAGCGTCGGGTCCGACTTCCCGCCGAGGAACGCGACGCGAACGAGGCGATAGCCGAGGCTTTCCACCTCGGGCTCCAGCAATCGGTTCAGTGCGGCGATGTCGGCCACGAATATCCTGCGAACAGCTTACAAAGTCTCTCGGACCGGAGCCGCTTGGCCCAGCCTCAGGCATCTAACGATGTCGAGGAGAGGAGTGCGATATAGGCTTGAACAGCAAGCCGCGCAAGCTGCGGCGAACGCCCGAGATTCGGACTAGATCAGGCCGCCTTGAATACCCAATAGCGGTTGAGCAGGAAGCTGATCCACGGGGTTACAAGCATCATCATCGGCACCGGTGCCAGAGCCGGCAGATGCAGGATCATGACGAGCAGCCAGACCCAGAAGCTGTTGATCAGGAAGGCGACGAACGACGCGGTCAGGAAGCGAGCGACCTGCAGGCCCTCTCCGCCCGCGCCATCGACGGCGAAGCTCCAGCGGCTATGCACCAGATAGCCCGCGCAAAGCCCGAAGGCGGTGCTGACCGCATTCGCGAACAAGGGATGCGCCGACAAGAGCAGGACCACGGCGGAGTAAACCAGCGCGGCCAATTGCGTTACGCACAACCCGGCGAACGCATAGCGAAGCAGCTGCCGAGCGGCGGGCCGTGCCAGGATATCCGCGATGAAGGGGATCGAATGAAGAGTTGCCGATCCCCGGGCGATCAGGCTGCCCACGAAAGCGGCTCGGCGACGGCCATTCTCGGCATCATGGCCGGGACCGATCGCGGCAGGCGCGGCGAGTCCGAAGCGAACAGCTTGGAGCTGAGGACGCCCCACTTGCAAAGGCGATACGTCACGGCCGTCTTCACAACGCCCAAGCCGTAGATGCAGCTGCGGCGGAAGTTGATGCTCGACGCTTCCGGGAAATATTTCGTGGGGCAGGAAATCTCGCCCATCTGGAAGCCGGCCCACTTGGCCTGCGCGATCATCTCATTGTCGAAGACGAAGTCGTCGGAGCAAGCGAGCAAAGGCAGCTGCTGAAGCGACTTGCGGTTCCAGGCACGATAGCCGGTGTGATATTCACTGAGCTTCGCACCCATCAGAAGGTTCTGGAAAGCCGTCAAAAGCCGGTTCGCCACATATTTGTACTTCGGCATGCCGCCAGCAAGCGCTCCGTTGCCCAGAATGCGCGACGCAAAAACCGCATCGTAATGGCCGGACGCAATCATGCCGGCCATGGCAGTCACCAGGCGCGGCGAATATTGATAGTCGGGGTGCACCATCACCACGATGTCCGCTCCCCGCGCCAGCGCGATCGAATAGCAGGACTTCTGGTTGGCGCCGTAGCCGCCGTTGCGGGCGTGGATCACGGTGTGGATCCCGAGCCTGTCGGCCACGATTGCAGTGGCGTCGGTGCTGGCATCATCGACCAAAATGACGTCGTCGACGACGTCCTTCGGGAGCTCAGCGTAAGTTCTCTCGAGCGTTTCGCTTGCATTATATGCGGGCAAGACAACCGCAACTTTCAAACCGTCGATCATGACACGCCTCATGTCCACTGGGGCCGTAGTCCTGAGGCAATGAAGCAAACTCCTTTTTAAACTATGAACAACGCGATACTCCGGCACCGGACTGGGTATCGTGGGGGAGCGTTGGAGAATTCGGCGTCGCCGCTGTTTGGCGGTCCGGTGACGGCGCAAGACAGGCGCCTCCGCTTCATCCTCTTGCTCGCCTGGATCGCGCTGGCCGTCTGGTTCTGCGTCAATCATGTCTTCTGGCGCGACGAGGTGCGGGCGTTCTCGCTCGCTTTGTCGGGGTCCAACCCGCTGGAAATGCTCGGCAATGTCCACGGCGAAGGGCATCCGGCGCTTTGGTACATCATCCTCCGCGGCCTTCACGACATCTTCCCCTATCGCGAAGTCTTACCAATTGCGGCCGCGTTGCTCGGCTTCGCAGCCATGGCGCTGGTGGCGTTCAAGGCACCGTTCCGGCCACTTGTCGTCGCGTTGATCCTGTTCAGCCTGTACGGCGCCTTCGAATTCGTCGCCGTCGCGAGAAATTACGGCATGTCGGCCGTCGTGATGTTCGCCATCGCGGCGCTCTACCCGCGAGTGAAGAACAGCCTGTGGTTGGGACTGCTGATCGCGATCTTGACCAACACCAACGTCCCGAGCGGCTTCCTGGCAGCCTCGTTCCTGCTGTTCCGCTTTGTCGAGATGGTCGCGACAAGGCCGGTCGAGAAGCGCGACTGGCTGATCTTCGTTGGCAATGCGCTGCTCGCCGCTCTTGGAGCCTATCTTTGCTTCCGAACCATCTATCCGACGTTCAATGACGGCGCCGTCTCGAACCGTCTGGGAATCTTTGGGCCTGCCACCCTCATCCCGGCGATCTTCGAGCTGAAGAGCGGGTTCAGCGGGCTCGGCTCGATCCTCTGGCCGCCACTTCCACTGCTTCTGATCGGCCTCAGCTGCCTCGGCCTGATCCGGAAGCCTGCCGCCTTGTGCGCCTCGATCGCCGGCTTCATCGGCTTCAAATACTTCTTCTATTTCGTTTACCCGTCGTCCTACCGGCATGAAGCGCTCTACCTCTGCTTCCTCATCGCGCTGTACTGGATGAGCGCGGAAGGGGCTGGCGGGAGCTGGTCGTCGAAGAACCCGTGGGTCGATCGCGCCCGGATTGCCGGCGAATACGGGTTCGTAGCTTTGCTGGCATTGCAGACGCTGCAACTCATGGGTCCAGTCAGCGTCGAATTCGGCGGTCTCAAGTACAGCCGGTCTGCGGACGTCGGCAAGCTGCTGCAGCGGCCGGATCTGCGAAACGCCATCGTGATGGGCGACCCGGATCCGTTCCTTGAAGCCTTGCCCTATTATGCCGACAATCCGCTCTGGTTCTTGCGCGAGCGCAAGTTCGGGAAGGTCGTCAGGCTGAACCGGGAGGGGCGGCAGGACCTGCGGCTCGCCGATGTCCTGGCCGACGCCGAGTTGCTGCACCGGCAAACGGGCCGGCCGATCGTCTTTCTCGCTCCACTCCCGCTAAAGCCGAGGCCCGCCAAGAAGGTGATGTACGAGAGCACGACCACCGTCACGCCCGAAGACCTGGAGCGGTTCAAGGCGCAGACGCGCCTGATCGCGACGTTCCGCCCCGCGGTCACGGACGAGGCCTACGACGTTTACGTCTACCCCGCTGAGCGGCGCCGAGCGCGCGATTTTCGGCCCTGACGCGGATCGCCAGGACGGCCGCGTTGAGAAGGGAGAAGACCAGCGCGATTTGCCACAGGCCGAAGACCAGCGGGAGAACGGCGATTTCGGCGATGACCACGAGATAATTGGGGTGATTCACGAAGCGATAGGGCCCGGCAGCAACCAGCGCTTCGCCGGGGACGACGATGATCCGCGTCGTCCATCGCGGGCCTAGCGTCCGCAACACCCATACGCGGCCCAGTTCGACCAGGACGAACAGCGCGAGGAAGGCGAAGTTGATCGGGCGGCCAAGCGCGAACCACCAGAGTGCACCGAGCCAGGCAGCGTGGAGCGCAACGATCAGCGGGTAGTGGCTCGCACCGACTTCCGTGCCGCCCGCGCCAGGAG
The DNA here is from genome assembly GCF_014489495.1 of Sphingomonas daechungensis. Classification (GTDB taxonomy): domain Bacteria; phylum Pseudomonadota; class Alphaproteobacteria; order Sphingomonadales; family Sphingomonadaceae; genus Sphingomicrobium; species Sphingomicrobium daechungense. Next base: position 1,504,129 of record NZ_CP060780.1, on the reverse strand, counting down.
GCGCCTGGTGTTCGCTGCGGCGATCGGAAGCTCGGTGAGGCGCTGAAGAGTCACGAACGCCAGAATCGCGATCGACGGCCACAATGGCTCCGTCACGCCGCCTCCAGCATGAGGCCCGCACAGGTGAATCCGGGGCCGAACGCGGTCATCAGCACGCGGTCCGGCAGGCCCGCGCCAGCAGCCGTTCAAGCACGAACAGCACGGTTGGAGCGCTCATGTTGCCGAAGTCGCGCAGGACTTCCCGCTCGATATTGAGCTCGCCCTGATTGAGCTTCAGCGCGGTCTCGATTGCATCGATCACCTTCACGCCGCCTGGGTGACAGCAAAGGCGATCGACATCCTCGAAGTCGACACCGAGCTTCACGCACATCTCGTCGACCGTTTTCGCGAGATGCTGTTCGATGAAAGGGGGAATGGCGCGGTCGAACACCACGGCCAGTCCCGGATCCTCAACGTCCCAGCCCATGATCCGCAGCGTGTCCGGAAAAAGCTTCTCCGAAGCCCCGGTGATGCGAGCGAGGCTGTGCTCGCCGCTCGTCACCACTGCCGCGGCCGCTCCGTCGCCGAACAAGGCGGTGGCCACGATCGCGGCCGGATCGGCACTGTCCAGGCGGATTGAGATGGAGCAGGTCTCGACGGTCACGAACAGCCAGTTCGTCCCTGGTTCCGAAGTCGCCATGCGAGCGGCCGTCGCCAGCCCGTTCACGCCCCCGCGCAGCCAAGCCCGAAGAGCGGAACGCGGCGGATGTCGTCACGGAAACCGACGCGTGGCGCAGCGCGTGCCTCCAGGCTGGGCGTGGCGATGCCCGTCGTGGAAACCGCAACGACCCCGTCGATCTGGTCCGGCGCCATCCCGGCCTTTTCGATGGCAGTACTCGCAGCCTCGACGAACAGGTCCTCGGCGGCTTTCAGATAGAGACTGTTGCGGTCATGCCAGCCATGTTCGGCGAGATACCAATCCTGGGGAGCAACGATGTGGCGCTTGGCAATTCCGGCATTGTCGAACACGCCGGAGAGGCGGTCGAACAGGGCCTTCTTACCGCCAAAGGCCTCTCTGGCCCGGGCCTTCGCCTCGTGCTGTTCGACGACGTGCGGAGGAACCGCGGTGGCGAGCGAGAGTAGGCTACAGGATTGCATGGCCGGCCTGTCCTGGTCGCCGCAATGGACAACCGTTACGCTTAAGGAACAGATCGGATGACCCTACGCTTAATGCAAGTCGCGGCAATCCTGGTTCTCGCCGCCTGTGGTACCGCTCCAAGCCAGTCCTCCGCCCAGCAGGCTTCGTCGACCAAGCCCTTCACTGAAACCGAGGTAACGCGCTTCGAGGCACCTTGGGCCATGGACTTTCTACCGGGCAGTGGGGTGGCCACGACCAAGATGGCGCTGGTGACGGAAAAAGGCGGCAAGCTGTGGCTGCTCGACACGGCGACCGGCCGCAAGCAGGAGGTGGCGGGAGTGCCCTCGGTCCATGTCGCCGGCCAGGGCGGGCTCGGCGATGTCGTCGCGCATCCGGGCTTCGCCGGGAACCAGCGCGTTTACCTGAGCTACATCGAGCCGGGGCCGGGCGGAACGAGCGGAGCGGTCATTGGCTATGGGCGGCTCCTGCTGGGCCAGGGGCAGCCGCGGCTGGAGGGTTTCAAGGTCATCTGGCGCCAGTCGCCGAAAGTCACCGGGAACGGCCACTTCTCGCACCGGATCGCCTTCGCGCCCGACGGGAGCATGTTCATCTCGTCGGGCGACAGGCAGAAGTTCGACCCGGCGCAGGATGCGGCGAGCGACCTCGGCAAGATCATTCACATGACCGACCAAGGGCAGCGCATCGGCGGCCATCACTATTCGATGGGTCACCGCAACGTTCTCGGCCTTGCCTTCGCGCCCGACGGCCGCTTGTGGGAGACCGAGATGGGTCCGCAGGGCGGCGACGAAGTTAACCTGATCGTGGAGGGCAAGAACTACGGCTGGCCACGGGCGTCCTACGGCTCGCATTACGGTGGCGGCGACATTCCCGACGATCACAAGGGCCGCGGATTCGAGGAGCCGAAGGTGTGGTGGAACCCATCGATCTCGCCGGGTGGGTTGTTGATCTACGCCGGCGATCTCTTTCCGCAGTGGAAAGGCGACGCGCTCATTCCCGCGCTTTCAGGTCAGGCGCTGATCCGCGTCGACATCGATGGGGATCAGGCCCGGAAGGCCGATCAGTGGGACATGGGTGCCCGCGTTCGTGCAGTCGACCAGGGCCGGAAGGCGAAGTCTATCTGCTCGAGGACGGTGACAGCGGCGGACGCCTGCTCAAGCTGACGCCCGCCAACTGAGCTACTTGGCGGGAGCCGGTTCGGCCGCCGCTTGCTCCTGAGGCTGCGGCACGGTGCGCAGGTAGGGCTTCAGCGTCTTCCAGCCGCCCGGGAATTTCTCCCGCGCCGCTTCGTCGTTGAGCGATGGGACGATGATGCAGTCCTCGCCCTGCTTCCAGTTCACCGGCGTCGCCACCGAATGCTTGGCGGTGAGCTGGATGGAATCGAGCAGGCGGAGCACCTCGTCGAAATTCCGGCCGGTGCTCATCGGATAGATCAGCATGGCTTTGATCTGCTTGTCTGGCCCGACGATGTAGACGGTGCGCACCGTCGCGTTGGTCGCGGCCGTCCGGCCTTCGGACGTCTCGCCCGCGTCAGCCGGAAGCATGTTGTAGAGCTTGGCGACGGCAAGGTCGTGGTCGCCAATCATCGGGAAGTTGACCTCGTTCCCGGTGACATCCTTGATGTCCTGCGCCCAGCCTTCGTGAGCGCCGACCGGGTCGACCGACAGGCCGATGACCTTCGTGTTGCGCTTGGCGAATTCGTCGGCGAGGCCGGCCATGTAGCCGAGCTCGGTCGTGCAGACGGGCGTGTAATCCTTCGGGTGGGAAAACAGGATGCCGTACCCGCCGTCGATGTAGTCGTGGAAGTTGATCGGTCCCTGCGTGGTTTCCGCAGTGAAGTTGGGCGCAATGCTGCCAATGGACAAAGTCATGTCTGCCTCCCGCTGATTCGCGATGCCCCTATAGTCTCAGACCAGGGCGGGTTCGAGACTCTCCGGACGTTCGAGCCATTCCGGCGCCACCAGCGCCTTCGACCGCAGGAACTCCGGGTTGAAAAGGCGCGACTGGTAGCGGGTCGCGGGGTCGCACAATATCGTGACGATCACCTTGCCCGGCCCAGCTTGCGCGCCAGCCGCGTCGCTCCGGTGACGTTCACGCCGGTCGAAAGCCCCACGCTCAGGCCCTCGTCGCGGATCAGGCCGAGTGTCGTCTCCAGGCTTTCCTGGTCCTCGATCAGGAAAGCATCGTCGACGGAAAGACCTTCGAGGTTGCCGGTGATCCGGCCCTGCCCGATCCCTTCCGTGATCGAGCTCCCTTCCGACTTCAGCTCACCGGTCGTGTAGTAACTGTAGAGGGCGGCCCCGGGATGTCGGCGATCGCGATGGCCACGTCCGGCTTGCGTTCTCGAAGGGCAATCGCCGTGCCGGCGAGCGTCCCGCCAGTGCCGACCGCACTGACGAAGCCGTCGACCTTGCCGTCGGTCTGCGCCCAGATCTCCGGCCCGGTCGTGCGGACATGGACATTGCGGTTGGCGACATTGTCGAATTGGTTGGCGAAGATCGCGCCTTCCGGATGCTCCCGCGCCAGCTTCTCGGCCATGCGCGCGGCGACCTTCACGTAATTGTTGTCGTTGCGGTACGGAACAGCCGGCACTTCGACGAGCGTCGCTCCCAGCGAGCGCAGCGTGTCCTTCTTCTCTTGGCTTTGCGTTTCCGGGATGACGATGACCGTCTTCATTCCCAGCGCGTTGCCGACGACGGTGAGGCCGATGCCCGTATTCCCGGCCGTACCCTCGACGATGATCCCGCCCGGTCGCAGCTGCCCTTGTCGATCGCATCGGTGACGATGCCGAGCGCCGCCCGGTCCTTCACCGAATGACCGGGGTTCATGAACTCCGCTTTCCCCAGGATGAGGCAGCCGGTTTCTTCCGAGGCGCGGCGGAGCTTGATCAACGGCGTATTGCCGATCGCGGCAAGGACGGTGTCGCGGATATCCATGCCGCGCCTGTACAGAATCAGGCGATGCGGCGGTAGCGCAGATAATAAGGCCGGCGCCCCTCGCGCCGCGACTTGGCACCGTAGCGCGTTTCGATCCAGCCACCGGACGGTTCGAGGAAGTCCTTCGGCGTCTTCGCCAACCATTCGAACTGACGCAGGTGGCGCTCCCGCTGCATCACCATCAGCGCCCAGTTCAGATAGGTCGGATCGTCAGTCGCGAGCCGGAACTCGCCGCCGGGCTTCAGCTTGGCCGCGAACAGGTCGACCGGCCCGTCATTGACCATCCGCCGCTTCGCGTGCCGCGCCTTTGGCCACGGGTCCGGGTGAAGCAGGTAGAGGAAACTCAGAGAGCCATCCGGCACACGGCGCAGCACCTCCAGCGCATCGCCTTTCCACAAGCGGATGTTGGGCAAATGCTTCTCGCGGATATGCCGAGCGCCGTTGCGACCCCGTTGAGGAACGGCTCCGCCCCGATTAAGGCATGGTCGGGCAGCAGGTCCGCGCGGTAGGCAAGGTGCTCGCCCGAGCCGAACCCGATTTCGAAATGAAGCGGCCGGTCCTCGCCGAAAAGGCCTGCGGCGGTGACATCGCCTTCGGCCGGCACTTCGATCTGCGGAAGCAGGCTGTTGACCAGATCCTGCTGGCCCTTGCGCAGCTTGTGCCCGCTCGCCCGCCCGTAAAGGCGATTGAGAGTGGTCGGATCGCCAGCCTTGTGCGCGGTCATCGGCCTTAGGCGGCGACGGCCGCCTTCAGATCCTCGACCAGGTCCGTCTTCTCCCATGGAAAAAACTCGCCCTCCGCCTTGCGGCCGAAGTGACCGTAGGCCGCGGTCGCCTGGTAGATCGGCTTGTTGAGCGCGAGGTGCGTGCGGATGCCGCGCGGGTCAGGCCGCCGAGCTTCTCGATCTTGCCGATCGCCTGCTCCAGCTGCTCGTCGCCAACCGTGCCGGTGCCGTGCGTGTCGACGTACAGCGACAGCGGTTTGGACACGCCGATCGCATAAGCGAGCTGGATGGTGCAGCGCTTGGCAAAGCCGGCCGCCACGATGTTCTTGGCGAGGTAGCGCGCGGCATAGGCGGCCGAGCGATCGACCTTGGTCGGATCCTTGCCCGAGAAAGCGCCACCGCCGTGGGGAGCGGCACCGCCGTAGGTGTCGACGATGATCTTGCGGCCGGTGATGCCAGCGTCGCCGTCCGGGCCGCCAATCTCGAAGCTGCCGGTCGGGTTGATGTGATAGACGGTCTCGTTGCCGAGCAGCTCTGCCGGCAAGACCTTGGCGACGACGCCCTTCACGTAGGCGTGAAGCTCGGCCTGCTTCTCACCCTGGTCGTAGCCCTTGGCATGCTGGGTCGAGACGACGATGGCGGTTGCCTTGGCCGGCTTGCCCTCTTCGAAGCGCAACGTGACCTGGCTTTTGGCGTCGGGCTCGAGGAACGGCGCGCGGCCGGCGTGGCGGTCGGCAGCCATCTCGGCGAGGATCTTGTGGCTGTAATCGAGCGTCGCCGGCATCAGGTCCGGGGTCTCGTCGCAGGCGAAGCCGAACATGATGCCCTGGTCGCCCGCGCCCTCGTCCTTGTTCTCGCCGGCATCGACGCCCTGAGCGATGTGCGCCGACTGCGGGTGAAGGTGGTTGGCGAAGTCGAGGCGATCCCAGTGGAATCCTTCCTGCTCGTAACCGATCTTTTTCACGACGCCGCGGACCGCGGACTCGATTTCCTCGCGGATGCCCGGAGCCCAATTGCCCTCTTCGTCCATGATGCCCTGGCCGCGGATTTCGCCGGCGAGAACGACGCGGTTGGTCGTCGTCATGGTTTCGCATGCAACGCGCGCTTCCGGGTCCTTCGACAGGAACAGGTCGACTATGGCGTCGCTGATCTGGTCGGCGACCTTGTCCGGGTGGCCTTCGGAAACGGATTCGGACGTGAAGAGATACGAGTTGCGCATGGTTGGGCTGAAGTCCTTGGCGATCTGATCCGGCGTGGCCGGAACCTCATATAAAGAATGCTTTATGTGTTCCGCCGATAGCGTCCCGTCCGTCCGAGGGCAATGGCCGCGATGACGAGTAGGAAGCCGATGCCCAAAGGTAGGACATTGCCAAATCGGGCGAAAAGGGTCGGCTTCGCGGCGGGCGGTGGGAGCGTGCCGTCAAAATAGCCGGCGGTTCGCCACGGCAGCGACTGGACGACTTGCCCGTGCGCATCGATCACCGCGCTGATTCCCGTCGGTGTCGAGCGGATCACTGGAATGCCTTCCTCCGCGGCCCTCAGCCTCGCCTGCGCGAGGTGCTGCGGCGGCCCCCACGCGCCGAACCAGGCGTCGTTGGACGGATTGAAGATGAAGTCCGGCCGATTGCGGCGATCGACGACCTGCCCGGAAAATATGATCTCGTAGCAAAGCTGGAAGCCGACCTTGCCCCACCCCGGCAGCTCGATCGTCCGCGGACCGGGGCCCGGCAGGAAATCGACATCGCCGGGCGCCAGCCGCGACAGGCCGATCGAGGAAAGCAGCGGACGCATCGGCAGATATTCGCCGTACGGCACGAGATGCGCCTTGTCGTAGCGCCCGACCAGCCGCCCGCCCTGGCCGAAGACGAACACGCTGTTGGCCGCGCCGCTGACCGCGATCTTGTCCTTCGAGAACAGAGCGATCCCGCCGGTCAGCAAATAATCGCCCGGCCCGACCAGCGACGCCGCGCGAGCCCGCTCGAAGTCGGCATAGGCGCCGTAGGGCTGCGACCTCTCGTCCAGCATGGGATTGGTCACCGCCGCTTCCGGCCAGAACAGCAGCCGTGGGCCGTCGGGACGCTGCTCCATCGAAAGCTGCGCGAGGCGCTGCGCGGCGATTTCGGAATAGCCCGGCCGCCACTTGTCCTGCTGCCCGATGTTGGGCTGCACGACGCGGATAGCGAGACCGGAATCTGCGGCAAGCTCCGCTCGCGGAAGGAAGTGGAGCAGCAGAAGCGAAACCGCGACTCCCCCGCCCATCGCCAGTCCCGACGGACCAGCAGGAAGATCAATCCTCCGGCCAGCACCACGATGGCGGACAGCCCGTAGGTTCCGACGGTGGCAGCCGCATTCAGAAGGTGCGTGTTGTCGAAGGTCGCCGCGACCGGATTCCACGCGAAGCCGGTAAAGATGCCCGCCCTCAGCCACTCGGCGATCGCCCAGGCTCCGGCCAGCCCGAGCACCATCGCGATCGGCCGGTGACGCCCAAACGTCCAGGCAATCCCCGCCGCAAGCATGGGATAGACGGCGAGGTAGAGCGAGAGCAGCACCACCGCGATCCAGCCCAGCCAGGCCGGCATCGCGGCCTGGTAAGTGAAAGCGGTCGCGATCCAGTTGAGTCCGATGACGAACTGGCCGAGCCCAAAGAGCCATCCGGTCGCCAGCGCCCCCTTCAGGCTCCGCGTCCGCGTCAGCAGTTCGCAGAGCGCCGCAAAAGCTAGCGGCATCAGCGGCCACAGCCCGACCGGCTGGAACGCAAAAGCGGACACCGCCCCGGCAACGAAAGCGAGGAGGAATGGCGAACGCGCGAATTTCACGCTGCGCTCCGCGGCTGAAGGTCGCCAAGTCCACGCTTCAACGCGCGCATCGACCCCCGCACGCGAGACGGTCGTGGAAGGCACGAGAAGGCGGGAACGGTCATGCAGCCGCCTATGCCCGCAGTGCGGGTAGCTAGGACAGTCCTTTTATCGTCCTGTCGGGAATGGGTGGGAAGTTGCCACTACGTCGGCGGCCGGAGGCGAGCGTTCGCTAGTCTCCGTCGCAGGGCTTGAAGCCATTCATGGCTTCTCCATCTCCGCCAACAATGCTGAAGCGGGCCGAGATGTTTCCGGTGAAGACGGTCGACAATGGCCGGATAAAATCGCTTGGGATTCTGAAGCCCGGACGCTTCGAACAGGAACACTCCGTCCATGATCCGACGGCCGTAGACGACCTCATGTGCAAGCATGTTCGGATTCAGGAACCAAACCTCGCCAGGCTGGAATGCTATCGAGTGCATCGGATAGGGATGTGCTCCGCTTTCATAGCGGTCACCGAACGCCGACAATGTCGTTTGCCGGGAGAACATCCGAGGGTGCTTGCCGATCGTCTTCTTGAGGTCTGCTGAATGATAGCAGTCGCCAACCATCTCTTCGAGCGTGCCTCCGATGCGCCATATTCGCGGGAAGGTGTCGATGTTCACGAAGGCGCGCAATTGCGTAAAGTCGGCGGCATGCTGAGGACTATCGAAATGCATGTTGTGCGCGAGCATTTCGGTCAGGTTGTAGATGCAGAATCGTTTGGAGTAGCGGTAGTGCGGGAACAGCTGATCCGATAGGCGAAGCAACTCATCATTGGCTTGACGAACCGTCTCCCGAAATTCCTCCGTGCTGACGTCAGTCGCCTCCAGATTCTCCAGAGCCGCTGCCCATTCGTCGTCACGCGGAGCTTCGCCGTGGCGGGCTTCATCGAGCGTGAGTATCAGTTTGTTCTTTTCTCGCTTGTTGGGGAAAGGCACGCGATGAAAGACCTCGCGGCCTGCCTGAAATCGGTAGTTGGACAGAATGATGAGATCACCGTTCTCGTACCAACGCGTGAGCTCGTGAGTGTCCGTCGCTGAGCCGTTTGCATATTGGCGGAAGTCGATCTTGCGGATGCGGTTAGGTACCCTGGGATTGAGAACGATCTTCGCCAAGGTTCATGCTGCCCGGCTGCGCAGAAATGGAAGGAGTCTGCGAAGCGACTGCTTCGCCTGAAGAGGGGGGAAGCCGTGCCGACTGGCAATCTCGCGGATCATGTACGGCAACGTTTCCCTGCGGCTCATGCACTGCCCGTATGGATATTCGTAATTGGCACTGCAAAGCCGGTCTCCACCCCTGACCTGGTGCGCAACTATGGCCGAATTGATGAGCCAGACTTCGCCAACCTCGAACTCGAGCAGATGCCTAGGTTCATCGCAACTCATGTGGCTCTGCCCGAACGCCGCGTGATTTAGACGCCCGTTGAATTCCGGAGCATCGTCCGCGACTTCGAATAGCTTCGCGGAGATGAAGTACCGCTCCGCGTAGTGACGCCAGTGCCTGCCGACGCTCCACCGGCGCGGCTTATTGTCCACGTTGGCAAAAAGACGCACCTGTGTGGAATCGTTGAGGTTTGGCAGATTGTCGATGTGCAAGTTCTCGCCCACGATCCTCTGGAATTTCCAAGCCGTGAAATCGATGATGAACCTCTGGCGACTGAAGATCTTCCGAACCAACCGGTCCATCTGTGTATCGACCGCGCTGATCGCGTTCTGGATTTGTCGGCAAGCCTCCGGTTCATTTTCCAGCCGTCCTCCAAAGAAGCGCTGCCAGATCGTGGACCGATTGGCGGGTTTTCCTTTGACGCTCTTCCGAAAAACGAACTTTTGCCTTCTGACCTCGACCCCGCCGCTTGGCTCGGCAGCGGCGATGGAATCGAAGTCGGCATCGATCCTGACGTCCGAGAGGATGATCAGATCCCCACGTTCATAATGTTTACGAATCCGCCTTGGCTCGCGAATAGAAAGGAGCACGATATTCACCGGAATATCTGGATGAAGCTCAACTGACGCCACTGATACCCTCCGGAACGCGAAGGTGCCTTAAAGTCTCATCTGCCTTGAAGCCCTAAAGTCCGCAATGGGTCGAAAAGGACACCAGCGATCTAGCGGCAGGTTTGGGTGAAAAGCGAACGCTAGCCGGATTAGCTTGAAGTATGCGCGACCTCATTGAAGGACTTGGTGGGCGGCAGGAATATCGATTGGCGAGCTTCGCGCTCATTTCCGGACTCATTCTATCGCTTAACCTTTCGCAGAGCTGGGCCTTGTTGGCATTTGCGATAGGCGGGCTTTCTTATGTCGCGCTGGTCCTACTTACCTATTTCCGCCTTCAAGATGCATCGCTTTCGGGTTGGTGGCTCTTGCCAATGATCTTGGTTTTCCATGTCGGTCCACGGTGGGAACTAGGCTCATGGGCGTGGGGCTCAATCACCTTCTATCCTAGCGGATTTATTTTCCTCGTGCCGGTGATCATTGGTTGGTTCGCCGCCACGCGAAATCCAGATGCGTTGCCAAAATAGGTCTGCCGCGGTCTAGAGCGAGCCACATCTAGCGTCCGCAATGGGTCGAAAGCGGACGCTAGCTTCCGCCAAGAATGAGTCGAAAGCTGACATTCGACCGTCGGCCGCCTGATTGTCTATTCGAGGCGCGTGTGCCAGCTAGGCCGGGGGACCATGGCGAGCACTCACGACACGCGACGATTGGAGCTCGTTGACTCGTTGCGGGGCTTCGCTTTGCTCGGTCTCTTCCTCGTACACTGCGTTGAGAAATTCGAACTCTATTGGGCGAACCCGACGGGCGGTCCCGTGTTCGATTGGGTGTTCGGCATTTTTGCCGGCAAGTCCTACGCCCTCTTCGCTTTGTGCTTCGGCCTGAGCTTCTTCCTGATCATGGATGGTGCGGCGCGGCGCGGGGAAGATTTCCGGGGCCGGTTCGTGTGGCGGCTGGTGCTGCTGCTGTTCATCGGGTTCGTTCACGGGCTGCTGTATCGAGGGGACATCCTCGTCGTGCTGGCAACGCTTGGGTTGCTGATGCCGCTGTTCGATCGCGTCCGCAGCAACCGGCTTTTGCTTGTCCTGGCCGGCCTGTGCTTCCTGCAGCTTCCGCTGCTCTTCCGGGCGATAGCCGCTGCGAACGGTGCGCCCTGGGCATTGCAACCGCCGCTTTTTACGCTCGACACGACCATGCCGGCGCTGACCGGCGGCAGTTTCATGGACGTCGTCCGCGCCAATCTCGTGACTGGGCAGGTCAGCAAGTGGAGCTTCTACGCGGAGACCGGTCGGCTGACGCAAATCATCGGGCTCTTCCTCGTCGGTCTTGTGTTGGGGCGCAGTCGCTTCTTTCGAGAACTGGATCGGTATCGTCGAGTGAGACGGACCGCCCTCGTGCTGGCCATCGCCGCATCCTTGCTGTTCTGGTTTGCGGGTCCGGTCCTGCTCGAGAAGATTGCAGGCCCGGACGCCCCGGGCGGCCTCACCTGCAGTGGGCGTTGGACGCATGGACCGCATTGTCGATCATGACCGTGCAGGTGCTGCTGTTCGTGGCGATCTTTCAGACTGGAGCGCGGCCCGTCCTAGCGGCTCTCGCTGCTCCCGGACGCATGACCCTCACGCTCTACGTGCTGCAGTCCGTCATCTTCGTCCCGGTGTTCTACGGCTTCGGCCTCGGCTTGTGGGACAAGGTGACGCTGGCGCAGTGCCTGTGGATCGGCATCGTTGCGTTCGGCGTGCAGATCGTGGCGGCGCACCTGTGGTTCCGCGCCTTCCGTTATGGCCCGCTCGAATGGGCCTGGCGCGCAGCGACGCGGATGACGTTGAACATCCCTTCCGTGCCCTCAAGCCGTCAGCGCATGAACGCGGAAAACAGGTGGACAGCCTGAGCGGCGCACATCAGTGCGGTGCCATGTCCTTGCCTCCGTTTCACATCGCATTCCCTGTCGACGACCTCGCCGCCGCGCGGCGGTTTTACGGTGACCTTCTCGGCTGCCCGGAAGGGCGCAGCGCGGATCATTGGGTCGACTTCGACCTGCGCGGGCATCAGATCGTTGCCCACCTCGCACCCGATGCCGTTCGGTTGCGAGCCACCAATCCCGTCGACGGCGACGACGTGCCGGTTCCGCATTTCGGGCTGGTGCTGGACATGGAGGACTGGAAGGCACTGGCGGAGCGCCTCCGGACGGCAGGCACCCGGTTCGTGATGGAGCCAACCGTCCGCTTTGAAGGGGAGCCGGGAGAGCAGGCGACCATGTTCCTGCTCGATCCCGCCGGCAACGCACTCGAATTCAAGGCGATGGCCGACCCGGCCAAGCTGTTCGCGAAGAGCTAGCCGTCCTGAGCGCCGACGTCCGGCGCATGAAGCCGGACGCGGAGGATCTTGCGAGGGTCGGAATCGACCGCTTCGAGCTTCCATCCTGACGGATGCTCCACGCACTCGCCGCGCGCGGGGATGTGGCCGGCCAGCAGGAAGACCAACCCGCCTAGCGTGTCGACTTCGTCCTCTTCCCAGACCAGTCGTGCATCGACCGTCTTCGCCAGCTCCTCGAGCTCGATGCGGGCGTCGGCTTCCCACACGCCGTCGTCGAGCAGGGTCAGCATTCCCGCTTCCTCGATGTCGTGCTCGTCCTCGATGTCCCGACAATCTCCTCGACCACGTCCTCGATGGTGACGAGACCTTCGGTGCCGCCGAATTCATCGACGACGATGGCGAGGTGGACGCGCTCGGTGCGCATCCGCGCGAGCAGATCCAAAACCCCATCGATTCCGGGACGAACAATGGCGTGCGGAGCAATTCCTGGATGGTTCGGCCGCGGCCGGGATCGACCAGCGCCTTGAACACATCCTTGATGTGAATCATGCCGATGACCTCGTCGAGACCATCGCCATAGACCGGAAGGCGGCTGTGCTCGGCGTCGGCGAACGCGCTGACGAGGTCCTCGAACGACAGGGTCGAAGGCACTGCAATCATCTCGCCACGGGTGACGCAGATATCGCCGGCATTGCGCTCACCGAAGTGCAGCAGGTTGCGGAGCATCTGCCGCTCGGTCGGGCTAAGGTCGCCGGCGACCGGGCGCGAATCCTCGGCGTCGTCGATCGCTTCCTCGATCTCGTCGCGAAGGGTCTGCTCGCTATCCTCGCCGAAAAGCAAGGAGCGCATGCCGCGCCACAGGCGGGATCCGCCTTCGTCGTGACGCGTGGCCATCAGTCCCTCACCGCGTAAGGGTCCGAAATGCCGAGCCTCGCCAACGCGCGAACTTCGCGGCTCTCCATGTCGGCGGCCTCGTCGTCGGCCATGTGGTCGTAGCCAAGCAGGTGAAGCGTTCCATGCACCAGCAGGTGGGTCGCATGGGTCTCGACCGGGACCGCCTTCTCGGCCGCTTCCCGCTCGCAAACGCCGCGAGCGAGGACGATGTCACCGAGCATCAGTTCCGGCCCATCGCCGTCCGCGCTTGCGAGCTCTTCGGCTTCGGACATCGGGAACGACAAGACGTTGGTCGGCTTGTCCTTGCCGCGCCATTCGGAATTGAGTGCCCGGACTTCCTCGTCGCCGGTCAGCCGAACCGACAATTCCACGGCGCGGGAGCCCCTCGCGAGCTGCGGGAAAGCGCTCTCCGCAACGGCGGATTCAGCGGCGCGACGGACGAGCAGGGACCAGTCGGTGCTACTGTCCCATTCGTCATCGGATTCGACGTCGATCTCGAGCATCATTGTTGAGCCCGGGCCCTCATAGGCGTCGACGATGCGCCCGACCAGCGGATGGCGGACGACGTCGGCGGCCGAGAAGCGGATCGTGTCGATGCCCTTAATGCCTTCGAGCTTACCGACAGCATCGTTGAGACCGGACTTCACGCCGTTCGGAAGGTCGGTCTGGTTGGGGTCGCCGCAGATGACCATGCGGCTGCGCATGCCGAAGCGGGTCAGGAACATCTTCATCTGCTGCGGCGTGGTGTTCTGCGCTTCGTCAAGGATGATGAAGGCGTCGTTGAGCGTACGGCCGCGCATGAAAGCGATCGGCGCGATTTCGATTTCACCGGAGGCGATACGACGCTCGACCTGCTCGGTCGGAAGCATATCGTAAAGCGCATCGTAAAGCGGGCGGAGATAGGGGTCGACCTTCTCCTTCATGTCGCCGGAAGGAAGCCGAGCCGCTCGCCGGCCTCGACCGCAGGTCGCGACAGGATCAGGCGATCGACCGAGCCGGTGATCAGCTGCGACACCGCCTGCGCGACGGCAAGATAGGTCTTGCCGGTGCCCGCAGGCCGAGCGCGAAGATCATGTCGTCGCGTGACAGCGCCTCCATGTAAGCCGTCTGTGTCGTCGAGCGCGGGACGATCGTCTTCTTGCGCGTGCGGATCATCACCCCTGGAGGCGATGCCACTTGCTCGTTGATGATACCGTCGAGGTTCGGCTGCACGGCCATGCCGAGAACGGCCTCGACCGCTTCCGCATCGACGTCATGCCCTTGGTCGAGTCGGTTGTAGAGGCCGATCAGCACTTCACGGGCTCGCGCCGCCGAGTCCGGGTCGCCTTCGATCTGCACGCGATTGCCGCGCGCCGCGATGTGCACGCCCAGCCTCTGCTCGATGGTGATCAGGTGCCGGTCGTAATCGCCGAACAGCGGGCCGAGCAGGTACGGCTGCTCGAACTCCAGCTCCAGGCGGGCGGGATCGTTTGCGGGGGCGAGGTCGCGCTTGGCCATCAGGCGGCCGCCTTGGCCGGGATCACGCCGGCAAGACTGTTCGGACCGGCCGATACCAGACTGACCGAAACGATGTCGCCTGGAACCGCGTCCGTCTCGACGTGAACGGACTGAAGCCATGGCGTCCGCCCGATCATCTGGCCCGGATATCTGCCTTTCCGTTCGATGAGGACCTCGGTTTCCTTACCCACTGTCGCCCGGTTGAACGCGGTTTGGTGAGTGTTGATCCGTTCGTGGAGCCGCTGAAGCCGCTCGTCCATCACCTCGGGCGCGATCTGGTCCTCCATGGTTGCGGCGGGAGTTCCCGGCCGCGGGCTGTACTTGAACGAATAAGCCGATGCGTAGCCGACCTCGTCAACGAGATTCAGCGTCGCCGTGAAATCTTCTTCGGTCTCACCCGGGAACCCGACAATGAAGTCACCGGACAAGGCGATGTCAGGGCGGGCTTCGCGCATCTTCGCCAGCGTAGCCAGATATGTTTCAACCGTATGGCTGCGGTTCATCGCCTTGAGGATGCGGTTGCTTCCCGACTGCACCGGCAGATGCAGGTAGGGCATCAGCTTCCCGACTTCGGCATGGGCCGCGATCAAGGCGTCGGTCATGTCCGCGGGATGGCTGGTCGTGTAGCGGATGCGCTCCAGGCCATCGATCTGAGCCAACTCGCGGATCAGGTCGGCGAAGCCGCGTCCGTCTTCCGACCATGCATTCACATTCTGACCCAGCAGCACGACCTCGCGCGCTCCGGTCTCTACCAGCTCATACGCCTCGGCAACGATATCGCCCCACGGCCGGGATACCTCGGCGCCGCGGGTGTAGGGCACGACGCAATAGGTGCAGAACTTGTCGCAGCCTTCCTGGATCGTGAGAAAGGAGCTGGGGTTCGCACGCTTGCGCTTCGGGAAGGCATCAAACTTGGAGATTGCCGGCATGTCGGTGTCGACCGGCCGCCCGCCGCGGACCGCCTGCGCCACCATTTCCGGCAACCGATGATAAGCCTGCGGACCCACGATGACGTCGATCATTGGTGAGCGCTTCTGCGCTTCCGCGCCCTCGGCCTGCGCGACGCAACCCGCCAAGGCGATCAGCGGCTTCGATCCGTCCTCCCGGCGCAGGCGCCCGACATCCGAGTAAGCCTTCTCGGCGGCCTTCTCCCGGATGTGGCACGTGTTGAGAACGACCAGGTCGGCATCCTCGCCCTCGCCTGCCGCGCTCATGCCATTGGCGCCCAGCAGCTCGGCCATGCGCTCGCCGTCGTAGACGTTCATCTGGCAGCCGAAGGATTTGACGCGAAAGGTTTTTGGAGCGGAGGTCATCTTTGTGCCGGGTATAAGGGAGCGGCGCCGCGACTTGAAGCGAGCGTTTCCGCAATCGCCTCGCGTGCCGCATGGGCCAGCGCCTTGCGGTCGCTAGTCCGATCGAGCTTCGGAAGCAAATGCACGGTCACCGGAAGCGTACCCTTGCGGCCGAGAATCCGCAGGACATTGTCCTTGCCGCTCTCGCCGTGCCAGCCGACCTCGGTTGCGGCGGCGCCATAGTCGAGCGCCAGCGGCCGCACTTCCACGTCCCCCGAGCATAAGCCGCGGCTTCCAGCAGCGAGGATCGAAACGGAAGCAGGTGATCGCCGGGGCCAGTGGTCCCTTCCGGGAACAGGACGATCGGCTGCTCGCGTTCGGCGGCGCGGGCGATCGCCTCGGCCTGCTTCATCGATCCCTTCCGGTCCTCGCGGCGAACGTAAAGCGTGTGATTCTGGTCGGCGAGCCAATGGATCACGCCGTGGCCAAGATTGTCCTTCGATACGAACGCGGTCCCGGTGGCCCCGCCAAGAATCAGGATGTCGAGCCAGCTGACGTGATTGCTGATCAGCAATGTGTGCCGATTGAGCGGCCCGCCGACCACCTTCGGGCGAACCCCGACTGCCCAGGCTGCCGCAGATAGGAATCGTCGCGGCCAGCCGGACCGTCCGGTCAACAGCTTGGTCAGCACGTGGATCGGCGCAATCAGGGCGAAAAGCAGGAGCAGGAGCAGGCTCCGCAGCGCTGCGCGGAGCTGCGAGCTGTTGGACCCGGCTTTAGCGGTTGCGGTCGAGGGCGACGCCGTAAAGCTCCATGCGGTGATCGACGAGCCGGAAGCCCAGCTTCTCGGCGATCCGCTTCTGCAACATCTCGAGCTCCTCATCGACGAACTCGATGACGTTGCCCGTCTCGACGTCGATCAGGTGGTCGTGGTGGGCATCCGAAGCGGCCTCATACCGCGAGCGGCCGTCGCCAAACTCGTGCCGGGACAGGATTCCGGCCTCCTCGAACAGCCGCACGGTCCGATAGACGGTCGCGATCGAGATATTGGGATCGACGGCGGAAGCGCGCTCGTGAAGCGTCTCCACGTCGGGATGATCCTCGCTCTCGCCCAGCACCTTCGCGATGACCCGGCGCTGCTCGGTGATTCGAAGGCCCTTGTCGGCACACAGGGCCTCGATGTCGATCGTTCGATGCATGATCGCTTAGGTAAGGTGCGCGGAACGCAGCGTCAAAGGCCTGCGTCGTCCTGACGAAAGTCAGGATCCATGAACACCGCGTCCATCAAGTTCCCGACGACGGTGCTCATGGATGCTGAATTGCGTTCAGTATGACGGGTGGGGAGCTTACTTGGCGCCCTTGCCTCCCGCGGCTTGCGACGCTTCGTCCCAAGTCCGATCGACTTGGCAAGCGTCCGGCGCTGTTCGGCGTAATTGGGCGCGACCATCGGATAATCGGCGGCCAGTCCCACTTCTGCCTGTATTCGTCGGGCGTCATTCCGTGATTGGTCATCAGATGCCGCTTCAGCATCTTCTGCTTTTTGCCGTCTTCCAGGCAAACGATATAATCGGGCTTTATTGAAGATCGCACGGAGACCTTCGGCTCAGGCCGCGCTTCTGGCGCAGCAGCAACCGAAGAAATACCCAATAGTGCGGAATGGACGTTTTGAATAAGATGAGGCAGGTCGTTTACGGCCACGCTGTTGTTGCTGACGTGCGCGGCAACAATGTCCGCAGTCAATGTCAACAGGGTATCATCGGCACTTTCGTTCCCGTTCATTTTACGCTGTCTCCCGAGCAAGCAGTCCGCGCCGGTTTTACTCCGGTGGGCCCAAACGGGCACTACGGTATCTTTCACGGGGTAACAATAATCAGCCGCTATTGCTTTGGGTTAATTGATTTACAACTCGCGGCTAAGCGTCAGGGCATCGAATTCGCCCCCAAAACGCCCTCGGTAATATTTGCGGCGGCGACCAACGAGCGCGAAGCCTGCGGATCGGTACATGATGACTGCCGGATTGCCTTCGCGAACCTCAAGATGAACGCGGCCCACCCCAAGCTTCCGCGAATTGTCGAGGAAGTCGCCCAGAAGCATTCGGCCAATACCGCGGCGGCGATGTTCAGGCGAAACCGCCAGTAAAAGCAGCTCGGCTTCGTCGGCGATGGTTCGGTGAAGCGAAAAGCCTGAGGGCCGGCCAGCGAAGCGCGCGACCATCAGCTTCACGCCCGGCATCGGCAGGATCCCGGCGCATTGCGACCTGGTCCAAGCTTCGCCGAAGCGATCGTCGAAGGCCGAATCCATGATTTCGACGACGGAATCGAGGTCGGCGGAATTGCCTTGAGTCAGCGAAAGGTCGAAGCCGGATGTCGCGGTCGCGTTCATGCGGCGACCTTCGGCCGGGCATCGGGCGCGCGGGCATAGAGGGGTTTCGGCGCGAGCGAGCGCAGGCTCTCCGGAAGTCGCAGCGCAAAGCTTGCCGAAGGCCAGGCTTCGAGCGCGCGCCCATGGCCGCGAGGGTTCACGAGCTTTGCGGCGGCCGTACCAGCGACTGCCTCGGCGTTGATTACGGCCGAAGCCTCCTCCGGTGGGAGATTGAAGAGCTGCGCCTCCGGTTTGAGGGTCGCACCGTCGAACTGCTGCACGAATAGCTCGCCGTGGCCGCCGTCGACGGCCACGCCGATGTGATCCGCTCCCTCGACGCCGGCGGCAATCAGCGCCAGCGAAGACATGCCGGCAAGCTCGCAATTCCACGCGATCGCCAGGCCTTGGGCAGCGGCAATACCGACGCGGATACCGGTGAAGCTCCCCGGTCCCACACCAACGAGGATGCGGTCGGCGCGGCGGCCCTCCAGCATCTCATCGAGCATCGGCACCAGCCGTTCGCTATGGCCGCGGCCGATCACTTCATCGCGCTGCGCAATGCACCGCCCGTCACTGTCGAACAGCGCGGCGCTGCATGCTGCAGTCGATGTGTCGATGGCCAGGATCACCTATCGTCCTCAACTCGCGTTGGGGAGATTGTGTTCACAAGAGTCCGCGGGCGGCAAGTCCAGAATCGAAAACGGATCAGACCGCCTCGACGGACTCCACTTCGGGAACGTAGTGGCGGACGAGGCTTTCGATGCCGCGCTTCAGCGTGATCGCGGACGACGGGCAACCCGAGCAGGCGCCCTGCATCGCCAGGTACAACCGCCCATCCTTGTAGCCGCGATAGACGATATCGCCGCCATCCTGAGCGACCGCCGGGCGAACTCGCGTCTCGATCAGCTCCTTGATCTGGTCGATGATGTCGGCGTCCGCTGGATCTTCCTCGATGCCAGGTAGATCGTCGATCTGGATTTCGGCCGCCGTTCCCTGGACAAACAGCGGCGCGCCGCTGACGAAATGGTCGAGCAAAGTCTCGAGCACCAGCGGCTCGAGATCGCCCCAGGACACGCCGGGGGCAGCCGTCACCGAAATGAAGTCGCGGCCGAAGAACACACCTTCGACCAGCCCGCTGGCAAACAAGGCGGACGCCAGGGGCGAAGCCTCGGCAGCTTCGGCCTCGGCGAAGTCGCGCGTCCCGGCGTCCATGACGGTCTGGCCCGGAAGAAACTTGCGCGTTGCGGGGTTCGGCGTCTGCTCGGTGTGGATCAGCATGGGCGCCATGTGGCTTCGATTGAACCCAGGTTCAAGCCGAAGACTATGGCCGCCCCGCGAACATGAAGGCCGCCGCGCCCATCAGGCAGGCGAAGGCGCCGACATATCGCCAGCCGATCGGCTCCTTCAGTACGACCACGGCAAAGACTGCGAAGACGGCGAGCGTGATGACTTCCTGCGTGATCTTGAGCTGTCCGCCCGTCATTCCGCTGGCATAGCCGATACGGTTCGCTGGGACGGCGAAGGAATATTCGATCAGGGCGATGCCCCAGCCCACGAAGACAGCAGCGACGATCGTCATCTGCGGGAACTTCAGATGACCGTACCAGGCCAGGGTCATGAAGATGTTGGAGATCACGAGCAGGACCACGGTCGTCATAAGAATGGCCTTTCGAATTCCGGTCCGACTTCCTCGGCCGATCAGCTGAAGGGAGGCGCCCCGGCGATGATCCAGCGGGTGATGGCGATGGCGGCGACGAGGCAGAGGAGCGCGGCCCACCACTTGCCGGGACGCATCGGCTCGACCCCAGGTTCCGTTTCGCCCTTGCCGATGATCATGGCCCCGAGCAGGGGCTTGCCACGCCATTTGTAGAACGCGATCGCCGCAACGTGCAGGCCGATGAAGGCCAGCAGCACGTTGAACAGTCCCTCGTGGAGCTCTTTCGCGGTGTCGGATGCGCTCATGCTGACAAGGTTGGCGAGCGGTCCCTGCATCAATCCATCCTCGTCGCTCGCGAACAGGCCGAGCGCGACCTGCAGCAGGACCAGCCCCAGCAGCGCGACGACGCTGACGGCGCCCAGCGGATTGTGCCCGATCCCGCGCCACGCGCCCTGCAGATAACCAAACACCGCTCTCGGCCCCGCACGAAGTTGACGAAGCGCGCGGTGGAACTCCCGAAGATTCCCCACAGGATCCGGAAGAGTACGAGGCTAAGCACCGCCATCCCCGACCAGACGTGGAGGTCGTCGTGATGATATTCCGCAGACCACCAGCTGAAGGCGATCAGCCCAGCGAGGGTCCAATGGAAAAGGCGCGTCGGGAGGTCCCAGATGGCGACCTTGGCCGGCCGCTCCCCGTTCAGCGGTGCATCTCCGAGCGATACTTGTCGTGGCAGGCCTTGCAGCTCTTGCCGAGGTCGCCGAACGCCGACTTGATCTGGTTCAGGTCGCCCGTCTTCGCCGCCGCATCGAAGGCCTGCGCAGCCTTTGCGAAGTCAGCATCCTTGGCGGCGAAGTCGGGATAGGTCTGCCAGATCTCGGGCTTGGCGCCGGTCTTGCGGACATCCGGGCCGGTCCCCTGCGGGAACCAGGTCGACGACTTCGCTGCCAGCGCCGCGATGGTCGCCGCCGACTTCTGGATTTCCGCGACGTCGGGAGCCGAGGAGTCCAGCGAGCGCTTGATCGTCTTGGTCGCCTTGCCGATGTCCTCCATGCCCTCGTGGCGCTCATGCATGACCTTGAGCGCCTCTTCCTTGGTCGCGGGCGCGGCGGCCGGAGTCGCGACGGTCGGTGTCGCTTCCGCGGCATTGGTC
This sequence comes from Sphingomonas daechungensis, assembly GCF_014489495.1. GTDB lineage: Bacteria > Pseudomonadota > Alphaproteobacteria > Sphingomonadales > Sphingomonadaceae > Sphingomicrobium > Sphingomicrobium daechungense. The sequence continues at coordinate 1,483,342 of NZ_CP060780.1, read as the reverse complement.
TCACTCGCGGCGACAGTGTTGGTCGGCGCGGCCTCCTGGCCGCACGCGGCCAGCGAAACGCTTGCAAGGGCAGTCAACACGGCAATGCGCATGAAATCTCCTATGTGTTTTCGGGAGCCTTCCAGCTGTCGTCGAGCATCTTGATGATGCCCGAGAAATCCTTCGACCCGCCACCCAGATTGACGAACCGTTGGTACAGTTGTTCCGCCTCGGAGCCTAGCGGCGTGTAGGCGCCGGCGGTCTGCGCCGCGTCCATCGCCAGCTTGAGATCCTTGAGCATCAACGCCGCCGCAAAGCCGCCGTCGTAATCGTGGTCGGCGGGGGTGTCCGGCCCGACGCCGGGGATCGGGGTATAAACCGACATGGACCAACTCTGGCCTGACGCTTTCGACGCGATTTCGTGGAACACCGCCGGGTCGAGCCCCAGCTTCTGCGCCATCGCGAACGCCTCGCAGGTGACGATCATCGTCGCACCGAGAATCATGTTGTTGCAGATCTTCGCCGCTTGCCCGCGCCCGCTCCGCCGGCGTGGATGACCGCTTTGGCCATCGGCTCGATGAAGGGCTTCGCGCGCTCGAACGCCTCGTCGGATCCGCCCACCATGAAGGCGAGATTGCCCGAAGCGGCAGCCGCAATCCCTCCCGACACCGGCGCATCGACCATCGTATAGCCCTGCGCTGACGCTTCTTCCTCAACGGTGCGAGCCGAGGCGACGTCGATGGTGGAGCAGTCGATCAGCAGCGCTGATTTCGGTGCCTTGCCGAACACCTGATCGCGATAGACGCCAAGCACGTGCTGCGCTGCCGGGAGCATGGTGACGACAACGTCCGCATCGCTGACCGCTTCGGCAGTCGAGCCAGCACGCTTGCATCCCTGCTCCACCGCGCGGGCGAGCGCTTCCTCGCTGAGGTCGAACGCGTGGATCTCGTGCCCGCCTTGGCGAGGTTGGGCGCCATTCCTCCGCCCATGTGGCCGAGGCCGATAAATGCGATCTTCGCCATTACTCTATTCCCGTCATTGCGAGCGGAGCGAAGCAATCCAGCCTCGCGCCAACATGGATTGCTTCGTCGCTGCGCTCCTCGCAATGACGAAACAAACCTATCATCGGCCCTTCCAGTTACCCGGCCGCTTCTCGACGAAGGCGGTCATGCCTTCCTTCTGGTCTTCGGTGCCGAACAGCCCATGGAACAGGCGGCGCTCGAAACGGATGCCCTGGTTCAGCGGCATTTCGAACGCTGCGTTGATCATTTCCTTGTTCGCGATCGCTGCCAGCGGAGCCATTCCGGCAATGGCCTCCGCGGTCTTCATCACCTCATCGAGGAAACCCTCGGCAGGAACGACCTTGGCGACGAGACCCGAACGCTCGGCCTCGGCGGCGTCCATCATGCGACCGGTGAGGCACATCTCCATCGCCTTGGCCTTGCCGACCGCGAGCGCGAGCCGCTGCGAGCCGCCCATGCCCGGCGTGACGCCGAGCTTGATCTCCGGCTGACCAAATTTGGCCGTGTCGGCAGCGATGATGAAGTCGGCCATCATCGCCACTTCGGAGCCGCCGCCGAGCGCATAGCCAGCGACCGCCGCAATCCACGGCTTGCGGGTCGAGGTCACCTGCTCCCAGCCTCCGAAGAAGTTCGCCGAATACATTTCGGCGAAGCCCTGGCTCTGCATCTCCTTGATGTCCGCGCCCGCCGCGAACGCTTTCTCCGAACCAGTCAGGACCAGGCAGTGCTGGCTATCGTCCGCGTCATAAGCCGCGAACACCTCGATCAGCTCGCGGAGGACTTCGCTGTTCAGAGCATTGAGCGCCTGCGGGCGGTTCAAGGTGACGAGCGTCACTGCGCCCCTCTTCTCGACGAGGACACTATTGTAGTCGGTCATTCTCCGGTCTCCGGGAACGGGGTCCATTGTTCGTGGGTCGGCAGTGGCTCGAAGAGGACGTCGAGCATTTCCTCGTCGACACCTTCGGGCGTCGGAGGGTCCCACTGCGGGCTATTGTCCTTGTCGATCAAGAGCGCGCGAACGCCCTCGCGGAAGTCGTGCGTGCGGACAATCCGGCCCGCCAGCGCATATTCCGCGCGCATCTCATCAGCGAAGCTGGAGCGGTTCGCGCCATCCGCCAGCAGTTTCAGCGAAACCTTGCACGACAGCGGGCTCTTCGACTGCAAGGTCGCCAGCTCCGTCGTCGCCCACTCGCTTTCGTCGGCCTCGAGCGCGGCAAGCACCTCTTCGAGCAGGTCAGACGCGAACAGTCGCGTGATCGCGGCCAGGTTCGCCTCGATCTTCGCGTCGGGCGGTGTCGAGGAAACCGATCCCAATGTCCCTTTCAACCGGCTCGGCGCCTTGAGGATGCGGTCGTGCAATTCCACCAGCTTGGACTGCTCGACGTAATTGGTCGCGAGGCCGAGATAGACGCATTCGCTTGCGTCAAGGCGGGCACCGGTCAGAGCCATGAATTGGCCCACCCGTCCGGGCAGGCGCGAGAGGTACCAGCCGCCGCCGACGTCCGGGAACAGGCCGATCCCGGTCTCCGGCATTGCTAGGCGTGTCGCCTCTGTCGCGATGCGATATTCGCAGGGCAGCGAGATGCCTACTCCGCCACCCATGGTGATGCCGTCCATGATCGCGACGGTCGGCTTCGGGTAAGTGAAAAGCAGGTGGTTGAGCCGGTATTCGCTGAAGAAGAAGCTGCGGGCGTCCTCTGCGTCGCCGGCCCCGCTGCGCGCCAGCATCACCACGTCGCCCCCGGCGCAGAAGCCACGGCCCTCGGCATGGTCGATAACGACCATCTGCACCGATGGATCGTTGCGCCATGCGAGCAGCGCCTTGCTCATCGCTTCGCACATCTCGCGCGTCAGCGCGTGAATGGCCTTGGGCGGTTGAGGCGGATCCGGCCGACATTGCGCTCGACCGATGTCAGGACATCATCGGTCACTGGCGCAGCATGTCCCGGCTGACGATCACGCGCATGACCTGGTTGGTGCCCTCAAGGATCGAGTGAACGCGGAGGTCGCGCCAGAAGCGCTCGATCGGATAGTCCATGAGGTAGCCGTAGCCGCCGTGCAGCTGCAAAGCGCGGTCGACCACGGACGATCCCGTGTCTGTGGCGAGACGCTTGGCCATCGCCGCGAACCGCGTCTTGTCGGGCGCGTTCGCGGTGACCTTGGCGGCCGCGACGTAGAGCAAATAGCGCGCCGCCTGCAGCTCCGTCTCCATGTCGGCGAGCGTGAACTGGGTCGCCTGGAAGTCGGCGATCGCCTGACCGAATTGCTTGCGCTCCTTGGTGTAGGCAACTGCCTCATCGAGGCAGCGCTGGGCACCGCCGAGCGAGCAAGCGCCGATGTTCAGGCGGCCGCCGTCGAGGCCCATCATCGCGATCCGGAAGCCCTCGCCCTCGCCGCCGACGCGGTTGGCTGCGGGCACGCGGACTTCGTCGAAGTTGACTTGCGCGGTCGGCTGCGAATGCCAGCCGAGCTTCTTTTCCTGCGCACCGAAGCTGACGCCGGGCATGTCCTTGTCGATGACCAGGCAGGTGATTCCCTTCGGTCCGTCCTCGCCGGTCCGGACCATGGTTACGTAGACCTCGTTCTCCCCGCCGCCGGATATGAAAGCCTTGGAGCCGCTGACGACGTAATGATCCCCGTCGAGCACCGCCTTGGTCTTGAGCGCCGCCGCGTCGGAACCGGACGAAGGCTCGGTCAGGCAATAGCTGCCGATCTTCTCCATCGCGATCATCGCCGGCAGATATTTGTGCTTCACCTCGTCGCTGCCGAAGCGGTCGATCATCCACGACGCCATGTTGTGAATCGAAATGAAGGCGCTGGTCGAGGGACAGCCGTAAGCCATCGCTTCCATGATCAGCGCCGCGTCGAGGCGGCCGAGACCGATGCCCCGCTTTCCTCGCTGACGTAAATGGCGCCAAAGCCAAGCTCCGCAGCCTCGCGGATCGTGTCGCGCGGAAAGATATGCTTCTCGTCCCATTCCGCCGCGAACGGCGTAATCGCGTCCGCAGTGAACTTTCTCGCCATCTCCTGGATCTGGAGCTGGTCCTCGGTGAGCTCGAACTGGTGCATGGGCGGCGGCTTAGGAGCGCTCGCGATTGTCAGCAAGCCCGTCGCGGGGCGGACTCAAGCCACAAACGAAAGAAGCGGCCAGCCGCTCGGGGCCCGACCGCTTCTCGATACGCTTACAGTCGAGCCGCAACACGTCGCTCTGGCGCGGCTCGCAATGCCCGGTCTTAGAGCGAAACGGCGAAATCCGCAGATAACATAGGTTATTTAGACCGAAACGGATTATTCTTCCGCGCCAGCTTGGTGACCGCTCTGATCCTCGGCCGCCTTCTGCTTGGCGTCGGCTTCGACCGGAGTTTCCGGCGCCTTGGGCGCAATGACCTGGCAAACACGGCGCGGGCGATTGCTGCCGACTTCGCTGACATATTCGCACTTCTTGCGCGGCTTTGCCTGGGCTGCCGGCTCTTGCGCCGGCGTCGAAGCGGAGGCGGCCAAAACGGACGCGAAAAGGATGAACATGGGAGGCTCCCTAAAATTGAATGATTGCAAAGGGAACGCGGTCCCTGAGGCTCGACTTCCTAGCTAAGCCGGCAAGTTAATCAATAGCATCAACCCGCTAGCGGTTGTCCGAACAAAGGACGTCGGCAAGGAAGCTGCGACCTTCCAACGTCTGCAGGCGCGCATAGACCTGCGTCCGCCATCCGCGCGAGCGGCAGAAAGTCTCGGCGCGCTTCGACATGGCTTCGCCGGTACCCTCAGGTACCTCGATTCGGGCGCCACGGTCGTCGGGAGCGACGAAATATTCGCTGGCCATTCCGCGCAGTGACGGGTTGGGACCGGTCACCACGGCGCCGACGGTGGCGCCGACGGTCGTGATCTTGGGCGCCACTGGCCGCACGGAGCGGACGTTGAAGACCATCGCCTCGTCCGATTGGCTGAACTCCTTGCAGCCGGTGAACGTATTCCCGCTGCACAGCTCCCACGCCTGGCCTTCGGGATCTTCACGCTCTTGACGGTGAAGACGCGCATGGACTGCGACGCGCCTGCAATGGCGTAGCCGCCTCCTTTGAAATGGCCCTTGGGATAAAGCACCAGCTCGCTCGACTGTTCTTGATCCTGGGCGTGAGACTGGGCGGGAAGCAAGGCAGCCATCGCGACCGCGCCAAACAGAATTTTCTTGAGCATCCCCGTCCCGTTGCTGGCCTTGATCGAACGACAGCTAAGCCGACCCGCGCATTCGCACTAGTGGTTTTTCATCGGCCGCAATCCCGCTAGGACGGGATCGGCGGGCGCCCGTAGCTCAGTTGGATAGAGCGCGAGCCTTCTAAGCTTGAGGTCGTAGGTTCGAATCCTACCGGGCGCGCCATTTTACTTGCGAGCCGACGCGCTCTGTTCCCGCACCTTCGCGAATTCCGACGACGGCAGCCACTGCGGCCAGCGCCGGCTGTTCGCAAGCCGCTCGCCGATGTCGTAGAACAGCTCTGTTTCCTGCACCGCGCCGCCGAGGTTCCAATCGGCGGACCAGGCGTCGCAGGTCTGGTGGTAACACTTGCCAGTGAACTCGGAGAGCCAGCGCTCGCCGGCCTCGCGCCCGCCGGCCTGGAGGTCGTAAGCTCCCGCCAGCGCCATGTTCAGCAGCACCGGGACGCCCCGCTTCGCCAGCGTGAAGTGATCGGCGCGATAGAAGAGTCCGCGCTCCGGATGTCCTTCCGGCGTGACGTACCGCCCCTGGGCCTGCGCGCCCTCCGCGAGCAGTTGCTCCATCTCGCTTTGCCCCTTGCCGATCAGGACGACGTCCTTGACCGGGCCCGCGAACTGCAACGTGTCGAGAGTGAGGTTCGCGACCATCGTCTCGTGCGGATAGAGCGGGTGCTGAGCGTAATATTCCGACCCGAGCAGGCCGCGCTCTTCCGACGTCCATGCCGCGAACACCAAGGTCCGTTCCGGTCGCGGCCCCGCGGCGAACTTGCGCGCAATTTCGATCATCGCCGCGAGCCCAAGGGCATCGTCGGCCGCGCCCGGACGAACCGTCCGGCCCTGCGCGTCGGCCGGACCGATCCCGTAAGCGTCCCAATGCCCGCCATAGCTGACGGTCTCATTGGGATATTTCGACCCCGTCAGCTTTCCGAGCACATTATGGCTGGTGATCCGCTCCAGCTGGACGGAAACGCTGGCGGAGAAGGTCGCCTTGAGGTCGACCGGGCGGAACTCCGCAGTCCGCGCCTTCTTCCGCAGCTCCGCGAGGTCGTAGCCGGCGCGCTTGAACATTTCAGCGGCGACGGACCCCTGGATCCAGCCCTGCAGGAGGACCGGCTGCTGCGCCTCGGGCGGCAGGACGATGTTGAAGTTTTCGCCCGATGCGCTCTGGACGACGTTCCAGCCGTAGCCTGCGCCCGGCGTATCGTGGACGATCAGCGCCGCGATGGCACCGCGCCTCGCGGCTTCCTCGAACTTGTAGACCCAGCGTCCGTAGAACGTCATCGCCTGGCCGCCGAACTTGCCGGCCACCGGATCGCCGGCCGCCGCTTCGAAGTCCGGGTCGTTGACCAGGAACACTGCGACCTTGCCGTGCAGATCGACGCCCTTGAAGTCGTCCCAACCTCGCTCGGGCGCGGTCACGCCGTAGCCGACGAAGACCATCGGCGCGTTTACGATCTTTGCCTGCTCCGTGTCGCGAACCGTGCTGAGATAAATGTCGTCGGGGAACTTGAGCGGGAGCGTCTTGCCGCCTTGCCTGACCGAGAAAGTCATTGGCTCTTGCAGCTTGGTGCGGATCATCGGCACCGTCTGCGTCCACCCGCCATTTTCGCCCCCAGGCTCGAGCCCGGCCTGCTTGAACTGGTCGATCAGGTAGGCGACCGTTTTCGCCTCGCCCTCTCCACCCATCGAGCGACCCTGGAATTCGTCGGACGCCAGCACGCGGGTGATTTCCGACATGCGTTCGGCACTGATTTGCGGCACTGGCGGCGGAACGGCGGGCGGTCCGTTATGATCAGCGGGTAGAGGTGGCGGCGGAGCGGTGACACATCCGTTGCCGACAATCGCGAGCGATAGGGCCGCAGCCAGCCGCCAAACTCTCATATCACTACTTCCCTCGACCGATGCGTCAGCAACGGTCGGCGCCTTAATCGGTTCGACCGGAGCCCGCTATTGTCGAGAAAGGCGGAGAGATGAACTCAGTCGGCGCGGTCGAGTTCGCGATCGAGCCGGTCGAGCTCGGCCTCGGCGTTCCGCAGCCCTTCCTGGGCGGCGCGCATTGCCGATTCCATCACCTTGGGATCGACCGAAGCCATGGCCTCGCGCGTGATCTTTTCGACGTCGATCGCTTCTACCGCCTTCAGTGAGGCGCGAACCGTCGCCTTGACCTGCTCCGGGTCCTGTCCAGCGCGGCGAAGCTCGGCGGAGTGCGCATCGATTTCGCGCATTGCCTGGTCGACCTCGGCGCGGGCCTCAGCCATTTCGCGGCGGAACTCGTCCTGGTTGAGTCGCGCCTCCTGCATCGCCTCCTGGACGTTGCGATGGATCTCTTCGCTGTTGACCTTCGCGATCTCCGCCCGCGCTTCGTCGAGCGAACGGCGGATCTCCGCCTTCTCGGCTGCCGTCAGGTCTTTCCAATCCTTCTCGTGTCCGTTGATCATGACCGTACCGTGCTCATGGATTGCAAGGGGTTTCACAACGGCGACCTGCGCGACAGGCGCCACGGTTGTTGTCGGATTGACCGGTGCAGCCGGGGCAACGGGAGCAACGCTGTCGCCGGCAGGCGCCGGAGGATCGACGTACTGGATCGCCTGCGTCGCCGTCAGCGGGAGGACGACGGCGATGGTTGCGAGGACCATCACCCGGCCGGTCAGTCGGCGACCGGCAGTGGGGTTGCTGAGCATGGACTTCAATCTCCTGTGGAGCGTGGTTCGACTATCGAGCGCGCTGGCAAACAGCAGCGCTCGCCCCGACGTGGCTTTGGCGATCGCGCGTCCGTAATCGGCGCGGTTGCTGCCCTCGTTCTTGTCCAGCACGCGCGCATCGCAGGCCGCTTCCTGGTCGAAGCGGAAGGCCGCGTGAGCGAACCACGCGAGCGGATTGAACCACTGCAGGCAGAGCAAGGTGAAGGCGAAAAGATTGGCGATGAGGTCGCCCGAACGGTGGTGCGCCAGCTCATGCTCGAGCGCGAGGCGACGCTCATGCGGCGCGAAGACGCTCTCGAAATCGGCGGGCACGGCGATCACGCGGTCGAAGATTCCGAACGCCAACGGACCGCTGACTTCGCGGGTCTGCACCAGGCGGATCGATCCGACGCGCCCGATCTCTGTCGCGTTCTCGAGGATTGCCGCACGCTGGGCGCGGAAGGCGAGGATGCGCGCCGCGAACAAGCCGGCCGCGACGCCCAGCCACAGTACCATCAGGATTGTCGGCCATCCGCCGGCCTGCTCGATCAGCGATTGCTCGGGCGGAGTGACGCTGCTCAGAAGCAAGGGCTCGGCCATGCTCTGGGAGCTGAACATCTGCGGCGACACGGCGGCGCCGACCGGACGCTCGACGGTCTGCGTCAGTGTCGGCATCAACAACCGAGCGGCGGGAATCAACCAAAGGCCGTAGGCGACGCGGGCGCCGAATGCGCGCCGCACCGGCTCACGGATCAACAGGACCAGGACGACCAGTCCGGAAGTGGCGAACAGAGTACCAAGCAGCCAGTCCGTCACGACTTCAGCTCCTTCAACAGGGCCTCGATTGCGGTAATGTCTTCGTCGGAAAGCGCATCTTCTTCGGCGAGGCGTGCGACCAGCGGCGATAGACGACCGCCGAACAGCCGTTCGACGAACCGCCGCGACTCACTTCCGACATAGGCTTCGCGCTCGATTGCCGGAGAATAGAGAAAGCGTCGCCCGTCCTCGCGGTGCGAGATCGCGCCCTTGGCGACGAGGCGGCCAAGCATGGTCTTGATCGTCGCTAGCGACCAGCCGCGCGACTCCAACCGCTCCGCCACCTCCCCGACGTGAGCGGCTCGCTGTCGGCCCAAAGCACCTCCATGAGGTCGAGCTCGGCATCGCTGATTCTCTTGTCGATCGGCATTTCGTCTACATCTGTAAACGAATCGATTACAGTTGTAAACGGATTTTCGTGGATGCTCCGGAATCCGAGTAGGAAATCGGTCGTTCACCTGATAGGCGCCCCTTTTGCGGTGACCTACCAACCGATTGGAAGCAATCGGGAGATAGAGCATGCCACAGTCCGTCATTGCGATAGATGTGCTTCTGGAGCCGGACGAGCGAATGCTGGCTCAGGCGGAGCGTAACAACGCACGCTTCCGCGAAGCGTACCCGGACGGCTTCGCCCTCGACGAGCAGCACCGCCCGCATATTACCTTGCTCCAATGCTTCGTTGGCAGCGAGGACCTCGATGCCATCGGCGAAGCAATGGGTAAGGTTGTCCGCGACGCAAACCTGGGTGATCTGCAGCTCGATGCCGATCGCTTTTATTATGCACCAGGACCGGGAGCGGGCGTCGCCGGGATCTGCTCTCCGCTAACGCCGGAGCTCGAGGCTCTCCAATCCGCGGTCATTGCAGCAGCCGCGCCCTTCACCGTGCCGACTGCCACGATCGAGGCCTTTACCGGGGGTCATGGCAATCCGGCCTTCGATGCGGCGCTGATCAATTACGTGTCGACCTTTTCCGAGGAACAGGCGGGCGCCCGCTTCAATCCGCACGTCAGCACGGGGATCGCGCCCACCGACTATCTGGACAGGATGGTCGCCGAGCCCTTCGAGCCTTTCGAATATGGGCTTGCGTCGGCCGCGATCTACCAGCTCGGCCCATTTGGAACTGCGGCCCGGCTGATCCGGCGATGGGATCTGACTGCATGACCGCGGCCGGCAATCCGCGGCTGTCGTCTTGGGCGGACGGTCCGGCGAAGCGCTCCATCATCGACTTCGTTGCCCGGGTGAGCACGGATGGGAGTTCCGATTTCATAGGGCCGAGCGAGCGCATTGCCGTGTTCGACAATGACGGCACCTTGTGGGCCGAACAGCCCGTGCCGGTTCAGGCCCGCTTCGTCATCGACCAGATTCAGGCGCTTGCCGCGGAGCACCCTGAATGGCGGGAGCGGCAACCCTTCAAGGCTGCCATCGAGAACGGCCTGGCAACGGTCATGGGTTCGGGCATGGAAGGCCTGACCGAACTGGTGATGGCCACTCACGCCGGCATGTCCACCGACGCCTTCGCGGCATTGGTGCGTGACTGGATCGCGGAGGCGGAACATCCGCGACTCAGCAAGAAGCACACCGAACTCGTCTACCAGCCCATGCTCGGCGTCCTCGCACTGCTTCGGGAGAACGGGTTCAAGATCTTCATCGTCTCGGGCGGCGGCATCGAGTTCATGCGCACGTTCAGCGAGGAGCTTTACGGCGTTCCTCCGGAGCAGGTCATCGGGAGCAGCAACGTCACGCGCTACGTCGTGAAGGACGGCGAACCGGCACTGATGCGCGAGGCAAGCCTCCATTTCTACAACGATAAGGAAGGCAAGCCGGTCGCGATCAATGCTCATACCGGACGGCGGCCCATTGCCGCCTTCGGTAATTCCGACGGCGACTTCGCCATGCTGGAATGGGTCACCAGCGGTCCGGGACCGAGGTTCGGCCTGATCGTTCATCACGACGACGCTGACCGCGAGTTTGCCTATGACAGGGACGCAGGCCTCGCCCCCTCGTCCGCGGGCTGGACGAAGGGCCCGGGCGAGGCTGGACGATCGCAAGCATGAGAATGGACTGGCTGACCGTCTTCCCGGCTTGAATCGAGACCGGCGCGAAGTGGCTGAAAGAATTGAAAATCAAAGGTAACCGGATGTTAAGTCATCTTGACCTAACATAAGTTAGTCCGGTTGCTTTCGACATTTTCCGGCTGGACCAGACGTGGGCGGCTCGGATCGTGTCCGGGCCGCCCATAGTCTTTTTGCGCCCGGCAATCAGACGGGCCGCAGCAGCCTTTCATAAAAGCCGCCATAGGATCGGTCCGGCGCCAGCAGATGGACCTCGATGATCCAGAACCGCTTGCGGCCAAGCCCGTCGCAGTCGCTCAATCGCCCGCCGTTCGCTGGGGCAATGCGCTGGCTGTCCTTCGTATCCGGCAGATGCGCGTGCGGAAACTCGCCGACGATATGGCCGGCAATGGAGCCCCGAAGATGTAGCCCCGCTCTTCCGACGCCAAGACCGCGAAGTCGTAAAGCGCTGCGCCGGTAATATCCGGATCCGCCAGCGCATGGGCGCGCACTTGCTCGAAAACCTCTGGCAGCGCCGCAACCAAGGCGTGCCGCGCAGGATCGTCGCCAACCGCATAGCTGCGGCCGACGTCCGCCTCCCAATCCTCGAACACGGGACCGAGGTCGAGGTAGACGATGTCGTCGGCCTCGATGACGCGGTCGGCCGGATTGTCGCTGAAGACGCAGATTGTGTTCGCACCCGCCCGCACGATCCTCTTGTGCCAGTTGCGGGTGATTCCGAATTCGCGTTCGGCCAGTTCGGCGATAGCGCGGTTGACCTCGATCTCGCTGCGGCCCGGAGCGATCAGCCCTCGCGCTCAATCGCGTCGAGCATCGCCAGCGCCCGGTCCTCGGCCGCCGTGAGCTCCTCCCAGCGGGCATGCTCCACATCCATGAAACCGACATATAAGGAAATCTTTATATGTTCAAATTCTGCGCAAGTTCGCCCCAGTTCACGTCAGGCACCGGATCGTAGGGAGGATAGAAGCGCCCGTGGCGGCTGTAGAGGCCGTAAACCCAGGTGAGCGGACCGCCGTAAATCTCCGGCAGCGGATCTTTGACTGCGCTGCTCCACCGCAGCTTGGGATTGGCGCGGACCGCTTCCAGATCGACGGGCCTGCCATCGGCAGTCAGCCCCGCCCAATGGGTCTTCGAATCCACGATCATCCAGCCGCGGCTGGTCTCGACTTCGGTCAGCGCATGGGATGTCGTGTCCGGGGTCAGCAGCGAGCGTAGTGCGGATCCGGATTTCGCCGTGCTGTACATGGACGCATGGCGGGTCCGGAAGCCGTTGGCCTTCAGCGCCGTCTCGATCGCGCGGCTGCGATCGAAGCACGCACCGTGACCGGCGCGCAAGAGGTCCACGATCTCCCGCGAGCGGCCGAGCGGAATGCCGCGTTCCTCCGGCGACGCTGCAAGCACGCGATTCTGCACGCGGAGGATGAACGCGACCTGCTCATCGAATGTTCGCTCTAACGGCACGTGTTCGGGCAATAGCTGCCGCACCGCCGTCAGGTCGTTCGAAGTCGGCCTGGCCGGAACCTGCTGATACCACAGCACAGCAATGGCCGCGCCGAAAACGGCGCCGCCGAAACCCACTCGTTTGCGCACCCGACGCCGATACGCCTGAAACAATCGGCGTCAAACAGTTGATGCCGCGGGGTCGAGACCCAAATCTGAACCACTGCCATTCCGAGAGGGTTGTCGTGCCAAATGCACGGTCTCAATCCCCAAGCCATCACCCTCGTCGTCCTGGCCGCGGTCGTTCTCGCCATGATTTGGGACAAGCTTCGATCAGACGTCGTTGCGTTGACGGGAGCCGCCATCTTGCTGCTGACCGGCGTGGTCCGGCCGATCCAGGTGCAGAGTGCCTTCGCCAGCCCGGCGATCATCGCGCTCGCGTCGCTCTTCGTGATTGCCTACGCGATGGAACTGTCGGGGTTGCTGGATGCTTCGATCAGAGGGCTCGCCAGCTTGTGCCGCCGGATCGGCAAAGCGGGCCTGTGGATCGTCATTGCTCTTGCGGAGTAGCCTCATCCTTCCTCAACAACACACCAATCGTCGTACTCGGCGCGCCGGTAATCCGCGATGCGGCAAGATCGCTTGGGCTGTCTCCCAAAGTCTTCCTCATGCCGTTGTCCTACGCAGCGGTGCTTGGGGGCTGCTGCACGCTCATCGGAACGTCGACCAACCTGCTTGTGAACGACATGGCCGGCGTCGCCGGGCAGCCCAAGTTCGGCATATTCGAAATCACCCCTGTCGGTCTCGTGGTGGCCATCTCGGGCGGGATCTACCTGATGTTCTTCAGCGGCAGGCTGATTCGGGGCAACGGGCGCAACGGCGAACCCGTGGCGCTGGAATCGACGGAATCGACGAGTCTTGGCCTCATGGGGGGTCAGGTCGGCACGGCAACCGCATTCGCATCGGAACGACCGTTGCGTCTCTTGAAGGCTTTTGCGTCGTTGACCGTTTTCATCTCGGTGATCGTGCTTTCGGCACTCAACTTTGCCCGATTGCGGCCTGTGCGTTCGCCGGGGCAGTTTTGCTGATCCTCATTCGGGTGATCACGGCCGACGAGGCCTATAGCGGACTGCGCCCGGATGTCCTGATGCTGATCGCCGGGATGCTGGTTCTCGGGATTGCGCTTCGGGTCTCGGGCGTTGCGGATTCCGCCACAGCCTTGCTGGTGGGCAACCTCGAGCAGCTCAGCCCCTGCTAGCCCTCATCGTCATTTACGGGGCAACTCTGTTCGCCACCGAACTGTTGTCGAATGCCACCGTCGCCGTCCTGTTCACCCCAGTGGCAGTGTCCATGGCCGAGGCGCTGCACGTCAGTCCGCGTCCATTTCTGGTCGCGGTCATGATCGCGGGGAGCGCCGCCTTCGCGACACCTTTCGGCTATCAGACCAACGTCCTTGTCTATCAAATGGGGGGCTACAACTTTCTCGATTTCGTGAAGGTCGGCCTCCCCTTGAACCTGATCACCTGGACCGCCGCAATCGTCGCCATCCCCATCTTTTTCCCCTTCTGACGCGCGAAGTCCGGACGCAGAACCGGGGCCGCCAGTGATTCAATTTGGGACGATCGTTGCGGCGAAGACTCATCCACAGGATATTTGGTTCACTTGCGATTTATCCGCTTGCGTCCCACGCCAGTTGAGGCACTATAGGTTGTAGCGATTAGGGGGGTACACCCAATTACTGGTGTCTGACGCTGGAATATGCTATTCCAGCGGCCGACCCGAATCGTCCCCGATTTCCACAGGGGACGGTGGTGAAAATGCCCGCGACGCGCCGAAAACGGCTAGGGTCGCCGGCATGGCTCCGAGTCGAACAATTGGTGAACAAAGGATCTCTTCGGAGGTCGGCAGCGGACGGGGAAGCGTGATGGATTTTTCAACCGGCTCAGAAGTACCGAGCGACGACACCGCAACCGCGGTCCGCACCAGCAAGACGGTCGACGCCCGGGCGTTTGACGTGACCACCGATGAGTCGCGCGATGCCTTGCTGACGGAATTCGGCAAGGAGACGCTGAAGGACCGTTATCTGCTCCCCGGCGAGACCAATCAGGACCTCTTCGCCCGCGTCGCTGCAGCCTACGCGGACGATGCCGAGCACGCCCAGCGCATCTACGACTACATCTCGAAGCTGTGGTTCATGCCGGCTACGCCTGTTCTCTCGAATGGCGGCACTGGCCGCGGCCTCCCGATCAGCTGCTACCTCAACAGTGTGTCCGACAGCCTCGACGGCATCGTTGGCACCTGGAACGAAAACGTCTGGCTCGCCTCGCGCGGCGGCGGCATCGGCACCTATTGGGGCAGCGTCCGCGGCATCGGCGAGCCGGTCGGCCTCAACGGCAAGACCAGCGGCATCATTCCGTTCGTCCGAGTGATGGACAGCCTGACGCTCGCCATTTCGCAGGGCTCGCTCCGCCGCGGTTCGGCTGCCTGCTACCTCGACATCAACCACCCGGAGATCGAGGAATTCCTCGAAATCCGGAAGCCGTCGGGCGACTTCAACCGCAAGGCGCTGAACCTGCACCACGGCGTGCTCGTCACCGACGAGTTCATGGAAGCGGTCCGCGACGGCGCCGGGTTCGAGCTGAAGTCCCCAAGGACGGCAGCGTTCGCGGCAAGGTCGATGCCCGCACGTTGTTCCAGAAGCTGGTCGAGACCCGCCTCGCGACGGGCGAACCGTACATCATCTTCATCGACGCCGTGAACAAGACGATGCCGAAGCATCACCGCGATCTCGGCCTCAAGGTGTCGACCTCGAACCTCTGCTCGGAAATTACGCTTCCGACCGGCAAGGACCACCTCGGCGTCGACCGCACCGCCGTCTGCTGCCTCAGCTCGCTGAACCTCGAGACGTGGGACGAGTGGAAGGGCGACAAGACCTTCATCGAGGACGTCATGCGCTTCCTCGACAACGTCCTTTCCGACTACATCGCCCGCGCGCCGGACGAGATGGCGCGCGCCAAGTACAGCGCCGATCGCGAGCGCTCGGTCGGCCTCGGCGTCATGGGCTTCCACTCCTTCCTCCAGGCCCGCTCGATCCCGTTCGAGGGCGCGATGGCGAAGTCGTGGAACATGAAGATCTTCAAGCACATCCGTGCGCAGGTCGACGAAGCCTCGATGATGCTCGCCAAGGAGCGCGGGCCGTGCCCGGACGCCGCCGACATGGGCGTGATGGAGCGCTTCAGCTGCAAGATGGCGATCGCGCCGACCGCGTCGATCTCGATCATCTGCGGCGGCACCTCGGCCTGCATCGAGCCGATCCCGGCCAACGTCTACACGCACAAGACGCTGTCGGGCTCCTTCTCGATCCGCAATCCGCACCTCGAGAAGCTGCTCAAGGACAAGGCCAAGGACACCGACAAGGTGTGGAACTCGATCCTCGAGCAGGGCGGTTCCGTGCAGCACCTCGACTTCCTGACCCAGGAAGAAAAGGACGTGTTCAAGACCAGCTTCGAGATCGACCAGCGCTGGCTGCTGGAGCTTGCGGGCGACCGCACGCCGTTCATCGACCAGGCGCAGTCGCTGAACCTGTTCATCCCGGCCGACGTCGACAAGTGGGACCTCTTGATGCTCCACTTCCGCGCGTGGGAGCTGGGTATCAAGTCGCTTTATTACCTCCGCTCAAAGTCGGTGCAGCGCGCCGGTTTCGCCGGCGGGGTCGAGGCGGACAACACGCCCGAGCTTCGCGAAATCCAGGTCACCACGACCACGGACTATGACGAATGTCTCGCCTGCCAGTAATCTCGCCGCGGACGCGCAAGGTCGCCACGGTCGCCGGCTCCGTCGTCGGCGGGCTCCTCCTGCTCGACCTGATCGGCTTCCTTGCCACCGTCTATTTCAGCGCCGAGCTGCTGCAGTATGCGCAGAAGGCGGGCGTTGGGGAGTTGCTCAAGCGATGACCACCGCGCAGATCGTCGAGCTTGCCGCCGCGGCCGCGATCTTCGCGGGCGGAGTCTGGATGTACCGGCGGCCGCGCGGCGGCGACCAGTACGGCAGCCAGGGCGCGGTGATCCTGTTCGTTATCGCGCTGCTGCTCGTGATCCACGGCCTCGGCCTGCTCAACTACCAGCCGTCACCGGCGGAGCTTGGTCAGTGACCGCGCATAAGTTCACCAGTCCCCGGGTGGGGAAAGAGGCCGGAGCCCGCGCGGCGGGGTGTCGCGCGCGTTCCGGCCTCGATTTGCCGCAGCCGCCGCGGCCGCCCTAGCCCTATCCGCCTGCGCCGCGACGCAGGACAGCGCCGCCGTCGCATCCGGCTC
Source organism: Sphingomonas daechungensis (assembly GCF_014489495.1). Classification (GTDB taxonomy): domain Bacteria; phylum Pseudomonadota; class Alphaproteobacteria; order Sphingomonadales; family Sphingomonadaceae; genus Sphingomicrobium; species Sphingomicrobium daechungense. The sequence continues at coordinate 1,466,814 of NZ_CP060780.1, read as the reverse complement.
GCCCGGCTTCCTGCTGGGCCTGTGGCATGGCTTCATCTTCCCGGTCGCCTGGGTATTCTCGCTCTTCTTCAGCAAGGTCGCGATCTACGCCGTCCCCAACAACGGCGGCTGGTACGACTTCGGCTATTTCCTCGGCATCGTCGTGTTCGGCGTCGGCGCCCGCAAGGGCCAGGTCGTCTACCGCGACCGCAACGTCATCGACGTCAAGGCCAAGCGCGTCGAGGACATCGGCTGATGAGCGCCCTCGCCCTCTTCATGATCCTCGGCCCGATCGCCATATTGGCGGGCGTGGCCACGATGACCGTCGCCGTCCGCGGCGGCGTCGGCCAGAACCCTCGGAGCACCGCAATGCTGATCGCCGGAATGATGGCGGCCGCATTCGGACTGATGCTCACCGCCTTCGCGATCGCCGGTCGCGCACCACTTTCCCAAGGAGCCAACTGATGCCCTGCTGCAGTCCAACAAAGCGTACAAGCCGTTCGAATACCCCTGGGCGTTCGAATATTGGAAGCGTCAGCAGCAGATCCACTGGATGCCGGAGGAAGTGCCGCTCGGCGAGGATTGTCGCGACTGGGCGCAGAAGCTCACCGAGCATGAGCGCAACCTGCTCACGCAGATCTTCCGCTTCTTCACGCAGGCCGACGTCGAGGTGCAGGACTGCTACCACGACAAGTATGGCCGCGTGTTCAAGCCGACCGAGATCAAGATGATGCTGACCGCTTTCTCCAACATGGAGACGGTGCACATCGCGGCCTACTCGCACCTGCTCGACACCATCGGCATGCCGGAGAGCGAGTACAGCGCCTTCCTCCAGTACAAGGAGATGAAGGACAAGCACGATTACCTGCAGCACTTCGGCGTCGACACCGACGAGGACATTGCCAAGACGCTGGCGATGTTCGGCGGCTTCACCGAGGGGCTGCAGCTGTTCGCCAGCTTCGCGATGCTGATGAACTTCCCGCGCTTCAACAAGATGAAGGGCATGGGCCAGATCGTCAGCTGGTCGGTCCGCGACGAGAGCCTTCACTGCGAAGGCATCATCCGTTTGTTCCACGCCTTCACCAAGGAACGGAACTGCCTGACCAAGTCGGTGAAGGAAGAGATCATCGACGCCTGCCAGAAGACGGTTCGGCTGGAAGATGCGTTCATCGACCTGGCGTTCGAGATGGGCCCGGTGGAGGGCATGACGCCCAAGCAGATCAAGAAGTACATCCGCTACATCGCCGACTGGCGGCTGGGGCAGCTCGGCTTCGCGCCGATCTACATGGTCGACGACCACCCGCTGCCGTGGCTCGCGCCGCTGCTGAACGGCGTCGAGCACGCCAACTTCTTCGAAACCCGCGCGACGGAATATTCGAAGGCGGCGACGCGTGGGAACTGGGGCGAGGTGTGGGACAATTTCGATCGCCGGCAGAAGGCGAAGGCGGCCGCGAACGATGGGTCAGGCGGCGAGGCGGCTGAGGCGGCGGCTGACAGTGCTGAGACTGGCGACATGTTCGAAAAGGCTGGAGTGGCGGCGGAGTGACTAGTGCTTGGTGCCCCTAGTTTCTCATCACGGCCTAGGATGAATAAAGGCGCACGCACTTGCTGTAGTTGCTGCGGCGACGGAAGCGCGACCTGACTAATTGCCCCGGAACTTATCGCGCCATAAGGTGCGATGAATTTACGGGGCCCTATGGATTGGCGAAAGTTCTCAGTCACGACAGCTACGGCTTTGCTCGTGGCCATCATTTCTGGGGTACTTGTGTGGTGGCTCACCACCTCTTGCAGCCTTAGCGTCGCTCGGTCGCCAAGGGCTTTCTCTTCCTGACAATCGAACTCATGCGTTTCCGGCGCATCGATGTCGGCAATCCGGATGTTCTGCCCCTCCAGCCAGATCGTGTCGCCATCCACGACACAATTCGTCCCGCCGCCGATGTGACAAAGCCGAAAGTTTGCCGTGACGGCTTTCTCCCGCTGGCAGTCAGCGCGGGAGAACTGAACCACGACATGGGCTTCGACTGCCAAGCGAACACCCCGGCGATCAACGCGCCGAAAATGGCGAAGCCAACCAACGTCTCGGCCAGAGGATTATTCCGACGCCTGCTATGCGATTGCCTACGGCGACCATACTTTCGCTCGATCTGCCGACGTGCCCAAAGGTCGCGCTTTTCCTTCGGGCTGAGTGCGTCATAAGCGTCCGGGCTAAGCCACTCACCTTGTCGGTCTTGCGGTCCCCGTCCCACATGAAATTGCTAGCCGACCGTTCTTGTGGAACGAAGCCTTTTCAGATCTACCGCTGGAAAAGCGGGAGATTCGGGTGGCGACCGACAAGCAAGACCTCGGCGAGCTAGGCGAAAAGCTCGTCGCCGCAACCTGCGATTGCCCCCAATGCAAGCGCACGAAAACACTCAAGCGCCTTCCAACAAACTTCCGTTGCGCCGACTTAATCTGCGACTTCTGCGGCTATCTCGCTCAGGTGAAGGCCACACGGGTCGATGATGTCGATCGGAAGCCGGACACAATCCTAGGAGCAGCTTGGGCGCCCCAAAAGGAGCGCATGGATTCCGGAATTTACTTTCCCCTGTTCATTGTTGCGGTGGGAAAGACGGACAAGCGAAAGGCAATCTACTACCTCTCCGCCGACCTTCAGGATGCATCGATCTTCGACGCCCGGAATCCGCTAAGCGCTACAGCCAGGCGTGCGGGGTGGCAGGGCTTCCTGTACCGCCTCACGCATGTCGCCGACAGGCTGGTTCGAATTGCCTGATTGGTTGGAAGAAGCCGTCCCGAAGTAAATTCGTGACGTCGAACAGGTTCGGCTTTGCCGACCCGCCGGCCGCTCTCCAGCTCTTCGCGTTGGCTCCCGAATTCTGCGAATTCGCTCACCTACGCTCGGAGGATCGCACCCATCGCCTTTCCCTTGGCGAGCTCGTCGATGAGCTTGTCGAGATAGCGGATCTCGCGCTCTACGTCCAATCTGACGACTAAATAGCCAGACCAATCCGCCCTTTGCGCGTCCGCAGGGTAATCTTCGCCGCTAATCCAGTATTTCCCCTGATCTCCGTGGGAGGCTTCTGTAATGCTGCGAAAGTCTTGGGATCGATGCCCCAGCCGGGAAGCATCTCGTCAACGCACTTTCGAAGGGCGACCACTGCCTTCCCTGCTCCTTTATGGGACGACCAGACTTCGACCGGGCAACTTCAAGCGAATTTCGCTCGAAGAAGCGAATGCTGCCGTGAACTCGTACGGAAGTTGAACGATGTGCAGGACGCGCGCGCCGCCTCGCGTTTCTACGGATGAAATCGCATCGAAACTTTGGCCGCCCGAACCGGCTTCCACACGGATGGAGCCTTCCAATCTCGGGACCCTATCGGGAGGACCGACGACATAAAGCTCGGGCTCGAAATCGCCCGGAGTCATCCAAAGCGAAAGGCCAAGCGTATGAATGCTGCCGGTTGTGATCGTGCAGTGGTTATCTTCGAAATCCGCGTTCCAGACGACGGGAGCCGATGGCGCCGCGGCTTGACCGGGCGCCGGCCCTTCAAGACAGATCGAGACGAGCGCGAGTCCGATTAACAAGCGGACGGCGAGTTGGCGCACGGCAATATCCTCCCCGAGCTTACCTGAGCGTAATGCGCGCCAGCCCCAACGCAACTGTCCCATACCCGCCGGTTCGTGATTTTGCTGTCCTACAGGCCCCTACTTGTGTCCTATCGTGCGGATGCATCCGCAAACCTTTGAAGGCCTGTCTCTCTCAACGCCATTCCACACGTGCACGCGGATGCCCGCACATGCGCGTAGAGGGGTCAACTTGGCGAACTTCCATGCTTCGCGAAAAGCATGCAACACGGTCAACTTGGTCAACTTCCCCTCAAGGGAAATCCAACATCGTCAACTTTCGCGAGGCGGCAGCGCGGCCGCCGACAACTCAATCAAGCGTGCCGTTGACCGTCACATCGCCCGGCGACCAGCCCGAATAGGCGCTGAAGCCCAGGGTGACGATGAAGATCGCGACCGCGAAGGCGACCACGCCGAACACCACCGTTCGTGTTTCTCGCTCGTCGGGGTCGCGGACGACGGTTTTCTTGACCGGCGGTGGCGGGTCGCGACGGATCTTGGATACGCGCACGGGCGCCGCAAGATCGACGGACTGCTTCCCGGGCTTGAGCGGACTGGCCATGCGCCGGATGCTACAGCCGCGTGGTTAGCATTGGGTTAGCGCTGATGCGCAATGGCATGCTTTAGCAGGTCATTATCATATGTTAGGCGTTGCGCTCCGAACTCCGCCAAGTGGAGCGTCTGACCATGATCCATCCGCGCCTGCCGTTCGCCCTTCGCATCGCCGCCGCTTCGCTTGCCCTCGCCTCCGTCGCCGCCTCGCCGGCCTTCGCGCAGGGATCGACGGTGACTTCGCCGATCGAGCTCGCCCGGCTGGCCCAGGACCTGAAGCCCGGCCAGTGGGTCTGGGCTCCGGAAGTCGCTCCCGACGGTCCGGTCCTGGTCTACGTCGACCTCGCCGCGCAGATCGCCACCGTCTACCGCAACGGCGTCCGCATCGCGGTCTCCACCGTCTCCTCCGGCAAGCCCGGCTACGAAACTCCGACCGGCGTGTTCACGATCCTGCAGAAGGATCCGAACCACCATTCGAGCAAGTATAACGACGCGCCGATGCCCTATCAGGAGCGGCTCACGTGGCAGGGCGTCGCGCTCCACGCCGGCGGCCTCCCGGGCTATCCCGAAAGCCACGGCTGCGTGCACTTGCCGCTGGAATTCTCGAAGCTGCTGTTCGGGATCACCCACATGGGCGGAACGGTGATCATCGCCAACAACTACGGACAGCCCGTCGTCGCGCCGTCGCCTGGCGTGCTCGAGCCGGACTCCGCGGGCCTCGGCAACAATACGCCGCTGGCCTCGGGCGAGGACTATCGCTGGACTCCGCAGGCGTCACCGAGCGGGCCGCTGACCATCATCGTCTCCAAGAGCGACCAGCGCGCTATCGTTCTTCGCAACGGAGTCGAGATCGGGCGTGCGCGGATCACGGTGCCGAACGCCGACTTCCAGACCCACGTCCTGACGGCCGCCGCCGCGCCCGGCGGGCTGCGCTGGATGTACGTCGCCGTGCCCGGCCACGACGGCGATCAGGGCAAGCCCGCCGACATCACCATTCTGTCTCAAGTCCATATGCCCGCGCCGTTCCAGCAGGCGCTGCGCGCTGCGATCGTTCCGGGGACGACCGCGCTGGTCACCGAGGCCAAGGTGCTGCCGACCACCACCGGCCAGACCCTCGCCGTCCTCGCCAGCGCGGATCCCGTGAAGTAGCCTTTACGCCTTCGAAACCCGCCCGTGCGATCATCGTCGCATGGAAATGAGAGGTCTTCTCATCGGCGCGATCGTAATTGGCGGACTGGCGGGCTTCGTCGGCCCCTCACTGCTGACCAGCGCGCCGACCTACGGTCCCAAGCCGTCCGCGGACGCCAAGGTGCGCCAGACGGCCAAGTCGCCCGCGCTCGTCCAGGTCCCGCAGACCGAAGAGCAGGACGTTGCCGACAGCGCCTGGTCGGCCGGCGAATCCGCCTCCGCCGCGCAGGAGCGCCATGCGGCCGAGAGGAGCGTGTTCTACGCCGGTTGCAACGAGGTGCGCGCGCTCGGCAAGGCCCCGCTCTACGCCGGCGATCCAGGTTATCGAGTCGAGATGGATGGCGACGGCGACGGAGTCGCCTGCGAACCGATTCGCCGCGGCTAGGCGCGCCGCCGCCTCTTCTGCTTCGACTTGGCGAACAGGTCGGATTCGTTCTTGATCCGGGCGCGCTCCTTGACCTCGGCGGTGTCGCAGCCGTGCTTCGCGTTGCAGCGGACGTGAGTCAGGCAGAGGTTGTCGAGCTCCTCGCTGCCGCCCGCCGACACCGGAACGATCATTTCCACCCTGGGCAGCATGTCGTGGCCGGTCGGAAGGTCGAACTGCATCGGCCGCTTGCAGCGCCGGCAATTGTCCCCGTCGCGGCCGCGAATCGCCGTCAGCCGCTGCGCGTTCTGATCGCGCCGGAACTTCCACGGATTTACGTAACGGATGATGATCGATCCGGTCATGCACCGCAGTCTAACCCGCGATGCTTACCGCGAAGTTAGCTTCTATTGGGCCGACGGAGCTGGAGCCGCTGTGGCGGCCGCCTGTGCCGCCGCCTTGGCCTTCAGCGCCGCGGCCTGCTCGGCCTCCTTTGCCTCGCGGGCGGCCTTGGCTTCCTTGTAGAGCTGATACTCGTCCGGCTGCGGATCGGTGATGAACATCTCGCCGACGTTCTCGCCTTTCACCGCCTTTTCGATCATCGTCGCTGCCGTGACAGCCGCCGCGAGCAGGTTGATCCCGGCCCCGTTCCGACAGCCCATGGGCCCTACCGCTTGGCACGACGTGTCCACCAGCCGCTCGGGCCGCCGGCGCTTCACCAGATTCTTCTTGATGCGCTGCGCTTCCAGCACGTCGGGGTCGATGCGATAGCCTTCCACCCGCGGCGCGCAGACGACGATTTCCTGCGTATCGCCCTTGACGTCCTTGGTCTCGACCGGCTTGCATGGATCGACTGCCGCCGCCGCAGGCACGACCTTCGGCTTGGGCACGGCAGGGAGCGCCGGCCCGTACTGCGCGGCCGCGGCCTCGGTCGCCTGCTCCGCTGCGGGCTGGGCTGCAGCCGCGGCGAGGAATATCGGCAGGGCACTCAACATAACGCCATCCTGCTTCAACGATGCCCCGCCGGGCAATGCCGGAGGGAAGATGAACAGAAGTTGCACCTGGAGTGCATTCTTCCGGGTCGGCACATCTTAGCACCAGCCCGGCTTGATCCCTCCGAGGTAGCGATGCGCGAGGCCGCTTTCGCGCATGTCGTCGGCGATGGACTGCTCGGTCCCGTTGGGCAAGGTCCGCCGGATCGTACGGAGATCGCGGCCATAGCGGTCCTGCTTGCCGTAGACCGGCGCGATCATCTCGAACGGACCCTGGTTGAGCAGTTGCCGGAGCTTTGCCGTCGCCTGTTCGCCAAGCCGCGCTTCTTCCGGGCAGTTCGGTTCATGCGTTTCAGGCGCGTCGATGCCGATGATCCGGACCTTGCGCTGGCCAAGCTTGAAGGTGTCGCCATCGATCACGCAGGCGTGCGAACGCCCGGGCCCGCACCGCGAGAAAGTCTCCGAGACGCGCTCCGGCTCACTCGACAGGAAGCCCGGCGGGTCGATCAGCATTGGGTCGGCACCCGCCCAGATCACGGCGAGCACAGCTGCCAGCCCGAACGGCCGGGCGACGAAAGCTATTCGCCCAAGCCGGCTTTGGCGTTTGCGGGGCCAGAAGCGCGGCGCCTGCGAACGCCGCCGAAATCGCATCAGGCGACCGGAGTGTTGGGAATCGGCTTCAGGACGCCAAACGTCTCCTTCGCCGGCTTGTGCCCGAGCGCCGGCCAATCGAGCTTGGCATCCTCGCACTTGGTGTCCGGCAGGCGATCGAGAAGGTCGCGGACGAGAGTCAGCCGGCCGCGACGCTGGTCGTTGAAATCGACCAGGGTCCACGGCGCCTCTTTCGTGTGGGTCGCCTTCAGCATCGCCTCCCGCGCCCGCGTGTAGTCGTCATATTTCTCCCGCGCAGCCTGGTCGATCGGCGAGAGCTTCCAGCGCTTCAGCGGATCCTCGACCCGTTCCGCGAAGCGTTCTTCCTGCTTCTCCTGATCGCAAGTCAGCCAATATTTGAAGAACAGGATGCCGTCGGCGACGAGCATCCGCTCGAATTGCGGGACGGCTTTCAGAAAGGCCGCGACCTGCTCCTCGGTCGCAAAGCCCATGACTTTCTCGACCCCTGCTCGGTTGTACCAGCTGCGGTCGAAGAGAGTGATCTGCCCGGCACAGGGCAGATGGGCGACGTAGCGCTGGAAGTACCACTGGCTGCGTTCTTCCTCGCTCGGCTTGGCCAAAGCGACGACATGACATTGACGGGGATTGAGCTGGCCAGCGACCGCCTGGATCGCACCCCCTTCCCGGCGGTATCGCGGCCTTCGAACAGGACCACGACGCGCTGGCCGGTCGCCGCGACCCAATGCGCCATGCCGACCAGCTCTTCCTGCATGGGCTCCAGCAGCTTCTCGTATTTCTTGCGCTTGAGGTTCGACATTCGCCGCCTTTCCCCAGATGGAAAGCCAGCCTAACGTCAGTGATCGGAAACAGGGAGTCCGTGATGCGCAAGACAGCCTGCCTGACACTCCTCAGCCTTGCAGTGCTCCCGCCGTCGACCGCTATCGCCGCGCCGACCCCACGCGGGCAAGTGATTGCGATTGCCTGTGCGGGCGCGGTCGTGACCGAAGGCCGCAAAGTCGCGAAGGACAACGACCTCAAACATGGACAGAACCCCAAGGCCTGCTTTGGCCGGATGCAGATCTACGATGGCCCGAACCGTCAGTTCGTCGTAGTCGCGCCCTCGACATCGTGTCCGGGCGGCAAGGCCATCGACGTCTACGAGCGTTCGAACGCGGGATCCTGGTACAGCTTCTTCGAGAAGCCGGTTTGCGGATCGAAGCTTTCGATCGGACCGAAAGACCCGTGGGGCGACTGGATGCTGACGATTGACGGCAAGCATTACGACAGCCGCGGCCAGTTCTACGTCCCCGTCACATACTAAGGGCGGTCAGCACCAGCTGCGGGTCATGTCCCCGATGTTCCGCGCGAACCCGGCTTCGACCATCTCCCGGCCGACTTCCCTGCCATTGATCGAGACGGTCCTCAGCAGCAGGCCGTAGCGATCGAGGTCCGGGGCGACCTTCGTCATTTCGATCTCACCGGAGTTCAGCAGGGCCTGCAGCCTCCTGGCGGACGCGCGACCTAGCTCCGCTTCCTTCGGGCAAGTCGCGCCGTAGACCTGAGGCGCTTCGATCCCGGCAATCCGGACCGTCTTGCCTCCGAGGTAAAAGGTGTCGCCGCTGACGACACAATTGGTCACTCCGCCTTCGCCGCAGGAGCCGAAGACAAGACCACGGCTCCTTGAAGAGGCTTCGGACGGGCGGCCGATGCCGCCTTGGAGCCACCCGCTTGCCCACAGGCTGATTCCAATCGCGACCAGGACAGCGAGGATCGGGATGAGGAAACCGCGTCGCTTCGGCCTTGGCGCGTCATGACGGGGTCGAGACCCGTAGGCCGCAAGCTTGCCGGGAGCCGTGGCTGCGGCTTCGCGAATATGGTCGTCGGCGTTCGGCCAGTAGTCGGCAAAACGCGTCCATCGCCGCGAGTCCTGCGGCTCATCGGGTACGAGATTGTCTCTGCGCCTCGCCAATTGGTCTTCCCGCGAATCGCTCCGTCAACGAACGGAGCCAAGCAACGGATGCATCGCCGTGGAAAGAGGCAATTCGGCGGGACGAGGCCGGAAAAAGTGAAGGCGCGCGCAATTCGTCCTTAACCGGCGCTGCGCGATACTTTGCGCATGGTACCGATGCGAGGCAGCACGATCTTCAGGAGCCGCTGGATGGCGTTGCTGTGGGCCGCCGGTATCCTGTGGCTCGCCTACGATGTCGCCGGTCCCGATGACACGCAATCCAATGGCGAGACCAACGTGACCGACGTCAGCGGCGCACCGGTGACCGACGCCGATCAGAAGGCCCTGCAGGAAGCGCTCAACAGCATCGGAACGGTCGCGTGCGCGACATGACGCTGTCATCGTACTGTTGGATAGCCCTCGGTGGCCGAACCTTCGGCCGAGGGGACGGAACAATGCTCGTGATTGCGATCCTTCTGACTCTATCAGCGCTGGCGACGGTCATTGCGTTGATCGTGGCCTACCCCTTGTTCCGGATTATCGTCCTGGCTTGCGGTAGCTGGTCGGAATCCGTGCAGGAGGCGACCGCAAAGCTCGGCTGATCAGTCGAGGAAGGGGGCGATCACGTCTGGCGGAACCCGGATCGGCCGGCCCGCTGCACGGTCGATGATAGCCCAGCTGGTGCGCGCACGAACGCAGGTCTTGCCGTCCGGTCCGATGAACCCGACCAGGCGGTCGAAGCGGGCGCCCTTGGGTGCTTCTCCAACCCAGGTCCGGCCAAGCACGCGATCGCCTTCGACAGCGGCGCGGAGATAGTCGATTTCGTGCCGCACCACGACCCAGAAGTAGGCGGCGTCATGCTGCGGGTCAGCAACCGAATACCAATGGGAGACCGCAATCTCCTGGATCCACTGCACCCAGACTGCATTGTTGACGTGCCCGAGCTCGTCGATGTGCTCGGGCGCAGCCAGGAATTCGAGCTCGAAGACCGGTTTCGTCATTGCAGTTGCGGCACTCCGTTCTGGTCGAGGACGAAGGGAATAGCAGAACCGCGCAACAGGTTCGCGATGGTCGCTTTCGGTTGCGGTGTCCCACGCTCGACCATGGCGTGGATCGTGGTGACCTGGGCCTGGGTGCCGCCCGCCCGAGCGAGGGCCGTGAGCCATTCGTCCAGGCTGACTTCGCGATCCGCGCGATTGGCGGCGATCAGGTTGCGAACGAAAGCGTAGAAGTCGCCGCGGCTGACCTTCTCGGCGACCAGGGCGAACAGGACTCCGCACGCATAGTTTGCACGAACCTGGTTGCGATCGATCGCCGTAGCGATCGGCTGGTTCGCGAGCTGCACGCAATCGCGCAGGCCCTCGTTGAGCTTGGTCCGCGGGTCGAAGGCCGGATTGAGGCTCTGCACGGTGCGGGTCGCCAGCAAATCCGCGCCGCCTTCCATGATCCAGCTGTCGCGCTGGGACGCATAGTGAATGCTCTGCCCGAGCCAGAAGTGCGACGCTTCGTGCGCGATGAACCAGTGGGCCATATCCGCCAGCGCCGGAATCGGCTGGAGCGCCTGGCGGCCTTCGAAGCGCATCAGGATCAGGCCCTTCAGTGTTCCGCCGTTCATGCTGACGCCGTCGCGCTGGGAACCTTCCCAGGCGGCCAGGATGGTCGGTTGCGTGATCCCGGGCGGGCCCAGTCGGGCGGTGAGCGACTGCATGACGCGCGGCGAATAGGATGCAAGGTCGTCGGCGATCCATTGCGGCAGGTCGCCGTCGAGGACCGTCGCGACGCCGTTGCGGACAACCGCCTTGGGAACGTCGTAGAGGCCGTATGTGCCTTCGCTGTTGCCGCGCCGGTATCCTTCGACATCGCCGGCGAGGCGCAGATTGCCGCCGCGGAAGCGGACGCCGGTGCCGGTGTCGGTCATGAGCCGCGGATCGCCACTGGAGCTCAGCCGGTCCAGCACATCGGCTCGGCCGACCGAAAAAAGCGCGAAGTGCCCGTCGAATACTGCGACGCTTCGTCCGCCGAGGCGAAGCGCCGGCACGTAGTCCGCCAGCAAGTCGCCCGTGAACGGATCGAAGCGGACGCGGACTTTGAGCGGAACGGGCCGGGCATTGGTGGAGACGAAGGCGTCGAAGCTGCCGCGGCGCTGCAGCGCGACACCAGGCGTCAGCACTCGCCAGCTTTGCAGGCGCCACGATTGCTGGGTCCCAGCATCGGGCGAGGAGCGGAAAAAGCCCCACGCCGGGGCCGCTCGTGGCAAAGTGAATTCGGCCAGGAAAGCGTCGCCGTCGCGTTGGACCGTGACTTCGACCGGCTGCGCCGTGGCGGCCGTTACAGGCAGGAGGACCAGCGCGAGCAGCGCCAGCACAAGCCTCATTCGCAAACCTCTGTCAGGACGAAGGCGTAAGTCTCGGCAATCTCGTGCAGGCGCTCCCAGCGGCCGGACTTGCCGCCGTGCCCCGCCCCATGTTGATCTTCAGCATCAGGCGATTGTCGTCGGTCTTGCTGGCGCGAAGCTTGGCAGCCCATTTCGCGGGCTCCCAATAGGTCACGCGCGGGTCGTTGAGGCCGCCGGTGATCAGCATCGGGGATGAGCCTGGCGCTGGACGTTGTCGTAGGGGGAGTAGCTGCGGATCAGGTCGAACGCGGCCTTGTCGGTGATCGGATTGCCCCATTCCGGCCATTCGCCGGGCGTCAACGGCAGCGTATCGTCGAGCATGGTGTTGAGCACGTCGACGAAGGGAACGTCGGCAACGACCGCGCCCCACAGGTCAGGGTCGGAGTTCACCACCGCGCCCATCAGCTCGCCGCCGGCCGAGCCGCCGTTGATGCCGATCCCTCCCTTGTGGGTGAAGCCTTCCGCGATCAGGCCCTTGGCGACATCGACGAAGTCATTGAAGGTGTTGGTACGCTTCTCGAGCTTGCCGTCGAGGAACCATTGGTAGCCGAGGTCGTCGCCACCGCGGATGTGGGCGATGGCATAGGCCCAGCCGCGATCGAGCAGGCTGATGCGATTGGTGTTGAACGCGGGCGGAATAGCGAGGCCGTAGGCGCCATAAGCGTAGAGGAAGAGCTTGCCGCTGCCGTCCTTGCTGAAGCCCTTCGGATAGACGACGGAAACCGGGATCCTCACGCCGTCGCGACCGGTGACCATCAGCCGCTCGGTCCCATATTTCGAGGCATCGTAGCCGGACGGGATCTCCTGGATCTTGCGGACTTCAAGCCGGTCGTCGGCAGGGTGATAGTCGTAAATGGTGGCGGGCGTGACCAGCGACGAATAGGCCAGCCGGTACGCCTCCGGAGCGAATTCGGGATTGCCGAGGAATGCCGCGCTGTAGCTCGCTTCCTCGAACGGGATGCGGCGCTCCTCGCCCGAATAGGTGCGAAGGATCAGCTGATCGAGGCCGTCCACGCGCTGCTGGATCGCAAGGTGGTCGCGGTAGGATGTGACGTGCCGAAGGTAGACGCGGTCCGATCCCGGAATGACGATCGTCCAGTCCCCAGGGTTGGCCAGGTCGGCCTCGGCGAGGCGAAAGTTCACATGCTCGTCGTTGGTGAGGATCCACAGCTTCCCGTGCGCAGCATCGATTTCGTACTGGCGCTTCTCCTGGCGCGGTGAAACGAGGGTGAGTGGCTGCGTCGGATCGTCCGCGCCGACGAACCGGACTTCGCTGGTCGCATTGTCGCCGGTGGCGATGATGATCAGGCTGCGGTCCTGCGAATGGCCGACGCCGACCGAGAAGCCGAGTTCTTCTGTCTCCTCGTAGAGCGTGACGTCCTGGTCGGCTGGCGTGCCTAGCCGGTGGAAGCGGGCGCGGTAGCTGCGCCAGTTCTCGTTGACCTCGGTGAAGACAATGCCGTCGGAACCGCTCGTCCAGACGGCGGAACCGATGCCGACGTCGGTGACGGTTTCGAGGTCCTCGCCAGTCGCGAGGTCGCGGATGCGGATGGCGAAGCGCTCCGCGCCGCTGTCGTCGACGTAGACTGCGGCAAGCCGGCCGTCCGGGCTGACCTCCAACGCGCCGAGCCGGAAATAGTCCTTGCCTTCCGCCTCCGCGGGTTCGTCGAAGATGACCTGATCGTCGCCGCCCGCGACAGGCCTCCGGTACCACGTGCGATATTGCGCGCCCGGTCTGAACGCCCACCAGTAGAAATAGTCGCCGTCGCGGATCGGGACCGAGGATTCGTCTTCCTTGATTCGCCCCTTCATCTCCTCGAACAGCTGATCGAGGAGGGCCTGGTGTTGCTCCCGCCACTGTTCGAAATAGTCGTTCTCGGCCGTGAGATAGGCGAGCACGTCGGTGTCCGTGACCTGCGGATATCCTTGGTCGCGGAGCCAGTGCCACGGATCCTCCACTGTCACGCCGTGGCGCTCGTAGCTGTAGGGCCGTTGTTCGGCCTGGGGCGGCAAGGATGCGACGGTTTGGTCCATGCCCAGGCTCTTAGCGCGGTGGTGCGCCACGGGAAGTGGAACCGAGCTCGAAAAAAATTTCGTCAAAACGGGACAGCGCCGTAACGGACTCGTTAACAGAGGCGTCGCAATAGGATATTAAAGCCAAAGTTAATGAGCGGGAGCGTTTTGTGAGTCGGAATCTTTCGTCCGTGGCCTCGGCCGCGGCCAACGAATTTGATGTCGTTCGCGGTCCGGCCGCGGCGCAGGCGAAGCCGGTTTCGCGGCTATCCGCAATCGCCGGGCAAATCCTCGACGTTCTGAACCCCAGCACGCCGGGTAAGGCCGAGATGCGCAATTGCGATGCCAAGCGCGCGGCGATGCTCAAGGACCAAGCGCACCGTTAAGACAGGTTTGCGCGCTCGGCTCTGACAGAGCCGGCGACCGGACTAACAGAGCCGAACGCGCGGATGCGCAACACAGTTTGGCTGAGAAAGTTCCGATACTTTATCTCCGTATTCTGACGAATTCCGTGTCGCGGACTGCGGCACTCCGCTCCGACGGCACCCAAAGGACGTTCGTGTCGCTGTCCAGGCGACCGACTTCGAATGGCTCTAGCTTCGCTCGAAAGTGCCTCAGGCCCGCAGCCTGATTGAAGTAACGAAAGCCTGTGTAGGAAAGCCGGTCGAAAGACCTGGCGAGATGCTCGACGGTCGAGCCGCAGCGCTCAAGATGCCGCGCGATCACTTCAGTCGACACCAGCGGGCGCAAAGTCGCGATCGTTTCGGAAATGGCATCGACAACGTGAGCCTCATAGCCTTCGACGTCGATCTTGATGAAATCGCAGCGGTCCAGTTCGGCGAGCCTGCTGCCATCCTCGATCGCGATTTCAAACGATCGTCCTGCCGTAGATCCTGAGGCTGCTCCCAGGCTCGCTTCTCCGTGATTGGCCTCCGGCACAAACAAACTTGTCCGGCCCGCTTTCGGGCCGATCGCGCTTTGGCGCACATCGACATTTTCAAGCCCGTTCCGTCGCACGGCTGCATCGAGGATGGCGGCCACTTCTGGATTGGGTTCGTATGCGACGATCCTGCCCGCAGGCCCGACGGCGCGCGCAGCGGTAAGCGTCGCCATTCCGACGTTGGCACCGATGTCCACGAAGGTGTCGCCAGGCTTCAGGAGGGTCAGCAGGATCGACTGCGTATCCGCCTCGTTCCAACGGCGCAGGAAAAAGGCGATGCGGCCAGTGAAGATCGAAAGGTCGCACGGCATGTCATAGCCGTGGACGTCGCCCTTGACCCAGCGCAGGCCAGCCTTGCTCCAATAGTCTTCGTGAGCAGGATCGTTGATGAAGTTGCGAAGGATCGCGCCGCGGCCCGGGAACCCGGTCCTCATGATCGGCCTGAGCGCGGACACGACCAGGCCGTAGCCACTCGCCCCGCTGGCGTTTCTGCCCTCAATTCAGCCCGAACCTGTCGAATTGCCTCGCCATATAGCTCCCGGCCGGAGGCCGCGACTTGGCGAGCTCGCGGAGTTGCGAGTTGTAGAGGTGGATCCCGCGCGTTGCCGGCGTGAGCAGCGCATCCACTTCTTCCGCCGGCCCGTAGAGCTTGGTGACGTCCCTCCAGCTTAAGGGATAGAAGACCTCCGGCGCCGCCGCGAACTCGCTCAGCCGGTGCTTGCCGACGAGATAGCCAAGCATGCCCGGCCCAAACGTCCCCCACGGATAATCCTGGAGGCGCAGGCGTCCTTCCTTCAGGCGTCGCAGGAAGTATTGGGCGGACCGACGCGGGCCGTACCAGGGCGGGCAACCGATCCGCTCGGGAAGCGAGACGAGATCCTCGACCAGCGGGGAGTCCGGCGGCGCGAGCATCACCGCATTGTTGACGGTCCCCTGCTCCTCGGTTCCGAAAACATAGGGCTGATCGAGATCGAACGGACGCAGCACGAGCACATCGAGGTCGACCCAATAGCCGCGCCCTGCCGAAGCATTTCGTAGCGCCAGAAATTTGCACCCAGGGCATAGGAATTGCACTCGGCGTAGGCGAGCAGGCGGTGACGCGGCATAACCTCCGCCGCGTCGCGAACTTCCGCGCCATCCGGCACGCCGCGCAGCTTGTCGGGTTCGTAGGAGTAAACGTGGTACGGGTGGCCGGCAGCAAGCCCGGAGAGCACGCAAAGCTGCTCCAGTTTACCCAGCTGATCGCCAACCCAAAGCGTGTTGAGCACTTGCATTCATTTGCCTCGGCACTGAGAACCCAATCGAACCAACGGAACCGTCAGGAGAACGTGCCGTCCTGTTCCTCACTTTGTCCTACATTCGGGGCAGTCCAGCAGACGCTAGCATGTGTCGGCCTGACGACATATCGGTCCAGCTTCGAAGGGGTTCCCCAGCCTAACCTGGATTAGGTCGGCAGAGGAGCTTGTTGCGATGGTCCGACGGGCTTAGTGAGCTGGCATGTCCAGCTATGCAGATCGCCTAAAGGCCCTTCGCGAGCAGCTTGCGGCCGACCAGCTCGACGGCTTCGTCGTTCCGCTGACCGACGAACATATGAGCGAATATGTCGGCAGCTATGCCCAGCGGCTAGCGTGGCTGACCGGTTTCGAGGGTCCGCGGGTTCGGCAGTCGTCCTGCCGCAGGAAGCCGCGATCTTCGTCGATGGGCGGTATACTCTGCAGGTGCGGCAGCAGGTCGACGGCAAGGACTGGTCGTACCAGTCAGTGCCGGAAACCAGCGTCGCCGATTGGCTGAAGGACCATGCGCCGCAAGGTGCGCGGATTGGTTACGACCCTTGGCTGCACAGCCGGGACTGGGTGAAGAAAGCGACGGAATCGCTGGCGGCGCGCGGCGCGGAGCTGATCGCGGTCGAGCAGAACCCGATCGACAAGGTCTGGTCGGATCGGCCTGAGGCGTCGAAAGCGCATCTGGCGGTGCAGCCCGAGAAATACACCGGCCGCTCTTCCGCCGATAAGCGCCAGGAAATCGCAGATTGGTTGACCGAGCAGGGCGCCGATGCGGCTGTGCTGTCGGCGCTGGATTCGATTGCTTGGGCGTTCAACGTGCGTGGGCAGGACGTTTCGCGGACGCCGGTGGCGCTGGCGTTTGCGCTGGTCCGTTCCGATGGCACCGCGGACCTGTTCGTCAATCCGGAGAAGATCAGCGCCGAGGTCCGGCAGCATCTCGGAAACGGCGTTCGGCTGCACGACCGCAACGCGTTCGAGGCGGCGCTTGGCGAGCTGAAGGGTCAGACCGTCGCGGTCGATCCGGAGCGCGCAGTGGCGGCAATCTTCGAGGCGCTCGACAAGGCCGGCGCGAAGATCATCCCGGTCCGCGATCCGACCATCCTCCCAAGGCGATCAAAAATGCGGTCGAGATCGCCGGCCAGAAGTCGGCGCAGCACCGCGACGGCGCAGTGATCTCGCGGTTCCTTCGCTGGGTCGAGACCGAAGCACCGAAGGGCGAAGTCGACGAACTGAAGGCGTCTGACCATCTGGAAGCGCTGCGTCGCGAGGACCCGGAGCTTCGCGATCTGTCGTTCGACAGTATTTCCGGCGCCGGCCCAAACGGGGCGATCGTCCACTACCGGTCGAGTGAGAAGACCAACCGCAAGCTCGAGATGAACTCGATCTACTTGATCGATTCAGGCGGGCAGTATCTTGACGGCACCACCGACATCACCCGTACTGTCGTCGTCGGCGAGCCGACCGACGAGCAGCGCGACCGCTTCACGCGAGTGCTGCAAGGGCACATTGCCGTTGCCACCGCCATCTTCCCGAAGGGTACGCGGGGACTCAGCTCGACAGCTTCGCGCGTCGGCCGCTGTGGGAAGCTGGCTTGGACTACGCCCATGGCACTGGCCACGGCGTCGGAAGCTTCCTCTCGGTCCACGAGGGGCCGCAGCGCATTTCGCCCGCGGGAAGCGCCCAGGCCGGCGGCGATGAGCCGCTGAGGGCGGGCATGATTCTTTCGAACGAGCCCGGCTACTACAAGACCGGCGAGTACGGCATTCGCATCGAAAATTTGGTGCTGGTCGTCGAGCATCCAGTCGAGGGCGCGGAAAAGGAGACCCTCGGCTTCGAGACGCTGACCTTCGCCCCGATCGAGCGGCGGCTGATCAAGAAAGAGATGTTGAGCGCGAAAGAGGTGGAGTGGGTAAACACCTACCACGCGCAGGTGCTGGAGAAGATCGGGGCGCGGCTGACCGGGGACGACCTCGGCTGGCTCGAAAAGGCCTGCGCGCCGATCTAATCGCGCTTCGGCTCGCCCGGCTTCAATTCTCGCGCCTGCGCTTTCCTGCGCCGCAGGTTCTCGCGTAGCGCCGCGGCGAGCCGTTCCTCGCGTTCCTTGTCCTTGCCCGACATGCGGCCCACCTACGCGTTCGCTGTTGAGGCGGGCAAGTCGGGTTGACGGGCGCGGGTCGCTTGGCCATAGCGCCCGCTCCTCCGGTCAGTGCTGCCGTAGCTCAGTGGTAGAGCGCATCCTTGGTAAGGCTGAGGTCGTGAGTTCAATCCTCACCGGCAGCACCATTTCCCCAGATTGACGCGCGCTGAAGCGGCCGCCATGCGGCTGAGACATGCGCTTTTTCTCCGACAATGCGGCGGCCGCGCACCCGGCTGTGATCGAGGCGATCACGCGCTCGAACCGGCTGGACACGGCCTATGACGGCGACGCGCTGAGCCAGAGCCTCGACCGCGCATTCTCCGAGGTTTTCGAGACCGAGGTTCGCGCTTTCTGGGTGCTGACAGGTACGGCGGCGAATTGCTTGGCGCTGGCGGCGCTATGCCCGGGGTATGGCGGCATCGTCTGCCATCGCGACGCGCATATCGAAGTCGACGAAGCGGGCGCTCCGGGATTCTTCGCCGATGGGGCCAAGCTGATTCTGGTCGACGGACCCGGCGCGAAGCTCTCCGTCGAATCCGTCGATGGGGCGATCGGCCGCGTTCGCAAGGACGTGCATCAGGTACAGCCCAAGGCGCTTTCGGTCACCAACGCGACGGAATACGGGCTCGTCTATTCGGCGGATGAAGTTGGCGCTCTCGGCGAAGTCGCCAGGCGACACGGCCTCAACTTCCACTTGGACGGCGCTCGCTTTGCCAATGCTGTCGTCAGCACCGGCGACTCGCCGGCCGACCTGACGTGGCGCGCCGGCGTGGATGCCTTGAGCTTCGGGTTCGTGAAGAACGGCGGCCTCAACGCAGAGGCAATGATCCTTTTCCGGCCGGAGCTCGCGGACGAGATTGCCGTTCGTCGCAAGCGCGCCGGGCATCTGGCGTCCAAGGGCCGCATGTTCGCTGCCCAGATCCTGGCACTGCTGGAAGACGACCGGTGGCTCGCCAATGCGCGCTCGGCAAATGCGATCGCGCAAACGATCGCCAAGGCGACAGGCGAGAGGCTGATCTACCCCGTCGAAGCCAATGAGATCTTCGTTCGGGCAACGCCGGCAGAGGCTGAGTCGCTTCGAGCAAAGGGCTTCGATTTCTATGATTGGGGCCGGACGAAATCCGGCTGGTGACGAGCTGGGACCAGGGCGGCGAGCCGGTCGAGCAACTCGCCGCGGCCATCGCCGCGCTGTGAGCCAACCGCGATCGACCTTCGCCGAGGTCGGCCTGCCGTTCATCATCTTCACGGCGATCTGGGGATCGACCTGGATCGTCATCCGCGACCAGCTCGGGACGGTGCCGGCGCAATGGTCGGTGACCTATCGGTTCACCATCGCGGCAGTGGCGATGGCAATGGTTGCGCGATGGAGGGGCGAGAGCCTGAACCTCGGACGCGCCGCCATCCTGCCTGCGCTGTTCCTCGGGTTCGCGCAGTTCTGCATCAACTTCAACGCCGTCTACCTGGCGGAGCGACACATCACGTCGGGAGTGGTCGCCATCATCTTCGCGCTGCTGCTGATCCCCAGCACGTTGATGGCCTGGGCATTCCTCGGACATCGGCCGAGCGGACGCTTCGTCTGGAGCTCGCTGGTGGCGATTGCGGGCATCGTCTTGTTGTTCGCACACGAGTTCGAGCAGCATTCGGTAAGGGCCGATGAGATTTCAGTCGGCATCGGCCTGGCTCTCCTCGGGATGGTCTCGGCCTCAGCCGCGAACGTGTTCCAGGCGCGAAAGGAGGTTCGCCGCTTCCCGCTGTTTTCGATGCTAGCCTGGTCGATGGCGGCTGGAGCGGTCATAGACGCCGCGATTGCGTTCTTCATGGCCGGGCCGCCGGTCTTCGAGGACCGGCCGGGCTATTGGCTCGGTGTCCTCTACCTTGCCTTGCCCGCGTCAGTGCTGACGTTCAGCCTCTACTATCCGGTCGTGCGGAAGATCGGGCCGGCGAAGGCCGCTTATTCCAGCGTTCTTGTCCCGATCATTGCCATGGCCTTTTCGACCGTACTGGAGGGCTATCGCTGGACGCCGATCGCCATTGCCGGCGCTGTGCTGGCGCTTGCTGGGATGCTGGGTGCCCTTACGCGCGGGCGGAACGTGGTGGTCCCGCCAGACGCGGCCTGATCACTTATAGTATTTGAGGGTCTTGGCTTCCTCGTCGCTGATGCGGGTGACGGAGTTCACCAGGCAACGTTGCGGGCCATCGGCGAGTCCTTGACGATCAGCTCGGCGTCCATCCCCGAACAAATGAACGAGCTACCGCTGCGCGAGACCAGTGCAACGCGATTGACCCAGTTGATGTTCTGGCAGGCCCCGGCAAACGTGAGCCGATAATAACGGCGAACGCCCACCTGAATATCGACCGCATCGGTCCCATGAGGCGTGAAGCTGCTCACGTTTCGCGCGTTGAAGCAGTCACGGCCCGAACTGGATGAGGCTGCGGAAGCCGTACCGCCCGCGGCGTCCTGCTGGGCGCACGCGGCGGCAAGCGCTGAAAGGGCCGCAAGTGGGATGAGGATATACGCGGATCGAATCATCGGCTGCTCCTGCTGCGGATGGTGCTACGTCCAGGTCCGACCGCCTATAACAGGGACTTAGCCTCATTGCCTAGCAATGGCCGTCGCCCTAAGTCGCGGCGATGGCCGATGTACGAACCCTCCCGGACGCGGAGACAGCACCCGAGGCCCCGCCCTCGCCGACCCACGCCACCATTCGCCGGGAAGATTATCGGCCGCCCGATTGGCTGGTGCCGGAAATCGCGCTGAACTTTACTCTCGGAATCGAGCGGACGCGCGTCCAGTCGAAGCTCAGCGTGATGCGCAATCCAGCGGCGTCTGGCGGCGCTCTTCTTCGTCTCAACGGTGACGACCTGAAGCCGCTTGGGGTCTGGGTCGATGGCCAGACGTCCGACGCCTGGGAGATGGACGGCGGCGACTTGGTCGTGACGCTTGATGGCGATGCGCACGAGGTGGCGATCGAAACCGAGATCAATCCCGCCGCCAACAGCAAGCTGATGGGCTCTACGCCTCCAACGGCATGCTGTGCACGCAGTGCGAGGCGGAAGGATTCCGGCGCATTACCTTTTTCCCGGATCGCCCGGATGTGCTCAGCAAGTATCGGGTGCGGATGGAGGCCGACGAGGCCAAGTTCCCGATCCTGCTGACCAACGGCAACCCGATCGCCACCGGCAAGTTGGATGGCGGGCTCCACTGGGCAGAATGGGAAGACCCGTTTCCGAAGCCGTCCTATTTGTTCGCCCTGGTTGCGGGCGACCTCAAGGCCAACCGCGACAGTTTCACCACCATGTCGGGGCGCAAGGTCGATCTTGCGATCTGGGTGCGCGAAGCGGACCTGCCCAAGACCCAGCATGCGATGGGCAGCCTCAAGGCAAGCATGGACTGGGACGAACGTGTCTACGGCCGAGAATATGATCTGGACCTGTTCAACATCGTCGCCGTGTCTGACTTCAACATGGGCGCGATGGAGAACAAGGGCCTCAACATCTTCAATTCGGCCTACGTCCTTGCCGATCCGGACACTGCCACCGACGTCGACTTCGACAATATCTCGCGGGTGGTCGCGCACGAATATTTCCACAACTGGTCCGGCGATCGCGTCACGTGCCGGGACTGGTTCCAATTGAGCCTCAAGGAAGGCTTCACCGTCTTCCGCGACCAGGGCTTCTCGGCGGACATGGGCAGCGCGGCGGTCAAGCGCATCGAGGATGTGCGGATCCTGCGCATGGTGCAGTTCCCGGAGGATTCGGGCCGCTTGCCCATCCTGTCCGTCCCGACAGCTACATCGAGATTTCGAACTTCTACACGGCGACCGTCTATAACAAGGGCGCCGAGCTGATCCGCATGTTTCGCACCGTGCTGGGACCCGAGAAGTTCAGGGCCGGCACCGACCTTTATTTCGAACGTCACGACGGTCAGGCGGCGACCTGCGACGACTTCGTCAAGTCGCTGGAGGATGCGAGCGGTGTCGACCTGTCCGCGTTCAAGATCTGGTACAGCCAGGCCGGCACGCCCAGATCGGAGCGCGTCTGGACTACGACCCTGACGCAGGAACGGCCACACTCCTGCTCGACCAGCGCGTCGCTCCGACGCCGGGCAGCCAAGCAAGCAGACGATGCCGATTCCGCTGAGGACGGCGCTGATCGGCGAGGAGAGCGGCACCGAAATTGCGCCCGAGCAATTGGTGATGGTCGACGGCCTTAGCCGCGAGGTTCAGTTCGAGGGCTGAAGGAAGCGCCCTTGCTGTCGATCAATCGCGGCTTTTCGGCGCCCGTCGTGATCCACGGCTCCCGGCGCGACGGGGAGCTGGAGCGCCTTGCCCAGACCGACACCGATCCCTTCGCCCGTTACGAAGCGATGCAGGAACTGGCGTTCACCGCCTTGCTCGACGGAGCGAGGGGCGAACAGCCGGACTTCGAGCCGCTGATCCGGGCCGTCCGCAACACTCTGCAGTCGAACGAACTCGATCCAGCGTTCAAGGCCGAAGCGATCCTGCTTCCCCAGGAAGCGGTTGTGGCCGAGCGGCTGGAGGTGGTCGATCCCGACGCCATCCACGCGGCGCGGGAGCAATTGCGGGCAGCGCTCGGGATGGCGCTGTTCGACGAACTGTCGAAGGCGCAATCGGCGGTGAGCGGGTCGGGGGCCGACCTTTCGCCATTGGCCAAGGGTACGCGCCGGCTCCGCACCGTTTCGCTTGGACTGATCGCTGGCGGCAATCCGGCCGAGGGCGCTCGCCTCGCGAAGGCGCAATTCGACGCAGCCGACAACATGACCGATCGCCAGGGAGCGCTTGGAATTCTGGTGTCGCTCGATGGTCCGGAGCGGGCGGACGCCTTGAAGGCGTTCCATGACCGCTTCGAAAACGACCCCTTGGTCATCGACAAGTGGTTCGCGCTGCAGGCGGCGGCGCAGCGGCCCGGAACGTTGGACGAGGTCGAGCGGCTGGCGTCCCATCCGGCTTTCACGATCCAGAACCCGAACCGGCTTCGCGCGCTCGGCGGAAGTTTTGGAGCGAACCACTGGGTGTTCAACGACGCCTCGGGCGAGGCTACCGGTTCCTTGCCGACCTCGTCATCGCAGCGGACAAGATCAACCCACAGATTGCAGCGCGCCTGGTTCCTCCGCTCGGACGCTGGCGGAGATTCGAACCGAAAAGGTCGGAACTGATGCGGGAGCAGCTGGAGAGAGTCGCGAACTCGCGCGGTCTTTCCCGCGACGTCTACGAGCAGGCGAGCAAGAGCCTGGTTTAGGGAGCCTGCCGGTTCCCGACCCAGCCGGCGACGTCGTGCGCAACCTTGTTGGCGGCCTGGTTAAGCGCGGGTCCAACGCCTGTTGATGAGCCATCCGAGGGCACGGTAGCCTCGAAGCGTCGCGTCTCGACCCGCGTTCCGCCAGCCGTCGACAGCGCGCCATCGAACCTGACAACTACTTGGCCGCTGCCGGCGTCGAAACCGAATTCCTGGAGCTCTCCTGACACGATCAGCCCCGGATCGAGACCAGTCATTCCCGGATCGAGCACCACGCGGTTGGTCGTCCGCCGAATTGTTTCTGCAACAAGGTTGGCAAACAGGCGGTCCGGTGTGTCGATCCACTGCGCATCGGTCACATATTGAACGTCGGTCGGGCTGACCCGGACGGGGATGCGCGTCGTCCGAAGCTCCTTGGACACCACCGGTGTGCTTACGGTCACCGACTGACCGGCATTTGCGGCACGCGTGAACTCGCCCGTCGGCGCGGCATCCGGCGTCAGCGTCAAAAGCGATGCGGGGCCTTCCCGCCGCCGCCAAGAGCTCCACTCAGCGAGCATGCGCCGACAGCTAGCGCCAGCGTCAACGGACCCAGAACACGCGCCGCCAGTCTCATTTCTGCTTCCTCGGATTGTAGTCGGGCAGCTTTTGCGGACCCAATGTGCCGCCGATTCCACCCTGCTCGACGCGCTCGGACACGCCCTTCAGCGATTGCGTCAGATCGCGAAGGTCGCGGATCAGGCGGTTGGCTTCGGGCAAGGTCGACTTGCTGAAGTTCTGCACGCCGGGGCGTGCGTCGCCCAGCACCTTGTCGAGATTGTCGGCAGCGCTCTGGACCGAGGCGATCGCCCGGTTGAGGTTGGCCATCGCCGGCTTCGCATCTTCCTGCAGGATACCGTTTGTCGTGTTGGCGACTTCGCCCCACTTCTGCGCGGCGACGCCGGCCTCGCGAGCCGCGATGCGGGCATCGCCGATGGCGTCCGCAAGCTCGGGCGCGCGATCGGCGAGGACCTTGGTGGTGCGGTCGACGTTCTCGAGGATGTCGGAAATGGCGTTCTGATTCTTGTCGCTGAGCAACTCGGTCAGCCGCTCCGTCAGCCGCTGGATCCGGTCGATCAGTTCCGGAGCGCTGTTCAGCAAGGCGCCGAGACCCCCGAGCTGGCCGGCACGACCGGGCAGCCCTGTGGTCCCGCCTGCGTGATCGGGCGTGCGCCCTTTACGGCGCCGCCGAGCTGGATTTCGCTCACACCGGTGAAGCCGACACCCTTGATCTGGGCGGTCGTCCCCTGAAGCACGGGGTTTCATTATCGACTTCGATCCTGACCCAGACGAACTCCGGACGATTCGGAAGGAGCGAGATCTTGCCGACCTGCCCGACAGGGACACCCGAGAAGGACACGCTGGAACCCTTGTTGAGTCCGCTCACGCCCTGGGCGAAGTAAATATCGTAGCACTTGGTCTGCTTGCTATTCAGACCGGCGATCCAGACGGTGAACAGCAACAGCCCCGCGAGCATCGCAAGGGTCACAGCGCCGACCATCACATAGTTCGAACGCGTTTCCATCAGGCCTGCGCGTGCTCCTTCGCCGTATCCGCCGCGGCCCGACCGCGCGGCCCGTTAAAATATTCTTGTATCCAAGGATGATCCAAAGCCAAGAGTTCCGGTATCGTTCCGACCGCAATGACCTTCTTGTCCGCGAGTACGGCGACCCGGTCGCAGATCGCGTAAAGCGTATCGAGATCGTGCGTAATGAGGAAGACCGTCAGGTCCAGCCGCTTCTGCAGCCCAAGGATAAGGTCATCGAAAGCCGCCGCCGATATGGGTCGAGGCCGGCCGTCGGCTCGTCGAGGAAGAGGAGCTCAGGATCGAGCGCCAGAGCGCGGGCCAGGCCAGCGCGCTTGACCATGCCGCCCGACAGCTCTGACGGATATTTGGGTCCGGCATCTGGCGGCAGCCCACCCATCGCGATCTTGTAGGACGCGATTTCGTCGAGCAGCGGCGCCTTGATGTAGGGAAAATACTCGCGGATCGGGACTTCGACGTTCTCGGCCACGGTCAAGGTCGAGAACAAGGCGCCGTTTTGGAACAGGATGCCCCAGCGGCGGCGGATGTTCTTCGCTTCATCCTCCTCGCGGCCGACCATGTTCTCGCCGAGCACCTCCACCTCGCCCGCCGCAGGGGTCTGAAGTCCGATGATCGACCGCATCAGGACGGACTTGCCGGTGCCGGACCCGCCAACCACGCCGAGGATCTCCCCGCGGCATACGGTCAGGTCCAGATCCTCGTGGATCACCTGGTCGCCAAAGTGGTTGGAAAGGCCCCGAACCTCGATGACCGGCACACAGCCTTTTGGCGTTTCGATGCTCATCCCCAACCTATCGAGCTGAAGAAGACGGCGAAGACTGCATCGAGCACGATCACGAGAAAGATGGACTGCACCACCGCGGTCGTCGTCCGCAGGCCGACCTCTTCGGAATTGCCCTCGACCAGCATGCCCTGGAAGCAGCCGGCCAAAGCAATGATGAACCCGAACACCGGAGCCTTGATCAGGCCGACCCAGAGGTCGGTGATCGGAATCACTTCCTGGAGGCGTTGAACGTAGGTCAGCGGCGGGATCCCCAGCGACAGCCAGACGAAGATTCCGCCGCCGAGCAGCGACATCAGCATCGCCCAGAATGCCAGCAGCGGCATCATGATGACGGCGGCGATCAGGCGCGGAATGACCAGCGCTTCGATCGGCGAGACTCCGATCGTCTTCATTGCGTCGATTTCCTCGGTGATCTTCATCGTGCCGAGCTGGGCCGCGAAGGCCGAGCCGGACCGGCCCGCGACCATGATGGCGGTCATCAGCGTTCCCAGCTCGCGGACGGTGATGCGACCGATCAGGTTGATGGTGTAAATCTCCGCTCCGAACTGCTGGAGCTGGACGGCGCCCTGCTGGCCGATCACGATTCCGATCAGGAAGCTCATCAGCCCGATGATTCCGAGCGCTCTCACGCCGACGACGTCGAAGCGCTGAACCACGGCATTGAGCCGGAAGCGCTTGGGCCGGGTGGTCACGTTGGCAAGGCCGATCAGGGTCGCGCCGAAGAAGCCGAGCAGGCCGACCAAGGTGCGCCCGGTCTCGGCGATCCACTCGCCAAGTTCGGAGATGGCGCGCGTGAAGCCTGGGCCTTCCTCCGGCCGGACCTGCACGGGCTTGTCGTATTCCGCGACCTCGTGAAGCAGGCCTTCGGTCTCCGCACTCGCGCCCACGACCTTGACGTGACGGTCGCGAACCGCGCGGTAGATCAGCCAGGCGCCGACCGTGTCCATCCGCTCGACGCCGGACAGGTCGATCGTCAACGGGTCGGCTTCCGCATCGATCTCTCGCTGGATGCTCGCCGCGCGCGTGATCGTCAGCGTTCCTCTGATCCGTAGTGTCGGATTCCCGCCCTCGGCGGTGGATGCGGCTGAGGCGACCATTCGGCGCGGACACTGCCCTCAATCAAACTTACGGGCAAGGGGAGCCAGTTAACGCCACTTTTCTGCCCGGATTCTTGCCTCTAAGCCGGGCGGTAATGGCAACCGATCAGCGCACCCTTTTCGTCCCTGTCGGCAACAACCCCGCCCAGCTGTTCGGGATGGATGCGCAGACTCGCGCTTGCCGGATCGCGGAGAACATCGGGCTGGAAGCTTCCGACAGTGCGCGTCCCAGCCGCCACGTCGTGCTCGCAAACATGGACTTTGCATGGGACCCGGCGTGGCTTCGCGAGATTTCGAACCGGTCCGGCGCGGCACTGACCCTAAGCGGGACGCCGGTGCTCGTGAATGTGCCGGCGGATCGCGATGCGGGGGCCGCAATAGCGGCAATCGAAAGCGGCGAGACGCTGGCCGGATACGAGCTGATCGACGCCGAGACCGGCGAGTTGAACAACGAGCAGCTCCGCAAACGCGAGCGGCCGTTCGTCATGCCCCTCGATCCGGCCAATCCCATCCTCGTCGAGAAGGCGGCGTACGACGGCGCCTACAAGGGTGTGACCGACATCCTGACACTGTACCTGTGGCGAAAGCCGGCGTTCCACCTGACTCGCTGGGCCGCGCAGGCGGGCATGACGCCAAACATGGTGACCTTGATTGGCGCGGTCGGCTGCGTGCTTGCATTCTATCTGTTCTGGATCGGCAGCTACTGGCTGGGGATCGCCGCCGGGTTCGTGTTCATGGTGCTCGACACGGTCGACGGGAAGCTGGCGCGGTGCACCGGCGCTTCGTCGAAGTGGGGCAACGTCTTCGATCACGGCATCGACCTCATCCATCCACCGTTCTGGTGGTGGGCCTGGATCCACGGGCTCGATGCCTACGGCACGCCCATCGAGCCGGTTTATGCAGTGATGCTGCTGTGGGCGATCGTCGGCGGCTACGTTGCGCAGCGGATCATCGAAGGCGTCTTCATGCGCAGGTTCGGGCGGATGCACATTCACGTGTGGCGTCCGATCGACAGCAAGTTCCGGCTGATCACTGCGCGGCGTAATCCGAACATGGTCATCCTGTTCTTCGCGCTGCTGTTTCAGCGGCCCGATACCGGCATCGAGCTGGTCGCGCTGTGGACGCTCGTCTCCCTCATCTTCCACGCCGTCCGGCTGGCGCAGGCGAATGCCGCCCACGATCGCGGCCAGAAAATCGTGTCCTGGCTGGCATGAGCGCGGCGACCGCGGTCGTCCTGGCCGGATCGCGGCCAGGCAAGGACCCCTTCGCCGAAAGCTACGGCACCGACCTGAAAGCGCTCATACCGGTCGGCGGCGAACCCATGGTGCGCCGGCCGGTCGAGGCCTTGCTGCAAAGCGAGGGAATCACCTTGGTGCGCGTTCTCGCCCAGCAGCCCGAAAGAATTCGCGACGTGCTCCCCGAGGACGCCCGCATTTCGGTTGAGGCGTCCGGCGACACGATTGCCGCTACGCTGGAAAAGATGTGCGTCGATCCGAGTGTGCGTTGGCCGATCCTAGTGACCACTGCCGATCACGCCTTGCTGACGCCCGCGATGATCGCAGACTTCCTCGGCAAGGCTGCGGGGGCGGACGTCGCGATCGGCCTGGTTTCACAGGCCGCGCTGCTGAAGCGCCTTCCGCAGACCAAGCGCACGTGGCTGAAATTCCGCGGCGGTGCCTACAGCGGGGCGAACCTGTTCCTGCTCGGCAGTCCGAAGATTCGTTCGACGCTGCAGCTATGGGCTCCAACGAGCAGAACCGGAAGAAGGCCATCCGGATGCTGCTGACGCTCGGCGTCTTCGGGTTCCTCGGAGCGCTGTTCCGTCTCCGCACGTTGCAGCAGACACTTGATGGCGTTGGGCGCAAGCTCGGCCTCAACGTCCAAGCGGTCGAACTGTCCGACCCGCTGGCGGCAGTCGACGTCGACAAGCCCGCCGATCACGAGTTGGTCACGGCGATCCTCGAAGGCCGCGCATGACCGACTTCGCGATCTACGACATGGACCGGACCGTCACGCGCCACGCGACCTACACGCCATTCCTGATCCATTGCGCCCTGCATCGCGCGCCGTGGCGGCTGGTGCTCATCCCGCTCGTGATCGCGTCGATGCTCGCCTACGTCCTGAAGCTGATCGATCGCGGCCGGCTGAAGGAGATCAATCATCGCTTGCTGCTTGGGTCGAAGCGGCATCCGAACGAGTTGAAGCCGCTCGTCGACAGTTTCGCCGAAAAGACCGCCGCATCGAATGTCCGACCCGGGGCGCGCGCGGCGATCGCACGAGACAAGGCGGAAGGACGGCGTGTGGTCATGGCAACCGCCAGCTATCGCCTTTACGCACAGGCGATCGGGGACCGTCTTGGCTTCGACGATGTGATCGGCACCGGCTCGATCATCGGCCTCGACGAACGCGTCCACGCCAAGATTGACGGCGAGAATTGCTACGGTCCGGCGAAGCTGCGGATGGTGACCGACTGGCTATCGAAGAGCGGTTTCGAGCGGGGTCATGTGCGCTTCTATTCGGACCATGCCAGCGACGCGCCGGTGTTCGAATGGTCCGACGAGGCTGTCGCGGTGAACCCGCACGACCGATTGGCAAAGCTCGCGAAAACGCGCGGTTGGGCCATCGAGGACTGGAACTGAGGTGAGCACGCGGTTCAAGTTCGACCGATTTGAGGTCGACGCCAATCAGCGACGGCTGACCAACGGCGGCGATCCGATCGAGGTCAACAGCCGCTACCTGGATGCGTTGATCCTGATGCTTCGCAATCCTGGGCAGCTGATCACGCGCGATCGTTTCCTCGACGACGTCTGGAAGGGCGTTCCGGTCACCGATGAAGCGCTCAGCCAGTGCATCACCAACCTTCGCCGATTGCTTGGCGACGAGGCGAGCAAGCCGCGTTTCATCGAGACGGTTCCGAAGCACGGCTACCGCTTCATCGCGCCCGTCGAGGGCAAGCATGTCGAGACTCGCATCGGGCGCCAGATCACCTTCCCGGCGGACTGGCTGGGCGGCGCTTCGTTGATTGCAGCCTGCGCCATCGGGGCGCGCTCGCTGGCGTCGTTGGTGGTTTTGTCTACGGGCTTGGAGCGACGCCCGACCCGCTCCGGCCTGCAGTCGGCGCAGCATCGTTCCTGATGGTCATGCTCTCGATCAACATCCTGGCCGGCGCCATCGGCGGCTTCGCGATCGGTTGCGGTATGGCCGCGGCCCACCGCGCTGCCGGCAGGAGCTGGATCTCGACGACCGCTGGAGCTGCGATCGGTGGCCTCGTGATCGGCGGCGCGGTCAAGATGGTTGGCGCCGACGCCTTCAGCGTGCTGCTCGGCAAGACA
Source organism: Sphingomonas daechungensis (assembly GCF_014489495.1). Taxonomy (GTDB): domain Bacteria; phylum Pseudomonadota; class Alphaproteobacteria; order Sphingomonadales; family Sphingomonadaceae; genus Sphingomicrobium; species Sphingomicrobium daechungense. The sequence goes on along the minus strand of NZ_CP060780.1, from coordinate 1,436,736 downwards.
CCAGGCGGAATCGCCGGCGGGTTCGAGGGGATGCTCCTCGGCGGCGCGGTCGGCCTTGGGTCGCACCTCTCGCTCGCACGCGTCCGGTCGTGGCCGTCGATCTCGGGAGCGGCGCTGGCGGGTGGCGCGATGGGCGCCGTTCTTCCCCTCATTGGCGGCAGGCTGATGGGCGCCAGCCTGGACTCGCTGGCGGCGACCTTTCCGGAGTCGCCGCTCAACATCGATGCACTAGGCCGATGGTTCGGCGAGACGCACTTCGGGATCATCGCTCAAATGGGCTTTGGCGCCTTCGAAGGCTTCGTCTTCGGGACCGCGATTACCGTCGCGATCCGCTATGCCAACACCCTGCTGAGCGAGCTCGACGCCCGCTAGACCGAGCGCAACGCGTTCTCGAAATCGGCGATCAAATCGTCGGGATCCTCAACGCCAATGGAAATGCGGACCAGATTGTCGGTGATGCCGAGCGCCTGCTTGCGCTCGTCCGGAACCGACAAATGGGTCATGGCGGCCGGAGCGCTGGCCAGCGTCTCGGTCCCGCCGAGGCTGACGGCAAGATGCGCGATCTTCAAGGCATCGAGGAACGCGAAGGCCTCCTTCTCGCCGCCCTTGAGGTACAGCGAAAAGGTCGAGCCGGCACCGAGGCAGTGACGCCGATAGATGTCCGCCTGGCTCGAGCCCTCGTCCAGGAAGCCGAGGTAACCGACGCTTTCCACCTTCGGATGATTACGCAGGAAGGCGCAGACCTTGGCGGCATTTTCACCCGCACGCTCCATGCGAAGTTCGAGCGTTTCAAGGCTGCGCAGCAGCATCCAGGCGGTATTCGGGTCGCAGATGGTGCCGATCGTGTTCCGCATCATACGGATCTGGTCGATCAGGCCCTGTCGCCCGACCAGGCCGCCCGCGACGAGGTCGCTGTGGCCGCCGGCATATTTGGTGAGGCTGTAGACGCTGATGTCCGCACCCTGCTGGATCGGATGCGCCCAAAGCGGACCGAGGAAGGTATTGTCGATCGCGATCGGCGGGCGCTGCGCTTCAGGGAAAGCGGCGTTGCGGGCAGCAGCAACCGCCTCGACGTCGACGAGCGCGTTGGTCGGGTTGGCCGGGCTCTCCAGGTAGATGAGCGCGACCCGGCCCTTTTCCTTCGCCTTGGCGATCACCGCATCGATTTCTTCGCGCGACGCACCCGACGGGAAGTCGAGGTAAGACACGCCGAAACGGCCGAGGATCTTGGCGATCAAAGTCTCGGTCGCCGCGTAGAGCGGGCCGGAGTGAACGACGACGTCTCCGGGCTGGACGAAGGTCAGGAGCAATGTTGCGATGGCCGACATGCCGCTGGAGAAAGCGAGCGCGTCGTCCGCGCTTTCCCAGACGGCGAGGCGGTCTTCGAGGATTTCCTGGTTCGGCCCGTTGAAGCGCGAATAGATCAGGCCTTCGGCGCCACCCGGGCGCTTGCCGGTGACGCCTTCGAAGAACCGCTTTCCGTCCGCGGCGCTGTCGAACACGAAGGTCGAGGTCAGGAACACTGGCGGCTTCAGCGAGCCTTCGCTCAAGGCCGGGTCGAAGCCGTAGCCGAGCATCAGGGTCGAGGGCTTCAGCTTGTGATTGCCGATGCTGGTGGGGGATTGTTTCGGGCGGCGCTTGGACGTTCCGCTAATCTCGTCTTCGGTAGGCAAAATTCGTCTCCTGTTCGCGGCGGGCCTTAGCGCGTCACCGCGCAAGAGGCCAATCAAGTCCGCGGAGCCTGCCCATAAGTTCAGCTTTTCGTCGGAAGGCCGATCAGGGCGATCTGGCGCCCGTAGGATGGCTCATTCCGGTGCGTCGAACGGCGATAGCTGAAGAAGCGTTCCGGATCGGCGTACGTGTCGAGCGCAAGCGCCTCCGACCGTGCAATGCCGGTCCGCGAAAGCCGATGGAGGATATAGCCGGGCAGATCGAAATGCGGCTTTCCGCCAGGCCCCGCAACGAAGAAGCGCGCATTCTCGCCGTCATCTTTTGCGAGGCGTTCCCGGAAAGCCTCGTCGACCTCGTACGATGACTGCGCGATGGTGGGCCCGATCGCCGCGACGATGCGGTCGCGGCTCGCGCCCAGTGACTCCATCGCGTTGATGGTCGCTTCGTTCACCCCACCGAATGCACCCCGCCAGCCGGAATGCGCGGCGGCCACCATCCCCGCGGCTTCGTCCGCGAACAGAACCGGCGCGCAGTCGGCGGTCAGCACGCCGAGCAGCAAGCCGGGCCGGTCGGTCACCATGGCATCGGCATGAGGCCGCTCGTCCTGCGGCCATGGCTCGGCGGCATACACGACTGTCGGCGAGTGGATTTGATGGACGGTCGCCAGAGCGGCCGACGGGAAGACCGCTTCGATGGCTCGTTGGCGGTTTTCCGCGATGTGCTCCGGAACGTCGCCGCTGCCATAACCGACGTTGAGGCCCCACATTTCGCCTTCCGAGACGCCGCCCTGGCGCCCGAGAAAGCCGTGCGGAATGCCGGCGAGCAGTTCGGACCGGAAGGGTTCGACGCTCACAGGCTCTTGCGCATGATGAGGTCTTCGTCGGCCTGTTCGCCGACCATGAACGCGTAGGGCCCGACCTCGACGAAGCCGTACTTCTGGTAGAAGCGGCGGGCCCGGTGATTGTCGGTGTAGACGGTCAAATAGAGGTCGGTTGCCCCGCGCGCCTTCGCTTCGGCCAGAACCCAGTCCATCAACTCCCGCGCCGCCCCCGCCCGCGCCATTCGTTCATGACGTAGAGTTGACGCAGCTCGACCCAGGGCTCGTTCGTGTCGACCGGAAGTTCGGGCGGCCCCATCTTCGCAAAGCCAATCGGCTGGCCGTCGGATTCGGCAAGACGGAAGACGAAGCGGTCGTCGGCAAGCTCCGCCCTCCACGCCTCGAGGGTGAACTTGGCGAGGAACGCTTCCAGGTCTTCCGGCCGATAAAGGTGCGCGAACGTATCGATGAACGTTGCGCGGAAAACGCGGTCCACCGCTTCCGCATCTTCGAGCCCGGCGCTGCGATAGCTAAGGTTCATTCCCCGAATCCTGCAGGCACTGGCCAGTCCGGTGAACGGATTGCCATGACCTTGAACAACTGCCCCATCTGCTCCTCGTGGCAAAGCCGGTCGACCGCGATCTCGAGCTCCTCGACGCGCTGGGGGTTCGCGGTTGCAAGAGCTGCCGCGCGCGCGCCGATGCCGAGACTGTTCAGCCAGCTACCCTGCGTGACGACTTTCGTCACGGCCGCCCCCGCATCCTTTGCAACGCGGCCGAGCGCTTCGAAATCGACGTGGGCGGTCAGATCCTGCTCACCCGGGTCGACCAGCGTGGGCACATAGCGATGGCCACGAACGGCCTGCAGCGTATCGCCAGGAGCGCTGCGGTCGTGGCCGTAGTCGATGACCAGAGCGACACCGCCACATTGCGTCAGGCACGTGGCGATCGCCGAAACGGCAGCCTCCTGCACCGGCGAGTCTTCGACGATTTCCCCGTCGCGGTCGAATGCCAGGCCGCCCGCCGCAATCGTCACCTTCCGTTCAACGCCCGACACGAACTGCCGCACCGGCAACGCATCGAAGAACTCGTTGGCGACGAGGAGGAGGGGAGCGGCAGGAAGATCCTGTAGTGAGTCGTGCCACTGGGCATCCGGGACGTTTCGTGCCTGATGATCCCGCAGAATGGGGCTCATCTCAACGAGGTGGACCTCGCCGGAAAAGCCTGCACCGCGAAGGACACGAAGCGCGTCCGCCGCCAGCGTGCCTCTGCCGGGGCCGAGCTCGGCGTAGATCGCATCGGCAGGCTTCCCGGCATTCACCCAGACGTCCGCAAGCGCCGCGCCGACCATCTCTCCGAACATCTGGGAGATCTCCGGAGCGGTCGTGAAATCGCCGTCGCGGCCGAGCGGATCGCGCGTCGCATAATAATAGGAATTGCAGGCTTCCATGTAGGCCTCGACCGTAATCGGGCCCTCAGCCTGGATTCGCTCCCGAAGCGCCCGCTCCAGCGGAGTCAGGCCACGCTCTCCGACCCGGCGATGGGTTCGACACGCTCGCGTCGGCCCTTCGCGGTCCACATCAGCCACGCGCCGAGAATGATCATCGGCAGCGACAGCCACTGTCCCATGTGCAGGCCAGTTGCCTGCGCAAATCCGGTGAGCTGCGCATCGGGTTCGCGCACGAATTCGACGAGGAAACGGAACAAGCCGTAGAAGAAGGTGAAGGCACCGACGAGCTTGCCCGGTTCGTATCGCGACTTGGTCTTCCAGAACATGACCCAGAGGATCAGGAACAGGACGATTCCTTCCAGGCCCGCTTCGTATAGCTGGCTCGGATGGCGCGGCGGGCCATCAACCGTCACCCCTGCAACCACCTCGGGAAAGCGTACTGCCCAAGACACGTCGGTCGGTGCGCCCCACAATTCGTGATTCACGAAATTGGCGAGCCGGCCGAAGAACAGTCCGAACGGCACGCAGCAAGCAACATAATCGTGCACGCGAAGCCACTGCAGCTTCTCCTTTCGGCTGAGATAGAGAATGCCGAGCACCGTCCCGATCATCCCACCGTGGAAGGACATGCCGCCGTCCCACAGCTTGAAGATGTCGAGAGGGTGCTGAAGGTAATAGCTGAGGTTGTAGAACAGCACGTAGCCGATGCGGCCGCCGAGGATGACGCCAAGGGCGCCGTAGAAGACGAGATCATCGACATGACGCCGCGCCATTGGCGCGCCGGGCTGCTTGATCAGCTTCAGCAGGTACCAATAGGCAAGGAAGATGCCGGCCAGATAGGCGAGGCTGTACCAGCGCAGCTGGAAGAACCCGAGGTCGAGCGCGACTGGATTGAGGCCGAGATCGTTCCAAACGATTGCGCCGATTACGGATTGTATCGCCAAGGTCTTCCCCGATTATGGACAGCGCCTCATAAGGTTGCGAAGCGGAAAGGCAAAGGAGAAGGGATGCCGTCGGAGCTCGACCTTAAGTTCGATGACATGTTGGCGAGGGTCGTCGGGCCCGGCGGGCGGCTGATCATTGGCGAAGACCAAAAGGGCCGGTCGATCGTCACAAATTTCCCGGCAACGTTGCCGTCCTTCTTCCGAACGTTCTGCGCACTCAATGCCCAGGTCGAAGCGATCGTCGCAGGGGATGAGCGACTGACCTTCGCCGATCTCGACCAGTGGTCCGAACAGCTAGCCCACGCACTCGCGTCGCGCGGTATCGCGAAAGGCGACCGCGTCGGCATTGCGATGCGCAACTGCCCGTCCTGGGTCGTCAGCTACATGGCCATCGCCAAGGCCGGAGGGATTGCGACCCTGCTCAACGGCTGGTGGCAGCCGCACGAGATGCAACATGCGCTCGACATGGTCAGCCCGAAGCTGATCATCGCCGACGCGCCGCGCGCGAAGCGGATCGAAGGCGTTTGCGGATCGTGCAAGCTGGTGACGCTGCCGATCGAACAGCCGCTCTCGGCTGCACTGACGCCGCTCCTCGATGGCGTCGAGGCCGGGGCTAGCCTGCCTGAGGTCGAGCCCGACGACGATGCGACGATCCTGTTCACGTCGGGATCGACGGGCGAATCCAAGGGTGCGCTTTCCACCCACCGGCCGTTACGACTGGCGTCTATGCCTATGCGACTGGCCTGATCGTGCTCCTCGGCATCATGACCGAGGAAAACCGCGCGCCGACATCGAAGCGGACCCTGATCAACGTCCCGCTTTTCCACGTCACTGGCGAAGTCCCGGTGATGCTCAACAGCTTCGTGATCAGCCGGACGATGGTGATGATGGCGAAGTGGGATGCGGGCGAGGCGCTCCGGCTGATCGAGAAGGAAGGCATCACCTACTTCGTCGGTGTGCCGACAATGAGCCTGGAGCTGATGAATCACCCCGACCGCAACAAATACGATTTGTCGTCACTGACAGACATCGCGGCGGGCGGCGCACCGCGGCCGGTGAGTCATGTCGAGCGGTTGGGCAAAGAATTCCCGAAGGCGCAGCCTGCGCTCGGATATGGACTGACGGAGACCAATGCCGTCGGTTGCTCCAACTTCTGGGGCAATTACGCGGCCAAGCCGGATTCCACCGGACGGGCGCAGAAGCCATTCGTCGATCTTGCGATCCTCGGAGCGGGCGATGCGCATCTGCCGCCTTTCGAGCGGGGGAAGTCGCCATTCGCTCGGCCGCCAACATCAAGTGCTATTGGGATGACCCCGCAGCGACATCGGCGGCGTTTACGGACGACGGCTACGTGCGGACCGGCGACATCGGATATCTCGATGAAGACGGCTACCTCTTTATCGTCGACCGCAAGAAGGACATCATCATCCGGGGCGGTGAGAACATCCCCTGCGCCGAAGTCGAGGCGGAAATTTACGCCTGCCCGGCCGTCGCCGAAGCCAGCGTGTTCGGGATGCCTGACGAACGGCTTGGAGAGGTTCCGGTCGCGGTCGTTTATGTGGAGGAGGGCAACCAGCTCGACGATGCCGAGCTTCGGGCTTTCCTTGAGCCGCGCATTTCCGCATTCAAGATCCCGGCCCGGTTCATCTTTGTCGACGATCCGCTGCCGAAGCTCGGGACGGGCAAGATCGACCGCGTTGCCATCAAGGCGCAGTACCGCCGTTGAAGCCTGCCAATCACCCGCAAGTTGCACACGGCCGCGTCGGCGTACTGCTGATCAATCTCGGCACACCCGATGCACCGGAAGCAGCCGCCGTGCGCCGCTACCTCGCCGAGTTCCTCAGCGACCCGCGGGTCATCGAGATACCGCGCATTGCCTGGCTACCGATCCTTCACGGCATCATCCTGCGCACCCGGCCGAAGAAGTCCGCGCACGCGTACAAGCAGGTCTGGACTGAAGAAGGGTCACCGCTCGCGGCCATTACCAGGCGCCAGGCAGAGGCCTTGGCGAAGCGCCTCGGCGAGGACGTCATTGTCGATTTCGCGATGCGCTACGGCAATCCCGGAATCGGCAAGGCCATCGAGAATTTGGCCGCGCTCGGCTGCGAGCGAATTCTCGCGGCGCCGCTCTACCCGCAATATTGCGCAGCAACGACGGCCAGCGCGCTCGACGCGGTGTTTGGCAAGGTCGCCTCGATGCGGCGGCAGCCGGCCCTGCGAACGCTACCGCCCTATTACGACGATCCACTCCACATCGATGCGCTGAAAGCCAGCCTCGAACGTCAGCTTGCCGCCCTGGGTTTCGAACCCCAGCGCCTGTTGCTCAGCTTTCATGGAATGCCGCAGCGGACGCTCGAGCGCGGCGATCCCTATCATTGTCATTGCCAGAAGACCGCGCGTCTCCTGAGCGAGCAACTGGGCATCCCGACCGACATTGCTTTCCAGTCGCGATTCGGGCGCGCGAAGTGGCTTGAACCCGCAACGGACAAGGTGCTCGCCGACTATCCGAAGGAGGGCGTCACGCGGATCGCGATCGCAGCGCCGGGCTTTGCCGCCGATTGTGTAGAGACGGTCGAAGAGCTTGGAATCCGGGGCGGGAGACGTTCCTATCCGCGGCGGAGAGCATTTCGCGCGGCTCGACTGCCTCAACGATGCGCCTGAATCGATGGACATGCTCGAAGCGCTGGTCCGCCGTGAACTTGCAGGCTGGACCGTAGAATCATAAGCCCGGTCCCGGAGAGAGACAGGGAGAGATAGATGGCGCGCGTTGCAATTGTGACCGGCGGTACCCGTGGCATCGGCGAGGCGATCAGCGTCGCGCTTCGCGACCAGGGCATGAAAGTCGCTGCCAATTATGCGGGCAATGAAGAGCGCGCTCGCGAGTTTACGGAGCGCACCGGAATCCCCGCCTACAAATGGGACGTTTCCGATTACGCAGCCTGCCAGGAAGGCGTCGCCAAGGTCGAGGCCGAGGTCGGCCCGGTCGACGTGCTCGTCAACAACGCCGGCATCACCCGCGACACAACGATGAAGCGCATGGACCACCAGAAGTGGCAGGAGGTGATGGATACGAACCTCGGCGGCTGCTTCAACATGGCCAAGGCCGTGTGGGAAGGCATGACCGGCCGCGGTTACGGCCGCATCGTCAACATCGGCTCGATCAACGGGCAGGCCGGCCAGTACGGGCAGGTCAATTATGCCGCCGCCAAGTCGGGCATTCACGGATTCACCAAGGCGCTGGCACAGGAAGGCGCGCGCTCCGGTGTGACGGTGAACGCCATCGCACCTGGCTATATCGACACCGACATGGTCGCTGCGGTTCCCGAGGACGTGCTTGCGAAGATCGTCGCCCGCATCCCGGTGAACCGGCTTGGCCGCGCCGACGAAATTGCTCGCGGCGTGTCCTTCCTGGTCGACGAGAATGGCGGCTTCATCACCGGATCGACGTTGTCGATCAACGGCGGGCAGCACATGTACTGATGGCCGAGGCGGGAGGTTTCGGTCGCCCCGTCAAACGATCAGTCACGATCGCCGGGCACGAGACCTCCATCAGCCTCGAACCCATGTTCTGGGCCGCGCTGGAGCAAGCCGCGGCCGAGGCAGGACAGCCGCTCAGCGCCTTGATCGCCGAGATCGACTCTTCGCGGCTGGAAACGCGGCCCATTCCGAACCTGACCTCGGCGGTCAGGCAATGGCTGTTCGTCAACGCTCGCTAGCGGCGAGCAGGATCCGCGCCTGGGACGCAATCTGCGCCAGCATGGACGCGCTGACAGAGCCCTCGGTCCGAGCACGCGCGATCAGGTTGCGGAACTGCTCCAGCCTGGCGCCTTGAGCCGAGACCCATTCCTCGACCGCCGCATCCGAATCCTTGCTGCGCATGCGTGACAGGAAGTCGATCCGAAGCTGCTCGAAGTCGCGAGCCAGCCCGGCCGTCAGCAAGCGCTCCCACTGGTCGGCGGCATGAACCGCGCGATCTGCTGCTGCGCCCAGTCGATCCCCAACGCTTCACCGAGCGTGGTGTAAGCCCGGGCCAAGGCAAGCTCGTCGAGCTTCTTGCGCGCAGCGAGCGCGGCCAGGCCGAAGATGCCGTCCAGCTCGAACAGGCGAACGAGACCCTTCACGATGTCATCGGTCGCGCCAAGCGAAAGCAGCCGCTCGCGCCGCGCCGCCGCTTCGTTGCGCACCTCCGACCGGATCAGCTTTGCCGCCGCCGCGGAGATCTTGCGAACCCCCGGTTCGAGCAGCTTGCACATGGCGGACACGCTTGTCTCCGCACCGACCGAGCGGAGGATGTCCGAAATGTGATTGCGGACGCTGCTTGCCGCGATCGAGAACAGTTCGACGCGAACCATCTCCGGCAAAGGCGTCTCCTCGATCTCGGCCCACAGCTTGGGCAGATCGAGAAGCTTCTCGGCAACCAGGAAAGCCGCGACCACTTGCGCAAGCGACGCGCCCTCTTCCTCGGTGAGGTCGAGCGCTGCGCTGGGCCAAGGCGATTGACGAGCCGGTTGGCGACCCGGGTCGCAAGGATCTCGTTGCGGAGCCGGTGAGCGCGAATGGCGCTGGCGTGCGCCTTGCGCATCGGTGCCGGGAAGGCTTCGTAAAGCTCTCCTTCGACGACCTTGTCGTCAGCGAGCTTGAGCTTTTCTGCGGCGTCCTGGAGCGCCAGCTTCGACATCGACAGAACGACGGCCAACTCCGGCCGCGTCAGGCCGCGGTTCTCCTGGCCGCGACGGAGCAACTCTTCGCTGCCCTGCAAGCCCTCAACCTTGCGATCGAGGCGGCCGGCAGACTCCAGCAACTCGATCGTCCGCACGTAACCGGGCAGCGCGCGAGCGCCGCCGCTTTCGGCGATCGAAAGCGCCAGCGTCTGGAGGCGGTTATCCTCCAGCACGATCTCGGCGACATCGTCCGTCATCTTCACGAGCAGGGCGTTGCGCTTTTCAAACGCCAGCCGGCCTTCGTTCATCTCCCGGTTGAGCGGGATCTTGATGTTCACTTCCTTGTCGGAGCAGTCGACGCCCGCGCTATTGTCGATGAAGTCGGTGTTGATCCGGCCGCCCTTCTCCGAGAATTCAATGCGTCCGGCCTGCGTGATGCCGAGGTTGGCGCCCTCGCCGATCGCCCTTGCCCGCACTTCGATGCCATCAACGCGGATCGCGTCGTTAGCCGGATCGCCGACATCCACGTTCGATTGCAGCGACGACTTCACATAGGTGCCGATGCCGCCGAACCACAGCAGGTCGACCTGCGCCTTCAGGATCGCGTTCATGATCGCGGCGGGGTCGGTAATCGAAGAATCGATCCCGATGGCCTGCCTGGCCGCCGCGCTGAGCTCGATCGACTTCTGGGTGCGCGGGTAGATTCCGCCACCCTTGGAGAGTTTCTTGCGGTCGTAATCGTCCCAGCTGGACCGTGGCAGCTTGAACATCCGGTCGCGCTCTTCCCAGCTCGACGCCGGGTCGGGGTCGGGGTCGATGAAGATGTGGCGGTGGTCGAAGGCCGCCACCAGCTTGATCGCCTTCGACAGCAGCATGCCGTTGCCGAACACGTCGCCCGACATGTCGCCGACTCCAGCGACCGTGATCGGATCAGTCTGGACGTCGATTCCCATTTCGAGGAAGTGGCGCTGGACCGACACCCATGCGCCGCGGGCCGTAATGCCCATCGCCTTGTGATCGTAGCCATAGGAGCCGCCGCTCGCGAAGGCATCGCCGAGCCAGAAGCCGCGCTCCAGCGCAAGCGCGTTGGCGACGTCGGAGAAGGTTGCCGTTCCCTTGTCGGCCGCGACGACGAAGTATGGATCCTCGCCGTCGTGGATGACCACGCCTTCAGGGTGAACGACCTTGTCTTCGACGATGTTGTCGGTGATCGACAGAAGCGACCGGATGAAGATCCGATAGCTCTCCGTCCCTTCCGCGAACCAGGCGTCTCGGTTGGAAGCGGGCGGCAGCTGCTTGGGATAGAAGCCGCCCTTCGCTCCGGTCGGAACGATGACCGCATTCTTCACCACCTGGGCCTTCATCAGGCCGAGGATTTCCGTGCGGAAGTCGTCGCGGCGATCGGACCAGCGAAGACCGCCGCGGGCGACCGGGCCGCCGCGCAGGTGAACGCCCTCGACGCGTGGGCTGTACACCCAGATTTCGCGCCACGGCACCGGGCGAGGAAGTCCGGGGACCAACGACGAGTTGATCTTGAACGCCAGCGCCTCGTCGGCCTTCTGCGAGAAGGCGTTGGTGCGAAGGACAGCCTCCACCAGCGCTCGCAGGCGGCGAAGGATGCGATCGTCGTCGATCGAGCGCACCGCGGTCAGGGCCTGGTCGAACTGCTGACGGAGGTTGTCCGCCTTGGTGACACGATTCCGCTTGGCGGTCGGGTCATGAAGCGCGGTGAAGAGACCGACCAGCGCGGCTGTCGCTCGGGGCGCGCGGCGAAGCGCATCGACGACCGTGACCAAGCCGAAGGAGCTCCCCGTCTGGCGCAGATAGCGGAACCAGGATCGGAGCCAGACCACCGGCTGCGTATCGAGGCCGGCAAAGAGGACGAGCTGGTTGAATTCGTCGTCCTCCGCCTCCCGGCTAAAGACGCTGGAAATTGCGGCTTCGATCTCACTCGCCCTTGCCAGGATCGCGTCGATATCGCCCTCGGGCAGTTCCAGGCGGAAGTCGTGGATGAAGCTGAGCGACCCTTCGGTGCCGACTTGGGATGGCATTTCCTCGAGCACCCGGAAGCCGAAATTCTCCAGCACGGGCACGGCTTCCGAAAGCGGAATCAATGACCCGCGGCGGTAGGTCTTGATGTGCAGCTGGCCGGGCTCGTCGTTCGGCCGGCGGAACAGGCGCACGCCGCGATCGTCGGAACCGCCAAGCGCCGCCAGGCGCATGATGTCCTCCGCGCCCTCCTCCGGGCGCGTGCGCGTTCGATAGCTGTCGGAGAATCCACCGGCATAGGTCAGCGTGAGCCGGGTCGCCCTGGGCGCTCCAACGCTTGCGATGAGCGCCTCTTCGACCGCCGGCGCCCAGCCGCGCACCATCTGGTTGAGCCGGTCGTCGAGCGCTCGCGCGTCCGGCGTCGGGGCGTCATTGTCGATGTACTGGGTGTAGCGGATCAGGGCGAGGTCGCCTTCCCCCGTCTCCGACGACCAGCTGGTGATCGCCCGGCCGACCACTTCCTCCATCATCGCGGCGATCGCTTCGCGGCGCTGGGTGTTGAGGTCTTCCTTGGGCAGCCAGACGAAGGTGAACAGCTGTCCCTTAAGGATGCTCCGGACCAGCAGCAGCGCAGGCCGCGGCCGATCGGCCAGCGACATGGCCATCATCACCAGCGCTCGAAGCGAGTCCCAGTCGACGCTGACGAGGAGGTCGCGCGGGAGCGACGATACGGCATGACGCAGGGCCTTGCCGCTATGCCCCTTGGGATCGAAGCCGAAGTCCTTGTCCAGCTGCAGCAGCCGTTCACGGACCAGCGGCACCTCTTCGGCGGGCCATGTCAGCGCCTGGCTCGTCCATAAGCCGGCATGGACCCCGATTCCCGCGACCTTGCCCTTCTCTCGGATCGGCACGACAACCAGGTCCAATGGTACGCGGCGGTGCACGCTCGACTTGCGCTCGGCCTTCGCCATGAGGGGAACGGAGCCGCCGGCCTCGAAATAGCGCATTGCACCAAGCGCGCCGCCTTCATCGGTCGGCGCGCCGGGGATGCTGAAGATGCCGAGCACATCGGTCGGCTGTCCCGTCGCGCGCTCGACCTCGTAGCCGAGCAAAGTCATGGCTCCGTCGGCGAACCATTCGAGGAGCGCACGCCCTTCCGGCTCTTCGATCTTCGCCGCGTCTTCGCGCATCTTGGCCTGTAGCTTCGGCCAGTCGCGGACTGCGGCCTTGACGTCCGACAGCACGGTCTTGAGGTCATCGACAAGCTCGCGCCGGCCGCGCGCGTGGGTACGGTCGAGCTCAATATACATCAGGGATTCGCGGCGATCCTTGTCGCCGCACAGCGGCTCGACCGACTTCAGCTTTCCGTCCTTGTCGCGTTCCACACAGACGACGGGATGCAACAAGCGGTGAATGGTCAGCTGTTGCCGCGCAATCGCGTTGGCGACCGAATCGACCAGGAACGGCATGTCGTCGTTGACGATGCCGATCCGCATCCGCCTGTGCCCAGCTTCACCGCCCGTCGATTCGATGGAAATCGCGACTTCGCCGCGTTTGCGGCGCGCCCCCACGGCGGCGAGGAACTCGGCAGCATCCCGCTCTGTCGCGGAGGTCAGGCCCTCCGTTTCCTCCGGCAACGCATTCTGCGTCAGCGCCTTACGAATGGACGAAACAAGAGGCCTCGCGAGGCGCATATGGGCGGTCATGAAATCGGTTGGCTCCGCAGACGTGCGATGCTCGCGGCCTATAGACCTGCCCTTCCAAGGGGACAACCCCGGCTGGTCCTGATCTTGAACTAAGTCTGGAAAATCAGAGGCCGGCGCGGCGAATGGCCTTTTCGACCATCGCTTCGTCGTCGACCAACGCCACCGGATCGACGCCGCCATCGACGCGGCGACGGGTGAGCACCAGTGCGAACTCGGATTCGGACGCGACGGTCTCGAGCGCAATCGGAGTGGCTTCGCGAAGCTTCGCTTTCGCCGCTTCGGACCTGGTGTCCACTTTCGGCTCCGGACGCTTCGCCTGGCGTTCGGCGGCAACGAGGGCCTTGAGGCCGCCGACCTGGCTCTCAATGAACTTGAGGAAGCCTCCCTGCTCGACGTCCTGCCGGCGGCCGTAGGCCAGGGCTGCGGCGAACTCCGTCAGACGCGCCTTGTCGTAGTCGATTCCGAAGACGAGCTTCACGATCGGCGTCATCGGCGCCCGCGCCTGCGCCTTCATGCCGGATTCCTCCAGCAGCTCGGCATAGTCGTCCGGTTCGCGCTCGGCAGCCAGGGCAAAGTCGTAGGCCTTCGACAGCGCCTGATAGAGCGCGGAGCGGCTGCGGCCGTCCGCGGCCTTAACCGCATCGGCGGTCTCGCGCGCGGCCCACAGGCGATCGGCCAGCCCTGCATTTTCGTCGAGGACGATCTCCGGCATGTCCTCGTCCGAATCCGGATCATGGAGCGGGCCGTCTTCCCAGGCGAAATGGATTCGGCCGGTCGGCGCCTCCGGAGCAGGCTCCTCGCCCGGACTATAAGTCTCTTCGAGAACCAGCTCTTCGTCGCTCTCGACAGCTTCTTCGAGGAGGAGCTCGTCGTCCTCTTCCAGGTCGAAGTCGTTCGCTGCAACGGCGGCTGCGATCGGCTGCTTGTCCAACGCGATTGCAGCGCGCTTCCAGTTGATGACGCCGTAGATGAAGTCGATCGTGTCGCCGTCGGATGAAAACGGCATCAAGATGCCGCGATAGCAAATCGGCTCCTCGCGCTGGTTCACGAACTCGGCCTCGAAGCCGATCGGCGCGCGGTTGGCGATGATCTGAAGGTAATGATCGGTCAGGCGCGACAGCAGGGAGCGGCTGGGAACCTCAGAGATCGATTGGATGCCCTCGCCAAGCCCGCACTCCTCGCGCACGGCAGCGCCAATGTAGGGAGTCGCCGGGTTGTCGCGGCCAGCGGTGAAATCGAGGAGGACGCTATTGGCGGCAAAGTCGCTGACTTCGCCCGGCTCGAGGTCCTCGATGGAAGGATAGTCACGGCCGTCGAGCAGGGAGACCCAGTAGTTGTAAGCGCGGACGTGCATCCGCCGCTCATCGGAACCGATGTCGACGTTCGCCTGATCGGACGATGAGTCCTCGGACATCGACGAAGTGTCGAAGTCGCTCGGATGCTCGCGATAACTGTCCATGCCCCTCGGCCTACTCCCCACAATTCGGCAAGGCGGAAAATGCGGGTGAAGCTTGAAGAAAACGTTAACCCTATCTGTTCAGGTAAGCGCCGGGCGCTTCGGGCTTGCCGCGCTCGGAACGCGCTGTTAGGGCGAGCGCCGCTTCCGAGGCCGGGTTCGGCCTGACGAGACGGCATGCCGCTTTAGCTCAGCTGGTAGAGCACATCATTCGTAATGATGGGGTCGTGGGTTCGAGTCCCCCAAGCGGCACCAGCCTTCATTTCTCCGCTGGCAAAAGGAACTGGAGAGGAATCTCCACGCGGGATGCCCAGCTGGCCTCGTTGTGCGCCTGGCCGGGAAAGTTCCTGCTGATCCAGTTGCGGTCACGCCGGTAGCCGCGCTTGGCGACGACTGCATCGATGCGCTTCTGATAGCGCGCATAAATGGCATCGAGCGTTTCGCTGCCATGGTCGAAGTACAGCCTATGCGTATTCGGGTTCGGCAAAGCGGCCGCGAGATAGCCTTCGAAGGCTGACGAGACGATCTCATACTCGTCATCGCTGATCGACTTGCCGCCATCGGCGGGCAGGAACAGCGGCCAGTGCGTGGACAGCATTCCAGCTCCGCCGAACACCTTGGGATACTCGTCGATCGCGTAGAGCGAGATCAGCCCTCCCATCGACGACCCCATGATCGCCGTATTCACGCGGTCGGTCTTCACGCGGAATCTCTTGTCGATCGCCGGCTTCAACTCCTGGACGATGAATCGCAGGTAGCCGTCCGACAGAGGATCCCCGCCGTAGAGGCCGCGAACCCGGTCCATATATTGCGCCGGCAGGCGTCCGAACGCTTTGGACGGCACATATTCGCGCAGCCTCTTCGGCGTGTTCCAGATGGCGACGACGATGGTCGGGCGAACCTTCTTCTCCCGGATCAGGCGATCGAGAACCTCGTCAACCTTCCACTCCGAACCGCCGTAGCCGGTTTCCGGATCAAACAGGTTCTGACCGTCGTGCATGTAGAGCACAGCATGGCGGGGGCCGTTCGGACGGTAGCTGTCTGGCAGCCAGACGGTGACTCGGCGAGGGTCGGAATATCGGGATTGAACGCTGCCCAGTTCGACGAGAGTCCCTGCACCGACCTTCGCGATCGCCGGCGCGCTAACCAGCAATAGCAATGCCGTGGCAAGAACGCGGAGCATCAGCGGAGCGGGACGAACCGGACTGCCGCGCCGCCGCCCGGGGCGAGCCGCAGTGCCATGCGATCCTTGGCTGTGACAATTCTTTGTTCGATCGCGATCGAACGCTGGTTCGTTCGATAATCGGCATCGTCACCGTCGCGGTAGATTTCCGCGCGGTACGTCTTGCCTGGCTTCAGGAAATCGAGCGCAACGTCGAAGCGGCGTTCCTGCTCATCGCCGACCGCTCCGATGAACCACATGTCCGAGCCCCGCGCCTTGCGGGCGAACACGGCGAGATCCCCGACCTCGCCTGCAAGCATCCGCGTGTCGTCCCAGTCGACAGCGACGTCCTTGATGAACTTGAAGGTCTTTGGATTGGCCTCGTAATTCTCAATGAGGTCCGGCGCCATCTGGATCGGTGAGTAGATCACCACATACAGTGCCAGCTGCTTCGCCAGCGTCGAGAGGATCGGCGTGTTGTTCTTGCCGGTCAGGCTCAGCACGCCCGGCGTGAAATCCATCGGTCCGCCGATCAGCCGCGTGAACACCAGGTTCGCCTCATGCTCCGGCGGGTTCTTGGGCTCGCCCCAGGCGTTGTATTCCATGCCGCGCTGGCCCTCGCGGGAGACCCAATTGGGATAGGTACGGCGAAGGCCGGTGTCCTTGACCGGCTCGTGCGGATTGACGGCGATCTGCCGCTTGGCGGCTTCGGTGACGACCTTCAGGTGATGGTTCACCATCGTCTGGCCTTCGTGCCATTCGAAGTGGGTCTTGCCGTCGGGCCCAAGCGCCTGGATGCCGCCCGCATCGGCGACGTAGCCGGTCTTCACCGCGTGAATGCCGAGGCGCTGGTAGAGGTCGAGCGCCGGCCCGAGTTGCTTCTCGTAATTCACGATATTGCCGGCGGTTTCATGGTGACCGATCAGACCGACGCCCTTCGACTTCGCGTATCGCGCCAGCTCTTCGATATCGAAATCGGGGTAGGCCTCGGTGAAGCTGAATTCCGACCCGTTGGCGAACCATTCATAGTCGCCGTTCTTGTCCCACCCCTTGTTCCATCCTTCGACGAGGACGCCGCCGAAGCCATTCTTGACGGCGAAGTCGATCATGCGCTTCGTATATTCGGTCGTCGCGCCGTGCTTGGGACCGGACTCCCAGGTCTTCCGGTCGAGATGCATGTCCCACCAGATGCCGACATACTTCTCGGGCTTGAACCAGCTGACATCGCCGATCTTGTTGGGCTCGTTGAGGTTCAGGATGATCTGCGCGGAGCGATAAAGCGACGGAGCGTCGGGTGCGATCAAGATCACCCGCCAAGGCGTCGCAAGCGGCGTGTCGCGGCTGACCTTTGGACCCATCGAGGACGGCGTCAGCACCGCTTTCAGCGTACGGCCGCCAACGCGGCGCAGGTTCATCGCCGAATAGTCGACCAGCGCGGCTTCGTGGAACGACAAGTGCAGCCCGCTCGCAGTGCGGATCGTCAACGGGGTCTGCGCCGTACCGATCTGCTCGATCGGCGTTCGGTTGTAGACATATTCCTCGCGGTTCCATTCGAACGCGGGATCCCACCAGGCCTCGCCCGGCTCGGCGATGGTAAACTCGGTGAGCTCCTCGGCGATGTTCGCGCGAGTGAGCTTCGCCTGTTGCGGGAGTGCGTAACGGAAGCCGACGCCGTCGTCGAAGACCCGGAACACGACACTCATGCGCCGCTTGTCCCAGTTCTTCTCATCGAAGCTGACTGTGAGTTCGTTGTAGCGATTGCGGATCGTCCGGTACTCGCCCCACGGCTGCTCCCAAGTCTCGTCGAAGCTTCGCGACGACTGCCCTGCAAACACGAAGTTGCGCAGCATCTCGGGTGCATCGGTGAAGAGAAAGCCGAGCCGGCTGTCGGAAATCACCGGCTTGCCCGACCGCGAAATTACATAGCCGACGCGGCCCTCCGGGCTCAGCGTCACGTCGACCTGCAGGACTTTGGACGGAGACGTCGCACTGGCGACGATCTTTGAACCTGACGCGGCCTGGGCCACGTCCTGAGCGGCGGCTGGAATGGCGATGAGGCAGAGAAGGAACGCAAAAGCCAGACGGAACAGGGTCATGAAATCTCCTCGACCACCCCGAGTAAGCACCAAGGGTTCCGGCGTCGAGATGGCCAGCGAGCGCAATCCCCTTGCCGGCGGAAGCGTGGCTCAATTCCTTTTCAGACAAGTTGAAAGTGCAGCGGATATGCGAACCATTCTTCGCTCGCTCGAATACAAGCAGTTGCTCGTCCGCCCGCAGTATCTTCATCGACCCATGGCGCAGCGCCGGATGGGAATGGCGGAGCTTCAGGCAGTCGCGGGTGAATTGAAGAAGCGATCCCCTGTTCGATTCCTGCCGATCGACGGCCAGCTCACGATGTGCATCGCCCACTGGAAGCCAAGACTCACCCGTCGAGAAGCCGAGCTGCGGTGCGTTCGACGTCCAGGGCATCGGTGTCCGCGCGCCGTCGCGGCTAAGCGTGTTCGGCCAGTTGGCAATGGCTTCCGGATCCTGAAGCCGTTCGAACGGGACGTCGACCTGCGGCAGTCCCAGCTCTTCACCCTGGTACAGGATGATCGATCCGCGCAGCGTCGCGAGGAGCAGCATCTTCAAGCGGGCGATCTGGTCGCGGTTTTCGTCCGTTGCCCAGCGTGAGATGGCGCGCGGAGCATCGTGATTTTCGAAGGCCCAGCTTGGCCAGCCCGCGCCCTCCGGCCAGTCCCGGGCGACGTGCGCGACGAGTTCGGGGGTCAACGCTTCGGCATAGAGAAAGTCGAAGCCGTAAGCGCTGTTCAGACGCGCATCGCCTTCTGTGAATGCGCGCATTTCCGACAATGCGTGATCGCCGCCAACTTCAGCAAGCGTGAAGCGGTCACCGTATCCATCGGTCAGCCGGCGCAAGCGCTCGAGAAAGCCCACGATGTCCGGGTGAGACTGGTTGTAGAGGTGCTGCTGGAAATCGAACGACCGCGTCCGCTTCGTGCCGTTCGGCGCTGGCGGGTTATCGCGTAGCTCGGGATCGTGCATCGCGAAATTGATTGCGTCGATGCGGAAGCCGTCGACCCCTCGATCGAGCCAGAAACGCGCGGCATCGAGAATGGCATCCTGCACCGCCGGGTTGTGCAGGTTCAGGTCCGGTTGCTCGGTCAGGAAATTGTGCAGGTAATACTGACCGCGGCGACCGTCCCAGGTCCACGCCGGCCCGCCGAACACCGACTGCCAGTTGCTCGGAGGCGAACCGTCGGGCTTAGCGTTGGCCCAGACGTACCAGTCGGACTTCGGATTCTCGCGGCTCGACCGGCTTTCCTTGAACCAGCCGTGCTGGTCGGACGTATGCGAATAGACCTGGTCGATGATGACCTTCAGGCCAAGCGAATGCGCCCGCTCGACGACATCGTCGAAGTCCTCAAGAGTCCCGAACACCGGATCGACATCGCAATAGTCGGCAACGTCATATCCGAAGTCGCGCATCGGCGAGGTGAAGAAGGGCGACAGCCAAATCGCATCGACGCCGAGATCGCGAACATAGTCGAGCTTGGCCGCGATGCCCGGCAGGTCGCCGACACCGTCACCGTTCGAATCCGCGAAGCTGCGCGGATAGATTTGATAGATCGCGGCGCCGCGCCACCACGGCTGCGACGTTGCAACCCGATTTTCGGTACGCGCCTCGTCAGCGAGCATTGCACACCGCATAGCCGAGTGCAGGCAGGGTCACGCGAACGCTTCCGGGCGCGGATGCCTTGGGAGCGCATGTTCCGGCCAGTGTTTCGAACTCCGCCGACCGGGTTTCGACGCGAACATTCTGCTCCACGGGCTCGTTCGATGTATTGAACAGAAGCAGCATCTCGCGGCCGGAGGCCGGATCGAACCTGGACACGGCAAACAGCCCTGGCTTCTCTTGCGCATAACGGATCGTCTGCAGCCCCCGGGTCAGCGCGGCGTTGCTGGTCCGGATGCGCGAGAGTGTCGCGATCTCTCGGTAAATCGGGTGATCGGTATTGAAGTTCACCTGCGCAGTCGTCGCGGCCGTGCCAAGAAGCTTACCCTCGTTGTAGGTCGTCACCTTGGAGGCAAACAGGTCCTGCCGAGCATCCTGGTCGCCACCCTTCCCGACGAACCCTTGCTCGTCGCCTGAGTAGATGGTCGGAACGCCGCGCAGGGTCAGCAGCATCGCATGGCCGAGCATGGAGCGCTTCAGAAGCTCATCGTCACTGCCCTGGTATCCAAACATCTTGAGCAGCATCGGAAACCGGCCGGCGTCGTGATTGCCAAGGAACGTCGGCAGCTGCAGCGCTGCCGAAGGCCCGCCTTCGTAGAGCGCGTCGCCCCGGAATAGCCTGGCGAGTTCGTCGGTTCCGGCCTTGCCTGCAACCGTATCGACGACGGCACGCGCGAACGGGAAATCGAGGACGCTCGGCAACCTGTCCACGCGCGTGTTCACTGCGGTATGAGCCGGGTCCATTTCGCTCGTCGCGACTTCGCCGAAGATGTGGAAGTTCGGAATGCCTCGCGCCTTTGCGCGCTCGAGCATCGCCGGCACGAACTTCTGCCAGAATTCCGGATTGACGTGCTGCGCCGTATCGATGCGGAATCCGTCGACGCCATATTTGTCGATCCAGGCGCCGTAGATCTCGATCATGCCATCGATGACGCGCGGGTGCTCGGTGAAGACATCGTCGAGACCGACGAAGTCGCCCATTTGGCTGGACTCGCCCCTGAACGTCGTGTCCCCACGATTGTGATAATAGATGGGGTCGTTCAGCCAGGCGGGAACCTTGATGTCCTTCTCCGCCGGTTTCACCTGGACCGTGTAGGCGTAGTTCGGATCCTTCAGGGCATCGAAGTTGATCCCGTCGAAGCCCGAGTTGATCGCTGCGCCAGCGATGCCGCCGCGCCGCTGGTAGGGATAATCAGCGATACTTCGATACGGGCATTGCCCCTGCCCCGCGCACTCGGCCGGATACAGGACGTCGGCCGTGTGATTCACGACGATGTCCATGTAGAATTTCATCCCGCGCGCATGGACTGCGTCGACCAGCGCCTTGAAGTCGGCGTTGCTGCCAAGATGAGAATCCACCCGCGTGAAATCAGTGATCCAATAGCCGTGGTAAGCGGCGCTTTCCTGCCCCGGTGGGCCTTGGACCGGCTTGTTCTGAAAGATGGGCGCAACCCAGACCGCGGTTGCCCCGAGCCCCTGAATGTAATCGAGCCGCTTGATCAGCCCCTTGAGATCACCCCGTGGAAGAAGCCCTTGTGGGCCGGATCGAAACCTGTCGCCAGGCGATCGCCCTTGAGACCGCCTTTGTCATTGGTCGTGTCACCGTTCTCGAACCGATCGGGAAGGACGAAGTAGATGACCTCGTCCTCTGGCAAGCGGTCACGATATGTCTGGGCTTGGGCCTGGCCGCCGCAAAGCCCGGCGATTCCGAAGCATAGAAGCAACAAACTCCTCTTCACGCGTTTGCTCCTGCAGGAATTTCATTGGATGCCATAGGCGCGAATCTTGACACATAGGCGCCATGATCCGGCAGTCCCTCGGCCTCGCGGATGTAGGCTTGTTCGGTCATTTCGAGGAACTGGCGAAGCTTCTCTTCCTCGATCTGATTGGCCAGCGGATGCCAACGCTCGGGAATGATGCCCTGACCGATCATCACCTGAACCCAACCGCGAAGATCGAACAGCTCGTCGAGACTGGGAAAGACCCCGCCAGACTGACGGAACAGGTCGATCCTTTGCCGCAGGCTTTGAGGGAGCTCCATGGTCCGAAGCTCGTCCCAGAACGGTTCGTCCTGGCGTCCGTTGGCATGGTAATGGAGGATGACGAAGTCACGCAGCCGCTCCATCTCGAACGCGGAGCGCGCGTTGAAGCTGTCCCTCGCGGTCTCACTGATCTCGCCGGCCGGAAGCAGTTCCAGAAGGCGGTTCACTCCCGTCTGGATAAGATGGATGCTGGTGGACTCCAGCGGCTCGATGAAGCCTGAAGACAAACCGATGGCGACGACGTTTCGGACCCATGCCTTGCGCCGGCGCCCGGTCGTGAACCGCAAGGTGCGCGGCTCGGCCATTGGCTCTCCGTCGAGATTGGACAAGAGGATCGCAGTCGCCTCATCTTCGCTGATGTGGCGCGAACAGTGTACGTGGCCATTTCCGATCCGGTGCTGCAATGGAATCCGCCATTGCCATCCTGCCTTGCGAGCGATCGCCCTGGTGTAGGGCGTGACCGGCTGAACACTGCTGCAGGGGACCGCTGTTGCCCGATCGCATGGGAGCCATTGGGTCCAGTCGTCGAATCCCGCTTCCAGTTCCTGCTCGATCAGCAAACCCCGGAAGCCAGAGCAATCGACGAACAAATCGCCTTCGATCTGCGCGCCGTTCGCGAGAGTCACCGAGCTGATGTCGCCGCTGGTTGGATGCCGGTTGACGGCAACGATCCGCCCCTCCTGGCGGGTGATGCCGCGCTGCTCGGCATAACCACGCAAGAAGCGGGCATAGAGCGAGGCATCGAAATGGAAGGCGTATGGCACGGGCGGCAGCGGGTTGCCTGGCTCGCGCCTGATGTGCGCGAAGCGATCCCCGGCAAGGATGATGGTGTTGAGGAGATAATGACCGAACGGCTTGGCGAACCCGAGTGACCGGGCTCTCAGCCAGTAATGATGGAACGGGAGCAGGCCGATGCCGCGTCCGACCTGACCGAATGCGTGCACATAGGCCTGGTCGCTCGCGCCCCAACCTTCAAAGGCGATGCCTAGCTTGTACGTCGCGCCCGTCGCAGCGAGGAACTCGGCCTCATCGATGCCCAGCGCCTCATTGAACAGGACGATGTGCGGAATCGTGGCTTCGCCGACGCCGACAGTGCCGATCTCGTCGGATTCGACCAGCGTCACTGAAAATTGCGGAACGCAAAAACGCGCAAGCGCCGCAGCCGTCATCCACCCGGCCGTGCCGCCGCCTACGACGACGATCCGGCGCTGAGGTCCCTCACTCATATCGATCTCTTACGAGGCGGGACCCGGCGGCGCCATCATCGCGTCGCCGGGTCCGCTTCCAGATCAGCCGCGTTCCGGCGCCGGCGGCGGTGGCGGCGGAGGCGGCGGCGGAACCGGGCAGGCCTCGGTTGCCAGGATCACCGATCCGTCCGCGCAGGTCTGCGTCGCCGGAGGCGGCGGAGGCGGCGGCGGAGGTGGCGGCGGCGGCGCTGGCGGGCCGGCGGCGGCGTGAACTTGTACGTCGCACCCAGCAGGAAGCGCCGGCCGTACGTCTGGTAATCGATGATCTGGTCGTTCGCTCCTGGGTTGGTTGTGACGAACGGCTCGTTCGTCAGGTTCTGGCCCTGAAGATAGACCGACAGTCCGCGCAGGAAGCTGTCCGGCTGGAAGTCGTACCCAACCTGAGCATCGAAGATCGTCTCGGCCCTTGCGTTTCGGCGAACGCGGTTTGCGGCGAACCCGGAAACCTCGCCGATGAAGCTCGAGCGATAGCGCATGCTTCCGCGAAGGTTGAAGCCATTCCGCTCGTAGTACGCCGTGCCGTTGACGACCCACTTCGAATACCCCGGCAACGCAGATGTTGGAGCTCCAGGATTCGGCCGGATCCTGGACTTCGTATAGCTGACACCACCGGTAAGGCCGAAGCCTTCCAGGGCCGGCGTGAAGGTTTCGAATGGAAGTGTGCCCGCAAGCTCGACACCGTACAGTTTGCCGCCCTTGCCGTTGATCGGAATATTGAGCTGCGCAAGCGGAGCGAACGGCACGTTGTTCGCCGGTGGCGAGAGAGCAAGATCCGTTACCGGAATGAGAACGTCCTGATTATAGACGTAGCTCTTGAGGTCCTTCCAGAAGAACTGTGCCGCCAAATAACCCTTGATCCCGAAGTACTTCTCGAACGTCAGGTCGAGGGCGTTCGCGCGCCATGGGCGCAGGTTGGGATTCCCCGAAGAGCCTGTGACGAACGCGACGCTCGAGCCGCCCGGAGGCGTGATGAGCGTGTAGCTCCAACTCAGCGAGTTCTTGAGATCGTCGAGCCTCGACCGAATGATCTCGCGTGCCGCCGCAAAGCGAATGACGAAATCGTTCGGCATACGGAACGACAGGTTCAAGCTCGGTAGAACGTCGGTGTAGGTCGCCTTCGTATCGTTGACGTTGGCACCGATGTTCGGGGAGCCGTTCGGATTCGTTCCGAGGAACACTGCGGACGCACCGACCGATCGCTGCTCGGTGAAAACAGCCTGCACGCCGACATTGCCCGTGAGTTGGGTTGCTCCGAGATCGGCGCGGATGTTCGCCTGGATGTATGGCGTGATTAGCCGCTCGTCGATCGAGTAACTCTTAACGACCACGTCGCCGTACGGGTTGGGAACCAGGTTGTAGATGCCGGCGGCAATAAGATCGAGCGGGTTGTACGCAATCATCGGACCGAGGCCGAAGAACGTGTTGGCCGTTCCAAGGCGGAACTGGTCAGGCACCGGAATGCTGACCGTGCCGGTCGTGTTCGCGGCCAGACCGAGGAAGTATTCGTCGGGACGAGATCCTTCGAACGATGCGTGTAGTTGATGCCGGCCTGGACACCGCTGATGAAACTGTTCTCGAATTCCTTTCCTACGTCACCGCGCAGCTGCCAAAGCTTATCTTCGATGATGCGGTTGTTATAATAGCCGTCCTGGCCCCGACGATGGTGGTTCCATCGACTGCGATCTGCGTGCCGCCCCAGCCTTGCGGCGAGGTCAGCAGGATCGTGTTCCAGTCGGAGTAATCCAGATTGTGGGTGAAGCGGCTTCCGTTGTTTCCACTGGTGAAGCCGATGTCGTCGACGGCGCCAACTCCGGCGCGGCCTGTGCCCGCATAGCTCTCGATGTTGAGCTCGTTGCGATCCGTCTTGGAGAACGCAATGTCGGTCGACACACGCCAGCCGTCATCGCTGTGCCATTCGTTGTTCCAGCCGAAGGCGTAAAGCTTGGCGTGGCGCTGGAAAACGTCATTGCGAACGACGCCCTTCACGCCTTCAACGGGCGTCGTGGCCGGATCGTCTCCGAAAGTGCCGGACGTCACCAGGCTTCCGTTCGCGACTGGATTAAGGAGCGGAACGCCGCCCCAGTACAAAGGAAGCTCGACGCCGCGCTTGATCGAGTCGTCCTTGAAGTCGGAGTAGAACGCATCGAGGCTCGACGTGAAGTTCGGCGTCGGGCGGAACTGCAGGGTGCCCATCAAGCCGAGGCGCTTGAGATTCGTCGACGTGTTGTACGATTTCGACCCGCCAATCACGTAGGGGCGCTGCCGCCCGCACCGGTTCCCGGATAGCCCCAGGCGTTGAACTCCTCCGTCTGGAAGGGCTCGTTCAGGTAGGACGCGGCAAGGGCGATACCGAACTTCCCATCGCCGAACTTGTCCGCGTAAAGCGCATTGACGCGCCAGCCGACCCGATCGACGTCCGGGTTGAGGCGCTTGCCGTCGGTATAGACGCCACGGCCACCGACCGAGATGATCCGCTCCTTGATGTCGAGCGGACGGATGGTCCGGAGATCCACAGTGCCGGAGAGGCCTTGTCCAATAAGGCTCGCCATCGGAGTCTTGTAGACGTTCACCTGGTTGATGATTTCCGACGGATACTGATCGTATTCGACCGCGCGATTGTCGCCGGTCGAGGTTTGCTCGCGACCATTCAAGAGAGTCGTCGAAAAGTCTGGCGAGAAGCCGCGAATGGAGATGACGTTGCTACGACCAGAAAGTCGCTGCGAAGTCAGGCCCGGCAGACGCGAGATCGACTCTGCGATCGATGCATCGGGTAGCTTGCCGATGTCTTCGGCCGAAATCGACTCGACGACGAGCTCGGATCTTTTCTTCGTGTTGACCGCGTTCTGGAGCGAGGCGCGGAAGCCTGTGACGACGATCGTGCCTTCACTCGGCTGGGCATCGGCCTGGTCGCCAGAAGCATCGGCGGCATCCTGTGCCGCGGCAGCTGCGGCCGCGGCGTTCGGATCGGCTGGAGCTGCAGCATCCTGCGCCCATGCCGCGCTCGAACCGGCGAATAATGCGATACCGAACGCGAGCGGGCTCACCGCTGCCGCCAGCCGCGAACGCGTAGTCAACTTTGCCATTTGTGTTCCCCTATTTCACACCCGGCCGGCAAGTGCCCCAAGCAGCGCGGGCGTCTCTCTCCTCAATGGACTTACGAATATCAGTCCTCGGCGCGGGCGGAATGGGGGTGAACGGCTATACATACGTATTCAGGAGCCTTAATCTCGCATTGGGAGAGATGCAGAGGCGGCCGACCTCATTCGATATCGCTGCTTTGGCGGGCGTTTCGCAGCCGACGGTGTCCCGCGCGCTGAACAACAGCCCGTCGGTCAGCGCGGAGACGAGGGCGCGTGTTCTCGCTGCGGCCGAACAGCTGAATTACAAGGTCGACAAGAATGCGTCCGGGCTGCGCCGAAGCCGCTCCCGAACCCTGGCATTGCTGTTTGAAGAAGCATCGGCAGACGCCAGCCTGATCAATCCGTTCTATCTGTCGATGCTGGGCGCGATGGTCCGCAAGTGCGCCGACACCGGCTACGACCTCCTCATCTCGTTCCAGCAACTCTCGTCAGACTGGCACGTCGACTATGCCGACACGCACAAGGCCGACGGGATCATCCTCCTCGGCTATGGCGACTTCTTCCAGTCGGAGCCCGCCCTGCGGCGACTGGTCGAGCGGGCACGCATTTCGTTCGCTGGGGCTGCCCGGGGCCGGATGGCCAGCTCGGGGCCTCGGTAGGATCGGACAATGAACAAGGCGGGTTCGATGCCACGCAGCACTTGCTGCAAACGGGCCGTCGGAACATTGCGTTTATCGGAACGGCGGAGCCAGGCTACCAGGAAGTCTACGACCGCTGGCGGGGTTATTGCCGCGCCCTGCGCGCTGCCGGAATCGAACCTGACGACCGCCTTTGCGTGAAGGCCGAACCAAGCGAGCAGGACGGTCGCGAAGCGATCGAGGAGTTGGCTCGAAGGGGCGCGGAGTTCGACGCCGTATTCGCGGCAAGCGATGTTGCCGCCATCGGCGCGATGCACGCGCTTCAGCACCTCGGCCGGGCAATTCCATCGGAAGTCGCGATTGTCGGTTTCGACGATATTCCGGCTGCCAGCCTGTCCAGCCCACCGCTGAGCACGGTCCGCCAGGATTCGCGCCGGGCAGGCGAAGCACTGGTCGAAGCCGCCGTTGAAGCGATCGAATATGGCAGTGCACAGACCATGCTTCTTCCGGTCAAGCTGGTCGTCCGCGAGTCCAGCCTTCCCGCCTGACAGGCGAATTGTCCAACGTGATTCGATCTGCCAGCTTGCGCGCGAGCGCATGGGGAGAGAGCATGCCCGTCAGTGAGAAACCTCGGCAAAGTCTTGCCGGCCTTTGGAATATTTCGTTCGGCTTCTTCGGAATCCAGATCGGCTTCGCGCTTCAGAACGCGAACATGTCGCGGATTTTCCAGTCGCTCGGATCGAGCCTCGACGACCTGCCGGCGCTGTGGGTGGCCGCGCCGCTGACGGGCCTTCTGGTGCAGCCCATCATCGGACACATGTCGGACAGGACCTGGCTAGGAAGGCTCGGCAGACGCCGGCCCTATTTCCTGACCGGAGCGATCCTCGCTGCACTGTCTTTACTCATCATGCCTCTATCGCACGTCTTGCTGATGGCGGCCCTTCTGCTCTGGGTGCTCGACGCGAGCCTCAACATTTCGATGGAGCCGTTTCGAGCCTTCGTCGGCGACATGCTCCCGCGCGACCAGCACACCGCTGGCTATGCGGTGCAGACCGCCTTCATCGGCGCCGGAGCCGTCGTCGGGTCGATCTTCCCCTACCTGCTAGAACATTGGGGCGTCGCCAACGAAGCGGCCGCTGGTAACATTCCCGATACGGTCCGTTACAGCTTCTGGGCAGGCGGTCTCGCATTGTTCGCTGCCGTGATGTGGACCATCCTGACAACCCGCGAATATTCGCCCGAGGAAGTTGGAGCGTTCGGCGGCGACTCAGCCGAGGACGACGGGACGGTCACCATCCGCGCATTGGCAGCGCGCACCCTGACTTCCAGCTTCGCCTGGATTGCGGCGGGCGCTGCGGTCGTCGCGGGAACCGACGCTTTCGGCCTCGAGAAGGAGGTTTACCTGCTCGGCGGTCTGCTGATCGCCTATGGCCTCGCCTCCGTCGCCGGCATTCAGATGGCCAAGGGTGGCAAATCGTCGAACATGCTTTCGAGCATCGTCGGTGACTTTTCCGGAATGCCGCCCCTGATGAAGAAGCTCGCGCTGGCGCAATTCTTCAGCTGGTCCGCTCTGTTCATCATGTGGATCAACACGACGCCGGTGGTCGCCCAGTATTTCTTCGGCTCCGCGGATGCGACCAGCGCCGCATACCAGGAGGGCGGCAACTGGGTCGGCGTCCTTTTCGCCACCTACAACGGCGTTGCGGCAATTGCCGCGCTCACGCTTCTGCCGTTCCTGGCAAAGCGTATCGGCAAGGTGAGAACGCACATCGTCGGCTTGCTCTGCGGATCGGTTGGCTACGCGAGCTTTTTCCTGTTCAAGGACGCCAACCATTTGCTGATCGCGGAAATCGGCGTCGGCATCGCCTGGGCTTCGATCCTGGCCATGCCCTACGCGATCCTCGCATCAAACCTCCCGCAGAAGAAGCTTGGCATCTACATGGGCCTGTTCAACATCTTCGTCGTCGTCCCGCAGCTTCTGGTTGCAACGGTGATGGGTTCGATCATGAAGGCCTTTTTCCCCGACGAGCCGATCTACACCATGGCATTCGCGGCCGCCGTCATGGCGCTGGCAGCGCTGGCCATGACACGAGTCAGCGAGGAAACTGCCGAGGCTGCGAGCCCTAGCCGAAGGTGAAGGCGAACGCCTCGACACCGGGATCGATGAACTCGATCCGGAAGGTGCGGTCGCGAATGTCGCCTTGCTGCCGGACCAGCTGGTACAGCCGCTGTTCCTGAATGACGCCGCTTCCGTCGGGCTTCACGTCCACGCCCGAGTCCGGGCCCGGCGCCTTGCCGTCGATCGTAATCCGGAAACGTACCGGCTTGGCCGACCCGAGCACGAGGTGCAGGTCGCGAGCATGGAAGCGATAGGCAATCGCGCCGGGCGCCGCATTCAGCGTCGCGCTCTGCCGCCCAACCGTCCAATTGCCCTCGAGGCTCCAGTCGTTGAGCTTCAACGCTGCTGGCCCATAGGTCTTTGCGGCATCGTGGGCCTGCCCGCCTGGAGAGACGAAGCGGTCCGCCCGTCTATATCCGATGTAGGTTTCCGGCGAACCGATGCTGGCTAGCGCCGCAGCCGCTTCAGCGCCCTGCGCATTGGCCTTGGCCATCCCGCCCGCCTTGGGTGCGCGCCCGGCCTCCGCCAGAAGCTGGCGAATAACCATCTCGGATTCGCCGTACCGGCCTTCGCCGAAGTGGTGATAGCGCTGACGCCCTTGCGCATCGAAGAAGTAGTGTGCGGGCCAGTAGCGGTTCTTGAGCGCCGACCATACGACCAGCTTGTTGTCGAGCGCCACGGGATACTTGATCCCGAGATCGGCGACCGCCTTGCGGACGTTTTCGGGACTGCGTTCGAAAGCGAATTCCGGCGCGTGGATCCCGATCACGACCAAGCCGTCGTCCTTGTACGTCTCATACCAGGCGCGGACGTAGGGGATTGAGCGGATGCAGTTGATGCAACTGTAGGTCCAGAAATCGATCACCACGACCTTCCCGCGGAGCTGCTCGCGCGTGAGCGGCCCGCTGTTGATCCACGGACCGAGGCCGTCCAGCGAGGGCATCTCGCCTTCGACGGGAAGCTTCCCACCCGGGCCGATCTTCGTGACCTGGTCCGTACCGCCGAGGCCGAGCTTCTGCGCAATTCCATGCTCCAGCGAGGCGGTCTGCGCGCTGGAGACCTTCGACAGCACGCGCGTGTCGAGACCGAGCGCGATCGCGACCACGCCAGCAATGACGAGAACGCCAAGGACGCGCCTGACCTGCTCGGTGGCGTGAAGCGAGCCCTTCATGCGCTGAAACACTTTCCCACCGACAAGCAGTGCAAGTGCAAGCGAGGTCGCAGCGCCGAGTGCGTAGGCGAGGAGCAGCAGGGATGTTCCGAGCGTCGCCCCTTGAAGGGCAGCAGCAGTGAAAATGATGCCGAGGATGGGCCCGGCACAGGGCGCCCACAGCAGGCCGGTCGCGATACCGAGAACTACTGACGACCAGATCGAATCCTGTCCCTGGCGTTCCGACAGACGTGAGCCCAGTGCAACGAGAGGCCGGGTGGCCCGGTCCGACAGCGCCGGGAAAATCAGCGCGAGCCCGAACAAGGCGAGCAGCAGGAGCGCGACCCACCGTCCGATCTCGTTCGCGCGAACCGCCCAGCTTCCGCCAATCGCGGCTAATGTCGCGACGATCGCGAAGGTCAGCGCCATTCCCGCAAGCATCGGCAAAGCACCGCGCGTGAAGCTGCGGCCCGCGTTGGCGAACACGAAGGGCAGGACCGGCAGGATACAGGGGCTGACGATAGTCAGCATACCGCCAAGGTAGGCGAGCAGCGCGATCAGCATGGGCTCAGGCCGCCCGGAAGGTCAGCGCGAGGCCGTTCATGCAGTAGCGAAGCCCGGTCGGTTTCGGGCCGTCGTCGAAGACATGTCCCAAATGCCCTCCGCACCGGCGGCACAACACCTCGGTGCGGTGCATCAGCAGCGAATTGTCTTCTCTCGTGACGACTGCCTTGGGCAGGGGCGATAGAAGCTTGGCCAGCCGGTTCCGCTATCGAACTTGGTCGACGAGTTGAACAATTGCAGCGCGCAGCCGGCGCACGAGAATATGCCGCGGCGATGCTCGGAATTGAGCGGGCTGGAGTATGGACGCTCCGTCCCCGCCTCACGCAGGATATGATAGCGCTGATCGCCCAGGCTTTGACGCCATTGCGCGGGTGCCTTGCGGATTTCGAATTGCGGTTCGGCGCTTGCCTTCCCCGTGCGCGAGAAGATCAGTGCGGTGGCAAGGCACCCGGCACCAAGCGCGAGGAAACTGCGGCGGCTACTGGTTTCGTTCGTCATGGACCATCATTCGCAGGGCAGCCCAAGATGGTTACACGTCCGGCGCCATTCAAAGCCCTGCTCAAGCGCCGCCTGAGACAACCCGCCCCGTACATTCGCCAAGACCGATTCGAACCGCGCCTTTCCGCTCGCACCACGCCCGCAAGGCGATCTCGTCGCCGTCCTCCAGGAAGCTGCGAGTTTCGCCGCTTGCGAGCTGGATCGGCTGCTTCCCCCGCGGCTGATTTCGAGCAGCGAACCCAATCCCTGATCGCTCTCAGTCGAGAGTGTGCCGGTGCCGATGAGGTCCCGGGCTGGAGGTTGCACCCGTTGCTGCTGTGATGAGCGACGATCTGGGCAGCGCTCCAATACATCGCGGCGTCGGCTGAACCCTGCGAGAGCACGTGCGGAGAGAGTCCCGCCTCCCGCATCTTGTCCGTCAGGAGCGTCACCTCGAGCTGGATGTTGAGGGCGCCCGACTGCCGGTCCACCGGATCAGTGAGATAAGCCAGGGGCTGTGGATCGCCTTCCGGGCGTGGCGGCATCGGCGAGCGGAACGGCGCCAGGGCGTCCGCGCTGACGACCCATGGCGAAACGCTGGTCAGGAAATTCTTCGCGAGGAACGGCCCGAGCGGCTGGTACTCCCACGCTTGCAGGTCGCGGGCCGACCAGTCGTTGAGCAGGCAGTAACCGGAGATGTGATCGCCTGCCTCGCCGATCGGAATCGGCTGCCCAAGTTCATTGCCGCGACCGATCCAGATGCCCAGTTCGAGCTCGTAGTCGAGACGGCGGCTCGGCCCATATTCAGGCAGCTCGGCATCTGGAGCCTTCCGCTGGCCCGATGGCCGCACGACAGGCTCTCCCGAGGGGCGGACCGAGCTGGCGCGGCCGTGGTAGCCGATCGGCACATATTTGTAGTTCGGCAACAACGGATTGTCGGGCCGGAACTGCCTGCCGACGTTGGTCGCATGGTGGATACCGACATAGAAATCCGTGTAGTCGCCGATCAGGCAAGGCACGTGCATCCGCACTTCGCTTTGCCCGATCAGGCAGACTTCGACGGCGTCGCGGTAGCGCACGTCAGTCAGGATTTCGGATAATCGTTCCCGCAAGGCGCGATGAAGGTCCGGCCCGCGCGAGAGCCATGCGTTGAGGATGGGTTGCGACAGATCCTCGCGCCAGTCTTCGTCGAGAAGATCGGCCACGGCGGAAAGGTCGAGGATGTAGTCGCCGATTGCGACACCCGGCCGCCTCAGGCCCCTCCCTTCGGAGAAGATCCCCAAAGGCAAGTTCTGGACAGGGAAATCGCTGCCCGGTTCAGAGCCATCGACCCAGGAGATTCGATCGGGATTGTGCGTTTCGTCGAGCGTCATTCGGGAGCTTTGCCTTCGGGAAACCGGCCCAGGCTTCGTCGTAGTCAGGCTGCGCGCGGTCGAGCGCGAACTGGGTGGGACGATACGGCCAGCAGGTTTCGACCATAAAGGCGAGCGTGTTCTCGATCTTGTGCGGCTTCAGGTCAGCCGAGCTCGCCTTCTGCCAGCTTTCGACATCCGGACCGTGCCCGCTCATCAGATTGTGAAGGCTAAGGCCGCCGGGAGCGAAGCCATCCGCCTTGGCATCGTAAGCGCCGTGGATCAGGCCCATCGCCTCGCTCATCACGTTGCGGTGGAACCAGGGCGGGCGGAACGTGTCTTCAGCGACCATCCAGCGGGGCGGGAAGATGACGAAGTCGGCATTGGCCCGGCCCGGCACGTTGCTCGGACTGGTCAGGACAGTGAAGATCGACGGGTCCGGGTGGTCGAAGCTGACCGTCCCGATCGTATTGAAGCGATTAAGGTCGTAGCGCCAAGGCACGTAGTTGCCATGCCAGCCGACGACATCGAGCGGCGAATGGTCGAGCGTCGTTGTCCACAAGCTGCCGAGGTACTTTTGGATGACCTCGGTCTTGTCGTCCCGATCCTCGTAAGCAGCCATCGGAACCTCGAAATCGCGGGGATTGGCGAGGCCATTCGCGCCAATCGGACCGAGGTCGGGCAAGCGGAACGGCAGGCCGTGGTTTTCCGCAACATAACCGCGAGCTTCTCCTGCAATCAGGTTGACCCGGAACTTCACTCCGCGCGGCACGAGGGCGACATCGCCGGGCCCTGCTTCGATCCGGCCGAGCTCGGTCTGAATTTCGATTGCGCCGTCTTGCGGGATGATCAGCAATTCGCCGTCCGCGTCGACGAAGACGCGGTTCTCCATGCTTTTCTGCGCGCGATACAGATGCACAGCCACGCCTTCGAGGTCGGCAGGGTCGCGATTAGCGAGCATGGTCACCATGCCGTCGACGAAGTCTGCCCCGGAGGGATATCGGACGGCGGATTCCAGCGCAGCCGATTGGGAGCAAGCGGCTCCTTCACTGTACCCGGCGCAAACAGCCTGGCGCCTTCATACCGGACGAATGGCCGATGGTCCGCGGTCGGGCGCAACCGGTAGAGCCAGCTGCGCCTGTTTTCATGCCGAGGAGCGGTGAATGCGGAGCCCGAGAGCTGCTCGGCGTACAGCCCGAAAGCCGGCCGCTGCGGACTGTTTCGGCCCTTGGGAAGCGCGCCGTCGACGGCCTCGCTTTCGAAATGACCGCCAAAGCCGCTCATGTAGCGAAGTTCGGTTCCCTGCATGCCGCCGCGTTAGAACCTGGACGCCACAAACTCAAACGGGCGCAGCCCCTGTTGGAACTGCGCCCGAACCGCGCGGGACTCGCCTACCGCGCGTTTGAGCCGATTAGTTGACGTTAACTTCGATCTTGTCCGGGACCTTGACCTCCGTGGTCCTGCTTCCAAAGCCGAGCTGGTCGCGGAAGAGGAACAAGAGGACGAGAATCACGACGATGAGCAGCACGACGGCAAGGACTCCGCCGCCTCCGCCACCGCCGTTGGTTTCCACGATGGTGGTCCGGTCTACGGTTTCACGATCGTCGGCCATACTCTGAACTCCCTGTTGGCACCTGTTGTCGTGGCGTAACGAACGAAGCTTCGCGAATGCGGTTCCGGCGCGCGGAACCTTTGTCCCACCCGCGGCTTCGGCATTCAGCAGTCACAGACACGACATGCGGACCGGCGTATATCGGTCCATCCGTTCGAGTCCCGCCAAGAGGAGATCAGAATGAGCAGCCTGGAAAACGTCCGCGAGCATATGCAGGTCATCGACGCCGAAGGCACGCCGCTGGGCAAGGTCGATCGAGTTGAAGGCGACCGCATCAAATTGACTCGCGACAGCAGCGGTGAAGGGTCGCACGAAGGCCACCATCATTTCATCCCGGCCGGCCTCGTCGCCGATGTCGAGGGCGAGACCGTCCGCCTGTCGGCCCGGATCGATGCCGTGGAAAGCATCTTCCAGACCGAGGAAGGCGAATAGTCCTTAACTGATCGCGGGTGTCAGCTCGCGACAGCGAAAGCGGTCGCGGATGTGCCGGTTGAAGTGCACGCCTTTGGAGAAGGCTGCGCGGAACGCCTGCACATCCTCGTCCGGAACGTCGGAATAGAGGTAGCGCCGCCCAGTCACGAACTCGATCGTCAGCTCCCTCGTCTCGGGCACATAGAGGAACCGGCGGATGACGGTTGAAGGCATTCAGCGGTAACGCATCAAATCGCGACCTTGCCGCATCCTCGGCTCAGCAGCTAAGCCCGCACGATGCCCCAAGCCATCTTCTACGATTATTGGCGATCGTCCGCTGCCTACCGGGTCCGCATCGCCCTCAAGATGAAGGGGGTCGACTACGAGACCCGGCAGGTGAACGTGCTGGAAAGCGAGCAGAAATCTGACGAATATCGGGCCCTGAATCCGCAGGGTTTGGTACCGATGCTGGAGATTGACGGGCACAGGCTGACGCAGAGCCTCGCTATCCTCAATTACCTCGACGTCCGGTTTCCGACCCAACCGCTGATTCCGGCCTCGGCTGCGGAACGGGCGCACGTCGTTGCGATGTCGATGCTGATCGCCTGCGACATCCATCCCATCAACAATTTGCGGGTCCTCAAATATCTCAAGAGCGAGCTTGGACATTCGCAGGAAGAGGTCGACGCCTGGTACGTGCACTGGATCACGGAAGGGCTTCGTCCGCTCGAGGACATGGCAGCCCCAAGAGCCGGCAAATTTCTGTTCCGCGATGCTCCAACTGCAGCGGACATCTGCCTGGTCCCGCAGCTCTACAATGCGCGCCGGTTCAACGTCCCGCTTGACGACTACCCAACGCTGATGCGAGCCGAGGAAAATGCGAACCGGCTGGAGGCCTTCGCAGCCGCCCATCCGGACCGGCAGGAGATTCCACAATGAGCCGCGTCGATGCGATCAACCGCGGAATGACACAAACTACCCGCCTGGACTCGGTCGAAATCCCCTCTCTGAAGGGTAAGGTGAGCGACGAAGAATGGGCAATCCGAGAAGACCTCGCCGCCGCTTATCGGATGGTCGCCTATTACGGCTGGGACGACCTCATCTTCACGCATTTGTCCGCGCGCATTCCCGGACCGGAGCATCACTTCCTGCTCAACCCCTACCAACTGATGTTCGAAGAGGTGACGGCCTCTTCACTGGTCAAGGTCGACGTCACGGGCAACCCGGTTGAGCCGACGCCGTTCATCACCAATCCGGCGGGCTTCACCATCCATTCCGCAATCCACATGGCGCGCGACGATGCGCATGCGGTGATGCACGTCCACACGCCCGCCGGGCAGGCGGTCTCCGCACATTCGGAAGGACTGATGCCGCTGACCCAAACGGCGATGCTGATCCGCGGCGAGATTGCGTTCCACGAGTATGAAGGTGTGGCCGTCGACCTCGCGGAACGCGAACGGCTCGTTGCGGACCTTGGTACCAAGAGCGCCATGATCCTTCGCAATCACGGTACGCTGGCCGTCGGCAAAAACGTCGGCGAATGCTTCATCCGCCTCTACTTCCTGGAGCGTGCCTGCCAGGCGCAGATCATGGCGCTGTCGGCGGGCACCAATCTTAGCCACCCGCCACAGGGCGCGCCTGAAATCACTGCCCAGCAGGGCGAGGTCGGACTTCCGCTCGCGGCGAACCTGCTCGCGTGGCCGGCGCTCAAGCGGAAGGCGCATCGCCTCGACCCCAGCTTCGCGACCTGAAGGCTGAATGCGCAAAGCGGCGAACGTCAGCGACTATCGCGAGCTTGCACGCGGACGGCTCCCGCACTTCCTGTTCGAGTATCTCGACGGCGGGTCTTACGACGAGGTTACGCTGGCCGCGAACGTGGGCGACCTTCGGGAGGTCAAGCTTCGGCAGCAGGTCCTGCGCGACGTTTCGACGCTCGATCTTTCAACCGAGCTGTTCGGCAAGACGTGGTCGTTGCCCATCGGACTTGGCCCGATCGGGCTGGCCGGCATGTACGCCAACCGCGGCGAGGTTCAGGCGGCGAGGGCGGCGCGTGCCGCCGGCGTCCCTTTCACCTTGTCTTCGCTCGGCGTCTGCCCGGTGCAGGAAATCGCTCGCAAGCTGCAATCGCCGTTCTGGCTCCAGCTCTACATCATCAAGGATCGCGGCTTCGTCCGCGACCTCCTCGCGCAGGCGCGCGAGGCCAAATGCGATGCCCTGCTGCTAACGGTAGACCTGCCCGTCCCGGGCAGCCGCTACCGCGATTACCGTTCCGGACTGTCGGGCGGCACCCGTCTCCAGAGGGTCTTCAAGCTTTGGCTCGGCCAGGCTGGGCGTGGGATGTCGGATTGAACGGCCGTCCGCACAGCCTCGGCAACCTCGAACCGGTGCTCGGCAAGAACACCGGCCTGGAGGATTATTTCGGCTGGATCGGCTCCAATTTCGATGCATCGATCACTTGGCACGATGTCGCCTGGGTCCGCGAGAATTGGGATGGGCCACTGGTCATCAAGGGTATCCTCGAACCAGATGACGCCAGAGCGGCCGTGACCAACGGTGTGGATGGCATCGTCGTTTCGAACCATGGCGGCCGTCAGCTCGATGGCGTTTCGTCCACCGCTCGCGCCCTTCCCTCGATTGCCGATGCGGTAGACGGCAAGCTTCCTGTCCTCGTCGACGGAGGAGTGCGCTCAGGGCTGGACGTCGTGCGCATGCTCGCGCTCGGGGCCGACTTCGTCCTGGTCGGCCGCGCCTGGGCCTACGCGTTGGCAGGCCGCGGCCAGGCGGGTGTCGCGCATGTCCTGAAGCTCTTCGAAGCGGAAATGCGTGTCGCGATGGCGTTGACCGGCTGCACGAAAATCACGGACATCGGTCGGGCGATCATCGACCGGCGCTAACGTTAGATGGGGCGAACCGTCAGTCAGCTTGACCAATGCGGCAGCAACAGCTTTGTTAACGCTATCATGAGCGGTTGGCTTCGGATCAGTTGAGCGACGTCGCGGCAGTCGACGTGGTTGCGCCCCGGGTAAGGGCGCACGCGTACGCTGGCTGATCTGCGGCCTGCTCTTCGCTGCCGTCGTCCTCAGCTACATCGACCGGCTTGTCCTTAGCGTCCTCAAGCCGACGCTTCAGGAACTCTATGGCTGGTCGGAGAGCGGGTACGGAGACGTCGTTTTCTGGTTCCAGGCCGCCTATGGAATTGGCTTCCTCTTCTTCGGGCGCCTGATCGACCGCATCGGCGCCCGCGCCGGATATCTGCTGGCGATGGGCGTATGGACGGTTGCGCATATTGCGCACGCATTTTTTACGTCGACGAGGGGCTTTGCGATTGCGCGTATCGTGCTCGCGCTCGGCGAGTCCGGGACGTATCCCGCCGCCCTCGCGGCAACGTCGGAGTGGTTTCCACGCCGCGAGCGAGCATTGGCGATCGGCATCTTCAACGCCGGCGCAAATCTGGGAGCGATCCTGACCCCGATGATCGTTCCGGCCATCGCCTTGGCGATGGGCTGGCAGTCCGCCTTCGTCGTGACGGGCCTCATCAACATCGTCTGGATCGCGGCCTGGTTCCTGTTCTACCGCAGCCCGCGAGAGCATAAGAGCGTCAGCGCCGCGGAGCTCGCGTACATCGAATCCGACAAGGTGGAGCCGCAGAAGCCGGTCGCGTGGAGGCGGTTGCTCACCACGCGCCAAGCGTGGGCTTACATGAGCGGACGCTTTCTGATCGACCCGATTTGGTGGACGTTCCTGTTCTGGCTGCCGGACTTCTTCCACAAGAGGTACGACCTCGACCTCAAGTCCTTCGGCCCTCCTCTGGTCGCGGTCTACATATTGGCGGACGTCGGGTCGGTCCTTGGCGGCTGGTACAGCTCGAAGCTGTTGGGACGCGGAATCGACGTCGGTCGCGCGCGCAAGCGGGCGATGCTTTTCTGCGCCTTGATCGTCGTCCCGGTAACCTTCGCCGTATCGGCACCAAGCGTGTGGATCGCAGTTCTTCTGATCGGTCTCGCCTGCGCCGGCCACCAGGGTTTCTCCGCCAACCTCTTCTCCATGCCCGCCGACCTCTTCCCGCGCTGGGCCGTCGGATCGGTGGTCGGCCTCGGAGGCTTCGCGGGCGCGCTCGGCGGGATGCTGATGGCGAAATATGCGGGCTGGGTGCTGGAGAAATTCGGCAGCTACACGCCGATCTTCGTCATCGCAGGCTCAGCCTATCTGATCGCCCTCCTCGTCGTGCACCTGATCAATCCGCGCTATCAGCCGGTCACCAAGTTCGCGCCACCCGCAGAAGCCTAGGGATCCAGCGTGAGTTCGCCGGTCACCTGGAAGGCCGTCGCCTGGCCGGGCGCCACAGTTCCTGGCTGACCTCCACCGACCCACACCTTGTAGGTCCCCGGCACGATCCGCATCACGCCGTTTGCATCGGCGAAGGCGAGGTCTCGCGGGACGAGATCGAACGCCACCGTGCGCTCTTCGCCCGGAGCGAGGTGGATTCGCTCGAAACCCTTGAGCGAGCGCAAAGGTGCATCCCGCCGCTCCGGCGAGATGTAGAGCTGGACGACCTCGTCGCCCGCAGCCTTGCCGTCGTTGCGGACCTTGATGGTTACCCGCTGCTTCGCACCTGCGGCGACTGCGGGAGCCTCGACCTTGGCGTCGGAATAACCGAACCTGGTGAAACTTAGCCCGTAACCGAACGGATACTCGGGGGTGCCGGAGAAATACCGGTAGGTGCGCCCGCGCATCGAATAATCGGCGAAGTCAGGCAGCTTTTCACCGGCGGTGTAGAAGGTCACCGGAAGCCGCCCGGCCGGGTTGTATTTGCCCGAGATCACATCCGCGATGGCCTTTCCGCCCTGCTCCCCGCCGTACCAGGCGTTGAGGATCGCGCGGGTCTTTTGGCCGTCGTCGCCCAGTGACACCGCGGAGCCCGTCTGAAGCACGACCACAACCGGCTTGCCGGTCGCCTGAAGAGCCTGAAGCATTCTTCGCTGCGTGGTAGGCAGGCCGATGTCCGTGCGGTCGCCTCCCGAGAAGCCCGGCACCGCGACCGGCATTTCCTCGCCCTCGAGCCAGGCATTCAGCCCCACGAAAGCGAGGATGACGTCGGCTGGCTTTGCAACCGCCAATGCCTGGTCCAGCAGGGCCTGCGACGGAGCCTGCCAGGCGAGCGTCACGACCGGCGCGTAATCCTTCGACCGATGAGCATATTCGACCACAAGCTTTCTCGGCTTGGTGTCGGCGGCATGGATGACGACCGCCGGGGATTCACCAGCGTCGCGGGCCGAACATGGCGTTTCCACCTTGAGCGGCTCGGCGCCTTCGATCGTGATGACGTAGCGCTCGACATCCGAGGTGGCGTCGCAACGGCGGCGCTGAAGCTCGAAGCGGTAATCGCCCGCCGCCGGAAGCTTGAGTGACGCCGTCCATCGCACGGAGAAATCACGCGGGTTCACGCCTTCGGCCGGTGCGATCCAGTTCCAATTGTGGTCGAGCTCGTCGTAGCGCCGGGTCGCGACCACTGGCCCTTCGAACGTAGTGTTGTTGAAGAACTGGGCGGTCACCCCGTCGGTGAACGCCGTGCGGGGGACATGGACGGAGGCCCCTTCGACGAATGCGGATCCTTGCGCATAGCTAATATTCGAACTGGGATAGGCCTGCTTCAGGCCATCCAGGGAAGAACGGCCGCCGTCGGCGTTCCGTTGTAATTGCCCTCCAGCGAAATAAGCGACGTTGCACCCGGTCCTACGACAGCAATGCGCGCCGGAGCAGCCTTCAGCGGCAGGATCCCGTCGTTCTTGAGCAAGACGATCGATTCTCGGGCGGCGCGCAATGCCACATCGATATGCGCCGCCGAGTGGTTCGCCGAATAAGGCGTGTCCGACCACGGAGTGATGGTTCCCGCCGGAAGGATGCCGAGCTTGGCGCGGGTGCCGAGCACGCGCTTCAACGCTACGTCGATCTCGCTCTCCGTGATCAACCCGGCAGCGACGGCTTTTGGCAGGTCAAGATATTCGTTCTTGAAGCCGCAGTTCATCTCGGTGCCGGCCTTCACGGCAACCGCGACCGCCTCGACGTTCGTCTTGGTGAACTTGTGGCCGGTGGTGACGTCGTCGATCGCCCCGCAATCGGATGTCACGTGGCCCGCGAATTTCCAGTCCTTGCGAAGGGTCTGGTTGACCAGCTCCTCGCTCCCGCACGCCGGCTTTCCGTCGACCGCATTGTAGGCGCACATCACGATCTCGACCTTGCCGTCGATGATCGTGCGCCGGAACGCCGGAAGATAGGTTTCAGTCAGGTCCTGGCGTGACGGATTGACGTTGAAATGGTGGCGGTCCTGTTCGGGGCCGCTGTGCACCGCCAGGTGCTTGGCTGTCGCCGCCGCAGTCAGATATTTCGGATCGTTTCCCTGCACGCCGCGAATGAATTCGGTGGCGAGCACGCCGGTAAGGAATGGATCCTCCCCCAACGTTTCCTGACCCCGGCCCCAGCGCGGGTCGCGGAAGATGTTGATGTTCGGAGACCAGAAGTTGAGGCCGAAATAGCGGCCGGTGCGCCCTTCCTTCTGCGCCTGATTGTATTTCGCCCGGCCTTCGATGCCGATGGTTTGGCCCTCGGCTCGAAGGAGTGACTTGTCCCAGGTCGCCGCCATCCCGATCGCCTGCGGAAAGACGGTCGCTTCGCCTGCGCGAGCGACGCCGTGGAGCGCTTCGTTCCAATAGGTGTAAGCGGGCAGGCCGAGCCGCGGGATCGCAGGCGCGCTATCCTGCAGCTGCGCCGCTTTCTCCTCCAGCGTCATCTTGGCGATGAGCGCATCGACTTCGTCCGCCGAGGCCGGAACAGCAGCAAGCGCCGTCATGGCGCCAAACATCAAAGCACTTACAACACGCATCTTAGCCCCCTATCGAATTCAGGCTGCTGGCACGTCCACGACCGCCGCCGGATCGACCGGCCTGCGGAACCCGAAATTGGTTGCAACGGTCGCGCCGCCCTTCGCGGCAGACTCCATGATCGCTTCCATCAGGCGCATGTCCTGAACGCCCTCTTCAGCGGTCGAGACCATCGGCGCCCGGCCGCGCACGACGTCGGCCATCCAGTCCATCTCCCGCGCGAACTGGTCGATCTCCGTGATTTGCGGAGTCTCGACGCCATTGCCGGTCACCGTCAGCCGGTTGCCTCCGTAGAAGCAGCCCGGATCGGCCGTCATCTTCCCGTTCTCGCACATGACGTGCCACGACATCGTCCCGGCGTAGCTGAACGACGTCGAGCCGTTGGCGATCGCGCCGGACGGGAAACGGAATTGCCAGGCGTAGAGGTCTTCAACTTCCTTGAAGCGAGGATCGTTGCGGTCGGTACGCGACCAGGCCTGGACCTCGGTCGGTTCCTCGTTGAGCAGATAGCGTGCGCCATTGACGCCATACACGCCCATGTCCGTGAGAGCCCCGCCGCCCGACTTCTTCATGTCCAGGCGCCAGGCATCTGAGGGATCCGACAGATCCGACTGACGCCCCATGTCGGTCACGACGATGCGCGGCTTGCCGAGCTTGCCCGAACGCAGCAGCCGCATACCCACCAGGTTCATCGGCTCATAATGACAGCGATAGGCGATCATCAGGTGCCGGTTGGCCGCTTTGGCGGCTGCAATCATCCGCTGGCCGTCTTCGATGGTCGTCGCCATCGGCTTCTCGCACAGCACATGCTTTCCAGCCTTCAGCGCGCGGATCGTATATTCCGCGTGCATGAAGTTCGGCAGCACGATGTAGACAACCTCGATGCCGGGATCGGCGACGATGCGGTCAAAATCGGCGTAATTGTAGATCGCGCGCGACGGCAGCTTCTGTTCGGCGGCGACACGGTTCGCTTTCTCCTCGCTTCCGCTGACGAGAGCCGCGAGATACGCCTTCTTGCAGTTCCGAAAACCGGGCACGAGCTGGCCCAGCGAAAGCTTCCCGAGGCCAACGATGGCGAAGCCGACGCTACCTTTGGCGGGCGGGGTCTGCCCCCTTGCGATCGATGGGAGCAGTGCGGCACCGACGCCCGCGCCAATCAGGTCGCGCCTGGAAAACTCGATCGTCATGGCTTGTTGCTCCCACTTGGCAGGACCGGCATTCGAGCCGGCGCTCCGCGAACGTTGGTCTTCAATGCAAGGATCTGGTCAGACGCGGTCATGAATAGAGTGCGTCCGTCTGGTCCTCCGAATGCGGCATTGGAGATTGGCTTGTCGTGGTCGATCCGGCCGATCGCCTTTCCGTCCGGGCTCAGGATCCGGATACCGCCCGGAGCGGTCGCCCACAGGTTACCATGCTCATCGACGGTCATTCCGTCGGGCAAGCCGGGCTTGCCGGCCTTCGCGTCCGACGTGAAGTCCGCGAACAAGGTCTTGCCGCTGACGCTCCCGTCCGGCCCGACGGCATACTTCATGA
The DNA here is from genome assembly GCF_014489495.1 of Sphingomonas daechungensis. Classification (GTDB taxonomy): domain Bacteria; phylum Pseudomonadota; class Alphaproteobacteria; order Sphingomonadales; family Sphingomonadaceae; genus Sphingomicrobium; species Sphingomicrobium daechungense. Next base: position 1,394,042 of record NZ_CP060780.1, on the reverse strand, counting down.
TCACGGCCTTCTCCGGATCGGAGCTGGACACGTACAGGGTGCGTCCATCGGGTGAGAAAGCCAGTCCGTTCGGAAATGTCAGTTCGCCGTCGATCAGCGTAACGGTGCCGTCCATCCCGATGCGGTAAACGCCGTTCGCGGGCTGCTCCTTCAGCGGGGAATCGTTGATGCCTTCGAGGCCATAGGCGGATCGGTGAACCAGATCGCCCCATCAGGCCCGACCGCGACATCGTTCGGGCTGTTGAGCTTCTTCCCGCCATATTGTTGGGCAAGCGCCCGCTTCGCATGAGTCTTCAGGTCGAGCAGGGCAACGCCCCGGTTGCCCTGGTCGGCGATGATGATCGAGCCGGCCGGGCCCGGCTTGAGGCCGTTCGAGCCGGGTTCGCGGAACCCCGTCGTCGCCGTTCCGCCCGATGGTTCGAGAAAGATCTTGGCTTCTGTCCCACCCGACCAGCGATGGATGCGATTGTTCGGAACGTCGCTGAAGAGAAGGTAGCCGCCGTCCGCAATCCAGACGGGTCCTTCCGACCACTTGAAGCCGCTCGCGATGACCGCCGGCTCGCTCCCTTCCGGGATCAGCGGTGGAATTGCTGCGCTCCCTCCGGAAGCGACGACCGCGCCCAAAAGCATTGCGGCACTAAGCAGGGTTCGTCGGCGAGTGACGCTCATGGCTACTGGATCTCCGATGGTGAGGAATGAAATGTGCTGGCGCGCCGCGCCGCGGCCTCGATCGAGGCGAGGTCGGTCGAGGCGCTAGGACCGAGCCAACTCCCGCCCACGCAAAGTACTTGTTCGAGAGCAAGCCACTGCGGCGCCGTTTCCTCCGTCACACCTCCGGTCGGCAGAAGCGCGCGTCGCCGAACGGAGCTGAAAGGGCCTTCAGCGCGGCCCTCCCTCCGGCGGCCTCCGCGGGGAAGAACTTGAAATGACGAAGCCCGAGTTCGAAGCCGCGCATGATCTCGCCCGCGGTCGCGATTCCCGGCAGATAAGGAATGCCGCGGGTGATGGCGGCCGTTGCCAAAGGCGCCGTCATGCCCGGGGAGACCGCGAACTCCGCGCCTGCCGAGAGGGCGTCGTCCAGTTGCTTTTCGGTGAGGACTGTCCCGGCGCCAACCACCGCCCCATCGATCCCGCGCAGCTCCCGGATAACGTCGAGTGCGGCAGGCGTGCGCAATGTGACTTCAAGAACCCGCAGGCCACCTCGAACGAGCGCCTCGCCGACCGGCCGGGCCTGTGCCGGATCGTGAATAATCAGCACCGGAATCACCGGCGACAGCCGCATGATTTCCCCGATCTCCATCATCGCCGGACGTCCTCCGGCGCGAAGGGATCGAAAGCCTCGAGGTCCTCGCGCGTGCCGATCCAGCGATCCCCCGCGATCCCGTGCTTCATCACTGCTGCGGCCAGACCGACCTTCACGCATTCCTCGGCTGCTGCTCCGCGCAGGATCGCGTCGATCACTGCACCGGCAAACGCATCGCCGGATCCTATCCGATCGATGACATTCGCGAGGGACGCTGCATCAGTCTCGAAAGACTCGTCACGAGTGGTGACGTTGGCTGACAATCGCCCGTGTTCGACTGATCGCTCCGTCCAGGCGATCACGGCGATCTTGGGGAATGCGGCGAAGGCTCCAGCGATTGCATCTTCGTCAGCGAGGCCAGCAATATGCCGCGGATTCGTGAACAACACGTCCGTCAGGCCCAACAGGTCGTTGACCCGGCGGACATCCGCTTCCGAACGATCTTCCCACAGCGATGCGCGATGGTTGACGTCGAAGGAGATCGGAACACCCGCATCCACCATCGCCCGAGCAGCATCCAACGCAGCTTCGGCGGGCTTTCCGCCTAGCGCGAGATTGATCCCGGACATATGGAACCAGGAGGCATCGCGAGCCAGGGCAGGCCAGTCGGATGCATCGGCGTTCTCGGCGAAGGCCGATACCGCCCGGTCATAGACGATGCGGCCGGCGCCTGCGGTGCCTTCGACAAAGTAGAGACCCATGCGGCCATCGCTTCGCCTGACGTGCCGGGTATCGAGCCCGACGCTTCGAAGCGACGCTTCACACTGGTCGCCGAGCGGTGAGGCCGGCAGGACGGTAATCATTTCCACCTGACGACCGAGTTGCGCAAGCAGGGCACCGGCGTTCGCCTCCGACCCTCCAGCGTGCACTGCCAGAGACTGCGCATTCGCGAGCCGTACGCCTGGCGCCGTACTCAAGCGAAGCATCACTTCGCCGAAGCACAGGATCGGGCCGGGACGGTCGAGCTTCATACGCGGACCTCCACGAAATGCTCGACTGCCGCTCGCGCGCCGAGATGCCGGATGTTGTCGAGATGGCTGGCCACGAGCGCCGCGAATTGCGAATCGGCTACGAGACGGCGCGGAAAGACAGCGTCAAGACCGAGAAGCGCCGTGACCTGGTCGGTCGAATTTCGCGCCTCGGAAACCAGGCGCGAAGTTGTCGCAGCCAACGGATCGTCAACCTGCACCTTTTCACCGGCGTCGCTCCGTCCAGACTGGAAATGCATCCACGCCGCGAGGACAAGAGCGATCGCCGATGGCTGGTTGCCGCGGTCAATCAGCTCGACGGCCGGAGTGACCAATCGTTGAGGCAGCTTCTGCGATCCGTCCATGGCGATCTGCATCAGCCGATGGCCAAGCGAAGCGTTTCGAAACCGCGCCATCAGGCTGTCGCGATAAGCCGCCGGATCGACTTCCGACGAAGGGCTGAGCGTCGGCTGCACCTCATCCCAGAGCAGTTCGACCAGCGCCCTTCCCCACCCCTCCGCGACGAAGCGGTCGACCGTCTCGATCCCCGCCAAAGCGCCGAGATAGGCCATTGCGGAATGCGCTCCGTTGAGCAGTCGGAGCTTTGCCTGTTCCCAGGACGCGATGTCCTTGGTGACCTGCACGCCGACGCTTTCGAAGTCGGCCCGCTCGCCGGCAAAGCGGTCCTCAATCACCCACTGCCAGAAGCCGTCGGTTCGCACCGTGGCGCGATCGAGCACGCCCAGCTCCGCCGATATTCGCTCGATGTCGCGCTCGGACGTGGCCGGTACGATGCGGTCGACCATCGTGGCTGGAAACGCGCATTCCTGCTCGATCCATTCGCCGAGCGCCGGATCGTTGGCGTTTGCGGCTTCCCTAACCAGTGCCCTCAGCTTGCTGCCATTGCCCGCAAGATTGTCACACGAGATGATCGTGAGCGGACGAAGTCCCCGCTCGCGCCGCTTGAGCAAGCCGGCAGCGAGATGCTCTGGCGTCGTCTTCGGCGAGGTGAGCGTGGCCCGCGGAAGATCATAGCCCTTTTCCGTTACGGTCACCGTCACGATCCCGGTCTCCGGCGCAGCAATGGCCTCGACCAGCCGAGCCGGATCTTCGGGCGCCACGATCACATCGCGAATGACGCTCACGACGCTGATCCCACGTTCAGCTCCATCGTCGACGGCCAGCGTGTAGAGGCAGTCCTGAGGCACTAAAGTGTCGCGTACTGCGGGCGACCGCAAAGACGCACCGACCACGCCCCAACGCAAGTCGCCCCTTTCGGCAAGCGCCTGAAACACCGGCGCCTGATGCGCCCGATGGAAGGCGCCCAGGCCAACATGGACGACGCCGGGCTTCAGCGCGCGTCTATCGAAAGACGGCCGACGAATGCTAGCGGGCAGGTTCGCGATCGTGGCGTTTCGAAGGCGCTCCGTCACAACGCGTACGCCTGCTTGACGAAATCGTAGGCGAGTTGCCGTGCGACTTCGAACGCTTCGTCTTCGTCCAGCCGATGCTCGGCCACGAGGCGGGTAAGGAAGGCGCAATCCATCCTGCGCGCGACGTCGTGCCTCGCGGGAATCGACAGAAACGCGCGCGTGTCGTCGACGAAACCGGCCGTGTTGTAGAAGCCAGCGGTCTCCGTCGCCTGCTCGCGGAAACGCTGCATCCCTTCCGGACTGTCATGAAACCACCAGGGCGGCCCGAGCCGCAGTGCCGGATAATGGCCGGCCAATGGCGCCAGCTCGCGGGAATAGGTCGTCTCATCGAGCGTGAAGAGGATGATGGTCAGCCGCGCCTCATTGCCGAAGCGGTCGAGCAGCGCCTTCAGGTTTCGAACGTATTCCGTCGGGATCGGAATGTCGGCGCCTTTGTCGCGTCCATATTCCTGCAGCAGCCAGGGATTGTGGCTGCGATGGGCGCCCGGATGAATCTGCATGACCATTCCGTCATCGAGGCTCATCCGCGCCATTTCAGTCAGCATCTGCCCGCGGAACAGCTCTGCATCTTGCGCGGAGAAATCACCGCCAAGGATCGTCGAATACAGCGACTCCGCCTCCGGCCGCGACAGGTCGGCGGTGAACGGGGTCGGATGGCCGTGATCGGTCGAGGTCGCTCCCGCTTCCCGGAAGGCAGCGCGGCGCTTTTCGTGGGCACGCAGATAATCGCCAAAGTTCGAGACGTCTTCGCCGGTCATCTCCCCGAACCGGCGAAGGTTATCGCTGAAACCAGGGAAGTCGGGATCCACCACCGGGTCCGGCCGATAGGCGGTGATCACCCTGCCGTCCCAACCGGACTCCCTGATCGCGCGATGATGCTCGAGCGTGTCCAGCGGACTTTCGGTGGTCGCCAGCACTTCGATATTGAAGCGATCGAACAAGGCGCGCGGCCGAAACTCCGCCGTCTGCAGCGCCGCATCGATACGATCGAAATAGAGGTCGGCGGTCTCGGCCGACAACCGGATCTCCAATCCGAATATCTCGGCGAAGATCCAGTCGAGCCAAAGCCTCGAGGGCGTTCCGCGGAACAGGTAGTAGTGTTCGGCGAAGCAGCGCCAAGCCTCGCGCGGGTCAGATGCTGTCTTACCGTCAACCGTGGCCACTCCGAGCCGGTCGAGCGGGACGCCCTGGCTGTAGAGCATCCGCAACAAGTAGTGATCCGGCGTGAGGAGCAACTCGGCGGCATTGGCGAACGGATCGTTGTTTGCGAACCAGACGGGATCTGTATGCCCGTGCGGGCTTACGATCGGCAGGTCGCGAACACTGTCGTACAGGTCGCGCGCTATTCCTCGCGTTCGCTCTTCCGCCGGAAACAACCGGTCTGGATGCAGGGCCAGCGCCTCGGTCACCAGTTGAACATCGTGCCGTCTTCGAGGCGGTTCACCGGCAGGTAAGCGCGCTTGTAGGGGAAATGCGCCGCGGCCTCCTCGTCGATGTCCACGCCCAGGCCAGGTGCATCGCCCGGATGCATTGCACCCTTTTCGAAGGTGTAGGCATGCGGGAAGACGGCGTCTGTCTCCTCGGTGTGCCGCATATATTCCTGGATGCCGAAGTTCGGCACGGACAGGTCGAAATGGAGAGCCGCAGCCATCGTCACCGGCGACAGGTCCGTTGCGCCGTGGCAGCCGGTGCGCACGTTGAACATGTCGGCAAAGGCCGCGATCCGCCGCAGATGGGTGATGCCGCCAGCGTGGACGACAGTCGCGCGAATATAGTCGATCAGCTGTTCCTGGATCAGCGTCTTGGCATCCCAGACACTATTGAAGATCTCCCCGACAGCGAGGGGTGTCGTCGTATGCTGCCGAACGAGCCGGAAGCTCTCCTGGTTGTCGGCCACGACCGCGTCTTCCATCCAGAACGGTCGATACGGCTCGAGGTCCTTTCCGAGGCGCGCGGCCTCGATGGGCGTCAGGCGGTGATGGACGTCGTGCAGCAGGTGGACGTCCCAGCCGAGAGCTTCGCGCGCGGCGGCGAAAAGCTCGGGCACCGACCGCAGATACTTCTCCGTCGACCAAAGGTTTTCGGTCGGAAGGTCGGCGTCGGCCGGCTCGTAGAAGTATCGGTCCTTCGACACGCCGTAGGTCGAGGCCAGGCCCGGAATACCGCTCTGCAGGCGGATCGCCTTGTACCCCTGCGCCTGGTAATCGAGCGCGCTATCGACCGTCTCCTCGACCGTCCCGCCGTTTGCATGGCCGTAGACCATGACAGCTTCACGGCTTGCGCCCCCGAGCAATTGATAGAGCGGCAGGCCGGCGACCTTGCCCTTGATGTCCCACAGGGCTGTGTCGACCGCGGCGATTGCGCTCATTGTGACCGGGCCACGCCGCCAATAGGCGCCGCGATAGAGAAACTGCCAGATGTCCTCGATCCGGTGCGGATCGCGGCCGATCAGGCACGGAATCACATGGTCGTTGAGATAGGCTGCGACGGACAACTCACGTCCGTTGAGAGTCGCGTCGCCGACCCCGCGAACTCCATCGCTGGTTTCGATGACGAGCGTGACGAAATTGCGGCCGGGCAGGTAACGACGACCCGCGCGCGCTCGATACTCCCCATGCACGGTCCCTCTTTGTGAGCGCTAACATCCCAGCCATTCGGTCGGTGTCAAGCGGACTCACGCGAGCTCTGATGATGTGGCGGGGGCGCGGACTAATCGTCGCTAGCGCAAGTAAGTGGTCGGGGAGAGAGGATTCGAACCTCCGGCCCCTGCCTCCCGAAGACAGTGCTCTACCAGGCTGAGCTACTCCCCGACCGGAACCCGCTTTTGCCGCAACCAATGGTCGCTGCGGGAGCCAAGGCCGCGGCTAGATAGATGGGTATCCTGTAAGCGCAACCCGCGAATCAGCGGCCGAGCGCGGATAGCCATTCCTCGACGCGGACGAACTTTTCGCGGGGCTGCCGGGACGGGCGCGGCCGACCTCGGTTTCCTCGATTTTCCGCCAATCGTCATAGTCTGTCGCCATCACGCCGCGCTCGGCTAACAGGCGCTTGAGTCCGGTCGCGCCTTCGCGGTCGTTGCCACTTCCTGCGGGCATTGCGGCGGCGACCTGCTCGGCAACCTCGTAGCCGTCGGGCCGATTGGTGCCGATGGTGCCTGTCGGGCCGCGCCGGGCCCAGCCGACCGCGTACAGCCGATCGGCGATCAGCCCGCCCTTATTTTGAAACTTGCCCCCACGCTCATCGTAAGGAACGCCATCCATCTGCGGCGTCGAATATCCGATGGCGGAAATGACCAGTGAGGCCTTGATTTCATATCTCTCGCCCGTCCCCGAGCGGCGCCATTTTCGTCGAGTTCGGTCCGCTCGACGACGATCCGCTCCACCTTGCCGTCGCCTTCGACCCGCACCGGCTTGGCGAAGAAATCGAAGACGAGGCGCTTCGGCTTGGATGCGTCGGGTGGCGTGGCGGCGAATTCGCGGAGGATATTGATCGACTTGCGATGGCCCGGTTCGAGCGCATCGTCTGCTTCGACCGGCGGGAAGTCTGCCGCCTCGACCACCGGCGACGACTCCTCCAGATGCCCAAGCTCGCCGAGTTCCTTCGGCGTCATGGCGATCTGGTGCGGCCCGCGGCGGCCGAGGATGGTGACGGTCCTGATCGCCGAACTTTCAAGCGCCTGCAGGGCATGGCCGACAATGTCGGAGCCTTCGAACTCTCGCTGGGTCTTGGACAGGATGCGCGCGCAGTCGAGCGCGACATTGCCATTGCCGATGACGGCAGCGTGCGTCCCGTCGAGCGGAGGGTCGAGGTCGGCGAAATCGGGATGGCCGTTGTACCATCCGACGAATTCCGCCGAACCGACCACGCCCGGCAAGTCCTCTCCCGGGATGCCGAGCTTGCGGTCATGCGGAGCGCCGATCGCCAGGATGACCCCGTCGTATAGGGCCAGCAGTTCCTCGACCGAGACGTCGCCGCCGATTGTCACGTTTCCGATGAAGTCGACACCGGGCTCGTCCGTCACCTTGTCGTAGCGCTTGCTCACCGCCTTCAGCGACTGATGATCGGGCGCCACGCCGAAGCGGATCAGGCCGTAGGGCACAGGATAGCGATCGAGGATGTCGATTCGCGCTTGGTCGCCATAGGCCTTGGCGAGCGCCTCCGCCGTGTAGAAGCCCGCAGGCCCCGATCCGACGATGGCGAAGTGGCGCATCAGCTCTTCTTGCTCTTGTCTTCGAGTAGAAGATCGCCGCCCTTCGCCTTCAACGCTGCCTCGATCGGTCCCGCGAAGAAGGAGAGCATGCCCGGTAGGGCGACCCGAACGCGAACCTTCGTCTCCTCGACATCCAGCCGCGCTGCGACCGTCTGGCCCATGGCGGTGATATCGAGATTGAGCGTCTCGCCCGACCAATTCGACTGGACGTGGGCCGCGGCGCCCCCCGGAAGATGGTCGCGAAGCTTGTGAACGTTGTCCGCGATCCGCCGGTGCGCTTCGTCGCGGCCCAGCTTGTGCGGTAGCTCGACTTCGATCGGGCGCTCCATGGCTGCGACAGTGTGCGGGAAAGACGAGCTTTTCAACCCACCGGGGTGGAGTATCATGCGCCGATGCGCTGGCTCTTGCTTCCCTTGCTTGGTTTGGCCGCTTCGGCGTCGGCCCAGGTTGTGCTTCCTGCTCCGCCGTCGGGCTCCGTCGTGTACGCGCCCGGCGCCGCGACGTTCAATCCGGCGGCGGACTACATCACGGTCGGACAGGACGAGCCCGGTTACCGCAACTGGTATGCGGCGGCACCGGCGCATGGAAACTCCGTAAGGGCGTTCAATGCCTACCTCGAGCAGTATGACGTCGGCGGAGTCTTTCCGACCTGGCAGCTGCTTCGAACTGCCACGTCCTGGCAACGTTGCGGCGGCCAGCCGTTCGAGGTTCCGCCCACCAGTGAGTGGCCGCACATCGTGCAGACATTGCGATACGTCCGCGACTACGTGATCCCGGCGGTCGGGCCGGTCGAGCCGGTGTCCGCATATCGCAACCCGGCGCTGAACGCCTGTGCGGGTGGTGCCCCGGAGAGCGCCCACAAGCATTATTCCGCGATCGACATGGTTCCGCTGCGGCAGACCACGCGCGAAGACCTGATGCGCACCTTATGCCGAGTTCAGGCGCGGCGCGGCCCCGACTACCAGGTCGGGCTCGGCTTCTACGCGTTCCTGCGTTTCCACGTGGACACCACCAAGTATCGCCGGTGGAACATGGATCCGACCGTGGCTTCGCTCTGCCCGCCGATCGCCAAGTCGACGGACATCGCCACCATCGCGCAGCCGCTTCCCACCATTTCAGCCGCAAGCTCTGGCGCTGCGCCAGTGATCGCAACCACACCGGTTGAGCCCGCCGGACCGAAGGTCGTCTTCGCACCTTCGGCCGCCCCGACAGGTTCTTCCGATTCACAGCCGCAACAGCATTGAGCGGCACCTTGTGTTGCGCTGAAGCAACACCATATCCGGCCTGCTGAACAGGGGTAGGAAATGGATCTGGAAAAGCTCACCGACCGCGCCCGCGGCTTTCTTCAGGCGGCGCAAACCATCGCAGTTCGCGAGCACCATCAGCGGATCGCGCCGGCGCATCTGCTGAAGGCATTGCTTGATGACGAGCAGGGTATGGCCGCGGGTCTGATCAACGCGGCAGGCGGAGACGCGAAAACCGCGCAGCGCGAGGTGGACGCCCTCGTTTCAAAGATTCCGGCTGTCACCGGCAGCGGAGCGACACAGGCGCCCGCGCTGGATGGCGACACCATCCGCATCCTCGACCAGGCCGAACAGGTCGCTCAGAAGGCCGGCGACAGCTACGTCACGGTGGAACGCATCCTGCTGGCGATGGCGCTCGCCAAGGGCACCGACGTCGGCAACGCCCTGCAGAAGGCGGGCCTTACCCGCAGAACCTGAATGCCGCCATCGAGAAGCTGCGCGGCGGGCGAACGGCGGACACGCAAGGCGCCGAGGACCGCTACGACGCGCTGAAGAAATACGCCCGCGATCTCACGGCGGCAGCACGCGAAGGCAAGCTCGACCCGGTCATCGGCCGCGACGAGGAGATCCGCCGCACGATCCAGGTGCTCGCGCGCCGGACCAAGAACAATCCGGTGCTGATCGGCGAGCCGGGCGTCGGCAAGACCGCCATCGCCGAGGGTCTCGCGCTGCGCATCACCAATGGCGACGTGCCCGACGGCATCAAGGACAAGCGGCTGCTGTCGCTCGACATGGGTTCGCTGATCGCCGGCGCGAAATATCGTGGGAGTTCGAGGAGCGCCTGAAAGGCGTGCTCGACGAAGTGAAGCAGGCCGCGGGCGAGATCATCCTGTTCATCGACGAGATGCACACGCTGGTTGGCGCCGGCAAAGCCGAAGGCGCGATGGACGCCGGGAACCTTCTCAAGCCATCTCTGGCCCGCGGCGAGCTGCACTGCATCGGCGCGACGACGCTCGACGAGTATCGCAAATATATCGAGAAGGATGCGGCGCTGGAGCGGCGCTTCCAGCCCGTGTTCGTCGGCGAACCGAGCGTTCCCGACACCATCTCGATCCTGCGCGGCCTCAAGGAAAAGTACGAGCTTCACCACGGCGTGCGGATCACCGACGGCGCGCTGGTCGCGGCGGCGACGCTCAGCAACCGCTACATCACCGACCGCTTCCTACCGGACAAGGCGATCGACCTGATGGACGAGGCCGCGAGCCGGATCCGCATGGAAGTCGAATCCAAGCCCGAGGAAATCGAGAACCTCGACCGGCGGATCATCCAGCTCAAGATCGAGCGCGAGGCACTGAAAAAGGAGCAGGATGCGGCCTCGAAGGAACGCCTGAGCAAGCTCGAAGAAGAGCTGGCGAACTTAGAACAGCAGTCGGCGGAGCTCACTCAGCGCTGGCAGGCCGAAAAGGACAAGATCAGCGCCGAAGCGAAGATCAAGGAGCAGCTGGACGCGGTCCGCATCGAGCTGGAGCAGGCGCAACGCAACGGCGACCTCGCCAAGGCCGGTGAGCTGCAATACGGGCGCATTCCCGAGCTGGAGAAGCAACTTTCAGAAGCTCAGGCGGCCGTAAAGGGCGCGATGCTTCGCGAGGAAGTCACCGCCGAGGACATCGCCTCCGTCGTCAGCCGCTGGACCGGCGTTCCGGTCGAACGGATGATGGAAGGCGAGCGCGAAAAGCTGCTCCAGATGGAGAAGCTCATCGGCGCCCGAGTCATCGGCCAGGAAGATGCGGTGAAGGCCGTGGCCGCCGCTGTCCGCCGTTCACGCGCAGGCTTGCAAGACCCCAATCGGCCGCTCGGCTCGTTCTTGTTTCTCGGGCCCACCGGCGTCGGCAAGACCGAACTCACCAAGGCGCTTGCCGAATTCCTGTTCGACGACGCCTCGGCAATGGTCCGCATCGACATGTCGGAGTTCATGGAGAAGCACGCGGTCGCGCGGCTGATCGGCGCTCCTCCGGGCTACGTCGGCTATGAAGAGGGCGGAGTCCTTACCGAAGCCGTTCGCCGCCGGCCCTATCAGGTCGTTCTCTTCGACGAGGTCGAAAAGGCGCACGGCGACGTGTTCAACGTCCTGCTGCAGGTTTTGGACGACGGACGCCTGACCGACGGCCAGGGCCGCACCGTCGACTTCTCGAACACGATCATCATCCTGACCTCCAACCTCGGCTCGCAATATCTGGCGGGCCTCGGTGAGGACGAACCGGCCGACAAGGTCGAACCGCAGGTGATGGAGGTCGTCCAGGCTCACTTCCGGCCGGAGTTCCTCAACCGGCTGGACGAGATCATCCTGTTCCACCGCCTGTCGGCAGGGCACATGGGGCCGATCGTCGATATTCAGGTCGCGCGGCTCCAGAAGCTGCTTGAGGACCGCAAGATCCGGATCGATCTGACTCCTGCCGCACGTGCCTGGCTCGGGCGCGTGGGCTACGATCCGGTCTATGGCGCGCGGCCACTCAAGCGCGCGATCCAGAAGTATCTGCAGGACCCGCTCGCTGACATGATCATCGCCGGCAAGATCAAGGACGGACAGGCGGTGCACGTCGACGAGGGCGACGGCGGCCTCGTCATCTTGCCTGCCGACGAGAATGTCCGCGAAGCCGCCGAGTAGGCCCTAAAGCACCATCCCGCGCTGCCGGTCTGCCGTCTCGTAGAAGCGGCAGACCATTTCCCGCTCATGCTCGCTGAGGTGCGGGTTCCAGGTGTCGATGATCAGGACCGCGCGATCCTTGTTGCTGCGGTTCCACGCCTCATGCTCGATGGTGTCGTCGAACACGAAGGCCTCGCCCTCGCGCCAATCCCGTGTCTCGCCCCGACACGAAATCCGCATCCGTCGGGCACGATCAGCCCCAGATGAACGATGCTGCGGACGTTGGTGGCGCCAGTATGCGGCGGAATATGGCTTCCGGCCTTGAGGATGGAGAAGAAGACGGCGGGCGCACGTCCGGGGATCCGGCACAACGGCAGTGATTCAACGAACTCGGCGGTCTGCGGCGCGCGGGCACAATTGGCGCCGATCCGGTCGCCTTCCTTCCAGAGGTGAAAGGCACCCCAGTCGAGCGACTTGTCGAGCGCGGACCACTGACTTTGCGGAACGCCATCCTCCATCGCGATGTACGGCTCCAGACCGGACTCTCCATCAGCGAGGATTGCGAGCAGTTCGGCGAGGATCGCGGGGCTCGCCGCCTCCAACTGCTCGAGCCACGGGAAGTGCGCGCGGTCGAAAAACTCGTCCGCAGGCAGGAAAGGGTAATGCAGCCCCTCGCAATGATTGGCGTAAATCGGCCGCTTCCCGAGCCAGTGATCGGCGGCAGCCGCCATCCGCCTCCGGTCGCGAGTGCCGGCTACAGCGAGTTCATCGGCCATGTCCGCAGCGATCGCGTCCGCCAGCCTCCGCTGCTGATCCTGGACATAGGCGGTGCCACGCTCGATCAGCTTTTCGAACTCCGCAGAGCGGTTGGGAATGTTCTTCGAGAGCGCGATGACGGCGCTCCAGTGCTTCGCCGCGAGCGTTGCTTCGCCCAGCCGCTCGTGAAGCTCGGCGAGTCGGATCAGCGCAAGCAGGTCACGGCGATCCAGCGCCAGGACTTGCTCGAGCGCATTGCGCTCACCAGCCGCGTCGCCAAGCTCACGAAAGGCGCGAGCGAGGTTCATCCATAACGGCTGCCCTTTGGGGTCTCGCTCACATGCAATCGTGAAATGCTCGATGGCGGCGCGCGGGTCATTCCGTTCGAGCGCCTTCAGGCCAAGCCAGTTGCGAGCGCCCGGATGGCTGCTGTCGAACGCGAGAACGGCGTCGAGATGGTGGCGGGCGACATCGTTGGCGCCGGCCTTCAGCGCCCGATCTGCCTCCGTGAGGTGTTGCTGGATGGTGCCCCGTCCACATGGGGATTGAGACCTACCTGTCAGCGGCGGTCAAGGGCACCCGGCTTTGTGGACACAAGGGGCGCGTTGCGCGTCCTCCAGCGCCTGCCTCTCCTGCGCCTTGCGGTCGGCCCATTCCGCCCGCGTCCCGCAAAAGCGCTTGGTCGCGAGGCGACTCCCGATTGGAGTAATGTTCTCGCAGATCTTCTCGTTGGGATTGCCGACGTTGGTGTTCGTCGCCGGAACCGGCGGAGGTGGAGCGCTTTCCGGCGCCGCGGCCGCGAGCACCAGAGTGAGGATCGGCACGATACTCGTATGCATGATCGCCTCCGTTTCTAACAGGAAGGGCGCCCGGTTCCGCTGTTATGCGTGAGCATGCACGGGCTTCTTTGTGCATTCTCGATCGCCTCGCGATCCTGGCGCTTGCGGTCTTCCCACTCGGCGCGAGTGCCGCAGAACCGCTTGGTCGCGAGCCGGCTGCCGATGGGCGTGATGTTTTCGCAGATCTTCTCGTCCTTGGGGCCGACGTTGGTGTTGGTCGCTGGCACGCTCTGAGCGGGCTCGCCTGCAAGCAGCGGCGAGGACGCCAGTACCGCCAAAAGTGCAGCCGCAGGGATTACCCGCATCAGCATGTGACCCCACCCGTCTTGTTCGAAACCGTGGAGCAGGGCCCGCCGATCTGCTTCTGCGCCTGGGACACCGCTTCGCGATCCTGCCGGTTGCGCTCTTCCCACTCGGCGCGAGTCGCGCAGACCCTCCTCTTTGCAAGCCGGCTGCCGATCTGCGTCACATTCTCGCAGACCTTTTCATTGGCATCAGTCGCCGAACTCACTTTGCTTTCAGGCGCTGCCAGTAAAGGGCCGGGAATGTCGCGGCAATTGCCAACATCAACAGGCGTACATGCATGGACCGCCTCCATTCTGTCGCGTTGCGCTCGCGAACGCTCTCGCAAGCGCGCCAATATGGTCTGTGAACCCGGCTCAAGCTCCGGCGCAAGGCCAATTCGACCAACGGCCAGCTGGCGCTAAGCGCCGGCTTTCTTCTCCGCCTGGAGGCTGGCATCGGCGTCAACGTAAGCTTCCTGCCGATCGACGCTCCAATAGCGGAGCTCATGGAGCGGAATGCGCGTGCCCGTCACCGCACAGATGACGTGGTCGCCGTTCGACAGCACACGGAAGGTCCCGGCAAGGTAATGGAGGCGCGCGGCGCGACCCGATCCGCTCATCAGCATTGGCTATTCCTCAGGCTCATCGAACAGCCCCCGTTGCGAGCCGACATAAGGGCGGCTGGCCTTCCTCTCAACCCGCTGCGGTGCCTTCGGCTCCAGGCCCGTCGTCGCATCGACCGTACCGTCGCCGAAGTGCAGCTGGAGATTGCGAGCGGCGACGGCTTCCGCGGCGTGCGTCAGTGTCTTTCCCTCGCGATCGGTGACCCGCGCAAAGCCTCGCTTCAACGGCCGGTCTGGATGCGCGAGCTCGGCAAGCCGCCACAGCGACGCGAGTTGATCCTGCGCCCGCTGCACACGGTCGCTCAGCAGCTCGAGCCGGAGGCGTGGAGCGACGGCACTCAGGTCGGCCCGCGCATGGGCGGCACGAGCGGAAAGTGCCCTTGGCAGCCGGCCGGTGAGGTCATCGACCTTTTGGGTCGCTGGAGCGAACAAGGTCTCGGGCTGCGGCCAGCGGTGGAGGGTCAAGTCGAGCCGCTCGCGCGCTCGCCTCGCCTGGACAGTTAGGCACGACGCCGAACGGCGTCCTAGATCGTCGACTAGGGCCATCAACTCCGCGCGGACCGGGACAGCCAGCTCGGCCGCGGCTGTCGGGTCGGCGCGCGCATGTCGGACGCAAAGTCGATCAGGGTTGTGTCGGTCTCATGCCCAACCGCGGAAATCAGCGGAATCGGCGACTCGGCCGCCGCGCGAACGACCTCCTCCTCGTTGAAAGCCCATAGGTCCTCGATCGAGCCGCCGCCGCGCGCGACGATGATGAGATCGGGACGCGGTACAGGACCGCGGGCTTCGATTGCTCCGAACCCGCGGATGGCCGCCGCGACCTTCGTCGACGCGCCTTCCCCCTGAACCGGCACCGGCCAGACAATAACGCGGGTCGGGCAGCGGTCCTCGAGACGATGGAGAATGTCACGGATTACCGCTCCGGTCGGTGACGTCACGACGCCGATCACGCGCGGCATGAACGGCAGCTTCCGCTTGCGGGAGCCCTCGAAGAGTCCCTCGGCGGCCAGCGCTCGCCGGCGCTTGTCGAGCAACGCCATCAGCGCGCCTTCGCCCGCCAGCTCCATCCTCTCGACGACGATCTGGTACTTCGACCGGCCCGGATATGTGGTGAGTTTCCCGGTCGCGATGACCTCGGCGCCGTCCTCGGGCCGGAACGCCAGCGTCTGGGCGCTGGTCCGCCAGACGACCGCGTCCATGCAGGCGCCCTCGTCCTTCAGGCTGAAATAGCAGTGGCCGGAGGCATGCCGCTTGAACCCGGAAATCTCGCCACGGAGGCGCACCCGGCCGAAGGACGTCTCGATCGTCCGCTTGAGCGACATCGACAGCTCGGTCACTGTGAGCGCTGGCGCGTTGTCGCCAGCCTTGGCCTCGGCTAACAGGCCACCGCCGCTGTCTTCGGGGAGATCCATGAACGTCCTGCTGTTGGGTTCGGGTGGACGCGAAGATGCGCTCGCGTGGCGGCTGAGGCAATCGCCGACCTGCGAAACGTTGATCGCCGCGCCGGGAAATCCGGGATTGCGCGATGGGCCGAGTGCGTCCCGGTCGATCCCTGCGATCCGGCTGCAGTCATCGCGCTCGCCGAAGGGCGCGCCATCGACCTCGTCGTGATTGGGCCGGAGGCTCCGCTTGTCGCTGGTGTTGGCGACGCCCTCCGCAATGCAAGATTCGCCGTATTCGGGCCGAATGCCGCCGCAGCGCAGCTCGAAGGTTCCAAGGGCTTCACCAAGGACCTGTGCGCTGCAAACGCTATCCCCACCGCAGGATACGTTCGGGTCGAGACCGTAGCCGCTGCGCACGACGCGCTGAAAGGGTTCGGCATTCCCGTGGTGATCAAGGCGGACGGACTGGCGGCGGGCAAAGGCGTGACCGTCGCCATGTCGCGAGAGGAAGCCGAGGCGGCCATCGATGCCGCCGGCGACGGGCCAATGGTCATCGAGGAGTTTCTTTCAGGCGAGGAGGCCAGCCTGTTCGCTCTCGTCGACGGAGTGACCGCAGTGCCCCTGGCCTCGGCGCAAGACCATAAGCGGGTCGGCGAAGGCGACACCGGGCCGAACACCGGCGGAATGGGCGCCTATTGCCCCGCCCCGGTACTCACCGCCGAACTGCAGCAGCGGGCCATGGACGAAATCGTGATCCCGACGGCGAAGGCGATGGCCGATGCCGGCACGCCCTTTTCCGGCGTGCTCTACGCGGGACTGATGCTCACCGCGGATGGCCCGAAGCTGATCGAATACAACGCCCGCTTCGGAGATCCCGAGTGCGAGGCGATCATGCCGCTGATTGAGGGGGATTTCGCGGAGTTGCTCCTCGCGGTTGCGACCGGCCGGCTCGGCGAGGCGCATCCGAAACTGTCCGCGAACCACTCGATGACAATCATCGTCGCCGCTCAGGCTATCCCGGTACGCCCGCGTCGGGTGGCCTGATCCGCGAGATCGAGGCCGCCGAGCAGGTGCCCGGAGTAACCGTCTTCCACGCGGGCACTGCGCGCAGCGGCGACACGCTGGTGGCCAAGGCGGACGCGTGCTCGCAGTGACGGCAGTTGCCGACACGTTCGCCAATGCGCGGGCTCGCGCCTATCGGGCCGTCGATCAGATCGACTTTGCCGACGGCTTCCATCGCCGTGACATCGGCTGGCGAGAACTCGAACGAAGCGGTGAAAACGCTTTGGCTGGCGAATGAACTTTCTTTGGGATCTCTACTGGCCCGTCATCACCGCCGCCGTGGTAATCGGAGTCGTCGCCGGACGCATCGGCTTCCGCAAGGACAAAGCCGTTGGTCGCGAAGCCTACAAGCGAAAGCGCTCACTGACGGTGCTCATTGCCACCGCAGCCGTCTTGATCATCGCGTGGGTCTGGCACGGGCCGGTCGGGACCGGCGAGCGCTTCGCCAGCTCGACCGAGCAGTTCACGCGCAAAGTCCTCATCGATTGGGAAATGGCTCCAGTTCAGGCGGCAGTCGTTCGCTCGCCGCTCAAGCGAAGCCTCGTCCTGTCAGGCCCGGCCGACGCCTTCCAGCGATCCGAGCTTGTGCGCATCCTGAATGACGTACCGGGCGTAGGCGAAGTGCACTGGCGGATAGCGGCTCCGGCTTCGCCTTGCCCCTGCTTCTGGAAGTGGAACTTGCGGCCCTGATCAGCTTTGGCCTTGGATTGTTGTTGGCTTATCTGCTGGAGCTTCGGCGGCGGTATAATGCGCAGTGGAGTTGGTGATGGATCTTCAGAATAATCTCGTCCTGATCATCGTCGCGGTCGTCGTTGTCGCGCTGATCGCCTTCCTCCTGCTGCGCCCGAGGCAGCGCGTGCAGCTGACCGACACCACGCCGATTCGCCCGCACATGGCCAACCCGAAGGCTGAGGCTGAAGGCAGAGGGCTGGACGGAGAAGCAGCCGCAGCGGCCAGCGACGTCGTCGGCGAGATTATTGGAGCACCAGTCCACCGCGCATTGGCAGAGGGTGATCAGCGGGACGATCTGACCAGGCTCAAAGGCGTTGGCCCAAAGCTTGCGCAGACGCTGAACGGGCTCGGCTACCACAGCTTCGATCAACTCGCGCGGCTGACGCCGGCCGACATCGGCAAGATCGACGCGCAACTCGGAGCGTTCGCCGGCAGGCTGGAGCGAGACCGCGTCGTCGAGCAGGCGGATCTTCTCGCCCGCGGCGACACCGCGGGGTTCGAAGCCAGCTTCGGCCGCCTCTGACGCGCTACGGCGCGGTCGGGATCAGGGCCTTGTGAATGGGCTCGACCCATCCGTCCCGCTTCATGTCCCAGGCGATGAAGTCGCTGTCGAACTGCCAGTAGGCCCAGCTGAAACCGTGCCGCTCTGCCTCACGGGCAACGGCGTCCGTGTAAGCCGCGCGCAGCTCGATCGGAGTGCCGCTCCGATCATATGCGCCGAACTCACCGAGCAGGATTTGCCGGTTGTTCGCCTTCGCCCAGGCGGCGACCTTGCCGAAGTCGGCGGCAATCGTGGCCCGATCGGCATCCGAGCCCCAGGTCACTCCGCGAACATCCTTCATTTCGGGCACCCAGCCCGCACCCTGGTGGGTGAAGCGGAAGGGATCGTAATAGTGGAACGTGACGATGATGTTCGGATCGTTCGCCGGAAGCTTGAGAGTGTCGAGCTTCTCGCGGCTGTTCCACTGCGTCGGGCCGATGATCACCGTTCGGGTCGGGTTGGACTTGCGCACCACCGCGAGGATTTCCGGATACAAGGCGTTCCACGTGTCGGCGTCGAGCTTCGCATGCGGTTCGTTCAATAGTTCAAATATCACGGACGGCGGCGCATTCCGGTATCGCGGCGCGATCTGGCTCCAGAACGCGGAAAGCCTCGTCCGGCAGGTATCGACATCTTCGGAGCAGGCATTGAAATCATGCTCGTCGAGGATGACCGACAATCCCGCTGCGCCGGCCTTGTTGACGATCCAGTCGAGCCGATCGAGGAAGCGCGGGCTGAGCGTGTTGCTCGAATCCATGTGCCGGAACGCCGCGAGGTTCACGCGGATGAAGTCAAACCCGCCTTTGCGAATCTCCGTGAAGTGCCGCTCCTGGAAGCGGCCCTGCGCCGGATCGGTCCAGATCGGGTCGTAGCCAAGGACGTTGACGCCTCGCTTCAACTCCGGTGCGGGCGCAGACTGCGCGTGCGCTTGCGAAACCAAAGCCAGCAATGAAGCTGCGACCGCGGCGATCAGCGTCCTAAGCATCGTCCCCCTGTGGATTTCAATTTTCCTCGGCTTTTGCCGGTTCGCTGTCCCGAGACCTGCGCTTCGGTCGCGACGCGATCAGCTTGTCGATCTTGCGCCCGTCCATGTCGACGACTTCGAATCGCCAGCCATCGTGCGTGAAGGTCTCGCCGGTCTGCGGAAGCCGCTTCAGGACCGAAAGCGCGAAGCCGGCAACTGTCGAATAATCGCGGTCGTTGGGCATGTTCACGCCTAACCGGTCTTCCAGCAGGTCGGCGCTTGCCGCCCCGGACACCAGCCAACTGCCGTCGTCACGCTCGAACAAGTCGGGCTCATCACCTTCCTCGACGTCGTGGGCGAACGTGCCGGCCAGGGCCGCAAGGATGCTTCCGGGCGTCACGATACCGTCGAAGTGACCATATTCGTCGTGAACGAGCGCCAGCGGAACCTCGGCCGAACGGAGCACTACAAGGGCGTCCATCGCGTCCATCAGATCGGGAATGACTGGCGCCGTGCGGGTCATTTCGCGCAGATCGATTTCGCGGCCGTCGAGCACAGCGTCGAGGAGGTCGCGTGCCTGGATCACGCCGATGATGTCATCGACCGAACCGTCCGCCACCGGGATCCGGCTGTGCGGCGTCTCCTTGAGCGCGTTGCGGAACTCTTCCTTGGTCGCGCTCACATCGACCCAGTCGACATCGGTCCGCGGTGTCATGACCTCGCGTACGGGCCGGTCGGCAAGACGGACGATGCCCGAAATGATCGCCCGCTCGCTTTCTTCGAGGACTCCGGCAGTCTGTGCTTCGGCCACCACCAGATGAAGCTCTTCCGCGGTCACCGTATTCTCGGATTCGCGGTTGAGACCCAACAGCTTGAAGATAAGGCCACTAGTCCGGTCTAGGAGCCAGACAATCGGGCCCGTCAAGGCTGACAGCCAGCGCATCGGACGCGCCATGGCTGCGGCAATGGGCTCCGGCGATCGCAGGGCAAGTTGCTTCGGCACCAACTCGCCGACCACAACCGAGGCGAAGGTCGTGAGAATAATTACGATAGCGAACCCGACCGTCTGCGCCGTATCCGGCTCCAGGCCCAGCAGCGTGATTCTCTCCCCGACAGGCTCACCGAGCGTGGCGCCTGAATATGCACCGGCAAGGATTCCGACGAGGGTGATGCCGATCTGGACGGTCGAGAGAAACCGGCCGGGATTGGCGGCAAGCTGCAATGCGCACTTCGCCCCGGCGCTGCCTGTCTTGGCCATCGCCTTCAGCCGCGCTTCGCGGGAGGACACGATCGCCAGCTCGCTCATCGACAGGACGCCGTTGAGCATCACCAAGGCCAGGATGATGACGACGTCGAACCAGGGAATGGGGGAAGGATCGCTCATTGCGTGAGGCTGTTAAATGCCCGCGCGCGCATTTGTTCACAAGCGTTGGTCAATTTCAGCGCCTGTCACCGAAGAAATCGCGGAGAAGCTCCGCGGATTCCGCCTCACCAATCCCACCGAGAACGTCCGGGCGATGGTGGCAGGTTGGCTGGTTGAACACGCGCGCGCCATGGACGACCCCGCCGCCTTTCGGATCTTCAGCTCCAAATCGGAGCCCATCCAGCCGCGCCAGTGCGATCGCTCCCGCACACATGGCGCAGGGTTCGAGCGTCACCCAGAGGGTGCAGCCGTCGAGCCGGGACTGGCCCAGGGTCACGGCCGCATGCCGGATCGCGACAACTTCAGCGTGCGCCGTCGGATCGAGGCTTCCGCGCATCGCATTGCGGGCCTCGGCAATGATCTGTTCGCCCTTGGTCACGACGGCGCCCACCGGTACCTCGCCATCGGCCGCGGCCTCTCTAGCAAGGTCGAGCGCGCGACGCATCGGCGATGGAAGCGGAAAGCTCACACCAGCCGGCTAGTGCAGGCCGCTCCTCCTGTCGATTACTGAGCGGTGTTGGTGGCCGGCTGTGCCTGGTTGCCGTCGGCCGGATTGACCTTGAGCGAAGGCACCGGGACCGTGACGTTCGCCTGGTTGGCGCCGACGCTGACGGTTCCCGTTTCGACGTCGAAAGCCGGGGTCTGACCGCCCGTCGCCGTAATGCCGTTCGAGTTCACGGACACCTGCGGCACTTCTGCCGGTCGCGTCTGATTGATGTCGATGAGCCCGGTGGCGACGAGTACGATCAACGCCACCACGGCGAGGATCAAAAGTAAAAGAACTGCGCGCATCCCTGTTCCGATCTAACGTAGTCCAAGCGACATAACGTCATTGCGGCTGCCAAGGTTTCCTCGCAAGTGTTGACGCGCAAGACCCTTATGGGTATCGGGCTGCGGCTTTCCGGCCCTCTCGCGAGCGGCCCGCTTCAACGAATCAGGAACGAACAACATGTCGCGCGTTTGCGAGCTGACCGGCAAGGGCCGGCAGGTGGGACACAATGTTTCCCACGCCAACAACAAGACCAAGCGCACGTTTCTGCCGAACCTGCAGAACGTGACTTTGATCTCCGACGCCCTTGGGCAGAGCGTGAAGCTGCGCGTTTCGACGCACGGCCTGCGTTCGGTCGAGCATGTCGGCGGCCTCGACAATTGGCTGCTGAAGACCAGCGATGACAAGCTGTCGCCGAAGGTCCGCAAGCTGAAGCGCGAGATCGTCAAGAAGGGTCAGGCCGCGGCCTGACCCGTCAGCGGTCCCGAACGGGCCGCTAGCTCTCCAAAGCTTCCGATTCCGCCATCGCCGCCGCGCCGCGACGGTGCCGTTCGCGCCGCCGGCGCATGCGCAGCCACATCAGGATTCCCGTCACCGCCAGGATGGCCGGCAGGATTCCCGAGATGAACATCACAATCTGCCACCAGAGCGGCATGTCGCTGCCATCGTGGATCCGTTCCATCGTTCGCGCGACCGTCTGCGGCCTTTCCGGCGCCAACGTGGCCGTTGCGTCAAGGTCGCGAACCTTGATTTCAGATGCTTTCCCGTTGGCGGTGACTTTTACCGTCCACTCCGGCGACTTGTCGGTCGGCCAGGCGACGTTCGTAAGCCGGCCCGACACCAGCTTCTGGGCAGAGGTCGCCGCCTGATCCACGCTCTGGCGCGGGAGCGTCAGCGGCTGGCCTTGGGACCCGGGACCGACGTGCCCGACGGGTGAGCCTGAGAGCACGCTGAATGCGCCGGGGAATGAGATCCAGGCGCCCGTCCCCGACATGATCGCGAGCGGTATCGCAATCCAGAACCCGCCCAGATGATGAAGGTTGGAGTTGAAGTCAGGCCGGCGGTTCCAGCGCAGGCCCCGCGTGACGCTGCCTTTCAGCGGCCACCACAGCCAAATGCCGGTGAGCGACGAGATGAACATCGCGACGCCGATCCAGCCTACGACCTTTCGGCCGACGCCGGGTACATCAGGTTCCCGTGCAAGGTGTGGAGGACGCGGACGACCCCTCGTTCATATTGGCGCGGTCGAGCGGTTCGGCACTCGTCGGGTCGAGCCAGATCCACGCCCGCTGCGGCCTGGAATCGCCAAGCGGCGCCTTGGTGATCGTGACCTGGACGCTTCCGGCCTTGTCCGGAAATGCCATCGACACGATGCGATCACCTGGCTTGAGAAGCGAGTTGGCGGCTTCAGCGTAGGTGCCGGGCGTGGCCAAAGGCGAACTCACGACGGGATAACGGTGCGGGTTGACCTGCGCGTCCAGCCAACCGCGCCAGACCAGCGCCGATCCGCTGAGCGACAACGGAATGATCAGGATCGCAAGGATCAGGCCGATCCACTTGTGCAACTGGAACCACGCACGGCGAAGGCGAATCATTTTCGGGCTCATGAACCGCCATTAGCTTGTTGCGAAGCGTTCGCAATAGTCATGCTGTTTCCTGAACAGACGTTGCCAGGGTCATTCAGCTTCGGTGAAGCGCGAATCGGACATAAGCCCAACAAGTGCCGAGGTTTCCCCCTTTTTCCTCGTCACCAACTGTCCCTCGCGTCGCGTTACGAGGGGGCCCGACGCCTTACCGCGTCGGGCCCTAATTCTTTCAGCCTCAGGCTGTTTCGAACAGATTCGCGAGCTGCTCGATCATCGCCCCGCCCAACTGCTCCGCATCCATGATGGTGACCGCCCTGCTGTAGTAGCGGGTCACGTCGTGGCCGATACCGATGGCGACCAGTTCTACCGTGGAGCGGCGCTCGATCCATTCGATCACCTGCCGCAGATGCCTCTCGAGATAGGCACCGCCATTGGCCGAAGCGGTCGAATCGTCGACCGGCGCGCCGTCTGAAATCACCATCAGGATCCGGCGCTCTTCGGGCCGCGCAATCAATCGATTATGCGCCCACAGCAGCGCCTCGCCGTCGATATTCTCCTTGAGGAGCCCCTCTCGCATCATCAGGCCGAGATGGCGCTTGGCATGGCGATAGGGCTCGTCCGCGCGCTTGTAGACGATATGCCGAAGGTCGTTCAGGCGACCGGGCGTCGCCGGACGGCCATCGCTAAGCCATAGCTCGCGACTCTGGCCGCCCTTCCAGGCGCGTGTTGTGAAGCCCAGAATCTCGCTCGCGACGCCGACCCGCTCAAGGGTCCTCGCCAAAATATCGGCACAGATTGCGGCAATCGCGATCGGCCGGCCGCGCATCGACCCGCTGTTATCGATCAGCAGGCTGACGACCGTGTCGCGGAATTCCGTGTCCCGCTCGATCTTGTAGCTGAGCGAGTGCATCGGATTGACGATCACTCGCGCCAGCCGGGCAGCGTCCAGCAACCCTTCTTCCTGATCGAAATCCCAGCTTCGCGCCTGCTGCGCCATCAGCCGGCGCTGGAGGCGGTTGGCCAGCCGCGTCACCACATTGTGAAGTCCGCCCATCTGCTGGTCGAGATAAGCGCGGAGGCGCGTCAGCTCCTCTTCATCGCAAAGCTCCTCGGCCTCGACCACCTCATCGAAGCGGGTCGTGAACGCCTTGTAGTCGGTCTGCGGAGAGAGATCCCAGTTGCGCCGGTCCGGGATCGAGAAGGCGTCCTCGGCTGTATCGTCGCCGTCGGAGAGCTCGTCCTCGCCAAGCTCCATGTCTTGCGGAGCGGTGTCGCCGTCACCCTCTTCTTCCACTTGCTCGGCGCGCATTTCCGTCTGATCGGATGTGGCGCCGCTTTCAGTCTCGTCGTCGCCGTCCTCGCCAGTGCCGTCGTCGCCCTCGTCCTCATCGCCGCCGGCTTCTGGCGGTTCCTGCGCCTCGTCAGCGCCGGCCGCCAGATCGAGGTCCTCCAGCAATCTTCGAGCGATCTTCGCGAAGGCAGCCTGATCGTCGATGGTCATGGCGAGGGCGTCGAGATCGACACCGGCCTTTTCTTCGATCCAGGGTGCAACCAGGTCGAGGCCTGCTTTGGCCGACTGCGGCGGGGCGTCGCCAGTGAGCCGCTCCCGGGCCAGCAGACCGATCGCCGTGGCAAGGGGAACCTCGTCTTCGCTCCTGGCGCGAAGGATTGCGTCGCCCGAATGCGCGCCTCGGTCAGCTCGGAGAGATTGGCGCGAACACCGGACATGGTGCGCGCGCCGAGCGCCTCGAAGCGGGCAGTTTCCAGCGCATCGAAGACGGCCCGCGCCTCCAGATCGACAGGCGCCGCCGCGGCGTGAAGCGAGTCGTCATGATAGCGGAGGCGAAGCGCCAGCGAATCGGAGGCACCGCGCGCCTCGGCAACCAGCTTTCGCTGCAGGCTGGCACCGGGCGAAGGCACGCGCGCCGTCTTCCCGGACGGCGGTGCGGTCTCCGTCGCAAAGACCACCTCAACTTCCGGGTCGCGGGCAATCGCTCGCGCGGCCCCGGCCAGAGCACGTCGGAAGAGGTCGATCGGCTCAGCCAAAACGGGCACACCGGAGGAGCCGAATGTTCCCAATGTTCGCACTGACGGGATAGTCCGGCTCAGCCGTCGCACACCAATCAGGGCCATTCCCTGTCCTTTGTCATGAGCCTGGCGCTGTAGGACAGCGATTTCACGCATCGGCCTTCAGCTGGCCTTCGAGGCGACGCTTTCGGGAAGGTCCGTGCCAAAGACGCGCTGAAAATATTCGGCAATCAGCGGTCGCTCGGCTTCGTCGCACTTGTTGAGGAAGGTCACCCGGAAAGCGAAGCCGACATCGCCGAAGATCAGCGCATTCTGCGCCCAGCTGATGACGGTCCGCGGGCTCATGACGGTCGATATGTCGCCGTTGATGAAGCCCTGCCGCGACAGATCGGCGACCTTGATCATCTTCTCGACCGTCTGCTTGCCGTCGGGATCGTCATATTCGCCCGACTTGGCGAGGACGATTTGCGCCTCGACCGCCGCCGGCAGATAATTGAGCGTCGTAACGATGTTCCAGCGGTCCATCTGGCCCTGATTGATCGCCTGGGTGCCGTGATAGAGGCCGGTCGTGTCGCCGAGGCCGATCGTGTTCGTCGTCGCGAACAGCCGGAAGAAGGGGTTCGGGCGGATCACCCGGTTCTGGTCGAGCAGGGTCAGCTTGCCTTCCGTCTCGAGCACACGCTGGATCACGAACATCACGTCCGGCCGGCCCGCGTCATATTCGTCGAACACCAGAGCGACGGGGTGCTGAAGCGCCCATGGGAGCAGGCCCTCGCGGAACTCCGTAACCTGTTGGCCTTCCTTGAGGACGATGGCGTCGCGGCCGACGAGGTCGATGCGGCTGATGTGGGCGTCGAGGTTGATGCGGATCAGCGGCCAGTTGAGGCGCGCCGCGACCTGCTCGATATGGGTCGACTTGCCGGTCCCGTGATAGCCCTGGACCATCACGCGGCGGTTCTTCGCGAAGCCGGCGCAAATCGCCAGCGTCGTGTCCGGATCGAACACATAGGCCGGGTCGAGATCCGGCACGCGCTCGTCCGCCTCACTGAACGCCGGGACTTCCATGTCGCTGTCGATCCCGAACAGGTCGCGGATCTTGGCCATCTTGTCGGGCGCCGAAAGAACCGTGTCGGAGCGGCTCTCGCTGTTCACGTTGGATAATTCGGTCATCGGGATTGCCTTAAGGCAAGGCGTCGAGCGTCTCAACAATAGGGATTAGCCGAGATCTCCGCTTTCTGGGGGAGCGTGTAGAAGCTCACGAACTTTCGTGCGAGGTTGCTGTCGCCCTCGAACCCCGCCGATTCGAGTGGCGCACCCCCGTAGATGACCGCCGCGAGCTGTGCGCCGGTACATTTGAAACCGAAATCCACGTCTTCGGGCTCCGCTCGGGCAACCTTGAACCGGCCCTTGCGCAGACGGCCGACGAAGCTCTCATTGCCGATCCTGAAGCCAATACGCGCCTCGAAATTCTTGGCCTTCTTGCGGTCGATCATCGTCTTGAGGCTCAGCATCATCGATGTAGCGCTGATCGGAAGGGTCGGGTCGTGAGCGGGCGAACGCGCGGCCCAGCGACCCAGCGACTGGACGATCGGTTCGGCTTCCAAGCCCCACTCCGTTGCCTCGTAGACCTGAACGGACGCAGGCGGCGGCAGCTTGCGGCGACGAACGAGCCCGCGCTCCTCCAGTTCGGACAGGCGCTGGGTCAGCACATTTGCGCTGATCCCGGGCAAGTCCGCCCTCAGGTCTGAGAAGCGGCGCGCGCCGAGCATCAGCTCCCGCAGGACCAGGAGCGCCCAACGCTCGCCGATCAGCTCGAGCCCATGAGCAGTCCCACAGGCATCATCGTAGCGTCTCTTTGTCTCTACCTTGGCCATCTAAGTTATTTTTTCTAACGAGTCAGTTGTAATTTATGACGGCTAAGGCCAAAAGGCAAGCGAATCGAGCTAGTAGGGAGAGTGGAATGTCTCGAATGATCTTCGTGAACCTGCCGGTGGAGAACCTGGATCGCTCCAAGCGTTTCTACGAAGCCATCGGTGCCCGGAACGAGCCGAAGTTCACCAACGAGGCCGCGGCGATGATGGTCCTGTCCGACACCATCAGCCTGATGCTCTTGACCAAGCCGTTCTATGCCACCTTCACCAGCAAGCGGATTGCGGACGCGCACAGCAGCAGCCAGGTCTTGCTCTGCCTGTCCTGTGAGAGCCCGGCCGAAGTAGACCAGCTGGTTGAAGCGGCCTCTGCCAATGGCGGCAAGGCCGATCCTGGCCCCAAGCAGGACATCGGCGGAATGATGTACGGTCGCAGCTTCGAGGATCCGGACGGCCACCACTGGGAGCCGATGTGGATGGACCCGCAGATGGCCGAAGCGGGCGCACACCCTGTCGAATCCGCCACCGCTGTTTCCAACTGAAAAGACTAAGGAGAACGCCATGCCAGTCGATTCGACTGCAACCGCCGAAGTCACCGCCTATCGTTGGGTCCCGGGCTTCGCGCAGGGTCTGGTTCGCGATCTTCGCGTTCGCTGGGCGCTTGAGGAAATCGAACGGCCCTACCGCGTCCGCCTGCTGGACGTGACCAAGCCGCGGCCCGAGGAATATTTTTGCGAGCAGCCGTTCGGCCAGGTCCCCGCCTATCGCGACGACCAGGTCCAGCTGTTCGAGAGTGGAGCGATCCTGATCCATCTCGGCATGCAGGACGATCGCCTGATGCCGGCCGATCATGCGCGGCAGATGCGGGCGATCGCCTGGGTCATCGCTGCCCTGAACAGCGTCGAGCCCGCGATTTTCCCGTTGCTCATGATCAACGTCTTCAACAAGGGCGAGCCCTGGACCGAGGAAGCTCGGCCAAAATTCATGGAACGCCTGAACGGCCGACTGAAGTGCGTGTCCGACGCGCTTGGGGACAAGGAATGGCTGGAAGACCGCTTCACCATCGCGGACCTGCTGCTGGTGACCGTGCTTCGCCAGCTTCGCGGCGGCGAGGTCGTCGATCAGTATCCCAATCTCGCGGCCCACATCGCGCGTGGCGAGGCCCGGCCCGCCTTCCAGCGCGCGCTGGCCGACCAGCTTGCGGTCTTCGCTGAAAACGAGCCGCAGCCCGCCTGAGCGAACCCTGCGACGTCCTGAATTCCGGAGGAGAAAGACGATGACCTATTTCGAAGGCTTCCTGGTCCCGGTGCCCGAGAGCAAGAAGGAAGAGTATCGCAAGCACGCTGCCGATGGGGCGCCGATCTTTCATGAACTCGGCGTTCGCCGCCACGTCGAAGCTTGGGACAGCGATGTCCCGGAAGGAAAGGTCACCGACTTCCGCAAGGCCGTCGATGCGACGCCGGAGGAGAAAGTCGTCTTCGCCTGGTTCGAATACCCCGACCGGGCCGCGCGCGATGCCGCCAACGCGAAATTCCGGTCCGATCCGCGCATGGCGGAAATGGCCGCATCGCCAATGCCGTTCGATGCCAAGCGGATGATCTACGGAGGCTTCAAGGCGATCGTCGAGGAAGGCAGTGAGCGCGGTGGCTACACCGACGGCTTCATCGTCCCCGTGCCGGACGACAAGAAGGAGGCTTACCGCGAACTCGCGGCCAAGATGGCCAAGGTTTTCCGCGCGCATGGCGCCAGCCGGGTCGTCGAGGCGATCGCCGACGACATCGAGCACGGCAAGGTCACCGATTACTACCGCGCGGTGAAGGCGGAAGATGGTGAAACCGTGGTGTTCAGCTTTATCGAATGGCCCGACAAGCAGGCCCGCGACGATGCCTGGGCGAAGATCATGCAGGACGAAAGCATGAAGCCGAGCGACCCCATGCCGTTCAACGGCCAGCGCATGTTCTGGGCGGGTTTGAGCCGATCGTCGACGAAGTCGCCAAGACGCCGGCAAGCGCCTGAACCGCGCAACTGCCTCAAACGGAAGGAACCAGAATGTCCGAAGTGACTGACGCGCCCGCACGGGCCGACGCAACCCGCCGCCCGCTGCAGGGAAGCAACGTTTGGTACGAGTTGATGACCCCTGATCCGGACGGAGCGCGAGCATTCTACGGCTCCGTCGTCGGATGGACGATCAGCGATCCGATTGGCGGCGAGCAGGACTATCGGATGATCGGCCGTAGCGACGGCGGCTCGGCCGGCGGCGTGCTGGGCCTCACCGACGGCATGCGGCAGGAGGGCGCACGGCCGATCTGGCTTGGCTATTTCGGCGTCGACGACGTCGACGCGACAGTCGCCGCAGCAGAAGAAAAAGGCGGCAAGGTCCTGATGCCCGCCTTCGACATCCCGCAAGGCCGCATCGCGATGGTCGCGGACCCGCAAGGCCTTCCATTCTACGTGATGACGCCCATTCCGCCCGAGGGCGACCCGGACGCGCAGAGTGATGTCTTTTCGCTGGAGGCCGAGCAGCGGGTGGGCTGGAACGAGTTGATGACCTCCAACCCCGAGGCCGCCCGGCAATTCTACGGCGACTTGTTCGGTTGGACGAGCGACGACTTCATGCCGATGGGCGAGAATGGCGAATATCGCTTCTTCGCCCGAAGCGGCGAGACGTTCGGCGCCGTCTGCAAGGAAATGGGCAGCGGCAACAGCAAATGGCGTTTCTACATTCGGGTTCCGTCCATCACCAAAGCCGTCGAGGCCGTGAAGGCAGGCGGCGGCGAGGTGGCGATGGGCCCGCACGAAGTTCCCGGCGGCGATCACATCATCATCGGCAACGATCCGCAGGGCGCGGAATTCGCGCTCGTCGGCAAGGCCTGAGGAGAGGACAATGGCGAGTAACACGCTGACCACCTGCCTGTGGTTCGACAAAGGCGAAGCTCGGAAGGCCGCGGAATTCTACGCCTCGGTCTTTCCCGACACGCATGTCGGAGCGCCCCATTCGGCCGCGTCCGATTACCCCGGCGGCAAGGAGGGCGATGAGCTGACGGTCGAGTTCACCTTGCTTGGCCAGTCTTTCGTCGGCCTCAATGGCGGCCCGAACTTCAAGGCCAATGAGGCCGTCAGCTTCATGGTGGTTACGGAAAGCCAGGAAGAGACGGATCGCTATTGGGACGCGATCACCAAGACCGGCGGCGAGGAAAGCATGTGCGGCTGGTGCAAGGACAAGTGGGCTTTTCCTGGCAGATCACCCCTAGGGCGTTGCTTGACGCAACAACCAACCCGGACAAGGCGGTCGCCCAGCGCGCATTCCAGGCGATGATGACGATGCGCAAGATCGACATCGCGACGATCGAAGCCGCCGTTCGCGGAGAGCCGGTCAATGCGTAAGCTCACCGGCTCGGTTTTCGTATCCCTGGACGGCGTCATGCAGGCGCCGGGCGGTCCCGAGGAAGATCCGACCAGCGGCTTCCGCTTTGGCGGCTGGGTCGCGCCCTACTGGGACGAAGACATGGGACCGTTCGAGAAGCTGATCATGGCGGATTATGACCTGCTTCTGGGCAAGCGAACCTACGACATCTTCTCCGCCTATTGGCCGTACAATCAGGACAATCCGATCGGGGAGAAATTCCAGCGCATCAACAAGTATGTCGTCACTCATTCGGATGCGCCGCTGACTTGGGAGAATAGCGAGAAGCTATCCGGCGATCTCGTGCAGGCGGTCGCTGGTCTCAAGGACAGCGACGGCCGCGATCTCCTCATTCAGGGCAGCAGCACGCTGTACGTGCCACTGCTTGCGGCCGGGTTGATCGACAGGCTGGTTCTGATCACCTTTCCGGTCGTGCTTGGGACCGGAAAGCGCATCTTCGACGGCACGCAGCAGCCGGGTGCGCTCAAGATGGTGGAGAGCTTCGTTTCCCCCAAGGGTGTGGTGATTGCCGCCTACGAGCCGAACGGGCAGGTCCAGACAGGCAACTTCGCGAGCACGGAGCCGAGCGAAGCCGAGCTCGAACGCCGCGCAAGTTGGGCGCGGGAGGACGCATGACCCTGCAGTTCTTCGGCCATCCGTTCAGCAGCTACACGCAGAAGGTTCTCATCGCCCTTTGGGCCGACGGCACCGACTTCGCCTATCTCATGGTGGAGGATCCAGCGAACATGGAAGAACTCAAGCGGCACTCGCCGTACGGGCTCTTTCCGGTCCTGATCGACGATGGCCGGCCGGTTCTGGAAAGCTCGACAATCATCGAGCACCTGCACGCGCATCACCGGGACCAAACGACTGGATTCCCGACGGAGAATTGGGCCGGCAGGTTCGCTTCCTCGACCGCTTCTTCGACCTCTACGTCATGGGTAATATGCAAAGGCCGGTGTCCGACATCATTCGACCGGAGGGCGCCAACCGCGACCCCTACGGCGTCCAGAAGTCGCGCAAGGACCTGTTGACGGCCTACGACTGGCTCGAAGCCAATCTCGGCGACGGGCCTTGGGCGGCCGGCGATAGCTTTACCATGGCCGACTGTGCGGCCGCCCCCAGCCTTTTTTACGCGGATTGGGTGGAAGAGATCGGACCAGACCGTCCCCGGCTATCCGCCTATCGCTCCCGATTGCTGGCGCACCCGGTCGTCGCGCGCGCGGTCGACGAGGGCCGTCCGTATCGGCATTACTTTCCGCTCGGCGCGCCCGACCGCGATTAGGCGTGTAACCATACCGGTCCAGATCGCGGATAAAGGACATAGTCCCGTTTGGAGCCATACCGATGCGTAGCCGCTTGACCGCTTTCCTGACCGTTCCTGCCCTCTGCCTGTCACTGGCATCGACAGCATCCGCCCAGGCGCCCACAGAGACGGCTGTGCTGGCAGGCGGCTGCTTCTGGGGATGGAAGCAGTCTTTGAACATGTGAAGGGCGTTCACAACGTCGTGTCAGGCTATGCGGGCGGCCAGGCGCATGATGCGAGCTACGACAAGGTCAGCACCGAGCGGACCGGACATGCGGAAGCCGTCAAAATCACGTTCGACCCGCGGCAAGTCAGCTACGCCCAACTGCTGAAAATCTATTTCTCCGTGGCGCACGATCCGACGCAGGTGAACCGCCAGGGCCCCGACGTTGGGCCGAGCTACAGGTCGGCGATCTTCCCTCAGACCCCGGCGCAGAAGCAGGTCGCCGCCAGCTTCATCCGGCAGCTGAACGCGCAGCGGCCGATTGCCACGAAGATCGAAGGCGGCCCCTTCTTCGCAGCCGAGGCCTATCACCAGGACTTCGCCCGCAAACATCCGCAGCACCCCTACATCGTCATCAACGACGAGCCGAAGGTGGCGAAGCTAAAGAGGGCTTACCCGCAATATTGGAAAGGCTGACGCGGCTCCCGCCGCGGGAGGCCTAGTTGCCCGTCGGTCCGCTGCGCTGCGTCTGAACGCGGGTCAGTTCCTGCTGATCCTGAAGCTTCCGGTCAGCCCATTCGGCGCGGGTCATGCACACCTTCTTGTTGCCGAGGCGCGACCCGATGACTTCCTGCTTGACGCAGACCTTTTCGTTCGGGTCGTTCGGCTTCGTTTGCGTCTGGGCGGGTGCCGGAGCCGCCGCAGGAGCCTGAGCAATTGCCGGCGCGGCGATTAGGGCAACCGGCACGCAAGCATGAATGAGCTTCAACATACGAAAACCTCTCTCGGAAGTGCGGCAATTATTGGCGCTTGGCGATTGCTGCGCAATGAATTTTCGACAGACGCTCAAACCGGTGGAGATACATCGAAAGCCACCGTCATCCGCTCGCCTTCCTCGAATGGGACGGTCCCGTGCCACATCCACGACGGAAAGAGGACGAGCTGGCCGACCTTCGGCTGGATCTTTCGCCAGGGTTCGAGCTCGATGCCGAGCTTCTCGTCGGGTTGTCCGAGCGTGAACCACCCCGCGTCCGAGCGTTCCTCGTGCCCGCGTTCGGGCAACGCCAGGTAGAGCGCCGAACTTATCCAGCCTAGCGGGTGGACGTGATTGGAATGATGCCCATGCGAGCGAAGCCGCACCGACCAGCTTCCCGAGAACCGGACCCGGCGGTCGCGTCGGGGACCGAGCATTGGATGGCTCGGGTCAGGGCCTGGAAGCTGCGCGACGTGACGCTCCACCGCACCGACAATGGCCCGGCGCAGGTGACGGATCGTGGGATCGATCCGGCTGAGCAGCGGACCGTCGGTCTGCGTCCCGCCCCGAACGGACTGGTCCAGATATTCTCCTCGGGCGACGTGCAGCGCACGAAACGTCGCAGTGAGCTTGTCGACCGGGGCAGGTCGGCCGTGATGTCGGCGACACTGACGAGGCGCTCGTCTTCTTCGAGCCACTGTGATCGCGGATCGCCGGCCAAGCGCCAGGCCGTGGCCGCATAGGCCCAAAGCTCCGCCGTCCGGTCACGCTGCATTTCTTCGTGGATCAGCGGGATCAGTGCGTCGATGGCACCGGCACGAAGCAAGTGACGGACCCGCCAGCGGCCAAGCGCGCGATCAACCGCCTCCGGAAACGCTCCAAACAGGGCCGGCGGACGCACGTCCTGCTCGAACTCCGCGGCGTGAATGCCCTCGTAGATCGCGAACTCTGGCGAATCGACGCCCGCGCTCCTCGCCTTCGCGACGATCGGCAGGAGCGTCTCGTAAGCGCCCCGCCGCAGCTGCACGTTCAGCAGCGCCTCCCAAAGCGGTTGCGCCTTCGGAAAACTCGCAAGCGCCTGGTCCAGCGACGCCGTGGCTTCCGAGGCTCGGCCCTGCGTGGCCATGATCTGTGCAAGTTGCTCATGACCGTAGATCCAGGCCGGAGCACCGCGGAGCGTCGCCATCAGATCTTCGATCGCCCGCTCGCCCTCCCCCATCGCCACCCTGGCGGCAGCGGCGCCGACCATGATCTGACCGTTGCGGGGCGCCAAGGCCAAGGCACGGGCATAGATCGGCCTCGCGTCGAGACCTGCTTCCATGGCTGTCCGTGCATGGCCGTGGGCAATGCTCACGTCGCCAGGCGCCTGCCGAGCCGCCTGCTCGAACGAAGCCAACGCGGCTTCATGTTCGTCGAGTGAACGCTCCAGAAGTGCCTTCCACTGCCACAGCAAAGGGCTCGCGAAGTGCTTCGCTCCACGCTCCAGATACGGCAGCGCCTGCTCTTCCTCGCCTTCCTCCAGCGCTTTGCCTGCAAGGTCCGCAAGCGTATCGGCATTGAACGACGTCGACAGGTTCGCCGCCATCGCCGCCGTTTGGCTCACAGCGCCCCGACCCCGCCTTCGCTTCCGATCAGGGCCGCAACCGCGGCTCGCTCCGTATCGGTCAGATCGGGATGCCAGACGTCGAAGATGAAGACGACACGAAGCTCATCGCTCGGGTTCATTGCTTCGTGTTCGATGGTGTCGTCGAAGACGAAGGCCTCGCCGCGCTTCCAGTAACGCGTCTCCGCGCCGACGCGAAACCAGCATCCCTCCGGCACGATCAGCGGCAGGTGGCAGACGAGCCGGGCGTTGTTCACACCGACGTGCGGGGGATCGCGGTGTTGGGTGCGAGCAGCGAGAACATAGCGTTCGGGCCGGAGCCGCCCACTTGCGGCTGCGGAAATCCGCTCAGCAACTCCAGCGTGCGGGGCAATGTCGCGCATTGGCGTCGACCCGCTCGCCGTTCCGCCACAGGTGGATCGCGGTCCAGTCGGGGTTACGGTTGAGCGGACGCCATTGGGCGAGTGGCAGGTGCTCGTCGTACTGGATGTAGGGCACGAGCTCGGCCCGTTCGGCCGCCATCACGGCCTGCAGCTCTTCCGCGATCATGTCGGTCGCCGCTTCGAGGTCGGCGATCCAGGGGAACAGCCTGCGCGGATGGAACTCGCGCTCGGCGAGCTCCGGGAACTGGAAGTGGGTCGGGCTGCTGTGGAAGACCTTCGTCCGGCCGAGAGCATTGTTGCGGAAACGCTCGATCCGCTTGCGCTCTTCCTTGCCCGCCGCGGCCTCGGCCGCTTGCGTGGCCGCCTTGAGCCGCGTTTCGCGCGAGTCGATCCAGGCGGCGTGCTGGCGCTCTCCTTCGACCATGACGGCGGCGAGTTGGGGCGGAAGTTCGTGGTCTGGCCGCTGGGCAATGGCATGACCCCAGGCTTGCCCCGCCTCCGGATCTCCGAGCCGCTGCATGAGGCTCGCCTTCATCAGCAGCATGGTGAAATCCAGCGGCGACACGGCGAGCGCGCGGTGGACGGCATGAAGCGCATTGCGCGGATGACCGGTCGCGCGATGCAAGGCTGCGACCTTCATCCACAGGTCGGCATTGCCGGGCTCGGCTTCTGCCGCCTGGCTGAGCAGGCCTACCGCGGTTCGAAGGTCGCCACGGGCAACCGCCTGGTCCGCTTCGTTGATCAGCCCCGCGCCAGCCATGCGTTCACAAGCTGTAGCCGAACTTGGCGATCCAGGGTTCAAGTACGGGAATGACCGGCTCGAGGTGCTTGCGATAGTTCTGCCAACGTCCCGCCGCCCGATTGTAGATCGGCTCCGCGACCTGAGAATAGCTGGCGGTCTTGATGCGCCCGCGATTCATCGCCGTGGCCTCATGGTCGAGGACTTCGTCGCTCCAGTCGAGTTCGAGGAAATCCAGAAGCGCCCGGAGTTCCGTTTCCCTGTCGCCGACGACATTCTCGTAGATCACCGTGTGAACCGGCAAGTCGACCAGCTGGTGCGCCTTTTCGAAAAAGTCGAAGCTCAGGTCGTACAACTCCGCCGTCGTATCCAGCCGAAGGAAATTCGACATGGCATCGTTCAGCTTGAAGTTGGTGATGTAGCAGCTGAGCACGACGTCGCACGGATGCCGCAATGCGAGGATGATCTTCGCCTTCGGAAACAGCCGCTTGATGATCGGCAGTGCGTTCAGCGAGAGCGGATTCTTGTCGACCAGGAGCTTGCCCGGCGTCAACGGAGCGTGAAGCTTCGCGACGCGGAAATATTCCTCGCGCGCCAGTCGGATCTGCTCGTCGCTTGCAACTGGAATATCCTCGAACGGAAGGATCTTCGATGCGCGCAGCAGCGTCGGCTCTTCCTCCAGAACCTCCACGCCGTCGTGACCCATCAGCATGGTATCGAGCAGGGTCGTTCCCGATCTTGGGAAGCCGAGCAGAAATGCCGGCGTCGGTCCCGAATAGGGCTCAGTCTCCTCCCGCCAGCTTCCAATCCACTCCGGCGTGACCGTCGCCGAAAGCGTGCGAACGAGGTTTCGGTATGCCTCGGCCCGCTCTCCCGGCCGCGTCGGGTCGCCCAACTGGATTTCGTTCATCCGCTTGAACGCCGCGAACGCCTCGTCATACGCCCCGACGCCCTCTTTGAGCTGTCCAAGCAGATGACTGCGCCGCGGCGTTTCCAGTTCGTCAGGCACTTTGTCGAGTGCCGAGACACCTTCGGCGAACCTCTTCCCTCGGCGATGATCGAATGCGCGGATGAAGTTGAGAACGTCATCCCCAACGCCTCGCTCCTGCGCCTTCGTCACCAGCTCAGCCAGTTCGGCAGTCCGGTTGGTGAGTTCATAAACCACGGCCAAGCCGAGGTTCCCGAGTGCATTTCCGGGCTCCAGCTGAACGACCCGGCTGTATGAATCTTCAGCAGGACTGGTCCTCAACTGGTTCAAGCGCTGGCTGGCCGTTGCGAGCAGGAGTTCGATGTCATCCGGACTTCTCGCGGACGCCTCTTCGATTGCATCGAGAGCATCGTCCTCGCGACCCAGTTCACGAAGGACGGCATGGAGCTCCGCCAACGCCCGCGTATCGGACGGGAATTCGTCGGCCATACCGCGCAGCTTCTCGATTGCCTCATCGACCCGACCGAGCGCCGCGAGCGCCATCGCATGGTTGAGACGGACGGGCGGGGAATTGGGATTGAGTTCCGCAGCGCGTTCGAGGGCTGCGACACTTCCTTCAATATCGCCCGCAAGTCGCCGCGCATTGCCGAGGTTGTTCCAGCTCTCCCAGTCGGCCGGTGCCGCCGCGACCACCTCTTCGTAGGTCGGGACGGCGATCGAGAATTGCTGCGTCTCCTGCGCCAGAAAGGCCCGCAGGCGTTTCATGTTGAGCGATGGGTCCGCGGCTGCGACTTCTGCGGTGAGGATGTCGAGCGCTGCCGGATGATCGCCGCTTTGCGCCAGGGCCGAAGCGAGATTCCCGGCGATGACGGCGTCGTCAGGTCGTGCTGCACGTGCAGCACGGAGGTGACGGACTCCGGCTTCCAGATTTCCGCTCTGGCAATACATCGAGCCGAGCATTGCGCTCAGCGCGGCCGTGTCTCCGCCTTCTGCAAGCGCGCGCTCGCCGATGCTGAACGCCTCCGACACACGGCCCGAGCGAGCAGCGGAAATGGCGTCGCGGATCGCAGCGACAGTGCGGTCGTCAAGGGTCGAAACGGCAGTCATGGCGGCTGTCTAGCGCAATTGCCGGCAAGTGACAGCCTTGGCGGCAGACGGAGCGAACAAAGAAAAGGGCGGCGGACCATTCGGTCCACCGCCCCATTCTTCGAGCTAGCGTTTCCGCTTAGCCGCGCTCTGGCGCCGGCGGCGGCGGCGGAGGCGGCGGCGGCGGAGCCGGGCATGCCTCGGTCGCCAGGATCACCGAGCCGTCCGGGCACGTCTGCGTGGCAGGCGGCGGCGGGGCGGCGGCGGAGGCGGCGGCGGCGGTGCAACCGGAGCCGGAGCCGGCTTCGGCGGCAGGAAGTCGATCGTCGCGCCTACCCAGAGGAGACGGCCGAGCGCATCCCAGGTGCCCGGGTACGTGTTGCCGTTGCACGGACCAGCCGGGCAAAGGTTCGAGCCCGGACGGTTGCCGTTACCGCTGGTGATCAGCGGCGGATCGTTGTCGGTCAGGTTGTTGACACCGGCACGCAGGTTGATCCGATCCATCAGCGTGTAGGTCGCCGAGATATCGAGGTAGTTCTGCGCCTTCACGTGAAGACCCGGGTCGTAGGTGAACGCGCCGTTGACGGTGTTGCTGGCATCGAGGGTCTCAGCCGAGACCTTGCCGATGTAGCGCCACTGCAGCGACAGTCCGAGGCCGAAGTTCGACGTCCAGGTCGTCCGCAGCTTGTGCCTCCACTCGGGGATCGGCGCCGAGGCGGCAACCGTACCGCCGGAGCAGACCGGGCCGAAGCGGCCCTTACAGGAGTAAGGCTGCGACAGGCCGTTGTTGACGTCGTACTTGTCCATGTACGTCCCGACGAAGCTCCAGCCGAGCTTGCCGAGGCCGAACAGCTGGTGCGAGTAGGACGCCGCCACATCGAGACCGGCTTCCTTGATGGTTGCCGTGTTCTGCGGAAGGTCGATCACGTAGCCACCCGACGTCAGCCAGATCGACCCTGCAGGGTCGCGCTGGATGAGAGCGCAGGCCGGCGAAGTGAACGTCGCGGTCGAGTCACCAACGCAGGTGTTGATGATGGCATCTCCACCATAGCCCTGGATGGCGTTCTCGAGCTTGATGTTCCACCAGTCGACCGTCAGCGCGAACCTCGGGATGAAGCGCGGCTGGATGACCGTACCGATCGTCCAGGTCGTGCCCTTCTCCGGCTTGAGGTTCGGGTTGCCGCCGAGCAGGCCGTTGTACTGGCCGGCCGGATTGGCAGTCGGCGACTGGCCGATGGCGAGGCCCTGCGCAAGGCAGCCATAATCGGTCGCCGTGATTGGCGTGCCAGTGGCGCAAGGATCGTTCGAACCATCGAGGCCGACGAACTGCGGAGCGAACAGCTCCTGGATGTTCGGGGCACGAGCTGCACGGTTGTACGAGCCGCGGAACCGGATGTCGCTCACCGGAGCGAACTCGGCCGAGATCTTGTACGTGTCGGTGTCATAGCCACCGCCGCTGCTGATGTCGTACCAGGACTTCCGGTAACCGAGACCGATCGTGAACTCCTCGATCCCCTGGTTCTGGATGATCGGAATCTGGGCTTCGCCGAACACGTCCCAGACGCGGAAGTTGCCGCTGACTGGAAGCGTCGGTGCACCCTGACCGGCAAGATCACCCGTCTGGAACGACGTGTCCGGGTTCAGCTCGAGCGATTCACGCCGGTATTCGACACCGACGTTGATGCCCACGCCATCTTCCGCCCACGGCGTCTTGATGCCGGCATCGCCAAGCAGGCCGGTGATGTCGAAGTGGCCGATCTGTTCCGAAGTGATGCCCTGGATGACGCCGAAGACGTTCAGGTAGTTGATCGACGCGGCCGACGGAGCTGCGCCGAACGGATCCCAAGGCGTACAATTCGGGTCGCTACCGTCGAGAACCGAGCGGCAGACGATCGACGAACCAGGCGTTCCGACCGGGACCGCGACGCCATTGGCATCGACGTTCACGGCGTTGAGCGCGCGGGTCAGGCGAGCGATCGAGAACTCGTTCTTGTAGACCTGCGTGTAGTTCGTGCGGCCGTACTGGAAGTAGGCGTCGTACGAGAAGATGCTCGACAGGTCGCCCTTGGTTCCAAGGACCCCGCGCCACGCCTGGTGACGAAGGTCGGAAATACGCGGGCCGCCTTCCGTGTTACGACGGAGAAGCTGGAAGAACGCATTGTTGTAAGTGTTGCCGCGGGCGTCGAAGAACGTCAGCGGCGCCGCACCCGGGTTCGGGTTGTACGGAGCGCCTTGGGCCAGCGGGAAGTTCCCCACGAAGCCGTTGATGACGTTCTGCGGGTTGCCGCAAATGACCGCGAACTGCTGCGCTGACATGAACGGGTTGTCGCAGTTGATGGTCAGCGTGTTGCCGAAGTCGCCCGAGGGAGCGATCTGCGCCAGCGTCCGGTCGTCCATGAACATGAACTCGAGGTACGGCTTCAGCGCAGGGCTGATCTCGTAATCGGCGAACGCGCCGGCGATGTAACGCTCGTCCGGCCGCTGGAAGTAGTTCAGCGGCGCGAAGTTGTAGAGGTTCTGAGCGTTCGGAGTGATGGTTCCCGGCCCAAGTGCCGCGACCGTCGAGGTTCCGCTCGTGAAGATGATTGCGGTGCCCGGGTTCGCAGTCGCCGAACCACCGCAACGCGGATTGGGATTGGTCTGGTTCTGGATCACGCAGTGCGAGAAATCGCGGTCGCGCTGGAGAACCGGCTTGGTGTTGCGATAGCCGAAATAGGCAACGGCATGGCCGCGGCCGTCATCGAAGCCGGCGCCGATCGTGACGGTGCCGTCGAACGAACGTCCGTCAGTCGTGCTGCCAGTGGGCAGCGGATAGCCACGAGCGTTGATGATGTCGCTCATGTGCAGACGCTGATCCACCGCCGTACAGCCGGAGCTTGCCTGCACGCGATTGCAGGTGCCGACGAATGGATTGTCCTGGTTGTGCTGCCAGATGCTGAAGTTGCCGTCGAAGCGGATGCCCTCGAAGTGGGTATCCATGATGAAGTTGACGACGCCCGCAACCGCGTCAGCACCGTACACCGACGACGCGCCGCCG
Organism: Sphingomonas daechungensis; assembly: GCF_014489495.1. Lineage (GTDB taxonomy): Bacteria > Pseudomonadota > Alphaproteobacteria > Sphingomonadales > Sphingomonadaceae > Sphingomicrobium > Sphingomicrobium daechungense. The sequence goes on along the minus strand of NZ_CP060780.1, from coordinate 1,353,981 downwards.
GTAAGGACTTCCGCCCGCTTGATGATCGCGGCTGGAATGACGTTCAAGTCGGCCGACAGGTTCGCACTGTTCGGATCGCCCGGCATCATGCGGCGGCCGTTGATCAGAACCAGCGAGCGCTTGGAGCCGAGGTAGCGAAGGTCGACTTCGGCCGTACCGGTCGCGCCGTTCGACACGCCGGACGTCTGCGCGGCGCCGACGGACGGCAGCTGGTTGAGGACGTCTTCGATCCTGGTCGAACCGGAGAGCTTCACGTCCTGGTCGGACACGACCGTGACCGGTGCGGCCGATTCCAGGTTCGGCTGCGGAATGCGCGAGCCGGTAACGATAATGTCTTGTCCGCTCGATGCGGGTTCGTCAGTCGCAACAGCTTCGACTGGTCCGGTCGGCGTCGAGGCCGCTTGATCCGCTGACTGCGTGTCCTGTGCCCACGCCGGCGTTGCCAGCGCAGCCGTACCGACCAGCAAGGTCGATGCGAGCAGGTTTTGACGGAAGCTCGTCTTCATTTTGGTCCCCTTGTTCGGCCCGCTACTCCGGGCACACGTTTCGGCCCATTTACTGGGTGCACGTGGGCGCTTTCATTGTCCGATAACTGAAACAGAACAAGGCTGCGCAACGGTTTTCAGCCGCTTTTTGAGCATAGTGTAGCGCCGAAACAACATGTGCCATTAACGGATTCGACTGAGCCGCCGAACGCTCGCTCGACGCAAATCAGCAGCTTAAGGCAGGCCCAAACGAACGCTTAGAGTTAACGGCTGGATTGCGCGATTAACGGAAAGTTGCCGGTCCGCCGCGGTCGCGTGTCCCTAGCAAAGGGGTTCGCGGAGCTAAGAAAGCAACGCTCTCGGTCGAAACGCGGGTTTCAGCGATGAATGGGAATGGTGCCCAGGGCGGGATCGAACCACCGACACCGTGATTTTCAGTCACGTGCTCTACCAACTGAGCTACCTGGGCTCTCGGGCCGGGCAGATCGCCCGCTCCAAGCCTGTCCCGAGCGACGCCGCAAAGCGACGTCGAGGGGCGCCGCGCTCACTAACCGCCGCTATCTTCGCTGTCCACCCCAGCATCGGCTTTCGGACCCGGAATCCGATAGCCTTCGTCGAGCCAGCGCAACAGGTCGCGGTCCTTGCACCCGCGCGAACAGAACGGAGCGTGCTCGGCCGACGGCTTTTTCCGGCAAACGGGCAGGACTTGGTATCAAGCGTTGTGCGCATAGGCCCCATGGATGGGGAGCGACGGGTCGCTCCGCAAGGTGGCCGGGCCGCCCACCTGCCGCGAGAGGTCTTCCAGCCACGCTGGATTGCGTTCGAGGACGGCCGAGACGGACGGATGAGCAACGAGAACTGTGGCGCCCGACACGGACATTGCGGCGTTCCGAAGCAAGCTGCGAGCCTCGAACGACGGTCGGTCAGACGCGAGTTCGAACAGAGACGCGCGCGCGCGCGGACGCACGATCTGTATGAATCCGAATCCGTTCATTGCCGTTCGCTCGAATGGCTGCGGCAGGGTCGCGTCGATGGCGGCCCCGACAGCCTGCCGTTGCTCCTTTCCGGAAATGGTCGGGAGGTCGATTCCGATCGATCCGCCTACCGCATGCCGCAGTATAGTCCGCGCGGCGACCTTTGCGGCCTTCAACGCGAGCTCGGCAGGGGCAAGGCGTCCGTCGACATCGATCAACGTCATCGCGGGGTCAGCGAAAGGCGAAGCTCACCGCCCTCGAAACGAACGATCCCGCTCCGCGCTTCTTCGAGTACGTCGGACCATCCCGCCTGCTCCAGCCGATCAATTGGAGCTGGGAACGGCAGGATCTCCGCCTCAAGTGCATTCGAGACGCCCTCCGCCCGTTCCGCTATGCGGGCGAACGGCCGCTTCCACGGTTCGGCGCCCGGAATCGTCTCCCGCGTCACTTCGATCCGGATCGCGGCGCCTTGAGTCACTCCGGGTGCGCCCCTGGGAAGCAAGTACTGCTGGCCGCCGGCATCAGCGAGCGCCGGTATACCGACCTCGATCAGCCTGCCGTCCAGGACCGTCCCGGCCGCGACCGTGCCTTCAAGCAGGATGCGCGCTTCGACGATCTCGCCATCCACGATCCGAGCGAAGCGGATCTCGCCGATCCCGCGCTCGCAGATCCAGTCAGGCAAGCGGATAGCCCGCCGACTTCAGCAGCAGGCGCGTTTCCGCCAGCGGCAGGCCGACGACGTTCGAGTAGCTGCCTGCGATCTGCCGGACGTAGACCTCGCCATAGCCCTGGAGTGCGTAGCCGCCGGCCTTTCCCCGCCATTCGCCATGACCGGCGTAATAGTCGATCTCCTCATCGGACAGGCGCTTCATGGCGATCATCGTCTCTCCGAGCCGCGTTCGGATTGCGTGACCGGGAGCGGCGAGCGCGACCCCGGTGAGGACGCGGTGGCGGCGACCGGATAGTAGCTTCATACAGGCGCGTAGTGTCGCTTCGTCCTCGACCTTGGGGAGGATCCGCCGCCCGACGGCAACAACGGTGTCGGCGGCGAGGACCAGCGCGTCGGGACGGCTTGCGGCAACCGCTTCCGCTTTCTCGACCGCCAGGCGAAGCGCGTGCTCACGTGGCAGCTCTCCGGCCGGAACACGTTCGTCGATATCTGGGGCGCCACTTCATCAGGCACGACGCCGATGCGCGCCAGCAGGTCGAGCCGACGCGGGCTTGCGGAAGCGAGGACCAGGCGCATGCCGCCCTACGGGCGGGGTGGTGGCCCGCTGCGGCCTGGCATGAACCGATAGGTGATCCGGCCCTTGGTCAGGTCGTAGGGAGTCATCTCGACGAGGACTTCGTCTCCGGTCAGCACACGAATCCGGTTCTTGCGCATCTTGCCGGCGGTATGGCCGAGGATCTCATGGCCGTTCTCGAGCCGCACGCGAAACATCGCATTGGGCAGCAATTCCACAACCTGCCCCCGCATCTCGAGCAATTCTTCCTTGGCCAAGCGTTCTCTCTTCCTTCGGCTAAAAGTCGCGTGGCCTTACAAGCGCGCTGCCTAAAATGAAAGGCGCGTCCCCTGGATAGGCTCAAGCAGGATTATGCTTGTCGAGAAAGGCCTTCATCCGTTTCAGGAATTCCAGGCGATCCTCGGCCCTGCTGAAATGGTGATCGCCCTTCTTCTGCTCAAGATATTCGTACGGCTTTCTGTAGCTCGCTGACCAGCATCCGAGACTGCTTCACCGGAACGCGCTTGTCCTCGACCCCGTGCGCGATCAGGATCGGCGCGCCGAAGCTTGCCGCATGATATCTGGGCGAAACAGCATCGAGGTCGGCGGCCCTGGCCTTCCAATATTCGACCATGCCCTTCCCCATCATGCTCCGGTCGTACTTGAGCATGACGTTGAGGTCCGAGACGCCTGCATAGGACACGGCGCAGCGGTAGCGGGAGCCATCGCGCTGCGCTCCGCGCATGGCCGCATACCCACCGTAGGACGCGCCGATAATGCACACGCGCTTCGGATCGACCACCCCTGCGCCGCGAGCCAATCGATTCCGTCGATCAGGTCATCTTGCATTTTCAGGCCCCATTCGCCCCGTCCGCGGTCGACGAATTCGGTCCCGTACCCACTCGATCCGCGGTAATTCGGCTGGATCACGACGTAGCCAAGCTCCGCCAGATACTGGGCCCACCAGTCATATTCCTCGCTGTCTCGCGCCTCGGGCCCCCGTGCGGCATCATGATGAGCGGCAGGTTCTTCGCCTCGCGGCCGCGTGGGAGCGTGAGGACGGCCTCGATCGGCACCCCGTCCCGCGCCTTGTATTGAACTGTCGAAACGGCGGAGAGATTTCGGTCCTTGAGCACCGAGTTGTTCCAGCCGATCCGCTGCATCGTCGCGCCGTTGGTATCCCAGTAATAGAGACCGCCGGCTTGTGACGGCTTGCCCACCTCGACCAGCAGTTGCTTGCGGTTGCGGCTCCAGGAGACAATCCGGGCATTTCCGCTGCCCAGCGTCTGGTCGAGCCCCTTCTGGATGTCCTTCAAGTCTTCGTCGAGCCATTCGATCCGAGAGCGTTTGCCGACGACCCGGAAACCCGCAGCGTCGTTGAGTGCGACGTTGAGGATGACGGCGTCCACGTCATACTTGGGATCGCCGAACAGCTTCTTGCCGAGAGTGAAACTGGGCAGCGAGAGCTCGTAGACGCTGTCCCGTCCATCACTGTCGTCGATCGCGATGGCATTGCCGTCGGCTCGATAGGCCACGGGCAGGGGCACGGATGCTTCCTGGCGCTTGGCAAAGGAAATCTTCTGGAAGTTGCCGCCATCGGGACCGCGATAATAGATTCCGGCGCGCTTACCGTCGCGCCAGATGATCCCATAGCGAACCATTCCTGACGGATCGGCGTCCCACTCCCAGACGTCGTCCATCGCCCGCGTGACCATCTTTCCCTTGCCGGTCGAAACATCGACGTCCCAGACGCTCGGCTGCCATTCCATCGGAGTCTCGATGCCTGTCTCCTTGGAGAGCAGCACCCTCGGCGAACCGTCCTTGGCGTACCAGATCACGTCGTCGGCCTCGACGCCGTTGCGGAATGGGTCGACCCGCTTGACCGTCTTCATGTCCGCGCTGACGCCGACGATCGCCGTCGCGTAGAAGTCCATGCCGTAAAGGCTGACATTGTCCCCGACACCGACGACCAGCCAGTCGTCGTTGACCCATTGCCACCAGTTGATGTCGGACTTGTCCTCCATCAAGGCGCTCGTCTTGCCGCCGAAGAGGGCTGGACGACCAGATATTGCTGGCCATCGATGGCGATCTTCGCCGCGACCTTCTCACCGTTGGAGAAAGCTCGGGACTCTCAATTCCCGGCAGTGCGGCGAAAACCTCGACAGGAACAGCATCGGGCAACGGCGTCGCGCCGAAGGCTGCAGTGCCGCCGGCAAGCGCCAGCACCCCCAAAAGTACGACCGAACCATGTCACTCCCCCCTGACTTCCGGCGGGCGGAAGCTAACACAGGGCAGTAAAATGGGAAGCAGCCGCTCCTAGACCGTCAAAACGGTCGAGCCAGTTGTCTCGCGGGCCTCAAGCGCGCGGTGCGCATCCGCTGCTTCACGCAAGCTGAAACCCTGGCCGATCTTGAGTTTGACCTTGCCCGAGAGCACCAGGTCGAACAGCTCCGTCGCCGATTGCTCCAGCTCCTCGCGCTTGGCGATGTAATGGTAAAGAGTCGGGCGAGTCAGGAACAACGAACCCTTCTGCGCCAGCAGTCCCGGCGGGATCGGGTCCGGCGGACCTGACGCATTGCCATAGCTGACCATCACCCCGCGCGGATGAAGGCAGTCGAGCGACTTCAGGAAGGTATCCTTGCCCACCGAGTCATAGACGACCGGCAGCTTCTCCCCGCCGGTAAGGCGACCGACCTCCGCGACGAAATCCTGCTCCGTATAGAGGATCGGATGATCGCAGCCGTGCGCGCGGGCGAGCTCGGCCTTGGCCTCGGTCGACACGGTTCCGATCACCGTCGCCCCAGCGCCTTTGCCCACTGGCACATGATCAGCCCGACGCCGCCAGCCGCAGCGTGGACGAGGATCGTATCGCCCGGCTCGACACGATGGACGGCGCGCAGCAGCATGCGGACCGTCATGCCCTGCAGCATCATCGCCGCCGCACTCTCGAAGTCGATCGCGTCCGGAAGCCTCACGAGGCGGTCCGCATCGATCAGCCGCGCTTCCGAGTAGCTGCCGACGGGACCGGCGTAAGCGACGCGATCGCCGATCCGGACTCCGGCCACGCCCTCTCCGGCCGCCTCGACTGTGCCGGCACCCTCGACGCCGGGCGTGAATGGAAGCGGCTGAGGATAGAGTCCGGTGCGGTGATAGACGTCGATGTAGTTTAGTCCGACCGCTTCGTGCCGAACACGGACCTGGCCGGGCCGGGATCGCCGACTTCGATCTCCTCCCAGTTGAGAACCTCGGGGCCGCCAGTTTTGTGGATTCGGATTGCCTGCGCCATCGACGGCCTCTGCTCTCGGTTATCCGGGATTGAAAGGGGTCAGGCGGGATTATGCTTGGCGAGAAACGCGTCTAGCCGCTGAAGCCAATCGTAGAAGTCGGCGCCGCTGTCGAAATCGTGGCTGCTGCTCTTGTAGAAAACGGACGTGACGTCGGCCTTCGACTTGGTCAGCGCGTCGACCATCGAATGGCTTTGCTTCACAGGAACGCGGGCGTCGTTCTCGCCGTGGCTGATGAAGACCGGGATCTTCACCTTGTCGGCATATTTGATCGGCGAGACCGACCCCAGATCCTTGGCATCGCCTGCGACCTTGGCTCGCCACTCGCGAAAGTAGCGGATCGCCGAGAAGCTCTTGCGGTCATACTTCATCAAGGCATCGAGATCGGACACGCCAGCCCAGCTAACGGCGCAGCGATAGCGGTCCGGGTTGCGAACGGCGCCCCACAGAGCCGCATAGCCACCATAGGACATCCCCATGATGCAGACTCTCTTGGCATCGACCTGGCCGGTCTTCACCAGCCAGTCGACGCCGTCGTCGAGGTCATCCTGCATCTTCTTGCCGAATTCTCCATAGCCTTTGCTCGCGAAGTCCTTCCCGTATCCGGTGGAGCCCCGGAATTGTGGCTGGAGCACCGCGTATCCGCGGTTGGCGAGGAATTGCACAATCGGATCGAACGTCCAGTCATCGCGCGCGAATGGACCGCCGTGGGGAAGGATGATGAGCGGCAGGCTCTTCGCATCGCGACCCTTCGGCGTCGTCAGGTAAGCCCGAATCTTCAAACCGTCGCGTGCCTGATATTGGACAGAGCGGACCTCCGCCATTTGCGACGCATCCATCAAGTATGGCTCCACCACCGGGTGCATTCGCCAGTTGGCGGTATCGAGCAGAAAATAGCGTCCCGGATCCGAAGCTCCACCTGACCAAATCAGGTACCGTTTCTCGTCATCCGACGTATCGACGATCGAGTTGGTTGCGTTCGGCAGAGCCTTGTCGAGCTTCTGTTGAAGCGCCTGCCACTTAGGGTCGATCCACTTCACCCGCGGGCGATCGTCCTGATAGCTGATGCCGTAAATCGTCCCGCTGGTCGGATCGTAACTGACGTCGTCCAGATCGACTTCGGGTTCTCGAAAATGGCCTCGCCGACGGCACCCGTGACGAAGTCGTAGCGGTAGAGACCGAAGCGACCGGTACGTTCGTTGGTCACGATCCAGCCGTTGTTGTTCGGCCCAAACATGACCCGGTCGACCGCGCTGTCGTCGTCCTTGGCAAACTTCCCGCGCGTCTTCTTCAAAGGGTCGCCGGCCTTGTCACGGTACCAGACCGTCCACTTGCGCCCCTCGTAAGCGATTCCCGCTCGAACCACGCCTTCGTCATCGGCATACCAGTCCCAGACGTCGGGCCTCGCCTTCTCGACCAACGTGGCATTGCCGGTCGCGAGATCGACTCGTTTGACCGACGGATAGGAATAGATGTCGTCCTGGCTGGCGACGAGCGCCCAGCTGCCGGTCGGGTCTGCGTAAAGAACGTCGCCCGCGTAGAGGCCGTCGCTCTTCTTATCGACGACCCGTGAGCCGCCGGTATCGGTGTCGATCGCAAGCAGCCGCAGGATCGGAACCGGGACTACACCGTAGATGTAATCCGTCGACAGCACCTGCATCAGCAGGCGCTTGTTCCCGGCCCACTGCAGGGCCGCGACATTGGCAGTGCCGATATCGATGACTTTCGGCTTGGCCTCCGGCTGATCGGCGTCGAGGAGAACGAGCCGTCCACGCCCATTCGTCGTAGCCCGGGCAACGATCCGATGACCGTCGGGCGAAAGCACCGGTTTCCGCATCGCGGGAAGTTGCGCGAACACCGTCGTTGGGAGTTTGGGGACAGCTTGCTCGGCATGCACGGGAGCCGCGCAGGCAATAGTGGCGGCCAGGGCAAGCCCGATCAAACGCATTGAGTCCCCCTCTCAATCCGAGGGCGAACCTAATTCGCATCAATAAAAAGAAAAGCCCCGCCGCGGCAGTGCCGGCGGGCCAATCTTTCGATGCCGTCGGGATCAGCCGATAGCGCCATGTCCAGCAAGCGCCGCAAGCAGAAGCAGAGCGACGATGTTGGTGATCTTGATCATCGGGTTCACGGCGGGCCGGCGGTGTCCTTGTAGGGATCGCCAACGGTGTCGCCGGTCACGGCGGCCTTGTGGGCTTCAGAGCCCTTGCCGCCGTAGTTTCCGTCCTCGATGTACTTCTTGGCGTTGTCCCATGCGCCGCCGCCCGAGGTCATCGAGATGGCGACAAACAGGCCGGAGACGATCACGCCAATCAGCAGTGCGCCAAGCGCCGCATAGCCGTTCTCCGGACCCGCAACGGCGCGGATCAGGAAGAAGACCACGATCGGTGCGAACACCGGGAGCAGCGACGGAATGATCATTTCCTTGATCGCCGCACGGGTCACGAGGTCCACGGTCCGCGCGTAGTTCGGACGGGACTCGCCCTTCATGATGCCCGGATTGTCGCGGAACTGCTCACGGACTTCCTCAACCACCGCGCCGCCTGCACGTCCGACGGCCGTCATGCCCATCGCGCCGAACAGGTACGGCAGCAGCGCTCCAAGGAGCAGGCCGACGATCACGTACGGATTGGCGAGCGTGAAGTTGATGTTCTCGTACGCCACGCCGAGGTCGCCCGCGAATGTGCGGAGATCGGTCGTGTATGCCGCGAACAGCACCAGCGCGCCGAGGCCCGCCGAACCGATCGCATAACCCTTGGTCACGGCCTTGGTCGTGTTGCCGACCGCGTCGAGGGCATCGGTGCGGTTGCGTACGTCGTCCTCGAGGCCCGACATTTCCGCAATTCCGCCGGCGTTGTCTGTGACTGGTCCGTACGCGTCCAGCGCAACGACCATGCCGGCCAGGGCAAGCATGGCGGTCGCCGCAAAGGCGATGCCGATCAGGCCTGCGAGCTGGTACGAAACGATGATGCCGATGCAGATGACAAGCGTCGGCAGCGCAGTCGATTCAAGGCTGATGGCCAGGCCCTGGATGACGTTGGTGCCGTGGCCGGTCTGGGACGACTTGGCGATGCTCTTCACCGGCCGATAGCTCGTGCCGGTGTAATATTCGGTGATCCACACGAGCAGGCCCGTGACCGCGAGGCCGACGAGCATCGAGTAGAACAGGTCCCAACCGGTGAAAGCGCCGCTGAATTCACCAACGCCTGCCTGTGCGCCGATATCGAGCCCGGCGGGTTCGCCCCCGACAGGAGCGTTGAGGTCGCCGAGCACCAACTGCGTGACGAAGTAGATCGCCGGGACCGACAGGATCGCCGTGATCCAGAAGCCCTTGTACAGCGCGCCCATGATCGAGCCGCTCTTGCCGAGACGAACGAAGTAAGTGCCGATGATCGACGTGATGATGCACACGCCGCCAATCAGAAGCGGGAGCGTCATCAGGCTGCCGATGCGGTCACCCGCGCCCTGGATCAGAAGCGCGATGAGAACCATCGTTGCACCGACAGTGACGACGTAGGTTTCGAACAAGTCGGCGGCCATGCCGGCGCAGTCGCCGACGTTGTCACCGACGTTGTCGGCGATCACGGCGGGGTTGCGAGGATCGTCCTCGGGAATTCCTGCTTCCACCTTGCCGACCAGGTCGGCTCCGACGTCTGCGGCCTTGGTGAAGATGCCGCCGCCGAGACGCGCGAAGATCGAGATCAGCGAAGCGCCGAACGCGAGCGCAACAAGCGCGTCGGTCACGTGACGGTCGTTGGGAGCGATGTGCTGAACGTCAACGAGAACGTAAAAGAAGGCTGAAATCGCAAGCAGAGCGAGCCCGGCAACAAGCATGCCGGTGATGGCGCCGGAGCGGAACGCGATCGTCAAACCGCCCTGCAGGCTGCTTCGCGCCGCTTCAGCTGTACGCACGTTGGCCCGGACGGAAATGTTCATGCCGATGAACCCGGCGGCGCCCGACAGGACGGCGCCAAGAACGAAGCCGGCGGCCTGGGTCAGTCCAAGGAACACGCCCACGAGCACGGCGACAACGACGCCGACGATACCGATCGTCGTATACTGACGGCGAAGGTAGGCCGAAGCGCCTTCCTGAATGGCGCCAGCGACTTCGATCATGCGCTGGTTGCCGGCCGGCGCACCAAGCACCTGGCGGCTCGTGAAGAGACCGTAAAGCACGGCGATGAAGCCGCACCCGATCGCGATAAGAATGAGGTTCATCGAAAATTCTTCCCCGTTTTCGCGGCTATGCCGAACCCCCTGCAGGACACAGGCGGCGAACGGGGCAGGTGTTTATGGAGCGAATCCGCGGCTGGCAACCGCGTTCGGTCTGGATGCTAGTGAAGCAGCAGTGCGGTGAAGGCGCCGGACAGCAAACCGCTAGCTGCGATCAGCCATTGGCGCAGAGGAATTGCTGCGATGTTCATGGCCTAAATGCTCCGGCAAAGGGACCGGGGATTCGCCGCTGGAAAGCGCAAGACGCGGCCCTTCAGCGACGAGGCACCCGATGCGCGCAATCGTCGTTCCTGAAGGTAAAGAAAGTCTTAAGGGATCGATGTCCGCCGGGATCGCCGCGAGGAGCGCGTAGTCGTCACCGCCGGTCGCTGCGAACAGGCGTGCGGTGAGGTCGCCGCTCCGTTCCGCGATGAACGCCCTGGACAGCGGGATCGCATCGATATCGATTTCCGCACTGAGTCCGCTTGCCTCAGCCATCCTCATCGCGTCGAGCAGCAGGCCATCGGAAACGTCCATCATCGCGTTGGCTAACGGCGCCAAGGCCTGGCCAAGCGCGATCAATGGAACGGGGCGACGATAGACGTCCACCAACGGCCCGGTCGAAGCCGGATCGAGGCGCAGCAATTCGAGGCCCGCCGCCGAATCTCCCAATGTTCCGATCGCCCACAAGACATCGCCTGCCTTGCCTCCCGACCGCAACGGGACCCGCTCACCCGCGCGGCCAATTGCAGTGAGTCCGAACACCCTCGGCGCACCCGGCGGGAGCGCGATCGTGTCGCCGCCGAGCAAAGGCAGGCCGTAGCTTTCGCAAGCGGCCTCGACACCGTCGAGGAAGCTCATGTCCCACGCATCGTCTCCCGACAGGGCCAACGACAGAAGCGCGCCAGCGGGAGTGGCGCCCTTCCCGGCGAGGTCGGACAGGTTCACCGCGACCAGCTTCCAACCCACGCTTGCCGCCGTGTCCGTCGACAGGAAATGAACGCCCTCGGCAATGCTGTCATGGGTCAGGACGAGGCCGTCGAGGACTGCCGTGTCGTCCTTCAGGCCAAGCGCGGCGGGACTGGTTGCAATCCGCCGCAGCCGCTGGATCGCCTGGGCTTCACGCACTTGCGCTTACTCCGCGCGAGCGGGCCGTGCCTGCTTGGCCACCGCATCCAGCAGCCCGTTAACGAAGCCGCTCTCGCGCTTGTCGTAAAAGGCATGGGCGACATCAACGTACTCGGAGATGACCGAGCCGACCGGCACGTCGCTCCTCGCCAGCAACTCATAGGTTCCGGCTCGCAGGATCGCTCGCATCGGACGGTCGAGCCGCTCAAGGCTCCAGCCCTCAGCCAGCTTGCCGGCGATGACCTGGTCGATTTCCTCGCGCCGTGCATCGGCACCGCTGACGACATCGTCGAAGAAGCTCTGCTCCGCCTCGAAATATTCCGCGTCCTCGATGGTGGCACCAAGGCGATGATCGTGGAATTCGCGCAGCAGCCGCGCGATTGGGGTACCCTCCATCTCCTGCTGGTACAGGGCCTGCACGGCGGCAAGGCGCGCAGCGGAGCGCGAACGGGATCGAGCGGTCGTATTCATTTCTTGCGCTTAGCGGTGCTGGCTCAGGCGAGAAAGTCCCGAAGCGCGGCCGCCACCTGCTCGCTTGCTTCCCACGGCGCGAAATGGCCGGTCTCGGGAGCTTCACGACCCGCAGGTCGTCGACGAGGTCATCGAGCCCCTCGAGCTGCAGCGGAAGCAAAGCCGAGTCTTTCATCCCCCAAATGACCAAGGTCGGAACGTGAATCTTCGGAAACGCGCGGAGCAGGAAATCCGGCACCGGCATCGTAGCGTCCGTCGGCGGGATGATCAGCTTGCTGCCCGGTACCAGTTCAGCATCGGCAACATGCCGCCCGGCTGCGACCAATCCGCAATGTACCGCCGCTTCTCTTCCTCCGAAATCAGGCCAAGGTCGGCGTGCTTGGCGAAGCTCTTCTCGAAGAACGCCTCGTTGCCCATCGCTTCGATCGCCTTCTCCGCGCCGGGCGTGCGGAACCAGGTGATGTATTGGGACGCGGCGCGCTGACCGGCATCCTCGATCACGCTCTTCTGGAAGATCAGGGGATGTGGCGCGTTGACGATCGCGAGCTTGGTCAGCCGCGGGTCGTTGCGCAGAGCCGCGGGCCAGGAGATTGCCCCACCCCAGTCGTGACCGACGAGCGCAAAGCTCTCCAGCCCACCGTCTCGGCAAGGGCGAAGATGTCGTCGACCAGCTTGTCGGTCGCATAATCGCTTGCGTCCATTGGCCGGTCGGACCCGGCGAACCCGCGTTGGTCCGGCATGATCAGCCGGAATGTGTCTTCCAGCCGTGGCGCGACCTCGCGCCAGGTCCGGTGCGATTCCGGGAAGCCGTGAAGCAGAATGACCGCCGGCGCGTCCTCCGGACCCGCGAAAGCGACGTTGAGCGTCACGCCCGTGGACAGGCCGACCCGCCGAATCTCCGTCACGGATAGCTGACCGTCAGCGGCACCTCGGGCAACGGAATGAACTCGTCGTGGTCGTCGGGCGGAAGCGCGAACTCGCCTGCTCGCCAGGCCCGCTTGGCTTCGTTGATCCGGTCGCGACGCGAGGAAACGAAGTTCCACCAGACGTGGCGCTCACCGTCCATCGGCGCGCCACCGCACAGCATCAGCCGCGCGCCGCCTTGCGACGTCAGCAGCGGAAGAATGCCTGGTCGCAGCAGGGTCATATACCGTTGCGAAAGCGGCTCTCCGTCGATCGTCGCGTCGCCTTCGATCAGGTACAGTCCGCGCTCGTCCGCCGGGTGATCGATCATCAGCGCCGCGCCCGGGGACATAGTGATCGCGGCGTAAATCGTCGGCGAATGCTGGGTCACCGGAGACGCAAGGCCGAAGCCCTCGCCCATGATCAGCTGCAGGCGGACGCCATCGCCCTCCGCGACCGGCAGCGCCCCTGCGGCGGTATGTTCGAAACCCGGGTCCACTTCTTCCTTCGCCTGCGGGAGCGCCAGCCAGGTCTGGATCCCGTCGAGCGAAGGTCCGGCGGCCCGCTCCTCGGCCGGCGACCGCTCGGAATGCGAGATTCCGCGTCCGGCTGTCATCAGGTTCACGGCGCCCGGCTCGATCCGCTGAAACGTGCCGAGGCTGTCGCGGTGATCGATCGCGCCGGCGAAGAGATAGGTCACCGTTGCCAGGTTGATGTGCGGGTGTGGACGAACGTCGATGCCGTCCCCGACGCCGAGCCGTGCGGGGCCCATCTGGTCGAAGAAGATAAAGGGCCCGACCATCGTCCGCTGCTTGCTCGGAAGCGTCCGGTGGACCTTGAATCCGCCCAGGTCGTGGGTGACCGGGGCAATCGTCGCCGCAATGGCTGAATCGAGCGTGTCGTCCATGCCTCCCGCCCTACGCTTCCAAGCCGTCGCGGAGAAGTCCCGCGCAACTTTGCAAGTCATTTCATACCCTTAACGATTGTTCATGTGGCCTTCAGGCGGCCACGGCTTAGACCCACGCTGCTTGGGGGCGACAGGCGGCGGCCGCCGCTTGGCCCTTTCATTCCGTTTGGCTCGTGCCGGGAAACCCCGTTTCCCGGATCGCTGACTCACGTTCGAAAGACACGCCGGGGTTCGTGCGCCGCGGCAAGAAAAAAGGGCAATTTCCGCATGCGTCTTCTTCTTGCAACTACAGGTCTGGGGGCAATCGCAGCCGCAACGGCGGCAGTCCCGGCCAACGCTGAAACGGTCATCTCCACTGCAGTCACGACGCCGCAGTCGACCAGCGCTTCCGGCGACATCCGCATCTCGTCAACCGGTTCGGTCAAGCCAACCAGCGGCATCGGAGTCACACTCAACAGCAACAATTACGTGCGCAACGAAGGCACGATCCAGATCACTGGCGCCAACAATAGCGCAGGTATCGTCGCCAACCCGAGCGTGACTGGTGAAATCACCAACAGCGGCTCGATCACCATCGACGAAACGTACACTGCGACCGACACCGACAATGACGGCGACATCGACGGACTGTTCGCACAAGGGTCCGGCCGCTTCGGCATCCATGCGCTTGGCGCCTTCACCGGCAACATCACCAATAGCGGATCGATCACCATCGAAGGCAATCAGTCGGCCGGCATCGCTCTCGACGGCCCGTTGACAGGCAACCTGGTCAGCAGCGGCTCGATCACCATCCTCGGCAACGACAGCTATGGCATCAAGGCTGGGAACGTCAGCGGCAACGTCACCCTTTCGAAGGGTACGATCACGGTCCAGGGCGGCAACAGCGTCGGCGTCGCGCTGAACGGCAATATCGGCGGCGCGCTGGTCATTCAGAACACGATCCAGACCACGGGTTACCGCTACACCACCGTTCCGAACGACACGTCGAAGCTCGATGCCGACGACCTGCTTCAGGGCGGGTCGGCCCTCGTCATTGGCGGCAACGTCGCGGGTGGAATCCTCTTCGACAAGAAGCCCGCCGACAACATCCCCAACAACGATGACGAGGACGCCGACGGCGTTCCCGACGCGCAAGAAACCACCGCGACGATCATTTCGCTCGGAGCGGCGCCGGCGGTCGTCGTCGGATCGTCGACCCAGGCCACGACCATCGGCGCCGTCGCGAATTCGGGCGGGCGCGGGTTCGTCATGAAGGGCTCCGTGACTGCAAACGGCCTCTACAGCGGCGTCGCCGGCAACGGCATCGTGATCGGCGGACTTGGCCAGTCGGTGAACGTCACAGGCGGAATGACCATCTCCGGATCGGTCGGTGCCAGCGCGACCAACGCCAATGCCACCGGCATTCGCATCGGATCCGGAGCGACGGTGCCGGTGATTGAGGTTTCCGGATCGGTCGCGGCGGCTGGCGGCGGCACCGCATCCACCGGTGCAACGGCGATCGCGATCGATGCCGGCGCCAACGTCAGCACGATCAAAAACAGCGGCGCGATCCTTGCCGGCCGTGGCGGATCGGACGGAACGGCAACCGCGATCATCGATAATGCAGGCACCGTCTCGCTGATCGAAAACAGCGGCGCGATCAGCGTCGGCAATGCGGCGACGCTCGGCGACAAGGCAATCGCCTTCGATCTTCGAGCGAATGGTTCCGGCGTGACGGTCCGTCAGCTCGCCGTCGCGGCCACCGCGTCCGCGCCGACGATCGACGGCACCATGCTGTTCGGAAATGGGAACGACGTCTTCGATATCGCGGACGGCAAGGTCAACGGCACAGCGAAGTTCGGCGCCGGCAATAATCAGCTGCTGCTGTCGGGCGATGCGGTCATGAACGGGCGGTCGATTTTGGCGCAGGCTCCGACACGCTCCAGCTGAGCGGAACGTCGGCCTTCAACGGCAACGTGAATTTCGGTGGCGGTGCCGATACTCTGACCCTCACCGGCACGTCGATCTTCACCGGTCAGCTCAGCGGAAGCGCTGGTCTCGCGGTAAATCTCGGCGCGGGCACCAAGCTGCAGGCGACGAACCTCGGGACCGTCGGTCTGGCATCGCTGACGACCGGTGCAGGCTCAGGGATCGGGGTGACGATCGATTCCTCCACCACCAATCGACCCTCTACAACATCACGGGAGCAGCAAACTTCGGCGCGGGCACGTCCCTCGACGTCAAGCTTCTGTCGCTCGGCGGCGTCGCGGGGACATACAAGGTTATCCAGGCAGGCACGCTGACCGGCGCGGGCAATCTGGTGACTTCGGTCAACTCGATCCCGTTCCTCTTCGACAGCAGCCTGGTCACGACGACGCCCAACGAAGTGTCAGTGACCATCCGCCAGAAGACTGCGAGCGAGCTCGGCCTCAATGCGTCGGAAGGTTCGGTGCTCAACGCCGTCCTTGGCGCAGCGGACTCTGATCAGGGCGTCGCCGGCGTCTTCCTCGGAGCGAGCAACAGCACCGAGCTTCGGACGTCGCTTCAACAGATGTTGCCCGATCACAGCGGCGGTGCATTCGAGACCGCGACCAAGGGCTCGCGCCTGACCAACAAGATCTTCACCGACCCCGAAGCGCCTGTCATTCAGCGCGGCGCACTCGGCTTTTGGCTGCAGCAGGTTGCCTGGGGCAGCAGCAAGTCGATCGGCGCCACGTCGTCCTACGATGTCAGCGGCTGGGGCGCATCGGGCGGAGTCGAGACGAGCCTTGGGTCATTCGGGAACGTCGGAGGATCGCTCGCTTACCTTGCCGGGAGGGACAAGCGCGACGTTGCCAATGACGAGCTGGTCAGCAGCCAGTACGAAGGCGGCGTCTACTGGCGCGGCACCTGGGGCCCGATCCGAGCCTATGCGCGCGGCACGCTCGGCAGGCTGGACTTCGACGGGACGCGGTTCTTCAGCGGTGTGGTAAATGGCCAGACCGTCACACGTGAAGCGCAGGGCGAGTGGAAGGGCACCCTCTACTCGGTCGCAGCCGGCGTCTCCTACGACGCCCGGTTCGGCAATTTCTCGATCCGCCCAACCGCAACGATCGAGCATTTTTCGCTGAGCGAGAAGGGCTACACCGAGACCGGCGGCGGAACCGCGTTCGACCTGATCGTGGACAGCCGAAAGAGCGACGAGACCGCGGCCAGCGGAACCGTGGCGCTGGGCTATGAGATCGTCCGGGCGCGTGAAGCCGGCGACGGCTTCCTCCGTGTCGAGCTGGAAGGCGGGCATCGCCAGATCCTGAGCGGCAAGCTCGGCGCGACCACCGCTCACTTTGCCAATGGCACGCCGTTTACGCTGACTCCGGAAGATCGGACCAGCGGCTGGCTGGCCGGCTTCAGGCTGACGGGCGGCGGCGACGGACTGGCGGTCACCGGCGAACTCAACGCCGAGGACCAGCAGGACAAGGTCTCGCTTGGCGGCCGGCTCGGGCTTCAGTTCAGCTTCTAGCCTTCGTCAAGCCTCACCGGGTGCGCGCGCTCTGATCTGGAGCGCGTGCACCCGTTCCCGCATCAGGTCGCCAAGCGCCTTGTAGACCAGCCGCTGCCGATCGACCCGTGACTTGCCGGCGAAGGCGGCGCTTTCGATCTCAAGCGAGAAGTGGCTTTCGCCCGCGGCATTGTAGCCGCCGTGCCCGCGATGCTTCTCGCTGTAGTCGGTGAGCTGGATGAAAGTCGGCGAAAGCGCCGAATTGAGCCGCGCCAGCATTTCAGTTGCGACGGGTCCGGTAGCGGTCGTGTCCATCGCTCCTATATATGACGGCTGATCGAACGAGGAAGTGAGTGGCGTCCAATCATCCCAGAATGCATGGCCGGGTCGAAGGCGCGAGGGACCGTTGCGCGGTTCCCGGATGCGACCAGCCAGGCGAATTCAAGGCTCCGCTGCAAGCGGCCAATTTCGACGGTCCGGGACCTGGCGGTTCCTGTGCCTCGAGCACGTGCGCATGCACAACGCCAAGTACAATTACTTCGACGGGATGAGCGCCGAGGAGATCGCCGAGGCGCAGACGCCGTATGCGGGATGGGAACGCGCGACGAGGGCCTTCGCGCATGCCGGTTCCGATCCGGCGCCGTCGTGGAGCGATTTCGCGGACCCTCTCGACGCCATTTCGGGGCGATTCCGCCGGTCGCAGCCCCAAGCGGCGTCACGTTTCACGAAAGGCGAGCAGCGGGCCCTGTCCGTGCTCGGCCTTGGCGAGGACGCCGATCTGAAGTCGGTTCGAAGCCGCTATTCGAGGCTGGTCCGCCGCTTCCATCCGGATCGCAATGGCGGCGACCGAAGCCACGAAGCGCGGCTCGGCGAGGTGATTGAGGCTTACCAGCTTCTACGCAAGTCCGTAGCCTTCGCCTGACTCTTTCCAAGGCTCGGCCGCTCGCCCATTAAGCGGCGATGGCCGAAGACCCGAGTGCCCTCCAGAGACAGGAAAAATTCGCCGGCCTGCTGCTGATCGCGGCGGCGGCGGTGGCGCTGGTCCTCGCCAATTCCGGCGCAAGCCATGCGTATCATGCCGTCCTCGATGCGAAGGTCGGGCCGCCGATGCCGCACGTCGGCGTGATGTCGGTGCACCATTGGATATCAGACGGGCTAATGGCGATTTTCTTCCTGCTCGTCGGGCTGGAGGTGAAGCGCGAGTGGTACGATGGCCGCCTGGCTACCGCTGCGCAAAGGCGTCTCCCCTTTGTTGCCGCGGCAGCGGGCATGGCGGTTCCGGCTCTCATCTACCTCTTGGTCACCGGCTTCGAGCCGGCGCTGATGCGCGGGTGGGCGATCCCGTCCGCAACCGACATCGCCTTTGCCGTTGGCGCCCTTGCCTTGCTGGGCGCCCGGGCCAATCCAGCGGTCAAGCTGTTGCTCGTCACCATCGCCGTCGTCGACGACATTGGCGCCGTGATCATCATCGCCCTCGTCTACACCGCTGACCTGAGCGCGATCGCAATCGGCACCGAGGCGGTTATCCTCGCAGGCATGGCCGCCATGAACCTGTTCGGCGTGCGCAGGCTCTGGCCCTACCTGATCGGCTTCGCGCTGCTGTGGTATTTCATGCTTGCGTCGGGAATTCACGCGACGGTCGCAGGCGTGCTCGCGGCTCTTACAATACCGCTTGGCAGAGGCGAAAAGCGATCGCCGCTCAAGCGCCTCGAGCATGGGCTGCATCCATGGGTGATGTTCGGGATCATGCCGCTGTTCGGACTGGCCAGCGCGGGTGTAGCCCTGCGCGGCGTCGACCTTGCTAACCCGGTTCTGATCGGAATCGCCGCAGGCCTGTTCCTCGGCAAGCAGATTGGTGTGTTCGGCGCGATCTGGATCACGATCAAGGCGGGCGCCGCCTCGAAGCCGGATCATGCCCGCTGGTCCGAGCTCTACGGGCCTCGGTACTCTGCGGCATCGGCTTCACGATGAGCCTTTTTATCGGCGCCCTCGCCTTCCCGTCGTCGCCTGCGGAGGTCGAGGCAGCGAAGATCGGAACGCTGACCGGATCGCTCTTGTCGGCCCTGCTCGGCTACGCCGTGCTGCATTTCACCGCCCATCAGGCGGCCGACGAAGCGGAGTCCTCCGAAGCCCGGGAGATCTTCGGCGGCGACCAGCCGGAGGACGAACAATGAGATGCATCTGGGACGATCGGCAACGCGCGCATGTCCCGACAGGGGAGTTCTTCAACGGCGCCGTCTATCCGGCCGCGGAACACGAAGGACGGGTGACCGCAATTCTGGGACCCATCGGTTCAACCCGCGCGCCAGCGGATTTCGGTCTCGATCCGATCCTGCGGGTCCATTCCGTCGACTATGTCGACTTCCTGAAGTCGGCCCATGACCAGTGGCTGCAGGCAGGCCGCGAAGGCGACGCCTTTCCTTACACCTTCCCGGTCGTCCGGCGGCGGCCGCTTCAACTCAGCCGCATCGATGCCCTGCTCGGGCGGTACAGTTTCGACACGTCGACACCGATCGGCCCGGGAACCTGGGAGGCGTCCTATTGGGCGGCGCAAACCGCACTTGCCGCAACCGAGGCAGTGCTCGGCGGCGAGCGTTCGGCCTTCGCCTTTTGCCGCCCGCCGGGTCACCATTGCGGCCGCGATTACCTTGGCGGCTATTCCTACCTCAGCAACGCCGCCATCGCCGCCGAGCATGCGATCGCGGCCGGTGAGGCACGCGTGGCGATCCTCGATGTCGACTATCACCACGGCAATGGCTCGCAGGACATTTTCTACGAGCGATCCGACGTGCTTTACGTCTCGATCCACGCCGATCCGGTGATGGACTATCCGTACTACTGGGGTCACGCCGATGAGACCGGATCGGGTCTTGGCGAAGGCGCCAACCTCAACCTCCCGCTACCGCGAGGAACCGGATGGAGTGGGTACCAGCCCGCGCTCGCCGCCGCGCTTGAACGCATAGCGAGCCACGACCCTGGGCTGCTCGTCGTCTCCTATGGCGCCGACACCTACGAGGAGGATCCGATCAGTCATTTCAAGCTTAAGACCAGTGACTATGCGCCGATGGCGCAACGCATCGCTTCGCTCGGACTGCCCACCGTCATTGTGATGGAGGGCGGCTACGCGGTCGATGCGCTCGGCGACAACGTCGGGGGTTCCTCAGCGGATTCTAGAGCTTCTCGGTCAGTTCCGGGACGATCTTGAAGAGGTCGCCGACGAGACCGATGTCCGCGACCTGGAAGATTGGGCTTCCTCGTCCTTGTTGATGGCGACGATGACCTTCGAATCCTTCATGCCGCGAGGTGCTGGATCGCGCCGGAGATGCCGATCGCGATGTAGACCTCGGGAGCGACGATCTTGCCGGTCTGGCCGACCTGATAGTCGTTCGGGCATAGCCCGCGTCGACCGCCGCGCGGCTGGCGCCGACTCCTGCGCCGAGCTTGTCAGCGAGGGGATCGAGGAGAGCGTGGAACTGCTCCGACGAACCGAATGCACGGCCACCGGAGACGATAATCTTGGCGCTGGTCAGTTCCGGCCGATCGCTCTTCGACTCTTCGACGCCGACGAAGCTGCTGGAGCCGGAATCGCTGCCAGCGTCGACATTCTCGACCGAGCCGCTGCCGCCTTCGCGAGCAGCCTTCTCGAAAGCGGTGCCGCGCACGGTCAGCACTTTCTTGGCGTCCTTCGACCGCACGGTCGCAATCGCATTGCCGGCGTAGATCGGGCGGGTGAAGGTGTTCTCGTCCTCGACCGAAAGCACTTCGGAAATCTGCATCACGTCGAGCAAAGCGGCGACGCGCGGGGCGAGGTTCTTGCCCGTGGTCGTAGCCGGAGTAACGAACGCGTCATGCGTCTCCATGAGCTTTGCGACGACGGGCGCCACGTTCTCGGCGAGGCCGTGGTCTAAATGTGCGCCGTCGGCGACATGCACCTTGCCGACGCCGGCGATCCTGGTCGCTGCTTCTGCTACGGCACCGACATTGCTGCCGGCGACGAGCGCATGGACTTCGCCGAGCTTCGAAGCGGCGGTGACGGCTGCGAGCGTGGCATCCTTGATCTGGCCGCCCTCGTGCTCGACGTAAACGAGCGTCTTCATGCCACCACTCCCAACGTCTTGAGTTTGCCGATCAGCTCGTCCACCGAGCCGACCTTGTCGCCGGCCTGGCGCTTGGCCGGCTCGGCGACCTTCAGCGTTTCGAGGCGGCGCGCAATGTCGACGCCGATTTCTTCGGGCGTCTTCGTCGCCAGCGGCTTCGACTTGGCCTTCATGATGTTCGGCAGCGAGGCGTAACGCGGCTCGTTGAGGCGAAGGTCGGTGGTGATCACCGCCGGAAGCTTCAGCTTGTCGGTTTCGAGACCGCCGTCGACCTCGCGTGTGACGCTGACCTCGCCGCCCGACGGATCGAGCTTCGAAGCGAACGTGCCCTGCGGCCAGCCAAGCAGCGCGGCCAGCATCTGGCCCGTGGCGTTATTGTCGTCGTCGATCGCCTGCTTGCCGAGGATGACCAGCTCCGGCTGCTCTTCGCCGGCAATCTTGGCAATGATCTTGGCGACGCCGAGCGGCTCGACCTCTTCGTCGGTCTGGACGAGGATGGCCCGGTCGGCGCCCATCGCCAGCGCGGTACGGAGCGTTTCCTGCGCCTTGGCCGGACCGATCGACACCGCGACGATTTCTGTCGCGACGCCCTTTTCCTTGAGGCGGATCGCCTCTTCGACGGCAATCTCGTCGAAAGGGTTCATGCTCATCTTGACGTTGGTGAGATCGACGCCCGTGCCGTCCATCTTGACGCGCGGCTTCACGTTGTAGTCGATCACCCGCTTTACGGCGACCAGCACCTTCATCGCTTCACTCTCCCAGAATGCTCAGGCGGGAACCGCCTGGTTGACCTCGGCGACGATCTTCCTCGCCGCATCGCCAAGGTCGTTGGCAGCGATGATCGGAAGCCCGCTCATCGCCAAGATGTCCTTGCCCTGCTGGACGTTCGTGCCCTCGAGACGAACGACCAACGGCACCTTCAGGTCGACCTCGCGGGCCGCCTCAACAATGCCTTCGGCGATGATGTCGCAGCGCATGATCCCGCCGAAGATGTTGACGAGAATGCCCTTTACGGCCGGATCGCTGAGGATGATCTTGAAGGCCGCGGTGACCTTTTCCTTCGAAGCGCCGCCGCCGACGTCGAGGAAGTTTGCCGGGAACGCGCCGTTCAGCTTGATGATGTCCATCGTCGCCATGGCGAGGCCCGCGCCGTTGACCATGCAGCCGATGTTCCCGTCGAGCTTGATGTAGGCGAGGTCGTACTTCGACGCCTCGATCTCCATCGGGTCCTCTTCGGTGAGGTCGCGCAGTTCCTGGATGTCCGGGTGGCGGAATTCGGCATTGTTGTCGAAGCCGACCTTGGCATCGAGCACCAACAGCTTGCCGTCCTCGGTAACGGCGAGCGGGTTGATCTCAATCTGCGATGCGTCGGTGCCGATAAACGCATTGTAGAGCTGCGGAAGAAGCTTGCCCGCCTGCTTGGCGAGATCGCCGCTGAGCCCGAGCGCGGCAGCAACGGCGCGGCCGTGGTGCGGCATCAGGCCGGTCGCCGGATCGACCGTCAGCGTCTCGATCTTCTCGGGCGTGTCGTGAGCGACCTTCTCGATGTCCATGCCGCCTTCGGTCGAGGCGACGATGGCAATGCGGCCGGTTTCACGATCGACCAACAGAGCGAGGTAGAATTCCTTCGCAATGTCGACGCCGTCGGTGATGTAGAGGCGCTGGACCTGCTTGCCTTGCGCGCCGGTCTGGATGGTGACGAGCGTCTTGCCGAGCATTTCCTCGGCATTGGCGCGGACTTCCTCGACCGACTTGGCGAGGCGAACGCCGCCCTTGGCATCGGGCCCGAGCTCGCTGAACTTACCCTTGCCGCGGCCGCCGGCGTGGATCTGAGCCTTCACGACCCAGAGCGGTCCCGGCAGCTTCTTCGCGGCATCGACCGCTTCATCAACGGACATGGCGGCGTAGCCGGCGGGAACCGGCACGCCGAACTTCGCAAGCAGCTCTTTGGCTTGATACTCGTGGATGTTCATTTCGCGCCGCCCTTAAGCAGATTGGGCCTGCCGATGCAAAGTCGGCCTTTCGCCCGAATGTTCCCAATGTTCGCAGTAACGGCGGTCGTTTCTGGCTTTCGTCGTTCCGTACTTTGCACGTGAAGACACGCTAGACTCAGGTCGCGCCTGTAAGACAGAAGTTTCCGGCCGTGTCCGAGTCCGACAAGCCCGTCCGCAAGATCATCCATATCGACATGGACGCCTTCTACGCGTCGGTCGAGCAGCGCGATAATCCGGAGCTGAGGGGCAAGCCGGTGGCGGTCGGCGGCGGGCATCGCGGCGTCGTGGCGGCGGCGAGCTACGAGGCGCGCAAGTTCGGCATTCGGTCTGCCATGCCATCGGTCACGGCGAAACGCCGGTGCGCCGACCTCATTTTCGTGAAGCCCCGCTTCGACGTCTATCGCGAGGTGTCGCACCAGATCCGCGCGATCTTCGCCGATTACACCGACCTGATCGAACCGCTGAGCCTCGACGAAGCTTATCTCGACGTGACCGCGGACCGGCTAGGTCTCGGCACCGCCCGGGCGACGGCTGAGGAAATTCGCCGGCGCATTCGCGAGGAGACCGGGCTGACGGCTTCGGCCGGCGTGTCCTACTGCAAGTTCGTCGCCAAGCTCGCATCCGACCAGAACAAGCCAGACGGCCTGTGCGTAATCACGCCGGAACGCGCACAGGCCTATATAGCCGCGCTTCCCGTCTCCCGGTTCCACGGCATCGGCCCGGTGACTGCACGCAAGCTCGAAGGCATGGGCATCATGACCGGCGCCGACTTGCAGGAGCGTAGCCTAGCCGAACTGGAGCTGCGGTTCGGCAGCTCGGGACACTGGTACTGGCGGATCAGCCGAGGGATCGACGATCGCGAAGTCTGCTCCGACCGCCCCTACAAGTCGGTCAGCGCGGAGCGAACGTTCGACGAGGATTTGACCGATCCCGATAGGCTCGCAAGTGAGCTTGAGCGCATCGCCGGTTACGCCTGGGCGCGGGTCGAGCGCGCCGATGTCACGGGCCGGACGGTGACCCTCAAGGTCAAATTCGGCGACTTCACCAACATCACTCGCTCGAAAAGCTTCCCAGCGCCGATCGAGGAACTGTCGAGCTTTACTGAAGCCGGCCAGGTCCTGCTGGCAGCCCTGTTTCCCGTGCCCAAAGGCATCCGGTTACTGGGTCTTGGCCTACACAATCTTGTCGAGGGAGAAGTCGAACCGCCTAGGCAGCTCGGATTGGCGATTTAGCTGGGGATAGATTGGGTTAACAAAAGGCGTTGGGGTGGTTTTTCCAGATAAGTTGTGATATAAAATTGTAACAGAGGCCCCGCGACCGGCGGAGGCCATTTTTGCAGGACCGAAATCAGGCACGGAGCCGCGACCGCGACGGGTCGTTATGGGGGACGATACGAGAGAGACGTGTCGGCTCACAGTGTCGCAACGGAAAGGATAGCAATGGCAGCGAAAGCGCTCAGCTTCGATGTTGGCGATTATGTGGTGTACCCAAGCATGGTGTTGGCCGCGTTGTCGAACTGCAAAGCACCGAGATCGCCGGCACCCGGCTGGATCTGTACGTTTTGCGTTTCGAAAAGGAAAAGATGACCCTCCGCGTTCCCGTCCTCAAGGCGGACTCGGTCGGTATGCGCAAGCTGTCGTCCGACAAGACCATGAAGGACGCGCTCGAAACCCTGAAGGGCAAGCCCAAGGTGAAGCGCACCATGTGGTCGCGCCGCGCCCAGGAGTACGAAGCGAAGATCAACTCCGGCGACCTGACCTCGATCGCGGAAGTGACCCGCGACCTGTTCCGCCCGGACGATGCTCCGGAGCAGAGCTATTCCGAGCGTCAGATCTTCGAGGCCGCCTCCTCGCGCCTCGCGCGTGAGCTCGGCGCCATGGAGCAGACCGATGAAAAGGCTGCGCTGGCGAAGATCCTCGACATCCTCAACAAAGCTGCGGTGATCCACCACAAGCCGAAGGAAGTCGCGAACGCCTAAAGCGTTTCGCTTCCGCTGAAAGAACAAGGGCGCGTCCTTCCGGGCGCGCCCTTTTCTTTTGGACTTGCTCTATCGGCGTGCATTGGTGTATTAGGTCGCTAACACGGCAAAAATGGGAGGATCAGATGCGACGCGCGATTGCTCTTGGTGTCTTGGCTTCGGCGCTGGTAGCGGCCGGATGCAGCGCGGCGAGAAGCGCCGACGGCGGTCCGGTCATCGACCGCGATTACCAGGTCGGAAACTTCGACAGGATCGAGTTGGCCGGTTCGTACGACACTAGCGTGACGACCGGCAGCGCGCCGAGCGTACACGCGCGCGGCGACCAGAAGGCCATCGACAATCTCGAAATCACCGTCGAGAACGGATCACTCGTCGTCCGCCCCAAGCAGAAGATGAGCTGGGCTGGGGATCGCATCATGGCAAGATTGCGCTGACGGTAACGGTCCCAAGCCTTCGCGCCGCAGAGCTTGCCGGATCGGGGAACATCGACATCGACAAGGTCGCCGGCGACAGCTTCTCGGGCGCGATTGCGGGCTCGGGCAATTTGCAAGTCGGCCAGGTTGAGGTTGGCACCCTGAAGCTCGACATTGCCGGGTCGGGAAATGCACGGGCCAGCGGCGGCCGCGCAAAAAGTGCCGATTACGGAATCGCCGGGTCGGGCGGGATCGACGCCAAAGGCGTTGCCGCGGAAACTGCTTCGGTTTCCGTCGCCGGCTCCGGCGGCGTGCAGGCGCAAGCCACCGGCACCGCATCGGTTAGCATCATGGGATCGGGCGACGTCGACCTGACTGGCGGCGCCAAGTGCACCATTTCCAAGGCGGGTTCCGGAAACGCTCGCTGCTCATAGTGACATCTTAACCATGTCGGGCGAGAGTGGCGGCATGAAGACCGCCATTCTCGCCATCTGCGCTGCAGCCATCGCCCAGCCGGCGCTGGCCGCGGACCGGACGCTCAGCGTCACCAGCTTCAACAAGATCCGGATCGACGGGCCGTACAAGGTACGGCTCACTACCGGCGTGTCGCCGTTCGCGACGGTCAGCGGTTCAGCAGCGGCGATCGACGCCGTGTCCATCGACCAACAGGGGCAGACCCTGGTCGTGCGCGGCAATCCTTCGTCGTGGGCGGCTATCCCGGGAAGGGGACAGGTCCAGTCGAGATCAGCGTTGGGACGCAGGACCTCGCGGCGATCTGGGTCAACGGCCGGGCGCGCTCTCGGTCGACAAGGTCAAGGGCCTCAGCCTCGACATTTCCATCCAGGGTCGGGATCGGCCGCCATCGCCAACGCGAACGTCGACCAGCTCAAGGTCGGGATCAGCGGGGTCGGCACAGTCTCGCTCGCCGGGACGGCTCCGAAGCTGACGGCCATCGTCCGCGGAACTTCATCGCTCGACGCTTCCGGCCTCGCCGTGAAGGACGCGACGGTGGGCGCCGAAGGCCCGCCCAGGTCCGCGTCAACGTCAGCAATAGCGTCAAGATTGACGCGCGCGGGGTGTCGACCGTCGACTTGTCGGGAGGCGCCGCATGCACCGTAACGACACAGGGCTCGGCGGTGATTTCAGGCTGCTGACTTCAACCGATCCGGAACTTCACTCGCCTGCAATTCGTTACCCCTCCCAAGCCAAGAACATGGGAGCGAAGCGATGTATATCGGTATCGGCGGTCTCATTCTGTTGATCATCCTTTTGATCGTCCTGTTCTAGGAACAGCGCAGAATTTCGACTGGAAACTTAGGCGCGGCCGTCTCGTAACGGCCGTGCCTTCACTTTGAAATGCCGTCCTTCGGATCGCACATCCTCCTCAGAACGTTGAAGTCTTCCTCAGACAGCACGTGACGATAGGTTGTCTCTTTTCGCACGGAATCGATGAAGCGCTTGGCCCGAGTTCGGCTCAACGGGTGACTGTCAAGGAATTCGCCAGTGAGGCCCGGTTCCTCGCCCTGCTCCTTAGCGAGCTTCAGGAATAGATTGCCGGTTGGCCCTGGTGAAATGCTTGCTCTGCCGAGCATTGCAATGGCGTCGCTGTCCGCTTCCGTCTCGTGAGCACGACTATAGCTGAGCGAAAGCAGTTGCTCGGCATTGGAGACAGTGGTTCCAGCGAACATGCTGATCAGGGCTTCGATGCCGAGTTGGCGGATTAGCGCTTCCGTCACGTGCCGTCGGCGGACGTGAGCGATTTCGTGGGCAACGATGCCGGCGAGCGCATCAGGATCATCGACATCATCAAGCGCACCCTTGAAGACGGCGATGTTTCCCCCGGCAAGGCCACCGCATTGAAGATCGGAAAGTCGAGCGCAACAATCCTGACCCGATCAGGCCCCTCAGTAGCGCCCGGCTCCAGCGTTTCCGCAAGCTTTTCGAGCGCTGCCTGACCTGCCGGATCGTCGCATTTGCTGGATCCGAAATCCCCAACCATTGCATTGCCGAGCTTTCGCTCCCAGCTCATCGGAACGTACGGAGCGACCCAGTGCGGGGCGACGTATCCGATGCCGACAACGACCGCGGTCACAACGGCGCAAACGGCGATCGCCGGCATCAGCCCTATCCGATCGATCCATCTTCCGTAGCCATCGCCCTTGGGATAAGGGCAAGGAGGTCGTCTTCGACCGGTTTGTCGAGGATCAGGGACCAGCCGGGCGCGTCATTCCGGCCAAGCCGGATGCGCTGCGGATCCTCGCTGAGCTTGCCGATAAGCCGAAGCGGACCTCGTCGTCCCATCCGCTATCGCGGCTTAGCTTGAGAACGCCGTCACCCGCCGCCACGGTCACCGCATAGGATCGAGCACTCGTCCCGTCGAACAGGGACGCCTGCTGCGACACGCCCCGGACCTAAAAGGCGCCGATATCGAGAGCGTCGAGGAATCCCTCGGCTTCTCTCGGCGCGACGGTCTGCGACTGGATCAACTGGTCCACGTCAACCGTACCGAACGCGTTCAAATGGCTGGTGATGAACTGCCATTTGCGAAAATTGTAGACGAAAATGGCGAAGCCGATCGTGACGATTGTGAGACCGATCGTCCGCAAGTAGAACCCCATCCAGTCCTTGAAGTCGGCGTCGAACTGGAACGTGATGTCACCAATGCTCATCCATTCGACCGCGGCCTTGTAATAGTGCGTAAGGAAGTTGACGTACGCCACTCCCACCGCGCAATAGAACAACAGGGTAATAATCGGGGAGCCGCCAGGCGTGCCTTCCCTCGCGGTCGCTATCGCAGCGAAGCCGCTTATCAGGCTTCCGATCACGATCACCGCCCAGAAGATGAAGAATGGTCCCTTCGTGTCTTCCGGAGTCATATCGGAGTGAAAGTCGTAGGGCCGAACGACATCTTACGCCAGCGCTCGTTCCATAATTTGGCCTGTGCCCAAGGGTAGAAAATTCCGCCCAGTAGAAAGGTGACGAGATAATATCCGATCGCCTTTCGGGCGTAGTTCCACCCGCCGTCGTTGCTTCCTCCGCGAATTCCACGCCACCATGTCCGCGACAATCGGTACCGAATGGCCCGGAACCGGGCGAGCCCAAAGAGAAAGAAACCCCTATATATAGAGCGAGGACGGCCGCGAACATCCAGCCTGGCCCAACACGGACGGCGATCGCCGGCAGGCCGAGCGCAAAAAGCAGTCCAACGAGGCCAAGCAGCAGGGCAATGATCACGAAGCCGATGAACATCTCCAACCCGGAGCCGGTCCATTGAAGCTGATCGTCGATGAAACGAGTCCTGCTCCAAAGGTAGCGTCGCTCGCGAGCCTTCGCCCAGGATCGGTAAACGAACAGAGTGACGATAGTGAGTGCGGCGTTGGACGCCGCGATCGGAATGAACTCCCGAAGAGTTCCAGTAAACTCAATCGCACGGCCGTTATCGGCCGCCGCAGAAGCCGGCGCGTCCATGGAACTAAACCCCCGTTTGTCCCCCGAGCGCAGGCAAGCTGAAACAAGTTTCGCCGGTTGGCAAGTTGCACTTTGGCCTGCGGTTGAGGGTGCAGCGCAGCATCGCTACATGCACGGCGCATGACCAAGATGTTCAAGATCGCGCTTCCCGACGGTTCGGTGCGGGAGATGCCCGAGGGTTCGACGCCCGCGGACGTTGCTGCCGCGATCGGACCGGGGCTGGCCAAGGCCGCGCTTGCCGCCAAGATCGATGGCGAAGTGCGCGACATCATGCGCCCGTTCGAGGGAGATTCGAACCTCGCGCTGATCACTTCGCGGGATGAAAAGGACGCACTGGAGCTGGTGCGGCACGACTTCGCGCACGTGCTTGCGGAAGCGGTGCAGAACATCTTCCCGGGCACGCAGATTACCTTCGGCCCGGCGACCGACGACGGCTTCTATTACGACTTTGCTCCAGCGCCGGGGCGCGGGCCGTTCACCGACGAGGATCTGCCCGCGATCGAGGAGGAAATGCGGCGCGTGATTGCCGCCGACAAGCCGCTCGTCCGGGAAGTCTGGGACCGCGAACGTGTGCGCCAGTTCTTCATCGACCATGGTGAGACGTTCAAGGCCGAATGGGTGATGGAGCTTCCCGAGGGCGAGCCGATCACCATGTACAAGACCGGACATGGCCGGCCGACTGGATCGACCTTTGCCGCGGGCCGCACCTCGCGTCGACCGGCAAGCTCGATCCCAACGCGTTCAAGCTGACCCGCGTGTCGGGCGCGTACTGGCGCGGCGACCCCAAGAACCCGATGCTCAGCCGCATCTACGGAACGGCGTGGCTCAACAAGAAGCAGCTCGATGCCTATCTGGTCCGGCTGGAGGAAGCGGCTAAGCGCGACCATCGCAAGATCGGCCAGGAGATGGACCTGTTCCATCTGCAGGCGGAGGCGCACGGCAGCGTGTTCTGGCATCCGAACGGTTTCGTCATCTGGCGCGCGCTGGAAGCCTATATGCGCCGTCGCATCGACGAGGCGGGCTACCAGGAAATCAAGACTCCGCAGTTGATGGACGCGAGGCAGTGGGAGCGCTCCGGTCACTGGGGCAAGTATCGCGAGAACATGTTCGTCGTGCCGGACGAAATCCCGCACGCGCCGGAGGACGGACAGGAGGACGAGGCTCCGATCCTGTCAGGCGAAGCCGACCTGATGGCGTTGAAGCCGATGAACTGCCCGGGCCACGTTCTGGTCTTCAAGCAGGGCATCACCAGCTACCGCGAGCTGCCGATCCGCTTCTATGAGAATGGCAGCTGCCACCGGAACGAGCCGCACGGCGCGCTCCATGGGCTGATGCGC
The DNA here is from genome assembly GCF_014489495.1 of Sphingomonas daechungensis. Taxonomy (GTDB): domain Bacteria; phylum Pseudomonadota; class Alphaproteobacteria; order Sphingomonadales; family Sphingomonadaceae; genus Sphingomicrobium; species Sphingomicrobium daechungense. The sequence continues at coordinate 1,323,650 of NZ_CP060780.1, read as the reverse complement.
GTCCGGCAATTCACCCAGGACGATGCGCACATCTTCTGCCGCGAGGACCAGATCGTCGAGGAAGTTCGCGCGTTCTGCGAGCTTGCGGACCGCGTCTACAAGGACCTCGGCTTCTCAGGCTATGGCGTGAAGCTGGCGCTACGCCCAGACAAGAGGTTCGGAAGCGACGAGGACTGGGACAAGGCCGAAGCCGAGCTTCGAGACGCCGTTGTCGCGGCCGGCATGGCAACCGAAGAATTCGGCTGGAAGAGCTGCCCGGAGAAGGCGCGTTCTACGCTCCCAAGCTCGAGTGGCACCTGACCGATGCTATTGGGCGGACCTGGCAGGTCGGGACAATCCAGTCGGATCGCGTGCTGCCCGAGCGGCTCGACGCGACCTACATTGCCGAGGATGGTGCCAAGCATCGTCCGATCATGCTGCACCGGGCGATCTTCGGATCGTACGAGCGGTTCATCGGAATCCTGATCGAGCATTATGCCGGCAAGTTCCCGCTCTGGCTGGCGCCGGTGCAGGCGGTCGTCACAACTATCGTGTCGGACGCCGACGATTACGCGAAGCAGGTGGCGTCCCGGCTTGAAGCGGCTGGGATCCGGATCGAGACCGACCTTCGCAACGAGAAGATCAACTACAAGGTGCGCGAGCATTCGCTGAAGAAGGTTCCGCTGCTGTTAGTCGTCGGAAAGCGCGAGGCCGAGGAGGGAACGGTCGCCATTCGCCGTCTAGGATCCGAGGAAAGGCAGCTTGTCATGTCTGTCGACGAGGCGATCGCGATGATCGCCGAAGAAGCGATTCCGCCCGATCTGAAGCGTTGAGCCGCCTGACGACTCTTCGCCACAGGTGGCGGCAAAAATGACGCGCTCCGGGCGCTCGCACTTTCAAAGCGGGCGCGAAATGCTTACGTCGCGCGAATTCAACCAACATTCGGAGATTAGACTATACCCCCGCCCTATCCGCGCCGAGCGCAGACCCCGCCGCAATTCACCGGCCCTCGCTACAACGAATTCATCCAGTCCCAGAAGGTCCGGGTGATTGACGAAAACGGCGAAAACCTGGGCGTGATGTTTACGCGCGAAGCGTTCGAGCAGGCTCAAGAGGTCGGCCTCGACCTCGTCGAGATTTCTCCGAATTCCGATCCGCCCGTCGCCAAGTTCCTCGATATCGGCCGCTTCAAGTATGAAGCGCAGAAGAAGGCCAACGAGCAGCGCAAGAAGCAGAAGACGCAGGAGATCAAGGAGATCAAGATGCGTCCGAACATCGACGATCACGACTATGACGTGAAGATGCGCAAGGTGTTCGAGTTCCTTGAGGAAGGCGACAAGGTGAAGGTTACCATGCGCTTCCGCGGCCGCGAGATGGCGCACGGTGAGCTGGGGATGAACGTCCTCCGCCGGGTCCAGGAGCAAACCGCCGAAATGGCCAAGGTCGAAGCGCACCCGCGCATGGAAGGCCGCCAGATGCTGATGGTGCTGGCGCCCAAATAAGCATGGCCGGGCCGGGTTCGCTTACCTGCATCCGTTGCCAGGGGACGATGGAGCGCGGCTTCATCATCGACGAAGGCTATGGAAAGCGCACCGTCCCTCGCTGGGTGCTCGGCGAAGCCGAGACCAGCATTTGGACGGGCCTCAAGATTCGCGGCAAAGACAAGCTGGAGGTGACGACCTACCGCTGCAGGCGTTGCGGTTACCTGGAAAGCTATGCCTGATTCGGATTTGCCAAGCTAAGCTTACGCTACGGCATCCTCGCTGACCGACCCGGTCTGTTGCAATTGTGCAGCAACGCCGTGTGATTGTTGCAGTCATGCTTTCCTTGCAATTGCTGCTGGATTAGCTTGCCCCATCCACGCCGCAGGGAGAGCGGCGCACAGGGAGGAAATACATGCGCAAGTCCGTGTGGCTGCTATCGGCTGGCCTCGTCGCCCTTTCATGTCCCGCCTACGCGCAGGATAACCAGGCGGCACCGCAGCCGACCGAACCGTCAGCAACCGAGCAGGCGGGCGTCACCGACGAGGCTCAGGCTGCCGCCGACGACACCGGCGACTCGGGCGAGATCATCATCACCGCGCAGGGCCGCCGCCAGGTTCTCCAGGACGTTCCGATCGCCGTGACCGCGATCGGCGCCGGCGAGCTTCAGAACTCAGGCGTTACCGATATCCGCCAGCTAAACCAGCTTGCCCCTTCGCTGCTCGTCTCCTCGACCGGTACGGAAGCCAACGGCTCCGCCCGTATCCGCGGCATCGGCACGGTCGGCGACAACCCCGGCCTCGAAAGCTCGGTCGCGGTGTTCATCGACGGCGTTTACCGCTCGCGTTCGGGTATCGGCCTCAACGAGATGGGCGAGCTCGACCGCGTGGAAGTTCTTCGCGGACCGCAGGGCACCCTGTTCGGCCGCAACGCCTCCGCCGGCCTCCTGAACATCATCAGCAAGAAGCCTTCGTACAATTTCGAGGCTTATGGCGAAGCGACGCTCGGCAATTACGACCTGCGCCGCCTCGCGGGTGGCGTTACCGGCGGGCTCACGGACACGTTGGCGGCCCGCCTGGACGTCGTCTACGTCAAGCGTGACGGCTTCTACGACGACGCTGCGAACGACACGACGATCAACAATCGCAACCGCATCTTCACGCGCGGCCAGCTGTTGTTCGAGCCGACCGACGCCATCAGCTTCCGGCTGATCGGGGATTACACCTGGCGCGATGAGCGCTGCTGCGCCGCCGTCTATGTCAACGACAAGATGAACGACAAGGTCGACGGCCTGCTCGACCCGACCCAGAACAACATTATCCGCGTTCTCGAAGCGCTCGGACAGGATCCGGCCGGCTTCACCGACGGTTTCAACCGCAACGTATCGGTCACTCCGGGCCGTGGTTATAACGGCAAGACGAAGGACGGCGGCGTTTCGCTCGAGGGCAAGTTCGACCTCGGCGGAGCGGAACTGACCTCGATCACCGGCTGGCGCTATTACAAGGCCGACCAGGGCGGCGACTTCGACTACGGCACGGTCGATATCCTCTACCGGCCGGACGACGGCACCTCGTCACGCAAGTTCGAGACATTCAGCCAGGAAATTCGGCTCAACGGCACCTTGTTCAACGACAAGCTCGACTGGCTCGTGGGCGGTTACTACGCCAACGAAGACCTGACGCTGAAGGACCAGCTGCGCTTCGGCGACCAGTATGGCCGCTTCGCAACCTGCCGCCTGGTCACTGGCAGCCCGCTGTCACCGTTGTTCAACCCCGCCGCCGCCGGCTGTCTGGCCGCACGGCCACCGGCGTTCGGTGCTGCGAGCCCGCTGATCTACGCCGCGATTGATCGCCTCGACCAGATGGCGGACGTGGGCTCGACGGGGATACGTACAAGCAGAACAGCAAGAACTGGGCGCTGTTCACGCACAACATCTTCCATATCACCGACCATCTCGATGCGACCATCGGCCTTCGCTACACTCACGAGAGCAAGAAGTTCGATGCGACCTTCGGCAACGACAACACGGCCTGCACGCTCAACCAGGCGTCGCTGCTTCCGCTGATCGGCAATGCCGCTCTGGCTCCGACGATCCAGGCGATCCTCGGCCTCAGCTGCCAGGGCAACAGCACGGCAGAGCTCAACGGCGTGTCGATCAGCGACAAACGGTCCGAGCACAAGCTGACGGGAACCGGTGTGCTGTCCTACAAGCCGAACGAAGACTCGCTGATCTACGCCAGCTTCTCGCGCGGCTATAAGGCGGGCGGCTTCAACCTCGACCGATCGGCGTTGAAGATCCCGATCTTCACCTTCGCGTCGCAGGGTGGTGCTCAGGCGCTCGTCAGCCGGCTCCAGTTCGACCCGGAAAGCGTCGATGCATTTGAACTCGGCGGCAAATACTCGGCCGGCGGCTTCCTCTTCAACGTCGCCCTGTTCCGCCAGAACTTCAGCAACTTCCAGCTCAATACGTTCGACGGCACGGTCTTCATCGTGCAGAACATCAACGGCTGTAAGACGGATCTTGCCGGTGCCGACCAGGACCAGTCGAAGTTCCCGACCGCGCCCAACTACGATCCGGCCGCTTCGACGACCGGCTCGTGCAACAAGGACGACGTGGGCTGGGGTGTCCGCTCTCAGGGCGTCGAGCTTGAGGCGTCATACAGGATGGCTCGCGATCTTCACCTGACCGCCGGCTTCACTTACGCCGACACCAAATATCGCAAGAACCTCGTCGGCACCGACGACGGCGCTCCGCTCAACCAGGCGCTCCGCCGCCTGCCGGGCCGCCGCGTATCGAACGCACCGTCGACGGTCGTCACAGGATCCGCGTCCTGGACCCCGGCGATCGGCGGAGGCGGCGTGCACGGCCTGTTCTACCTCGATGCACGCTACAGCAGCGGCTACAACACCGGCTCCGACCTGTTCCCGCAGAAGTCACAGGACGGCTTCACGGTGGTCAACGGCCGCGTCGGGATCTCCGGCCCGGGCGACCATTGGGCAGTCGAACTGTGGGCGCAGAACCTGTTCGACAAGAACTATCAGCAGGTCGCGTTCAACTCGCCGTTCCAGGAAGGCGCGACCGGTGCTCCGTTCACCGACCCGCAGTTCCCGGGTGGCCGCCAGATCTTTTCGTCCTACCTTGCGGAGCCGCGCACCTTCGGCGTGACCCTCCGCGGGCGGTTCGCTGCGTCCAAGGCTCCGGCTGTCGAGCCGCCGCCCCCGCCGCCTCCGCCACCGCCGCCGCCGGCCACGCAGACCTGCGCGGACGGTTCGGTGATCCTGGCGACCGAGGCCTGCCCGGCCCCGCCGCCGCCACCGCCACCGCCGCCGCCGGCGCCGGAACGCGGCTAAGCCAGTTCATCAGTCAAAAGGGGGAAGGGCTCGCCGGAAACGGCGGGCCCTTTTTCTATGCGGCGGCGGCCGCTTCGCCGGTGTCTCGCGCCGCGGCAAGCAGTGCTGCCCTTAGCGGATCGATCTCGTCGCTTGCCAGGCGCTTGCCGTCGGCCCGGGTCAGATAGAAAACGTCGACGGCCCGTTCGCCATAGGTCGCGATATGAGCGGAGTGGATGATGTGGCCGCAATCATGGATTGCGCGGGCAAGTCCCGCCAACAGCGCGGGCCGGTCGCGGGCATTGACCTCGACCACCGTCGTTCGCGTGGAAGCCCGCTCGGCGATCGCTACCGAGGGGCAACGCGGAAGGCGGCGGCGCGCCCGGGACCAGCTCCGCGAGGAACGGTCGGCGGCGAGTGCGAGGCGAGGGCATCTTCCACCGACCGGATCAGCCGGGTGCGCATGCGACGGTCAGAATAGGCGCGGCCCTGACCGTCCTTCACGAGCAGATTGTCGAGCGCCATGCCGTCACGCGTCGTGTGGATCCGAGCGTCGATGATGTTCGCTCCCGCCGCCGCCAAGCCCGCGCAAATGCGGTAGAACAGCCCCTCCCGATCCGGTGTGAACACGCTGACGCGCGAAGAGCGGCTGACGGGGTCGTCCTCGATCACGACGTTTGGAACCGCATCGCCGATATGGGCTCCGGCGGAAGCAACCTGCCTTGCATTCGACAGCTGCCACTCCGGCGGTTCGGCGAGCCAGTAGCTGTCGGGCAAACGCTTCGAATAGGCCTTCGCCGCGCTGCTCTTCCAGCCGAGCGCCTGAGCCAGTTCGAGCTTCCGCTCGTCGACGAGCTCCTGCCGCCCCGCTGCTTGTGACCGAGGCGAAGCCGCTCCTCGGCCGCTTCGAACAAAGTACTGAGGAGCGCGCGCTTCCATTCATTCCAGACGCCGGGGCCTACAGCGCGAATGTCGACCACAGTCAGGATGAGCAGCAAACGCAGCCGCTCCGGGCTCTGCACCATCTGAACGAAGTCTTCGACTGTCTTGGGATCGGCAAGGTCGCGCTTGAACGCCGTCGCAGACATCAGCAGGTGGTGTCGAACCAGCCACGACACCGTCTCCGTCTCGGCGGGATCAAGGCCGAAGCGAGGCCCGAGCTTCATCGCAATCGCAGCGCCGATCTCGCTATGATCGCCGCCCCTTCCCTTGGCGATGTCGTGCAGCAGGACCGCGACGTAGAGCGTCCGACGTGAACCGACCTGCTTCTGCATGATTGCGGTGGACAGCGGGTGATCCTGCTTGAGCTCGCCGCGCTCGATCGCCGCCAGCAGGCCGATCGCCCGGATGGAATGCTCGTCGACCGTATAATGATGGTACATGTCGAACTGCATCTGCGCGACGACGCGGCCAAAATCGGGAACGAAGCGGCCGAACACGCCGGCCTCGTTCATCCACCGAAGCACCAGCTCCGGCGAGTTCACGCAGGTGAGCACGTCGAGAAACAAGGCGTTTGCGCGCGCCGACTTACGGACCTCGTCATCGATCAACTTGGCGTCCCGGGCGGCCGCCCGCATGGCGGCTGGGTGGATCTCGAGGCCTTCGCGCGCCGCCAGAGCGAATAGCTCCAGCAGCCGGCACGGATCCTCGGCGAAGAAGCGGTCGTCCGGAACCGACAGCCTTCCGCGGTCAACGACGAAGCCTGAAAGCCGCCGCGGCTTTCGCCGAATGGTGGGAAGGGCGAAGCGAAACCCCTTCTTCGCAAGCTGCTCGTCGAGCTGCGCAAGGAAGATGCCGGTGAGGTCGCCCACGGTCTTCGCGTTCAGAAAATAGAATTGCATGAAGCGTTCGACCGCGGATTTTCCGGGCCGGTCGGCGTAGCGCATGACTTCGGCGATCTGCTTCTGGTGATCGAAGCCCAGCCTCTCCTCGGCCCGGCCGGCGGCGAGATGGAGGTGGCAGCGAACTGCCCAGAAGAAGCGCTCGGCGCGCTCGAACTTCTTGAACTCGGCGGCGGTGAACAAGCCGACACGGACGAGGTCCGACGGCTCTTCGACTCCGTGAACGTACTTGCCGATCCAGTAGAGTGTGTGGAGGTCGCGCAGACCACCCTTGCCGTCCTTGACGTTGGGTTCGACGACGTATCGCGTATCGCCCATTCGCCGGTGGCGCTCGTCGCGTTCGGCGAGCTTGGCCGCGACGAATTCGGCGGCGGTTCCGGATACGATCTTCGTTCGGAAGCGCTTGACGGCCTCGTCGAAGATAGATCGCTCGCCCCAGATCAGCCGCGCCTCCAGAAAGGCGGTTCGAACGGTCATATCTGCTCTGGCGATAGTCATGAGTTCCGGGATCGACCGGATCGAATTGCCGACCTTGATCTTCAGGTCCCATAGCAGGTGAAGGACGGCCTGAACCGTCGCTTCCTGCTTCTGGGTCGGCTTCGCCGCGGTCAGGAACATCAGGTCGAAATCGCTGAACGGCGCCATCTCGCCGCGTCCGGTGCCGCCCAATCCGACGATCGACATCGGTTCCGGCACAGAGCCATTGGTGACGAAATCGAAAGCGAGGCGCAGGATCTGGTCGTGCAGATAAGCGGTCGCCCGCGCAGCCGCCCGTCCCCGATCCGGGTCAAGCGAGAGCCGCCGCGCTACCTCCGCGCGGCCCTGCTCCAATGCACCGCGCAGGATTTTTAACGCGAAGCCATTGCGCTCATTGCCCGCCGGCAAAGCGGCGAGGCCATCGGCAATCCCGCGGCGATCGATGATCGCGCGCCGGTCCGGAACGCTATCGTGAAGGCTGCGCGTCACGATTTCACATGTCTGTCGGTCGGCATGGAGCTAATCTAAGTGCCGGTCCGGCATGACGCCAGCGGCAAGGTTCGAGGCGAGAATGACTGAAGACAAAGCACGCGTTTCCGCCAAGGCGGCCTCGGCTGGAGCAGGAGCAGTCGGAGCCGGTGCGATTGCCACATTGGCACTGGGTTCGTTCGCCCTCGGCGCCATCGCAATGGGGCGGTTGCCATCGGCGCCGTTGCGATCGGCCGGCTCTCGGTCGGCAAGGCCCGGTTCAAGCGAATCGAGATCGACGAGCTGGCGGTTCAGAAATTGCGGGTCGAGAGCACGGAAGAGCTTCCAGCTGCGGGTGAGGCGACCGCGCTGGATCAGCCCGACGGCGGCTCAGTCACGTCGCAAGAGGCTCTTCAGGCGATAGAGCGACTCTAAAGCTTCGCGCGGGCTCATGCGGTCCGGGTCGAGTTCCTCGAGCGCCGTCACCAGCGGATCAGCCGCGACCTCCGGCTCCGCCGTCGCTGCAAACAAGGGCAGGTCGTCCAGACCGGCGGCGATTCCGCCGGTGGCATCGCGTCCCGCTTCCAGCTTGGCGAGCACCGACTTGGCGCGAGCAACCACCATCGGGGGAGCCCTGCCAGCTTCGCGACGGCGATGCCGTAGCTGCGGTCGGCCGCCCCGTCGGCGACTTCGTGGAGAAGAACGAGATCGCCCTTCCACTCGCGCGCGCGGACGTGGTGAAGCGAAAGGCAGTCGAGCCGCCCGGCGAGCCGCGTCAGCTCGTGATAATGGGTCGCGAAAAGGGTCCGGCACTTCAGCTGATCGTGCATTGCCTCGACCACAGCCCAGGCAATGGCGAGGCCGTCGTAGGTCGAGGTGCCTCGTCCGATCTCGTCGAGGATGACGAGGCTCTGCGCGGTCGCCTGGCTGAGGATGGCGGCGGTCTCGACCATCTCGACCATAAAGGTTGAGCGGCCACGGGCGAGATTGTCGGAAGCGCCGACGCGGCTGAAGAGCTTGTCGACGATGCCGACCCTCGCACTGCTGGCCGGTACGAAGCTCCCCGATTGCGCGAGCACGGCAACCAGCGCGGCCTGGCGAAGAAAGGTCGATTTGCCTCCCATGTTCGGACCGGTAATCAGCCACAGCCGGTCGTCCGGCCCGAGACTGAGATCATTGGCAATGAAGCGCTCACCCGATTCGGACAAAGCCGCCTCGACAACCGGATGCCGCCCGCCTTCGATCTCCAGGCAGGGCTGGTCAGTGATGTTCGGGCTGGTCCAGCCACCTTCAGCCGCACGCTGGGCATGGGAGGAAGCGACATCGATCCGCGCGATCGCTTCCGCCGTGGCGACGATGCGGGCCGTCGATGCGATGGCGAGCTGGGTCAGCTCTTCCGCATGCGCGGCCTCGGCGGCCAGCGCATGCGCGCCCGCCTCGACGACCCTGCTCGCCTCGTCGTGCAATTCCGGGGAGTTGAAGCGGACGACTCCGGCGAGCGTCTGGCGATGCGTGAAGCCGCTGTCCGGCGTCATCAGGCGATCGGCATGGCGCGCGGCGACTTCGACATGATAGCCGAGGACATTATTGTGCCGGATCTTCAGCGACGAGATGCCCGTCGCATCCCGGTAGCGGGCTTCGAGCATGGCGATCGCCCGGCGGCCGTCCGAAGCCGCGGAGCGCAGCGCGTCCAGGGAGCCATCATAGCCCTCGGCGATGTAGCCGCCCTTGCTTGCGTCAATCGGCGGGGACTCGACCAAAGCGCGGCGGAGATGATCCACCAGCGCATCATGACCCCCGAGAAGCGGCAGCAGACTTTCGAGAAGGCTCGGTTTGTCCGGCCCCCGAGCATTTCCTGGCGCAGCGCTTCGGCGGCCGCCAAGCCGTCGCGTAGGATCGCAAGATCGCGCGGCGAGCCGCGCCCAGCCGTGAGGCGAGCAAGCGCCCGCGCGAAGTCCGGCATGGCCTTGAGTGCGACTCGGGTGCGCTCGCGCCTGAGCGCATTTTCGTGGAGCCAGGCGACAAGCGCGAGGCGCTGTTCGATCTCCTGGCGGTCCGTGAGCGGTGCGGAAATGTCGGATGCGAGAAGGCGGCGGCCGGCCGCCGTCTGGCAACGATCGATCTCGCCGAGCAGGCTGCCGGCTATGCTTCCGGACACCGAGCGGCAAAGCTCCAGGCTGTCACGGGTCGCGGCATCGATCGCCACGTGGGCCGATCGCGAAACCCGCTTCGGCGCATCGAGCAGGATGCCTGCGTCCTTCTGGGTCGCGTCGAGATAGGCGAGCAATCCCCCTGCCGCCGCTAGTTCGGCGCGGCTAGGACTGCCGATGCCATCCAGCGTCGAGAGACCGAAACGCGCCTTGAGCGCTCGCTCGCCTGCGATGCTGTCAAACCCCCTTTGCCAGCGGAAGTGCGGATGCCGGGGATAAATGAATCTGCAATCGTCTCCGCCGGCGACAAGCGCGCCAGTTCCGCGGCGAGTTCGCCGGTGCCGCAGGCGATGAGTTCGAACCGGCCCGTCGAAATGTCGGCCGCGGCGATCGCCCAGTCCTCCCCTGCCCGCCCGATGGCCGCCAGCCAGTTGGCAGCGGACGATTCGAGCAAGGTTTCCTCGGTTAGGGTACCCGGAGTGACGAGCCGGATGATGGCCCGATCGACCAGGGCCTTGGAGCCGCGCGCCTTGCGTGCTTCCGCCGGGCTTTCGGTCTGTTCGGCGATGGCGACGCGATGTCCTGCGCGGATCAGCCGGGCGAGATAGGATTCGGCGGCATGGACTGGGACGCCGCACATCGGCACCGGCTCGCCTTCGGACTCCCCGCGCTTGGTGAGCGCGATGTCGAGACAGCCGGCGGCGACCTTTGCATCCTCGAAGAACAGTTCGAAGAAGTCGCCCATCCGATAGAACAGCAGGGCATCGCCAGCTTCGGCCTTGAGCCGCTGGTACTGCTGCATCATCGGTGTGGGTGCGTCCGCGCGCGCCATTCTGAAGCCGTAACCTCTAAAGACGCCATGCTGAACTTGTTTCGGCATCCATCGCGACGGTTTCCTGATTTTTCGGCGAGAGCCGTGTCCATGGATCCTGGCTTTCATCAGGATGACGGCGCGACCCCGTCCGCTAAGGCCCATCCCATGTCGGAGAGCAACGTCACATTCTCGGATCAGGAAGCGCTGGAGTTTCACTCGCGCGGGCGCGCCGGGAAAATCGAGATCATCGCATCGAAGCCGATGTCCACCCAGCGCGACCTCAGCCTTGCTTACTCGCCGGGCGTCGCCGTTCCGGTCCGCGCAATCGCCGAGGATCCGGGCAAAGCCTACGACCTCACGGCGAAAGGCAATTTGGTTGCAGTGATTTCGAACGGCACTGCGATCCTTGGCCTCGGCAACCTTGGCGCGCTCGCCTCGAAGCCAGTGATGGAAGGCAAGGCCGTACTGTTCAAGCGCTTCGCCGACGTCGATTCGATCGACATCGAAGTGAAGACCGAGGACGCGCAGCGCTTCATCGATGCGGTCGAGTTGCTCGAGCCGAGTTTCGGCGGGATCAACCTGGAGGACATTGCGGCGCCGGACTGCTTCGTCATCGAACAGACCCTGCGCGAGCGGATGAATATCCCGGTCTTTCACGATGACCAGCACGGCACCGCGATCATCACCGCCGCCGGCCTCATCAACGCCTGCCACCTGACCGGCCGCAAGTTCTCGGACATCCGCGTGGTCGTGAACGGCGCCGGCGCCGCGGCGATCGCCTGCACCGAGCTGATCAAGGCGATGGGCGTGCGCGGCGACAATGTCATCATGTGCGATCGGAAGGGCGTCATCAGCAAGGACCGCACCGACCTCGACCAATGGAAGTCCGCGCACGCGGTGGAGACCGACAAGCGCACGCTGGACGATGCGCTGGTTGGCGCCGACGTCTTCCTCGGCCTTTCCGCGGCCGGCGCGTTGAAGCCGGAGATGGTCGAGAAGATGGCGAAGGAGCCGATCATCTTCGCCATGGCCAATCCCGATCCGGAGATCTGGCCGCCGGACGCAAAAGCCGTTCGCCCCGATGCGATCGTCGCCACCGGCCGGTCCGACTTCCCGAATCAGGTCAACAACGTCCTCGGCTTCCCCTTCATCTTCCGCGGCGCGCTCGACGTCCGTGCGACGCGCATCAACGAGGAGATGAAGATCGCGGCGGCGGAGGCTCTGGCCGAACTGGCTCGCGAGCCGGTCCCGGACGAGGTCGCGGCGGCCTACGGGGACGCATGCAGAGCTTCGGCCGCGATTACATCATCCCGGCTCCGTTCGATCCGCGCCTGATGGAAGTTGTTGCTTCCGCCGTTGCGGAGGCTGCCGGCCGGACCGGGGTCGCGCAGAAGCCAGTCGCGGATATCGACGATTATCGCGCCGCCCTTCGCGCTCGCCAGAATCCGACCGTATCGGTACTCAGCCTCGCCTATGAAGCGGCCAAGGCCAACCCGAAGCGGGTTCTGTTCGCGGAAGGGGAAGAGCCAAACGTCCTTCGCGCCGCGATCGCGTTCAAGGAGGCCGGTTACGGAACGCCGGTCCTCGTCGGCCGCGAGGAAACGTATGACCTGCTCAAGGAGCATGGCGTCGAGAACCCGCGCGAATATGAGGTCCTCAACAGCCGCAACTCACCGCTGGTCGGGCGCGCGGTCGACTACATCTACAAGAAGCACCAGCGCCACGGCATGCTCCGCCGCGAGGTCGAGCGGCTGGTCAACCAGGACCGCAATTATTTCGCAGCGGCCATGCTGGCGCTGGGGAAGCGGATGCGATGATCACCGGCACGACGCGGCCGTTCAGCCAGTCGTTGCGGCAGATCCGGATCGTGATCGACGATGAGCCTGAGGCCACCCCGTTCGGGATCAGCGTGGTGGTCGCGCGACACCAGACGGTGCTGATCGCCGATACCGCCGTAACCGAACGGCCCGATGCCGAGCAGCTGGCGGCGATTGCCTTGCGGTCGGCGGGCTTCGCGCGGTGGATGGGCATTGAGCCCCGAATCGCTTTCATCTCCTACACGACGTTCGGCAATCCCCCGGCGTGCATATCGAGGACCTTCGCGGCGCGGTGAAGCTGCTCGACAGCATCAAGGTCGACTTTGAGTACGAAGGCGAGATGGGGCCGGACGTCGCGCTCAACCACGACATGCAGCAGCGTTTCTACCCGTTCAGCCGCCTGAGCGGACCCGCGAACGTGCTCGTCATGCCTGGACTTCAGTCGGCGAGCCTGACCTCAAAGCTGCTGCGTGAGCTTGGCGGCGAGAGCATCATGGGCCGTACCTGCTCGGGCTGGAAAAGCCGGTGCAGATCGCGCCGATGACGGCGACGGCATCGGACCTGGTGACCTTGGCGGTGCTGGCGGCGCGAGGCGTGCGCGAGCGCGGTCGCGCGAAGAAGCGCTAGGTCCGCTCGACCGAGCTGACGAGATCGTTCTCGCGCAGCGCGGCAATGATTGCGTGCAAGTGGGCGAGGTCGTGAACCTCGATATCGACCTGGAAGGTCATGAAGCTGCCGTCGCGGTGGACGAGATGCAGGTTGATGATGTTGGCGTGCTTGTTGCCGAGCACGCTAGCCATGGCGCCGAGCGCACCGGGACATCGCGGACGATAACCGTCAGCCGGGCCGCGCCGCCGTCTGAACCTTCGCCCCAGGCAAGGTCGAGCCAGTCCGCGTCCACTCCGCTCGCCAGCGTGTCGCAGCCGATCACGTGGACTTCGATCTCCTCATCCTCGCGGCGCAGCCCTACAATGCGATCGCCCGGATCGGGTGGCAGCATTGCGCGAGATGGTAGGCGACGCCGGGGGTCAGGCCCTTGATCGAAATGGCGGTGCGCTGAGCCAAAGGTCGTGGCGCAACGTCGCCGCCCGCGGAACCGGGCATCAGCGCTTCCATGACCTGCTCGTCGGTCACGCGCTTGCGCGCGATGGCGATCATGAGCTCGTCCTGGCTCTCGATCTTGAGCCGCTTCAGCGCCTGCTTCAGCGCGTCCTTGTCGAGCACTGCCGGGAGCCGCTCGACGATCTCGTCGTAGATCTTGCGGCCAAGCTCGACAGTCTCGTCGCGCTCCTTGTGGCGGACGAAACGGCGCACGCCGGAGCGCGCTTTCCCGGTCACTACGAACCGGAGCCATGACGGCTGCGGATGCTGGGCCTCGGACGCGAGAATCTCGACCTGGTCGCCGTTCTCCAGGATCGTCCGCAGCGGAACCACGCGGCCGTTGACCTTGGCGCCTACGGTGCGATCGCCAAGATCGGTGTGCACCGCATAAGCGAAGTCGACCGGCGTCGCACCCTTGGGCAACTGGATCAGCTCGCCCTTGGGGGTGAAGGCGAAGATCCGGTCCTGGTACATCGCCATGCGCGTGTGCTCGAGAAGCTCCTCGGGCGAAGCGGCATGATCGAGGATCTCGACGAGGTCGTCGATCCACGGGACCTTCAAGTCGGCGCTCGGTTTGTTTTCCTTGTATGCCCAGTGGGCAGCGAGCCCGCGCTCGGCCTGCTCATGCATCTCCTTCGTGCGGATCTGGATTTCGATCCGCATCTTGGAATCGTGGATCACCGAGGTGTGAAGCGAGCGATAGCCGTTGCGCTTCGGCGTCGAGATATAGTCCTTGAAGCGACCCGGAACCATCGGCCAGCGCTGATGGATCAGGCCAAGCGCCTGGTAACAATCGTCCTGGCTATCGACGATCACGCGGAACGCCATGACGTCCGACAATTGCTCGAAGCTGATGTGCCGTTCGGCCATCTTCTTCCAGATCGAGAAGGGGTGCTTCTGCCGCCCCATGACCTCGACGTTCAGGCCATGGTCGGAAAGGTAGAGCTGGAGGCCGAGCCCTATCCGGCTGACGAGATCGCCGCCGACCTCGGTCAATTGCTTCAGCCGGCGCATGATCGAGGCGTAGGCGTCCGGCTCCAGAACCTGGAAAGCCAAGGTCTGCATCTCGTTCATCATCTCGTACATGCCGATCCGCTCGGCGAGCGGGGCGTAGATATCCATTGTCTCGCGGGCGATGCGGCGGCGCTTCTCATCATTCTTGATGTGATGGAGCGTGCGCATGTTGTGCAGACGGTCGGCGAGCTTCACGAGCAGGACGCGGATGTCGTCGCTAAGGGCGAGGAAGAACTTGCGCAGGTTCTCAGCGGCGCGCTCGCTCTCCGACTGCGCCTCGATCTTGCTGAGCTTGGTCACCCCGTCGACGAGACGGGCAACGTCCTTGCCAAACAGCCGCTCGATTTCCTCCGGGGTCGCGATCGTGTCCTCAATCGTGTCGTGGAGGATCGCGGTCGCGATCGTCTGGTCGTCGAGCTTGAGGTCGGTGAGGATGCCTGCGACCTCGATCGGATGGCTGAAATAGGGGTCGCCGCTCGCGCGCGTCTGCGTACCATGCGCCTTCATTGAGAAGACGTAAGCGCGATTGATCAGGCCCTCGTCCGCATCGGGATCGTAGGACCTGACTTTCTCGATCAGCTCATACTGCCTCAGCACAGCCTTAAGATGGGCGACGGCACCCTTATTGTGCAAGCGCGAAAGGGCTTTCTCATGTGTCGGGGCGAGAACTATTCTTTTGCAAATGTTTGTGCTTACTTGGATTCGTTGAGGGAGAGCGCGAGGATTGCCCCAGGGTAAGGTCGTATCGGCGGTCGATCAGTTCCGCGAACAGGCACTAAAGTGTCCATTCCCTGCTGCCGTTGAGCTCATCGGCGAGAAATGGGCGTTCCTGATCCTTCGCGGCGCCTTCAACGAGCTTCAGCATTTCGAGGAATTCCAGGCCGGCCTCGGGATCGCGCGCAACATCCTGTCAGATCGCCTCGCGAAGATGGTCGCCGGCGGGATCATGCAGCGGACGCCCGACCCCTCCGACCGGCGCAAGGTCATCTATTCGCTGACGCCCAAGGGTGAAGCGCTGATGCCCGTCGTCCTGGCGCTTCGGCAATGGGGCGAAGATTGGGGAAGTGGACCGGCTGACATCGTGCTGGTCGACCGCAACACCGGCATTCCGGTGCAAAAAATCTGCGTTCAGTCCCAAGACGGCCAGCGGCTCCGCCATGACGATATCGTCTGGGCATCGCGCAGCGAAGCCGAGGTCGCGGCCCGCAAGGGTAAGGCGGCCTAAGAGAAAAGGGCCGGCGGACCGGCCCTTCCCAATTTCGTTCGGCTGAAAGCCTTACTCGTAGTCGCCACCGCTCGGAGTCGGGCGGGCGGAGCGGCTGCCGTCAGGCGCAGAGCCTCGGCGGCGTCGCTGAGCGAGGACAGCTCTTCCGTCTCGTCCTCCTCGTCGATGCGGACGCGCTGCAGGCCATTGACGATCGCCTCTTCCATCTCGTTCGGACGGATGGTGGTTTCGGCAATCTCGCGCAGAGCGACGACCGGATTCTTGTCGCGATCGCGATCGATCGTCAGGTCGGCACCCGACGAGATCTGGCGAGCGCGCTGCGCTGCAAAAAGGATGAGGTCGAACCGATTCGAGACCTTGTCGACGCAATCTTCGACCGTGACGCGAGCCATGTGCGCTCCGAAATGTGCTTGTAAGCGGGTTGGAAGAGAGGTGCGATTAGGGGTTGGGGGTCCAAAAGTCAAGGATTCCAGAGTCGGCGCGGCTTGCGCCGTCCCCGCCGCACCGGCACAGCGATGCCATGGCGGACCAGCCCAAACCCGCGACCGCGACCGCCGACCGGGTGCATGCGACCGTCGGCGGCGACCAGCTAGAGCTGATCGAGTCCGGCACCGAGCGGATCGAGACCCTTCTCCAGATCATCGCAGAAGCGAAGGAAAGCGTCCGGATCCTCTTCTACATCTTCGATAGTGACGATTCGGGCCGCCGCGTCCGCGACGCGCTGGTCGAGGCCGCCGGGCGGGGAGCGACCGTCCACCTGCTGGTCGACGGCTTCGGCTGCTCGACGGCCGAACCCGACTTCTTCCAGCCGCTCAAGGACGCAGGGGGCGACTTCTGCGTGTTCAACCCGCGATACGGGTCGCGCTACCTCGTCCGCAATCACCAGAAGCTGGTCGTTGCCGATGACCGGATCGGCCTGATCGGGGGGCCAATATCCAGGACAGCTACCTCACCGACGAGGGCGACAAGCGCTGGCGGGACTTGTGGGTGCGGATCGAGGGTCCGGCGATGGCACCGGCGGGAGAATATTTCGATTCGGTCTTCCGCTGGACCAAGCGGAAGAACGCGAAGCTACGGCAATTACGGCGGATCGTTGCCCGGCACACGCAGCACCGCGGCGTTTTGCAGTGGAAGTTCAGCGGGCCACTCAGCCGCAAGCATAGCTGGCCGGCCGCACTGTCGCGGGAGATGTCGGGCGCCAAGGAGATTGGCATCATCGCCGCCTATTTCTCGCCGCCCTGGTCGGTGATGCGGCGGCTCGGCCGGATCGCTCGCGGCGGAGGCAAGGTCCAGATCATCACCGCGTCCAAGTCCGACAACACTGCGACGATCGGTGCTGCACGCCACACCTATTCACGCCTGCTGAAGCGCGGGATCGAGATGTTCGAGTATCGGCCGGCCAAGCTCCACACCAAGCTCGCCATTGTCGACGACGTCGTCCACATCGGCTCGGCCAACCTCGACTTTCGCAGCCTCTACATCAATCTCGAGATCATGCTGCGGATCGACGACGCGAACTTCGCGGCCAGCATGCGGCGCTATTTCGATGGCGAGCGCGCGGACAGCGAGCAGATCACGCTCGCATTGCATCGCAAGCGGGCCACGCTGTGGCGGCGGTTCAAGTGGACGGTGTCGCACTGGCTGGTGACGTCGATGGACTACACCGTCACCAAGAGGCTGAACTTCAACGAAGGCTAGTTTGCCGACCCGTTCTTCCAGGCCCAGAAAAGGGTCGCGGGGGCACGTTGATCCATTCGAAGCCGCGGTCGATCTTGTCGAAGTGCGGCTTGATGAAGTCGAGCACCTTCGGGCTGAACTGGTAGACGAGAAAGGCGCCGCCGGGACGAATCACCCGCGCCGTCGCCTCGGCGATCGCGTCGCCGACACCGGGGGGAGGGTCGAGAAAGGCAGGCCTGAAAGGACGAAGTCGGCATCGGGAAGGCCGCGATCCGACAGGATCTTCTCGACGTCTGCGGCCGAACCGGTGACCGGAACCAGCCTTTCGTCGTCGATCGATTCCTTGAGGTAGCTGGTGAATTCCGGGTTGGTGTCGATCGTCACCAGCTTCGCGTCCGGCGCCATGCGCTCGAGAATTGGGCGCGTGAAGGTGCCGACGCCCGGGCCGTATTCGACGAACAGCTTCGTGTTTTCCCAGTCCACGCGACCGAGCATCTTGTCGATCAGGATCTTGCTCGACGGAATGATCGAACCGACCATCACCGGGTGCTTCAGGAAGCCACGGAGGAATTGCCAGCGCGGGCTTGGACTGCGCCGTGCGGAACGGCGAGCGAGGCGGCGGGGGCCCTTAAGGGTCCGGGCAGTCGAGGTTGGCAAATGAAGCTCCGTGCGGGAAACCGGCGGTTCGTTCGCAAATGCATCGCCTCTTGGCAAGGTTCCGCGGATTTTCCTGCGGCGGGTCGAAACGTTTCGTGCCCGCTTCCTACACCCGGATGTCGTTGATCTGGCACGGTTTCAGGCGCTAATGCGGGCTATGCCGCAGCTTCATTTGTCCAAGGTCGCATTCGGTTGCCGCGACCTCGACATGCTTCGGACGCGCATATCGGCGCGGTCGGAGGGCGGCGAGCTGCGCGTGCCAACGCGGATGCGGCCGAAGCGCGCGGCCGAGTTGGTCGGCGGCAATCTCTACTGGATCGTCAAGCACCGGATCATCGGCAGCAACCGCATCCTCGCCTTCGAGGACCGCGAGGACGCGCGCATCAACATTGTCTGTTCAAGCGAGCTGGAAGCGGTAGTGCCGATGCCGCGCCGGGCACACCAGGGCTGGCGCTACCTGGAGATGGATGCTTCGGAAGCCGCCGACGAGTCCGGCCTGGGCGAGCTTCCACCACGACTTTACGGGCGCCTCTCCGCGCTCGCGCTCGTCTGAATTGAAGTCGCCTTGCCGACGTTCGGAGCGCAAGCTATCGGCTGAAACGCACATTTCAGGAGGCCAAGCATGACCACCCAAACCGTTTCGTCCCGAATCGATGCCAAGGTCGCGGAGCGGGCTATGCTCAGCCATCCTTTCTACCAGGCCTGGACCGAGGGCCGGCTGCCGCTCGACACGCTGCGCGCCTATTCGCGGCAGTATTTCCACCACGTCGAAGCCTTTCCGCGCGCGGTCAGCGCCGTTCACAGCGCCTGCCCCGATCGCGACGGTCGCCGTATGCTGGCAGAGAACCTCGCCGAGGAAGAAGGTCTTGAAGCAGGCAAACAGGATCACGCCAGCCTGTGGCTGATGTTCGCCTGCGGACTTGGCGAAGGCGAGACAGCGGTTCGCGGGCAGAAGCTCAACCCGGAAACCTTGGCGCTCATCACGACTTTCCGCGCTCTGACAAAGCGGTCCTACGCCTCGGGCCTGGGCGCGCTTTATGCTTACGAGAGCCAATTCCCGGGGTAGCCAGCGCCAAGATCGAGGGACTGATCGAGCGTTACGACATCAAGGACGAGGAGACGCTTCGTTTCTTCCGCGTCCATGAAAGCGCCGACGTCGAGCACAGTCAGGTCTGTCGCCAGCTCCTCGACCGCTTGCCACAGGGCGAGCGTGAGGAGGCTGTGGCTGCGGGCGAAGAACTTGCCGGCGCATTGTGGAACTTCCTGTCGGGCGTCGAGCGGGAGGCAGAGCTCGTCCTTCAGTAGTCTGGCGAGCTTGACATGTAGTCAAGCGTCATTGACTTACCGGCTTGAGGTGAGTAAAGCGTCCTTGCCTTAAGGATAAGGATGCTTGTCATGATCGACTCGTTAAAGCGTTCTCCGTCGTGTTGGACGCCTGCCCAGCGCGCTCACAACCGCCGCGTGATCATTGCTTCGCTGGCCTATGTCGCCGCCCTTCTGCCGGTCGTGTACGTGGTGCGCCACGGGCTCGTCACCGACGGTTGGCGCATACCGCTCGCGCTTCTTCCGGCGATGCCGGTCGCCTTCATGTTCGGAAGCTACGCTCGCTACTTGTCGGAGGAGAAAGACGAGTACGTGCGGATGCTGGTGGTGAACCAGATTCTCGTTGCGACAACCGTGTCGATGGTCTGCGCAGTCTTCTGGGGCTTCCTGACCGACCTTGGTGGGGCGCCGCCGATCGCGACCTACTGGATCGCCGTACTCTGGATCGCCGTGCAGGGCGTCAGTGCCTGCATTGCCAGGATCCGGGGCGCGTGAACAACCGCCTGAAGGTGCTCCGCGCCGAACGCAACTGGAGCCAGAACGACCTCGCCGAGCGGCTCGACGTCTCGCGCCAGAGCGTCAACGCGATCGAGACGGGCAAGTACGATCCGTCGCTTCCGCTCGCCTTTCGGATCGCCGAATTGTTCGGCCTGACGATCGAGGAGGTGTTCGAAAGCCCGAGCCGGCGGCGCTCGGGAGCGATCTAGGCGGGCTCGCTCGCGCCCGCCATCGCTTCGTTGATGATCGCTTCGGCCCGGAGGAAAAGCTGCGTATCGACAACGACTCCCGACGCATGAGCATTTTCGAGAACCTGCTCGGGCCGCGAAGCGCCAATGATGGCGGACGCGACATTCGGCTCACGAAGAATCCAGGCGAGTGCAAATTGCGGCAGCGTCAGTCCCGCTTCCTCGGCTATCGGCTTCAGCCGCTGAACGGCGCGCAGCAGGCCCGGCTCCATCAGGCGCTTGATGAACCCACCCATTTCTTCACTCGTCGCTCGAGTGCCAGCGGGCGGCGGCTTGTCCGGATCGTATTTGCCTGACAGCACACCCTGCCCGAGCGGCGACCAGACGATCTGCGAAATGCCATTGTCGGCGCAGAGCGGAATGACCTCGTCCTCCGGCTCGCGCCAGACCAGCGAATATTGCGGCTGGCTGGACACGAACTTGGCGAGACCGCGGGAACTCGAAATCTCCAGGGCTTCGCGAATCTTGTCGGCTGGCCATTCCGAGAAGCCGATGTAGCGCACCTTGCCGCTTTCGACGGCACGGTTGAGCGCATCCATCGTCTCGTCGAGCGGCGATCCGCTGTCGTAGCGGTGACACTGGTAGAGATCGATCACATCCGTCTGCAGCCGCTGCAGCGACGCGTCGAGCTGCTTTTCGATCTGAGCCCGCGACAGGCCGAAGTCCGTGTCCGACATCGGGAAATAGACCTTGGTTGCGAGCACATAGCTGTCGCGATGCCGCGACTTCAGTGCTTCGCCGAGGAAGGTCTCGGCAGCGCCGCGGCCGTAGACGTTGGCCGTGTCGATGAAGTTGATGCCGACGTCGAACGCGGCATCGAGGCAGGCGCGCGCCTTGTCGGCCTCCACGCCGACCCCGTAGGTCAGCCAAGACCCCAGGGAGATTTCCGATACGTTGAGGTCACTGTCGCCAAGCTGCCGATATTGCATGGACCGAGTCCTTTCAGTCGCTCCCTTAGAAGAAAAGTGGGACGTTTGAACGTCGCTCAAGTTGCAAGCCGCCGTGCCTTCCGCGAGTTAGGGTCATGATCATTCGCCTCCCGAGGCCCGACGATAAGCGGCAGTGGCTTGCGTTGTGGGACGGCTACAACCGCTTCTACGAAAGGCACGGACCGACCGCCTTGCCGGATGAGGTCACCGAAACCACCTGGCGCCGATCCTTCGACGAGAACGAACCGGTGCATGCAATTGTGGCTGAAATCGAGGGCCGCCTCGTCGGCTTCACCCACTACCTTTTCCATCGGAGCACGACATCGATCGGACCCAACTGCTACCTTCAGGACCTGTTCGTCCTGGAGGAGGCGCGCGGACGAGGGGTCGCTTCGGCCCTGATCGATGCCGTGGGAAGAGCAGCGAAGGAGCAGGGCGCGCAGCGCGTCTACTGGCAAACACACGAGAACAACCAACGCGCCAGGGCGCTTTACGATCGCATCGCGGAGCGATCCGGCTTTCTCATCTACCGCATTACCCTCTAGGGCGGCGCCAATGGCAGACCTTCAGTTTCTCGATGCCGGCGACGGCCAACGACTGGCGTACCGCAAGCGGGATGGTCGCGGGCCGACTCTTGTCTTCCTGCCCGGCTATGCCTCGGACATGGAAGGATCGAAAGCAGTCGCGCTCGACGCCTTCGCAGCGAAGCAAGGTCTCGACCTTCTTCGCTTCGATTACTCCGGGACCGGCGCGTCCGAAGGCGTTTTCGAAGGGGCACGCTTGCGCGCTGGCTCGACGATGCGTTGCTGGTCATCGACCGATTGACGGACGGGCCGATCATCGTCCTCGGCTCATCCATGGGCGGGTGGATCGGCCTTCATCTTGCGCTGCGGATGCCGACGAGGGTCACTGCGCTGGTCGGCATTGCCGCAGCACCCGACTTTACGGAATGGGCCTTCCCCCAACATCTGAAGGATCGAATGTCTGCGGGCGAAACGCTGAGGCGTCAGCTTCCCGACGGAAGTGCCCAGGTGACGACGGCGGGCTTCTGGCAATCCGGCCAGGAGATGCAATTGCTCGGGTCCGAGTTGGCCATCGATTGTCCGGTCCGGCTGATCCATGGCGACTGCGACGATGTTGTACCTGTGGAGATCGCGTTCCGCCTCAAGGATCGGCTGCGTTCACGTGATGTGCAGGTGACCGTCATCAAGGGCGGCGGCCATCGCCTGTCGGAGCCGCACGAGATCGACGCGATCCTGCGGACCGTCGGCGCCTTGATGGAGCGCCCCCAATGATCCTCGCCTTCGTTGCCGCCGTTGCCGCCCAGGCGCCATCGGCTTGTCCCAATCTGGTGACTCCGCAGGCTTTCGTCTGCCGCGCGCTTCAGGCGAGCAATGCCGGCAATCCGGATGCGGCCGCGCAAGCGTTCGAACAGGCTGCGGCGGCCCAGACCGACGAGGCGGAAAAGGCGAAATCCTGGGCCGCGGCCGGGAATATGTGGATCGCGGCGAATCAGCCGGGGAAGGCCGCGCTAGCGCTCGACAAGGCTCTGACGGGCACTGGCCTCCAGGCCGAGCAGAGGGGCGAGGCGCTGCTTGATCGCGCGCGGGCTGCCGAAGCGCAGAACGACCTGCCAACCGCTCGCTCGAAGGTCACCGAGGCGGCCCGAACGATCTCGGACGACCCGTTCCTGTGGTACTTTTCCGCGGCTCTCGGAATCCGCGAGAACGACGCCGTCACCGCGAAGGCAGCGATCGGCAGAGCACTCACGCTCGAGCCGAACAATCCGACCATCCTGTTCGAGGCCGGTCATGTCTACCAGTTCGCCGGGGACCTTGCGGCTGCGCGCGACTATTGGTCGCGGGCGTCGGCGGTAGACCCGAATGGCAAGTCGGGACAAGCGGCGCGGGAAGCGCTCAAGATGCTCCCCGCGCCGGCCGTGACGAAGGTTCCCGATCAGCCGAGGTCGTAGTCGATCGTCGTCACCACGCGGACCTTCTGGAACGGCGAGCTGCCGCCCGACGATTCGCAGTCATCGCAGTCTTCGCCGTCACGGGCGCCGACCGAGAAATAGCCCTGGCTGGCCGTCTTCATCTTGCCGACCGATACACCGCTATCGCGCGCGAATTGTTCGGCGCTCTGGCGGGCGTTCTTGTTGGCTTCGGCAATCATCTCCGGCTTCAGGTCATTCAGCTTGGTGAATGTGAAGCTGACGTTGCTTCCACTGCCCACCAGCTCGACGCCGTCGCGCAGTAGCTCGGCCTGGCGTGCATAGGCGGCGCGGACCCTCGCAATGTCGTTCGTTCGCAGCTGGATCGAGCGGCTGACCGTCAGCTTTTGCGGGCCGACCGGCTCGCCGTCGCGATCCGTCGGTTGCTCACGGCTCATCGACACGTCGTAGTCGGTAATCTCCTGCGGCTTGAACCCGGAGCGCTGGAAGAAGGCGCGCACCGACTGCGCTTGCTGATCTACGGCCTGCTGGACCGGCGCGAGCTCCGTCCCTTGGTGCGAAAAATTGACCGACCAGGTAGCCAGGTCGGCGGTCACGTTGCGCTCGGAAACGCCGCGGACGGTGACCGTCCGGTGCTCCGCTAGCTTGTAGCGGCGGAGGCCGTCGCCCAACGCGTAGCCAGCAGTCGTCAAACCCAAAGCAAATATCCCCACCGCGCCCAAAAGGACGGCGCGGCTGTCCTGCAGCTTCTGGATCATGGAAAGTTACCCTGCGTTCGTCGTAAAGCTGACGATCACCGGACACCATCGCCGGTCAGTATCGTCGACGAACCGTGCTTTTATAGCGATGAGTTGAGTGAGGCCAAAATGAAATTTCTCCATTCCATGATCCGCGTGTCGAATCCCGACGACACTGTTGCATTTTTCCAACTGCTCGGACTCGAGGAGCGCCGGCGAATGGACAATGAGGCTGGGCGCTTTTCGCTCATCTTCCTCGGCGTTCCGGGCGATCCCGGCGGGGAAGTCGAGCTGACTCACAACTGGGACGAGATCGGTTATGGCGGCGGCCGCAATTTCGGCCACCTCGCCTATCAGGTCGACGACATCTACGAGACCTGCCAGCGCCTCATGGAGAATGGCGTGACCATCAACCGTCCGCCACGCGACGGGCACATGGCCTTCGTCCGCTCGCCCGACAACATCTCCATCGAGCTGCTCCAGAAGGGCGAGCGCCTGGCACCGGCAGAGCCGTGGGCGTCGATGCCGAACACGGGCGAGTGGTGATGGGCCGTCTGAAAGTCACCGCAGTCCCTGTCCTCAACGACAATTACGTCTGGCTGATTTCCGATCCGGATACCGGCGAGACCGCTGCGGTAGATCCCTCAGTTTCGGAACCGGTGTTGGATGCTGCTGCGGCAGCGGGCCTCAAGATCACGCAGGTGCTCAACACCCATTGGCACCCCGATCATACCGGAGGAAACGACGGCATCCGGGACGCGACCGGCTGCACCGTCACCGGTCCGGCCGAGGCCGAACGCGTGAGCAAGCTCGACCGGATCGTGTCCGAAGGCGACCGCGTCACGGTTGCCGGAACGGAGGCGGTCGTCTGGAACATCCCGGCGCACACCAACGGTCACATCGCATATTATTTCGAGGACGAAGGCATGATCTTCGTCGGCGACACGATGTTCGCCATGGGGTGCGGCCGCCTGTTCGAGGGGACGGCGGAGCAGATGTATTCGAACATGCAGCGGATCGCCTCGCTCCCCGATGACGTCCGCATCTATTGCGGCCACGAATA
The DNA here is from genome assembly GCF_014489495.1 of Sphingomonas daechungensis. Classification (GTDB taxonomy): domain Bacteria; phylum Pseudomonadota; class Alphaproteobacteria; order Sphingomonadales; family Sphingomonadaceae; genus Sphingomicrobium; species Sphingomicrobium daechungense. The sequence continues at coordinate 1,298,870 of NZ_CP060780.1, read as the reverse complement.
TACGCTCGCCAATGCTCGCTTCGCGTTGCATTCGGAACCGGAGAATACTGCCGTCCAGCAGCGTTTGCAGGCGGTCGAGGCACTCAGAGAGCGCGGCGTCATCACCCTCCCGACGACGGTCGCCGAGGAACGGGCCACCAACCCCTTCGTTCGCGCATCAGACGTGGCAGAATTCGCACGCCGCCGCGGTGACAAAGACAGCTTCCGTTAAGCTCGACAGGCGCTCAAGGAAGACACAAACTCTCGGGAGTCATGCCATGCGAGCACTATCGCTCCTTCTTTCCGCCGCGGCCCTTGCGAGTTGTGCCACGCAGCCGCCATCCCCGACCGAGGCCGCCGAATCCCAGGCGAAGCTGGCCTCGCTGACCGCCGGAAAGGTTGCGGGACAGCCGCTCACCTGTCTGCCGCCGGGTCTCCGCTCGGCGAACATGGAAATCATCGACGACAGCACCATTGCCTACCGCGAGGGCTCGCGCCTGTACGTCAACCATTTGCGCGGCTCCTGCAGTAATCTGAAGTCTGGATTTTACACATTGGTCGTCCGCAGCGGCGGATCGGGCCAGTGCAGCGGAGACATCGCCGACGTTACGGACGTCCGCACCGGCATGACCGCCGGGAGCTGCGCGCTGGGCGAATTCGTTCCCTACAGGCAGCAGTAGAGAGGTCGACTTGCGCGTCCTCGCCATCGCCGCCTGCGCCACCCTCGCCGCCTGCGCGGCCCAGCCGCCGAGCCCGACGGAAATCGCGAAGTCGCAGGCAGAGCTCCAGAAGCTGATCGGCGGCAAGGTGGCCGGCAAGCCCATCACGTGCCTGCCGCATTATCGGGCCGACGACATGGTGCGGATCGACGACCGCACGATCGCGTTCCGCCAAGGCAGCACGGTGTTCGTCAACCATCTGAACGGCGAATGCTCGAACCTCAAGAGCAGCTTCTACGCGCTCGTCACGCGAGGGAACGGAATGGGACTGTGCAACGGCGACATCGCCCAGGTTCGCGACCTGTCGAATGGAATTACGGTCGGCGCCTGTGCACTCGGGGATTTCATCCCCTACAGCACGCCCCGGCCCTGATCAGTGGTAGAGCGCGTCGAGGCGCTCGCCGTACACCTTCTTGATGACATGGCGCCGGATCTTCAGCGACGGGGTCAGCTGCTCATTGTCCGTCGTGAACGGCTCGTCCGCGATGATGAACCGACGAACCCGCTCGATCACCGACGTATCGCCGTTCACCCGGTCGACCGCCTTTGACAGGATCTGCTGGAGATCCGCCTTCCTGGCGAATTCGGCTTCCGGAACCAGCAGCGCGATCAGATATGGACGGCGGTCGCCGTAGACCATCGCCTGGGCAATCTCCGGCTGCAGGGTCAGCATGCCTTCGACGCGCTGTGGCGAGATGTTGTCGCCCTTGTCGTTGACGATCAGGTCCTTCTTGCGATCGGTGATGACGATACGGCCCTTCTCGTCGAGATGGCCGACGTCGCCCGTGGCCAACCAGCCGTCCTCACCGAGCACGCGCTTGGTCTCGTCGGGGTTGTTCCAATAGCCGTGCATCACGAGTTCGCCGCGAACCATGATCTCGCCGTCCTCGGCGATGCGGACTTCGCAGCCTTTCACCGGCGGTCCGACGCTATCCATGCGGATTCCGGCGGCGGGGCGGTTGCAGCTGATCACCGGGCCGGCTTCCGTCTGGCCGTATCCCTGGAGGAAGGTTAGACCGAGCGACTGGAAGAACAGGCCGACTTCCGGATTGAGCGGAGCGCCGCCGGACACCATCGCCTTGATCCGGCCGCCGAAGCGTGCCTTCACCTTTTTGCGCAGGGTGAGCGACAGGATGCCGTCCATGGGCAGGTCGAGCGGATTGCTGCGGCCCTCGTACCTCTTGGCACCGATCGAAAGCGCGCGACGCAGCAGATAATTGGAGAGGCTGCCGCTCGACTCGATCGTCTTGAGAATCCGCGCCCGCAGCATTTCGAATAGGCGCGGCACAACGACCATGATGGTCGGGCGCACTTCCTCGATGTTGGCCGCCAGCTTCTCGAGGCTTTCCGCATAATAGATCTGCGCCCCGAGCCCGACGGGGAAGTGCTGGCCGCCGGTGTGCTCGTAGGCATGGCTCGCGGGAAGGAACGACAGAAAGATCTCGTCGTCCCAGCCGAAGTCGGTCGAGATGACGTCGGCCGCACCTTCAATGTTGGCGAGGATCGAGCCGTGATGCTGCATCACCCCGCGCGGCGCGCCGCCGGTCCCGCTGGTGTAGATGATGCAGGCAAGGTCGCTTCGCTTCACCGTCTGCATGTCATTCTCAAGCGCCAGGAGGTCGGCATCGCCGGAGACGAGTTCGTCCCAGTGATGGAAATCGACCGTCCCCGGCGCCTGCCCGGTCCGAAGGTCCTCGATGCCGATGATGTGGTGGCATTCGGAGCTGAAAAGCACTGCGGGAATGAGATTGCGGGCAAGCTTCTGGGTCGACACGATCGCCGCCTTGGCCCCGGAATTGCCAAGGATGTGGGTGTGATCTCGTGTCGTGTTCGTCGTGTAAGCCGGAACGGTAACAGCTCCCGCAGCCATGATTCCGAGATCGGCAATCAACCACTCAGGACGATTTTCGCTGACCAGCATGACCCGGTCGCCAGGCTCGACGCCGATGCGCTTGAGGCTATCGGCGAACGCACCGACCTGGCGAGCGGTGTCGCTCCAGCTAATCGGTCGCCACTCGCCTTCTCGCTTCGCCCACAGGAAAGGCGCGTCGCCCTTCTCGCGAGCGCGCGTGAGAAACATCGTCACGAGGTTCGGGAACTGTTCGAGCTGCCGCGCCATGACTCCCCTTCACGATTGCGGAAGCGCTTCTTAGCTGAAACGGCCGTGAGCGCCAGCGCGTGGACGATTCCCGGTCGTTCGGCTAGCGAGCCCCGATGCGCCTGACCCGCCTGTTACTTCCGCTTCTCGCCTGCGTCTGGCTTCCGGCGTGCGCGACTCCGACCACTGCGCAAGCTCCCGTGGCCGAGGCGGCTGCCAAGCCAAAGGCGGAAACGGCCGAGCCGTTCGTCATCGCCGCGAATCCCCTCGCGGCGCAGGCGGGACTGAACGTCTTGAAGCGCGGCGGCAGCGCGGTCGATGCGGCAATCGCCGTCCAGGCCATGCTGTCGCTGGTGGAACCGCAGAGCTCCGGAGTCGGCGGCGGCGCATTCTTGAACTACTTCGACGCGTCCACCGGCAAGATCACTATCTACGACGGCCGCGAAGTCGCACCCGCGCAGGCGACATCGACCATGTTCCTGCGCCCCGACGGGACGCCGCTACCCTTCGACGAGGCGGTGGTCAGCGGCCGGGCGACTGGCGTTCCCGGGCGGTAAAGATGCTGTCCGTCGCGCATGCCGACCACGGCAAGCTCCCCTGGAGCAGCCTCTTTGGCGATGCGGAGCGAACTGCAAGCGGAGGCTTCATCGTCAGCCCGAGGCTCGCGAGGATGATCCACGCCAACTTCGCCGAAAATCGCGCGCCAGACGTCATCGCTTACTTCTCGAAGCCTGACGGCACGCTCCTGAACGCGGGCGACCGGCTGGTGAACAAGTCCTACGCCGACTTCCTGAGTAGGCTGGCGGCGCAGGGGCCCGCTGCTCTCTATTCGGGATCGACCGCCGCCAGGATCGTCGAAAAGGTCCGGCAGGGCGCCTTGCCGGGGTCGCTGACCATGGCCGATCTCGCGGCCTATCGTCCCGTAAAGCGCGTGGCGATCTGCCGCCCCTACCGCGCTTACGAAATGTGCGTTCCGCCACCTCCGTCCAGCGGAGTCGGCCTGATCCAGTTGATGAAGATGCTGGAACTCACCGACATCGGCGCGCGCGGACCAGCGGATCCCCAGTCCTGGTTCCTGTTCGCCGAAGCCAGCCGGCTGATGTACGCCGATCGCGACCGGTATGTCGGTGACGTCCCAAACGTCCCCGTCGAGGGATTGCTCGACCCGGCCTACATCGCGTCGCGCGCAAAGCTGATCGGCCCGGTCGCCGGGCCTCCGCCCCGTGCCGGCATGCCGGCTGGCGCGCTGGTTGCAGCGAACGACGGTACATATGAGCCGACCGGCACGTCCCACCTCATCGTTCGCGACGCCGCCGGGAATGTCGTATCGATGACCACCACCGTCGAGAGCATTTTCGGTTCGGGCCGGATGGTCGACGGCTTCTTCCTCAACAACCAGATGACGGACTTCGCATTCAGGCCGGTCGACGATCAGGGCGCCCAGCCGTCAACGCGGTAGCGCCCGGCAAGCGACCCCGTTCGTCGATGGTGCCCACCATCCTCCTGACCCCTGACGGCAAGTTCGCCGGAGCGATTGGATCGGCCGGCGGCAATGCCATCATCGCCTACGTCGCCAAGTCATTGGTTGCCGCGATCGAGTGGAACATGCCGATGAGCCAAGCGCTCGCGGCGCCGAACCTCGTCGCCCGCGGCGCGAACTTCCAGGGCGAGGTGACCAAGTTTTCGCCCGAGATTCTCAACGGACTTCGCCAGCGCGGCATCGACTTGAAGCCGGGCCAGGGTGAGGATTCGGGACTGACCGGCGTGATCATTCGCGATGGGCGAATCGACGGCGCCGCAGACCCGCGCCGCGAAGGCGTGGTCCTGAGCCTGCCACAGCCCTAGGCGGCGGTTCCGATCACTTCGGAAATGCTGGAATAGCCTTCGCGCTGCAGCCGTTCGGCCAGGCCGCCCGCAATGACTCGGCCGATGTCAGGGCCGTCGAAGACCATTGCCGAGTAGAGTTGCACGAGGCTCGCCCCCGCCGCGATCCTCTCCCACGCGTCGTCGGCAGTGGCGATTCCGCCCACCGCAATCAGCGGGATCTCACCGCCGCTCGCATTGCTGAACGTGCGCAGCGCAGCAAGCGCGAGGCCCTTCAACGGCTCGCCCGACAGGCCGCCAGTTTCGTTCGCGTGCCGTGACTTCAACGCCGGCCGGGATATTGTCGTGTTGGACACGATCAGCGCGTCGACATGATGGTCGAGTGCCGCGCGGACGATGCGCTCGTGATCGCCCGTATTGAGATCGGGCGCGACCTTCAGAAAGACCGGCTTCGACGTTCGGACCTCGTCGACCGCCGCCAGCAGCTCGCGGAGCTCGCCTTCTTCCTGCAATCCCTCAGCCCGGGCGTGTTCGGCGAGCTGATATTGACCGTCAGAAAGCGTGCAACCGGCTCCATTCGCCGGACGCCCAGGCATAGTCCGCGATGCGGTCTTCGCTGTCCTTGTTCGCGCCGATGTTGACGCCGATCACTCCGTGAAGGTGTGTCGTGTGCCGGAGCCGATCGAGCGCGGCGAGCTGTCCGCCATTGTTGAAGCCCATGCGGTTGATCACCGCTCGATCCTCGACCAGCCGAAACAGGCGCGGCTTCGGATTGCCCTTCTGGGGCTTCGGCGTGAGCGTTCCAACCTCGACGAAGCCGAAGCCCAAGCCAAGCATCTGTTCCGGCACCTCGCCGTCCTTGTCGAAGCCGGCCGCGAGCCCGACCGGCGACGGGAAATCGAGGCCTGCGACCGACGTCCGCAGAGAATCCGGGAAGCGCGCCGGATCCAGCTTGGGCGTCATCTTGAGTGCGGTAATGGTGAGGCGGTGGGCCCTCTCGGCATCGAGAGCGAAGGCCAAAGGCCTGATGAGAGGGTAAAGGCGCACCTTTGCTGCTTAGGCTCTCCCCGATGCATCGTCACCAATCCGGTTGAGTTTTCGCGCGCAACGCACTAAATCGGACGCAAATAGTCCGAATTGATATGCGCCTGACCCATCTCGCCGATTATGCGGTCGTGATCATGACTGCCGCCGCCCGCCGGGAGGCTGGTGCGCGCCTGAGCGCGAGCGAGCTGGCTCAGGAGACCGGAGTTCCGTTGCCGACCACCCAGAAATTGATGGGCCGCCTCGCTGCCGAAGGGCTGCTGACCAGCGTCCGAGGTGCGGCCGGCGGGTTCACGCTCGCTCGGCCCGCCGAGGCGATCTCCCTCGCCGATGTCGTCGAGGCGGTCGAAGGGCCGATCGCAATGACCGTCTGCTCCGGGCACGAGGGCGTATCGGACTGCGCGCTCGACGCTCATTGCAAGGTCAAGCCGCACATGGGCGTCGTTGGCAATGCCATCCGCGGTGCGCTTGGCGCGGTCAGCCTGACGGAGCTCGCGCAATGACCGAGCAGACCGCCGTCCGAAACCAGGAAGCCCATGCGGCTGCTGAAAAGCTCGCCGAGTACGAGTGGGGTTTCAGCACCGAGATCGAGCAGGAGTTCGCGCCCAAGGGCCTGAACGAGGACACCGTCCGCTTCATCTCCGGCAAAAAGAACGAGCCGGAATGGATGCTCGACTGGCGCCTCAAGGCCTATCGCGCCTGGCTGGAGATGGAGGAGGTCGACTGGGCCAAGCTCGAGATCCCCGAAATCGACTACCAGGACGCCTATTATTACGCGGCGCCCAAACAGAAGCCGAAGCTGGCCTCGCTCGACGAGCTCGATCCGGAGATTCGCCGCACCTACGAGAAGCTCGGCATTCCGCTGGAAGAGCAGAAGGTGCTCGCCGGCGTCGAAGGTGCGCCGCGCGTGGCGGTCGATGCGGTGTTCGACAGTGTCTCGGTCGCGACCACGTTCCGCGAGGAGCTGAAGAAGGCGGGCGTCATCTTCCTCAGCATCAGCGAGGCGATCCGCGAATATCCGGAGCTCGTGAGGAGGTATCTCGGCTCGGTCGTTCCGCAGCGCGACAATTACTTCGCCTGCCTCAACAGCGCGGTCTTTTCCGATGGTACCTTCGTCTACATCCCCGAGGGCGTGCGCTGCCCGATGGAACTGTCGACCTATTTCCGCATCAACGCGGAGAATACCGGCCAGTTCGAGCGCACCCTGATCGTCGCCGACAAGGGCAGCTACGTCAGCTACCTCGAAGGCTGCACTGCGCCCATGCGCGACGAGAACCAGCTGCATGCGGCGGTGGTCGAGATCTTCGCGCACGAGGACGCCGAGGTGAAATACTCGACGGTCCAGAACTGGTACCCGGGAGACGCCGAGGGCAAGGGCGGCATCTTCAACTTCGTCACCAAGCGCGCGCTTTGCAGCGGCGCGCGGTCGAAGGTCAGCTGGACCCAGGTCGAGACCGGCAGCGCGATCACCTGGAAATATCCGAGCTGCATCCTCAAGGGCGAAGGCAGTGTCGGCGAGTTTTACTCCGTCGCGCTGACAAACAACCGCCAGCAGGCCGACACCGGCACGAAGATGGTGCATATCGGCGCCAACACGCGCTCGACCATCGTGTCGAAGGGCATCAGCGCGGGCAAGTCGAACAATACCTATCGCGGGTTGGTGAAGGTCCTCCCGAACGCGGAAAACGTGCGCAATTTCACGCAGTGCGATTCCCTTCTGCTCGGCGACAAGTGCGGCGCACACACCGTGCCATACATCGAAGTGAAGAACCCAACCGCAACGATCGAGCACGAAGCGACGACGTCGAAGATCAGCGAAGACCAGCTCTTCTACGCGATGAGCCGCGGCCTCGATCAGGAAGCGGCGGTCGCGCTGATCGTCAACGGGTTCGCGCGCGAGGTGCTGAAACAACTGCCGATGGAGTTTGCGGTTGAGGCGCAGAAATTGCTGGGGATTTCGCTAGAGGGCAGTGTCGGATGATGACGTTTGCTCTTGTGGCAGCCTTGGTCACTCCAAATCCAGTGGAACTCGTCGATACTACGAGGAGACTTTCCATCCCGCAGCCAATCTTCTGGGAAATGCAGCCCTATCTCAACTGCTTGATCGAGCAATCCAACGCTCAGTTAAAAGCGATGGGCGGTGCCACAGAAGAGAAATTTCCGGAAATCAAGAGAGTCGCCATCGCAGGTTGTCAGACTGCGCGGGCTTCAACGAAAGCCGCAGCAGTGAAGGCACTACGAAATTCCGATGTCCGCCGGGCAGAAAGATCCGACTACGTCGAGAGAACTTTGATCGCCGTGGAAAACCACGTCTTGGATGCCCCACATCGCGCGGAGCCTGTTCAATGATGCCGCTGTTCTTCCTCGCCGCGATGTCCGCTGACCTGGATGCGCTCGACCAAGCAGTCGCGCATTGCGATCGCGGCACCGCCAATCCTGCATTCTCGGCGGAGGCTGGTCGGCGCTCGGCGTTCCTGCTTCAGACGTATCGAGAGCAGGAGGCGATCGTAGCGGCGCGCCTCGATCTTTCTCAACGCCGCGCCACACTTCGCGATGCCGGCGCGATCAAGAGCGCGGACGAGAAGAAACTGTCGCTGGAAGAAGCGGCGATCGAGGACCGCCAGCGCGCGCTCAACGATCAGCGCATGCTCGAAGGCATTCGCCAGGACACTATGGATTCAATGCGCCGCTACTTCCTCATGAATTGCCCGGCCGGAAGAACCGACAAGTAATATGCTCGAGATTTCCAACCTTCACGCGACCGTCGCCGACAAGCCGATCCTGAACGGCATTTCGCTATCCGTTCCGGCGGGCGAAGTGCACGCGATCATGGGTCCGAACGGATCGGGCAAGTCGACGCTCGGCTACGTCCTGGCGGGCGCCCAGGCTACGACGTAACCGATGGCAGCGTGACCTTTGCAGGCCAGGATTTGCTCGCGCTGGAACCGTTCAAACGTGCAGCGGCGGGCTGTTTCTCGGCTTCCAATATCCGGTCGAAATCCCCGGCGTTTCCTCGCTGCAATTCCTGCGCGAAAGCCTCAATTCACAGCGCCGTTCGCGCGGCGAAAGCGAGCTGACCGGCGGCGAGTTCATCAAGCTTGCGCGCGAACAGGCGTCGCTGCTCGGCATGGACGTCGAGATGCTGAAGCGCCCCGTCAACGTCGGCTTTTCCGGCGGCGAGAAGAAGCGCGCCGAGATGGTCCAGATGGGCATCATGAACCCGAAGTTCGCGGTGCTCGACGAAACCGACAGCGGGCTCGACATCGACGCACTTCGCGCCGTCGGCGCAGGCATCAACCGCATCATGCGCGCACCCGACAAGGGCGTGCTTTTGATCACGCACTACCAGCGGCTGCTCGACTATGTGACGCCGGACAAGGTGCACGTTTTGTATCGCGGCGAAATCGTTCGCAGCGGCGGACCCGAGCTTGCGCACGAGCTTGAGCGCGAAGGCTATGCGGAGGCGGTTGCGTGACCAGCTTCGCGATCATCCTGGGATGCATCGTGTTCATGATCGTTGTCGCGTCCGTGCGCGGCAATCCCGGCCGCGCGATTGCGGATACGACGATCCTGGTGATGATCCTGGGAGCAATCGCGCTGGTCCATTTCGTGCTCGGTCAATTCATCGACACGGGCTTCGTTGCGAAGTCGATTGCGATCGCGTTTGCCGCAGCATTCGCGCTTGACGCGCTGTACGGATTGCTTGCGCCCGAACGGCAAAAGCGACGCGACAAGAAGCTGCGGCGGTTGATGAAGAGGCGCGCATGACGGCACCCTTTCCCACCCGCAAACAGGAAGAATGGCGCTACGCAGATCTCGACGCGCTGAAGCCCGTCTGGGACCAGTTCGCCGAGCCGCGCACGCTGACAATTGCTGCAGGCGAAAGCGCGGAAGAAGTGTGGCTTCCTTCCGGCGACGACGTCCAGTTGAAGCGCCTTGCGATTGCGCTGGGAGCGGGTGCAGATGCACGCATTTTCGTGCTCAACACCGCGCCGGTCTACGGTCGCGTCGAAATCGAAGTGAGCCTCGAAGCGGACGCCAATTTCGAGCTGTTTGCGGCGAACATCGGAGACGGCCAGTCGACCAACGAAATCGTCACCAACGTGCGCCATCTCGGCGAGCGCGGGAGGTCGCGCCAGACGGTTCGTTCGGTGCTCGGCGGCAAGGGCGTGGGATCGTATCTCGGCAAGGTCGAGGTGGCGCGTGGTGCGCAGCGGACCGACGGCGAACAATCGGTGAAGGCGATGCTGCTGGACCGCGGCGCGACGGCGAACTGCAAGCCCGAGCTGGAGATCTACGCGGACGACGTGAAATGCGCGCACGGGCAAGCGTCGGTGAACTCGATCCGATGCAGATGTTCTATGCGCAATCGCGGGGTCTCGATCCCGCAAGCGCACGCGCACTGTTGCTCGAAGGCTTCGTCATGGGCCTCTGGGACAACGTAAAAAATGCTGCGCAGCATGAAGCGATTTGCTGCGCTGCTCGGGATGCCCTGCGGAGGGTCGCGTGACTGCTCCAGTGCGTCTTTCGCCAAACAGCGCATTGGACGTGCGATCGCAATTTCCTGCGGTCGGCGATTGGCATTATCTCGACAGCGCAGCGACTGCACAAAAACCGCAGGCAGTGATCGACGCGATTACCGAGGCATATGCGCGCGATTACGCCACGGTGCATCGCGGCGTGTACCAGCGGTCGAGTGAAATGACCGGCCGCTACGAAGCCGCGCGCACGGCCGCGTCGAAGTTGGTTGGCGGTCAGCCGAACGAGCTCGTCTTCACGCGCGGCGCAACCGAAGCGATCAACCTTGTCGCTCGCCAGTTGCCGAAGGACGGCCGGAATCGCGTGCTGCTGTCGCAGCTCGAGCATCACAGCAATATCGTGCCGTGGCAGCTCGCCGGATATGAAGTCGATGCCGTGCCGCTGACTCCCGACGGCTGCATCGACCTCGACGCTGCCGAAGTGATGGTCACCGACGAGCATCGCGTGATTTCGTTTGCACATGTCTCAAACGTGCTCGGCTCGATCCTCGACGCGAAGCGCGCCGCGGAGATCGCCCACGCGAAAGGCGCCCTGCTGCTGCTGGACGGCTGCCAGGCCGTCCCTCGACTGCCTGTCGACGTCGCTTCGATCGGCGCCGACTTCTACGCCTTTTCCGGCCACAAGCTTTACGGCCCGACCGGCATCGGCTGCCTCTGGGCCGGTACGACCTGCTGAATGCGCTGCCGCCCTGGCAGGGCGGAGGATCGATGATCGACCGGGTCACTTTCGAGCGAACGACCTTCCTCGACGCACCGATGCGCTTCGAGGCCGGGACGCCGCACATTGTCGGAACGGTCGGGCTGCATGCCGCCATCGACTGGGTCGAGGGTCTCTCGCTCGAGGCCATCCATGCGCACGAATCGGCGCTGGTCGCCGAGGCTCGTGCGGCCCTGTCCGGCATTGATGGCGTAACGCTTTACGGACCGGAGGACAGCGCCGGAATCGTCAGTTTCAACGTCGACGGGGTGCATCCGCACGACACCGCCACCATATTGGACGACGTGGGCGTTGCCGTCCGCGCCGGGCATCATTGCGCACAGCCGCTGATGGATGTCCTTGGCGTTCCGGCGACCGCTCGGCGAGCTTCGCGGCGCACAGCGACAGCTCGGACATCGAGGCACTGGTGTGCGGGATCGAACAGGTGAAACGGATTTTCGGGTGAACGAGGAACGGAAGATCGAGGCGGAAGAAGTGGAAGCGGTAACGCCGCCGCCGCGCGCCCGCGTTACCGAGACGTTCGAGCGCAAGCGCGACTATCTGACCGGCTTCCTGTCTGGCGAGACCAAGCCAGTCGACGAACCGCCCGCGAACGAGGATCTCACGAGCAACGTCATCGACGCACTGAAGTCGATCTACGACCCGGAGATCCCGGTCGACATCTACGAGCTTGGCCTCATCTACGACGTCGTGATCAGCGAGGATGGCGATGCGGTCGTCACCATGACGTTGACGACGCCGCATTGTCCGGTGGCGGAGTCGCTTCCGAACGAAGTCGAGCTTCGCGTGCTCTCGGTGCCCGGCATCCGCGATGCGGAAGTGAAACTGGTCTGGGACCCGCCATGGGACCCATCGAAGATGAGCGACGAGGCCCGCCTAGAACTGGGTATGCTGTGAGCGGTATGTGTAATGGATAGGGAAACGAAAGTCCGCGCCCCGCGTCCGGCCGCGATCTCACTGACGGATTCCGCGCGCGACCGGATCGCCGACCTGATGAGCCGTGCACCGGCGGACGCCATCGGCGTGAAGCTTTCGACTCCGCGTCGGGCTGCTCGGGCCTAGCCTATTCGGTCGACTATGTGACCGAGGCCAGCGCGATGGACGAGAAGATCGAGACGCCCGGCGGACCTTCTATGTCGATGGAGCCTCGGTGCTCTACCTGGTTGGATCGGTCATGGACTGGCGCGAAGACGACTTTGCCGCCGGCTTCGTGTTCGACAATCCGAATGCGAAGGGCGCGTGCGGCTGCGGCGAAAGCTTCACCGTCTGATCCAAAGGCGTTATTCTCCCCGATGAAGGGAGCGCGCCCATGTCTCTGCTAGCCCTGCTCGGCATAGCCGCCTCGGCCCACGTCGTCACTCCGCCGTCTCCGCTCAGTCCCGGTCCGCTGGGCAAGGACAAATGCGCCAATGCCACAAGTCGCCAGGCCGGAGATCCGGCGGCTCTCAAAGGCGATCCAGCCAAGCCGAGAAAGCTGACGGAGCTTCCCGACGCACAATCCTATGCCGCGGTCTATCGCCTGGTCGACGGTTGTGCGGTGCCCATTCTCTACCGCGACGTTCGTGAGGTGCGGCCGCCCAGGCCCTGACCATTTGCGAGAATGCGGAAAGGGCTAGGCGCTCGCCATGCCCGCGAGCGTCTCAGCCGAATTCAGCCACATTCGCGACTGGATCTTCGACCTCGACAACTGCCTGTACCCAGCGGGAGCCAGCTGTTCGAGCTGATCGACGAGCGGATGACCGCCTACATCGAAAGGCTTCTCGGCGTCGATGCGATCGAAGCGCGACGGGTCCAGAAGATGCACTTCCATGGATCCGGCACTACGCTCGCTGGACTGATGAGAGATCACGACGTCGATCCCCATCATTTCATGGGCGACGTACATGACATCCCGCTCGACCGTCTCACCCGGGACGACCGGCTTGTCACGGCGCTGAGCCGGCTGCCCGGCCGCAAGTTCATCCACACCAATGGCAATGCCGAATATGCGTGGAAGGTACTCGACCGCCTTGGCATCGCTGCTGTCGTCGATCACCTGCACGATATCTTCGCGGCGGACCTGACCCCCAAGCCCGAGCTACACGGCTATCAAAAATTGCTCGACCAGTTCGGGATCGACCCGACGCAAGCGGTCATGGTTGAGGACATGGTTCGCAACCTGGGCCCCGCGAAATCGCTCGGAATGACGACAGTCTGGGTGGACAATGGGTCGGAGCGCGGCAACCACGGTTATGACGACGCAATCGTCGACGTTCGGGTGACAGACGTCGGCGAATGGCTCGAAAGTATCTTGAAGGACGATCGATGAGCGACAGCCTGCAGCAGACAATCGACGCCGCCTGGGAAGACCGCAATTCGGTCGGACCGGATACGAAGGGCGAGATTCGCTCGGCGGTCGACGGCGCCATCGCCGCGCTCGACAGCGGGGACCGCAGGATCGCCGAGAAGGTCGATGGCGAATGGGTCGTCAATCAGTGGCTGAAAAAGGCCGTCCTGCTTTCCTTTCGGCTCAATCCGATGGAGCATATTGCGGGCGGACCCGGCGGCTCGAACTGGTGGACAAGGTTCCGTCGAAGTTCGTCGGCTGGAGCGACAAGGATTTTGAAGCCGCGGCGTTCCGTGCGGTGCCCGGGAGCATTGTCCGCCGTGGCGCCTACATCGCACCGGGCGCCGTGTTGATGCCAAGCTTCGTGAACATCGGCGCGCGCGTAGGCGAAGGCACGATGGTCGACACCTGGGCGACGGTCGGAAGCTGCGCTCAGATCGGCAAGAACGTCCACATTTCCGGCGGCGCGGGATTGGCGGGGTGCTCGAGCCTCTACAGGCCGGGCCCGTTATCATCGAGGACGACTGCTTCATCGGCGCTCGCTCCGAGGTCGCAGAAGGCGTGATCGTCGAACAGGGGCAGTGCTGTCGATGGGCGTGTTCCTCGGCGCTTCGACGAAAGTCGTCGATCGCGCTTCGGGCGAGGTCGTCTACGGCCGCGTTCCCGCCTACTCGGTTGTGGTACCCGGCGCCTTGCCCGGCAAGGACGGCGGTCCCTCGCTGGCCTGCGCGGTGATCGTGAAGCGCGTCGATGAGCGCACGCGGTCGAAGACCAGCATCAACGAGCTTCTCCGCGACTGATAAGCTGAGCTTATGATCTGAAACCGCCCTTTTGTTGGCGGCCCGGCCCGGCGTCAGTCAGAATCCGGAGATGACGAAGCTCGATCAGGAAGCGTTTGAGAGCAAGCTCCGGGAAGCTGCGGAGCAGGCTGGATCGCATGATCAGCCGATGATCCGCAGCGTCATGAATCGTAGCGACTGGATGACCCTGATCGGCCTCGCGGTCATCTGGGAAGCGCATTCTTCTGCATCCACGTCGCCGTGCATTCGGTGCCGCCGCTCACTTACGTCTGGCTGCGTGTCACGATCGCGGCAGCCGCGCTTTGGGGTTATCTTGCCTGGCGCAGGGAACCGGCCGGCCTCCCGAAATCGGTCTGGGGTTCGATGATTCTCCTGGCACTACTCAACAATGTCATTCCGTTCGTCCTGTTCGGCTGGGGGCAAACCCACATCGCCAGTGGGCTCGCCTCGATCCTTAATGCCACCACGCCGATCTGGGGCGTCATCGTCGCCCACGTTTTCACGCAAGACGAGCGCATGACCCGCGGAAGATTGCCGGCGTCTTGCTTGGCTTTGGGGCGTCGCACTGATGATCGGCCCGGACCTGCTCGGCTCGATCGGCAACAACGTCCTTGCCCAGCTCGCATGTGTGACGGCAGCGCTGCTCTATGCGCTGGCTGGTGTTTGGGCGCGCCGCTTCAAGCGGCAGGGCGTCTCGCCCCTATCCGTCACAACCGGTCAGCTGACCGCCAGCGCCATCGTCATGCTGCCCGTGGCACTGATCTTCGATCGCCCTTGGGTGCAAGCCATCCCGCCCCTCAATGCCCTCGCAGCAATCGCCGTACTGGCCGTGATCTGCAGCGCTTACGCCTACATCCTCTATTTCCGCCTGATCGATTCGGCTGGCGCGACCAATGCGCTACTGGTCACCCTGCTGGTTCCGCCCGTCGCGATCGTCATGGGCGCGCTGATCCTGGGTGAAGTGATCGAACCGCGCGATTTCGCCGGTCTCGGCTTCATCGCCTTGGGCCTGGCGGCCATCGACGGGCGGCTCCTCAACCTTTTCCGGCGGCCGGAACCT
The DNA here is from genome assembly GCF_014489495.1 of Sphingomonas daechungensis. GTDB lineage: Bacteria > Pseudomonadota > Alphaproteobacteria > Sphingomonadales > Sphingomonadaceae > Sphingomicrobium > Sphingomicrobium daechungense. The sequence goes on along the minus strand of NZ_CP060780.1, from coordinate 1,283,764 downwards.
CGGCGAGCAGCTTCCTAGCCTCGTCGCTGGTCCAGTCGAGGTCGCCGACGTAACGCCAGACTTCCTTTCCGTCCGCGTCGTACAGGATCGTGGTCGGCAGGACCTGCGCGTTCAGCGCGCCGGAAAGTGCCATCTTTGGATCGTGATAGGCGCCAAGGTCGTCGACCTTCAGCTTGGCAAGGAAAGCCTCGACCGAGCCTTGCTCGCCCATATCCTGGCTGACGGCAATGACGCCAAGAGTCCCATCCTTGTCATGCTCGCGAGTGATCGCGTTGATCGTCGGCAGTTCCTTGACGCACGGTGCGCACCAGGTCGCCCACAGGTTGACGAGGACTGGAGTGCCCTTGAAATCGGCCAGCGAAATTTCACCGCCGTCGGGATCAAGGAACTTCGCATCCGGTGCGGGCTGCCCCTTTTGGCCGCGATCGACACCCTTCACCGGAATTCCGATGGCGTCGTCCGCCGCATCGTTATTGGCGGCATCCTGCTGCTGTCCGCAGGCAGGCAGGACTAAAGCGATGGCAAAGAGTGGAAGCAGGGCTCGCATCCCGTGCGGATAGGAATTCGGCGCCGTCCCCGCAACCGCCACGGCCTTCGAGCGTCTGGCGCTCGCAGGGATCAGCGGCTAGGCGGAAATCATGCTTCGACGTCTCGCAGTCTTGGTGGCGATCGTGGCGCTTGGCGCCTGTGGTCGCGTGTCGCCGCTCTCCCCGGCGCAGGGGAAGCCGCTACCGGTGAAGCCGCTGATGGCGCAAACCACACCGACGGCCGACGATTTGCTGACCAGGCCGGCCATCGCCGATCCCCAGCGCGTCGATGAGCTGATCAAGAAATCGCAACCGCGGCAGGTCGACCCGTTCGACCTTCCACCTGCTGGCGGGGGAGCGGCACCTGCAGCTCCTGCCGGCGCGGACCAGGACACCAACCAGACAGGACCAGCGACACCGCAATGACCAATCGAGTTCGAAAGGCCGTGTTTCCCGTGGCCGGATTGGGCACGCGCCTGCTGCCCGCGACCAAGGCGATTCCGAAGGAATTGCTGACCGTCGTCGACCGGCCTTTGATCCAATATGCGGTGGATGAGGCACGCGAAGCGGGCATCGAGCAGCTGATTTTCGTCACCGGCCGAGGGAAGTCTGCCCTGGTCGACTATTTCGATGCAGCCTTCGAGCTTGAAACGACGATGCGCGAGAAAGGCAAAAGCCTCGACCCGCTGGAGCCGTCGCGAGTGCATTTCGGCGAGCTCGTCTCCGTCCGGCAGCAACAGCCGCTCGGCCTTGGTCATGCGGTCTGGTGTGCCCGCGAAGTCGTTGGCAATGAACCATTCGCGGTGCTCCTCCCGGACGATCTGATGTCCGGTACGCCCGGTGCGCTGAAGCAGATGGTCGAGGCCTGGGAGAAGGTCGGCGGCAACATGCTCGCCACCGAAGAGGTGCCGCAGGACCGGACGGGCAGCTATGGCGTTATTACGCCTGGAAAGACCGATGGAGCCGTCACCGAGGTGCTCGGTCTCGTCGAAAAGCCGAAACCCGAAGAGGCTCCATCCAACCTCGCAGTCATCGGGCGCTACATCCTGCAACCCGACGTCATGCGTATCCTCGACCGTGGGGATGTCGGCGCGGGCGGTGAAATCCAGCTGACCGATGCGATGGCCCAACTGATCGGCAAGCAGCCATTCCACGCCATCAAGGTCGACGCCGTTCGACACGATTGCGGCGACAAGGCGGGCTATGTGATCGCGAACCTGGCGCTGGCCTTGGAGCGCGACGACATCAGCCCCAAGATCCGCGAGTATCTGGACCGGGCTTAGTTTTCCGACGGCTCGACGAGGGCCTGCAGGCGGCGGAGCTCGGCTTCAGTCTCAAGCCAGCGTTGGCGCATCTCTCCGAGCTCAATGGCCCGGCCGACGACGCGTGCGTCGAGCGTCGCATTGTCGCTCTGTAACCTGGCAAGCACGCGGGACCGTTCGATTTCGCGTCCGATCCGAGCGATCAGGACTTCAAAGTGGAAAGGCTTGGCAATGACGGTGTCGGCTCCGCTCCGGTAGGCGAGCACTGCGCCCTCCGCGTCATGCTTTCCGGTCAAGAGGAAGATCGGGACATCGCGATGAACGGGATCGTCGCGAACCATTTGCACCAGCTCCAGTCCGCTGACTTGCGGCATCCGGAGCTCGGACAGGATCAGGTCGACAGGCAGCCGGTGAAGCTCGACAATGGCCGCGCTGACGGTCTCGGCCGTGGCGACGCGATAGCCACCTTCCGAAATCCGTCGCGCCAGGACGCCGAGGTACGCGCTCTTCGGCTGCACGATGAGGACGCGCGGGGCAGCCGCACGCGATGCTTCGTCCTCAATCGGAAACTCAAATTCCATGAGACCGGGGTTACCGGAAAATGGTTAACGCCCCGCCCAACGCCTCATGGCTCCAGTTCGATGTCCCAGTAGAGATAGTCGCGCCAGCTCTGGTGCAGGTAGTTCGGCGGGAAGCTGCGACCGTGATCCTGCAGCTGCCAGCTGGTGGGCCGGATCGGCTCCAGCTCGATGTGCATCCCGGCCTGCCGCGGCGTGCGCCCGCCTTTGCGAAGGTTGCACGGGCACAGGCGGTCGCGACATTTTCCCAGGTGGTCCGCCCGCCTTGTGCGCGCGGCACGACATGGTCGAACGTCAGCTCCTTGCGAGAACCGCAATAGACGCAGCTGAACTTGTCCCGGAGGAACAGGTTGAATCTCGTGAAGGCCGGATACTCGCTGGGCCGAACGAACTGCCGTAGCGCGATCACCGACGGAAGCTTCAACGCCATGCTCGGGCTGTGCACCTCGCGGTCGTAGTGAGCGACGACGTCCACACGCTCCAGGAACATGGCCTTGATTGCCGTCTGCCACGGCCACAGGCTCAGCGGATAATAAGATAGCGGCGTATAGTCGGCGTTGAGGACCAGCGCCGGGCAGCTTTCGGGATGGCGAATGATGTCGGGGTGATACATGACGCGGGCAATGGCCTTTCCTGTCCGCCCGCAACGAACAAGTCTCCGGCCCCGTCGCACTCAAGGTGGAGATGGGTCGCGTCGGGCCCGTCTTCCCTTGTTGCCCACCGGATGCCAACCCGATGTGACAGCATGAAGAATCGAAGATTGCTGAATCGCCGTCAAGAGTCCTTTGAGTCACACTCGAAATGATTGTGACGCGGTTCGCACCGTCGCCGACTGGACGGCTCCACCTCGGCCACGCGTTCAGTGCAGTTCTCGGTCGCGACAAAGGTGATCGCTTTCTTCTCCGGATCGAGGATCTGGACCAGGGACGCGGCCGGCCCGAGTTCGTCGACGGCATCTTCGAGGACATGGCATGGCTCGGTCTCGATTGGTCGGAACCGGTGATCTTCCAGTCCGGCCGGACAGAAGCCTATCGAACCGCGCTCGACCATCTGCGGGAGCTTGGTCTGGTTTATGCCTGCTTCTGCACCCGGGCCGACATCGCGCAGTCGCTGACTGCCCCGCATGGGGACGCTCACGCAGCGTATCCCGGCACGTGCCGGTCACTCCCGACGATCCGGACCGCAGAGCGACCACGCCTCACAGCTGGCGGCTCAGGTCTGCGGAAGCGATCCGGATCGGCGGGCCCCATCCTGGCGCGAAGACGGCGGGCAGCGCTTCACCTCCGCCATTGCCGAAGTCGACGACGTCATTCTCGCGAGGAAGGATGCTCCCGCGAGCTATCATCTCGCCTGCGTCGTGGACGATGCCGCCAGCGGGGTTTCACTGGTCGTCCGTGGTGCCGATCTCAGGTCCTCCACGCCGGTCCAGCGCTTGCTTCAGACCTTGCTTGGATTGCCGGAGCCGACCTATCTCCATCATCCGCTCGTCACTCACCAGGGCGGCCGGCGCTTGGCCAAGCGCGACCAGGCACCGACCCTCTTGGCGATGCGGACTTCGGGCATGGGCGGAAAAGAGCTCGCCGCCTTACTGGCTAAAGGCCAGCTTCCCCTTGGTTTCGCATTCTCGGAAGCCTAAATCCCACCCATGAGCATCATCCTCGTCATTCTGCTGATCATCGCGATGGGCGCAACCGCCTACGTCCTCGTCCGCGGCGTCATGGCCATGGCCTCCGGCAAGGACATCAGCGGTGAGCGGCAGCAGGACTACATGCGCAAGCGCGTGCTGTTCCAGGCGATCGCGATCATCCTCGTTGTCCTGATCCTGGCCGCCGCCGGCGCCTCGCGCGGCTGAGTGGTCAAGCTCAACAAGATCTACACCAGGACTGGCGATGCCGGAGAAACCGGGCTTGTCGACGGCTCGCGTATCCGTAAGGACGACCCGCTCGCGCAGGCGATCGGAGACGTCGACGAAACGAACAGCGCGATCGGGGTCGCTCTCCAGTCCATTAAGGACACCGCAGTCACGACGATGCTCGGCCGCATTCAGAACGAACTGTTCGATCTCGGGGCCGATCTGGCCACTCCCGGCGCGGATTTCACACCTGGGGAAATGACCCTGCGCGTCGTCCAGTCGCAGATCGATCGGCTGGAATCGGAAATCGACCTGATGAACGAGGATCTCGATCCTTTGCGAAGCTTCATCCTCCCCGGCGGGCAGGGTGGGTCTGCCCCGTTGCACCTCGCGCGTGCGATCGCTCGCCGTGCCGAGCGCAGCGCGGTCGAGGCGTCGCAGCGGCATTTGCTGAACCCGCTCGCCCTTATTTATCTCAATCGCCTTTCGGACCACCTGTTCGTCGCGTGTCGCTATCTCGCCAGGATCAGTGGCGGGGACGTGCTCTGGAAGCCGGGCGCCACTCGCACCTAGACCAAAGTCGGTAAGGCACTTTCCGAGGCAGGTGACGTTCTGTCTTCACCTCCAGAGACTCGGAGTTTTCGTTGTCGGTCAAGGCCATCGCCATCAATTGCAGCCTCAAGCGCAGCTCGGCGGAGCCCAGTTCGACCGACGCCATGATCCGGCTGCTTGGGACCGAGCTGGGCAAACATGACGTCACGCTCGGCGAAACGATCCGGATCGCGGACCACGATGTTCGACCCGGGGTGACCTCCGACGAAGGGAGTGGCGACGCCTGGCCCGACGTCCGCCGACGGATTCTGGACCACGACATCCTGATATTCGGAACGCCAATATGGCTGGGACAAATGTCGAGCCTTGCCAAGCAGGTGCTCGAGCGGATGGACGCCTTTCTCAGCGAAACCGACGAGAATGGACGCACGCCGAGTTTCGGGAAGGTCGCTGTCGCCGCCATCGTCGGCAATGAGGACGGGACCCATGCGACTACTGCCGGGCTCTTCCAGGCGCTCAATGACGTGGGTTGGACCATTCCCGCCTCGGCATCGAACTATTGGGTCGGCGAAGCGATGCAGAAGACCGATTTCAAGGATCTCCCCAACGTCCCGGATGCCGTTCGGCAGGGCGCGGCCATGCTTGCGTCCAATGCCGCTCACCTTGCAAAGCTGCTAAAGCAAGAGAGGTATTTGGGAGTCGACCAAGCCAAGTGAGCACAGCGCCGATCCTTGACGGCACCGGCCGGCCGGACGAGCTGGCCAATCGCCTGCGCGCCACGCGTGCGCTGAGCCTGGACCTCGCCTTACCCCTCTCCGACGCCGACGCGACGGTTCAGCCTTTCCCTGATGCGTCTCCGGCCAAGTGGCATCTCGCCCATACAACATGGTTCTTCGAGACCTTCATCCTTCGCGACCATGTGCCCGGCTATCAGGCCCATGATGAGCGCTTCGCGTACCTGTTCAATAGCTATTACAATGCCGAGGGCGAGCGCCATGCGCGGCCCAAGCGGGGAATGCTGAGCCGGCCGACTCTCGATCAAATCCGCGATTGGCGCGCCAGCGTCGATCAAGCACTCGAAAAGGCATTTCCAACCCTATCGACTCAGGCACTGGAGCTGGTTGAGCTCGGTATCAATCATGAGCAGCAGCATCAGGAGCTCCTGCTGACCGACATCCTCGCGACCTTTGCCGAGAACCCGCTTGAGCCTGCTTATGCGAAGCTCGACCCGGCGGCGTGCCACGCGGTCGAGCCTCTAAGCTTCCATCCCGGACGCTCCGGAATCGTCGAAATCGGCGCAACCGGCTCGGGCTTTGCCTTTGACAGTGAAGGGCCACGCCACCGGGTCTTCCTGCAAGGCCACGCCATTGCCAGCCGAAAGGTGACCAACGGCGAATGGGCGGACTTCATTGTCGGCGGTGGATATTCGACCCCCTCTCTCTGGCTCAGCGAAGGTTGGGACTGGGTTCAGCGTGAGGGCATCCGCGCTCCGCTGTACTGGCATGACGACGGGAGTGAATTCACGCTCGCCGGCCGCCGCGAGATCGATTTGGCCGCGCCCGTTGCGCATGTGAGCTTCTTCGAAGCCGACGCCTTCGCTCGCTGGGCCGGCGCCAGGCTCCCGACCGAGGCCGAATGGGAGGATTTCGCCGCTGGCGCCGATCCATTCCTCGGTAACCAGCTGGACGACGCCGGGGCCGTCCTGCCAACGCCCGGCGGCGACATTTTCGGTGACGCATGGGAATGGTCAGGCAGCGCCTATCTCGCCTTTCCCGGCTTTGCTCCCGCCGAGGGCGCGGTCGGCGAGTACAACGGCAAATTCATGTGCGGACAATTCGTCCTGAAGGGCGCCAGTTGCGCCACGCCACGCGGGCACAGCCGCGCCTCCTATCGCAATTTCTTTCCGCCAGCGCGCGCTGGCAGTTCACGGGGTTGAGGCTTGCTAAAGACAATTGAGGCGACCGATCCCGCTTTCCGCGACGATGTCCTGGCTGGCCTGTCCGCACCGATCCCGGCGGTGCCGGCCCGCTGGCTCTACGACCGGCGTGGGTCTGAGCTGTTCGACGAAATCACCCGTCTCCCCGATTATTATCCGACGCGGACGGAGACCGCACTCTTGGAGCGCGTCCTGCCCGAAATCGCAGAGCGCGTTCGCCCGAACTCTGCAGTGGTCGAATTCGGCGCCGGCTCGGCGACCAAGACACCGCTCTTGCTCGATGCGGTGAAGCCCGTCGCCTACATCCCGGTCGACATTTCCGGTGACTATCTTCGCGACAGCGCAGCGGAGGTTGCGGAGCGTTTCCCGTCCATCGCGGTCGAGCCCGTGATTGCCGACTTTGCGCGCCCCTTCGACCTACCGGACAGCATCGCAAGCCATCCTAAGCTCGGCTTCTTCCCGGGCTCGACGATCGGCAACTTCGTTCCGCGCACCGCAACGGACCTGCTCCGCAGCTTCCGCGATTTGCTCGGCTGCAGCTCCCAGCTCCTCATCGGCATGGACAAGGTCAAGCCGGTCGAGCGTCTGATTGCAGCGTACGACGATCCGACGGGTGTGACCGCCGCCTTCAATCTCAACCTGCTCGAGCGCATCAACCGGGAGCTGGACGGCGACATTCCGATCGACGCGTTCCGGCACGAAGCGCGCTGGAACGACATCCTCTCCCGGATCGAAATGCATCTGGTTGCGGTTCGCGATGTCACCTTCACCGTTGGCGGGCAGTCCTTCTCCTTTGCCGAAGGATCGTCGATCCACACCGAGAACAGCCACAAATATGGCCCTCGGGCTCCCGTGTGCTCCTCCTTGCCGGGGATGGACGCCCCTCGCCGAATGGAGCGACCCCGCCGGCGACTTCTCTGTCATTCTCGCCGAGGCGCTTCCGAACCGCTTTGCGCCGTAGATTGCGGCCCGGCTGACCTGCGGCTAAGCCCCAGCCATGGTGCTCGCCCTCTTTCAGATCGCCGACCTGCTGCTGCGGGTGCTCGGCTGGATCGTCATCATCCAGGTCATCCTGAGCTGGCTGATCGCTTTCAACGTGCTCAACACCAGCTCGCAGGGCCTTCGCGCGTTCGTCGGAGCGCTCGAGCGGATTACCGAGCCGCTCTATCGCCCGATCAAGCGGGTGATGCCCGACTTCGGCGGGATCGACTTCTCGCCGCTCGTGCTGCTGCTCGTTATCCAGATCCTGCGCATGCTGCTGAGCGGTGTCGCGGTGGACCTGATCAACGCGGGCGCATGACCGCACGGATCATTGACGGAAAGGCCGCAGCGGCGGACCTCCGGCAACGGGTCGGCCAGGTCGCCGCACGATTTCGCGAAACCCGGAGCCGCGCACCCGGCCTGGCGGTTGTGCTGGTCGGCGAGCACCCGCCAAGCGCCGCTTATGTTCGCTCCAAGATCAAGGCCACGCTTGAAGCCGGGATGGAAAGCTTCGAGCACCGCATTCCTGCCGAGACTTCGCAAGCCGATCTCATCGGCCTCATCGACCAATTGAATGCGGATGCGACGGTCGACGGCATCCTCGTCCAGCTTCCCCTGCCGAAGCATGTCGACGAGCAGGCCGTCCTGACGCGCGTCGACCCCTCCAAGGACGTCGACGGATTCCATCCGGTCAACGTCGGTCGTCTCTCGATCGGCCTTGACGCATTGGTCCCGTGCACGCCGCTCGGATGCCTCAAGCTCCTTCAGGGCGAGCTCGGCGATCTCAGCGGAATGGACGCGGTGGTCGTCGGCCGCTCGAATATTGTCGGTAAGCCGATGGCGCAGCTCCTGCTGCAGGCAAATTGCACAGTGACGGTCGCGCATTCGCGCACGAGGGATCTGCCCGGCGTAGTCCGTCGCAACGACATCGTCGTCGCCGCCGTCGGCCGTCCCGAACTCATTCGCGGCAGCTGGCTGAAGCCGGGAGCCATCGTCATCGATGTCGGCCAGGAGCGCGTCGAACAGCCGGATGGGACCCGCAAGCTGTTGGGAGACGTTGCTTACGGCGAAGCGGCTGAAGTGGCGGGAGCCATTACACCGGTTCCGGGCGGTGTCGGTCCGATGACCATCGCCTGTCTGCTTCGCAACACGGTTGTCGCGGCTCATCGCCGCGAGGGCCTGCCCGATCCGGAGGGTTTGTAATGCTTGGACTCCTGCTTGCAGCCGCGTCGGTCACCGCCGTCGATGCCGAACGAGCCTTCGCCGCCGACGCGCAGAAGCTCGGTCAGTGGACGGCGTTTCGCAAATACGCCGATGATACCGCCGTCATGTTCAACCCGCAGGCGGTTTGGGCATCGGAATTCCTCGCACCGCTCAAGGACCCGCCCAAGGCCATCGGCTGGGGACCGTCCGACAGCTGGGTCTCCTGCGACGGCCGAACCGCGATCAATCGCGGGCCGTGGACCTCCGCTTCCGGGAAATCCCACGGCTACTTCACGACTGTCTGGATGCGCGACGGCAAGGGCTGGAAATGGACCTATGACGGCGGCGACAGCCTGGCCAAGCCGATGCCGCTTCCGAAACAGCCCAAGGTCGAGCGCGCGAGTTGCACCGGCCGCGAGAAAATTCCGGGAGAATATCGCGAAGAGGTGAAGCCCACCGCGCGCATTGCTGGCAAGCCGCCCGCAGATGCCGGCCAGGGCCGGTCGGCGGACGGCACTCTCATTTACGAATGGCGCGTCGCTGCAAGCGGTGAGCGCCGCTTCGAAGCCAAGATCTGGAATGGGCGCGATTATCGCACGATCCTCGACCAGCACGTGAGCGCCCCCTCCGAATGATGGAGGTCTTCGGCCATGCGCTGATCACCTTCCTGGTCATCATCGACCCGCCCGGCTGTGCCCCGATCTTCGCCAGCCTGACGCGCGGGGACGATCCCGCATTCCGCCGATCCATGGCGATCCGCTCCTCGCTGATCGCCTGGTCGATCCTGATGTTCTTCGCCCTCCTCGGGCGACCGATGCTCAATGCGCTCGGCATCAGCCTAGCGAGTTTTCGGATCGCTGGCGGCGTGATGCTGTTCATGATCGCGCTCGACATGGTCTTCGAACGCCGGACCGAGCGCCGTTCGTCCCGCGCGCAATCGATCGAGGGGACGCCCGAGGCCGAGGACATCTCGGTCTTCCCGATGGCCATCCCGATGATCGCCGGACCAGGCTCGATCGCGAGCGCGATGCTGTGGGTTTCTCGCACCGAAGGCACGGTGGAGGTCCTCGCGGTCCTCGCCGCGATCACGGGTGTCATGGTCCTGACGCTGCTGGCGCTTCTGGCCGCCGGCTCGATCATGCGGCTGATCGGTGAGAAGCTGGAGGCGATGATTACCCGCATCCTCGGAGTCATTCTCGCCGCTTTGGCCGCGCAATTCATCATCGACGGCCTGAAGCAGAGCTTCCCTTCGTTGTAAGGGAACCCGGCCCGCCCCTCGAGCGCTTCTGCCGCTCGTTACCAATTCAAAGAGGAAACGCGCGATGAGGCTCACCATGAGGATCGGCGCTGCTGTCGGATTCGCCGCACTCGCGGCCTGCAGCCAGAGCGGTCAGGACAACTCGGCGGGCGCCGAGTCCACCGCCGAAGCATCGGCAGCGGAACCGTCCAATGCTTCCGGAGCGACCGGCGCGACGGACACGCTTGGCAATCAGCTCAACCAGCTGAACGAGACCGGTGAGGCAAACTCGGCCGAGACCTCTAACGGCGAGTAGGGTGGCGGCTGGTTACCAGCCCGCAATGAATGGAACTCAGTTAACTATCGGAAAATGTAGACGTTTTTCGATTCGTCGCCGTTACAGTTCAACTCATCGGAAACGGTTCGTCGAAACAGCCGGACTGCGGGTTGGTCTGGCATGATGAGTACACGCAAGACGTATCGCCTGGGCACCACCGCGATTGCCGCGGTCCTTGCCCTTTCTGCAACCCAAGTGGCTGCGCAGGAGGCTCCGGCCACCGAGGCGCCAGTCATCGAAACGCCGACGGTCACGACGACGGCCCCGACGACAACCGAGCCGGTGACGACTGTGGATCCACTCGCTCCGGCGGCGGAGCCTGAGGTGACCACGAGCGACACCGAGTCTGCGGCCTCGACCGCTGAACCTACCGAAGCGGCTCCGGCGAAGACGGTAGCGAAGAAGTCGGCGCCCAAGCCAGCGCCCTCGACGAGGGTCTCGTCGGTCAGGACGCCGGCGGTGACCGCTGTCGATGAGCCCGCCGAGATTGCGGCTGCTCCAGTTCCCGCCGCTCCGGCGCCCGAGCCGGTCGCCGAACCGAGCGCTCAGGTCGCCGATGCGACAGCGGCCGACAAGCCGAACCTGGACGAAGCCGTCCCGCTCGCCGGCGGCGCCGGTGCAGTGATCCTGGCTCTTGCCGGCGCAGGGATGGCGGTTCGTCGTCGCAAGCGCCGTGAAGACGAGGAAGAGTTCGAGCAGAGCTGGACCGAGGAGCGCGCGGTGGAGGCCGACGTTGCGCAGGAGCCGGAGCCTGTTTGGGATCCGCCCATTGTTGAGCCCAAAGCGGCGCCGGTCATCGCGACCACCGAAGTGTCGGACGATTTCGACACCTCGAAGTTTGGCCGTCACGTTCAGGCCGCCTATGCGGGCCCGACGCCCGAGAACCCTTCGCTATCGCTCCGCAAGCGCCTGAAAATCGCAGGTGAGCTGGATCGGCGCGAACGGCTGAACGGAAACGTTCCGGCTGGGCCGGCCACGCTGCCTCGGGCGGAAGCGCCGCAGTCCAAGAACTTCATGTTCAGCGGCGCCCCGAGCCACCAGAAGCAACCAGAGCCTCAGTTCTAACCAGAGTGGGGAAAGCAGGAGAGGGCGTCGCCGGAAGGCGGCGCCCTTTCGTTATGCGCGGTCGAACGCCGAGAGGATCGGGCAAGCTCCGCCGCGCTTGTTCTGGCAGGCGGTTGCGAGACCCGACAGCGCTGTCCGCGCATCGCTTAGTTCGGCGATCTTCGCATCCAGCGCCGCCACGCGGGCCGTCGCCAGCGCGCGAATCCGGGTCCTGTCGTCCGATTCACTAAGCTCGAGCAGCTCGGCAATTTCCGCAAGAGTGAAGCCCGCCGCCTGAGCCGAACGGATGAACTGAAGCCGCCTGACGTCTTCATCGCTGTAGCGGCGGATCTCCCCGTGCGGCTTTGGCGGCTCCGCCAGCAACCCGCGGCGCTGATAATAGCGCACCGTTTCGACGCCCACTCCGGCCGCTTTCGCAAGCCCGCCGATCGTGTCCGAATTATTCGCTTGATTCCGTACCATGGTACGGATGCCATATGTGATGAGCCCCATGACGGGCAAGAGGAGAATCTCGATGAAAAAGACCAACGACAAGGCGGTAGCTGACCAGAAGAGCGGATGTCATTGCAGCCCCTGCACCTGCAAGACCTGCAACTGCTAAGGCAGTAGGGCCGCGCCGGTCAGGAGGTGCGGCCCCAATCTCGTTTCATTTTCGTGTCAGGCAGCAGCCTCGGAGTTTCTAATTGCCCCGCTTGCGGTGCATCCACGACGCCATGAGCAGCAGCACGGTCACGATGCCGATCGCTCCGCCGGCCGTCGTCGTAATTGCGGATATGGCCGCAGCTTCGTCAGGAGCACGCCAGGCGCCGGATTTGGTCTGCCAGATCATCCATGCCGCGCCGAGAATGATCACGGCATCGATTACGACTAGCCCCACCAATGCCCGCGTCGACTTCTTCATGTCGCCCCCCTCAACTGTAACTATCGCCCACAGACATCGGCGCCGCCAGTCGATGAGATGCGGGTGAAGCTGTCTGGCGATGTTCGGATCATGATGCCCTGGCTGGTGCATTTCCTGAGCTGGAAGCGGACCTTTCGGGCACGAAAGTCGAGCGAAATGCGTCGAAACGATTCCAGCAGGTCCGTTCCGAGCAGAAGCGCCGGCTGATTCTGCAGCCCGAACACCTTGAACGGCGGAACGTCGGCAAAGGCCATCGGGACGTCGTGGAGCACGACCGGCCCGAGCCGAAGCTCCGCGATCTTCGCGATCTGAAGCTTGGCGACCTCCCCGGTGACGCCGGTCACTGGAACAGTGACGAACTTTCCACGGTTGCGCTTGATCAGCTTGTCGCGCAGCGCGAGGTTGCCGATCGTGATTTCGGACCCGGTGTCGATCACGGCATCGAGCGGAAGGCCGGCCGCGCGGACTTGGGTCAGGATCAGCTGGCCGCGCTGCCTTCGCGCGACGACGACGATTTCGCCGGGGATTCGCTTCCACGGAATCCGCGCGTCCTCGACCTTGATCATCTTCTTTTCGAAGTCCATCATCAGCCGCTGCTCGTTCAGAGCATCGATGCCGATCATTCCATCGCCGCCAAGGTCGCTCTCGGCGAGCGCCGGTAGCAGCAGATTGTTGAAGGTCGTCGTTCCAAGCGTGAGCTGCTCCACCTTCACCCGGTCGACGATATTGCGCGACGTCATGGCGTTGAGGATGGCCGGTTCGCCGAGTGGAAGTTGAAGATTGTTGGCGATGCGCAGCCCAACCACCGAAGTATCTGCTCCGCTGTCGACGATGAAATTGTAGGGACCCCGGCTGTTCACGAAGACCTGCACGCTAAGCCGCGTCTCCGTTTTGCGCGCCTTGAGATCCTGCCCCTCGATGGCCAGCGTCGGATCGTACTTCGCAGGCGGCAACGGAAGCACGTTCGGCGCGACGTCCGCAGGAACCGGGCGCGGCTTGCCGACCTTGGCCGGCTCCGCCGATGTGACCTCCCGCGCCGTTGCCGTCGGGACGGCAAACGCCATGGCGATCATAGCGAGGCGGTACGCAAGCAATTCGTCTCCCCTCAAACGAACTTGAGGGTATGCCTTACTTCCGGCGCGTGCCACGCAAACTCGACGTACGACCGAAATTGCGATGCGAACGCGCCGCGTATCGTTACGGTTGATGTGGAGCACGAGCTGTCGCAGCATGCTTCGCATCTGTTCTCGTAGGCAGGGGACGTTGATGGATTTCCATCCGCCGAAGGCGATCCAAAGCATAAAGGAACTCCCGCGCGAGATCCTGGTCATCGTGCTGGGCGTCAGCATCGCGCTCATCGGCGAAAGTCTCGTCGACGGCTATCGCTGGCGCGAGAAGGTCACGAACGCCGAAGAGGAGATGAAGCTGGAGCTGCTCGCGGACAATGGCCCGCAAGCGTTCGTCCGAGTTGCGATCGCCAAATGCCTCGACAGCAGTATCTCGAGAATTCACGAGTCTGCGGAAACGGCTTCGGCACCCGAGCTCCGCAAGCTCGCTCATGCCTACGCCCCGCCCTTCAGAACCTGGGACACCGAAGCCTGGAAGGCGCTGCTCGCTTCCGACGTCGCGAGCCACATGGACCCCGCCCGGCTGGTCGACTGGTCGGAGCCCTATCGCCTTTTCCCCATCATGACCCAGTGGAGCCAGCTCGAAAGCGAACTGGTCACCGAATTGCAGGAGGGCCTTCCGATCTCGGGCGACTTGTCGAGGGAAGATCTGCACCAGTTTCAGCGCACGGCCGCGTCTCTTCGCCGGGTGAACGCAAAGCTCGCCTCAAAATCGAAGCTGGTGCTCGTTCGGCTGAAGAAGAACGGCATGCCCTTGCCGGAAAGCGAGATGGCGGAACTTCTCGATAAGGCGCGCGGCATCTACGGTGAATGCGTTCGCGCGCCGGTCGTCGATGGCGAGGAAACCGAATCCGAATTCACCAATGAAGCGGAGATGCGGCGGGAAGCGCTCGAAGGTTCATGAGTCCGGCCATGCGCTACAGCCGGATGCCGATCGAGGTCGAATCCCCGGAAGAGTACGGCTACGGCAACATCCGCTTCAACCTGTCGGAAAGCTCGATCGCCGACCAATCGCTGGCCAGCTTCGGGCTGGAGATACCCGACCTCACTTTGCTCTACGGCGAACATCGCGGAAGTCCCGGACTGCGCGAGCTGATCGCGTCGGTCGACCCGTCGCTGGGCATCAATGATGTCCTCATCTGCGGCGGCGCGGCAGGGGCCCTCTTCATCGTTGCGACGGCCGTATTGGGAAAGGACGATCACCTGGTCGTTGTGCGTCCCAATTATGCGACGAACCTAGAGACCCCGCGAGCCATCGGCTGCGGCATCGCGCTGATCGACCTCGCCTTCGAGGATGGATTCGCACTCGATCCCGACCGGATCGAACAGGCGATCACGCCATCGACCAAGCTCGTCAGCATCACCTGCCCGCACAATCCGACCGGCACCAGCATCGCCGAGGCGGAGCTTCGGCGGATTGTCGAGATCACCGCCAGGCACGGAGTCTTGCTATTGGTCGATGAGACCTACCGCGACCTGTCGCTGGCGACACCGCTCCCGATCGCCGCCAGCCTCGGCAGCCACGTCATCAGCGTGTCATCCCTATCCAAGGCCTTCGGCGCACCGGGCATCCGGGTCGGCTGGATCATCAATTCCGACCCCGCGCTCCAGGAACTATTCCTGGCCGCGAAGGAGCAGATCAGCATCTGCGGCAGCGTGATCAACGAATGGGTTGCGGAGGGCATCCTCCGCCAGAAGCGCGCCTTTCTCACTCGCACGCTCGCCGAATGGCGCCGCCGCCTCGACCGCATCGCCGAATGGCTCGAGGGGAGGACCTGCTGGAATGGGTGAAGCCGACGGGCGGCGTCGTCTGCTTCCCGAGGATGACTGCGGAGCCGCCGGGCGGAACCGACGCATTCTACCGACGGCTGCTCCAGGAGCACGGCACCTATGTCGGTCCAGGCCACTGGTTCGAAATGCCCGACACCTATTTCCGGCTCGGCTATGCCTGGCCGACAGCTCAGGAGCTGGATAGCGGACTCGCCGGGATTTCGGCCGCACTTCGCGGCTAGGCGGTCGCCGCCGCGGGTTCCGGAAGAGAACAGGCCGCGTCGACGCCGAGGACGTGGGTTGCCCGGCCGAAGCCGATCCAGCCTGCGCAGCAATAGGTGAGGTCGACGATTTCCTCGTCGCTGAACACAGCCTTCATCTGAGACCACATCGTCTCGTCGTCCGCCAAGCCTTGGGGATCGAGACTCATGGCGCGCGCGTACTCGGCGGCCAGCCGCTCCTGCTCATCGAGACCATCGAGATCGCCGGCAAGCACCGCGGCGTAGAAGGCTTCGTCGGGCCGGCTACCGCGCACGCCCTCGCCCTCGCCGATGCCGAGGAGGAAACTGTGCCCACCGGTGCGGAAGGCCTTGCAGACTGTGCAGCCGTTGATCGCGGCAATGGCGATCCGCGCCGCCTCGAACACACGCATCGGCAGGATCGAATGCCTGTAAGTGGCGACAGAGAAAGCGCCAGCGGCGCCGAGCAACTCGGGCGCGTAGCGCTCGGCAAGATTGGGCATCGGCCCGGCCTGATCGTCGAAGGCGACTCGCATAATCTTGCCCTGCAGCGTCTCGGGGCATGAATCCTAAGTGCGGCGCGGCCTCGGCGCAAACTTCGGCGCTAGGCCGCTTCCGCCCTCTTTCCCTCAGCGAACGCAATCACCGCTTGCGGATGGAGGCCGCGGATCGCGCAAACGAGTTGCCGACCGAACACCTCAAGGCAGTACAGCCGCCCGCCTTCCTCGCACCGAAGGTCGAGATCGAACGCGGCCCACTGGGCATTGGGATCGCGCGAGTAGTGGCCGAGGACGTCGAACTGATCCTCCCACTCGGCCCGGCTGTAGCGGGCGCGAATTGGATCCGGCAGCGCCCAGTAGAACGTGTCGCGCTGCGTGATCCCGAACAGGGCCAGCGATGCCTCGTCGATAAGGTGCGGCAGTTCCTCGACAGCATCGTCAAGCAGTCGGTCGCGAGCGTGAAGAGCGAGCTGGCGCTCAACCTCGGATACTGGGGCGAGATCGCGAAAGATGATGCGGGTCATGAAGGGGGAATCGATGAGATTCCCGTCGGTTCCGTACACTCAGCTTGCGATGACAGGTCCCGCCATCGGCAGGTCCACTTCTGCCGTCAGGCGTGCGTCGATCCAGGCGACGATGTCGTCCAGTACCTTCTCGCGGCCGAGGTCGTTGAGGAGGTCGTGGTAGTGGCCGTCGTAGAGCTTGAGCGTCTTGTCGCTCGAGCCGGCCTCGCGGAAGAATTGCTCGCTGCCGTCGGGGCGAGTTGCATGGTCCGCGGTCCCGTGGAGGATCAGGACCGGCAGTGTGATCCGGCCGAACTCGCGCTCGAACCGCTCGCCGGCGCGGGCGAGAGCCGCGACGGTTGCCACCGGCTGCACCTCGTCGAGCGTGAGCGGGTCGGCGTTCAGCCGCGCCACCCAGTTCGGATCGCGCGAGAAGTCTTCCATCTTCAGCCTCAGCACATGGGCGTGCGGCGCGACGTGGCTGGCGCCTTCGAGCAGCTTCAACGCAAAATCCGGGGCGAACACCCGAAAGGCAAAGCTCTCGCAGATCAGGCCGGCGATGCGGTCCTGGTAGTCGAGCGAGTAGCTAACCGACGTCACGCCGCCCGCGCTGTGGCCGAGCAAATAGACGGGCAAGTCGGGATGCTTCGAACGGCCCAGCTCGACCGCCAGGCTGAGGTCGGAAACATAGTCGTCAACGCTCTCCGCATAGAAGCGCTCGCCGTCCGACTTGCCGCGGCCGCGCAGGTCGAGCGCGGTGACGGCAATGCCGCGCGAAGCGAACTCCTCGGCGGCGCGGATGTACTGGCCGCCGTGCGAGTTGACGCCATGGCAGATGACGAGGTTTGCGCGGACCTCTCCGTCGGGTTCCCAGTGGCGGGTGAAGATGCGGCCGGCGGTGCCGTCCAGCCATTGTTCGGAAAGCGTGCTCATCCTTGTCTCCTCAAACGGTTCACGGCTTGTCGAGAAAGGCGCGAACCAATTGCACGGTCGCGGCCGGATTTTCCTCCATGATCCAATGGCCCGAGCCGGGCACGATGCCGCCGGTGACGTTCGTCGCTCCCGCGCGCATCACCACCGCCATCTGGTCGCCGAAGCTCTTCTCGCCGCCGAGAGCGAGCACCGGCATGGTGAGCTTGCCCTTGCTGGCGAGCCAGGCGCGGTTGTCGATCGCATCCTGGTCGAAGGCGTGGAACTGCTCGAAGCCGGAATGCATCGCACCGGGCAAGGCGTAGAGCTTCGCATAATGTTCGCGGCTCGCCTCGTCGAAATGTTTCGGGTCGGCGGAGAAGTCGTTCCAGAAGCGGTCGAGGTAGATGCGCTCTCGGCCAGCGACCAGGCGCTCCATGTCCGGCCCGCCGAAGCGGAAATGCCAGAGCAACGGGTTCTTGAGGATCTCCTCCCACGGACCGACGCCGGGGACCGGAGCATCGATCAGGACGAAGCGGCGGACGCGGTCCGGATGCTCCATCGCGAAGGCGAAGCCAACCATGTTGCCGATGTCATGAGTGACGACATCGGCCTGACCGACGCCCAGCTTGTCGAGGACGACGGCGACGTCTTCGCCCTGCGTCTTCTTGTCGAAGCCGCCGGCGGGTTTCGACGACAGGCCGAGGCCGCGCAGGTCGGGGACGATGACCATGTGGTCGCGGACCAGCTCGGCAGCGAGCGGAGACCACATGTCGCCGGTTTCGCCATAGCCGTGAAGGAGAACAACCGCCGGTCCCTTGCCGCCGACGCGGACATGGATGGTCGCGCCGTTGGTCGTGATCTCCTGCGTGTGGAAGCTCGCGGGATAGGGCGGGACGGCAGAACTGGCGGGAACGGCGAGGGCGAGGGAAAACGCGAAGAACGCGAGGCGCAACGACATGGGCACTCCACCTGAAGGAGGGAGTCCGGCGCGAACCCCTACGCGACTCGAACGCGCGACCGGTCAGGCAATCGCTTAACCCAAATTAACGACAGGAGATATGTGCCTGGGCCGCGAATGGTCCCAATGTTCGCACTAACGGTGCACTTCTGTCAGCGGAGCCGGCAGCGATTTCCACGAACATGCCGGCCATAAACGGAAAGCGCCTTGCGCGTCGCGGCCTCCGGACTTCGCACGCTGCCACCGGCGAGCGCCCGGGTCAGCTCGGCCCGGCTTCGACCTTTTCCGTCACCATTCGCTCGAGCTCGTGGGCGGCGGCGGCCCCGCCGGCCATCACCCGCCAGTAGCGCAGTGTCATCACCGCCCGGCCTCCGCCACAGGCGAGACGCGTCGAACATGAGGCGGGACCAATCGGCAGTCTGATTGCGGTAGCTCATGGCGTTCCTTCGGCTTCGCGAGGCTAAGCGGCCCTGACCGCGCTTCGTTCCCATCGGCAAGCGCAGGATGAAGCACAAAAAGCGTCATGTAGGACAGCGAATTGCGAGCCGAGCTGACGCTGCGCCGCAACGGCCCGCCCTCCGATAGGCCGGATCAGCCCTTAACTTAACGGTCCCTAAACAGGGTGCGATTTCGTTCATCTGGCAGCAAGGTTAAGCTGAACAGTCGGCCGTCCGGAGCGTTCGCGCGGGGCTGCATTCCACAATCTGTTGAGTGCGTTGAATGTCGTTCTGACCGCCCGACGCGCCATGGCCGGACAGGGCTCCCGAACCCGTCCATCCGGTCCATTCGAAGGAGCGAATTCAAGTGAATATTTTCAAACGATCGACAGTTCCGTTGTTGCTAGCCGCGGTGGCGGTGCCGGCGTGGAGCGGCCTTGCCGCGCAAGTGCAGGATCCGAATGCGATTACCGTGACGGGCCAGATGCCGACCGATCTGGCCGGCCTGCCCAAGGGACCCGACGTCCAGGGCATCATTTCCGCGCGCAAGGGCGCGCTGATGCAGGTCACCGGGGCCGACGGCAACCGCACGCCGGTCCTTGTCGCCGAGGTCACCGACATCAAGTCCAGCGGGGGCTTCCTGGGCCTCGACAAGAGCAAGCTTGGCGCGGACTCGCTGCTCAACGGGCTGCCGGTCACGGTCAAGACCGTGCAATGGAACGGCGGCCTGGTGGCGAGCCAGGTGAGGCTCAGCAACAAGAACCTCGCGACTGCCTCGATGATCCGCAACGGGACCGCCCAGCGCTTCGGCGAGCACGATACGGCCATTGCCCAGAATGCGGCGGCGACCGAGGCGCTGCGCGGGCGCTTCGGCGATATCGACCAGTATAACGTCAAGGGCACGACCAACATCTACTTCGACACCGGCAAGTGGGCGCTGTCGCGTGACGAGGAACAGCAGCTGTGCGCGGCCGCGTCGCAAGCCAAGGGCATGGACAACGCGCTGCTGCTCGTCGTCGGCTACACCGACGCGGTCGGAAGCGAGGACTATAACCAGGTCCTCAGCGAGCGGCGCGCCGGCAAGGTCGTCAACTATCTGCAGCAGCATTGCGGCTGGGCGCCCTATCGCATGCTGACGCCGACCGGCATGGCCGAGGCGGACCCGGCGGCGGACAACAATACCGCCGAAGGCAAGGCGCAGAACCGCCGCGTCGCGGTGAACATCCTCGTCAGCAAGGCCGTCGAGGAACGCGAGGGCGGCTGAACCCTGTGGGGTGGGCTTCGGCCCACCCCCGATTTCGAAGGATGCCCATCGCCTGCCCGGTCAGCGCTTCCATTCCTCTAACGCAGGCGATGCCTTCGATTTCTCTCATGAACCCTCGCCATCTTGTTGCCGAGCCTCGGTCCACCACTCTTCTTCCCATTGGAAGACGTCTTTCGCCTCTCTGAGATCAGGCAATTTGGATGCGGGTGAAATGCCTGCGAAGGCCTCTATTTCGGCCAACGTTGACTGCACTCCTTCGACTGCTGTCAAAGCCGGACGCAGCACGGCCAAGACGCTGTACGAAAAGCCTCTCTCCTCTTTGTCCTCGAGCCGCGGAAGCCAATACCTTGCCTCCTCGTAGGTTGAGTGAAATTCAGCCATTCCAAGCAGTATGCTTGCGGGAAGCTTGCCGATCTGAGCGGAAAGGCCAGCAAAGATGGACGCTGGCGGCATTGGAACTAGCTCGAAAAAATGAGCATCGAACCCGTCACGGCGACGGCCGAGACCCTTCCCCTGATGACGCCTAGCCACCAAGTTGGCCATGCGCGCCGTAACTCGCTGAAGGGTGACCGCTTCAGCATAGAGTGCCGCAGCTATTGATTTGGCCTCATCCTTACGCAGGTCTGCGTCGCGTTTCCGGTTGAACCAGAAGCCAACGGAAGCCGCGATGAAGATGGCAATCAGCGCTAGGAAAGAACCGATTGCTGGCTGCCAATTCTGTAGTGCTGTCACCCAATAGCCTTTACTGACTGCAAAATGTTGGATTCTTTCAATGGGTTAGATGGTTAACCCAATAAGTCATTGGAATCCCGCTGAGAATCTTGACGATTGACCCAGAAAAGTCTATGTGTTGAGCCAATTCGGCTAAGGTCGAAGGGAGATCGTGAAACGCGATCGCGCGGGGCTTCAGGCCCCGCACTACTTTTACGGCAACCACTTCGTGCCATAACCAGGTACGCGCCCCTTGCCGTCTCGGTCGTAAATACTCCTCATCAGAATATCGGACAGCAAGGTACCAAAATCTTGCGGCGGTTGCTCCTCAGTTGGGAAATCTTCAATGCGCGATGTGCTGGGTGAGCCAAGACGTCCGCTAATTGCAATCCAGCAATGTCCGCATCTTTTGGCGCAAGCTTGAGTTCGCCAGTCGTTAGACGGGACTGGATTTGTTCGGGAGTGTGGAAGGCATTACCGCGTTGATAAAGTCGCCTGTAGGCTCGCCTTAAATGCTTGTCGTGTGTTGGGTTACGCGCTTCGCCGATTACGTCACCTACATGGCCATTCTTGGTTAGCCACTTTACGAAGCGCTCAACGAGGCACTCCATTACGTAATGATAAGGGCTATACTGCCAGACAACATACTTCCGTTTGTGTTCAAGCTTGTCGATTGACGCCGTGAACGCGCAAGTAACCCCTCGGCTACCAAAGCAGCTAGTCGCGCGTCGAATTCACGAGCAATCCTTTCATTTCGTAAAATTGCGAAATTGTTCTCCCGCCGTACGATTTCCCGACGATGCAGAACCAATGGCTTGGCTCTCGTATCTCCGAAGATTGATTCCTTGAGAAAGTTCAAGCGCCTGGTGACGTAGTTGTCGTGGCGGTCTTGCCTGATCACAAGACCGGTGAGACTGAGATATCGCTCATTAGGAGCCTTCTCGGCTGCAGCGAGGTCGCCATTTCCTGTTTCGTCGAAGAACAGGCGATACCGCTTACTTGGCGGAACGAATTCCATAGTTGGAAGGAGAGCACAGACATGCTCCCCGACAAGGATTCCAGCTACTCCGCTGCCGGCACGTAGAGCTCGCCGCCCCTTCGTGGAAGCGCTTGCTCATCTCGGCCATGCCTTCGTCCGCGTCCGCTGATGCCGCCTTCTGCTCCTGCATCCGAGCGAAGTCCCGCACCTCCTGAGTGATCTTCATCGAGCAGAACTTGGGGCCGCACATCGAGCAGAAGTGGGCGGTCTTGGCGCCTTCGGCGGGGAGCGTCTGGTCGTGGTACTGCTCCGCCGTTTCCGGATCGAGCGACAGGTTGAACTGGTCGCGCCAGCGGAACTCGAAGCGGGCGCGTGACAGTGCGTCGTCGTGCGCCTTCGCCGCCGGGTGGCCCTTCGCCAGGTCCGCGGCGTGGGCGGCGAGCTTGTAGGTGACGACGCCGACCTTCACGTCGTCGCGGTCGGGAAGGCCGAGATGCTCCTTCGGCGTGACGTAGCAAAGCATCGCCGTTCCGAACCAGCCGATCATCGCCGCGCCGATCGCGCTGGTGATGTGGTCGTACCCGGCGCAACGTCGGTGGTCAGCGGCCCAAAGTGTAGAAGGGCGCCTCGCCGCAGCTTTCCAGCTGCTTGTCCATGTTCTCCTTGATCTTGTGCATCGGCACGTGGCCCGGGCCCTCGATCATCACCTGGCAGTCGTGCTCCCACGCGGTCTTCGTCAGCTCGCCGAGCGTGTAGAGCTCCGCGAACTGCGCTTCGTCATTGGCGTCGGCGATGCTTCCGGGGCGAAGGCCGTCGCCCAGCGAGAAGGCGATGTCGTAGGCCTTCATGATCTCGCAGATCTCGTCGAAGCGTTCGTAGAGGAAGCTCTCCTTGTGATGGGAGAGGCACCATTTCGCCATGATCGATCCGCCGCGGCTGACGATGCCGGTGACGCGCTTTGCGGTCAGCGGCACGTAGGGCAGGCGGACGCCGGCGTGGATGGTGAAATAGTCGACGCCCTGCTCGGCCTGCTCGATGAGCGTGTCGCGGTAGACCTCCCACGTCAGATCCTCGGCGATGCCGCCGACCTTCTCCAGCGCCTGGTAGATGGGGACGGTGCCGATCGGTACGGGCGCGTTGCGGATGATCCATTCGCGCGTGTCGTGGATGTTGCGGCCGGTCGACAGGTCCATAACCGTGTCCGCGCCCCAGCGGATCGCCCACACCATCTTGTCGACTTCCGACGCGACGTCGGAGGCGACGGCGCTGTTGCCGATGTTGGCGTTGATCTTGACCAGGAAGTTGCGACCGATCGCCATCGGCTCGCTTTCAGGGTGGTTGATATTGTTGGGGATGATGGCGCGGCCGCGGGCGATCTCGTCGCGGACGAACTCAGGGGTGACGAAGTCGGGGATTGCAGCGCCGAAGTCTTCGCCGTCGCGTGGGGCGTTTAGCGCAGCCTCGCGGCCGAGGTTTTCGCGGATGGCGACATATTCCATCTCGGGCGTAACGATGCCGCGCTTCGCATAGTGCATCTGCGTGACGTTGGCGCCGGGACGGGCGCGGAGGACGCGCTTGCGGACGTTGGGGAAAGGCTGGACGCCGCCGCTGCGGTCGGGGCCGAGCTGACCGTTGTCCTCGGGCGGACCTCGCGCTGGGCGACTTCCTCGACGTCGCCGCGGGCGCGGATCCAGTCGCGGCGGAGCTCGGGCAGGCCGGCCATGATGTCGATGCGGGCCTTCGGGTCCGAATAGGGGCCGCTGGTGTCGTAGAGCGTGACGGGCGGCTCGCCGGACGAGGGTTCGAGGTCGACGGCGCGCATGGCGACGCCGAGGTTGCCGACGTGAATCTTGCGGCTGCCGCGAATGGCGCCGGTGGTGACTTTAAGCTCGGTGCGTGCCGGGACGTCGGCCATTGGACTCTCCTTCTCCCTACGCCGGTGTCAGCCGGATCAGGTTCGATGGGTCGCCAGCTCGTGCTGGCCTCTCAAGCGGCGATCACCGCTCCCCCAGGGAAGTCGTGTCCTTAGGCGCGTGAAAGGCGGCGCGCCAGCCGCTTACTTGCCGCCCGTCGCCTTGCGCGCTTCGTCCGCCGAAACGAGGCCATCCTTGTTGAGATCGGCGCGGTCGAAATTGGCCATGAAGGGTGCGCGGAACTCGGACTGGCTGACCTTGCCGTCCTTGTTGCGGTCGAACTTGTCGAGCGTCGCCTGGGCGTTGCCGGCAAGCTTGGCCATCGCCGCCGCCTTGAACTCGGCGAGGCTGACCTGGCCATTCTTGTCGCGGTCCATCTGCGCGAATTCCTGCTCCATCTTCGCGACGATCGGCTCGGCCGCCTTGCCGGCGACGCCCTGGATTTCGGCGCGGCTGAGGAAGCCGTCATTGTTCTTGTCACCGACGTCGAAGTTCTGGTCGATCTTCTTCTGCAGGTCGGCGCGGGTGGTCGGCTGGGGCGCCTGGGCGGACGAAACGGCCGCGGCCGAAAGGCCAAGCGCAAGGGTCAAGACTCTGAACACGACGCCTCCTGTGAGCGTGGAATGGCATCCCACATACCCGCCGCGGGATTGCGGAGGCGTGAATCGCCCACTTCCCTATTCTATCGTGTCGCGGCATCACGCGTCCAATGCGTGCGCTGACCCATCTCGATCGGCTGGAGGCCGAGAGCATCCACATCATGCGCGAAACGGTCGCCGAGGCCGATCGCCCGGTGATGCTCTATTCGATCGGCAAGGATTCAGCGGTCATGCTACACCTGGCGAAGAAGGCGTTCTTCCCAGGGCCGCTGCCCTTCCCGCTGCTGCATGTCGATACGACGTGGAAGTTCCGCGCGATGTACGAACTGCGCGACAAGGTCGGGGCCGATCCGGCAGTGAGGTTGATCGTCTACAAAAATCCGGAAGCCGAGCGGCTGGGTATCAACCCGTTCGAGCATGGGCCGGCGCACACCGACATGTGGAAGACCGAAGGGCTGAAGCAGGCTCTCGACCAGTACGGGTTCGACGCGGCGTTCGGCGGGCGCGGCGCGACGAGGAGAAGAGCCGGGCGAAGGAGCGCATCTTCAGCTTCCGCGACAGGAACCACCGCTGGGACCCGAAGCGGCAGCGGCCGGAGCTCTGGTCGCTGTACAACATGCGCAAGAACAAGGGCGAAGGCGTCCGCGTTTTTCCGATCTCCAACTGGACCGAGCTCGACGTCTGGCAATACATCCTGCGCGAGAATATCGAGATCGTGCCGCTCTACTTCGCCGACGAGCGGCCGGTGGTGGAGCGCGACGGCCTGCTGCTGATGGTCGATGACGAGCGCATCCCTCTGAACGGCGAGCAGCCGCAGATGCGGCGAGTGCGGTTCCGGACATTGGGCTGCTATCCGCTGACCGGAGCGGTGGAGAGCGCTGCGTGCACGGTCGAGGAGATTGTCGCGGAAATGCTGGTGACGACGACGTCTGAGCGACAGGGGCGGGCGATCGATCGGGACGCCGGCGCGGCGAGCATGGAGAAGAAGAAGCAGGAGGGCTACTTTTGAACGCCCCCGTGGACGTCGCGTCGTGGCTCGCCGAGCAGGAGCGCAAGGAGCTCCTGCGCTTCATCACCTGCGGCAGCGTGGATGACGGCAAGTCGACGCTGATCGGCCGGCTGCTCTACGACACCAAGCAGATCTTCGACGACCAGCTTTCGACGCTCGAGGCGGACAGCAAGAAGCACGGCACGCAGGGCGAGGGCATCGACTTTGCTTTGCTGGTCGATGGACTGTCGGCGGAGCGCGAACAAGGCATCACCATCGACGTCGCCTACCGCTTCTTCGCCAGCGAGAAGCGCAAGTTCATCGTCGCCGATACGCCGGGGCATGAGCAGTACACGCGGAACATGGTCACCGGCGCGTCGACCGCCGACCTAGCCGTGCTGCTGGTCGATGCGCGCAAGGGGGTGCTGACACAGACCAAGCGTCACTCCTACCTCGCCCAGCTGATCGGCATCCGGCATTTCGTCGTCGCCGTGACCAAGATGGACCTGGTCGACTTCGACCAGGCGGCGTTCGACGCGGTCACCGCCGATTACCGGCTGTTCGCGGACAAGATCGGGATCAGGGATTGGGTCGCAATCCCGGTCTCGGGCCTGGGCGGCGACAATATCGGCGAACGCAGCCAGCGCATGCCCTGGTACGATGGACCGAGCCTGCTCGAATATCTCGACACCGTTCCGCTCGACGTCGCTGCCGATGCGGAGAAACCGTTCCGCTTCCCTGTCCAATGGGTCAACCGGCCGGACCTGTCTTTCCGCGGCTTTGCAGGCCAGGTCGCATCGGGGCGGTGACGCGAGGCATGGACGTTCGCGTGCTGCCGTCCGGGCGGACGACCAAAGTTGCGCGGATCGTGACCGAAGACGGCGACCTCGACGAAGCAGTCGCCGGCCAATCGGTCACCCTCACCTTCGCCGATGAAGTCGATTGCTCGCGCGGCGACGTCATCGCCGCCGGGCACAATCCGCCGGAGGTCGCCGACCAGTTCGAAGCGACGATCGTGTGGATGGACGAGCATGAGATGCTGCCGGGCCGCGGCTACTGGATGAAGCTCGGCACGCAGACGGTCACGGCAACGGTCCAGCAGCCGAAGTACGAAGTGAACGTCAACACGCTCGAGCATCTCGCGGCCAAGACGCTGGAACTCAATGGCATCGGCGTGGCCGAGATTGCGACCGATCGCGAAATCGTGTTCGAGCCTTACGCGGTCGAGAATGGCTCGCCCAACCGCGCGCTCGGCGGCTTCATCCTGATCGACAAGCTGACCAACGCGACTGTCGCGGCCGGCATGTTGCACTTCGCGCTCCGGCGTTCGCTCAATATCCATCGCCAGCATCTGGACGTCAGCCGTGAAACTCATGCGACGCTCAAAGGCCAGAAGCCGGCGGTGCTGTGGTTCACGGGCCTGTCCGGGTCGGGCAAGTCGACCATTGCCAATCTGGTCGAGAAGAAGCTGGTTGCGCTTGGCCGCCACACATTCCTGCTTGATGGCGATAACGTTCGCCACGGCCTCAACCGCGATCTCGGGTTCACCGACACCGATCGCATCGAGAATATCCGCCGCGTGGGCGAGGTCGCCCGGCTGATGACCGATGCGGGCCTCATCGTGATGACCGCCTTCATTTCGCCGTTCCGCGCAGAGCGGGAGCTGGTGCGGAAGATGCTGCCCGAAGGCGAGTTCATCGAGGTGTTCGTCGATACCCCGCTGGCCGATGCCGAGCAGCGCGACCCGAAGGGCCTCTACGCCAAGGCGCGGGCGGGCGAGATCAAGAACTTCACGGGCATCGACAGTCCTTACGAGGAGCCTGACGATGCGGAGATTACAATCGACACAACCGCAATCAGTGCGGACGATGCGGCAACCACGATCATCGACGAATTGCGCAAGCGAGGGAGGCTTTAGAAACATGATAGCGGTCCGAAACAAAACTGCGATCCCGGCAGTTTCGATCCCCATGACTCGCTATCTGGCCTGCGCCGCGCTTCTCGCCTTCTCGACACCAGCCCTTGCCCAAGACGAGAACGACTATCGCGTTCGCGTCGGCCTCGGCGCCATGGTCCAGCCGGTCTTCATCGGCTCTGAGGACTTCCAAGTGCGGCCGATCGTCGACGCCGATTTCGCGAAAGGAACCAATCCCTTCGGCTTTGGATCGCCCGATGATCCAATCGGCGTGAAGCTGTTTTCGAAAAATGGCTTCTCGGTCGGGCCCGCGGTCAATTTGCAGCGAAAGAGGAGCGTCTCCGATCTCGATCTGCCGCTCAAGAAGGTCCGACGACGTTCGAGGGCGGCGGGTTCGTGCAATATATGGCGGGAGAATCCTTCCGCATTCGCGCGGACTTGCGAAAGGGCTTTGGCGGTCACGATGGCCTGCTTGGATCGGTCGGAGCCGACTACGTCTCGCGCGATGGCGACCGCTACGTCTTCGCGATCGGACCTCGCGTGCTCTTCTCGGACTCGAAATTCCAGCGCGCCTATTTCGGTGTCAGTCCCGCGGACAGCGTGACGTCTGGCCTGCCGCAATATCGACCCAGCGGCGGAATCTACGCCCTCGCCGCGACAAGCAGCCTGTCCTACCAGTTAAGCTCGCGGTGGGGCATTTTCGGCTATGGACGCTACGAGCGCCTGGTCGGCGATGCCGCCAAGTCGCCGGTCATTCGCGATCTCGGTTCACGTAACCAGCTTTCGGGCGGGATCGGCCTGAACTACACCTTCATCATCAAGCGCTGATCGGCGCTGGGCGTACTCAGTCGCCGCTGCCGGGATCGGCAGAGAAGTATTTGTCGAACTTGCCTTCTTCGCCCTTGTGCTCGTCGGCGTCTGCGGGCTGTCCTTCTTGCGC
The DNA here is from genome assembly GCF_014489495.1 of Sphingomonas daechungensis. Lineage (GTDB taxonomy): Bacteria > Pseudomonadota > Alphaproteobacteria > Sphingomonadales > Sphingomonadaceae > Sphingomicrobium > Sphingomicrobium daechungense. Next base: position 1,255,578 of record NZ_CP060780.1, on the reverse strand, counting down.
GTGATGTTCGGCCATTCGGCGGAATAGGTCGAGTTGAGCTCCAACCATTTTTCGAGGCCGCTCTCGGTGTCCGGGAGAATCGCTTCCGCAGGGCACTCGGGCTCGCAAACGCCGCAGTCGATGCATTCGTTGGGATTGATGACGAGCATGTTCTCGCCCTCGTAGAAGCAGTCGACCGGACAGACCTCGACGCAGTCCATATATTTGCAGCGGATGCATGCGTCGGTGACGACGTAGGTCATGGCAGGTCGGACTCCCTCTTTCGGGTCAATTCGCTAAGGGCGCGCGAAAGCCTCGTCAATCGCCGACCTCCTCGTAACAGAGCCGCGCCTCGCCCGGCGGGCCGCGGCGGGCCGGAAGGACGAGAACCTTGAGGACACGGATCTGGCCCTGGAGCGGCAAGGCGACCACACTGCCCACTTCGATCTGCTGGCTTGTCTTCTCGATCCGCTTGCCGTCGACCCGGACGTAGCCGGTTTCGATCAGGGCCTGCGCCAGCGTGCGGCTCTTCACCAGCCGGATGCGATGAAGGAAGAGATCGAGCCTCACGTCTTCAGCTTCGCGAGCTCCGCAAATGCGTGCGAACCGGCACTGCGCTGCTCGCGGCGGGGCGGTCGGCGGCCGCGCCATTTCCAGGCCTCGCCCGACCGGGCGAAGCCGACTTCGTCCATCAGCCTTGCGACCGATGCCTCGTCTAGCCCGACCGACGTCGCCAGCTCGGAATCGACGGGCTGGTCGCCACCGGCGGAGCGAACCTTGTGCGCGTGGCTGGCGAGGCGGTCGGCGAGGTCGATGCGAAGCCACTGCCGGCCAACGCGACGGTAGGCGAAGGCTGCTCCGCGTGCGTCCGCCTCACCATCGAGCGTCGATGCGCCAGGCGGCGGAAGCGCCGGCATCGGCTGGTTGGTACGCACCGACTGGAGGATCGCGCGCCATTGCTGGGATGCAGGCCTGAGCAGCGCCGGAACAAAGACGTCCAGCGGCCCGAGCCTGATGCCGAGCTTGTGAAGCGTCTTGCGGTCGTCGTGCTCGAGGATGGCGATCGAGGCTGCCAGCGCGCGGCGGGGAAGGACGCCGCCGGCATCGCCGAGCATCGCCGCAAGCGCACGGACACCTGCAGAGCTGGAGCGGTCGGTCGCTGCGAGACCCAGCTTCTTCAGCGATCGGAGGTTTCGTTCGACCTGCGCTTCCAGCCAGGTTTCGAGGCGTGCGCGAAGCTCGGCACGGCGGGCGGCAGAGAGCTGGTCGAGCGCGCGGCTGGTCCGGATCGCGGGTTCCAGCAACGCTCGGCCCGGAGCGAGCCGGGCCAGGACATTGCCCTGCCAACCCACGGCAGGCCGGCCGTCGGATTCGATGACAAGTTCGAAAGTCTGGTCCGGAGCCTCGACCAGCGACTTCGCGCGACGGTCGAGCTCGTCACCGAGGCGCCGCTCGGCCGCGGCCAGCAGCAGCCTCTTGTCGGCGAGGCGAGCCGAGGGGTCGACACGGAAGTCGAAGCCGGCGAGGTGGCCGATCGGTTCGGGACCGACGCTCACTTCGCCGTCGGCGGCAACCGTGACCGGCAAGGCGTCGCTGCCGCGTGCGCCGATGTCTCGGACAAGCACGGCGGTCCGGCGATCGACGAAGCGCTGGGTCAGCCGCTCGTGCAATGCGTCGGACAGGCGCGCCTCGACCTCGCGCGTGCGCTCGGCCCATTTGGCCGGATCGGCGAGCCAGTCGGCGCGGTGAGCGATGTAAGCCCAGCTCCGGACTCCGGCGAGGCGGTCGGCGAGCGCCTCGATGTCGCCGTTGACGTTGTCGAGCCGGGCGACCTCGGCAGCGAACCATTCGTGGGGCACGTGGCCACCTTCGCCGACATAGGAGAACAGGCGGCGGACCATGCGCGCATGGTGCATCGGGCCAACCTTGCGGAAGTCAGGCAGGCCGCACACTGCCCAGAGACGCCGGGCGGCGACGCCTCTCTTGGCAGCGACGACGGGATCCTGCGCAACCTGCTTGAGGACGGCAAGGTCGATGGCTTCGGGCGCCGGGCGAAGCAGCGGATCGTCGCTCTTCAGCTCGAGGCTGCGGATCATCGAGCCGACGTCGGTGAAGTCGAGCTCGGGATTGCGCCAGTAGATGAAGTCGAGCGGGCGGAAGCGATGCTCCTCGATCGCGGTGATCTCTTCGTCCGAGAATGTCGCGCCCTCGTCGCCGCCGAGGCCGAGCGTGCCGAAACTGCCGTCGCGCTGGTGACGTCCGGCGCGGCCGGCGATCTGCGCCATCTCCGAGATGGTCAGTCGACGGTCGCGGCGACCGTCGAACTTCTCGAGGCCGGCGAAGGCGACGTGCGAGACGTCCATGTTGAGGCCCATGCCGATGGCATCGGTGGCGACGAGGTAATCGACCTCGCCGCGCTGGAACATGGCGACCTGCGCGTTGCGCGTTGCTGGCGACAATGCGCCCATGACTACCGCCGCGCCGCCTCTGAACCGGCGCAGCATTTCAGCGAGCGCGTAGACTTGCTCCGCCGAGAAGGCGACCACGGCGGAGCGCGGCGGCAGGCGGGAAAGCTTGACGTTGCCGGCATAGCGAAGGGTCGAGAAGCGCGGGCGGCTGACGATCTCCGCCTCCGGGAGGAGTTCACGGATGATCGGCCTCAGCGTGTCGGAGCCGAGGATCAAGGTCTCCTCGCGCCCGCGCGCGCGGAGCATTCTGTCGGTGAACACGTGGCCGCGCTCCGGATCGATGCCGAGCTGGGCCTCGTCGATCGCGGCGAAGGCGAACTGGTCAGGAAACGGCCCTTCCTTCGGCCGATCGTCGCGGCCGGTGCGGACCGGCATCGATTCCGCGGTGCAGAGCACGTAACGCGCCTGAGGCGGCACGATGCGCTCCTCCCCGGTCAGCAGCGCGACCTGCTTCTCACCCTTGAGCGCCTTGACCCGCTCGTAGACCTCGCGCGCCAGCAACCGCAGCGGAAAGCCGATCACGCCGGACGAATGTGCGCACATCCGCTCAATGGCGAGGTGGGTCTTGCCGGTGTTGGTGGGCCCAGGATGGCCCGGACCGGAGCGTCAGGACGGCGCATTGCAAACACGAATGTGGCAGCGCTCCGAAGAAGCGCAAGGTTCCTTCGACGGGTGGAGCGATTTTAAACGGTCATTAACCGTGTTCTGCGCATCACGCCCTTGGAAGGGCGAGGAAATTTCAGATGCTTCATGCGCGGGATGCCTGGGAGGGCGCGGCCGAGACGGCCGAGATCGTCGTGTTCCCGCGAGCGTCCGCCGAAGAAACGCGCGAGTTCGGACGGCGCGCCGAGCGCAAGCCGGTCAATCTTGTCGTCGACCTTCATTCCGAGGAAATCGGCTGGCGCTGGTTCCGCGGCGCCGCGACCCTCGCCGGACTGTTCGCCCTCGCCTTCTTCCTGGCGCCCGGCTTTGAGACTTTCATCGCCAGCAAGGTCGCCGAAACGCCCAAGGGCACGATCCGCAATGCGCAGCTGAGCGACCTCGCCAACCCGGGCGCAGTCAAGGCGCCGATCCCCAAGCCAGTCGGAATCCAGGTCGGCGAGCTGAACGGCATTCGCCGCATCAACGGCGATGTCGCCGGCGGCTCTATTGGTCGCTGCGCAATGCCGGAGCGAGCCCGACCATTGCCGCGGATTATCTGAAGGCGATCGCGACCAAGATCGACGTCGGCGAAGTCGCTCCGTTCGACCGGTTCGATTTTGCCGTCATTCCGGGGAAGAATGGCGAGCCGGACACGTTGCTCTACGCCGGGCTCGACCGGGCGCAGTACAGCGATGTCCAGATGATGAAGTGGATCGTCAACAGTCAGACCGGCTGGTTCGACGGTGCTGCCGATCAGCAGGCTTCCGCAGGGCTGATGGCGCCTGTCGCCGGTCGCATCACTTCCAGCTTCGGCAATCGCTATCATCCCATCCTGCATTTCAACCGCTTCCACGCGGGCATCGACTTCGGCGCCGCCTGGGGCAGCCCGATCGTCGCCGCCGCCGATGGCCAGGTCGTCGGCGCGGGCTGGACGGGCGGGTACGGGCGTCAGGTCCGGATCGTCCACGAAGGCGGCCTGATGACCACCTATTCGCACATGAGCGCCATGGTCGCGCAAGCCGGGACGATGGTTCGGCAGGGGCAGGTCATCGGCTATGTCGGCTCGTCAGGCCTTTCCACCGGTCCGCATCTTCACTTCGAAGTCCGGATGGGCGGGCGTCCGGTCGACCCGCTCACCGCCCGGCTGGTGAGCAGGCCAGTTTTCGAAGGGCCGCAGCTGGCGGCGTTCAAGGCGAAGCTCAAGCAAATCGTTTCGATCCCGCTCAAGCAGAAGTCCGCGCCCGCGCTGCTCTAGGAGGGCGTATTGCGCAGAAAGCTCAGCAGCTGGCTGCGCTGGGCATGCGCGAAGACGCCGTCCTCGCGACGCCGGCTTGACCCCAGCAGGTACGCCTCGACCACAAGGGGGATCGGCGCCGGCAATTCCCCAGCAACTTGTTCGACTGGTCTTCTACGATTTCCCAGTCGACCGCTCCTTCGCCTTTCCTCCGCGAGAATCCGGTCCAGCCTGACCTTCAGTTCTACAACGTTCACGCCGCGAAGTTGGACCCTCGTCTCGGCTGCGTCCTCTACATATGTTAGGTGGTGTTAAAACCGTGGGGGAATGGCAGTGCCTGTTGAACTGAAGATTGCGGCGCTTGGCGCCGTATTGCTGCTCGTTCACATCTTCGCCGCAGTTCATCTGAAGACCCGGCAATATGGCACGAAGTGGAACATGGGTGCGCGCGACGAGGCGCAGCCGCCGCTCAATCCGGTCGCCGGACGACTGGCCCGTGCGCAGGCGAACTTCCAGGAGACCTTCCCGATCGCAGTGGTCGCGCTACTCGGCGTCGTGATCGCCGGGCGAACGAGCGCGTGGACCGCGATCGGCGGCTGGGTATGGCTGGGCGCGCGACTTATCTATCTTCCGCTCTACGCCTTTGGTGTGCCGGGGTGGCGGACGCTGGCATTTGCGGTCAGCCTGACCGGCCTTGCCCTGGTGCTGAGCCCGTTGCTTTTCGGCTAGTCGCCTCAGCGGCTGGCATCCGCTCAACAGACTGCTAAACCCCTCGTTCATGTCCGAAGTCGAAACCGTCGAAGCGCCCGCGACCGCAGCGGAGGTGACCAACCACCTCTATCTTGTCGACGGGTCCAGCTACATCTTCCGCGCCTATCACCGCCTGCCGCCGCTGACGAACCGGCACGGCATGAACGTCGGCGCCGTCTACGGCTACACGGCCATGCTGTGGAAGCTCGCCGACGGGCTGAAGCAGGCCGAGGGGCCGACCCATATGGCCGTCATCCTCGATGCGTCCGAACATACGCATCGCAACGAGATGTACGACCAGTACAAGGCGCACCGCCCGCCGCCGCCTGAAGACCTCGTCCCGCAGTTTCCTTTGATACGCGTTGCCACGCGCGCCTTCTCGATCCCTTGCATCGAAAAGGCGGGGCTCGAGGCCGACGACATCATCGCCTGCTACGTGATGGCAGCGAAGAATGCGGGCTGGAAGGTTACCATCGTCAGCTCCGACAAGGACCTGATGCAGCTGGTCGATGACGGGCATGTCGACATGCTCGACACCATGAACGATCGGCGGATCGACGAAGCCGCGGTCAATGAGAAGTTCGGTGTTGGGCCTGAGAAAGTCGGGGAAGTCCTCGCGCTGATGGGCGATAGCGTCGACAACGTCCCCGGTGTGCCGGGCGTCGGACCGAAGACAGCTACGCAGCTCATCCAGGAATATGGCAGCGTCGAAGGTGTCCTCGCCGCGGTCGAGGAGATCAAGAAGCCGAAGCTCAAGCAGAATCTGATCGAGCATGCCGACGATGCGCGGCTGTCACGCGAGCTGGTTCGGCTTGTGTGCGACGCTCCGCTGCCGGAGCCGCTCGAAGACCTTGCACTGAAGGGCATTCCACCCCAGCCGTTGCGTGAGTTCCTCGAGGAGCAAGGCTTCAAGACCCTGCTCAACCGCATGGTCGGCGGCCCGCAGCAGACCGGCGCGACCGTCCGCAATGACGTCATTGCGGCACTCGACCGCAAGCCGGTCTCAAAGATTGCGGAGCCGGAAGCTCCGGAGAAAATCGAGGTCGACGTCTCGAAATATGAGACGGTGACCGATGAAGCCGCACTCGACCGCTGGATCGAGGAGGCTCGCAAGCAAGGCTATGTCGCGGTCGATACCGAGACAGACTGCATCGACTGCATCATTGCCAAGTTCGCCGGGATCAGCCTCGCGACCGCGCCGAACCGCGCCTGCTATATTCCCGTCGGCCACGTCGGCGTGGACCTGTTGTCGGAAACGCCGAACCAGCTTCCGTTGCAGCTCGTCCTCGACAAGCTGAAGCCGCTGCTGGGGGACCCGTCGGTCCTGAAGATCGGACACAACCTCAAGTATGACTGGGTGATGTTCGACAAGTCCGGCATCGACGTCGCTCCGTACGACGACACGATGCTGATGAGCTTCGACCTCGATGCGGGCCGAAGCTTTGGCCACAATCTGACCGACCTCGCCAAGTCTCAGTTTGAGCATGACTGCATCAGCTTCAAGTCGCTGTGCGGGACGGGTGCCAAGCAGATCACTTTCGACAAGGTGCCGCTGAAGGAAGCGACCGAGTATGCCGGCGAGGACGCGGACATTGCGCTCCGTCTCTGGCAGCGGCTGAAACCCCGCATGACCACCGAGCATGCGGAGCGTGTATACAAGCGCGTCGACCAGCCCCTGATCCCTGTCATCGGGCGGATGGAACGTCGCGGCGTAAAGGTCGACCGCGACTACCTCGCCGGCCTCAGCAAGACGTTCTCCGAAGAGATCGCGAAGCTCGAGGCCAACATCTACGAGGTCGCGCAGGGCCCTTCACGATCGGCTCGCCGCAGCAGCTTGGCGACGTGCTGTACCAGCGGCTCGGGCTGAAGGGCGGGCGCAAGGGGAAGAGCGGGCACTATTCTACCGACGTCAACGAGCTGGAGCGGCTGGCAGGCGAGGGGGTCGACGTCGCGCGGCTGGTGCTCGACTGGCGTCAGCTGACCAAGCTGCGCTCGACCTACACCGAGGCGCTGCAGGCGCAGATCAATCCCGAGACGGGACGCGTCCACACCAGCTTCAGCCTGACCGGAGCGCAAACCGGGCGTCTATCTTCGAACGACCCGAACCTGCAGAACATTCCGATCCGCACCGAGCTCGGCCGCAAGATTCGCGACGCCTTCGTGGCCGAGCCGGGCTACGTGCTGATGAGCGCCGACTACAGCCAGATCGAGCTGCGCATCGCCGCGCACATGGCCGACGTTCCGCAGCTGAAGGAAGCCTTCCAGAACCGCGACGATATCCACAACATCACGGCCGAGGAGCTTTTCGGCACGGTGGACCGCGACACGCGCGGCAAGGCGAAGACGGTGAACTTCGCCATCCTCTACGGCGTTTCTGCGTGGGGCCTCGCGTCGCGGATGGGCGTTTCGAAAGAAGAAGGCTCCGCGATCATCGCGCGCTACTTCGAGCGCTTCCCGGCATTCGCGCCTACATGGACTACACGCTGAATTTCGTCCGGCAGAACGGCTATACGAAGACCTTGTTCGGCCGGAAGACGCACTTCTACCCGAACATCCGGTCACCCAATCCGTCGATCCGCGGCGGCGCCGAGCGGGCGGCGATCAACGCGCCGATCCAGGGGACCAGCGCCGACCTGATTAAGCGGGCGATGGCGCGGATGGACGATGCGCTTGCCGAGGCGGGCCTCGATGGCGTCCGCATGCTCCTGCAGGTGCACGACGAACTGGTGTTCGAGGTCCCTGACGGTCGCGAGGAAGAGGCGGCTGCCGTGGTTCGCCGCGTGATGGAGACTGCAGCGGAGCCTGCGTTGAAACTCGATGTTCCCCTCGACGTTGAGGTCGGCTGGGGTGAACATTGGGGCGCCGCGCATTGAGTACAGCAGCACCCGCCGACACTTCACCGCCCGCAGATCTTGCGGCGCTCGCCCGAGGCGGCCGGATCAACTTCCTGGGATTCTGCGTCCGGCTTGCCGCGCGGCTGCCGTTCCTGTTCATCGCCGGCCGCATTTACGGCGCCGAGGCGCTCGGACGGTTCGCCTACGCAATCCTGATCGTCGAGTTCGCGGCGCAGCTGGCGACGCTCGGCCTGAAGCGGGGCCTGGCACAGCAGCTCGCCAATACCGAGAAGGAACACGTGTGCGTGGCGTGGGACGGCCTGCTGGTTGCGGCGATAGGCTCGGCCATCGCCATGGGGATCCTGATGGTCTTCCCACAGGCGATGTTCCCGAACAGCGAGCTGACCGGGCTCGAATGGCTGCTTCCCATTACCATCATCGCGCTAGCTTGGTCCGACATCATGCTTGCCGCTCTGGCCTACCGTCACGACGTCACCTCGACCGTCCGAGCGAGAGCCATTGTCGAGCCGATCACCATCAGCGCCGCCGCCTTCGCCTGGTCCTACATTTCCCTGCGCGACGGCCTGATCATCTCTTACGTACTGTCGATGGTCGCCGCGCTGATCGCGTCGGTCGTTCCCTTCATGAGAAGCTACGGCGTAGCGCGGGGGTGGCGGCCATATCCACGGACCCTTTGGAAGATGGCCCGGCGAAATGTGCCGGTGGCTGCAGCTGACGCGGTCGAGTGGGGCTCACGCCGGATCGACATCGCGGTCCTCGGCCTGTTCTTCGCGCCGAAGGTCGTCGGCATTTATTACGTGGCGCAGAATGTCGCGTCCCTTCCGCCAAGCTGAAAACCAGCTTCGACCCGATCCTCGGCCCGGTCATCGCCCGGAACCTCAAGGACGGCGACAAGGCGGCGGTCGCAAAGCAAGTGCGGCAGGTCGGCTTCTGGGTCATCGGCGCGCAGCTTGGCGTTGCCCTCGCGCTCGCCATTCCGGGCGAAGCGGTGATGGGACTGGTCGGCCCGGCGTTCGTTGCGGGCACGGCGGCCCTCGCCTTCCTGCTCGGTGCCGAAGTCGTAGCGGCCATGGCGGCGGTGAGTGAGGCAGCGCTGATATACGTCGCGCGGCATCGCAACATGCTGATCAGCATCGCCATGCTGGCGCTCGAGGGCGGCCTCGCCGTCGCCTTGATCCTCGGCATGCGGGCGTTCGATCTTCCGGTCATGTTCCAGGCGACCGGGCCGGCGGTCGCCCTGATGCTGGCGCTGGCCTTTGCGGCAGTGGCGAAATCGCGGCTGCTGCGCGGCATTCTTGGCGCGCGCGTAAACGGCTGGCGATGGCCGTTGGTTTGGGCGGCCGCCGCCGGAACCGTGGTCGGCTGGCTAGCGACCTTCCTACCCGAGTGGGCCGAGCTGGTGTTCGGAATCCCCGGCATCCTCATCGCGTTTGGCGCAGTCCTCTGGACCAAGGGGTTCAAGGCCGAGGACCGCGAGCTGTTCCGGATGAAGAAGGCGGATATCGAAGAGCTTCAGGAGCTCGAGATACCCGCCCCGGAACGACTGGAGATGTCGTCCGCTAGTCGAACAATTCGTGGAGGAAGGACTTTCGCTTCCGTCCGTGCTTGTAATGGTCGCGATCGTAACCCGACCTTTGCTCAGTGAAGGGTCGAGGCTGCTGGGGGAGATCCGCGGCTGATCGCTCGATGATCTTGTCGAGTTCGCCGCGGTCCAGCCAGACGCCTCGGCAAGTCGGGCAATAATCGATCTCAATGCCCTGGCGCTCGGACATGACGAGCGTCGCGCCGTCGACCGGGCAGGTCATACCGTGTGGTGCGTTCACGATGTCTCTCCGATCAGGCGCTTTGGAATTGCGGCGTCAGCCGGAAGATCCGGTCCTTCACCCGCAGCTTCTTTTTCTTGAGCGTGGAGACCCTGAACGGGTCGGGCCAGCGGAGCTTCAGTTCGCGCCGAAGGGCCTCGTCGATGCGCTGGTGCAGTTCGAGCAATCGATACAAACGGGGACGCATATGTCCTTCCTCTCTATCAAACCAAGGTTCGATCGGAGGATCCGCTGTTGCTGGGGAAGTCGAACCGCCCTCGTCACGCATCGGATCATCCGATGCGGTCCGACATCACGCGCCACAATGGCTTGGGCGCGCCAGAGGGGCCCGGTCCGCTCGTAATAGGTGCGGTTGGAGTCGCGGGATTTCAAGAGCGGCGGGCCAGGCCGTTGCGGAAGCTGGCTCAGTGGCGGAAATGGCGCATTCCGGTGAAGACCATCGCCAGCCCAGCCTCGTCGGCAGCGGCGATCACTTCGTCGTCGCGAATCGATCCTCCGGGCTGGATGACTGCGGTCGCCCCGGCTTCGACAGCGGCGAGCAGGCCGTCGGCGAAGGGAAAGAAAGCGTCTGAGGCCACGGCCGATCCCACCGTTCGCTGTTCCGGCCAGCCGTAGGTTTCGGCCGCCTCCTTCGCCTTGGCGGCGGCAATGCGGGCGCTGTCGCGGCGATTCATCTGGCCTGCGCCGATGCCCGCGGTCGAGCCGTCCTTGGCATAGACGATTGCGTTGGATTTCACGTGCTTGGCGACCGTCCAGGCGAACAGGCAGTCGCGGATCTCGTCCTCGGTCGGCTGGCGCCTGGTCACCACCTTGAGTTCGTCGCGGGTGACGAAGCCGTTGTCGCGATCCTGCACGAGGATGCCGCCGGCGATCACGGCGACCGTGCCGCCCGGCCGCCTGGGATCAGGCAGTCCACCGGCCAGCAGAAGGCGGAGGTTCTTCTTCCTGGCGAAGATCGCCCTGGCGTCCTCGTCGGCATCAGGAGCGACGACGACTTCAGTGAAGATTTGTGTGATCGCTTCCGCGGTCGCCGCGTCGAGCGTGCGATTGGTAGCGACGATGCCCCGAACGCCGACACGCTGTCGCAGGCCAGCGCGGCGTTCCATGCATCGAGGAGAGTGTCGGCACTCGCGACCCCGCACGGGTTAGCATGCTTGACGATAACCACCGTTGGCGGACCGTCGCGGAATTCGGCGACGAGCTCGAGCGCGGCATTGGCATCGTTGAGATTGTTGTAGCTGAGCTCCTTGCCCTGGATCTGCTTCGCCTGCGCGATTCCGGGAGCATGCGGGCCGATCGGTTCATAGAGGGCCGCCTTCTGGTGCGGATTCTCGCCGTAGCGGAGCGGCATCAGCAATCGGCTGGCCCGAGTCCAGGTCTCTGGAAAGCGCTCGCGCTGGTCCGCGAAAGCGAACCACTGCGAAATGGTCGCATCATAGGCCGCCGTCAGCGCATAGGCCTTGGCAGCAAGGCGCTTGCGGAATTCGTATGACGTCGCGCCGTCATTTGCATCCAGCTCCGCGAGCAATTCGTCGTAGTCGGCCGGATCGGTGACAATGGCGACATGCGCGTGGTTCTTCGCCGCCGAGCGCACCATCGACGGGCCGCCGATATCGATGTTCTCGATGATCTCGTCACGGTCCGCACCGCGCGCCACAGTGGCTTCGAAGGGATAGAGATTCACCACGACCAAATCGATCGGTGCGATCGCATGCTCCTCCATCGCCGCAGCATGCTCCGGGTTGTCGCGGACACCGAGCAGGCCGCCGTGGACCTTCGGGTGAAGAGTCTTGACTCGGCCGTCCATCATCTCGGGAAATCCCGTCAGGTCGGAGATGTCGCGAACGTCACTGCCGAGCTCTCGCAGCTTTGCCGCGGTGCCGCCGGTCGAAACCAGCTCCACGCCTCGCCTGGCCAGGCCTTCCGCAAGGCGGTCTAAGCCGGACTTATCGGAAAGAGAGATGAGCGCCCTTTTGACGGGCACGAGATCGGTCATGTCTATTCCTTGTTTGGTTCAGCTCGAGCGGCGGAACTGCCAGGCAACCTCGCCGCCGATAGCGGCGACTTCGCCCTGAATCACCAATTGAGTTGTAGGCACCATCCGGCCGCGACTGTCGATCGTCAGGCTTTCCTCGACGGTGAGGTTCGCGCCGCGGCAGCGGAAGTTCCAGGGCGGGGCGCCCGGCGAGCGCAAGATCGCTCCCATGCGGTCGGCGGTAATCGTCGGCTCAACTCCGGGAGCGAGATGGAAACGGATGGCATAAGGCGCAGCATCGCGGATCTTGCGGCGACCCTTGGCGATCATCTGGTCGGCGCCGCGGATTTCCTTGCCGTCGTTGCCGAGCATCAGGCTGCGCTTGTGGACGAGGCCGAAGCCGCGCACGTAGCCGTCGTGGCTAGCTTCGAGCCGGCTGCAGTCATTGTCCTCCGAGCGTGAGATCGTCACGTCTTCGGCACCCTTGCCGAGCGAGCCGTCGGGCATGATCGCGGTCGAATTGGTATCGGAGACGACGAGCGTGCTGTGGGCGGCGGTCGTGCGGAGGCCCTCGACCAGCTCCGGCGGAAGTGCCGTTGGCAGCGCGCCGGGGCCGCCGCAATTGATCACCAGCCGCTGCGGTCCGTCCGACATTTCAAACGCCAGCGTCGACGCACAGCCGCTCGGTGCCATCTTTGCCGGTGGCGGCGGAGCGGCATCAATGACGATGACTGTGCCGAGCGCAGAGAGGCGGTGGTAACCCCAGCCGCGTGCTTGCCGAAGCGGCCGAGCGCGCAGGCCGCAACCTTCGATGAGGGCGTGGAGGCGGGCAGGCTCGCCATGGTTGCCACCCTGCCAGCTCGACAGTCCGCCATCGCCCATGGTGACGCCATGGAGCGCGGCTAATGCGGCGGCAGCGGCCGCCTCGATCGTATCGGGCAGGCTTTGCTTGGCGGCAAAATAAGACGCACGCAGCAGCGCAAGGCGATCGACGAGCAGCGCCTGCTGGGACGGGGTTCGGCTGATGAGGCCACCATCTTCGAACTGCGCAGTGGACAGCGCCCGCGCCAGTCCGGACTCGGCTCGGGCCACCCGCACTCCACCCTGGACCAGCAGCCCCGCGGTCACCAGGCCGGCCCAGGCCGTGATCCGGTCGAGACCCGGAAGCGCCTTGTCGGCATTGGCGTCGAGATGGCGCGCGCCGCGCACCAACGTGTTCAGCAGCGCCGAGCGGTAACCGGAATCGCGGCTCGACAGGATGTAGGGTGCGTAGGCGGTCCAGAAGAGGATGCGCTCGCCCCAAAGGTCCGGCCGCCATGCGTCGTCCACGCGCGTTCCGTGCGCAAGCAGCCATCCACCGGCGAGGGACTCGGCAACCCTCGCGCCCTTTTCGCGAGAGGAGGCGGCGGCGAGATCGCGAAGCCAGGAGAAGCCTTGCAGGGCATCGGCCATCGGGCCGCCCGTGCCGAGCGCGGCGAAGTCGAGATCGCTCAGCGAGACGGCTTCGCTGCCGAGGACGAAGCGGCCGGCAAGGAGCGCCTCGCCGCGCTGACGATCGCCCTGGACGTGGTCGCGGGGAACGGCAACGAGCTTGAGCGGCTGGCGGCCCGAGGCGAACAACCGCGAAAAGAGGGGGCGCTTGGCGAGCTTTCGAACGACGGCGCTTTGTGCCGATTGATCGGCGCTCATCCGTCTCCCCTAAGGGCCTGAATGTTGGCCTGGTAATGGGACGGTCCGCCCTTGAACGCCGCGGTTCCGGCAACGAGCACGGTGGCTCCCGCTGCCACAGCCTGCCGCGCGGTTTCAGGATCGATACCGCCGTCGACCTCGACCTGGACTTCGAGACCTTCCTTGGAGACGCGGTTGGCAATTGCCTCGATCTTGCGCAGTTGGCTGGCGATGAACTTCTGACCGCCGAAGCCCGGATTGACGCTCATGACAAGGACGAGGTCGATCTCGTCGAGCACATAATCGAGCATCTTGGCGGGCGTCGCCGGGTTCAGCGAGACGCCGGCCTTCTTGCCGAGTCCCTTGATGCGCTGGATCGTGCGGTGAAGGTGCGGCCCCGCTTCCGGGTGGACGGTGATGATGTCCGCGCCCGCTTCGGCGAATGCGTCGAGGAACAGGTCGATCGGCGAGATCATCAGGTGGACGTCAAACGGCTTTTGCGAATGAGGCCGAAGCGCCTTCACCACGCCCGGGCCGATGGTGATGTTGGGCACGAAGTGGCCGTCCATGACGTCAACATGAATCCAGTCCGCTCCCGCCTCGTCGATTGCGCGGACGTCCTCGCCAAGCCTGGCAAAGTCGGCAGAGAGGATCGAGGGCGAGATTAAGGGGCGGTCCATCGGCCCGATTAAACGCTAAGTTGCCATCCGGACAAGGCGCGCGACGAAGAAGCCGTCGAGGCCACCCTCGCTTTCGATCATGCCGGGCAGGATTCGAGCCCAGCCGCGCTCATCTGGCGTCACGAAGTCGGGAAGCTCGCCCGGCCTTGGTGGGTCGATATGAAAGCTGGGGTTCGCGTCGAGGAAGCTGGAGACGATCGCCTCGCCCTCTTCCGGCTCCAGTGAGCAGACGGCGTAAATCAGGGCGCCACCGGGCCGGAGCCAGGCGGCTGCGCGATCGAGGAGGCGGGCCTGAAGGTCGGCACTCTGCCGAATGATGTCTCCACGCGCCCGGTAAAGCACCTCAGGATGGCGGCGAAACGTCCCGGTCGCCGAGCATGGCGCATCGAGCAGGACGGCACCGAACTGCCGATCCGGTTGCCATTCGAGCGCATCTGCTGCGACGAGTTCGGCATCCAGGCTTGTTCGGGCCAGATTCTCGCGAAAGCGCTTCAGCCGCGATTCGGCCTGGTCGACCGCCGTCACCCTATGTCCGGCCGCAGCGATCTGCATCGTCTTCCCGCCGGGAGCGGCGCAGAGGTCGAGCACCTCATCAGCACCCGTCGGGATCAGTCGCGCCGGAAGGGAGGAGGCGAGATCCTGGACCCACCAGCGGCCCTCCGCAAAGCCGGGCAGATTCGCGACGGCACCGGCATCGGCGAGGCGAACGTGTCGGGGTGCAAGGCTTCGTCCTTCGGTCTGCTCGGCAAAGCTCTTTGCCGCCTCGTCAGTGGCGAAGGTCAGGTCGAGCGGCGGACGGTGCGCGATCTGGCGACGGGCCGACGAAACGACGTCATCGCCCCAGGCCTTGTTCCATCTTTCCTCTACCGCTTCGGGCAGCCGCGGCGCGTCGATGGCCGGCAGCCCGCGCCTGAGCAAGGTGCCGAGGACGCCGTGCACCAGCCGACGCGGACCGCCATCGACCAACGGCAAAGCGGTCGCGACCAGCGCATGCTCGGGCGTGCCGAGGCCGACTTTCTGCGCGAGGGCCAGGCGCAGAACCATTCGTGCCTTGCTGTCATCGGGAAGGCGTTGCCGGGTCGCGGTGTCGATCACGGCGTCCAGATCGGGCAACCGCCGCAGAACCTCTCCGGAGATGGCGACCGCCAGGGCCTGGTCCGGCGGCTTCAGCCCTTTCACGACCTGCGCGGCGGAATCGAGCGTGCGGCCTTTGCGCAGGACGGAATCGAGCATCTGCAATGCAGCCCGTCGCGCGGGAAGGCCTTCAACGCTTGGCATCGAGGGTCCCAACGCTCATCTACGCCACATGTCCAAGGGAAAGCGCCTGAAAGCGCCCGCTTATTTGTCGAAGTCGCAGCCCGTGCCCAAGCCGGAGCCGGTTGCAGACGCCGCGCCGCCAGAAGGCGAAGAGACGAGACTCGATCCGACCCGCTATGGCGATTGGGAGAAGAAGGGGATCGCGGTCGATTTCTAATGCGCCTCGGGCCGGGGCGGACGGGACAGCAGTTCCTGCAGCACCTGGTCGACTCCGGCGCCGCCCGACAGCAGCTTGGCGACGGCCGCGACCACCGGCATGTCGATCTTCATCTGTTCGGCGAGACGGGCCAGGACAGGCGCGGTGAACGCGCCCTCGGCCACCGTCTTGCGATTGCTCATCAATTCTGCAGCCGAGCGCCCTTCGCCGATGGCCTTGCCGAGAGAGAAATTGCGCGAGCTGGTGGATGAGCAGGTCAGGACCAGATCGCCCAGACCGGACAGACCGACGAGTGTTTCCCGCTTCGCTCCATTGGCGAGGCCGAACCGCGTCATCTCCGCAAAGCCGCGCGCGATGAGGGCCGCCCGGGCGTTCTGGCCGAGGCCCTTCCCATCCACGACCCCGCAGGCGATCGCGAGCACGTTCTTCACAGCTCCGCCGATCTCGGCGCCGGCCACGTCGTCGCTAAGGTAGACGCGAAAGGTCGGCCGGGCGATCCGTTCGCGCAGCGCCTCGGCGAAAGCGCCATCTTCGGCAGCGAGGGTGACAGCCGTCGGCAATCCCGCCGCAACCTCGTGGGCAAAGGTCGGGCCCGAAAGGACAGCGATGGGAGCACTCGGGCAGGCTTCCGCGGCGACCCGGTGGAGCATGGCTCCGCTATGCTCTTCAATGCCCTTGGAACAGAGAACCAGGGGTCTGCCAGCGGACGGAGCGACCTCGAGCACGGCCCGCATATGCTGGGCCGGAGTGACCACCAGCCAGGCGTCGCAGTCCGCCAGATCCGCAAGATCGCCCGTCGCCCGAACGCGCGGGTCGAGCTTCGATCCTGGCAAGAACACTTTGTTCTCGTTGTTCCCGTTGATGGAGTCGACGACCTCCGTCTCGCGAGCCCAGAGCAGGACGTCGCGTCCGCCACTTGCGCCGACCTGCGCCAACGCCGTCCCCCAGGCGCCGCCGCCGATCACTCCCACACGATCGAAGCTCATGCTTTCACCCCCGCCCCTCGAACCTTTTCGGCATCCGGGTCCAGCGGCCACCGTGCCCGCGCCGGTGCGTCGAGCGTGTCCACGAGACCGAGCGCGAACCGCTCAGCGCCCGCCCAGGCGATCATCGCCGCATTATCCGTGCACAGCCAGCCCGGAGGCACGCTGAAGCGACGGCCCTGCTCACCTGCCAGTTGCTGGAGCGCGGTACGAATTGCTCGGTTGGCGGCGACTCCACCGGCGATGACCAAGGTCGGCGCATCGATCCTTTCGAGAGCGATCCGCGTGCGATCGACCAGGCAGTCGACGACGGCTTGCTGGAACGATGCAGCAATGTCGGCCGGCGCGTAGGCGCCCGACGCGACGGCGCGCTGAACTGCGCTTTTCAGGCCGGCAAAAGAGAAATGCGGCTCGGCGGATCCGATCAATGGTCGCGGCAGGGGAACCGCCGCGGAATCGCCGTCCATCGCGAGCCGCTCGATTGCGGGACCCCGGGATAGGGCAGACCAAGCAGCTTGGCCGACTTGTCGAAAGCCTCGCCGGCCGCGTCGTCGATAGTCGTCGCAAGGCGCCGATATTCGCCAACCGCGCGAACCTCGAGCAATTGGCAGTGCCCTCCGGAAACGAGCAGCAGGACATAGGGAAACTCAAGGTCGGGATCGACCAGCCTGGGACTGAGCGCATGGCCTTCCAGGTGGTTGACGGCGACAAGCGGCTTGCCCGTGCCGAGCGCCAATCCCTTGCCGGCGAGCAGGGCGACCATCACGCCGCCAATCAGGCCGGGCCCCGCGGTCGCCGCGATGGCATCAAGATCGGCGACCGACTTGCCGGCGTCAGCAAGCACCGCCCGAACCAGGTCGGGTAGGATTTCGACATGAGCGCGGGCGGCGATCTCCGGGACGACACCGCCGAAGGGGCGGTGCGCCTCGTTTTGCCCGACGACCGCCTGCGCGAGAATCTGCCGGTCGCTCGTCACGAGCGCCGCGGCCGTATCGTCGCAGGAGGATTCGAGGCCGAGGATCAGCGCCATTGGGCGCGCCTTTGCCGCACGCGGCGGCGCTCGGCTAGTGGGCCGCGGGTTTGCGGCTAGCAGGGCGCGATGCAGCGTTCTCCGATTCTAGGCACGCGCGGGTCGCCGCTGGCCCTTGTTCAAGCGCACAAGGTCGCATCGGCGTTGGAGGTCGCGAACCGCTGGACCGCCGACTTCGTGCAGGTCCAGGTGGTCGAAACGACCGGCGACAAGGTCCAGGACCGGCCTCTCGCCGAGATCGGCGGAAAGCAGCTCTGGACCAAGGAATTGGACCGCGCGCTGATGGACGGCAAGGTCGACTTCTGCGTCCATTCCCTGAAGGACGTCGAAGCGATCCGGCCGCGCGAAATCAGCATCGCAGCAGTCCGGCCGCGCGGCGATGTCCAGGACCGGCTGATCGGCGCGGACTCCGTCGATGCGCTTCCCAGCGGTGCAACGGTCGGGACCTCCTCGCCCCGTCGCAAGGCGCAGCTGCTGTCGCTTCGGCCCGACCTCAACATCGTTCCACTGCGGGGTAACGTGCAAACGCGCCTCGCCAAGCTCGATGCGGGGAAGTGCAGGCCACATTGCTTGCCGGAGCCGGATTGCGGAGGCTCGGAATGGGCGGCGTCGGCACGCCGATCCCGCTCGAAGTCATGCTTCCTGCGCCGACCCAGGCAGTGATCGCCATCGAATGCCGCGCCGATGATGCGATGACCGCATCGATGCTGACGATCATCGACGACCGGACGACCCACACCTTGATCCGGGCCGAGCGTGCCTTCACAGCCGAGTTGGGCGGCAGTTGTCATTCGCCGGTCGCCGCCTTTGCAGAGATCGTCGACGGGAAAATCCGGCTGCGCGCGCAAGTCCTGTCGGAAGACGGCCGCGAGCAGGTCCGGGACGAAGCTCTGTTTGAATGCGACGATCCGGATGGCCCGCGGCGGCTCGCGCGGGCAATGCTGGGCGAGGCGCCGGAGTCGATCCGCTCGCTGTTCAGGGCCGGATGAGGCGGCTTTTCGTCTTCCGCCCTGAGCCTGCCTCACGGCAAACGATCGTCAAGGCGCAGGCACTGGGTCTGGATGCGATTCCCGTTCCCTTATTCGAGCTGGAGGCCCTGAACTGGTCTCCGCCCAATCCGCACGATTTCGACGGGCTGCTGCTGACCAGCGCCAACACGGTGAAAATGGCCGGCGACCGGCTCGATCGCTTTCGTACCTTGCCAGTGCACGCGGTGGGCGAAGGCACGGCTGTGGCGGCCCAGGTCGCCGGATTGGGGATCGCGACGGTGGGTAGCGGCGGAGTCGACGTGCTCCTGGCCGAGGTCGATCCGTCGGCGCGGCTCCTGCATCTTTGCGGTGAGGATCGCCGCGAGCCTGAGGTGAATGGGCGGACGATAGTTTCCTTACCCATCTATCGCGCGGCCGAGAAAACTTCGGTCGACGGAATCGGAGACCTTTCCGGACAGGTCGCGGTGCTGCATTCGCCGCGCGCTGCCCGAAGGCTGGCCGATCTGGTCGAAGCTGCAGACCGCGCGACGATCCGGATCGCGGCGATCAGCGAGGCGACGGCGGCGGCGGCCGGCGACGGCTGGGAAGAATTAAAGGTGGCCACTTCTCCAAATGACGCGGAGCTTCTGGCCCTCGCCGCCCGGCTGTGCGAAAGTTGAACGCAGGAATGGCAACTGCATCGAACAGGGCGGGGACGGGCTGGGGTACCCGATTCCTGATTGGATTGGCCCTCGTCATTGCCGGTGCGGCAGGCGCGGCATGGGGCTGGCGCGTTTCGACGGTGCCGCGCGCTTCCTTGGCGTCGCGCCCAAACCGGTCGTGGTCGCGGCTCCGAAGGCAGCGGCAATCCCCCGGCTCCGGCGCAGGACGAAATCGCGCCTCAAGCGAAAGAGGAAATCAACCAGCTCGAGAATCGTCTGGAGCGGGTCGAGACTGCCGCCGAACGTGTCGAAGGGTCCGCTGGGCGTGCGGACGCGCTGCTGATCGCATTCGCAGCACGGCGGGCGGTCGATCGCGGGGTTGCGCTGGGCTACCTCGAGCCGCTGCTTCTCGACCGCTTCGGCCAGACTCACGCCCGGGCCGTGGCGACCATCGTCACCGGCTCGCACTCGCCAGTCCGGCTCAGCGACCTGACGGAGCAATATCGCGCGCTTGGGCCCGAGCTCCGCGCAGCCGCGCCCGACGAAAGCTTTTGGGCGCAGTTCAGGCGCGAACTCGGCTCCATCATCGAGATCCGCCACGCCGATCGGCCTTCCACCCAGGCCGACGCCCGCTATGCCAAGGCTCTCGCCCACCTGCAGGACGGCGAAGTCGACCAGGCCCTGGCGGAGACCATGCGGCTGCCCGGAGCGGCAAACGCGCAGGACTGGATCCGGCAGGCCCGGCAATATGTCGCTGTCCACCGCGCGCTTGACGAGATCGAATCGGGCGCCCTTCTCGCAAAAAGCCAGCCGACAACGCTGTAGAGGGTTGGCAAATCCCTCCGCGGATGCGATTCCTTATCCTACGCCGGGTGGAACAGCCTGCGTTCAGCAATCGACGCTAAGCTGCTGGCGACACGGGATTTTGGTGGGGAGACGCGCCGTCATGACGTCACACTGGCTTAGCCTTGGCTTGGCAATCGTTGCGCTTGGTCAGTCGGGCTCCAGCACGATTGCGCAGGCCACTCCAGCGGCGGCGCTTCCGGCACCGCGTGCGATCCCGGCTGCGTCCGCCCACGCACCCAAGTACCTGGCCGATCGCATCGATGACCTCGGCAAAGGCTTCAACGGCCGGGTTGGCATTGCCGTGCGCTCCGTCGACGAAGGCTGGAGCACATCCTACAACGGCAACGAGCTGAACCCGCAGCAAAGCGTCAGCAAATTGTGGGTCGCGATCACCGCATTGGATGCGGTCGACCGGGGTCGGGTCAGCCTCAACGACAACGTCACCATGTCCCGAACCGATCTGACGCTCTTCCATCAGCCGATCGCGGCGAAGATCCTCGGTGGCGGAACGACGGTTTCGCTGGGCGACCTGATGTTCCAGGCGCTGACCAAGAGCGACAATACCTGCAACGACAAGCTGATGCGCTCGGTCGGCGGGCCCGAAGCCGTGAGGGCCATGCTGCGCGCCAAGGGTCTCGAAGGGATTCGCTTCTATGACGGCGAGCGCTCGCTTCAGAGCCGCATCGCCGGCCTGACGTGGAGCCCGAGCTATTCGATCGGCAATGCCTTCTATGAGGCCCGCAACGCCCTCCCGATGTCCATCCGCAAGGCGGCGTTCAATCGCTATGTCGACGACCCGTACGACGGCGCGTCGGCGAACGGGATCACCTTCGCCCTGGCCAAGCTGAAGCGCGGCGAGCTGCTGTCCCCGCCATCGACGGCGCGGCTGCTGCGAATCATGAGCCAGACCTCGACGGGGCCGAACCGCCTCAAGGGCGGGCTCAAGCCGGGTTGGTCGCTCAGCCACAAGACCGGCACCGGCCAGATCCTCGGCGCCTACCAGGCAGGCTATAACGACATCGGCATCCTGACCGCGCCGGACGGACGCAGCTATTCGGTCGCGGTGATGATCAAGAAGACGTCGGTGCCGCTGCAGGTCCGCATGACTCTGATGAACAATGTCGTCCGAGCCACGATCGCGCAGCACGAAATGCGCTTCAGCCCGGTGGCATCGCTTTAGCACGTCGAGAAGTGCTGGAGCGGGCGAAGGGATTCGAACCCTCGACCCCAACCTTGGCAAGGTTGTGCTCTACCCCTGAGCTACGCCCGCTCTGAGCTTAAGCCGCATCAGCCGGTTGGCTGCTCCGCGACAGGGTGGCGGGCGCCTAGCATGGGCCAGATGATTCCCGCAAGGGCTCATCCCAAGCTTTCCATCATGCTTGTGGCGAGCGCCTCGCCCGACCATATGGAGCGCTTCCTCGGCGACGGCAACGGAGAAGGATGAGCGTGGCGACCCTCGGCATGAGCGAAGCGGAACGCGAGGCGGTCGAACGCCTGAAGCGGGACGTCATCGATCCGTCGATGGACAGCATCGTGCTGCTCGACTTCTGGGCGGAGTGGTGCGGCCCCTGCAAGCAGCTGTCCCCCATCCTCGAGAAGATCGCGGCCGATTACGCCGACAAGGGCGTCAAGCTGGTCAAGATCGACGTCGATGCAGACAAGTTGATCGCCTCCCAGTTCCAGATCCAGTCGATCCCGACCGTCTATGCCTTCTTCAAGGGGCAGCCTGTCGCCGACATCACCAATTACCGCAGCGAAGGGCAGCTGAAGCGCGTCCTTGACCAGTTGATTACGCAGCTAAGTGTCAAGGGCGCAGCCGCGGAGCAGAAGGCCGAGATCGAGCCGTTGATCGCGATGGGCGAGCAAGTGCTGGGCGAGGGCGATGCGCCACGCGCCGTCTCCATCTTCCGCCAGATTCATGAGATGGCGCCGGAGGATCCCTCGGTGATCGGCGGTCTCGCCCGGGCTCTCTTGGCGAGCGGCGATGTCGACGGTGCTCGCGAAGTGATCGACGCCGCCACGGCCGAAGCAGCGACACATGCAGATGTCTGCCGAGCCCGCGCCGCTCTCGAGCTCTCGCAGGCGGCGCCGGAGTCCGACACGTCCGAGCTCGAAGCGCGGATCGCGTCCAATCCCGACGATCTCGATGCCCGGTTCGAGCTTGCCGGTGCGAAGATGGCGTCGGGCGATCGCGATGCCGCCGCGGATGCCCTCCTCGCCATCATCGAGCGTGACCGCGACTGGAACGAAGGCGCCGCCCGGGCGCGCCTTCTGCAACTGATCGAGGCGCAGGGCATTGAAGATCCATGGGCCCGCACTCAGCGGCGGAGGTTGTCCGCCGTCCTCTTTACGTGAGTGCGAAGCGGCCGATGAGGCTGCCGATCTTTCCCTTGCCGGGCGCGATCCTGTTCCCGCGTTCCCAGCTTCCGCTGCACATCTTCGAGCCTCGCTATCGGGAGATGGTCCGCGACGTTCTCGATGGCCCGGGCCGGATTGGGATGATCCAGCCCCATGCCTCCGAGAATGAAGGCGCGCCGCTTTATCCCATCGGCTGCGTCGGTGAGATCGTCGGCGTCGAAGAAATGGATGACGGTCGCTTCAACATCATCCTCCACGGCTGGAATCGCTTTCGGATGATTGCCGAAGCCGACCTCGAAACCGCTTATCGCAATGCCGATGTCGACACGGACGTGTTCGACGACGAGGAGCCGCCGCCACTGTCGCTGACCCTGCGGGCCGAAGTGGAGCGCGAGGCGCGCCGGCTGGGCGACGCCATGCGCCTGACTGTCGACTGGCAGGCGGTTCGCCGCCTCGACGACGAAATGCTGGTGAACGCCATTGCCCAGGTCGCCCCGTTCGATGTCGGCGCAAAGCAGGCGTTGCTCGAAGCGGCGACGCTCGACGATCGCGCCGATCTGCTCGTTCAATTGATGCAGTTCCAGCGCGCTGCGGTCAGCGGCGCCGAGATCCAGCCGACGCTTCAATAATCAGATCGGTAGTCCGCGAAGGAGCAATGGAAGCTCGCCGCTTGTGCCGCGGGCTTCGCTCATCAGGCGATTCTTGATCGGACCCAAGCGGTCGATTACGCCCATGCCGAAGCGGCGAACCGCCGAAGCCGTCTTCCCCGGAATGCCATAAACCCGCGTCAGGCTGTCGGTCGCGACTGCCACGGACAATGCGTCCAGCGATCGCCAGCGCTGATAACGCTCCAGCAATTGCCGGTCGCCGAGGTCGAGGCCGAGACGCGATCCTTCCACAAGAACCTGCGCCAAAGCCGCCGCGTCGCGGAAGCCGAGATTGAGGCCCTGCCCCGCGATCGGATGAACGGCGTGCGCCGCATCGCCAACCAGCGCGAGTCGCTGATCGATCATCCGCGCCGAATGATGGAAGCCTAGCGGATAAGTCGAACGGGGCGCGGCCAGTTCGATCTTGCCGAGAAAGCCGCCCATCGTCGCCTGCGCTTCGCCCGCGAACTGCTCGTCGCTGAGCGACATCCATCCCGCCGCATCGTCCTTTGGGACGGACCAGACGATCGCCGAGCGATGACTTCCGCCCTCGTCGGTCATGGGCAGCAGCGCGAACGGGCCGGTCGGGTAGAAGATCTCGTAGGCAATATTGCCGTGCGGTCGCTCGTGGCGGAGCGTGGAGACGACCGCCATGTGGTCATACTTCCAGCGCGCAATCGGAATCCCCGCTTCTTCCCGCATCGGCGAATTGCGGCCGTCGACGGCCGCGAGGACTGGGGCGCAAAGCCTCCGCCCGTCTTCCAGTGACACGACGACGCCGTGAGCCTCGCGCTCGACGGTGCGCGGCCTCGAATTCCACAGCAGCCAGAGATTGCGGCCGGCCTCCGCCCGCGCCTGCAGCGCAGCGCGCAGATGACGATTCTCGTGCATGACACCGAGTGGCTCGTCATCCTCCGGCTCGAAGGCGAGTCCACCAGGTTGAAGGCCGTCGGCGACCTGGATCGTCCGAATCGGGCAGCCTGGCTCCGGCAGATACTCCAGCACGCCGGTTGTTTCGAGCATTCGGACCGAGCTTGAGGATACGGCGCTGGTGCGGCCGTCGAACGCCTGCGTGGTTCGCACCGAAGGGTCTGCGGGGTCGATCAAAATTGCCGAAAGGCCGCTGGAATCGAGCGCCGACGCCAGCGCGAGACCGACGGGCCCGCCACCCAGGATGAGAACGTCCGCGCGGTCCATAGCGGTGTGCACTAACCTTCCGTCGCATCGGCGCCAAGGCATCGCTTGACCGAGGACTCGCCAAAGATGCATTCTACCCAAGGATTTGGGTGGGGATGGATTAATGGCGACCGCGGCCGTGCGGACCCATAAACGGGAGCTTGAGCCTCATTGGCGCGACGCCTTGCGTGCGTCGGTCAAGCGTCTCGCCGTTCGCACCTGGGGTGCGATGCTGTTCGGGCTGGCCGTCGCGACGGCGCTGGCACTCGCCACCCACAACACGACGGACCCGTCTTTCAGCACTGCCGCAGGTGGGCCGCCATCGAACTGGATCGGAAGCTTCGGCGCCTATGCGAGCGACGCCTTGCTGCTGCTGTTCGGCATGGGGTCGGTCTTCTTCATCCCGGTCATCGCGCTTGCTGGCATCCGCTTGATGAGGCTCGAGCCGACCGGTCGGATCGTTCGCGCCCTGTTGGTCGCAGCCGCGGGCGCGATCCTGATCGGGGTCGCCCTCAGCCTGACCAGCGCTTCAGCGGTTTCCGGTCTTCCCGGCGGGTGGGGCGGAGCGATTGGCCTGGGTGCGGCCTATGGCGTCGATTCCGCCATCGGCCTCATCCAGAATCCGGCCATTGCAGGCCCTGTCCGCCTGATTGCGCTTGTGCTTTTCGGGCTGGCCGGATTGCTGCTCGGCTATCTGTCGGTCGGGTTGCAGCAGACCGAGAAGGCATGGGTCGCCGGGATCTTCCGTCGCGATCCTCGGCCCAAGATCGCTGCACCGCGACGGACCACCGAAATCGCCGAGGAGCGTCCCGCAAGCGCCGCTCCGCCCAAGTCTCGGCCGGCGGTCGCGGTTGCGGAGCCGCCGAAGCCGGTGGTCGCGGCCCAATCTCGGGGAAGCAAGCGGCCTGCCGCCGCGCAGCAGAGCCTGGCGCTTGGCGACAATTACCAGCTTCCGGCGATCGACCTGCTCGCCGCGGCGCCCGAAAAAGGTAGCTCAAAGATCGACCGCGCCGGGCTTGAGCGCAACGCGCGACTGCTGGAGAGCGTGCTTGAGGACTTCCACGTCCGTGGCGACATCGTTGAGGTTCGCCCCGGTCCCGTGGTCACCATGTACGAGCTTGAGCCGGCGAGCGGGATCAAGGCCAGCCGGGTCATCCAGCTCGCCGACGACATCGCCCGCAACATGTCTGCATTGTCCGCACGCGTCGCGACCATTCCCGGCCGCAGCGTGATCGGCATCGAGCTTCCCAATCCGAAGCGCGAGACGGTCAGCCTGTCCGAGCTGGTCGGCAGCCAGGCATTCGAAGACCAGAACATGTCGCTGCCCTTGATCCTCGGCAAGAATATCGCCGGCGATCCGGTCATCGCCGACTTGGCGCCGATGCCGCATTTGCTCGTCGCGGGCACCACCGGCTCGGGCAAGTCGGTTGGCCTCAACTGCATGATCTTATCGCTGCTCTACCGGATGACTCCGGAAGAGTGCCGGATGATCATGATCGACCCGAAGATGCTGGAGCTCAGCATCTACGACGACATCCCGCATTTGCTTTCGCCTGTGGTCACCGAGCCGGGCAAGGCGATCCGTGCGCTCAAGTGGACGGTCGAGCAGATGGAGGAGCGCTATCGGATGATGGCGAACCTCGGCGTCCGTGCACTGCCGAGCTTCAACCAGAAGGTTCGCGAGGCGAAGACCAAGGGCTCCAAGCTCGGCCGACGCGTTCAGACCGGCTACGACGCCAGCAGCGGCCAGCCCCTCTATGAAGTCGAGGAACTGGAATACGAGGTCTTGCCGCAGATCGTCGTCGTCGTGGACGAGCTCGCCGACCTCATGATGACCGCCGGTAAGGAGGTCGAGTTCCTCATCCAGCGCCTCGCCCAGAAAGCGCGCGCGGCCGGCATCCACCTGATCATGGCGACGCAGCGGCCATCGGTCGACGTCATCACCGGCGTCATCAAGGCCAATTTGCCGACCCGCATCAGCTTCCAGGTGACCAGCAAGATCGACAGCCGCACCATCCTCGGCGAGCAGGGCGCCGAGCAGCTGCTCGGCAAGGGCGACATGCTCTACATGCCGGGCGGCAAGCAGATCATCCGCGTCCACGGCCCCTTCGTCAGCGACGAGGAGGTCCGCGCGGTCGCGGAGCATTGGCGCAAGCAGGGCGTGCCCGACTACATCCAGGCGGTCACCGAAGAACCGGAAGACGGCGGCTATCTGTTCGATGGCCAGCCGAGCGGCGAGGACGATGCGGAGACCCAGCTGTTCCGCAAGGCGGTCCAGATCGTCGCCGAAAGCCAGAAGGCTTCGACCTCGTACCTCCAGCGCCAGCTGCGCGTCGGCTACAACAGCGCGGCGAGGCTAATCGAGCGGATGGAGAAGGAAGGCCTTGTCGGCCAACCCGACCACGTCGGCCGCCGCGAAGTGCTGATCGATCCGGACGGGCACCCGATCTGATCGTTTCTGAACCTGAACGCGCGGGAACCGGCGGGTTCAGTCGGCATTCAATGGGCGATTGCCAGACCGGCCGAAAATTCCCAGGAGTTCACGAATGACATTCCCGACAAATTTCGCACGCGCCTTGGCGCCGATCGCGATTGTCGCTGCCGCGGTTCCTGCTCAGGCGCAGAGCGGCGACATCGCCAAGGTCGAGGCGCACCTGTCCGCCGTCCAGTCGATGACGGCCAACTTCACCCAGACGGATTCGAAGAACCGCGTCGCTCGCGGGACACTTCAGCTGAAGCGTCCGGGCCGCATCCGCTTTCAGTACCAGGGCAACGACATCCTGCTGGTCGGCAACGGCAACAAGCTGACGTTCGTCGACTATGAAGTGGGCCAGAAGAACAGCTGGGACCTCAACAAGACCCCGCTCGGCATCCTGCTGTCCGCGAACCCGGACATCCGCCGCATCACGACAATCGTTCCGCAGGCGGATCCCCGCATCCTGCTCGTTCGGGCCCGCGACGCCCGGCGGCCCGAGTTCGGGACGCTGCTGCTGGCGTTCGTTCGCAATCCGTCGGCGCCGGGCGGCCTGCTGCTCGAAGGCTGGACCGCGATCGACGCACAGAACAAGAAGACGACGATCAAGCTGGACAACCAGCGCTACAATGTCGCGGTCCCCGAAAGTGCGTTTTCGTACGCGGAACCCAAAAAACGCAGGTGACAGAAAAAGCGTAGCAATCTAAAACTGTTCATCGGCGCGTCAGGTTAGCCCTGCTAAACGACACGTCGATCCTGCGACGCCTGGGGTTTCCCCCTGTTACCCACGGCCCGCTAGATCCCTTGCGTGACGAACGCTTGGTCGGCCCTCGCTCCATGCCCCGGAGCGGGGCCTTTCCTTTGCGTGAAGTGCAGAACGGGCTAAGCGCGACACCGTGTCCAAGACCATCAAGATCGCCTCCTGGAACGTGAACTCCGTCCGAGCGCGGCTCGGCATCGTCGAGCGCCTGCTGCGCGAGGAAAAGCCGGATGTCCTTTGCCTCCAGGAAACGAAAGTCACGGACGATATCTTCCCGGCCGATCTGTTCAGGAAGCAAGGCTACGTGCACCGCGTCCTCAGGGGCCAGAAGATGCACCATGGCGTGGCGATCCTGTCCAGGGTGGAGCTTCGCGATTCCGGAAGCCATGACTGGCAGGACAACGGTGAGGCAAGGCACGTCGGAGTCAGGCTTCCGTGCGGCCTCAGGCTGGAGAACGTCTACGTCCCAGCGGGCGGCGACATCCCCGACCGGACCGTCAATCCGAAGTTCGGCCAAAAGCTCGACTTTATCGAACGCATGACCCGCTGGTCCGATGGCCTGCGCGAACCGACGCTGATCGTCGGCGACTTCAATGTCGCTCCGCTCGAGTGCGACGTGTGGAGCCACAAGGCCCTGCTCGATGTCGTCAGCCACACGCCCATCGAGGTCGATGCCTTGAGCCGCCTCCAGCAGGCTCACGGCTGGGTCGACATCGGTCGCCGCTTCGTCCCCGCGCCGGAGCGCAACTTCACTTGGTGGAGCTACCGCTCGCCCGACCATACCAAGAACGACCGCGGACGCCGCCTCGACCACATGTGGGTGTCGCCGGGTGCGTCGGAGCGCGTCCTGGCGCATCGGGTGCTCGAACCGTGCCGGAGCTGGGAACGCCCGTCGGACCATGTGCCGCTGATCTGCGAGATCGCCATTTGAGCCGCGAGCACGCGGTCGAACGGGCGATCGCGGCGCTGCGAACCGGACGCGCCGTCACTATCGAGGGTGACGAGCCGCTTTCGTTCGTGTCGATCGAGACGGCGACCTCCGAAGCTCTCAAGACTCTCGATCCCAAGGCCAAGGCGCAATTGCTTCTGAGCGGAAGACGGGCGGCGGCCCTGTCACTCGCTAATGAGCGCGACGCCGCGGACCCCGCCGAGCCGGTTCTTCTCGCAAGGGAGTCATGGCTCGACGGAAAAGCCGCTCTCACACTCGCCGACCCGGCACAGGATTTCGCGCGGGCTCCGATCGGTCCGCTGCACCCTCTGCCTATTGATACTGCGGACAGCGCGAAGGCAGCGCTTGCCTTGACCCGCGCGGCCGGGCTCCTGCCTGCGGCGTGGGTAGTCCAGGCGAACGATGGAGCGGTGGCGATCGCGCTCGATCAGCTCACCAACGAGAACCTCCGGCCCGAGGTGACACTTCTGTCGCGCGCGCGCCTGCCACTCGAAGACATGCCGGACACGCAGATCTTCGCCTTCCGCGGGTCGGACGATGGCCAGGAGCATGTGGCGCTGCTGGTTGGCGCCTTTGGCGGAAAGCCGCCGCTGGTTCGCCTGCACAGCGAGTGCCTGACCGGCGACGTGTTCGGCTCGCTGAAATGCGACTGCGGACCGCAGCTGAAGGAGGCGCTCCGCCTCATCGGCGAGTCCGGCGGCGGCGTGCTTCTTTACCTCCGGCAGGAGGGGCGCGGAATCGGCCTCGCCAACAAGCTTCGCGCCTATGCGCTGCAGGATCGCGGACTCGACACCGTCGACGCCAACCTGAGGCTCGGCTTTTCCGATGACGAGCGTGAATATGCCCATGCCGCCGCCATCCTGCGTCAGCTCGGGATCGACGAGGTGAGGCTGCTGACCAACAACCCGAACAAGGTCGCGGCGCTGGAAGCGGAAGGCATCAGGGTCGCGGAGCGCGTTGCGCACCACATGCCGGCCAATCCTCACAATGCCGATTATCTTGACGTGAAGCGCTCGAAGAGCGGCCACCTGGCTTAGCCGGCGAGCCCCACAAAGGTCGCCAGTCCGAGGAAGGCGAGGAAGCCGAGCGAGTCGGTCATCATCGTCACGAATATGCTGCTGGCCACCGCCGGGTCGGCGCCCGCCCGCTCCAGCGCCAGCGGTATCAGGGAGCCGGCCAGCCCGGCGACGAGAATGTTGAACAGCATGGCGGCCGCAATGACCGCACCGAGCTGGACGCTTCCCAGCACAAGAGTCACGCCGACACCGATCAGCAAGGCAATGGTCAGGCCGTTCAGCATCGCCACCCGGAGTTCGCGGCCAACCGCGCGCCAGCGATTCGAACCGGTCAGCTGGTTGGTTGCGATCGCGCGGACTGTCACTGCCAGCGTCTGCGTTCCGGCATTCCCGCCGACGCCCGCAACGATCGGCATCAGCACCGCAAGGATCGCCAGCCGCTCGATCGAATGCTCGAACTGCCGGATGATGAAAGCCGCGACGAGAGCCGTGAGCAGGTTGGCGACCAGCCAACGGACGCGCGCCTTGTAGCTTTCAGTGACCGGCTCGTTGATGTCGCCTTCGTCGCCCGCACCGGAGAGCAGCAGGACGTCCTCGCTCGCTTCTTCCTGGATGATGTGAATGATGTCGTCGACAGTGATCATGCCGACCAACCGCTCGCTGTCGTCGACGACTGCGGCGGACACGAGCGCGTATTTTTGGAAGCGGAGCGCCACGTCTTCCTGATCCATATCCACCGGGATCAGCGTCTGCTCACGTGCCATGATATCGCCGACCAGCGTCGAGCGCGGGCTGCGCAGGATCGTCGACAGCTTACAGGTGCCCACTGGGTGGTGGTTCGGCGAGACGACGAACACTTCCCAGAAATCGTCCGGAAGGTCGGCCTCGGACCGCAAATAATCGATGACCTGCCCGACCTTCCAATGTTCGGGGACAGCGCAAAGATCGCGCTGCATCAGGCGGCCGGCGGATTCTTCCGGATAACTGAGCGCTTCTTCGACCGCAGCGCGGTCGTCCGGCTCCATCTTCTCGAGGACGGCCTGCTGGTCTTCCTCGTCGAGATCCTCGATCAGGGCGACCGCGTCGTCGGTCTCCATCTGGCCCGCGAGGTCGGCGACCTGCTGCGGCTCCATCTCGTCGATCAGGTCTTCGCGGACGAAGTCGTTCAGCTCCGACAGGACGTCCGGGCTGATGATCCCGGCCAGCGCCTTGACCAGCCCCTCGCGCTCGTCACGACGCGCAAGCTCGATCAGGTCGGCGACGTCGGCCGGGTGAAGCGGCTGCACGAGCCGCCGCGCGGTCTCGTCATCGCCAATCTCGACGGCGTCGAGCACTTCTTCGACGAATTCCGGCCGCAGCCGATCCTCATCGTCGATCGGTGCCTGAGCCTTGGGCTCGGGGCCGCGGTGGCGATGTTCTCGCTCTCGCTCATGCCTTGGACCCCCAGCTCAACCCGTGCCCGCCGTCCTATTGCCGCGCCTGCACTGGCGCAACCCGCCTGGGCCGCCTAAATCGCCGCCCAGCACCTTTCCAGACCGGAGCCAGCGCAATGTCCGATAACGAACGCCTCGTCTTTCATCTCTCCAGCGGCGGCGATGTCGTCATCAAGCTTCGTCCCGACCTCGCCCCCGGTCACGTCGAGCGCATCAAGGAGCTCGCGAAGAGCGGCTTTTACGACGGCGTTCCCTTTCATCGCGTGATTCCGGGTTTCATGGCTCAGGGCGGTGATCCCACCGGCCGCGGCACCGGCGGATCTGACCTGCCGAACCTCCGCGCCGAGTTCAGCCGCGAGCCGCACGTTCGCGGAGTCTGTTCGATGGCCCGTACGCAAGACCCGAACAGCGCCAACAGCCAGTTCTTCATCTGCTTCGACGATGCCCGCTTCCTCGACAACCAGTACACCGTCTGGGGCGAGGTCGAGAGCGGCATGGAATATGTCGATGCGCTTCCCAAGGGCGAGCCGCCGGCCAACCCCGGCAAGATCGAAAAGGCCGAAATCCGCGAGGCGGCTTGAAGCATGGCGCCGCGGCCAGTCACGCTGATTACCGGCGCATCGGCTGGCCTCGGAGTCGAGTTCGCGAAGCAATGCGCCGCGCGGGGGATGAGGTCGTCCTTGTCGCCCGCCGCAAGGATCGCCTGAACCAACTTGCGGCTGAGCTCGGCAAGGCGCATGTGATCGCCGCCGACCTTGCCAAGCCGAAGGCGCCCGCCGAGCTGCTAAAGGAGATCAGGTCCCGCGACCTGTGGGTCCGCACATTGATCAACAATGCGGGCTTCGGGCTGCGCGGCCGGTTCGACACATTGCCGCTCGATCGCCAGCTGGAAATGATCGATCTCAACATCCGGTCGCTGACCAATCTCGCCTTCGTCGTGCTCGACGACATGCGGGCGAACGGCGGCGGAGCGATCCTGAACGTGGCCTCGACCGCCGCCTTTCAGCCTGGCCCAAACATGGCCGTTTACTTCGCCACCAAGGCCTACGTCCTCTCATTCACCGAGGCGCTCCACGAGGAGTGGAAGGATCGTGGAATCAAGGTCAGCGCGCTCTGCCCCGGTCCCACGCGAACGGAGTTCGGCGACGTCGCAGGCATCAAGGCACTCGGCAGCTTCGACCGGCTGGCGATGGATGCGGGCCGGTGGTAAAGGCCGGCCTGGACGGCCTCGAAAGCAATTCGGCCGTCGTCATTCCCGGCATCGCAAACAAGGCTGGCGCGCTGTCGGCCCAGCTTGCCCCGCGGTCGGTCGTTCGCAAAATCGCGGGTCTTTGAAGTTCTAAGGGGCTTTTCTCCCCGCCGGTGGTTCCCACATTGAACTCTATCCAGTGGCCGTCGTTACGGATACGGCACGAGAGCGGAGGAAGTTGAGTGGCCGAAACCGACACCCTTGAGCGCACCACGGCGCAGCGCGTGCAGGTCGCCAACCTGCCGCCGGCCGACGGTGGACGCGGATTCGCCAGGCTTCCGCTCGACCTGATGAAGTCGCTTGGGATCAACGAAGGCGACGTGATCGAGATCATCGGCAAGCGCACCACGACCGCGCGCTCGCTGCGCCCCTACCCCGACGATGCTGGCCTCGCGATCATCCGCCTTGATGGTTTGCAGCGTTCCAACGCGCGGGTCGGATCCGGCGATTATGTGGAGATCAAGAAGGCGCAGTCGAAGCCTGCAACCCGCGTGGTCTTCGCCCCGGCGCAGGACAATATTCGTCTCCAGGGCTCAGCGAACGCGCTTCAGCGGAGCTTTGCCGGACGGCCTCTCGTCGAGGGTGACGTGGTCGCGACAACCGGTCATCAGCGGATCGATTCGAACATGCCGGAGGAAGTCCGGCAAATGCTGAACGCCCCCGCATTCGCCTTGCAGGAGGTGCGTCTGCAGGTCGTGTCGACCGTGCCGAAGGGCATCGTCCACGTCGACACGAGCACGCAGATCGAGCTGCTTCCTGAGTTTGCCAAAGGCGACGGCGAGCGCCGCGCCGACGTCACCTATGACGACCTCGGCGGCATGCGCGACACCATTGATGCGTTGCGCGAGATGGTCGAGCTTCCCCTACGCCACCCCGAGCTGTTCCAGCGCCTCGGCGTCGATCCGCCCAAAGGCGTCCTGCTCCATGGCCCGCCCGGCACCGGGAAGACACGGCTCGCTCGCGCGGTCGCCAACGAAAGCGATGCCCGTTTCTTCCACATTGCCGGTCCGGAGATCATGGGTTCGGCCTATGGCGAGAGCGAAAAGAAGCTCCGCGAATTGTTCGAGCAGGCGGCCGCCCAGGCGCCTTCCATCATCTTCATCGACGAGATCGATTCCATTGCGCCGAAGCGGAGCCAGGTCACCGGCGAGGCGGAAAAGCGGCTCGTCGCCCAGCTGCTTACGCTGTTGGACGGGCTCGAGCCGCGCCAGAACCTAGTGGTGATCGCCGCGACTAACCGCCCCGAGGCGATCGACGAAGCGCTCCGTCGACCGGGCCGCTTCGATCGTGAGATCGTCGTTGGCGTCCCCGATGAGAAGGGCCGCCGCGAGATCCTCGGCATTCACACGCGGGCATGCCGCTCAACGCTGACGTCAATCTCGATGAGTTGGCGCGGAACACCTACGGGTTCGTCGGCGCCGATCTTGCCGCGTTGACGCGTGAAGCAGCGCTTGAGGCGGTCCGCCGGATCATGCCCAAGCTCAACCTCGAAGACGACACGATCCCGACCGAGGTCCTCGATGCCCTCTCG
This sequence comes from Sphingomonas daechungensis, assembly GCF_014489495.1. Lineage (GTDB taxonomy): Bacteria > Pseudomonadota > Alphaproteobacteria > Sphingomonadales > Sphingomonadaceae > Sphingomicrobium > Sphingomicrobium daechungense. Next base: position 1,221,949 of record NZ_CP060780.1, on the reverse strand, counting down.
GTCGAGCCGAGCGATTTCATCAACGCCCTCAAGCGCGTGCAGCCGTCGGCGATGCGCGAGGTCATGGTCGAAACGCCTTCCGTCAGCTGGGACGACGTCGGCGGACTCGACGCCGCACGCGATCGCCTCAAGGAAGGCGTCGAGCTGCCGCTCAAGCATCCCGAAGCATTCCGCCGCCTCGGCATCCGCCCGCCAAGGGCTTCCTGCTCTACGGTCCTCCCGGCACCGGCAAGACGTTGCTGGCGAAGGCGACCGCACGCGAAAGCCAGGCGAATTTCATCGCCACCAAGTCGTCCGACTTGCTCAGCAAATGGTACGGCGAAAGCGAACAGCAGATCGCCCGCCTGTTCGCCCGCGCCCGCCAGGTCGCGCCGACCGTCATCTTCATCGACGAGCTCGACAGCCTGGTCCCCGCGCGCGGGGCGGCTTGGGCGAGCCGCAGGTGACCGAGCGGGTGGTCAACACGATCCTCGCCGAAATGGACGGCCTCGAAGAGCTCAACAATGTCGTCCTGATCGGTGCCACCAACCGCCCGAACCTGATCGACCCGGCGCTGCTCCGCCCCGGTCGCCTGGACGAGCTGATTTATGTCGGCACTCCGGACACAGCCGGGCGCCGCCGCATCCTTGCCATCCACACCGAGGACATGCCGTTGGCCCGCGACGTCGATCTTGAATCGCTTGCTCAGCGGACCGAGCGGTTCACCGGCGCAGACCTCGAGGACCTCGTTCGCCGCGCGGGCCTGACCGCACTCCGGCGCGGGCTCGACGCCGACGAAGTCACGATGGCGGATTTCGAGGCTGCGCTGGCCGACACCCGCGCGTCGGTGACCGCCGAAATGCTGGAGGAATATGACCGCATCCAGGAGACGCTGAAGAGCGAGGCCGTCCGGCCGGGCGGCATCGGTTTCGTCCTTCCGGGAATGCTCCGCTCGCGCGGCGGCGACGGCAAAGGCTCAATGGGCTAGAGGCTGGGGAGCGCCCTCCGCGACCAGAAGGCCAGCGCCAGCAGGAGCAGCGAAGACACCGCGAACGGCAGGTTCGGGTTGACGAGGTAGACCGCCATCCCGAGCGCCGGCGCAGCGACCCAGCTGATGCCGTTCGCCGCGGTAATGAGCCCCGCGACGCCGCCCTGCGCAGCCATGGGCACCGCAAGCGACGCGCCTCCGGTAAACCCCGGGCGTGTGAACCCGAAACCCAGTGAGGCGAGCGCGAACGACAATGTAATGCCGTAAAGGTCGCGCGCCACGATCGCTTCGGCCAGCCCCACAGCGGCGACGATCGAGCCCCAAAAGATCAGCGCCTTCGGTTTCAGGTTCAGCCTCGGAATCAGGCCCCATTGCGCCGCCAGGGTCGCCGAGGCGCCCGCCATCATCACGATCGCGATCGACGCCTCCGACCCGTGCGGCTCCAGGTGAAGCCGGTCGATGACGAAGAAGCCGATGCACGTCAGCGTCGCCGCCTGCGCATGACCCGCGGCGACTCCGGCCACGATCCACGAGCGAACTCGCAAGTCCTTCCAGCTCAGCCTCTTTCCTCTTGGAGACGTCGCCGCGACGACGCTCGCACCGGTCGGAGTCGAGGCGCCGGACGGATAGCTCATTGCTGCGCCCCGCCCGATGCGGCGGCCGTAGCGGTCATTGGGCAGCCACAGCAGGACCGCCACGAAGACCGCGAGCGCAATCAGCGCGAAGGCGAACATCGGCCCCGCAAGTCCAATGACCGGAAGCACGAACAAGGGCGCGATAGCCGGGCCGATGATCGTCCCGAGGCCGAACGAGCTGGACAGGGCCGACAGCGCGGCCACCCGGCCGCTTCGCCGCGTCTTTGCCGCCAGATACGCTTGCGTGGCCGAGGGCGTCGCGCTCCCGAAGGTGCCGTAAATGGCGCGAAAGCAACCGAACAGGAGGAACGTCACTCCGCCGCCGATCGCTCCGATCAGGCCGAGGTGCAGGACGGTCCCGCACAGGACCGTCGAAACGATGAAGCCGGTGAGGCCGAGCAGGGTCAGAGCCTTGCGTCCGTGATGGTCGCTCTTTTCCGCCCAGTACGGCGCGCACACGACCCACAGCACCGCCGACCAGGTGTAGGCGAGCGCGACCCAGAAATCGGAAATGCCGATCTCGCGCCCGATCGCCGGCATCACCGATTGCAGCGCGGTATTGCCCGAAGCAGCGACGAGCATCGCCGCGTAGAGCAGCAGGAAATGCGCGCGCGCCAGCGCGGTCGTCCCGATCTTCTGCCTTCCGGTTTCGTGAAGCACGTCTCGCTCTAGACCCGGAACAGCGGGCGGCAAAACGTCCGAAACGGATCAATCTTGAGGCGCTTATCCCCTTGACGCATGTAAACATAAGCAGTACATATGATGCATGAGCAAGGCACCTACACTCCGCCAGTTCCAAGATCGGTTCCCGACCGAGGATAGCTGTTTAGACCACCTGTTTCAGGTCCGGTACGCCGGGACCGATTGCCCAAGTGTGGCCGTCCGGTGAAGTACAGCCGCGTGAAGGGCCGCCGCTCGTACCAGTGCCAGTGGTGCGCCAATAACCTGTATCCGACCGCCGGAACGCCGTTCGATCGCACTCGCACGAGCCTCCGCGACTGGTTCTACGTCATGTTCCTGTTCACCACGACGCGGAACGGCGTGGCCGCCAAGAAGGTGCAACGCGACATCGGCGTCACGTACAAGACCGCATGGCGCATGTGCCACGAAGTACGGAAGTACATGGGTATGTTGGACAGCAATGACCCGTTAGGCGGCGTTGGCGAGACGGTCCAGATCGATGAGACGTACATCGGCGGCAAGTCCAAGGCGGACGGTACGAGCCGCATGACCTCCAAGCATGTTGTCATGGGCATGCTGGAGTGCGGCGGCGAACTTATTACCAAGGTCGTTCCGGGCAACAGCAAGCACCAGCTTCTGCCGGTCGTCCAAGAGCATGTGCTTCCCGGCACGACCGTTCATACCGACACGCTGCGCTCGTACATGGGTCTTAAGGACATGGGCTACCGCCACGACAAGGTGAACCACACGTTTGAGTACGTCAGCAAAACCGGTTGCCACACGAACACCATTGAAGGCTTCTGGAACATTCTGAAGCGCGGCATCAATGGTACGCACATTCACGTTAGCGCTAAGCATCTCCCGAAGTACCTTGGGGAGTTTGAGTACCGCTGGAACATGCGGGACGTTCCGCACCTGATGCTCGACCGCCTGATGTTCTCATTCACTCGGTAGATCGAGCGGCAAAACACCCGCCCTCGTAAGATCGTCCAGCTCGCGCCCGAGCAGGTTTTTCGCAACCTCCCCGACACTGCCTCCGTGCAGACCCCGTTTCGCCAGATATTCCAAGCGTGCGTGGGATGGAGCCGAAATCCTGAACTCGACTCGCTTCGACTCGTTGGCATTCCGCTGGCGGCCCATACGGCCTTTTAACCGCTAGTTGTCCGCTATCAAACCGGCAACTGTCCGCTACTTAGCGGTTGCATAAACCTTTAAGTTTGAGTAATGCACAACGTACCAAACAAAAGGGACGGCCCTCCCGAAAGAGAGACCGTCCCATGCGCGGACCCGGTAGGACTCGAACCTACAACCGTGCGATTACAAGGCGCCCGCTCTACCTATTGAGCTACGGGTCCAAAGTGGGTCAGTCGAAAGGCTGGCCCACTTTTCGTTATGAACGACCTCGGAAATTAGGACAACCGCTAAAGGTTGAAAAAATCACCACTTGAGGCACAATATCTTGTGGATTGTTTCAGCCCCGAGGCGGCTTGTCGCGCTCGCTCGGCTCCGGACTGTTCTCGTCCCGTTCCTTCCGCTTAGGCGGTTCGCCGGAGGCCATAGCCTTCAAGAGGCGGTCAAACTTAGTCTGCCAATTCATCCGGCTGCATCCTTCGGCAATAGCGCCTGCCTCGCGTCTTTGGTGATCCAGTGAAGCGTCTCGTTCTCCCTGGCGCTGAAAAGTAGGCTCATGTGGTAGAATTTGCAGCCGTCAAAGTCACAATCGACGAACTCAATTGCCTGTGTAGACCGGCGCGCTGGGTCGGGATCAACCTCGATGCAGTCAACTCCGTCCAGCGTGTGACTGTTGCGCATCAGCGAGGGCTTCGAGGGATCGGAAGTTATTCCGACCATGGCCACGCCGGGACCGATGATTTCACAATCTATGAACCTCTTGCCTAACACATAGCGCCGTCCGAGCGGGGCAAGGTCACGAAGGTACAGCCGCTTGTTCTCATACACCGTCGCCATCGGATCGAATGGCGAACTGTCTCCCGTCAGTCGCGCCCGGTGCTTCGCCTCGATCCGCCAAAGCTTAGTGCGCGCAATCGCGCCAAACGAGATCGAAGAGACAAAGAAAGCCAAGAGGCCTGCGGTAAACCACCCCCATGCGCCGTATTGGCTGATTAGCCCCACGCTGCTTGCAAGGTACCCGCTCACGAGGCCGACGAACCCTGACGGGACAATCGTCCAGAATGTAACGGCGTTCGAGGCGCGGCTAATCCAGCGGTCGATGAACTCTTTTGCCATAAGCTAACCCCCGTCCCGATGTTGTCCTGATTAACAACATCAGTGGCAAGTCCCGGCCTATAGCAGGCCACGGTTACATGCTCCAAGGGGATAAACCCCATCTTGAGAAACAACCGATGTTGTGCGATCCCAAGCGCGCTCGGTGATTCTGTGGGTGTTGCGTATGCGCCGAGCGATCCTGATTCCTGCTGCACCGACGACCCCGCGCTAACCCGCCCCCATCGGTCGCTCCCATGCTTGCTGCTGACGTGCTGTCGCGCATTGCAGCTGAGCTCGCGCTTTTTGCGAGCGTCGGCTTCCTTCTGCTTGGCCTCAACGACCTTGCAGTCGACATCATCTACCTGACCCGCAGGTTGTGGCGTTCGCGAACGGTCTACCGTCGGTACCGCAAGGCCTATGCGAGCTTTTTCTGCTTCAACAAGAACCCGGGTTTCATGGCGATCTTCGTGCCCGCCTGGGAAGAATCCGCGGTCATCGCAGCGATGCTCAAGGCAACGTTGAAGCGTCTCGATTACCCCGACTACCGCATCTTCGTCGGCTATTACCGGAACGACCCGGCGACGGGCGCCGCCATCGCCAGCATCGCGGATCCCCGCATCACGTCCGTCGAGGTCGAGGCCGACGGCCCGACCACGAAAGCCGACTGCCTCATCATCTGTACGACGCCCTGATCGCTCATGAGACGGTGACCGGACGCCGGGCAAAGGCCGTCGTCTTGCATGACGCCGAGGACCTCGTTCACCGCTACGAACTGCGCGTCTTTGACGGGCTGATCGGACGGGCAGCCGTGGTCCAGCTTCCGGTCCTTCCGCTGGTGGACCGTAATTCACGCTGGATCAGCGGACATTATTGCGACGAATTCGCCGAGGCTCACATCAAGGAGCTGGTGGTTCGCGAAGCCGTCGGCGCGGCCATTCCGCTTGCCGGGTCGGCTGTGCGATCGAGCGTGTGCCGCTCGCCAAGCTTGCCGCTCAGCACGAAGGGCGGCCGTTCGCGGGCAAGAGCCTGACGGAGGATTATGAGATCGGTCTCCGTTTCGGCGGGCTTGGACTGAAGACCATGTTCGTCCGGATCCCGTCCGAGCCGGGTGAGCCGGGCGTCGTTTCCAGCCGCGGCTACTTTCCTTCGACGCTGGGCGCCGCGGTCCGCCAAAAGGCGCGATGGCTGGGCGGGATTGCCTTCGCCGGCTGGGATCGGCTCGGGTGGAGCGGCGGCCTTGGCGAGCGCTGGATGCGGCTCCGCGATCGGCGCGGGCCGCTCGCGGCGTTGCTGATCCTGGGCGCGTATTCGGCAGCGTTCCTGTGGTCGCAGCTCTGGCTTGCCGGCCTCCTCGGAGCCCCGATCCAGGTTCGGATCGAGCCCCTCCTGGCGATGCTCCTCACCATCAACGCCTGGCTCTTGCTGTGGCGAGTCCTGATGCGCGCCTGGTTCACGGCTTCCGCCTACGGGCTCGAAGAAGGCCTGCTGTCGATACCACGGCTGTTCGTCGGGAATCTGATCGCAGTCCTCGCGGCGTTCCGTGCCTTTTCGCGTCATGTCGGCGGCCGCTCTCAGACCTGGGAGAAAACGCAGCACATTTTTCCCAAGGAGGCCGTGCTGTGAGCGCACCGGTCCGCTTTCTATTGGTCGCAGTCACCGGCTGGGCCCTGGTTCGAAGCGTGACGCTGGGGGCGCTGCCTGGGCCGGAAGCATTCGCCGTAACGAAGGCGGAGGCAGCTCCGGTTCCGCCCATCGTGCCGACACAATTCCCGCCAATCACTCCAGTCGGGATGGATATCGATCAGGTTCCGGCGGAGTATCCGGCATATCCTACTTATCCGAACGGACCCGCCTATGCCGGTCAAGCGCAGCCGCCCCGGTATCTCCCTGCGCCGGTCTATTATTACCCCGCCTCCGCGCCTTCCCGGGTGGTGCACGTGCCCTTGCCACCGGCGAAGCCGCAACTGGCGGAGCCCGAAGCTGAGCCGGCGCAATTCTACGCTCCTGTTCCGCAACTCGATCAGTGGGACCTGGCGCAAGTCGCTCGGGGCAATTTCTCCGGTCCACCGCGCCAGAGCACTCCGGTCCCCGCAGGGATTCCGCAGTTCATTCCAAAGAAGCACCTCGATCGCCTGCAATTCAGCGCCTGGGCGATGTTGCGCGGGCGGCCGGGCACAGGTTCGCTCGCCAGCGGCGGAACACTGGGCGGTAGCCAGGCGGGCGGAAGGCTGACCTATGCCTTCGATCCCCGGATCGCAGCGTCACTACGATCAAGCAGCCCCATCGGTGGCGCGCGGGGAGGCGAGGTCGCCGCCGGCGTCCGCTTCACACCCATTCCCTCCATACCTTTCGCGATCACCGCTGAACGCAGGCAGGCCATCGGCAAGTTCAGCACCGGCCGATCGGACTTTGCCTTGTTTGCCGAGGGTGGGATCTACCAGCGGCCGATCGGATGGGATTTCATGCTCGACGGATACGCCCAGGCGGGAGTCGTCGGGCTGCGCGAGCGCGATCTTTTCGCCGACGGCGGACTCGCCGTTTCGCGACCGGTGTGGGGACGCTTCTCGGCCGGCTTTGGCGTCTGGGGCGGCTATCAACCCGGCCTCTATCGCGTCGATGCCGGGCCACGCATCTCCATGCGGGTACGTCCGAACATCAGCGTCCACGTGGATTGGCGGCAGAGATTGGCAGGGACGGCGGAACCATCGTCCGGGCCGGCCGTCACGCTGGGCGCAAACTTCTAGACGCGAAGCTTCAAATCGGCCGTATGGCTTGGCCATCCGCTGTCTTTGCCGCTAGTCCATAGCGGCCGATGGACATCTACCTTCCGATCGCCGGCCAGTCGGTCAACGCGCTGCTGATCATCGCGCTTGGCGGGGTCGTTGGCATCCTGTCGGGCATGTTCGGCGTCGGCGGCGGTTTCCTGACGACGCCGCTGCTGATCTTCTACGGCATCCCACCATCGGTCGCCGTTGCGTCCGCCACGACGCAGATCACCGGCGCCAGCGTAACCGGCGCCATGGCGCACATGCGGCGCGGCGGCGCGGACATGCAGATGGCGGGAATCATGATCGTCGGTGGCCTCGTCGGCTCGCTGGTCGGCGCGGCGATCTTCCGCGCGCTACAGGCCAGCGGCCAGATCGATGTCGTCATCGGCGGCCTGTATGTCCTCCTGCTCGGCTACATCGGCTATCTGATGCTGAAGGACGCGCTCATCGCCCTGGGGATCCTGCAAACCAGCGCTCCGAAGTCGCGGCCGCGGCACAATCGCTGGGTCGCCGCGCTTCCGCTACGGTGGCGCTTTTACAAGTCGGGCCTGTACATCTCGCCGCTTGCGCCGCTGGCGCTCGGATTTGGGGCGGGCGTCCTGACAATGCTGCTTGGCGTTGGCGGCGGGTTCATCCTGGTGCCGGCAATGATCTACATCCTCGGCATGCCGGCTCGCATCGTCATCGGCACCTCGTTGATCATCATCCTCGTCATCGCCGCGGGCACGACGATGGTGCATGCGCTGACCACCCGTGCCGTCGACATCGTCCTGGCCGGGCTGCTGCTGCTCGGCGGCGTGGTTGGCGCGCAATATGGTGCGACGCTCGCCACCAAGATGAAGCCGGACTACCTCCGGCTCGCCTTGGCGGTCGTCATCCTTCTGGTCGCCGGTCGCATGCTGCTCGGCCTGACCTGGCGGCCGGACGACATCTTCACCGTGGAATACCTGTGAAGCCGGTTCATGCACTGGCGCTGGCGGGCGCTTCGCTGGCCCTGATGGGGCAGGCGAAGCCGGTCCTGGTGCCGGACGTTTCCGCGCGGCGGATCGAGATCCGCTACAGCTTCACCGGCGCCCAGCTCCTGCTGTTCGGTGCGATCCTTTATCCCAAGGGGCGCATTCCCGAACACGATCCGGACATCGCAGTCGTGCTGCGAGGGCCCGTCCAACCGATCCTGGTGCGTGAGAAGCAGAAGATCGCGGGCATCTGGATGAATGCCGATTCCGCCCGTTTCCGCTCTGCACCGTCATTCTATGCGGTGGCGTCCTCGCAGCCAGTCTCGAAACTTCTCGATGAGCGAACTGCGGCGATCTACGAGATCGGCCTTCAAAATTTGCAGCTCTCCCCGGGATCTGGCGCCGTTCCGGACAGGGCGCGCCACTTCGAAGCCGGGTTGATCGACCTTCGGAAGCGCCGCGGCGTCTATTACGAAGACCCCCGGGGGTGGAGATCACCGAGGGCGTGCTTTACCGGGCGCGCATCTCGATCCCGAGCCAGGTCCCGGTCGGGACTTACTCGGCGGAGACCTTCCTGATTCAGGACGGTCGGGTGCTCGCGGTCGCGACGAAGGACATCGAGATCGGGAAGACGGGGTTCGAGCGCTGGGTCTCGCTGGTCGCTCGACGGCACGAGGGGCTCTACGGGATTGCGGCGGTCTTGATGTCGCTCGGGCTCGGCTGGGCGGCCGCGATGATCTTCCGCCGCCGCTTCTAAGCCTAAGGCAAATCTTAACCGCTCGCGCTTACTAGGCTTGTCCCACCAGAGTTAACGAGCGTTGGGACGGCGAGAAAATGGACGATCAACCGAATCTGCAGAGTTTCGTCAACGAAATCAGCAGCTTCAGCGACGAAGGCCCGGCTCCAAAGACGGTTGCACCGCTGGCGACGAACGTCCAGGCGATCGGCGAGGTGATGGAAATTGCCGGTTCGGGCTCCAGAATCCGCATGGATAATGCGGTGCTTGCGGCCCTTCTCAACCATAGCGACCCGTCGATCGCCATGTCCGGCCAGGTCGGCAGCCAGGTGAAGATGGCGGTCGGCAACAGCTGGCTGATCGCTAACGTCCGAACCATGAAGGGCGAAGGTGGCGAGGTGGTCGCGGCCATCGACTTCCTGGGCGAGGGCGTCCGCGACGCTCGCGGCGGCATGTCCAACTTCCGCCGCGGTGTGACCCGCTATCCGATCCCGGGCGACAAGGTCCTTCCCGTCTCGACCGACGACCTCCGTGCCGTGTTCGCGGCCGACGACAATCCGCATATCGAAATTGGCACGGTCTATCCGACCGAAGAGATCCGCGGCGCCCTTTATGTCGATCCAATGCTGTCGAAGCACTTCGCGGTGTTGGGATCGACCGGTACCGGCAAGTCGACCTCGGTGTCGTTGATTCTCCACCGCATCTCGGAGCTCAGCCCGAGGGCCATATCGTGATGATCGACCCGCACGGCGAATATTCGGCTGCGTTCAAGGATTGCGGCGAGCTTTTCAACGTCGACAATCTGCAGCTTCCCTACTGGCTGATGAACTTCGAAGAGCATTGCGAGGTCCTGCTGACCACGCACGGTTCCGAACGTCAGCGCGATGCCGACATCCTGGCGAAGATCCTTCTCGCAGCCCGCACCAAGGGCAAGAATGTCGAGCAGCTCGGCAAGGTCACCGTGGACTCGCCGATCCCGTATTTGCTGACCGACCTCAACGCGATCCTCGTCAACGAGATGGGCAAGCTCGACCGCGCGGGCGATACGCTTCCCTACCAGCGGCTGAAGACGAAGCTCGAAGAGCTCCGCGCCGATCCGCGCTACACCTTCATGTTCTCCGGCATGCTGGTTTCGGACTCGATGGGCAGCTTCCTTGCGAAACTGTTCCGCCTGCCGAGCCACGGCCGCCCATCTCCATCGTCGACGTTTCCGGTGTTCCGTCCGAGGTCACTTCGGTCGTGGTTTCGGTGCTTGCCCGTATGGTGTTCGACTATGCGATCTGGTCGCGAACCGAGCCGCAGCGTCCGATCCTGCTCGTTTGCGAAGAGGCCCATCGCTACGTTCCGAAGGACGAGAACAGCGGCGCCCAGGCCGTTCGCAAGATCCTCGAGCGTATCGCCAAGGAAGGTCGTAAGTACGGCGTCTCGCTGGGTCTGATCACGCAGCGTCCGTCCGACTTGGCGGAAGGCGTGCTTTCCCAGTGCGGCACGATCATCTCGATGCGTTTGAACAACGACCGCGACCAGGCCTGCGTTCGTGCAGCAATGCCTGAAGGCGCGCGCGGCTTCCTCGACGCCATCCCGGCGCTCCGCAACCGCGAATGCATCGTCTGCGGCGAAGGTGTTGCGATTCCGATCCGCGTCCGCTTCGACGATCTCGAGCCGGAAAAGCGTCCCGCCTCGTCCGACCCGAGCTTCGCCGCCCTGTGGCGCGAGACCGGCGGCGAAGACGGCATCATCCAGCGCACGATCAAGCGCTGGCGTGGACACGGCCGCTAAGACATTCCGTTAGGGTACGAGGACGGTGTCCTCGGCGTCGTTCGCAGTCTTGGGAAAATCGAGCGTGTAGTGAAGCCCGCGGCTTTCATGCCGCGACAAGGCCGAGCGGATGATGAGATCCGCAACCTCCACCAGGTTGCGAAGCTCGATCAGGTCCGGCGTCACGCGAAAGTGCCGGTAGTAGTCCGTGACTTCCTGTCGAAGCAGGTCGATCCGGTGCTTGGCGCGCTCGAGCCGCTTGGTCGTGCGGACGATGCCGACATAATTCCACATGAAGCGGCGGATTTCGCCCCACGTCTGGGTGATGACGACTTCCTCGTCGCTGTCGGTCACTCGGCTTTCGTCCCATCCGCGAACTTCCGGAACGTCCGAGAGCGAGTCCCAATTGCCAAGGATGTGCTGCGCGGCCGCTTCGCCGAAGACAAGGCATTCGAGGAGGCTGTTGGACGCCAGGCGATTGGCGCCGTGGAGGCCCGACTGAGTCACTTCTCCCGCAGCATAAAGCCCGGGTGCATCGGTACAGCCGTGAAGGTCCACCATCACGCCGCCGCACGTGTAATGCTGCGCGGGAACGACGGGAATTGGATCCCTCGTAATGTCGATGCCTAGGCCGAGCAGCTTTTCGTAGATGTTCGGGAAGTGCTCCTTAACGAACTCCGGCTCGCGGTGCGAAATATCCAGGTGCACGTAGTCGAGGCCCAGGCGCTTGATCTCATGGTCGATGGCCCGGGCGACGATGTCGCGCGGCGCAAGCTCGGCACGCTCGTCGAAGCGGGGCATGAACCGCTCGCCCGTTCCCGGGATCTTGAGCTGCCCACCCTCGCCCCGAACTGCCTCCGTGATGAGGAAGTTCTTGACTTCCAGATTGTACAGGCAGGTCGGGTGGAACTGCATGAACTCCATGTTGGAGATTCGGCAGCCCGCTCTCCAAGCCATGGCGATTCCATCACCGGTCGCACCGCGTGGCGCTGTGGAGAACAGGTACGCACGCCCTGCCCCACCGGTTGCCAGAACCGTTGCCCGGGCGGTCAAGGCTTCGACGCGCTTCTTCGCCCGATTGTAGGCGTAGAGCCCGTGAACGGCGCCGCTGGTCGAAAAGTTCGAGGCATGCCGGCCGGTAATCAGATCGACGGCCACCATGTCCGGGACGAGCTTGATATTGGGGTGCTTGGCCGCCGCGGTTTCCAGCGCGCGCTGAACCGCGGCGCCGGTTGCATCGGCGACATGCACGATCCGGCGATGGCTGTGACCGCCCTCACGCGTGAGATGTAGCCCGTCTTCATCAGTGGCGAAGGGAACGCCCAGCTCGACCAGCCTCTCGATCGCCCGCGGCGCCGATTCGACGACATGCTCGACGACCTGGCGGTCGTTGAGCCCGGCGCCGGCGATCATGGTATCGTTGATGTGGGCTTCGAAGCTGTCTCCCTCTTCCAGTACGGCGGCGATCCCGCCCTGCGCCCAGCCCGTCGCGCCCTCCCCGAGAGCTCCTTTGGCGATCACCGCCACCTTGCGGGTCTCGGCAAGGTTGAGCGCCGCCGTTAGGCCGGCAGCTCCTGATCCCACAACGAGGACGTCGGCAGTCGCGCTCATCAGGCGGGTTCGCACGTCAAGCTTAGAAAGACATCCTCCAGGTCCGGCTCGCGGGTGCGGACGTCGACGATGGCGAAGCCGTCGCGCTGGACGGCCGCGAGCACCTGGCCGGCATCGACCTTGTCCTTGCGATAGGTGATTTCGAGAGTTCGCTCGTCAAGCAGGTTGATATTCTCGAAGCAGGCATTGGCCGGGACGGAATCGATTTCGCGGTCGAAGGTCACGACCACGGCCTTTTCCTGCGCCTTGGAAACGAGCTGCCGCGTCGGCTCATTGGCGATGACTCGGCCATGATTGATGATGGCGATCCGGTCGCAAAGCTCTTCGGCCTCTTCGAGATAATGCGTCGTCAGGACGACGGTCACCCCCTGAGCATTGAGCTGCCGGACATATGCCCAGAGCTGGCGGCGCAGCTCGATATCCACGCCCGCGGTGGGCTCATCGAGCACGAGGATCGGCGGCGAGTGGACCATCGCTTTCGCCACCAGGAGGCGCCGCTTCATTCCCCCGAAAGAGTCCGCGAATAAGCGTTCGCCTTGTCGGTCAGGTGCATCGCCGCGAGGAGCTCACCGGTCTTCCGCTGTTCCTTCGGGATTCCGTACAGGCCGGCCTGGATCTCCAGCGCCTCCTTCGGCGTGAAGAAGGGTCGAACAGGATTTCCTGCGGGACGATGCCGATCGAGCGCTTCGCATTGCGCGGATGCTGGTCGATGTCGAAGCCCCAGATCGAAGCCTTGCCGCTGCTCTTGACTACGAGGCCCGCAAGGATGTTGATCAGCGTCGACTTGCCCGCGCCGTTGGGGCCGAGCAGGCCGAAGATCTGGCCGGCGGGAACATCGAAGCTGACATCGTCGAGCGCCTTCTTGCCGTCGGAGTAAGTCTTCGACAGCGATTCGATCCGGATTGCAGCAGACGCGTCCATTGGGCGCGCATAGCGGCCAGTCGCCCCAGCCGACAAGCGAGTGGAAAGGTGAAAGGTAAACGCGCGCTTTACCCTGTCTGTCAGACGCATCTTGAGAAGAAAGGGTTACCACCGCGTTTGTAATGAGTTTGCGCTTCTTACCCTTGCTGTCAGCGGGGCTGCTGTCGATTGCGACCGCGGCTCCGCTTTCGGCTGCACCCAAGGCGGCTGTTCCACCCGCCCGTGCTTCGGTCGATATCCGCAAGGCAACGCAGGTCCGGCTGCTCAACGACCTGAACTTCGGTTACCTCAGCGTGACCACGGCCGGGACCGCGGTGATGAACCCCAACACCGATGCGCTGACGACGACCGGCGGTGTGGTGAAGATCGGCGGCAATCCCTATTCCGCTTTGTTTGAAGGCGTTTCGCCCGTGAAGGGCGTCGTCATCGTCCGCATTCCGAAGAATCCGATCACCTTGGTGCGCGTCGGCGGGACCGAGACGATGACCGTGTCGAACTGGACCGTGGACGGCAGCAACAGCCGCAACGTCAATTCCAAGGAGCCGTTCGACTTCAAGGTCGGTGCGACTCTGTTCGTCAACGCCAACCAGGTCGAGGGCGTATATGCCGGGACGTTCACGGTGGACGTTCAATACCCCTGACATTCCACGCCGGCCCGTCCTAAGACGATGTTAACTAGACTTGTCATATACGGCTCGGCATCGGCTGGGGGCGGTGGCGTTTGCTATGAGTTCGGTTCGACATTTTGTCCTGCTTTCAGCAGCAGTCCTTGGGCTGGCGATGGGATCGCCGGCCTTGGCGGCGCCCAAGGCAGCATCTCCGCCGGCGACGGGCAAGCTGCGGATCGGTCGGCCGATCACCCTCACCTGGATCAAGGACCTCGATTTCGCCGCCCTTCGAGTGACCGCCGCCGGGTCGGCGACGATCAATGCCGACACCGGGGCAATGACCACGTCCGGCGGCGTCCAGCAAATCGCAGGGAGTCCGCAACCGGCAGAATTCCAGATCGCCGCCGCCCGGGCCGCAATCCTGTTCGTGACTCTCCCGAGTGGATCGGTCACGCTGACGCGTGTCGGCGGAACGCAGACGATGACGGTCTCGAACTGGGATCTCGACGGTCTGCTCGGTATCCGGATCATCCCGCAGAACGGCGTCCTGAACTTCAAGGTGGGCGCGCGGCTCAACGTCAACGCCAACCAGACCGAGGGAACATACATCGGGCAATTCAACGTCACGGTCGACTATCTCTGACCGAGCGCGGTTGAACGGGCGGCACGCCGCAGCTACCTGAAGGGCATGGACCAATCCGCCAAAGCCGCTGATTCCTTGCCGCCGCCAGAAGTTTTCAAGGTCAAGACGCTTCAGGTCGCCTGCGACGGCTCCGGCGAGGTTGCCCCGGCGCTCGGCCACCCGCGCGTGTTCCTGCGCATCGAGCCCGACCTGGGCTTCGTCGAATGCGGGTACTGCGACCGCCGTTTCGTCCTTGAGGGGGACCCGCGGACACGCTCGCATGAGCGCCTCCGATCCGCGCCGCTTCCTTTACAGAAGCCTGGACCCTGACGGCGCAAGGCAGCTCGCGTCCAAGCATTTGTCCGGATGCGACGATGGCGAGCTGTACTTGCAATATTCGGCGAGCGAGGCGTTCGGCTTCGACGACGGGCGGCTAAAGACCGCCGACTACAACACTGGCTCCGGGTTCGGCCTCCGCGGAGTTTCGGGAGAAACAACGGCGTTCTCGCACGCCAACGAGATCAGCGCGGGCGCGATTGACCGCGCTGCGGCGACGCTGAAATTGCTCGATCCTGCGAGGGCCAGACGGCGCCGCCGCCGCTGCGCACGAACCAGGCAATGTACACTGCCGACGATCCGCTTTCGCTGATTCCGTTCGCCGAAAAGGTGGCGCTCTGCCAGACCATCGACGCCGCCGCCCGCGCTCGCGATCCGCGCGTTGCGCAGGTCGCCGTTTCGCTCGCGGCAAGCTGGAGCGTGATCGATATCGTCCGCGCTGACGGCTTCGTCGCGCATGACGTCCGGCCGCTGGTGCGCCTCAACGTGCAGATTGTCGCCCAGGACGGAGATCGCCGGGAGACAGGGCATCACGGTCTCGGCGGCCGCTATCTCTATGACGACCTGTTCAAGCCGGAGACGTGGAACCGCGCGATCGACATCGCGCTTGCGCAGGCGCTGACCAACCTTGAATCCGTTGCGGCGCCGGCTGGAGAAATGCCGGTCGTGCTTGGTCCTGGCTGGCCGGGCGTGCTGCTCCACGAGGCGGTCGGCCACGGGCTGGAAGGCGATTTCAATCGCAAGGGCACTTCGGCTTTTTCTGGCCGCATCGGCGAAAGGGTCGCCGCGCCCGGCGTCACGGTGATTGACGACGGAGCCATCGGAAGTCGCCGCGGGTCGCTGACCATCGACGATGAGGGCACGCCGACCCGCCGCAACGTTCTCATCGAGGACGGCCTTCTGAAGGGCTACATCCAGGACCGACTGAACGCCCGGTTGATGGGCGTTGAGCCGACCGGCAACGGCCGCCGCGAAAGCTTCGCCCACGCCCCGATGCCGCGCATGACCAATACCTTCATGCTCGCCGGCAACGACAATCCGGGCGAGCTCACGGAGCGGGTGAAGGACGGGGTCTACGCCAAGAGTTTCGGAGGCGGACAGGTCGACATCACCAGCGGCAAGTTCGTCTTCTCTTGCACTGAAGCTTACCGAATCCGGAACGGCCGCATTGCCGAACCGATCAAGGGCGCAACGCTGATCGGGGATGGCCCGACGGTGCTGACCCGGATCAAGGGCATCGGCAACGACCTCGAGCTCGACGAAGGCGTCGGCATTTGCGGCAAGGGTGGACAGTCGGTCCCGGCCGGCGTCGGACAGCCGACATTGCTCATCGACGGGCTGACCGTCGGGGAACCGCCACCGCATGACCGACTGGCGACGCGACGTTCTGACCTACTGGTTCGGGCTGGATCCCGCGCAATGGTGGCGGAGCGAGCCCGCGGTCGACGAAGAGATTCGTGAGCGGTTCCTCCCACTTTGGGAGAGCAAGAGGCAGCTTCCTGTGAGCTCGTTTCTCGACGACCCGCTGACCGCGCTGGCGGGCGTCATCCTGTTCGATCAGTTCCCCCGGAACATGTTCCGCGGCGACGCCGAGCAGTTCGCTACGGACATCCTGGGACTGGGCATCGCCAAGGCAGCCGTCGATCTCGGTTTCGATGAGCAGCTCGAGCCCAAGGAACGTGGCTTCCTCTATTTGCCGTTCGAGCACAGTGAGAACCTCGCCGACCAGAAAAGGTCCATCCAGCTATTCACCGCGCTCGGCGACGAGAACCTGCTCGGCTACGCCAAGAAGCATCACGACGTGATCGAGCGGTTCGGACGGTTTCCCCATCGGAACGCCATGCTTGGGCGTACTCCGCGACCGGCCGAAGTGGCCGCCGGCGATATCGTTCCCTGGTGAATGAGCCTCGTCGAGCTCGCCCGGTTCGAAAATCGCATTGAGGCAGAGCTCGCTCGGCTGAACCTCCAGGCGGAGGGGATCGAGGCCGTCCTGTTCGACGCCGACATGCACAGCTTCGGGTGGGGGCCGATGATCCCGGTACGCTTGATGGTTCTGGACGAAGACTTGGCCGACGCGCGCCAGGTTCTCGCGACCGGCTAGAGCAGGTGCGCGATCGGCGTCGGGTCGACGCCGACGGCCACCAGCCGACGCTCGATTTCGTCGCGCGGCATTCCCTTGTCGGCTTTCGCCAATGCCCAGGTCAGTGCCGAACGCGTTCCGCTGCGACAGAAGGCGAGAACCTTTCCGGAGGCGGCCGCAAGCGCATCGTTCATCGCGTCCGCGTCAGCCGGACCGATCCCACGGATGATCGGCACGGCGCGATAGGCGATGCCGGCCGCTGTCGCCGCTTGCTCGATCTCCAGGCCGCGCGGCTGACCCGGCTCTTCGCCATCCGGGCGATTGTTGATGATCAGGGTGATGCCTTCGCCAGCCAGGGCCGCGATGTCGCCGGGCTGGACCTGACCACTGACCGACAAGACGTCATCCAGCTGGCGTGTCATCCGACTTCTCCGTTTCCGCGGCGACGGCCGCGAGCATGGCTTCTCCGTAGCGGGCAAGCTTGACGGCACCAACCCCCTGCACCGTGCCCAGCTCCCCAAGCGATCTCGGGCGCGAAGCGGCAATTTCCCGCAATGTCGAATCGTGGAAGATGACATAGGGCGGGACGCCCGCGTCCGCCGCGAGCTTCCGCCGTGCCTCCCGCAGGGCGTCAAACATCGGATCGGCCGGTCCCTGACGACGAACGCGAGAGCCGCGCCGACGCGGAGGCGGCACCGCAATAGTCAGCTCCTGCTCGCCTTTCAGGATCGGCTTGGCGCCGGGACCGAAGCTTAGTCCACCGTACGCATCCGCTCGCAAAGCGTCGCGCGCGATCAGGGCACGAGCGACCGGCCGCACCAATGCGACTTCGTCGGCGTCTGCAATCCCGAACACGGACAGCCGATCATGGCCGAAGCTTCGCACCTTCTCGTTGTCGTTCCCGGCCAGCACATCGGCGAGGTGCGCAACGCCGAACCGCATCTCGGTACGGAAGGCGGCAGAAAGAAGCTTGCGCGCAAGCTCCGTCGCATCGATCGTCTTGGGAGGATCGATGCAATTGTCGCAATTGCCGCAGGCCTCTGGCGTGTCCTCGCCGAAATGCTTGAGCAGGATCGCGCGCCTGCAGCCCGCAGTCTCGACGAACGCAGCCAGCGCGTTCAACCGCTCGCGCTCCTCCGGCCGGCGATCGGGCTCAACCTCCTGCTCGATGCGGGTGCGGGCGCGAGCGAAGTCTTCGGCGCCCCAGAACAGCCAGGCTTCGGCGGGATCCCCGTCACGGCCCGCACGACCGGTCTCCTGATAATAGGATTCGATCGACTTCGGGATTCCAGCATGAGCGACGAAGCGCACGTCCGGCTTGTCGATGCCCATGCCGAACGCAACGGTCGCCGCCATCACCATCTCCTCGGACGCGACGAATGCGGATTGATTGCGTGCCCGGATCGAGGGGTCGAGACCGGCGTGATAGGCGAGCGAGGGGCGCCCGGTGGACGAAAGCTGCTCCGCAATCCGCTCCGACTTGTCCCGGCTCGGCGCGTAGACGATTCCCGCTCCAGTCTGGCTCGCGAGCAGCAGTTTCAGCTGTGCATTGAGTCCGTCGCGCGGACGGACGTGGTAGCGGATGTTGGGCCGATCGAACCCGGCGATGACCAGCCCGTCCTCCGGAACTCCGAGCTGGGCGAGAATGTCTTCGCGGGTCCGCCGGTCCGCTGTCGCCGTCAGGGCGAGACGGGGAACGTCCAGATTCTCATCCAGCAACGTTCGCAGCTGGCGATAGTCGGGCCGGAAGTCATGACCCCACTCGCTGACGCAGTGCGCCTCGTCGATCGCGATCAGCGACAGGTTCACCCGGCTGACGAGCCGCCGGAACGAGTCCATATTGGCCCGCTCCGGCGCGACGTAAAGAAGGTCGAGCTCGCCTGCCTTGAAGCGCTCGATCGTCCGCTCACGGTCCGTATCGGCGGATGTCAACGAAGCCGCGCGAAGCCCAATCGCACTGGCACTCCGGATCTGGTCATGCATCAAAGCGATCAGCGGCGAGATCACCAGCGCCGTGCCCTCTCGTGCGACCGCCGGAAGCTGATAGCAGAGCGACTTTCCCGCGCCGGTCGGCATGACGGCAAGGGTGCTGCGCCCAGCAAGGACGCGCCCGATGACCTCCTCCTGCACTCCTCGGAAGTGATCGAACCCGAACGTGTCTTTCAGGATTGCCAGCGGGTCGGTCATTCCACTCTTACGCTACTCCGCCGCTTCGGCGGCATCTTCCAGAACCCGTTCGGCCGCCTGACGGTACCAGAGGTCCGCGTAGAGGCCACCCTTGTCCAGCAATTCCTCGTGCGTGCCGAGCTCGGCGACCTTGCCGTTCTCCAGCACCGCGATGCGGTCTGCGCCAACGACCGTCGAGAGCCGGTGGGCAATGATGATGGTCGTGCGATTGCGGGCAATGCGTTCGAGTGTTTCCTGGATCGCCTGCTCGGTCCGGCTGTCGAGCGCGCTTGTCGCTTCGTCGAGGACGAGGATCGGCGGATTCTTGAGCAGCGTACGAGCGATGGCCACGCGCTGCTTCTCTCCGCCTGATAGTTTGAGTCCGCGCTCGCCGACCATGGATTCGTAGCCTTGAGGCAGGGCCTTCACGAAATCGTCGATCGCCGCGCCCTTCGCAGCCTGCTCGATGTCTTCGGTTGACGCCTGCCCGCGACCGTAAGCGATGTTGTACCCGATCGTATCGTTGAACAGCACGGTATCCTGCGGGACGATTCCGATCGAGGAGCGAAGCGATCGTTGGGCGACGTCCGCGATCGGCTGGCCGTCGATGAGGATGCGGCCCGCGGTCGGATCGTAGAAGCGGTACATCAGCCGCGCGAGGGTCGACTTGCCAGCACCCGAGGGACCGACGACCGCCAGGCTCGACCCCGCCGGAATGTCGAGGTCGATGCCCTTCAGGATCTCCCGCTCCGGCTCGTATCCGAAATGCACGCCTTCGAAGCGGACGTTGCCGCGCTTCACTTCGAGCGCCGGCGCGCCAGGCTTGTCGATTACCTCTGCCGGCGTATCGAGAAGGCTGAACATCGCCTCCATGTCGATCAGGCCCTGACGGATCGAGCGATAGACCCAGCCGAGCATGTCGAGCGGACGGAAGAGCTGCATCAGCAGCGAGTTCACAAGCACTACGTCGCCCGGCGTGAACTGCCCGCGGCTCCACCCCCAGACCGTGAAGATCATCGCGCCGGCCATCATCAGGTTGGTGATGAAGCTCTGGCCGATATTGAGCCATGCCAAGGATGTCTCGTTGCGGACCGCCGCTTTGGCGAAGGCGGAAATCGCCTCGTCGTAGCGCTTTGCCTCACGCTCCTCGGCCCGAAGTACTTGACCGTTTCGTAGTTCAGAAGAGAGTCGACGGCGCGGCCGATCGCCTTGTTGTCCACCTCGTTCATGTCGCGCTGGATCTGCGCGCGCCAATCGGTGACCTTGCGCGTGAAGGCGATATAGACGGCGACCATCGCCAGCGTCGCCGCGACCAGTCCGGCGCCGAACTTCACGAAGAAGATGACGCAGATCGCAATTAGCTCGATCGCTGTCGGAGCGATGTTGAACAGGATGAAATAGAGCATCATGTCGATGCTCTTGGTCCCGCGCTCGACCACTTTCGTCAGCGATCCGGTCCGCCGCTCAAGATGGAAGCGCAGGCCGAGGTCGTGGATGTGCCGGAAAACCTGCCCCGACAGGCGGCGCGCGGCGCCCTGCCCGACCTTCTCGAACAAAGCGTTGCGTAGGTTATCCGCGAGAACGCCCGCGAAGCGCGCCACCGTGTAGGCGACGACCAGCATGGCGACGACGCCAAACACGACCTGCGGGCCGGACATGCGGTCGATCACCGCCTTGTAAGCGAAGGGCATGACCAGGGTTGCGGCCTTGCCGGCAAGCACCAGGATGACTGCCGCGACGACCCTGGCCTTGATCTCGAACTGGCCGGCTGGCCACAGCATCGGCAGGAAGCGGACAAGCGTGCGGAACCCCGCGTCGGTCTTCGGTTGCTGCTCCGCTGCTTCGGCCATTCCCTCCTAGGTAGGTGCCCCGGGAGCGAGCCGCAAACGCCGGTTGCGAAACAATCGGAACCGGCTTGCCGCTCGGCTGTTCAGCGCTGCAACAACGGAACGGAATTTCCTCATGGAACCAATCTATTATGTGATTGCGATCCTCGGCTGTCCTGACGATTCCGCGCAGTGCACGCCGGTTGCTACCATGCCCACGCATTATGCGTCGCAGGAGGCTTGCTCCGCGGGAACGCACCAGGCGCTCCTCCAGAACAATGCATTCGACTTTCCGACCTTGGTCGCAGAGTGCCGCGTGACTGACCCCCGCACGATCGCACAGCAGGACGATTCCGTGCGCGTTCCCGTCAACGCCCTCCGCGGATGATCAAAATGTCCGATGTCATCGAACCCATGGTCCACGAGGACCGGCTGCCCGGTCATGAAAGCAAGCTCGAGCCGAAGCCGGATTGGGAGCCACGCTATGCCGGATCGGATCGCCTGAAGGGCAAGGTTGCGCTGGTAACGGGTGCAGACAGCGGGATTGGCCGCGCGGTTGCAGCCTTGTTCGCGCGCGAAGGCGCGGACGTCGCGATTGCCTACCTCTGCGAGCATGACGACGCCAAGGAGACGAAGGCGATTGTGGAAGGGAAGGCCGGAAGGCGATCGTCATCGCCGGCGACCTCGGCGACAGGAGCTTTTGCGACCAGGTCATCCAGCGAACCGTCGATGAGCTCGGTGGCCTCGACATCCTCGTCAACAACGCCGGCGAGCAGCACTATGACGAAGACATTCGCGACATCACCGAGGATCAGCTGAAGCGCACGTTTCAGACCAACATCTTCAGCATGTTCTACCTGACGCAGGCGGCGATGCCGCACCTGACGGAAGGCTCGGCGATCGTAAATTGCACGTCGGAGACGATGTACAAGGGTTCGCCCGGCCTGCTCGACTACAGCGCGACCAAGGGCGCCATCACCGCCTTTACCCGCTCGCTGGCCAAGAACCTGGTCGAGCAAGGCATCCGCGTGAACGGTGTAGCGCCGGGACCGATCTGGACCCGCTCAATCCTTCGGGCGGACAACCGCCGGAGAAGATCCCTGAGTTCGGCAAGAGCACGCCGATGAAGCGGCCCGGCCAGCCCAATGAGGTCGCTCCCTCATTCCTGTTCCTAGCCTGCGACGATTCCAGCTACATGACCGGGCAGGTTCTCCATCCCGACGGCGGAAACACCTCCTCTACCTGACTCGGGGTTGGGATATTTCCCCAACTCTCAGCCGGAAATTCAGCAATGCGTCAGGCGAAAGTTGCCCGCTGCACTGTGAAATAACGATAATTTCCATTTGGCACGCTCCCTGCATTGAATGCTGCATGACCCGTCGAGGGTCAAAAAAGGGAGATTGAACAATGCTTACTCTGAACGACGCACGCTCGACTGCCACCGCTTTCGCAGCCGCATTCATCACTGCCATGCTGTTCGTCAGCTCGGCCACCAGCATGCTGCCGATTGCCTAACAACTTCAGACGAATAGGAATTCGAAGTGAACAATCGTTTTGTCCTCAACCGGTCTCAGGGGAAGGTCATGGGCGTCGCCGCCGGCCTCGCCGACTGGACGGGTGTCGATGCATTGCTGATCCGTCTCGGCATGGTCGCCGCGCTGCTGCTGACCGGACCGGTCGTGATCCTGTTTTATGTCCTGACGGGCTGGTTGGCCTCCGATCGTTGATCCGGGGCCAACCTTTCCTAACCTATTGTTGTGAACGGCGCCGACCCTTTCCAGCTCAGCTGTTGTCGGTGGGCCATCCCATTGGCTAGAGCATGAAGACATCGAAGGAGAGTCGCATGCGCAACTGCCTTACCGGATTGGTCCTCATCGCGATCGCCGCCGGGCCCGCGTCAGCGGCGCTTCCCACGGGCGCGAAGGCTCCCGACTTCACCACCACCGGCGCGCTTGGCGGCAAACCGTTCAAGCTCAACCTCGCGGCCCAGCTCAAGAAGGGACCGGTCGTTCTCTATTTCTATCCGAAGGCCTTCACGCAGGGCTGCACGCTGGAGGCGCATGCCTTCAGCGAAGCGGAGAAGGATTTCAAGAAAGCGGGCGCGCAGGTGATCGGCATGTCGGCGGATGACCTGCCAACCCTCAAGAAATTCTCGGTCGAGGGCTGCCGGAGCGCATTCCCGGTCGCGACGGCCACTCCGGCAGTGATCAAGGCCTATGACGTCTCGCTGAAACAGAAGCCCGAACTGACCGACCGGACGTCCTATGTAATCGGTCGCGACGGGAAAATCGTCTTCGTCCACTCCGACCTAAACTGGAGCGAGCATGTGACGAAGACGCTCGCTGCGGTGAAGGCCCTCAAGCGCTAGGCTAGGGCTTCACCCGCCACATCAGGAACGGCGAATCCTTGGGCAGCGCTACCGGCGTAAGCCAGGACGGGACCTTGCCGGCCACCAGCTGATTGTAAAAGCCGTTCTTCGCCTCGGCCGGAAGATGGTCGCCGTCGACATATTCGGGCAGATCAACACATAGTCCGAACGATATTTCGAGACGATGGCGTGCGCTTGCGGCTCACCTCCGCGGAATGCCTTCATGACGTCAGCAATCTGGTCTCCGTTGCGATGATAAGGACCTGTCACCGTGTCATGGTGAGTGACGGTGATCAGCCGCGGGCCGAGATCGACGAAGGTGAAAACCATGCCTTTCGGCTGCTTGGCGACCGGCCTCATGCCCATAGGGAGGCACACTGCCGGTTGGCCTTGTCGATGGAGCGTTCGTAGGCCGTCTTCTTCTTGACCGGATAGAAGAAGCTGGCCGACGGAATCGCGGCGCCAAGGCCGATGATAATCAGAAGGAACGTGCCGAGGACCCGGATGACGGAGTTCTTGGCATTCCAGGCTTTCGGCACTGCCACCCAAAGCAAGGCCGTCGCTCCGGCGAGCCCGAGCACCTGTGCAGCCGGTCCCGTGCGGGTCTGCCATAGCAGCAGGAGGATTGCAGCAAGCCCGGGGGCAGCGACCGCGAGGATTCGACGCAGGAGGTCGGGATCGGACCGCTTCGTCCAAGCCAGAAGTCCCCAACCGACTAGCCCGGTCAGCGGGATCGCCACCACCGCGGACGCCGTTTGCCAGCCGTGCCGATTCAGGGACGCGCTTCCCGCACGTGGCTCATCCAGAGCTGGTAGACTTCCGGTGATATCCCTTCGAGCCGGGTCAGGCAGTGCGGCCACACGAGGGCATGGAAAGCAGCAACGATGATCCCGCGCCGAGCGCCAGGACAAAGCGTAGCTTCCAGTCCTTCGCTTCGACCATGCTGAGGCCCAGCAGCAACGCCGAACCCAGTAACGCGTCGGATAGCCAGACCGGGGAAAGCGCGTCGCAGACCGGAAGACGGTTCGCGTAGGACGCGAAGGCCAGGAAGCCGAACGCGGTGCCTCCTCCAAAGGTGACGGCGTAGCTCGAGAGCCGACGCCTCTCCCCAGATCGGCAACCCAAAAGAGCGCCATCGCGCCCGCCGTCACGGCGAGGTAGATGATCATTTCCAGGCCGATCCACAGCGACATCGCCGATGCGATGCCGGCAATCGCGCCGCCCTCGCGCGCTTCGGATCGGCAATCCCGGCTACGGCCAGCGCCAGCAAGGCAAGCTGCCAGCCGTGGTGATCGATCCGCGTCGGCGCGTACATGTTGAGGGCCGAGCCGGCGAAAAACAAAGCGACGAAAACCAGCGGGTAGGCATGGCGATCGACGAGGCGCCGGACGATCAGCGCGAGCGAGAAAAGCAACACCAGGAGCGGCAGCAACGGCGCGATCGCGATCGCAGTCTTCTCCGCAGCGATTCCACCAACGATCGGGCGCAGCGCGAGGATGATCCCGCAAGAGGAAGGTCGACGAGGCGTGACCAGTGAATGTTCGCACCATAAGGCGGGTTCAGGCGATACTGTCGAAGGTCGAACCAGTCCTGCCCGCAAGTAGGGCTCTGACCTGGCTCATCCTCAGATTGTCATCCGTGTCGCCCAGCGCGAAATACTGGATCGAAGTCCATCTCTGGATCAGAAAATAGCCGCAAAGGCCAAGCCAGACGCCGACCACGATCCATTTCCAGTAGCGGTCGGTGAACTCGAGTAGGCGGTTCAAGCTTGGCCCTTTTTAAAGGTTTCCTGCTGTAGCGGGGCGCGGCTACAGAGCAAGCAGACCGTCTTCCAATGCTATCCTCGCTAAACCCCGATCAACGCCGCCTCTTCGGCCAGCTCATTCGCTTCGTGATCAGCGGAGCGTTCGTCACTGCGCTCGGCGTTGGAGTGTACGCAATCGTGGCGCTGGTGCTGCGTTGGCACCCACAGCTGGGCAATTTCCTCGCGTACGTCATCGCGGTCGGCACCGGATACTTCATGCACAGCAAGTGGAGCTTCAAGGGCCACGGCTCGGAGAGGACTCACGGTACAAAGATGCGCTTCGTAGTAGTGTCGGTGATCAGTTATGCCCTCAACAGCTTCTGGGTCTGGCTGCTGTTCACGCACCTGCAGCTTGGCCGCGCAGCGCCGATTCCGCCGATGCTCTTCATTACACCTGCCGTGACCTTCACGCTCAATCGCCAATGGGTTTTCCGCTGATGGATCGCTCGGTCTACGAAGCCATGGCAGAACACGACGAGCGGCATTGGTGGTACCGGGCCCGCCGTGAAGTGGTTGCCGCGCTCATTTGCCGGAAGGTGACTCTTCCGAAGGACGCGCAACTGCTCGAGATTGGCTGCGGCACTGGCCACAACCTCGCGATGCTTGGCGAGTTTGGGAGCGTCGATGCATTGGAGGTCGATGCAATCGCGCGCGAATTGGCGGAGGAACGGCTTGGTCACAAGGTCCTGTCGTCGCCGCTGCCCGAACTGAAGGGCGTTCCTAGCGATCGCTACGACATGGTCGCTGCCTTGGACGTCGTCGAACATATCCCCGATG
Organism: Sphingomonas daechungensis; assembly: GCF_014489495.1. Taxonomy (GTDB): domain Bacteria; phylum Pseudomonadota; class Alphaproteobacteria; order Sphingomonadales; family Sphingomonadaceae; genus Sphingomicrobium; species Sphingomicrobium daechungense. The sequence continues at coordinate 1,196,103 of NZ_CP060780.1, read as the reverse complement.
ACAAGGCGGCCCTCGATGGAATTGCGCGGGTTCTAAAGCCCGGCGGGAAGCTGCTCGTGACCGTCCCGGCGCACCAGTGGATGTGGTCTGCGCACGATGTCGTGAACCATCATCAGCGTCGTTATTCCAAGGCTGCCTTGACCCGGCTGTTCGAGCAATCGCCACTGAAGCTGGAAGCGATCGGCTATCTCAACAGCCTGTTGTTTCCGGTCGCGATGGCGGAGCGCCTGGCGTCCAAGCTTCGCGGCAAGGACGACGCGAACCTCGCGCCTCCGGCCGAACCCATCAATCAGGCCTTGGAGCGGATTTTCGCGCTGGAGCGGCGAGTGATCGGTCGTGTGCCGCTTCCGCCCGGGCTTTCGCTCTTCGCCGTCGCTTCGGCGACGTAGCCCAGCTTCCCAGCCGCCGGCTCTCCCCGGCAATCTCCTGCACAATGTACAGCGGCCGGCCTTTCACCTCGTTGTAAAGGCGGCCGATATATTCGCCCATCAGTGCCAAAACGAACATTTGGACCGCGCCGAGCACGACCACCACGAGCATCAGCGAGGTCCAACCCTGGATGTTCTGCCCCGAGATCCAGGCGTAGGCGATATAGCCGATCATCAGCAGCGAACCGAGCGAGAGCGCCAGGCCGGCATGGCTGGCGAGCTTCAGCGGTGCTGACGAAAAGCCCGTGAGGGCGTCGAACGCGAAGCGCACCATCTTCCCCAACGGGTATTTCGTATGGCCAGCGAAACGCTGGTCGCGGTCGTAAGGAAGCGGGACCTGCCGGAAGCCGATCCAGGCGACCATTCCGCGAATGAAGCGCGACTGCTCGGGCATCGCCAGCAAGGCCTCGAGCGCCCGGCGGCTCATCAGCCGGAAGTCGCCGGTGTCGACGGGAATCTCGATCTCTGTCGCGCGTGACAGAAGGCGATAGAACCCGTGCGCGGTGGCGCGCTTGAACGCCGTCTCGCCGGCGCGGCTGCGTCGAACACCATAGACCACGTCGGCATCCTGATCGTGCATGGTTTCGAGCATTGCCGGAAGCAGCTCGGGCGGATCCTGGAGGTCTGCGTCGATGATCAGGATCTTCTCGCCCCGGCACAGGTCGAGGCCTGCGGTCAGCGCGAGCTGATGGCCATGATTGCGCGACAGGTTGATCGCGACGACGTGATCGTCGGCCGCAGCAATCTGCCGCATGACGTCCCAGCTGCGGTCGCGCGAGCCATCGTTGATGAAGACCAGCTCATAGTCCTGCCCCGCCGCGGATTGCGCGGCCGCCGACAGCCGCCGGTGAAGCTCTGGCAGGCACGCTTCCTCGTTGAAGCAAGGGACGACGACTGAAAGGCCGGTCATTTGTCGATACGATAGAGCATCGAGCGTGAGCCTTTCCAGACCGGCGTCATCCCACTGACGAGTTTCATATCATAAGGCGCAACGTCGACGATCCAAACATAGTCGAACTTGTCGCGCGGAAGATTCTTGAGCGCGGTATCGATCTTCCAATCCCCGCGAAGCCTGTTGTTCACGATCCGCCACTTCCTCGCGATCCGGCACCTCGACGGCCGGACGATCTCCGTCGGATCAGACGAAAACGCTCCCGCATCGTATCGGATGTTCATCAGGTTGGTGCCGGCAATGTCCCACTGGTCGTTCGAAAAGCCCTGCCGGCGAACGATCACCATCGCCCCGAGGTGGCTATTTCGCGGCATCGACCACCAGTCTACGCAACCTTGGCCGACCAGGCTGGCGACCTTCGCGCCCATCGGAACGTAGTTCAGCGCCTCAAGCTTATTCCGATGGTCGTTCGCAGCCATCGCGAAGCTGGCCGTCGTCGTGGCGATCCGCGCGAGATAGAAAGCCATGCCGAGGACCGCGAGCACGTTCGCCGTGCGCTTGTGGGTATCGGAACGGAAGCGGATGGCCAACAGGACCAGTGCGAAGAGGAAAGGCGTCAACCGCATGTCGGCATAGGCGGAACCGAAGATGATCCGCGGAAGCATGATGAACACCAGGAACATCACGAGCGCGGAGAAGCCGAGGTTTCGCGAGAAGCCCAGCCGGGGATTGCGGATGCACTCGACCATCACGGCGACCAGAATCGCTGCTGAAATCAGGTCCCAGTTCTTCCAGCGATCGCGAAAGATCATCTTTAGCCACTGGAACTTTGCCTCCCAGTTGAACCAGTCGGCCGTCTGTCCGGGAGGAGCGTCGCTGCGCCAGACGAGCATGAAGACGATCGGAAGCGCCAGGCTCGAGGCATGAAGAGCCGCGCGGTAGCCGGCGCGAAACCAGTTGGCGCCGCGGTCGTGCTGACGAACGGCCTCAGCCGAGAAGCACAGCATTCCGAGCGTTCCCCACCCGAACGTGTGGGTGATGAAGATGAAAACCGAAATCGGAACGAACAGCGCGGCTCTCAGCCGGGTTTTCCCGAGGCGGCCGAGCCTCAGCCAGAGACCGAACGCGAGAAACGCGAGCGCCATCGACAGGGAGAAGTTCACGAACCCGAACAGGAACGGGTGCGAATAAGCGAGCGGCAAGGCAAAGATCGCCGTTGGCGGGATCCGGTTGTGCACTTCCCGCGCCACCCACAGGAATCCGGCCACGGTCATCGGCGGGATCGCGAGGATGATGAGCTTCACCGCCAGTTCGAGCCCGAAGATCGGAGCGAGCAACTGCACCAGCAGGTCGACGCCAAGGTTGCCGATCGCGGCCCAGTGAAATTCGTAATATTGCGAGAGCCACGGTGAATCGCCGAGGTCGAGCTGAACCCTGTATCGGCCCATGTGGCCGAGTAGATCGACCAGGGCGGCACCGGCGGATACAGCAGCGGCACCATCGAGATCAGGATCAGCAGCGCGATGAACGGCCGCGTCTCCCACCACGGGCGCGGTCCGGGCGGCCGCGGCGGCGCGGCAGTCATCGTCATGATTGGCCCCCGTCATCCGGCCGCCGTACCTACCTCGTGAAAATGCTTCGACACGCAAATGTCATAAAGGTCGGCCTTGCCACCGAAGGCGCGCACCATTCAAGAAGGATACAGCTTACATCTCTTAACCGGATGACACTTTCTTTTGAGGGAGGACCACTCCGATGAAGACGATATTGATTGGTGGAGCCGTGTTGCTGGCCTCGGTTGCGGCAGCCGCGCAGGTCGCGCCCACAGCGCCAGCGGCCCAACGCACGCACACCCGCGCCGATGTCCAGGCCAAGGTCGCCGAGCATTTCGCGAAAGTCGACGCGAACCATGATGGCGCCATTACCAAGAACGAAGCCGATGCGGCCTCGCAGGCTTTCCGCGCCAAGTTCGCCGCCAAAATGGACAATCGCCGCGACGACCGCCGCGAGAATGCCTTCGAGCGGCTCGATGCCAATCGCGATGGCTCCGTGAGCCGGGCCGAGTGGGATGCCGGAGCTGCGCAGCGCGAGCAGCGCATGGCGTCGCGCGACAAGGACGGCGACGGACGTCCGGACCGAGGAGGCCGCGGAATGCATGGCGGAATGGCCAACTTCGGCGGTCACATGTTCGAGATGGCCGACGCCGACAAGGACGGCCGCGTGACTTTGCAGGAAGCCCAGGCTGCAGCCCTCAGGCATTTCGACATGGCCGACGCCAACAAGGACGGCCAGATCACGCCGGATGAGCGCAAGCAGCTGCATCAGCGCATGCGCACCGAGCACCGCGGTTAATCTGCTCCAATCGATCTTGGAGGCCCGGCGTTTTCGTCGGGCCTCTTACTTTACGGGTTCGGCAGCTTCCGCCTTGCGTGCCTGACTTGGCCGCTTCTTCGCTGCGGGAGCCATCAGCGACTTGCGATAGCGGGCCTCGGCCTCTGCCATGTAATCGCGCGTAATCGGCACTGCACGGCGATCGCGGATGTATTGCACCTGGTAGTTGCAGGCCGCGCCGCTCTCGAACATCACGATCCCGCCGGCGAGATAGAATTCCCACATCCGGAAGAACTTCTCGTCGTAGAGCTTTACCACCTTGTCATGTGCGTTGGTGAACCGCCGTAGCCATTCGCGCAACGTGTAGGCGTAGTGCAGCCGAAGCATCTCGAAGTCGCTCGCGATCAGCTTCACCTTCTCGGTCGACGTCGACATCTGCGACAGGCTCGGCAGATGGTAGCCAGGAAAGATCCATTTGTCGGTGAACGGATCTGGCGTCCCGGGGCCGCCCAGCTTGCCGATCGTGTGCAGCAGCATGACCCCATCGTCGGTCAGCAGATCGCGGCACTTGGCGAAGAATTCGTCGTAGTGGGCCGCGCCGACGTGTTCGAACATGCCGATCGAGACGATCCGGTCGAAGTGGCCGTCGAGATGGCGATAATCAATCAGCTCGAAGCGGACGCGATCTGAAACGCCGGCGTCCCTGGCGCGCTGCCGGGCGACCTTCAGCTGCTCCTCGGACAGCGTAATGCCGAGGACGTCAACGTCGGCGACGCGATTGAGATAGAGTGCCGTCCCGCCCCAACCGCAGCCGATGTCTAGCACCTTCTGGCCGGGCTTCAGGTAGAGCTTCGCCGCGATGTGAGCCTTCTTGTCTTCTTGCGCCTGCTCGAGCGTGTTGTCGGGATCGGTGAAGTAGGCGCAGCTGTACTGAAGGTCGCGATCCAGGAAGAGCTCGTAGAGCTGATTGCCGACGTCATAGTGGTGCGCGACGTTCCGCCGGGATTTGGTCGGGTCGTTGCGGCGGAAGAAGCGCTTGAACGCCTTGGCTTTGCCCTTCCCCAGCCCCTTTCGCTTGCCCTGTTCCCAGGGCTTCGCGCCGACAATGAGCTCGAGCAGGTCGAGGATCGTGCCATCCTCGATCGTCAACCGGCCGTCCATGTAGTGCTCGCCAAGCTTCAGCCGCGGGTTGCGGAAGAGTTCGAAGGCAGCGCGACGGTCGTGAAGCCGAACAGTGACGTGCTTGCCGCCGCCCGGTCCGTATGTCTCTCGTCCGCCATCCGGCTGGACGAGGGTGATGCTGCCGACCGGCAGGATCTGTTCAATGAAACGTCCGATCAAGGCCATCCGCACCTCCGCAACGGAACGGACCTGCCACGTTGCGGTGGCGCGGGCAATCAGGCGGCTTCGCGAGCCTTACGCTTACGTTCGGCAGCGGTCTTCAACTGACCGCACGCCGCATCGATGTCGCGGCCGCGCGGTGTGCGCACCGGCGCCGAGATGCCGGCTTCGAAGACAATGTTGCTGAACGCCTTGATCCGCTCCGGCGTCGAGCATTCGTAAGCTGCGCCCTGCCACGGATTGAAAGGAATCAGGTTGACCTTGGCCGGCAGCCGGTACTGGCGGATCAGTCGAACGAGCTCGCGGGCATCGTCGTCGCTGTCGTTCTTGTCCTTCAGCATCACATATTCGAACGTGATCCGCCGGGCGTTGTTTGCGCCCGGGTAAGCCGCGCAGGCCTCCAGCAATTGGTCGATGCCGTACTTGCGATTGAGCGGGACAATCTCGTCGCGGACTTCCTTGGTCACCGCGTGCAGCGAGACAGCGAGGTTCACGCCGATTTCCTCGCCAGCGCGCTCCATCATCGGGACGACGCCGCTCGTCGACAGGGTGATTCGGCGCTTCGAAAGGCCGAGGCCATCGCCGTCCATTACGATCTTGAGCGCGTCGCGGACGTTCTCGAAATTATAGAGAGGCTCGCCCATGCCCATCATCACGATGTTGGTAAGCATGCGGCCTTCGGGCTGGCTCGGCCATTCGCCAAGGGCGTCGCGGGCAAGCATGACCTGGCCGACGATTTCCGACGGCTCGAGGTTGCGGACGAGCTGCATCGTACCGGTGTGGCAGAAACGGCAGTTGAGCGTGCAGCCGACCTGGCTCGACACGCACAAGGTTCCGCGGTCGGCATCCGGGATGAACACCATTTCGAAATCATGACCGTCGTGGGTCTTGAGCAGCCACTTTCGCGTTCCATCGGTCGAGACCTGGGCCTCCACCACCTCGGGCCGGGTAATCGCGAATCGCTCGGCGAACCATGGACGCTGCGCCTTCGCGATGTCGCTCATCGCCTCGAAGTCGCTGACGCCGCGATTGTAGATCCAGTGCCAGATCTGCTTGGCGCGGAGCTTGGCCTGCTTCAAATCGAGTCCCGCCTCTTCCAGGGCGGTCCGGATCCGGTCTTTCGACAGGCCGACGAGCTCCACTCTGCCGTCGGCGCGCGGGGTCGCGACCCGTGGCACGGGCACAGGGTCAACGGGGCCGGGGATCGGCATGATGGCGGTATCGGCACTCATGGAAGGCGGCCTACCTAGGGATTGCGGCCTGATTTTGCCAGCTTGGCCGTCGCGCAACGGGCGGCCGCCGCATCGATGGCAGTCGCGGCGCCTTCGAGCAGATAGCGATCGATGAACCGAGCGCCCGCCTGGTCGCGGGACTCGATCCGCATCCCGCCGGCTGAGCGAGCCGCGGCGATGATTGCCGCCTCCTGCGCCGGATCGCGGCTCCACGCCCAGCCGCTGCCGGCGGCTAGGAGGAAGGGTTGGTCGCCGACGGTGAGAATCACCGTGGAGCCGGGGCGCGGCATTCGGCTGAGTTGGGCGAAGAATTGGCCGTGACGGGGGCCGGATACGTCAAAGGCAAAGCCGGCTCGCGCCTGGACCTTGCCCTTTTCGGCAATGCGGACGGCTCGTGTCGCGGCCTCGCAGCTATTCCCGCGATCGAGTGCCGCCCACTGGCCGCCAGCAAAGATCGGCGCGAAGGCCGAGGCGGGCGCCGCCAGGATCAGGAACAAGGCTGCGAGCCAACGCATGAAATGGAGACTAGCCTCGCTCAATCCTCGAACAAGGCCGTTCCGACGCGGACCACGGTCCCGCCGAGCATCACGGCGGGCTTGAAGTCCGATGACATGCCCATGCTGAGGCCGTCGACAGCAAGATCTCGCGCCAGTTTCGCGAGCAGTGCGAAATAGGGCCCGGGCTCCACATCCTGCGGCGGAATCGCCATCAGACCAGCGAGCGGCAGCGGCGAGGAGCGGACAGCCTGAACCAGCGACCCGACCTCATCGATCGCGCAGCCGCCCTTCTGCTCCTCCTCGCCGATATTCACCTGGACGTAGACGGACGGGACGCGGCCGGCTTTCTCCGCTTCCTTGGCCAGCGCCTCCAGAAGAGAGGGACGATCAAGCGAATGGACAACGTCGAATAATTTCACCGCTTCCGCAGCCTTGTTCGATTGCAGGCGCCCGATGCAGTGCAGGCGCACATCCGAATGACGAGCCAGAAGCGAAGGCCACTTCGCCAGCGCCTCCTGGACCCGGCTCTCGCCGAAGTCGCGTTGGCCCGCCTCGATGAGGTCCTCGATGTCTTCCACGGAGCGGGTCTTGCTTACCGCGATCAGCCGGACGTCGGCTGGGTCCCGGCCGGCGAGCTTCGCGGCGGCGGCAATCTGGTCGAGGATCGTGTGGCGGCGCTCGGCAGCGTTCATCGGGCGAGGCTATAGAAAGCGGCATGACCTCCCGCCAGAGACCTTGGCCCCGAGCCTGGCTGATGACCGACGAGCGAATGGGCGAACGCCTGTGGGACGCCATCGACCGGCTGCCGATCAAGCATGCCGGTATCGTCTTCCGACATTATTCGGTCTCACCCGAGGCGAGGAGGGTGCTGGCGGACGGATTGCCGATATTTGTCATCGGCGGAGCCTTGCGCTGGCCATTGCCGCAGACGTCGATCTGGCCCGCACGCTGGGAGCAGATCTCGTCCACAATCCATCCGGGCCGACGATCGACCTGCCCTTCTCTCGGTCGGTGCATTCGGTCGAAGAAGCAGAGGATGCCAAGGCGGACGGCGCAACGCTGGTGTTCGTCTCGCCCGTTTACCCAACTCGGTCGCATCCCGGCGGCAAGGCGCTGCATCGGCCGCAAGCGCTGCGGATCGCCAAAGCCGCCGGCGTTCCGGCAATCGCTCTTGGCGGCATGGACGAGCTCAAATCGGCGCGACTGGAGCGCGAGGGTTTTTACGGCTGGGCTGGAATCGACGCCTGGTTAGGCGGTCGCGACGCTTAGAACTTGAACGCGGTCCCGACGTAAACCGCCTGGCTGTCGCGGCGGCTGTCGCTCACGACGGCATTACGGTCGCGCTCGACATTGTAGCGGACACCGCCCGTGAGGGCGATGCGCTGGCTGATGTTGTAGGCACCGCCGACGTCGAGTGAATAATTCTCGCGGTCGCGAAGAGCAGGAACCTGGCTGTCGCGCTCCGCGCCCACGGCGACGCGACCGGTGAAGCGCTTGAGCGAATAGCTGACACCGACGACGGCGCTCTCCTTGTTGCCGAGCGACGGGTTGCGCGACTCGGTCTTGGCGACGTCGCCAGAAACCGCGAAGCTGCGCCAGCCAACAGCGACGCCGAGGTTGTAGCTGGCCGGCGTAAGCGCAGTGATCGGCGAGGCCGAACCGTCGCCGACTCGAACCGCCGAGTTCGGACGCGCCCGAATCGCCACGCGAACCTGCGACGGGCGGCTCTTGGCAGCAGCAGGAGTGAACTTGAAATCGGTGAGTGACAGGCTGCGGCTGCCGACCGACGCCGCCAGCTTCGGGTCAGCGCCTGCAGGGGTGAAGTTGGAAAGCGGGTCGAAGCTGAGCGCTACGGCCGGTGCCTTCTTCTTCGCCGGTGCCGGTGCGGCGATCGCGGGCGACAGCAGAAGACCCACCGCGGAAACCGCGGCGAGCAACTTTGCGCTCCGTGAATGACCGAGAATCGGCACCCAAATTCCTCCTGTTTCGACTCCGATATAGTCTGGCGAACCTGAAGGTTCCATGACGTTGTTTGATTCCGTCCCGCTCTGTTGCACAGGTAACACAGAATCGCGAGATTCACGCTGCTTGCCCCTGCTACGCCAGTATCTATAACGCCCCTTCGTCCGAGTTCACCTCAGAAGGATTCCCGATGCTTCGCCTGAAGACCGCCGCTGCTGCGCTTCTCGTCATCGCCGTGGCCGCGCCAGGCTGTTCGCGTAATCGCGACGTGCCGATCGAGCTTGCCCCGTCGCGCATGACGACGATCGGCGTGAATGCCTACCTCTGGCGGGCGGCGCTCGACACTTTGTCGTTCGCTCCACTCCTTCAGGCCGATTCGAGCAACGGCGTGATCATCACCGACTGGTACACCAATCCCCAGTCCCGAATGAGCGGGTCAAAGTCACCGCGTCCATCCTCGACCAGGACCTTCGCGCTGACGCTCTGCGCGTGACCGCGTCGCGGCAGGTCAACCAGGGCGGCAACTGGGTAAACGCGCCTGTCTCTGCCTCGACCGTCCAGAAGCTCGAGGACATCATCCTGACGCGTGCCCGCGACATCCGCCGCACGACCGTCAGGGATAAGGCCGAGCATATGACCGGCCGTTTCGATCCGGCCGTTGCGGACGTCCGCTGGCAGGCCCGGTGGGACGAGGCTCGCAGCTTCGTCGCCGACAGCGCGAGCCTCAAGCCGAAGACCTACGTCCTGGAGATGTTCCCCTATCCGTCGGGGCGCATCCACATGGGCCACGTCCGCAACTACACCATGGGTGACGTGCTCGCCCGCTTCCGCCGGATGCAGGGCCGCGAAGTGCTTCATCCGATGGGCTGGGATGCATTCGGCATGCCGGCCGAGAATGCGGCGATGGAGCGCAAGGTCCATCCCGGCGAGTGGACTCGCCAGAACATCGCGACCATGCGCGAACAGCTGAAGCGCCTGGGCTTTGCGCTCGACTGGAGCCGCGAGCTCGCCACCTGCGAACCCGATTATTACGGACATGAGCAGGCGCTGTTCCTCGACCTGTTCGAGGCCAGCCTGGTCTATCGCAAGGAGAGCGAGGTCAATTGGGACCCGGTCGACATGACCGTGCTCGCCAACGAGCAGGTGATCGACGGCAAGGGATGGCGCTCCGGCGCCCCGGTGGAACGGCGGCGCCTGTCGCAATGGTTCCTGAAGATTACCGACTTCGCGGAAGAGCTACTCGAGGGGCTCGGCGAGCTCGACAACTGGCCGGACAAGGTCAAGCTGATGCAGGAGAACTGGATCGGCAAAAGCCGAGGCCTGCAGTTCCGCTTCCGCCTGGCCGATCCGGTCAATGGCACGGACTCGGTCGAGGTCTTTACCACCCGACCGGACACGATTTTCGGCGCCAGCTTCGTCGCCATTGCGCCCACCCACCCCATCGCCGAAGCGCTTGCGGCAGGTGATCAGTCCGTCGCCGACTTCATCGCAGAATGCCGCAGGGGCGGAACCAGCGCGGCGGAGATCGAGACGGCCGAAAAGAAGGGCTTCCAGACCGTGATCGAGGCAATCCATCCGCTCGATCCCAACTGGCGCCTGCCGGTCTACATCGCGAACTTCGTGCTGATGGAATATGGCACGGGCGCCATCTTCGGCGTCCCTGGTCATGACCAGCGCGACTTCGAATTTGCGAGCAAATACGCGCTGCCGATCAAGCGCGTCGTCGCCTCGAGCCTTGAAGAGGCCGGCCAGCCAATCGTCGGCGAGGCCGAGGCGATGGACGGCGTTGCGGTGAACTCCCAGTTCCTCGACGGCCTGAGCACGGAGCAGGCCGAGGCCGAGGTCATCCGCCGCGCCGAGGCGGGAGGCTGGGGCGTTGGGACGACCGCCTATCGCCTCCGCGACTGGGGTGTGTCGCGCCAGCGTTACTGGGGCACCCCATCCCGATCATCCATTGCGATGCGTGCGGGGCGGTCCCGGTCCCCCGCGACCAGCTCCCGTCGTGCTGCCGGAGGATGTCAGCTTCGATCAGCCCGGCAATCCACTGGACCGGCATGAAAGCTGGAGAAACATCCCCTGCCCGTCGTGCAAGGGCCAGGCGCGTCGCGAAACCGACACGCTGGATACGTTCGTGGATTCCAGCTGGTATTTTATGCGCTTCGCCAGTGAGCCGGCAGACAAGCCGTTCGATCGCGAAGAAGTCGAGCAGTGGCTTCCGGTCGATCAATATATTGGCGGCGTCGAACACGCGATCCTGCATTTGCTCTATGCCCGCTTCTGGACACGGGCGCTCAACCACATCGGTCGCCTCGGCATGGCCGAGCCGTTCAAGGGCTTGTTCACGCAGGGCATGGTCACGCACGAGACCTATCGTGCTGGCGACGGCAGCTGGCTGAGCCCGGACGAGGTCCGGAAGACCGGAGACGACTGGATCCACATCGAGAGTGGTGTTCCGGTCACCCTCGGCCGCGTCGAGAAGATGTCCAAGTCGAAGCGCAACACCATCGATCCGGAGCCGATCATCGCCCGCTACGGCGCTGATGCGGTGCGCTGGTTCATGCTCTCCGACAGTCCCCCGAGCGCGACCTCGAATGGTCTGAGGGCGGCATCGAAGGCGCCGCGCGTTTCGTCCAGCGCGTCTGGCGCCTGGCGACGACTGACACGGCCGGCGAGGGCGCGGATGAAGCGCTCGAGCGGAAGCTGCACAAGACCATCGCGGCGGTTACGGAAGCACTCGACGGCCTGCAGTTCAACAAGGCGGTGGCACAGCTTTATGAGCTGGTCAGCGCGATCGAGAAGGCCAAGCCGTCGGCGACCCGGTCCTCCACCATTCGCTCTCTCATTCGGCTTGTTGCTCCTGCAACTCCACATCTGGCCGAAGAGGCGTGGGCCGCGTTGGGTGAAGCCGGCATGGTGGTCGATGCGCCGTGGCCCGAGTTCGATCCGGGCTGCTGGTCGAGGATCAAGTCACATTGGCGATCCAGGTCAACGGCAAGCTCCGCGACACGCTGGATGCTCCGCGTGGCCTGGACCGGGAGGCCGCAGAAGCGCTGGCGCTCGCCTCCGAGAAGGTGCAGCGTCTGCTCGAAGGAAATGCGCCGCGGAAAGTGATCGTTGTGCCCGATCGACTGGTGAACATCGTCGCATGAAGCATGCGCTTCTCGCTGCTGCCGCGCTTGGCCTTAGCGGATGTCAGCTGCAGCCCGTCTACGCCGGGGGTGCGAACGGGCCGGTTGCTTCGACGCTGTCGACGATTTCGGTCAGCACGATGGAAGGCCAGGTCGGCTGGCTCATGTACACCAAGCTCAAGGATCGTCTCGCGGCGTCAGGGTCGAACCAGACGAGATACCGGCTCGACGTGAAGCTGGACGACGATATTACCGGCTTCGGCATTCGTGGCGATCGCGCGGTGACCCGGGAGCGGCGGACGTTGAGGGCGCGTTTTCAGCTAGTCGACGTCTCGACTGGCGCCGTTGTGCTCGATGCGACTGCGGGTTCGGATGCCGGCATCGACGTCGTCAGCTCCGAGTATGCGACGGTTGCGGCTGAGCAGACCGCCGCCGAGCGGCTCGCGGACGTGGTTTCCGATCAGATCGTAGCCCGCCTGGCGCAATTCGCCGCGAGCAACCCAACCGCCAAGTGAAAGCCGCGAAGGGCAGCATCGGCCGATCGGTCGACCAACCGAACCCCTCCATCCGCTTCTACCTCTTCCATGGGACGGATGAATCGCAATCCTCTGCGCTTGGAGAGCGTCTGGTCGTCGCGCTGAAGGCCAGCAAGCAGGCCATTGCGCCCGCCAGCTTGAGGTCGGATCCGGCCTTGTTGACCGACGAAGCGGGCGCGATCGACATGTTCGGCGGCTCGAAGGTGATCTGGCTACAACCGGCCGGCGAGGAAAGCCTGGCCGCGGTAGAGGCCCTTTTGAACGCGCCCGCGCTGGAGAGCCCGGTTGTGGCGATCGCGGGCCGGCTGACCAAGACGTCCGGCTTGCTGAAGCTCGCCGATTCCCATCCGCGCGCCCTTTCGCACGTCTCCTACGAACTGGACGCGCGGGATGCGGAGCGCCTGGTGACCGAACTCGGGCGTACCGAAGGTCTTCGCATGCAGCCAATCATTGCCGCGCGAATCGCCGAGGGCTGCAGCAACGACCGTCGGATGATCGCACAGGAGCTGGCGAAGCTCGCTTTGTATCTCGATGCTTCCCGAACGCGCCGAAGGAGCTGGAGTCTGAGGCGCTGGACGCCGTAGGGGCGGCGATCGGCGGCGATTTCCTGGACATCGCCGACCTGGCGTTGTCGGGAGACGTCCGGAGCCTAGGCGAGACACTGGCGGACATGGATGAAGGCGGGCGGGACGCCATTCCCGTGATCCGTTCGCTTCAGCGGCGGCTGTTGATGCTTGCGCCGATCCGCGCGCGAGTCGACGCTGGGGAAAGCGTCGCTGCTGTCATGACGTCAATGGGCAAGGCTCTGTTCTGGAAGGATAAGCCACTTGTCGAACGCATGCTCGGCATGTGGGACTCCTCTGGCCTGGCCCGGGTCGCGGAGCGCGCTGGGGACTTGGAGCGAAGGCTGATGCGTGGCGATGCTCCGTCGCCGGCCGAAGCGCTGGGCGAAGAACTTGTCGCCATCGCCCGGCAGGCGCGGCGACGCTGATCCCTAAATCGGTTCGCCGGTGAGCCGCTGACAAATCATGTCGAGCTGGTCGAGGCTGCTGTAACTCAAAGTCACGACGCCCTTTTGGCCGTTGTGGGCGATCTGGACCTTCAGGCCAAGCGTATCTCCAAGCTGCCGTTCGAGCGCGACCACATCCGCGTCGACGTTCTTGTAGTTCCGCGCACTGCCCCTGGCGATGTCGTGCCCTGCGCCTGGCCGTTCGACCCGTGCCCGTTGCTCCGCCTGCCGAACCGAAAGCCCCTTGGCGATCACCTCCTTGGTCAGCGCCTCGGGATCGGGGGCCGTCGCAACTGCCCGGGCATGACCCATAGTGATATCGCCTCGCAAAAGCGATTGGCGGACAAACTCTGGAAGGTCGAGCAATCTCAATAAGTTAGCGACATGGCTCCGGGACTTGTGAACGAGCTTCGCGATATTGTCCTGGGTATGACCATGGCGATCGATGAGCTGCCGGTATCCCTCGGCTTCTTCGATCGCGTTCAAATCCTCGCGTTGAACATTCTCGATCAAGGCGATTTCGGCGGTGTTCGAATCGTCGATCTCGCGAACGATGGCGGGGATCGTGTGCAGTCGCGCCTTTTGGGCCGCTCGCCATCGCCTTTCACCAGCCACGATCTCGAAGCCGTCGCCATGTGGACGAAGCAGGATCGGCTGGAGAACGCCGCGCTCCATGATCGAGTCGGCCAACTCGTCGATCGCCTCCTCGTTGAACTGTACGCGCGGCTGATCCGGGTTCGGCCGAATCCGACCGATCTCGATCTCGCGAACTCCGCCGGGGCGATTCGGCGCGACGTCGGACTTGCTTGAAGGGGAGGCGGCTTGTTCGCCCAGCAGCGCAGAAAGGCCGCGACCAAGGCCGGAGCCTGGGCGATTCGTACTCATGCTGCCTCCGCCTGGCGCGGCAGGCGTCCCATCAGCTCACGGGCGAGGTGAACGTACGCTTCAGACCCCGAGCATTTCAGATCGTAGATCAGGGCCGGCAGGCCGTGGCTGGGCGCCTCGGACAATCTCACGTTGCGCGGCACGACCGTATCGAACACCGCGCGGCCGAGACAGGCTCGGACGTCATCCGCAACCTGTTGGGACAATTTGTTGCGGCGATCGAACATCGTCAGCGCAATACCAAGGATCTGGAGCTCAGGGTTGAAAGCGAGACGAATGCGCTCAACGGTCTGGAGAAGCTGGCTTAACCCCTCGAGAGCGAAGAACTCGCACTGCAGAGGTACCAGAAGATGGCGGGCTGCAACCAGGCCGTTGACCGTCAGGAGACCAAGCGAGGGCGGGCAGTCCATCAGGCAGATGTCCCAGCGACCGGCCGGGACAGCGTCCAGCGCCCGTTCCATCCGGCGAGCGCGATCCTCCAGGGAAACGAGTTCCACTTCGGCCCCGGAGAGATCCATCGTCGCGGGTAGCAGCTCTAGCCGTGGAACACGCGTCTGGACTGCCGCCTCAGCGACTCCAGCCTTGCCGATCAAGACGTCGTAGCTCGACAGCTCGCGGCTCGCCTGGTTGACGCCGAGCCCGGTAGAAGCATTGCCCTGCGGATCAAGGTCGATCAGGAGGACCTTCCAGCCGATCGCGGCCAGTGCTGTCGCAAGATTGATGGCGGTGGTGGTCTTGCCGACCCCACCCTTCTGGTTCGCAACGGCGACCCTGATCATGGACTCTACTTGGCCCCCACCCTTGTCAGCACCAGGATCTCGGATTCGGGATCGGTGCAGCTCCGTTCGACCCGAACGTCACAGTGCCAGTTTCGCTTGGCCAGCGCCAGTTCCGATTGCGCGCTTCTGCCTTTCGGGAGAACCCACACCGTCTCTTTGTGGGAGAGGTGCTCGGCGATAGCAATCAGTCGATCCAAAGCTGCGACGGCGCGAGCGGTAATCACGTCGAACTTGCCCTGCGCGCGCTCGACCTTCGAGCATTTCACCGTGACCTTTTCTCCTAGGGAGAGGCGGTCGATACATTGCGCAAGGAATTCTGCACGCAGGCGTCGGGGCTCGATAAGGGTAACCGGCCCGCTCGCCAGAAGGGCGATCACGATGCCCGGGAGTCCCGCACCGGAGCCTATGTCCGCCCAGGCGGCTCCCGAAAATGGTTCGAAACGTAAGAGCTGAGCGGAATCGAGGATGTGGCGATCCCAGACCGCTTCGAGCGTCGAGGGGGCGATCAAGTTCTGCCGTCTAGCTTCTTCTTTGAGCAGTTCGATATACGCTTCCAATTGCTCCAGTGTTTCACGTGGAACATCTTTGCCGGAGGCGGCTCTTAGTTGCTCAATCATGCTGCTCGGCGGCTTGCAGCAACATAAAGAGCGGACAACGCAGCCGGCGTGACGCCACGAACGCGAGACGCTTGGTCCAGCGTTTCTGGACGAGCAGCGCTTAGTCGTTCGCTCATTTCATTCGAAATGCCAGGTATCGCCCGAAAATCGAGGTTGGCCGGGATTTGCACGGTGCGATCGCCAAGTACAGCAGTCCATTCCCGCTCCTGGCGCTCCAAGTATGGAGCATAAAGGGCATCCGCGGCGCCTTCGGGGGTCATGTTCCACGTGGAACAGCCGCGAGCCTCGAAATGCTCACGAATCTGCGCTCTACGCGAGTCACCCACGCAGTGTGCTGCCAAAGCCTGTTGCCCGAGCCTCGAGGTTGAATTGTCGGCGCGAAGGGCAAGTCGGTATTCGGCCCGTGCGGTCATCATACGATACGGTTCGCTGACGCCCTGAAGCGTCAAGTCGTCGATCATCACACCGATGTAGCTCGTCCGCCGGTCGAATCGCACGGAGTCGAGATCGAGCGCCTTCGCCGCCGCATTGAGCCCCGCGGCCAGCCCCTGAGCGGCCGCCTCCTCATATCCGGTCGTGCCATTGATCTGGCCGGCGAGGAACAGGCCCGCAATTTCTCGGGTTTCCAGGGTGGATGAAAGCGTACGCGGATCGACGAACTCGTACTCCACCGCGTACCCACAGCGAACAATTTCGACCCGCTCCAGCCCGGAGATACTGCGCATGAACGCGAGCTGCACCTCTTCAGGCAAGGACGTGGACACACCATTAGGATAGACCAGAGCGTTGGTAAGGCTCTCAGGTTCCAGGAAAATCTGATGCCCATCACGATCGGCGAAGCGGCGGACCTTATCCTCGATCGACGGGCAGTAACGTGGACCCCTCCCCTCGATCGAACCCGAAAATAGCGGCGAACGGTCGAAACTCGAGCGAATGATGTCGTGCGTCGTCTCATTGGTTCGCGCAATCGCGCAAGCTAGCTGCGGCGGTCGGAAGCCGTCGTCGATCGCCGACATCGTCCAGGGATCGTCGTCACTGGGCTGCGGCTGAAGCCGGGCCCAGTCGATCGTGCGTCCATCGAGACGAGGTGGCGTGCCTGTCTTGAGCCGGCCCTGCGCGAGGCCGATCTCTCGAATCTGTGCGCCGAGAGCGACGGCTGAGCTTTCGTCGCGCCGCCCCCGGACCGAATCCGGTCACCGACGAAGATGCGCGCATCGAGGAACGTGCCGGTCGCAATGACGAGAGCGCGGCATTCGATGAGCCCCGATTCGGTCTTGAGGCCGACGATGCGACCACCGACGACCACTAAAGCAATCGCTTCGGTCACGATCAGCTCGACGCCCGACGCACCCACGAGCTCGCACATGGCCGCTCGATACAGGGAGCGATCCGCCTGAACGCGCGGACCCTGGACAGCGGGGCCCTTGCTGCGATTGAGCATCCGGCGGTGGATAGCCGCTCGATCCGCTGCTCGAGCCATGAGACCGTCAAAGACGTCCAGTTCGCGGACCAGATGCCCCTTTCCGACACCACCGATGGACGGGTTACATGACATCTGACCGACGTCCTCGTCGCGGAACGTGACCAAGCCCACACGTGCGCCCCGCCGAGCCGCGGCCGCCGCGGCTTCGCATCCAGCATGGCCGGCTCCGATGACGAGTACGTCGAACATGCTGATGCGCTTAGCGAATTTGCCGAAGATCGAAAATCGTCTCAGACGACTGTTTCACGTGAAACATTACTTTCCGAGGCAAAACCGTCCGAACAGAGCGTCCAGTACGTCCTCTACCCCCGCTCGCCCAGTGAGCCGGTCAAAAGCCGATCGCGCGAGGCGGAGATCCTCAGCGGCGAGTTCGAGATCTTCCACGGCAACAACGCGTTGCAGAGCCTCTCTCGCTTCGATCACGTGCGAGGCGTGTCGCCTATTGAAAGCAACTTCGCCTTCACCCGGCAGAACTTCCGTAGCGAGGCGAGAAGCTTCGCTGAGCAACTCTCTCAGCCCCGCCCCGTCACAGACGAAACCGCTAGCGAATCCCCCGGGACATCGAACCGCTCTGCTAAGTCAGAACGCGAATGAACCAGAATCCGGCGGTCGTGCACAGGCGCATCCTCTGGGTCCCCAAGCCAAAGAAGCACGTCCGCGCTCTGGGCCAGGTTTCGCGCGCGCTCGATCCCAATCCGTTCAACCCTCTCTTCGCTCTCTCGAAGTCCTGCCGTGTCCGTCAGAAGTACTGGCACTCCGCGGATCGAAAGCGGGACTTCGATATGATCGCGCGTTGTCCCCGGGACATCGGTAACGATTGCCTTTTCCTGTCCAGCTATCGCATTGATTAGGCTTGATTTTCCAGAGTTTGGCGGGCCGGCTACGACGATCCGAACACCGTCCTTCAAAGGCTCGACCCGCGGGCGATCCAGCCACGCTCCAAGCTCAGCCGCCAAAACGCCGCAGTCATCGGACAAGCTCGGATCCGACCCAACGTCGTCCTCGTCAGCATAATCGATTGCCGCTTCCGCCCGGGCCGACAATCCGAGGAGCCGCGCTTGCCAGTCTTCGACGATACGCTTGAGCCTACCCTCCGCGAGTGCAAGCGCAGCCTTGCGCTGGGTCTCCGTCTCCGCCTCCAGCAAGTCGGCCAGCCCTTCGGCTTCGGTGAGATCGATGCGGCCACTTTCGAAAGCGCGGCGCGTGAACTCGCCGGGAAGCGCGTCCCGCAAGCCATCCAGGCCTCTCAAGGCCAAGAGAACCGCGTCGACGATGGCCCGGCCTCCATGGCAGTGCAGTTCGACGACATCCTCACCGGTAGAGCTATGCGGCCCGTCGAATCGCAGCACTAAGGCCTCGTCCAGCAGTTCGCCCATGTCATCGCGGAGGATCCGCACGGCGGCGTGCCGTGGCTCCGGCAAGGTCCGAGCTAGTCTTACGCCGGCCTCGTGCGCCCTCGGGCCGCTAATTCGGATGACGCTGACGGCCGCGGGCGGACGGCCGCTGGATAGCGCAAAGATCGTTTCGGAATTCACGTGCGCCGCTTAGCGCACCGGGAGCGCTCAGGCGAACAGCTGGCCGAGGCCGACCTCCGGATGGACCCAACCATCGTAGATCATCTTCACCGCGACATAGACGATGACGAGCAAGCCGACGTAGCCGATCCAGCGGTACCGCTCGATGTAGCGAGCGATCACGTTGGCCGCGACACCCATCAGGAGCACTGCGAACACAAGGCCGACGATCAGAATGCCCGGATGGTCGCGCGCGGCTCCAGCCACAGCGAGCACATTGTCGAGGCTCATCGAGACGTCCGCTATGGCCACCGCCCAGACGGCGCCGGAGAAGCTCTTTGCGGGCTTCAGCCCGAGTGTTCGTCACCCAGGATCTCTTCAGACCCGGCCGATTCCCCGTTGTGACGCAGTTCCCGCCACATCTTCCAGGCCACCCACAGCAGAAGAAGTCCGCCAACGAAGATAAGTCCAATAATCTGAAGAAGTTGGGTGACTATCAAGGCGAAGATGATGCGGAGCACGAGGGCGGCGAGGACGCCGATGAGGATGACCTTGCGGCGCTGTTCCGGGTTCAGGCCGGCGGCAAGCGCGCCAACAACAATCGCATTGTCGCCCGCCAGAACGAGGTCGATCATCAGAACCTGAAGGAAGGCGGCGAACGCTGCCGGCTCGGTGATATTCGAGAAATCGTGGACGATGGCGGCCCAGATGTTGGCCGGTGCACCGTAATGCGCGGCGACCGATCCCAGGGTCGTCATGAGAATCTCGAGCAACTTTCAATCCTCTTTGCGAAACGTGCAGTCCAAGCGCCTCGGGCGGCCTTTGTTCCCGACTAGACCAAGCCCAAGGCGTCCCTCAAGCCCAGGACGTGCTCGCCACCGACCCATCCCTCATGGATCATGTTGAGAGCCACATAGAGGATCACTGCCAAGCCGATATAATTGATCCAGTGATATCGCTGGATGAGCCGGGCGACGTAATTCGCCGCAAATCCCATGAACAGCACCGAAAAAGTAAGCCCAATCACGAGAAGCGCCGGATTGTCGCGCGCGATCGACGCGACCAACAGCACGTTGTCCAGGCTCATGCTGAGATCTGCGATGGTGATCTGGATCGCGGCTTGAAGAAACGTCTTGGTGCGGGGCGGCCCTTCAATCTCGGGCGTATCGGGATCGTCACTGATCACCGGCGCACGCGGATGCATCTCCCGCCACATGTTGTAGGCAACCCAGAGCAGGAGGAGGCCGCCGGCAAATACCAGACCCGTGACACGTAGGAGCTGCGTGGCGATCACCGCAAAGGTGATTAGGAAAGCGAGCGCCATCCCTACCCGAGCATCAGAACTCGGCGACGGTCCTTCTCCGGTAGCCCAGACGCCAGCGATCCCATGATGACGACATTGTCACCGGCCATGGTGAGGTCGCCGACTATGATCTGGCCGAGCTTGGCCATGCCCGTCGCAGTAAAAACGCTGGAGAAACTGAATCCTGTGATCATCTTCGACGACTAACGCTCCGGCCGCAAAATGAGGCACGCACCGGCCCGCACATGGCTGGCCGGTGCTTTAGCGCAGCTTACTGGTTCATTGAGGCGAAGAAGTCCTCGTTCGACTTGGCGTCCTTCATCTTGTCGAGAAGGAACTGCATCGCGTCGACCGTACCCATCTGCATGAGGATGCGGCGAAGCACCCACATCTTGCTGAGAGTGCCCTGCTCGACCAGCAGCTCCTCCTTGCGGGTGCCGGACTTGCCGACATCCAGCGACGGGAAGATGCGCTTGTCGGCGACCTTGCGGTCGAGAACGATTTCGCTGTTACCCGTGCCCTTGAACTCTTCGAAGATGACTTCGTCCATCTTCGAGCCGGTGTCGATCAGCGCGGTCGCGATGATGGAAAGCGATCCGCCTTCCTCGATGTTGCGCGCAGCTCCGAAGAAGCGCTTCGGACGCTGAAGTGCGTTGGCATCGACACCGCCGGTCAGCACCTTACCGGAGCTCGGCACGACCGTGTTGTAGGCGCGGCCCAACCGGGTGATGGAGTCCAGAAGGATCACGACATCCTTCTTGTGCTCGACCAGGCGCTTGGCCTTTTCGATAACCATTTCAGCGACTTGGACGTGGCGCGAAGCCGGCTCGTCGAAGGTCGAGCTGATCACCTCGCCGTTCACCGAGCGCTGCATGTCGGTGACTTCCTCCGGCCGCTCGTCGATGAGCAGGACGATCAGGAAGACTTCCGGGTGATTGTCGGTGATCGACTTGGCGATGTTCTGGAGAAGCACCGTCTTGCCGGTCCGCGGCGGAGCGACGATCAGCGCACGCTGGCCTTTGCCGAGCGGAGCGACGATGTCGATCACGCGGGCCGACTTGTCCTTGACCGTCGGATCCTTGGGATCGAGCTCGATCTTCGACGTCGGGTAGAGCGGCGTGAGATTGTCGAAATTGACCCGATGGCGCACGGCCTCGGGGTCGTCGAAATTTATGGCGGTGACCTTGGTCAGGGCAAAGTAGCGCTCGCCTTCCTTGGGAGCGCGGATTTCACCTTCCACGGTGTCGCCGGTGCGCAAGCCAAAGCGCCTGACGACGCTCGGTGCTACGTAGATGTCGTCCGGTCCGGCGAGGTAATTGGCCTCGGGAGAGCGGAGGAAGCCGAAGCCGTCGTTGAGGACTTCGATCGTCCCCGACCCCATGATCTCGGCACCGGTTTCGGCGCGGACCTTGAGGATGGAGAACATGAGATCCTGCTTGCGCAGGGTGGACGCGCCTTCGACACCAAGCTCTTCGGCCATGGTGACGAGTTCTGCGGGGGTTTGTTTCTTGAGATCTTTCAGATGCATTCGATATCGCTTCGGACGAAGGATTGGAAAAACGGCTTTAGTCAAAAAGCTCGGGACGGGCAGGACGCCTCATCCGGGACAAACGGTTCGTCGGCAAAGGAAGTGAACTGGCCGATTTAGCCGTCGCTGTTCGAGGTATGTCTGGCGGTGACCCAAGTCAATGCCGCCAATGAAGATTCGCGATCAGAACGGTTTGACGATCACTAGCACGACGATGATCGCTGTCGCGATTCCCGGCAGCTCGTTCATGATTCTCAAGGTGCGGCTGTCGAGCGGGCGCTTTCCGGCGGCCAGCCCCTTCCCGTACTTGCCCAGCCATCCCTGGTAACCCGTCAAGGCGATCACGAGCAACAGCTTGGCCTGAAACCAGTGCTGGTCCCAGGCACCAATCAGGTAGGCCAAGATCAAGCCCAGCACCCAGACGATGATCATCGACGGTGTAAGGATGATCGTGCGGACGCGATCCTCCCGCTCGATCCAGGCGCGGTCCTCGGCCGACCCGGGGTCGTCTCATGATGATAGACGTAGAAGCGCGGCAAGATGAACAGGCCCGCGATCCAGAACATGACGAACGTCAGGTGCGCGGCCTTAATCCACGGATAGGCGACGGTCAGCAGCTCGAAGGTGTTGTTCATGCGCGCTGTTTCACCTGGGCAAGCATCTGCTCGACATGAGCAATGGGCGTTTCCTGAAGAATTCCGTGGCCGAGATTGAAGATGTGCGGCCGTCCCGCGAAGGCGTCAAGGACGCGCTCGACGGAGTCGGCGAGGCTTTCCCCGCCTGACAGCAAAGCGAGGGGATCGAGGTTGCCCTGTACCGGCAGGCCGGAGGGCAGCTCACGATCGGCCCAGACCGGATCGACCGTTTCATCGACGCCGATCGCATCGATGCCGGTTTCGCGAGCATAAGCGCCGAGCTTGCCGCCGGCGCCCTTGGGGAAGCCGATGAACCGAACATGGGGATGGCGCTGCTTGACGGCGGTCGCGATGCGCGCGGTCGGCGCAATGACCCAGCGCTCGAACTCGGCCGGAGCCAGGCTGCCGGCCCAACTGTCGAATAACTGGACTGCTTCCGCTCCGGCCTCGATCTGTCCGGACAGATAATCGAGCGTCGTCATCTCGATACTCTCGATGATGGCTGCAAATCGCGCCGGGTCGGCATAGGCCAGCCGGCGCGTTTCCGACTGGTCGCGGCTGCCCTGGCCGGCGACCATGTAGGTCGCGACCGTCCAGGGCGCTCCTGCAAAGCCGATCAGCGTCTTCGACGGGTCGAGCGCTGCCTTCACCCTGCGAACCGTCTCGTAAATCGGATCCAGGCGCTGCAGCGCAGGCTGGAGGTCCTCCAGGGAAGCATTTGCGAGCGGAGGCGTGAGGCGCGGACCCTCGCCCGTGACGAAGGTCAGGTTCTGGCCCAATGCAAATGGGACGATGAGGATGTCCGAGAACAGGATCGCCGCGTCGAGTTCCGGGAAGCGGCGCAGCGGCTGCAGCGTGATTTCCGCCGCGGCTTCGCTGTCATAGACCAGATTGAGAAAGCTTCCGCGATCGGCTCGCAACTCGCGATATTCAGGGAGGTAGCGACCGGCCTGGCGCATCATCCAGACGGGAGGCGGATCACGCCGCTCACCGCTCAGTACGGCCAGCATGGGCTTCTGCAACGATCCGATTTCACAGGTTTCGCTCGGGCTCGAAGCCACCCTCTACTCTCCCTTATATATAGATTCTTAGAAGACTGATGATGTTGTTGGCGCGCGGGACGCGGGGTTTAGGCGTGGCTCCCGTATTTGCCAACAAGAGTGCGTTCCGGACTCCTGAGGGGAACCGGCGAGTCGCCTTGGCTCGTGCCCGCGATTCACAGGCTGGGGATAGAATCGGGCGCCCGTGGATGAATCTCGGGAAGGTCCAAAAGGGACGTCGAAGAATGGCACGATTGAGCCGCTCCCCAACTCCGCGCTAGGACGCCACACCCACTTTTCCACAAGGTTGTTCCAAACGTGCTGATCCTCGCGTCCGCTAGCCCCATCCGCCGCCAAATCCTCGAGAACGTCGGGCTCGAGTTCGAAGTCGTCCCGGCGAATATCGACGAGAGTGCCGAGAAGGACCTCGGGAAGGGTCTGGAAATGATCGCAAAGAGTCTCGCGGAAGCCAAGGCGGTCGCGGTCAGTCGGGAGCGGCCGGGCGACTGGGTGATTGGCAGCGATTCCGTGGTCGGCGTGGACGGCGCACTGTTCAACAAGCCCGCCAGCCGCGAAGAGGCCGCCGAGCACCTTCGGAAATTCTCCGGCAAGAAGATGCTGCTGACGAGCGGCGTGGCCTTGGCTCGCGACGGAGAGGTCGACTGGTCGCACTTCGGCCGGGCCGAGCTGGAAGTTCGCGACCTTTCGGAGGAGTTCATCCAGTCCTACCTCGATGCAGAATGGCCGGACGTCGGCAATACCGTGGGCGTGTTCCGCATCGAGGGCCGCGGGATCCAGCTGTTCGAGACGATCGCTGGAGGGCACTTCACGATCCTGGGCATGCCGCTGCTCCCTTGCTGAAGCGGCTTCGCAACAAGGGTCTGATGCAGTCATGACGTCATGTTTGACGTCACGACGCCAGGCTCGCGGGGCGGTGCAATGATGATGCTCGCGATCACCGGCTCCATCGGAATGGGGAAGTCCACGGTCGCGAGATTGTTCGAGAAGGCGGGCATACCGTTGTTCGATGCCGATGCTGTCGTCCGCGATTTGCAGGCCAACGATCCGGAAATGATTGCGGCGATCGGCAAGCGTTTCCCGGATGCCGTTCGCGGAACTGTGCTCGATCGGGAGACACTGGCGCGGGCCGTGCTCGGTGCCCCGGCGGAGCTTCAAGCTCTTGAGGCTATCGTCCATCCGGAAGTGCAGGCCGCGCGTCAGCGTTTCATCGAAGATCATCAAGACGCATCGGCGCTTCTGTTCGACATTCCCTTGTTATTCGAAACCGGCGGCGAAGAGGCGTTCGACAAGGTCATCGTGGTTTCGGCTCCGGCCGAGGTCCAGCGCGAAAGGGTACTTCAGCGACCTGGGATGAACGAGGCCAAGCTGAATGCGATCTTGGCGCGGCAAATGCCCGACGCCCAAAAGCGGGAGCGTGCCGACTTCGTCGTCGATACCGGCGCCGACCTTTCCGCAACCGAAGCCCAGGTGAATGAAATTCTTTATTGTCTCGGGCTCCGCTGAGGCCGATAGAAATCGGGTGCGAGAGATTGTCTTCGATACTGAAACCACCGGCCTGAATCCCGCCGGTGGCGACCGGATGGTCGAAATAGGTTGCATCGAGATGGTCAATCGGGTCGAGACCGGCCGCCATTTTCACGCCTATTTCAATCCGCAACGCCACATGCCTGCCGAGGCCGAGGCGATCCACGGACTCAGCAACCTGTTCCTGTCGGCGCAGCCGTTCTTTGAGGACAAGGTCGAGGAGCTGATCGAGTTCCTGGCGGATTCGCCGCTCGTTGCGCACAACGCCTCGTTCGATTTCGGCTTCCTCAATCACGAGCTCCAGCTGTGCGGTCGGCCGCTCGTCTGCATGAGCAGGATGGTCGATACGCTGGTGCTTGCGCGTACGCGGCATCCAGGCGCGAAACACAGCCTCGATGCCTTATGCACGCGCTTCGGCGTCGATCGCAGCCTTCGCGTGAAGCACGGCGCGTTGCTCGATGCTCAGCTTCTTGCGCAAGTCTATGTCGAGTTGACCGGTGGGAGGCAGATCGGTCTCGGCCTGGTCGCCGATACCAACGCCAAGGATGTCAAAGTCGGCGGACCGACCGTTACGGTCCGCGAGCCGCGCGTTCCGCGTCCGCACTTTGCGAGCGCGGAGGAACTGGAACGGCATCGTGCGTTTATCGCACGTATGGCGAACCCGCTTTGGGAACGCTTCGCGCCACTCGCCGCCTAGGGTGATTGACGCAATGGCCGGAGCGCGCCTAGCCGGCGCGCCGCACAGGAAAGGAGGGCTGAATGGTGGACGTACGGGTGACGGGCCATCAGGTCGACATCGGGGATTCGCTTCGCGAACTGGCAGTCGGCCGGATGCAATCGCTGACCGAAAAATACTTCTCGCGAGCCGTTTCGGCCAATGTGACCATGAGTCCGGGGCCCCATAACGATTTCATTTGCGATATCGTCGCGCCGGTCGCCCAGGGAGTGGTTTTGAAGGCGCATCACCGGGCGCCGGAAGCCAGGATTGCGTTCGAAGGCGCGGGTGACAAGATCGAGAAGCAGTTGCGTCGCTACGCCAAGCGACTGCGCGACCATAAAGGGAATGGCAGCGACGACTTCGTCGAGACGGCCGGCTATACCATTTTCGCAGTCCCGCCGGAGGCCGAGGAGCAATCCGAGGAGTCGTCGGACCATCCTGCGATCATCGCAGAGACGAAAGTCGACATTCCCGAGGCCACTGTGTCCGACGCGGTGATGATGCTCGACCTGCGCAACACGAACGCGCTGATGTTCAAGAATAGGGCATCGGGAGAATTGAACATGATCTACCGCCGCGACGACGGTAATATCGGCTGGGTTGAACCGCCCGCCCGCTGACAACATCTGGAATGTGTGTATCGGTGGACGTGCGGCGTTTGCCGTAGTGGTGAGTAGAATATGCAACTGGCCGATTTCCTGGATTTTGACGCGATCAAGCCTGCACTGCCGGGCGGCAACAAGCGCGCGCTGCTGCAGCAGTTGGCGCAGATTGCGGCCGGTCGTCTTCTCGCCGACGCCGGCGAGATCATGTCGAGCGTTTCCGAACGCGAACGGCTTGGATCGACGGGGTTCGGCCAGGGCGTCGCCATCCCGCATGGCAAGATCGAAGGCCTCAATCGGATCTATTGCTTGTTCGTGCGCCTCGCGGAGCCGGTCGACTACAAGTCGATCGACGGACAAAAGGTCGACCTCGTGTTTTTGCTTCTCTCGCCGCCCGATGCGGGGGCGGAGCATTTGAAGGCCCTGGCCGCGATCAGCCGTGTTACGCGCCATGCTCCGACGCTGGAGAAGATGCGAGGCGCCCGCAGCCGGGACGCGCTCGCGGCCGTTCTCATGGGGGCCGATGAGCGAGACGCCGCCTGACGCTTCCGAGCTGACGGCGACCGGAGCGGAAGGGCATTTCCGCCGTCTCGAATCGCTCTACCGCTCGGCCCCGGTCAACCGGACATTTGAATCGCGGATCGAGATCAGCGGGCCGGGTCATGCCAGGATCCGGTTCCAGGTCGACGAATCGTCATTTCACGCGGCAGGTGCGGCGCACGGAACGCTATATTTCAAGATGCTCGACGACGTGGCTTTCTACGCCGCGAACAGCCTCGTCAGCGACCGCTTCCTCCTGACCACAGCCTTCAACCTGCACTTCACGCGGCCGATGCGCGCGGGTGAGGCCGTCGCCGAGGGACGCTGGATCAGCGGGCGCCGCAGGGTGCTGATCGCCGATGCTCACATCATCGGCTCGGACGGAGAGGAAGCCGCGCGCGGGACCGGCACGTTCGTCAGGTCTCACATCCCGTTGAGCAGCCTGCCCGGCTACAAAAGCTGATGAACGAACGCCTTCCGGCGCACGTCGAAGTGTCGGCGATCATGCGACGGGTCGAAGCGGAGGGCGGTTTCGCAACCATGCTCCGCAGGGGCGATCCGGATCGCGGCGCAGTTGTCCTCTATATTCAGAAAAGAGGAGATTTTTGCGGAATTCTTGAGCGGGAACTCGGGCCGAACTTCACTTACGACTGGGTCTTCAAAACTGATGGTTCCGAAACTCTTGGCGATTTGATCGCGCGGAAATCGCGATTCGACCCGGATTTCTGGTTAATTGAACTGGACGTCGCGGAGCCGGAACGATTCATCGCTGAAACGACCGGCTCGGGTTGACCCCTGCTCCCGCGCCGGGAAAACAGGGTCCAACAAGAGCGGGGGCACCATCTTACCGGAACAAGCCGGGGCAGGTGCCACGCAAGACGGGGAACAAACACCAGGCGCTAAGCACAGTTTTTGAGTGCGATGTTGCGCGCCTGTGATGTCGGTTCACCGCCCAATGTTCGGATTTCATGTTTGTGACTTTACGATCGGCCTTGCTGATCTTCGCCGCAGCCAGCGCAAGCTCGGTTGCTCCGGCCCAAGTCGGCCCGACTTCGCAAGAGCCGCTAATTCCCGTGACGACTGCTTCGCTTCCGAAGATCGTCGTTCCGGAACCGATTACCAACCCGACCTATACGCCTGATGCCGACACACAGTCGGACGTTGATGGCGCGGCAGACTCCGTTGCTCCGCAAATCGTCAAGCCGACGGGCGACCTTTCGTCGCTGGTGGCCCAGCTTCGCGGCCCCGACGCCGGGAGTCGGGAGCTCGAGTGCCTCGCGGTCGGAATCTATTTCGAGTCGAAGAGCGAGCCCCTGGCGGGGCAGCTGGCTGTTGGCGAGGTCATCGCCAACCGTGCGAATTCGAACGGCCGCTTTCCGTCCACCTATTGCGGCGTGCTGTTCCAGCGTGGGCAGTTCAGCTTCATTCGCGGCCGGTCGCTTCCGACGGTCGCGCGGTCGAACCGCCAGTGGCAGACGGCTGTCGCAATCGCCAAGATTGTCGACCAGGACCTCAAGGATTCCGCGGCCGAAAACGCGCTGTTCTTTCACGCCAAGCGCGTGTCCCCGGGCTGGCGCCTGAAGCGCGTCGCATCGATCGGGAATCACGTCTTCTACCGCTAGAGCGGTTTTCGATATTCTTGTTTCGTTCTAGGGTGACCAGCGATGGCCACCCTAATCGATTCGTGCTTTGCCGACGCTCCGCCAATCGCTGCCGAAGTGGCGCGCGGAGTGACCCGGCTGTTCTGCCGCTCCGACCTGTTCGCGATCTGCGAAGTGCCGCTCCCTAACGGGCGGCGGGCGGACATGATGGCCATCGATGCCAAGGGCTGCTGACGATCGTCGAGATCAAGGTTGCGAAGGCCGACCTGCTTGGCGACGGAAAGTGGACCGACTACCTGGACTATTGCGATCGCTTCTTCTGGGCCGTCCCACCGGATCTGGCATCCATCTGTGACGGCGAGCGGTTCAAGCCTGGCGAGGCCGGCCTGATCGTGGCCGACCGCTACGACGCGGTGCTGATCCGTGAGGCGACCTATCGGCCGCTGGCGCCGGCACGGCGAAAGGCAGAGCTACTGAGGTTCGCGCGCAGAGCAGCCCGGCGCTTGTCGGCGCAGATCGACCCAAGCATGGGCGACGATTTCTAGGGCCTACTTCAGCTTGAAGCTGTCGAGATCGTCGGTCTTGGCCGGCTTCGCTTTGCCAGCCGCTTCGATGGTCGCGATGATCTTACGATTGCGCGTGTCGCGCTTCGCATAATCGCGAGCCGAATACCCGGCAGCGGCATCCTTCTTGTCAGGGTTCGCGCCCCTGGCGAGAAGAAGCTTCACCGACTCCAACTGGCGCTGCTGGACCGCGAGGATTAGCGCGGTCTCGCCCATCTTATTGGTAGCGTCGACCTTTGCGCCGAGTTGCAGAAGCATGTCGACGGCATCGGTGTAGCCAACCCGCGCAGCAACGATTAGCGGAGTGTTTCCGCCTCCATCCGCCAGGTTCGGGTCGGCGCCCTTGCCGAGCAGGAACTTGGTCCACAAATCGTCACCGCGCGCGATGACGATGGTGAGCGCAGTCTCGCCCTTCAGGTTCCGGGAATTGAGAAGGGCCGGGCGGCTTTCCAGCAACTCGGTCGCCTTGTTGCCGTCGCGTGAGCGGACCGCAGTCAGGAACGGCTCAGCATCTGAAACATATTGTGCGGCCACCGGCGCCGATGCTGCCGCAAGCGCGAAAGCGATCAATGCGAACCATTTCATATTGTCTGCCCTTTTGAGCCCTGCTCCTTGAACGCGCCCCGATAGCAAAGCATGTCTGAACTTGTCATGGCCAAGCCGAGCAAAACTTCCATCCCGTTCTGGAGCGGCCGCTGTCCGAACTGGATCGCGGGCAGTGGGAGGCGTTGTGTGACGGCTGCGGGCGGTGCTGCCTGCACAAGCTCGAGGATGAAGACACGGGCTTGCTTTATCCTACGAACGTCGCCTGCGCGCTTCTCGACCGCAAGAATGGGATGTGCATCGACTACGCTCACCGCAAGAAGCGCGTGACAGATTGCGTGGTGCTGGACCGCAACTCGCTCGGTGGACTCGACTGGTTGCCAGAAAGTTGCGCCTATCGGCTGCGGTCGGAAGGAAAGCCGCTTCGCGCATGGCATTATCTTATTTCGGGGAGCCGCGAGACGGTGCACGAAGCGGGCCAATCGACGCGTGGCTGGACGGTGAGCGAACTCGATGTGGATGAACTGGAAGATCATGTCGTCGACCGCGGGCTCTGAGGCTCTCTTTCGGCACGGCGACCTTCCGTTGCCGGTCGAAATTCGCGGCATCCGGGGTGCGCGGCGCCTGCGCCTGCGCCTGGACGAGAAGCGCCAGGTGCTAAAGCTCACCGGTCCGTTGCGAATGAGCCGCAAGGCGGCCCTGAAGTGGGCTGCGGAGCAGCGCGACTGGGTCGAAACGCAAGTCGCAGCGATGCTGCCAGCCGAGCCGTTCGAGCCCGGCGCGGTAATCCCGGTCGAGGGCGAGATGTGCGCCTCAGTTGGTCCGAAGAGGCACCGCGAACGCCGCGACTGGAAGGCGATTTACTCGCCTGTGGGGACCGCGAGATGGCTTTGCCAGGCGCATCGAAGTTTTCCTGCGCCGCCGATCTCTCAAGCTGCTTTCCGAGGAGACGGCGGAGTTCGCAGAACGCGCGAAGGTGACGCTGAAAGGCGTGTCAGTGGGCGATCCCGACACGCGTTGGGGAAGCTGCTCGTCGGCTGGCCGGCTGCGTTACAGCTGGCGGCTGATTCTCGCTCCGTCGGAGGTCCGGCGATACGTCGTCGCCCACGAGGTCGCGCACCTCGTGCACCTCAATCACGGTCCCGAATTCAAGGCATTGGAGCGCGAGCTCTTCGACGGTGACGCCGACGCCGCGCGGCTATTGCTGCGACGGATCGGGGCCGGTTGAAGCGGATCGGGCGGACGCTGTGAACCCGGCTGGGGCGGCCTGACCACTTGCGGCCGGGGCGCCGGCTGCCGCTGAGGTTGCTGGCGGTCCGCACTTCCAGGGGAAGCACCTTGTCGAGCCACTGCTGGTCGAGCTGATTGCCGGTCTGGGGCACTTGCTGGGGCTGGCCCGGAAGCGGCTGGCCGGGCGGGGGAATGGTGTCGATCGGCTGACCGGGAAGCGGATTGCCATTCTCGTCGACCAGCGGAGGCGGGCCAACGCTATTGTCGACGGCATAGGGATCTTCCTCGGCATCGAGGTTCCAGTCGGGCATCGGCACTTCGGTCTGGAAATTCTCCACCGGCCGGTTGGCGACGGCGACGACCATGAAGTCATGAAAGGCGCGCGCGGGGGCGGTGCCACCCTGCAATCCGGCAATTGCGCGAGCATCGTCGCGGCCCATCCAGACTCCGGTTGTCAGGCCGCTCGAGAAGCCGATGAACCAGCCGTCCTTGTTGGAGCTCGTGGTTCCGGTCTTGCCGGCCACCGGCCGTCCGATCTGCGCGGCGCGACCCGTACCCGTCAGCACGGCAGATTGCAGCAGGTCTGTCATTTCCGCAGCAACCCAGGGAGCGACCAGCACTCGGCCCTCCTCGCTTTCCTTCTGATAGAGCAGCCGGCCGTCGGCGGTGACCACCTTGCGGATCGCATACGGCGTAACAGAGACCCCTGGTTGGCGACCGACGCAAAGGCCCGAGTCATGTCGATCAGGCGCACGTCGCTCGTGCCAAGCACCATCGAAGGATAGGTCGAGATCTTGCTGGTGATACCGAAGCGGCGGCCATGTCGGCGATCGTGCCGAACCCGAGCTGGGCGCCGATCTTGGCACTGACCGTGTTGATCGACAGAGCGAAGGCTTCGCGCAGGCTGACCGGACCGCGGTTGGTTCGCGTCGAGTTGCGCGGCGTCCAGCCGTCGATCGTCACCGGTTCATCGACGATGGTGTCGGTCGGCTTCATCCCGGACTCGAGCGCCGCCAGGTACACGAACAGCTTGAACGATGAGCCGGGCTGGCGCTCCGCCTGCGTAGCGCGATTGTAGATGGAATCGACGTAATCCTTGCCGCCGATCATGGCGCGAACGGCGCCGTCCCTGTCGAGCGATACCAGAGCACCTTGGGCATTGGCGGGCGCGTTGGCAGCAATTGCCCGCTCCGCCGCGGCCTGCATGTTCGGATCAAGCGTCGTCCAGACGTCGATCGGTTCGTTGCTTTCATCGATCAACGTGTCGAGCTGGGCAGCGCCCAGTCGGTGAAGTATCGAACGCTGTTCTGCTTGGTGGTCGGCTGGATCTTCACCGCAGCGGAATCGACCTGCGCGGCGCGGTCCGGCGAGACGAACCCATTGTCGACCATGGTCTTGAGAACGACCTCGGACCGGCTACGGGCAGCCTCAATGTCGGCGGTCGGCGAATAGTTCGACGGTGCCTTCACCAGGCCGGCGATGATCGCGGCCTCGCCCAGCGAAAGGTTGCGTGCGCTATGCCCGAAGAAGCGCCTAGACGCCGCATCGATGCCGTAGGCGCCGCCGCCAAAATAGACGCGGTTCAGGTAGAGCTCGAGAATCTGGTCCTTGGTGAACTTGCGCTCGATCGCCAGCGCGAGGACCGCCTCCTTCACCTTGCGGCCGAACGTGCGGCTGTTGGTGAGAAAGATGTTGCGGGCCAGCTGCTGGGTGATGGTCGATCCGCCCTGCGTCCAGTGCCCGGTGTCCACGCGCACTTTCGCGGCGCGAGCGACTCCGACCGGATCGACTCCGAGGTGCGAGCGAAAGCGCTTGTCCTCCACCGCGATCATCGCGGCGCGCATTTCGGCCGGGATCTGGTCGTAGGGGAGCCACTGCCCGAAGCTTGGGCCGATGTTGACCAGGACCGCGCCGTTCGATGCTCGGACGCGGATCATCTGCCCCTGCCCGGTGCGGCTCTTGAGGTCCGAGTAGCTGGGAAGATTGGCATAGGCGACCGCGACCGCGACGATCAGGGCGATCAGGCCGAGCAGCGCTCCGTAAAGGGCAATCTTCAGCGCGGTCACGAGTGGCCTGCGGATGGGGTTCGAAGCGGCGCGGGCCATCGTGTGACGAGGATTATAAACTCATGTGACACCCGACAAGCGCTATCGCCATCGGCATCTTACCGCAGGATTAACCCTGTTTTGATGTTTCACCCGTAGCCACGGCCGCATGTTGGCCCGCACCGCACTCTTTGCTGTGGGTTTGGCGGCGGCGGCGTTGCTGGCGGCGATCCCCGACGCGCGCGCCCAGTGCAGGCTCTGCGACAAGCCGGTAACCGCGCCCAGAGCAGACTCGTCCGGCGAGATCATCGAGCTCCAAATCGAAGCCAGCCTCGACTTCGACCGGCTGGTCGTCCTTGGCGATGGTGAAGGCACGGCAACCCTGCTGCCCAACGGAACCCGGCAGACTTCGGGCTCCGTTGAGGCAATGGGCGGACGGGCGATGGTCGGCGAAGCGCATATCCGGGGGAGCCTGGCCGCTCCGTTCGAATCGACATGCCATCGCGTCTTCAGCTGCACTCCATGGGAGGCGGGCGAATCACGATCGACGAGATCGTCACCGACTTGCCGGGCGACCCTCGCCTCGATTCGCGGGCATTCTCAATTTCCGCTTCGGCGGGCGAATTCGTTTCAACGGAAGTAACGATGGCGACTTCCGGGGTGAGCTGCCGATCACCGTGGAATACCCTTGAGAGAATGGCCCAAAACGGCGGAATCCTTTCCGTCTTGGTAACCATGACCTTGAAGCAACCTCTAATCGGTTGGGTTAATGCGGCGATCACGGTGAGCGGACCAGCGGTCAGCCCAACCGCGAGACTTTTGGTTCGGAACAAGTGGGGATTCTCAAATGACGAAACTTCTTCGTAATACGTGCCTCGCCGCCTCGGTAGCGGCTTCGGCACTGGTTGCCACGCCGGCCGTCGCTGCGCCGGTTGGCGCCGCCACGCCCGCCACGGCGCGCGCTCGCATCGTTCGTCCGCTCCTGCTGACGGCGACCCGCAACCTGGACTTCGGCACGATCACGCTCGGCACGGTTGCTGCCGGCGGTGAGACCGTCGCGATGAACCAGGCCGGCGTTGTCACCTGCGGTTCGGGTGGCCTGACCTGCTCGGGCACCCCGGTTTCGGCGGCTTACAACGTGCAGGGCACCAACAACCAGGTCGTCGTGATCACCGCGGTCGCCAGCCCGCTGACGAACGCGAACGATGGCACGACCCTGTCGTTCTCGCCGAATGCTCCGGTTTCGGTCACTCTGACCAACTCGGGCGCTCCGGGCACCAACTTCAACGTTGGCGGCTCGATCACGATCGTCCCGGCAACGACCGACGGCGTCTACAGCGGCAACGTCAACGTCACCGTTGACTATCAATAAGCTGCTGAGGGCCCGCAAGGGCTGATCGGAAGGGAAAGGGCCGCGGTTCGCCGCGGCCCTTTTTCGTTGTCTGCATTCCGCGGGCGATATGGTTAGCGGGATATCAACCATTTTGGACCAAATCTCCCTCCGAACCCGTGGGAGATTTCGATGTCGTTCTTTCGTCTTGCTGCGCGCGCCGCGCTTCTTGCTCCGCTGCTGCTCGCCGCACCCGTTGCGCAGGCCGGCGTCGGCGACCTCCTGGTCGCGCCGACGCGCATCGTCCTCAACGGCAGTCGCGGCACCGAGATCGTGCTCAACAACATCGGCGATGACGTTGCGACGTATCGTATCTCGGTCGAGCTGCGGCGGATGACACCGGACGGGATGCTCCACGACGTCACCGATCCGAATGCGGAAGAAAAGCTCGCGGAATCAATGATCTTCTACGCGCCGCGGAGGGTCACGCTGGCTCCACGCGAGCCGCAGACCATCCGCATTTCCGCCCGTGCGCCGAAGGATCTTCCGGACGGCGAATATCGCGTCCACCTGCTCTTCCGCGCCGTCCCGCCGCCGACGCCAGTGCAGGCGCCGCAGGACGTGAAGGGCATCGCCTTCGCCCTGACGCCGATTTACGGCGTGACCATCCCCGTCATCACCCGCTTCGGCAATCTCGAGGCCAAGGCCGGAATCAGCAACGTGAAACTGACCAAGGCAGAGGGAAGCCCGCCGTCAGCGTTGAGCTGACCCGCAACGGCGAGCGCTCGACCTTCGGCGAGGTTCGGGTCATGAAATCGGGGATCAAGGACCCGATCGCCGTGCAGCGCGGCGTCGCCGTCTATACCGAGGTCGGGCAGCGAAGCCTCACCATCCCGATCGACGAGAAATATCTGGCCTCGGCCAGCGGGCATGTGACGGTTCAATATGTCGAACCGAGCGACAACGGCCCGCTCACCATCGCCGAGACCGACGCGGTCTTGAACTAGGACGCGGGAGCAGCCGCAGGACCGATCGATGCTGCGCGGCGGCAAGATCCTGGGGGCCTTCGCCCTGGTCGGCGCACTGTGCGCCGGCGCGCCTGCCGCGACGCCACTTGCGGACAGCTGGTCGGCGGACCCGGAAGGCCAATTCCTTCTCGACGTGAACCTTCACCGTCTCCGGCTTGGGGACGGTGTTCGCGCTTATGCGACGCCGGAGGGCACGTGCATCGTGTTCGGCGACTTTCTCGCGGCGCTCGACGTGCCGATGAAGATCGATCTTGCCGCGAAGAAGGCATCAGGCTGGGCGTTCAAGGAAGAGCACCGCATCTCCATCGATATCGCTTCCGGATCTGTAACGTACGGGAAAAGCACGGAAAACCTCGTGAAGGGCGCCGTCCGGGAAACCCGGAGGGATGGTGCGTCGACAGCACCGCCCTTGCTCGCTGGTTCGGGATCGGGGTCAAGCCGAACACCAACGGCTCGGCGCTGATCCTCGAATCCGATGCGAAATTGCCGGTCGAACTGGCGATCGAGCGCGAGAAGCGCGCGGCGCAAATCAAGCCGGCCAAGTTCGACCTCAGCACCCTGCCCCAGGTGAAGCTGCCCTATCGCATGTGGCGTGCACCCGCGCTCGACTTCGTCGTCAGCGGAGGAGTGACCTATCGCGCCAACGATGGCGTTCGCGTCGATCGCAGCACGTCGATCTACGCGGCCGGCGAAATCGCGCATTTGTCCTATGACGCCCGCCTCTCCACGGATTCCAAGGGCATTCCGAGCTCGCTGCGGGTGAGCGCCTATCGTTCCGATCCCGACGCAAAGCTGCTGGGGCCGCTCAAGGCGACGCACTTCGGCTTTGGCGACGTTAACGGTCTCGACAGTGGGCTCGGCGGCTCCGGCGCGAGCGGACGTGGCGCGGTCGTCACCAACCGGCCACTGTTCAATCCCACGGCGTTCGACAAAACGCGCTTCGAAGGCGACCTGCCAGTGGGATGGGAGGCCGAACTTTATCGCAACGGGGAACTGCTGGCCTTCGCCCGTCCGACAGCGTCTTCGCGCTATGTCTTTGAAGACGTGCAGCTTTTGTACGGCGAGAACCAGATCAGCATCGTCATGTACGGTCCGCAGGGGCAAATCCGTACGCGCGAGGAGATGATCAACGTCGGCCAGGAGAACGTGCCCAAGGGCAAGACCTGGTACTGGGCGGGCGCCAACCAGCCTGGCCGCGATGTCATCGCGTTCCACGATTCGCCCGACACGCTCAACTTGCCGAAAGCCCAGGCGGCTGTCTCAGTCGAGCACGGCATCGATGATCGCATGTCCGTAGGCGCGATTGCGCGCACGATGCTGATGGGCGACGAGCGACTGACGTTCGTGGAGGGCTCGATTCGCCGTTCGATCGGCCCCGCCCTCGTCGCAGTCGGCGTTGCCTGGGAGAGCGGTGGCGGCAAGGCTGCCCGCGCTCAGGTCCTGGCAAAGTTCGGCAAGGTCAATGTCAGTGGCGAGGCGCTGCTGACCGACAATTTCCACCTTGAGGGCCAGCGGCTCCGCCGATCAGGCAAAGACTTCAAGCTGGCCGTCGACGCACCATTCACTGTGGGCAAGACGTTCGTATCCGCACATTCTGATGTGCGACTGATCAAATATGAAGACAATTCGAGCCAGCTGGAGGCGGCGGCGCGACTTTCGACGACATTGCGGCGGTTCAATCTCGCGACGGATGTCCGCTATCGCAGGCAGTACCTCGCCAACGGCCCTGCGCCGCCCGGCGAACTCGAGGTCTCGTTGATCGGCTCCGGAGGCATCGGCAACGTCCGTCTCCGGGGCTACGGCACGTTTGAGGTCGCGCCGGAACGCCGTTTCCGCGCGGCCGAACTCAGTGCCTATTGGTCGGCGAGCGAACATGTCGACTGGGAGGGCGCGGTCGCTTACGACCCGGGTGCGAAGCGCGGGCGAATGCGAGTGTCGCACATCCGGCGCATCAACACGCTCGCACTTGCCGTGACCGGAGAGGCGGCGACCGATGGCTCGGTGGCAGTGGGCTTCAACCTCAACTTCTCGCTCGATCCCAACCACGGCTTTGGACTTTCGCGCGAGCCGTTGGCGGCTGCCGGCGCTGTGCGGGCGCGCGTCTACCGCGATCGCAACGACAATGGCGTACGCGACCCGTCCGAGCCGTTCGAAAAGGGCGCGCTCATCACCACTGGAACCAGGATTACAGAGAAGACCACTGACGAGCGGGGATCAGTTATGGTCGGAGGCCTCGCGACATTCACGCCCGTGGCCGTTGGCGTCGACACCACCAGCCTTGCCGACCCCAATCTGGTGCCGAGCAAGGCGTTGCAGGTGGTCGTGCCACGGCCCGGCGTGCCAGCTGAGGTGGAAATCGGCCTGGTCGGCGGTGGTGAAATCGAGGGCGCAATCGTCAAGAATGGCGGTCTCGGCTTCGAAGGCCTGGCGCTCGAGCTTGTCGACGCGCAGGGCAAGGTTATCGCCACGACGCAAACGGATTACGACGGCTACTTCCTGTTCGAACGCGCCGCGTATGGGCGTTACACGATTCGTGTAGCGAAGGATTCGGCGGTCGCTGCGAAGATCCTGCCCGACCTCAACACCGTGGCTGAGCTCACCGAAGAAAGGTCGGTTGCACGGCTGGGATCAATCCAGGTGACGAGGATACCGACCGTCGCATCGGCACAGTGAAAGTCGTCTCGGGCGACTTAAACTGTTATTGATTCTCAGTCGCAGCAGAGCGTACCGCTGGCGCTGATCCCGTTTCATTGGTGCGGTCGAGAAGACTCGAACTTCCACGGCCTTTCGGCCACAGCGACCTCAACGCTGCGCGTCTACCAGTTCCGCCACGACCGCACGCCATGAAGATTGGGAGCGGTCGGCGACCGCAATCCCGGTAGGCGCGCGCCTCTAGCAAGGGATGGCGAGCCGCGCAACGGGGGCAATCTGTCCCTCGGAGGGACGAATTCTTAAAGCACTGTTTACCATCGGGCACTGACGCGTTTAGCTGAGCGACAATGCTCACGCTTTTGCTCGCTTCGACCATCGCCGCCACGCCCGCGCAGTCGCCTTCGCGCACTGTCGCGTCGGCCTCGGCGCAGGCGACGGTCCGGATCGTTCGTGGAGCCGAAATGCGGTGGGGCCGGCCCGCGGATTTTGAGGCGAGTGTTGTTCGAGCATCCACGATCCGCGAGCGCGACGGCTCCCGCCGGACTGCATCGCTGGTGGAGTTCTACTAGCCGCCGACTTTCGGATCGCCGAGGGTCACCGTCAGCTCCTGCGCGGCGGGCGGGATATTGAGCTCGGCGCTGTTGAAACTGGCACTGCCGCCTGGGGAAGCATCTTCATCGGCGGCGGAATCGTCCATTTGTAGACCACTTTGCCCGACGCATCGTGGAGCTGGGCGGTGATCGGCGGGATCTTCTGCTGCTCGTCCGTCGGATTGATGATCCGGCCGCTGATGTTCAGGAACTCGTTGCCGCTGGCGAGCTGAGTTCGGTCGCTATGGGTCATCATCAGCTGCAACGGCGTATCCCCGGACCCCGCAATGCCGAGGCGCTGGCGAAGCTCGGGCGGAGCCAGGAACCAGACCGCGGCAACGATGGCCGCGATTCCCAGGATCGCCAGGATGATGATGAGCAGCCGACGCTTCGGCTTCGCACCAACGTCGTCCCGGGTTGCGAACGGGCTGAAGTCTTCGTCCCGCTCAACCCATTCCAGCCGTCCGGATGGCGCGGCTTCGGCAAGCTCGGGAATTTCCGTCTCCGGCGGGATCGGCGGGGAAGCCGGCGCTTCGGCGAGCGTCTCCTCTTCGCGATAGGACTCTTCGAGCGCGGCCTCCTCCGGCATCACCTCCTCGGCGGCAACGTCCGAATATTCTTCCGCCACAGAGTAACTCTCAGCGGAGGCTTCGATTGGCTGAATGTCTGGCTCGGCGAACTCCGGCATTAAAGCTTCGGGCTCCGAAACCTGTCCCTCGGCGGGAGGCATTTCGCGCCAGCTGTGCTGACACGCCTTGCAGCGGACCTGACGCCCGCTCGGCGGGATGGCGCCATCCTTCACGACATATTGCGTGCCGCAGGAAGGGCAGGTCAGGATCATGGCAGCACTCGTTCTTGGTTTTCAGAGGGTAAACAGGAATGCGCGCCCATTGGCAAGGCGGCGGCCACATGCAAGAAGCCGTTCGACAAGGAGGGCGGGCCTCTGTCGGCAATCGTGGAATTCGACAGCGTCGGTTTGCGTTACGGTACAGGCGCCGAGGTTTTGCGCGACCTCGACTTCCGGCTCGCGAAAGGCGGCTTCTATTTCCTGACCGGGCCCTCTGGCGCGGGAAAGACGTCCCTGCTGCAATTGCTCTATCTTGCGCGACGTCCGACCCGCGGGCGGATCCAGCTGTTCGGGCAGGATCTGACCGACGCTCCGCGCGACTTCCTGCCCGACTTTCGTCGCCGCATCGGCGTTGTGTTTCAGGACTTCCGCCTGATCCGGCATCTGTCGACCTTCGATAATGTCGCACTGCCACTACGCATCGCCGGGACGAGCGAAGCGGAGCTAGAAGGTCCGGTGCGCGAGATGCTCGCCTGGGTTGGGCTGGCCGATCGGGCCAGCGCTCGGCCGCCGACGCTTTCGGGTGGTGAGCAGCAACGTGTCGCCATTGCCCGTGCGGTCATCAGCCAGCCGGAGCTCCTCGTCGCCGACGAGCCGACCGGAAACGTCGATGCGGAGATGGCGATTCGCTTGCTGCACCTGTTCACCGCTCTCAATCGCCTCGGCACGACGATTGTCGTCGCGACTCACGACATCAGCCTGATCGCCCGCACCCCGGGAGCGCAGTTGATCAGGATCGAGAAGGGGACAGTGAGCGACCCGACCGGTCTTCTGAAGAATCCGCCGGCGGGGGCGCGCGAGTCCCATGAAGCTGTCCATCCTTGCTGGCACGGAGGCCGAGCGGCGACTCTTGCCCGGCGGGACTCATCGCGGACCGACGCCTTACGTCATCGCCATCATGACCTTTGCGATGATGATCGTCGCTGCCGCCGGCCTTGCGCTCGCCAATGCGGCCGGGATCGTCGCCGGTGCGGTAGAGCATCGCTACGTCCTGCAGCTTCCCGACGGGACTTCAGGCAAGCTGGACCAGGCCGTGAAGGCTGCGGCATCGGTCCGCGGCGTGACCAACGTCGAACCGGTCAGCGAAGACGAGATGCGGCGAACCCTGGAGAAGTGGGTCGGGCCAGGCGGCCTCGGGAAGGATCTTCCCGTCCCGGCAATTGTTCATCTCGAACTGGCTCCGAATGCCCGTGCAGCCAACATTGCGGCGCAGCTTGGCCGCGCCCTCCCCGGCTCGAGGTTCATTGCCGAGGAAGCAACCGTAGCACCCTTGCTGGGGTCGCTGAGGGCGCTTCGCTGGTTGGCAGTAGCGCTGGTCCTGTTGATGGCCGCGGCCACGTCAGCCGCGGTCGTACTGGCGGCGAGGGGTGCGCTCGACACGCACCGCTCCACGATCGAGATCATGCACGGGATCGGCGCGACGGATGAGCAGGTGGCGTTGCTGTTCCAGCGCAAGATTGCGCTCGACGCTATGGTCGGCGCCCTGATTGGCGGAGCGCTTGCAGCGATCGCGCTGCTGGTCATCGGCGGCGGCGGGATGGCGATGGCGCGAGAGCTTGCGGGGGCCCTCCGCTGGACGTGACGGATCTGGTCGTGCTGGCGATGCTGCCGATCGCGGCCGTCGTACTCGCAACTTTGGTTGCGAGGTTCGCGGTCCTCAGTGCATTGCACAAGGTCATATGATTGCTCGCTTTCTCTCGCTGTTTC
Organism: Sphingomonas daechungensis; assembly: GCF_014489495.1. Lineage (GTDB taxonomy): Bacteria > Pseudomonadota > Alphaproteobacteria > Sphingomonadales > Sphingomonadaceae > Sphingomicrobium > Sphingomicrobium daechungense. The sequence goes on along the minus strand of NZ_CP060780.1, from coordinate 1,155,422 downwards.
TTCTTCTCTACGCGCTCGGCTTCATCCTCTTCTCGGTGACGCTGGGGCGGCCGGCCGAGAGCGATCTCAGGACCGACGCAATCGTAGTCATCACGGGCGGCAAGGGACGCATCGAGCATGCCTTGAAGGTGCTGGAGCAAGGCAAGGCGAAGCGTGTCCTCATCGCGGGCGCGGACCCCCTGGTGACGAAAAAGGATCTCGTCGACCGGTTTAACGCCGAGCGGCGGCTGGTGCGCTGTTGCGTCGATCTCGGCAGCGAGTCCGTCGATACGCGATCGAATGCGGAGGAGGCGCAACGGTGGCTGGCGAAGCATAGCTACCGGACGGTCCGCCTGATCACCAACGACTGGCACATGCGCCGGGCGGACTATGAATTTCGCAAAGGCCTGGACGGCAAGTACAAGATCTTTCCCGACGCGGTTCGGACCGAGCCTGCGTTCGGCACTTTGTTCGCCGAGTATAACAAGTATCTGCTTCGGCGCGCGGCGGTCTGGCTGGACGTGTGATGCGGCTGTTCCGGCAGGGCACTTACGCCCTGATCTTCTATCCTGCGACGTTTATGTTCGTGATCGGATGCTTTGCAGCAGGGCTGTTCGGATCGAAGCCGCTTCGCGCCGTGGTTCACGCCTGGACCGATTTTCATCACGCGCTGGTGCGAATGCTGGGGATCTTCACCGAGGTTCGTGGGAGCATTCCGTCCGGCGCGTTCCTCATTGCGGTCAAGCACCAGTCGATGTTCGAGACGCTGGAGATCGTACGCATCGCCAATACGCCGGTAATCGTCCTCAAGCGCGAGCTTAGCCAGTTGCCGGGTTTGGGTGGGCGACGCGACGTTATGGCGTCATCCCGGTCGACCGCTCGGCAGGAGCCAAGGCGCTCCGGGAAATGCTGCTGTTGGGCAAGGAGGCTGCCGCGATCGGGCGGCCGGTCATCATTTATCCTGAGGGCACGCGAGTTCGGCCGGGGGAGACGCCGCCGCTCCAGGCCGGCTTCGCAGGACTTTACAAGGCGCTCGGTCTGCCGGTCGTTCCTGTGGCGATGGACAGCGGACGCCTGTGGGGCCGAAACCTGCCGCGGAACGCAGGCACAGTTCACTTCGTGGTCGGCGAGCCGATCCCGGCCGAGCTCAAGCGCGAAGACATCGAGGCGCGGGTTCACGCCGCGATCAACGTGCTCGAATCAGGTCCGCAGGCGAGCGCCTAGCTTCTCGGCGGCTGCCACGATCCTTCTTGTAGTCTCGCCAAGCTCTGCCTCGGTGAAGCTCCTTTCGCCGGGCTGTAGGACCACCTCCACGGCGAGGCTGAGGCCGTCGGCCGTCTCGAACCGATCGAACAAGCGAGCGCCGGTGATGACCTGCTTGTCCGCGCCACGGATCGCACGGACGAGAGCATCGGCCTGGACCTCGGCGGGTACGATGAAGGCAAAGTCGCGAGTCACGGGCTGGAGCGCCGGCGGCGTGTAAGCCGAACGGGCATGACCGCTCGAGCGGGGCAGGGGAATCGCGTCGAGATAGATTTCGGCCGCGACTGCACGCTCGGGGGCGTCGATCACCTTCTCAAGCTTCGGGTGAAGCTCGCCGAAGGCCGCCACGATCGTTTTCGGGCCGAGACGAAGCGTCGCCGAACGGCCAGGGTGCCAGTTCGGCCCAGCATCCGGGAAGATCTGCAAGTTGGCCACTGGCGCACCGGCAGCCTCAAGCAAGGCCAAAGCTTCTGCCTTGGCATCGAACGCGTCGAATCGCTGCGCCTTGCCGCTTTGCCAGCCGCGCGGCTGCTTCTCACCGGCGAGCAGCAGCGTTGCCGTGGGCCGCTCGGCGTCGGCGAGATAGCGGCGCCCGATCTCGAACAGCCTGACCGAAGGAGCACCGCGGTCGAGATTCCGCCGAGCCGCCGAGATCAGGCCCGGAAGCAGCGAGGGTCGCATCACCTTCATGTCCTCGCTGATCGGGTTGGCGAGCGACCATTCGCCCGGACCGAAAGCGTCAGCCTCCGGCTCCGAAATAAAGCTCCAGGTCACGGCTTCGTCGAGGCCGCGCGCGGCAGCGGTCCGCCGGACAACACGCTCCAGCATCTGGGAGCGGGTGGCGGTCGGCTTGGCAACGCCAGCAGTGCGGGCAGGGGTTCGGCAATCACCTTATCGTAGCCCGTGATGCGGGCGACTTCCTCGACCAGGTCCGCGGTGCCGATGACGTCACGACGCCAGCTTGGGACGCGAACGCTCGCCGGATCGGCGAACTCGAAACCAAGCGACTCCAGGATGTTGCGCTGACGGTTCTCGGCGACCTCGACTCCGCCGAGGGCGAATGCGCGCTCCGGAACGAAGCGGACGGTACGATCTTCAAGCGGCGGGGTGCCGACGTGGATCGCCTCCGAAGCTTCGCCACCGCAGATGTCGAGGATGAGGCCAGTGAGGATGTCGAGCCCATCACCGAGGAAGGCGGGATCGACGCCGCGCTCGAACCGGCTGCGGGCATCGCTGGTGAGGCCGAGCTTCTGCCCCGTCTGCGCAATGCGTTCGGGCGTGAAGTAGGCGATCTCGAGCATCACGTCGGTCGTGCTCTCGCTGACGCCCGAATGCTCGCCGCCCATGATGCCGCCGATGTCGTGTACCTCGCGCTCGTCGGCGATGACCGTCATCGACGGGTCGAGCGTGTATTCCTTCTCATTCAGCGCAAGCACCTTCTCGCCGTCCCGGGCGGGCCGGGCGACGAGAGCGCGATCGAGCTTGGCGATGTCGTAGGCGTGCGCGGGACGCCCGACATCGAGCATGACATAGTTGGTGATGTCGACCAGCGCGGAGATCGGCCGTTGGCCCGCGCTCTTCAGCCGCCGCTGCATCCAGTCCGGCGAGGGGCCGTTGCGGACGCCGCGAACCGCGCGGCCGAAGAAGGCGGGGCATCCCGCCGAATCCTCGATGCGGATGTCGATGGGTGACTTGAAGCTGCCCTCGATCTGCGGAACCGCGAGCGGCTTCAACGTTCCGATGCCGGCAGCGGCAAGATCGCGGGCGATGCCCCGAACGCCCATGCAATCCTGCCGGTTGGGCGTGACGTTCACGTCGAACACCGGATCGTTGAGCCCGGCATAATCGGCGAAGGCGGTCCCGACGGGCGCATCGGCGGGAAGCTCGATGATGCCGTCGTGCTCGTCGCCGATCTGCAACTCACGAACGGAGCACATCATGCCTCGGCTCTCGACGCCGCGGATGGCCGCGACTTTGAGTGTGAGGTCGGAACCCGGCACGTAAGCGCCCGGAGGACCGAACACGCCGAGCATTCCAGCCCGAGCGTTGGGAGCCCCGCAAACGACCTGGACCGCTCCCTCCCCGCGTCGACTGTCAGCACCTGCAGCTTGTCGGCCTGCGGGTGGTTCTCCGCCGTCAGCACTTTCGCGACCCGGAAGGGCGCAAGCGCTTCGGCCGGATTGTCGAGGCTTTCGATCTCCAGCCCGATCGCCGTCAGTGTGTCGGCAATCGTCTGCTCGTTGGCATCGGTTTCGAGGTGTTGCTTGAGCCAGCTCAGCGAGAACTTCATGCGCCTACTCCCCCGCTGAGCGTGGGCACGTCGAGCGCTCGGAAGCCATAGTGCTTCAACCAGCGAATATCGCCGTCGAAAAAAGCGCGGAGGTCGTCCATTCCGTACTTGAGCATGGCGAGGCGATCGATGCCGCAGCCGAAGGCGAAGCCCTGCCATTCGTCCGGGTCGAGCCCACAATTGGCGATTACGCGCGGGTGGACCATCCCCGAGCCGAGAACTTCCATAAAGCCTTCGCTGCCGCCGATGGTCCGCTTGCCGTTCACGAGCGTGTAGCCGACGTCGACCTCGGCGGACGGCTCGGTGAACGGGAAGTAGGACGGGCGCATCCGCAGCACGACATCGTCGCGCTCGAAGAAGGCCTTCAGGAAGGTTTCCAGCGTCCACTTGAGGTGCCCCATGTGGATCGCGCGGTCGATGACCAGACCCTCGACCTGGTGGAACATCGGCGTATGGGTCGCGTCGCTGTCGGAGCGGTAAACGCGGCCCGGAGCAATCACGTAGAGCGGCGCGCCGGTCGCCTGCATCGCCCGAATCTGCACCGGCGAGGTGTGGGTCCGCAGGACTTTCGACTCTGTCTCACCCTCTTGGCGTTCGAGGTAGAAGGTGTCCTGCATCGCGCGCGCCGGGTGGAACTCCGGCATGTTGAGCGCGGTGAAGTTGTGCCACTGGTCCTCGATCTCCGGTCCTTCCGCGACCGCGAAGCCGAGGTCGGCGAAAATCTCCGCCAGCTCGTCCATGACCTGGCTGACCGGATGGACCGTACCGGTCGGCGTGTCCTGAGCCGGAAGCGACAAGTCGATCGTTTCGGTCGCGAGCTTGCGGTCCAATTCGGCCATTTCCAGCGCCGACTTCCGGTCGGCGATTGCAGAGGTGACCTGCTCGCGAAAAGCGTGGATCTCCGGCGCCTGGGCGGCCCGCGTCTCCGGGTCCATCGCCCCAAGCGACTTCAGCTGCTGCGTGATGCTTCCGGACTTGCCGAGCACGGACACGCGCAGTTGGTCGAGCGCGCCAAGGTCGGGCGCGGAGCGGATTTGGTCGAGAAGGTCAGTGTCTGACGCCATGGCGCGGCCTTAGCTGCACCGCAGCGCAAAATGCAAAGGCGCGTGCTACAGGGGTTCCATGAGCTGGCCTGTTCTCGATCCGGAGAAGGATCATGAAACGCTGACGATCCTGCATCTCACGGCGCAGATGCTCGGGAAGATCAGAGTGCGGCACGCACCATGGACCAATCACGGCTGGCATGTCGCGCTGCAGCCGAATGCGCGAGGCCTGGCGACCCTGCCGACGGCTGCCAGCGACGGGCGGACGTTCACGCTGGCGCTGGATCTGTGCCGCAACGCGATCGTCCTGACCACGAGCGCGGCAGAGCGCGGCGTTCTGCCGCTGGATGCCGGCTCCATTTCGGCATTGCATTCCGGACTCGTCGAGATGCTCCAGAAGTATCGGCTCCCATCCGATTTCAACGGAAAGCCGAACGAGATCGCTGACGCCGTACCGTTTGCCGAGGATGTCCAGCCGCGCGCGTACTCGCCGGAGTCGGCGGCGACCTTTCGCGAAGCACTTGCGGCGATGCTGCCCGCCTTCGAACGCTACCGTGCGAGTTTCATCGGCAAGTCGAGCCCTGTCCATTTCTGGTGGGGAAGCTTCGATCTGGCGGTAACGCGATTCTCGGGCCGAATCGCACCGCCGCATCCGGGCGGCGTCCCGGGACTTCCCGACAGCGTCGCGCGCGAAGCCTACAGCCAGGAAGTGTCCAGCGCAGGATTCTGGGCTGGCGGAGCAACCAAGGCGGACGCATTCTTCTACAACTATGCCTATCCGGAGCCCGCCGGCTTCAGGGATCGCCCGATCGCAGCAGGCGGCTGGAACTCCGACTGGCAGGAGTTCACCTTGCCCTATGACGAGGTGCGAGCCGCGCCGGATCCCGACGCTTTGCTGACCAGCTTTCTGCATTCGACCTACGAGGCAGCGGCAGATCTTGCCGACTGGGATCGAGCGACGCTCGAGAGAGAACCGGTCGCGCCCTAGCCGGGCAGGAAAGGGAAGGGCGAAATCGTTTTCCGGTTCTCATGCACCGCAAGCATCCGCCCCGCTGGGGGCATGGCGCGATAGGCGCACTCCATCCTCGGGCAGATTGAGCAGGCCGGCCCGACCGGAGTTGCCGGCGTATTGGTAAGGTCGAGGCCGTCGGCATAGGCAATGCGCGGGGCGTAGCGGACGTCGCATCCAAGACCGATGGCGAGCAATGCGTCGTCTCTCAACTCGGGACGAATCGGGCGCTCGATGGTGCGGCTGATCGTGAAGAAGCGCTGGCCGTCAGGCGTTTCGATCAGCTGGCGGATCGTCTGACCGGGCGTCTGGAAGGCCGCGTGGAGATGCCAGCGCGGGCAGGTCCCACCGAAGTGCGAGAAGGGGAAATTCTCGCCGGCATAGCGCTTGGAAATGTTTCCGGCCGGATCGACGCGCAGCATGAAGAAGGGGACGCCGCGTGCGCCGGAGCGCCCAAGTGTCGTCATCCGGTGCGCGATCTGCTCGACGTTGGCACCGAACTGTCCGCATAGGCGATCGATTGCGTAACGGTGCTCCTCCGCGGCGCGCAGGAAACGGCCGTAGGGCATCATGATCGCGCCCGCGGCATAATTGGCGAAGCTCATGTGCAACAGCGCTCGCGTTCCGGCGTCGGGTGGCCGCGCGTCGTCCGCCATGCGCTGTAGCAGGGGCGCAAGCTCAAGCAGAGCGAGCTGGTAGGCGAGGCCGAAGGTGCGATTCTCTGCCCGCAACAGGGCCGAAATCATGAAGGTGCGGCGCTGGGCGTCGTAATGCTGGCTGAAGTTGTCGAGCAGCTCCGGCGACACGACCTGCGCCTCGACGCCGTAGGCCTCCTTCAGGCGGCGGCGCAGCGCTTCGGAAACCGACAGCGGATCGCTGAGTGAATTGCCAAGGATTTCGCAGCGCTCTTCCAGCTCCGGGTAATGGTTCCGCTGCGACTGGATGTAGTCTCGCACCCACGTCTCAGGCGTGATCAGCGCGCGGGGTCGCCGGCTGCCTCCTCGTCCGTTCCGCTCGGCGGCCTGCGTTGGAGCTCTCGTAACGCGGTGTAGAGGCGGACCACGCCTTCCGAGACAGCGGGAGCGTTGTCAGACAGCTCGATCAGCTCCGCTCGGCCGATCCCGAGGTCAGCGAGCATTGGATCCGTAAAGATCTCGCCCAACTGGTCCGCGCCAGCCGTGTCACCGCCTTCGGAGGCGAACGCCTTCATGTCGATGTCGAAGGCTTCGGCCAGCCGGAGCAGGATTCCGGCGGTGACCGGCCGTTGGTTCCGCTCGAGGTGGTTCAGGTATGAGGCGGAGATGCCGATTTCCTCGGCCATCGCAGCCTGATGCAGCCCGCGCTCGCGCCTCAGGCGCCGCAGCCTTGCCCCTAGGAACAGCTTGCGTTGTGCAACCATTGTCGAATTGTGAACGAATTTACAAAGTACACAAGTATAGTTTTGTCACCTTGGCCCTTATTTGTGCAACGTTAACCAAAAGGCTGTGTTTCCCTGCACTTAGATCACAGGGATTCGCTATGTCTGACTTTGGTGTCGTTGTTTCCGCTCCCGCTGGCCGCTTCGATGGAATCGAGCGCCCGTATAGCGCTGAAGACGTCCTCCGCCTGCGCGGCTCGTTCCCGATCGAGCACACGCTCGCTCGTCGTGGTGCGCTGCGCCTGTGGGAACTGCTGCATCAGGACGAGCCGACTCGTGCGCTTGGCGCCATTACCGGCAACCAGGCGATGCAAATGGTCCGCGCGGGCCTCAAGGCAATCTATCTGTCGGGCTGGCAAGCCGCGGCAGACGCCAACACGGCCTGCTCGATGTACCCTGACCAATCGCTCTATCCCGCGAACACGGGCCCCGAGCTCGCCAAGCGGATCAACCGCGCCCTCCAACGCGCCGACCAGGTCGAGCACAGCGAAGGCGGAGCGAAGCGCGACTGGTTCGCGCCGATCGTTGCCGACGCGGAAGCCGGGTTCGGCGGTCCGCTCAACTGCTTCGAGATCATGAAGGCCTATATCGAAGCGGGCGTCGCCGGCGTTCATTTCGAAGATCAGCTCGCGTCGGAGAAGAAGTGCGGCCACCTCGGCGGCAAGGTCCTGATCCCGACCCAGGCAGCGGTCCGCAACCTCGATGCCGCGCGTCTCGCCGCCGACGTCTGCGGAGTTCCGACGATCCTCGTCGCCCGCACGGACGCGGAGAGCGCCAAGCTGATCACGTCCGACGTCGACGAGCGCGACCGGCCGTTCATGACCGGTGAGCGCACGCCGGAAGGATTCTTCCGCCTCGCCGACGGCACGGGCCTCGACCATTGCATCTCGCGCGGTCTCGCCTTCGCTCCGCACGCGGACCTGATCTGGTTTGAAACCAGCCATCCGAACCTGGACGAAGCGAGGACCTTCGCGGAGGGCATTCACGCCCGCTTCCCCGGCAAGATGCTCGCCTACAATTGCTCGCCCAGCTTCAACTGGCGCGCCAAGCTCGACGAGCAGACGATCGCCAACTTCCAGCGCGAGCTGGGCGCAATGGGCTACAAGTTCCAGTTCGTCACGTTGGCCGGCTTCCACAGCCTCAACCACGGCATGTTCGAGCTGGCGACCGGCTACCGCGATCGCGGCATGGCGGCTTACTCCGAGCTTCAGCAGGCGGAATTCGCCAGCGAGGCCAAGGGCTACACTGCGACCCGCCACCAGCGCGAAGTCGGCACCGGCTATTTCGACGCCGTCGCGACCGCCATTTCCGGCGGCCAGTCGTCGACCGTCGCACTCAAGGAATCCACCGAAGCCGCCCAGTTCATCGCGGCCGAATGAAGCCTTCTGGAGGAGGACGAGTATGACTTACCGTTACTGGGTGATCGGCGGCGATTATCGCGACTGCCGCTTCACGGACCTCAAGCCGGGCACCGAGATCGTGCATGGTCCCTACGACAACGAGCTGAAGGCACGAACCGAGTGGCAGCGGCTCACTTTTCGGGATCATTGCGAGGCCACGACGCGCTATTCGATCTGCATGGAGCCGAATCGCGCATGAACTCTGTGATCGACCGGCCGCGGATCGTGGCCGAGGCCAGCCGGGTACCGGGGCGGGCGCAGTGCTCACCCCGGACGCTCTCGACCTCGTTGCAGAGCTGCACGAGCGCTTCGATTCGCGGCGGCGGCAGCAGCTCGACAAAAGGCTGGAAAGGCAGGCGCGGTTCGACGCCGGCGAACTTCCCGACTTCCGCGAGGACACGCGAGAGATCCGTGAATCGAACTGGTCTGTCGGCAGCAACCCGGCCGATCTGCAGGACCGCCGCGTCGAGATAACCGGCCCGACCAACGCCAAGATGGTGATCAATGCGCTCAATTCCGGCGCAAAGGTGTTCATGGCGGACTTCGAGGATGCGACCTCGCCGACCTGGGACGAGCTGATCACCGGCCAGGCGAACCTCAAGGCTTATTGGCTTGGGCGCCTTGGTTTTACCGATCCGGAAAGCGGCAAGGGCTACCAGGTCGGAGAGAATCCGGCGGTGCTGATGGTGCGCCCGCGCGGACTTCACCTGCCGGAAGATCATGTGACGGTCGACGGCGAGGTCGTCGCGGGCGCATTCTTCGATTTCGCGCTCTACGCCTGGCACAATGCCCGGGCGGCGCTGACCAAGGGTTCCGGGCCATATTTCTACATTCCGAAGCTCGAGAGCATGGAAGAGGCGGCGCTGTGGAGCGACATTTTCGCTCTGACTGAAGACCGGCTTCGCCTCGAACGCGGGACGATCAAGGCGACGATCCTGATCGAGACCATCCCGGCGGCGTTCGAGATGGAAGAGATCCTCTACGCGTTGAAGGAGAATATCGTCGGCCTGAACTGCGGCCGCTGGGACTATATCTTCTCGACCATCAAACGACTGGGCCGGAGCGCCGATCGCCTGACGCCCGACCGCTCGGCGATGACGATGGATAAGGCCTTTCTCGCGGCCTACTCGCTGCGGCTGATCGACACCTGTCATCGGCGCGGAGCCTTCGCGATGGGCGGCATGTCGGCTTTCATCCCGGTGAAGGGCGACGAGGGGGCGAACCGCGCAGCGATGGACAAGGTCCGCGCCGACAAGCTGCGCGAAGTCACCAACGGGCATGACGGCACCTGGGTCGCTCACCCGGCCTTGGTACCGGCTGCGCTGGAAGCGTTCGAGGCGATGACCGGTCCGAACCAGCTATCGAAGCGGCCGGACCGCGTTCCCGGCCGCGACGAGATGCTGGAGCTGCACACCGGCCCTCGCACCGAGCAGGGCGCCCGCGAAAACATCCGCGTCGGCGTGCAATATCTAGCCGCCTGGCTCGGCGGGAAAGGCGCGGTGCCGCTGTACAATCTGATGGAGGATGCGGCGACGGCGGAGATCAGCCGCGCCCAGCTATGGCAGTGGCTGCATTTCGAGGCTCCCCTAGACGACGGCCGCAAGTTCAACCGTGAACTGTTCGACGCGCTCTACGAGGAAGAGATTGGCCTATTGCAGGAAGTCGAAAACATCGCCGACGCCTCCGACCTGTTCCGCGAAATGGTCGTCTCAGACGACTTCGTCGAATTCCTGACCCTGCCGGCCTACGAGCTACTCGACTGAAGCAGCGCATAGTAAGCGGCGGCGCCTGAGCGCCCCGGCGGCACCGCCCGAGCCGATTACCGCGCCCGCTGTGCCTGAGGCTGCGACTGATAGGTTGAAGGCCGCTTCTGCGCCACCATCGGGAAGGTTTCGCCTCTGTGGTAGGTTACGGTTCCGCACATGAAGTCGCCCTTGGCGGACAGCTTGCCGTCGAACCGGACGTCGCCCTCGCGGGAGGCAACAATCAGTTGGATGCTTTTGCCGGCCAAGGTGACCTTGCGCAGGACAACGGGCGCGGTCCTCGCCGGTGCCAGCGATCCGCCATAGTCAGCGCCGACGAAGCCGATCGACATTAGCCCGAAGCTGAGCGTTCCGCGGGGAATCATGAGGAAATCCCAATGGCCGTGAATGTTCGGAGCCTCGTCGCCCGCCGTAACGGCTCCCGCGTCGCAGTCCACGGCGATCGACGGTGCGGCTTCGCTCGCTGCCGGCAGTAGAGCTGCACATACCAACGCAAGGCCTGCGATAATCCGATTCATTACTTCCTCCCTGTCGCCATAGCGGCGTTGTGGTGCTCGGTTGGCGGGTGGCGATGCCGGTCGACAACAGGGAAAGTCGTGAATAGCCTTCGATATTTCGTGACCGGTGGGCCGATGCAATTGGCGATGCGTGAATGGCGGCAGATGGGGAAATGGCGCGGGCCGATCAGTGCCTTCGCTATCGGCGCGCTGCTTGGAGTGACAGGTCCATTCGGATCGCAAACCGCACTCGCCCCGGCCGTGAAATATGCATTCTGGATGGACGTAGCGCTCGTCGGCTTTGGCGCCGCCGCCGCCGCCGGGCGAGTGCTTTCATCCGCTGCGTTGGGCGGGAAGCAGGCAACGCGGATCGTCGCCATAGCAGCCGCATCCGCGGTGCCCATGACCTTCTTCGTGGCGTGGGCCATGGGCGTGGTTCGACCAGGCAGAGCATTCAGTCCTCTGCAGTTGCTCGGCTTGTATCCGTACGTGGCGCTGGTGCAGCTGCTGATCGCCTGGCTCACATCTCCGGACAACTGGATGAGTGCGGCCGCACCCGTGGAACAGCCAGCCGCCGCTCCCGAATACCCGCCCGAGTTCGTGTCGAAGCTTCCGCCTGCCTTGCGCCGAGACATACTCGCGCTTGAGGCCGAGGATCATTACGTGCGTGTGCACACCCTCCACGGCTCGGCACTGGTCTTGATGCGGCTGGCGGACGCGGCGGCACTGATCGATTCCCGGCTGGGCCTTCGCGTGCACCGTAGCTGGTGGGTGGCCAAAGACGGTGTTCGCGTGCTGGAAAGAACGTCCGGACGAGCGATTGCCCGGCTGGTTGATGACACGGTAGTTCCAATCAGCAGGGCACATTTGTCGGCAGCGCGGACAGTTTTGACAGGTTAGTTCTGTCGGGACGCGAAATGTCCTTATGCCCGCTATCCGCCCAAAGCTGACAGCTAACCCGAAACGAAAAGGGCGCCGGAACCGAAGCTCCGACGCCCTTTCCTTTTTCTTCAGCGCTGAGGCTTAGGCCGCGGCCTTGTTGCCTTCGAGAGCCTTCTTCGCCTGAGCGATGATGGCACTGAACGCTTCGCCTTCGTGCATCGCGATGTCGGCCAGGACCTTCCGGTCGAGGTCGATGTTCGCAAGCTTGAGGGCGTGGATGAACTGCCCGTAGGTCAGGCCTTCCGCGCGGACCGCAGCGTTGATGCGCTGGATCCAGAGGGCGCGGAAGCTCCGCTTCTTCACCTTGCGGTCGCGGTAGGCGTACTGGCCTGCCTTCTCGACTGCCTGGCGGGCGATGCGGATCGTGTTCTTGCGACGGCCGTAATAGCCCTTCGCATTGTCGAGGATCCGCTTGTGCTTTGCGCGCGTGGTTACGCCGCGCTTGACGCGTGCCATGTCCCGCTACTCCTTACTTGAGGCCGTAGGGCGCCCAGAGCTTCACGCGCGCCGTATCGGCGTCGGCGAGAACATCTGTACCGCGGTTCTGGCGAATATATTTGGCGTTGTGGCTGATCAGGCGGTGGCGCTTGCCCGCGACACCATGCTTGATCTTGCCGGTCGCCGTGAGCTTGAAGCGCTTTTTCACGCCGCTCTTGGTCTTCAGCTTGGGCATTTCGTCTCCTTTGCGTCCCGAAAGACGCGACATAATCCAACCGCCACGGCATGCCTTTTGGCCGGGCCATCGGTCTTCCAATGATTTGGAAAGCTGGGCGCCTATAGAGAGGGCAGCCGTTTAAGGCAAGTTCCCAGGCCCAGGCCGAACGCCCGTCAGTCGAACAGGCTGGAGACGGAGCTTTCGTCGGCAATGCGGCGGACCGCCTCCGCCAGCAAGGGTGCGATCGTCAGGCGGCGAATCTTGTCGCCTTCGGTATCGGGCTCGCCGCTGTAGATGGAATCGGTGACCACCAACTCCTTGAGCTCCGAAGCGCCGACGCGAGCGGCGGCCCCGCCCGAAAGGACGCCGTGGGTGCAATAAGCGAAGACTTCCTCGGCGCCCTGCTGGCGGAGGGCTGCAGCAGCGTTGCAGAGAGTGCCGGCGCTATCGACGATGTCGTCGACGAGGATGCAGGTGCGGCCCTCGACGTCGCCGATGATGTTCATGACCTCGGACTCGCCGGCGCGTTCGCGCCGCTTGTCGACGATCGCCAGCGGGGCGTTGTCGAGCCGCTTGGCGAGGCCGCGAGCGCGAACCACGCCGCCGACGTCCGGCGATACGATCATCAGGTTTTTGTTCGAAAGGCGCGCCTGAATATCGGCCGCGATGACCGGAGCGGCGAACAAATTGTCGGTCGGAATGTCGAAGAAGCCCTGAATCTGGCCGGCGTGCAGGTCGACCGAGAGGACGCGGTTGGCTCCGGCGGTGGTAATCAGGTTGGCGACCAGCTTGGCCGAAATTGGCGTGCGCGGCCCGGGCTTCCGGTCCTGGCGGGCGTAGCCGAAATAGGGGACGACCGCGGTGATCCGCTTGGCCGACGCACGGCGGAGCGCGTCGATGCAAATCAGCAGTTCCATCAGATTGTCGTTGGCCGGATAGCTGGTGGACTGCAGGACGAAGACATCCTCGCCGCGCACGTTCTCGTTGATCTCGACGAAAATCTCCTCATCGGCGAAGCGGCGGACGCTCGCCTCCGTCAGCGGAATCTCGAGATAGTCGGCGATGGATCGGGCCAGCGGCGTGTTGCTGTTCCCGGCGAGAAGTTTCATCGGCTGTGCTTCCCCCTTGCGGTCTCATCGCCTTAGCGAGCGAGTCACGGTGCCGTAAAGGTTGCCGAGGGCTGCCCAGACGCTAAATCGCCCGCATGGCTGCCGAAGTGACCAATCGACTGAGCATTGCGCTCGCCCAGATGAACCAAAGGGTCGGCGACCTTGAGGGCAACGCCAGGGCGATCCTGGCAGTGCGCGATCGGGCGTCCGGCGCCGACCTGCTGATGGTGCCGGAGCTGCAGCTTACGGGCTATCCTCCCGAAGACCTCGTCCTCAAACCCGAATTTGTTCGGCGGACGATGGAAGCAGCCGAGCGATTGATCGACGCGACGGCCTCGCCCGGGCCGGCGCTGCTGTTCGGATCAATCCACAACGAGGGCGGCCTCGACTACAATGTGATGATCCTTGCGGAAGGCGGGCGGATGGTCGCGCGCCGGCTAAAGCGCGAGCTCCCGAACTACGGCACGTTCGATGAGAAGCGCGTCTTCGCGTCGGGGCCCTTGCCGGAACCGATCGAGTTTCGCGGCGTCAAAATCGGCGTCCCGATCTGCGAGGATATCTGGCAGGAGATCGTTTGCTCGCACCTCGCCGATGCCGGCGCGGAAATCCTGCTGGTGCCGAATGGCAGTCCCTACGAGCTGGACAAGGACGACAAGCGCGCCCTGCTCGTCCGTTCGCGGGTCACGATGACCGGCCTGCCGATGGCGTACCTCAACCGCGTCGGGGCCAGGATGAGTTGGTATTCGACGGTTCGTCGTTCATCATGCATCCCGACGGGGAGCGTGTGGTGCAGTTCCCGGACTGGGATGAGAAGCTGTTGCTGACCGAATGGAAGCGGGAAGCCGACGGCTGGGTCTGCGAGACGCAGGAAAGCCATGAGCTCGATCCGTTTCCCGAGGATGTCTACCGGGCGATGATGGTGGGCCTTCGCGACTACGTCGGGCGGAATGGCTTCCCCGGCGTGATCCTCGGGCTGTCCGGAGGAATCGACAGCGCACTTTCGGCGGCAATTGCGGTCGATGCTTTGGGCCCCGACAAGGTTTGGGGCGTGATGCTGCCCTCCAAGTATACGTCTGACGAAAGCCTGGAAGACGCACGCGAGTGCGCTCGACTGCTCGGCTGCCGCCATGACGTCATCTCCATCGCCCGGGGGTGAACGCGATGGACGAAGCGCTTGCCGAGGCGTTTGCCGGAACGATGCCCGGTCTGGCGGAGGAAAATATCCAGGCTCGTCTGCGAATGGTCGCGCTGATGGCCTTGTCGAACAAGTTCGGACCCATGCTGCTGACGACCGGCAACAAGAGCGAGATGAGCGTGGGCTATGCGACGCTCTACGGCGACATGTCGGGCGGCTACAACGTACTGAAGGACGCCTACAAGACGACCGTGTTCGCGCTATCGCGCTGGCGTAACCGCAATAGACCGGAGGGTGCGCTCGGGCCGGACGGACCTGTGATGCCGGCCAGCGTCATCACCAAGCCGCCAACGGCCGAGTTGCGTCCGGGACAGAAAGACGAGGACAGCCTCCCGCCCTATTCCGACCTCGACCGCATTCTCGAGGCCCTGATCGACAAGGAGATGTCGGTTCGGGAGACGGCAAACGCGACGGGCGAGCCGGAAGAGCTTGTCGCGAAGATGGAGCAACTCGTGCTCCGCGCGGAATACAAGCGGAGGCAGGCTCCGCCGGGCGTGAAGATCGGCGCGCGCAACTTCGGCCGCGACCGTCGCTACCCGATCAGCAACTTCTTCCACACCGGCTTGCCGAAGTGAGCGTCGTCACTCGCTTTGCGCCGTCGCCGACCGGGCGGCTCCACGTCGGCAATATCCGGACCGCGCTGCACAACTTCCTGTTCGCGCGAAAGCATCGCGGCAGGTTCCTGCTGCGGATCGACGACACCGATCGCGAGCGCAGCCGGAAGGAATTCGTCGAAGCCATCCGCGACGATCTTGGCTGGATGGGACTCGATCCGGACGCCGAGGTCCGCCAGTCGGAGCGGTTCGACCTTTACGAGCGCGAATTCGATCGGCTGAAGTCGGTGGGACGCGTCTATCCCTGCTACGAAACGCCGGGGGAGCTTGAGCTTCGCCGAAAGGTCCTGCTCGGGCGCGGCCTGCCGCCGGTTTATGAGCGGAAACCTGACAATGCGCCGGTCCCCGAAGGCCGCCGTCCGCACTGGCGCTTCCGGCTCGATCACGAGCGGCCGATAGAATGGACCGATCTTATCCGCGGTCCGCAGCGGTTCGATCCGAAGCTGCTGTCCGATCCGGTCGTCCGGCGGGAGGACGGCAGCTGGCTCTATTTGCTGCCGAGCGTGATCGACGACGTCGACCTTGGCATCACGCACATCGTGCGTGGCGAGGATCATGTCACCAACAGCGCCGCGCAGATCCAGATGTTCGAGGCGCTTGGAAGCGAGGCGCCGTCTTTTGCCCACGAGGCTTTGCTGGTCGCATCGGAAGGCAAATTGTCCAAGCGGCTGGGTTCCTACGGCGCCGAGCATCTTCGCGAGGAGGGCGTCGAGCCCATGGCGATGCTGTCGTTGCTGGCGCGGATCGGGACCTCGCAGCCGGTCGAGCCGATTGCGTCACTGGATGAACTGGCAAGCGATTTCGACTTCGCGCATTTCGGCCGGGCGCCGGCGCATTTCGATCCGCAGGAGGTCGAGCACCTCAATGCCCGCCTGCTGCACAAGCTGGACCATGATGCGGTCAAGGACAGATTGCCCGCGGACACGGCGGAGGAAGACTGGTTGCTACTGAGGCCGAACTTGGAACGGTTGTCCGATTTCCGGTCATGGTTCGATGTGCTGCGCGGCGACGTCGACGTGCCGGAGCTGGCGCATGATGAGCGCCTGCTCATGAAGGACGCCGCAGCGGTCGCCGAACGGCTGGATTGGACGCAGGAGCCTTGGCGCGCGCTGACCGCCGAGCTGAAGGCGACCTCTGGCAAGAAGGGGCGCGAGCTGTTCCATCCGCTGCGACTCGCGCTCACCGGGCGCGAGAGCGGTCCGGAAATGGCCGGCCTCATCGAGCGGATGGGCAAGAGCCTTACCCTGGAAAGACTCAAGGCCGCAGCCAAGCGCTGACTGGGGGTGGTGGACGACTTCGCAGAAACCACTTTGTAATAAGCATGTAATGTTGTAACATCCCTCGTGTTGCTCTTGAGAGAGGAGAGGGACATGCCAGTCTATGCCAGCCCACCAGGCTTCGTCGGCCAGCGCCAACATCCGCGTGCACTCGTCTTTATCGTTGGAATTCACGCCGTTGCGATTGCTGCGGTGATGACCGCGAAGATGGACTTGCCCACGCGCATTTTCGAGCCGCCGATCATCGTGGATCAGATTCCGATTCCGCCGGACCCGCCTCCGCAAAAGGTGCCGGAGCCGCCAAAGCGGAAGTCTCCGCCCAATTCGTCCATCGATCACACTCAGCCGCTGGTTCCCATTTCCAATCCACGCGGACCGAGTGTGGACCAGACTCCGATCCCGACCCTGCCCACGCCCGGTCCGATCGGAACCGGCCCGGAAGTCGTGCCAGTCCCGGTACCCGATCCGGTTTGGATTGCGGCGCGATTCATCACTCCGAACCGGCTGATCAAGCCGCCTTATCCCGCTGACAAGCAGCGGCTTGAGGAGGAGGCGACGCTTCGGCTGAAGCTGTCGATCGACGAACGCGGGCACGTCGTGGCCGTTGAACCGGTTGGAAAGGTGGACCGCTCCTTCTTCGAAGCAGCCCGCCGGCACCTGATTGCGAACTGGCGCTACAAGCCGGCGACCGAGGACGGCCATCCGGTCCCCTCGTCGACGGTAATCACCCTGTCGTTCCGGCTCGCATGAAAGAAAGGGCGCGGCGCCTTTCGGCACCGCGCCCTTTCCCACACTCAAGGGGTTTACTGAGCGTTCGTCGAATTGTCCGCCGCCGTTGCATTGTCAGCCGCGTTGGCATCGACCTCGTTGCCGACCGTCGCGTTCGCGTCGACCGTGTTGAGGTCGGTCGTGTTGAGATCCGCACCGGCATCCAGGTTCTCCGTCTCGAGCGAGACGTTCTCGACCGCCGTATTCTCTTCGCTGGCCGCGCCACCGCACGCGGCAAGGGCTGCCGCGGCGACCGCGACGCTGGCGATTTGGAAAAGCTTCATATTCAAAATCCTCCGCAACTTTCTTTATTGGGCCCCGCCCCCGAAATCTCGGATTGGCCCCGGCAGTGAACCTGCCGGGGCCCTAGGGAGTTGTCGGTTGCCGAGAACATCAAACGAGAAGATTCTTCTCAATTCGACTGCGCGCTCTGAAAACCGAACGCGACGCTACTCCCACCCCAGGGCCTTCATGGGCAAGAGGGAGACCAGAAATAGCGTGGATGTTGCCGCTAGGCTGCCGATAGACAGAAGAATCTTCTCAATTCCCGCCGAGGCGCGATTGAAACATGCCAAAGGCCGGCTTTAGCTCAGCGAGCGCGGGCCGGTCGCTGCGACTGGCACTCCCATGCCGCAGCGCCTACATTCGTCCCATGTCCTGGTTCCCGAAACCGGTTGGCCCACGCGCCGCCTTTGCCGATCTGCGCGCCTTCATGCGCCAGCGGAGCCGCGAGCAATTCATCGGCGCGGCCCTTGCCGTGCTGGTCACAGCCGTCATCGTTTTCGAATTCCTGATCGATTCGAGGATCAACACGGCTCCGCCGCAGCAGATCGTCTATGCTCAGAGCTGGAGCGCAGACCGCACCGATGCCGAGATCGTCGCCCAGCAAAAGGTCGACCAGGCCAAGAAGGACGCAGCGGCGAAGGAAAAGCAGCGCCAGTTCCAGAAATTGGAAAAGCAGCTCGGAATGTGAGCGGGCCGGGGGAACGCCAGACTCGCGGTTCATGGCGGAGGCGGTGCGGCTCGGTGAAGCCGCGCGTGGCCGGAGCGCCCCCAATCCCAACGTCGGCTGCGTCATCGTTTCCGGCAAAGGCGAAATCGTCGGTCGAGGATCGACGGCGGCCGGCGGCCGCCCGCACGCCGAAGCCGTCGCGCTTGCCCAGGCCGGATCGAAGGCGCGCGGATCGACGGTTTACGCAACGCTTGAACCTTGTGCGCACGAAAGCCCGCGCGGCCCGGCTTGCAGCGACCTGCTGGTCGAGGCCCGGCCGTCGCGTGTCGTCATCGCACTGAAGGACCCGGACCCTCGCGTGCTTGGTCGCGGCATCCAGAAACTCCGTGAAGCGGACATCGACGTAAAGATGGGCGTCGGCCGAAAGGCGGCGCGAGAATCGCTGTCGGGTTGGCTGACCCGGCTTGAACTCGGACGGCCCAGGATCACCCTTAAGCTGGCATTGTCGATCGACGGAAAGATCGCTCTTCCGTCCGGCGAGAGCAAATGGATCACCGGCGAGGATGCGCGGAAGCATGTGCATCTGGAGCGGGCGCACTCCGACATGATTCTGGTCGGGCGAGGGACATACCAGGCCGATGCGCCGCGCCTCGACGTACGTTTGCCGGGCTGGAGGACTGGTCGCCCCGGCGTGCACTCTTGACTCGCGGGACGCCGTCGCCGGATGGGAAATCCTTTCAAATCCGGCGGATGTCTATCGACTTCATGACGTCAATGACCTGCTCGTCGAAGGCGGATCGGCCACCGCGACCGCCTTCCTGGAGGCGGATTTGGTCGATCGCATCCTCATCTATCGCGCGCCGATCATCGTCGGCGAAGGCAAGTCGTCGTTCGGTTATGTCGGGCTGGACGCGATCGCCGACGCGCATGGGCTGTGGAGGCCAAGCGATGGCAGGCGTCTCGGCGTCGACCGGCTTGAAGTTTACGAGCGGGTGCGCGGAGCTTAAGCGGCAGTCATGTTCACGGGCATCGTCACCGACGTCGGGGAAGTGGTCAGCGCCGAGCAGCGCGGCGATCGGCGATTGCGAATTCGCACGGGGTACGACCTCTCGACCGTAGACCTTGGCGCTTCGATTGCCTGTTCGGGCGTCTGTCTGACGGTGGTCGACAAGGGCGACGACTGGTTCGCGGCCGATGTCTCGGCGGAAACGATCTCGCGAACTGCCGGGGACATGTGGAGTGAAGGTGCGCGGCTGAACCTCGAAAGGTCGCTGCGCATGGGCGACGAGCTGGGCGGGCATATCGTCACCGGCCATGTCGACAGCGTGGGCGAGGTCATCGACGTGTCGGCGGAGGGCGACTCGATCCGGATTGCCATTCGCGTCGACCGGGGCTTGGCGCCAGCAATCGCGAAGAAGGGCTCGATCTGCCTCGACGGCGTGTCCCTAACCGTCAACGATGTGACGGATGTGCGGGACGGGACGGAATTCTCGGTGAACATCATCCCGCACACTGCGAATGAGACGACGCTCGGTGGGCTGAAGCCGGGCCGACAGCTCAATGTCGAGATCGACGTCATTGCCCGCTATATCGATCGGATGCTCGCTGCTCGCTCACATTAGGAACAGCACTGTTCCTGCTATCCATCACATTGCAATGTGATTATGGGAGAGCGCCATGAGCACTACTCTCATCGATCGGCTCAACGCCATCATCGAAACCGGCGAGGTCAGCCGCGCCGCTCTTGCTCGAGCCGCCGGGCTGCATCCCAACTCCCTGCGAAAGCTCGGCCATTCCGACTGGAACCCGACCGCTGACACGCTCGGGCGCCTGGAGAAGCTGCTCCAGCGCGGAAACACCGAAGTGCTGGTCGGCACCGAGGCGATCATCGACGAAGCCCGGAATGGCAGGATGTTTATCCTCGTCGACGATGACGACCGCGAGAATGAGGGCGACCTCATCATTCCGGGACAGATGGCGACGCCCGAAGCGATCAACTTCATGGCTCGTCACGGACGCGGCCTGATCTGCCTCGCTCTGACGAAGGAGCGGGCCGACACGCTCGGCCTTCAGCCGATGGTCAACAATAACCGCAGCCGCAACGAGACTGCGTTCACCGTCTCAATCGAGGCACGGGAAGGCATTTCGACGGGGATCAGCGCCGCCGATCGCGCGCGCACGATCTCGGTCGCGATCGACGCATCGCATGGGCCCGATGACCTGGTTTCGCCTGGACACGTGTTTCCGCTCGTCGCCAAGCCGGGCGGCACTCTGGTCCGCGCTGGGCATACGGAAGCAGGCGTCGACATCTCGCGTCTCGCCGGCCTCAACCCGAGCGCAGTCATCTGCGAGATCATGCGTGACGATGGCAGCATGGCGCGACTGGACGACTTGATGGACTTCGCCCGCACCCACGGGCTGAAGATCGGCACCATCCGCGACCTGATCGCCTACCGGCTGAAGAAGGACCACATGGTCGAGCGCGCGGCATCGACTGCATTTCGCGCGCAGAGTGGAGCGGAATGGCAGGCGCAGGTCTTCCGCGACAAGGCGACCGGCGAAGAGCAGTTGGCTCTCGTGCACGGGGCGCTCGACGTGACGAAACCGGTGCTTGTTCGGATGCATAGTCTCGACCTTTTCGCCGACGTCCTTGGCGAGCGCAGCCCGCGCTCAGGGCTGCTCCGTGGCTCAATGCGGATGATCGAGCATGAAGGTTCGGGAGTGATCGTGGCGCTACATGCCGCGGCTCCCGGATCCCTGTCGCGTTCGGCGGACCTTCGCGCCGGTAGGCCGACCGAAGGACCCGCTCTCAGAAGCTATGGCATCGGCGCGCAGATCCTCGCGGCGTTGGGCATTCACGAGATGGTCTTGCTGTCCAACACGCATCAGTCCCCCGTCGGACTCTCTGGCTACGGGCTGGAGATTGTCGAGGAACGCGCGATTGAGACGGAGGACTGACGCCATGGCGACCATCTTGATCGTCGAGGCGCGCTTTTATCCGCACCTCAACGACAAGCTGCTCAACGGTGCCCGCAAGGCTATCGAGGACGCGGGGCACAATCATGAGACGCTCACCGTGCCCGGCGCGCTTGAGCTCCCGGCGGCGATTTCGCTAGCAGCCAAGAGCGGACGATATTGCGCGTTCGTTGCGCTCGGCGTCGTGATCCGGGGCGAAACCTATCATTTTGAGATCGTCGCCGAGGAGAGCGCTCGGGCGCTGATGGATCTGACGCTCGAAGGCTTCGCGATCGGCAACGGCGTCCTCACGGTTGAAAATGAGGAGCAGGCGATCGTCCGCGCCGATCCGGGCCAATTGGACAAGGGCGGCCACGCCGCTCGCGCCGCCCTCGCCTTGTTCGACCTTCGCGAGAAGTATGCGCCCTAAGCGGCTTCGACGCGATCCAACGTGGGATAATCGACGTAGCCGGCCGCGCCACCGGAGTAGAATGTCGAGGTATCGCCAGGGCTGAGCCGTGCGCCGAGCGCGATCCGCTCGGGCAAGTCCGGGTTGGAAATGAACGGCCGCCCGAAGCTGATCCCGTCAGCGATGCCTTCCGCCATGCGTTCCCGCGCGCTTGGGCCGTCATAATCGCTGTTGAGCAGGATCTTGCCGGAATAAAGCGGCCGCATGGCGGGGCTGACGGGCACCGTTGGGACGGCGCCCGCGGACGTCGGCTGATGGGCCTCGCGAAGCTCGATCCACGGCACGCCCAGCTTTTCCAGCCGGTGAGCAACCGCAGTGAACAGCGCGATCGGATCGGAATCGTCGACGCCCTGCGTGTAGACGTTCGGCGAGAAGCGGATGCCGACGCGCTCCATCCCGATCGCATCGCCGACGGCTTCCAGGACCTCGGTCATGAAGCGCAGGCGATTGTCGATTGAGCAGCCGTACTGGTCAGTGCGGAAGTTGGCGCTGTTGCGAAGGAATTGATCGACAAGGTAACCGTTGGCACCGTGAATCTGGACGCCGTCGAAGCCAGCGGCGATCGCATTTCGCGCGGCCGTGGCGTAATCCCGATGATCCGCTGGATGTCGGCGAAGCTGGCGGCCCGAGCTGCGACGTAGGGCTTCTTTCCTTCATAAGTGTGAGCGAAATCGGGGGCCGTCGTGCACGATGCGCTGACGGGCTGGCCGCCACCCAGATCCGGGTGAACGAGACGGCCCATGTGCCAAAGCTGCGCAACGATCCGTCCCTTGGAGCGGTGGACGGCGTCGGTCACCAGCTTCCAGCCCTCGACCTGGTCGTCGTTCCACAAGCCGGGCGCGTTTGGCCAGCCGAGGCCTTCGCGGCTGATGCCTGTGGCTTCGGATATGATCAGGCCGGCACTCGCCCGCTGGGCATAGTAAGCCGCCATCAAAGCATTCGGCACGCCGTCCTTGCCCGAGCGAGCGCGAGTGAGCGGAGCCATGACAATTCTGTTGGCCAGGTCGAATGCGCCGAACTCGAGGGATCGAATAGATTGGACATCAGAGTCCTTCCAAACTGGTTGTGCCTCTCCGGCAGCCCACGGCTCAAATAGTTGTGCTCGCTATCCGTTCAATTCTGATTCTCACTGACATTCCATAAGGCCAGCTTATGAGCATCGTTTGACGTTCACACTTTCGCCGGCGTGGTGAAGGGCCTAATCCACGTCCCGTGAAGCGCTCCGATCATCATCCGTTCGCATTCGCCGCGCTCCTGTTCGGAAGCAGTGCGCTTGCGGTCGGTCCCTGGCTCGTTCGCCTGACCGGCGTGGGTCCGGTCGCAGCCGGCTTCTGGCGCCTGTCGCTGGCCTTGCCGTTCCTGTTTGCGATCGCGAAGTTTGCCGGCCAGCCGGTGCACTGGCCGGGCCGGGCGCTGGGGACGATCATCGCCTTCGCGGCATTTTTCTTCGCCGCCGACCTCGCCGCCTGGCACCTCGGAATCCACATGACCAAGCTCGGCAACTCGACATTGTTTGGAAACGTCGCGAGCTTTGCCTTCGCCGGCTGGGGCCTCTGGCTGGCGCGGAGCTGGCCTTCGAAGATCCAGGGCGCGTCCCTGATCCTGGCGGCACTCGGTGCGGTTTTGCTGATGGGAAGCAGCGCCGAACTATCGCTTCGGAACGTCCAGGGCGACATGCTCTGCCTTGCGGCCGGGCTGCTCTACGCCGGCTATCTAATTTCGGTCGAGCGGGCCCGCGAGACGCTTGCGCCATTGCCGCTGCTGTTCCTGTCCAGCGCGATGGGCGCGGCCATGCTGCTGCCTTTCTCGTTCCTGCTTGGAGAGACCATTGTCCCCAGCGATTGGACGTTTGTGATCATCCTGGCGATCAGCAGCCAGGTGATCGGGCAAGGCTTGCTTGTCTACGCGATCGGCGCCCTGTCGCCGCTTGTCGTCGGACTGACCCTGCTCACCCAACCGGCGATCTCGGCCTTTATCGGGTGGACGGTCTATGGCGAGACGCTATCGCCACTTGACTGGGTGGGGGCTCTAGCCATCGCCGCCGCGCTCATCCTGGTGCGATTGCCGAAGCGGGACTTGCAACCTGCGGCGCAAGGGGCGAGTTGAGCCCAAATGGAGCAGCCAAGCCCACTCAAGCAGATCCGCGATACCCTCGCGCTTGCCGTCGGCGAGAATGCGGTGTTCGACGGCTGGACCCAGGCGGCGGTCGATTCCGCGGCGGCGCAGCTCGGGATCGATCCGGACCAAGCCCGGCTGGCTGTACCCAAGGACCAGGCCGGCAAGATTGACACCTACATCAGCGCGGTGGACCAGGAACTCGAGGCGTGGTTCACGCCGGAGCGCCTGCAGGGCCTCAAGATTCGCGAGAAGATCCGCGGCCTTATCTGGAAGCGGCTGGAAATCATGGCTCCGGCGCGAGAGGCAGTGCGGCGCGCGCTGTCAATCCTGGCCATGCCGCAGAATCTGCCAACGGGGCTCAAGTCGGCTTGGCGCACCGCGGACACCATGTGGCGGATCGCGGGCGATACCAGCACCGATTTCAATCATTACACCAAGCGCATGACCCTCAGCGGCGTTTATGGATCGACGCTCCTCGTCTGGATCAACGACGAGACGGAAGGCTGGATGGAAACCTCCGCATTCCTCGATCGACGGATCGAGGACGTCATGCAGTTCGAAAAGTTCAAGGCGCAGTGGAAGGGCCAGGAGCACTTCAGCGTCACGCGTTTTCTGGGTCGGCTCCGCTACCCGGCTCGCTAGTGCGGCAAGCCCTTACGTAATACGCCCTATGGCGTGTCGCGCTCGTTATTGATAATCACTTGCAACATGACGGCGCACTTCAAACCGGAGTCGATCTCGCTCGACCAGCTCGAGGTCGGGTCGCGTGCGTCGATTGCCTCTATCGACTGGGACGCGCTTGAAGCCGGCGAATCCGCGCGTCTGAAGCATTTCGGGTTCGATGAGGGGGTCGTCGTTGAGCCGCTGCACTTCGGTCCGTTTGGCCGAGATCCGTTGGCTATTCGCGTCGGCCGGATGACCGTCGCCATCCGCCGCAGCCATGCTCGCGCCGTGCGCGTGACTCTCCCGCAGTAGGATTGCCATGACCCCGCTTCCGCTCGTCGCGGTTGCCGGCAGCCCCAATGCCGGAAAGAGCGCCTTGTTCAATGCTCTCACGGGCGCCCGGCAGAAGGTCGGCAATTATCCAGGCGTCACGGTCGAGCGCCATTCCGGACGCCTGACCCTCGCCGATGGCCGACCGGTCGAGCTGGTCGATCTTCCGGGCGCTTACAGCCTGGATCCCGCCAGCCCCGACGAGGCGGTGACCCGCGACGTCCTGCTCGGCAAGCAGAAAGGCGAGCGGACGCCTGACGCCTTGGTGATCGTGGTCGACGCGTCGAACCTCGATAGCCACCTCCGCTTCGCGCTGCAGCTGATTGAGCTCGGCCTCCCGACCATCGTCGCGCTGAACATGGTCGACCTTGCCAAGCGGGACGGCCTTGAGCTGGACCCGAAGCGGCTTGAGACCGAGCTCGGTGTCCCGGTGATCGAGACGGTCGCCGTCCGCAAGCGCGGCCTGCCCGAGTTGCAGGCGGCTCTCGACGACATGCTATCGGCGCCGCGTTGCGCGGTGAACGAACGGGTGCCTTCGGAACTCATTCAGCTCCAACGCCGTGCTCGCGATATCGCAAAGGCGGCGGTGGTCAGCGAAAGTCCGACGCGTCGCTGGACCCACCGGCTGGACAGTGTCCTGCTGCATCCGGTCGCGGGCCCGGTAATTCTTGCCGCCATCCTGTTCGTCATGTTCCAGGCGGTTTTCGCGTGGAGCGAGATCCCGGTCGGCTGGATCGAAAGCGGCATGGCACTGCTCGCGTCGGCCGCGACGGACGTGATCCCGGCGGGCGTGCTGCAGTCGCTAATCGTGGACGGCGTGATCGGCGGCGTCGGCGCGGTCGTAGTCTTCCTGCCGCAGATCCTGATCCTGTTCCTCTTCATCCTGATGCTGGAAGCGAGCGGCTACATGGTCCGCGCCGCCTTCATCATGGACAAGTTGATGCACGGCGCCGGGCTGTCCGGACGCGCGTTCATTCCGCTGCTGTCGAGCTTTGCCTGCGCGGTGCCGGGGATCATGGCCACGCGGACGATCGACAATCCGAAGGACCGTCTGACGACCATCCTGGTCGCGCCGCTGATGACCTGTTCCGCGCGGCTGCCAGTCTACACCCTGATCATCGCGGCCTTCATTCCCGACCGCGCGGTCGGACCGGGTATCGGCCTGCAAGGCCTGGTCATGTTCGGGCTGTACGTGGCAGGCGTCGTCGGCGCCTTGCTTGCCGCGTTGACGCTTCGCCGGACCATTACCAAAGGCGGCGGCGGGCGTTCATGATGGAGCTTCCGAAGTATCAGATGCCGCGCCTGAAGGACGTCGTCCTCGGACTCTATCAGCGCGCGATCATCTTTCTGAAACGTGCGGGCACGATCATCCTTGGCACCACCATCTTGCTGTGGGCGCTGGCAAGCTTTCCGCAGGCCAAGCCGGGTGAAAGCCAGGTCGACGTGTCGATCGCCGGCAGGATTTCCGATGGCATCTACGTTCTGGTGAAGCCGATCGGCTTCAACCGCGACATCTCGCTCGCATTGCTTCCAGCCATGGCCGCGCGCGAAGTTGCGGTCAGCGCCATTGCCACCGTCTACTCAATTGATGCGAGCGATGAGGAAGCAGCGGCGAAGCCGCTCGCCGAACGGTTGCAGGGACGCTGGTCGCTGGCGACCGCGCTCGCCTTCCTCGCCTGGTTCGTCTTCGCCCCTCAATGCATCTCGACCATCGCCGTCACGCGGCGCGAAACGAACGGCTGGAAGTGGCCGCTCTTCATGGTCAGCTATCTTTTCGTGCTGGCTTATGTCGCCGCCGGATTGACCTACTGGACGGCGGTCGCGCTGGGTTTATAGCGACTCTCCAAGACACGAAGGAGAGTGACATGGCGGGCGTGAACAAGGTGATCCTGGTCGGCAATCTCGGCGCGGATCCGGAAGCCCGTTCATTGAACAATGGCGGCGAGGTCGTGAACCTTCGCGTTGCCACTTCCGAGAACTGGAAGGACCGCGACGGCAACCGTCAGGAGCGGACCGAATGGCACCAGGTCGTCATCTTCAACGAGAACCTCGGCCGCGTCGCGAAGAGCTACTTGAAGAAGGGCTCGAAGGTCTATCTCGAAGGCCAGCTCCAGACCCGCAAGTGGACCGACCAGTCCGGCAACGACAAGTATACGACCGAGATTGTGCTTCAGCGTTTCCGCGGTGAGCTGGTCCTGCTCGACAGCCGTGGTGAAGGCGGCGGATCGGGCGGCGCATTCGGCGGCGGCGGTTACGGCGATGACTTCGGTGGCGGGAGCAGTGGCGGCGGCTCACAGCGCCAGCAGCGTCCGCAGCCGGCCGCGTTCGACAGCGACCTAGACGACGACGTTCCTTTCTAGGAGTCGCTCCGCTTCGGCTTGGCGAGCGCCGCAAACGGCCCCGCCTCCGCTTCACTGAGGACGCCTGCTTCCTTGAGCGCGGCCTCGGCCCCTGCACTGCGCGGATAAGGGTCGAGTCCGAGAGCCAGCGTATCCGCGATCGCACTGCCGAGATCGATGGCTGAACCGTCGTGAAAGACGACGTCGCAATCGGCTTCGACCAGTTCAACCTCCTCCTCCGACCCATCGGCGGCCGGCTCGGGCAGGAAATAGATGTCGAAGGCCTCGTCGATCCGGGCATCGACGGGTTCATCTGTCACCACGCAGCTCTGGCAAAGGCTTGCCTTCAGCCGTCCGCGGGCCCGGACGATCTCGCCTTTCCGGTCGAGCACCGCGTGCGCTTCGAGGCGCTCCAGTCCGCGGAGGCCGAGCCGTTCTGCGACGCCTGCTCGCTCGGACTCGTCAGCGCTGAGGTCGACTCGTTCGCCGTCGCGAATCTGGTTGAGCGGGAGCCGGTGGGCGAAGTCGTCGGTCATCCAATCTTCCCGTCGATCAAGTCCTCGACCCGCGACTCTTCGATGCGGGCCCAGAATATCCGCAGGGCCGATTCGCTGAAATCCAGCGCCTCCGTCGCCACGGTCTCATCCAGATAGACGCTGCGGCGGAGCTCCGCGCCCCACGTTTCCGTTGTCGCGACCAGCTTGCCCAGCGATCGGCCCGTCCAGCGACTGCGCCGACCAGCTGGCGAACCTGCTTGCCCAACGTCGGGTCGCCCGTCCCCATCTCGCGGATCTCGGCGTCGAGCGATTCGACGAGGCGCTCGGTCAGCGCCGTGCCTGCGTCCTTGCCCGGCTCGCCGTCGCGATCGAGCCTCACCATCAGCAGCGCGACGATCGTTGCCAGCACCGCGAATCGGCCGTTCACGGTGTCGGGGACCTGGCCCCGAAGGTACCAATCCGGCCGGCGAGCCTCTGCAACCGCGAGGCGGAACAAGGCTTGGCCGCGCTTCGGCTCGTCCGTTAATCTGGCGAACAGGGCGCGGAACATAGAACTCCTCTTGGCTCGAGCTTGCGTGTAGGGCTTGCGGCCCTTGGGGCGAGCCGCATATTGAGGCCACCCTGCGGTTGCGCAAGCCAACTGCCGGATATTGGGAGAAGGTCCAATCATGAAGTCTGCGGTTTTCAAAGGCGCGGTCGCCTGCATGGCGGCGACGATGCTGACCGGATGCGGCGGCATCACCGTGCGCGAGCACCGTGGCTATGTGGTGGACGAACAGCTGACCTCCGGCATCGCCGTCGGAACCGACAACAAGGCGTCGGTGCAGAAGACGCTCGGCGACCCGACCTTTACCGGCACGTTCGATCAGAACGACTGGTATTATGTCGCGCGCGACACCCGCGCCTTCGCCTTCCGCAATCCGAAGGTGACCGACCAGACCGTCATTCACGTCCGCTTCGATCCCGCCGGCAACGTCGCCTCGGTCGAGCAGACGGACGAGAAGCTGATCGCCTCTATCAGGCCGTCCGGCGATCGCACCCCGACGCTCGGCCGCGAGCGCAGCTTCTTCCAGGAGCTGTTCAACAATATCGGCACGATCAGTCAGCCAGGCCTGCCGGGCAGCCAGCGACAGTAATCTTTCTAACGGCCGCGCTTTCGCTTAGGCGAGGCGAATGACCGCTACGCCCGCCGGCATGACCTATGCCGATTATCTGGCCCTGGACACATTGCTCGGCGCGCAGAAGCCGCTGTCGGACCTGCACGATGAGATGCTCTTCATCGTCATCCACCAGACCAAGGAGCTCTGGCTGAAGCAGATGCTTCACGAGGTCGACCTTGCGATCGGCCTGGTGGACGAGGACCGCTTTGCGCCGGCTTACAAGGCGATGTCGCGGATCAGCCGGATCCAGTCGGTGATGACGCTTTCCTGGGACGTGCTGTCGACCCTCACGCCGGTCGATTACATGGCGTTTCGCCATGTGCTTGGGACGTCGTCCGGCTTCCAGTCGGCGCAATTTCGTGAGCTTGAATTCAAGCTGGGCCTCAAGAACCCCGCCTTCCTCGAATATCACAAGGACATTCCGGACGCGTCGGCGCGCCTCAAGGCGGCGTTGGAAGGGCAGAGCCTTCGAGAAGCGAGCCATGCGGCGCTCCAGCGCGCCGGCTTCGACCTTGGCGACGGATCGGACGATGCAGTCTCTGCCGCTTGGCTAGAGGTCTATCGCGATGCCGACCGCTGGTTCGATCTTTATCAACTGGCCGAAAAGCTGGTCGATATCGACGATGCCTTGTCGATGTGGCGGTTCAAGCATGTGCTGACGGTCGAGCGGATCATCGGCAACAAGCCCGGGACCGGCGGTTCGGCCGGAGCGCCCTACCTGCGCTCGACACTCGACAAGCGGGCCTTTCCCGAACTCTGGTCGCTGAGGACGGCGCTCTGAGCTTCAAGCCCCTGTTCGCGCGAAGCCTCGGCGCCAATCCGGATCGGCTGCACCTGGCAGCGCACAGCCATCACCTGTGGCCCGACGCGAGCTTCGAAGGACAGGTCGAATGCTGGGAGGATGCGGCGACGCTGGCCGACCGCAAATGGGACCGGATCATGGACGAGGTCTGGCCGGAGGCGCAGGCTAACATCGCCGCCGAACTCGGCACCGGCATGCCAGACGCAGTGGTGTTTGCCCCCAACACGCACGACTTTATCATCCGCCTCGTCGCCGCAGCGCCGCGATCCGGGCCAGCGGTTCGAATTCTGACGACCGACGGCGAATTCCACAGTGCGCGACGGCAATTCGCGCGTTGGGAAGAGAGTGGGGAGGCGGTCATCGACCGAGTCCCGTGCGAGCCCTTCGAAACATTGTCGGACCGATTCCTGGAGTCGGCACAACAAGGCGGCCACGACCTGATCTTCATCAGCCAGGCCCTGTTCGGCAGCGGCCGACGGTTCGACCGGGTTGACCAGCTTGCCTCGCTTGCAAGGCCCGAAGGCTCCTGGGTGGTGATCGACGGCTATCACGCCTTCATGGCGATCGAAGCGCCTTTCGACGAGGTCGCCGCGGAATCTGCTTTCTACCTTGGCGGTGGGTACAAATATGCGATGTCCGGGAGGGTTGCGCCTTCCTCCATGCGCCGTCGGGCTTTGGCGCCCGTCCGCCAATCACCGGCTGGTTCGCGGAATTCGAAGACCTTACCCTGCCGCCAGGATCCGTCGGCTACCGCAAGGACGCGATGCGGTTCATGGGCGCGACATTCGATCCTTCGGGACTGTACCGGTTCAATGCCGTTCGCCGAATGCTGGACGAGAATGGGCTGACCACATCGCGGATCTCAGCGCATGTCAGCCGGCTGCAGGAGCATCTGCTCGATGCAGTCCAAGGCACAGCCTTCAACAGGGTCGAACGGCTGAATGGGCCGGGTGACGCGCGTTTCCTGGCGTTTCGGACCCCAAGTGCAAAGCGCTGGTCGGACGAACTGCTCTCTCGAAACTGCATCACCGACGTGCGCGGAGACGTGTTGCGGATTGGGCTTGCGCTGTACCACGACGAGGAAGACGTGGAAGCTTTCGCCGAACTGGCGAAGGGCCTGGCCTAAGGCTTCAGACCTCGGCGGATGAGCTGGTTTGCAACGCGGGTGACCTCCGCCGGCGAGTCCTCGCCCCAGACACCGAAACGTAGACCCAGAAACACGTTCATGCCCATGATCGCCCAGGCCTCGACCTCGGTTGCGAGTGGCGAGTCAACCTTCACCACTTCACCTTTGTCCTTTCCGGCCTGAAGGCGGGCGGCGATGCGCTCGGCTGTGGTCATGTAATGCTTCCGAAAGCCATCCGGATCGACGAACTCGGCTTCGTCGATGATCCGGTAAACCTGACGGTGCGTCGCTACGAACCGAAGGAAGGACTCGAGCGCGAGACCCTCCGCTTCGAGTGCTCCTGATGCCGACTGTAGCACAGGCGCGACGTGATCGCGGACCTGAGCGGACATGTCGCGAACCACCTCCTGGAACACCGCCTCCTTGCTGTCGAAGTAAGTGTAGAAGGTCCCGAGTGCGACGCGCGCCCGGCTGGTAATCCCGACGATGGACCCTTCCGAAAAGCCCTTTTCACCGAACTCTTCCAACGCTGCGTCGAGGATCTTTCGAAGCGTCCTTTCTCCACGCGCGGTGCGGGGCGCCTTGCCGTCGCTCGCTGGACTGGAAGATTCAACGGCGCGCGTGGCCGCAGCCTCGCCAGCAGAACCATCCGCTTCCCGCGTCCCGGCCAATCTTGTCCCCCTCGGATCACCGGCCAATCAAACAAAGTTGAAACCCGGTTCAGGTTTCAGTATTACCGATGCTTGAACGCTGCGCAACCATCATAGCGCGGCGGGAGAGGGACATCAAATGATTCGCGCCGACCGCTATGGACGCCTGTTGCTCGCAGGTGTTGCCGGACTTGCCATCGCCACGCCGACCTGGGCGCAGACTGCGGAGCAGACGACTGCCGAAGCGCAGCAGCAAGCTCCGGGACCGGAGGCGACCACTGCCACAAACGACGAAGGCCAGGATTCGGCAACGGGTGAAATCGTCGTCACCGCCCGCCGCACCGACGAGCGGCTGCAGCGCGTCCCTCCTCTATTTCGGCCTTCAACGAACGCGCGCTCGATCGCATCCAGGCGACCGACACGACTGGCCTGCAAGGCGCGGTTCCGAACCTGAACATCGTCCAGGGTCGCGGATCGTCCAACGCCACCAACATCTACATTCGCGGCATCGGTCAGCCGGACGCGCTGCAGACCTTCGACCCGGCGGTCGGCGTCTATGTCGATGACGTCTATCTGTCGCGCATCCGCGGCAACCAGCTCGACTTGCTCGACGTCGAGCGGATCGAGGTGCTGCGTGGCCCTCAAGGCACGCTGTATGGTAAGAACACCATCGGCGGCGCGATCAAGTTCGTGTCGCGGAAGCCCGGCGACGAGCTTCGCGCGGAAGCCAGCGCAACGCTCGGCTCCTACACGCAGCTCGACCTGCGCGGAAACATCTCGGGCCGCTTGGGGAAGGCGTCTCGGCCGGAGTGTCGATCATGCGCTCGGTGCGCGACGGCTTCGTCGACGATCGCAACGACAAGCGCGAATATAACGACCGGGATTCTTTCGGCATCCGCACAGCGTTTGCCTTCACGCCTTCGAGCAAGGTGCGGCTCGACCTGGCGGTGGATTACAGCAAGGACGATGCCTCGCTGAACGTCGGTCGCCCCATCAACAATCTCGTCACCTTCTCTGGCGGCGTCCTGGTCGTCACCGATCCCGTCGGCTCCGGAAAGTACAAGTGGAAGGGCGAGACAACGCCAGGCCTCCCCAATTCGACCAAGCTCAAGCATTACGGATTTGCGGGTACTGCGGCTTTCGATCTAACCGACAATCTGACGCTGAAGTCGATCACCGCTTACCGGGTCCTCAAGACCGACGACTACATCGACATTGACGCGACACGGTATGAAGTGGGCGACGTCTTCGTTGGCGTCGATCAGGATCAGGTCAGCCAGGAATTCCAGCTCGCCTACACGGGCGAAAAGCTGAGCGCGGTCGGCGGCCTCTATTACCTCAACGAGAACGTGGATTCCCATCAGGAAGCCTATGCCGACGACCTGCTCGGCCCGGCGTTCTTCAACAGCGGCTTCCTCCGCACCATCGACGATAAGCTCAACACCAAAAGTTACGCCGCATACGCGAATGCTACGTACGAGATCGTGCCGACGGTGCGGCTGTCCGCAGGCATCCGCCACACCGAGGAAAAGAAGGATTACTGGCGCACGACCAGCACGTTCTTCTCGCTGCTGCCGGCCTTCAACGCGACCTACGTCTTCGCCCCGCCGAAGGCCAAATGGCACGACACGTCGCCGATGGTCAGCCTGGATTGGCAGGCGACGCCGGACACGATGCTCTATGCGCGCGTCGCGAAGGGATTTAAGTCCGGCGGCTTCAACGGCCGCGCCAATACGGTGGCAGAATCGACCAAGTACGATCCGGAGACGGTCTGGTCCTATGAAGCCGGGTTCAAGTCGACGCTTGCCAAGCAGCTGCGCGTCAACGGGTCGGTCTTCTACAACGACTACAAGAACTTCCAGGCCCGCGTCTCCGGGCTCGACACCGATCCCGTCACGGGCCTGCCGTCGCCGAAGCTGTCCGTCCTCAACGCCGGCAAGCTGAGCATCAAGGGCGCTGAGCTCGAAGCGTCATGGACGCCCGTGGCGAACCTTCTGCTCGACACGCAGGTCGGGTACCTCGATTCCGAATACAAGAAGTTTGCCGATGCGCGCTTCGTCAACTTCAACGGCAGCCGGGCATTCCAGACGCCGGCGTTCGCGCCCAAATGGACGCTTCGCTTCGGAGCCCAATATACCTTCGACCTCGGCGGGCCGGGCGGTATCACCATCGGCGGCCAGACGCGCTATCGTTCGCGCCAGGCCCTCGCCGTGGACAACACGCCGGTGAATTCCAACGTGGAGATCGATGGGCTCTTCCAGAACGGCTATTGGGTTGAGGACGCGCGCATTGTCTGGGAGAATTCGTCGAAGAAGATTGCGGTCGGCCTCTATGGCAACAATCTGACCGACAGGGCCTACAAGACGGACGCCCAGGAATTCTCGAGCGTGGGGAACATCCGCACAGTCTATTACGGCAATCCGCGGACCATACAGCTCAAGCTGACGGCTCGTTACTGAGGTCGCGAAGGGCGGCGGGGCTTGTCGCCCCGCCGCTGGCCTGCCAGCGCCAACATCAATGACCGAACCGACCGCCGAAGACCGAGCACTTCGTTCACGGGTGCTGCTGCTCCTCCTCTTCGCTTACATCTTTAACTTCATCGATCGGAACATCGCGGGCGTTCTCGCAGTTCCGATTCGCGAGGAATTCAACCTCTCGGACACAGCCCTCAGTCACCTCGGCGTCGCGTTCGGAATCTTCTACGCAGTCATCGCCATTCCGATTGCCTGGGCGGCTGACCGCAAGAGCCGCGTCAACATCATCGCCGCCTCTGTCGCGCTGTGGAGCCTGTTCACGGCGGCCTGCGGCGTTGTCCAAAGCTACACGCAGTTGGTCGTCGCACGCATGGGCGTTGCGGTGGGGAGGCCGGCGGAATCGCGCCGTCCTATTCGCTCATCTCCGACTATTTTCCGCGCGAGCGCCGGTCGCGAGCACTGGCGTTCTATTCGCTGGGCATCCCTATCGGCTCCGCACTCGGTGTGTTCTTCGGCGGCTGGCTGGCGGCGCAGCTGTCATGGCGGAGCGCGTTCATCATCGTCGGCCTGCTTGGGCTGCCCGCCGCCCTCCTCATCAAGCTGCTGGTTCCGGAGCCGGAACGGGGCCGCTTCGACGCGGCGCCGGCGGTGCCGATGCCTGCGGCGGAGGTCCTTCGCACCTTGGTCAGGATCCCAGCTTCTGGCTGCTGTCCTTCGGTGCGGCGTCCGGCTCGATCCTTGGCTACGGCCTGATCTTCTGGCTGCCGAGCTTCTTCAATCGCAGCTTCGGACTCGCAGTCGATCAGGTTGGCCTGTTTTATGGCTCGATCGTGCTCGTCGGTGGAGCGCTTGGAACGTGGTTAGGCGGCGTGCTCGGCGATCGGATCGGACCGTCGCGGCCTGGCGGGTATGCCCTGATCCCTGCCGTGTGCTTCCTGGTCACCGCTCCCATGCTAGCGCTCGGCCTATTCGCCCCCAACCTTCCCTTGGCGTGGGTGTTGTTCACCATCGGTCAGATGCTCGCGCTGGCATGGCTCGGGCCGGTGATTACGGCGATCCAGCACATCGTCGTGCCGGCCATGCGGGCAACGGCATCGGCCAGCTTCCTGTTCATCAACAATCTGATCGGAATCGCGTTCGGCATCTACTTCTTCGGGTGGTTCTCGGACGCCATGAAGGCCGCTCACGGGTGGATTCGCTCAAATATTCGATCCTGTACGGGCTCGGTTTCTACCTGCTCGCCGCTGTCTTCTACCTGTTCGCCGCACGGCGTCTGAGGGACGACCTCAAGTCTTAACCTCACCTGCAAGTGGCGGAAATCTCAGGCTCATGGGCCTTCCGCTACTCCTTCCCGTACATCTACCGGAAGGTGGAACGGCGCCCTGAAAGCGTCGTTGTGACAGGGATACAAAGGAGATTCGTGATGAGGAACCTCATCCTGATAGCTGGTGTCGCGGCGCTCGCGATCACCGCGCCGGCAGCAGCGAAGCCGGACAAGGGCGGCGGCGGCCATGGCGGTGGCGGAGGCCAGCGCGCACAGCAGCAGCGCGGCAGCGGAGGCGGTGGCCAGCAGGCTCAGCGTCAACGAGGCGGTGGCGGTGGCGGTCGTCAGGTGCAGATGCAGCGCATGGACCATGGCGGCGGCCGTCAGATGCAGGCCAATCGCGGCGGCGGACAGAAGCATGACTTCCAGCGCCAAAGCGGAGGCAATCGCCAGGCGCAGCGCGTCGAGCGAAGCGGACCGCGCTTTGCGAACTTCCAGTCCGATCGCGGACACGGTGCAAAGCAGGAGCGTCGCAACGGCGGCGACCGGCACGTGGCCAATGTCCAGCCGGGTCAAGGCCGCAACGCGAACCGAATCGAACGCCAGCCTCAGCGGGTCGAGCGCCAGGCCGCTCGCGTTGATAATCGAAGCCATCGCGACGGCCGGATCGAGATTCAGAACAAGGGCGGCCGCGACGATCGGCGGTTCGCTCAGGAGCGCGGAACCTTCCGCGACAGCGTCCGTGAATTCGCCCCGGTTCGCGCTTTCGAAGACAGCCGTCGTGTTGCGTTCGTGAGCCGCGACGACTTCCGCCAGCACGCGAAGTGGCGTGATTGGAATGACGGCGATTGGGATCGCAACTACGGCTATCGCGGCATTCCGGCCGCCTATGTCGGCTGTCCTCCGGGTCTCGCCAAGAAGAGCCGGGCCTGTGTGCCGCCGGGATTGGCGCGCGAGCGCTACGTTGGTCAGGCCCTTCCGGACTATTACCGGTCCAGCTACCTGCCGCTAGGCCTGCGGGATATCTACTACGACACGCCGGACCATTATTACCGCTATGGCGACGGCTACGTTTATCGGGTCAACCGGGGCGACAATCTGATCTCGGCACTGCTGCCGCTGATCGGCGCCGGCTACGGCGTTGGGCAGTACTTCCCGTACTACAACGAGCCCGGCTACTATGTGCCGAGCTATTACCAGTCGTTCTACCCGGACACGCCGTACGATTATTATCGATATGACGACGGCTATGTGTATCGGGTCGATGCCGGGAGCGGCTACATCGAGGACGTCATCCCGCTCCTCGATCGCGGCTACGGGATCGGGCAGATGATGCCGGCCGGGTACAGCTATTACAACGTGCCGTACCAGTATCGCGATTACTACCCGGACACGGCGGACTATTCGTACCGCTACGCTCCGGGTGCGATCTACCAGGTCGACCGCGACAGCCAGCTGATCACGGCGATTGCGACGCTGCTGACGGGCGGCCTGTCCGTGGGCCAGCCGCTTCCGCCGGCCTATTCGGTCTACAACGTGCCGATCGATTATCGCGACCGGTACTACGATCGGCCGGACGCCTGGTACCGCTATAGCGACGGCTACATCTACCAGGTCGATCCGACGACCCAGTTGATCACGGCGATGGTCCAGGCGCTCGTCTAATTGACGGCCGATGGATCGCTTGCGGCCCGGCATGCGTTGCCGGGCCGTTTCGCCTTCACAACGGAAATCAGGAGGAAGGCAATGACCTTCAGAATGCTAGCTGTGACCACGGCCGCGCTCGCTCTGGCGATTGGCGGCTGCAACAAGACCGACAATACCAATAGCTCCGCCCCGGATCAGCCGGCGCAGGCCGCGAAGGCCGCTGGCGACCAGACGATCTCGGCGGCGCTGGACAAGAATGGGCGCTTCTATCAGGCCGCCCATTCCGCCGGTTTGGACTCCACCCTGGCGGGTCCAGGCCCCTACACCGTACTGGTTCCCAAGGATGATGCCTTCTCAAAGGTCGACGGTGCGCTGAAGGACGCGGCCAATCCGGAGAACCGGGCCGAGCTGACTCGAGTCCTGACCTATCACATCCTTCCGGGCACGGTTCTGATCGAAGACCTCGGCAAGGCGGTCGACAATGGCAAGGGTAAGGCGCTCGTGCAGACGATGAACGGGCAGACGCTCACAGCCACGAAGGACGGCGCCAAGGTCGTCCTTACGGACGCTGTCGGGAACAAGGCGACCATTGTCGATGGAGACCAGAAGCGGTCCAACGGTGTCGTCCAGTACGTCGATACGGTGCTGATGCCTGCCGCGGCTTCGAAAGCGCCGGCCAAGTCCTGACATGTGAGTGGCGGCTTGCGCTCGCGAGCCGCCATTCTTGGCTTCCAAGCTACGGAACGCTCGCTATAAACGAGTGCTGATACCGGCATGATTGGGGGCAGGGCGACGCATGAAGGCGACGATTGAACGGGCGACACTCCTCAAGAGCCTGAGCCACGTCCAGTCGGTCGTGGAGCGTCGCAACACCATTCCGATCCTGTCGAACGTGCTCATCGAGGCGCGCGACGACGGGTCGATCCGTCTGATGGCCACCGACCTCGACCTGCAAGTCGATGAGAGCGTTCCTGCCAACGTCGCAACGGCGGGTGCTACGACCGTATCCGCCCACACCTTGTTCGACATCGTCCGCAAGCTTCCGGACGGCAGCCAGGTCGAGCTCAACGCCGCCGATGGGAAGATGCAACTGTCTGCCGGGCGGGCACGCTTCAACCTCTCGACGCTGCCGCGCGACGATTTCCCGGTCATTGCCGAGGGCGACCTGCCGACGCGGTTTGAGCTTCCGGCCGCGACGCTCCGCCAGATCATCGACAAGACCCGGTTCGCCATCTCGACCGAAGAAACCCGATATTACCTGATGGGCATCTTCCTCCATGTCGCCGACGATCAGCTGAAAGCTGCCGCGACCGACGGGCACCGCCTTGCCCGCGTGACCGTGGCCAAGCCGGATGGCGCCGACGGCATGCCTGACGTCATTGTCCCTCGGAAGTGCGTCGCCGAGCTTCGCAAGCTGCTTGAGGAGCTCGAGGGTACCGTCGAAGTGTCGATGTCGCCGACCAAGATCCGCTTCGGTCTTGGCAGCGCGGTGCTGACCAGCAAGCTGATCGACGGCACCTTCCCGGACTATAATCGGGTTATTCCGACCGCGAACGACAAGTTGCTGAAGCTCGACCCGAAGAGCTTCGCTCAGGGCGTCGATCGCGTCTCGACGATCGCCAGCGAGAAGACGCGCGCCGTGAAGATGGCGGTCGACCGCGACAAGGTGACGCTGTCGGTGACGTCGCCGGAAGCCGGAACGGCGACCGAGGAGATCGCGGCCGACTATGGCGCCGACGGCCTCGAGATCGGCTTCAACGCGCGCTACCTGCTCGACATCCTTGGCGAAATTGACGGGGACACCGTCGAGGTCCATCTCGCCGACGCCGCCGCGCCGACGCTCCTGCGCGAGAACGACAAGAGCTCGGCACTCTATGTCCTGATGCCGATGCGGGTGTGAATCACTCCGTAGGGGCACAGTATAGGAATCTGATAGTCGGGCTCTTGCTTGGCAGCCTCGCTTGCGAGGCATCGGCAGCGCCTGTCGCACCACCGGCCGTGATTAGTCCGGCGCCCATCGATCCCGCGGCTAAGGCTGCGGCGCTTCGGTTAGCCGGCATTCTCTATTCGGAGCGGTCACAGGCTGCGGTGGCGGAACGGATCGCCGACGGCGAACTTTCGGCGGCTTTCCGCGCAAATTCGGACTTGCAATTTCTCGATAAGGAATACCCGGGTTCACAGAGGCTATCCTTCGCGAGATGAAGCCCGCCTTGGTGCGTTTCACGATCAAGGAGCTTCCGGCTTATCATGAGCGGGTCGCGGACCTGATTTCCTCGCGTCTCAATGCCGCCGAAATTGAGGACCTGACGAAATTCTATCTCACCCCGACCGGTCAAAAACTTCTGAACGGGATGCAGCAGAATGCGACCGTCGGGGCGACTCTGAGCGAGGTCATGGCCGATCCCGATAAGCCCACAAGTTATGCGGCGGTCGCGGCGGACCACAAGGCAAGCACGGAAGCGGCAACGAAGCTGATCGACGAGAGCGACCAACCGGCGCTCAAGGAATTTGCGATGAAGCCCTATTTCACGCGCGTTGCGATGATGGCACCGGCGATGCGCAAGCTTGAGCAGGATTTCTCGAACGAACCCGCGCCAGAGTTCGAAGCTGAGATCGAAGCGATCATGACCGCGACACTCGCGAAGTTTGAGGCTGCGAAGAAGAAGTAGGACATGATCTGCCGGGTCTGGCGCGGATGGGCGACGCTCGAGAATGCCGAAGCCTATGAGCGTGTCGTTCGCGAGGACGTGATCCCGGGCATCGAAGCACGGCGGATCCCGGCTTTCATCACATCGACCTGATGAGGCGCGACCTTGGAAATGAGGTCGAGTTCATGACGTGCATGTGGTTCGACAGTATCGACGCAATCAAGGCTTTCGTGGGCGAGGATTACAGCGTTAGTCATGTGCCCGCCGCCGCTCAGGCAGTGCTGTTGAGATTCGATGCGCGCGCCGCACACTTCGAGGTTCTCGACCGCAGGGCTCAGTAGCTGGTCATTGCGAGCTTAGCGAAGCAATCCAGTTTGCGTTGCTGGATTGCTTCGTCGTTCTACTCCTCGCAATGACAGTAATGTGCCGGTCAGTCGCCTAACCCTTACCGACTTTCGATCCTACCCATCGGCACTGATTGAGCCGGGGGCTGGCTTTGTCCTTCTGTCGGGCGAGAATGGGGCGGGGAAGACGAACCTGCTCGAAGCGGTGTCGCTGCTGAGTCCTGGTCGCGGCCTGCGGGGTGCGGCGCTTTCCGACATGGCCAGGATCGGCGGAGAGGGCGGCTTCGCGGTCGCAGCCAGGCTCGCTGAGGCCGATATCGGCACTGGGACCGTTCCGACAGCTCCGGAACGCCGACAGGTTCGGATCAATTCCGCCCTGCTTCGGTGAACTCGCTGAGCGAACGGCTGTCCGTGCTCTGGCTGACACCGGCCATGGATCGGCTCTTCCTCGGCTCTGCAGGCGACCGGAGACGCTTCCTCGATCGCCTGGTTCTCGCCCTGCAGCCGAGCCACGCGCACCACTCCTCTAGGTACGAGGCGGCCATGCGGTCGCGAAACAAGCTTCTGGCGGACGACCGTATCCCGGACCCGTCGTGGCTTGCTGCCCTCGAACAGCAGATGGCGGAACATGGAGCCTCAATCGGAGATGCGCGCGCGCATACAGTTGCGGAGCTCGAACGCCGGCTGGAAGAGAGTCCGGAGGATGAATTCGCGAGGGCTTCAATTCAGATCGGCGGCTGGGAGCAGGCCGACCTGGCAGAGCAGCTGCGACAAGCTCGCGGTCGCGACGCCGCTGCCGGGCGAGCCACCGTCGGCCCCACCGCCAGGATCTCCTCGTCCTGCATCGTGCCAAGCAGATGGACGCAGCACGATCCTCGACCGGTGAACAGAAAGCGCTGCTGCTGGGGCTGGTGCTTGCACATGCCGAACTGGTCACCGAGCGACGCGGCGAACCACCCATCCTTCTTCTAGATGAAGTCGCCGCTCACCTGGATCCGAAGCGGCGCGCGGCCTTGTTTGCCCGTCTCGAAGGGCGGGGGCAGGTGTGGATGACGGCGACTGAGGCGGCACTGTTCGAAGGCGTCGGGACCGCGACCCGCTTCCATGTCGAAGGCGGCTCAGTGAGCGCATCCTAGACTTTTCGCGCTTTTGAGCTATATTGCACCGCAGCACGAAGCGCTTTTCCAAGCGGCGTGAACGTCCGGACGAGATCCGGGACCGGCCCGCGCTTCGACCGATTTTGCTCTCCAATTCACGCGGGGCGCTTTTTTGACCCCTTCGGACCGCGCGGTTTGCGCGGCCGTACAATATTGGAATTTCCATTGTCATTTCATAACCTTGGGCTGTCCAAGCCCCTTCTCGACGCGCTCGCGGCAAAGAATTATTCGCAAGCGACGCCGATCCAGACCCAGGCGATCCCGACGGTTCTCACGGGCCGCGATCTCCTCGGCATTGCCCAGACGGGCACCGGCAAGACGGCGGCGTTCATGCTGCCGTCGCTCGACCGTCTCGCGGCCAATCGCAACATCCCGAAGCCAGGCCAGATCCGCATGCTGGTGCTTGCCCCGACCCGCGAGCTTGCCTCGCAGATCGCCGCGAGCGCCGAAACCTACGGCCGCTTCATGCGCCTGTCGGTCGGCGTCATCTTCGGCGGCGTTCCCAACTCGAAGAGCGTCCGCACGGTTTCGCGCGGTCTCGACGTGCTCGTCGCGACCCCGGGCCGCCTGCTCGATCTGATCGATCAGCGTGCGCTCAGCCTTCGCGAGCTCGAAATCCTCGTCCTCGACGAGGCTGACCAGATGCTCGACCTCGGCTTCATCCATGCGCTGAAGCGGATTGTTGCCTTGGTTCCGGCCAAGCGCCAGACTCTGTTCTTCTCGGCCACGATGCCGCGGGCGATCAAGGAGCTGGCCGACAAGTATCTGACCAACCCGGCCGAAGTCGCCGTGACCCCGGTCGCGAAGACTGCCGATCGCATCGGCCAGGCCGTTGTGATGGTCAATCAGCCGGAAAAGACCGCGCTTCTGACCATCTTCCTGCAGTCGGAAAAGACCGAGCGCACACTCGTGTTCAGCCGTACGAAGCATGGCGCCGACAAGATCGTCCGCATGTTGAGCGCGGCGGGGATCTCCGCGAACGCGATCCACGGCAACAAGAGCCAGTCGCAGCGCGAGAAGGCGATCCGCGAGTTCAAGTCGGGCGAGGTTTCGGTGCTGATTGCCACCGACATTGCCGCGCGCGGGATCGACATCCCGGGTGTCAGCCACGTCATCAACTACGACCTGCCCGAAGTCCCCGAGCAGTACGTCCACCGCATCGGCCGGACGGCTCGCGCCGGGGCCGAGGGGAAGGCCCTTGCCTTCTGCTCGCCCGATGAGCGCGGCCTGCTGCGCGACATCGAGCGGCTAACGCGACTGAAGATCGACGTTGCTCCGCTTCCGGCGAACTTCCTCGAGACTGCGGAGAAGCTTAAGCGTCTCAAGCCGGCACCGAAGAAGGTCGAGGACCAGCCTCGCCGTGCGTCGCATGGTTTCAAGGCGGATCGCCGTGCTGACGGCCAGCGGCGCGATCAGCGCAATGAGCGCCAGCGTCATCCGCATCGCGGCGAGGGGCATGCCGCTCACCGATCCTCGGCTCAGGATCGCAATGGCCAGCGGCGTGACGATCAGCGTGGCGACGGCAGCCGTTCGTCCTACCGGCCCGAGGCCTATCGTGAAGCCGACGCGGGTCCGCGTCAGTCTCGTCCGAACGACACGCGCGGTCCGTCCCGTCCGGACGGTGGCCGTCCTCATGGGAAGTTCCACGGCCGTCGCGGCCGACCGGGCGGCCCGCGCCGCGCGCAGGGCTAGTTCGCGTAGGCCTTGATCAGGTCGAACAGATAATCGCGGCCGACATAGAGCGAGCGGACTTCGATCCGCTCGTTCAAGCCGTGCACGCCATTGCCGTCGGGGTCGCCCCAGATCCCGGGAACCCGTAGGTCGGAATGCCGACAGCACCCAGGAAGGTCGCGTCGGTGTAGCCGTTGGCCATGGCCGGCACGACCGGAACGCCGGGGAAATATTTGGCCGCAACCTTCTTGGCCGGCCCCATCACCTTGGGATCGAGCGGTGGCGCCGGCGGTGACGGCCGAAGCGGCGGAATAGCCGTCACGGTCACGCCGGGATCGCCGATGACCTTCGACAATTCCTCGCCAATCGATGCCACCGAATGTCCGGGAAAGATCCGGCAGTTGACGTAGGCGCCCGCGCGCTGTGCGAGTGCGTTCTTCGCATGACCGCCGTCGAGCATCGTCGCGACGCAGGTCGTCCGCAGGTTGGAGTGGAGGAACGGGTCCTTGTTGACGACGGCCTCCGCCGCTTTGTCCGCGGGGTTGGCAGAAAGCGCCACCATCGCCGCGCCGATCTCATCCTTCCGACCCGCGCCGGCCTCACGGAAGTAGGCCCGCGTGGTTTCCGTCATCTCCAGCGGGAATTCGTACGCCTCCAACTTCACGAGGCCGTGAGCGAGCTGATAGATGGCGTTGTCCGGTCGCGGCACCGAGCTGTGCCCGCCGGGGTTGCGGGTTTCGAGACGGAACGTGCCGAAGGTCTTTTCGCCGACCTGCATCGCCTGCTCGACGACCTTGCCCTTGCCGTCGGTCGATCCGCCGCCGCCTTCGTTGATGGCGAACTCGGCATCGATCAGGTCACGCTTGTTGGCGGCGAGCCACTCCGCTCCGTTGAAGGCGCCGTTGGTCTCTTCACCGCAGGTCAGCGCGATCTTCACAGTGCGCTTCGGCTTGTAGCCCGACTTCTGGAAGCGGATCAGCGTGTCGACCAGGATGGACGCCATGGCCTTGTTGTCGCTCGTCCCGCGGGCGTAGAAGTAGCCGTTCTCCTCAATCAGGGCGAATGGATCGCGAGTCCAATCCTCCCGCTTGGCTTCCACCACGTCGATATGGGCGATGCCGAGGACCGGCTTCAGCGTCTTCGACGTGCCCGGATAGACTGCGACGAGGCCGCCTTCCTTCGGATGCGCAGGATCCGCAAAAAGGGTGATCTGACTCTCCGGGAGCCCGGCCGCCTTCAGCCGCGCGGCCATACGCTCGGCAGCGAGGGTGCAGCTGCCGCTGCTCAGCGTCGTGTTGGTCTCGACCAGCTCCTTATAGAGTGCGCGAAACTCGGTCTGATCCAGTCGCGGGCTTGGGCCGAGACGGCAGAAGCGGTGAATGCAAACGCAATTGCGGCAGCGGATTTGATCATCTGGCCCCCGGTTTCGGCCGCCTTCGATCAGCAGCGGCAGCAAGCTTCACTTTTCGAGGCTCCCACGCAAGCAGAAGCTCGAAATTCCGCCGATTATTCCTATATCAGGGAGGACTGACTCACGCGCGCGTACGCGCACGCGCGAATTCGTGGGACTTTCGCGGCTTTTCACCTTATCCCGGATATCATGGCAACCGACCCCAACAGCAATTCCTATGGCGCCGATAGCATCAAGGTCCTCAAGGGCCTCGACGCGGTGCGCAAGCGTCCCGGCATGTACATCGGCGACACCGATGACGGATCCGGCCTCCACCACATGGTCTTCGAGGTCAGTGACAATGCCATCGATGAAGCGCTTGCAGGCCACTGCGACAGGATTCTGATTACGCTCAATCCGGACGGTTCCGTTTCGGTCGACGACAATGGCCGCGGAATCCCCACCGGAATTCACGCGGAAGAAGGTGTCTCGGCGGCCGAGGTCATCATGACCCAGCTTCATGCCGGCGGTAAGTTCGAGAACACGTCGGACGACAATGCCTACAAGGTGTCGGGCGGCCTCCACGGCGTCGGCGTGTCGGTCGTCAACGCGCTTAGCGAATGGCTCGATCTCACCATCTGGCGGGACGGCGAAGAGCATTACATGCGCTTCCGCCACGGCGAGGCCGAGGCTCCGCTCAAGGTTGTCGGCAAGACCGATCGCCGCGGAACCCGGGTGACCTTCCTGCCAAGCCCCGAAACCTTCAAGATCACCGATTTTGACTTCGACAGGCTCGAGCATCGCTTCCGCGAAC
Source organism: Sphingomonas daechungensis (assembly GCF_014489495.1). Taxonomy (GTDB): domain Bacteria; phylum Pseudomonadota; class Alphaproteobacteria; order Sphingomonadales; family Sphingomonadaceae; genus Sphingomicrobium; species Sphingomicrobium daechungense. The sequence goes on along the minus strand of NZ_CP060780.1, from coordinate 1,110,731 downwards.
TCGCCTTCCTGAACTCGGGCGTGAGGCTCCGTCTGCAGGACGCTCGGCACGACGAGCTGAAGGAAGTGGAGATGCATTACGAAGGCGGAATCGCAGCCTTCGTGAAATATCTCGACCGGGCCAAGACTCCACTGATCCCGGACCCGATCTCGGTCACCGGGCAGCGCGACGACATCGGCATCGAAGTCGCGCTCGAATGGAACGACAGTTACTACGAGCAGGTCCTCTGCTTCACGAACAACATTCCACAGCGCGACGGCGGCACGCACCTTGCGGCTTTCCGCGCGGCACTGACCCGGACGCTCAACAACTATGCAGACAAGTCGGGCGTCTTGAAGAAAGAGAAGATCAGCCTCGCCGGCGAGGACATGCGCGAGGGCCTTACCGGCATCGTGTCGGTGAAACTTCCCGACCCGAAGTTCAGCTCGCAGACCAAGGACAAGCTCGTTTCATCCGAAGTCCGTCAGCCGCTCGAAAGCCTGATCGCCGACAAGCTCGCAGAATGGCTGGAGGAGAATCCGGCTCACGCGCGGACGATTGTCCAGAAGATCATTGACGCCGCTGCTGCACGCGAAGCCGCCCGCAAGGCCCGCGAGGCCAGTCGCAAGTCGGTGATGGGCATCGCCTCATTGCCCGGCAAGCTGCACGACTGCTCGGAACGCGATCCGGCCAAGTCCGAGCTTTTCCTCGTCGAGGGTGACAGCGCCGGCGGCTCCGCCAAGCAGGGTCGCGATAGCAAGTATCAGGCGATCCTGCCGCTGAAGGGCAAGATCCTGAACGTCGAGCGTGCGCGCTTCGACCGCATGCTGTCGTCCAAGGAAATCGGGACGATGATCCAGGCGCTCGGCACGGGCATCGGCCGCGAAGAGTTCAACCTCGAGAAGCTGCGCTATCACAAGATCGTCCTGATGACCGATGCCGACGTCGACGGCGCGCACATCCGGACTTTGTTGCTGACCTTCTTTTACCGGCAGATGCCGGAGCTGATCGAAGCAGGGCACCTCTTCATCGCCCAGCCGCCGCTGTACAAGGTCGCTCGCGGCCGGTCGGAAGTTTACCTCAAGGACGATGCGGCGCTCGACGAATATCTCGTCGATGCCGGCCTGGACGGCTTAGTGCTGGAAGCGGCCGACGGCCAGCGGAGCGGGCAAGACCTGCGTGCCCTTGTCGACCATGCCCGTCGCATGCGGACCCTGATGCGCTACGCCCCGCGCAAATATGATCCGGCGATCATCGAAGCGCTGGCGATCAACGGCGCGCTGAAGCCGAACCTCGACGAAGCCGGGCAAAAGGCAGCGATCGCCAAGGTCGGGGAATGGCTCGGCCGGGCGGATCTCGAAGCGCAATGGTCGGGCGAGCTCGCGGCTGAGGGTGGTTATCTGCTCAAGCGGCTGTGGCGCGGCGTGACCGATGCGCACATCATCGAGAAGAGCTTCCTCATCTCGGCGGAAGCCCGCAAGCTGGCGACGCTCGCTGGCGAGCAGGCTGCGGTCTATTCGGCGCCGTCGGTGCTCAAGACGCTGAAGAAGGGCGCGGTCACCGAGGAGCAGAAGCCCGAGCCGATCGAAGGCGTAGAAACCGAAGATCAGCCGGAGGAGGCGGAGACCAAGGGCAAGACGGTCCCGGTTAGCCGCCCGTCCGAGATGCTCGATGCGGTTCTCGCGGCCGGCCGGAAGGGACTCAGCATCCAGCGCTATAAAGGTCTGGGCGAGATGAATGCGGAGCAGCTTTGGGAGACGACGCTCGACCCCTCCAATCGCTCGCTCCTTCGCGTCGAAGTCGCCCAGGCGGACGTCGCTGACGAGATCTTTACGCGGCTCATGGGCGACATCGTCGAACCCCGGCGGGAGTTCATCCAGGAGAACGCACTCAGCGTCGCGAACCTGGACGTCTGAGGAACTGCGGTAGCAGGATCCGGGTTGCCGCAACGTGTCCGCAGCGCCCTCGATCACCGTCGCCAGCTACAATGTGCGGAAGGCCATCGGCACGGACCGTCGCCGCAATCCGCAGCGTGTTCTCGACGTGCTGCACGAGATCGACGCGGACATCGTCGCTTTGCAGGAGGCCGACAAGAGGTTCGGCGGGCGCGGCGCGGCGGTTCCGCACGAGCTGATCGACGACCATGGCATGTACAAGCCGGTATTCTTCGGCGTGAAGCATCGCCGCGCGCTCGACCGCATGCCGGGTGGGAAGCACGTCGACTCGCTCTTGAAAATCAATACGCGGAACATGGGCTGGCACGGCAATGCCATCCTCGTGAAGCAGCATATCGGCGTTCTCGATTGCGCCGCTCTCGACCTTCCGACCTTCGAGCCTCGCGGCGCGGTGCTTGCGGAATTGCTGATCGACGAGCAGCCGGTGCGGGTCGTCGGCATGCACCTTGACCTTTCGGGCTGTGGCGGCGGCGTCAGATCCGCGCGATTCTCGACGCGGTCTCCCGGCGGCCGCAGCGCATGCCGACGATCCTGATGGGCGACACCAATGAATGGCGCGATGTCGCGGGTTGCCTGAAGGACCTTGAACCCGACTTCCACATCGCTTCGACCGGACCGAGCTTCCACTCTCGTCATCCAGTGGCGGCGCTTGATCGAATTATCGTCGACAAGGACCTGCACATTGCAGCAGCAGGCGTGCACATGAGCCCGTCTGCGCGGCGAGCATCCGATCACCTTCCTGTCTGGGCGCGACTGACGGGCTGACGTTCAGGCCGCGCCCGCGATCTTGCGCTGACGGCGGCGCTGGATCGATGAGCCGATCCCCATCGCCTCGCGATATTTGACGACGGTCCGGCGCGCGCAGTCGAAACCGCGCTGCTTGAGCAGGCCGGCGATGGCGTCGTCGCTGAGAATGTCCGCCTCACGGTCGATGATCTCGCGGATCGCCGCCTTCACGGCCTCCGCGGCCGCCCCGTCCCCTCGCCTTCGGTCGAAGCGACGCCCGACCCAAAAAAGTATTTCAGCTCGAACAGGCCACGATCGCACAGCAGGTACTTGTTCGAGGTGACACGGCTGATCGTGGACTCGTGCATCTCGATGGCTTCCGCAATTTCGCGAAGCGTCATCGGCTTCATCGCGGCCACGCCCTTTTCGAAGAAACCCTGCTGGCGCTTCACGATTTCCGACACAACCTTGACGATCGTCCGGGCGCGCTGGTCGAGCGCTTTCACCAGCCAATTCGCGCTGGCCAGGCATTCGCTCAGCCATGCGCGCGAGGTCTTGTCGCTCGGACCGCTTTTCAGCTCCTGATAGTAGCGCCGATTGACCAACAGCCGCGGCAGGGTCGCCTGATTGAGCTCGACCGCGTAGCCGCCCGGGTTTGGCGGACGATTACGTCGGGGGCCACCGCTTCGACACCCTTGCTCGAGAACTGGCAGCCGGGCTTGGGATCGTAGGCCCGAAGCTCGCGGACCATGTCGGAAAGGTCCTCGTCGTCGACTCCGCAGATCCGCTTGAGGTCGGTCATCCGGCCCTTGGCGAGGAGGTCGAGATTGTCGATCAGCCTCGCCATGGCCGGGTCGTAACGGTCGGCAGCCTTGGCCTGCAGCGCGAGACATTCGGCCAGGTCGCGGGCGCCGACGCCGGGCGGATCGAGGTCCTGGACCAGCGCGAGTGCTTCTTCGACGAATTCGACGGCTTCGTCGGTCGCTTCGGCAATGTCGCGAACCGAAACGGACAGATAGCCTGTTTCATCGAGCATTTCGGCGATGGCTCGCGCAAGGCGGCCAACTTCGCCGCCCGCACCGTGCAGCTGGTTGAGCAGGTGCTCGGCAAGCGAGTCCGCGGAATATTCCATCCGTTCGAAGTCGGGCCATCTTCCCCGCCGCCACTGCTGCTCAGCGCGACGTCTGAGTAACTGTCCGTTTCCAGCGCCTCGCTGTTCCAGTCGAAGTCGAGCGGCTGGTCGGATGTGCCGTCGGATGACACCATCAATTCGTCCGCACCGGGAGCGGCGGGGTCTTCCAATGAGTCCGCAGGAAAGTCGGCATCCCCGTCAGGCGCTGAGCTGGGCTCGTCGTCGCTGGACGAAGCCTCCAGCAATGGGTTCTTCGCCATTTCTTCGGCGATGACCGCCTCGAGCTCCATGTTCGACAGCTGAAGCAGGCGGATCGCCTGCTGAAGCTGCGGCGTCAGGACAAGTGCCTGAGTTTGCCGGATATCGAGACGTGGACCTAGCGCCATTGCGCCATCAGACTAGCGACAAAGGATTAAAGGGCGAAGCTCTCGCCAAGATAAAGTCGTCGCACTTCATGGTCCGCGACGAGCGCCTGCGGTGTGCCGGCGAAGAGTACCTGTCCGTCGTAGATGATGCAGGCGCGGTCGACGATGTCGAGAGTCTCGCGCACGTTGTGATCGGTGATCAGGACGCCGATGTCGCGTTTCTTGAGTTCGCGTACGAGCTCGCGGATGTCGGAGATCGAGATCGGGTCGATGCCCGCGAACGGCTCGTCGAGAAGCATGATCGACGGATCGGCGGCCAGGGCGCGCGCAATCTCGCAGCGCCGCCGCTCGCCGCCGGAAAGCGCCATTGCGGCAGATTCGCGAAGATGGGTGATGCCAAACTCGCCAAGCAACTGCTCCAGCCGGGCACGGCGCGCACCGGCATCCGGCTCCGCGACTTCGAGCACGGCCATGATGTTCTGCTCGACCGTGAGGCCACGGAAAATCGATGTTTCCTGCGGCAGATAGCCGAGGCCGAGGATGGCGCGCCGGTACATCGGCAGCTCGGTAATGTCCTGACCATCCAGGAAGATGCGACCGCTGTCGGGCTTCACCAGACCCATGACGGAGTAGAAGCAGGTGGTCTTGCCCGCGCCGTTCGGACCGAGCAGCCCGACGACCTCCCCGCGATGCACGTCGAGCGAAACGTCGTGTAGCACGGCGCGGCGATCATAGGCTTTGGCGATCGAGCGGACCTCGAGACCGCCTGCCGCCGCCTCCGGTTCCATCGCCGCGCGCGGCAGCGTTGCGGCTTCATTCACGGGATCAGCCGCCCTTCTTTTGCGGGACGGTGAAGTGACCGGTCACGCGACCACCGCTTTGTCCGACACCCGCCGGGCCACCGTCGATGACCGCTCGGCCCGAGTCGAGGTCGATCGTCAGCCGCTGCCCGTTGATCTGGGACCCTTCGCGCTTAAGCACGACGTTTCCGACCAGGGTGATGAGCTTGCGGTCAAGGTCGTAGATGCCGAACTCGCCCCGTGCAGTCTCCGACGGGCTCTGCACGGTCACACCGCCGCTCGCGTCGAGGCGATTGATCTGCACGCTCCCCGCGTTCGAATAAGCCACCGTCAGCCGCGCGGTTTCGAGTGTCAGCTCGTCTTGCCTGACGTGGACATTGCCGACGAAAATGGCGCGGTCGGCGCGGTCCTGGACCTCGATCCTGTCGGAGGTGACATCAATCGGAGCGTTGCTGTTGTGACCCTTTAGTGCCGACACCGGCGCATTCGCCTGGGCGAGCGCGGCTGCACCCGTCAGCAAAGCCAGCGGTGCGATCAGGAGAGGCGGCAAACGGCGCATTGTTCTCATCTGACCGCCCCTGTACGATTTTCAAGCGAGCGCGACCGTCCAGCACTACGGTTCGCCCGTCCAGATCCGCGCGCAAGCTGTCCGCCTGGAACTCTCCGAGCTCGGTGCGACCTGTGACACCGCCGTCGCTGGTGACCAAATTCTGCTTCAGATCCACAGTGACATCGCGGGTTACCAGCTGCTCGCCTTCCGGCCCAGCGACGCGGACCGGGCCCTGGACCGCCACCTTCTGCTCGTCGAGGTTGTAGCGCCCCTGGTTGGCAGCAACCGTGACTGGCCCGTTCGAAAGTCCGAATCGGGCAAGCATGCCCCAGATGTCGACGACCGGCTCATCCGACGAACGCTGGAGAGCGCGATTCGCCTCGATCTGGAACTTCTGCCCGCGATTGTCCTCGCCGACATAGCTGGCCTTTTCGACGCGCATGCGCTCGGGGCGTTCTCGACCTTCTTCTTGTCGAGCACGAAGCTAACGTCGCCGTGCTGATCGAGGGGAGCCATTGCCAGGAAGGCAATGACCACTCCCACCGCTGCCGGAAGGCCGATCTTCGCGAGACGCACGATCTTGTCGTGCGAGCTTCCCGGCACGGCCCAGCGCTGTTTGGTCGCGCGTTCCTGGTTGGCGAGATCGGACATGGATCAGCCGTCGTGAGCGAAAATATCCTGTTCCGGCCAACCCGCGAGATCGAGCAGGGCACGGTTGGGAAGGAAGTCGAAGCAGGCCTGGGCAAGCACGACCCGGCCTTCGCGGACCAGGCGCTCGTCCAGCTTTTCCTTCAGGGCATGAAGGTAGCGGACGTCGCTTGCCGCATATTCGCGCTGCGCGTCGTTGAGCTCGGGAGCGCCCCAATCGCTGGTCTGCTGCTGCTTGGAAATCTCCTGACCCAGAAGCTCGCGCACCAGGTCCTTCAGCCCGTGACGGTCGGTGTAGGTGCGGACCAGCCGGGAAGCCGTGCGCGTGCAGTAAAGCGGCGCGGCCATGAAGCCGAGGTAGGCCTGGATCATCGCGATATCGAAGCGTGCGAAGTGATAGAGCTTCAGTCGATTGGGATCGCCCAGAAGCGCCTTGAGGTTGGGTGCGGAATAGGGGCCGTCTTTCCTGAAGCGGACGAGATGCTCGTCGCCGCGCCCATCGGAAAGCTGGACGAGGCACAGGCGATCGCGATGCGGATGGAGGCCCATCGCCTCCGTATCGACGGCAATCGGGCCTTCGAAATGCACGCCCTCGGGCAGGTCTTCTTCGTGGAAATGGATGCTCATTCAATCGTCCCAAATCGCTGCAAACCGTACTGAGCCAGGCTGTCCCGGCAGGCCTGTCGGCGTGCCTCTTAAGCCCATGCCACGAGAACGCGCGGGAATCATCTAGAGAGGCTCGCTTTTTTCATGTAGGGTGCTGAACGGTGTGTGAGCAATCACGCCCCGACCGGTTGCGCTCTTTGGGCCCAGCGCGTTGGTTTTAAGACATTGCGGGCACAAAGGATTTTAGACGGGCATGGGTTTCGATAAAGGGCGTAAGGGGGACCGCGGTGGTCGCGGCCGTGATAAGCGCGACGATTTCTTCGGTGGTGAGAGCAGCTATGGCGACCGCGGCGGATTTTCCGACCGCGGCGGCTTTGGCGGTGGCGGCGGCGGCGGTGGATACCGCGGCGGCGGCGATCGCTTTGGCGGCGGTGGCGGCGATCGCTTTGGCGGCGGTGGTGGCGGCGGCTACGGCGGCGGCGGCGGAGGCGGTGGCTTCCGTGGCGGCGGTGGCGGCGGCGGTTTCCGCGGCGGCGGCAGCGGCGGTGGTGGCGGAATGCCTCCCCAGGTCGTCGGCGAAGGCAAAGGCGTCGTCAAATTCTTCAATCCGCAGAAGGGCTTCGGCTTCATCGTTCGCGATGACGGCGGCGAGGACGTGTTCGTGCACATCTCCGCTGTCGAGCAGGCCGGCCTGACCGACCTGGCGGACGGGCAGCCGCTCGAGTTCACCTTGGTCGACCGCGGGGGCCGCATTTCCGCGACCAACCTGCGAATCGACGGTGAGCCGATGGCAGTCGAACGCGCCGAGCGGGCTCCGCAGCGTCAGCTGACGGGCGAAAAGGCGACCGGAACGGTCAAGTTCTTCAACGCGATGAAAGGCTTCGGCTTCATTCAGCGCGACGACGGACAGCCGGATGCCTTCGTGCACATTTCGGCCGTCGAGCGCGCGGGCATGCCGACCCTCAACGAGGGCGACAAGTTGGAGTTCGAGATCGAGGTTGATCGCCGCGGCAAATATGCGGCGGTGAACCTGGCGCCGATCAGCGAATAAGGCGTTTCAGGGGGGCAAGACAGAGCCGGCGGGACCACCATCCCGCCGGCTTTTTCTATGAGGAGACGCGTCGATGAACATCATCGCCTTCCTATTCCTGGCGGCGACAGCGGCTGCTCCGTCCACGAGCCAGATCGATTTCGACGCGCGATGCATGATTGCGACCCAGCTGGCTTCCCAGCAGCTCGAGGGGTCGGAGGCGCTCGCAACATAAATGGCCTCCATGTACTTCTTCGGGCGAGTCGATGCCGTTCTGTCCGAGGCGGAACTGGAGGAGCGGATGGCCGCTGCTGGACGGATGATCGAGGGCAAACCCTCGGCCCGTATCTGCAAGAATGCGGAGACTACATGCAGGTCCGCGGCAAGGTGATGGAGACCATTGGCGGACGCCTGGAGGCGAAAGAAAAAGCCCGGCAACTCCAATAATTCGCTTCCACGAAGCTGGCCTACATCGCGCTGGCGTAGAAGTCCGCGAGGTCGGCCTTGAGCTGCCGTGCCGAGCCCGGATCCGTGTACATCATGTGCCCGCCGGATAGTATGTGTAGCGGATGTTCGCCGCGATCTGCGGCTCCAGCGCCATGTGGCCGATGTCGTAGTCCGCGCCGAAGAACGGGGTCGCGAGGTCGTAAAGGCCGTTCACCGACAATAGCTTCATCCTCGGATTGCCGCGCATCGCAGCCGCGAGGTCGACACTGGTGTCGACCGCCAGCTGCTGGCCCTGGGCAGACTTGTGCTGGAAGTTCCAGTCCTCGCCGATCCCGGCATAGTTGTTGGGCCGATGGGTCAGCGGAGTCTGGTAGCCGAGCTCGCGAAACAGATAGTCGTTGAGAGCGCCCGCGAAGGCCCGGTAATCGCCGTCGCCTGCGCATCGTAGCTCGGCGCCTCCCCAGCAGCATCCGCGTCCGTCCCGACGTAACGCGAATCGATGCGCCCGATGATCTGGCGCCGGTCGCGAAGAAGCTCTCGCTCGAACCGGTCGGGCGACACGCGCAGGTTCGATCGCAGGATATAGGCCGGCGACAAACCCGTCAGCCGAGCCATCTGCTGCGCGATAGACTCCCTCTCGGATTCCGTGATCGCCGTGCCTTTCTGGAGCGCGGAGGCGTAAGGCCCGGCCGCGAACGCCTTCGCCTCCGCCACCCAGCTCATCAGGTCGGGCTTCGGCTCGGCGACCTTGCCGTGGTACCAGGCGTTGGTTGCGTAGGTTGGCAGGAAATTGACCAGCGACTGGTCGCCGTTGAAGCTGTTGAAGTTTAGCACGGTCGAAACCAGCACGATGCCGTTGAGCTGGACGCCCTTGTCGGCAAGCATGTTCGACAGGCCGCCGGCGCGTGTCGTGCCGTAGCTTTCGCCGATGATGAACTTGGGCGAATTCCAACGGCCGTACTTCGTCAGGTAGCGCTGGATCGTCCGACTGAACGCGTCGAGGTCCTTGTCGACGCCGAAGAAGTCCTTCGACTCCGTCTTGCCCAGCGGGCGCGACAGTCCGGTCGTCGGTGCATCGATGAAGACGAGATCGCTGACGTCGAGAAGCGAATCGGGATTGGCGCCATAGCGGAAGGGCGGTCCGGCGATCGTTTCCGGAAGGGATGCATCGACCTTGATCGGACCGAAGCTGCCCATATGCAGCCACATCGTCGAAGAACCGGGTCCGCCGTTGAAAAGGAACGTCACCGGTCGCGCCGCACCGCGTCCGCCGTCGACCGTATAGGCGACGTAGAACATGCTTCCCTTTGGCGCGCCGTCGTCGTCGCGGATGGTCAGGTGCCCAGGCGTGACCGTGTAGCTGATCGTCCGCCCGCGGAGCGAGATCGATCTCTTCTTCGGTTGGGCATCCTCCTCGACGCTGGCGGCGGCGATGTCTGGATCCGGCTTTGCGGCATCCTCCTTCGACTTGGCGGAAGGCGCGTCGCCGGCCGGGGCTGGCGTATCGGCGGCGAAGGCGGCGGTGGAAAGGAGGAGGCTCAGCGCCAGGAGCGAGGAACGCATGCTTCGGTCAGTCCTTCATCGGGATCGGCTTGCCGCCGACCATGACATAGCCGACGCGCTGCACAGCCGTCGGATCGACCAACGGGTCTCCATCGACTGCGATCAGATCGGCCGACTTGCCCGGGTCGAGCGTGCCGGTGATGTCCGACAACTCGAGCAGGTCCGGCCCGCCTTGGTCGCCGCAATCAGCGCGTCGCGCGGGGTCATCCCGCCCTTCGTCACCATCAGCTCGACCTCCTTGTTTGCGGAGGTATGCGGCGCAACCGCGCTATCGGTCCCGAGCGCAATTTTCACGCCTGTGCGATAGGCGAGATTCAGCCCCTTGCCCCAGACGTCGAACGTCTGGCGAGCCTTGGCTTCGGATTCCGGGGCAGCTTGCCAGTGCCCATCAGACCCTGCACGCCGCTGAACGCCATCAGCGTCGCGGAATAGTAGGTGCCGTGCGCCTTCATCGCCTGCGCGCCGGCGGCGTCGAGGAACGTCCCGTGCTCGATCGAATCTACGCCGGCGTTGGTCGCCGCGAGAATGCCGCGCGCTCCGTGAGCGTGCGCAGCGACCTTCAGATGCATGGCGTGGGCAGCATCGACGATGCCCTTCATCTCCGCGTCGCTGAAATGTTGCTCGAGCCCCATGGCTCCGGGGTCGAGGACACCGCCGGTGGCCATGATCTTGATCACGTCGACCCCCTCTGCGGCGAGCTTGCGGACGGCCTCCTGGCATTGGTCGACGCCGGTGCAGACGGCGGGCTCAGGTGGGCGTCATCGACCGCTCGGGCGAGCTCCGGCGGAAGACCGGTGGCGGCGTCCGCATGCCCGCCGATGATCGACAGCGGGTCGCCCGACACCCGGATGCGCGGACCCGGAAAGCGTCCTTCCGTGACGGCATCGCGAACGGCGACGACCGCGCTGGCTTCGCCGCCAAGGTCGCGCACGGTGGTGAACCCGCCGCGCGCCATTTCCAGTGCATGCGTGAGCCCCAACGTGGTCGCATAGGCGATCGAATATTTCTGGGTGAAGTAAGCGTACCAGGGCGTTCCCGAAGTCTGCGTCAGGTGGACGTGGACGTCAGTCATCCCGGGCATCACCGTCCGGCTGCGCTCATCGACGACGGTCGCCCGGTTGGCGCTGTGAAGCCATCCTCAATCCGGGTGATCCGCCCGTTTTCAACGATGACGGTCGAAGCGCCGCGCGCGGGCTTGGCGGCATCCACGATCAGGCGACCGGCCTGAATGGCGTAAGTCTCAGCGCTGGCGGTGGAAGCGGTGGCGATCGCGACGACGGCTGCCAAAAGTTTCAGCATGCAACTCTCCCTGTCGGTGCGCGACCGTAACGGGACTCGCTGCGGCTTCAAGTCACCATTGCCAGGAGAGTGGCGATGAAGTCCGCCTCCGCCGCCGGCTTGTCGGTCCGGATCCGGCTGATCCGGGGAAAGCGCATCGCCAGGCCCGACTTATGACGGCTGCTCCGGTGGATCGAATCGAAGGCGACTTCGAGCACGAGGCTCTTCTCGACCTCGCGCACGGGTCCGAAACGCTGGATGGTGTGATTGCGTACCCAGCGGTCGATCCACCGCAGTTCCTCGTCCGTAAAGCCGAAATAGGCCTTGCCGACCGGCAGTAGCTCGCCTGCCTCGTTCCAGCAGCCGAAGGTGTAATCGCTGTAATAGCTGGACCGCTTTCCGGATCCGCGCTGGGCATACATCAGCACGCAATCGGCGGTCAGTGGATCGCGCTTCCACTTGTACCACAAGCCGGTCCGGCGGCCGGCGACATAGGGGCTGTCGCGCCGCTTCAGCATGATGCCTTCGATGGCGCCATCGCGGGCGCCGGCACGCAGCTCCTCCAGCTCTTCGAACGTGGCGGCTTCGATCAGTTGCGAGAGGTCGAACCGCTCGGGATCGAGCTTTGGAACGAAGGCTTCGAGAAAACCCCGCCTTTCCGCCCACGGCAGCTCGCGCCGATCCTCTTCGCCGTCGAACAGAATGTCATAGAGCCGGACGAACGCCGGATAACTGCCCAGCATTTTCTGGCTAACGTTCTTCCGGCCCAGCCTTTGCTGGAGTGCGTTGAAACTGGCCGCCGCACCGCCGTGCTGCTCGACAAGTCCCTGGCCGGAGCCGCGTACCAGGAGCTCGCCATCGAGAACGCCCCTGCTGGTGAAAGCCTCGGCGATTTCGGGAAAGCTGCCGCCGATGTCGTCACCGGTCCGGCTGTAGATTCGCGTCTGCCCGGCGATGTGGACCAGCTGGACGCGGATGCCGTCCCACTTCCACTCAGCAGCATAGTCTTCGAGCGAAACTTTCGTCTCTTCCAGCGGATGGGCGAGCATGAACGGGCGAAAAACCGGCACGTCCTGCGCCGTTGGTTGCGGACCGCGGCCTTCAGCCCAGTCGAAGAGCTCGAGAAAAGGCGGAGCGAGGCCGTGCCAGACCTCTTCGACCGCCTCCACGTCGATACCGAATGCGTCGGCCAGAGCCTGTTTCGCCAGTCGCGCCGAAATGCCGACCCGGAGCGCCCCCATCGCAAGCTTGAGCAAGGCGTAGCGTCCCGATGCGTCGAGGTGGTCGAGCATGTCGGCCAGCACCCGCGGCGCTTCCATCTTGCTTGCCGATCGGAGCCGCTCGACGGCGGTCGAGACGCTGATCGTGGCATCGTCGAGCTCGGGCTCGCCGTCTGCTGAGTTCGGCCACAGCAGGGAGATCGTCTCCGCCGAATCGCCGACATAATCCCGGCTCATCCGGAACAGGATCGGGTCGATCGTCTCTTCCACCAGCCCGCGAATCGCGGCGGGCTTCACGTGCGGGATGTCGAGGGTGCCGGTCAGCGCCGCGAGCGCGATGCCGCGGTCGGGGTCGGGCGTCTCCTTGAGATAATCGCCGATCACCTTGAGCTTCGTGTTGCGCGAGCGCGTGTAGACGAGATCGTCGAGAAGCTGGGAAAAGGCGCGCATCGGGCAACACAATGCCTCAATGGCGTTGCGGTGCCGAAACTTTAGTGCAGGCGAATGGCCAGGGCCGCCAGAATGGCGTTGGTGTCGGTGCTCCGATCGCTTGAAAGCGCCTCGTCCATATGCTCGAGGCAGCAGCGGACCGAGATGCGGTGGCCTGGGAGAAGTGCCAGCTGCGCCGACCGGTGAGCGAGCTCTTCCAACGCGGCAAGGCCGTTGGTCGCTGCGACCTGCCGGATGGCGTCCATCTGCGCATGAATGTCGAGCGGCGAGAGGCGCGCGGCGCGCTTGCTGAGCTCGGCGATCCGCTCGCCCAGCTGTTCACGAACGTCGCTGATGGACGGTGAAGTGCGTGCCCTTGCCATGAGCACAGTTTCAACGACGATGGTTAAGAGGCGGTTACAGGTCCGCGTCGCCTTGACAAATTGGCGTCTGGCGGTCATTTGCGCGACCGATCGAGCGGCTCCTTTGTGCCGCTCTCTTCGTTTCAAGCATTGGGATTAGGCGCGATGGCCAAGCCGACAACCGTCAAGATCAAGCTCGTCAGCACGGCCGACACGGGCTTTTTCTATGTGACCAAGAAGAACCCTCGGAATCAGACCGAGAAGATGAGTTTCCGCAAGTACGACCCGGTCGCGCGCAAGCACGTCGAGTTCAAGGAAGCGAAGATCAAGTAAGCCCCTGACGGCGTTAGACGTCGGCAGTTACAGGCTGTTTTCGCGCCAGCAGTGAGTCCACCTCCTGCACGAATCGCGCGACTGAAATCGGCTTCGTCACATAGGATTCGGCGCCGGCGCCCCGAATCCGCTCCTCATCGCCGGCGGTCGCGTAGGCGGTGACCGCCATGATCGGCACGTCCTTCAACGTCTCGTCGGCGCGGATCAGCTGGATCAGCTCGAGCCCGCTGACATGGGGCAACTGGATATCCGTGATTACCAGGTCCGGGATGAACTCGCGTGCGGCATCGTGGGCGAGGCGGCTGTCAGTGACGGCCTGCGGTTCATGGCCATGCGCTGCGAGGAGATCGCAGAACAGCTTGATGTTGAGGGCGTTGTCCTCGACAATCAGGATCTTGGCCAACCGGATATTCCCCCACTCTCTCGTGCTGATCTAGGCCATGCGGGCTCAACCGACAATTGACGCCGAGACTCTCGCGCTCTCCGCGCTTGCCGCCACGCTGACGGACGAACGCCGCGCGCAGCGGTTCCTCGACCTGTCCGGAATCGACACAGAAGATCTGCGTCGTCGAGCGGCCGAGCCTATCCTGCTTGCAGCTTTGCTACGTTTCCTTGAAGCGCATGAACCGGACCTGATCGAGGTCGCGGGTGCGATCGGTGTGAAGCCGGAAGAGCTTGTCGCCGCACGGGAGGAACTGGAAGCTTGAAGCGTCCGCTGCTGATTACCGACTGCGATGAGGTGCTGCTCCACATGGTCAGCCACTTCGCCGAGTGGCTGGAGGCCGATCACGGGATTCGCTTCGCCTTTGAGACGGGCCGCTTCTCCGAAGCTCTGACCCTCGTCGAAACAGGGGAGCCGCTGGCGCTCGACCAGGCGTGGCTCCTCCTCGACGCTTTCTTTCGCAGCGAGATGCACCGGCAGACCCTGGTGCCGGGGCCGAGGAAGCGCTGGGCCAAATCGGCGAGGTCGCCGACATCGTCATCCTCACCAATCTCGGCAGCGAAGCGCACCCCTGGCGGGTCGAGCAGCTGGCGAGTCACGGCATACGCCATGACGTCATCTGCAACTCCGGCGGGAAGGGACACCCGTCAGGCAACTGCTGAAGGAGCGAAAGCCGACCAACTCGGTATTCGTGGACGACTTGCCCCAGCACCACGAGTCGGTCGCAAAACATGCGCCGGAGGTCTGGCGGCTGCACATGATCGCGGAGCCTCTCGTCGCACAGGCCGTTCCCATGGCTGAGTACGCGCATGCCCGCATCGACGACTGGCCCAGCGCGACCGACTGGATCGTCGAAAGACTTTTGGAGAAGCCATGACCAAGACCATCCTCATCACCGGCGCCACATCCGGTTTCGGAAGGGCCTCGGCGCGGCGATTTGCGGCAGGCGGTTGGAGGGTGATCGGGACCGGTCGCCGGGCGGATCGGCTGAAGGAGCTGGCTGAGGAACTTGGCGACGTCTTCCTGCCGCTGGAAGTCGACATGCGCGATCCTGAAGCGCTCGGCGACTTGGCCAGACTGTCGGCGCCCTGGGGCGACATCGACCTGCTGCTAAACAATGCGGGCCTGGCTCCGCCCACGACCCCGTTGCCGGAAACCGAATGGTCGAAGCTCGACCAGATCATCGAGACCAACGTCACCGGGCTGGTTGCATTGACGCGGGTGCTGATTCCGAAGCTGGTCGAACGCAAGGGACAAATCATCAACCTGTCATCGGTCGCCGCCAATTATCCCTACAAGGGCGGCGCGGTCTACGCCGGCACCAAAGCATTCGTCCGGCAGTTCTCGCTCGACCTGCGCTGCGATCTCGAAGGGACCGGCGTTCGTGTGACTTCGGTCGAACCCGGAATGGCGGAGACCGAGTTCACCCTCGTCCGCACGGGTGGGGATCAGTCGGCGTCCGACGCGCTCTATTCGAACATGAACCCGATGACCGCCGAGGATCACGCCGAACTGTTCTGGTGGCTCGCGAACTTGCCGCCCCACCTCAACATCAATTCGATCGAGCTAATGCCGGTGAACCAGAGCTGGGCCGGCTTCGCGGTCCATCGCGAGGGTTGACCCGGCAGCCATGCGGGTGTTGAGGCGCGGCCATGAGCATTGACCAGCGCCTCGCCGAACTCGGCATCACCCTTCCTCAGCCAGCTGCCCCGGTCGCGTCCTACGTGCCTGCGGTCGAACAGGGCGGATTGCTCCACATTTCCGGCCAGATCAGCTTTGCCGAGGACGGCAGCCTGATCAAAGGCCGGCTGGGGAAGACGTGGATCTCGACGGCGGGATCGCTGCCGCGCGCCGGTGTGGAGTGATGCTCCTCGCTCAGATGAAGGCTGCGCTGGGCTCGCTCGACCGGGTCGAGCGGGTCGTGAAGCTTGGCGTGTTCGTCAACAGCACGCCCGCGTTCACTGGCCAGCCGAAGGTCGCGAATGGGGCATCAGAACTGATGCAGGATGTCTTCGGCGAGGCAGGCCGGCACGCTCGCAGCGCCGTTGGCGTTGCCGCTTTGCCGCTCGGTGTAGCGGTCGAGGTGGATGCGATCGTCGCGGTCAGGACCTGACCCGCTCGATCCAGGCCCGAAGGGGTTCGCGCACCGGGGCCTCCACTACGGAGCCGGCTTTCCCGAGAACAGCCTTCTGGCATTCGCGGCCGCAATGGAGATTGGCGCCGGGATCGAGTGCGATCTGCGGCTGACGGCTGACGACCGGATCGTCGTCTTCCACGACTCGAATGCCTGGCGGATGTGTTCCAGCCCCGTGGTCATCGGCGAAACACCCTTCGCGGAGTTGAATCGGCTGCGGGTCGGTGACGGACCTATCCCGACTTTGGAAAGCCTGCTGACGCTGATCGACGGCCGCGTCCCGCTCCTGCTGGAGGTTAAGGTCGAGCAGAACATCTGGCGTTGGATTCCCGCCTTGAAGGAGGCGCTGAAACAGTATCGCGGCCCGCATGGCGTGATGAGCTTCGATCCCAGGATCTCGCGCCTCCTCAAGACCAACCACCCACGCGTTCGTCGCGGGCTCGTCGTTCGCGACAAGCTGACGTCGACGAAACGCCGGCTGGCGATGTGCTTGGCCGATCCCCATTTCCTGGCCGTGGACCGATTGGCTCTTGAACGCCCGTGGGTGGCCGAGGCGCGGCAACGTTTGCCGGTCTATTTATGGACGATTCGGGGACCGCAGCAGCGCGCGGCAGCGCAGGTTCATGCGGACGCGCTTATTTGGGAAGCCGATGGCCGACCGTGAATCCGAAGTCGTTGCGAAGCTCGCCTCCGGCGTCAGCGGGCTAAACCAGGCGGCATGGGACCGGATCGTGGGCAACGACCCGTTCCTAAGCCATGCCTTCCTGGCAGCTCTCGAGATTTCTGGGAGCGTGGGCAAGGGCACCGGCTGGACCCCGCGACTCTCCTCGTCGAGGATTCGGAATCGCACCTGATTTCCGCTGCTCCCGCATATTTGAAGACGCACAGCCAGGGCGAATATGTGTTCGATCACGCCTGGGCAGATGCTTTCGAACGGGCCGGCGGATCCTATTTTCCGAAGTTGCAGGTTTGCGTCCCATTCACGCCCGTTCCAGGCCCGCGCCTGCTGGGAAAGCAGCCGCAGCATCTGCTTGCCGCTGTCGAAGCCGTGGCCGTCCAGAACGAGATCTCGTCGGCGCACATCACCTTTATCGACGATGCGGGAGCCGCGGAATGTGAGCGGCGCGGCTGGCTCATCCGCGAGGGTGTGCAGTATCACTGGTTCAATCGCGGCTACGCCGATTTCGACGCGTTCCTCGGTGCGCTGACCAGCCGCAAGCGGAAGGCCATTCGCAAGGAGCGCGAGGCTGCCAGCCAGGGCGTGGAGATTCGGGCCCTGAGGGGAGCCGAGATTGGTCCGGCGGAGTGGGACGCCATGTGGCGGTTCTACCAGGACACGGGTTCGCGAAAGTGGGGCCACCCTTACCTGACGCGAAGATTTTTCGACCTGATCGCCGAACGAATGGGCGACGCTCTGCTGCTTTTCCTTGCGTTGCGAGACGACGAGCCGATCGCCGGCGCTCTCAACCTCGTCGGGTCCGACACCCTGTACGGCCGCTACTGGGGAACGACCGAGGAAGCCCCGTTCCTCCACTTCGAGCTTTGCTATTACCAAGCAATCGAATGGGCGATCGCGAACGGGCTCGACAGCGTCCAGGCCGGCGCACAGGGCGAACACAAGCTCGCCCGCGGCTATGAGCCCGTAATCACCAGGTCGGCGCACTTTATCGTCGATCCCGGCTTCCGCCATGCAATCGAACGGTTCCTGGAAGAAGAACGTCGCGCGGTGGCCGCGGAGGTCGAATGGCTGAAGCGCGCTTTGCCTTACAAGTCCTCGTCGGCGTAGATCGCCACGCTCCGCTGTTCACCATCGGCGACCCCCGATACATGGCCCGAGTCGTGAATCCCCAGGCGCATTCGCCCGATGGCGCGACGGCGATCAAGCCGCCGAGTCCGCCAAGATCCTTGATGTCCTGCAGCGTGCCGTCGAGCGCCTCCTGCAAGGATTGGCCCGCCAACCGCACCCGCTCGCTCAACTGGTGCCCAGCGACGGCACGAATGAAATATTCACCTGAGCCAGTGGCTGATACGGCCGCAGACCGGTCGTCGGCGTAGGTTCCTGCTCCGATCAGCGGCGAGTCTCCGATCCGGCCCCACTGCTTGGCGGTCAGCCCACCGGTGGAGGTTGCGGCAGCGACATGACCTTGCTCGTCCACGGCGACCGCTCCGACCGTGCCGTATTTCACGTCGGCATCGAACCCGCCCTTGGCAAGGAGCTCGTCCAGCTGGCGCCGGCGCTCGGCGGTGACGAACCAGCTGTTCTCGACCTGCTCCATCCCCGTTTCGCGAGCCAGGCGGTCTGCGCCGTCGTACGAGAGGAAGACGTGCGGACCCCGTTCCATCAGCGTGCGCGCAAGGCTGATCGGAGCGCGAGTCGTGCGCAGGCCTGCGACCGCGCCAGCCCGGCGATTGCTGCCGTCCATGATCGCCGCGTCGAGCTCCACCAGTCCTTCCGCGTTGAGGGTGCTGCCGCGGCCGGCATTGAAGCATGGATCATCTTCGAGAACGCGGACAGCAGCTTCGACCGCATCGACCGCGCTGCCGCCGGCAGTGAGGATCTCCGCGCCTGCGTCGAGCGCCTCCCTAAGTCCCTTGCGGGCGCGCTCCTCGTGATCCTCATCGCCGTGGTCGGGCCGCATCGCGCCGGCACCGCCATGAATTACAAGCTTCCACCTAGACATCGCGCCAGCGCCTAGCGAGGCGCACCGGCAATTGCGAGCCGCTTGACTCCAACAGCAGTAGCGATATTATTGTGATATCACTTTTTGCCAAGGAGGCATTCGTGTCTACAGGGGACATCGTTGCACTGAATTCGAGCCGGGAGCGCGGGGCAGCGACCTCCAGCGGCTATCCGATGCTGGTTCTGCTACTCGTGTTGACCGCGCTGACCATTTGGGGCGTGATTCGGCTGGTCGGCGACGTGTTCGGCCCGCTGACGGCCGTAGCAATTCTCGCAGGGCCGCTGCTGTTCATCTTCGTGGCCTGCGGTTTCTACATGCTGCAGCCGAACCAGGCGGCGGCGATCACCTTGTTCGGCGATTACCAGGGAACCGACCGGGCAACCGGCCTCCGCTGGGTGCTGCCGTGGATGATGCGCAAGAAGGTTGCGGTCCGCGCCAACAACTTCATTTCCGACAAGATCAAGGTCAACGACCTGCGCGGCAATCCGATCGAGATGGCAGCACAGATCGTCTGGCGCGTGGTTGATACGGCGCAGGCCCTGTTCGATGTTGACGATTATCGCGCGTTCGTCACGGTCCAGGTGGAGGCCGCGATCCGGACCATCGGCTCTCGCTATCCTTACGACGATTTCGAGCATCTCGAAGTCACGTTGCGCGGCAATCACGACGAAGTCGGGGTCGAACTTCGCAAGGAACTGATCGCGCGCCTGGCGGTCGCCGGAATCACGGTCGACGAGTGCGGCTTCACCCACCTTGCCTATGCGCAGGAGATCGCGGGCGCGATGCTCCGCCGCCAGCAGGCACAGGCGGTGGTCGCCGCCCGCAAGACCCTGGTCGAGGGTGCGGTCGGCATGGTGGAGATGGCGCTGGCCGCCTTGTCGGAGAAGGATGTCGTCCACCTCGACGACGAGCGCCGGGCGGCGATGGTGTCCAACCTGATGGTCGTCCTATGCGGCGAGCGGGATACCCAGCCCGTCGTGAATACCGGAACGCTCTACACATAGGCTTGTCATGGCTGGTGGCGGCGAGCGAAAAGCGTACCCCTTGCGGGTCGATCCGGACCTTTGGTCCGCAGTAGAGCGCTGCGCCGCCGCCGACCTGCGCAGCGTCAACAGCCAGGTCGAATGTCTGTTGCGGGAAGCCCTGAAGGCGCGAGGCGTGAAGCTCGATCCGCCCCAGCCCGTGAAACGCGGGCGGCCGAAGAAGGAAGACGGAAATGCTTGAAAGCACGATCATTGCCCTGGCCGCCGTGACGGCTGCCTTGACCGCGCCGGGGCCGAAGGGGCCGCTAGCCGGAACCTTCCTCGATGCTGGCAAGAGCGCGCCAGTCGTCCTGATCATCCCCGGCTCCGGCCCCACCGACCGCGACGGCAACAACCCGCTTGGCGTGACCGCTGCGCCCTACAAGATGCTTGCCGAGGCGCTAGCCGAGAGAGGGGTGTCGACCTTGCGCGCGGACAAGCGCGGAATGTTCGGAAGCAAGGACGCAGTGGCGGACGCGAACGACGTCCGGATCGCGGATTACGTCACCGACGCCCGTTCGTGGATTGACACCCTGAAGACCAGGACGGGGGCTTCCTGCGTCTGGCTCCTCGGTCATAGCGAAGGCGGCCTGATCGCGCTGGAAGCAGCGCAGGATCGCACGAGCATCTGCGGCGTCATCCTGATCGCGGCGCCTGGCCGAAAGCTTGGCGAAGTCATGCGTGACCAGCTGAAGGCCAGCCCGAACACGCTCCTGGAGCCAGCGCTTGCGGCTCTTGGCGAACTCGAGGCGGGCCGGGCGGTCGATGCGACCAAGCTTCCCACGCCGCTGGCCACTCTATTCAATCCGAAGGTTCAGCCGTTCCTGACCGACCTACTGGCCAAGGATCCAGCGCGTCTTGCTGGGGCGTCGCAACGCCAATGCTCATCATCCAGGGCGGTCGCGACATTCAGGTTACGGAGAGAGATGCGAAGGCCCTTCATGCAGCCAACCCGAAGTCGCAATTGCTGGTCATTCCGACGATGAACCATGTCCTCAAGGATGTCGCCAACGACGACCGCGTGTCCAACCTTGCGACCTACTCCGATCCGACGCTTCCGGTCGACGCGGAGCTCGTGACGGCCATTGCCGCCACCGCCACGCCAAAGGCTCGGTGAGTGGCGGACTGGTTCGCACCGAAGCGGTATGGGCTCGGCTCCGGCAAGCCCATTAGCTGGCAGGGGTGGGCCGTCAGCATCATCTACATGCTGCTCGTCCTGGCCGCATGCCTGGTCCTCCAGCAAAGCCTGCTCGCCTTCCTCGCAATTTTCGTTCCAGCGACCTTGGCGTTCCTGATCATCTGCGCGCGCACCACGCGCGGTGGGTGGCAATGGCGCTGGGGAAAGGACGACTAGCCGACGGAAAGGTCGTGCTGCTGGTTGAGCAGCCGCCATTCGTCGAGGTCGGCGTGCATGGCTCGCGCTGCTTCCTCAACCAGATCGCCCACGCGGGACAGGTTGCTCGAATTGCGTGTGAGGCGATCGGCGATCTGCTCAAGGACGCGGGCAGTTTGCTCCGAACGGACGGCGCTGCCGACGTAATCGCCCTGAACCCGGATGCCGAAGATCGCGGTCCCGATTGCGGGCAAGCCAGCCGACAGAAGCGTGAACCAGTTGCTGTTCGCTTTCACCCAATGCGGCGCAAAGGCAAAGCCCAGGAGTAATACGACGCAGCCGAGTAGAGCAGTCGTGAACAAGGTCAGGCCAACAATTTCCAGCCGGTGATCCAGCCGCTCCGCCAGATTCGCCACGGACTTGTTGTATGCGACCTGTGGGGCAAGCTCGTGCTCGGCGATGGTCGAGGCCATGGCCTTCAGCCGGTCACCGTCGATCGCGCCCGACGGACATCCCATGCCGCGCCAGACCACGGCCGCATACCAATCCACCCATCGGCCGAAGGTCGGGTTCGCGGCTGTCCCCGGAGGGTCGGGCGCAGCCAGGCCTAGAAGCTTGAGGCTGCGCATTGGGCGCAGGCGCTCGGCCAGTTGGCGATAGTCGAGCCAGCGGCGATGCCACTGCCGGCGAACGCCGATCTGGGTGTTGAGCAGGATCGCAAGGATGGCAGCGAACTCCGCCACCGCGAGAATCTTCTTGGCGTCCGGAAGAACCAGCGTGGTCAGCGCGAGCAGAACCGCAAAAGCGGCAAGTACAAAGTTGAAGACGTGGCCGCTGCGATAGGATTGTGCGTAATCGCTGGCGAGGGTGTCGGCCCATTCGTACCAGGACTGAAGGCTCGCAATCGGCGTCGTAACAGCGGCGACCTTGTGACACGCATCGCAGTAGGTTTGCCATTCCTCATGCGTCCGAACGGCGCCGATTTCCGGCCGCCAGTGGTGCCGCCGCAGGCGCGCGACGCCCGTTGCGGCGAGCAGCAGGGGATATTCGATGCGGGTCCGGAGCTTCCTTCGGCACTCCCCCTGGAACATGTGGATGAACTCGCGCTCGCGCTCGTCCGGGGGCGGGGACAGCACCGCGGTGAGGACTGCGCCAAGCTCCTCCTCGCCGAAGGTGCGGACGTTCGCCTGGTCTTCCGCATGAGTGACGACCGCCGGGTCGAAGGCGCTCCAGCGAATTTTCAGTTCATCCGACGCTGCGACGGGAACATGAATGGTTGGCGTAGCGCGGTCGTGGGCCAGTCGTACGACCTCCCCGTTCCGCCCCGCCCACGAGGCGGAAGCCCGTCCCAGACCGCGATCAGCAAGTCGCAGTGAGCGACCGTCGCTCTTCCAGCCATGACGTAGCTTTCGAGGTGATGGTCGCTTTCGCCGGACAACTCGAGGACGCAGGTTGCGCGGGATAGAAGCGCATCGAACCGGACACGCCCGTCTTCGTCCGACATGTCGGTGCGATATCGCTCGCGATCGAAGGGGAGAACCGCGTGAAGCTCAAACCCTAGCCGAAGCGCAATCTCCGCGGCGATCTGGTCCGCCCGTCGGCCAGCGGCGAAACGAACAGCAGCCTCGGCGGCGCATCAGAAAAGAACGACTGGTTCGCCTCTCGAACTGCGGCGGCTTGTTCCGTCAGCGCTTTCAGAACCGTCGCAAGACGATCGTGGAGCGTGAGCAGAGAGTCGGCCGGAAGCGCATCCTTGCGATGCCCGGTCACCCCGACGGCGAGCACGAACGGCAGGGCCGGGGGCATTCGCGGCCCGGCCCATCGTTCAACGCGCGAGCCAAACGATCGCGACGATGGCAACGATTGCGATCGTCGCGACGCCAACAACGGCCGTGCTGGTGAAGCTCGTTACGGAGCGCGTGTTTCCGCCATTCTTCAAATCCGGATCGTACATGAATGGCGGATGATGGCCGTTAGCGTCGTCGTACGGCTTACCATCAAATCTGAGCGCGTACTTCAGATTGCAGGCCGACTTATTCAGATCGCGAACAGTTAGCAGATTGTTGGAGGAGGATGAGGGCGGACTTTTCAGGTCGAACTCTCCGGCGTCACCAGCTGCCGTTGGGCAATTGGGATCAAAGTCCACCCAAAATGCATCCGCCGGCGCCGGGTAGAACTTGAGTCCTAGATTGGTTTCGTCGCGGAAATGAAATTTGATGTCCGTCGGCGGCGTGCCTTCTGCGACGTCGATCTTTCCTGTCTTGGTGGGTCCGCCCGCGAAATTCCAGTCGTAATCGAATTGAACTGTTCCCGTCGCGTCCTTGAAGGCTTTGACCCGAACTTGAATGTCTGGGCTTGAATTCGTTTTGACCTTGGATGCTTCTGCGAGTTGGGTCGCCATTTCGTGTTCCCCTATTAGTTAACCATCCTCCGGTACCCGATAGACTGTAATTTGGCTCTGAGCGGACGAGCCTCAGCCAGACGGCCGAGATTCACAAGCAGCTCTGCCTGAAGAGCCAAGTTGGTCGGTTCATTGGCCTGCTTTGGCCATTTCTGCAAAGCTGAGAGCCACGCGGTTTGAGCGCCGGCGCGATCACCCTTTCGCGCTCTGACGTCTCCAATCAGCTTGAGGGCCTGAGCGACCTGCAAAGCAATTTCGACCGGCTCGCCTCGCCGCCGTGATCGAGCTGCATCAAGCGCTCGATTGGCTAAGTCGAGCGCTTCCTCCTCCGCTCCGCCAGCGAGGGATACTTGCGACCTCTTCATCAAACAATTGACGGCCAGGGATCGCCATTCAGCGACTTCGCTTCGTTCACCCGTCAGACGGCTGGCGCGATCGCACGCAGCTCTCGTTTGCGCTGCGGCTTCGTTCACTCGACCGGATTGCAGCAGCGTCGAGGCATAATCGAGCTGAGCACCTGCCGCCCATTGCAGCCAGTCCATGTTACCGGGCTCAGTCGGCAAAAGTTCGTCCGCAACAGCGACTGCTTTCCTTTGGTGCTCTAGCGCTTCGGGCAAAGAACCGTGGATCCCCAGCCATCGTCCCAGGGCCCTGTGGGCGGAGATCGCGCGCTCACGAATGCCCGCATCGGCCGGGTTCTTCAGTATCATTTGATCGATGGTCGCAACTTGGCGTTCTCGTTTGGCGATAGCTTCATCGAGGCGACCCTCAGAGAATTGAGAATCAGCCAGCCATGCCAAAGACTCGACCAATCCCTTCTGATAATCGAGGTTCGTGGGATCGCTGGCTGCGAGCGTCTCCGCAGTTTCTAAAGAACGTTGGAGGATCGCCGAAGCCTCTGGGTAACGTCGTTGCTCCATCAGGAGAGCCCCAGGG
Source organism: Sphingomonas daechungensis (assembly GCF_014489495.1). Classification (GTDB taxonomy): domain Bacteria; phylum Pseudomonadota; class Alphaproteobacteria; order Sphingomonadales; family Sphingomonadaceae; genus Sphingomicrobium; species Sphingomicrobium daechungense. The sequence goes on along the minus strand of NZ_CP060780.1, from coordinate 1,086,359 downwards.
CTGTCGTCGAGTATTTGACCTCCAGCTTCCACTTCGGATTGTCGGGGTCCGCGGCGACCATCGCGTCAGCGAGCCGTTTGTATTCGCGCATTGACGCTTCCGCTTCCGGCATCAGCCCACGCTGATGCGCGACTTCGCCGACCCAGAAGACATTCTGCGCATGATCGAACAACCGCTGCGGATTGTCTGGTTCGCGACGAAGGGCCTCCGCGGTGCTCGCATAGGCCTCACGATAGAGATTCAGCGCGCGGCCGAGGTCGCCCCGGGTGTTAGCGATCTCGCCCATCAGCGTCAGGGCCTTCGATCGCTGCGTGAGGCTCTGGTCGGAAAGCTCGCTCTTGTCCTGGCTTTGGTAATAGGCAAGCGCGCGAGCCCCGACGGCATCGAGGGTATCGAGGCGTCCCAGTGGCTCCAGCTTGGTCCGCAAGTCGCCGAGCATGAAGCCGACCAGGCTCTCGGCCTCGCGCCGTTGGTCGCGGGCAATGTCGCGCGACTGAAGCGCGAAGATCGCCAGGCTGGTGGTCACCACCATGCCCGCAAGCGATGCGGCGGCCAGGATGGCCAGTCGGCGCTGCCTTCGGACCGTCTCCCGCTGAACGAGATCGTCCAGGCCGACTCCGAGCATTCCGGCGACCAGCTTGAGCAGGCCGAGGCGCTTGCCGTCTCGGTCATCGCGGAGGTCGGTGCACAGCGGCTCCGCCCGCCTGGGAGTCGGCCGGCCGCGGCGGTCGTACTGCACGCGTAGGGCGTGTGGCAGGCATTCCTCGGACTCTCGCCCGGGCAGGTCGCTAGCGAACGGTTCACCGTCGACGATGGCAGCGAGAACGGCTCCGTCGGGCCGAAGCCGCTTGAACGTGTCGATCTCCGCATTGGTCCAACGCGACTTGGCCGCGGCGGGCGAGCAAAGGACGATCAGGAACCGGGATGCCGCAAGCGCTTCGCGAATCTCCGCTCCCAGGTCGGAGGACGCCGCCAGCTCCTTTCGATCGCGAAAAATGGGCGTGAGGCGCTTCGGGACGATGCCGTGCGGGGTCAGCCGGCCGGCAATCGATGAAGGCACCCTGAACTTTTCGAGGGAGTCATGGAGCCATTCGCCCCAACCGGAATCGGTGTGGCTGTAACTCAGGAAGGCGAAGTAGACGGGGGAAGGAAGAGTCGCTGGCCGGTCGCGCCCGGCATCGGTCCGGTCACGTTCCTTACGCAGCAACTGGGCAACTTCGGCCATCCGCTGCCCCCGCGATTCCTGTTAACCCTGTTAACACAACAGCATAAGAGTCGCGATTGTCTTTGGATAACCGCATCCGGCTTTGCCGGAAGGGCGGCAGGCCCTATATCGCTGCCCATGTCTTCTGTTCGCCCCTGGCGGGATATCGTGCGGCGCAAGTCGCGTCAGATCATGGTCGGCTCGGTGCCGGTGGGCGGGGATGCGCCAGTCACCGTGCAGACAATGACCAACACACCGACTGAAGATGCGCGCGCGACCATCGACCAGATCCGCCGCTGCGAAGAGGCTGGCGTCGACATCATTCGCGTGTCCTGCCCGACCGCCGAAGCAACCGCCTCTCTGAGGGAGATCGTGCGCGCGGCCAACGTGCCGATCGTCGCCGACATCCACTTCCACTACAAGCGCGCGCTCGAAGCGGCCGATGCAGGCGCCGCTTGCCTGCGGATCAATCCCGGCAACATCGGGTCGGAAGACCGGGTCAAGGAAGTGATTTCCGCGGCGCGGGCGAATGGCTGCGCGATCCGCATCGGCGTCAACGCCGGGAGCCTCGAGAAGGACCTGCTCGAAAAGTATGGCGAGCCGTGCCCGGAAGCTCTGGTCGAGAGCGCGCTCGACCATATCCGCATCCTCGAGGACCATGGATTTCGCGACTACAAGGTCGCAGTCAAGGCGTCGGACGTGTTCCTTGCGGTCGCCGCCTATCACGCGCTCGCTGATGCGGTGGATTGCCCGCTCCACCTCGGCATCACCGAGGCCGGCGGCTTGATCGGTGGGACGGTCAAGAGTTCGATCGGCATCGGCTCGCTCCTTTGGGCGGGGATCGGCGACACGATCCGCGTCTCGCTCTCGGCGGAGCCGGAAGAGGAAGTGCGCGTCGGATACGAAATCCTGAAGGCGCTCGGCATCCGCAATCGCGGTGTCCGGGTCGTGTCCTGCCCCAGCTGTGCACGCCAGGGCTTCGACGTGATCCGCACGGTGCAGACGCTGGAAGAGCGGCTGCAGCACATCCGTACTCCAATGTCGCTCTCCGTACTCGGTTGCGTCGTCAACGGTCCCGGTGAAGCGCGCGAGACCGACATCGGGATCACCGGTGGGGGTCAAGGCAAGCACATGGTCTATCTGTCCGGCGTCACCGACCATCACGTGCGCGACGAGGACATGGTCGATCACATCGTCAGGCTGGTGGAAGCCAAGGCCGCCGAGATCGAAGCAGCGGCCGCTGCAGAGCAGACTCTCGACGCCGCCGAATAGCGGCCTTTAACCTTTATTCACCTTGTCGGCGCAGTCTTGCGCCATGGCGAAGCTGTTGCTGATCATCATGGCATTGGGCGCGTTGATCGACGGTCTGTCGTCGACTCAGTCCGAGCCGCCGCTGCTGATCGACGCTTCACAGCCAAACTCACCGGCACTCGACGCCAACGACTGATCCGCTAAGTCCGGCGCGTGAACCGCGTCGCCCAGCATCCTGTCCAGGCTTTTGCCGCAGCGCTTGCGGCAGTCGGAATCCTATCGGTCATGGATGCCGTGATGAAGGCGCTGGTGCTGGCCATCGGCATTTATGCGGTCAGCATATGGCGATCGCTGGCCGGACTGATCCTTGCGGGGGCGCTTTACCTTCCGCGAAGATTGCCGTGGCCGAGCACTGCAACCCTGAAGATCCACGTGTTCCGCGGCGTGATCGTGACCGCGATGGCCTTCCTGTTTTTCTGGGGGATCGGCCGGGTTCCGCTGGCGCAGGCAATCGCGCTGACCTTTATTGCTCCGCTGATCGCGATGATGCTCGCCGCGCTGTTCCTGCACGAAAAGATCGGCCGGAAGTCGATCGGAGGATCGGTCATCGCATTCGGCGGCGTCCTGGTCATCGTGCTGGGGCAGGCGCGCGCGGAGCTTGGCCCGGAGGTCCTGCTCGGCACCGCGGCCATCATCGGCTCGGCACTCTGCTATGCCGGCAACATCGTCCTGATGCGACACCAGGCGCTCGCCGCAAAGCCGCTTGAGATCACTTTCTTCCAGTCGCTGACCATCGCCGTGCTGTGGGCGATGGTGCTGCCTTTTGCCGGAATTCCTCATCTTCCGTCGCCAACCTGGGGAGCTTGGGTGGTCGTGGCGGCTGCGATGTCCACGGCCGGGGCCTTGCTGTTTGCGTGGGGCTATGCGCGGGCGGAGGCGAGCTACCTCGCGGCGACCGAATATAGTGCGTTCATCTGGGCAAGCGCTCTCGGCTGGCTGGTCTTTTCGGAGCCGGTGTCCTTCTACACGATTGCTGGCGCCGCGCTGATCGTCGGCGGTTGTATCGTTGCGGCGCGGAGCAAGCTCAAGGCTCCCGGCGAGGTCGAAGTCGCGACCTAAGAGCCGAGCGCGTTGATGGTGAACGCCAGCACGCCAAGGTTGAAGACGAAGGCCGCCATGCAATGGCCGACGACCACGCGCCGGATTGCGGGCGAGTTGATGTCGCAGTCCGAGGTCTGGAACGTCATCCCCAGCGTGAAAGCGAAATAGACGAAGTCCCAGTAGTCAGGCTCCTTCGTGTCCGGGAACTTGATCCCTCCCGCGTCGCCGCGGCCCTTCTCGTTCGGCAGGTAGTACATGTGCGCATAGTGGAACGCGTAGACCATGTTCCCGAACAGCCAGGCGATGATCAAGGTCGCGACGATTAGTGCGACGTCTAGCACTTTGGCTGCCTCGCTTCCGGCAATCACGGCGCCGACGGCGACAAGAATAACGGTCGTTACGGTGACACTGATGCCTAGCAGCAAGCCGCGATTAACGTCGTTTTCCTTGGACTGCTTGCGCATCTGTCCGCTGTCGTCGTTCAGCAGGGGCACGCAGGAAACCAGGAAGACCAGGGCCGCAATGTCGAAGCCGCTCATGATTCCTTTGAGCGGGTGCCACAGCCAGGTCATGAGTGCGCATCCCGCAATCAGCAGGACGACGAACGCCGTGAATCGGGCGGGTGCGAACTTGCTCATGACTGGCCTCCCCCGTTGATGGTAGCCTCACCAACGCGCGGGCGCTAACGACTTTGCGATGGCGTGGTTCTGGCTCATCGTCGGCGGACTTTTCGAAGTGGGGTTCACCACGTCGCTGCGCTTTGTCGACGGGTTTCGCAACTTGCCCTGGACGCTCGCTTTTCTGGCCTCCGTCGCGATCAGCATGGGGCTGCTGGAGCTTGCGTCGCGCTCGATCCCGATGGGCACGGCCTATGCCGTCTGGGGCGGAATCGGCGCTGTGGGGACGGTTATCGTCGGCATCCTCTGGTTCGGCGAGCCGGCGGCCACAATCCGCATCTTGCTGATCTTCGCAATTGTTGCAGCGATTGCGGGCTTGAAGCTCACCGCCTAAGTCCCGCCGAATATGACGACGACGCCCCAACCCGTTCGCGGGACCCAGAGCCTGCTCGGTGAAGACGCCGACCGCTTCCATGCGGTGGTCGACGGCTTCGATCGCGTGCGCCGCCTGTTCGGGTTCAAGCGGGTGGAAGTGCCGGTCATCGAGCCGACCGCCGTCTTCGCGCGGACGATTGGGGAGACGACCGACGTCGTTTCCAAGGAAATGTACACGTTCGAGGATCGCGGCGGCGAGCTGATTACGCTGCGGCCCGAGTTCACGGCGGGCATCTGTCGCGCGTATCTCAGCGAGGGCTGGCAGCAGTTCGCGCCGCTGAAGCTCGCGACGCACGGCCCCGCCTTCCGCTACGAACGCCCGCAGAAGGGCCGCTTCCGCCAGTTCCACCAGCTCGACGCCGAGATCATCGGAGCGGGCGAAGCTGCGGCGGACGTTGAGATCCTTTCCCTGGGCGCCCTGCTGCTGCGCGAGCTGGGCATCGACGAAGGCGTGACGCTACAGCTCAACACGCTCGGCGACGCGGAAACCCGTGACGCTTGGCGCGCCGCTTTGGTCGAACATTTCGAGGCGCATCGCGGGTCTCTCTCGGAGGACAGCCTGACCCGTCTGGAGCGCAATCCGCTCCGCATCCTCGACACCAAGGATCCGAAGGAGCGGCCGATCGCCGACTCCGCGCCGTCGATCGACGATTACCTGACAAGCGAGGCGGCGGACTTCTTCGCGCAGGTCACCGCCGGACTTGATGCCGCGGGCGTGAAGTGGACGCGCAATTCACGGCTGGTTCGCGGCCTGGATTATTACCGCCACACCGCGTTCGAGTTCGTCACCGATAGGCTCGGCTCGCAGGGCACGGTCCTCGCTGGGGGCCGCTACGATGGCCTGGTCGAATCCCTTGGTGGACCTCACACTCCGGCCATTGGCTGGGCTGCCGGAATCGAACGGCTCGGCATGATGATCGATGCGCCGGCGCCGGAGTGCACGACGGTGGCCGTTGTCCCTTGGGTGAGAAGGCGGAAGCCGCTGCGCTCGGCATCGTTGCCGGCCTTCGTCGCGAAGGGGTCGCCGCCGACATGGCCTATCGCGGCAACATGAAGAAGCGGCTCAGTCGGGCGAATGCATCCGGCGCGAAGTATGCCCTCATCCTGGGGACAATGAACTTGAGAGCGGCGAGGCGCAGTTGAAGGACCTGACCACGGGCGAGCAACGTGCCGTCTCGCTCGACCTCATCGGGGACGCAATCCGCCAATGACCCAGATTTCGTCGGAACGTATCGCGTCGATCGAGGCGAAAAAGCAGGAGCTTGCCGATGCCATGGCGGCCGGCGACCTTGCGCCGGACGATTTCGTGCGCCTGTCCAAGGAATATGCGCAGATCGAGCCGGTCGCCGCGGCCGCGCGCGAGGTTCGTCGTCTCCGCGCCGAGCTCGACGTCCTGAACGGGATGGTTGCCGATCCGACAGCCGAAGCGGAGCTGAAGGAAATGGCAGCGCTCGAGGCCGACGAGATCCGGCACAAGTTGCCGGAAGCGGAACGGGCACTGGCGATCAAGCTACTGCCGCGGGACTCGGCGGATGAGCGTGCGGCGATGCTCGAAGTGCGTGCTGGAACCGGCGGCGACGAGGCGGCGCTGTTCGCGGGCGACCTCCTGCGCATGTACCAGCGTTTCGCCGAAGCGCAGGGTTGGCGGTTCGAATTGATCTCGGCCAGTGCATCCGATGTCGGCGGCTACAAGGAAGCCGTGGCCTCCATCAGCGGTCCGGGTGTCTTCGCGCGCCTCAAGTTCGAAAGCGGCGTGCACCGCGTCCAGCGTGTGCCGGCGACGGAGAGTGGCGGGCGCATTCACACTTCGGCGGCGACCGTGGCCGTGCTCCCGGAGGCCGAGGATGTCGACGTGCAGATCGACGACAAGGATCTCCGCATCGACGTCTATCGCTCGTCCGGGCCGGGCGGACAGTCGGTCAACACCACCGACAGCGCGGTGCGTATTACACACCTTCCGACTGGACTGGTCGTTATCCAGCAAGACGAAAAGTCGCAGCACAAGAACAAGGCGAAGGCGCTAAAGGTGCTGCGGACACGCCTTTTCGAACTGGAACGAGAGCGGCTCGCCAGCGAGCGTGCGGGCGCGCGCAAATCGATGGTCGGTTCGGGCGACCGTTCGGAGCGCATCCGCACATACAATTTCCCGCAGGGACGGGTGACGGATCACCGCATCAACTTGACCCTGCACAAGCTGCCGGAAATCCTGGAGGGCCCGGCGCTTGGCGAGATGCTAAACGCACTGGTCGCGGAGGACGAGGCGGAGAGGCTCGCCGGCCTCGAGGAAGCGTGACCACAATTCTCCGCGCGCTTGGCCGGGCGACAAATGAGCTCGTCGTCAGCAGCGACACGCCCCGCCTCGACGCCGAACTGCTGATGGCAGAAGCGCTTCACATCGACCGCGACAAGCTGATCTTGTCGCCGCCGCAACGCGATGCGCCGGACCGCTTCTTCGAAATGGTCGAGCGGCGCAAGCTTGGCGAGCCGGTCGCCTACATCACCGGCCGCCGCGCGTTCTGGAACATCGAGCTGCACGTCGGCCCAGGCGTCCTGATCCCTCGCCCAGACAGCGAAGTACTGATCGCATCGGCGCTTGAGCATTTTGAGGGAACCGAGGGCCCGAAACGGATCCTCGATCTTGGTACGGGACCGGGACATTGTTGCTGGCTGCGCTCGACCTCTGGCCGGCAGCCACGGGTCTGGGCGTCGACACGTCCCGGCAGGCGATGTCCTACGCTGCGGCCAATGCCCGGCGGCTCGATCTCGAATCGCGGGTGAAATTCAAGCTTGGCGACTGGGCAGAGGGAATCGATGAAGCGTTCGACCTGGTTCTCTGCAACCCGCCCTATGTTGCCAAGGATGCGGAGCTCGGACCGGGGTCCGAGAGTTCGAGCCGGACGAGGCGCTATTCGCCGGCGCGGATGGGCTCGATGCCTATCGCGTCCTTGCTCCCGAATTGCCCCGCCTACTCAGTCCCGGCGGAATGGCTGCGGTGGAGATCGGGTACGATCAGGCCGAGCCGGTCACCGCTCTATTGGCTCGTGATGGTCTTTCCTCGCGCGTGGTCAATGACTTGGCCGGTCGGCCCGCGCGGTGTTGCTAACCTGGGGCAGCTAACAAATCGCTTGGAATTCGGCCCGACACTGACTACATCTTCCCTCAGGACCGGGCTCGCTCCCTTGAGAGAAGCTGAGCAGAACCCGCTCCACCCCCGACGCTATCGGCCGTTCGCATCGTGCCCCCTGGGCACAGTTCGGAACGAAAGGGTCAGGCCCGGCACGTGGAACTCGTGCAGGTCTGCCTGCCTCAGGCGAAAGGGAAAGCTTCTGGTTAAGGAAGTAGGAATTTGATCAATAATCGTCAGGGCGGCCGCAGGCGCGGTCGTGGTGGGGGACCAAGAGGCGGCCAGAACATCGGCGGTCAGCCCGGGGGCAATCGCCAGGACAACCGGCAGCGCGGGAACGCCGCCCAGCTGCTCGAAAAGTACAAGAGCATGGCGCGTGATGCGCAGCTCGCCGGCGATCGCGTGCAGAGCGAATATTACCTCCAGTTCGCCGACCACTATTTCCGCGTTCTCAGCGAGAACCGTGCCCGCTTCGAAGAGCAGAACCCACGCCGCCAGCGTGACGACGACCTCGACGACGAGGACGGCGACGAAATGGACGTCTCGGCCGAAGACAACTCGGACAACGAAGATGAGCAGCCGCAGCGTCGCGAGCGCAGCAACCGCGGTGACCGTGGTGACCGCGGCGATCGGCCGGAGCGCTCGGAACGTCCCCGCCGCTATTCGCGCGACGACCGCCAGCGCGATGAAGGTGACGACCGCAACGGGTTCGAGCGCGGCAATGGCGCCGAAGAGCGGATCGCGATGGACGTCCTCCCGCCGGCAATCGGCCGCGAAGAGAGCACCGACGACGTCGAAGCCGAAGTGGTCGAGGCTCGCCCCGACGCCGCAGCACGCGCCGTCCGCGTGCGCAGGATGAAGGCGACATCGCACCCGCCGCGTGATCTTCACGCTTAACAGGGACAAGAGCCGCAAGCTCATCGAGGGCCTGACCGAGGCGGCGATCATCGTCCGCGGCGCCTCGGTCGTCATGAGCAACGCTGCCGCTCGCAACCTCCTGGGTATCGGGATCGAAGGCGTCGATGTGCGCCAAGTCTTGCCGCATCCGGCCGTCATCGAGCGCCTCGTTCGCGGCGGTGTGACCACCCCTGAAGAGGTCGAGGCTTCCGGCTTCGGAGGCGCAAGACGGCAATGGCTCGTCAGGATCGCTCCGCTTGGCGACGGCGCCTTGCTGGTCCGCCTGATCGATCGCAGCGAAGCCCGCGCCGCAGAGCAGATGCGTGTCGATTTCGTCGCCAACGCTAGCCACGAATTGCGGACGCCGCTGTCGACCCTCATCGGCTACACCGAAACCCTCCGGGAGCGGACCGAGGAGCTCGACACCGAAACGACCGGTCGCTTCCTGTCGATCGTCCACGACGAAGCGCGACGGATGCAGCGCGTCGTCGAAGACCTGATCTCCCTGTCGCGTATCGAAGCAGAGAAGTTCACGACGCCCACGGAAGCCGTCGATCTAGAACAGTTGATCGAAGTATCGGTCGAGGGAGCCGCTCGAATGGCCGAGGAGCGCGGCTCGTCGCTGGTAATGCAGATCGAGCCGAACCTTCCGCCGGTCGCCGCCGATCGCGTGCAGATCCTGCAGGTCCTCGATAATCTCATCACCAACGCCCTGCGCTACGGCGAGCAGGGCACGCCGATCACGGTTTCGGCAGCGGTCGAGGACGCGATGGTGCACCTGACCGTCGCCGACCGGGGCGAAGGCATCGCGCCCGAACATCTCAAGCGCCTGACGGAGCGATTCTACCGCGTCGACACAAGCCGAAGCCGCTCGCTCGGCGGAACGGGCCTGGGGCTGTCGATCGTGAAACACATCGTCGAGCGCCACCGCGGCCGGCTCACTTTCGAAAGCGAAGTCGGGCAGGGCACGACCGTCCACGTCCTGCTTCCGGTAGCCGCCGAAACCCTGTCATGAGATTGTCATAACCACCTAGGCGGGCTAACCGGCGTTCGAAGCGTCGAGGCGCTCGCTCGCAGGGGAATTTCATGTTTGCTTGGTTCCAGCGGTTGTTGCCCAACGGGGCGACTTCTTCGGCATGTTCGAGGCCCACGCCGCAATGCTGGTCGCTGCCGCCGAAGCGCTGCAGGAGCTGGGTGACGATCACGCCTCGACCGAGAAGTGCCTGCGCACAATTCAGGATCGCGAGCATGTCGCTGATGATGTCATCCGCGATGTCCTCACGTCCGTTCGCAAGACATTCCTGACCCCGTTCGACCGCGGCGCGATCACTTCGCTGATTGGAGCGATGGACGATTCGATCGATGAAATGCTTGCCGCAGCGCGAGCGATCGATCTTTACGAGCTGAAGCAGCTTCGTCCGGAGATGAAGGACATCATCGGCATCATCGGCGAAGCGGCGCGAGTCACCAACGAAGCGATTCCGCTGCTCCGCAACGTCAACAAGAACGGTCATCGCCTCCATCAGCTGACGGAACGACTGGTGCGCCTCGAAGGCAAAGCCGACGATGTCCACGCCGCGGGTCTCAAGCGAGCGTTCCGCGAAGTCGCTCGAACGAACTCGCTGGAGTTCGCGGTCACGCGGGAGATTCTACGCCACCTCGAGCGGGTGACCGACGCATTCGAGGACGTCGCCAATCAAATCGATGGCATCGTGATCGACTACGCATAGGCGAGACAGATGCACGAGCTCGCCTTTCCGCTGCTGGTCGGCCTAATTCTGATCGCTCTGGCGTTCGACTTTCTCAACGGACTTCACGACGCGGCGAATGCGATTGCAACGGTGGTCGCGACACGACTCCTGAAGCCGGTGACCGCGGTGGCCTTCGCCGCATTCTTCAACTTCGCGGCCTATTTCCTCTCGCTGGCGGTTCCCGAGTTGCACAAGGTCGCCGACACGATCGGCAAGGGGATCATCGACAAGGATCTGGTGACTCCGGCCGTCGTCTTCGGAGCGCTCGTTGGTGCGATGTTCTGGAACGTCGTGACATGGCTGAAGGGCATTCCGTCTTCATCCAGCCACGCGCTCGTCGGCGGGCTGGTCGGCGCCGGCGTTGCTCATGCGGGCATGACCGGAATCCAGTGGAACGGCCTCAACAAGACCCTGATCGCAATCGTCCTGTCGCCCACTCTCGGGATGATCCTGGCGATGATCATCATGCTTGTAACGAGCTGGTTCGGCAGGAATGCGACTGCTGCGGGCGCGGATCGCGCTTTCCGGTTCCTGCACCTCGGTTCCTCGGCAATGTACTCGCTGGGGCACGGTCTGAACGACGCCCAGAAGACGATGGGGATCATCGCCGTCCTGCTTTACTCGACAGGCAACATGCAGGGCGAATTCCACGTCCCGCACTGGGTCGCCTTGTCCTGCTACGTCGCGATCGGGCTCGGGACCCTGTCGGGCGGGTGGAAGATCATTGAGACGATGGGGACGCGGATCACCAAGCTCGACCAGCACCAGGGATTCAGCGCGTCCCTCGGCGGGTCGGTGATGCTGTTCAGCGCCTCCTGGCTGGGCATTCCTGTATCCACCACCCACACGATTACCGGCTGCGTGATCGGCGCTGGCGCTGCCCGCCGTGCGTCCGCAGTTCGCTGGCAGGTTGCCGGCAACGTCATGACCGCCTGGGTCATCACGATCCCGCATCGGCGGCCGTCGCCGCGCTTTTCTATTACCTCACGACCCTCTTCTAGGGTGTCGGCAGTCACAGAACTGCAATGATTCTGTCACGAACAGGTCGCTGAACCACCGCTAGGGCCGTTTCGAATTCAGCCCGAACGGGAGTTAGCTTGTGAAGAAGATCATGTACGCGCTGCCGCTGGCGGTGGCGCTCGCCGCATGTGGCAGCAAGGGTGGAAACGACGCTGCCGGCGGTGCGGTCAAGCAACAGCTGAAGGTCGTCGGATCCTCGACCGTTTATCCTTTCACCACGGCGGTCGCCGAGCAATTCCAAAAGGACAATCCGAACGTCAGCATTGTCGTCGAATCGACTGGCACCGGCGCGGGCATGAAGCTGTTCTGCGGCGGCGTCGGTGCCAATTTCCCGGACATGACCAACGCATCGCGGGCCATCAAGAAGTCCGAGTTCGAAAGCTGTGTCGCGAACGGCGCCAAGGCCATCATCGAAGTGCCGATCGGCATCGACGGCCTGACCTTCATCGAAGGGAAGGGCAGCGAGCTCGCCAACCTCACCCAGGCCGACATCTACAAGGCGCTTGCCGCCAATCCGTTCGGCAAGGGCCCGAACACGGCTCAGACCTGGAAGGACGTGAATCCGGCTCTTCCGGCGATCAAGATCCGCGTCCTCGGCCCGCCGCCGACATCAGGCACGCGAGACAGCCTTGCGGATCTCTACCTTGAGAAGGGCTGCAACACGGACCCGGCGATGGAAGCGCTCAAGAAGTCGGACGACAAGAAGCACAAGGATGTCTGCACCAAGATCCGCGAGGACGGCGCGTATGTCGAAGCTGGCGAGAACGACAATCTGCTCGTCCAGAAGGTCAGCGCTGAACCCGGCACGCTCGGCGTCCTCGGCTTCAGCTACCTCGAGGAGAACCTCGACAAGGTGAAGCCGGTCCAGATCGCAGGCGTCTCGCCGAGCGAGAAGACGATCGCCGACCTGTCCTATCCGGGCGCTCGCAAGCTCTACATCTACCTGAAGGCGAGCACATTCCGGCCAAGCCGGCGCTCAAGGACTTCGTTGCCGCCTACGCCAAGCAGTGGGGTCCGGGCGGTCCGCTTGAGAAAAAGGGCCTGGTTCCCTTCTCGGGTGCGGACGCGGAAGCCGCCGCCAAGCAGGCGAGCGAGCTGAAGCCGCTCGATCCTTCGACGCTCAAGTAAGCTCCCGTGACGCTCGGATTTGCCTTTGTAACGGTCCTGCTGATCGCTGCGGCGGTCGGCGGGATCGCGTACGTCCGGGCGTCTCGCATGCGCCGGGAGGGTCGGCTGCATTCGCTGCCGATCTACCACGGCGTGCATTCCGCCATCTGGGTGCTGTTTCCAGCGCTGCTCGTGCTAGCTGCTTGGGCGCCGATGCAGGCCCGCCTGGTCGATCAGGCCGTGCTATCGAGCCCAGAAGGGAAAGCGCTGCCCGACTTCGAGATGCAGCGCGATGCCATCATCGACGAAGCGCGTCAGATTGCACACCGAGAAATCGCGGCGGGCTTCAACCCGGAATCGACTGCACTAGCCCCGCGGGTGGCCGAGGCGGAATCACGCTATGCGGGCATCGGCGGCATCGGCGCCATACTCGTCGCGCTGGGCGCCGCCGGCATTCTGCTTATGCGCAAGCGCGACAGCCAGTTCCGGGCCCGGACCGCGGTCGAGAAATGGATGAGCGCGTTGCTGCTGCTGGCGTCGCTGATCGCCATCTTCACGACGCTTGGCATCGTTCTGTCGCTGCTGTTCGAATCGCTTCGATTCTTCAAGCTGGTGCCGCTCACGGACTTCCTGTTCGGACTGACGTGGAGTCCCCAGGTCGCGATTCGCGCCGATCAGGCGGGCTCGTCCGGCGCGTTCGGCTCGATCCCCTTGTTTTGGGGAACGATCTTCATCGGCGCGATCATCGCGATGATCGTCGCCATCCCGCTCGGCTTGATGAGCGCGATCTACCTGACTCAATATGCGGCACAGCGGGTGCGCGCGGTGGTCAAGCCGCTGCTCGAAATTCTCGCTGGCGTCCCGACCGTCGTTTACGGCTATTTCGCAGCCCTGACGCTGGCTCCCGCGGTCCGCGATCTCGGCATTTCGCTCGGCATCGAATCGGCGAGCAGCGAGAGCGCTCTGGCCGCGGGCCTGGTGATGGGCGTGATGATCATCCCGTTCGTCAGCTCGATGGCCGACGATTCCATTGCCGCGGTTCCCGCTGCCATGCGCGACGGCAGCCTGGCCCTCGGCGCGACGCGGTCGGAGACGATCCGCAAGGTGCTGCTTCCGGCCGCTTTGCCGGGCGTCGTTGGCGGCGTCCTTCTCGCGGTCAGCCGAGCAATTGGCGAAACGATGATCGTGGTGATGGCCGCGGGTCTTGCCGCGAACTTCACTGCCAATCCGTTTGCCAGCGTAACAACGGTGACCGTCCAGATTGTGCAGCTGCTCACCGGCGACCAGGAATTCGACAGCGCCAAGACTCTCGCGGCCTTTGCGCTCGGCCTCGTGCTGTTCCTGATCACCCTCGCCCTCAACCTCATCGCACTGACGTTCGTGCGCCGGTACCGGGAAGCTTATGAATAGCCTCAGCGCAGACGCCGCGATCACGCGTTGGACGGGCGAGGCGATGCAGAATCGCCTGCGCGGCCGCTACCGGTCGGAACGGCTATTCAAGTTCATGGGATTTGCCGCCGTGGCGATCTCCCTGCTGTTCCTGGTCTTCCTGCTCGGCACAATGATCTCCAAGGGAATCGGCGGGCTCACCTGGGAATTCTTGACCGCGTCGGACTCGACCGATCCGGCAACGGCCGGCGTCTGGGGCGCGCTCAAGGGCAGCTTCCTCACCATCATGGTGACCATGGCTCTCGCCTTCCCCGTCGGGTGCTGTCGGCGATCTACCTTGAGGAGTTCGCTCCGCGGAATCGCTTCACCGACGTCATCGAAGTGTCGATCAATAATCTGGCGGCGGTGCCCTCAATCATCTTCGGCCTGCTCGGCCTCGCGGTATTCCTCAACACGATGAACCTGCCGCGATCGGCGCCACTGGTCGGCGGCCTGACTCTGGCGCTGATGACGATGCCGGTCATCGTCATTGCCGGCCGCAACGCGATCACGTCGGTTCCGCCGTCGATCCGTGAAGCGGCGCTCGGCGTCGGCGCATCCAAGATGCAGGTGGTGTTCCACCATGTCCTTCCGCTCGCACTTCCCGGAATCCTGACCGGCACCATTATCGGCATGGCGCGCGCGCTTGGCGAAACGGCCCCGCTGCTGATGATCGGCATGCGCGCATTCATCGCGGTGCCGCCGTCGGGCATCACCGATCCGGCGACCGTCCTGCCGGTTCAGATCTTCCTCTGGTCGGACGAAGTGGACCGCGCCTTCATCGAGAAGACGAGCGCGGCGATCATCGTGCTCCTCGTGTTCATGCTGATGATGAACGCGCTCGCCATCTATCTCCGCAACCGCTTCGAGCAACGCTGGTAGGCATCATGCTCATGACAGAAAAAACACCCGTAACCCCGATCACGCCGGTCCCGGCACCGTCCGCCGCCGTTCCGGCGATGGCCAACCGGGAAGGACCGTCGACGACGGAAGATCCCGGTCCCGCCGAGCCGACCACGCTCGACGCCGATACCCGGCCGCAGGATTTGCCGGCGGGCGCACTCTCCGTTTCGCTTGGCAAGGATGCCGACGCCGACGCCGATGTGCAGGGCAAGCGCGAACCGAAGATGCGCGCCAAGGACATCAGCGTCTATTACGGTGAGAAGCAGGCGCTTAAGGGCGTCTCCATCGAAATTCACGATGATCGAGTAACCGCATTCATCGGCCCATCGGGCTGCGGGAAGTCGACCTTCCTGCGCTGCCTGAACCGGATGAACGACACCATCCCCTCGGCCAAGGTGACGGGCAGGATCGAGCTCGACGGCCAGGACATCAACGCGTCCTCGATGGACGTGGTCCAGCTCCGCGCCCGGGTCGGGATGGTGTTCCAGAAACCGAATCCGTTCCCGAAGTCGATCTATGAGAATGTCGCCTACGGACCTCGGATCCACGGGCTGACGTCGTCCCGGGCGGAGCTCGACGAAACGGTCGAGAAGTCGCTGAAGCGCGCCGGGCTGTGGGACGAGGTCAAGGACCGGCTTCACGAAAGCGGCACGGCCCTGTCGGGCGGCCAGCAGCAACGCCTGTGCATCGCTCGCGCGATCGCGGTCGATCCGGAAGTTATCTTGATGGACGAACCCTGCTCCGCGCTGGACCCGATTGCCACTGCGCGTATCGAGGAGCTGATTCACGAGCTTCGCGGCCGCTACGCCATCGCGATCGTCACGCACAACATGCAGCAGGCGGCGCGCGTTTCGCAGCGGACGGCCTTCTTCCACCTCGGTGAGATGGTCGAATACGGCAAGACCAGCGAGATGTTCACAAATCCGCGCGAGCAGCGCACCCAGGACTATATCACGGGCCGCTACGGCTGATCGGAGCAGGATAATGCAGCAGCAGACCGGCCATACGCTCAAGGCTTTTGACGAAGATATCGATCGCCTGCGCGGCTTGATCAGCGAAATGGGCCAGCTCGCCCAGTCGGCCATCCGCGAGTCCATGCGATGCCTGATCGAGCGCGACACGGAAGGCGCGCTCCGCGTCGTCGAGCGGGACAAGGAGATCGACCGGCTAGAGATCGAGACGGAGAAGCGGGTCGTCCAGCTGATCGCGCTTCGTGCGCCGATGGCGGGCGATCTTCGCGACGCAGTCGCAGCCCTGAAGATCTCGGGTGTCGTCGAGCGTATTGGCGACTACGCAAAGAACATCGCGAAGCGTGTTCCGCTGCTGGAAGGCAGCAGTGACATCGAACCGGTGTCCCTCCTCCCGGAGATGGCGCGGATCGCGACCGACATGGTTACCGACGTCCTCCGCGCCTTCGTCGAGCGCGATGCCAAGGCGGCGGTCCGGGTCTGCGAGCGCGACCAGGCCGTGGACGATTTCTACGACTCCATCTTCCGCACCCTGCTGACGCACATGATGGAGAACCCGCACAATATCGGCCAGTCGGCGCACCTGCTCTTTGTCGCCAAGAACCTCGAGCGGGTCGGCGATCACGCAACCAATATTGCCGAAATGGTCTATTATGCCGCGACAGGAGACCACATGGTCGAACCGACTAAGAAACGGCGCCGGAAGACGACATGACCCGCAAGAAGCTGCTGCTAGTCGAGGACGACCGGGCGCTCGCGGAGCTTCTCATCTGGCATTTCGAGCGTGAAGACTTCGACGTTCGCCGGACTGGCGACGGCGAAGAGGCACTGCTGATGGCCGCCGAAGAAGTGCCCGACGTGATCGTTCTCGACTGGATGATCGAAGGCATCCTGGGGCTTGAAGTCTGCCGCCGGCTTCGGCGCCGCTCCGAGACCGCAAATGTCCCGATCATCATGCTCACCGCCCGCGGCGAGGAAAGCGATCGCATTCGCGGCCTTGAGACGGGTGCCGACGATTACGTGACCAAGCCGTTCAGCCCGCGCGAGCTGGTTGCCCGCGTTGGGGCGGTTCTGCGTCGGGTGCGCCCGGCGCTTGCGGCGGAGCAGCTCGGGTATGACGATGTCGAGATGGATGTCTCTTCCCATCGCGTTCGCCGCAGCGGCAAGCCGGTCTCTCTCGGGCCGACCGAATTCCGCCTTCTCAGGCACTTCCTCGAAAATCCCGGGCGCGTCTTCTCACGCGAGCGTCTTCTGGACTCGGTCTGGTCGCACGATCCGGACATCGACCTGCGGACCGTCGACGTCCACGTTCGCCGCCTGCGCAAGGCCCTCAACGACGGTGGCCGCAAGGATATCATCCGAACCGTTCGTTCGGCTGGCTATTCACTCGACGCGGAAGCCTGAAATCGCCGTCACGAAACTGCAACCAAGCGGTCATTTTGGAGTCGTGACGCCCCCTAGAGAGAGTCTGCCGGGGCGGTAGCGCCGGCGAATCCAAGGGGTATTTCCAAGATGTCTTCCAAGCTTTTGGCTCTGGCCGGAGTGGCGATCGCCGCAACCACCGTCAGCACTGCCGCTGATGCCCGTACCCAGATGCGCGCCGTCGGTTCTTCGACGGTCTATCCGTTCGCCAAGCAGGTTGCCGAGCGAGTCGCTCGAGCCAACCCGCGCCTTGGCGCGCCGATCATCGAGTCGACCGGCACGGGCGCCGGGATGAAGCTGTTCTGCGCCGGTGTCGGCGAGCGCTTTCCCGATGTCGAGAATGCTTCGCGCCGGATGAAGGCGTCCGAGGCCAAGCTCTGCGCCGCGAATGGCGTGACCAAGATCACCGAGATCCAGGTCGGCATCGACGGCATCTCGCTGGCGACCTCCAAGCGGACGCCGCTTGCGAATCTTACCCCGCGCGACATCTACCTCGCGCTCGCCAAGACTCCGTTTGGGAAACCGAACCGCGCCAAGACCTGGAAGGACGTCAACGGCAAGCTGCCGGCGCTTCCGATCCGGGTTTACGGCCCGCCGCCGACGTCGGGTACGCGCGACGCCTTCGGTGAGCTGATCATGACCGCCGGCTGCGACAGCAATCCGGGCATGGCCGCCGTCAAGAAGGCCGACGAAGGCAAGTACAAGGCAATCTGCACCGGCATGCGCGAAGACGGCGCATTCATCGAAGCCGGCGAGAACGATAATCTGATCGTTCAGAAGCTCGAAGCGAATCCCGGCACCGTCGGTGTTTTCGGCTATTCCTACCTCGAGGAGAACACGAACCTCCTGAAGGGCATCGCTATCAACGGCGTCGCGCCGAGCTACGATACGATCAGCTCGTTCAAGTATCCGGGTGCTCGTCCGCTCTATGTCTACGTCAAGAACGCACACGTTGGGGCCATCCCGGCGATCCGAGCCTTCGTTGCCGAGTTCACCAAGGAAAGCGCCTTCGGTCCGCAGGGCTATCTTCGCCAGGCCGGCATGATCGCTGCTCCGAATGCAGTCCGTGCGCGCAGCCAGCAGGCCGCTCGTCAGCTCGCTCCGCTGAACTTCGCCAGCCTGAAGTAGCCAAGCCAGCACTCAAAGTGACCAGTAATCGCCGGTCCTTCGGGGCCGGCGAAGGCCTCCAGACAAAGGGGCGGGGGAAAGGGAATAGAATGACTCGCAAGTTTGTAATCGCCGCGCTCTTGGCCGGTACTGCTATTGCCTCGGCGCCCGCCCATGCCGCAGCCCAGGACGCGCCCGCAGCGCAGCCTGAGCAGACTGAGCCGGACGCGTCGGACGCAACGGCTGATGCGACGATTGCCGGCACCAACCAGGTCGACGACCTGCAGGCCAAGATCGAGCTGCTCCAAGCGCAGGTCGAGGCGCTCCAGGACGCACTGGAAGGCGTGAAGACGCAGCAGGCGAAGGCCATTCCGACTTGGAAGGGCGCGCCGGAATTTGCGGACAAGGAAGCCGGCTTCACCTTCAAACCCAAGGGCTTCGCGCAGTTCGACGCCGGCTATGTCGGCTTCCCGGATGGCAACGAGCGCCGCGGCACGGTCAGCGGCCTCAACTTCGCGAACCTTGGCTGGAATACGCGTGCCCGCCGGCTCGTGTTCGGCGCCGAGGGAACGCTTCCGGGCCGGTTCGGCTACAAAGTCGAGTTCAACTTTGCCCAGGGCACGGTCGATTACGAGGACATCATCCTCACCTACGACTTCCAAAAGGCGCCGCTGCAGGTCTCGGTCGGTAACTTCTATCCTTATTCAAGCCTCGAAACGATGACGAGCTCGCGCCTCGGAAGCATGATGGAGCGCGCCTCGTTCACGGATGCATTCAACTACAACCGCCGCCTCGGCGTCGGCCTGCAGTTTTCGGACAAGGCGACTGACAGCTATCTCATCCAGGCCGGCATCTTCTCGACGCCGATCAACGATGCCACCTTTACCCGGACAGGTTGGCAGGCTTCGTTGCGCGCACTCTATACGCCAACGCTGGGATCGACCCGCCTTCACATCGGCGCGAACTTCCAGCACCGTTCGAACAACCGCGAGGCGCTCGGTCAGCAGTATCGCACGCGTCCGCTGACCCAGATCACCGACCAGCGCTTCATCGATACCGGTACGCTGGCGTCGAAGGGCGATGACACGCTCGGCGCCGAATTCGCGGCAGTCCACAAGAGTCTGCACTTCGCCGCCGAAGCGCAGAAGGTGTGGGTGCGCGGCACCTACACAGCGGCGGAACTGGCGGCCAACAACGCCAATCCGAACAATAACGACACCGCCACGGGCACCGCCCTCAATGGCGACCCCTCGTTCTGGGCGGCTACTTTGAGCTGGGATATTTCTTCACGGGTGAAACCCGCGCTTACAAGGGCGGCAAGTGGGATCGAACCAAGGTCGTCCATCCGTGGAACGACGGCGGCTGGGGCGCGCTGCAGCTCAACGGCCGCGTCGACTATGTCGATCTCAGCGACCGCGTCGCCAATGCTCCCACGACGGGCCTGGCCTTCTCTGCGCCTTATTACGTCAACGGCGGCAAGCAGCTTGGCCTCCAGGCCAGCCTGATCTGGAACCCAGTCGATTGGGTTCGCTTCGTTGCCCAGTACGGCCACCTCAACGTGACCGGCGGGCCTCGTGCGCTGGGCCTGGTCGATCCGGGCAAGCCAGCGGACAAGCGCAGCTTCGGCGTCGATACCTTCGCCGCCCGCGCCCAAGTCGAGTTCTAGTCGCCTTTCCTATTCCACTCCCCGGAACCGAAAGGCAGACCCCTCGCCCGGATGTACGGCGAGGGGGTCATTTTTTCATTCGAGATTGTCGACGGCCCTTGGGCGGTGCGTCTCGTCGAGCGCGACGAAGGTGAAGACGCCCTCGGTGACCTTCACTTCGGTCGCACCGCGATCGCGGCTGGCGACGACCTCGATCCGGACCCCCATCGAGGTCCGGCCGACGCGTTCGACCTCCGCATAGACGGAGATGAGGTCGCGCAAGTGGATCGGGGCGATGAACTCCATCCGCTCGATCGCGACCGTGGCCACAGGTCCGTTCGCCCTACGCGATGCCGTAATGCCGCCTGCGATATCCATCTGGCTAAGCACCCAGCCACCGAAGATGTGACCATTTGCGTTGATGTCGCTTGGGCCCGGGACGACGCGCAGGACGGGTTCGCGGCTCTTATCGGTCAAATGTCCTTTTCCTCTTCATAGGTATTGGCGTGATCGTCGTGACCGGTGTCCGCGCTGATGAAGACCAGGCTCATCAGTGCGCCCGCGAGGAGTACGGACAGCCCGGCCCCCAGCGCCGTCGCGATCATCATGTGGATCTGAATGCCTTTCTCGCCGCGGATCACCAGCAGGACGGCGATCGCCGCCACTATGATGGAGAAGAGGGCCATCCATTTCATGATCCGGCGAAACTTCTTGAGCACCGACAATCGTCGGTCGGAAACAGGGTCCGGACGGGGCATGGCCTTTCCTTTGGCCTCGCGAAGTGGGACTATCAAGGCTTGCACCTGTGCGAGGAGTCGGAGGTTGCAATGAACGTGCAAACGATCCTGGGCGATAAAGGAAGCGACGTCGCCACCATTGGCGCCAACGACACTGTGGCCGATGCCGTCAGGGTCCTCGGCGAAAGACGGATCGGCGCCTTGCCGGTCGTCGACGGCGACATCGTGGCTGGGGTCATGTCGGAACGCGACGTCATCTACTGCCTCAGGGACCACGGCGCGGAAGTGCTGGACTGGCCGATCAGCCGGGTGATGAGCTCGCCGGCGATTACCGTTGACCCATCGACGCCGATCCTCAGTGCGCTCGCGCTCATCACGCAGCGCCGGGTTCGTCATCTCCCGGTGGTCTCCGGCGGCCGGCTCGTGGGCATCGTTTCGATCGGCGACCTCGTGAAGCATCGGATCGAGCGGATCGAGAGCGAAGCTGCAGCCATGCGCGAGTATATTCAGAGCGCCTGAGCACTCGTTTCGTCGCAATTCGAAACGAATCACTTGCGCCGTCCTGCTCTACGGCTATTTCCGCACTCAGCGAATCGCTCCGGCCTTTCGTTCTTCGAATAGCAACGCTCTCAAGCGCTCCTC
>NZ_CP060780.1:0-1062500 GCF_014489495.1 Sphingomonas daechungensis | reverse complement strand
GTTATTTGGACGATCAACCGTATCACCGACAAATTGACGCCTGTGTAATGCAAGCAGGCCTGTCGATGGTGGTGTGGATTCTCAAGCGTGAGGTAAGGGCAATTGGTGGATGCCTTGGCATACACAGGCGATGAAGGACGTGGCACGCTGCGATAAGCTGCGGTGAGGTGTGAGCAACCTTTGACCCGCAGATTTCCGAATGGGGAAACCCATCCTCACTATTTACTCTCAGTCGAGTTCATCTCGATTGGGGATAAATAGGAAGGATATCACTCTGCTGAATAAAATAGGCTTAGTGAAGCGAACCCGGTGAACTGAAACATCTCAGTAACCGGAGGAAAAGACATCAACCGAGATTCCGTAAGTAGTGGCGAGCGAAAGCGGACCAGGCCAGTGCCTGTTTGTTAGTTAGCAGAAGCTATTGGAAAGTAGCGCCATAGCGGGTGACAGCCCGTATGCGAAAACAATCAAACAGGACTCGAGTAGGGCGGGACACGTGTAATCCTGTCTGAACATGGGGGACCACCCTCCAAGCCTAAATACTCGTGTATGACCGATAGTGAACTAGTACCGTGAGGGAAAGGTGAAAAGCACCCCGATTAGGGGAGTGAAACAGTACCTGAAACCGGTTGCCTACAAGCAGTGGGAGGATCCTTGAGATCTGACCGCGTACCTCTTGCATAATGGGTCAGTGACTTAATGTATCAAGCAAGCTTAAGCCGTTAGGTGTAGGCGCAGCGAAAGCGAGTCTGAATAGGGCGATTTAGTTTGATGCATTAGACCCGAAACCCGGCGATCTAGGCATGACCAGAGTGAAGGTGCGGTAACACGCACTGGAGGCTCGAACCGATTACCGTTGAAAAGGTACCGGATGAGTTGTGTTTAGGGGTGAAAGGCCAATCAAGCCGGGAAATAGCTGGTTCTCCGCGAAAACTATTGAGGTAGTGCCTCGGATGTTTTCCTGTGGGGTAGAGCACTGGATGGGCTAGGGGGTCGCGAGATCTACCAAACCTAACCAAACTCCGAATACCACAGAGTATAGTCCGGGAGACAGACGGCGGGTGCTAAGGTCCGTCGTCAAAAGGGAAACAGCCCTAACCTACAGCTAAGGTCCCAAGTCATATCTAAGTGGGAAAGCATGTGGGAATCCCAAAACAACCAGGAGGTTGGCTTAGAAGCAGCCATCCTTTAAAGAAAGCGTAACAGCTCACTGGTCTAAATAAGGGTTCCTGCGGCGAAGATGTACCGGGGCTAAAGATATGCACCGAAGCTTAGGGTGTGCAGTTTACTGCACGCGGTAGCGGAGCGTTCCGTAGGCTGATGAAGCGGAAGGGTAACCGACCGTGGAGGTATCGGAAGTGCGAATGCTGACATGAGTAGCGATAAAGAGGGTGAGATGCCCTCTCGCCGAAAGACCAAGGGTTCCTGCTTAAAGCTAATCTGAGCAGGGTGAGCCGGCCCTAAGACGAGCCCGAAGGGGTAGTCGATGGGAATGCGGTTAATATTCCGCAGCCTGGTGGTGTGTGACGGATCCCGTAAATCGTCAGTCCTTATTGGATTGGTACTGGCGGTGAAGGGGTCCCAGGAAATAGCCCACCGTATAGACCGTACCCGAAACCGACACAGGTGGTCAGGTAGAGTATACCAAGGCGCTTGAGAGAAGGGTGTTGAAGGAACTCGGCAAATTGCCTCCGTACCTTCGGAAGAAGGAGGCCCTCATTGTGCGCAAGCATTTTGAGGGGCACAGGCCAGGGGGTAGCGACTGTTTAACAAAAACACAGGGCTCTGCTAAGTCGGCTTCAAGACGACGTATAGGGTCTGACGCCTGCCCGGTGCCTGAAGGTTAAGAGGAGGAGTGCAAGCTCCGAATTGAAGCCCAGGTAAACGGCGGCCGTAACTATAACGGTCCTAAGGTAGCGAAATTCCTTGTCGGGTAAGTTCCGACCTGCACGAATGGCGTAACGACTTCCCCACTGTCTCCAACACCTGCTCAGCGAAATTGAATTCTCCGTGAAGATGCGGAGTACCCGCGGTTAGACGGAAAGACCCCGTGCACCTTTACTGCAGCTTCAGAGTGGCTGTGGGAAACAATTGTGTAGAATAGGTGGGAGGCTTTGAAGCCCAGGCGCCAGCTTGGGTGGAGCCACCTGTGAAATACCACCCTGTTGTTTTCTACAGTCTAACCTCGCGCCGTTAGCCGGCGCAGGGACCCTCTGTGGCGGGTAGTTTGACTGGGGCGGTCGCCTCCTAAAGAGTAACGGAGGCGCGCGATGGTGGGCTCAGGACGGTTGGAAACCGTCTGTTAGAGTGCAATGGCATAAGCCCGCCTGACTGCGAGACTGACAAGTCGAGCAGAGACGAAAGTCGGTCATAGTGATCCGGTGGTCCCTCGTGGAAGGGCCATCGCTCAACGGATAAAAGGTACGCCGGGGATAACAGGCTGATAACCCCAAGAGCTCATATCGACGGGGTTGTTTGGCACCTCGATGTCGGCTCATCACATCCTGGGGCTGGAGCAGGTCCCAAGGGTTTGGCTGTTCGCCAATTAAAGTGGTACGTGAGCTGGGTTCAGAACGTCGCGAGACAGTTTGGTCCCTATCTGCCGTGGGCGTCGATATTTGAGAGGAGTTGACCCTAGTACGAGAGGACCGGGTTGAACATGCCTCTGGTGGACCTGTCGTGGCGCCAGCCGCGCAGCAGGGTAGCTATGCATGGACGGGATAACCGCTGAAAGCATCTAAGCGGGAAGCCTCCCTCAAGATAAGATATCTCAGGACGGTCGAAGACCACGACCTTGATAGGCCGGGTGTGGAAGTGCGGTAACGCATGGAGCTAACCGGTCCTAATTGTCCTATTCGCGCTTGATGGATCCACACCATCATCGACAGGCCTGCGAAGGCCGGTCGAACACAGCTGGATACATGCACGGTTTCTAGAACTTCCACGCACCGTCACCATAGCTTGGTGACCATAGCGTCCGTGACCCACCCGATCCCATCCCGAACTCGGCCGTGAAACCGGACAGCGCCGATGGTACTACTGCTTAAGCAGTGGAAGAGTAGGTCGTCGCCAGGCTTTGCTGGCGGTGTGCGGAAGTGACCCATTCATAATGTTATCAAGGCCGCTGGGGGCAATCGCCCGCGGCGGCTTTGTGCTTTTGAGCTACGCGTCGTCACGCACCAAGCGTGCCGTCGAGCGGCTCAGCAAAGTTGGCGCGGGGTGGAGCAGCCCGGTAGCTCGTCAGGCTCATAACCTGAAGGTCGTAGGTTCAAATCCTACCCCCGCAACCAACAGTTTCAACAGCTTACCCTTAGCAGGGGGCTCTGCCAAGATAGTCGTGTCCGCGCGGTGTCCGCGATACGGAGCCTCCACGGCTGTTAGTCTCGATCATCCATGCGGCGGCGATGTAGTTCGATCTCTCTCGCCTCTGCGCGATCTGCGCGCTGATCAGCTTTCGCCTTCAGCCGATACTCGGCCACGAAATATACCACGCCTAAAACTAGCAGAACCCAGCCTCGCACTTCCGCGACTGAGGTTTCGGTCGAAGCGTACTGCGGTTGAGAGAGAAACCAGAGGCCGGAGAGGATCAGCGCGACGGCGACTGTGCGGCCCTGCCAGCGGAACATTCGGATATTCTAGCGGGTGATACGAGGGCTGCAATGGTCAGCCACGACGGATCGCCTAGTGGCGGGTTTGGGTGGAAAGTTGCCATCAGCGCAGTGAGGGAGCTTCTTCGAAAGCCGCTACGAAATCGCTAACTGTGAACACGCGGCTGTATGCTTCAGCTGACGGTTTGCGGCCCAGCTCTGCCTCAAGCTGGAGAGCAATGTCTGCGATCTCCATTCCGTCGAGCCACAGATCTTCACTCAACCGATCTGTGAGCAAAATCGGACGCTTCTCCGTCTTGCGCTCCACAGCCCAACGACTGCTTGCTCTACGGTTTGCATAGGTTTGAATTGAACGCTTCGAGCAGCGTCTGCAATGGGTCGAAACCTGCCATTAGGGCTTTTCGGTGATCCCAATTGTGCAGTTAGCTGAGGGTCCGCTTGCGGACCGACCGGAGCGAGACGCAACGCTGCCAAAACACGCCATTGGCAGCCAAAGAATGCAGACGGCGATTTTGCCACTTGCCGAATAGGAAAAAAATAGACAGCTTCGACCGGCGAGAGAGAAAGACCTGCATTCAGGCACTTTTTTTAGCTACAGATCGTTTGACGCACCTCAGGGCCGAGAGCCAAAGATGTCCCCGGAGCGGGAAGTAGTGATATTCGGGTGAAGAGCCCCGTCATAGACTAGCTACCAGACTAGCGAACTCAGCAGCAGAACGAACTTTCCCTCGCATCCCTTCAATCAAGGGCGAGCTGTCCCGTCGTCTGGCGGGACCGGCTCCCCGCTAGTTCTGGAGACCCTGGGATGGCCACGCACTCGGCTGACCACGAATATCTATTGCCGCCGGAGGTCGCCGACCTCCTGCGTTGCAGCGACCGAACCCTGGCTCGGATGCGCGCCGAAGGAAGCGGGCCGCGATACCACAAAAGCAGAGGCAGGATTCTCTACCCACGCGCATTGGTACACGAGTGGGTTTCTCAAAACATCGTCACTCCGCCGAGAACATTCTCGTGAGGCGCCAAGGCGCACCGCAGCGGCAGCGAGGAGCGCACCTGGCGCCTCGGATCGCCGTGATAGAGGG
This sequence comes from Sphingomonas daechungensis, assembly GCF_014489495.1. Lineage (GTDB taxonomy): Bacteria > Pseudomonadota > Alphaproteobacteria > Sphingomonadales > Sphingomonadaceae > Sphingomicrobium > Sphingomicrobium daechungense. Next base: position 1,057,810 of record NZ_CP060780.1, on the reverse strand, counting down.
GGTCTTTGTAGCACCCCCTCCAGAAATACATTGGAGGGTCCGTCTGATGGAGCTCCTGTATCGTGGTTTCGACGGGCTCGATCTCAGTCTCCAGGGGCAAATTAGCGCCGCCTTTTTGGAAGAGCTCGAGGCAGCGAAGGAGCACGCGCAAAAATCCAATGCGCCGACAGTGCTGTTCTGGAACGACCTAAAATTGGAGGTCAATGAAACCGGCTCGCGAGGAGGGTACGCCTTCACCGCGAGCACAGGCCATTAGGAGCCACTTGGTTCTTCAAGAAGCCCAATGCACGGGATCCCTGGGGCGTCCGGGTGTCATGCGCGTCTTTCAATCTCGCGCTGAACGGTCTCGGTGGCGCTCGCGCTCAGCTGTATGATACACTTAGGGCGCTTGAGGTTGATCTAGTCCCCGGCGGCGAGAGTCTCAGCCGTGTCGATTACGCGATGGACTTCTTAGCGCCTGAGTTCGTCCTCGTTCCAGAGCACTTCGTAATGCACTCCAACGCTGGTTGGGCCGAGCACTCTGAGCAGTTGCCCGAAGTAGTGGTTCACGGCCGCTCGGTTCGCGTAACATCCGTTACTGTCGGAAAGATGCCTGGTCGCCAAATCATCATCTACGACAAACGGGCTGACGTGATCGCGAAGCATAAGGTCGGCTGGTGGGAAATCTGGAACGCCTCAAGGGCGCGCTCGGGAGAACCTCCATTGAAGCAGGACGATCCGACCGAAAGCCGAATTTGGCGTGTCGAAGTCCGGGCTGGAAAGCATTACCTGAAGGAGCGCTGGAATATTCGCACATGGTCCGACTTAGACAATCGGCTCGGAGACATGTTTGCCGCTTCGATTGAGGCCATTCGCCACGCCCAGCCCACCAGAGACTCCAATCGGTCGAGGTGGCCGAACAGCGAGCTTTGGAACCGCGTAGTCGACGAAGTCCAAACAGACCTATTCGAAATGCGGCAGTGGGCGGACCCCGACTTGGTGAAGAGCGTCCAGAAGGACGCGCTAAACGACCTTCTGGCGCGCCAAATGCTTGGCCTGATGGTCAATCGCGCCGCGCTGCGGGGTGTGCAATTCCCCCAACTTCGTGCGTTCGCGCTCAGCATTGGCGACGAATTAGCGCGGGAAGTCTCGAACTCCCCGTCGCGCATCGGCGACAAACTCGCTCGGACGGTCAACCGATATGACCTTGGTATCTAGCTTATTGCTAGAGTCCGCTTTCGACCCATTCCTGCCATTAGCCTCGACCCCATTGCGGAGGCCTGATCCGAGCCATACGCTGGCGGCGTGACGATCTGGCCGAGGCGCTCCGCGATTTCCGACCAAAGGCTCATTGAAGCTGCGGAGATACTCGCTCGCACGTTGGGCCTGTCGGGAGATCATCAGATAGCGTGTCTTCGGGCCAATGGATTTGGCGAGGGTCAAGCTCATCGGTTGGCGGCGCTTCTACCAATCGCATTTAGCCGCCCAGTTCTCGAGGACTTGGGAGTTCGCACCTTCGTCAGGGAGGTGACGGCCACTGAGCCGGGCGGTGCAATGGTGAGGGCTGATCTAATGCGGCAGCTCGAATACGTTGCCGCGCTGAGATTTGCGCGCAAGCACCGCCGCAGGGCCTTGGTGGACCATGAAGTCTACAAGCGCGTTGCCGAAAGCAGCGCAGACATTGATGCTGCGAGCAACGCCCTAAATGGCGGCGCAGATTTACGTGGAGCGGCGATTGCTAGCTCGCTAGTCGGCGAGGCCATCGCTCAGCATCTTATTCGCTAAGGAATGGCAACTTTCCACCCATTCCTGCCGCTAGCCCTTGAGTTTCCTGCGGCGCTTCCTCTGCGTCCGTAGTGACCGCGAGACGCCCTCCGACGCGCTTCGGAGAGCATCGTCGTAGAGGTGCGCATATCGCTTCGTAGTTTGCGGAGTCGAATGCCCAAGGAGCTCGCCGACAACCATTAGCGATTGTCCGGATGATGCGACCAAACTGGCGAAGGTGTGACGCAAGTCGTGGAGCCGAACACTTTGAAGACCAGCAGACTTAGATACGGCAGCCCACGTTCGGCGAACGTCCTGTAACGCCCCACCGGTGCTGCCGGCAAACACTTGCTGGCCAGCAGACCCAGACCTGCGCTTGAGGATCGACGCCGCAGCAGAAGAATAGGGAACACGGTGCTCGCGGCGCTGTTTGGTTTCAGCGCTTGGTTTGGTCCAGACTTGATTGCCAAGGTCGAACTGGGACCAGGTGGCATTCAGTGCTTCGCTCTTTCGGCAGCCGGTCAGGAGCATGAATAGGATCGCGTCGGACGATGTTCGTTCAGAGTGCTTGTTGAGTGCGTCGATCAGCCGCCCAACCTCTTCCCGGTCAAGATAACGGTGTCTCTTCGGCTCCGGGTTTCTGCGCACGCCGGTCGCGGGATTGCGCTCGATCCAGCCCCACCTGATCGACAGGTTCAGAGCTTTCCTGAGGACCTCATTTACTCGATTTGCGCGGATCGGCCGCGTGTGGCTGATAGTGCGATGTAACGCGTCGCAGTCCTGCGGGCGCAGATCAGCAACCTTCTTTGCACCGAGCGCGGGAAGAATATCGTTCTTCCACATCCCGCGATCATCTGCCGCTGACCGAGGCGCCTTAGTCGGCAGGTGCTCTTCTTCGTATCGGACATATAACGCCCGAACTGTGGGCGCTTCCCTCTCCGCGATACGGCCGTCCAACGGGTCGAGGCCGATATCGACCTGGCGGCGTAGATGCTCGGCCTGCTTCCGAGCCGCGAGAGCGGACCAGGCTGGATATTGGCCTATCGTGATGCGGCGCTCCCGGCCCTTTATCCGATAGTTGAAGACAAACGAGCGAGCGCCACCAGCTGTGACCCGTAGCCCGTAGCCCGAAGCCCGACAGGCGACTGTCATAGGAAATCCGATTGCCTTGAACTGGCGGCTCGCATTCACGAACGAATCGATCATCCAATTTGCGCTGACTTCTCTGTGTCCGCGCTGTGTCCGTACTCAGCTGGCATATTGTTGACACTGAATGTCCGAAGTTGGCATCTCTTGGCATCAGGAAATCTCCGTATAATCAGCACGTTAGCCGAGTTTTGGAGCCTGATTCAAATAGTTGTGAAAACCGCTCGGATCAGGCTCATAACCTGAAGGTCGTAGGTTCAAATCCTACCCCCGCAACCAACACATCAGCCGCCTTCGGGCGGCTTTTTTTTGTGCCCGCGGCACGTGAAGTTTGGGCTGGCGTTTCTTACGTGACGACTTCCCTCCTGGAAGGATCGCCATGCCCGACCAATCCCGAAGATCGCACTCATCACCGGCGGCAGCCGCGGCCTTGGCCGCAACACCGCCGTCCACCTCGCCCGCGCCGGCGTCAATGTCGTGCTCACCTACCATTCGAACAATGCCGAAGCCGACGCAGCCGTTGCGGAAATCGTGGACCTCGGCCGGAAGGCGGTCGCCCTGCAGCTCGACACCGGCGACGCCGTCACCTTCGACGCATTCGCCTCTCAACTCCGTGAAGTGCTCAAGGAGAACTGGGACCGCGAGACGATCGACTATCTCGTCAACAACGCCGGCATCGGCCTTCACGTCCCCTTCGCCGAAGCAACGGAAGCGGACTTCGATCGGCTCACCAACATCCACTTCAAGGGCGTGTTCTTCCTGACGCAGAAGCTGCTGCCGTCGATTGTCGATGGCGGCAAGATCGTGAACTTGTCCTCCGGCCTCGCCCGCTTCGCCTATCCCGGCGCTTCGATCTACGGCTCGCTCAAGGGCGCCGTCGAAGTGCTGACGCGCTATCTTGCCAAGGAGCTCGGTCCGCGCCGCATCGCGGTAAATGCGATCGCGCCCGGCGCGATCGAGACCGACTTTGGAGGCGGGCGCGTCCGCGACAATCCAGAGATCAACAAGCAGGTCGCGGCCAACACGGCGATGGGCCGCGTCGGCCTGCCCGACGATGTCGGCGGTGCGATTACCGCTTTGCTCGTTGGAGAAACCGGCTGGGTGACCGGCCAAAGGATCGAGGTCTCCGGAGGCCAGGGCCTCTAGGTCACCTCAGCCGCTTGGTCACTTCGCAGCGGCCGGGTCCGGATGCGCGGCCTTCCATTCCATTGCCACCCGGACCCGCCGTTCGACGGAAGGGTGATCGTAGAACACGAACTCCTCGACCGCATTGGGTCGGGATAGCGATACTCGGCCGTTTTCACGAGCGCGCTGGCGAGGGCGTCCGGGCGGTTCTCCGTCTCCAGCGAATACATGTCGGCCTGCGTTTCCAGCGTCCGGCCGAACGTGTTGATGAAGGGCGACGCGGCGACGGCAAAAACCGAGATGAGGAAGAACAGCACCGGCACCCCGCGAGGGTCATCGATTTTGGCGTCCGACCCAAACGCCCGGGCAAAGCGCGGGTAGAGCTTTTCTGCGAGCCAGAAGAGCACCATCGCCAGGACCGCGAAGAACAGAATCCCCGACCAGGTATGCTTGAGGACGTAATGTCCGATCTCGTGACCGGTCACGGCCTTCACCTCATCGATCGAGGCACTCTTGAGCGCGACGTCGGAGATCGCGACCCGTGCCGTGCTCCCGACTCCGCCGGCATTGGCGGTGAAGTTGTTCGACTGGCGCGATCCGTCGAACATGAAGACCTTGTCCGGGGGATTTCGGCACGCTTGGCCATCTCCACGACCGTGTCGCGAACTTGGCCGGGCGGGACCGGCTCATATTTATTGAACAAGGGCTCGATCAGTACGGGCGAGAGCAGCATGACGAAGGCCATGACCGCCGCGGTCAGCGCGCCCGACCAGATCCACCAACGCTTTCCCGCGCGCCGGATCAGCCAGTAAACGCCGATCATGAAGGCAGCGAGGACGAGCGACGTAATTGCGGCCGAAAGCGCATTCTGCCCGAGCCAGTCGGCGAACGGCTGGCTGGTCCGCCCATAGCCGGTCTCGCGCCACCAATCGTCGTAGATCGTCCACGGCAGGCTGAGCACGCCCGAGACGATCAGGAAGATGAAGCTGAGCACGAACGCCCGTAGGTTCTGTCTTCGCTCCGGAAGTCGGCGGTCGATTGCGTCGAGGATCCCCCATCGAACGATCAGCCAGGTCACCACCGCCGACACGACGAGCGCCCAGAGCAGCATCCATTCCTTGCCGACGGTGTAGTCGTGCGCCTTCTGAAGCGCTGTGGGTCCGAGGCTGTCGATATATCGCGCCGTCGCCACGTTCGGGTCGAATGCCATGCTGCCTCCCCAGTTCGGAACGGCAACGTAACCTCACGACGTGCAAGCGCAATGGGAACGACTGCGAAGGCGTGGCGATTATCTACGAATGGCAAAAGCCTCGTCAGTCCCGGCACCCATGGAAGCCCTGCTCGCCGCGGAATTGCCCGAAGGCGAAGGCTGGCAGTACGAGCCGAAATGGGACGGCTTCCGGTGCATCGCGCGCCGAGACGGCGGGACTGTGGAAATGATCTCCCGGTCCGGCAAGCCACTCGGCCGCTATTTTCCCGAAGTGCTAGAAACGCTCGGGAAGGTCGCGGCCGACCGGTTCACACTCGACGGTGAGCTGATCATTCCGCTCCAGGACCGCCTCGACTTCGAGGCCCTGCAGATGCGGTTGCATCCCGCCGAAAGCCGGGTCCGCAAGCTTGCGCAGGAGACGCCGGCATTGTTGATGCTGTTCGACATCCTCGAAGCGGGAGGGAGGTCCGTTGACGACAACCCTCTCTCCGGACGGCGGCAGGCGCTCGAACGTTTCTTCAGGGTGAACGCGGTTGACGGTTTGCTGTTGTCCCCGGCGACGACCGATCGGGACGTCGCGGCGGGCTGGCTGAAGCGGAGCGGAGGGGCGTTGGACGGTGTCGTCGCGAAGCGCCTCGACCAACCCTACCGCTTCGGCGAGCGTGCGATGATCAAGGTGAAGCAGCTACGGACCGCGGACTGCGTCGTCGGTGGTTTCCGATACGCCGAAAAGAAGCACGAGGTCGGCTCCTTGCTGCTCGGCCTCTATGACGACGAGCGCTTGCTTCATCATGTGGGCTTCACGTCTGCAATTCCCGCCAAGGAGCGCCCCGAGCTGACCAGGACGCTGGAAGCACTGATCAAGCCGCCTGGATTCACGGGCAACGCGCCCGGTGGCCCAAGCCGATGGAGTACCGAGCGCAGCGGGCAGTGGGAGCCGCTGAAGCCGAAGCTGGTCGTCGAAGTCCGCTACGATCAGGTCACGGGACGGCGTTTCCGCCACGGCACCGCGCTGCTGCGCTGGCGGCCGGACAAGGCTCCCAAGCAGTGCACGTTCGAGCAGCTCGCGCCCGAGCTGCGGCCGTCCGAAATCGCGGAGCTATTCGGGTCGTGACCCAGGCGGACCTGTTCGCCGCTCCACTGATCGACGGTCTGGACTATCGGCCGGATTTCGTCACCCGGGACGAGGAAGCCGCGCTGTTGGCGGAGGTTGAGCGAATGGACCTCGCGCCATTCCGCTTCCACGGCTGGACCGGCAATCGGAAGACACAGAGCTTCGGCTGGCGCTACGATTTCGACGACGCCAGCTTTGCGCCGGCGGAACCCATCCCCGGGTGGTTGGAGCCGCTTTGTCAGGGAGCCGCAGCGTGGGCGGGTGCGGACATCGCCCACGCCCTGATCGCGCGATACGATCCTGGCGCCGGCATCGGGTGGCACAAGGATCGAAGCGTGTTCGACCGGGTCGTCGGCGTCTCGCTGGGATCACCGGCGATCCTCCGCTTCCGGCGAAGGACGGAGGATGGCTTCCTCCGTATCAACCTGCCGGTCGAGCCTCGTTCGGCTTATCGACTTTCCGGTGAAGCGCGCCACGAGTGGGAGCATCGGATCGTCCCCGGCGACCAGCTGCGCTTCTCCATCACGTTCCGAACCATGTCCGATATCGGCCGCGGGAAGGCCGCGGACGCTCAGCGCAGCTCGTAGCCGGAAAGGCATTCCGCGACCCAGCGCGCTGCGGTCAGCGCGCTGAGGTCGGTGGTATCGAGTGGCGGATCCCACTCGGTGAGGTCGATGACGCGCACTTTCCGCTGCGACGCCAGGTAACGCACTGCGTTGAAGAAATCGGCAACGGCCATCCCACCGGGTCGCGCACCCGGTGCACCCGGCAGTTGCGAGCGGTCGATGACGTCGATGTCGCAGTCGACGACGATCGCTTCGCAATGCTCGACATGGCTTAGCGCCCGCTCGATCGCGCGTGGGACGCCGTTGAGGCCGACTTCGCCAATCGTGATGACGAGATTGCCTGCGGCGACTGCGTCCTCATGCATCCGGCGACTGTTCGCGAACGCCGCGAGTCCGATTTGCGCGATATTCGCGCCGGGAAGCCCATCGTTGATCAAAGCGCGAACCGGGTTGCCGTTGCTCAATCCCTCGTGCGTGTCGCGCATGTCGAAATGGGCGTCGAGCGTGATGAGGCCGACTCTTTCCAGCGGCATTCCAAGCCCGAGAACGGCAGGACGGGTCACCGCATTGTTGCCGCCGACGACTAAGGTCAACTCGTGAAGCGCCGCGCTGAACTGCACGGCCTCGCGGATCGGTCCCGTCGCCTGCTCGATGGTCATTCCGGCGATCTCCACATCGCCGCGATCGACGATGCGGGTCGAGATTTCGCGCTTGGTCTCGATGTCGTACCGGCCGATTCTCCGAAGTGTCTCACGCAGTAAAGCTGGCGCAAGATCGCAGGAACCCGGCGTGACCGATCCGGCTGCGAGTGGCGCCCCCACGAGGCCAACGGGCGCGTTCGAATCCCGTGCCACGAGAAGCTCGGAAAGGTTGGGCCAGCCACGCATTCCTTTGCCGTAGCAAGAGCAGTCGCCTAAGGCGACGGCCATGTGGGACAGCCTCCTTGTCGACTGCCGTATCGCCACCATGGAGCCCTTGCCGGGCAACCCGCTGGGTCTGATCGAAAATGGCGCCATCGCGATTCAGGACGGCCGGATCCTCCGTGTCGGCAAGCGCACCGAGCTGGCCGGTTTCAGGGCGAAGGAGGTCGTCGCGCTCGGCGGCGCCTGGGTCACCCCGGGCCTTGTTGATTGCCACACGCACCTGATCTTCGGCGGCACCCGTGCGGACGAGCATGCCATGCGCCGCGCCGGAGCGACCTACGAGGAAATCGCCAAGGCCGGAGGCGGAATCGCCTCGACGGTCAAGGCGACGCATGCCGCCTCCACCGATCAGCTTCTGGCGTCTGCGGCGTATCGCCTCGACGCGCTGATCAAGGGCGGCGTCACGACGGTGGAAATCAAGTCGGGTTATGCGCTCGACGTTGAAGGCGAAATCCGCCTGCTTCGCTGCACCGCGGCCTTAGCCGCCAGCGAGGCGGTGCGCATCGTCCCGACGTTGCTGGCGCTCCATGCCCTTCCGCCCGAGTACAGGGATCGACGTGACGACTATGTCGCAATGATCGCGGACAAGCTGATCCGCGCGCGGCCCGCGAAAGGCTGGCAACGAGCGTCGATGCCTTCTGCGAAAGCATCGCTTTCACTCCGCAGGAGGTCGAACGCATATTCAATGCGGCGCGCGCCAACGGCTTGCCGGTGCGGCTTCACGCCGAACAATTGTCGAACCAGAACGGCGCCGCGCTCGCCGCCAGCTACAAGGCACTGTCCGCCGATCACCTCGAGCATCTCGACGATGCGGGCGCCAAGGCGATGGCCAAGGCTGGAACGGTGGCCGTGCTCTTGCCCGGCGCCTTCTATGCGCTTCAGGAAACGAGGAAGCCGCCGGTGGCGGTTCTGCGCAAGCACAAGGTGCCGATTGCAATCGCGACCGATTGCAACCCGGGAACTTCCCCGATGCTGTCGCCCACGCTGACGATGAATATGGCTTGCACCTTGTTCGGCCTGACGCCGGAGGAGGCCGTGGCGGGTATGACGATCAACGCGGCTCGTGCGCTCGGCCTGGCTCATGAGGTCGGGAGTATTGCCGCGGGGAAAGCCGCGGATCTCTGCGTCTGGCGGATCGAAAATCTCTCGGAACTCGGCTACTGGATCGGGTTACCGGGACCCGAGCGTCGGATGTTCGGGGGACAGATGCCTAGGCTTCTCGCCGTGATCATTGCCCTAACCGCCTGGGTGGGGCTTGGCATCCAATTCTACGCAACATTCGGCACTTCCGGTTCGGTGCTCGAGACGCTCTGGATCATCCTGCGCTTCTTTACGATCACGACGAACCTGATCGTCGCCGTCACCATGACGGCTGTCGCGCTCGACCGGCGCGTGTCTTCCTTCATCCATGCCGGCGTGACCCTGGCGATCGGGCTCGTCGGCGTCGTTTATGTGACCCTTCTTCGCGGCCTCCTGCAACTCGAAGGCGCGGCGCTGATCGCGGATACGATCCTGCACTATGCGGTGCCGATCATGACGGTTCTTTACTGGATCGCGATCGCGCCGAAGTACGGCCTGCGTTGGCAGCACTCCTTGCTTTGGAGCCTCTATCCGCTCGCTTATTTTGCTTACGCCATCGTGCGTGGATCGATCGATGGGCGCTATCCCTATCCGTTCATGAATCTTGCCGAGCTGGGCCCGGCGCGGACCGCGTTGAACGCAGTAGGGTTGGCCATCGCTTTCGTGATCGCTGGCGTGTTGATGGTGGCATTCAGCCGCCTCGCCGGCCGTAATCGAGGCCGGCCCTTGGGCTAAGCCGACGGAACCGCTAGAGCGGCGGCGATTGGGGAAGGGGTAGGATTTGACTGACCGACGCGACAACAGCCGCCGCATCCGCGCCCGCCGCGGAAGCGAGATCGTGGCGAAGAGCTGGACCACCGAAGCGGCAGTCCGGATGCTGATGAACAATCTCGACGACGAGGTTGCCGAGGATCCACAGAGCCTGGTCGTCTACGGCGGCATCGGCCGCGCCGCACGCAATTGGCAGTGCTTCGACAAGATCGTCGAGACGCTCGAGCGACTGGAGGAAAATCAGACCCTGCTGGTGCAATCGGGCAAGCCCGTCGGAGTCTTCCCGACGCACAAGGATGCGCCCGCGTGCTGATCGCCAATTCCAACATCGTGCCGAAGTGGGCGACATGGGAGACGTTCAACGCGCTCGATCGCGCCGGGCTCATGATGTACGGCCAGATGACCGCGGGCTCGTGGATCTACATCGGCACGCAGGGCATCGTTCAGGGCACCTACGAGACCTTCGCGGAGATGGGTCGCCAGCATTTCGGCGGCGATCTCAACGGCAAATGGATCCTGACGGCCGGGCTTGGCGGAATGGGCGGCGCGCAGCCTCTCGCGGCGGTGATGGCCGGCGCGCATTGCATCGCCATCGAATGCCAGGAAAGCCGAATCGAGAAGCGGCTGGAAACGCGATACCTCGACAAGCGCGCCGCGACGATCGACGAGGCGCTGGAGATCCTCGCACACGCTACGGAGCCGACCAGCGTCGGCCTGCTCGGCAATGCGGCGGAGATCCTGCCGGAGATGTTGAGGCGCGGCATTCGTCCGGACGCGTTGACGGACCAGACGAGCGCGCACGACCCCGCCAACGGCTACTGCCCGGCGGGCTGGTCGGTCGCGAAATGGCAGGAGATGCGCGAGCGCGACCCCGCCGCCGTCGCCGAAGCGGCACGAGCGTCGATCGCGGTCCACGTCGAAGCCATGCTCGCGTTCAAGGATATGGGCGTCCCGACGTTCGATTATGGCAACAACATCCGCCAGGAAGCGAAGGACATGGGCGTCACCCATGCGTTCGATTTCCCCGGGTTCGTTCCCGCTTACGTTCGCCCGCTCTTTTGCCGCGGCATCGGACCGTTCCGCTGGGTCGCCCTGTCCGGCGATCCGGAGGACATCTACCGCACCGATCGACGGGTGAAGGAACTGATCCCCGACGATCCCCACCTTCACCGCTGGCTCGACATGGCTCGGGAGCGCATCGCCTTTCAGGGCCTGCCCGCGCGCATCTGCTGGGTTGGCCTTGGCCAGCGCCACAAGCTCGGCCTCGCGTTCAACGAGATGGTGCGGAATGGCGAAGTCAGCGCGCCGATCGTGATTGGCCGCGACCATCTGGATAGCGGCTCGGTCGCCTCGCCCAACCGCGAAACGGAAAGCATGATGGACGGCAGCGACGTCGTGTCCGACTGGCCGCTTCTGAATGCGCTCCTCAACACGGCCGGCGGCGCAACCTGGGTATCGCTCCATCACGGCGGCGGCGTCGGCATGGGCTATTCGCAGCACAGCGGAATGGTGATCGTCGCCGACGGCACAGACGATGCCGCGCGGCGGCTGGAGCGCGTTTTGTGGAATGACCCCGGCACGGGCGTGATGCGTCACGCCGACGCGGGCTATCGCATCGCTATCGACTGCGCGCATGAGCAGGGTCTCGACCTGCCGATGGTCGGCGCATGAAGGTCGATCCCAACAACGTCACGCTGGACCTGCTGCGCAAGTTCTGGTGCGGCGAGGAGCAGGTCGCCGAACTCGACGACACAGCGATGCAGCGCGTCGCGAATGCGGCTGCATCTGTCGACCGGATCGTGGCCGGAGGCGAGACCGTCTACGGCGTGAACACCGGTTTCGGCCTGCTCGCGAACACGCGAATCCCGGACGATCGCCTCGCCGAGCTGCAGACCAACCTCATCCTGTCGCACAGCGCTGGGCTTGGCGAAGCGCTTCCCCGTAACGTCACCAAGCTCATGATCGTGCTGAAGCTACTCGGCCTCGGCCGTGGTCATTCCGGTGTTCGGCCGGTGGTGATCGAGGCGCTGCAGACGCTGCTGGAACATGGAGCGATGCCGGTCATCCCGTCGCAGGGCAGCGTCGGCGCAAGCGGCGACCTCGCCCCCCTTGCTCACCTGATTGCAGCCCTGATGGGCTACGGACGCATCGACATGGGCGGCTTCATCCCGGCGGCCGACGCTTTGAAGAAGATCGGCCTCGAGCCGCTGCAGCTCGCGCCGAAGGAAGGCCTCGCGCTCATCAATGGCACGCAGGCGAGTACGGCGCTTGCGCTCGATGCCCTGTTTTTCGGTGAGCGAGTCTTCGCCGCGGCGGTCGCGGCCGGATCGCTTTCGGTGGACGCGTTGAAGGGCAGTTCCAAGCCGTTCGATCCCCGAATCTCCGAGCTGCGGGGGCAGCCAGGCCAGATTCGTGTGGCGGCAGCCATTGCCGACCTGCTTGAAGGCAGCGAGATCCTGACCAGCCATGTCAGCTGCAGCCGCGTCCAGGATCCCTACAGCTTCCGCTGCCAGCCGCAGGTCATGGGCGCCTCGCTCGACCTGCTCGAATGTGCGGCGCGAACGCTGACCATCGAAGCGGGCGCCGTCACCGACAACCCGATCCTGTTTCCCGACGAGGACGGAGCGATTTCCGGCGGCAATTTCCATGCCCAGCCGGTCGCCTTCGCGGCGGACATGATTGCGATGGCACTGTGCGAAGTCGGATCGATCTCGGAGCGGAGGACCAGCGTGCTCGTCGACCCGAAGATGAGCGGCCTGCCCGCGTTCCTGACCCAGGACAGCGGGGTCAATTCCGGCCTCATGATCCCGCAGGTTACTGCAGCTGCCCTGGTCAGCGAGAACAAGACCCTCGCTTTCCCCGCCAGCGTCGACTCGATTCCGACGAGCGCGGGCAGGAAGACCATGTCTCGATGGCTCCCATCGCGGGCCGGAAAGCGGTCAAGATCGCCAAGAACACGGCCGGAGTCGTTGCGGTCGAGCTGATGGCGGGTGCGGAGGGCATCGATTATCACGCGCCGCTGAAAACGAGCCCGAAGCTTCGTCTGATCCACTCGGCCGTTCGGGAGCATTCGCCGCACTTCACCGCCGACCGCTACTGGGCCGACGAAATGAGCGATCTGCAGGGCGCCGTTCTCGCCAACGAGATCGGCTTCGACGTGATCGGGCTTAGCTGACGCGCGTCCAGCGCTGCTCGGAACAGAAGACTCCGAACACCGCGCAGCCCTTCACGACCATCGTGTTGGGCCCGACCTGGTGCACGGTTGCCGATCCGCGGATGTTGCGCTTCGGCTCATAAGCCTTGCCCTTGTAGACGCCGTCGCTCACGGGCCGCAGGTCGGTCAGCACGCGGGTGCCGGGCTCGGCGCCCTTCGCCTTGTTCTTCGGCGTGGCCCAGCTGACGGTGCCGCAATAGGCCTCGCCGCACTTCGCCACCTGGACGATCACGCTGCGCTTCGAATTGGCCCACTTGCCTTCGAGCGCCTGCGCGAACGCGGGCGTTGTCGAAGCAAGCGCAAGAGCGGCCGTCGCAATGCTCAGAATAATGCGTTTCATGACGCCCATTTAGTGGAGATTTGCGGCAATAATGGCGCGCTCAGCTTGCGCGGCGATGAACGGTTTCGGCTCGCCTCAGCGCGCGACCGGCTGGTCCGTACGCGTCCAGACCTGCGATCCGCAGATCATTCCGCCGATCAGGCAACCGGACACGCGAAGTTTGTTGGGATTGATCGGCGTGATCTTGCCGTTCACCCGGACGTTGAGGTCGGGGACGAAGAGTTTGCCCCGCCATTGCCCGTTCGATCGCGGCCGGAGGTCGGTCAGCAGCCGAGCTCCGACCAAGGGATCGATCCCTCGCCTTGCCGCCTTCTTCGCATTCTCGTTCGCCCAGGTCACCGTGCCGCACAGTGCGTTTCCGCACGGCGACAGATGAATGATGACGCTGCGTTCCGGGTGAAGCCACAGCCCTTCGATAGACTCCGCGGGAGCCGACGCTGAAACCGCCAAGGTCATAAGCGCGATCATCACGGCTCTTATGCCCGTCCCATCTTACGGCGCAAAGTCGGGGTTAATCTCGATCGGCCCTGAACGCGCTTTCGATGTCATGCGCGCTGTATGGCTTCGCCACGGTCGGCACCTTGCCGAACTGGGCGGATGCGAGCGGTCGCCATACCCGGTGGCGAAGATGAACGGGATGGCGCGCTCCGCCAGCATGTCTGCGATGGGGTAGCTCATCGCTCCGTGCACGTTTACGTCCAGAATTGCCGCGTCGATGTGCTTGAGTTCTACAAGATCGCGTGCTTCCTCGATCCGCGAAGCATGCAGGACCGAAGCTCCACTGCGTACGAGCATGTCCTCTAGTGCAAGGCCGATGATCGGTTCGTCCTCAAGAATGAGGATCGTCGCCCCTCGAACGTCATTCGGAAACTGCGGGCAGCTTCGCAACGATCGTGCACTTGAGGCCGGACGGTCGGAAGTCGAGCTCGACCTCGCTGCGCAATTCGGCGGACAGGCCGCGTTCGATCAGGCGGGTGCCGAAGCCGCGGCGCGATGGGACGACAACGGGCGGACCTCCGGTCTCCTCCCATTCCAGGATCAGCCCGATCGTCCCGTCGTCGCCCGGCGAAGCGCTCCATCGCACGGCCACCCGGCCGTCCTCGTTCGACAGGGCCCCATATTTGATTGCGTTGGTGCAAAGCTCGTGGATCGCCATTGCCAGCGACACGGCCGTCTGCGGTGCAATGAGAATGTCTGGCCCCTGGATCGAAACGCGCGACAGGTTCGCGCCGGCGGTCGCAGCGACCGAAGTCCGGATCGTCTCTAGCAGCCCGGCTCGCTCCCAGTTCTTGGTCGTCAGGAGGTTGTGAGCGGCGGATAGTGCGTTCAATCGTGCATCGAACGTCTGCCTTGCCACAGCGGGGTCGGCGCGATCGTTGAACGACTGCATGGCGAGCGCCTGGACGATTGACAGGGTATTCTTCACGCGATGATTGAGTTCGTGGATGAGCAACTGCTGGTGCTCTTCGGCGCGGCGCTGAACCGTGACGTCGTGACCCTGGACGAAGACACCGATGATCTCGCCATCGGCGGCGCTGATCGGCTGGTAGATGAAGTCGAGGAAGCGCTCTTCGAGCGGTCCGCCTTCCGCTTCCAGCATGACGCTGACACTTCGCCCGATATAGGGCTCCCCGGTAGCGATCACCTGATCGAGAAGGGTGACGAAGCCCTGGTCCACGACTTCGGGCAGAGCCTCGGCAACCGTCTTGCCGACAACGTCGCGGCCGCCCACCAACCGCTGATAGGCGGCGTTGGCCAATTGGAACCGCTGTTCGGGACCGGTGATGACGGCAATGAACCCGGGTGCCTGCTCGAACAGGGTGCGCAGGCGCTGCGTTTCCTGCGCAAGGGTTTGATAGGCTTCTTGAACCGCGTGCGCGCGCTGGAAAACGCCCGCTTCTTCACGATGATAATGGCCCGCCTCCGCGGCGAAGGTGCGCAGCCGGTGAAGCTCCGTCACGTCGACGGTGTGCTGCAGGATGTAAGCCGTCTTGCCGTCTTCCAGCAGCGGTGTGTGGGTTGCGCTCCAATAGCGTTCCTCATAGCCGCCCGACGGCAGCTGGATGTCGTATCGGATGAGCGCGATCTCGTCACGCTGGCCGGTCCGCACCACCCGTTCGAGGGAGCTGCGCAGGGACTGGTGGCTTTCCGAATCCGGGTCGCTTGGAAAAGCCTCGAACATCGCCTTGCCAACGATATCCGAGCGCTCGCGCATCGTCGTTTTCAGATAGGCGTCGTTCATCGTGACGATGGTGAGGTCGGGCGCCATCAAGACGTAGGGATTGGGAGAAGCGCCAAAAAGGGCTTCGAAATCGATGGCCGGGGGCCGCGCTGGCATGTTTCACTCCGTCGCTACGCGGCACAGCACCGACGGCGAATGTATACGATGGTGGGTAGTCGGCTGCGAGTCAAACCTCGTTTCGTCGACGAATCAATAATTCAGTGGAAATCCCGTGACTTGGGGATGACGTCAACGTCACGAGGATGAGCCGCAGCGGGCGGCCGCCAGCTTCCCGCACCGTCGCCCTGGTTGAGCGTCGAAGGCATCAATTCGTCGCTCAAATGGCGGAGCATGTGAGTGTGATCTTCTAGCTTCCGCGCGACGAGATGGATGACGCCATCGTCCACGTCCTTCTGAATGATCCCGTGCACGCACATCAGCCGCGCGCCCATGACGATCTTGCGCTGCTTGTCGAACACGTCGGGCCAGACGACGAGGTTGGCGATGCCGGTCTCGTCCTCCAGCGTGATGAAGCAGACCCCCTTGGCGCTGCCCGGGCGTTGCCGGATCAGCACCAGCCCGGCCATCGACACGCGCTTGCCGTCGCGGACATGCGGAAGCTTGTCGGCAGTGATGAATTTCTGCGCGGCATAGCGCTCGCGAAGGAAGCCCATCGGGTGTGCTTTCAGGCTGAGGCGGACCGTCTGATAGTCGTTTACGACATGCTCGCTGAGCGGCATCGCCGGCAGCTTCGCGGGCACTAGCTCAGCGCCTTCATCGCGTGCTTCTGCGGCAATGAACAGGGCAGGTCGGGCGCCTGCTTGAGCGCCCGCGCATCCCATAGCGCCGCGCGGCGATCGAGGGCGATGGAGCGAAACGCATCGGCCGACGCCAGCCGGTGGATCGCATGCACCGGCACGCCGCCGCGTGTGCGCAAATCCTCGACGCTGTCGTAAGGCCGCGATCCGCGCGCCCGTTCCAGCCGCTCGACCGCATCGCGATGCAGCCCTTCGACCTGGCGAAAGCCGAGCCTCAGCGCACCATCCTCCAGCGTGCAGTCCCAGTCGCTGTGGTTCACATCGACCGCGCGTACTTCGACCCATGCTCCTTCGCGTCGCGGACAATCTGCGCCGGCGCGTAGAAGCCCATCGGCTGTGAATTGAGCAGCCCGCACGCGAACGCCGCCGGATATTTCCACTTCAGCCAGCTCGATACGTAGACGAGGTGCGCAAAGCTCGCCGCATGGCTTTCGGGAAAGCCATATTCGCCGAAGCCCTTGATCTGGTCGAAGCAGCGCTGGGCGAACTCGGGATCGTAGCCGCGCTCGATCATCCGCCCGACCATCTTGTCCTGAAGCACGTCGATGTTCCCGCGTGAGCGGAAGGTGGCCATCGCCTTGCGCAGCTGGTTCGCCTCTTCGGAGCTGAACTTCGCCGCATCGAGCGCGATCTTCATCGCCTGTTCCTGGAAGATCGGCACGCCGAGCGTCCGCCCAAGGATCTTTTCCAGCTCGTCGGGCTCGCCATGCGCGGGATCGGGGCAAGGAAAGGTCACCGGCTCCTTGCCCGCGCGGCGCTTCAGATAGGGATGGACCATATCGCCCTGGATCGGCCCAGGCCGGACGATCGCGACCTCGATCACCAAATCGTAGAATTTCCGGGGCTTCAGGCGTGGCAGCATGTTCATCTGCGCACGGCTCTCGACCTGGAACACGCCGAGCGAATCCCCTTGCACAGCATGTCGTAGACCTCCGGCACCTCCTGCGGGACGGTCGCCAGCTCGAACCGCTCGCTTTCGTGCAAATCGATCAGGTCGAAGCATTTGCGGATGCAGGTCAGCATGCCGAGCGCGAGCACATCGATCTTGAGGATGCCGAGTTCCTCGATGTCGTCCTTGTCCCATTCGATGAAGGTGCGGTCGTCCATCGCGCCGTTGCCGATGGGGACGGTCTCGGTCAGTGGCCGCTCGGTCAGGATGAAGCCGCCGACATGCTGCGAAAGGTGGCGCGGCATGCCAATCATTTGCTCGGCCAGCTTCATGACGCGCTTCAAATGCGGGTCGTTCATGTCAAGCCCGGCGTCCTTCGCCCGTTCCTCCGCGACCTCGGCCTCCATGCTGCCCCAATAGTTGGAGGCAATGGCCGCGCAGACGTCCTCGCTGAGGCCCATCACCTTGCCGACCTCGCGGATCGCCGAGCGCGGGCGGTAATGGATGATCGTCGCCGCAATCCCCGCGCGGTCGCGGCCGTACTTTTCGTAGATGTGCTGGATCACCTCCTCGCGCCGTTCATGCTCGAAATCGACGTCGATGTCGGGCGGTTCGCGGCGCTCCTCCGAAATGAAGCGCTCGAAGAGGAGGTCGTTCAGCGCCGGATCGACCGCGGTAATCCCCAGGCAATAGCAGACCGCGCTATTCGCGGCCGACCCGCGCCCCTGGCACAGGATCGGCGGATCGAGGCCACGCGCGAACGCGACGATGTCGTTCACCGTCAGGAAGTAGCGCGCGAAGTCGAGTTTCTCGATCAGCTGCAGCTCGTAATTGAGTTGCTTCAGCACCTTGTACGGCACCTTGTCGCCCCAGAACCGCCGCGCGCCTTCCCAGGTCAGATGCTCGAGATGCTGCTGCGGGGTCCGTCCCTCCGGCACCGTCTCGCGAGGATATTCATAGCGAAGCTCGTTGAGGCTGAAGTGGAGGCTGTCGGCGAACTCGCGCGTCGCCGAAATCGCGTGCGGCCAGCGGGCGAACAGCCGCGCCATTTCCTCGGGCGACTTCAGGTGCCGCTCGGCATTGGGGTTGAGCAGAAAGCCCGCCGTGGTCAGCGTCACTTTCTCGCGAATGCAGCTCATCACGTCCTGGAGCGGGCGCTTGTCGGGCGCGTGATAATGGACGTCGTTGGTGGCGAGGATGGTGCAGCCGTGACGGCGGACGATGCGGTCCAGCTGCTCGATCCGCGCATTGTCGTCGCCGCGATAAAGCCAGCTTGCAGCAACGTGACGCAGTGACGTCAAAGCTTCACGCAGGCGCGGCAATTCCCGTTCGAAATCAGCGAGATCGTCCTGCGGCCAGGCGATGAAGGCGATGCCCTCGGCATGGTCGGCGACATCGGAAAGGCTGATGTCGCACTCTCCCTTGTCGGCTCGCATCTTGCCCAGCGAGAGCAGGCTCGACAGCCGTCCGTAGCCGTCACGGTCGATCGGATAAGCGAGCAGGCTTGGCGCGTCCTTGAGATCGAGCCGGCAACCGATCAGCGGCGTCAGCCCCGCCGCATCGCAGGCGCTGTGCATGCGAACGACGCCGGATAGGGTGTTGCGGTCGGCGACCCCGATCGCGTCGTAGCCGTGATGCAGTGCCGTCAGCGTCAGCTCGATCGCGTCCGACGCGCCGCGCAGGAAGGAGAAGGGGTCGAGACACCTAGTTCGACATAGGGCGCCTTCTCGACCGGCGCGGGCGGCATGTCGCCAGTCCGCACCAGCTTCAGTCGCGAAAAACCGGTATACTCAGGCATCAGCCGAACAGGCCGTGCATGTACCACTCGGGCAGGCCGCCGCGGCCGTCGCCGATCACGCCTTCGCGGTAGATCCAGTAGCGGCGGCCGGACTGGTCTTCGACACGGTAGTAATCGCGAAGCCGTGCCGTCGACCGCTCCCGCCACCATTCGGGAGCGATCCGCTCCGGCCCTTCGACGCGGGCGATGTCGTGGACTGCCCGGCGCCAGACGAAGCGGCGCGGTACGCCTTCGGGGTGGCGTAGACGACCGCGATCGCCTCAGGCCGGTCGAGCATCCGCTGCGGCCTGGCTGAGGCCGGTGCGGGCCCAACCGGCTCCGCTTTCTCAAGCGCCGGACGCCAACCGCTGGCGCGCTCGGGCAGATGGCTCTCATGCGGCTGCGGCCGCCGCACCTTGTCCGGCCCCAGCTTTACGCTGAGCCGGTCGACCAGCCGGGCGACCTCACGTTCGCTCGAAGGCTCACCGACAAGGCTGTCCTGCGCCGACGACAAAGCCTCCGCCCAACTCGCTTCCAGTGCAAAGGCGTCGAAGCCGAACCCGGGATCGAGCGCCGCAGCCTTGTCGGCGATCAGGCGCTGAAGATGTTTCGGTTCGCGGCTTGGGATCGAGGTCGCGACCGAGGCGACACCGATGCTTCCGTCGACACGGAAACCGATCAGACTCAGCCGCCGCGCACCGAGGTGCCGCCGCTGTAGCTGCTGGACGAGATCGGGGATCAGCCGTTCGAGCGCCTGACTCGGCGCTTCCGGATGCGTCGCCGGCTCTTCCAGCTTGAGCAAGGCTCGCGGCGGGCGGTGAGAAGGAACGGCGGTCAGCGGTTCCGGCTTGCGGCCAAGCGCACGGTCGAGCGCATCGACCGGATTGTCCGCCTCGCGAAACCGGCGAGCCAGCGAACGCCGCTCGATGCCGGCCAATGTGCCGACGGTCTTCAGCCCCAGCCGTTCCAGCGTCCGCGTCGCTTCCGGCGGCAATCTGAGCGCCGCGACCGGCAAGTCGGCGAGCTTCGCGCCCGTGTCCTTGCCGCAGATCACCGCGGCGGCATCGCCGTAATGCGCCAGCGCCCAGGCGGCCGCAGCCGTCGGCGCCATCGCCACCCGTGTCGACAGTCCGGCGACCGCAAACCGCGTCTGCACGTCCGCCACCAGCCTGCGCTCGCCGCCGAAAAGATGGGCGACGCCGGTGACGTCCAGCCGCAACGCACTCGGCCCATCGACTTCGACCAAAGGCGACCAGCGCCCGGCCCAGCGTGCCAGCCGCTCGACCAACACCTCGTCGCCAGCCGGATCGGCCGGAACCGCGATCAGCACCGGGTCGATCGCCCGCGCATCGGTCAGCCGCGATCCCGCCCGGGCCCCACGTTCGGCTGCCGCTCGCGTCACGGCATGAATGATCGGCCCGTGAGTGCCCTCGACCGTCAGGACGACCGGATCATCAGGCCCGAAGTCGCTCGACCTCGCCCAGCGTTCCACGGCCAGGTGCGGTAGCCAGATGGAAAGCACCCGCCTCATGCGCCACGCCCCAGCGGCCGGGCTGATGCCCGCGCGCGCGGAACAGCTCCGCTTCCCATGCCGGGGAGCCGGACGCGCGCGGATCGAACGGATTGGCGATGCTCGGCATGCTCGCGATCCGCCAGCGCATCCGCGCCCCGCTGAGGTTCGGCGTCGCCGCCAGCCGCACCAGCCAGCATGGGACGCGCGATCGTTCCGCCGCTACCGCGAGCCGCCGCGTCGCGGTGAAGTCTAGCGCCGCGGGATCGCCCCACAGCTCGCCGATCACTCCGGACAGGCCGGAGCATCTTAGCCCCTCCTCCATCGCCCAGAGCGCGAGTTTCGCGTCCCGCGCCTCGACATGGATGAGTTCGCCGCCACCCAATCCCGGCGGATAGATTCGCCCGCTTTCGATGATCGCCATCCGGTCCTGCACCCACAGCACGGGCTTGGCGCGGTCCGCCTGCGCCAGCAGGAACCCCGCCCAGCCGGCATCGCGGGCGAGCCTGCGAAAAGCTCCGACAAGGTGGGGCTGGGCGGCGCGGGCAAGTGCCAGCGTTCACCCAGCCCGCTGGGGAGCTGGTGAATTTCGGCCGCACGGCTTCCGCCGCCGGCGACCAGGGAAAGGCCTCCAACCACACGACTCGCAACGTCTATGTTCTACTTTTGTTCTTTATCTCGTGAGTCAGGAGAAAGAGTCAATCGTGCGACTCGAACGGCGCGGATCAGGCCTTTGCAAACGGCGCGGCGACGACCAGCGGCTGCAAAGTGGGAGGCCAGCCTTCAGCCTCGGCAAGAAACGTCCGGATCTCGTTGACGATCTGCATCAGCACCGGGCGATGCACTGCAAAACCGGTGTGATAGCTGTCGATCTCCACCGCCTTGTCGCGCTCATGGTCTAGCCCGCGCGCGGCGCTTGGCGCAACGATCCCGTCCCGCCGTGACCACAGCGCCAGCGTTGGCACCGGCGGCTTGTCCAGGACGTGCGGGAACGGCGGCTCGTTGACGTCGTGGCCGGCGATCCGCTCGTAAAATTCGCGAACGTTGGTGTTCGTCTTGAGATTGCCGGAAAACGGCGAGCCAAGCGTCACTACCGCCCGCACCTTCTTCGGGCAGCGATGTGCAAGCTGGCGCGCGAACATCCCGCCGAGGCTCCAGCCGACGACCAGCACCGGCTTGCCTTTCCCGATCTCGTTGAGGCGTTTTTCGAGGAGCTTCAGCGTGTCTTTCTTGGCCCGGTGTTGAGCCCCAAAAGCCACGGATGAACCCGCCATCCGGCACGCGCCAAGGCCCGTCGAAGGTCCATCGTCGTCCGGTCCGTGGCAAGGAAGCCCGGAATGACCAGCGCTGGCGGCCCGTCCTCCGGTCCACGCGGACCGAGCGGACCGAGACCCGCCAGGACACGCGGCAAGCGCCAGGCCATCTCGCGCATGCGGTGCCAGACCGGCGGCGCAAGATCGTCGGGATGAGCGAGTTCGTTGCCGGCCGCTGGCCCGATCGGCGCAGGAGCTTTTCGCCAACTCATGCCATCAATATGAGGTCCTTGCGTTGCCGGAACAATATACTTCCGCGAATTACTCGTGACTTTTCAGGAACCTGTCGATTTCCAGTACTACCTCTCGAACGGCCCGCGACGAAACACCGAAGCCCATGTGGGTGCACTGAAGCTCAACGGCGTCATCCCGTTCGTGCTCCAGGCCTCGGGCTGAGCGGGGAGCGACGATTCCGTCGCGGCGGGACCAGACCGCAAGATGCGGGACCGGCGGCTTTTCGGTGATCCGCGGTAGTGGCGGAGCGTCCACCTTGTGCCCGGCCACGCGCTCATAGAGGCGCCATACGTTGTTCTGGTGCGGATCGCCGGAGAAAGGGGATCCGAGGGTCACGACCGCTCTCACGCGCTCAGGATGTTCACGTGCAAGCTCCCTGGCAAAAACCCCGCCGAGGCTCCAGCCGACGAGAAGAATCGGCTGCGTGGAGATCGCGTCGAGGCGCGACTTCAGGCAGCGAATGGTATCGGCGCGCGCGCCCCGATTCCAGCCAAGCTCCCAGCCATGAACGCGCCACCCCGCCTCGGCGAGAGCTTTGCGCAATGCCAGCGTCGTCCGGTCGGTGGCGATGAAGCCGGGAATGACCAGTGCTGGCGGCCCATCGACGGGTCCACGCGGGCGCAGATGTCCGAAACCGTGCCAGAATCGCGCGAACAAGGATCCCGCTTCATGATATCGGCGCCATGCCGGAGGCGGCCGGTCGTCGCCTTCGAAGCGATACCTCAGAGGAACTCGCCCCGAGCAGGGCCTGCAAAGCCCTGGGCAATTTCACGCGGCCGTCCTCGGTCTGGTGGTTCTCCAGCAGCGGCACCAGGATCCGCGGGCTGGCCAGCGCCGTATTGTTGAGCGTGTGCGCGAACCGCACCTTCCCGTCGCTGCCGCGGTAGCGGATGTTCGCGCGCCGGGCCTGCCAGTCGTGCAGGGTCGAACAGCTATGCGTCTCGCGATACTTGCCGAGGCTCGGCACCCAGCTCTCGATGTCGTTCATGCGGAACTTGCCAAGGCCCATGTCGCCGGTCGACGTTTCGATCACCTGGTAGGGATTTCCAGCGCCTGCAGCATGCTCTCGGCAAGCTCCAGCAACCGCGCGTGCCAAGACGCCGACTGGGCGTCGTCCGCTTCGCAGATGACGTATTGCTCCACCTTGATGAACTGGTGAACGCGCAGGAGCCCGCGAACGTCCTTGCCCGCGCTTCCCGCTTCACGACGGAAGCAGGGCGAATAGCCGGCGTAGAGCACCGGCAGCTTGTCGGCCTCGATGATCTCGCCCGAGTGAAGTGAGGTCAGCGCGACCTCGGCGGTGCCGGCGAGGTAAAGATCATCGTTCGGCAGCGCATAGGTCTCCTCGACGTGACCGGGGAACTGACCCTGATTGAGGAACGCCTGCTCGCGCGCCATCGACGGCACCGTAATTGGTGTGAAGCCGGCCTCGGCAATGCGGTCTAGCGCCCAGCCCATCAGCTTGGTCTCGAGCAACGCCAGACGCCCTTGAGGCAATATTGCCGCGACCCCGACACCTGCACGATCCGCAACAGGTCGGCCCAGTCGTTCTTCTCGATCAGGGCAACATGGTCGAGCGGTTCGAAATCGAACGCCGGAACCGCGCCTTCCGTTCGAACGACCGTGTTGTAGCTCTCGTCCGGCCCGATCGGCGCGCCTTCCCACGGGATATTCGGAAGGCGCATCTGCAGGCCGGTCAACACGCCCTGCTTCTCGGCCAGGTCGTTTTCCAGCTCGCTGGCGCGGGCGCCGGCGTCCTTCGCCTGCCGACCAAGCTCGGCCCGTTCTTCGGGAGCAACGTCCTTGAACCGGGCGCTGATCGCATTCCGCTCCGCCCGAAGCGCCTCGATCTCGGTCTTCAGCGAGCGCACTTCGCCATCGAGGGTCAGGAGGTCTCCGACACGAATGTCGACGTTCTTGACCTCGATCGCCCGCTCGACCGCCTCGCGATTGGCCCTGATGAAATCCAGTCCCAGCATGGGGGGCGTTAGCGAAACCTTTTCGTCATTGCGAGCGGAGCGAAGCAATCCACCTCGCGTCACTGGATTGCTTCGTCGCTTGCGCTCCTCGCAATGACGGGTAAGCGGCAGACATGCCTTCAGGTTTGATTGCGCTTCTCGACGACGTCGCCACTATCGCCAAGCTCGCCGCTTCCTCGCTCGATGACGTGGCCGGCGCGGCGGGCAAGGCGAGCACCAAGGCCGCCGGTGTCGTCATCGACGATACGGCGGTTACCCCCGCTACGTGGTCGGCCTGGCGCCAGAGCGCGAGCTGCCTATCATCGGCAAGATCGCGGTCGGGAGCTTGCGCAACAAGCTGCTGATCCTGCTCCCGGCGGCCCTGCTGCTGACTGCCTTCGCGCCTTTCCTGATCGTCCCGTTGCTGATGATCGGCGGCTCCTATCTCGCGTTCGAGGCGACCGAGAAGATCGCCGAGCTCGTCCTTCACGACCATCATCACGAGGAGGAGCTGGTCGATGCCATGGCCGATCCGGCCGATCTGGAGGCGATGCAGGTGAAGGGCGCAATCCGTACCGATTTCATCCTGTCGGCGGAAATCATGGCAATCGCGCTCGCCAGCCTCGATCATTTGAGCTTGGCCACTACGGCCTTCGCGCTTGTCGTCGTTGCGCTGGCGATCACCGGCGGCGTCTACGGGCTGGTCGCGCTCATCGTGAAGCTCGACGATATCGGCCTGCATCTTGCGCAGCGGAGCAATCCCGCAAGCCGACGAATCGGTGAGGCGCTCGTTCATTTCGTCCCGAAAATGCTGACCGCCCTGTCGCTGATCGGCACCGGGGCCATGCTCTGGGTGGGCGGCGGCATCATCCTCCATGGCCTCGAGGAGCTGCACATCCTCGAAGTCGTCCCGCATACGCTTCACGACTGGTCCGAGCGTGCAGGCGAGGCGGTCGGCCTCATGGGGCCGGTGCTTGAATGGTTCATCTACGCGGTGGGTTCGGCCATTGCCGGCCTGATCGTTGGCGGAATTATCGTGCTCGCCGTCAGGCGCTTCGTGAAGCACCCGGAAGAGCTGATCGTCGACTAGTCGAAATGCAGGCGGCGGTACCGGCCGCGGAAGTATAGCAGCGGGTCGAGCTCGGGGTTGAAGCTCGCCTTCACCACGTGGCCGACCAGGATGTGGTGATCGCCGCCGTCATGGACCGCATACCGCTCGCACTCGAACACGCCGAGCGATTCCTGGAGCACGGGCGCCCCGAATTCGCCTCGTGACCAGTCGTTGGCTCCGAACCGATCCTCCTGCCGCGTCGAGAAGCGGATGGAGGCGGGCTGCTGACCGGTCTGGAGCACGTTGACCGCGAAGTGCTGGGCATTCGTGAGGCCAGCGGCACAGGCGGCGTGCTTGTGCACATTGACCAGCAGCAGCGGCGGATCGAGCGACACCGAGGTGAAGCTGTTGGCAGTGAAGCCGACCGGGCCCCCGTTCTCGTCAAAACAGGTGACGACCGTCACGCCTGTCGCGAAGCAGCCGAGGGCGTCGCGCAAGGTGCGCGGGTCGGACCCGGTACGATATTCGCGGAGCACTTCGTCGTCGGCCATCGAATGGCGGCTATACCAGCCCCGTCCCGGTGCGCCACATGATAGGAACAGGTGAATTGGCAAATCGCAGAATTGGGTCCACGGCGGCGCGGGGAGCACTGGCATGGACGCACTCACCTGGTTCGGCTTTGCCGCGGTCTCGTTCACTCTGGTCTGCTACGCGCTGGAAGATCGCGCGACCGGG
This sequence comes from Sphingomonas daechungensis, assembly GCF_014489495.1. Classification (GTDB taxonomy): domain Bacteria; phylum Pseudomonadota; class Alphaproteobacteria; order Sphingomonadales; family Sphingomonadaceae; genus Sphingomicrobium; species Sphingomicrobium daechungense. The sequence goes on along the minus strand of NZ_CP060780.1, from coordinate 1,032,072 downwards.
TGGATCCTGGGCTTTGCCTTCGGATCGGCGCTCGGGTCCATCTACGGCTTCCTCCAGGGCGCCTGGCCATTCGGCGTGATCGAGATTGTCTGGACCATCGTTGCGCTGCGCAGGTGGCAGCGGCGCTCCCTCGCCAGCAGCTGATCCCTTCGCGATCTCTAGAAGGCCACCTCTCCCAGCAAATACGTGGCGCTGACCGTGATCAGGCCGACCGTCAGCGTTCGAACCACCGTATTGCGAACGTCCATGTATCCCGCCCGCGCCCCGGCGATCGAAATCAATGTCAGCGAGACGAGCACCGAGAGAACGATCACCCAAGTCTCGATGCTGACCGGAAGCAGGAAGGTCAGCGCGAACGGAATGCTGGCGCCGAACGCAAAAGCCAGCGAGCATCCGATGCCGGTGAACATCACCTCCGCCCGCGATGTGAGTACCAGGATTCCGTGTTCGGTCTCCAGCGCCGCCTTCAACGGCGAGCGAACCATGAGCTGGGCGGCGACCCGTTCCGCCAGGTCGCGGCTCAGCCCCTTCTTTTCGTAATAATCTGCGATATCGACGGTATCGACGCCTTCATCCTCATCGAAGCCCGCCTTCTCCTCCCGGATTGCGCTCAGTTCCGCTTCCCGTTCCGCCGCCGCCTGCGACCATGCCGCTCCGCCGGCGCTGAGCATTCCGGCGACCGTTGCGGCACTCGCGGCCAGCAGAAGGGTCCTGTCCCCGCGCCGGCCCCGGCAAAGCCGAGCAGGATGCTGGCAGTGGCAATGATCCCGTCCTGCGCGGCGAGCGCCCAGGCGCGCCGCGAGCTCCGTTCCTGGAAATAGTCGCGAAGCTCGCTAAGCAGGGTTTTTCGCGCCAACGCTCTTCCCTTGTGCCGGCTGGTCGTGACTGCTCACCACGAAGTCGCGCCCGAGTCAGTCCGAACAAGTCCCGATATCCCGCCTGCTCAGGGAGTTCGGTCAGCCTTCATCGGACACCAATCGCTCTTGATCCATCGCCAGCACGTCGGCGACGGTTTCATCAAGCGATTGCGAGACGAGGTAGCGCGGCTGGAAGGCGTCGTGCTTGTACGCCGTGCGCACCGCTCGCTCGATCGAGAAGGGCAAGCGCTCGACCTCGTCACTCTCCAAGCTGAAATGCGCTTCGCCGAAGCTGGAAGCGAGCCCGGCGCCGAGGATCTTCAGCTCACCGTTCTCACGGGCCAGCCCGAACTCGACCGTGTGCCAGTACAGCCGCGCCGCCCGCTCGCCGTGGCCCGCAGCACAGGCAATCGTGCCCAGCCGCCCCATGTGCTCGGCCATCTCGGCGAAGTCGTGATGCGCAAGCATCGGGATGTGCCCGAACATGTCGTGGAAACAGTCTGGCGCTTCGAGATAGTCGAGCTGCGCCCGCGTCCGGATGAAATTGCCGACCGGGAACACGCGCTCCGCCAGCATGGCGAAGAAGATGTCGTCCGGAACCAGCCCCGGCACCGCCACCACCCGCCACCCGGTTCGTGGGGTCAGGATCGCGTTCAGGCCCTCGACGTCGGGAACGCCCGGATGCGACAGCCGGAGCAAGTCGATCCCGTCGAGGAACGGCGACACCACCCGCGACCCGAGCAGCTCGACCTGTCGCGCGAACAGCAGGTCCCACACCGCGTGATCGTCGTTGGTGAATGCCTCCCAGCATTGCGGAACGACATAGTCCTGCCAGTGCTTCGCTGGCTGGTCCTCGCTGATCGTCTCCTGAAGCATGCTCGTTCCTTTCGAAGGGCAATAAAAAACCCGCCGGGCGATTGCCGAGCGGGTCGAGGTTGGTCGTCTGAACTAGGCGCGCGTCAGCCGATCCCAACCTCGTCGGGGTAATAATAGACAGCGCTGATCGTCAGGCGATTCATGCTGCTCGTATCTCACGTCCCGGATGAACGGGCAATGGCCAAGCGCTGGCGTCAACAACTCCTCCTCCTACCGCAAGCGGGCTCATTGCGCGCACGCCCCCCGTGTAGCCTTCTTAACGGCTTAGACTTATGTTCCGCCCCGGGTGTGAGGGGTGGCGTCATGATATTGAAGCGAAGGCGAGTCATGCTCGCGGCGCTTGCCGTTGCGGCCTTCGGCGCGCTCGGCACATTATATTTGATGCCCCGCCACGGGGTCTGCGTCGACCGCAACCTGATGTTCTGGCGCGCTCACGTCCGGGCGACCCCGCTGCGTAACAATGTCTATATGCTGAGCGCCTACGGGACCGACCTGGTTCAAGGTAACACGACCGCTCTCGTCGGCGACGACGGAGTCCTTCTCGTCGATCCCGGGCATCCCGAAATGGTGGGCAAGGAACGCGCCGCGCTTCCCGATCTGAAGGACCCACGCGTCCGCCTGGTTGTCGATTCCCACGGCCATTTCGACCACGCCTGCGCCAACTCGCAGTTGTTCGACGATGGCGCGATCATCATCGGGCACGGAAGCATCTGGAATTACCTCGCCGAAGCCTCCTCCTGGCACTCGCGCCGCCGCGGCGATGCGCCGCAGGTCACCTTTGAAAATGCGCTGACCTTGCGTTTCGACGGGGAGCAAGTGCGTCTGATCCATACGCCGCCCGCCCATACCGAAGGCGATACCATCACGGTCTTTCCCCGCGCCAACGTCATTCACACCGGCGACATCTTCGTGAACGGCACCTTCCCCTACATGGAGAACAGCGACATCGACGGCTACATCGCCGCCGAGGAACTTCTCCTCAAGCTTGCCGACGACAACACGCTCATCGTGCCGGGTCACGGCCCGCTCGCCAGGAAGGCCGACGTGCAGAAAAGCCTCGACCGGATGCGAGAGGTTCGGAAGCGCATCGCCCTCCTGATCGACCAGGGCCTGACCCGGAAGCAGATGCTCGCACGGCATCCGCTCGACGACCTTCAGCCCGGGCCGTCACGCGAAGTGCTGGGCAGCCAGGCCGTCGCGGGATTCGTCTTCACATCGATGACCAAGGCGCTCAAGCGCGCCGGGAAGATCGTCGTTCCCCACGTCACCCCGGCCCGCGCCGTCCGCTCCTTTCATAAATAGGACCGTCCCTTTCAGGGAATTGGCTCGTTCATCGTCATTGGACACCCTGCTGAACCTGCGTATCCTGATGATGGGTTTCCGGGGGGCATCGCTTGCAGCGTGATCGTCTGATCGACGGGTATCGGGGCGTCGCCGTCCTCTGCGTCGTCGCGTCGCACGCGCTCGGCTATCATTTCGGCACGCCGCCGCCGATCCCGCGGCTTGCCCAGCCGCTCGCCGAGATCGGGGTGCAGATTTTCTTCGTCATCAGCGGCTACATCATCACGACACTGCTGCTGAAAGAAGAAGCGCGCGGAGGAATCAGCATCCCGGCGTTCTATGCCCGGCGCGCCTTTCGCATCCTGCCGCCCTTGTTTGCCTATTTCATCGGGCTGCTCTTGCTCCGCCGGCTCGGCGTCATCACGTTCAATCCGTCGACGATCGCCAATTCGGCCTTGTTCACCTGCAATACGGGCCTGACCGACTGTGAATGGTGGGTGGCCCACACCTGGTCGCTGGCGGTCGAGGAGCAATTCTACCTCGCCTGGCCCCTGCTTCTGACGATTCTCCCTCGACGGACCGGATTTCTCGTGGGGCTGATCGCCGTGCTGTTGACGGCCTATCTGCTTCTGCCGGCCCACGATCACAGCAACTGGCTGGCCTTTGCCTGCATCGCGGCCGGTGCGCTCTACGCCTGCAACGATGATGTGAAGGCGTGGATCGCCAAGCATGCATCGTATTGGGCCTGGCTCGTCGCGGCCGCGGCCGTGTTCCTGCCGCCGCTCGAGGCGCCCCGGCTCCAGGTCCTGACTCCGCTCGCGGTGCCGTACATCCTGTTCGCGTCGCGCGAATTGCCGCTGATCCGGCGGGTATTGGAGAGCACGCCCCTCAACGCGGTCGGCCTATGCTCCTACAGCCTCTACCTTTGGCAGCAGCTGTTCCTGACGTGGACTGACGTCTACCCCCTCGGCCCGCCGCCGATCATGCTGCTGCCGGTCGTCGTTGCGGCGTCCTACTTCCTGATCGAAAAGCCGTGCGCCCGCATCGGACACCGCGTCTCGAACTGGATCAAGGCCCGGCCCTTGCACCCGGCACAGGCCGATCTCGATTTGCGTTAGGCGCTACTTCCCGCGCCGGATGTAGGCGACCTCTCCGACATCGGTCCAAGGACCGGCGTTGACCGATTTCTCCTGCCGGATGCCAAGGCCGGTCTCGGTGGGCCAGATGTAGCTGCGCGTTTGCACCAGTCCGTCCTTGGTCGTTGCCTGGCCGAGGCAGGTAAGGCCCTTCCGATCGTTGGCGTAGCAGGGCTCGGTGCGGCCCCGGCCGGAGTCGTCATACTGCTGGTAGGTGTAGCGATTGTCGGCGGCCGACCAGCCGAGGACGGCGATGCTGTGGTGATTGGCCTTGCGCTGGTCGGTGGTGTCGCAGACGACGAAGCTGTTCGCGTCAAACCACGAGCAATGGTCGCGGTAGTTCGCTTCCAGGCCCTTGATCGTCCAGTCGCCTACAATGAACGCCAGCTGCTTCTCGACCTCCGGCGGATGGACGCCGGCCAGGGCCGGTGTGGCAAACAGCGTCAGAAGCCCGGCAATGATCATTCGCATCATGATTCCCCCGCAAGTGCATTGATCTTCAGAGCTAGCTTGATGTCGCGCTCCGTCACCCCGCCCGCGTCGTGACTGGTCAGTCGGAAGTCGACGCGGTTCCAGACGCTGGTGAATTCCGGGTGATGATCGACTTTTTCCGCGAGCAGCGCGACGCGGCTTAGGAAGCCGAACGCCTCGCTGAAATCCTTGAACTTAAAAGTGCGGACGATGGCCTTGCCGCCATCCTCATATGTCCAGCCGTCTGGCGCTTCGCTGCTCATCGGCCGAGCGTACGCCGCGCCGGCCGAACCTTGCAATGGAACGGCCGGGGGAGCAGTTGGGCCGCAAAGGAGAATCCAATGGCTACGCAAGTCGCGGAAAAGGGTCCGCTGGGCCTCGAAAACCCGATGGGCACCGACGGCTTCGAGTTCGTCGAATATACCGCGCCCGACATTGAGCTTTTGCGCTCGCTTTTCACCAGGATGGGCTTCCCCGAAGTGGCCCGGCACAAGAGCAAGAACGTCACGCTGCACAAGCAGGGCGACTGCAATTTCGTCATCAATGCCGAACCGGGCAGCTACGCCGAGGAATATGCCAGGGCGCACGGGCCGAGCGCCTGCGCCATGGCTTTCCGGGTCAAGGATGCCAACGCCGCGCATGCGCGCGCGCTCAAGCTCGGCGCCAAGAATGTCGAGGTAAAGAGCGGCGACGGAGAGCTCGACATTCCGGCGATCGAGGGCATTGGCGGATCGCGCCTGTTTTTCGTCGACCGCTACGGCGACCAGTCGATCTACGAGGTCGACTTCGATTTCCATCCCGACTGGCAGCAGCGGATGGCCGACGCGGACTCCAAGCTCACTTATATCGACCACCTCACGCACAACGTGAACCGCGGCAACATGGCGACCTGGCCGACTTCTATGAGCGGCTCTTCAACTTCCGCGAGATCCGCTACTTCGACATCGAAGGGAAGGTGACCGGCCTGTTCTCGAAGGCAATGACCAGCCCCTGCGGCAAGATTCGCATCCCGCTGAACGAGAGCCAGGACGACAAGAGCCAGATCGAGGAATTCCTCCGCGAGTATAAGGGCGAGGGCATCCAGCACATCGCGCTGGGGACGACCGACATCTACCAGAGCGTCGACATCATCCGCGGCCGCGGCATTCCGTTCCAGGACACGCCCGACACCTATTACGAGATGCTTCCCGAGCGCATCCAGGGCCATGACGAGAATGTCGCGGAGCTGGAGAAGCGCCGAATCCTGATGGATGGCGCGCCGACCGAAGGTCAGGGCCTGCTGCTGCAGATCTTCACCCAGAACGTGATCGGGCCGATCTTCTTCGAGATCATCCAGCGCAAGGGCAACGAGGGCTTCGGCGAGGGCAACTTCAAGGCGCTGTTCGAGAGCATCGAACTCGATCAGATGCGCCGCGGGGTAATCTGATCAAGAATTGCCGTCATTGCGAGCAAAGCGAAGCAATCCAGCTGGATCGCCACGTCGCTGCTCTCCTCGCGATGACGAGGAGATAGAATGACCGAGGCTTTCATTTGCGACGCCATCCGCACGCCGATCGGGCGCTATGCGGGAGCCCTTTCGTCCGTTCGCGCTGACGACCTCGCCGCGATCCCGATCAAGGCGCTGATCGACCGCAATCCGGGCGTCGATTGGGGCGAGCTGGACGACGTGATCTACGGCTGCGCCAACCAGGCGGGCGAGGACAATCGCAACCTTGCGCGAATGGCGGGGCTGCTCGCCGGGCTGCCGGACAGCTCGGGCGGCGTGACGCTCAACCGCTTGTGCGGCTCCGGCCTCGACGCTGTAGCAATGGCGGCGCGGGCGATCCGAAGCGGCGAGGGCGATTTGATCATCGCGGGCGGAAGCGAGAGTATGAGCCGCGCGCCTTTCGTCATGGCCAAGGCGACCAGCGCCTTCGACCGCAATGCGGAGATGTACGACACCACGATCGGCTGGCGGTTCGTCAATCCGAAGATGAAGTCAGCCTACGGCGATGACACCATGCCGAGCACCGGCGAGAACGTCGCGCAGGACTTCCAGATCAGCCGCGAAGACCAGGACGCCTTTGCGCTCCGCAGCCAGGAAAAGGCCGCCGCCGCGCAGGCTAACGGCCGCCTCGCTGCCGAAATTGTCGGCGTCGAAATCCCGCAGCGTAAGGGCGATCCGGTCATCGTCGACCGCGACGAGCATCCCCGCGCAACCACGCTCGAAGCGCTCGGCAAGCTGAAGCCGATCGTTCGCCCGGACGGCACGGTGACGGCGGGCAATGCTTCCGGCGTCAACGATGGCGCGGCTGCGCTCATCATCGCTTCGGAAGAGGCGGCAAGGCGGAACGGCCTGACGCCCCGCGCCCGCATTCTCGGCGGCGCAGTCGCCGGCGTTCCGCCGCGCATCATGGGTATCGGTCCGGCGCCGGCCACCGAGAAGCTGGCGAAGCGTCTCGGCATCAAGGTTAGCGACTTCGACGTGATTGAACTCAACGAGGCATTCGCGGCTCAGGGCCTCGCCGTCCTTCGTCAGCTCGGCATTGCCGACGACGATTCCCGCGTGAATCCGAACGGCGGCGCCATCGCTCTCGGCCATCCGCTCGGAATGTCCGGCGCGCGCCTCGCGCTCACCGCGACCGAGGAGCTTCAGCGCAGCGGCGGAAAGCTAGGCCTCGCGACCATGTGCATCGGCGTCGGGCAGGGCATCGCGCTAGCCATCGAACGGGTGTAATATCCCGGCATGAACGACGTCGCTGTGCTGGACGAGGCGGCGGTCATGGCCGTCCTCGATCATGTTATGGACCCGGAGATTCCGGTGGTTTCGATCACCGACCTCGGCATCGTACGCGGCTTCGCCTCAAACCCTCCGCGAGTGCAGATCACACCGACTTACACCGGCTGCCCGGCGACCATCGCCATTGAGCGTTCGGTCCGCGAAGCGCTAGACGCGGCCGGCTTCGGTGAGGTCCACGTTGAACGCGTCCTCTTCCCGCCGTGGACGACCGACTGGATCAGTGAGCGCGGCCGCGAGCAGCTACGCGCCTACGGCATCGATCCGCCGCATCCGGAGGCGCTAGCGCAATGCCCGCAATGCGGATCGACCGACACGCACGAGGTCAGCCGCTTCGGTTCAACCCCCTGCAAGTCCCAGTGGCGCTGCAATGCTTGTCTGGAGCCCTTCGACCGCTTCAAGTGTCATTAGCAAGCAGCGCCAGCAGCGCGAAGCTCGCCAGCCAATGCTCACCCATATAGTCGCCCGCCACATGCGACATCGCCGCTTCGAGGTGCGCTTCCGCCGTGTCGTAAGCGAGCTGCGCTTCCTCGGCCGGTAAGAGCGGCGCCAAGCTCGTCCAGCACCACGCGCGGCTGAGGTTAAGGCCGTCGAGGTGGGCGATCTTCCCGTCGCTGCGATCGCTCACGACAGCCGGACTGAACAGCGTCGCGGGCTGACCGAGGTCGAGCTTGGGCAGGAACCCTCCGAACCAAGTCACGAACTCCGGCTCGGGCAGGATACGGGACATGCAAAGTGCCTCGATCAGCGCTGGCGACAGGAACTCGTCGCCGCCCGGCTCCCAGGCCTGACAGTCGCGGTCGTTCTCGAACCAGTGCTTTGCCCGCTCGCGGATCGCTGCGGCGAGATCCTCGTCGAACTGCTCCGCCCATTCGAGCGAGAGGACCAGCGCGAACGCCGTATTGAAGTGGGTGCCGACACGGATCGGATAGGTCAGCGCCGGAAGATGCTCGCTTAGCCGGTCGGCGAAAGCGCGGGCGAGCGGTTCCAGTTCCGGCGCCCAGCTTTCCGAATGCCGCGATGCTTCGAGATGAAGCTGCAGCAGCCACGCCCATCCATAGGGCCGCTCGAACCCGCGGCTGAGCGGACGCTTCAGATAGGCAAGCTCGGTTCCTACTTTCTCGGCCGTGAAGCTCTGGTCGGCCAGCTTCTCGATCGCCCGCGCTTCATCCGTGTCCGGGAACAGCCGCCGGAGCGTCAGCAGCGTCCACCAGCCGTGCACGGAACTATGCCAGTCGAAGCTTCCGAAGAAGATCGGGTGGAGAACATGCGGCGGCTGAGCATCTTCGTCCGACCCAAGCACATGATCGAGCTTGTGCGGAAATTCCTGCCGCACGTGACCGAGCGCGATTCTGGCGAAACGCGCGGCGGTGTCCGAATCGAGGCAGAACCGGCTCATCGGAAGGCCGCGAAATACAGGATCAGGATGTTCACGGCGAGAAGAGGCAGCGCCGTCGCGATCTGCGCCTTCACGACGCCGTACTGGTCCTTCAGCTCCAGCAGCGCCGCGGGCACGAGATTGAAGTTGGCCGCCATCGGGGTCATCAACGTTCCACAGAAACCCGCGAGCATGCCGACGGCTCCAACCACCGCGGGATCGCCTCCGTACGCCTTGATCAGCAGCGGCACGCCGATTGCCGCCGCCATCACCGGGAATGCCGCGAAGGCATTGCCCATGATCATTGTGAACAGCACCATCCCGAGGGCGAAGACTAGCACGGTCGCGAAGATGTTGCCCTCCGGAATGACCATGCCGGTGATGTCGCCGATGATCGTGCCTACGCCCGCTCCAGCGAACAGCACTCCGAGCGCGGCGAGCATTTGCGGAAGGACGGCGGCCCAGCCGATCGCGTCGATCAGGCGGCGGCCTTCCTGCAGCGGCGCGACGGCGGGCGGTCGCAGCCAGATGTAGATCGTGCCCAGCGCAAACAGGGCGCCGAGGCATAGGAACACGTAGGTCTCCCGCTTGGCCTCAATCCAGCCGAGATGGCCGACCGCCGTGTAGTTGTAGACGAGCGTCCCGATCAGCGCCGTTGCGGGTATGATAAGCGCCGGCAGGAACAGCGTGTTGCCCAGCTTGACGGAGAAGGCGGCACGCTCTTCATCGCTCGTGGTCGGCGGATGGCTTCGACCAAGGAAGCCGAAACCGGCCAGCCCGGCGAGACCAAGCACCAGCAGGCCATTGCCGAAGTCGCCAAGGTAATCGCCGCCGATGAGGCTCAGCGCCATCAGTCCCCAGAAGGCGGCGTTGCCAAGCCGCTTCGGGTTCGCGCGGTCGAACGCGCTCAGCAGCGCGAAGGCGGCGAACATCGCTCCGGCCAGCACGTAGAGCCAGTGCAGCGTAATCACTTGCCGCCCCGCTTCAGCTTGCGGTCGAGCAGCATCAGGCGCGTGCCGTGGATCAGGAATGCCGCGATCGCACTTGGGATCGCCCACAGCGCCAGGTGGAGAGGCGACAGATTGTAACCGTAGGTCGCCAGCGTCTGCTGGATCAGCACGATCGAGCCGATGGCGATGAAGATGTCTTCGCCGAAGAACAGGCCGATATTGTCCGTCGCAGCGGAATAGGCCTTCACCTTCTCGGCGGTCGGCTCGTCGATCTCGCCATGCTGCTCTTCGGCTGCCGCGAGCGCCATCGGAGCGACGAGCGGGCGCACGGTTTGTGCCTGCCCGGCAACCGTCGTCAGTCCCATCGCGGCGGTTGCCTGGCGAACGACCATGTAGAGCAGCAGCAATCGTCCGACGGTCGCCGCTTTGATACTTCGGATAACTCGCGCGGCCTGCTGCTGCAGTCCGTAGCGCTCGAGCAATCCGATGACCGGCAGCACGATCCAGACGATCGCGATGATGCGGTTGTCGTTGAAGGCCTTTCCGAAGGTCTCGATGACCTTCACCAGGTCCATGCCGCCGAGCAGGCCGGTGACGATCGCCGACCCAGTCACCACCAGCATCGGGTTCAGCCGCAGCGCGAAGCCGAGCACAACCAGCAGGATGCCGAGCAGCGGCCAGTAGTTCATTCGCTCGCTCCAAACCCACCGCCGCCCGGAGTCTCGATGACGAAGCGGTCGCCGATTTGCATCTCCGCCGCGTCGGTCGCGGTCAGTTCCTCGATGCTGCCGTCAACGCGTTCGACCCAGTTGCGGCCGGGCAGGGCATCGCCTCCGCCCGCCAATCCCTTTGGGACAACGCGGCGGCGGTTGGCGAGCATGTTGGCGCGCATCGGTTCAAGGAAACGTAGGTCGCGGATCACGCCATCGCCGCCATGGTGCCGACCCTCGCCGCCTGAGCCACGCCGGATCGCGAACCGCTCCAACCGTACCGGCAGTCTCGTCTCCAGCACCTCAGGATCGGTCAGCCGACTGTTTGTCATGTGGGTCTGCACGGCGCTCGTGCCATCGTGATCCGGGCCAGCGCCCGACCCGCCGGCGATCGTCTCGTAATATTGGTGGCGCGCGTTGCCGAAGGTGAAGTTGTTCATCGTCCCCTGGCTCGGGCGAGGCGTCCGGTCGCGGCGAATAAGGTGTCGGTGACCACTTGGCTGGTCTCGACGTTTCCGGCGACAACCGCAGCCGGATAGCGCGGCGAGAGCATGCAACCGTCCGGAACGACCAGCTTGATCGGGCGAAGGCAGCCGTCGTTCATCGGGATCGGATCGTCGATCAGAGTACGCAGGACGTAAAGCGATGCCGCGCGGACAATCGAGAACGGTGCGTTGAAATTGTCCGGCAGCTGATCGCTGGTGCCGGTGAAATCGAACGTCGCGGATCGCGTCGCCTTGTCGATGCAGATCTTCACCGCGACGCGGGCGCCGTTGTCCATCTCATACTCGAACGCCCCGTCGTCGAGGCGGTCCAGCAGGCGCCGTACCGATTCCTCGGCATTGGCGAGCACATGGTGCATGTAGGCGCCGATGACCTCCGGACCGTAGTCGCGCGCGGTGGCCACCAGGACCTCTGCACCGCGAACGCATGCGGCAAGCTGCGCCTTGAGATCGGAGATATTGCGGTCGACGTTTCGCGCCGGCCATTCGCCCGTCGCAAGCAACTCGCGGATTTCCGCTTCGAGGAAACGGCCTTCGTCGACGAGCAGGACATTGTCGATGAGCACGCCTTCTTCATCGATCGTGCGGCTGTCCGGCGGCATCGATCCCGGCGCGATTCCGCCGATGTCCGCATGGTGTCCACGCGCCGCCACGAACGCCGACGGTTCGGCTTCTTCGCCGTAGAACACTGGCACGATCACCGTGATGTCCGGCAGGTGCGTTCCGCCGCGATAGGGGTCGTTCAGCACATAAGCATCACCGCGACGAATGCCACGCCCGTCGCGACCGGACCCGCGAGTATCGATGATCGTCCGGATGCTCTCGCCCATCGACCCGAGGTGGACCGGGATGTGGGGCGCATTGGCGATCAGCGCGCCCTCCGCGTCGAAGATCGCGCAGGAGAAATCGAGCCGCTCCTTGATGTTCACGGACGATGCAGTCGACTGCAACGCCACGCCCATTTCCTCGGCAATCGCCATGAACAGGTTGTTGAAAATCTCCAGCATCACCGGGTCCGCAGTCGTCCCGATCGCGTGGGCGCGGTTCGCGGGACGGAGCGTGTCAGGACGAGCGTGCCGTCGTCGCGGCGGGTGGCGCTCCAGCCGGGTTCGACGACCGTCGTCGAGGTGGCGTCAGTGATGAGAGCCGGACCGCGCAATACCTCCCGAAGTGAGGAGATGGCAGTCGCGAGGATTGATCGAGAGGTTTCTGACCCTGGCTCGACTGCCCCTCCACCAGCTTCGCTGGTCCCCTCCTCGGTCCGGGTGGATTTGCCGACCGCCTCGACGATCAGCGCATCGAGGATGATTTCACCCTTGTCGTCGACATAACCGAAGCGCTGGCGGTGCAAATCGGTGAAAGCCGCGCGCATTTGAGCCAATGGTCCGAGCTCAATTTCCAGCGTCGTATCGCTGCCCGCCAACCGAAGTCGTGCGCGCCGATTCAGATCGATGCGGCTGGCGTCTACGCCCTGCTCGATGAGCGCTTCGGTCGCTGCACGCTCGAGAGCATCCAGCGGGCCCGAGAAGTCTGCGCTCAACGGCCTGACGATGCCGGCTTCTCGGATGGCTTTCACGTCAGCGAGGCCGATCCCGTACGCCGAGAGCAAGCTCGCCAGCGGGTGAACGAGGATCCGCTCGATCCCGAGCGAGTCCGCGACCCGGCAGGCGTGCTGGCCACCCGCCCCGCCAAAGCTGACGAGGGTGTAGCGGGTGACGTCATGGCCCGCGCGACTGAGATATTGCGGATCGCATTGGCCATGTTGTCGATGGCGATCCGCAGGAATCCCTCCGCAATGTCGGACAGTTCCATGCGGTGCCCGAGCGATCCCTCGACAGCGTCCGCAACCTCTCGCAGCCGTGCTTCCGATGCGGCCGGATCGAGCGGCTCGTCGCCGCACGACCCGAACACTGATGGAAACTCCTCGGGCACAATCCGTCCAAGGACAAGGTTGCAGTCGGTCACCGTCAGCGGCCCGCCGTCCCGGTAGCAGGCCGGTCCCGGCTTCGCGCCGGCAGACTCAGGACCGACCCGGAAGCGCATTCCATCGAAGCGGCAGATCGAGCCGCCGCCCGCCGCGACCGTGTGGACTTGCATCATCGGGCGCGGATGCGGACTCCGGCGACCGTGCTCTCGTCGGCAAGTTCGAAGCGGCCGGCGTAGTGAGAGACGTCGGTCGACGTCCCGCCCATGTCGAACCCGATCAGCCGTTCCTCGCCCGACGCCGCGACCATGCCGACAACCCCGCCGGCGGGGCCGGAGAGGATCGCATCCTTGCCACGAAAGGCTCCGGCGTCGGTGAGTCCGCCGTTCGACTGCATGAACTGCAGCTTGGTGCCGTCCGGAAGCCCACCCGAAACGCGGTCGACATAGCGGCGCAGGATCGGCGACAGATAGGCATCGACCACCGTCGTATCGCCACGCCCGACCAGCTTGATCAGGGGTGCGACCTCATGGCTGACCGAGATTTGCGTGAAGCCAAGCTCCCGCGCAATCTCCGCCACCCGACGCTCGTGTTCCGGGAACTTCCAGCCGTGCATCAGCACGATGGCCAGCGCGTCGATGCCGCGTTCCCGCACGGGCTCCAGCGTTGCCCGGGCCGCCTGTTCATCGAGCGGAGTGACGATTTCGCCGTCCGCGCCGACGCGCTCGATGATTTCGACCGATGCCTCGTAAGGCTGTTCCGGCAGAACGATGTGCCTGGCGAAGATCTCGGGCCGCGCCTGGTACCCGATGCGCAAGGCGTCCCGAAGCCGCGGGTGATCGCGAGCGCAACGCGCGCGCCCTTGCGCTCCAGCAAAGCGTTGGTGGCGACAGTCGTGCCCATGCGGACTTCGCCGAGCACGCCGCCTTCCGAACGAAGGATGCGCTCGATCCCCTCGATCGCGGCGTCGTCATACTGGCCGGGATTTTCGGACAGCAGCTTTTCGGTCCGGACGCGGCCTTCGGCGTCCCAGGCGATCACGTCGGTAAACGTCCCGCCCCGATCGATCGCGAAGTTCCAAACGCCGGCCACGCGGCCTTCAAGCAGATGCCGGACGATGGTGAAAGGGAAGATGGCGGAGCGGGAGTCCGCACAACAAAATCCCCATCGAATTAAAATAACACAATAAAATAGCTGGGACACCAAATCGTCCCAACATTCGTCCCCACCTTAGGCTGTCGCGCAGCGCTCCTATGCCCTCTCTAGTGGCAGCTTTCGACCCATTGCGGACATTCGACGTCGAGGGCATGATGCAAGAAAGACCGCCAGAGGCTCGCTCGCTGGATGAAGACCATCTACACTGACAAGCTCGGCCTTTATCCTTGGGCATTGCTTTTCCTTTCGGCCACGATGTTTTGGTCCGCCTACGGCGTTTTCGTAGAGGGTCGCTATGCCCCGTTTGGGCTCGGCAGTACCGCTGGAAGTCTCTTTCTTGCCGCCGGAGGCGTCTTTTGGCTGGGACTCGCTGCTAGGCGTTTTCGAAATGTCCGTGTGGCCAAGCGCGAGGGGCGTGACCCTTCGATCATTTCCGTCAAAGAGAGTGGCCGCTGACAGCCATTGGCAGTGGCAGCTTTCCACCCAAACTTGCCGCTAGGACCGATCGGCATCTCTTGAGCCACAGCCCGCAGAATGGCCGCCAACGGGCCTTGCGGGCCAAACGTCGGATACGCCCTCAAGCGCTCGGAAACGGCCTCAGCGAGCCTCCTGGCAGCTTCGTCGGCCTTCGAGGCGTCGCGACCTGCTAGGTCGTTCCGTACGCCCTGCGGATCAGGCGGATCGCGAGGTAGGCCAGGGCCGCGACCTCTTCGGGCTCCAATCGTCGCCAGCCCCGGCCGCCGTTGTCTAAAGGATCGTCGAGTCGCATTCGGGCTACTTGGTACAAATGGGGAACATCTGGCTAGGTGGGCCGAAGGCTTAGCTTCAGATTTCCAACGCTTCCGAGAGCGCCAGCGCGTCGTCGAGCTCGACGCCCAAGTAGCGAACTGTGCTCTCCAGCTTCGTATGCCCGAGTAGCAGCTGGCAGGCTCTGAGGTTGCCGGTCTTGCGATAGAGCATCGCCACCTTGGTTCGCCTAAGGCTGTGCATCCCATAGGCGGCCGGCTCCAGCCCGATGAGAGCGACCCAGCCTTTAACGAGCCGGAAGTACTGCCGAGTTGATAGATGATTGCTTTGGTCCATCCGGCTGGGAAAGACCCAGCCATCTGGATCGCCGCGCCTGACCTTCAGCCACTCGATTAATGAGCGACGGGTTTGCTCGGTGATCTCGAATTGGACTGGCCGACCCGTCTTCTGCTGAATGACGATTGCGCGACTGCGGATCGCGCCGGCCGCGATGATGTCCAGCAGCCTCAGGGAGACTACGTCGCAGCCGCGAAGCTTGCTGTCCACGGCGATGTCGAACAGCGCCAGGTCTCTCAGCCGGTTCGCAATCTGCAATCGAACGCGGATCGCCCAAACGTGCATCGGCCGGAGTGGCAGCTTGGCTCCCACAATGACTTGCGGCGGTCGGTTCATGGTTCGCTCCCTGGTTAGGAGCGATGTTCAACGGCTAGCGGCGGGAATGGGTGGAAAGCGGACGTTAGTGATGGGTCGTAACGGCCGCTCCTAACTTGCCCGGAAAATCGGTGAAGTCCCATTCGAATACGAGACCGGTTGACTTCTCAACGGCAAACCAACCCATGAGAGTGCTGCCGCATACGTCATCTCCACAGTCGTCCCTTTTGCCATGCAAACCGAGGACGTAAAGGTCTTTTGACTGCTCCTCCGAGGTGATGAAGTCACAAAACGCTATTGCCGACACTGGGAAATGCCCTCTTGCAGCCACGCGGGCTTTGGCCACGTCGCAGGCGACCTTTTCTGAGGTTACGGGGGCCGCGCCCGCCGGAGCCGTCGATGGTAGCACACCCGCGGCCAATAGTACTGCCAGCGTTATCACCCGGCCTTGGTTCATCCACTGAATGCTAACCTCGTCCCGAATGTCTGCAATGGGTCGGAAACTGTCGCGGCAAGTTTGGGTGGAAAGCGGCCATTAGATGCGTTTAGCGCGTCCGTTTTAAAGCGATCTCAAACTCTTCAGACGGCAAGTATGCCGCTTGGTTCTTCAATCCGTCCCGTCATTGTAGGCAAATAGCCGCAAATATACTGCTCCGGCTTTGCGCTTTAGCGAGACGGAAACCTTGCCTGTTCCACCGGCACCGGTGTCGAGCGTGCCAGTTACGCGGTTGCTCGTGCAACGAAGATTGTCTCCCGACGCGTCGAAGTCGCCCGCCGTTTCACCAATAGCGACATAAGCAGTGCGACCCTCGACAACTACAGTCACCTGTTGTGAGTGGTCGAATGCGCTTTGTTGTTCGGGTATCTCTCCGCTGTATCTACCGTTCCAAGCCGCACATGTGTTTGCCGAGCCGCCCGGCACACCGGCACTTGCTACGTTCGAAAGCGAAACGCAGCACACGAGCGCGGCGGCTAAGATCCTGCGGGTCACATGGCCTCCTGACAACAAGGCCAACCTTAGTTCGCAATCTAATGACCGCAATGGGTGGAAAGCTGACCTTACGGCGACAACTTCGCGGCAGTGCTTATTTGACTTCCCAACTGTCCAGCAATCGCATTGCGTCGCGCTTCATCGCAATCATTTTGGGCAGCTCTTCCTCGTCAAAAGAGAACTGCAACATCATTCCCTTGTAGGCCAGAACGTCGTGCATAGCGTGGTGACCTTCGGCTTCGCCGGGTTGGGTTCAAACCGCTGACAGTAGGCTATCTGGCGGCTTTGGTCGGCGGTTCCATCGGGCATGCGACGGACCGAATAAAGATCGGATGCCCACGGGTCGCTTTCACTTTGTCGCATTTCGTAAGGTGGGCCATCGCCAACCTCGGTTTTCTCCAAGCGGCATGCGATCCGCAGCATCTGCGAGGCATCGCCCGGACAATTGCGGGTTAGAGGCTGAACGAGGAATCTGTGGTCCGGGATGTGATCAGGATCATGGTTCGGGTGCAGCAGGAAGACAAAAGATTCACTCTCGGCCTTCGGCAGCCAAGGGATCGTTTCGTCGAAGAGTTGATCCTTAGGAACTTCGAAGCGATGACCGGCAACGTCGCGATGCACAGTGCGGCCACCAACACTCGCCGCAAGTCCGGCAACCGCTGCCGCGCCTGCTACTAACAAGGCTATCGCGACCGTCTTCATGGCGCGTTTGTGACCGACCCCTCTAATGTCCGCAATGGGTCGAAAACTGTCGCGGCGGGTTTGGGTGGAAAGCGGTCATTAGCGGAAACGTCGGTTTGCGCTATTGTGACCGTATGAAGCACCAGTCTTTATTGATTTTGGTTGCGACCCTGGCGGGATGCGCCACGACAATGTCTCACCCCACACCGGGCGACATTCTATCCATCGAACAATCCGATTGGGACGCGGACGCGTCTGCTGCCTTCCTGGAAGGGATGACAACCATATCGGTCACCCGGCCGTCGGCTATTGGCAAGCTCAGCTGTAGTGCCACTAATTCAACCGACACGATATGTAGCTATGAAGTGACGCTCAAAGGACTGACCAAACAATTCAGTCGACGCGACCAACGGTTTGTTCGCACAGCCGACGGGTGGCGACGCCATTGAGAGGTCGCAATTAGGTATTTCGCAAAAAGTATATTGTGCCGGAATCGGTGAAAGCGGTCATTCCCGGCGAGAGGCGAAAGCGTTATGCAATTTCGATGCAACGCGATCTCGGCTTTACTATTTTTCTCTCATTGACCGCATGCGCAGCTCGAATAGCAGATCTTGCAATTCCCTCGACGCGAACCATCGCACAGATCGAAAGCGGCCATCAACTACTCGCTGATTTGACGGTTGTGGGCGCTTACGCCGACCCCGATGAGTTGAATGCAGAATCTCGCGTCAGGGTCCGCAATGCCACCTGCCGTGCAACTGACCGGGCCGCCGCAAACTGTAAATACGAAGCAAGCCGTTGCTTGGCAAATGAGACAGACATCGACGGAGATGGGTGGTGCGCGCGAACGTCGAAGTTTTTGAAAGTCGACGGCCAGCCAGGCCTCGGTGAAGTGGTTGTCAATGGTTGGGCTCTCGACCGATGAGGGCCGTAGCTAGTGACCGCAATGGGTCGAAAGCGGACACTAGGGAACGATTACTAGAAGAGAGAAAAGCTCGTAGAAAACTCGAAATCGCTCGGACTTGACTCAACTATGACGGAAGAAGGCTTGCCCTCGGCAGGGATAAGCCGAACTCTTTGCCCTTGGATCGACACTCTGCCCGAGTCATCCAACTCGGCCTGCACCGGCTCCTTCGAGCAAGGAGCCTGTTTGTAGTATTTTCCCTCCCAAGAAGGGCGCAGGCAAATGCGGTATTTCACTACACCTTTAGATAGGCGCTCGACCTTCAGTTCCAGCCCTATATCCGGTGTTCTGGATTGGGCGTCGATCTCGGTGATCTCCACGGAGCCAGCGAGAGGGAAAACCGCAAAGTCGTCACCAATCGACCCTAAAAAAATCTCGTTGAAAACCTGGGTCAAGAAGTAGGTTTCAAACCTGCCATCCCCGTCTGCGTCCGTAATACAGGAATAGGCACTCCCCCGACGTGACTTAAGCTCGCACGCAGTGCGGGGCTGGTCCTCTAACTTGATCATTAGGGTGCCGGCAGGAATGGTAAGAACGTCTCTGTTCGCCACCAAAGCATCGCGCTGAAGTTCATACAGTTTGGCGGGAATGATTCTCCCCAGTCGAAAATGCCCGCCTTTTACGAGAGCCAAGCTTGAGGGCGGCGAAGGATTTGCTGGCACAATCCAACGAGCGGTATGCGGCGCGGCGCGGCGCGCATCGACTGGTCCTGAAGCCAGGACAAGCATTGCCGTCGCCAAGACACTCAAACGCATGAATCTTCCCCCATGCTGGCGTAGCAGGAATGGTGATCTAACGGCAGGAATGGGTCGAAAACCGCCGTCAACAGTAGCTCAGCACAAAGATCGGTCCGTCTACCAGCGCCTTACGAAAGTTCGTGCCGAACCGCGTGAGCAAAGGTGACGCAATATCGCCGTCAGCTGCCGTCGAAGAACGCCTCGACCCTAGCGCCGTAGCGACGGTGGCAAAGAGGGCTGCGTAAGTAAGGAGAGCAATGGCGACTAAGCAGACCAGCAAGAAGCCCCCGCTCCAGAACGCAACGAAGCCCACGCCGAGACAGACGGCTCCCCAATGCCAACGTCCTAAAGTATCCAATCCGCCGCCCGCCATGTCGGGGTTCTGACCGACGAATCTAATGTCCACAATGGGTCGAAAGCTGCCACTAGCTCTTGAGGGGATGGGGGGTGCCCAAATCCCTAAAGACCTTTGAGCGGAGAGCGGCCGAAGAACGCGGCTTAAACGCTAACTGGAGATTTTATGCCTCGCGCGTGCGCCCGCGCGCAGAGGCTTCCAACAACACCCAGAAAAAACTGGTTTAGCGTTTGAGCACCGGACTTGCGCCGCTCTCCGCTTTGACGGGTGCAGAGATCTGGACACCCCCGTCCCTCTATTCCTCACTATTTTAGTGAGTCAGCGCGTAAGCGTGCGGTGCGACCGATGTTCTCCGTAGTGGAGCAACGCTTGCCCCTAAGTTCGCCGCCGTCAGCGCGTTTGCTGATGCAATGTGCTGACCTTGCCCGTTCGTCTGCTCCCTTCAGGAGGTAGTGCAACGCGCCTGTTAGCGCCTGTTGATACAGGCTCTTGCTTGAATAGTTGAAGGCCAACGTATGGCTGCCGCCGATCGGGCGGCTCTTGTAGACTCCTTGCCTCCAAGCAGCCCCGATCTTCTTGAACCAGCCGCGCTGCATCCTCGCAAATGATCGTACAATAGGCGGTGGGACGCTGAGCAGAATGTGTACGTGCTCGCCTTTCGACCCTCCTGCTTCACGCACCCATACCGCTGTTATCGCGGTGTTATAACAGCGGAGCCAGTCGCCCATGAGCTTCAGCAGCTGGCCCGTTGCTTTCACCGGGTCGGAGATGCCGGCCGCGTCGAAGTGAACAGTCAACATCCGGTTCAATGGCTTGCCGATGGAAATTGCGTGCTCGCCAGCGAGGAGCAGGTTCTCACAATCCTTCGACCGTAGAGCGGTGGAGCGGCGCCTCTTCCGCTGCGGCCGGGCTAAACCATGCAGCGCACCTGTATCAGTACTGTAAATTGCAACGACCGTGCCAGCCGGTGGGGCTGACCAGTTAGCTTGATTTCTTGATTGTTTTTCAAAGACCTCGCTGGGTTTGGCAGATAACGCGCATGCGCCCGCGCGTATTGCTCTCGAAATGACGGCTTCCTGAGAGGATGCATCAGCGAAACGAGGCACTTAGACCCCTGACACTCGCGCTCTGGCCTGAGGCCATTCGCAAGTTTTGAAAGGCTAGAGAATGACGGCCGGATCGGCTGTCTCCTGACTGTTGAAACAACCATGCCGCAGATACGCCCACGCGGGCGCGCGGTCACTGTGCCGACCCGGCCGCCGTGCGGCGGAGCTAGGCCGTCAGCCGGTGCTGGAGCGTAGTTGTTCGGCGATCAAACTCATGGCGTGGGCAAGCTCGTCCATCCGATCGGCTGGAACAATGCAGCCAGGAGCATCCCGCTTCCCGCCGCATGGTAGCCAGTCCCCGGTCTGCCGGTCCCGATAATGGGACCAAATCGACAGCCGCCGCTCGCCACCATATTCGGACAGACCGATACGCCACAGCTTGTCGCGATAGATGATCTCGAACGCCGCGCTCATGCCGCCCTCCCGACGTTTGAGGTGATGTCGTTAAGGCCAACTATCGCGGCGGAGAGCGCCCCTAAGCCGTCATTGGCTGCCACGGGTGCCAACGACCGGTCCCGAGCGTCCTCGTCCGGTTTTCTTGCTCTTACGGGCAATGGGCGAACGGAATGCAGGGGACAGTTGCTCGACGAGCAACCTTCGACCTGTTCTCGCCAGCCGCCGTTGCCGTTGCCGGGGTCGTACAGGCAGCTCCGACACATCGCGTTGATCGCGGCTCGCAGAGAAAGGCGGCTCATCGTTCGCCTCCCTCGTGCGAGAACGCGCTGGCGACACCTTCGCTTTTCAGGCAAAGGAGCATTGTCGACTTTCCAAGGGCGACAACTTCGGCCTTCGGAGCGGTGCCAGCCGCTTCGGAGGCCATTCTCTGTCCGGCGTACATCAAGCTGCACCCCCGCCTGCAATTGCACGAACGCTGTCAGCTCGAACCAGACGGCGCCGTCCGATATTGACCGTTAGCAATCGGCCTTCGCTGATAAGTTCATAAGTCTTTGATCGGCCGATACTCAGCGCCTCGGCTGCCTTGTCGATTGAGAGAAGGATTGGTTCGTCCATGTTGGTCCTTTCATGATCGGCTGCACTTACCCGTGCACACATATGATGGACGGCGATCAGCCACCCTCCAACAAGAACATAAGTAGCACGGAGGCGCACGGCTGTGGATAGAATGTGAGCCAGTTGGCCCTTTCGCTGGGAGGCTCGCCAAGTTTCCCTGCTCTTCACGCATCCACAGAATAATAGGGACCGCGACCAAGCTGCGACCAGTGAGCTTCGAAACTGCGAATCGCGGAAGTCCAAATCAAATTCGCTCGGCGAGATGTTCGAAGTTAGTTCATGCTGAAATGAGTTTCACAACAGTTGCACTCGACGCCGAACAGAACGCGGCCCAGCTATCCATCAACTTCCGGCGCTTTTCGAAGAAGTCCGTTCGCCGATAGGCGGCTTCGACCTTGTTGGGGATTGCATGCGCCAGCGCTGCCTCAGCAACCTCTCCGGAAAAGCTTGTTTCCTCTGCACACCAGTCACGGAAGGATGAGCGGAAGCCGTGCACGGTTGCGTCCACCTTCATGTCGCGAAGGATCTTCAACAGCGTCATGTCGCTCAGCGGCCGACCCCGTTTCATGCCGGGGAACACAAGGTCTGAGCCTCCCGTGCGGAACTCAGCTGCGCGCTTGAATACGCTCAGCGCTGCATCTGACAATGGCACGATGTGCGTCTTGCCCGCCTTCATGCGCTCGGCCGGAACCGTCCACGTCGCCTTGTCCATGTCAATCTCGCTCCAACGAGCTAACCTTATTTCGCCGGAGCGTGCTGCAGCCAGGATCAAGGCTTCGAGAGCCAGCCGCCCAACGCTCGCCCGCTCGCGCAGCTTGGCGACGAAAGCTGGCACGTCCGCATAGGGCAAAGCTTCGAAGCGGCCGGACTTGCGAGGCTGCTTAGGGAGCGCCTTGCTTACGGCTGACATCACGAAGGGGTCCCGCCAGCCTTTGCCGTGCGCGTAGTCCATCACGGTTCCGATGCGCTGCCGCACTCGCCGCGCTGTCTCCGGCTTGGTGAGCCAGATGTCTGCAAGCAGGTCCCGCACTTGGCCGGTGCTTACCGCATCAACCGCCAGCTTGCCGATCGCTGGGAACGCGTAAGTCTTCAGCGTGGAGAGCCACTGCGCACCATGCTTGCCGTTGCGCCAGCCGCGCTTGTGTTCCTCGTGCACGGTCGCGGCTGCCTCCGCGAAGGTCGGAGTAATGCTAACAGTGCAACGCGCTGCGATCGGGTCCAAGCCCAAGCGAAGCTTCCTCCTGTAGTCCCGCGCGAGGTCGCGGGCGTCGGACAGGCCGATGTCCTTGAGCGAGCCCAGCCCATAGTCTCGCCGCCTTCCGCCTGCCTGGAGCCGAACGACCCAACTCTTGGAGCCGCTCGGCTTCACCTCCAGCATCAGCCCGTCGCCGTCCATGTATCGACCCGGCGCAGTCAGGTTCCGCACTTGCGCAGGATTGAGCTTTCCCATTGCCAAGATCCCATCGTCCCAACGTCTCTCCCCACACTTTGAGTCGGATGTGCACAACTGTCAATGGACGCTGGCGTACCCTGCAACCGGCGTTCAACTTGATAAATCTTGATTGTTTTCATGTCCGCGAACATCGGCGGACAAGCAAGTGGCGGAGCGGGAGGGATTCGAACCCTCGATACGGTTTTGCCGTATACTCACTTTCCAGGCGAGCGCCTTCGACCACTCGGCCACCGCTCCGCAAATCGCTGGAAGGCGCCCATCTAGGCAAGGAAGCGCGCGTCGGCAACCTTGCGGGCGAGCGGCCCAAGCCCCTATGCCGCGTCGATGCGGCGCTTCGGAAATCCGCCCTCAGCCGATGAGATGGAGGCTATCGCGCGACGGGCGATGCAAGCGCTTCCGGAACCGTTCGCGGGCATCTTGGCGACGTGGTCCTGTCGGTCGAGGATTTCGCCGATGACGAAACGCTTGATGCGATGGGCATCGAGGACCCGTTCGACCTGACCGGAATCTACGAAGGCATCCCGCTCACCGAGAGGAGCGTCGAGCATTCCGGCACTCTGCCCGATCGGGTCCGGCTGTTTCGGCGGCCGATCATCGACGAGTGGGCGGCGGGTGAGGACAGCCTCGAACATCTGATCGCTCATGTGCTGGTCCACGAGGTCGGCCACCATTTCGGCCTGTCGGACGAGGACATGCACGCGCTCGAGGAAGCGGTTCAGTGAAGCCTTTGCTCCGCTTTAGGGGCGTCACCTGCCGGCGGGCGGCCGAATCCTGTTCGAAGCTCTCGATCTAGCCATTGCGCCCGGCGAGGCGCTTCACCTGACGGGGCCGAACGGGTGCGGGAAGTCCAGCCTGATCCGGCTTGCGGCGGGCCTGTTGCAGCAGGAGCAGGGAAGCATCGAGCGCGCCGAATTGACGCTCGCCGACGATGCTCTGGCCCTGGACCGCGAACTCCCATTGCGACGTGCGCTGCAATTCTGGGCGGTGACACTGGCAGAGCGATGGACTTGCTCGGCTTGGCGCATCTTGCCGACGTGCCTGTCCGCCTTCTGTCCACGGGCCAGGCGAAACGAGCGACGCTCGCCCGGGTCGCTGCCTCCCCGGCGCCGTTGTGGCTGCTCGACGAACCGCTCAACGGCCTCGACAGCGACGCCGTTTCGCGGCTGGAAGCTCTGGTCGAAACGCACCTCGCGCGGGCGGCGGAGTCCTTGCCGCCTCCCACGGCGCACTCGGCGGCAGCTGGGCGAAGCTGGAGCTTGGCGCGTGATCGGTGCCCTCATTGCACGGGACGTGCGCCGCGCGATCGGTGGCGCGGCCTGGCTTCCGGTCGGCTTCTTCCTGGTGGTTGCGACGCTCGTGCCATTCGCAGTCGGTCCGGACCCGCGGCTACTGGAGCGGATCGCTTCCGGCGGCTTGTGGATCGCGGCTCTAACAGCGGCGCTCCTCCCCATCGAGCGGCTCGTCGAGCCTGATCGAGCCAACGGCGTTCTCGACCAGCTCACCATTCGCGGTGTTTCGGAGGAGGCGGTCGGCGCGGCGAAGGTCGGCGCGCATTGGCTGACGTTCGGGCCTCTGCTGCTTCTGGCGGCGCTGCCAAGCTCGTTCATCCTCGGCATCGCGCCGCAGGCGCTCGGGCGGACGATGATCGCCCTTGCCATAGGCACGCCCGCACTGGCGGCGCTGGCGGTGATGGTCGCTGCGTTGACCGCGGGATTGCCGAGGGCCGGAGCCTTAGCCGGCATCCTGCTGCTGCCGCTGGCCGTGCCGTTGCTGATCTTCGGCGCTGGCGCGTCGGGCGATGATCAGTCCGGGGCGCTATTGCTGGAAGCCGCCGTATCGCTGCTGCTGGTTGCCGCCGCCCCGTTCGTCATCGGCGGCGCGATCCGCGCGTCGCGAACCTAGGGACCCCATCAACTCTTAGGGCACCCTTAGCGCGACCACCTCGCGAAGATCGCCGTCGGCAGGAGCAAGCCGCGCGCCTCTTCCCGCACCGACATCTCGCCGGCCTCGACCGTTCCGCCGAGATCGCCAAACGTCTGCCTGACTAGCTCGCCGATCGCGAGGGCGGACATCCGCACCGCGTAAACGGTCAGCACCAGGTAACGGCTGTTCTCATCGAGCAGCTTTCGGCAGTCGCTGAGCAGCGGAGCAAGATTCTCCTCCAGCCGCCAGACCTCACCGGTCGGACCACGCCCGAACTTGGGCGGATCGAGCAGGATTCCGTCGTAGCGGCGCTCTCGCCGGACCTCGCGAGCGGTGAACTTGCTGGCGTCATCGACCATCCAGCGGATCGGCCGGTCGGCGAGGCCCGACAGCACCGCATTGGCCTTGCCGCCTTCGACCGACTTTTTCGACGCATCGACGTGGACCAGTCGCCCGCCCGCTTCGCTGAGGATCAGCGAGCCGACACCGGTGTAGCCGAACAGGTTCAGGATATCGGCATCGCTGGATCGCTCGCGCATCCAGTCCCACTGCGGCGCCATGTCGGGGAAGAAGCCGAGGTGCCGGAACGGTGTCAGGGAGGCATTGAATCGGACCGGGCCCGCGACAGCTCCCATTGCACCGGAACCGGCCGGTGCTGGACCCAGCGCCCGCCGCCGTCCTCGTCGGAACCTGGGACAAAGGTCGCGTCAGGGTCCCACTGCTCGCTTGCCGGCTGCCACATCGCCTGCGGCTCCGGGCGAACAACCGTGATGCGTCCGTAGCGCTCCAGTTTCTGTCCGTTGCCGCTGTCGATCAGGCCCCAATCCGGCCATGGTTCGGCAACCAAAGTCTCGAGTTGCATCAGGCAACCGCCGCGAGGCGCGCTCCAACCGAGGCGATTGCAGTCCGCCCGTCGACGAGCGCTGCGCCGGCTGCCCTGGCCGCACCGATGTCGACGTTGCGCAAATCGGCCAGCAGTTCGTCGAGCGTCAGAATGCGGCCGAATACCTCGATCGAACGCGCCATCTGGTCGGCGCGACCTTGTGGCGTTTCGAGTGCCATCAGGACGCCCGCTTCCATCTGGGCCTGCGCCCGACGGACCTCAACATGGGTCAATGTTTCGATCGTGTCGGCGAGCACCTCCCGCGCCGAGTTCATCGATTCCACGGCCCGGTTGCGGTCAGCGGCGCAACCGATGGCGACGACGCCCGTGTCGGCGAACGCCTGGTTCCAGGCGCCGATCGAGTAAGCGAGTCCGCGCTCTTCCCGCAATTCCTGGAACAGCCGCGAGGATGTCCCGCCGCCAAGCGCTTGTACGAAGACGGCGAGCGCCGGCATCCGCGGGTCCGAGGCGGCGAGGCCTGGCAAGCCGAGGCACCAGTGCGCCTGCTCGAATTCTCGCCGGTCGTTGCGGAGACCGCCGGTGAACTCCGCGCTTCCGATTGGCGTGCCTGCCTTGTCGGCCATGTCGCCGAACAGCCGCTCGGCGAGCTTCAGGACCTCGTCAGGGTCGACCTTCCCGCTGGCCGACAAGATCAGGCGTGAGGGCACGAGCTCGCCGGTCATCCACGCGACGCAATCCTCGCGCCCGATCCGCTCCAGGCTTTCCTCACGGCCGAGGATGGATCGGCCGAGCGGCTGGTTCATGAACGCCGCCTCGAACAGATGGTCGTTGACCAGGTCTTCAGGCGAATCGATCGTCTCGCCGAGCTCGGACAGGATCACGTCCTTCTCGCGCTCGACATGCTCGTCGCTCATGTGCGGAGCGCGGATCAGGTCGGCGAGCAGTTCGGCCAGAAGCGCGGTGTCCCGAGCCAGCACGCGGCCGTGGAACGTCGTCTGGTCGCGCGAGGTCCAGGCGTTCATGTAGCCGCCGACATCCTCGATCGCCTCAGCGAGTTCGCGTGTGTTCCTGCCCCCGCCCCTTGAACACCATGTGCTCGACAAGGTGCGCGAGGCCGGAGCAATTCTCCGGCTCCGACCGCGACCCGACCATCGCGTAGACGCCCAAGGCCACGCTCTCCGCCCCTGCGATCGGATCGACCGCAACGGTCAGGCCATTGGCAAGCCGATGCATCGCCGCGCTCAAACCTGCGGCTCCTTCTTCCAGCGCGACCGGAGCGCCAGCGCATAGATGATCGTCGCGATCAGCGCGAAAGCGAACCACTGAATGGCGTAGGACCGGTGATTGTTCGAGATCGACGCGAGCGACGGTGGGGCAACGGCTTCCAGCCCAGGCGGGCCGTCGCGGCGACCAGCCGCAGCCTCGTCACATTGTCCGGCGCGATGATCCCGCTGACCGGGCCGCCGCTCCAATTCACCGCCGCGTTGGGATCCTTCGACCAGCCCACTGCGACGCTCATCCCCGGACCTTCGGCGCCCGTTGCGCAGTCTACGATGTGGACGAAGCCGGGCTCGCGGGATGTCGCCCCTTCGCCGGGCACTGTGCGCTTGCCCGTAGGGCGAAGGCAGATCCCCGTGGCGTGCCGGAACAGCGGCAGCTGCGCGTCCTTCATCGGCAAGGTCGGGAAGGCGATCGGCGGCAGCTTCTCCGCTTCCGCATATTGATTGAGCAGGCCTTCCTTCCACTTGGCGCGCTGAAGCTGCCAAACGCCAAGGCCGATCATCACGGCCACCGCAGCGGCGACGATGAGGGTCGGGATTAGGGGAATTCTCCGGGTCATGACACGATCTTACCTTCGCGGGCGCGATGGCGGTATTCCTGTGCGATCAGCCAGGACTTGGCGAGGCGCAGGCCGCCGACCGTCAAAGCGAGGCCGACCGGAATCCAGACCAGGTGAACGTACCAGGGCGGCGAGACCTTGAGGTCGAAGACGACGGCGCAAACCGTCAAGATCGCGCCGACGATCAGGATCAGGAACGCGGCGGGCCCGTCGCCCACGTTGAAGCTGTCGAAATCGAGGCCGCAATCCCGGCAGGTGGCCGCGAATTGAACCGGCCCCTTGTACAACCGTCCCTGCCCGCAGCGCGGGCAGGTTCCCTTGAGGGTGTTGGCCAGTGGCGATGGTGGATTCACCTCGCCCATGTCCGGTCACCCGCGTGCGGCGCGCCCCAGCCGCCCCATACGTAGATCGACACGAACAGGAACAGCCACACGACGTCGACGAAGTGCCAGTACCAAGCCGCCGCTTCGAAGCCGAAGTGCTGCTTGGGCGTGAAATCGCCCTTGTAGGCGCGGATCAGGCAGATCGTGAGGAAGATGGTACCGACGATCACGTGGAAGCCGTGGAAACCGGTCGCCATGAAGAAGGTCGAACCGTAGATCGTGCCGCCGTTGGCAAGCTTGAACGCGAACGGAGCGTGCATGTACTCGTAGGCCTGGATCCCGCTGAACAGGATGCCGAGCAGAACCGTCAGGAGCAGACCGAGCTTCAGCCCTTCGCGATCGCCGTGGATCAGCGAATGGTGCGCCCAGGTCACCGTCGTGCCTGAGCAAAGCAGGATCAGGGTGTTGAGTAGCGGGAAGCCGAACGGGTCGAGCACTTCCTGGCCCTTCGGGGCCACTGGCCGCCAATCACTTCCGCGGTCGACGGGAACAGCGACGCGTCGAAATAGGCCCAGAACCAGGCGAGGAAGAACATCACCTCGGAGGCGATGAACAGGATCATTCCGTAACGCAGGTGAAGCTGCACGACCGGCGTGTGGTAGCCCTGGTGTGCTTCGCGGATGGTGTTGGACCACCAGCTGTACATGGTGACCAGGACGCCAGCGAGGCCGAGGAAGCCGACGGTGGAGCCGTACGGATTGTCGTGCATCCACATCACCAGCCCGCCGAACAGAGCGAGCGCCGAGAATGAGCCGATCAGCGGCCATGGATCGGGATCGACCAGATGGTAATCGTGATTCTTGCTTGCGGCCATTGCGCGGGCTTCCCCTCGTGTTCTTTGCTTGCGGCTCTAGCGGGACGTTTCCGGCTTTTCCACCGGGTAAAATGTGTAGCTGAGCGTGATCTCGTCGATGTTCCTGGTGTCGGGGTCGTCGAGGATCTTCGGATCGACGAAGAAGACGACCGGCATGTCGACCGACTGGCCGGGCTTCAGCGTTTGTTCGGAGAAGCAGAAGCATTCGATCTTGGAGAAATAAGGCCCCGCAATTTCCGGCGTGACGTTGAACACCGCTTGGCCCGTCGTCGTCCGCGCGGTCAGGTTGGTGGCGCGATAGAGGATCTGCGTCCGCGCCCCGGGGCGACGCGCACCGTCTCCTGCACCGGTTCGAACTTCCACGGCAGGTCCTGGTTGATATTGGCATCGAAGCGGACGCCAATCTGGCCGGCCACCGCTCCCGGCGCCTTTTCGGCACGGAGCGGGGTCCCGTCAAAGCCGGTCAGCTGGCAGAAGGCGCGGTAGAGCGGCACCGATGCGAAGGCGAGCGCGAGCATCGCCAGCGCGGCGAAGGCCATGATCGCAGCCGTGCGCCCGTTCTTGCTAGCGACGGCCGTCACTTGTTCAGGCCGATCTTGGCCACGGTGATCAGGAACAGCAGGATGACGAAGGCGCCCAGCAGCCAGGCCATGAGCCGAGCCCGCTCGCGCTGGCGACGGAGCAGTTCGTCTTCGGGATGCGGGTTCATGCAGCCACCCAGCGGTCCACCACCACGGCGGTGAACAAGGCGAAGAGATAGAGGATCGAATAAGCGAACAGCCGGCGCTCTGGCTTCATGCCTGCCGGCGTATCCGCCTTGTTCGCGAACACTGCGACCGCCAGCACGAGGAAGACCGCGCTGAGCACGACGGCGGCGACGCCGTAGAGCGTGCCTGTCAGGCCAAGCGCCCAGGGCGCGACAGCGGCGCCTGCCACGGTCAGGCTGTAGAGCAGGATCTGCAGGCGCGTGTTCTGAATGCCCGCTACGACCGGTAGCATCGGCACGTTCGCAGCTGCGTAATCGGAACGGACGAACAGCGACAACGCCCAGAAGTGCGGCGGCGTCCACAAGAAGATGATCGCGAACAGCAGAGCGGGCAGCAGGTCGATCTGCCCGGTCGCGGCAACCCAGCCGATCAGCGGCGGAAAGGCGCCGGCGGCTCCGCCGATGACGATGTTCTGCGCCGTTCGCCGCTTCAGCCAGACGGTATAGACCAGGACATAGAAGAGAATCGAAATCGCTAGCAGCAGCGCCGCCAAATGATTGGTCGCAAGGTCCATCAGGACGACCGAGAAAGCCGACAGCCCGACACCGAAGTGAAGCGCCGTCTGCCGGTCCATCCGCTGCGCCGGAAGCGGGCGATTGGCGGTCCGCCGCATCTTCGCGTCGAGATCTGCCTCATACCATTGGTTGAGCGCCCCGGCCGCTCCGGCGCCGAGGGCGATGCACAGGATCGCGGTGAAGCCGAGCACCGGTGGAAGCATCTCCGGCGCTGCCAGCAAGCCGCACAGCCCGGTGAACACCACCAGGCTCATCACGCGCGGCTTGGTCAGCGCGACGAGATCGCGCCAGTCGGCGGGCAGGGCAGGTTGCGCAATGGTGGGGGTCATGACTCGGCTGGGGCTATAATGAGGGAACGCGTGGACTGGAACCCTCTGCGCGGCCCGCTACCCTAGGACCATGCTGACCCGATTCGCCTTTGCATTGAGCCTGTTGCTCGTCGCCCCGGCCGCCGCCCAGGCGCCCGCGTCCCCTCCGCCGCTACCGACATCGTCAAGGTCGCCCTCGACACCAGCGCCGGACGCATCGTCCTCGCGCTCGACCGCGGCCATGCACCGGTCACCACCGACAACTTCCTCCGTTACGTCGATGCCGGGCGTTTCAACGGTGAGAGCTTCTACCGGTCGATGAAGTTCACCGACGGTGGCGGCATCGTCCAGGGCGGGATCACCACCGACGCCCGCAAGCTCTACCCGCGATCGCGCACGAACCGGTCAGCAAGACCGGCATTAAGCACGTCACCGGCACGGTTTCGATGGCTGCCTTCTCCCCGGCACCGCCAAGGCGGACTTCTTCATCCTGCTCAGCGACATCCCCTCGTTCGACGCAAGCTTCGCGG
The DNA here is from genome assembly GCF_014489495.1 of Sphingomonas daechungensis. Classification (GTDB taxonomy): domain Bacteria; phylum Pseudomonadota; class Alphaproteobacteria; order Sphingomonadales; family Sphingomonadaceae; genus Sphingomicrobium; species Sphingomicrobium daechungense. The sequence goes on along the minus strand of NZ_CP060780.1, from coordinate 1,001,435 downwards.
CGTTCGGCCATGTGGTCGAAGGCATGGACGTGGTGAAGGCCATCCAGGCCGCGCCGACCTCGCCGACCAAGGGCGAAGGGGTGATGAAGGGCCAGATGCTCGAGCCCGTTGTGAAGATCACCAAGGCATCGCGGCTGGCTAACTAGCCGGCTTCGCCTCTTCTTCCTCGATGATGGTCTGCTCGCGCCCGGTGCTCCCGGACTGCAGGGAGGCCGGGGTAACGATGATCACGCTTCCGGGTTTGAGTACGGACATCACGTCGTGGCGGAACATGACCGGCGTCTCAAACCGTTTGCCCTCGCCGGGGACGACCTCCATCCCCTCGCCCTCGCCGCCGAACTGAACCTTCAGCCATTTCTGACCGCTCTCGTCCCACGAGCGCATGACGTAGGCCATCGGCCGCGTCTCGCCGGTCACCCGCACCGGGGCGGATCCGATCTCGATGCCGTTGCGCAGCACTACCGCCCGTCCATCGGCAATGCTGACCACGACCGAGACGATGCTGTCGTCATGGGCCGGCGACCGCTCCGGGTGCCATTCGTAGGGCGCCCTCGCGATGGGAATGTCGGGTCCGGGCGCAGCGGTCGACGCGAGAGAGGGAGCGTCCGATCCCGTCGGAGCGGTCGGCACACTCGTGATCACCACGGTCATTCCGAGTTCGGTCGCCCCGAACAGCAAAGCCGAAAACCCAGCCGGAAGGCGAATGCAGCCATGCGAGGCCGGATAGCCGGGCAAATTCCCGGCATGCAGCGCAATGCCCTTCCAGGTCAGCCGCTGCATGTTGGGCATCGGCGCATTGTTGTAGGTCGAAGAAAAGTGCGTCTTGATCTTCTGCAGGATGGTGAAGACGCCGAGCGGAGTTTCGTAGCCCGGTTTTCCACTGGAGACCGTCGACGCCGCGATCGGCACGCCGTTGCGGAACAGGATCGCGCGTTGGGAAGCGAGGTTGACCACTAGCAGCATGCCCCGGACGGGCTCAGCTCCGGCGCCCAGACATATTCGCCGTTCTTCAGCTGCGCAGCGACTTCCAGGATCGGCCGATCCTGCCGTGCAACCTGCTGCGCGGACGCGGGAAGGGCGAGGCACGACGCGGCGACAGCGATGGCGGCAGTACGGAAGAATCTCATCCAGCCATCAACCTTGCTGACGGGCGCAATTCCATTCGGGAAATTCCCTAGTTCAGGCGATGGCTGCGCTGGTCTAGCGGCAGGAATAGGTGGAAAGCGGACATTCGACCACGCGCTCACCAAACGGCGTCTAGAACCTCGACTGCCGCACGTTGCATTACCGGTTCGTTCCGCGATTTCACCTCAGGGCCGACTCGTTCTGCGAACCGCATGAAGGTGTCTTGGTCACGTTCTTCCAATGCAGTGCATACTTGTTGTATTTCTGCGGCGCTTAACGTTTGCCAGCTTGCAACGAGGTTTTGCTCCCACTGCGTCCCGTGCCGTTCAACGGCCCCATCAATGGCCTGCGCAAGCTTTTCTCGCCCTCTGGAGCCATCCCGTGCCGCTGCCATGCTAACCGTTTGCGTCCGTTCAACGGCCATCGTGAGCATCGACCTGTACTGCTCTCTCGGTTTGAGCGCCTGAACAAGACCTTGGGCATCATTGGTGGCACAGCGAGGTGAATGACCGCAGCCCCGAGAGCAACTAATGCGCTTACGATGAGAATGGGACGCTTCATACCAAGAACGCTACCGCTGGATAGTTTCGGCACTCTAAACAAGGCTTAATGTCTGCTTTGGGTTCGTAAAAGCAAAAGGCCCCGGTCTCCCGGGGCCTTTCTCTTTTCCGGCTCGATCCGCCTAGCTGATCTTCGGCAGCGTCGAGAACTGGTGGAACGGCGGTGGGCTGGACAGCGTCCATTCCAGCGTCGTCGCGCCTTCGCCCCAGGGGTTGTCCGGCGCCTTCTTTCCGGCCGCGAGCGACCAGATCAGGTTGACGAAGAAGATCCCCATCGCAGCGATCGTGACCATGTAGCCGTAGGTCGAGATCGTGTTCCAATGCTCGAAGGCCGGCGTGTAGTCCGGGATACGGCGCGGCATGCCGTCGAGGCCGAGGAAGTGCTGCGGGAAGAAGATCATGTTCACGCCGATGAACATGATGAAGAAGTGCAGCTTGCCGAGCAGCTCGTTGTACATCTTCCCGCTCATCTTCGGGAACCAATAGTAGAAGCCGGCGAAGATCGCGAACACCGCGCCGAGGCTGAGCACGTAGTGGAAGTGCGCAACCACATAGTAGGTGTCGTGCATGTAGTTATCGACGCCGCCGTTCGCGAGGACGACGCCGGTGACGCCGCCGACCGTGAACAGGAAGATGAAGCCGATCGCCCACAGCATCGGCGTCTCGAAGGTGATCGAGCCGCCCCACATGGTGGCGATCCAGCTGAAGATCTTCACGCCGGTCGGGACCGCGATGATCATCGTCGCGGCGGTGAAGTACATCTTCGTTTCCATGGTCAGGCCAACCGTGAACATGTGGTGCGCCCACACGACGAAGCCGACCACGCCGATGGCGACCATTGCGTAGGCCATGCCGAGATAGCCGAACACCGGCTTGCGGCTGAACGTTGCGACAATCTGGCTGACCATGCCGAAGCCCGGCAAGATCATGATGTACACTTCGGGGTGGCCGAAGAACCAGAACAGGTGCTGGTAGAGGACGGGGTTACCGCCGCCAGCCGGGTCGAAGAAGCTGGTGCCGAAGTTGCGGTCGGTCAGCAGCATGGTGATCGCACCTGCAAGCACCGGCAACGCCAGCAGAAGCAGGAAGACGGTGACCAGGATCGACCACACGAACAGGGGCATTTTGTGCAGGGTCATGCCCGGCGCACGCATGTTGAAGATGGTCGTGATGAAGTTGATCGCGCCCAGGATCGAGCTGGCGCCCGCGAGGTGGAGCGAAAAGATCGCCATGTCGACGGCAGGTCCCGCGGACCCGCTGGTCGATAGCGGTGCATAGACCGTCCAACCGGTGCCGGCGCCGAGGCCGGTGCCGCCGGTGACGAAGGTCGAGCCGAGCAGCAGAAGGAAGGCGGGGACCAGCAGCCAGAAGCTGATGTTGTTCATGCGCGGGAACGCCATGTCCGGCGCGCCGATCATCAACGGCACGAACCAGTTGCCAAAGCCGCCGATCATCGCCGGCATGACCATGAAGAAGACCATGATCAGGCCGTGCGCGGTGATCAGCACGTTCCAGTGGTGAAGCTGCTCGTCGATTCCCGATGCGGTGCCGGCGCCGATCGGCCAGGCGTGATTCAGATACTGAATGCCCGGGTGCATCAGCTCCATGCGCATGATGCCCGAGATGCTGCCGCCGATGATTCCCGCGACGATCGCGAAGATGAGATAGAGCGTGCCGATGTCCTTGTGGTTCGTCGACATGAACCAGCGGACGAAGAAGCTCGGCTTGTGATCGGCATCATGATGAGCGTCGTGCGCTTCGTGAGCCTTCAGTGCGGTAGTGGCCATAATACTTTGCTTCCGCTCTTAATTCTGGGCCGTCGCGGCCTGGTTGGTGGCGGGCTGCGGCGCAGCCGGTTGCGCTTCGGCGGAGGCCGCGGCCGGCGTCGCCGCCGGAGCGGCGGCGGGCGCTGCGGCCGGCTTCGCGCCGGGCATGGTGCCGCCCTTGGAAGCGACCCAGGCGGCGAACTGTTCCGGCGGAACCACTTCGACCGCGGTCGGCATGTAGCCGTGACGCGCGCCGCACAGCTCGGTGCACTGGCCGAAATAGACGCCCGGACGATCGACCTTGACCCACATCTGGTTCACCTGGCCGGGGTTGGCGTCGATCTTGCTCCAGAAGGCCGGGACCCAGAAGGCGTGGATCACGTCGTTCGAGGTGACCAGGAACTTCACGACCTTGCCGGCCGGAATGACCATCCGCTCATCGACCGCGAGCATCGGCGGACCGTCCTTGTCGGTGCGATAGCGGTCGCCCGGCTTGACGTCCTTCTGCTCCTTCAACTGGTTCGAAACGATCTCGAACCCGCCGTTGTCCGGATAGGAATAGGTCCAGAACCACTGGTTGCCGACGACCTTCACGGTGAGGTCGGCGGGCGGCGGGTTGTATTGCTTGCTGAGAAGACGCATCGACGGGATGGCGATGGCGACGAGGATGAGGACGGGAACCAGCGTCCATACCACCTCGAGCACGGTGTTGTGCGAGGTGCGCGAGGGGGTCGGGTTCGCGCCACGGCGGAACTTCACCAGGGCGAGACAGAGCAGGCCAAGGACAAAGAGGCTGATCACCACGCAAAGAAGCAGCAGCCAGTTGTTGTGAAAGTTCGCGGCATAGTGGCCGATGTCGGTCACCTGCTCCTGGATGCCGATGCCGGATTTCCGCGGAACGCCGACCTCGGTCGGGGCCGCATGGCCCGGGCCCGTCGCGGTCATCGCCACAGCCTCGGGATTGGCGGGGGCCGTCGAGCCGCCAGGCGCATTCGCAACGGTCGGCTGGGCCGCCGCTTCCGCAGCGGTTGCGGCCTGCGGCTGGGCCGCTTGCGGGCTTTGGGCCGCTGCAGGTGTTAGTCCGGCGGCTGCCAGGGCAATCGCCCATGCAATCAGTTTCATTTTCACCCCGGTGAACTTGGGTTGGGGACTAAGAGCACCGCGACCGGGCCCCTTGAATCAGCGGCCTTATAGGCACGGCTTTTCGCTCTCTCAAGCGCCTCATCCAATGGTGTTGAAGCTGTTGCGTGCGAAGCCTATTCACGCGCTCGGTCCGAACGGCGGAGCATTCATGACCGAAGACGAAGTCCTTGCGGAATTCAGGGCGGCCGACGCGCTGCTCGAAGGGCATTTCATCCTGTCCTCCGGGCTTCGGAGCCCGCGTTATCTGCAATGCGCCCGCCTGCTGATGGACCCGGCGCGGGCCGAGCGGATCGCCGTGGCGCTGGCCGACCGCCTTCCCCAAGCGACCCGCGACGCTATCGACATCGTCGTCTCGCCGGCCATGGGCGGAGTGATCATCGGCCATGAAATGGGACGCGCGCTGGGCAAGCCCGCAGTGTTCGTCGAGCGGCCCGAAGGCAGCTTCGAGCTGCGCCGTGGCTTCCGGATCGATCCGGGGGCCAAGGTGCTGATGGTCGAGGATGTCGTCACCACCGGCCTGTCGTCCCGTGAAGCGATCAGGGCGATCGGAGAGGCTGGCGGCGAAGTGATCGCTGCTGCGTCGATTGTCGACCGGTCGGGCGGCGGCGTCGATCTCGGCGTGCCCTACACCTCGCTGATCCGCATCGACGTTCCGACGTATGAGGCCGACTCTCTTCCACCGGAGCTTGAGGCCATACCGCGATCAAGCCCGGGAGCCGCGCGGCGGCGTGACGGGCGAGCTGCGCTCCAATTCGCTCAGGCTGGGCGTCAACATCGATCACGTCGCGACCATCCGGAACGCGCGCGGCGGCGATCATCCCGACCCGGTCCGGGCGGCGATCCTCGCCGCTGATGCTGATGCAGACGGCATCACGGCCCACCTGCGCGAAGACCGCCGTCACATCACCGACAATGACATCGAGCGGCTGATGGCCGAGATCGCCTTGCCGCTGAACCTGGAGATGGCGGCGACCGAGGAGATGCTCGGCATCGCGCTCCGCCATCGCCCGCACGCGGCGTGCATCGTGCCCGAAAAGCGCGAGGAGCGAACGACGGAGGGCGGCCTCGATGCCGCCGGCCAGAACGAACACCTCGCTTATTTCGTGGAAAGCTTAAGCGCCGCGAACATCCGCGTCAGCCTGTTCATCGAGCCATCCGAGGAGCAGGTCGCCGCCGCCGTCCGTCTCGGCGCGCCGGTCGTCGAGTTTCACACCGGCCGCTACGCGCACGTCGAGGGGGAGGAACGCGCCGCCGAGCTCAAGCGGATTGCCGACTGCGCGGCGCTTGCGGTCAAGAACGGGATCGAGCCGCACGCAGGCCACGGCCTCACCTTCGACAATGTCGTGCCCATTGCGGCCATCCCGCAGATCGCCGAGCTCAATATCGGCCACTTCCTCATCGGGGAGGCGATCTTCACCGGCCTGGATGCCAGCGTCCGCCGCATGCGCGAGCTGATGGACAGCGCGCGCTAGGATGCCGCGATGCTGAGCGGATTGTCGGCTGGACTGAAAGTCGTGCTCGGCGTGCAATTCGTCCTGGCGCTCCTGTTCCTCGCGCTGGGATGGAGCCATACGTCATCGATGACCTTCGGTCGGACACCCTCGTTCGCAGACATGGTCGCGCTGGCCGCGCCGCTGGCGCTGGTCGTCGCGGGATCGATCGCTTCCGCCGGCGCTTCCCGGCGGGGACAGCGAGGTCTCGCGCAGGTATTCGCGCTTATCCCTATCCCGCTGGCGATCCTTCTCGCGACGCTGGCCGGATTGGTTTGAGCGCATGATCATCGGCATCGGCTCCGACCTCTGCAACATTGAGCGCATCGAGAATTCGCTGGCACGCTTCGGCGACCGCTTCCTCAACCGCGTTTTCACCGATGTCGAAAAAGCCAAGGCCGCATCTCGCCCGCACACGCGCGCCGGAACGCTCGCCAAGCGCTTCGCCGCCAAGGAGGCGTTCTCCAAGGCCGTCGGCACCGGCTTCAAGCGCGGCGTCTACATGAAGGACATCGGCGTGGTGAACGCGCCGTCGGGCGCTCCGACCCTCCGCCTCACCGGCGGTGCCAGGGCGCGGCTTGACGCCCTTGCGCCGGAAGGCCACGCCATCGACATACATCTGACGATGACCGACGATTTTCCCTGGGCTCAGGCATTTGTCATCCTGCAAGCCCGCAAGCTGGAGCCCTGATTGACCGACACCGTCCCCGAATCGAGCGCCGAGCCATCACCTGCTCCCGCTCCGGTCGCCGAGGAAAGCAAGGGCGCCGCGCTGTGGCGTGAGATCAAGGGCCTGTTCTGGGTCCTCGTCGCGGTGCTGCTGTTCCACAGCTTCATCGCCAAGCCCTTCTACATCCCGTCCGAATCGATGATGCCGATCCTGCTCAAGGGCGATCGGCTGGTGGTGAGCAAATATCCGTACGGCTGGTCGTGGGTTTCCCCGAGCTTTCACGTCTTCCCGCACTGGAGCGGGCGCGTGATGGGCCGGATGCCGGAGCGCGGCGATATCGTTATTGTCACCCCGCCGGGCGGAAGCGACGACTGGATCAAGCGCGTTATCGGCCTTCCCGGCGACACCATCGAGGTCCGCGGCGGGCGCCTGATCATCAACGGCAAGCCGGTGAAGTCGGTCCCGCGTCCGCCGGTGATGGTGCCCGTCGACGCCAACGTTCCCTGCGGCATGGAATTTTCCGGTTTCCAGACGATCGGCGAGGACGGGAAAGCCTATTGCCGGCTTCCGATCGTTCGCGAGACGCTTCCCAACGGCGTCACCTACGACACCATCGACCTCGGCCCGGGTTCGGCCGGCGACGACCGCCCGCCGGTCAAGGTTCCCGCCAACCACCTGTTCCTGATGGGCGACGACCGCGACCGCAGCGCCGACAGCCGCTTCACCCATGAGCAGCAGGGCCTCGGCGGCCCCGTGCCGTGGGAAAATATCGGCGGCCGGGCGGAGTTCATCACCTTCTCGCTCGACGGCACGTCGCAGCTGCTGAACCCGCTGAGCTGGTTCGAAGCGCTTCGCTCGGGCCGTGCAGGGACGTCTCTTCGGGCACAAAAGGAGTAGCCGATGAGTTCAGGGCCGCCGACCGTCGAACCTCACGTCGAGCGCCCTGGACCTGTCGAGCTTCGCGACCCCTGGTCGCCCGTGAATTCAAGCGCGCGTCCGTCTGGTTCGGGCTCGCCTTGCTGGTCGCGGGCGTCATCGTCCTCGCCCAGCCGCTGCTGCTGATCATCGGCGGAATGATCTTTGCCGTCTTCCTCGACGGCGGCGCCCGGCTGCTCGGCCGGTTCCTGCCGATTCGCCGCGGTTTCCGGCTTCTGCTGACCCTCCTGCTCGGATTCGGCTTCGTTGCCTGGGTGGGCTGGTTCGCCGGCACCACCATCGCCGCCCAGTTCGAGGCGCTGCGGATCGTGGTCACCGCCCAGTTCGACAAGCTGATGGAGACGGTGTCGTCGCTCGGCCTGATTCCAAAGGGACCGCCGACGAACCTCGGCTCCCAGCTATTGGGCTCGGTCGGCCGCCTGACCAGCGTTGTCGGAAGCGCGATCGGCGCCGTCACCAGCGTCATCCTGATGCTCGTGATCGGTATCTTCCTGGCGATTGAGCCGCGCCTTTACGACCGGGGCATCGCCTGGATGCTGCCGGTCCGCCACCGCGAGCAATTCTACCGAATCGCCAACCATGTCGGGTACACGCTGCGCCGCCTGCTGCTGGGCCGCCTGCTGGGGATGGTCTTCGAAGGCTTCTTCACTGGCGTGCTGCTGTGGCTGGTCGGCGTGCCGATGGCGGCTCTGCTGGGCCTGATTACCGGCATCCTCGCCTTCATCCCGAACATCGGTGCAATCACCTCGGGCATCCTGATGGTCGCGGTCGGATTCAGCGCCGGCCCGCACCAGGGCTTCGCGGCGATCATCATCTACTTCGCGGTGCAGAACATCGACGGTTACTTGATCATTCCATACATCGCGCGGCGCACGGTCGATCTCGCGCCGGCGATCGTGCTCGCCATGCAGCTCCTGATGGGCGCGCTGTTCGGAATTCTCGGGATCCTGTTCGCCGATCCGATCCTGGCAGCGATCAAGGTGACGCTGATGGATCTCAGCCACGAAAATGCGGAGAAGGATGGATTGAGCCCCGAGGTCGTCGGGGACGGAGCTAGCTCGCCTTAAGGCTGGGGCTGGCCGGGTTCAGGCACCGGAAGCCGATGCGGTTCCGCCTGGCCGCCGTCGGGAACGCCCTGCTGCTGCATCAGCGCCGCGTTGGGCACGATCTGGACGATGTGCACGTCGAAATCGAGGTCTGCGTTGGGCCGAACGGGCTGCCCGGAGGCGGGGTCTCGCCGTAAGCGAGCTTGCCCGGGATGTGGATCTTGTACTTGCCGCCCTTCTGCATCTTGGTCAGCGCCTCGGCAAAGCCGGGGATGACCTGTCCAGCGATCATCGGCTGCGGGCCGCCGTGGCGGGCGCTGTCGTCGAACACGGTGCCGTCGGCAAGGCGGCCTTCATATTCGACCATCACGCCGTCGACCGACTGGATGAACGGGCCCTCGCCGGCCTGCAGGGTGCGGATCCTGAGGCCGCTTTCGGTCGTGGTGCCGCGCAGCGGGCTGGCGCCGAGCCAGGCAAGGCCGATTCCGGCCGCGACCAGGACGATCAGGGCAATCCAGATTCCCGCGGCGCGTCCGCGATGTTCGGGACGCTTGGCAGCTTCGGCAACCGACATGTCTTTGCGTCCCGTTCTGGAGGGTAAGGGCTTAGCGCGAACCTTCGCGCTCGGCGCGCTTGCGCTCGAGCTTGCGGGCGCGACGGATGGCAGCGGCACGCTCGCGTGCGCGCTTTTCCGACGGCTTCTCGTAGTGGCGGCGCAGCTTCATCTCGCGATAGACGCCTTCGCGCTGCAGCTTCTTCTTGAGCGCGCGGAGCGCCTGGTCGACGTTATTGTCGCGAACGATGATCTGCATAAATGCCCTGTGAAACTCCGAATCTGCTGTGTCCAATCCCGTCAAAAGCTTACGGGACCAATAATCTTCGCCCGGCGCAGCATTGCTGGGTCGGGGCGCCGCCCTTAGCAGTGCCCTCCAGCCCATGCAAGGCGCGGAAAGACCACCGAATAGCAGGATGATCGCAGACCCGGGGCTCGTCGATGCGCGAGTATCCGCTCCGGGGGGATGCGAGCCTTTGCCCCGATCAGGCCACAATGATCCCGTTGCGCACTGCGTACCGTACGAGGTCGGCAGTTGTCCTGAGGCAAAGCTTCTGCATCACGTTCGTGCGATGCGTTTCGACTGTCTTCACACTGATCCGGAGCCCGCTCGCCATTTCGGCTCGGGTCTGCCCTCGGCAATGCGCTGGACGACCTCACGCTCACGATTCGTCAAAAAGCCGGTGAGCGGCCGGGATCCTTTCTTGAGGTAGGAATCCAGCAGTCTCTCTGACACGGAGCTGGAGAAGAATGGCCGGCCTGAAGAAAGCGAATCGAGCGCCCGTAGAACCTGCGTTCCGGGTTCTGATTTCAGCACGAGACCCCTCACGCCCGCTTCGAGGGCCTCAAGCACGAAATCTTCCCGCTCGTGCGCCGTGTACATCAGGATCGCAATTCGCGGCGACAGGCGCTTCAATTCCGTGGCGAGGTAGACGCCGCTCAAACCCGGCAAACAATCATCGATGACGGCAATATCGGGCCGGGTATTTCGGGACATGTCCACGGCCGCGCGGCTGTCTGCCGCTTCGGCAACGACCGAGTAATAGCCCGTCGCCTCGACGAGACCTCTCACGCCACGCCGGACAGAATGATGATCGTCCACGATCATGAGTCGCTTGACTGGAATGGACGCCATCGTTGCCCCGATCCGAGGACGCCGGTCAAAGCGTGCCTCCACAAGCTCGTTCGAAGTCTGCGAGCCGTCGGCAGCGGCGCGAACGAGTTCGAGTTCAATAGTCCGGAGGCACCCGGACGTCTAGTCATAATATACGACTTGTCATTATGACAATCAGTTTACTCTGACCCGATCATGCGATAATTCTCGCTGGTGGATTCCAGCAGAACAGGTGATCACCGCGTCCGCGTGGCTGCCGAGCGCCGCGATCGTATGCGCTCGAAGCTGATGGAAGCAGCGCTCGTCGTCTTTTCGTCCCGGATGCCGAGCCGAAGGGAATCGAGCATGTCATTCGACATGCGGGCGTCTCGCGAGGCTCATTCTACAATTACTTCGAAAGCGTTGAGGAGCTTCTGAAGGCCGTCGCGGTCCAGGTGAGTGACGACTTGATGGACGCGGTGGCTCCCGTCGTGGAAGCGCGGGCAGACGCGGCAGAACGGGTGTCGGCAGGCATTCGCTCATGGATCGCTCTGATTGAGGCGAACCAGTTCCTGGCCGCATTTTTTCGCCGTGCAGGACTCTATGTCTTTGAGCAGAATACGCGCCTGCGAGAGGATCTTCCTCGAGACCTCGTCGCGGGTATGGCCTCGGGACAGTTTACAATCGCCGAGGTGGAATTGGGGTTCGTGCTTGTCGCTGGAACGGTCTTGGCTGCCATAAACACCTTGGCACTCGGTCTTCCGCCGCCCGATTACGGCAAGAAGCTTTCTCAGCGCATTCTCATGTCGCTTGGCGTCGAATCTCACGAAGCCGAAAGGATTTCGGAAATGGCCATTCCCGAGGCACAGTTCCCAAAGGACTCCCCGGTCAGTCGCGCCGCAGGTTGAGTGCCGGGCGAGCAAAAAGTTCAATTCACTGCGGTGAATCGAGGCCTGAACACGATAGGCTAACTAATTGCGCAATCGCGGTTATCGGCGATTAACCTTCTCCCGTGTACAACCTCCGCTTCATTCGAGTGGGGTGGTAATGGGTTTCAATCGTAGGGAAGTGTTGCGTTGGGGCGCCGTTGGCGCGGCGGGGCCATGCTCTCGTCGGCTGCAAGCTCCGTTGGCCTTCCGTCGATCGTTTACGCTCCGCCGCCGGTGCCGCGGGACCCGCTGGGTCCACTCGCGCCGCAGCAGGTCACCCCTCCGGGCATCGATCCGACCTTGTTCCAGAAGGCCAAGGCCGCGCTGGATTCGCACCGCTACCAGGCGCGTGCGCGTGACGTGATCGGCATTGTCGATTTCTCGAAACCGTCGAGCGACCCGCGATTCCACCTCGTCGACCTGATGAACGGAACGGTCGAAAGCCATCTCGTCGCTCACGGCCGCGGCTCGGATCCCGACCATTCGGGCTTCCTCGAGCGCTTCTCCAACGATTTCGGGTCCTATGCGACCTCCAGCGGCGCCTACACGACAGGCGATTATTACGAAGGCAAGTACGGCCTCTCGATGAAGGTCAACGGCCTCGACTGGACCAACAACAATGCCGAGGCACGCGCCATCGTCATTCACAACGCCTGGTACGCCGAGCCGCAGATGATTTCGCAGCATGGCAAGCTCGGACGTTCCGAAGGCTGCTTTGCGTTCAGCCGCGCCAGCCAGTGGGACGTCATGCGCCGCCTCGCCGGCGGCCGGATGATCTACGCCGACAAGGTTGCCTGATTAGACCCAGCTTCAGGGGCAGGAGAGGACGGGCCTCGGATCGTGATCCGGGGCCCCGGCTTTTTGTGCTAGGCGCGCGGTGATGGACGCCCAAACTCTATCGATCCCGGTTGGCGATGAAACCACGTCCGGACTGTTGCTGATGCCACCGGACGCGAAGGCCCTGTTCGTCTTCGCGCATGGGGCCGGCACCGACATGCGCCACCGCGCCATGGCCGGCAATGCGGAAGGGCTGGCCGAACGCGGCGTTGCCACGCTCCGCTACAACTTCCTCTTCACCGAAAAGGGCGGGAAGCGTCCCGACCCGCCGCGGCTTGCGCATGCCGCCGTCCGCGCCGTAGTCGCCAGGGCCGCCGAGGTTGCGGACGGTCTTCCTCTCTTCGCCGGAGGCCGCTCGTTCGGCGGAAGGATGACGTCCCAGGCGCAGGCGGACCACCCGCTGCCGGGTGTGCGCGGCCTCGCTTTCCTCGGTTTTCCGCTTCATCCCGCCGGTAAGCCGGGCATTGAGCGCGCAAGCCATCTCGCCATGATCCGGATTCCGATGCTGTTCGTGTCCGGCACCCGCGACGCTCTGGCGGAGCTCGACCTGCTGCGTCCCGTCGTTGCCGGGCTCGGCAGTCTCGCAACGCTGCACCTGGTCGACCAGGCCGATCACAGCTTCAAGGTTGCGGCGAAGAGCGGCCGGACTGGGGCCGAAGCCGAAGCCGAAGTGCTCGATGCGCTCAGCCGCTGGATGTCAGGACACTAAGAGCGCCCGTTCGAGGTCCTTGGGCCGACCAAACGCCATCAGCATCGCCTTCAGATCCGGAACGGACGGGACAAACAATTCTTGGTCCCCGACCCGCTTTGCCTCGCGGCTTCGCGGCACCACGGGTTGCCAGCCGTTCGCAGCCGCCAAAGCGAAGCCGCCCATGACTTCGACCGGTAGGGGCGGGGCTCGCCAGGTTCCAAACACGGCCGACCGGAACTTCGCGCTCGGTGGTCCGGTCCGTCCGCCTCCGCCGACCCGCTTCATGAAGATCTCCGCGTCCCGTGCCGACATCAGCAGGTCGACGTCACGGACAGGAGTCACCGGAAAGCCGTGCAATGCGATCGCCGCGCTGCCGATGATCCACCAGTCGTCGGACGCTTCGGCCGCCATGGCGGCGACCATTTCCAGGCTTTGCCGGAGGTCCTTGGCGAGCAGCTAGGCTTCCTGGGCGACGGCGCCACGCGCTTTGGCGTCGCGAATGAACCACCATGCCGACCAGGCCAGGGTGGCGAGCAGGATCGCTTCGATGATCCGGCTCACGGTCGCCGGCCCGACTTGCGTCTGCAGGATCATGTTCGGGTAATAGAGCGCCAGGCTGTGCGACAAAGCGAGGACCACCAGTGCAGCGATTGAGGCTGCGGCCCACAGCACCGAGCGGTGCAGGGTCCTCAGGCGGAACAGGAACAGGCCAGCACCCGCGAAGGCAAGGGCCAGGAAGACGACGATCAGGATGTACGGCCCCGGCCGCGACCAGTCGGACAGGCCCGCCGAATGGTAATATTCGCCGAAGGCATCGCTGACTGCCATTTGCGCATCGACCGCGCGCAGCGCGGCGAACGCGGCGCAAACGAATGCGATGCGCAGCCAGAAGGGTGCGGTCTCCGACGTGGCGGGATTTCCCCGCGCCCTCGACGCAACAAAGGCGATACCCGCGCAAGCCGCATAAGCCGCCGCATAGACGATTTCCGGTTTCGTCTTACCCTCCCCACAACTCTTGACCTTGAATAGCCGCGACGGCTGCCGCCGCCAAGAGTCCCGTGGCGTTAGCGTGAAGCCACCTTGTCAGGCGTCTTGGCTTGCGGGGTCTTCGGGGCATTGTTCAGGGCCGCGATGACCTTGCCGTCCTTCTTGTAGATGTCGGCATAGTCCTTGATCGACCCGTCCTGCAGCGCAGCGGAGGACATGTAGACGATGTAGACCGGGAGCGGCTTGGGGAAGTTCGCCTGCACCGTCTTCTGGCTGGCGACCGTCTCCTTGATCCGCTCCGGGGTCCAGGCGGCGGGCACGGTCCCATCCGCGGCCGGCGCATAAGTGCCCTCGCCAAGCAGCTTCTCGGCCAGCAGCAGGATGTGCTCGGTGCGGATGCAGCCGTGGCTGTAGGCGCGCGACTTGGCGTCGAACAACGTCTTCGCGGTCGTGTCGTGAAGGTAGATGTTGTGCGGGTTGTACATCACGAACTTGATCTGCCCGAGTGCGTTGCGCGGCCCCGGCGGCTGACGCCAGCGGAGGATCTTCCCGTCCGGCCCTTTCAGCGAAACATAGCCCGGCTTGCCCGCGACTTCCTTGGTGATGCTGGGCGGCACTTCCCACCATGGATTGAGGATGACCCCCGTCGCGACCGCCATCAGCTGCGGCGTCTGCGTCTTGATTGCACCTGCAACCGCGCGGTGGCGCGACACGGTCTGCCCGTTCTCGACCAGCGCCGCCGTATAGGCCGGCACATTGACGATGATGTATCGCTCGCCCAGGTCGCGCGGCAGCCAGCGCCAGCGGTCCATGTTCAGGCGGATGCGGTTGATCTTGTCGGTCTCGCCCTTCGGAGTGACCTCCAGAGCGTGCCTCAGCGCCGCATATTGCGGGTGCGTCGGCAACAAGCCCGTCAGCGCTTCGCCGACCCGGTGCTGCGCCAGCGCGGCGCGGAGCAAGGTGTCCTGTTTCGCCGCATCGAGGTCGGGATCGGGGACGAACCAGTTCTGCCGGTCGGCGCGCTTCACGCGGCCCAGCGCCAGGTCGTTCGACAGCGCGTTGAAGCGCTCGGTCGCCGCCGCGGAGAGCAGGATCGGGTCGCCCGCGCTCATCGCGCTGATCAGCCCGGCCGTATCGTAATCCCTGGGGTCGAGCCCTTCCTTGGCCGAGGTCATGATCGCCATCAGCAGCTGGTTGGCGTCCAGCGGCGTCCACACCGCGGGCGGCGGAGGCGGCGGAACGGGCGCCGCCACCGGCGGAGCGACGGGCGTGGTCGCCTGCGCGGGCTTGGCCGCCGGCACGCCGGTCTGGGCGATCGCGAGCCCGGCGGGAGCCATCAGCGCCGTGAACAGAAGCAAGCCTTTGAAACGCACTCTCATCCCCTGGAAAATCCCACGTTTCGAGGTGGGTAGCCCCAACCTCGACACCTCAAAGAATGTGCAATCCACCTGATACACGGGCTGAACGGCTGTCGCTAGTGACGCCCGCGCCACACCCTTGCGGCAAATGATGAATCCGGAACGAACCAATCCTTAAGGTCCCGCCGCCTACCTTGCCCTGCCGATTGGGGACCTTGAGAATGTTGAACGGCACAATGATACCGCGAAGCGTGCGCCGGATCTTCGACGAACGCATCGAACCGCGCACGGAAACCGTGTCCCAGACCGCCGTCCTGGAGCTTCGCGGCCGCAAGCATGTCGTCCGGCTGCTCAACATTTCCCGCTTCGGGCGATGGTCATTTTCCAATCGATGCCGCATATTGGCGAGGCCGTCGCGCTCCATCTTTCCGACCGGGCCGGGTGTGCGGGCAGGTCTGCTGGGTTCGCGATGGGCGTATCGGAGTGAACTTCGAGACGAAGTCTTGAGTTGCGTAACGTGGAAATGAGTTTCTCCATGATCAGGGCCCGCATCGGCGAAACCGCCGATCCCGTCGAACGTCGCCGCGCATCGCGCCTTCCGGTCGAGCTGGACGCCCGCGTCCGCGAGCTCGGCACCGAGGGCGTCGAGGCCCGCGTCCTCAACATCTCCGAAACCGGCTTCATGGCCGAAAGCGACGGCCATTTCGAAGTCGGCGCCCGCATCTGGCTGATGCTTCCCGGCCGCGGCCGCTGCAACGCGGTGGTCAAGTGGATCGCCGGTGACAAGCTCGGCGCCGAGTTCGCCGAAGCCTTCGCGCTGGACCATCTCCGCACCGAAACGCACGGCGCCTGAGCGCGCGGGGCTGTCCTACAGCCCCGGATTTTGCATACAGGGCGCGGGATGAACGCATCCCCAGCGCCCGCCGAGCCTCAAACCGGCACCGCCATCCCCCACTTCGAAAAGCTAGCCGCCGATCCCGAGATCGCGCCCTTGCTCAACTTCGATCCCGTCGTCCGCAAGGTCAGGCGCCCCGACGGCTGGACCCCGGAGCTTCAGCGAGAGCTGATCGCCCGCATCGCCGCCACCGGCACGGTCCAGTCCGCCGTGTGGCAGATGGGCAAGCACGCCACCGGCTCCGAGGCGCTCTACAAGACCCCTTCCGCCAACGGCTTCCGCATGTCCTGGGACGCCGCCATCATCATCGGCCGCCGCCGCAACGGCCTCGATTCCCAGCCGCCCTACACCGGCGAGGTCCCCGGCATTCAGCGCCGCGGTTCGAAACGCGACCTGCCGCCCGAACCCGCGCCGGAACCGGTCATGAGCGACGAGCAGAAGTGGGACCTCATGCAGGCGATCGGCGCCAAGTTCCTGAAGAAGGTCGCGGCCGAGCGGCAGGCGCGCCTCGCCGGACAGACCGTCGCCGCCGATTTCTACCTTCGCCAGGTCACCTTCATCGAAGTCATGTTCGACCTCACCGCCACCCGCCTCGGCTTCGACACGCACGACGTGATGAGCAAGCTGCGCCGCGGCGATCACGATGTCACTCAGATCGCCAGCACCGCCTTCTCCGACTGGCTGGACGCCGCGCGGCGGAAATGGTGGACGGAGGAAGGCCAGCCCGAACGCCCGAGGCACCCGGACGTCAGCTTCCTGAAGGCGCACCGCAGCGTCGAGGGCAAGTTCACCACCGCCGCCGACGAGGATTCCACCGGCGCCACCACCACCCCGGCGCGCGGCTTCACCAGGGAGAGGTGGGCGACGATGAAGCACAATGAACAGCGCGCCGCCCGGCAATGGCAATATGGACAGGACGCGGAGGAGCAACGGGCCTACGAGCGTCGCGCCATCGAAGAGTGGCGCGCGCGAGTGAGCACCGAGCGTAGCGACGCCGACGCGTAGCGTCGCCGGAGCAGCGCGAAGAGATGCGTGCCCCAGGCCGGACGACGGGTCGCACAGCGAGCCCGATCGACGTCACGGGATTCACTCCCGTGACGGCTGGCACTTGCCAAGGAGACCAGGATGAAGCACCGATCCGACGCCGCCACCCGCCAACCCCAAAACCAGCCTCCGCAACCGCTCGCCGGTCCGGGCGAGCAGCGGCCTCAGCAGTTTGACGAAGAGGATGAAGCGGACGCGTTCATCCGATGGCTGGCGCATGGGGAGGCGGGGCGGTTGGGTGAGCCGAACTACGTCCAGTTACGTTGACAAACACACGCCTCCTGTAATCTATGGTTGACAGCATGTGTATTGTAAACTATAGGAGACAAAGTTGATCGAGGTCCGGCAGACCACTCGATTTGCGACATGGTTGGCAGGTCTGCGTGACGAACGCGCCCGGGCTCGCATCCTGAAGAGGCTTGATCGGGCTGGGCAAGGAAATTTGGGAGACGTCGCTCCGGTTGGAGATGGAGTCTCGGAGATAAGAATTTTCTACGGCCCGGGCTATCGCGTCTATTTTATCCAGCGAGGTTCGGAGCTGATCGTCTTGCTATGCGGCGGCGACAAGTCGACGCAGAGCGCGGACATCGAGGAAGCAAAGGCTTTGGCTAAGGAGGTTGATTGATGGCCAAGATCGAAACCACGGCTTTCGACTCCGCCGACTATCTCAACACCGCCGAAACCATCGCAGCCTATCTCGATGCCTATCTCGAGGATTCCACTCCCGAGGAGCTTCGCACTGCTCTTGCGACCGTCGCGCGTTCCCATGGCATTTCGGATTTGGCTCGGCGCAGCGGCATCAGTCGTCCGGGAATCTACAAGGCGCTCGGCCAAGATGGGAACCCGTCGTTCGAGACGATCCGCGCTATCCTGAGCGCGATGGGGTTGCGATTGACGGTGGAGCCTGCGGAGGTCGGATAGGGCCATTATTAGTCGCTGACCAAGGCAGCGCGTGCGGGCATGGAGGGTCGGAGTTGGAAGCGTCAGACAAGTGTCGGGTCCCGGTTCTCAGCCCGTCGTATATATGAGTAGTCATGCTTGAATCGCAGCCTCCGCCCCTTCCGCGCTTCCCGCGAGATGCTCGAATTGCAAACGTGGTCTCGGATCGCATGCGTAAGATCCGGAGTACGGACACCAAACCAGAGATGCGTGTTAGGCGCCTCCTGCACAGGATGGGATTTCGGTTTCGGCTTCATCGGTGTGACCTCCCAGGAAAGCCGGATGTCGTTTTGCCAAGGTACCGGTTGGCGATACTGGTTCATGGATGTTTTTGGCATCAGCACCCAGGCTGCCGCCACGCTCGCTTGCCTCGAACCCGGCAAAACTATTGGTTGCCAAAGCTAGCCAGAACTCAGGAGCGCGACCTTCGGAACGTAGTCGAATTGAATCGACTAGGCTGGCGAACTCTAACTATTTGGGAATGTTCAGTTGATAAACTGGACAAGTTAGAGGCAATACTTCGGCGAGTTACGGCTGCCCCTCAGGCGGCGAGCGCGGAAGTGATCTGACTTGCTACAGCCTCAGCGAGAATTGGTGGAACTGCATTGCCCACCTGCGAATATCTTGCGCTTTGTCGGCCGAGAAATTGAAATTCATCCGGGAAAGACTGAAGCCTTGCTGACTCTCGAACGGTGAGTCGCCTAGGTGCTCGAGAACAAGAAGCGTGTTGTCGAATTCTCGAGGACGCTTTCTGCCTCTTCGTTGCGAGGAATCGAAGCGCGGAATACGATATGGATTGCTCACATATGGATCAGCCGAATGAGCAAAAGGCTTGTTCGCCTCGAGGTTCCACTTCACAAAGCTCTGTTTTGCGAACTCTCTCGCGTCCCATGAGCGCTCGTTGCCATCGCCCTTCTGCATGGCCTGCGCGTCCAGAGTTGGGTCTGCCGCCTTTCCGGCAGCTTGGATGACTACGGCCTTCTTGTAGCCGATCTCCTCGCCGGAAAGGACTACGTCGATCAACTTATCCAACGGATCTGAAGGAGCGGGGATCGGTTGGCTCTCCACCTCCTCCCAGACGACCCGTAATATATCCAAAGCAATCTCAGCGTGCGAAGACAATAAACACCTCGATCGACCACTCGCGTTCCCGGCGATGGGTGCAGACACTCCAGATGCAGGTCAAGTCATCGCACCAACCGCGCTGTTGATTGCCGATTGGAGATCAGAAAGCAGCCCTTGCGCGTCGTGTCTCTCGCTTCCCCACTGCAAAAAGCGCTTCAACTCTCATCACCCATACGTAAGGCAGCAATAAACGCCTCCTGCGGGATGCTCACGGAGCCATATTCCCGCATGCGCTTCTTGCCCTCTTTCTGCTTCTCCAGAAGCTTGCGCTTGCGGGTGGCGTCGCCGCCGTAGCACTTGGCGGTCACGTCCTTGCGCAGCGCGGCGATGGTCTCGCGGGCGATGACCTTGCCGCCGATCGCGGCCTGGATCGGGATCTTGAACAAGTGCCTGGGGATCAGGTCCTTCAACCGCTCGCACATGCCGCGGCCGCGGGCTTCCGCGTTTCCGCGGTAGACGATCATGCTCAGCGCATCGACCGGCTCGCCGTTGACCAGGATGCTCATCTTGACGAGGTCGCCCTCGCGGTGGCCGACCTGGTGATAATCGAATGACGCGTAGCCGCGGCTGATCGACTTCAGTCGGTCGTAGAAGTCGAACACCACTTCGTTGAGCGGAAGCTCGTAGCGCAGCATCGCCCGCGCGTGGCTTCCGGTGCCGACGTAGGTCAGGTCCTTCTGGATGCCGCGGCGGTCCTGGCACAGCTTCAGCACCGCGCCGAGATAGCTGTCGGGGACGTAGATGGTCGCGTCGATCCACGGCTCCTCGACCCGCTCGATCACGGTCGGGTCGGGCCAGTCGGCGGGGTTGTGGATCTCCAGCTTTTTGCCGTCGCGCAGGTGGACCTCGTAGACCACGCTCGGCGCGGTGGTGATGAGGTCGAGGTCGTATTCGCGGGTCAGCCGCTCCTGGATGATTTCCAGGTGGAGAAGGCCAAGAAAGCCGCAGCGGAAGCCGAAGCCGAGCGCGGCGCTGGTCTCCATCTCGAAGCTGAACGAGGCGTCGTTGAGGCGGAGCTTGTAGAGGCTGTCACGGAGCTTCTCGAAGTCCGCGGCGTCGACCGGGAACAGGCCGCAGAAGACGACCGGCTGGACTTCCTTGAAGCCGGGGAGCGGCTCGGCGGCGGGGCGCTTCGCATCGGTGATGGTGTCGCCGACGCGGGTTTCCGCGACTTCCTTGATCTGCGCGGTGATGAAGCCGATCTCGCCCGCGGCCAGCTCGCTTAGCTGCTCGATCTTCGGGCGCATGCAGCCGACGCGGTCGACGAGGTGGGTGGTGCCGGCGGCCATGAACTTGATCTGCGCGCCCTTGCGGATGACGCCGTCCATCACGCGGACCAGGATGACCACGCCGAGATAGGGGTCGTACCAGCTGTCGACGAGCATCGCCTTCAGCGGCGCGTCGCGGTCGCCCTTGGGCGGGGGATCTTGTCGACGATCGCCTGGAGAACTTCGTCGATCCCGATGCCCGACTTTGCGGAGGCGAGGACCGCCTCGGAGGCGTCGAGCCCGATGATCTCCTCAATCTCCTGCCGCACCCCTCCGGGTCCGCGGCGGGCAAGTCGATCTTGTTGATCACCGGCACGATCTCGTGGTCATGCTCAATCGATTGATAAACATTCGCCAAAGTTTGAGCTTCGACGCCTTGGGCGGCGTCGACGACGAGGAGGGCGCCTTCGCAGGCCGCGAGCGAGCGCGAGACTTCGTAGGCGAAGTCCACGTGGCCGGGCGTGTCCATCAGGTTCAGCTCATAGCCGTTCCATGCGAGGCGGACGGTCTGCGCCTTGATGGTGATCCCGCGCTCCTGCTCGATCTCCATATTGTCGAGGATCTGCCCGTGGGTCATCTCGCGCTCGGTCAGCCCGCCGGTGCGCTGGATCAGGCGGTCGGCAAGCGTGCTCTTCCCGTGATCGATGTGCGCGATGATCGAGAAATTCCGGATTTTGTTCAGCTCTGTCATTTGCGGGGCGCGCTAGCAGGGGATTGAAGGAAGCGCGAGGGCGTTGGATAACGGCTGTTCAACAGGGGGCTAATCGATGAGCAAGTTCAGCATCTTGGCTACGGGTGTGTGCGCGGCCGCGTGTGGTGCAGCAGTCTATGCGGCGGCGCCCGCGAAGGCCCGCCACCTCCTCCGCCGATCGCGAACTACTGGATGGATGCCGCGACGACAGGCGGCTTTGGGGCCGGAATGACCGGAGGCGGCGGCCGCCCGAGCATGAGCCAGATGATGGGCATGATGTCCGGCAGCGCACCGCCGGTGACGCACACGCTGGAGCTGCGGCTCGCGTCGCGGACCAAGGCTCCTGCCGCTCCCAAGGCCGATCACCTGATCCCGCCGGGGCTGCAGATGGGACCGAGCCTGCCGCTGATCGCGCCGGACAGGCCAAAGCCGGAACCGACGGCGATGCCCTATGAGAAGCCAAAGGGGCGGATGCTGGTCTACTGGGGCTGCGGCGAGCATGTCGCGGCCGGCCAGCCGACGGTCATCGATTTTTCCAAGGTCGCGGCTGGGCAGATCCCGCCCGGGATGGCCGCGATGTCGAGCTTCGCGCGTTATTCGGCGGTGCCGCGAACGGCTCCGGGCTATGGCGAATGGCCCAACAAGGTCGACCGCAAGCAGGTGCCGCCGGGCGGGTCGCTAATCGGCGTGCACAAGGTCGAGGGCAATTATTCGCCGCCGATCGCGTTCACCCTCGGCCAGGACTGGATGCCGAACCTGAACCTCCGGCAGATCGCGGCGCTCCCCTCCGGAGCGGTGCGAATGGGCTGGACTCCAGCGCCTACCGCGACCGGCTACGCACTGGCCATGTTCGGCGCCAACCAGAGCGGGGACGTCGTCATCTGGTCATCGTCCAAGAGCGCCGCGACGGCCGCGTTGCTCGATTATCTGCCGCCGAGCGAGGTGAAGCGACTGATCGGCACGGGTCACGTATTGCCGCCGACGACGACCGAATGCACCTTGCCCGCCGAGGTCGTCCAGGCGTCGCCCGCAGGCATGATCATGGAGATCGGCTACGGTCCGGAAGCCTATTTTGCGGAGAGCCCGAAGGCGCCCAAGTGGACCGCCCGTGTCCGCTTCAAGACGGTGTCGTCGACCATGCTCGGGATGCCCGACATGGGTGAGGGCGCCCCGCAGGGCCAAGGACAGCAGCCGAAGAAAAAGAAGAAGTTCGGAATCGGCGACATCCTGGGCGGAGCCATTCCGCACTAAGGCGATTTCCGCCCGTTCGTCGATGTCGAAGCGTCGTCCGTCGAAGCGTCTTGCGCTGACGGGCGCGACCCCTACAGCAATCCGCCGAGTCGAGGGGAGTTAAAAGCTTCATGAATAACAAGAATCGTATTGCCGTCCTGCTTGCCAGCGCATCGCTGCTCGCCGCCTGCGCGACCGCGCCGCAAACCGCCGTCGCCCCGGCCGCCCCGCCGGCCGCTGCGGCGCCAGCGCCGTCCGAACCGGCGCCGGTTTCCGCGCTGGTCCAGGAAGTCGCGATTCCGCACACCTCGTTCAAGCTTGCAAACGGCCTGACGGTCATTGTCCACGAAGACCATAAGGCGCCGATCGTCGCGGTCAGTACCTGGTACAACGTCGGTTCCAAGGACGAGCCAAAGGGCAAGACCGGCTTCGCGCATCTGTTCGAGCATTTGATGTTCAACGGCTCGGACAACCTGCCCGGCGACTACTTCACCTACCTGCAGCAGATTGGCGCGACCGATTACAACGGGACGACCTGGTTCGACCGCACCAATTATTTTGAGACGGTGCCGAAGGCTGCGCTCGACCGCGCCCTGTTCATGGAATCCGACCGCATGGGCTATTTGCTCGGCGCAGTGACGCAGGAGAAGCTGGATAACCAGCGCGGCGTCGTCCAGAACGAGAAGCGGCAGGGCGACAACCAGCCGGGCGGCCTCACCGAATATGAGGTGCTCGGCAACCTCTTCCCCGAAGGCCATCCGTATCACCACTCGACGATCGGCTCGATGGCGGACCTCGACGCCGCCAGCCTGGCGACGGTGAAGGAATGGTTCATCGACAAGTACGGCCCGAACAATGCCGTCCTCGTGCTGGCGGGCGACATTACGGCGGCGGAAGCTCAGCCGCTGGTCGAGAAGTATTTCGGAGCGATCAAGGCGGGCCCGGTGAACACGCCGGCGGCCGCCGACGTCCCGACCCTGGCCGCGCCCAAGTCGATCGTCATGAAGGATCGCGTCGCCGCGGTTCAGATCCAGAAGCATTGGGCGGTTCCCGGTCTGCAGTCGGACCAGCTTGCCGCGCTCGACATCGGCGGGTCTATCCTCGGTGGCCTCGCCAGCTCGCGCCTCGACAAGATCCTGGTGCGTGACGAAAAGCTCGCGGTCGGCGTCAGCGCCGGACTGCAGCCGTTCCAGCGGATCGGGATGTTCGAGGTCGACGCGACGGTGAAGCCGGGCGTCGATCCGGCGGGGGTCGAGAAGCGTCTCGACGAGATCATGGCCGAATTCATCGCCAACGGCCCGACCGAGGATGAAGTCCGCCGCGCCGCGACCCGCGAAGTCAGCGGGCGCATTCGCGGGCTGGAGCAGGTTGGCGGCTTCGGCGGCAAGGCCGTGGCGCTGGCCGAAGGCGAGGTCTTCGTCGGAGATTCCGACTTCTACAAGAGGACGCTCGATGCCTATGCCGCGCTGACGCCCGCCGACGTGAAGGCGGCGCTGCAGCAGTGGCTGACCCGTCCTGCATTCACGATCAGGCTCGAGCCCGGCGACCGGCCTCCGTACGAGGAGACGAAGTTCAAGCCGAAGACGGGCAAGACCGCCGACATCAAGACGCCCAAGGTCAAGCGCGAGATTCCTGCCGTATCCGGTAATGCGCCGCTCGACTTCCCGGCGGTTCAGCACACGACGCTCTCCAACGGCATCAAGGTCAGCTACGCGCAGCGCACGACCGTGCCGGTCACGCAGATCGCGCTCGGCTTCGACGCCGGCTATGCAGCCGATGCACCCAACGGTCGCGGCCTGCAGAACATGACCCTGTCGCTTCTCGACGAAGGCGCTGCGGGCAAATCCTCGCAGCAGATTGCCGAGGACGAAGAGCGGCTGGGCGCCCAGATCTCCGCAGGAGGCGGCGCTGACACCAGCAACGTCACCTTGTCCGCGCTCAGCGCCAACCTCGGCCCGTCGCTCGACCTGCTGGCAGACCTCGTCCAGCGGCCCGATTTCAATGCGCCGGAAGTGGAACGCGTCCGCACCCAGATCCTGACCGGGATCGCGCAGGAGCAGAAGACTCCGGAGCGGATGGCGGGGCGCGCGCTGCCGTCGCTGCTCTACGGCCCGACGCATCCCTATGCCGCGATCGGCTCCGGCGATCCGGCAGCCGTGAAGGCGTTCTCGCGCGAGGATCTGGTCGGTTTCCAGCAGCGGTGGCTGCGGCCGGACAATCTCGAGATTTTCGTGGTCTCGAACCTGCCGCTTGCCGACGTCCAGCAGCAGCTGGAGCAGCGCTTCGGCACTTGGACGGCGCCTGCCGTTGCGAAGGGTGAGAAGGTGTTCACCGCGCCGCCGGCGCGCCCGAATGCCCAGCGGATCGTGCTCATCGACCGCCCGGGCTCACCGCAGTCGATCATCGTCGGCGGCCAGGTGACGCCGGTCGATCCGCGCGGGGAGATGGCGGCGCTGACGCTCGCCAACGACGTACTGGGCGTGCAGTTCCTGTCGCGCATCAACATGGACCTGCGCGAAACGAAAGGCTGGTCGTACGGCGTTCGCGGGACGACGCAGCTCAATGCCAAGGTCGTGCCCTATGTGATTTCCGCCCCCGTGCAGGCGGACCGCACCGGCGATTCGATCAAGGCGCTGCAGGCCGACATCCGCGAGTTCCTGACCACCAAGCCGGTTACCGACGAGGAATTCGAACGGAACCTCGCCAACCGGGTCAGCCAGCTGCCGGGCTCGTTCGAAACGTCGGGTTCCGTGCTGGGGGCGATGCAGACCAACGCGCTCTACGGCCGTCCCGACAATTACTACGAGCTGCTGGCGGACAAGTACCGTTCGCAGTCGAAGGCGTCGCTCGACGCGGCGCTGCGGGCGGCAGTCGATCCGAACGGCTTCGTCTGGGTGGTGGTCGGCGATGCGGCCAAGGTGAAGCCGCAGCTGGCCAAGCTTGGCCTGCCGGTTGAGGAAATGCAGCCGAAGTAAGCCTGGTCCGATGGGAGGCCGACGCCGCCATGGGTGAACCCATGGCGACGTTCTTTAGTGGCAGGTTTGGGTGGAAAGCTGACGTTAGGAGTAGCGTGCTGATATCCCCCACATGCTCCACACGCGTACACTAAATGGCACAATCGAAATCGAAGGTCGGGCGTACGACTGGGACCTACGTCGCGAGCCGCAATGGTGCACTGTGGACGGCTGGCAAGGTATGTTGGTCGGAGTCCGGGATGCGACCGAAGATGGGCGCGAGGCACTATTACACTTTCCCCGCGCCAAGGGTCCTGCTCAGCGAGGCCAGAGGACCCCGCCACCGCCCACAGGTCCATCGTCAGGAACTTGAACAAGCCATCAAGGGTGCGCTGGCGGCGGGCTGGGAACCGAGCGCTAGAGGCAAGGCATTCCACTTCGATGTCTAATGTCCGCGATGGGTGGAAAGCGGACGCCCGCGATCGATGTAGAAGGTGCCGCCAAACTACTGACGGCACTGTCTACAAGGTGAACTAGGCTATCTGCCGGCGTGCGATTGCGCCCGCCTTACGCCGCCTCATAGAGAGACCGACCGCACCGAAACCGAAAAGCATCATTGCCCAGGTCGCGGGCTCCGGAACGGCAGCGATTTGCGAGGTCGTGAACTGCGTTATCGCCCCCGCTGTTGACTGCGTTCCGGTGGTGGCTGCACCATTGAAGATGTCGACAACGCTGTAGATGCCGTCGTCAAGCGTGTTCACCGTGTCAAAGGTCAGAAAGCCGAACCCGGAGCCCGAGACCGTCGCGTCGGTCGGGATCAGGAAGTCGAGAATCAGACTCCCCATGGCCGGATCGTAGAGGAACGGATTGTCGAACATGATAGTGTAGTCGAATGGCTGGGAGCCCGTTCCCGTTGCAGCGGTGGAGAGCGACAGCGCCCCTGAATAGACCGTCTGCGGGTTCAACAAATTGTTCGCAAACACTGCATCGGCAACTCCCGATGAGTCATTGCCGGACGCCCCGGTTACGCCGGCCTGGATCGTAATGTCGGACACATTGACGGTATTGCCGGAGAAGAAGCTCGGCCCCGCGCCCGGATAGGCACGAAAGCTGATGGCACTGATCGACTGCGGTCCGCTGAAATAGCTGGACGAATAGATTTGCTGGACACGGCTTCCGCCGGTTCCGAAATAGCGAAGGGGCGCAGGACCTTGGGCATTTCCTGGGGCCGTCGGCACAACCTGCTGGGCTAAGGCCGATACGGGCAGGCACACGGCGGCCATTGCCAACAGACCGATACGTCCCTTTTTCATTAATACTCTCCTTGCCCGGAACGGGACCAAGGAGCTACGGTTGGGCGCCAGCGGCGGACGCAACTGCCGGTAAATAAATATTAATCAGCCGTTTCGGTAGTTGCCGTCGTGGCGCGCGCACCTGACTGACCCGCCCATGCGTCTACCAGCGAGATGTCTCCGTATCTCCAATACAGGGTTAACCTGTCGAAGGAGAAATTTATGAGGAATCTTGCTCGCCCGGTTGCCATCGCTCTGATGATTGCAATGGCAGGCTCGTCACCGGCAGGCGCCCGCAATCCGATGGTTGGCGGCGCCGCGATGTATTCGACCAAGACTATCGTCCAGAACGCCGTGAATTCGAAGGATCACACCACATTGGTCGCGGCCGTCAAAGCGGCCGGGTTGGTCGATACCTTGTCCGGGAAAGGTCCCTTCACCGTTTTCGCGCCGACGAACGAAGCATTCGCGAAATTGCCGGCGGGGACCGTCGACACGCTGCTGATGCCTGAAAACAAGGGCAAGCTTACCGCGGTGCTCACCTATCACGTCGTTCCTGGGACCTATACCGCGTCCCAGATCGCAGCGATGGCCGCAAAGCATGGCGGCACCGCGACGCTGAAGACCGTGCAAGGCGAGAACCTCAGGTTCCGTAAGTCGGGCGGCGGCTGGTGGGTCATCGACGCCAAGGGCGGCAAATCGCGCATCACCATTGCCAACGTGATGCAATCGAACGGCGTCATCCACGTCGTCGACACGGTTGTGATGCCCTGAACACGCTTGCGTGCCCGATTGGGGTCGGGCACGCCCGGCGGGAAGGGGTCAATTCAACCGCGTGATGCGGCGACTTCCCGCCGGCCCTATCAGTAGGGACCGGGATCGGGCATGACCATTACGATGAATCGTGGCGTAAACGACGGCCCCGCAAGGGACGAACTGAGAGCGCTGATGCTGGCGACCGCGGACGGCGACGTGCAGGCGTTCGAAACGCTTTATGGCCGGACTTCTGGGAAGCTCTACGGGATCTGCCTAAGGCTGCTCGGCAATGAGGCCGAAGCCCAGGATGTGCTTCAGGACACCTACGTGAAAGTCTGGCAGAAATCGGCGACCTTCGACGGCGACAAGGCGAGCCCGATCACCTGGCTCGCAGTTGTTGCACGAAACAAGGCCATCGACCGTTTGAGGCAGCGGCTTCCGAACAGCGAAGATGTCGGTGCGGCCGAGGGTATTGCCGACGGGGGTCTGTCCGCGATCGATGTGATCGAGGATCGGCAGGAGTCCGAGCGGCTGGCCGGCTGCCTCGACGAGCTTGAACAGCGTACGCGCGACATGATCCGGGCGGCTTTCCTGGATGGCGCGACCTATCCTGAGCTCGCGGAACGGCAGGGTGTCCCGCTTGGGACGATGAAAAGCTGGATCCGGCGCGGCCTCCAGCGACTTCGCGGATGTCTGGAACGATGAGCGACGACCGCACAGACATGGATGACCGCAACATCCTCGCTGGTGAATATGCGTTGGGCGCGCTTACCGGGGACGACCTGCGCCGCGCCCGCGACCTTGACGCCTCGGATGCCGAATTCCGGGCAGATGTCGAACGCTGGACTGGCCGGTTCACTCGCCTGTACGAGGAGGTGTCAGAGGTCGCGCCGCCCCGCATGCTCTGGTCGAGGATTACCGCTGACGTTGGCCACACCGGCGCGTCCGGCAATGTGGTCGCTTTGCGGCGAAAGGTGTCGATCTGGCGCGGTTCGGCGCTTGGGATGACCGGCATTGCAGCTGCTCTTGCTCTTTTCCTGGTGTTCCGGCCGCCGGTCCCGGTCCCGGTCCGGGCCGTTCCGGCTGAGCCGATGGTGGCAGTCCTCGGCGATGCCCAGGAAGCGAAAGTGGTCGCGAATTGGGACCCCGACCGCCGTCAATTGATCACCGTGGTGTCCGGAAAGCTTTCCGGCGATCCCGCCCACTCGCATGAGCTTTGGGTAATCCCGGCCGGCGGCAAGCCGGTCTCGCTCGGAACCTTGCCGGGCTCTGATCAGTCACACGTCACGCTGGCCGAAGCGCTCGCCAAGTTGCTTCAGGAAGGCGCGACGATTGCTATCTCCGTCGAACCGCGCGGTGGCTCTCCGACGGGTGCGCCGACCGGCCCGGTCGTGGCTTCCGGCCCGCTGAAGCCTGCCTGATCCGGATACAAGAAACACCAATCGACGACGCGCTGAATAAGGCTTCTAGCTCGGTTCGGTTTTCACGCGTCGAACAAAGGCGTTGGAAAATTTTCAGCGGCAGATGCCTGCCCAATGGCAGGAACGGGTCGCAGACGCCCGGCGGGATATGCCGGAGATCAAGCACGGATGGGGGTTGGTTTGGCTCGCAGTTGGGAGTCCGAAATGGGTCGAAAGCTGACACTGGCTGCTTCGCGCTTGTGAAACTCTGACGTTTACGTAAGCAGCCGCTCGGAGTGTCGATTCCAGGAGGGGAGAGACAGTCCCGGCTCGGATGGCCCCCAGCTGTCCGGGCCGTTCCTGATCTCTTTGCCAGCCTAGTGTCCGCTTTGGGTCGAATACGGTCGCGGCGGGTTTGGGTGGAAAGCGGACATAAGCTCCCTTAACTTGGCTCGGTGCATCGTGGGTTTGAATTCGCCGGCCTGGCTGAAGCAATTCTGACCACTGGCCGCACGCAACCGACGTACGACCCCGCGACCTTGACAGCGATCAAAATCGAGTCCGCGGTCCTGATGCGAGCCCACCCGACCAAGATGGATAATCCGGCTGGGTAGTTATATCGCTCGCGCTATTGCTTATTCCGCGGAAAGCGCGCTTCGTTGCTTCAGGAACGACTTTCCACCTGTCCGTCCGCGCCCATGTGGTTGGGCCGCTCCAGCGAACCGCCGGTTCGCCTCCTAGCTAGACAGCTAGATACAGGGAACAATCCGATGAAGAAGTTACTGGCCTTTGGCCTCGCCGTTGCGCTTGCAACGCCCGCATCAGCTCAGCTCAAGCCTTATACGGACTACACTGTGAGCGACACCGTCTCGAATGTCTCCACGATCAAGGTGAAGGAGAACATGGTCGAAGACTACCTACAGGGTATCCGCCAGACCTGGGTAGCCAGCAGCGCAGCTTCAAAGCGGCTTGGGCATATAAAGGACTATCATGTGTATGTGAGTGACCTGCCGAACGGCGGCGAGTTCAATGTCATGCTAGTTACAACGTTCGCCAACACCAGCGATCTGGCGCCAAATAAGGCTCGCTACGAAGCGTTCATGCGAGAGTGGGGAACGGCAAACGAAGCCCCAACCCGAAGTACCACCACTACCGTCTATCCCAATTTGCGGGACATAACGGGTGAATATCTGATGCGTGAAGTGACGTTCATGCCATCGAAGTAGGAGATTGGGGGCAGAGAGGCGCTTCTGCCCCGATCTATTCGCTTCCAAAGACTCAATTGATCAAAGCGGGCAGGAGGCCTACCGGCAGGTTTGGGTCGAAACCTGCCGCTAGATCCGGCAGAGGGCAGCATTCTGGACCGCTAGCTGCCCGCCGCAGTCATCGCCAATGTTCGCGAACCGGCTCAGCGCTTCTTGGGGTCAGGCCTTGCGACGGGTTTCTTGCTTTTACGCAATCCCAGCTGGTTTGCGGTGATTGCCACGGCCATGATCGCGTTCACGATCGCCTCCTCAGCATATCTAGCGGCGCGCATTGTACCACTCTTGGGGCAAGCGGTCAGGAGGGTTTTGGCGGCGTCGGCGCTAACGTCCGATTTCGCGACTTAGTGGCCGCTAGCGAAGCGACCTTGTGATCATGCCGGTCGAGCTTCCGACCTTGATGCCAAGCTTCTTGATGGTGATCAGGCTGTGGGCGGCGCGGCCTCCGGCCAGTGGAATGATCCATTGTTCTACGGAGACGCCGCCCTTCAGCTTAAAGCGGAATCGGAAGCGGTCGCCGACTTCCTCGGCGGTGACCGGCCCTCGCGCCTCGCTCATCGTTCCGACGTAACGGCCCGGGGCGACTTGCTTCATGTGCCAGCGGCGCTGGTACGGCTTCTTGCCTTCATCCTCGACGCGCTGGACCAGGACGAGCGAGCCGTCCGGCTGGATCTTTCCCTGGCCGATGGTGCGTGCCTTGTAGGGTTCCCTGGTGATGAGATCGACGGTGCTCACCATCTCCGTCGCGCCTTCGAAGAAGCGGAGGGGTAGGGGAGCCGCTCGGCCTTCGCCGCCGGTGCGGAACACAGGAACAGGCTGCCGATGAGCAACGCGGATGCACGCAACGCCATGGAAAGGCTGAACCAAGGCCGTGGGGTCGCGGTTCCTATTGCTGCGTTCAAAGCGTCATCTTTCCCTTGCGAGGCGTCGGAGTCCCGAGCGTTTCACTGGTGAGCGGTGCCCCGCGTCGAGGAGTGCCTGGCGGCGGCCTTTGATGTCGACGCCGCGCTGGATGTCTTCGAACGGCTTGGTGGCGGCGAAGGCGTCGTGGGCGAGTGCGCGATCGACGAAGCTCGCAACCTTCGGCCAGCGCGCCGGGTCGGGATGGTAGTCGACGTAGGCGGCGTTTCGGAAGAAGGTAGCGATCGCGATGTCGGCCAGGCCGAACTCGCCGAACAGCCAGCCGCTCTCGGGAAGCTGGCCTTCCAGATAGTCCATGACTTCCGGGATGTCCTCGGCCAACGCCTTGTCGATGCGCTGCTGATCGCCCGGCTCGCCCCAGACCATCGGGTGGACGAGCTTCTGATAGAACAGGTTCCAGATGAAGACGTCGCCGAGGCGGGTGTCGGCATATTCCTCGAACCAGCGGGCGCGGGCGCGGTCCTTGGGATCGGAGGGGAGCAGCGGGGGCCCCGGGTAAGCCTCGTCGATGTAGGCGCAGATGACGGAGGAATCGCCCGCGGTGAAGTCGCCGTCGATCAGGACCGGGATGCGGCTCAGCGGGCTCAGGCGGCGGAACTCGTCATTGCCGAAGAACGGCGTGATCGGGTCGATCTCGTAGGCGAGGCCCTTGAGGTGAAGGCAGGCGAGGACCTTGCGGACATAGGGACTGACGAAGCTGCCGATGATCTTCATTTGAGCGTCAACCTTGTGACGTGGCCCATCTTGCGGCCGGGGCGGGCCTCGCCCTTGCCGTAGATGTGGACGTGGGCATTCGGGTCCGCGAGCAGATCCCGCCAGCCGTGGACCTCGTCGCCGATGAGATTGTCCATGGCCACGGCTGCCGCGGCGAGGTCGGTCGAGCCGGGCGGAAGATCGCAGACGGCACGGATGTGCTGCTCGAATTGCGACGTGACCGCACCTTCGATCGTCCAGTGGCCGCTGTTGTGCACGCGCGGAGCGATCTCATTGACGACGGGGCCATGGGCGCTGGCGAAGAATTCGACGGTCAGGACGCCGATGTGGCCGAGGGCTTCGGCAACGCTGGCTGCGGCCGCGCGGGCTTCGGCGGTCTGGCCAGCGATGAGATCGCCGCTGGGAACGGTCGACGTGCGCAGGATGCCCTCGCGGTGGGCGTTGTCGGGACTGTCCCAGAAGGTCGTCCGGCCGTCGGCCCAACGTGCGACGATGACGGAGAACTCGGCGGCAAAACTGACGCCGGCTTCGGCAACCGCGGGCTCGTGGGAAATCGCGTCCCACGCCGCCGCTGCCTCCTCCGGTGAGCGGATCCAGGCCTGGCCCTTGCCGTCGTAGCCGTAGCGGCGGGTCTTGAGCACGATCGGGACGCCAAGCTCGGCGACCGCGGCTTCGACGTCTTCGAAGCTGGAGACCGAGCGCCAAGGGGCGACACGGGCTCCGGTGGCCTCGATGAAGGCCTTTTCCTCCGCGCGGTCCTGGGCGACGGCGAGCGACTTGGTGCCCGGCCGAAGCTTGTCGCCGAGGACCCTGAGCGGTTCGACGGGCAGGTTCTCGAACTCGTAGGTCGCAATGTCGACCGCCTGCCCGAAAGCTGCGAGGGCCGCGGTGTCGTCGTACGCTGCTCTGGTAAAGCCAGCGGCGACATCTGCCGCGCAGGGCCGTTCGTGCGGGTCGAAGATGTGGCATTTGTAACCGAGCTGGGCCGCGGCGACCGCCAGCATCCGGCCGAGCTGGCCGCCGCCGACAATCCCGATGATCGAGCCCGGGGCAATCATTCCGGCGATTCGACCACCGCCTGGGTTTGCTCCTCGCGATACCGCTCGACACGCGCCGCAAGATCGTCGTCGATCGTCGCAAGGATCGAGGCCGCGAGCAGGCCGGCATTGACGGCGCCGGCGCGGCCGATGGCCAGGGTGCCGACAGGGACGCCGGCGGGCATCTGAACGATGGAGAGCAGGCTATCCATGCCTTTCAAGGCCTGGCTTTCGACAGGAACGCCAAGCACGGGAAGGCTGGTCATCGAGGCGGCCATGCCCGGCAAATGCGCGGCTCCGCCGGCACCGGCGATGATGACCTTGAGGCCGCGCTCCTTGGCGGTCGACGCATAATCGTAGAGGCGCTTGGGCGTGCGATGGGCGGAAACGACCTTCGTCTCGTGAGCGACCCCGAGCTTGTCGAGCGTCTCGGCCGCGTGGCGCATCGTTTCCCAGTCCGAGCTGCTGCCCATGATGATACCGACGAGCGGCTGCGACATTCCCCTGCTTCCCTCCGCCTCAGCAATTGTGTCGTTTAGGAACACGCCATCGCATCGTCCAGTCATGGGTATTTTCCCCGAGGCCGAATCAGATTATGTTTTTCGCTCTTAAGGGGAATCTCGGGCTCCTATGAACGATGTGGTCATCGACGTGACCGATCCTGACACCCTGCTTGCAGAGGTGCGGCGCCTCAAGGCCGAGATCGCGCAACTGCAGGAGCGCGTCGAGCTTCTCGATCGCCTCGCCTACCAGGATGTGCTGATCGACCTGCCGAATCGGCGTGGATTCATGCGTCACCTGGAAGCGGCGATCGACCGCGTCAGCCGCTACGATGACAGCGCAGCCATGCTGTTCGTCGACATCGACGGCCTCAAGATGATCAACGACACCTTCGGTCACCAGGCCGGCGACGAAGCGCTCATGCAGGTTGCCGACATGCTTGCGAAGGGCGTCAGGAAGAGCGACTGCGTGGCCCGGCTGGGCGGCGACGAGTTCGGGATCCTGCTGGAGCGGGTCAACGAAGTTGGAGCTTCGGAGACGGCCGACCGCCTTGTCTCGATGATCGCGGATTGCGAGTTCTGCTTCCAGGGTACGTGCCTGCCGCTGAGCGTGGCCATCGGCATTTCAGCAATCGAGCCGAACGATCAGCCGGAGGCGGTCATGGCCCGGGCCGACCTTGCCATGTATCGGCAAAAAGCCGCGGCCTAAGCCGCGCGCTCGCTCAGATAATAGGAATCGCGGACTGTCAGGTCGTCGTTGAGTTCGTAGACCAGCGGCTGGCCGGTCGGAATCTCGACACCC
This sequence comes from Sphingomonas daechungensis, assembly GCF_014489495.1. GTDB lineage: Bacteria > Pseudomonadota > Alphaproteobacteria > Sphingomonadales > Sphingomonadaceae > Sphingomicrobium > Sphingomicrobium daechungense. The sequence continues at coordinate 967,421 of NZ_CP060780.1, read as the reverse complement.
ACAATTTCATTGTCGCCGATGTTCGACAGATGCTTGATGATGCCGCGGATCGAATTGCCGTGCGCCGCGACCAGCACGCGCTCCTCACGTCGCAGCGCCGGGACAATCTCCGCATCGTAGTAGGGCAATGCGCGGGCAATCGTGTCCTTCAGGCTTTCCGTATTTGGCACCGGAATGCCGGCATAGCGCCGATCATTGCCGACGGCATATTCGCTATCGTCGGCGAGCGGGGCGGTGGGATATCGTAGGAGCGGCGCCAGATCTTCACCTGCTCGGCCCCGACCTTGTCGATCATCTCCTGCTTGTTGAGCCCTGTCAGCCCGCCATAGTGCCGCTCGTTCAGATGCCAGTCCTTGGCGACCGGCAGCCACAGGCTGTCGAGCTCGTGCAGGACGAGGTGAAGCGTGCGGATGGCACGGGTCAGGACGCTCGTGAAGCAGCGGTCGAACTCATAGCCGCGGTCCTTCAGCAATTTGCCGGCAGCGCGCGCTTCGTCGACGCCCTGCGCGGAAAGATCGACGTCCCACCAACCGGTGAATCGGCTCTCCAGGTTCCATTGCGATTGGCCGTGGCGAAGCAGGACAAGCGTTGGCATCAGGCGTCGACCCTGTCCTTGGCGGGCTTCTCCGCCTTTGCCTTCGAGAGGTCGGGAAGCGTCGCGTGGAGCGCTTCCAGGCAGGCGAAAGCCAGGAACTTCGACCGCTCCGGGCTCCAGCCGTAGAGCGGGTCGGGCAGGTCGAAATTGTCCTTGAACGGCATTTCTAGGGTCATCGACACGCAGCCGAAGCGCTCGGCAAGCTGGGTGGTGGACATGGACATGTTGGCCTGGCCGGGAGGAGGAACCTCATAGCCCTGGCGGGTCTGGAAGTCGGGCGAAATGCGCTCGAGATTATCGGAGAACGTTTTGAACAGGCCGAGCTGGCGATCCGTCAGCGACGGGATGCCTTCGAACCCGGCGAGGAAGTTCGCCGGGATGGCTTCGTCGCCGTGGACGTCCATCGCGAAATCGACCCCTGTCTCGTCCATCGCATTGCGGACGTAGAGAACCTCAGGGCTCTTTTCGGCCGTCGGCGCATGCCATTCGCGGTTGAGATTGATGCCCACGGCGTTGGTGCGCAGATGGCCGCGCTTCGACCCGTCCGGGTTCATGTTCGGAACGATGTGGAAGGTGCAGTCGCGGCGAAGCACGCGCGAGACGGGATCGTCGGGATCGGTGAGCTTCTCGAGGGCGCCCTCCATCCACCATTCGGCCATGCTCTCGCCGGGATGCTGGCGAGCGTAGAGCCAGACGGTGAGATCGCCGTCGCCGATCGTCAGGCAATCGAGATCCTGTCCGTCGATCGACTTGCCGAGCGAACGATACTCAACGACCGGAAGCGATGCGTACGTCGCAATCAGGTCGTGGTGACGCTCCATCGAGTATGGCGCGAAATAGGCGAGCCAGACGCAGTCGGTTGCCGGCGTGAAGCGGATGGTGAGGATGCCATCGGCATAGCTGGTATCATGGACGCGCAGCCACTCTTCGCGATCGTTCGAGACGACCGCCTTGTAGTCCGGCCAACCGTTCGGATAGGCGGAGTCCGCGCAGTTGGTGATCCGCAGCGTGACTTCGCGGCCCTCGCCGCCAGCAAGGCGGAAATAGAACCACTGGTAGAAGTCGGACATGTGGTCCTTGACGATCTCGAGATCGACCGTGTTGCCGTCCTGCTTCGCGACGCGGATGTTTCCTGCATCGAATGCGCTCGAAATCGTGAGTGCCATGAGACCTTCTTGAAAAATGCCGGTAATCGGCGCCGCTGATAGTGTGAGCCTGTCCATCAAGCAAACCGTCTTCCAGAGCGCATGTGCTTGGCGACAATGGGATAGTCCCCTAAGCAATCCGCAATGGGGGCTTCTTTTCAATGAGGGCATGATCGCGCGGTGTGGAGTGCTCGCACTGCTGGCGTGCGCGCTCGCCTCGTGCAATCGGACGATTGAGATCCAGGCTCCACCCAAGGTGGAGACCAAGGCGGAACTGCCGAAGCTGATCTCCACCCTCGAAGCCCCGATCGTGGTGCCGATGGCCGATGTTCAGGCGGCCCTGAACCGGGCTGCTCCGACCGTCCTCTGGAACATTAATCAGTATGAGGATGCATGCGTTCCGGCGCAGCGCGCATTCAAGGGCGGCAAGGTGCTTGGCGTGAAGATCTTCGGGCGGAAGGGGCTGAAGGTTACGCCCAACCTCGGTTGCCAGATCGTCGGCCGTGCGGTCCGTGGACCGATCCGGCTGAGCGGACAGGGTCAGATCCTGCAGATGACCATGCCGGTTTCGGCGGTGGTGAGCGTCAGGGACGTCGGCGGCATCATTCGGCAGGAGACCGCCACCGGCGCCGTCAACGTCACCGCCAGCGTTCGCCTGGGCATGCGCAGCGATTGGACGCCGACGGCGAAGCTCGACATCACTTACAACTGGACCAACCCGCCTGGAATCGACCTGCTCGGCCGGCGGATCACCTTCATAAAGCAGGCTGATTCCCGGCTGACCGGAGTCGTTGCCGGGCTCGAGAAGTCGCTGCCGGCCGAGCTTCAGAAGCTGAATGTCCGGCCCCAAGTCGCGCAAATCTGGGGCGGGGGCTTCACGACCATCCTTCTCAACCGCGAGAATCCGCCCGCCTGGATGCGCGTATCGCCGCAAAAGCTCGGCGTTGTCGGCTACAATGCCAACAAGACGAACATTACGCTGACCATCGCGGCGCAGCTCCTTACCGAGACCTTCGTTGGTGAACGGCCGACGGACCCGGTCCCGACGCCGCTCCCGCCGCGGCCAACGGCCTCAAGGAAGTCGGGATCGTCTTCAACACGCCAGTGATCGCGGACTATGGAGAAATTGAGCCCGTCATCCTCCGCGCCCTGCAGAAGCGCGCGGCCAAGGGATCAATATTCGAAACGTCGGCGCTGTCGATGCGACGTTCCAGAAGGTGACCGTCTATGCGACCGAGAACGGCAGGGTTGCTGTCGGCATCGACCTGGCCGCGCAACTGGTCGGCAAGCCGCGAACCAGGACGAGCGCCGTCGTCTGGCTGACCGGAACCTTGTTCAACGAACCCAATTCCGCGGTCCTGAGCGTTCATGATCTGGCCATTGCCGGCGACACCAGCAATGCGGCCGTCAATCTTGCAATCCGCTTGTTCACCGACCCGACGATGATCGGGACCGTCCAGGCTGCGCTTACCGAGGATTTCGCGAAGGACTACGATCATGTCATCGCCGCCGCCCGGAAGGCGATTCAGGAACGGCGGCAGGGCGATGTCGTCGTCTCGGCGCAGATCGATAAGGTCGAATCCGGCCGGATCGAAGCGACGGGACAAGGCCTGTTCCTTCCTGTCCGCGCAACCGGAAGCGGGACGATCAAGTACCAGCCGATGAGATAGCTGAGTTAGAGCAAGGGAGTTCTCATGATTGCTTACGTCGCTTTGTCCGTCGCTTCATTGCTGATTGCCGCCTCGTCGCAAGTCGCGACCGCTCCCGTTCCTTCGCAGGCAGCTTCGTCCGAGCGGCTTGCGAAGATCGAAGCCGCCGTCGCCAGTCCAAGCCGGACTCCGGCGAACGTCGTTCGCGATCGGTATCGGCATCCCGCGGCGACCTTGAACTTCTTCGAGGTCGATCCAGGCGACACGGTTGTCGAGATCTGGCCTGGCGGCGGCTGGTACACCGAGATCCTCGCGCCCTACCTCGCAGCTGGCGGAGGCAAGCTATACGCCGGCGCGCCGGATTGGGGACGCAGCGGCCTTGCCAAGCTGCAGCAGGCCGATGCCAAGCTTTACGGTGGAATCGAGGCGGTCGATTTCCCGGCCTTTGATTCGGCTGCAAAGCGTCTTCCGGACGGCACGGCGGATGTCGTCCTGACCTTCCGCAACGTCCATAACTGGCGGATGGGGTACCGCCGCGACGACAAGCAGGACTACAGCGCGGAAGCCTTTCGCCAGATGTTTGCGATGCTGAAACCCGGCGGGGTCCTTGGCATCGTCGATCACCGGCTGCCGGAATCGGCCAGCGAGGAGCGCGAGCGCAGCAGCGGCTACATCAAGGTTTCGACCGTCCGCCGGCTCGCGGAGGCCGCGGGCTTCAAGCTCATCGCTTCGTCGGAAATCAACGCCAATCCGAAGGACACGACCGACTGGCCGGAAGGCGTGTGGACGCTGCCGCCATCGCTGGCGCTGAAGGACCAGGACCGCGACAAGTACCTGGCGATCGGCGAAAGCGACCGCATGACGCTTAAGTTCGTGAAACCAACGGCGTAGGGCACTGGCGCCGCGCCAAAGCCTCGGCTAGCGATTGCCGCGCATGTCCAAAGTTCCTGTGCTTGTGACCGGCGGAGCCGGATATATCGGCAGCCATGCGGTCCTTGCCCTGCGCGACGCGGGTTGGACCGTTGCCGTAATCGACGACCTTTCGACCGGGACCAAATATCTCGTCCCGACGACGTCCCTTTCTACGAAGGGAATGTCGCGGACCGTGAGCTCGTTCAGCGCATTATTGCCGAGCAGGGCATCGGCGCGATCATGCATTTCGCGGGGTCGATCGTGGTGCCTGAGAGCGTCGAGAAGCCGCTCGACTATTACCGCAACAATACGGTCGCCAGCCACGCGCTCGTCTCGACCGCGATCGATGCGGGCGTCCGCCACATCGTCTTTTCCTCGACCGCAGCCGTCTACGGAGAGCCGGAGCGGGTGCCGGTCGACGAAAGCGTCGCGAAGATCCCGATCAATCCCTACGGCGCATCGAAACTGATGACCGAGCGAATGCTCGAGGATTCGGCGGCTGCTTATCCGATGAATTACGCGGCGCTTCGCTATTTCAACGTGTCCGGCGCCGATCCCGAGGGCCGCTCGGGCCAGGTCGGCAAGGGCTCGACCCACCTGATCAAGGTCGCGGTCGAGACGGCCGTCGGGAAGCGTGACCATATCGACGTCTACGGCACCGACTATCCGACCGAGGACGGCAGTTGCGTGCGCGACTACATCCACGTCAGCGACCTGGTGGCGGCGCATTTGAAAGCACTCGAGCGGCTAATCGAAAAGCCTGAGGAGAACCTCGTCCTTAACTTGGGCTACGGGCGCGGGCTGTCGGTCATCGAGGTGCTCGACGCGCTGGAGCGCGTGACCGGCAAGCCGATCCGGCGCGAGATCAAGGGCCGCCGCGCGGGTGACCCACCCAACCTCATCTCGTCCAACAAGGCGCTGCTGAGCACGCTCGACTGGTCGGCGCGTTATGCCGACATCGACACGATCCTGACCCATGCTCTCGAATGGGAGAGGAAGCTGCAGTCCCGGAACTGGGAATGAAGTCCAGGACCGTTTGGGTCGCAGCGTTTGCGGCGCTGCTGGTTGGCGCCGCGCCTGCCAAGCCCGCAGAACGTGATCTCGCCGCCGACCGCGTTCGGGCGCACGTCGAATTCCTGGCGAGCGACTTATTGAAGGGCCGTGACACGGGGTCGGAGGGACACCGGATCGCGGCCGCCTACGTGGCCTCGGAGTTCCGAGAACTCGGGCTGAAGCCCGGCGGACTGAACGGCAGCTATTTCATCGACGTTCCATTCCGGAAGGCAACGTTCGACGCCCTGCCTCCATTACGCTTACGGTCAACGGCAAGAAAATGCCGCTCGTCACCGGAAAGAACGCAGCCATCAGGCCGAGCGTCACCAGCCACGACGTCAGCCTGAGCGCGCCGCTCGTATTTGTCGGGCGCGGCATCTGCGACAAGCAATTGGGCGTCGACGATTATGCCGGCCTCGACGTTCGCGGGAAGATCGTGGTCGCCTTGCCGGACCGGCTGCCGGGCGTTCCCACCGATGTGGCGGCGCACCTCGCGTCGATTCAGGCCCAAACGGCGGGCGAGCAGGGTGCCCTCGGGATTATCGTGCTCGATGATTCTTCAACCATCGCGGGGATATCCAGCGCTTTTCGAAGCGGCCGGTGATCGACTGGGTGGATTCGCAAGGCCGTTCGAGCCGCGCATCGTCGGCGCAATCGATCGCCGTCTCATCGGAGGTCACCGAGCGGATTTTCGAGCGGGCTCCACGGCAGTTGCGAGCCATCCGGGCGGACGTCGCGACCGGAAAGAAGGTTCGCGGCTTCCCGCTGCCGGCCAGCCTTTCGATTACCGCGAAATCGAACTGGGAGGACTTCACGAGCCCTGAAGTCGTCGCAGTGCTGCCGGGGTCGGATCGCAAGCTGGCCGCCGAGCATGTCGTGTTGATGGGGCACCTCGACCATCTGGGGGTGAGGGCGGACGCCAAGCCAGGTGAAGACGCGATCTACAATGGGGCGCTCGACAATGCGGCCGGCGTTGCAACGATGCTGGAGGCGGCGCACGAGTTCGTCGATTCCGGCAAGCCGCCGCGGCGATCCGTGATGTTCATTGCCAATACGGGCGAGGAATACGGCCTCCTGGGCGCCAGTTATTTCGCGTCGCATCCGACGGTACCCGCGGACAAGATCGTCGGCCTTGTCGACCTCGACATGCCGCTGCTCCTCTACGATTTCACCGACGTCGTGGCCTTCGGCGCAAAGCATTCGACGACCGCAAGGGCTGTCGCCGCGGCCGGGGCGGGCATGAACGTCGCGGTCTCTCCGGATCCGATGCCGCAGGAAAGCCTGTTCGTCCGCTCCGACCATTATCCGTTCGCGAAGCAGGGCGTGCCCGCCGTGTTCCTGATGACAGGCTATGCAAATGGCGGGCGGCCACTGTGGCAGAAGTTCCTGGGCGAAACGTATCATTCCGTGAAGGACGACCTCGGCCAGGCGATTCGCTGGGACGCGGGCGCGAAGTTTGCGGAACTCAATTATCGCATTGCCAGGGCGATGGCTGACGGCGAGCGGAGGCCGATGTGGTACGCCGGGGACTATTTCGGCGAGACCTATGCCCGGGCCAGCCGAAGGCCCGCCGCTGAGCGCTGCACCTTGACGGCGAAGCCCGTTTTCGCTTAAGCGCGCGACCAGCGGCTGCCCTGCGGGCGGCCTTCCTTATTTTTGACCAGACGAAACGAAGAGACAGGCGCGCGCCATGAAGATTCGCAACAGCTTGAAGTCGCTCAAGGCGCGCCACCGCGATTGCCGCGTGATCCGCCGCCGTGGGCGCACCTACGTGATCAACAAGACGAACCGGCGTTTCAAGGCTCGCCAGGGCTAAACCCCTGAGAGGGCCAAGCCCTTCAAAAATCGTCATTTCGCTCCCATCTGCGTCAGTTCGGCGCAGATTTGCCGCGCTTCGTCTTTCACCCGCTGTTCACATCGGCGAGAGTAGGAAGCGACGCTAAGGAGTCGTGTGATGAAGATGGTTTCGAAGGGTGCACTGCTGATCGGAGCTGCCATGCTGGCAGTGACCGGATTTGCCGGCGTGGCCTTCGCGCAGGCGAACCAGGGCAACAAGGACCAGGCGACGCCGCGCGGCTGGAACTACGAGATTCGCGACGGTAAGCGCGTGCCCAAGGGCGGCAATCGAATTACCAATCCGGACGGCAGCTGGCGCGAGGAAACGCGCCAGGGCTCATGCGTAACGGTCAAGGAAAAGACCGCGGCGGGCGAGTATAAGGAAAGCCGCCGCTGCGACTAAGCCGGGCGGTCCGGCTTGGGCCGTTTGGTGATGACGCAAGCGGGTAGCTTCAGCTGCTCGACTTCCCGGCAATCACGAACCTGGATTGATCCGTCGGGCCCGACGAAGATCGCGAAGCTTTGCTTGGTGGAGCAGGTGGCGGTCCACATCGAGAGATTGCCATATTCCTGGACGTAGCCAGCATCGGTGAGTGTGTTGCACTTCTTGCCGCTGTCATAGATCGCCCTTCGAAGCGCGATCTTCAGGTTGGATTCGCTGAGATTGTGAAGTGCATTCTGCTGTTCGCTGCGCACCGAAATCTGCTTCGCCGGTGCCGGTTGGCTGCTGTTGTCGCCGCAGCCCGACGCCAGCAGCGCCAGTGCGATTGTCGCCGAGATCCGGGTTCGCATCGAACGTCCTTTCATCATCAACTGATTCAACAACGCAACCGCCGTGAGTTTCACCTCACGAATAGCGAATCTTCACGGCCGCTGCCGCAGCTTTTGCAGTCGCGACCGCGTCCTCCGCATCCGTTCCGCCAGCAAGCGCGATCCCCATTCGCCGATTCTTGAGCGTCTTCGGCTTGCAGAAGATGCGCAGATCGACCGGTGCGCCCGGATGACCACGAGCAAGCGCTTCCGCCAAGCCTTCGAATTCGAAGTTCTCGCTCTCTTCGCTCGCCAGGATGACCGCCGAGGCCCCGGGCCGGGTCAGCTCGATCGAAGGAATAGGCAGCTTCAAGACTGCGCGCAGGTGGAGCTCGAATTCGTTCGGGAATTGGGTGATCAGAGTCACCATGCCCGTATCGTGGGGACGGGGCGACAATTCGGAGAATATCGCCTGGTCGCCCTTAATGAAGAACTCCACACCGAAGATCCCGTAGCCGCGGAGCGCCTCGACGATCTTCCGCGCCTGCCGCCGCGCCGATAGCAGCGCTCCGTCGGCGATCTTGGCCGGCTGCCAGCTCTCGCGATAATCGCCGGCTTCCTGTCGGTGACCGATCGGCGCGCAGAACAGGACGCCGGCCTCGGTGGCGACAGTCAGGAGCGTGATCTCGCTGTCGAACTCGATGAATTCCTCGACAATGACGCGGGGCCGGTCGCCGCGCATGTTGGCCACGGCGTAATCATAGGCGGCACCGACATCGCCCGCCTCCTTGACGGTCGTCTGGCCCTTGCCGGAGCTCGACATGACCGGCTTCACGACGCACGGCACTCCGATCTCGGCGGCAGCCGCGATCGCATCCTCGCGGGACTCGGCGAACTTGTAGCGCGAGGTGATCAAAGCGAGGTCGCGTGCGGCGAATTCGCGGATGCCGTCGCGGTTCATGGTCAGCTGAACCGCCTTCGCCGACGGAGCGACCCGCCAACCGTCCGATTCGAGCTTGGCGAGAGTGTCCGTGTCGATCGCCTCGATCTCCGGAACGATGACGTCCGGCTTGTGCTTCTTCACCGCCGCAGTCAGCGCCTTGCCGTCGAGCATGGAGAAGACCTCGAACGCATCGGCGACCTGCATTGCGGGGGCGCTCTCGGAGCGGTCGCAGGCGATGACGCGGCAGCCGAGCCGCTTGGCGGCAATTGCAAATTCCCGGCCGAGTTCGCCCGACCCCAGGAGCATCAGAGTGGCAGTGTGCATCGCCGGGCGATAGCGGCGCTCGCAATCGTCGGCTAGACCACGGCCGTTCGCTGTGGAGGGCTGAGATGCGTGCAATGCTTCTGTTTTCAACTGTCCTGATTGCCGCCTCGCCTCCCGCGAAACCCAAGACTCCGTCCGAAATCGTCGCGGGGGCTCCCGCGGGCGCTTGGCGAGACATCAGCCCGGACGATCTGCTGGTGATGGATCTTGCCAACGGAAGACAGGTGGTCATCCAGCTCGCACCGCAGTTCGCACCGGTCCACGTCGCGAACATTCGCGCGTTGGCGAAAGGGAGCTGGTGGACCGGCTCGACGATCTACCGCGTGCAGGACAATTACGTTGTTCAGTGGGGCAACAACGAAGGCAAGAAGCCGCTTCCGGCCGGTGTCGTCGCCAAGCCGCCGGCCGAATATCATCGATCGCTAGAGGGATTATCCGTCCGACCCTTGGGTTATCCGGACGATTTCGCCCCAGCGCAGGCTTCGCCGGCGGCTGGCTGATCGGCTATGACACCAAGGCGGGCACGGCGAATCTCACCCACTGTTACGGCTATGTCGGCGTGGGCCGGGACCTGTCACCGGACACGGGAACAGGCGGGGAATTGTACGCCGTCATCGGTCACGCGCCGCGTCACCTCGACCGCAACATCGCGGTGGTCGGCAGGGTCATCGACGGGATGGATCGGTTGAGTTCGCTACCGCGAGGGACCGAGGCGCTCGGCTTCTACAAGAGCGAGAGCATGCACGTGCCGATCGCCATGGTTCGGCTGGGAAGCGAAATCCCTGCAGCCGCCCGGCCATCCTACCAGTACATGGATACAAGCAGCGCGACGTTTGCGGCTTATGTGAAAGCCCGCGCCAACCGGCAGGACGAATTCTTCATCCGCCCGGCAGGCGGCGTCGACTTGTGCAATGCGTCGGTGCCGGTGCGGAAGAAGGCAGCTTAGGCGGCCCAGGCAGCGTCCTGGTGGCGGTTTTTGTGCTGAATGATCGCGGGGCCAGCGTATGAGCGCATGCCGGCCTCGGCCAGCGGCAAGGCCGTGGCACAGAACGCGCACTCCGCCGACATTCGACCGATCAGCCAGTGCGTGCGGCCGCAGCCGGGCAGTGATTGACCTCATGCTCCCGGTACACGGCGTGATACCCTCTACCAGTCAGCGTCCTCAGCGCGTCGTTGGTCGGCATTGTCCGATCCTTCCTTTCGACCGCTCTCAACGCCGTGACCGCGGCAGTGGTTTCATCGATATTGGGCGATCCGCGCCCCGTTGCCTGAATCCGCGCCAGGCCGGGAACTGGATGAAATCACGCGAATTGTTGCCGTGGTGCGGAGCAGGTTCTGCTTCGCAGAAAGGGGGATTGGCCTAGCATGTCGAGTCATGGCCGACACGAGTAAGGCGTTGAATTCGAAGGCCGGCGAGGCGAGCGCCGAAGCGGCCTCGGAATCGGGCAGTCCGATCGAACTTGCAGGCGGGGGATTCGACTTCTCCGGTATGCTTGCAGTCGCCGACATGCTGCCAGTCATGGTGGCTTACATCGGCGAGGACCTTCGCTACCGCTTCATGAACAAGCCCATGGCCGACTGGTTCGAGCGGCCCCGCCTGGAACTGCTCGGACTGACGATCAGGGAACTGCTCGGCGAAGAAGCCTGGGCCATGCGTGAGCCGCTGATTGCGGCCGCCTTCGCGGGGGAACGCAAGTTCTTCGCGACGGACTTCAGGCACCCCACCCGCGGCAATCTGGCGGTCCAGACCAATTACATGCCTTGGACGGATGGCACTGGAAGGGTTCGGGGCGTCATCGTTCTCGTACAGGACGTGACCGAGCAACGCGCAGCGGAACGAGCCCTTCGCGAGAGCGAGGATCGCTTCCGCCGGATCGCGAACCAGGCGCCGGTCCTGATGTGGGTGACCCGCCTCGACCGCACCCGCGACTTCGTCAACGACGCCTATGTCGATTTCGTCGGTGGTGACCGCGAGCTCGCCCGTACGCTCGACTGGCGGGAGCGCATCCATCCCGACGATCATGACCGGATCGTCCAGGAATCGATCGCCGGCGAGGCGGGTCGCGGCACCTTCACGCTTGAGGGACGGTACCGGCGCGGCGATGGCGAATACCGCTGGTTGAGAAGCACTTCGTCGCCGCGTTACGCGCCGGACGGCGAGCTGGCCGGCTTCATCGGTGCGGCCACTGACATCACGGTCGCGAAGGAGGCCGAACTCGATCTCAAGCGCCAGGTCGAGGAGCGGACTGCCGAGTTGGTCCGGCGCGAAGCGCAGTTCCGGGCGGTCTTCGAAGCCGCTCTCGAGGTGATGGTGCTGCTGGAGCCCGACGGCACGGTGCTGGCGGTCAACAATCGCCGCGAGATCTGGCGGCATCCCAATCCCGACGATGCGATCGGCCTCAAGCTCTGGGATTCGCCGACGATGAAAGCCTATCCGCAGCATCGTGCGGTGATGAGGGAGGGTATTGCCCAGGCCGCGAAGGGCAGGATCTTCACGACCGAAGTCCAGATGGAGCGGGCGGGACTTCCTACGGCGATCCTCGACGTGTCGGTCCAGCCGGTGAAGGACACCGATGGATCAATCATCTATTTATTGTTCGAGGCGCGCGACATCACCGAGCTGAAGGCTGCCCAGGCGCAGCTCCGGCAAAGCCAGAAGATGGAGGCGCTCGGCCAGCTCACCGGCGGGATCGCGCACGACTTCAACAACCTTTTGACCGTGGTCGTCGGCGGCCTCGATCTCCTGACCAAGCGGATCGAGGACGAGAAACTAAAGCGCTACGCCACCAACGCGCTCACCGCCGCGGAGCGGGGCGCGCGGCTGACCGGACAGCTTCTCGCCTTCAGCCGAGTCCAGCGGCTGGAAGTCCGCGCGACGCACATCGCGCCACTGATCGACAATATGCGGCCGCTGCTGAAGAACGTGCTCGGGCCGGGCATCGAGAAGAAGTTCGACCTCGACGAGGAGATGGTGCCGGTCCTCGCCGATCCAACCCAGGTCGAGGTTGCCGTCCTCAACCTCGCGATCAACGCGCGCGATGCGATGCCTGAAGGAGGGGTGCTGACCTTCAAGACGCGGCATGTGGTTGTCACCCAGGAGACCGACCTCGACCCGGGCGATTACATCGAGCTGAGCATCAGCGACACCGGTTCCGGCATGACCGAGGACGTGCGCGAGCGGGCCTTCGAGCCGTTTTTCACGACCAAGGAAGTCGGCAAGGGCACCGGCCTTGGGCTGTCGATGGTCTACGGGATGGCGCGCCAATCGGGCGGAGTCGCGCGGATCGTCAGCGAGCCCGGCAAGGGGACTTCGGTCAGCCTGTTCTTCAAGGCCGCGGGCCGGGCGAGAAAGCCACAGCCGGCGACTCCGAGGAGCCGGCCGGCGAACCTCAAACGTCGGCGGAGCGCATCCTCGTCATCGACGACGACCCCGACGTTCGGGAATTCATTTCCGAGGCGCTCGTCGACCAGGGCTATGTCGTTCGCCAGGCTCCAGACGGCAAGACTGGGCTGAACGCCTTCTCGTCAGAAGTGCCTGATCTGGTGGTGCTCGATTTCATCATGCCCGGTCTTTCGGGGGCCGACGTCGCCAGCAAGATCCTATCGACCCATCCCGGCCAGCCCATTCTGTTCGTGTCCGGATACAGCGAAACCGATTCCATCAAGCGGATCGCACCCAACGCTCCGCTGCTCACCAAGCCGTTTCGGGCGGAAGCCCTGTCGAAAGCCGTGCGCTCGGCGCTAGTCCGAGGCTGATTCCGCCAAAAGGTGATCGGCCGTCCGCAGCGCGAGAGCGACGATTGTCAGAGTCGGATTGGCCCAGCCGCTGGTCGGGAAAATCGATCCGCCGGCAACGTAAAGGTTCTCGACGTCGTGGACCCGGCAGTCGCCGTCCACGACGCCCTTCGCCGGGTCGCTACTCATGCGCGTGCCGCCGAGCTGGTGGTAGTTTGCGAAGGGGTGGTTCCCGACGGTGTAGTCGATCGGCCATTGCGGGTCGGGGTCGGACAGCCACTCGGTCGGCGTCGCGCTACCTTTGCCGAGACGGCGCAGCTCGCGGTCCATGACATCGGGGAATATCCGGGCGGTACGTTTGTCGATGTCGCTCAGCTTCCACACGAGATCGGCGCGCGGTGACCCGAGCGCGTCGCGTTCGCCTGAAAGAATGACGCGGCTTTCTGGGTTTGGCGCCTGCTCACCGCGCGTGATCGCGTAAAGGTGGGTGCGCCCGGTGTTGGCCCGAATCTTCTCGAACCAATTGCGGACCGAGCGATGGAAGGCGGTGCGCACGGCCCGATAGAGATGGTCGGCCATGCGGCCCTTGCGGTCAGGCGAGATGTTGTGGCGGAGCTTGTTGTAGACGGCGCTGCTCATGTTCACGCCGTGCTTCGGGTCGCGTTGCAGCTTGAATGTGACGATGCTGTTCAGGACCTCGTGCTTCCGCTGGGCGTCGTCGGCGAGGCGAAGCGCCGGCGCCAGCGGCGGCCGATCGCGGTAGAAGCGCTTCTGGAACAGCGCCCACAACTCATAGGGCTCGCGCGTCTCGATCTTCGCTACGCGGCCGGCGGGATGCTCCATGAAGTAGCGGCCGACATTGTCGTGACCATTGCCGATGCCGTTGGCGAGCAAAAGGCGCGAATTTTCGATGGCCCCGCAGGCGAGTACGTAACGGCGCGCCCTGATTGTCGTGCTTCGGCCCTCCAGCGAGCGGACTTCGACCCCAACGACAGCCCTCCCTGCTTCGGAAGTAGTGATTTGAGTGACGTTGGCGTGTAGCAGGACAGTGACGTTGGGGACCTCGAACAGGTCGCGCGCGCGGGCGGCCGTGAACCGCTCCATTTCCTCGTCGAAACGCCATAGCTTCGCGTCGAGCTCGGAAGGATCCAGGCCGGGATCGGGGACCCCAAGCTGCTGCCACACATCATGTTCGTAATTGAACTCGCCGACATCGAAGATGGCGTTCGCTTGCCGGTAATATGGATTTAGCTGCCTTCGGTCGATGGGCCAGCCGCTGTGTTCGACCCAGGGACGCTGCTCGAAGTCGATCGGGTCGAGGACCGCGCAGCGTCCGCCCCAGATCGCGACCGTGCCGCCGAAGAACCGGAGCCTTGAATCGTGCAGGTCGTAATAGGGCATGCCGAGATTCGCGCCCCGGTAGAGATCCTGCGTCGCCTGCTCGAAATCCGTTCCGCCGCTTTCGACGAGGCAGACCTTTAGCCCGCCCTTGGCAAGGCGGCGAGCAAGCGGGATGCCGGCCGCGCCGGCGCCCATCACGCAGATGTCGGCGTCGATAGGGCCGAGGCCCTCTGCGGTTCGAAGATCGATCAGCATGGTGGGTTAGGCAGCCTTGCTCTGACCCTGGCTCATCGACTGCTGCCACCAGCAACTGAACATGGCGATCGCGTAGAGGATGCGGCCGTGATTGGCCTCGCCGCGCGCGTGCTCGTCGAACAATTGTTCGACCGCATCGGGCTGCAAGTAACCGAGCTGCCGGGCACCGCTATCGTTCCAGGCCTCGCGAGCGAAGCGGCTGAAGTCGCCGCGGAACCATTCGGCGAAAGGCAGCTGGAAACCCAGCTTGCGGCGGTCAAGATGGTCCTTGTTGAGCCATGGCTCGATCGCCTTGCGGAGCGAGTATTTCCCAACCCGGCCGCGGAGTTTCATGTCCTGCGGTACCGTCAGGCTCCAGTCGACGAACTCGCGCGACAGGAAGGGGACGCGCGCCTCCAGCGAATGCGCCATGCTGCCCTTGTCCAGCCGGTTCAGCAGCGACCCGGGCATATGGATGGTGAGATCGCCGAGCATCAGCTGCTCAAGCGGGGACAGCGCACGGTGCTCGGGCAGGAAATATTCCGCCTCCAGCTTCTGGTAGCTCGCGGGCCCTTCCTGTTCTTTCCAGAAGGACGGCGCGTAAAGCCGGGATCGTACTCCCGGCGTCGAGATCTCGGTCGCCGCGATATAGCGTTGGAGATTGTTCTCGAGCAGCGCCGACTGGCGGAAGCGGCGGGCGCTCTGAACCTGGTAGTTCCAGCGCGCAAGGCCGCTCCTGGGCAGTGCGTCGATCAAGTCGCCGAGATGGAGCGGGCCGTTGAGCAAAGGCGCGAGGCGGGATGCGAGGAGAGCGGTCCGCTGTCGCTTGTAGCCGGCGAAAATCTCGTCGGAGCCCTCGCCGCAGAGAACGACCTTTACCTGCTCTCGCGCGAATTTGGACAGGTGCCAGATTGGAACCGCCGCAGTCGCTGCGCATGGCTCGTCGAAATCGGCCTGGACTTGTGGAAGCACGTCGCCCGCTGCCGCCGGCTCCAGCGGCAGGACATGATGCTCGACACCGAGGTCCCTGGCGATCCGCGCCGCCGACGCGCTTTCGTCAATCGACGTTCCGGGAAAGCCCAGAGTGAAGGCCTTGACCTGCGTGTTCGCGACTCGAACCATCGCTGCGGTGATCGCGCTGGAGTCGATCCCCCTGACAGGAAAGCGCCGACCGGCACGTCGGCAAGCATGTGGCTTTTGACGGTGGCGAGTACCCTGCTTCGGGTTTCTTCGATCCATTCGCCTTCAGTCAGATTGTGGCGGACATTGAAGCGCGGTTGCCAATAGGTCTTTGCATTGCTGCTCGACCGGTCGACTTCCATGAATTGACCGGGACCGAGGCTCCGCGCGTTGTGGAAAATCGATCGGGGCGGTTGAACGTAACCGTAGCAGAAGAAGTCGTGAACTGCCCGGTCGTCGAGCTCCCAGCGATGACCAGGAAGCACTCGAAGCGCGCGGAGATCGGAGGCAAAGGCAATGCCGCCTTCCTGCTCGGTGATGAGCAGGGGTTTGATTCCCAGCGGGTCGCGGGCGAGCGTCAGCCGGCGATCGGCATGATCCCAGATTGCGATTGCGAACATGCCGTCAAGGCGGCCCCATGCGTCGTTGCCCAACACACAAAAGCCTGAAGGATTGTTTCTGTATCGCTGTGGGTGCGGAACCTGGCGCCGCGCCGCTCCAGCTCCGGCCGAAGCTCGAGGTGATTATAAATCTCCCCGTTGAAAACGATCGAGTAGCGGCCGTCCTCGGTCCGCATCGGCTGGTGGCCGCCTTCGATGTCGATGATGCTGAGGCGGCGCATGCCGAAGCCGAAATCGCCATCGACCGTCACGCCGTAATCGTCAGGTCCACGCGAATAGATGGTGTCGCACTGCCGCTTCACGACAGCGCTGGAGACCGCTCGGCCGGAGCGTCTATACCATCCCGCTATTCCACACATGTCGCTCTGCCCCGACAGGCTGGAATCATAAGGCCCGAAGCCAATTCTACAACAGCGCAGCGGCTCTGTTCGTCCCGAACGTCGATTGTCCCCAACCTTGCCCTCGGCAAAGCACGGTCATACGAGGCGGCCACATTTCAGCGAGGCCGGGACTTTGGACCAGACGCAGCGTGACCAGGAGATCGCCAAGCTCCTTCAGTCAGAGCATGTGAAGTATCAGAATATCGATTTCGGCGAGGGCAGGGGACCGGCGGATACCAGCGCACGTCCATGGACTCGCTGCTGTTCGGAAGCGGCCTTGAAGGGCTGACTTTGCTCGATATCGGCTCTTCGCTCGGGCATTTCTGCCTGGAAGCGCTGAAGCATGGTGCAGCGGGCGCCACCGGGCTCGAAACGTCGCCGGAGCGCATCCGGCACGCTCGCGAGATTGCGCGACTGATGAACCTGCCCGCGGAGTATATTGAAGCGGATTTCGAGGATTATGTCCCGAGCCGAAATCGTTCGACGTCGTGCTCTGCCTCAACGTGCTTCACCATCTCTATGAGCCGATCGGGGCGATCCGGAAGATCATGTCGATGACCCGCGACCGCTTCTATCTCGAGGTCGCGCCGGTGAAGGCGCGAGAGGTGATGAAGGTCGCGAATATTTTCTCGCTATGGGCGCGACGAACGCGCCGCTCGTCCTTCTCGGCGATACGTCGAAGAGCACCCGCGCCGCCGATCGCACTTTCACCTTCACGAAGAAGGCGATGTCGGTGATCGTCAACGGTCATTCGAAAGCGTTCGAGCCGGTTCGCTTCCATCCGTCGAGCTTCAAAGGCCGGTGGATCGTCGAAGCGCGCCGGCGACAGATCGACCATCTGGTCGTGGTTGCGGGCGTGACCGGGGTCGGCAAGTCGACCTTCATCGAGCGGCTCAAGTCGTCGAAGGAATTGCGCGCGCGGTTTGGAATTGAAGGCGACTTCTCCGTGGCCTCCGCAAACGATGTCGATGGACTTCGAACCGGCCGCCACGAGACGCTGATTTACCACTACGACATTCTGCGGCCCTTCGACCGGCCTCTCCATGCACATCCCGCGACCCTGCGTTCCATTTGCTATCGTCAGCCAAACGCGTGACTTCGATTACGCTTGCCAACGACCCGACACCCTTCGTAAGCGCCTCCAGTCGCCGGGAGCAGAGCCGAATTCGAAAAAGGGCAGGAAGAGGCATGCGGTGATCCTCAGGCAGTATGAGAATCCATCGTTCCTCGAAACGTGGCACGATGTCTGGGCCGCCGCAGTCGCAAAAGAGGTAGCCCCGTCGCCGCTCGAGGTTCGGCTGGTCCGGAGCGATTCCGACTATTCTGCGATCGCGACGGTATCGGACTTGAAGGCGATGCTCTCCGCCTGACCGGCAGGCATGGGATAGCCGAGCTCGGCCAGAGGCAGTCCGCGCCGCTCGGCAAGGAGCGCATTGTCTCGCGCGAAATGGGATTCCAGTTTCCCCGCAGCATCCTTGCCGATGAGGTCGCTCAGCTTGGGCGGCTTCCCGAACAGTCCCGTTCGGTTGAGTGCTTCGAGGATCTTCCGGCGCGGCCGATACCAGCCCGGAATGTTCACGAGGTAGTGCTTGTCGAGGACCGAGCGACGGGTGAAGAGATTGAGGCCGCGGGCGATCCAGGCGAGCGGAGCGCCATAGCCGCGCAGGCGCGGTTCCAGCGAGACTTTTTCCCAATCGACGTTGAGCCGGAGCTCTGCTGCGAACTCGCGCAGGAAATCCATGCCACCGCGACGGAAATCCTCGAACAGGAAGACGTGAACGTTTTCGCGTCCGAACAGATCGTCGTAGAGCGCGACGATCCTCGAATAGAGGAAGAAGTCGACGTCGAAACGCGGCTGCTTGTAGGTCACCACTTCAGGCCGCTGCAGATAGAGTTTGGGAAACAGGAAGCGAGTGGCGCTGAAGGTGCCGCCGGCGCGGATATACTGCTGGTAGAGAGAGACGATCACGCTAGTCTGCGACCGGAGCATGATCACGATGCGGGCGTCCGGGAATGTCGCTTTGATCCGATGCGCAAATTCCTTGGTGACGATGCCGTCGATGCCACCATTATGCTGGTAGCCGCACAGCCCTTCCTCCGAGAGAATGCCGGCCTCACCCCTTGTTAGCCCAAGGGTCGCGAGCGCCGCGGCGGGATCAAAGGTCAGCGCATTGGCGTCAAGAAGTGCGGCATTGACCAGCGCACGGTTGACGTAGCGCGGCGATTTTACGCAGGGGAAGAAGCTCTTCTGGAACCAGGTGCTAGCGGCTTTCGGAAAGCCGATATGGACTATCGGTGTCGCGCCGCCGCTCGCCACTGTTTCCGCCCCTCTCCAGGCTGCCGTGTCCGTCCGGCAGCCCTCCAAGTCAACAGCCGGGAGCAACGCGAGCGGCTCTGCGTTTAGCGTTTCATGGTTGGGTTGCTTCTCACGGTCCTCTCAGTCGCGACTCAACCTGCGCCAGCGCCGGCCTCGCTCAACCCTCATGCGGTCGAGCTGTTCGAGCGCGACTGGGTGCTAGACCAGTGGGCCAGGCGAACGTTCGATACCAATGGCGACGGCCGGATTTCGATCGAGGAGGCCCAGCCGGCCGCGCTTGCGTTCAAGGACCTCGCAGATGGCGACGGTGACGGGAGGGTGACGCCGTACGAATATGAACGCGCGCGGGAATTCATCCTCGCTCGCTATTGATCAGCCCGCCATCCTCTTGGCGCCCAATCCAACCACCATCTGGTTCGCTCGCTCATAAGACAGAGGTTTGCCGAACAAGTAGCCCTGGATCGTGTCGCAGCCGAGTTCGCGCATCCGCTCGAAATCTTCGGCAGTCTCGACGCCTTCCGCGGTCACCGACATGCGGAAGCTCTTGGCCAGCTGGACAATCGACTTGATGATCGCGACGTTTTCGGGCCGCGAGCCGCAATCGCGGACGAAGCTGCCGTCGATCTTCAGCTTGTGGAAGATCGCCTTGTTCAGATAGCCGATCGACGAATAGCCGGTGCCGAAGTCGTCGAGCGCAATGCCGACGCCCAGCGCGCGAAGCCGCTTCATGACGTCTAGCGTTGGCCCGTTGTCGCCAAGGAACACGCCTTCGGTCACTTCCAGCTCGATGCGGTTGCCCGGTACTTTCCAACGGGCGAGAGCCTCGCTGACGACGTTCGGGAGTGACGGAAGCACGATCTGCTTCGGGCTGATGTTCAGCGCGACGGTGATCGGGTCCGGCCAGGTGGCGACGGCGCGGCAAGCCTCGTCGATGACCCATTCGCCGATTTGAACCATCAGGCCCGATTCCTCGGCAACCGGGATAAAGACCCCGGCGGCACGAACCCTCGCTGTGGGTGGTTCCAGCGGATAAGGGCCTCGAATCCGACGAGCTTCTGATTCTTGGCGCTGACCAGAGGCTGGAATGCGAGGTGGAACTGCTTGGAGGTGACCGCCTGGCGGAGATCCTGTTCCAGACGAACGCGGTCTTCCTGTTCCGACTGCAATTCGGACGAGAAGTAGCGCGCGACGCCGCGTCCGGCGTCCTTCGCCTGATAGAGCGCAAGGTCGGCCTTGAGGATCAGGTCGTCGACCGTGGCGCCGTCGATTGGGCCGAAGGCGCAGCCGACCGAGACGCCGATGCGGATCTCGGTCTGGTCGATCATGTAGGGCTCCTTGATCGACACGATGATGCGATCACAAAGTTGCTCGACCAGCTTGCGGCTCTGGGCGTCGGTGATGACGATGGCGAACTCGTCGCCGCCCATGCGGCCGACGTGCCCGTCGGCGCCGACTTCATCGACCAGACGCTTGGCAACGGCGCGCAGGACGGCGTCGCCCTTCGGGTGGCCGAACGTGTCGTTGACCGGCTTGAAGCCGTCCAGATCGAGAAAAAGGATCGCGCAAGGGGTGTTGTTCGCCGTCGCCTGGCGCAGGGCGTCGCCGAGAAGCTGACGAACGCGACCGCGGTTGGGCAGGCCGGAAAGCACATCCATGTTGGCGAGGTGGGTCAGGCGCTCCTGCGTCTGGCGCATCTCCGTGATGTCGCTGCCGACGCCGCGGAAGCCCTCGAAGCGGCCAGCGGTATCAATGATGGGGTCGCCCGCGATCGAGATCCAGCGAGGCCCGCGGCCGTCTGCAATTCCATGTCGAGCGCATTGAAGGGTTGCTTCTCGAGCAGCTTGCGGCCCAGCTCCGCATGACCGCCGAGCAAAGAGGGCATCGAGTGGCCGAGCAACTGGCTGGCGGGGCGTCCCAGCAAGGCCGTCATTCGCGAGCTGATGTAGGTGACGCGATTTTCCGCATCGACCTGCCAGAGCCAACCCACGCCGCGCTGCTCATATTCCTGCAGCAAAAGGCTGGCACTTTCGCTCTGGGCGCTGAACGTCGCGTTGGTCTTCAATTGCTCGAAGGCCCAGCGGGCGACGTTGAGGACACCGAAAATCGACACGCCAAGTGTGAACAGGATCGAAAGCATGTGCTGGAACGGCACCGTGTTGCGGCCGAGTAGAAGTGCCGCAGCCAGGCCTGCCGTAAACGTCGACATCCATCCAATCACTGAGCGCGGATGGACTACAAGGCCGAGCCCGGCGACGCCGAGGCCCGCAGCGATCGATGCCGCGATGACCTGCCCGCCCGGTGGAAGACCGACGAAAACGTAGAGCGGAAGTGACAGCCAGACTGCCGCACGAAGGACGACTTCGCCGATCATCATCCAGTCGGGGACGCGTCGTCCCGACCTGCCGATGTGCGTGATCGCCTGGGTCTTGGCGATGTGAAGCGCGAGGAGGTTGATCCCCGCAACAGCCAAGGCCCACGGAACCACGAGCATTTCATCGACGTCGCCCAGAGGGCAGCGGCCATCATCAGCGCAGCAACGATGTTCGCGGCGGCGAAAAAGGGCGCGAGCTGCGCCCTGGAAATCAACTGGACGTCCTTAAGCGGAGTACTGGCGTTGTCCGACGGATCGCTGGCGAGCCCGAGGGACTCGCCGTCCGGCAGGCGCGCTGAAATCATCCGCTTATAACGGTCGGGAGCTTCGTACATTGCGCTCGCTACTTCTGGTCTAAGCAAGCGGTAGCCGAAGAGGGTTGAGACGCGGTTAAGACGTAGCTCTCAACTGCCTAATTTAAGTTTGTCCAAATCCCTCTGCGTAATGGGGTGATAGGAGCTCCTCGCAACCTTGTAGACGCGTGCCGCGATGGGCCGCCCCACGCGTTATCCGAGGCCAGAGTTTGGATTAACGGACGCACGAATTTGCGTCGGCCCTGCGAAGTCAGGAAATGCTCGAGCGCCGGGACCGCAGGGTCGTATCGGTTGCGAATGGCCAGATCGAGCCAGGCGAACAGGACTTCCTGGTTGCCGGCGTCGTTCAATTTGAGCGTCTTGTTCAGCTGGTCGAGCCGGGCAGTCGGCAGCTTCCGAGGCAACTTGTTGAGGAATCGCAGTTTTTCGGCCGTCGTCCAGCTGCTGAAGCCTGCTGGCACCGGTCCCCCGACGGTGAATGCGGAAACGGCCTTGTCCACATCCGCGAACGCGGCCGGATCGGGCCGTGCGACGTTCGAGGGCAGGCCCGGCTTATAGAGCCAATTGTCGAGTTGAAGCTTCTGCTCGAGGGCCTTGTCGCCCTTGACCAGCTTTTCCCGCAAATCGGCCAAAAACAAGGCGGAAGTCATCGGCTGGAAGGCGTGACGGTCGAAGTATGAGTGCAGATAGGCGTCCCATTTCTCGCGGCCGACGATCTTTTCCATCGTTCGCAGGAAGACGGCGCCCTTATCGTAAATAATTCCGCCTGCGCCTCCATCGGGCACACCTTCCTTCGGGCTTAGGTGAAGTTGCGTGTTGGGGCCATTAATGCCCTCTTCGGCGAACGCTTTCTCCATCTCGTCGAAGCTGAGCGCAGCTTCCTGCGCGGCTCGCTTAGGGCCGTAGAGCGCCTCCATGATCCGATTCTCGAAGTAGGAAGTGACCCCTTCGTTGAGCCAGCTGTCGCTCCAATTGGCATTCGTGACGAGATTGCCGGACCAGCTGTGTGCAAGCTCGTGAGCAACAAGGCCGACGAGACTCTTGTCGCCCGCAATGAAGGTCGGCGTCAGGAACGTCAGAGTCGGGTTTTCCATGCCGCCGTATGGGAAAGCTGGCGGTAGGACGAGGACGTCGTAGCGACCCCAGCGATAGGGCCCGTAGAGCGTCTCGGCAGCCTCGACCATTTTCTCAGTGTCCGCGAGCTCTGCCGCGGCACGATCGAGCATGGCCGGCTCGGTCCAGACGCCGGTTCGCTTGCCGAGCGGCTTGAAGGCGAGGTCTCCGACCGCGATTGCGATCATGTACGGAGCGACACTGTGATCCATCTTGTAGGTGAAGACGCTCTCGCCGCCCTGGGTCATCGGCTCGGCCGCCTTCGGGGCGCTCATGACCGCCGTCAGACCCGCCGGAACGTGGATCGTCGCTTCCCACGTCTGGCGGATGCCGGGTGAGTCCTGGGTTGGAATCCAGCTCCGGTTCTCGATCGCCTGGCCCTGGCTGAACAGGTAGGGCATTTTCTTCCCCGCGGTCTGCTCCGGGGTCAGCCACTGCAGCGCGCCAGCATCCGGAGCGCTTTTGTACTTGATGATCAACCGGTCGGTGTCCGGGCGCAGCGAGATCGCGAGCGGAGAGCCTAGCTTGGGATCGGACGGACCGACCTTGTAGTCGAGCGGCTGGTTGGAGCCGTCGGTGATGCTGGCGATTTCCAGGCCCTTATCGTCGAGGACGATCTCCTTCGCGTCCGGCTTGCGATCGATGTCGAGGGTCGCAGTGCCGCCTAGACGCTTCGTCTCGAAATCGACGTTGAGGTCGAGCGCGACGTGGTGGACGCGCGCTTCCAACGGACGGGCGTAGCTGGCTGAGTCCTTGGCATCGGCAGTTTCGAGGACCGGCGCGATACTGGCTTCGGTCTGATTATCGGCGGCGTTCATGGCCGTATTGGTTTGCGATGAGTTGCAGCCCGCAACAATGATTGCGGCCGCCGCAACGGCCGTACGTACAAAGCTCATGTAGGGTCCTTATTCGGCGGTGCTAACGTAGATCGACCGCTTCGGTGCCGAGAAAAAGCGCCGCACCATCGGCTCGAAAAAGTCGAGCGGTGCCGTGTCATACGCTTCGTCGAACGCTGTCTGGTCGTAAATCTCGCAGAACCGGGCAGTATCCTCGAAGTGCGGATGGCCCCGAAATTGCTCCCGCATGTCGCGGTCCATTCCGAGGTAATGGAAGAAGTAATACCCCTGGAAGATGCCATGGTGCTCGCACATCCAGTGCAGCTTCTCATCGACGAAGGGCTTGATGATGGCCGCCGCAATGTCGGGATGGTTGAGGGTCCCGAGCGTGTCGCCGATGTCATGAAGCAGCGCCATCACCACATAGTCCTCGGATTCGCCGCCCCGATGAGCGCGAGTCGCGGTCTGCAGGGAGTGCTGGAGGCGGTCGATCGGGAAGCCGCCATAGTCGCCGTCGAGCAGCTTCAGGTGGGTCAGCACGCGGTCGGCGAGACCCTGGGCAAAGGGGAAGAAATGGCTCCCGATGGTTGCCCAGTCTTCCGCCGTACCTTGGTCCATGCTGCGAAACTTCGCGCGCGGAGCATGTTCGTTCATCCGTGTCTCTCCCGTGGCGGACCGGATTGCCGCTTCCTGCCTTTGCTCGCAATGGCTGAATTGCCCTCTATATCCCAACCGGCAATGGCGACCGATAGCGCAGCATTGAAACAGCAAGCCGGCATGGCCGCCGCCCGCTCGCCCGCCCAGCCGCTGATGGCGGGCGTCGGTCTCGACCAGCCGTTCTTCGATGACAAGAACCGTGCCTTCTGGATCCTCCAGAGCGCCGGTTGGACCGGCTATTTCATCCTGCGGTCTTTGTCAGGCTTCTCGAACAGCATGGGCCTCGTCTGGCTGGTGCACACCGCACTGCTGACGGCCACCGGCTATTCTTTGACCCTGCTGATGGCGTCGCTGTTCCGGCGGCTGATCGCGATGAAGCCGATCTGGACCCTGGTCCTGTCGCTCGCCGTGGTTGTCCTCGCCGCGACGGCCTTCTCGATCATCGAGACCTGGAGCGTCGCGACCTTCCTGAAGCCGAACCTGGAGCTTGGACCGCGCACCTACCTCAGCGCGATCCTTCTCGACTTCGCTTTACTCGCGGCCTGGGCCGCGCTCTATTACGGGATCAACTATTTCCTCCTGCTGGAAAGTGAGATCAAGCAGCGCGAGCGGCTGGAAAGCCAGGCTTCGACCGCCCAGCTGGCGATGCTGCGCTACCAGCTCAATCCTCACTTCCTCTTCAATACGCTCAACTCAATCTCCACATTGGTGCTTCTGAAGCAGACCGAGCGGGCGAATGCGATGCTTGCGCGGCTGTCATCCTTCCTTCGCTATACCTTGGCCAATGAGCCGACCGCGAAGGTGACCCTGGCCCAGGAAGTGGAGACTTTGAAGCTGTACCTCGAGATCGAAAAGATGCGCTTCGAGGACCGGCTCCGTCCCCATTTCAAGATTGAGCCGGAAACGATCGGCGCCCGCTTGCCATCGCTGTTGCTCCAGCCGCTGATCGAAAATGCGATCAAATATGCGGTGACGCCGAGCGAGGACGGGGCCGACATCTGGATCAACGCGACCCGGCAGGGGCAGGGCGTGAGGATCGAAGTGGCCGACAACGGATCGGCCGAGGGTGCGGACTTGTCGGCGAGCCCGTCGACCGGCGTCGGACTGGCGAACATTCGAGACCGTCTGACGCAGGCCTATGGTCCTGCCCATGGTTTTGCGACTCAAGAGAACGACAAAGGGGGGTTCAGCGTTATTGTAGAAATTCCCTACGAAACCGGAGACAAGGACACATGACCATTCGCACCGTGCTCGTCGACGACGAGCCGCTGGCGACCCAGGGGCTTCAGCTCCGGCTCGAGGCTCACGACGACGTCGAAGTCGTCGCCACTGCGGCCAACGGGCGTGAGGCCATCAGGGCCATCAAGACCCACAAGCCGGACCTCGTCTTCCTCGACATCCAGATGCCCGGCTTCGACGGATTTTCCGTCATCCAGGGCCTGATGGACGTCGAGCCGCCACTGTTCGTGTTCGTCACGGCCTATGGCGACCACGCCCTCCGCGCGTTCGAGGCGCAGGCGGTCGATTACCTCATGAAGCCGGTCGAGGAAGACCGGCTTGCGGCGACGCTCGACCGGGTTCGACAGCGCCTATCGGAAAAGAGAAGCGCCGAGGAGGCCGGGCGCCTGAAGGAGGCGCTGGCCGAACATGCTCCCGAAGCGGCGGAGGAACTGGCCGAAGCGGGGACGCCGGAGGGCCACGCACCCGACCGCTACGAGAAGATGATCAACATCAAGGACCAGGGCAGATCTTCCGCGTCGACGTCGACACGATCGAGCGGATCGATGCTGCCGGGGACTACATGTGCATCCAGACCGGCGAGAACACTTTGATCCTGCGCGAGACGATGAAGGATCTCGAAAAGCGGCTCGACCCCCGCCGTTTCCAGCGCGTGCACCGCTCGACCATCGTCAACCTCGACCTCGTCCGCCAGGTGAAGCCCCACACCAACGGGGAATGCTTCCTGGTGCTCGATTCGGGTGCGCAGGTGAAAGTGTCCCGGTCCTATCGCGACGTCGTCGCCCGGTTCGTCCACTAGAACCCAGCCCATAAAAAAAAGGGGCGCCCCGTTCGGAGCGCCCCTTTCAAACCGCGTGCGTGCGCGCGGCTTGAGCGAAATTAATTCGCGCTATTGCCGTCAGCGTCGGCGCCGTTGCGAACTGCATCGGCAGCGTTCTCGCCCTCGGCGCGAACTGCGTCGGCGGCGTTGTCGGCAGTCTCGTTCAGGGTGACACCCGGAACATCGTCAGCATTGGCTTCGATGGCATCGGCCGTGTTCTCGGCGTTTGCCTCGATGTTGTCGGCGGCCTGCTCCTGCGGGCTCTGGTTACAAGCTGCGAGAGCAGCGACGCCGAGGGCCACTGCGAAAGCGGTCGAAATCTTCTTCATCAGTTCATTCCCTGTTTTGACACGAGATGCCTGAGGTAGCCTCATCTTCTCGAAGTGAGCAATACGCTTACAGATGTTTTCTGTTCCACCGCCGAAATCTTAGTTTCCTGGCGGCGGTGGAGTCGTGGTCGTCTGATCGCCTCCGCCGACGTTCCCGCCCGTGGAGATTTGCTGCTGGACGACTTGCGTCAGCTGCGGACTGGTAGTGGTCGCAGTACAAGTGGCGTTGCCGCTCGCGACAGAGGCCGCGAGGGCATCGACCGAGACTCCGCACACCGTTGCCGCGACATCCACAGGCACCTGGGCGGTGACGGGAATCGAGTTGCGGTTGACCTGCAACGACACGGAAAGGTCGTTGAGGACGTTCTGCAGGTTCACGTTCACCAGCGTCGGAATGCTTCCCGACCCCCGGTGGAAGTGCCGCTGCCGCCGTCTCCGGCGCCCGTGCCTCCTGTCGTCCCGGTGCCGGCAGTCGTGCCAGCACTGCCGTCTGACGCGCTCTGGGGTGCGGTGTCATTCGTCTTGCAGGCGGCAAGGAGCGTCGCCGACGCGACCGCGCCGGCCAAAAGCCACGATTTCAACATGATAGTCCTCCCGGAAAGCTACTGTGGGGGTTGGGTTGTGGGTTGCTGCTGCGGCGGGGTCGTTGTCGTCCCGCTGCCGCTTGTGCCTTGCGCGCTTGTCGTCGTCTGCGCCCCGCCGCCGACCGAGCCATTGGCGGCAAGCTGTTGCTGAACCGCTTGTGCGAGCTCCGGGGAGCTCGTGGTCGCCGTGCAGCTCTGGCTGGAACCGCCGCCGCCGATCGACAGGATGTTGATCGACACGCCGCAGACGTTGGCTGCGACCGTGATCGGGATCTGGGCGTTGATCGGGATGTTGGATCGGTCGATCTTCAGGTCGAGCGCAAGATCATTGAGAACATTGCGCAAATCGACATTGACCAGCGACACGCCGGCGCCGACCGCGCTTTGCGCACCGTCCGCGACAGCGCTCCCGGCGCTCCGCACTCCATCGGTCACATCGTTGGTTTTACAGCCGGCAAGCAGGACAAGCGCCGCCAGCGGGATACACACAGTGTTACGCGTCATACATCGACCCCTCTGTTGATTCCGCAAACGCGCTGAACCCTGAGTTGGTTGCGCTGTATCGGGCCGGGACAAGTGCTACGGGGCCTGTACGGACGACTCTGGCAGGAGCGGCGACAATGACTGAGAAATTCGAGCGCTTTCTGGCGCTTCACGTCCCGGGCGATCCGGTTATCCTGTACAACATCTGGGACGTCGGAAGCGCGCACGCCGTCGAAGAGGCGGGAGCGAAGGCGCTGGCGACCGGCAGTCATCCCGTCGCCGACGCGAACGGATGGCCGGACGGGCAGAAGGTCCCGATCGACTTCGCGCTCGCCAATGCGGCGCGGATCGTCGACGCCACCACCCTTCCGCTGACGGTCGACTTCGAAAGCGGCTATTCCACGGATCCGGACACGGTCGGCCGCAACGTCTGGCGGCTGGCGCACATGGGTGCCGTGGGTTGCAACTTCGAAGACCAGGTCATTGGCGGGGAGGGTCTTCACCCGCTCGCCCAACAGGTTGAGAAGATCGCCGCGATCCGGCGGCAGGTCGGCGACAATTTCTTCATCAACGCGCGGACGGATCTGCTCCTCAAAACGCAGGAACATGACGACGCGTTGATCGATCAGGTCGTGGAGCGCGGCAAGGCGTTCGCCGATGCCGGAGCAAGCGGCTTCTTCGTGCCCCGGCTATCGAACTCCGCGCAGATCGAACGGGTCGTCCGCGAGGTTCCGTTGCCCCTCAACGTAATCGCCTTCCCCGGCGCGCCGCCGAAGCAGGAATGGGCGAGCGCGGGCGTGGCCCGGATCAGTCATGGGCCGTTCCCGCATCGAGCCCTGATGGCAAAACTCGAGGAAATGGCGCGCGAGGCGATCCTGTAGCCTCATCGTCTGCGGCCTGACAAATGTTCACACTAGGTTGAAAGCCGCCCGGTAAACATCGAGTCCCATCAGGCGTGCTAGCCGACCAGCCAACCGCCAAGGCGCGAAAGACGCAGATCGTGATTGTCGGCGGTGGCGCCGGCGGCCTTGAGCTCGCCCGCCTGCTGGGCGCCCGGTTCGGTCGCAAGAATCACGACATCGTTCTGATCGAGCGCAACCTCACGCACATCTGGAAACCGCTGCTTCACGAGGTCGCGGCGGGTTCGCTCGACGCCAATCTCGACGAAGTCGGGTACCGGAGTCACGGCCACCGCTGGGGTTACCGCTTCTTTCTTGGCTCGCTCCAGTCGCTCGACCGCAAGCGGCGGAAAGTCATCGTCGCGCCCCTGGTCGACGTGGACGGCACCGAGCTTATGGCCGCGCATGCC
Source organism: Sphingomonas daechungensis (assembly GCF_014489495.1). GTDB lineage: Bacteria > Pseudomonadota > Alphaproteobacteria > Sphingomonadales > Sphingomonadaceae > Sphingomicrobium > Sphingomicrobium daechungense. The sequence continues at coordinate 938,572 of NZ_CP060780.1, read as the reverse complement.
ATCCGCTACGACTATCTCGTGCTCGCGGTCGGAGGGGTGACCAACGACTTCAATGTCCCGGGCGTGCGGGAGCATTGCCTGTTCCTCGACGATCGCGAACAGGCCGATGCCTTCCGCCACCGCCTGCTGAACCAGTGCCTGCGCGTTTCACGGACGATGAGCGCCGATGCGGAGGCCGATGAGCATGTCTGCGTGACGGTGGTCGGCGGCGGAGCGACCGGGATCGAGCTTGCCGCCGAGCTCTACAACAGCGCCTCGGCGCTTCGACATTACGGGCTCGAGGTGTTCGACGAAAAGCGGCTTCAGGTGACCTTGCTGGAATCGGGCCCGCGCATCCTTCCCGCCCTTCCGGAAAAGCTAGCCGCGGCCGCCCATGAGGAGCTCGAGGCGCTGGGTGTTTCCGTCCGACCGGCGACCCGCATCGTCGAGGCGCGGGCGCATGAGATGATCACGGACGAAGGCGAGGTCATTCCAGGCCACCTCCAGGTCTGGGCCGCCGGCGTCAAAGCGCCGGATTTCCTGGGTTCGCTCGACGGCCTGGAAACGAACGCGCGGTGCCAGATCGTCGTTCGTCCGACGCTTCAGACCACGGTCGACGACAGGATCTTCGCGATCGGCGATTGCTGCTTCTGCGAGCTTCCCGACGGGAAGCCGGTTCCGCCGCGCGCTCAGGCGGCGCACCAGATGGCATCAGCAACCTATCGCAACCTGATCCGCCTCATGCGTGGGCGGGAATTGATCCCTTTTCGCTATCACGATCACGGTTCCCTGGTGTCGCTGTCCCGCTTTTCGACCGTGGGCAGCTTGATGGGGAACCTGATCGGCGGCCGGATCGCCGTCGAAGGCCGGATCGCTCGCTTCGTCTACAAGTCGCTCTACCGGATGCACCTGTTGGCGATTCACGGCTTTCTGAGAGGCGCGATCCTGATCCTGATCGGCCGCGTGAACATCGTGGTGAGGCCCAAGCTCAAGCTCCACTGAGCCGGTTGGCATGGGTCGCCAGATAGTGTTGCGCTAGCGGCAGGTTTGGGTGGAAAGCGGACGCTACGACGGTTTGTGACTGATCACTCTCGACAGCTCTTCGAGGCCCTCAGGCGCGTCCTCCCAGAAGGCCGACAACCTAACAGGAAATCGGTCGGCCAGATCATTTGAGGACGGGTGCACCATCGGGTTCCTGTAATCGCGAGATCAAGCCCGATATCGTCATGCCTGCTCTGGCAGCTCCGCATAGTACGCCCTCGGCCTCTGAGCCAAGCCAACCCTCTTCGGCATCTGCCATATCGCGCATGAGCGCGAGTTCGAACCAGGCGTCTACATAATCCTCGATGATCTTGCGCTCACGAGCGGGCCAACTTCGCCAACCAGCTAGTCCAACTTTCCCCAAGACGATCTCGGGGTCGATCAAACCTGCCGGGTCATTGGCTGCGATGTCCATGATGCGCGGAAGTAAGTATTTAAAGTCGAGCTCGCTTCCCAGGGTGAAGAATACGCCTGAGACATACGACCAGAGTTCCTCGTAGTTAAATGTCGCAATGAGTTCGTTAGCAAGGCGTCAGCGCCTTCGCTGTCGAGGCAACATGGGCAACCCTCGATCACTTTCGGCGTGTCGGCCTCAAAATGCCGATATTCCGTCTCAACGAGGTGCTGGACGCGCCCTTCGGCTGACTGCTCTGAGGCCACCATTCGGTTAAGGTGCCCATTGCCAGCTGTTGCCGCAAGACTCTCCGACAGCTAGCGGCAGCAATGGGTCGAAAGCCCACTCTAAAGGCGACACATCAGAAGGACCGGCTGATTCCGAACTCGGTCCTCGTCCGTTTGTATTCGTAATATTCTACGGAACTGTGGTTTCTCTCGCGGACAATGCGGATCGTCGGCGAAAAGCCAGCAATGCTTATTTGCCGGAACACGGCACCCAATTGAAAACGAGCCAACTTATCCTCTCGGGCCTTAGGTAGAATTAGCAGCCGGGCATCTGCATTCAGCCTTGCGTAGTCCGCCCCAATGTCGACGGTTGCTCGGCCAAGGTCGCGCGATATCGTCGCTCCGATGGACCAGGACCGAGTGGCATACGCCGGCTCGTTTGCCTTGAATCGATCGAATGACCCACGCAACGACGCAATCACTCGCGCCGAGAATGCGCGTTCGTAGCGAACTACAGTACCGATGCCGTGGCCATCCTGAAGGTCGTTAAAGAAATTGTCGGAAGTTCGAATGGAAGCATCGACCCGCAGCTGGGAAGCTCGATCGACGATCAGTCGACCACTGCCGGAAGCGCGGAAAGTTCGTTGGTACGGCTTCATGCCAAACCATCGCTGATTGAAGGCGACCTCTATCGCAATCCTTGCCGGGCCGCGGCCGATCTCCGGGCCCACTGCTGCTTCGAACGAAATATCATTGAACTCTGACCGTCGATACAAATCGGCGTCAAGCGAGCCATGGGCGGCTATGCTAACTTCGCCCGACACATCGACCCGACTCTGAAGCAGGCCCCTTGCGGACAAGCCAACACCAGATTTGGCCCTGGAATCTTCATCGAATGCAAATTCTCCGAACACCGTTCCCAATGTGTCGGATCGGGTGGCGCGGTTGATGTTCGTATCCGGCGCCACAGCAAGTTCAATCTGTAATGCCAGCGGCTGAGAAGACTTGAGGGACGCACTCAGCCGGTCAACCAGTCTTGCAATATTCAACGGAAGGTCGAGCCTACTCAGCGAGCGCAACTCACGAAGGACGCCAGCTTCGTCGCCAATCCTATGCAGCAGTCCCACAAGCTCAATGCGCGGAGCGGTCGCCTTCGGATTTTCATCTGCAACCCGCCGCATCAAGACTGCCGCTTCAGTCGTCTTGCCTTCCGCCGCCAGGATCTTGGCAAGTCGAAACCGTGCTTCCGATCGAACTTCTGCGTCAGCGTCCTCCAAAAGAGTTCGGTAGATTTTCGTCGCGTTGGCGAGTTCGCCCACCCTCTCGAAGCGCTGGCCAAGTTCGAGCAGCGCCGGCGCCAACAGCTTGATCCGTTCGCTTGCGTTTGCAGGGGACAAGGCGGCAACGGCCAGCGCCGCTGCGAGCGAGAGATGGATCTTTCGTCCCATCGCTCACGGCCCGCTGTTCCTGCGCCCGATCAGGGCACCGACGGCAGGCTCAGTCAGATTGGTGTCGGGATTGCGAAAATCGATGTTCCAGCGAGCAATCAATTCCTCTGCGCCAGGCCCAGTGAATTGCCCTAAGAATGCTCCGGAGAGGCCGTTTGCGCTGTCACGCAGCGATCCCGCGAATGTTGCGCTTCCGGTTCCGTAGACTGTGTTTGCGAAACTGTACGTTCCAATATGCGATGTGCCGCCGCCAAGATCATGGATGCTAAGATCCATTTGCCCACCCAGCGTTCCTGCCCCGAAGTCGAAATTGAGCGTTGTGGCGCCATCGAAATAGTAAAGATTCGAGACGGAGACGCCGATTGCTGTCCCTGAATAGCTTGCCGACCCCGTCGTCGGTACGGACGCGGCGGGAGTTGCCTGACCAAAGGCGAAGACTGACGTCGGATAGCTCGCCAGGACGTTGACCATGGCAAGGTCAGAAAATTGGTAGCCGGAGCCAGGCTTCAAAAACGAGATCTGCTCCGGGTTCATGCCGGCCCCAGCAATCTGGCCGTTATAATAGCTACTGGACTGCCCGGTCTGCTGGAAAGCCGAAGCCGGAGCTCCCTGATAGCTGGGAAGCGCCACGAAGTAGCTCTGAGTCGAAGCGTCGTAGGAAACTGAAAAGCCGTTTGTGTCGACGTCGGAAACCAGCTTGTCACCCGCGCTGATTTCCCACCCAAGGGTGGAAAAGGAAGTCGATTGGGTGATGCCGGGAGTCAGGTAGGCACCTGCCGGTGGCTGCGGTGGCGGTGGCGGTGGCGGTGGTGGTGGTGGTGGGCCCGGTTGAGGTGTTGGCGTTGAGTTTACTCCTTCACCGCCACCGCCACAGGCAGTCATTGTGAAAGCTGCACTCAAAATGATGAGTGCGTTCGTGCCTTGACGAGCCATTTGCTTTCTCCCCGCAAAGAGACTGAAGGCGGCGTAGAAACCCTCCAATCAATGTGCGATGACGGACTGCCGATCATGGCCTGATCATTTACTGATGGGGCCGTCTGTGGGTGGGAGAATGCGGGTTTGGTGAAACCAGCGCAGCTTGCGGAGCGTCGCGACTTTACTGCTGGTCCGCTCCTTATCAGCCCTGCCCGCCGACACATTCAGGGGCCAGCTGGCGAAATTCAGGTCGAGCCCCTCACCATGCAGATTTTTCTCCTCTTGGTGGACGCAAGAGGTGAGGTCGTCACGAGAGACCAACTCTTCGATGCTGGCTGGGGCGGAGCTCTGGTTGGCGATGACAGCTTGAACCGGACCATTAACCGTGTCCGACGGATCGCGATGCAGACCGGGCCCGGGTCGTTTGAGATCGAGACAATCCCTCGGACAGGGTATCGCCTCACAGGGTTGGACCGCGCGTCACCCCACGAAGCGCTTGGGACCAACGCGTCGGCGGCGCCCTCGGAGCAGGTTTCGCGAAGGTACGTTCTCGGCTTTTCCGCGGCGGCAATTGCCGGTTTGACCGGCATTGGCCTGTGGTCGGTTCGGCGGGTCCAAAACGACCGGCAGTTCGCGGCCCTCCTCGAAACCGGCGAACGCGCATTGCTGTTCGATAAGCGCGAGGAGGGCCTTCAGGCGCTGCAGGAAGCTCTCTCAATCTATCCTGGCGACGCGAAAGCGCTCGGCCTGATGGCCTATACTCAGCTCGGCGATTCCGGCGGGAGCCAGACTGGCAATCCGAGTGCCGCGGACCAATTTTCGCGCGCAGCGCTGAAAGCGGACCCCGAAGATCCTTATGCACGCCTCGCCGAGACTATCCTTCAGCGGTCAATGCTGGACGTCGCGTCGACCGAAGACAGGCTCAATCAGATCCTGACCAAGGACCCCAAGAACATAAGCGCCATGCGAAGCCTCTGGGGACTCTATCAATCGGTCGGATTAAGTCGTGCGGCGTCGGGACTGGTCGAAAGGGCTATGGCACTCCAACCTTTGGCCCCCGTCACGAACTATCCGCGAGCCCAGATGCTGTGGATCTTGGGACGGGTCGGCGAGGCTGACCGGGTCATCGATCGGGCGATCGAGATGTGGCCGTGGCACCGCTTCGTTCGCTTTGCCCGATTCATGATTTATGCGTTCACGGACAGGGCCGAGGCGGCTCGATCAATGCTCGATTCCAAGTCGACGCTGCCGCAGTCGTTCAGTCCCGATGCAGTGTCGCTGTGGCGGTTGTCGCTCCCGGCTCTTGGCGACAGGTCGGCTGCAAACATCGCGCAAGCGCGCGACGCTAACCTGCGCGCCGCCCTGAAGTCGCCAACTCTGTCCTACCAGGCGGTCATGACACTTTCCGCTCTTGGGGAAGTCGATGCCGCTTTCGACGTCGCTAACGCGCTGTTGGCATTTCGGAAGCCGGGAACCGCCGTCGGACCTTCGCCTGCCCCGACGGAATGCGGAGTACGGCGTGGCGGTTCACGCCGTGGCTCTTCACACCTCCTTCTGAAGCGCTGAGACGCGATCCCCGGTTTCGTGCGCTTTGCGATGGTGTTGGGTTGACGGACTATTGGTCGAAGCGCGGTGTGCAGCCGGATTATGGGTTGGGCAGCGTCTAGAATTTTGCCTCAAGCCCGATGCCGATTTCCCGGGATCTCCTGCGGTCGCCCAGGACGGGTTAAGAAAGTAGGTAAGGTAAAAGGTATTCAGCAGGTTGCGGGCATAGCCGAAGATCTTGAATTGCCCTGCCGCGTAGGAGGCCTGAGCATCGACCTTGGTCCAGCCATGAACGCGCCGGTCAGCACGGTTCAAGTCGTCGCTAAAGTAGCCGCTATTATGCCGCACCTGCGCCGACACGCTAAGACGGGGAACGACCTGCCACATGACCTCGGCACCGAGACTGAAGTGCGGCGAACGCTGGAACTCCTTTTCGTCGAACGCAGCGTATGCTGGGGGGACTCCGGTTATCCGGGTCGACAGGGCACCGATTGCCAGCCTCGCTGAGAAGCTTGGATCGGGGCGCCAGTCCATTGACAGCTCCGCTCCTTCGCTTCGGGCCCTGTCAACATTGAAGAGGTCCGCAAAAGTGACGAGCGCCGACGTTGGTGTAATGATGACGATGGACCGTGCCCGCTGAGGGTTCGTCATGTCGTAGCGGAACAGGTTGGCCGACGCCGTGAGCTTGCCGCCAGCAAGTGATGCTCGCGCAAAGATCTCGGTATCCCACAGGAATTCAGCCTGGAAATTGTCCGGCTGGCCCGTATCAAACCTCAACGTCGTCCCACCGGGATTATAAGCTCGCTGAAGGAGAACTCCGACGCGGACGTTCTTCTGGACGTCGTAGGAAAGGGATAGTTTGGGCAACCAAGCGTCGAACGCCTTTTTATAGTTCAGCGGGATTGGGGACGTGCTCCCAGCAAGTGCTCCGGTCCTGACCTGTCGATCCGACTGATACCGCAGCCCGGCCGTGAGATGCAGGCGGCTCGTCCAAAGCCAGGTGGCTTCGCCGAAGATGCCTGTCGCGCGCTGCGTGTCATCGAACCGCCCGATTCCGGACAGTTGCGAGAGGTCGATCATCTGGTGAAGGGTGGCCTGGCGGTGGGACAGCCCCATTGTGGTTTGCAGAGTCTCGGAGGGGTCCCAAGTGAATAAGGTCTCACCCGACCAGTCGCGCCCGGCGATCCGGGTGGTGCCCAGGCCGGGCGGTGCAAACCGGCGGATCTCCGTCCGACCGCCTGTGAAAAGGGTCTTCAGGGTCAAAGATGGCGACAGGGCAGCGGTTGAGGATGCCGTTCCCGAATCCACTCCGATTTTGAACGTCCCATAGGACGCACCCGGGTCCTCCCGGAGCTTGAACGGCGGTCGGACCGCCTCAAACTGAGGCATTTGCGATTTTGAATGGCTGAGGGAAAGCTGGAAGCGAACAGAATCGCTCAAATTCGCGAGCAACTTGCCTCGGACGAGGCCATAGACATCGTGGTTGGGATCGGCTCCCTCAACTCGATCGGCGATCTTGCTCGCAGGATGGCTGTAGCGCAGGTCGGCGGCGACGCGGATTGCAACATCTCGATCGATCGGGCCTGTAGCGCTGAACGAGGCCTGCCGCGTGCCGAGGTTGCCAACGATCACGCGCGCGCGAGTCTGCGGGTCGAACGACGGATCGCTAGTTTGGACGAAGATTGCGCCGGCGATCGAGTTTTGCCCCTGGGTGGTGGTCTGCGGGCTCCGGAAAACCTCGACTTGATCCACGTCCCAAAGTGGCGCTGAGCCGAATACGAACTCGTTGAAGCTGACAGGCCTCCCGTCGACGATCAGCGTCGTGCGCGGCCGGGTGCCGCCGAGGAAAGCCGGCAAGTCGCGGGTCGGGCCGGTCGTATCCTGGCCGCGGATCGTCGGGCCTTCCCCGCCCGAGGAAAGCTGAACATTGGGGATCAATTCGAGGATCTGCTCAATGCGATCTACGCCAACAGAACCTTCAATCCGCTGTTGATCGAAGACCTCCACGCTCGCCGGTGTGTCGAACTCGGAGCGTCGGACGCGCTCCCCGGTCACCATGATCACGCTGCCTGCGGTGAGTTCGGATTCCGAGGTGACATTGTCGGAGGGTCGCAGGGCTGACGCTGCCGCGAGACCGGCAAGAGCGGTTCCAAGCATTTGATTCTAGCTTACTACTTTGAGTGCCATTTCCAACCAGCCGTCCAGGATTGCTTGTTCAATATGTATCGCAAATCGTCTGCGACCTGGCCCGTTCGAACAAGTGTGTTGGATGAAAGACCGAGAGGCCCGCATGGACCGGTACGGGCAAGCGTGCCCCCGATCCATTTTTCAGTTGGGGCGCGCCATGAGGGCCCCGCCCTTTCGCGAATTCTTGCGCCGGATCTGGAATCCGACGACACCAAATCCGACCAGCATCATCGCCCAGGTCGCAGGTTCTGGGACGGCGTTGACGGAGCCGCCAAAGTTGAGATTGAAATGCGAGCCGACGCCCGCTTCGAGCTGCGACGTGGCGATTCCGCCAAAAGACCCATTGGCATTGGCATACAGGCCCGTGCCTCCAAGGATGGTGTAGGTTAAGTTGAGGTTGGTCAGAAAAGGTGTTCCGCTCGGTGTCGCCAGGCCTGCGACCGAGCCAAAGATCTCATCGGTCCCAAAGTCGAGCTGGAAGGTGCCGTTGATCGGACCCGATGCCCCAGAGAAACACCAGTTGTGACCATATGTGAAACTCCCCAATGTCGAGTTTCCAGTCGACGTTGATGGATCGAGAATCCCTCTGGAAGGAGCAGGCGCGCAGGTGGCGTCCGGTCCTGCAATTCCGAGCCCAGAGATTGTTCCTGAGAAATCGAGTATGTCGGCCTGTGCCGCCGTTGCGCAAACAAGCGCCGCCAGTCCTGCCGCAATCCTAGCGAATGTCTTGCTAGCCATCCGTCCTCTCCTTCATCACCCCGAAGCGGGTGCGCGAGGACAGTGACCAGCCGCCTATCGGAGAGCGATGATCATTTCCTGATCATTTCATGATGATCCAAAAGGTTCTCTGTTTCTCCGTTGGCGTCTCGAGCCAAAAGCGTCCGCTCCAAATCGGCTCCATGGCATGCGCTCGGCCTCTAGACTTCGAGAACCGAGGCTAGCGGCCGGTTTGGGTCGAAGGCGGACACTACGTCCGGGCGAGCTTCCTGCTTTTCAATCGCGTCGGTCCGGACTTGAGCACGCTCCGCCTGAAGATGCGCGAGGCGATTCGGAGGAAGAGGGCGACCCACAGGAGTTGCCAGACGATCGCGACGAGGTGCGGCAGCAGTCCCGGGAGCTCGCCGGCGCGTGCGATCATCACGTAGGGCGAGGATAGCGGGAAGATCGCCGCGGCAATCGCCTTGGTTGCGTTGGGCGCGCCGACCGCGACCGAGGCGAAGGCGAAAATGACGACCTGGGCCATGGTTACCGGCATCGACAGGGTCTGCACTTCCCGTGCGCTGGAGGCGTGGGCGCCAATGCCGAGGAAGATGGCACCCAGGAGCAGGTAGCTCATCGCGAAATAGACGATGCCAAGCAGGATGAAGGTCGGCCAACCGACCGCGGGTGGCGGAAGAGCGCTCAGGCCGTTCGGTGCGAATACGGCAATGGCTGCGGCACCCACGGCGGCCCAGACGGCGATTCCGACGAGCGAGGCGCACAGCATCGCCAGCAGCTTGCCGAGGAAAATGGAATCGATCGGCACTGCCGCGGCGAGCACCTCGATCACCTTGTTCGATTTCTCCTCGATCAGCTGCGACAAAAGCATGCCGGCGAGGAGGAGGGTAAGTAGGAACAGCAACGACTGGCCGCCTCGCGCGGTCAGCGCGTGGGCTCCGGTGTTTGGCGCATTCGGCGATGGGCTGGTCAGCATCACGGGCAAGTGGACGGCTTCCGAAGGAGTGCCGGACCGGCGCGCCTCGGCAATGATCAGCCGCAACTGCTTGGCCGTCCCGCTCTGTGCGCTGACCGACCCGAGCAGCCTCGGACTGGCCAACCCGCCTTCAAGGACTGCGACGTAGCCCGGCTTGGCGCTCTCCAGCGTGCGCGCGGCCTGCTGAGGCTGGCCGTTGGGATCAACCCGCTGGAGTCCGATCATCCCGATCGCTCCGAATGTATCCTGGAGCCGATTGCGGGCGGCATCCAGCTGCTGGAAGTCCTGGGCAGTGGCGATCACGCCGACCGTCGGACGCTCGGTCGCGCTCATTGGGGCGGTGGCTGCGCCGAAGACGGCGATCATCAGGACCGGGAAGAACGGCCCCAGCAGAAACAGCAGGAAGGTGCGGGAAAGCACGGTGGCCGAGAAATCGCGGCGGGCGATCACGAAGGCGGCGCGAATGAGCTCTTTCACTGCACGTTCTCCGGCTCGACCGCCATGGCCCGGGCCGCCGCATCCCCGGCAATCGCGACGAAGGCTTCGTGAAGACCGGGGCGTTCGATCGCAAGCGTCTCGATGCCCGCGCCGCCGTCGATCAAGGCCTTGAGCAGCGGCTCCGGGCCGCTTTGAGGAAGCTCGAAAATCCAGTCACCGCCTTCTTCGCGTGCCGAGGGCGGGAGCGCCGAGCGCCACGGACCATCGCGCTCGCGGGTGCGGAGGCGGACGATGGGACGAAGGCATTCACGCGCCTCGTCTACGCGGCCGTTGAAGGCGACCTTACCACCGGCGATGATCGCGATCTGCTCGCAAAGCCGTTCGGCGTGGGCGATGACGTGCGTGGAAAAGATGATGGTGACGCCGTCCGCCGCGCGGCTGCGGATCAATCGCTCCAGCTTGCCCTGGTTGATCGGATCGAGACCGGAGAAGGGTTCGTCGAGCACGATCATCCGCGGCTCGTGGACGAGCGTGCCAAGCAGCTGGACCGTCTGGGCCATGCCCTTGGACAAGGTCCGGATCGGCTTCTTCGCCCACTCGCCGAGGCCATTCTCCTCGAGCAATTGGTCGGCGCGTTTGCGGGCTGTCGAGAGGGGGAGGCCGCGAAGCGCGCCCATGAAGGCAATCCCCTCCGCGCGTTCATCGACGGGTAGAGGCCGCGCTCCTCGGGCAAGTAGCCGATCTGGTGAGCGGCTTCGATCGGACGCGTGTGACCCAGCACGCAGCGTTCTCCCGACGACGGCTCGATGATGCCGAGCAACATTCGCAGCGTCGTCGTCTTGCCGGCGCCGTTTGGCCCGAGCAGGCCAAAGATGGAACCGACCGGAACTTCGAGGCTGACGCCGTCGACCGCGCGCTTCTCCGCGAAGTCCTTGACAAGGTCGCGCGCTTCGACGGCCAGCCCTTCCGTCCAACCCTGCGGCGAAGCCTGTCGAAGCACTGGAATTCCTTAGAGAAACGATGGAGCGCGGTGTTAAGGGCAGCGCCGTGGATAAGAGCCAAACCCTTAAGGAGGCAATACGGGCCGAGGCCGAGCGCCTGGGCTTTGCCGCCTGCGGGTTCACGCGCGCGGATGCCGCCGATTCCGCAGGGCTCGATATCCGCAAGTGGATCGAGGCGGGGAATCACGGGACGATGGGCTGGATGGAGACGCGGGCCGATCACCGCGTGTCTCCGAAAGCGATGTGGCCCGACGCGAGATCGGCGATCGCGCTGGGGATGAGCTATGCACCTACGTCCGATCCGATGGCGCTAGGAAATGAGACGGAGCGCGGGCGCATCTCGGTCTATGCGCAGGGCGGCGACTATCACAAGACGGTCAAGAAGGCGCTGAAGGCGCTGGCCCGTTTCATCGTCGATGCAGCGCCAAGCGAGCTCAAGGTCTTCGTCGACACGGCGCCCGTGATGGAGAAGCCACTGGCCCAGGCGGCCGGGATCGGCTGGCAGGGCAAGCACACCAATCTCGTTTCCCGCGAGCATGGGAGTTGGCTGTTCCTCGGCGTGATCCTGACTGAGCTGGAACTGGCTCCCGACTCGCCGGCCACCGACGGCATCCACTGCGGGACGTGCACGCGATGCCTCGACTCCTGTCCGACAGGGGCGATCGGGCCGGAACATCGCATCGATGCACGCAAATGCATTTCCTACCTGACGATCGAACATGACGGGCAGATTCCGGAGGAGTTTCGTGAGGCAATGGGGAACCGCATCTACGGCTGCGACGACTGTTTGGCGGTGTGTCCGTGGAACAGCTTTGCCGACGCGGCTGCAGCCAATCGGGCGTTCCTGCCCGAGCGGAGCTTACGGCGCCGAGCCTGGCCGACCTGCTGAAGCTCGATGACGCGGCTTTCCGCGAGATGTTCGCGGGGTCGCCGATCAAGCGGATTGGCCGCGATCGCCTGATCCGCAATTGCCTCATTGCAGCGGGCAACAGCGGCTCAGGGGCGCTGGCGTCCAGCGTAGAAGTGCATGTTTCGGACCCCGACCCGGTGATTGCCGAGGCCGCGGCCTGGGCGCTCGATCAGCTTCGGATGAGGGACGCGATACAGGCCTGTTGAGACGTGTCATTGCCGTTCGACAGGCGCGTGTCGACGTGAGTCACGCGCTCGGGCAGGCCGCCCGACGGTGAAGGGTAGAGATAGGCGTCGAGGATGCATGAGCGGCTCTTGAACTGCAGCTTGAGGCCGGGTCCCTCGCGGACCTGTAGCTTCGGCTGACCCATCTTCTGGATCAGCTCCGCCGCCGTCATGTTCACCAGCGAACCCGGAACGGACGGGCCGGTGGGGTAGGCCTTGAAGCCGGCTCCGGCTCCGGTCCCGGCTGGGTGGCGCAGGCGGAAAGCAACACGGCACCAGTGAGAGGAAGGATCTTGCGCATCGCCTAGTCATGGCGGCGGCAGGGAGGCGAGGCAAGCTTGCCGCCCGGGCCCGGCGCAGCTAGGCGCGCGCTTTCCCCCGCAAAAGCAACAGGTGCTCCTACATGACCGACTGCCGTCTCGACGTCTTGTGCATCGGAAATGCCATCGTCGACGTGATCGCCAACGCCTCCGACGACTTCCTCGACATGGAGGGGTTGGTGAAGGGATCGATGCGGCTGATCGACGCCGATGAGGCTGAGCGGCTCTACTCCCACATGGGCCCGGCGCACCAGGTTAGCGGCGGATCGGCTGGCAACACGGCCGCCGGGATCGCGGCGTTCGGCGGGACCGCGGGTTTCATCGGCCAGGTGGCGAAGGACCAGCTCGGCGAGTTCTACCGGCACGACCTGACTTCCGCGGGCGTGGAGTTCATCACACCGGCATCGGATGTCGGAGTTCCGACTGCGCGCTCGATGATCCTGGTCACGCCCGACGGGCACCGGACCATGAATACGTTTCTCGGTGCCGCGCAGCTGCTTCCGGCAAGCGCGCTAGACGAGGACCAGATCCGGGCGGCTCGGATTCTCTACCTCGAAGGTTATCTTTGGGACCCGGAGACTCCGCGCTACGCGATGGTCCGGGCGATCGAGGTTGCGCGGGACGCTGGCCGCAAAGTTGCCTTCACCTTGTCGGACACGTTCTGCGTCGATCGCCATCGCGACGGGTTCAACGAGCTGCTCGATAGCGGCCGCATCGACATCCTGTTCGCCAACCAGGCGGAGATTGAGGCGCTGGCCGGCGTGGCGCATCTCGAATCTGCAGTCGCGGCAGTGAAGGACAAGGTCGAAATCCTCGTCGTGACCCGCAGCGAAGATGGCGCATTGGCCACTCGCGGCGATGAGCGCGCCGACGTTCCTGCGGAGCCGATCGAGAAGCTGGTCGACACGACCGGCGCGGGCGACCTGTTCGCGGCCGGCTTCCTGTTCGGCGTCGCGCGCGACCGCAGCCTCGAGGAATCACTGCGTCTCGGCGCGATCGCGGCAGCCGAGGTCATCCAGCACTACGGTGCGCGCCCGGAAGCCGACCTCAAGGTGCTCGCGGGCGACCTCGTCGCATAAGAAAAAGGGCGGCCCCGAAGGACCGCCCTGAACTTCATACTCTGACTCCGGTTACGGCCGGACGGTGGGTTCGCCGCTTTCGTCCAGAGGGCGTCCTCCGGGAACAGCGGAAAGTCGCCCTCGCCCTTGCCGTATCCACCCTTGCCGAGCTCCGAGTTCCTCATCCCGTAGAGGAAGTAGAGCACGACCATCGCCAGCGTGTACCAGAAGAAGATCACCAGCACGTACCAGGGCACGGTCGTGATCAGCCACAGGCAGGACAGGATGCCAGCCGCCGGAACGATCGGATAGAGCGGTACGCGATAGCCTCGGGGAATGTCCGGGTGGGTCCGGCGAAGCCAGATCACCGACAGGCAGACCACGGCGAAGGCCGCGAGCGTGCCGACCGAGGTCATGTCGCCAAGGCTGTTGATGTCGAAGAAGCCCGCCGCGAACGCGACGATGACACCGACCAGCAAGGTGTTGATCCACGGCGTGCGGAACTTCTGGTGAACCGTTGCGAAGACCCGCGGAAGCAGGCCGTCGCGCGCCATCGTGTAGAAGATTCGGGTCTGGCCATACATCAGCACGAGGATGACCGAGGTCAGGCCGATGATCGCGCCGATCTTGATGGTCTTAGCGAACCACGCCCATTCCGGTCCGAATGCATCGACCGCGACGGCGACCGGATCCGGCACGTTTAGCGACGTGTAGGGCACGATCAGGGTCATCACGATCGAAACGAGGATGTAGATGACCGTGCAGGCGAGCAACGAGCCGATGATCCCGAACGGCATGTCCTTGCCGGGTTCTTGGCCTCCTGACCCGCAGTCGAGACAGCCTCGAACCCGATATAGGCGAAGAAGACGATCGATGCGGCGCGAAGGATGCCGCTCCACCCGAACTCGCCGTCCTTGCCCGTAGGTGCCGGGATAAAGGGGTCCCAGTTCTGGGTGTAGCTGCCGAGATCCTTGAGAATGATGAACCCGCCGACGAGGATGAAGGCGACAAGCACGGTCACCTTGATCGCGACGATGGCGTTGTTGAACTTCGCCGATTCCGACACGCCGATGCACAGCAGAAGCGCGAGCGCGGCGCAGACGAGGAACGCAGGAAGATTGAAGGTGAACACGACGGGCGCCCCGTTGACGAGCACCTCCGCGCCATCCTTCATCAGATGATGTCCGGTTGGCCCGGTGAGCTCGACAGGAATGTTGATCCCGATGTCACCCAACAGGCTGACCATGTATCCGGACCATCCCACCGCGACCACGGACGCCGCGAGGCCGTATTCGAGGAGCAGCAGCGCACCCATCACCCACGCGGCGAATTCGCCGATCGTGGTGTAGCTATAAGTATAGGCGGAGCCCGACACGGGCAGCGTTGAGGCCAACTCGGCGTAACACAGGCCGGCGAAGGCGCAGACGATGCCTGCGATTGCGTAGGAAATGAGGACGGCCGGACCGGCATGAAGCGCCGCGGCGTTGCCTGTGCGAACGAAGATACCAGCGCCGATGATGCAGCCGATCCCGAGGAAAACGAGGTTCCAGGGTCCGAGCGTCCGCTTGAGCTCACTGGTCCGGGTCTCTTCCTGAACCTGGGCCACGCTTTTGCGCATCATCATGCGCCCGAGCACGCCTTTTGGTGCGGCAGTCGCCATTATTACTCCCCTATGATGGCGTAAGTCTTGGGGCCGACCCTAGCGGCTCCGCCCTAAGGGCAATCCCCTAGCGAGCGAGCATCGGGCCGAGGGTTGTGCCGCCGAAGATGTGCATGTGCAGGTGAGGCACTTCCTGCCCGCCTCGAAGGCCGGTGTTGGCCATCACCCGGTAGCCGATCTCGACCAGGCCGGCCTCGCGGGCGACCTTGCCGACGGCGCGCGTGAACCCGGCGATCTCCGCGTCCGAGGCCTTTTCCGAAAAGTCGTCCCAGGACACGTACCGCCCTTTCGGAATCACCAGAATATGCACTGGCGCCAAGGGGTTGATGTCATGGAAGGCGAGCGCGTGCTCGTCCTCGTAAACCGTCTTCGAAGGCAGCTCGCCGCGGAGGATGCGCGCGAAGACATTGTTGTCGTCGTAGGGCTGTGTCGGGTCGATTGGCATTACGGACTCCGCTTGACCGGGGGCGAGGCCTCGCTACCAGTTTTGAATATGACCGACGAGACTCCCGAAAGCCTGATCCCGTACGACGAGATCGTGCAGGAAGCCTTGCGCGACGTCGTCGGTCGCGTTCTCGGCGAGGTCGAGCGGTCCGGCGGCCTTCCGGGCGAGCATCACTTCTACATCACCTTCAAGACCAAGCTTCCCGGCGTCAGCATCCCGAAGCACCTGACGGAGCGCTTCCCGGACGAAATGACCATTGTCCTCCAGCACCGATTCTGGGACCTCAAGGTCGAACAGGACGCGTTCAGCGTCGGCCTGTCGTTCGGTGGCGTGCCCTCGACTCTTCACGTCCCGTTCGCGGCGGTCACCGACTTCGTCGACCCGGCGGTCGACTTCAGCCTGAAGTTCCAGGCGAGTGGCGCGGACGATGCTCATGAGCAGCATGAGGAAGCGGAGAACGACGCGCCCAAGGCCGAACCCGGCGAAGACGGTTCGAACGTCGTCAGCGTGGACTTTACGCGCAAGAAGTAGCGCGCGCTGCGTCATCCTGTTGAAGGCAGGATCGATGACCGCCCGCCTTGCCAATGATGCGCCGTCGCGTTCATGGATGCTGAAACAAGTTCAGCATGACGTTTCAGGAATTCAGATGAACACGACTCGCACCGAGACTGACAGCTTTGGACCGATCGAGGTCCCGCGGATTCCTACTGGGGGCGCAGACCGAGCGCTCGATCGAGAACTTCCCGTTTGGCCCCGCGAGCAGATGCCGCTGGAAATCGTCCATGCGCTCGGCTTCATCAAGCAGGCCGCTTCCCGTGTGAACGCCCGTATCGGCGGACTCGACCCGCAGATTGCGGAAGCGGTCCAGCAGGCGGCGGCGGAAGTCGCCCGTGGCGACCTCGACAGCCAGTTTCCGCTGGTCATCTGGCAGACCGGGTCCGGCACCCAGTCGAACATGAATGCCAACGAAGTCATCGCCGGACGCGCGAACGAGAAGCTGACCGGCAACCGCGGCGGCAAGGAGCCGGTTCACCCCAACGACCACGTCAACAAGAGCCAGTCGTCGAACGACAGCTTCCCGACCGCGCTTCACGTCTCGGCCGCCCGCGCGGTCAACAGGCGCCTGCTTCCGGCCCTCCGGATGATGCACGACCGGCTGGCGGAGCAGTCGAAGCGCTGGGCGGGGATCGTCAAGATCGGGCGTACGCACCTCCAGGATGCGACGCCGTTGACCCTCGGGCAGGAATTCTCGGGCTACGCGCAGCAGATCGCCGACAATATCGAGCGCGTCCAGGGCGTGATGCCACGGATCTATCGCCTGGCGCAGGGCGGGACGGCGGTCGGCACCGGGCTCAACACGCCCAGTGGCTTTGCCGAAGCTTTCGCCAAGGAGATTGCGAACCTCACGCAGCTGCCGTTCACCAGCGCTCCTAACAAGTTCGCGGAGCTCGCGGCTCATGACACGATGGTCGAGCTGTCCGGCGTCCTCAATACAATCGCGGTCTCGCTGACCAAGATCGCAAACGATATCCGTCTTCTGGGCTCAGGGCCGCGATCGGGGCTCGGCGAGCTGAAGCTTCCGGAGAATGAACCGGGAAGCTCGATCATGCCGGGCAAGGTCAACCCGACCCAGGCCGAGATGCTGACGATGGTCGCGGCGCAGGTCATGGGCAATCATGTCGCGGTGACGGTCGGAGGCCTCCAGGGTCATCTCGAGCTCAACGTGTTCAAGCCGCTGATTGGTGCCAACGTCATTCGCTCGATCAACCTGCTCAGCACGGGCATGGAAAGCTTCACGCTGCGGACGCTCGATGGGTTGGAGCCTGACGAAAAGCGGATCGGCGAGCACATGAACCGATCGCTCATGCTAGTGACAGCGCTTGCTCCCGAGATCGGCTACGATAACGCAGCGGCAATTGCCAAGCATGCCCACAAGAACGGCCAGACGCTAAAGGAGGCCGGGCTTGAACTGGGGCTGGTGGACGAGGAAACCTTCGACCGCGTGGTCAAGCCGGAAAGGATGATCGGCTAATGTCGATGGGCAGGTTCGCCATTGCCGCAATGGCCGTCGCGTTGAGTGCTTGCGATACCATGGTGCCGGGCCTGAAGCCTGCCGGGGCTCGTTCGGCGGGCCGCAAATCGGCGTCGTTCTTGAAAGCGGGGCCGGAACCGTCGACTTCGGTTGCGCCACGGGGACGATCGATGAGCCGATCTTTCCGGGCAAAGACGGGCTGTTCAGCGTCAAGGGCACCTACCGGACCGGCCAGAGTGGACCCATCAAGGTCGGCCAGATCTTCAAGTCACAAGAGGCTGTCTATTCCGGGACCATCGTCAAGGACGCCATGACCTTGTCGGTCAAGCTGGAAGACGAGACCGAACTTGGGCCCTTCACCTTGACCCTGGGCGCGCCGGCGCAGGTGGTGCGCTGCCGCTGATCAGAGCTTGAAAGTTAATCGAACGCCCAGGTTGTCGATCCCGGGTTCTGCTTGCTGAACAGTGTCGCATGACTCATGTGCACCCAGCTCGCTTCGATCGAGGTCCGGTCGGTGATCTGGGCGCCGATCCCCAGCTCCGGCTCGAACAGGACGCGGCTGCCAAACTCCAGCTTGCCGTTGCCATCGATCTGGTAGCCCTTGGTCGAACCGGTGTGCACGGCAATGCCGAGCCCGGGCCGGACGAAGAACTGCTTCCCGAACTTCGCCGAGAGGCCAACCGCGGCATAGTTGGTGTTGCCCGATGTGTTGACGGCGGCGAACGCATAGGGCTGCAGCGGGGTCTTGCCGATACGATCCCCGCGCCAGCCGAGCTGGACGTCCATACCGTCCTCGACTCCGGCGATTGTCAGGAACGTGTCCACGTCATGGACATAGAGGCCGCCGAACACTTCTCCGGCCTGTGCGGGGGTTGCGACGAAGAGGGCGGGAAGAATGGCGAGCGCGGCAAATTTGAGCGTTTTCACTAGGTTTCCTCGGATTTTGCCGGATGAATGCGCGAAGCGTCGAATGGTGCCGACGCCTACCCGCCCGATTGCCAAGCCTTTACCGCATCATTGGGGGCCAGCAACATCCATACGTTCAGGGTCAGGTTGTCGCGGATCATGATCAGCGGAATCAATTCCAGGACGAGGACGATGGCGACTGACGCCCACAGCGGCAGCCTACGTGCAAGGAAGAATCCCAGCGTCATCATTGCAATATCGCTGATCGAATTGAGCACGCTGTCGCCGGTGTAGCCGAGCGCGGCGGTCTCCTCGCGATAGCGGTTGATAATGAAGGGCGTGTTCTCGACGATCTCCCACGAGACCTCGATCGCCAGCGCGGCGAGAAACCGCCATTCGACCGGCCATTTGCGGAAGAGAAGAGTCAGGACCGCATAGAACAGGAAGCCGTGGACGATGTGGCTCGGGCTGTACCAGTCCGAGAGCATCTGGCTCGTCCTCGAGCTGTTGGGCTCCGAAATCCACACGTCGATCGTCCCGCAGGTGCAGATCGGTGGCCGGCCCATCATGTAAAGCAGGGCGCCGGCCGCAACGACGATTAACAGGGCAGCAGCAGTCGCGCGTTGCGTTCGGGTCATTGAGCCAAGGCTTAGCAGAGCGAAGCGGCTTGCAAAGCCGTTGCTGCCGGTCAATCAACCGTGACATGCTTCGCGCTTATGGTCCGAACTGCGACGGCGGCATCATCGATGCCGGCAAAGGCCAGCGCATTCCCGACGATGCCACCTGGATCGACCTTGAGGAGCCGACGAGGGACGAGGACAAGCTGGTCGAGGAGTGTGTTCGCGTTCAGATCCCGACCCGCGAGGACATGAGCGAGATCGAGCCGTCGAGCCGCCTCTACGAGCAGAACGGTGCGCTCTACATGACCTTGAGCACAATCTACGGTGTCGAGGAGGGCCACCCGAAAAGCGACCCGGTGAGCTTTGTCCTGACCGACAACAGGCTCGTGACCGTCCGCTATGTGACGCCAAAGCCGGTGCGCGCCTTCCAGCAGCACGCCCACAAGGACCATCTTCTGGTCAAAGACTCGCTGACTGCGGCCTACAATCTGCTCGACGTGATCATCGACCGGCTGGCGGACGAGCTGGAGGAAGTCGGACGTGAGATAGACAAGATCTCGGCCCACATCTTCGCGAAGTCGACCAACGCTCGTCGGATCCCGGCCGACCGGCTGACCTCACTATTGAGCCGCATCGGCCGCGCTCAGTCACTGCTGGTGCAGATTCGGATCAGCGCGGTCAGCACGGCCCGAATGCTGAGCTTTTTCCTGGCGTCGGACCGTCTCCGCTCGCCCAAGGCAGCAGGACTTCGCGATCACATCCAGGCGCTGCTCGGCGATACCAAGTCGCTGACCGACCACAGCGCATTCCTTGGCGATAACCTCACCTTTTTGCTCGACGCATCGCTCGGTCTGATCAGCATCGAGCAGAATGCGGCGATGAAGCTTTTTTCATGGGCAGCACTAGTGTTCCTCCCGCCGACCCTGATCGCCGGCATCTACGGAATGAACTTCGACCATATGCCCGAGCTCAGGTGGCTTTTCGGTTATCCGATGGCGCTGACCCTAATGCTTGCCAGCGCAGTCCTTCCGCTGTGGTTCCTGAAGCGGCGCGGATGGATATAGCCCGGTTTGCGGGGTTCGGGGCGGATTGCTAAGGGCCAGCACGCCGCCCATCTGACGGGCGCTCCCACAACCCAAGCATCACAGGACCTTTTTCGATGATTCCGACCGGCCAGGACAGCCTCAATACTCGCTCGAACCTGACCGTCGGAAGCCGATCCTACGCCTATTACTCGCTGCCCAAGGCGGCCGAGCAGCTCGGCGACATCAGCCGGCTGCCCTTCTCGATGAAGGTGCTGCTGGAGAACCTGCTGCGCTTCGAGGACGGCACGACCGTTACTCGCGACGACCTCCAGGCGATGGTCGACTGGCAGAAGGAGCGGAGCATCGCCCGCGAGATCCAGTACCGCCCGGCGCGCGTGCTGATGCAGGATTTCACCGGTGTTCCGGCCGTGGTCGACCTCGCCGCCATGCGCGACGCGATGAAGAACCTCGGCGGCGACCCGCAGAAGATCAATCCGCTGGTGCCGGTGCATCTCGTCATCGACCACAGCGTGATGGTCGACGAATTCGGCACGCCCAAGGCGTTCGAACGCAACGTCGAGCTGGAATATGCCCGCAACGGCGAGCGCTACGAGTTCCTCAAGTGGGGCAGCGGCGCGTTCGACAATTTCAAGGTCGTGCCGCCGGGAACGGGCATCTGCCACCAGGTCAACCTCGAGCACATCGCGCAGGGCATCTGGACCGGCGACGACACGAACGGCGAGACGGTCGCCTTCCCGGATACGTTGGTAGGTACGGACAGCCATACGACGATGGTCAACGGCCTCGGCGTGCTCGGCTGGGGCGTTGGAGGTATCGAGGCCGAAGCGGCGATGCTCGGTCAGCCGGTGTCGATGCTCATTCCGGAAGTCGTTGGCTTCCGCCTGTCGGGCTCGCTGCCTGAAGGCATTACCGCCACTGACCTGGTGCTGACCGTCACGCAGATGCTGCGCGCCAAGGGTGTCGTCGGCCGCTTCGTCGAGTTCTACGGTCCGGGCCTCGCGACGATGAGCGTCGCCGATCGCGCAACCATCGCCAACATGGCGCCGGAATATGGCGCGACCTGCGGCTTCTTCCCGATCGACGAGCGGACGATCGAGTATCTGAAGCTCACCGGCCGCTCCGACGAGACGATCGAATTGGTCCGCGCTTACTGCCAGGCCAATGGCTTCTGGCACGACAGTTCGCTGCCAGAGCCGGTGTTCACCGACACGCTCGAGCTCGACATGAGCAGCATCGAGCCGTCGCTCGCCGGTCCGAAGCGTCCGCAGGACCGCGTCGTCCTCAGCGACGTCGACGACCAGTTCAACGGCGAGCTGGAGCACACCTACAAGAAGCACAACGACCCGCGCGTCGCGGTTGAGGGCGAGCAGTTTCAGGTCGGCAATGGCGACGTCGTGATCGCAGCTATCACCAGCTGCACCAACACGTCGAACCCGTCGGTGCTGATTGCTGCCGGCCTCGTCGCCCGCAAGGCGCGCGAGTTCGGGCTGGAGCCGAAGCCGTGGGTGAAGACCAGCCTTGCGCCAGGCAGCCAGGTCGTCACGGATTACCTCGACGCCAGCGGCCTTTCCGAAGACCTCAACGCCATCGGCTTCGATCTCGTCGGCTACGGTTGCACGACCTGCATCGGCAATTCCGGCCCGCTTCCGGAGCCGATCAGCAAGGCGATCAACGAGAATGATTTGGTCGCGGTCAGCGTGCTTTCGGGCAATCGCAATTTCGAAGGCCGCGTCTCGCCGGACTGCCGCGCCAACTATCTTGCGTCGCCGCCGCTGGTGGTCGCCTATGCCCTGAAGGGCACCGTGCGCGCCGATCTCGCCCATGAGCCGATCGGCAAGGCGCGCAACGGTCAGGACGTGTTCCTCAAGGACATCTGGCCGTCGAACGACGAGATCCGTGCGCTAATTGATGCGCACGTCCATTCCGACATGTTCCGCAGCCGTTACGCCGACGTCTATCGCGGCGACGAGCGTTGGCGGGCGATCCCGGTGTCAGGCGGCGACACCTACGGCTGGCCCCCGACCTCGACCTACATCCAGAACCCGCCGTACTTCACCGGCATGACGATGGAGCCGGTTCCGCCGGGCGACATCGAACGCGCGCGGCCGCTGGCGATCTTCGGCGATTCGATCACCACCGATCACATCTCGCCCGCGGGCGCGATCAAGCCGGACAGCCCGGCGGGTCGTTACCTGCTGGAGCGCCAGGTCAGCCGCGGCGAGTTCAACAGCTACGGTTCGCGACGCGGCAATCACGAAGTGATGATGCGCGGCACGTTCGCCAACATCCGCATCCGCAACCGCATGCTCGACAATGTCGAGGGCGGCTTCACCCGCTACGCACCGAGCGGCGAGACGATGGC
Source organism: Sphingomonas daechungensis (assembly GCF_014489495.1). Taxonomy (GTDB): domain Bacteria; phylum Pseudomonadota; class Alphaproteobacteria; order Sphingomonadales; family Sphingomonadaceae; genus Sphingomicrobium; species Sphingomicrobium daechungense. Next base: position 916,121 of record NZ_CP060780.1, on the reverse strand, counting down.
GATCTACGACGCTGCCATGCTCTACCAAGCGGACCAGCGCCCGCTCGTGATCATTGCCGGCAAGGAATATGGTACCGGCAGCTCGCGCGACTGGGCCGCCAAGGGCACGGTGCTGCTAGGCGTCCGCGCCGTCATCGCCGAGAGCTTCGAGCGCATCCACCGTTCCAACCTCGTCGGCATGGGCGTGCTTCCGCTTCAGTTCAATGCCGGCGAGAATGCCGAGACCTACGGCCTCGACGGCACGGAGAAATACACGATCACCGGCATCGGCGAATTGAAGCCGCGCCAGGACGTGACGGTCCAGGTCATCAAGGACGACGGCAAGGAGTTCAGCTTCACCGCCCGCTGCCGCATCGATACCTACAACGAGCTCGAATATTTCAGGTCGGGCGGCATTCTGCACTACGTGCTGCGGAGGCTTGCGGCGGCGTGAGGGACGGCACCGGCTGGATCCTCTCCTTTGCCGGCGGCGCGTTGCTTTGGTCAGTCGCTTCGGCGACATCCGGCGGCCGGGAGCCGTGGGACACCAGCGAATATTGGGTCGTGTACATGCCGATCGCCTGCGCGCTTTGCGCAGCCCTCGGCTTTGCATTCCCCGACCGCCCGTGGCGTTGGCCGCTTGCCGTGATGCTGGCGCAGATGCCGGTCATGTGGGTCACGCAGGGCATCGGTAGCCTCTGGATTCCTGGCATCGTCATGCTGCTGGTGCTGGCCTTGCCGGGGATGCTCCTCGCGTCGCTGGGCGGCGTGCTACGCCGCATGAGAAGCGCGACGTGACTCCGGTCGAAATCGTCGTCGAGGTCGTTGGTTGGGCCGGGGCCGTGCTGATCCTGTTGGCATATCTATTGCTCTCGGCGGGCAAGCTGACCGGACAGTCGATCGTCTACCAGGCGATGAACGTGGTCGGTGCCGCCGGCTTCACGGTGAACGGCTGGTGGCATGGGGCCATCCCGTCCGCCGCGCTCAACGTGATCTGGATGCTGATCGGGGCGATTGCCTTGTGGCGCATCGTCGATCGGCGCAAGAAAGCAGGCGATCCAGTCAGCTAAGGACGGGCATGGGGCAAGCCAGAATCGCAATGCTGTTCATTGTCGCTCTGGTCCTCACGGCCGCCGTCTCACCGGAGCGAAAGGCCGTCCTCGATGCCCTGCGGCCAAGGTCGAAGCCAGGCTGGGGCCGAACGTCGAGTTCGTCGTCCAGGTGCTGAGGGTCGAGAATGGCTGGGCGTTCGTCATGGCCGAACCGCGGCGCAAGGGCGGCAAGGCGATCGACGGCAACCAGATCTTTGGCGAGGACTTCGACAATATGGACGGACTTCGCGTCGATGCCGTTCTCAAGAAGCGCAACGGGCGATGGGCAGTGGCGGACTGGGCAATCGGTGCGACGGATGTTTGGTACTGCGACGTGGGGCCCAAAAGCCTCAAGCGCGATTACGGCTGCTGAGCGATCGCCGCCTCGAGCCAGGCAGGGATGATGGCGTCGCCGAGATCATCGGTACGGCGGTGCTCGACGGCCAGACCCAGATCCTCATAAACCACTCGCGTGCGGGCCCTGCAGCGGTCGTTGGAACGACGACCAGTCGGCGGTTGACCTTCTGCCGCCAGTTCATGCGCGCCGTATTTTCCTGGCCGACGAAACAGCCCTTGGTGAAGCTGACGCCGTTCAACTCCGCAGCGTTGCATTCCAGCCAGAGGATGTCGCCAAGTTCGGCGCGGCCTTCGCAAACCCCAAGGCGCAGTCGATGTTCCTGCCATCCACCGGCACTTTCCCCGGGCTCCGCGAGCCAGCGATGTCCGAGCTCTGGCAGTCGAGGGTCCGGTGTCCCGGGGCCGCCCGGCGCCCAATGGACGGCGAGCGTAGCGTCACGGTCGATCCCGATCGGGCGGCGCAAGCGGTACAAGGACAGCCGCTTGATCAAGTCTCCCGCCGAATCAGCTTCGCAGTCGAGCAGGAAGTCACCTTCGTCACGCCAGACGATGAAATCGAACTGACACTTCCCCTGAGGCGTCAGCAGTGCAGCCCATACCGGCAGCGGGCCCGCCACATCGCTTGTCACAAGCCCTGCAGGAAGCCCTGCACGTCTTCGCCGGAAAGGCGGACGATCGCTCGATTGCTGAGGGTGGTCGCGGCCATGGCCTTCAGTTAGGGAGCCGAGTGTGACGATGCAAAGCCTGACGATCCGGCGGCCCGACGACTGGCACGTCCATTTGCGGGATGGCGAGATGCTTCGGCTGGTCGCGCCATTCACGGCGCATCAGTTCGCGCGAGCGATCGTCATGCCCAATCTTGTTCCGCCGATCACCACGATCGCCGGCGCTGCCGACTACCGCGAGAGGATCTGGGAAGCGGCCGGCCGCGATTTCCAGCCGCTGATGACCTATTACCTCACGGACGAATCCGATCCGGAGGTCGTCGAGAGCGGCTTCAACGACAATGTCTGGCTCGCCGCCAAATTATACCCGGCCAATGCAACGACCAATTCGGCATTCGGCGTCACCGACATTCGCAATCTCCATCCGACGCTGGAGCGGATGCAGTGGGTAGGAATGGTTCTGTGCGTTCATGGCGAGGTGACCGATCCGGACGTCGACGTGTTCGATCGTGAGGCGGTTTTCATCGACCGCGTTCTCGTGCCGCTGATCCGCGATTTCCCCGAGCTCAAGATCGTCCTCGAGCATATCACCACCGCCGAAGCCGCGCATTTCGTGCGGGATGCGCCAGCGAACATCGCCGCGACCATCACGCCGCAGCATCTTCATCTGAACCGTAACGCCCTGTTTGCGGGCGGTTTGAGGCCACACGCCTATTGCCTGCCGGTGGTCAAGCGGGAGAACCATCGGCTGGCCGCGCGAGCGGCCGCCGTTTCGGGTTCGCCGAAGTTCTTCCTTGGCACCGACAGCGCGCCGCACTCGCGTCATGCGAAGGAGTCAAGTTGCGGATGCGCCGGCATCTTCAACGCGCCCTATGCTCTCGAGAGCTATGCGGCGGTCTTCGAGGAGGAGGGCGCGCTGGATAGACTGGAGGGCTTCGCCTCGGAACATGGCGCGCATTTCTACGGCCTTCCGCTCAACGAGGGCACCATCACCCTGCAGCGAGCGGAGAATGACATTCCCGAACGCCTGGCCTTGGAGATATCGATCTGATCCCGTTCCACGCCGGACAGACGCTGAACTGGACGGTCGCGGCTTAGCAGTCCGGGCTGCCGCCCGACCCACTTGGGCCGATCACCGCGCCGAAATGGTCCTTCACGGCGGAATAGCATTCGCAGGCATGTCGCTTGAGGCCGGCTCGATCGACGACGATGACCCGGCCGCGGCGGGCCGAGATCAGCCCCTGGTCCTGCAGGGCTCCGACGACTGCGTTCACCGTCGTGCGCTGAACGCCAAGCAGTTCGGCCAGCGCTTCCTGGGTCAATTCGATTCGGTCGCCGGCGCGGTCCTGCGCAGTCAGGAGCCAGCGCGCGGCCCGCTGCTGAATGCTGTGAAATGAGTTGCAGGTCGCGGACTGCATGACCTCGGCAAGCAAATAGTCCGAGAAGCGGCAGAAAAGGTTCTTGAGGAAGCTGGACTGGCCCTTGGCGTGCTCGAGCACCTTCATCGGTACGCGCATTGCCGGGCCGCCGACGATCACCTTGGCCTCCGCGAACGCGGGCGCGTGGCCGCAACTGACGATGCCGCCGACAGCGCCCTCGCGCCCGATCGAGGCGACTTGCACCGACCTGCCGTCGCTCAATTCCACGACAAGCGAGATCATCGTGGTGCCGAAGGGGAAGTAGCTCCAGTCGACGTCCTGGCCCCGAGTCAGCACGCGCTGACCGACGTCGAGGTCGACCAGGTCCGCATCAGATTGCAGAAGCTGGCGCACTTCCGTCGAAAAGGTAGACAGAAGCAAATTGCCCGAAAAGGCGTCCTCGAACCGTTCCGGTCCGGTCATGGTGTCCAACATACGCAACAAAACCCCCACAGTGGCTCATGAACGATGAAGCCACTGAATTCATTACGCCTGCGACACAGGACATAACAAGGGTTAAGCACGGTCATCAAATTTCAGCTCGTGATAGGCTCCACTGTGGTGTGGGACGCGGCAAGATAGGAATCGGCGACGAGACGGAGTGGAGTCACGTCGACGGAACTCCGCCGCTGATCGATCAGGTCGACGAACTCGCGATAGATGTCCGGATATTCGCCAGGGCCCGAAACATCCTGCTCGGCGCCATCGACGAACAGCCGGGCGCCGCCCTCCTTCAGGAAGATGCTGCGGCCGTCAGTGGTCCGGATATCGATCGTCCATTCTTCCCCGTCGGTTCGAAGGAAGTCGAAGCTGGCGTGGAGTGGGCCGTCGGCGACGTCGCTCGCGAAGTCGATCTCGGCGGCAACAGGCGTTTCGGCATTGGCTGGCACGCTCAACTGGGCTGAGCGGACGAACAGCGAGCCGGGAAAGATGGCTGTAACGATGGACAAGGCGTTGATGCCCGGGTCGAATACGCCGAACCCACCGGCGTCCCAGATCCATCGCTGCCCGGGATGCCATTTGTGGACGTCCTCCTGCCAACGGATCTGCATTTCGGCGATCCGTTTCCCTGCGAGAGCCTGCGCGGCGATCGGCACCGATGGATTGTGACGTGAGTGCCAGGTTCCGAACAGCGTCACGCCCTTCGCTTCGGCGAGGCAGATGAGATCCTCGACCTCGCTAAGTGTCGACGTCGGCGGCTTCTCCATCAGAACGTGGAGGCCGGCTTCGATGCAAGCTGCCGCAATCTCGTGACGGACGGACGGCGGAGTCGTGATCGCGACAGCTTCGAGACCTTCGATGCTTTGCAGTAGCTCGCGCCAATCCTCAAAGATTGGCTCGACGCCATGGCCGGTGCGGCTGGATGTCGCAGCCAGTTCGAACCGCGGGTTCGCCGAGATCGCCGGCAGATGCTGGTCTTCGGCGATCTTGCCGAAACCGATGATCGCAATCCGGATTGGCTTCATTGTCCCCCAATGCGGCGACATAGGCGCGCGCTTTTTCGAGCGTGGCCTGTTCGGTCTGTCCCGGCTTGTAAAGGCCGCCGCCCAGGCCGAATCCATCTGCGCCGGCGTCGAGCCAGCCTGTGATGGATTCGGGCGTAACGCCGCCGACAACGATCAGCGGAACGTTCGGCGGGAGAACGGCCTTCTGCGCCTTCACCACCGCGGGAGTTGCCGCCTCTGCCGGGAACAGCTTGATCGAATGAGCCCCGCGCGGATGGCGTCGAAGGCTTCCGAGGGCGTAAAGTAACCGGGCGAAGAGACCATTCCCGCAGCCACCGTTGCTTCGATTACGGACGTGTTGGCGTTCGGCGAAACGATCAGCCGGCCGCCCGCATTCGCAACCTCGGCCACTTGTGACGGATCGAGCACAGTCCCCGCACCAATCAATGCGCGGTCACCAAACTTCGCGGCGATGATGCGGATGCTCTCCAGCGGATCAGGGAATTTAGCGGGACTTCGATGATCCTAATGCCGCCCCTGTAAAGGGCGCCTGCGATCGCTTCAGCTTCCGCGGGGGTGACTCCCCGGACGATGGCCACCAGCGGACACTCGGCGAAGTACCGGCGGAAGTCTTCAACTGCGCTCATTCAATCAACTCCGCGATCCCCTTCGCTCCGGCGAGGAAAGCCTGCTCCCCATTGACCTCGTGGGGCGTCCTGCCGGCGATCTGTATGGCCTCCGAATAAAGCTTCGTCAGTTCCGGCCGACCCATGACGACGATGTCCTGCTCATCACTCTCGCCGAGGCCGGCGCGCACGTCAGTGCCTATCAACAGCCCGCTTGCATAGGACGGTGCGTCGCTCGCTTCGGCCTCGCCAAGGAGGATGCGTGCGCGGATCTTGAACAGCTCGGACGTGAGGCAATCGCCCGAAAGACCACGGCGCACGCCCACGGCAAACGCACGACCCCCTCAACGGTCCCGCCGATAAGATCGGCGAGAATGCTGTGCTCGCGAAGCACGTTGAACAGTTCGCCGGTCATCACGGTTCGGAAGCGAATGATGCGTCCCTCACGCAGAACCACCCATTTGTTGTGCGTGCCCGGATGGCAGACGAGCGCATCGGGCGAGACCAGGCCTGCAGCGAGAGCGCCGAGAAGCTGCAATTCCTCGCCGCGCATGACGTCCGCATCGCCGTCGCAAAGGAAGGACACCCCCGGCACTAGCGCGATCCGACCTTGCTCCGGCCACACGAGCGCTCGCGCGAGATCATCGAGCCCGGCGGGGGCGGGGACATACGGCGCGTCCACCCATCCACGGTTCGATCCCACCATCCCTGCCAACAGCAACGGCTTGTCGCCCAGGCGTCGGCGAATCTCCGCGACGGCATTGCCGAACCCGCCGGCCGGGACGGACAGGATTCCCTGCCCGTCCTCGAACTCGTCGGCGCAGAGGCCGTCGGAATTTATGAGGTAGGCGCGTCGATTGGTCGTGCCCCAATCGACCGCAATGAATCCGTCTTTCCAGGCCATGCGTTCTCTTCGTTATCGAAAACGGCGGGAACGCGACATTGCTCCCGCGGTTTTCTATTCGGGCAGGCCGGGACAGAAGCTGTTCCCTGAATAGAATATCGGCGTGAGCGGCGTCCGAGGGAGACTGAAACATCGCCAACTTCATGTTCGCGACCGGGATAGAGAACAGCATCCCGACCATCGACAATGGCAGGACGCGCGTCGACGAGATGGAGGTCTGCGGCCACTACGAAAGGTGGCGCGAGGATTTCGACTGCGTCCAGGAAATCGGCATCAATTTCCTTCGCTATGGTCCGCCTCTCCACAAGACGTATCTCGGCCCCGGCAAGTACGACTGGGAATTCGCGGATATCACGCTGACGGAGCTGAAGCGCCGCGACATCACGCCGATCATCGACCTTTGCCACTTCGGCGTTCCCGACTGGATCGGCAATTTCCAGAACCCCGATTTCCCGGTTCTCTTCGCGCGGTACGCGGCAGCCTTCGCCGAGCGCTACCCCTGGGTGCAGCTCTACACGCCGGTCAACGAGATGTTCATCTGCGCGATGTTCTCCGCCAAGTACGGCTGGTGGAACGAGCAGCTGAAGACGGACCTCGGGTTCGTCACCGCGCTCAAGCACATCGTCAAAGCCAATGTCCTGGCGATGCTCGAAATCCTCAAGCACCGCGCCGACGCGATTTTCATTCAGTCCGAATCGTCGGAATATTTTCACGCCGACAGCCCGGCCGCCATCCATCAGGCGGAAGTGCTCAACTCACGGCGCTTCCTCAGCCTCGACCTCAACTACGGCCGCCGGGTCGACAGTGAGATGTACGAGTATCTGCTGGATAACGGGATGACGAAGGAAGAGTATCACTTCTTCCTTCACAACCGGCTCAAGCAGCACTGCATCCTCGGCAACGATTACTATCGCACCAACGAGCATCGCGTCTTCGAGAACGGACACACGACCGCGAGCGGCGAAGTCTTCGGCTACACCGAGATCACGCGGCAATATTACAATCGCTACCGCCTTCCGATCATGCACACCGAGACCAACCTCGTCGAAGGTCCGGTTGGCGACGAAGCCGTGCACTGGCTGTGGAAGGAATGGGCCAACGTCCTTCGCCTGCGCAACGTCGGCATCCCGACCGTCGGCTTCACCTGGTATTCGCTGATCGACCAAATCGATTGGGACACGGCGCTTCGTGAGAAGAACGGCAATGTGAACGCGCTTGGGCTGTTCGACCTCGATCGCAACATCCGCAATGTCGGCCGCGCCTACAAACGCCTGATCCGCGACTGGCGGGAGGTGCTACCCGCGTCGAGCCTGTGCCTCGTCGTGCCGATCGTCCCGCCGTCTCACTACGAGCTCGCCAGCGCCCGCGAGCAGGAGGAAGAGGCCCGGCGGAGGCTGAACGAGGAAGAAGTGGATCTTGGCGCGCCCGGCGAGGGGCAGGCGTCGGCGTGAGAATCCGCGGCGGTGCGGTGTTGGTGAGCTAGGCTACGCGTCGAATGCGGCGGCGATCTTCGCGTTCGAAGTCGACGCCGTCGAGCTGGTGCCGGAGCTTCTCGATCTCCGCATCCGGGGCCGGCAGGTCGGCGGCGCCGTAGCGAGCCTCGCAAGCCGCTTCCTCGGCATTCAAATCGCGAAGGTAACTGATCGAGAGGCGGCGCCCGAAGACATCGTCGCCCTTCATCCGGAGCTCGGGCTCGGCTTCCGTCGGCAGGCTGTCCCGGATTGCCGTGAGCGAGTTGATCAGCTGATCGAGCGAAGTGTACTCGCTGATCTCGATAAAATCTTTGACTCGTCTACCCATGTTCCTCTCCCGGACCCCGGGGTAAATTACCAAGCGCCTGATTCCGTGCGCAACTTTATTTGTCAGCTTATCCCCAGCGAAGTTGCCGACTTGTGAATTCCTGGTCGTCTGAGGTTTAGAAATCCGATGTCATCCACTCTCCTGACTTTGTCGTCCTCGAGGCTCGAGCTTCAGCTAAATCCCTCAATAGGCGGGGTAATTTCACGGCTCGCGTATCTGGGAGCCGAAAGTCCCGTTTCAATATTGCGTGAAAGCCTCACCCCGCTCGAAAACGTTCTGGAGGCGGGTAATTTTCCTCTCGTCCCCTATGTGAACCGGATTCGGGGCGGCGCGTTCGCCTTTCGGGCAGGGAGATTCGCCTGGAGCCGAACATGGCTGGCGATCCGAGTCCCCTGCACGGGCAGGGGTGGCTGAACCCTTGGACAGCGGATGAGGTCGATGGATCCTCGGCGGTCCTCTCATACCGGCACGAGCCCGGGGAATGGCCTTGGGCCTACGAAGCGCAGCAGGACTTCAGGCTCGTTGACTCAGTGCTGGATGTGAGGCTGACCTGCACCAACACATCCGGTGAGCCGATGCCGTGCGGACTGGGCCAGCATCCCTATTTCCAGTGCGGGCCTCAGACCCGGATCGACACTGGCGTCGGCTTTGTGTGGACGATCGATGACAAGGTCCTCCCGGTCGCCAAGCTCCCGGCCACGGGCCGTTACGATCTCAAGGACCGCCTGATTTGCGGGCAGGCTCTTGACAACGGATTCGCAGACTGGAGCGGGCGCGCCCTGATCACCGATCCCGATTGGCTGTTTGAGATCGAGCTGTCGTCGCCCGAAGCCCGCTTCTTCCAGATCTACTCGCCCGCGAGCGGTGGAGTCTTCGTGGCCGAGCCGGTCAGCCACGCGAACGCCGCGCTCAATGAGCCGGAGACGGACTGGCTTGCCCTTGGAATCCGCATCCTCGAGCCCGGCGAGCAGATGTGCCTCGACATGCGGATCGACGTGCGAGCAATATAATGCAGCGACCGATCCAGGCGCCGGTAAGTCGCCACTCCGGCTTCCTCATTATTGCGTGGGGCTTTCCGCAGTGAATTCTGAACAGCACGGCTTCATGACGGGCTGAAACTCCATGAGTTCGATGCGCGTCCCGTCGGGATCGTAGAAATTGGCCTGCCATTTACCGTCGAGCCCCATCTGTGGGCCGTCGTGGCGTTTGCTGAGCCGGTTCTCGCGGTAGAGTGTCGTAACCGCCGTCTGCATGTTGGGCACGCCCAGCGACACATGGTTGAGCACGCCCAGCTGATTGGCATCGACTTTCTCCAGCGGCACGTCCGATCCCGGACCGACCATCATATATTCGAGCCAGTCGCGTCCATCCGGGCCTGTTGGACACCCAGTCGACCTTTGAGGGATTGAATGCGCCGTACCAGTACGGCCGGAACCCGAGCAGGTCGCGATAGAAAAGGTCCTGCTTGGCGCGGTCGCGAACCAGGTGGCCGACGTGGATGATCCGCCCGCTGATCGCTCCGGCCATTGCGGCATTGCCCTTGCTTGAGGGCTGCACGAACTGGACCTCGTTGCCTTCGGGATCCTTGACCGAGAACCAGACTCCCTGTGGCCCGCGCCGGAGTTCGCTCGCGCCGGCGACGTCGTTTGCAATCAGGTACGCGCGCAGCGCGGACGCGTCGGCTGTATTGTACGCGACGTGGGCGAGCCTGCTCGGGCCGAGACCGGCAGGTGAGGGAAGCACTTCGACGAATTGCTGCTCGCTGAAATAGTAACGCGCGCCGGCGGGTTCTCGGGTCCGGGCCCTTGGTGGCGCCCAGAACCACGACGTAGAAGTGCTCACTGGCCCCGAGATCGCTCGAATAGACTGCGAGATGCGAGATTCCGGTGATTGCCGGTCGCACCAAATGGGCTTTCCGCGGCGGCGTCACTGCAGCCAAGGCCAGAGCCGACGCAAGCCCGCCGGCGCAGAGTGCCAAGCGCCTCATCATCATAATGTCCTCCCCTCGACCTTTCAGCTTCCGCTGCCGGCGATCTTCCGGACAGCGGTTTGCATGGCCTCGGCGGAGCCAAGCTATTGCATGGGGTCTGAGGTCCGCAATCGGCTTTGTTGAAGGATAGCCGACGGGCTATTTCGGAACGACTCCCGATTGAAGCTTTGCCATTTCGGCATTGTGTCGCCGCACGGCCTCCTCGTGCTCCGCCTTCGCCTTTTCGAATTCGACGAGCGCCCGGTCCGCAGCTGCCCGCTGCTCCGCCCTCCGCCGAACGAATTCGTCATTGGCGCGCACGAATTCGTCCATTCTGCGCTGCTGCTCGGCGACCTGGGCTGAATCCGTGATCATGACCGGTGTGCCGACCTGAGTGGCTCCATAGAGCAGCTTGGCGAAGCCCACCGGCAGGCGAATACAGCCATGCGACGCGGCGTAACCGGGCAAATTGCCCGCATGCAGTGCGACGCCCTTTGAGGTCAGGCGCTGCATATATGGCATCGGTGCATTGTCGTAGGTGCTCGATCGATGCTCCAATTGCTTCTCCAGGATGGGGAAGATTCCGATCGGCGTCTCGCGATCCTTGCTGCCGGTAGAGATCGTCGAGGCGCCGATGAGGACGCCTTCCCGGTAAACCATGGCGCGTTGCGACGTGAGATTGATGACCACGAACAGGGCACCGGGGGAGCAGTGCTTGCTTCCCAGACATATTGGCCGGGGCCGAGCGTCGCCGCCCTTAACTCGATAGGCATGGTTTGAACGTCTGAAGCTCGCGCGGACGCCGAAGCGGCGGCGCAGGTCAGGACCAGTAATGCAATCAGCCGTCTCATCTTTACCTCGGCAGGTTTGCTTTCGAACAGGCCCCCGGCTGCGGCGACCTACTAGCGCAACGAAGACATTCGCACCATCTGACCAGGCTCCAGTTTCTCCATCCGCGGTTTCGGATCGCTGCGGCTTGAGATGCCTGGCGGAATGGAAGGGGCGGTTGAAGGATGCCGAGGCTGACTATATAGGCCGCCGCCTAGCGCTGCTTCCGGAGACGTGGGTGAGTGGCTGAAACCAGCGGTTTGCTAAACCGCCGTACGGGGATTCCCGTACCGAGGGTTCGAATCCCTCCGTCTCCGCCAGCTACTTATTCGCAATCATTCGCGATTGTCCAAAAATCGTTAGAATCCTGACGTTACTTAGGTGGATTCCGTGCGCCGACGGTCGTTGACGTTCGCGTGCAATCGCGCCATAAAGGGGTAACTGTTGAGGGAACTGCCATGGCGCTGACCGTCGCCCAAGCACGCAACGCCAAGCCCGGGCGACACTCCGACGGGAAAGGCCTTTATCTCCTCGTAAAGCCTAGCGGGACCAAATCCTGGGTCCTTCGAGTCCAGTACAATGGGAAGCGGCAGGACTTTGGCCTTGGGACCTTCGTGCCGGAGGCCGTCCCTGTTGAAATTCCGCTTCAACAGAAACGATCACTCACGCTGGGCGAGGCGCGAGAAAAGGCGCGGATCGGTCGTGAAATTGCGAAGGCTGGCTTGAACCCATCCGCCGTCTGGCGGCACATCCACGAGGAAATCCCGACATTTCGACGCGCCGCTGAGCAATACCACTCACAGGTTTCCAAAGGCTGGCGCAACGGGAAGCACGGCGAGCAATGGCTCAACACGCTGAAGACGTATGCCTTCCCGGCATTAGGCAGCCTATCCGTCGACGAAATCGACGCGCCTGCAATTCAGAAGGTCCTGCTTCCTATCTGGCTTTCCAAGGGCGAGACGGCCCGGCGCGTTCGCCAGCGTATCGGCGTGGTCCTCGATTATGCGCACGGCAAAGGATGGCGAAAGAGTGAAGCTCCGATGCGGGCGCTCAACCAGCTGATGGGGGCATAAAGCAGCCTAAAGGGTCCAACTTCGCCGCGATGCCGTACAAGAGCCTGCCGGAGTTCGTTTCCAGTCTGGCCGAGGGCGAGTTCTCCATCGGCCGGGCTGCGCTTCGGTTCCTGATCCTGACTGCGGCTAGATCCGGTGAAGTCCGCAAGGCGCGATGGCGGGATGTCGATTTGGATGGCTGCGAGTGGCGTGTTCCTCCCGAAAACACAAAGACAGCAAGATTGCACATTGTGCCGCTCGCACCTGCGGCCGTCGAGATATTGGGCAAACTCCGGGAGGCAGTCGCTCACAAGCCGAATGATCTCGTCTTTCCAGGGCTGAAAGGAACGATGAGCGACGCGACACTTGCCAAGGTGCTGCGGATCAATGAAGGCAAGGACTATACGGTTCACGGTTTCCGATCGTCCTTCCGCGATTGGGCGGCGGAGACTGGCTTCGCGGACGCCTGGGCGGAGGCTGCGCTTGCCCACACCAATCCCAATCGCACCGAAAGCGCCTACAGACGAACGACCTTCTTCGAGCAGCGGAAACAAAAGCTCATGCCGGCGTGGGCTTCGTATTGCACCGGTTCGCAAGCCAACATTATCCGGTTGGCGGAAGCCGTCTAGTTGCTTCCGGTTGCCGCCTTGCTACGCTTGTGTGGCTCGGGCGGGAGTTAGCGTGACCAACAAGCTGTTCTACGGCGACAATCTCGACGTTCTGCGCGAGCATATCGCGAGCGAGAGCGTCGACCTTATCTACCTCGACCTGCCGTTCAACTCGAACGCCAATTACATCCTGTTCAAGTCGAAAGTCGGCGACGGCGCCGACGCCCCGCGAGCGTAAAGCGCGCGAAACGCGAGGATACGTCGGGTTCGCAGCAGCAGTTGCTGTAGTCGGCCAGCTATGCCCGAATTTTGGATTCCGACCTCGAAGGCCTTGGCGGCAGTGGCAGCGGATGGCGACAAACGCGAAGCGAGATTTGCCATTACCAAGCGTGCTCACGCCGGCCTACTCAACAGTCGAGCCAGGCTATTTGTGAGCGAACGCGGAGAGGCTCAGTTCGCTCTAGTTCCTCGCGAGTTTTGGTGGGCCGAAGGACATGACGCGCTCGAGCAGGATTGGGAGCGCGGGGATTTTTCGACCTGGATCAACAAAACTTTCGAATTGAGAGCTTACGGGTCGAGTTCGATTTCGACGGCCTGCGCGACATGCTCAGCGCGGAAAGCTGGTTCAAGCTAGCCCGCAACCTTTCCGTTGTCGGAGATCCCAGCTGGCTGTCCGCCGTGGCGGCGCGACAGTTTATGTACGAGGAGCTTGGAGCAAACCCCGTTGCTGCGGGTCCGGCGCTACTCGATAAATGTAAGCTTGGATTTGTGCCGGCACGAGCGGCCTTGATGCAGAAGTCGTCGTCAGGCTTCACTAGTTGGAGCCTCGAAGAGCGTGAGTGGAATATCCCGGATTGGTTCTGGGAAAACTTCACTAAGCCGGAACATAGTTCTCAGGATTGGCAGCGTGGAGCGTTTCGCGGATTGGGGAATCTATGCGATGATCGGCGACGGCCGGCTTGAGATCTTCAAGCTGGGTCGCCGGACCCTCATTAAAACGGCTTCGATTCGCCGCCTCGTCGACTCTCAAAACTGAGGTGGCGGAATGGCAAAGCGCCGGGTAAACCCGAACGTAGTCAAGCTCAACCGGAACTACGACACTACTCAGCTCGCTACCTGTTGCGGCGTTCACAAGAACACAGTGCTGAACTGGCGAACGGCCGGGCTCGAGCCAATCGACAGTTCCAAACCGATCCTCTTCCACGGCTCTGTCGTCCGCGAGTTCCTCAAGCAAAGGAACGCCAAACGGAAGCAGCCCTGTGGACCAGGCAAGCTCTACTGTTTCAGTTGCCGAGAGCCGCGACGGCCAGCACTTGGCTTCGTTGAATACGTCTTGGTGACTCAAAAAGGAGGCAACCTGAAAGCCTTCTGCGAAACTTGCGAGACGGTCATGCATCGGAAGATCCGCCGCGCGGACCTGGAAGCCAAGATGCCCGGCGTCGAGGTCCAATTCGCGGACCGACAGCTACGCCTAATTGGGACCCTTCTCCCTCCCTGAACTGTGATCCTGAAAGGCAGGCCGCAGCATGACCAAACCCAACGCGAAAAATGAGCGAATCAAGCGCGAGTACGTCCTCTACCTTGAGGAGGCGATGCGCCGCGACCCAAGCACGGTGGATCGGGTGCTGAAGTCCATTGATCGGTTCGAAGAGTCGACGAGGCGGAGAGATTTTAGGTCCTTCCACCGCCGGCAAGCGGTCGCCTTTAAGCAGAGGCTCGCGGAAGCCCTGAATGCCCGAACCGGCGAACGGTTGAGCAAGGCGACGGTCCACTCGATACTCCGAGACCTGCACGCTTTCTTCTTCTGGCTGGCTCACCTGCAAGGGTTCAAATCGCACATCGCCTATTCCGACGCCGACTACTTCAACCTCAGCGACAAGGATGTCGCGATCGCCAATGCGAGGCGCGAGAAGCGAGTGCCCACGCTTGCGCAGGTTGAACTCGCGCTGGCTGCGATGCCGGTTGAAACTGCCTTGGAGCGGCGCAATCGAGCTGTGGTCGCCTATGCGGTCGTAACCGGGGCTCGTGTAGCGGCTCTGGCATCATTCCGGCTGGGTGACGTGAACATAGACGAGGGTTTCGTCGATCAGGACGCTCGCCACGTCCGGACCAAATTCAGCAAGACCTTTCGGACCACCCTGATGCCAGTGAGCGACCTATCTATGTCGATCGCACGGGACTGGTATGTGGAGATGAGTGCCGACCTGACCCGCGGCCCCGCCGATCCGCTATTTCCCGCGACCGAGATGGGTTTGACGGCCGAAAGCGTTTTCGCGCCGCGAGGGCTGGGCAGAGAACCTCTTCGAGCCGCTCAATTTCGCTTAGAGGGGCCAAATTATGCTCAAGCGCTTTGTAAGAGTCTGTAACGACAGCCGTGGTGCCACAGCAGTTGAATACGGCCTTCTCGCGGCACTTATCGCAGTTGCGGCGATCGCCTCGTTACGCACGACCGGAACCAAACTACGGGCACCTTCAGCAACGTGTCTAACGCGCTCTAAATCCGGAGGCTGAAGAGGGTCGCGACGGACGCAGCCGATGAGGACCTAAGAAGTCTGTGAATTTCCGCTTCTGGCCGGTCCCGACTATTGGCGCCACCTTAAGGTTGCTCCAATGAGACTTGCCCGGTTGAAGACTGCCTCCTCCGTTCGACCCATCTCCCGCGCTATGGCGCGAGCGGACAGCCCTTATTCGGTAATGCTTTGCAGCTTCGTGTATTCATCGGGTGTCCAAGGCTTTCGGTGATTGGGCCGTGAAACCATCAATATAGGCCCACTCGTCGAACTTTCTGATCGCCCTCACCGCGCTTGGTGCTTGTATTCGATTCTCGCTTTTGATCCCGAGCCAAGCTCCGGCCGGCGTCCTTAGGCTGTTTGACTACGTGTTTTTTGTCTCTTCGGACGTAGCGCTTCTGTGTTCCGGTATCGATGAGTTCGCGCGGCATATTTCTTCTCCCGGTTGGGAGAAAGGCACCAGGCTTCCGCGAGTTCCCGGTGCCTCAATTTGTGGGCGTACCCCGCCAAGAGCCCGGCGGCATCTACGTGGGAACGCGCGCGTTCAAGTTTCCGCCGCTCTTCGTAACCTGGCAGGGCTGCGCTGGATCTCCTAGATCACTTTGCGGTCTGCCATGCGCTTCTCTTGCCATTGCGGACATTAGAACCCTTCGAGTAGAGTTCCCGCTTTCCACCCAAACTTGCCGCGACCGTATTCGACCCATTGCGGACATTAGAGGCATTGCTAGTCTCATCGCATGCAACGCTGGTTTGTGGCACTCATTCTAGGCTCGTCGCTGTGCGCCTGTGTATCTCCCTCGGAGCAGCGAGCGAGAGCTTACGCGAGGGATTTTGTGCAATCGGACGCTAGATCCGACGCGGCCAACACGGCCGATGCGCGGTGTAATGGGAATGCAGTCTTGCTTGACGGTCGCGAGGGATACTCGGCGGACGATTACCAATGCGCGGGCGAGCCGCGCTGACTTCCGCTTTAGCGATACGGACTGGTTTCCTCGTCTGCGCGTCAGCAGCACTTTCGTCATGTTCGCCAACCGAACCCGCCTTAGATGCAGAGGCCCGCGCGGTGCTATCCAAGAGGTATCGCGAAGCATCCACCGACACCCTACACGTACGGAATGTGCGCCGCTCAAACGACGCGGTTTGCGGAGAGGGAAAGGGACGCCCTCCGTATTTTAGGCTTTTCTACTATCGGCCCGGAAAGGATGCCGCGCTCGACCTGCCGCCGGGCCAAGGTTGACTGCTGACGGCGCAAATTGCTCGGTGCGAGATGATATACTCGCTATTTGCGCTCCTACGGCATCGGAACGTGAGCAAGCGGAACTTCGTAACGTACGGTGCCGGATGAGCGGTACGCTCTGATGTCCGCTTTCACCCAAACTTGCCGCGACGGGTTCCGATATATTTAGGACAGTGGCAGAACGCCTAATCGCATTTCACCTCCGGACTTAGTCCGACCTTTTCTGCCCAACTTACTGCCCAACGATTGTCGGCATCCGGACCCAAGCTGCTTCGACGGACCGCACGGGCGTGGTCCAGTGGGCGGCCTCCGAGACAAAATATGCGGTGCAGATCGATCCGGGCGTGCGGAAACTGCACCATGCTCTGCCGGCCTGGCTTGGTCGGCACGACAGATCGCTTACCGCTTCCCTGCCAAGCGGCAAGACGGGTGCCTCACAGACATCGATCAGCGCGCGGCACATCGCGACTTCCCATTCGAAATAGGCGTCAACGGCGTCGACCGTGTCGGGCATATCGCGTGGCACGGCGGTCGAGGGAGCGGCTCCGGCGATCAGCAAAAGTGCTGCGAACAAGCTCACGCGACAATCCTGTAGTCAAAACTTCGCCGAAGCAATGCTCATTCCACCCGTTCCGGCCGCGTCCGCTTTCGACCCAAAGCTGCCACTAGCCAAGCGTCTGATTTCGACCCATTGCGGACTTAACAGCATCGGCAAAGTTGGGCCGAAGCGGAGGTGAGGCATCAAGTTCGATTGGATAGATTTCGGGCACTCCAACAGCGAGCCTGCGGAGGCAGCGGCATCGGTAGATAAGCTGCTGCACAACTCGACGGCCTCGTTGCTTGCCGAGTTCTTGCGGCGGCGAGACGCTCCCTACAGGAAGGTTTTTTGCTGGCTGGGACGCGAGGAAGGCGTTTTCAAAACGTCGCCGCCGGACGCTCCCGGCACACGCCTGGTGGAGCTTACGTTTCCCTTCGCGGCTTACAAAGCACCGGGCGCTGACCGTTTGGCAGTTTTCGCTGAGTGGCTGGTCAATGCGATCGCACTTGGAGCCCCGGAACTCGGCATTGATGGCGAACAGGTTGAGGCGCTGAAGCAGCGTCTCGCCGAACACAATTACACCTATGTTCGGACGGACAAGTTGAGGCGGTCAGCCGGCGAGCCTGCTTGCCTAGCTATTTACGCGCATTCGCCAACCGAGCTGACCGTCACCGTCAATTGCAAATTGCCGAATGGAGAAGCCATTTCGCGGACGCTCGCTGAGCATCCATTCAGCCGGGACGAGCTCGTCTACGGTCGTGCCATTTCGCGTGTCATTCTTGATGAGGACCGCAAACTCACGGTTTACGCTCACGACGGTGCTCTTTTGGCCTGATGGCAGCTCTCCATCCAAGTTGACATCCAACCAGACGAACGAAAAACTACGACATGATCTCGGCACCAGCAGCTTGGTGGAGCAAGGCGATCGCCGTACTCATAATGGCAATTGTCGCCGCCCTGTGGATCTATAACTTCATCGTCGCGCCCCTGATTGAAGGTAGATGGTTGTGGGTTGCCACTTTCGTCGCGGCGACCCTGGTTTGGATTGCACTGAGAAGCGCGGCTCAGCGCAAAGCCGACAGCATCGACTATCGGCGCAATCATCGCTGACGACTGCGCTGCCTTCCAATGTCAGCATTCCACCCAAACCCGTCGCGACCGTTTCGACCCATTGCGGTCATTAGAAGCAACGCTGGTCTCTTCGCATGGAACACCGCGTTGTGACACTCACTCTATGCGCTTCGCTGTGCGGTTGTGTTTCGGCTTCGGAACGGCGTGCGAAAGCCTACGCAAGGGACTTTGTCCAATGGGATGCTCGTTCCGATACGGCCAACACAGCCGACGCGCGGTGCCATGGTGGCGCCGTCTTGATCGACGGTCGGGAAGGATTCTCGCCGGACGACCATCAATGCGCTGAACAGCCGCGCTAACGGCCGCTTTCCACGCATTGCGGACATTAGCGGAGTGCCTGAAAGCAACAGCAAAGGATTGCTCTCATTCTCGTATGCGATAGCCTGAGCGCATGAGAGGCTTGGCCATATTTCTCTCGCTCTTCGCGGCCTCGTTGCTGCTTTTCACGCTCGGCGTGACGACCGGGACAAACTTCCTGCTCTATGCCGGTCTTATCCTCTTTGGCGTGCTGGTGACGGACTGGCACTGCGGTCCACTTCCAACGCCGTAGATTTGGGTACGTCGTGGATGATCGGTCCTCCGCCACCGAAGGACGATTGAATGTGATCGTGGCGACGGGGAGATGGTCCGCTTTCCCATTGCGGACATAATTGGGCGCTGGCACGATGAAGCATGGCGACCATCTACATGCCTCTGTTGAACGAAGGCGTGGACGTTTGGCGTCCTGTTGAAGCTACTGCTCTAACCGCTGACACTTATCGGGTTGAAGGCGACGTGCCAGACGACGAAGAGTGGGCATTTGATCCCGGCTCGATTGTCCGCTGTGAGAGCAGGAAGTTAAGCGAGGGCGAGAGAATGACGGCGGTTGCTGTCGCCGACTGAGTGTCAGCTTTCCACCCAAACCTGCCGCGTCAGCGTTCGACCATTGCAGCCATTCATCAACGCAGTAAGCAGGGTGCGTGAGGGCGCGAATATCTTCGTCGGCGTAGCGGTCGTCCTTTGGCTCGTCCTTGCGTTGATCGGATTTAGCCTCATTCAAGGCGTCGTGTCCCAACATGTCCCGGGTTACCCAAGCAGCGCCCAAATTCGGTTCTTAGTTATCTACCCACTGCTAATTGCAGCGACGCTCGTCGTTTGCGCTTGGCTTTGTAATCGTGGCGCGGGACGCCCAGCATTGCTGGGTGTCTTTCTGGAACCGCGATGCTGGCCTTCTTCCCTTATTTTCTCGGGTTTGGCGGCGGCGTTTAGTTACGGCAGCTTTCCACCCAAACTTGCCGCGACAGCGTTCGAACCACTGCGGATTTAGGGACGAAGGTCAATCGAGGCTGTTAAGCTATGGCCAAGCATCAGACACAACGAAAAGAAGCCGATCCCGCCCGCCCAGGAAGGGATGAGCGCCATCAATGCACAGGCAGCAAGCGCCCCTATAAAGAGTAGTTTTGAGAACAAGAACTCACGGCCGCCTCCGAGCCAATATTCGCGGAGGGACTTGTGAGTCAGAATGTGGATCCATTGAAGGTGTATCAAGACCCACATCGAAGCGAGCGCCGCAGCTATCCCTTGGTCGAATGTCATCGCCTGTCAGAGTATCGCATGGCTCGCTAAATGTCCGCTTTCCACCCATTGCGGACATCGGATGAACGCGCACATACCGACTGTGGCGAGCATTTATAAGAACGCGATGGGTTTTCTCGGCATTCTCATCGCGCCGGTTTGGATTTGGCTGATTTGGATGTCCGTTCGCTCGGGCGTCACCTGGGCTGGGCGGGCGGTCCAAGCCGCCGTCAGAAACCGGCACTGTTTTGGATTGTCATGCTCTCTTACCTTGCACTGAGCGTGGGCTTCGTTTGGTACGGGTTCGCTCGGCTCTGATGTTAACTTTCCACCCAAACCTGCCGCGACGGCCCGACCCAAATGCTGACTGAGAGGGATTGAAGCCAGTCGGCACGGCATTATCCTGTCGCTCGATTTGTAGGGGCCATCTGATGCAGCTGAATGCCAGGCAGCTCAGCCATTTCCAGTATCACAGGCGCAGATTGTTTCTGAACCTCTTCGCACTCGCGTGCGCAGTTGTGATCATCGTGGTCGTCGTTGGTTTTGGGACGGGGTCGCGATCCGTGGACATTCTTGTTGGCGTCGCAGCGATCGTCACTTTCATGCGTGCCGCTCCGGCGAGCGTTGAAGAATATAGAGTCATGAAGGCGGACCCATCGTAGGGTCCGCTTTACAGCCAAACCTGCTGCGCTAGCTTTCAACCCAAAGCGGACATTAGAAGCTGGAAGCTGGAAGCTGACGCATATCGACAATGGCTGAAACCAGTGCAAACTTGAGCGCATGATCTGGGTTGCACTTGCCGCTCAATTGAGCGCTCCGGTTCCCATCGATTTCCTCAAATGGTGGTCGCCCGATGACATGCCTGCCTACCACCAGATCAACGGGATCACGCGTTGGCTCACCTACCGCGTGACTGTGAAGCCCGACGGCTCAATTCAGGCTTGCGACGTCGAGATCAGCAGCAGTGACAGGTACCTCGACAGCCTGTCCTGCAACATCATCAAAAAGCGTGCGAAGCTGGCACCGGCAAAGTGGACCGACGGATCACCCGTCCAGGGTGTCTTCCGAGCCGGAGTGACATGGGCGGTCGGAGATGATCCGCCTCCGAACCTCAGGCCGCCTGACCTTACGGTTAAGGTAGACCAAATTCCCAAAGGGCTCGTTCGTCGGGCTACGCCAAGGTGATGTTCGCCGTCGATGAAAACGGTCGCGTTTCTGATTGCGCGGAATATCCTGAAAACGAGCGGCCAGAACTGGTCGCTGTGGCCTGTCAGGCAGTGATTGAGAGCTACAGAGCCACAGCCGCCGCAGGACCGAATGGCTACGCCGTACGGTCGGTTCAAAACGCTGACGTTAAGGTCTCGAAGAAGTAGACTGCCGTAGCGATTGCGAACCACTTCGTTCAACGCGATCTGAGCAAGCGCCAACGACCGCTTTCGACCGGTTCCGGAGATTAGCCCCAGCCTAGTCGAGCGACAGGAGTACCCATTTATCCTTGTCCAGCGCGACGATGACCAAGTGCCGCTTCCAGCGGCCCTGAGCATCCCACGCCTTGAAGCGGCAGCGATACTCAGTTGGTTCTTCCTCGAACGCTCGGCAGCGGAGAGAGCGGATGGTGTCCGTCCTGAAACTTACAGGTCCTGCGACCTGGGGGCAGCTTGCAGCGCGGCGGCAAGCTCCGCGCCTGAAGGGCCACTGGCAGCGCTAGGTGCGGTCACACCAACCGCAATGGTGAGCAAGAGCATTATGAGAGCACGGTCCTACATTTGATGGGGTCAATTCAATGTTGGCTTTCCAAACCCGCCGCGACCGTTTCCGACCCATTTCTGCCACTAGCGCCCAACAAGCATTACAACCAGTTCGTGCGTTGACTGCCTATTAAGAGTGCCGAACGCTTCTCGCCGGAGGACGAAGGGCGGCCTGGACTGGGCCGCCCCTCCTCGTTCCCGGATCTAGCTGAATGCGCTGCGCAAAGCCGATGCAATCGAGCCATCTCCGGCCGCCAGCACCGCTCCGCTAATGGCAATTGTTGCGGCAACAATTAGCCGTGCAAGAGCGCGTCCGACATCCGTGCCGCGGCGCTTTCCCGAATAGTCCAAGTTGATCATGTTCGTTCCTTCGTCGTTTGATTTTTGGTTGAGTTGGCAATGAGTGCGAGCGCCGCGAAAGCGGCGAGCGCAGGGTTATTTCCTCGTGGGTCGGATACGACGACGTAGACGGTCGAACCCGAATTGTAGGTCTGCTGGTACCAGGTGCCGGCACAGGAATAGTAGCGGCTTGTCCCGTAGGTGTATGGATAGCAGCTGGCTGGAAGGGTTGAGCGGTAAGAGCCGACTGCAACCGTCGTCGCGGTTGCTCCAACCGCGACCCCAGTCGCATAGGCCGCTCCCGTCCCAGCTGGATAGCCCGCCCATCCGCTATTCACGTTCACGTCGACGTCGTTGCCGACGGCGACATTGCCGGTGTTGACGTTTCCGGACCCAACGTTGCCGTTGTTCACGACGTTCGTATTGCCGTTGCCACTTCCAACGACGCCGGAATTGGCGTTTCCGGTGTTCATGGCGCCGGCCCTGTTGTTGCCGGTGTTCGTTGCGGTCGTACTGTTGCCGTTTCCGCGTTTTGCCTGCGCGTTCCGGCTCGCGCCGGTCGACGAACCGGTTTGCGGCTCTTGTGCGCTAGTCCGCTGAGGCCTGCTGCCACTGTGCTGACCGAGGCGGCTTCCGCTGGGTCGGGAGAAGGTCCCGCCTTTGACGCCGAGCGCGCCGCCTGGACCACGAGCTTCAGCCTCGTGGACCGTAAAGACCGTCAGCGCTGCAAAGGCAGCGACGAGCCCGAGGCCTGACGAAACGATACGAAGCCCGGCCAAGGGTTTCACGCTGGTAATGTCTTGCATCTCTCACTCCTTTTTCTTCGTGTTTTGCGCACGATCTCTCTTGCCCGGCCGGTGACCGGTGGGATGGGTCGTTCGCTTTGGTCAGGACGGACCACCGTGATGGTCCGCATCTAACGGAGAGGCTGGACCCCCCGTTCGAATCACAAGGCGTGGGCAATCCGTCGTCGGCGCATTGAGGGCCGACCCGGAATGTACCGACGCCGCCGATCTCCCTTTGGAAGAAGATCGGGCAGTCTTCGTCATCTTCGAAGGACACATCGGGACGCCAATCGTGCGCATGGTTTCCGTCTTCGTTCGACTGTCCATCGCTTTCGGCGCGAAGGCCGATTGCCGGCGCGGAGCTTTCCTGCTCGGCACCTATCCGCATGCCAGACACAGCAGCGGCAAACATCAAATCCAACACTTCCTTTCTCCTAGTGAGCATGGCCCGCTGCGACCGCGTGCTTGGGGCGCGGGGCGAGCCAGACGATTGACGCAGCTGCGGCGAACACGATTGCCGCGAGGGTGAAGATTGATCCGGTGGCGAGAGCCGTGGCCTGCCCATCGACAAGCTGGCTCACGACCTGGCGTGACTGCTCGACCGTGTAGCCGTGAGCCTCCAGCGACTGCATGGTCGCTCCGGCGCCGTTGAGGACGCCGGACAGCTCAGCCCGCGTACCTTGAGCGCCGTCGTACCACAGGGTCGTGCCGATCGCCGTTGCGACGGCCCCCGACATCGTGCGCAGGAAGTTCATGACGCCCGCGGCCGAGGCCACTTCGTCCTCGCGGACCGCGCCCAAGGCGAGCGTGGTCAGCGGCACGAAGAAGAACGGCATTCCGGCGCCCTGGATCAGTTGCGGCAATGCAAGCGTCCAGAAGTCGGAATCGCTGGTCCACCAGAACACGCGGATCAGCGATGTGCCGCCCAGCCAAAGGATTCCGAACGACACGAGGATACGTTCGTCGAACCGCGTCGAGAGCTTGGCTACCACTGGCGCCATCATCACGGCGGCGACACCGTTGAACGCGGTCGCATAACCTGCCCAGGTGGCCGTGTAGCCAAGCGAGCTCTGCAGCCACTGCGGGATGACGACTAGGCTGGCGAAGAAGGTGCCGTAGGCGAACACCAACGCGATGACGCTGACCGTGAAGCCGCGGTACCGAAAGACCTTGAGGTTCACGGCAGGATCCTTGTCGAACAGCTCCCAGACGGTGAAGAAGCTGAAGCCAACCGCGGCGATGATCGCCAGGCTGACGATGAAATCGCTGCCGAACCAGTCGTGCTCGCGGCCAAGGTCCAGCATCAACTGAAGCGATCCGACCCAGAGGACGAGGAGCATCAACCCGATCGTGTCGATCGGCGCCTTCTCCACCTTCGTCTCCGCGTTGCGTAGCAGGATGACGGCCCCGGTCGCGCAGATGGCCGCGATCGGAATGTTAATGAAGAAGATCCAGTGCCAGCCCCAGTTGTCGGAGATCGTCCCGCCAAGGATGGGGCCCAAGATCGGAGCGACGATTGTCGTCATTGCCCAGATACCCGTGGCTTGCGCGTGTTTCTCCTTAGGGAAGATGCGAAGGAGCAAGGTCTGGCTGATCGGCATCAGTGGTCCGCCGCACAGTCCCTGCCCTATCCGAAATGCCACCAGTGAGCCGAGGCTCCACGCCATCCCGCACAGCAAAGAGAATACGCCGAAGCCCGCCATCCCAAACGCAAAGACGCGAACCGTACCGAACCTGCGGGCGAGCCAGCCGGTCAACGGAACGCAGATGGCTTCCGCGACCGCATAGGATGTGATGACCCACGTGCCCTCGCTCGACGAGATACCGAGTCCGCCCGCGATGTGCGCGACGGACACGTTGGCGATCGTCGTATCCAGCACCACCATGAAGTTTGTGAAGGCCAGCACGAAGCAGGCGAGGATCAGCGTTCCCTTGCCCATTGCCGGCATCGGGTTTTCAACGGACGACATCACTTGCCTCCGGACGTGTCGATCTTGGCCTCCATCGAGAGGCCGACGCGCAGTGGGTGCTTGGCGAGCTCCTTGGGATCCAGCGTCACGCGAACCGGCAGGCGCTGAACGACCTTGATCCAATTGCCCGTGGCGTTTTGCGCAGGGATCAGGGCGAATGCGGACCCCGTGCCGCCCGAGAAGCCGGCGACCGTGCCGTGGTAGACGACGTCGTCACCATACAGGTCCGAAGTCAATTCGACCGGCTGGCCGGGCATGACTTTCTTGAGTTGGCCTTCCTTGAAGTTTGCATCGACGTAGACGCTTGCGACGGGCACGATCGTCATCACGGGAGAGCCGGCGCTGATGCGCTGGCCGACCTGCACCTGCCGGTTTGTGACGACACCGTCGATCGGCGCGCGGATGATTGTGCGCTGAAGATCGAGACGTGCCTGGTCGCGCTTGGCCTTTGCCGCCGCGACCTCGGGACTTGTGTCGATCGTCGATCCGAGGATCAGTGCCTGGTTGGCCGCCCAGCTCTCGCGAGCCGCGCCCTTCGTGGCAGCCGCCTGTGCGACACCCGCCCGAGCAAGGACCAGGTTCGCTTGCGCGGTCGAATAAGCATTCTTCGCATTGGTCAGCTCTTCGCCGGATACGGCCCCGACGATGCGAGTTCCGAACGACGGCCCAAATCGATCCGCGCCTTGTCTAAGCTGGCCTTGGCGGAAGCGAGCTGCGCTTGTGCCTGGCCGACATCCGCCTCACGGGCATTGATCTGCGCCGCAAGCGATCCGCTGTTTGCGGCCGTCTGCGAGAACTGGCGCCGTGCCTTGAAATACTCGGCTTCGGCCTTGGCAAGCGAAAGCCTTGCATCGCTGTCGTCAAGGCGAAGAAGAACCTGCCCCTTTCGGACAACCTGCGTGTTGACCACCGCAACATCAGTCACCGCTGCCGAGACCAGCGGCGTGACCTGGGCGGAGTCTGCCGCGACATAGGCGTTATCGGTCGAGACCGAGCCGCTGTCGTGGAGCATGTACCACCCGCCGCCGATCGCGAGCTTTGCAGCGACAAGCGCCAGCAGCACCTTTGTCCGGCGCGACTTTCGCAGCGCGTCCGCCGTCTTCTCCGCGTCCGGCACGACGACCTCCTCGAGGTGTTCGGCCTTCTGCAATTTGATCGGATCTCTATCAGCCATTGTCATATTCCCTGTTTCGAAAGTTGGAGTCAGGCAGCCGTGAAGCCGCCGCCAAGGGCGCGGATCAGCTGCACGTCGAGGGTGAAGGCACGCGTCTCGAGCTGCGCGACGTTGAGCCGAGCTTCGAGGACGCCTTCTTCGGCGGAGAGCACATCGAGGTAGGTCGACAGGCCGTGCTCGTAGCGCTGTCTCGCGAGGCGATTGGCCTCTTCAAAGTCGGCCAGCGCGCGGCGCGAGTTCGCCAGCCGCGAGACGAGCATCTTCTGGCTCGTCACGGTATCGGCCGTCTCGTGCAACGCCTCAATGACGCGGCCATCGTAGAGGGCTACGGCCTCGTCATATTGACCGCGTCGACCGCGGTACTGGCCTTGGAGCGCGCCCCCGTGGAACAAGGGGAGGGAAACCGCGGGCTCACGCTTCCAATTCCAGAGCCGCTGGAAAACAGATTGCCGAGCCCGAAGGACGACAAGCCAATCAGCGCGCTCAAATTTACGTTGGGGTAAAAGGCCGCTTTCGCTTCCTTGATGCGATCACTCGCGCCCTCGACGCGCGCACGGGCGGCGGCAATGTCGGGACGACGGGCGATCAGCTCGACCGAAGCGTTTGCCGGGATTCCCTGCGCCTGAAGCGCACCGAGCACCGGACGCTCGATCTCCATTGCGCGGTCGGGACCTGAGCCGACGAGTGCAGCCAAGGCATTCTTGGTGAGTGCGATGGCCTCATCGACTTCCTCGATGTCCGCCCGCGTCTGGGGGATACGTGCTTCGGCTTGCTTCAGCTCGGCACGGGTATCCAGGCCGATGGCAGTACGCTGATTGACCAGCCTTGCCGTCTCGGTTCGGATCTTCAGCGCGAATTCGAGCGTGTCACGCTGGGCGTAAAGCGAAGCCAGCTCTGCATAGGTCGACGCGAGGCCGGTGGTCAGCGCTAGCCGGGCCTCGTCCATTTCGAAGCGGGCGGCATCCGCGTCGGCGTTCGCGGCACGGAAGGCAGCGCGGTTCTTGCCCAGAGGTCGAGGTCCAGGGAAAAGCTGAGCCCAAGCGAACCGCTGTCGTTCCAGCCATTCGGGATCATCGCCGCTGGGACGCTTTGGTTCTGGCTCTGCTTGGCAAGTTCCGGCTGCGCGAACCCATCGACTGACGGCTTCAGCGCCGCGCCTGCCCGCTGGGCGAACCCTTCGGCGGTGCGCATCCGCGCCGCAGCGGCCTCGAGGTCAGGCGAGCCGATGAGTGCCTCGTCGATCAGGCGGGTAAGCTGGGCATCGCGGTAACGAAGCCACCAGCCATCTACCGGCCACGTTGCGCCTTCGCTCGTCCTGAGCGACCGCGCCGCCGCAAAGTCCGCCGGCGCTGCCATTTCGGGCATCGCGCCGAGGTTGGGCACTGAGGCACAAGCGCTCGTAAAAAGGGTAGCCGAGAGCATTGCCGCGCGGATGCTCCGCGCAGTTGAAAGCCGCGTCATCTGTACAAATCCCTGTTTTGTAACTGTACGGTACGGTTTAGTTTACGAGTCGAGGCTTGTCAACGGTAAAATGAACTGTAATGTACGGTTTTGTATTTGCGGGAGTTTGCACGTTGGTGCGTGTCAGGACTGAAGAAAAAAAGCGCGAGATCGTCGACGTTGCTGCCGAGCTGTTTCACGAACACGGGTTCGAACGGACGTCGATGTCGATGATCGCAGAGCGTCTCGGCGGGTCGAAAGCCACGCTCTACGGCTACTTCCAATCCAAGGAGCAGCTCCTGGCCGCGGTTCTACTTTACGACGTGACGGACGAGGCCGACCGCCTGATGAACGAGTTCCTGTCTTCCGGCGATCTCCGGGACGGGCTCATCAAGCTTGGTATCGCCTACATGACCCGCCGGCTCTCACCGGTGCCAATCGCAAATGTCAGGATGGTTGCGACACAGCCGGCAGACTCTCCTGTCGGCAAGGAGTTTTTCGAGCGGGTCTTGGGTCCTGCGTGGGATCGCCTTGCCAGGCGCTTCGCGTTGATGATGGACGAAGGCCTACTGAAGCGCGCGGACCCGTGGGTGGTGGCGATGCACTGGAAGGGTCTCAACGAGTGGGACATGTTCGAAAAGCGCCTTCTGGGAGCAATCGACGGCCCGGATCCGGAGCTTCTCAAGAAATCGTCTACCTTGGCTGCTGAAGCCTTCCTGCAGCTCTACGGCACCGACGAGTCACGCGCTGGTGGGTCAGGGAGCTGACGTCCGCAAGAGTGATTGCAGCTGCCAAACGCAGCTTCGGAAGCAGGCTCGCATAGAGTCCGCTTTCCACCCAAACTTGCCGCGACGGCTTTCGACCCAAACCTGCCGCGGCCGCCTTCGACCCGTTCCTACCCTAGGAACGTTCCCGAAGCAGCGAGGCTATGTGGTGGGCAAGCTCCCGAGCGGTCGCATCACCGCCGATAGTCCGAGTCCGAAACCACCCCTGCCGTGTCGTCGACCGCGCATCAGCAAATGGACGCAGATCGATGCTGTAGTCCTTTTCCAGCCGTTCAAGAAGGTCAATGCTGTCCCAGCCGGTAATGCGAAGTTCCGCGCCGATAAGCATATCAGCGTCTACCGCGGCACCGCGTCCGGCAATCTCTCTTAGAACCGAAAGTATGTGGCTTAGGATGGCATCCGATGTGTGGTCCATCGTCGCGCTCTAAGCCGTTCCCATGTCCGCTTTCCACCCAAACCCGCCGCTAGCCGTTGAACACCGCTCCTAATCAGGGAGCGAACCATGAACCGACCGCCCGCATGCCATCGTGGGAGCCAAGCAGCCACTCCGGCCGATGCACGTTTGGGCTATTCGCGTTAGACTACAGATTGCGAACCGGCTCCGAGACCTGGCGCTGTTCGACATAGCCGTGGACAGCAAGCTTCGCGGCTGCGACGTCGTTTCGCTTAGGCTGTCAAACATCATTGCGACCGGTGCCGTTCGCAGTCGGGCGATCGTCATTCAGCAGAAGACCGGCCAACCCGTCCAATTCGAGATCACGGAGCAGACCCGCCGCTCATTAGTCGAGTGGCTGAAAGTGCGACGCGGCGAACCCGACGCCTGGCTTTTCCCCAGCCGCATGGATCGGACTGCTCACCTATCGACCCGCCAATACTTCCGGCTCGTCAAAGGCTGGGTTGCATTGATCGGGCTGGAGCCGGCCGCCTTTGGCACTCACAGCCTCAGGAGAACCAAGGTCGCGATGCTGTACCGCAAGACCGGCAACCTCAGGGCCTGCCAGCTACTTCTCGGCCATACCAAGCTGGAAAGCACGGTTCGCTACTTGGGCGTCGAACTGGACGACGCGCTGGCGCTATCGGAAGCATTAGAAATTTGAGGCCACCACCTCAAAGCATCTAGTTAGATGTTCCCTTTTTGTACCATCAAGCCCGAATGCGACTCGAAGATCCTTCCGACAACGGCGGCCGGGGGTGGCGACGGTTGGAACGCGAAGAGGTCGCGGCCTTGGCTTACCTAGCCATCCGGTTGATCCGCAGGGGGTGCGGAACGACTTGGCAGGTCGCGACGCATCCAAGGCCGATGAGGCCGCCAGGAGGCTCGCTGAGGCGGTTTCTGAGCGCCTCCGGGCGTATCCGACTTTCGGCCCTGCGAAGCCCAGTGGCGGCCATTCTGCGGGCTCTGGCTCAAGAAGTGCAGATCGGTCTTAGCGGCCGATTTGGGTGGAAAGCGGACACTAAGCTAATCCCACAGGTCTCCGGCCTCATCTCCGACTGCCTGCAACTCGGCCGGGTGGGACGTTATCCATCTCTTGGCGCAATCATACTGCGCAAGCACGTCGTCAGTGGAGATCGGACCCTGCACTCGAACCCATGTTCCACCGTCTTTGTTTGGAACCCGCGTGATGACCGGAACGCCACAGCGACGGGCCTCAACTTCGAAGGCGGAGAGGCTCTCGTCGCTTCCCGACACGATCATCAGGGTATGGTACTCAGGCATGTGGTCGCGCGGACCAGGACGACTCGCACAGGCGCCTAGCGAGACTGCAAGCAGCGCGAATACGGACGATCTCATCGAGACAGAGTGACGAGTGCCGCCGTTTGCGTCGGTGGCGTGGCGATGCGCCAAAAGACGACGCCAGCAAGGAACCCGCCGATTGCAAAAAAGGCCAGATTGTAGCTGGCCACATAGGTGGATAGTCCATGCCCGGCCGCGGCGATAACCAGCGCAAGGCCGACGGGCAGCAACGCCAGCAATGCCCCTGTCACTCCATACGTTACTAACCTTTGCGGATGGCGTTTGCCGACCGCAAGGTAGAGCGGAAGGGCAAGAAAGAGTCCAAGCAGATAGAAGAGCAGGCAGATGGCGACGAACATCGACAGAGGATGCTCGAAGATGCCCATGCCCTTCTTGGGCCACATCGCCACCACGACCGACTGAATGAATGCCGCCGGAAATGGCGCGAGCAAAAGACCCAGTGCGATACGCTTCATACTGCTCCCCTGCGTATCAGACTAGCAATGCCGCAAATGTCCGCAATGGGTCGAAACCTGACGCGGCAAGTTTGGGTGGAAAAACAGATACTAGAGCCCGGCGGCGTGGATGCCCGTAAGTGTCGCACGGAAGTTTGCGGCCTACGCGCCCCGTAGTGCACTCTGAAGCGTTGCGCCCGCATGACCATCAACCACACGCGCACCGGCCACGGTAAACCCCTACTACTCGTCCATGGGTTGGGTGGCTCCCGCCGCTCCTGGGATTCGATCTCGATTTCACTTGCTCAGGCAAAGGAAGTAATTGCCCTGGACCTTCCAGGCCACGGGCAAACACCCGAACAAGCGGACAGCGGCACTTTCGATGGGCTCGCGCGCAGTTTGGATGATTGGCTCGGACGCGAGGGCCTCGCGGGCGTTGACATGGTAGGCAGCTCCATGGGCGCGCGTTTGGTGCTCGAAATGGCGCGACGCGGCCGCGCTGGCGCTGTCGTAGCTTTGGACCCGGGCGGCTTCTGGCAAGGTTGGGAACGTACTTTCTTCCGGACCACGATCGCGGCATCAATCCGCTTGGTGCAGGCGCTCAGGCCGGCACTCCCTGTCATTACCAAAAATGTTGCAGGCCGCACCGCACTCATGGCCCAACTTTCTGCAAAGCCTTGGGCGCTAGATCCCGCACTGGTGGCGCAGGAGCTAGAGTCATTCGCAAACACGCGGACTTTTGACGCACTTGTGAAAGACCTCGCCAACGGCGCCACGCAGCGAGGCATCGCTGAAACGCTGGCGCCTGTTGTCATCGGTTGGGGACGAAAGGATCGGCTGTGCCTACCGCGACAAGCAGCTCGCTCGATGGCTGCGTTCCCTAATGCACGGCTTCACTGGTTCGAGGGCAGCGGGCATTTCCCGATGTGGGATCAACCACAAGAAACAGTGCGCGTGATTATGGAGGCTACGGGCCGTTCAAGATAAGGCGGGACTGCGGCAACGATTGGACGAGTATCCATATTGTCTCAAAGAGGCCTATACAAAAATGGCGCTTCCTGGCCAAAGGTGGACCGAATGCAGATGTCAGAAATGGGTCGAAAGCCGCCACTCCATCGCTAGTGGCGAGTTTGGGTGGAAAGCTGCCGTAACTAAACGCCGCCGCCAAACCCGAGAAAATAAGGGAAGAAGACCAGCATCGCGGTTCCAGAAAGACACCCCAGCAATGCTGGGCGTCCCGCGCCACGATTACAAAGCCAAGCGCAGACGACGAGCGTCGCTGCAATTAGCAGTGGGTAGATAACTAAGAACCGAATTTGGGCGCTGCTTGGGTAACCCGGGACATGTTGGGACACGACGCCTTGAATGAGGCTAAATCCGATTGACGCAATGACGAGCCAAAGGACGACCGTTACGCCGACGAAGATATTCGCGCCCCTCACGCACCCTGCTTACTGCGTTGATGAATGGCTGCAATGGGTCGAACGCTGACGCGGCAGGTTTGGGTGGAAAGACAACTCGCTCGTGAACCGCACCTGCAAGCCTACTGCCGCGTCGCGGTGCCTCCCCCGCTTAGGTTCCACCACCAACCCTGGACGATGCAGCCGTTGCTGCCGGCTTCGCTTGTCACTTCCTTGAAGCGGGTGGTTGTGGAGGTGCCGGCGCCTAGCGTCGCGCTTTTGCGAGCGGCGTCGCAATCAGGCGCCCAGAAGCCGCGATACACTGCGTTCGGCACGCCCACAGGTTTAGCCAGCTGCTTCTGGTATTCGAGTTGCTGGTTACGGACTGTCTGGGCATGCGCCTCTAGCTGGCGCTGATAATCGGCCGCCGCTTGCTCTGCCGCCGCCTTCTGCTCCTGCTTCTTGCGCGCAACTTCGTCCTGCGACCGCTTGTATTCCTCGACCTGTTTCCTTTGTGCGGCCAGCTGCTTCTCGTATTCGGCCTGCGCAATCGCAAATTCAGAGTCTGCCTGAGCATTGGTCTTCTTCGGCTTGGCCAACTGGCCGTGCGAAACCGAGGCGCTGTCCGTATTCTTGTGCGCGGTGCCTCGGCTCCGAGACGTGGCACTTGAACTTGCCTGAGCCGAGTCCGGCGGGAAATTCGTGAGGAACGTTATCGACTTGCCGCTTTGTGCGAGGTTGCCAAGATACTCCGAGCGCATTTGCTCGGCCTCTTCCCTCGTCGCAAATCCGTCGCACCGTGAATCCCAGGGGTCTTGCCCACGCGATCCTCGACAAATCTTTCGTAACGAAGGTGAACGGAGCCGTATTCGCCAGTTTCCGGCAGTTCTATGACTTCAGTAAAGTAATACGCTGACCCGACGGCCGCGTGACAATACCCGACCAAGCCAGCAGCTTGTGTCGATCCACTCCAGGTAAGCAGACCCGCGGCGACACCCAACCATTTAATACGTAACATACCCCCCTGAACGCTACTAGCACGATGACCCTACACCGTGGACTGATGTCCGCAATGGGTAGAAACCTGCCATTAACGAACTTTGCTTATTCGACGGCGGGATCGGGGAATATCAAACCCAGGGCGGGTTCCAAAACCTACCGCTACTGCACTCGGTGCATAATTCCTTGGACGAGCGCGTAAGACTTGACGCGATTTGGCGTGGCCGGATCGCCTGTCGAGACCGCTGAAT
Source organism: Sphingomonas daechungensis (assembly GCF_014489495.1). Classification (GTDB taxonomy): domain Bacteria; phylum Pseudomonadota; class Alphaproteobacteria; order Sphingomonadales; family Sphingomonadaceae; genus Sphingomicrobium; species Sphingomicrobium daechungense. The sequence continues at coordinate 883,328 of NZ_CP060780.1, read as the reverse complement.
CGTCGCGGGGAATTTGTGACTCGCGCAACATGAACAGTATCGTGTCTCGATCTTGGCACACTGCATAAAGGTTCTGAGTACGAAGCACGGGAGCCGGCCGTGTTTCATTGGCACCCTGTGGTCGGAGCAAATTCACGAAGATGGTGCCCTCATACACATCAAGGGCGGGGTTGAGCGTGAACTCAACCATGCCGTGCAACGAAGCACATCGCTGCAACCAGAAGTTAGTGCCGGATCGTTGTCGAACAAACCCACGAAAACCTGATCTAGCAGCGCTTGAGCGGCAGAACTCGCTTCTTGCGAATTGCCAAATGCAAAGTCCTCTTGGTTGTCGCAACCACCGAAGACGGAGGCGCATGTTCCATCAATAACCCATGGATCGAAAGTCCAGCTAAGGTCGGTGTCGTGTGTGTCGCCATGCGCGAGCGTTGGACTGCCGGCCGCCAGCACGGCAATTGCTGGGGCAAGGCGCCTTATCCGAAGCATGGGGGAAGGATTAGCGAGGCGATCATCGGGTAGAGGATCGCGAGCGCGAATAAGGCGGCACAACCGACGGAGATTGTCGCGACCACCTGGCGCGGGTGATCTTTCGACAAACGCAAGCTTCGCCACGATGCCAGCCCGGAGATGCTGCAGGCGACCAGCCCTAGGGCGCCAGCGATCAGCAGCGGGCCGGGCGCAATTGTTGCGCATTTGTCGAACGTGCCGTCCGATCCGAACTGGTGGACAGCAGCTACGGCAATGATGCCCACAACCAGTCCGGCCCAAGGCATGAAAACTTCGCGGAGAGAGCCGCTCTGCCTCATCGGAACAGCCTCGGCACCCAGTAGATCAGGACGTAGATCGGCAGCCAGGTTAGCCAGACGAACCGCCAGTAAAGCGCATTCTCGTCAGTATCGACCAGACGGCGCGGGTCTTCGCCATGAGGCGTTTTCATCAATTGCCAGAGGACGAGCGTATCGCCCCAATCGGTGACAATGTGCGTCGTGTGCAGGAACAGCAGGGCCCAGATGATTGAGCCGTACGCATTGTCGTACCAGAAAACGTTGAGCGAGTTGAATTCGAAGCCGCGGATGATGACCAGTAGAAGTCCTATCGCTGACATCACCGGCAGCAGCTTCCGGACCGCAGCCACATCGTAAGCGTTAGCCGCCCTCTTGATCATCGTGTTCGGCACTTCGCTGAGGAGCATGACCGCCGTGAATAGGGTCCCGGCGAGCAGGTCCGGCGGCGACCAGGGACGCGGAGCCCACTCCTGCTCCTGCGCCATCAGGAAGAAATACGCAGCCATTGCGAGTGCAAAGAAGGCGCCTTCGATGACCATGAAGGCGATGATCCCCCACCAGGTCAGGCTCCGATAGCTGAACGCATGAGTCCGCAAGGCTGAGAGGTCGTCGGCGAATTCGGGCTCATGTCTCATGAAATCACAGGCTCCCGCTCAGGCGCGGGCTCTTCGGCCAGAACCAGGCGGTGAGCGCCAATGCGACCGGAACGACGCCGACGAGGACGGCCCACGGGCTGAAGATCGAGCAGACGAACATCGCGGTCGTCGCAACTGTCCCGATCAGAGGCCAGGGGCTCGGCTCCGGACTCGGTTCGCGCACATCGGGCTCGGCGGACATGACGGTCGTCAGCACGAGTTCGCGATCTTCAACGCGAAGACCGTGGACGACCGGCAATTTCTCGCCCGCATCCCACAATGGGGTCCGGCTGGAGACGAGAGGAATGTGCGGGAAATTGTATGGCGGAGGCGGGCAGGACGTCGCCCATTCCAGCGACGGCGCGCCCCATGGATTGGGCGCGGCCCTGCGCCCGCTTCGCGCGGAAATGACCAAGTTGACTACAAACAGCAGAACCGCAGTCGATACGACTAACGAGCCTAGGGTCGACAGCATGTTCGGAAGCTCGAGGCCCATGCCAGCGGGGTAGGTATAGACCCGCCTCGGCATGCCGTAGATGCCGGCGATGTGCATCGGAAAGAAGGCCAGCTGAAAGCCGAGGAAGATCATCCAGAAGGCGATCTTGCCCAGCGTTTCCGACATCAGTCGACCGGTCGCCTTGGGAAACCAGTATGTGATTGCGCCAAGCAGCGGAAAGACCGCCCCGCCGATCAGCACGTAATGGAAGTGCGCGACAATGAAGTACGTGTCGTGCAACTGCAGATCGAGCGGCACGGCAGCGATCATCACTCCGGTCAGGCCGCCGATCACAAACGTGAAGATGAAGCCGATCACGTAGAGAAGCGGCACCTTCAATTGCGGCCGCCCTTCCCACAACGTCGCGATCCAGCAGAAGATTTGCAGCCCGGTCGGGATCGACACAGACATGCTTGCCGCAGTGTAGAAGCTGTAGCCGATACGGGGCAGGCCGGTCGCAAACATGTGGTGGACCCACAGGCCGAAGGCGAGGATGCCGGTGGCGACCAGCGACATCACGACGATCGGGTACATGACGATGGAACGGCGAGAGAAGGTCGCGACGATCTCACTGACGAACCCGGTCGCGGGCAGGAAGATGATATAAACTTCGGGGTGCCCGAAGAACCAGAACAGGTGTTGCCACAACAGGGCGTCCCCGCGCTCGGCAGGATTGTAGAAATGGGTTCCGACCAGGCGATCCGACAGAAGCATGCCCGAGGCGAGTGCGACCGACGGCATCGAGAAGATCACCATCAGCGAAGTTACTAATGTCGCCCAGACGAAGATCGGCATTCGAGCCAGGCTCATTCCCGGCGCCTTCTGCTTGAGTATGGTGGCGGTCAGGCTGACCGCCGCCGCCAGCGCTGCGACTTCCGTGAAGGTGATCATCTGAGCCCAAATGTCGACGCGCTTGCCGACGCCGAACTGGGGACCGGAAAGGGGCGGGTAGGCGAACCAGCCGACGTCGGGCCCGACATTCAGCACAAACGCGATCCACAGCAACAGTCCGCCGGCGAGGTACATCCAGTAGGAAAATGCATTGAGCCGCGGGAAGGCGTTCGATCGCGTTCCGATCATCAGGGGCGTCAGGTAGATCTGCATGCCCTGCATCACGGGCACGGCGAACAGGAACATCATCGTCGTGCCGTGCATGGTGAAGATCTCATTGTAGCGCGCGGCGCCGATGAGATCGTTGTCGGGCCTTGCGAGCTGCAGTCGCATCGCGATCGCAAGCACCCCCGCTAATGCCAGGAAGACCAACGCGGTGATCACGTAGCGACGACCGATGTCCTTGTGGTCGACGGAGGAAAGCCAGCCGACGAAGCCGGGAGGATTGCTCCACGTCGTGGAAAGCTTCGTTTCCAGCTCCTCGCCGGTCAGGTTTGGCCCGTCGCGCGGGACGTCCGCTGGAGGCAGTTTCGCGCGTTCCGCCGCCGACTTCATTTCAAGGTCTCGAGATAGGCGACGATGCCGTGGAGATCGTCGGCCTTGAGGCCGATTGTCGGCATGTGGTTACCCGGCTTTTGCGACTGAGGGTCGGCGACCCAGCCGTAGATATTACCGGTGTTCATCGGAAGCGTTCCCGCGGCGATACTTCGACGGCTTGCGAAATGGGTCAGGTCCGGCGCGACCTGACCGCCCGCCGATGTGCCGGAAATGTTGTGGCAAGACGCGCACTCGCGCGTGGTGATGTAGCGATATCCGGCAAGCTGAAGCGGGGTCTTCGGCACCGGCGCAGTTTGCAGCTGAGCGCCATACCATTTCTCGAAATCGGCCTTGCTTTCGACCGTGACGTCGAGCGCCATTTGCGCGTGCTGGGTGCCGCAGAATTCGGCGCACTGGCCGCGGTAGAGGCCCGTCTTGCGCGGGAGCAGCTGCGCGTCTGTCCGGCGGCCGGGAATAAGGTCCTGCTTGCCCGCGAGGTTCGGGATCCAGAAGCTGTGAATCACGTCATTCGATTTGAGCGTGACTTCCACCGGAATGCCGACCGGGAGGTGGATCTCATTCGCGGTCCGGACGCTCTTCGAAACATCCGCCCAATCATACTCGACGTCCCACCACCATTGGTTGGCAGTCACGGTCAGCTTGAGCTGCGGATGGGAGCCGTTGCGGGCGTTGGAACGGTCGGTGAAGAAGCCCACAAGGGTCAGGGCGGTGAGGCCGATCGCGATCAGGGCAGTCCAGCCGATCAACGCTGGACGCACGACACCGGACGTCGCCTGATGATTACAGTCCTCAACCACCATCGCCGTCCTTCGCCGCCGCCAAACGGCAACGATCAGCGCAGCACTGACAAGCAAATACATGACGGTGCAGACGATCATGAACACGGTGAACAGTTGGATGAAGTTGGCATCCTCCGCGCCTTGCCCACCGAACGCGGTCTGCGCGCCTGAGCAACCGCTGAGGCAGAGCAGCGCCAACAATCCTTCCCGCCGCATCACTGCTCGTCCGAGTCCGCGGGCATCAGCGGTTCCCGCTTCGTCTGGGTCTGAGGCGGCGTGTTGCTGACTTCGTCCGCCCGCGCGCTTACGGCGTCTTTGCGCTCCTGGCCGGACAGCGTTCGAACGTAGGCAGCAAGTTGCCACATCTGCTGTTCGGTTAGCCGATGGCGCCACGCCGGCATTCCGTTCGGTCGACCCTGATCGATTGAGGCGACGATTTGGTCTATGCGACCGCCGTAGCGCCACTTGCCGTCCATAAGTGCGACGCCCATTCCGCCGCCGCCGTGAAAGTGGCAGCCTACGCAATTCATCTGATTGTAGAGCATCTGCCCCTGGGCGATGGCCGATGCATTCCCTTCGTACTGGGCGGCTCTCGGATCGGGCGCAGGTGCGTTTCCGGTGCCCGGGTAGACTGTATCGGGCATTGCGGCGGTAGCCGTTTCGCCCAACGGCTTGCCTCTTGTCTGCCGCTCCTCGCGATTGCAGCCCCAAAGCGCTGCCGCCAGCGCCAGGAGCGCAGTGCTATTGCGGAAGCGCAAAGACATAAACCGTCCCACCCCTCGTGGTGCGTTTCTTGAGGTCCTTTACTGCGTTGACGAAGCCGAGCGCGGCGGTCGGATCGCGTTCGTCGAGATCGGCCGAGACGATCGCTCCGGCCCAGCCGCCGATGCCCGACGGCACGGCGATGTACTGTCGCCCGTCGGGGCCCGATAGCTGATCGGCTGGCCGATGATCCCGCTTCCCGTCTTGAACTGCCACAGAAGCTTGCCGGATCGCGCGTCGATGGCTTTGAACCAGCCATCCATCGTTCCGTAGAAGACCAGGCCGCCGGCGGTCGCGAGCGCGGGGCTCCACAGCGGCAGATCTTCCTTGATCTCGAATACCTTGCGGCGCGCCACCGGATCCCAGGCCGTGAAGACACCGCGATTGCCTCCGGGGCCGGCATACATCTTCACATCGGCGCCGACGAAAGGCGTGCCCGGAATATAGTTCGCGTTCTTCGCGCCCATATCCATGCAGATGTTCAGGTGCGGGATGTAGATGAGACCGGTGACCGGGCTGAACGCCGACGGGTTCCAGTCCTTCGCACCCGGCGGCCCCGGACAGATGTTCCGGACCACGCGGCCTTCCTTCGGCTCCTTTTCTGGAGCCGGAATGAGCCGGCCGGTCTTTAGATCGACACCTTTGTAGGCATTGATGAAGCTGTAGGCGTCGGCCGACAGGATGCGCCCATTGCGGCGATCCTGGACGTAGAAATAGCCGTTGCGACTGGGCCGAAGCATCGCCGGGATCCGCTGTCCATTCGGGCCGGGCCAGTCGACGAGTATCGTCTCGTTAATGTCGTCGTGGTCGAAAAGGTCGTGCGGAGTGCTGTGATAATACCAGCGCGCTTGGCCCGTTGAAACGTCGCGGGCGAATACGCCCGCGGTCCATTTGTTGTCGCCCGGTCGCTGCTCCGCGTTCCACGGACCAGGATTGGACGTACCGTAATAGACGAGCTTGAGCACCGGATCGTAGCTGAGCCAGCCCCAGACGGTGCCACCACCGATCTTCCACTGTTCGGGACCCCAGCTCTTGACGCCGAGATCGGTGCCCTGATCCTGCGGATAGGGGGGCGGTATTCGGGACCGATCAGCGCGTCTTTGTCGGGGCCCGTGCTGTAGGCTTTCCATGCTAGCTTGTCGCTTCCGGCATCGAGTGCCGCAAGCCAGCCGCGCACGCCCATTTCGCCGCCCGAATTGCCGACGAGTACCTTGCCCTCGGCGACGAGCGGAGCCATCGTGATCGTCTCGCCCTTCTGAATGTCACCGAGCTTCGTCCGCCAGATTTCCTTGCCGCTGTCCGCGTCGATCGCGACCGTGCTTCCGTCCAGCAGGTTCATGTACAGCCTGCCGTCCAGGTAGAACGCGCCGCGGTTTACTGGACCGCAGCAGGCAACGCCTTTCGCCGCCGCGGCCGGCCTTGGCTCATAGGTCCACTTCGCCGGCGCGCCCGGCCTAGTCAGGTCCAGTGCGAAGACATTGTTCGGCCATGGCGCAATTACGTACATCGTGTTGTTGACGACGAGCGGCGGCGCCTCGAATCCCTCGGTCGTGCCAGTCGAGAAGGTGAAAGCGACCTGCAGCTTGCTTACGTTCTGAGGGTGACCTGACTTAAGCCGCTGAAGCGTGTGGATGCGTAATCCTTGCCCGGCATGGTCCAATTGCCGTCGTCCGGCGGGGACGCCGATGGTGCAGGGATAGCCTTTTCGGCGGCGCCTGTGCCGTACTGCGAAGTGCCGAGATCCGGCTGGTGTTTTCGGATAAGAGTGGAGCCCACCAATGCGATGACGATGAGCATCGCAAGCGCTGCGCAAATCGCGATGGTTGAACGCCGCATCCGGACTCCAGGTACGCATGACACCTGCGCGAAGGCGCAGCACAGAAGCCCCTAAAAATTGCGATTGCCGAAACGGTTCCTACGGCTGTTCACCTAGGTTAGCTGCGTCGGAATTCCCCAACAGCCGTAGGAACTTCGCGGTGACCAGTTCGGTTGACAGCCGGAATGCGACGGAGGTTGTCGATGTCCGAAAACCGGCAGGATCAGGGAAGCAATTCGCGTGCCTGGATTGGCGCCGGACTGGCGGCCGCAACCCTTGGCGCGGCCTTTGTCTGGGGACGCAAAATGCAATCGGAAAATAGCGAAGAAGCAAGCAGCGATGCTCCGCCCCATGTTCTGCGCGGCAATGCTGCAAAGGAAGCGCAGGGCGACCAAACTTTCGTCGGAAAGACGGTCACGATCGGAAAGCCCCGGCAGGAAATCTACGACATCTGGAAGGATTTCACCCGCTTCCCTTCTTTCATGGAGAACGTGCGGCAGGTGGAGCCCATCGATGAAAGCCGCTCCGAATGGCTGATCAAGGGCCGGCCGGGAGCGACGTGAAGATCGTCAGCCGTCTCGTCGAGGACGTGCCCGGATCGCGGCTGGCCTGGGAAAGCGAAGAGGGGTCGGACATCGACACCGCCGGTGTCATCGAGTTCGAAGACGCCCCACCCGGGCGCGGGACCTATGTCCGCTTCCTGATGAGCTACGACCCGCCCGGCGGAGCCATCGGGCGCGGCATTGCTAAACTGCTGCAGAGAGAACCGACGGTGCAGGCGCGCCGCGATCTACGCCGGTTCAAGCAATTGCTCGAGACGGGCGAGGTGAGCGTCAACGCGTCGCCATCGGCCCGAAAGTCCGAAACCCCGACCGAAGCCCGGATCTGAGGAGTATTTCATGCGCGCAGTAACCTGGCACGGCCGTCACGACGTTCGCGTCGACACCGTTCCCGACCCAGAGATCGTCAATCCCCGCGACGCGATCATCCGCATTACATCGACGGCCATCTGCGGGTCCGACCTTCACCTTTACGACGGCTACATTCCCGGAATGCGCGCCGGCGACATCCTCGGCCATGAGAATATGGGTGAAGTCGTGGAGGTTGGGCCCAAAAGTACGCTGAAGAAGGGCCAGAAGGTCGTGATCCCGTTCACGATCAGCTGCGGCGAGTGCTTTTTTTGTCAGAAACAGCAGTTCAGCGCCTGCGACAACAGCAATCCCTCGGAAACCTCCGACGCGTCCGAAGTGCTGATGGGTCACGCAATGGGCGCGGCGTTCGGTTACGCGCATCTGACTGGCGGCTATGCCGGCGGGCAGGCGGAATACCTCCGCGTCCCGTATTCGGATGTCGGGCCGATCGTCATTCCCGACGGCATCGAAGACGATCAGGTCCTCTTCCTTTCCGACATTCTCCCGACCGGTTGGATGGCGGCCGAAAATGCGATGATCGAGCCGGGCGATACGGTGGCCGTCTGGGGCTGCGGCCCCGTTGGCCTTTTCGCGATCCAGTCGGCCTTCATCATGGGCGCGCACCGGGTGATCGCCATCGATCATTATCCGACGCGGCTCGAGCTCGCGAAGCAGCTCGGCGCCGACATCCTCGACTATAACGAAGTCGACGTTCGCGCGGCTCTTAATGAGATGACCGGCGGCATCGGTCCAGATGCGGTGATCGACTGTGTCGGCATGGAAAGCCACGGCATGGCGATCGACAATGTGCTCGACACCGTGAAGGCCCACACCTTCCTGGGGACCGAGCGTCCCCATGCGCTTCGCCAGGCCATTCTCGCCTGCCGCAAGGGCGGGCGCGTCTCGATCCCCGGCGTCTATGGCGGGTTCGCCGACAAGTTCCCGCTTGGCCAGATGATGGAAAAGGGACTGACGGTGAAAAGCGGTCAGACCCACGTCCAGAAATATTCGAAGCAACTGCTCGACATGATTCTGGAGGGGAAAATCAACACGACATTCCTCGTGTCCCATCATGCTGGTCTGGAAGATGCGCCCGACATGTACCGGCACTGGCACGACGACCAGAACGAATACACGAAGATCGTCCTTAAGCCTGGCCTGGAAAAGGGCGAGGTCGAAACCCTCAGGGAGTTCGCTCATGAGCCAGCGTAAATTCGCCATCGTCACCGGAGCTTCGAGCGGGATCGGCCTTGAGCTTGCCAAGCTCGCGGCGGAGGACGGGTACGACCTGCTGGTGGCGGCCGACACGCCTTTCGTGGACGCGGGTCCAGCGCTTGAGGACATGGGCGTGGAGGTCCAGTCGATCGAGTGCGACCTGTCGACGGAGCAGGGCGTTCGCCAACTGCTCGATGCGGCAGGCAATCGTCCGATCGACGTGCTGGTGGCCAATGCCGGTCACGGCCTCGGTCACGCTTGGCTCGACCAATCGGTGGACGAGTGGCGCCATGTTATCGACACCAACATCACCGGCACCTTGTTGCTTATTCAGCCGGTTCTGAAGACCATGGTTCAGCGCGGGGAAGGCCGTGTGCTGATTACCGGATCGATCGCAGGCCACATGGCTGGTTCATTCCAGGCAGTCTACAATGGGTCCAAGGCGTTCGTGGACAGCTTTGCTGCAGCGATCGGCAATGAGCTCAAGGACACAAACCTCACGATCACCTGCCTCAAGCCCGGCGCGACCGAAACGGAGTTCTTCCACCGCGCAGGGCTCGACGACACCAAGGTGGGGCAGGCGAAAAAGGACGATCCCGCGGACGTCGCGAAGGCGGGCTGGGACGCGATGAAGAGCGGCGATCACGCTGTCATCTACGGGATGAAGAACAAGATGCAGGTGGCGGCCGCGGGCGTGATGACGGACGCGACGACGGCCGAAATTCATAGAAAGCAGGCCGAACCCGGCAGTGGGGATGAGTGACTGACTCCGTCTCCGCCAGACCAAGCCCGTTCAGCGATCCCGGTACCTGATCCCGATCCAGACCGTCCGCGGTGTTGCGCGTTCGATTGATCCGTCGCCGCCGATCCCGGCTTTCACGGTCTTGTCGAGAAGGTTTTGGCCGCGGGCGAAAACCTCGACAGTTGACGAGAGTGGAAGGCTGCCGAACGCGTCGAATGTGGTTGCTGAGCGGAGCTTGCGCTGGTTCTGATCGTCCTCGAACTGCGCCCCGACATGCCGCACCTGCAGCGACACGGTCCGCCCATTCTTCGACCATTCAGCCCCGCGGAGAGGACAAACTTCGGAGTTTGCGCGGGCCGCAGTCCGTCGAGGAATGACGCAGCTGCCGTCGCATCGACCTCGGCGTCGGTCAGGCTGGCATCGGCGTGAAGGGTCCAGGGGCCAAGCCTTGCCTGTCCGCTCGCTTCCACGCCGGTCACCTGGATCGCCCTGACATTCTGGCGCGGCCGATAGTCGCCCGCGACAAATCCGACGCCTGGAAAGGTTCCTGGACCACGCCCCAAGGTTACGTTGGCGATAGCGTCGTCGAGACGGTTGGCGAAGGCCGTCATCGCAAAGGTGAGCGGACCTTCCGAAACGTCAACGCCCACCTCGGCGCCCGCAACTTTTTCCGGCTTCAGGCGGGGATTTGCAGCGGTGGCATCCGTACCCGCGCGGAACGGCCGGAACAGCTCATTGAGCGTCGGCATCCGCCAACCTCGATATGCGGCGGCCCTGAGAGCCACGTTTCCCGAGAGCTTATATTGGATGCCAGCGCGGGCCGTCGGCAAGGTGCCGCTTCGCCGGGGAAGTGATCGTCCCGCGTTGGCGGTCCTGCGGCGAGCGGTCGCTCGAGCAGGCTGCCGTTCTCGACAGTCCAGCGATCGATCCTGCCGCCGGCAGTCAACAGCAGGCGTCCGCGTTCGTAGCTCGCCTCGCCGAACAGGCCGATCGTCTCGGTCCTCCCTCCCGCAATTCGTCGGCGCGTCGGCTGCCCAGCGACGTACGCGTAGAGCTCCCGCGATTCGCCGGTGGTGATCCTGCCATCTGAACCGGTGCGAAAGTCCACGCCGCCGGATCGCGGCGGCCGAATTTCTGCGCTGAATCCGAATCCAGACGAAGGCACCGAGTCCTGCAGCGAGGCTCGCGACACGGTCGTGCGGTTTTGAGTCACGCTCGCGAAGCTGCTGCGGAAGTTTCGCCACTGCGCGTAGGCCAGTGCGCTCCACTGCCAGACGCCGCGCCCGACCAAACGCAGGGACGTATCGAGACCTCGTGTTCGGTTGCCGCTGAAATCCGTTCCCCGATCGCGCCGGTCGACGAAAGCGAGCCCTCCCACCTGCGCTTCGATCGTCCCCGACAGAGGCGTAATCCATCGCGAGCGGATGCTGCCTTCTTGGTAGGGGGCCTGCCGATCCACGGTGCCGCGTGTCGAGGAAGTGATCGGAACGAAGCCGTCGCTGCGCGACGCCTGGGTATCCAGCGTGAATTGCGATTGTCCGAACGAAGCGCCTGCATAGACATGTCCGCGCACGGACTGGCGGGATCCCCTTCGAGCGACGCTGCAACGCCTTCCGCTGTCAGGCTGCGCATTTCGATGACCCCGCGAGTGCACCGGAGCCGTAAGGCACGCTTCCACCGCCGCGGGTGACGCTGACGGATTCCAGTCCAGCGGGATCATAGGCCGCCCAGTTTACCCAACCGCCGAACGGATCCGCCTGCGGCACTCCGTCCAGGATCAGCAGCGCCCGGCTCGATGCATTTCCGCCTAGCGCACGCAGAGTCACACCCTGGCTCGTTGGATGGCCGCTGGTCGAATCAGAACGGCGGAACAGTTGCAGCCCCGCGACCCGCTTCAGGATTTCGTCCAACTGTTGCGACGGCGCATCGCGCAGCTCTCCACTATCAATGACGTGGGTCTGGAAGGCGCGGCTGGAAATCGGGTCGGACAATGCCCTACCCGTGACGACGATGATTTCTGGGGGTGGCGGCGGCACATCCAACATCGGACACGTATCGCTTCATGGCCCGAAAAGTGCCAGCGGGCTCCTTCTCGCGAGTCCGCAAAAAGCAGCTATCGAATCAGGTCTCAGATCGAGCTGATGGGCCGGAGATGCGTCGAACCCGATTGTCCAAAATCGCTCAATTCAGAGGGTCTGCCCTGATATACCGGCCAATGAATGGCTTTAAGTTGTTCGGCGAAAGGAGAGCGGGAAAAATGAACATGCAAAAGGGACTTGCGGAACTGATCGGAACATTCTGGCTGGTGTTCGGTGGCTGCGGAGCGGCAATTTATGCCGCGGGCTTTCCGGATCTTGGTATCGGGTTTGCCGGGGTGGCGCTTGCGTTCGGGCTCACTGTCCTGACGATGGCGTTTACGATCGGGCGGATTTCGGGTTGCCACCTCAATCCAGCGGTGACCGCGGGTTGTGGGCGGCCGGACGATTCCCCGGCAAGGACATTCCGCTTTATGTAATTGCGCAGGTCGTGGGCGCGACTCTGGCTGCCGCCGCTCTCTATTATATTGCGTCGGGGGCTGGCGAGGTCACAGGCCTCGCGACCAATGGCTTCGGGGATCGATCGCCAGGGGGCTTTTCGTTGGCTTCATGCTTCGCGGCTGAGGTGCTGCTGACCTGCTTCTTTCTGATTGTCATCACCGGCTCGACGGAAGACGCGGCAACAGCCAGCTTTGCGCCGATCAGCATCGGGCTCTGCCTGACGCTCATCCACCTCATCAGCATCCCGATCACCAACACGTCGGTGAACCCCGCGCGCAGCACCGGGCCGGCACTGATTGAGGGAGGGGAAGCGATTCAGCAGCTCTGGCTATTCTGGCTAGCGCCGATCCTCGGCGGGCTTGTGGGCGGATATCTTCACCGCCACGTCCTCAAGGCACGCGCCGACTCCTGACGCGGACGCGGATTGCGTGCAGAAAAAAGCGGGATGAGCGCCTGTCGCCGAATAGCGACTAGGCGCTCATTCCTACTAAAGTTCGAACTCGCTGGCGCCGCACCCAACTAGGGCGCGGTCACCACAACGTATTGGACGCTGCTGCCGTAATAGCTGGGCTGGTACCAGACGCTGCCGCACTGATAGTAGATCACCGAGCCGCGGTAGACGGTCACGCAATTAGCGGGCAGCGTGCGATAGTAGCTGCCGATGACGGCCGCCGTCGCAACGGCTGCCGTGGTCGCGACCGCGGCACGCGCAACCGGGTGATAGTGATCGCCCCAATCGTAATCGTAGTGATGGTCGACATCGATGTTGACGTCGCGATCGACGTTCACGTTGCGATTGATGTTAGTGTTGTGATTGCCGTTGTAGTTTCCGTTGTAACGGCCGCTCGAGTTGATGTTGCTGCGCGACGAACTGCGCACGGACATGTCGCGTGACGGCGAGCCATGGACGGAGGCGCTCACGCCGCCGCGGCGGCCTCCGGCAGACATTCCGACGGAGCCGCTGACCCGGCCCCGTGCGTCCGCTTCCCAGGCTGAGAGGGTCGCAAGGGCGAGAAAGGAGCCGCCAATGGCCAAAGTCTTGAGTGCGGTCATCTTCATCACTTGTCTCCCTTCGCTGCGGCTGCAGCGTCGTCAGGCATGGTCGCGATCGCGATCTCGTGGGTTCCCTTGGGCGGGCTGAAGGTGAAACTTGCTGCCTTGGCCGCTTTGGCGGGGACCCAGGTATAGACCGCCGTGTACTGCGGCATTGCGGGATCCTCGCGATTGGTTACCACCAGCTTGCACGGAAGGCCGCTCCCGCCTTCGTCCAGCCAGACCTGCCAGTCGATCGCCGGCTGTCGAACGGCGTAATGCGTACAGATCTTGCCGTTCACGCTGTCGGCGCCCACGCGGAAGGCCGTCTGCACACGCTCGACGACTTTCGGATCGGTGCCCCAGTCGGCCAGCTCGAACAGCGGGATGGCAATGTCATACTTGCTGTCGGCGAGATCGATGATCTCCCGGATCGTTCCCGGGGCGGGGAAGCTGGCGAAGAAGCCGAGGTTCGGCGCGAAGATCGTCAGCGTCTTTCCGTTATAGAAGATCTCCCGATCGCGCCGCGCTGAATGAATTGTCGCTCGCAGCTTGTCGGGACGCTGGACAATGAGCGTCGTCGTACCGCCAAATTGCAGCTTCTGTCCGGAGCTCAAAACTTCTTCCGAAGTGACGTCGGAGTGGACTTCAGCGACTTCCAGCTTCCGGAGCGCCGCGCCCATCTTCTCCAGCGCGGCCATCGCTTCCGGATCACGGTCCGGCGCTGCCGCGGGTGCGGCGGCCGGTGCAGGGGCCGCGGCCGGTGCGGCATCCTGCGCGAGCGCTGGGGTGGCGAGGATTGCGCAGGCCCCCATCGTGCCGGCGACGATCAAGCGCCGCAGAGCGCTATCGGTATTGCTGGGGGTTTCTCCCAGTCGGATTGAGGCTCTCGTTGCCACGGTTCTGCTCCTGAAATCACGCTGATCGGATCAGCACCGCATCGAATTGCGACAGTCACTATGCTTGCGGAATCGGGGGATTCCCTGAGTTCGCGTGGCACGGCGAACATACGTCCGCCGATTGACCAAAATGAGCATTTTCAGCGTGTCAGCAGCGATCCCGACAGCTTGATTGCCTTGGCTCCCGATGGCTGCAAGCCGGCCGGGGAGAGGAACAGGAAATTGATCGCTAGCAGCAGGACCAGGGCAAGCAGATTCCAAAATGCGGCCGTCATGAGCTGACCCAGCATGCCGGAAGGCGCGGCGAGCGCCTCTCTCAGGGACCGCATTATCTAGAAGCCCTTCATGGTCTCGGCGGACACTTCCCAGCCGCCTTCGACGCCCGGGGGATCATTCCGCCCGGATCTTCGCCGACCTCGTCGTCGATGAGCTTCGTCATCTTGTCGTTCATTGCGAGGATCAGGTCGTTCGCAGGCTTGTCACCTGCGGCGAGATTGCGCGCTTCGAGCGGGTCAGCTTCGAGATCGTAAAGTTCGATGTCGTTGAAAGCGTGGATTTGCTCGAGTGTGCCCGGACGGTTGTGCTGCATCGGCGAGAAGTAGCGGGCGAACATGTATTGCCCGTCGAAGACCGCACGGATCGCGCCGCGCTTGCGCAAGTCGGGAACGATCCCGTTCTCCTTGAGCGTCTTCGGATTGCCACCCTTGTGAAGGAATTCCAGCGCGCGGTGGGCGAAGTTTCCGTCGACGTAGGCGAGCATGTTGAAATTATAGAGCGCGCCGTCCCGAACATCGTTGATGCCGGCCGCATCGCCCTTCGCCAGTGCCGGGCTGATGTCCTTGCCCGGGAGGGTCTTCTTGATCGCGTCCTTCTTCTCGGCCGCGGCGCCAGTCATGGAAATCAACGTCGGCGCAATGTCGAGGTGGGAGGTCAGCGCGCGGCATTCCTTGCCGCCCTGGATGTCCGGGTGGACGATGATCAGCGGCACATTGTTCTGTTCGCGATATGCAGTGCCTCCCTTGGCATGCAGGAAGTGGGCGCCGTCGATGTCGCCGTGATCGGCGGTCAGCACGATGATCGTGCGGTCGGCCAGGCCCGACGCGTCCAGCTCCGCGAGCACTGCAGCGATATTGCGATCCGCATCGCGCAGGCAATTGAGGTAATTGTTGTGACGTCTGCGCCAGGCTCCGTCGTCGCCTGGGCGACCTGCGCGACCAGCACGTCGTGCGACTGGATGTAATCACTATGGCAGGGCGGGCGGCCGGCTTCGTCAAGCGGCTGATAGTGTGTGGCTGGAAGGTCGAACTCCCATTCCTTCGCGTAGAGCGGATCGTCCGGATTGCGGCGGATGGGGGCGATGCCCGGTTGCGGACCGGGAGGCGTGCTTGGATCGGTCGTGTCGAAGAACATGACGTCGTGCGGATTGACGAAATTCACCGCAAGGAACCACGGCTTGCTCTTGCTCGCGAGTTCGCGGCCCTTTCCGCGCATCCAGCTGCCGGCCATCGCTGCGGTAATGCCGTCGTGCAGGTATCCGCCCTGCTCGTGCGCGATGATGTCGCCGATGCCGAAGTAATCGGAGAAACCGTAGGCCTCCATTTCGGCGGTGAAGATCTTGGTCGGGAGCCGAGTTCGTTAACCTCCTCGAACTCCTTGGTCATGTGCCACTTGCCCTTGTAGGCGGTGTAGTATCCGGCCTCGCGCAGCATGTCGCCGATGGTCGCTTTGTCAGAATCGAGGCTTTGGATCCACGGGAAGTTCGTGTTGTCGAACATCTTCGTCTTCTGGATATGCTGGCCGGTGTAGATGACCGACCGGGAAGACGTGCAGACGCACGATGCGATGCGGTGGTTGGTGAAATAGGTGCCGGTTTTACGCAGGCGTTCATGGGCCGGGAGCTCGAAACCGATAGGCAGCTCGCCGGG
The DNA here is from genome assembly GCF_014489495.1 of Sphingomonas daechungensis. Lineage (GTDB taxonomy): Bacteria > Pseudomonadota > Alphaproteobacteria > Sphingomonadales > Sphingomonadaceae > Sphingomicrobium > Sphingomicrobium daechungense. The sequence continues at coordinate 867,345 of NZ_CP060780.1, read as the reverse complement.
CCGGAAGTGGCGTTCCTGGTCAGTCAGGATGAACAAGATGTTATAGGGTTTTTCCTGTGCCCCAGCGACTTCATTTGCCAACGGATCTGCTCCTGCCTCACACCGAATCCGGCGCGTGTTGGCGGAGACGCTATGGCTCCGGCGGCGCGGAGCGGAATCGGGAGATTCCCTGAGAAGCAGCGTCCCTGGGAGCAAACCTCCCGGAGTGGGGAAGGGGAGTCTGGGATCCTCCGGGAGGCAAATTGGGTATACGCCCCCGGTTGCCGAGCGACGAATACGTAAAGCTACGGAACCCTCGCCCAGAAGAGGGGCTTACGTGAAATTCCTGATGGCACCAGCGTGACGGTAGGCAGAGAATCCTACCGCATTTTCCGATTGCCAAGGAGATGAACATGCTCGTCACAGAAGCGGCGCCGGCACTGAAGAGTGAGACGGGATGTGTCCGCGCGCAGGGTGGTATCAAATCCATCTTGCTCCATGTCCATGACGACAGCCATCTCGAGCATCGGCTGCAAGCCGCGCTTTCGATCGCAAGAGCCTGCACGGCCCATCTCCAGCTTCTCCACGTCGTTCCGATCGAGGCCTACACGTTCGTGGACGCCTACGGCGGGATGAACCTGAGTGCCCAGCTCGTCGAGGCGCTCGAGGATCAGGCACGAGCGGTCCAGGCGAGCGTGCAAGAACGTCTGCGGAATGAAGATGTCAGCTGGGACTACCAGTCTGTAACTTCCCCCTTGCGGCTGCCGTCATCGGACATGCCTCCCTGGCTGACCTCGTGATCGTCGGTCGGGAGCATAGCGCTCCGGATTTCGGCCTTGGCGGTTCGTATCTCATCAACCGTTTGATCGCTGAATCGCGCACGCCTATCCTCATCCCGGGCGACCAAGTGCCAATTGCCGAGTTTGATTGGCCCGCCGTCATCGCTTGGAACGGAAGCGTCGAGGCGGCGAACGCGGTCCGGGGGGCCATCGGACTTCTCAAGCTAGCACCGAAAGTAAAGGTCGTCCGGTTCGTTGAATCGAAGCCGGCGCAATTCCCGAACACGCAGCTACTCGAATATCTTTCGCGGCACGGGATCCATGCCGACTTCGATGAACGGCAGATCACCTATTCACCAGCGGCTGACATCGTGGCCTACGCCAGGAGCAAGGGCTGCGCTTATCTGGTGATGGGTGGGTACAGTCACAGTCGCGCGGGCGAGTTCCTGTTCGGCGGTGTCACCCGCGACCTGCTTCGCGAATGCCCGGTTTCAATCGTGACGATGCACTGATCTGCGAGGAGACTCTTCCATGCGTCACATCAACCCAACGAAGGCGGGCCTGTCCGTCGGCGCGGTTCTCGCACTTTGGCATTCGATGTGGGTCGCGATGGTCGCTGCTGGCTGGGCCAAGGCGTTCATGAACTTCGTCCTGCGACTGCATTTCATCCAGCTCGACTATGACCTGGCGCCATTCGCTTTCGAGACTGCGGCAACGTTGGTTGCAATCACTTTCGCTGCCGGTTTCCTGTTCGGATCGGTGTTCGCTCTGATTTGGAACTGGCTGACGGCAAAGCCGGAAATGCGTGACGACTCGACCGCGAACATGTCGGCGACATCTAATGTCATCTGACAAACGCGCGGCCCAAGACGAGGCTATCCGCATCCTGGACTCGCACCGTATCATGGCAGTCGCTACCAACCGCCCGGACGGATGGCCGCAGAACACCATCGTGGGATACGCGAATCTCGGCTTTTCGATTTACTTCGTGGTGTTCCGGTCCAGCCAGAAGCTCGCCAACATCCGTACGGACACTCGTGTAGCGATCGCTGTAGGCCATGAACCGGTCGGCCTCGATGTATTGCAGGCCGTTTACGCCGGCGCGGAAGCTGCCGAAGTGATCGACCAGACCGAGAAGGCCCAGGCCTGGAAACTTCTCACGGAACGCCACCCCAATCTATCCGGCCTCGACCTTCCGACCGCAGCCGATGCAGCTGTCATGCGGGCCAGGTGCAGATACCTCTCTGTGCTCGATTATCGCGTCGCCTTCGGGCACCGGGTATCGTTCGAGCTGGAGCCGCCCGACACGCCTTCGGAATGAGCGTGGCAAACCAGTACGGGGCTTTGCGTATATCGCGTCCGCGAGCGCCCGGCATATTCCGATCCGATGAATTGGAAGATCGTCCGGCTTGAGCTCGCGCAGTGTCGCGGCTCTTCGCGGGCCTCGGCGAGCAAGGCTTATCTCTTGCGCGTGCCACTCGACGCAGACGGCAGGATCGATGCCGAAGCCATAGCTTCCAATCCGGCAAGGGCGACCGTCGCCAGATTCTGGGCGTCCGAGCCGGATATGCATGGCCGGGTCGAACGCGAGAACGGTCATTGGCGGCTTCGCTGGCTGGACAAGGCCGGGCAGCTAGCGCGGATCCCCGCCGTTCCGTTGCGCTTGAATGAAAGGGTTTCGATCGAAGGCCCGGGCGGCAACGAAGCGTTCAGTGTCGCCAGCATCAATGATTCCGGCCGCCAGATCCTCGAGCGGCCTTAGCCATTCCGGAGCTTGATGCTATCATTCGTGACATGAGCCGTCCGACCCTGGTCGGGGAGAGCGAGACTCTCCTTCGATCGATCCTGGCGACAGTTCCTGACGCCATGATTGTCATCGACGATCATGGCCGCATCCTGTCATTCAGCGCAGCGGCGGAAAAGATGTTCGGCTATTCCGAAGGTGACGTTGTCGGCGAGAACGTCTCCATGCTGATGCCCTCACCGGATCGCGAGCGGCACGACAAGTATATCCGGGATTATCGCGAAACGGGTGAGCGCAAGATCATCGGCATCGGGCGCGTGACGACCGCCCGGCATCGCGACGGCTACACATTTCCTATCGAGCTTGCCGTGGGCGAAGCGGCGATGGGCGACCAGCGGATCTTCACAGGCTTCATCCATGACATCAGCGAACGGCGGCAGACGGAGCTGCGCCTGCGCGACCTCCAGTCCGAGCTCGCTCATGTCGGACGGTTGAGCGAAATGGCCTCGTTCGCGTCCTCGTTGGCGCATGAACTGAACCAGCCGTTGACCGCCATCGCCAACTATTGCGAAGCGGCACGCGACCTCATTCCCGAAGGCGCCCACCAAAATGATGCGCTCCTGCGCGAAGCGCTTGTTGAGGCCGCCAAGGAATCCGTCCGAGCGGGGCAAATCGTGCGTAGGCTGCGCGAGTTCGTCAGCCATGGAGAGTCACTGCGCGCTCCGGAATCTGTCAATCGCCTCGTCACCGAAGCGAGCGCACTCGCTCTCGTGGGCTCTCGGGAGCATGGCATTGAAGTGCAGCTGCAATTGGCTCCGGATCTCGATGACGTCCCGGTCGATCGCATCCAGATCCAGCAAGTGCTGACCAACCTGATCCGCAACGCCGTCGACGCAATGATCGATAGCCCGGAGAGGTCCTTGACGATCAGGACGGAATCCGGTCCGGACCGGATGGTGACCGTGACGGTCGAAGACACGGGAACTGGCATTGCCGAATCTGTAGCGGGCCAGCTCTTCCAGCCTTTCATCACCTCGAAGACGACGGGAATGGGCGTCGGCCTGTCGATCAGCAGGACCATCATCGAATCGCATGGCGGCCGGATCTGGTTCGAGCCGAATGAGGGCGCCGGGACCGTATTTCATTTCACCCTTCCAATTGTGGGAGCCGGCGAATGAGTGAGGCACCGAAAGTCGTTCACCTGGTCGACGACGACGATTCGGTCAGGCGATCGGTAGGATTCATGCTCAAGACTTCGGGTTTCCGAGTAAATGCTTTCGCGAGTGGCGCAGACCTTCTGAAGGAGCTGAAATCGCTGGATCCGGGCTGCATCTTGCTCGACATTCGCATGCCGGGGATGGACGGCCTGCAGGTTCAGGAAGCGTTGAATGAAGGAGGCAACGCGCTGCCGGTGATCATCATGACCGGTCACGGCGACGTCCCTTATCTGTCCGGGCCATGAAGGCCGGCGCGGTGGATTTCATCGAAAAGCCGTTCGACAAGGCAACCCTGCTTACAGCACTGGGCGCGGGTGAAGCGGTGCTCCAGCGCGCCGACGCTCGGTTGGATCGCGGCCGTGATGCGGCGATTCGATTGAAAGCTTTGACGCCACGGGAGCGCGAAGTCCTGGATGGGCTCGCAGACGGCCTTCCCAACAAGACGATCGCCTATGATCTCGGCATCAGTCCGCGCACGGTCGAAATCCATCGGGCGAATCTCATGGCCAAGCTCGCCGTCCACAGCTTGTCCGAAGCACTTCGCCTCGCCTTTGCCGCAAGGGATATCGAGGTGAGCTGAACGGAACCGTAGAGGATGGCACTGGATTTTTCACGAAACCGTATTATGTACCGCGCGATATGAATAAGCCTGAAGTGATATCCGAGGGGACCGGCCCCTGCCGAGGACGCCCCCGCGAATTCTGCGTCGATCGTGCTCTTGCGCAGGCGCTGCGCGTCTTCTGGGAGAAGGGTTACGATGGCACGTCGCTCACCGATCTGACGGAAGCGATGGGGATCACCCGGCCGAGTCTCTACGCGGCGTTTGGCAACAAGGACGCGTTGTTTCGCAAGGCGCTCGACCTCTACGAAACCGAAAAGCTCGCCTACATTCGACAGGCGCTTGAGCAACCGACTGCACGCGGCGTCGCCGAGGTGATGCTGCGCGGCTCCGTCGACAATGTGATGGCCTACGACGAACCGCACGGGTGCATGGGCGTCATCACTTCGGTTGCCTGCGGGCCCGATTCGCAATCGGTACGCGAGGATGTCGTCAAGCGAGGCGAAGCCGCCAAGCGCGCGTTGATGGAGAGGTTCGATCGCGCCAAGCAGGAGGGCGACCTCCCATCCCACGTTGATTCGGAAGGCCTCATGCGGGTGTTGATCGCCATGCTCCAGGGCATCTCCGTCCAGGCAAGCCAGGGCGCGACTCGCGATGAGCTCGACCGGCTGGTCGAAAGCGGCCTCGCCCTTTGGCCGAGCGCCTGATTTATAACTAACGCAAATTATTTTATCGGCCGGTACAGAATTTTTCTTGACGTCGGTTAGCAGACTTTGTACTGAGCAGTACAGAAAGCGGGAAGGTGTCGCGAACGCCCTCCCGTCTTCCGCGGGCCTGACCCCCGCAAAAAGGGTTCGAAGATTCATTAGCAGTCCACGCTGAGACCTCGCGTTTCAGTGAGCGGATTTCTGCGCCTGGGAAAAGCACTCGCGTCGAGACGGTGGTCCGGCGGACGGAGAGGCTTGCCCAGAAAAATGAGGGAGAATGACATGGCCTATCTGGCAAGAATCGATGCGCAAGACGCCCAGCCGATCGCGCTCCCGGCGCTGGCCTCGGCGACGCCCGACTTCTCCAAGCTCGAGTGGTCCATCATCCGCCTTGCCCGCATCGATCGGCTGTGGACGATCCGCGCAGCCGGTCGCGTGCGCAAGTTCTACAATTGGATGATTGGCCGGGGTAACCCGAACTCGCCAACCCGCGCCTCGAAGCGCTCCGCCGGATGGCGGTGCTGACCTGGCACTACGGCTTCACGGTCCCCGGTCGTGACATCGCCGAATTCCTCTCCGCCGGCTTCTCGCCGGATCAGTACGAGCTGATGGCGAGCTGCATCAACGCCACCATCAGCGCGCCGCGAAAGGCCGCAGCATGAACATGATTTCGAAAGTCACGTCCGATGGCGAAGCGCAACGCGTCCGCCTGAGCTTCGCGCGCAGGCCGCTCTGGCAACGTGCCGCGATTGTCGGAACGCCCCTGGTCGCCCTAGCCGCGGCCGTCACCCTCTGGAGCAGCGATCCCTCCCCCGCCGCTGCTCCCCCGGTCCCCACGGTGACGGTCGCGGCCCCCCTGCAGAGCGAGGTGAATCTGTGGGATGACTATGTCGGCCGCTTCGAGGCGAGCCGCTCGGTCGAAGTGCGCCCGCGCGTTTCGGGGCAGATCGTCGGCGTCCACTTCCGCGATGGCCAGATCGTCCAGAAGGGCCAGCTTCTCTTCACTGTCGATCCGCGTCCGTTCACGGCAGCGCTCGCCGAAGCCCGCGCCGGCGTCGCAACCGCGCGAAGCCAACTGGCGCTGGCGGAGACCAATCTCGGCCGTGCCCGTCGCTTGCTTGAAGCCAATGCGGTGTCGCAGGCCAATGTCGACCAATTGACGGCGCAGGTGCAGACGGCCCGTGCGGCGCTCGCGGCTGCTCAGGCTCGCGTTCAGCAGCGCTCTCTCGACGTAGAGTTCACGCAGATTCGGGCGCCGATCAGTGGACGCATTTCGGACCGCAAGATCGACGCGGGCAACCTCGTCGCATCCGGCGTGGACGGTGGAACCTTGCTGACCACAATCAACGCCCTGGACCCGATCTACTTCACGTTCGACGTGCCCGAGTCCCTGTATCTCAAGGATTCGCGTCAGCGGTCCGCGGGTGAGCAAGGCGACATCGCGCAGATCAGGCTTCAGGATGAGGCCACGTACAGCCGCACCGGCCGTCTCGATTTCACCGACAATGGCATCAGCCAGAACTCGGGCACCATTCGTGCTCGCGCCGTCGTTCCCAACCCGGATTACTTCCTGACCCGGGCATGTTCGGAAACATGCGGCTCGCGGACGGCGGCACGACTCCGGCATTGCTCGTCCCGGACGCGGCGATCCGCACCGATCAGGCGCGCAAGATCGTGCTTGTCGTCGGGCGGGACGATACCGTCGCCGCGAAGCCGGTTGAAACCGGACCGCTGGTTGGTGACCTCCGGGTCATTCGCAGCGGCCTGAGTCTTGCCGACCGGGTGGTCGTGCAGGGCGTCCAGTTCGCTATGCCCGGTGCCAAGGTAAAGGCGCGCGTGACGAAAGTTCATCCGGCCGCCGCACCGTTGGCACCGGCCCAGTCGCAGTCGCCCTCCGCCTCCCAGGCGACGCTGGCGGCTCGATAAGAGAGTTCTCTAACATGCAGTTCAGTCACTTCTTCATCCGACGGCCGATCTTTGCCGGCGTCATCGCGATCATCATCACGATCGTCGGTGCGTTCGCTTACTTCGGGCTGCCCGTGTCGCAGTTCCCGAACGTCGTCCCGCCAACGGTCACGGTCAGCACTTTCTATCCCGGTGCGTCCGCCGAAACCGTCGCGGACACCGTCGCTGCGCCGATCGAACAGCAGATCAACGGCGTCGACAACATGCTCTATCAGTCGTCGCAGTCGACCGGTGACGGGCGCGTCACGATCACCGTTACGTTCAAGCTCGGCACCGACCTCGATACCGCGCAAGTGCTCGTTCAGAACCGCGTCGCCCTCGCCACGCCGAGCTTGCCTGAGGACGTGCGCCGGCAGGGTGTCGTCGTTCGCAAGACCTCGCCGTCATGGCTGATGGCGGTCAACGTTCTGTCGCCCGACGGTTCGCTCGATCGCGGCTACGTGTCGAACTACGCGTTGACGCAGCTCAAGGACCGACTGTCGCGCGTCGACGGTATTGGCGACGTCTCAATCTTTGGCGCCCGCGATTATGCGATGCGCGTGTGGATCGATCCGGGCCGGGCTTCGACGCTTGGCCTGACCGCCGGCGAGGTCGTGAGTGCGCTGCGCAGCCAGAACGTCCAGGTTGCGGCCGGCACCGTGGGCCAGCCGCCCTTCGACACGGGCGCTGCGCAACAGCTTAACGTCGAGACCCAGGGCCGCTTCAAGACGGCCGACGAGTTCGCCAACATCATCATCAGGACCGATTCGGCATCTGGCGCAATCACGCGTCTTCGCGATGTCGCACGCGTCGAGCTCGGTGCCGAGGATTACGGGGTCAACGCCTACCTCTCGGGCAAGGACTCGGTGATCCTCGGCATCACCCAACGGCCGGGAACCAACGCGCTCGCCGCTGCGGAGGGCGTCAAGGCCCAGCTCGCTGAGGCGTCCAAGACTTTCCCGAAGGGCCTCGAATATCGCATCATCTGGAACCCGACCGAGTTCATCAGCAAGTCGATGACGGCGGTGCAGGAAACGCTCCTCGAAGCGCTTATCCTCGTCGTTCTTGTGATCATCGTCTTCCTGCAAAGCTGGCGTGCCGCGGTTATCCCGATCATCGCCATCCCGGTGTCGCTGATCGGCTCGTTCGCAGTGCTTGCCGCGCTCGGCTACTCGCTCAACACATTGTCGATGTTCGGCCTGGTGCTGGCGATCGGCATTGTGGTGGATGATGCCATCGTCGTCGTCGAAAATGTCGAACGCAACCTCGAACACGGCCTCAGTCCAAAGGAAGCGGCGCATCAGTCGATGGACGAGGTTTCGACCGCGCTCGTCGCCATCGTCCTCGTGCTTTGCGCGGTGTTCGTCCCGGTCACGTTCCTCACCGGAATCACGGGCGAATTCTATCGCCAGTTCGCGGTGACGATTGCAGCGTCGACGGTCATCTCGCTGCTGCTTTCGCTGACATTGTCTCCCGCACTTGCGGCGCGGCTGCTGAAGCCGAAGAGCAAGCATCGCGCGGAGTCGGGTATCATGGGCTTCGTCCATCGGGCGGGCGATCGCTTTAACACCGGCTTCGGCAAGCTCAGCAATTGGTACAGGAGCTTTACGCGCCGGGTCCTCCGGGCGCCGAAGCGGGCTCTGGCAACCTATGCCGGGCTCGTCGGTCTGACCGTCGGAGTGTTCTGGTACACGCCGGGCGGGTTCATCCCCGCGCAGGACCAGGGCTACGCGCTTGCCGCGATCCAACTTCCGCCGGGAAGCTCGATCGAGCGCACCGACGAAGTCTTGAAGAAGGCTGTGGCCAAGCTGCTGAAGGTGCCCGGAGTCGACCAGGCGGTGATGTTCTCCGGTTTCGACGGAGCGTCGGGGACGCAGGCTTCCAACGCCGGCGCAGCCTACGTCACCTTCAAGCCGTTCGAGGAGCGGGCGGGTACTGACCGCACCGAGCTTAATATCGAGAACGACATGCGCGCTGCGCTCGCCGACATGGACGAAGCGTTCGTGTTCGTCATCCCGCCGCCCGTCATCCAAGGCGTCGGCAACGGCGGCGGCTATCGCATGATCGTGCAGGATCGCAGCGGCGCCGGTTACCAGGCTCTCGAGCAGGCTGCCCAGCAGCTGATCGGCCAGGCCCACCAAGAGAAAGGTCTCGCCAACGTCTTCACCTTGTTCAACACCGCGACCCCGCGCGTCTTTGCCGACGTCGACCGCGCCAAGGCGGACATGCTCGGCGTACCGACGGAGCGTGTGAACGAGACGCTTCAGGTCTATCTCGGCTCCGCCTACGTCAACGACTTCAACCTGCTCGGCCGGACCTTCCGGGTAACGGCGCAGGCGGATGCTCAGTATCGCGACGATCCAGCCGACATCGCCCAGCTCAAGACCCGCTCAAACAGCGGCGCCATGGTGCCGATCGGAACGGTCGCGACGTTCCAGGACAAGACGGGCCCGTATCGCGTCACGCGCTTCAATCTCTTCCCTGCGGTCGAGGTCGATGGCGACACCGCGCCCGGTTATTCGACCGGCCAATCGCTGAAAACGATGGAAAGGCTCGCGTCGAGCTTGCCGCAGGGCTTCGCGACCGAGTGGACCGATATTGCCTTCCAACAGAAGCTTGCCGGCAACATCGCCGCGGTCATCTTCGCCTTGTCGGTGGTGTTCGTCTTCCTCGTGCTCGCGGCTCAGTTTGAAAGCCTGCTGCTTCCGCTGGCGATCATCCTGATCGTGCCGATGACATTGCTCGCCGCGATGACGGGAGTGAACCTGCGCGGTCTGGACAACAACATCCTGACGCAGATCGGCCTGATCGTGCTCATCGCGCTCGCCGCGAAGAATGCGATCCTGATCGTCGAGTTCGCCAAGCAGGCGGAGGAGCGAGGCCTTTCGGCCATCGATGCAGCGGTTGAAGCCGCCGGGTCGCGTTTGCGCCCGATCCTTATGACCAGCTTTGCCTTCGTCCTCGGTACGCTGCCGCTGGTGCTGGCGACCGGTCCGGGCTGGGAGCTGCGCCAGGCGCTCGGCACCGCGGTCTTCTTCGGAATGATCGGAGTCACGGCGTTCGGCCTCATCTTCACGCCGGTCTTCTACGTGGCGACGCGCACGCTCGGTGAGCGATTGGCGCGCGGTCGCGGCCGGCCGTCCGAGCAGCAGCCGATGCTGCTGCCCGCGGAATAGGGACTCTCGAGATGAAGACTGTAATGAGCATCGCGCTGGCGCTCGCCTTGGCGGCGTGCGCAAGCGGACCTGAGTATGCGCAACCCGCGACACCTTCGGCAGCTGCCGGACCCTTCGTGGCGGCTAAGTCGCCGGCGGTCCAGGCGCTCGCACCCGTGCCGGACGATTGGTGGCGGCTGTACAAGGATCCCGTACTCGATGGGCTTATCGCTGACGCCTTGGCGCACAACACCGACATCCGCGCGGCGGTTGCGCGTTTTGCCCGCGCTCGCGCTTCGCTCAAGGAAGTGAAGGTCGATCGGCTGCCGCAAGGCGGGGCTTCGGCCTCGGCAACTCGCGGACGCGAGAATGGCGATTCCGATGCGTCGACCAGCTTCGATGCCGGCCTTGAGGTCGCCTATGAAGTCGACTTGTTCGGTCGCGTGAAGCGGGGAGTCGAAGCCGCTAGCGGGGATGTCGGTGCGGCGGAAGCAGACGCCGATGCTGTGCGGATTGCCATCGTTGCGGACACGGCGCGTGCTTATGCGGATGCGTCGAGCGCGGCGGAACGTCTCGCGGTCGCCGAGCATATCGTCGCGCTGCTCGATGAGTCACTGGGCATTACCGAGAAGCAGGTCGAGATCGGCCAGACGACGCGCCTCGACACGGCGCGGATCGCGGCGCTGCGAAACCAGCGACAGGCAGGAATTCCGGCCCTCGCCGCCGAGCGGGATTCCGCTTTGTTCCGACTGGCGACGCTGACCGGGCGCGCACCTTCCGAACTTCCCTCAACGGCCGGTGCGCGCACTTCTTCGCTGAAGCTCGATCAGCCAATTCCCGTCGGGATGGCGCGCAGCTTCTGGCTCGGCGCCCGGACGTTCGTGCCGCCGAGCGCCGTCTCGCGGCCTCGACCGCTAGGATCGGAGTCGCGACCGCAGAGCTCTATCCGCAGATCACGCTCGGAGCATCCGTTGGTTCGAGCGCGGGCAATTTCGGCAATTTGCTGAGCAACCCAGTAGGCTTCCTGCTCGGCCCGCTGATCAGCTGGTCGTTCAGCGATCACGCCCGCGCACGGGCCCGTGTCCAGGGTGCGGAGGCGAGCACGCAGGAGGCGCTGGCACTGTTCGACGGAACCGTCCTGCGCTCGCTGGAGGAAACCGAGACAGCGCTGTCGGCCTACGCCAACATGCTTCGCCGCCGCGAAGCACTGCAGGCGGCCCGCAATGAGGCTGAGGTTGCAGCGAAGATCGTCCGCGCACAGCAGCGCGAAGGGGTGGTGGACTCGCTTGCACTGCTCGATGCCGAGCGCACGTTCGCGGAATCCGAAGCGGATCTTGCCGACGTCAACGGCGAGGTCGCCGACGCTCAAATCAACCTGTTCCGCGCGCTCGGCGGAGGCTGGTCGGCTTAGTTGCCGACAGCATTCGCGGGCGGTATTCGGCTCGCGGGCTGGGACAGGAGAAGTGCAATGAGCATCACGTTCCAGCTTGTCGACGTCTTCGGAAGCGGCCCGTTCACCGGCAATCCGGTAGCGGTCTATGACGGCCAGGGTCTCGATACCGAGACGATGCAGCAGATCGCGCGGTGGATGAACCTGTCGGAGACGACGTTCCTTCTGCCGCCGACAACTGACGAAGCCGATTACCGCGTTCGCATCTTCACTCTCGAGCGCGAGCTGCCGTTCGCCGGCCATCCGACGCTGGGCACTTGCCACGCGTGGCGGAGCGGACCGGTTCGTCGAAGGACCGCGTGATCCAGGAATGCGAAGCCGGGTTGATCACCGTCGAGCGTCGCGGCGGCCGCTGGGCATTCGAAGCGCCTCCGCTAATCCATACCGGAGCGGTGGAGGAATCTTCGGTCGCGGAGGTCGCTGACTTCCTCAACATCCACCGATCGAAGATCGTGGAAGCGGAGTGGGTCGACAACGGTCCGGGCTGGCTCGGCATCTTGCTCGGGTCGGCGGAGGAGGTCCTCGCTCTCGAACCGGTCAGTTCCTATCCGCGGCGGATGGATGTTGGCGTGATCGGGCCATATCCCGATGGCCATGATCTGGCGTTCGAGTTGCGGACGTTTTTCAGCAATCACGTCGGTGCGATCGTCGAGGATCCGGTGACCGGAAGCTTCCAGGCCTCCGCTGCCGAATGGATGATCCGATCCGGCCGCGGTCATCCGCCCTATGTCACGGCGCAGGGGACGCAGCTCGGTCGGAGCGGGCGGGCGTACATCGACCACGAAGGCGACCGCTTGTGGATCGGCGGGCAGACTGAAACTCTCGCTTTGGGTGACGCTCCCTTTCGACGCTAGACGCGAAGCGCGGCGGCCATCTCCGCCTCGCGCTTCAGGTTCCGGGCGAGCTGGCTCATTCCATTGAGATATTGCGGCGGCACGTGCACGTCGCGGTAACCCAGCTGCGCGGCCGCACGCAGCGTCCAGAACGGGTCGATGAGGTGAGGCCGCGCTAGAGCCACAAGATCGGCGCGACCCGCCGCGAGGATCGAGTTGGCATGGTCCGGCTCGTAGATGTTGCCGACCGCCATCGTGGCGAGGCGGGCTTCGTTGCGGAGCTTGTCGCTGAACGGGGTCTGGAACATGCGGCCGTAAACGGGTTGCGCGCCGGTCCAGGTCTGGCCCGCAGAAACGTCGATGAGGTCGGCGCCGGCGCGGGCGAAAGCGTCCGCGATCTCGACTGCCTCGTCTGGAGTAATTCCCTGATCACCGGCCCAGTCGGTCGCGGAAATGCGGACGGACATCGGGCGATCCGACGGCCAAGCATCCCGCATCGCGGTGAAGACTTCGAGCGGGTAGCGCAGGCGGTTCTCGAGTGACCCGCCGTATTCGTCGGTGCGCTTATTCTGCAGCGGCGTGAGAAAGCCCGACAGCAGATAGCCGTGCGCCGCATGAAGTTCGATCATGTCGAAATTCACATCGAGGGCCATCCGGACGGCGGCGACGAATTGGTCGCGAACCTCGTCCATGTCCTTGCGGGACATTGGGGTCGGCACCTGGTTGACCGGCGACCACGCCACATCGCTCGCGGCCATGATCGGCCAGTTGCCGTCGGGAAGCGGGGCATTGTCCTCTTCCCAGCCAACGCGCGTCGAGCCCTTCGCGCCCGAATGACCGAGCTGAAGGCAGATCTTCGCCTTTGAATTTCCGTGCACGAAATCGACGATGCGCTTCCATGCGGCAACGTGCTCATCGCTCCACATGCCGGTGCAGCCCGGACTAATCCGGCCCTCCGGCGACACGCACGTCATCTCGGTAAAGACGAGGCCCGCGCCGCCCATCGCGCGCTCGCCGTAATGCACGAAATGGAAATCGTTGGGCGTACCGTCGACCGCCGAGTACATCGCCATCGGCGACACGGTGATGCGGTTCTCCAGTGTCATCTCGCGCAACTTGAACGGTGCGAACATCGGCGGCGCGGTCTTGTTCGACCTTCCATCGGTCGCGCGTTTCCAGAACCAGCGTTCGGCACCTTCCAACCATTCGCGATCGCGCAGGCGGAGGTTCTCGTGGCTGATGCGCTGGCTACGCGTGAGGAGCGAGTAAGCGAACTGCAGCGGTTCGAAATGGGTGTAGCGTTCCAGCGTCTCGAACCATTCGGTCGAGTTGCGCGCGCTGTTCTGCAGCTTCAGGACTTCGAGATTCCGCTCGGCGACGTACTCGTCCATCGCCGCTTCGAGGCTGAGACCCGGCCGATTGAGCACGTCGGCGAGCTTGATCGCATCTTCGAGCGCAAGCTTGGTGCCGGAGCCCACTGAAAAATGCGCCGTGTGCGCGGCATCGCCGAGCAGAATGACGTTGCCCGCCGACCAGCGCTCACACTTGATGCGGCGGAAGTTCAGCCATGCCGCCGACCCACGTAGATGCGCCGCGTTCGACATCAGGCTGTGGCCGTAGAGATATTTCGCGAACAGCTTTTCGCACACCGCGATGGCTTCGGCCTGGTCCATCCGGTCGAATCCGAACTTGCGCCAGGTGTTTTCCGAGCATTCGACGATGAAGGTCGAGCAGTCGGGCGCGAAGCGATAGGCGTGCGCCCAGATCCAGCCATGCTCGGTTTCTTCGAATGCGAAGGTGAAAGCGTCGAAGACCTTGCGGGTGCCGAGCCAGACGAACTTGTTCGCGCGCACGTCGACGTCGACCCCGAACGCATCTTCATAGGCATCGCGGAAACGCGAATTGATCCCGTCCGAAGCAATGACGAGGTCGTAATCGCGCCACTTCGGATCGGCCGGATCGCACTCGGCATTGAATTCGATTGTTACGCCCAGTTCGCGCGCGCGGTCCTGCAGGATTTCCAGCAGCCGCTTGCGGCCGATCCCGATAAAGCCGTGGCCGGATGACGTTATCGTCTCGCCACCGATGTGGACGTCGATATCGTCCCAGTGCGCGAATTCGTCGGCGATGATCTTCGCGGACTTCGGGTCGTTGGCCTGCAAGTTCTCGACCGTCTGGTCGGAGAAAACCACGCCCCAGCCGAAGGTCACGCCTGGCGCATTGCGCTCGAAGACGGTGACGTCGTGCGACGGGTCGCGCAGCTTCATCGAAATGGCGAAGTAGAGGCCGGCGGGACCGGCGCCGACGCAGGCAATTCTCACGCTGGCAGACCTCGAATGTTCCCAATGTTCACGGTGACACGCGTGTGCGCGCGGGTGCCCACGTGAGGGCCGGGCAACTTAGCGAGGTTCGGACCGGACGTGCGGCGGCGCATTGGCACAGCATGGCACAATAGAGCGCCTGTAGGACAGGCCCCGTCGACCTATTTGAAATCAGGCGCTGCCGGTGTTCGCTTCAACCCGCCCCGGTCATCTCCGGCGCTGGGCCCATTTGTCGCCGGCGTTCCGGTTGACCAGTTGCAATCCTGCCGCCCCGGAGAGTGCCCACCGCACCTCGGCCTCGATGCTGTCCTCGCCGAGATCGAGTCGAATGGTCTCGGCCACCGGCAGCACCTCGTCGCATTCCACGCAGCAGCCGTTCGCGGAGACATCGCGGATCATCGCCGGGAACGTCCGTCCATCCTGCAAGACCACCGAGGCGTCGATCGACACCGCCTCCCGCTCTTCTCGCTCAACCCAACCTGGCAGACGCAATGCTCATTCTCCACGGTTCCAGAATGCCGTTAACGCTCGAACTCGGATGTCGGGCAAATTACCGGCATCGCGGGTGTCCGCAATGGGGGTAAGGCGCCGCGAGCGTCCTAGTGGCAGGAATGGGTGGAAAGCTGACATTAGTAAGTCTCTGCCAATCCAGCCGTTATGAATTGGAGTCGGCGTAAGCTGTTGGTTGGAGCGTCGCTGGCTGGAGCCTTAGCGGTAGCTGGGATCCTCCCAACGACGTGCTCGAAGCAGCGACGAATTACAAAGCCGGCGATGCCGGATAAGGAGCCGCCGAAGCGGCCGCCCGGCGAACCGAAGCCGTTGCTCGAGGAAAACATCGCGGCGGTGCTTGCGCGTCTCGACGCGTGGTATGCTGCGCATCTTCCGCCAGACAGGTATCGGTTCAATCCGCCTGCGACGGAAGCGCAGCTGGACGCGTTCGAGCGCCTGGTCGGGATCAACCTGCCGGCGTCTTATCGCCAGCTTTACCGGTGGCATGACGGCGAAAAAGATGATCGCTGGGGCCACATTTACGGGCTGCCTCTGCTGCCCCTCCGGGAGGCCGGCGCACAATGGGCGGCATGGAACCGAGTGCTCTTAAGCCTAGGCGGTGATCGCTATAAGATTCCCGGCAGGGGGTGGCCGGACGGTGCCGTCGATTCGGCCTATATCAATCCGCGCTGGTTGCCGCTCACCCATGACGGCTCGGGCAATCACATTGGCCTCGATTTCGGTCCGTGGCCACGAGGGCGCGTGGGCCAGGTCATCCTCTTCGGGCGCGACGAGGATACCAAGACCGTGCTTGCGGAATCCTTGGGCGGATTCCTCGAATGGGTTGCCGGACTTCTGGACAGCGGCAATTTTCGGCTGGAGGCAAGGCCGGATGAGCGTGTGCTACGCGTGTTCCGATTGAAGGATCCGCCGGCGGACGACTTCCAGGACGGAGCACGGGCGATCTTAGGCGCACCCGGTGCGATTGAATGATTGCTGCGGGCTAATCGCCTTAAATTCGCAAGGGGGAACGCGTCGCAGACTTGAGATACGCAAAGCCAAGCGTGGATCGCCTTCATGCGAGGTACTTTTATGTTCCCTGTTCCGAAGTCTCCAAGGGAGGCAAGTGAGATCTTCCGTAGCCCCAATGCAGAAGACTGGGAACGCGATTATGCGACCTTTTCGAGGTTCGTCTCAGCAGCGAACCGATAGCTACGAACCCCAACAGCATCGTCAGCCAAGTGGTGGGCTCAGGAACTGGCTTGGGATCAATCTGCTCGACAGTGAAAGTACGGCCTGAAAATGCACTCATGTCGATTGTGCAGGGATCCGCTCCGCCAAAGCAGGGGTGGAGATTCGTCGTACCGGAGATTGAGAGATCTTGGCCCTCGAAAATATAATTTCCCCACTGGTCCAAGCCCAAAAGTGCGATCGAGAAATCCGCAAAGAAGAAGTTGCCAACTTGAAGGTTATGGAAGGACGCAGGGGCAAGCGTCAGAGCGTCTGGATCTACCGCGACCGTTACAGAGAACGGAAAGCTCCAGGCGATCTGAGTGGAGGGGCACGCCGGCGGAGCAGATGGAAATGGTGTCTGAGAACAGATGTACGTCGTTGTCGTTCCTGGGACGTCGCCATGCCCGTTGACCCAGATCACCGACGCTGCCGACGGCGCTGCAGTTCCGATTCCGAGCGCAACAGCCACAATATCTATTGCGTTCAATCTTGATGTTCCCATGGCTTGCCCCTCTTAAGTAGAGCTCGTGCCGCTTGATTGATCGGTCCCGACGTGACTCGGCTCGCAGATCAACTGAATTTGCCTAAGCTTCTGAATCTCCGCGCCCAGCAGCGACTCGATCATTCGCCGCTGACGATCCTCGGTGCACTCGGCTAATTGTTGTCTGAAGCGGCGGATGTTCTCGGTGGCAACGAACTGGTCCATGACTGGAACTCACGTAATGCGGTTGAGTAAACCACGACCCCTCCGAACCCTTTTTTAGCAGATATTGGGTCCGTGCGGGAGGCAGGTTCGGTTTGAGTTGTAAGCGGCCTGCCTGGAACATGAGACGGTCGTCGTAGCGCCCTCGCCCTATTGGCAGACAATAGGTTTCGGACGACATGCGGCGTCATCGCGCAGCGTCCTAAGTGTCCGCATTGAGTCGAAAGCGGAGGCGCGGCGGTTCAACAGCTAGGGCCGAAATGCGCGGCGTGCTTCGGTCGCGCCTAGTCCTCAGGAGCGACGGTCAGGCTGAGGCCGTCGAGTTCGTCGGTGACCTTGATCTGGCAGGACAGCCGGCTGTTCGGCTCGCGCCAGTCCGAGAAGGCGAGGATGGTTTCTTCGTCCGGCTGGATCGGCGGCAGGCGGCTCAGCCAATCCTCCGCGACATAGACGTGGCAGGTGCCGCAGCTCGCGCAGCCGCCGCACAGGCCGAGGATCTCGTCCATTCCGCCGCGCTTGAGATTGTCCTTCAGGGAGGCGCCGGACTTCGCGTGGATCTGGCGAGTCTCGCCGCGGCGCGTGGTGGCCCAGACGGTCGGCACTCAGCGCGTCTCGATCCTGGCCAGGAAGGCGTCGATGGCGGCGTTGAATTCCGCCGGCTTGTCGAGGTTCGCGAGATGCGAAGCTCCCGCGATGATGTCGAGGGCGGCGCCGGGGATGAGGTTCGCGAGCTCCTCCGAAAGCGCCGGCGGGGTGATGGCGTCTTCGTCGCCGCAAATGACCAGGGTCGGCGTGCGGATCGCAGCGGCGCGCTCCCGCTGGTCGGCGAGCCAGACCGCCCGGGCGCCAAGGCGATAGGCTTCGGGGTCGATGCGCGACATGGTCTCGATGACCTGGCCTCTGACTGTCGGGTCCTGGTTTGCCATCAGCGCTCCGATCCGCGCTTCCGCCAGGCCGCGCATGTCGCTGCTCGCGGCGATCGAGCGGTCGTAAATGGCCTGTCCCTGCGGGTGCGCGGCGAAGCTGTCGGCGATGATCAGCGAGCGGCAGCGATCGGGAGCCGCGGCATGCATGGCGATCGCGACGACGCCGCCGAGCGAGAGTCCGCAGACGTGCGCTTCGTCGATGTCGAGCGCGTCCAATGCCGCCCACGCGGCCCGGGCAAAGTCCTCACGGGTCGCATCCGGCAGGAATGCGCTTTCGCCGTAGCCGGATAATCGATCGCGATTGCCCGGCGATGCCGACCGAAGTGTTCGAGCTGGCCCTTCCAGACGCTCTTGTCCGATCCGACCCCGTGAAGGAACAGGATCGGAATGGCTCCTTCGCCCTCGACATCGATCCCGATGACGCCGGCGGATGTTTGCAAGTCGACCATTCGCCCGCCGTGTACCGCGTCCCCGGCGATGGCAAGATTACGATTCGCTTGCGGAATGGTTCACCCTCGGCTCATCTGCGCAGGCGCACGGTCTGTCGTACAACTCCAGTGCCGAGGTAATGGCGATGCGTAAGGTCTTTCTCCTGATGTTGCTGGCCAGCGCGGCGTCGCCCGCTCTCGCCGGCCCAACGATAGTGAAAATCGCGGTTTCCGCGGCCACCGCGCCGAGAAGTCCCAGTCCGACGGCGACAGCCAGCGGTCGGAGCGCCCGTCGCGACCCGAACGCAGCTATCAGCCGCAGCAGAACTCGAGCCGTCCGGACTCCGGCGGCCGTTCGAACGGCAATGGCACTTTCACTGAGCCGCAGCCGAATGCGTTCGAGGGCCATGCCAGAAAGGCTGAGCACGCGCCGAGCCTTCCGGAGCGGCCGGCCGTTGAGACTCCGAGCGCCGCGGAAACGCACGTCCGGAAGTCGGAGCGTCCGACACTACCGGATCGACCCGACGTCGAGCGGCATGTCCAGCCGGCCGAGACGTCCGACACGGTTCGCAACTGGCGCGGGACTAGGCGGGACGGTCCGGCCGAGAATTCGACGATCGAGGACCGCAACGTGCGGGTCCCGCCGAATAGCCGCGAAGGCGGGCCGCTGGTCGAGCCGCGTCGAGATACGCCCCACGTTGTCCAGCCAAGCGAGCGCCGGGTCAGCCGACGGCCGATGTTCGGCACGGAGCCGCCGGCGCCGAGCACGGCGAACACGAGACATGCGCATCCCAACCGTCATTGGAACACGGACTGGCGGCGCGATCACCGTTACGACTGGAACGACTGGAGGCGACGCCATCGCAGCCGCTTCCACATCGGTTTCTACTACGATCCGTTCGGCTGGGATTACTTCCGCTACGGTCTCGGCTGGCGCATGTGGCCGAGCTATTACGGCAGCAGCTTCTGGCTGAACGACCCGTGGTATTATCGTTTGCCGCCGGCCTACGGACCGTACCGCTGGGTCCGTTATCACCACGATGCGGTGCTGGTGAACATCTACACCGGGCAGATCGCGGACATCATCTACAACTTCTTCTGGTAGACAGCAGAAGTTCATTGGACGAAGGGGCGTTGCGGCATCGCGGCGCCCCTTTTCCTATCCGCCGCCGGTCACAGAAAGTGTCATCATGAAGCCTTGTTTTCGCCTCTTCCTCCTTGGTGCGTCGCTGACGGCGCTTGGCGCCTGCGCAGGCGTCCCGGCGGTCGAGCCTGCGCCTGTCGCTCCGGTTGCCGAAGCAGCCCCGGCGCCAGTCCCGGAGAAGAGCGCGCACGACCGGCTGTTCGACCTGTTCAAGGCCAGCGACGAAGCCTCGCTCAAGCGCAACCCGATCAGCGCGATCTTTCGCGGCGACATGCGCTATGCCGACCGGCTCGGCGACAACATCAGCGACGAATATTATGCAGCAGAGAAAGCGGCTGGCGAAAGCGACCTCGAAGCGCTTCATGCCATCCCGCGCGACCAGCTCGATGAGACCGACCAGCTGGCGTACGACACGTTCGAATTTACTACGAAGGACACGCTGCGGGGTTACCAGCCGGACATCTTGAACCTGACCAAGGTCCGCCCGCTCAATCACTTCTACGGCATCCAGACCTTCTATCCGACCTTCGCAAGCGGGAAGGGTGGAGCGCCATTCAACACGCTTGCGGACTATGAGAACAACCTGAAGCGTCACAAGGATTTCGTGGTCTACGTCGACCGCGCCATCGGGCGGTTCAAGGAAGGCGAGGCCGCGGGCGTCGTCGAGACCAGGCTGACCGTTCGCAACATGATCGAACAGCTCGACACGCAGTTGAAGCAGAAGCCCGAAGACTCGCCATACTTCGGTCCGGTAAAGGAATTCCCGGACGCGATCGGCGCTGCGGATCGCGAGCGGCTGACACGTGAGTATCGGGCGGCCATTTCGGATGAGATCTACCCGGCCCTGACCCGCCTGCGTGATTTTCTCCGCGACGAATATCTCGGCAATGCCCGTGAAGGCGTCGGCCTGATGTACATGAAGGGCGGCGATCACCTGTACCGCTACCTGCTGCAGTCGACGACCACGCTGCCGATGACCCCCGACGAGATTCACGACCTTGGCCTCAAGGAAGTGGCGCGCATCAATTCGGAATTCGACAAGATCCGGCAGCAAGTCGGCTTCAAGGGCAATCTGCACCAGTTCTTCGACCACATGCGGACGGCCAAGCAGTTCCAGCCGAAGAGCCGGGAGTCGCTGACCGAGGATTATTACCGCATCGGGAAAGCCGTCGACGCCCACATCCCGCAATATTTCGCGACGGTCCCGAAGACCGCGCTGGTAATCAAGCCGTACGATCCGTTCCGCGAGAAGTTCGAAGCCGGCGGCTCCTACGAGCAGGGCACGCCGGACGGGTCCCGGCCCGGCACGTTCTACTTCAATGCCTACGATCTTCCTTCACGGAGCACGTGGGGTGAAACGACCCTGTTCCTGCATGAAGGTGCGCCCGGGCACCATTTCCAGATCAGCCTCGCACAGGAGAATGAGGCGCTTCCGGCCTTCATGCGGTTCGGGGCAATACGGCGTACGTCGAAGGCTGGGCGCTCTATGCGGAGACGCTTGGCTACGACATGGGCTTTTACAAGGACCCGTACCAGCGCTTCGGGACGCTCAACGACGAAATGCTGCGCGCGATGCGGCTCGTGGTCGACAGCGGCATCCACGCCAAGGGTTGGACGCGCGATCAGGCGATCAAGTACATGCTCGACAATTCGGGCATGGGCCGCACCGATGCCACGGCGGAGGTCGAGCGTTACATCGCCATCCCGAGCCAGGCGACGGCGTACAAGGTCGGCTCGCTGACGATCCAGCGGCTTCGGGACAAGGCCAAGGCCGAGCTCGGCGACAAGTTCGACATCCGCGAATTCCATGCGCAGGTGTTGAACACCGGAGCGCTGCCCTGCAGATCCTCGAGCAGAAGATCGACCGCTGGATCGCGGCGAAGAAGGCGAGCTAGCCTTCGCTCAGTTCGACGAAGGGTGCGAACTTCACTTCGCGTTTCACGAAGTGCGTTTCGTAGCGACGGACCGTGGGAGAGGACACCAGCAGTTCGTCCGAGGCGTCGTTGAAGGCCGACATGCTTTCGCAGTCGAATAAAGCAACGATGTCGTGGGACCGGCGATCTCGTAGCAGAATTGCACGCAGGGCGCCTCGAGCAGCCTCTTCTCCAACGCGTCCTTGCCTTTCAGGTCGGCGTGCTCGCTAAGCTGGATCAGGACGAGGGCGCGAAGCCGGCGCTCGACCAGGCGCGGAGAGAGCAAAGCGATCGTCCGCGCGATAATTCCGTTGGCACGCAACCGTCGCAGCCGCCGCGCAATCGCCGATGGTGAGAGGGGGACGTTGTTCGCCAACACTTCCGCCGTCTGGCCATCGTCACGCTGGACCAGGTTGAGGAGACTGATGTCGAAGCGGTCGAGCATGGCGGCAGCCTGCCAAATTCTGGACTGAAGTAAATCGCAGCGGCCTCGCCGTTTGCCGAAATTTGGCACGCAGGCCATCGAAATCGCCCGAACGCGACGCGGCTTTACGATATGATCGGCTGTCGAGGAGCACGGCAATGCCCAAGCATTCGAAACCACTGCTTCTTTTGGGGCGCTATGCTGGTTCGTTCCAGCATCGGCGAGCCAGGTCTTTGTTGGCTCGGATGAGCTGCCGGGATGTCCCGTCGCGCGTGCACGAATGCTTGCGGAAGCCAAAGCGGAGGCGGGAACGACGACGTTGATCTTCGTTTCGCGTCAGGATGCGTTTGGCGAAGGTCCGATGTTCGGACCCAGCCGGGCGTTCCAGCCCTAGGCGGGTTCGCTTTCGAGAGCTTCGGCGATCAGGCGTCGACTGTTGTCGATGCCGTAGAGCGCGATGAAGCTGCCCATGCGCGGACCTTGCGAGGAGCCGAGCAGGGTCTCGTACAAGGCCTGGAACCAGCCGCGCAGGCTTTCGAACGGGTGGCGCTTGCCGACTTCGAAGACGATGTTCTGGATCGCTTCGCCATCGGCGTCGGCGGGCAACTTGGCCAGCTCGTCATCGAGATCGCGTAGGGCGGTCGCTTCCGTCTCGGTCGGCGGACGCCGCTTCAACGTCGGGACGACGAAGTCGCGAGCGTAGTTGACCGCCAGCCCGATCAGCTCGTCCAGCTCCGCATGCGTGCTGGCGGAAGTCTCCGGCGCGTAACGCTGGACGAAGCGCCAGGCGGTTTCCTTGTCGTGAATGCCCGGCAGGCTGACGAGGTTGAGAAGCAGGCCGTAAGTCAGCGGCAAACTGCGCGGCCCCGGCACCTTGCCATTGTGAATATGGTGCACGGGATTGCCGAGCTTCTGCTCGATCGGTTGGTCCGCGTAGTTCCCGCGGAATTGCCAGTATTCGTCGACCGCGCGCGGGATGAGCCCGAGATGCAGGCTCTTCGCCTTCTTCGGCTCGCGATAGATGTAGAAGGCCAGGCTCGGTTCGCTGCCGTAACGCAGCCACTCGTCGAGGCTGAGGCCGTTCCCCTTCGACTTCGAGATCTTCTCGCCCTTCTCGTCGAGAAACATCTCGTAGTTGAAGCCCTCGGGCGGGCGCCCGCCAAGCACACGAGCGATCTCCGATGACTGGGTGACGCTGTCGATGAGGTCCTTGCCCGCCATTTCATAGTCGACGCCGAGCGCGACCCACCGTGCCGCCCAATCGACCTTCCACTGCAGCTTCGCCTGACCGCCGAACACGGTCTGCTCGACGCGGCCTTCCTCGTCGTCGAAGGCGATCATTCCCGCTTCGGCGTCCACCACCTCGACCGGAACCTGCAGCACGCGGCCCGAAGACGGCGAGACCGGCAGAACGGGCGAATAAGTCTGCCGCCGCTCTTCGCGGAGCGTCGGCAGCATGACCCCCATCACGCCATCCCAGTTGCGCAGCACCGAGCGGAGGATTTCGTCGAATCGGCCGATGGCATAGCACTCGGTCGCCGAGAGGAACTCGTAGTCGAAGCCGAACCGATCGAGGAAATGACGGAGCATCGCATTGTTGTGATGAGCGAAGCTCTCGTGACTTCCGAACGGGTCGGGGATCCGGGTCAGCGGCTGACCCAGATACTGCGCGAGCATTTCCTGCTCCGGCACGTTGTCCGGAACCTTGCGAAGCCCGTCCATGTCGTCGCTGAACGCGATGAGGCGCGTCGGCGCACCTCCCGTCAGTTCTTCGTAGGCGCGGCGGACGAAGGTCGTGCGCAATACTTCGTTGAAGGTCCCGATGTGCGGAAGGCCTGAGGGGCCATACCCCGTTTCGAAGATCATGGGCTCGCCGTCGGGCTTGCCATCGGGCCAGCGCTTCAGGAGCTTGCGCGCCTCCTCATAGGGCCAGGCTTTTGAGGCCATTGCGGCCGTCTGAAGCGTCTGCGCGTCCAAATCCGTTGCTCTTCTGTTCTTCCGGCGTCACTGTCTGAAGGTGGCTGCTCCTTTGCCTCTTCCCGCGCTTCACGCAACCCATGCGGGCATCTGGATTGCCGGCGGGGGAGGGCGAGCCGCGTGAGGCCAGCCGGGGCGAGGCGATCGCTCGCGCTGCGGAGAGCCCGCACATCATTCTCAATGCGCCTCTCGTCGGACAGCGGCTTGGCTATCCGGACTTGTCGGGCCTCGACATCCTGGAGCTGTTCGCCTTCGTCCATCCAGCGCGTTTCGCGGTTCCCACGGTTGCCGGCATGGCGCGCGCGGTCGGGCTGCAGCCTCCGGAAAGCGAGGCGGGTGCTGCCGGTTTGCTTCGGTCGGTTGCCGCCGCCTTGCTCGACGACCTCGAAAAGCCGGACTGGAAGGAGCGCGAGGGGCCTGGACGTCCAGCCAGTCGCTCGCGCGAATGGGTTGGACCTGGGCGCCGCTGATTGCGTCGCGGCTCGAGCGACCGGAGCGGGGCGAACGCATGCTCTTTTCCCGCCTGAAGCAGTGGGAAGAAGTCGCCGACAGGCCGCCGCCGCGAACGGTCGTTGTCGATCCTGTTCGAGCGCGCGATCGGCTGCGGGACCTGGCCGGATCGCGCTCCGAACTGCGCGCGGGTCAAGCGGCAATGGCCGAGGAAGCCGCTTCCGTGTTCGCGCCGCGCCGTCAGAAGGACGCGCCGAACATGCTGCTTGCGGAGGCCGGAACCGGGATCGGCAAGACGCTGGCCTATCTCGCCCCAGCATCCTTGTGGTCGGAGGCCGCGGGCGGGACGGTCTGGGTATCCACCTTCACGAAGGCTCTCCAGCGCCAACTGGATGCGGAGGGTCCTCGCCTGGTCGCCGATCCGGGCGAGCGGGCCCGGCGGATCGTCGTCCGCAAGGGCGAGAAAACTACCTGTGCCTGCTCAATCTGGAGGATGCCCTGCAAGGCGCCTTCGCCGGTCGCGCGGCGATCCTGGCGCAATTGGTCGGGCGCTGGGCGGCTTACTCCAAAGATGGCGACATGGTCGGCGGCGACCTTCCGGGATGGCTGCCGAGCCTGTTCCGCCGTGCCGGCGCCACGGCTTTGACCGATCGGCGCGGCGAGTGCGTCTATGCCGGCTGCCCCCACTACCGACGCTGCTTCATCGAGCGCGCCGAACGGGCAGGGCGAGAGGCGGACATCGTCATCGCCAATCATGCGCTGGTGATGATCAATGCCGCGCGGGCCCGCGAGGACGCTCCGCAACGGATCGTCTTCGACGAGGGGCATCACCTGTTCGATGCCGCCGATTCGACCTTCGCGGTCACGTTCGGCGGACAGGATGCGATCGAGATGCGGCGGTGGATCGTCGGTCCGGAAGGCAAGTCGCGCGGGCGGCGGCGCGGGCTGTCCGCCCGGCTGATGGACGTGGCAAGCTACGACGATGAAGGCGCTTCGGCACTCGACGCAGCGGTCGAAGCGGCAAGGGCCCTGCCGTCCGACGGCTGGTTGCAGCGGATCATCGAGGGGTCGCCGTTCGGCCCGGTCGAGGCGTTGCTCGGCGAGGTTCGCGGCATGGTCTATGCGCGAGCGAAGGCGCAGGACGCCGGCTATGGGCTCGAGACGGAGTTGGCGGAGCCGGACGGGGCGCTTGTCGCGGCCGCAATCAAGGCGATGGAAGGGCTGGAAGCGCTTCAGAAGCCGCTTGCGGCCCTCGGCCGTCGGCTGGAAGCCGTGCTCGAAGATGCGCCCGACTGGCTGGATTCGCAGGCGCGGGCGCGGGTCGAGGGCGCCATCAATGGCGTGTCGTGGCGGCGGGAGATCATCGCCGCCTGGGTTGCGCTTCTCGCAAGGGTCGGCGGGTCCGCGGATCCAGAGTTCGTCGACTGGCTGGCCATCGAGCGGGTCGAGGGGCGTGAATATGATGTCGCTATCCACCGCCGCTGGCTCGATCCGACGAAGCCCTTGGCGAGTGCGGTGCTGAAGCCGGCCCACGGCGTGCTCATCACGTCCGCTACCCTTCGCGGCGGCGATGGGTCGTGGGACAGGGCGGAGGCCCGGACCGGCGCTGCCCATCTCGACAGTTCCGTCGGGCGGTTCGAGGCCGATAGCCCGTTCGATTACGCCGGCTGTTCCGAGGTCCTGATCGTCACCGACGTGAAGCCCGGCGACGCCGCGGCCCTCGCGGGTGCGTACGCGAGGTTGATCGAGGCGGCGCGTGGTGGGACGCTGGGGCTGTTCACCGCAATCCAGCGCCTGAAGACCGTGCACTCGCGCATTGCGGACCGGCTGGCGCGAGCGGGCTTGCCGCTGCTGGCTCAGCACGTGGACCCGATCGACGCCGGCACTCTGGTCGATATCTTCCGCGACGATCCGCGCGCCTCGCTACTCGGAACCGATGCCTTGCGCGACGGAGTCGACGTCCCGGGAGAATCCCTGCGGCTGGTGGTGATGGAGCGCGTGCCGTGGCCCCGACCGACCGTGCTGCACGGAGCGCGGCGGATGGCGGGCGGCGGAAGCGCCTATGACGACGCCGTCGTCCGCGCCCGGCTGGCGCAGGCATTCGGACGGTTGATCCGGCGGGAGGGCGATCGCGGGACCTTCGTAATCCTGTCGGCGGCAATGCCTTCGCGCCTGCTGTCGGCGTTCCCTACGGGCGTACCCATCCGGCGGGTTCCGCTTGACGAGGCGATCGCTCATGTCGCGGCGACGGCGGCCGGCACTCACCTTCCGGCGGCCGCGCCGGAGGCTGTCGGATGAAAGCCCTATACCTGCTCCGTCATGCCAAGTCGGACTGGGGAGACTCGTCGCTCACGGATTTCGACCGGCCGCTGAACGATCGCGGTTGGCGTGCGGCGAAAGCGGTCGGTCACGAAATGCGCCAGCGAGACAGCGCCCCCGACGTGGTGTTCGTCAGCCCGGCGGTGCGAACCCGGGAAACCCTGGCGCGGGTAGTGGAAGGATTCGGCGGCAAGTTCGAAACCGTCGAGGAGCGCGCGATCTACCTTGCCGAAGCCCACAGCCTGGTGGAATTGGTCCGCCGCGCGCCGGTGGATTCCGAGCGCTTGATGATCGTCGGACACAATCCCGGTATGCATGAGCTGGCTCTGCTGCTGGCCGAGGGTCCAAGGAACCTGCGCGAAGACGTGGCGTACAAATTTCCGACCGCGGCGCTTGCCGAGATCATTTTCGACATCGAGGATTGGCGGGACCTTTCGCCGGGATCGGGCCGGATCCGGAGCTTCGTGAAGCCCCGCGATCCTTAGTCGTCGATCAAAGCGGCGAGGTGGTGACGTAGCGCCTTAAGCCGCTGGACGTCGACCTTCGGAGCTGAAGCTTCGGCCATCACCGGCGCCGGCGGCGGGGACGCTGGCTCAGGAATTGGATCCTTGCTGCGGAGCACCTTCTGCACGCCGCGGACGGTATAGCCCTCGGCGTTCAGCAGGCGATGGATGGTCCTCGCGAGCTCGACGTCGGCAGGCCGGTAATAGCGACGGTTGCCGGCGCGCTGCAGCGGCCGCAGCTGCGGGAACTTGGTCTCCCAGTACCGCAGGATATGCTGCGCAACGCCGAGCTCGGTTGAAAGCTCGCCGATGGTCTTGAAGGCGCCGGGTGCCTTTTCGCCGGTCGCCATTCCGATGTTACCGAGCGATCCTGTCGCGCATGATCTGGCTGGCGCGGAACGTCATGACTCGCCGCGGAGCAATCGCGACTTCGATCCCGGTCTTCGGATTGCGGCCGACGCGCTGGCCTTTGTCGCGCAGGATGAAGCTGCCGAATCCGGAAATCTTCACGTTCCGGCCTTCTGACAGCGAATGGCACATGTGGTGGAGGACTCGCTCGACAAGCTGGGCAGACTCGGCGCGGGACAGGCCGAGCCTGTTGTGCACGACATCCGCCAGGTCGGCGCGGGTCAACGTCCCCCCAGACCCATTTCCTTACTCATCCTTGCAATGCCGAGGTCGGCCATTTGCTTCTCCCGCTCAAAACTGCCGTTGCTCCCCTGCTAGGCAGTTACACTTGCGTAACGGAAACCCGTCCTGTCGGCAATGCGACATTCTTGGCTAATTTTCGTTAGATTTCAATACCTGAGGACCGCAGCCCCCCAAGTAAAGCCTCCTCCCATGGCTTCAAGCACAATGATGTCCCCGCGCTTGATTCGGCCATCCTTGACGGCCGTATCCAGGGCAAGCGGCACCGAAGCCGCCGACGTGTTCGCGTGCTTGTCGACCGTGACGACGACTTTCTCCGGCGGAAGACCCAGTTTCTTCGCGGTCGCGTCGAGGATTCTGGCGTTGGCCTGGTGAGGAACCAGCCAGTCGATGTCCTCACTCGTCATATTCGCGTCGGACAGGACTTCTCCGAGGACGTCGGCAAGGTTCACGACCGCGTGGCGGAAGACTTCACGGCCTTTCATCCGCACCTTGCCCACGGTGCCGGTCGTCGAAGGACCGCCGTCCACGAACAGCAGATCATTATGCCGCCCATCGGCGTGAAGCCTGGTGGCAAGGATGCCGCGATCGCCCTCCTCCGCTCGAAGCACCAGCGCGCCCGCACCGTCACCAAACAGAACACAAGTGGCGCGGTCCTCCCAATCGAGGATGCGGCTGAACGTCTCAGCGCCGATGACGAGGGCGGTGCGCCCGGTGCCGGCGCGGATCATCGCGTCCGCGACACTGACCGCGTAGAGGAAGCCGGTGCAGACCGCGTGAACGTCGAACGCCACGCAATCGTCGATGCCTAGCGCGGCCTGGACCTTGGTCGCCGATGACGGGAATGTCTGATCGGGGTGGCCGTTGCGAGGACGATGAGGTCGATTTCCGACGTTTGGATACCGGCATCCTCGAGAGCGCGCCGTGCGGCTTCGGTCGCGAGGCTCGCCGTGGTTTCGCCTTCTCCGGCGATGTAGCGGCTGCGGATCCCGCTTCGGGTGACGATCCATTCATCCGACGTGTCGACCTGCCGGGCAAGCTCCTCATTATCGACGCGGCGTTTGGGAAGTGCGGAACCGGTACCAGCAACAACGGAACGGATTGTCACTGGGCGGCCTCATTGAACGCGTGCGCGCGGAAGTTGTCGAGATCGTCGCCGATCTTCCGGATGATATCGTTGCGGACCATGCTGGCGGCGACGCCGATGGCGTTGGCCACGCCCTTGGGGTTCGCGCCGCCGTGGCTTTTCACCACCAGGCCGTTGAGACCGAGAAAGACCGCGCCATTGTGATTGTTGGGGTCGAGATGAACCTTGAGAAGGTTCAGCGCGGGCTGCGACAGCGCAAAGCCAGCCTTCGACCGCAGCGAGCTCTTGAAGGCTCGGCGCAGGAGATCGGTGACGAAGCGAGCGGTCCCCTCCGCGGTCTTCAGCGCGATATTGCCGGAGAAGCCGTCCGTGACGACGACGTCCACGTTACCGCGCGACAATTGGTCGCCTTCGGTGAAGCCATCGAACTTGAACGGCAGATAATCCGCTTCGCGAAGCAGACCTGCGGCCTCCTTGAGCTCGTCGGTGCCCTTCAGCTCCTCGGTGCCGATGTTGAGAAGTTTCACGCGCGGCTTCTGAACGCCCAGCACGGTGCGCGCATAAGCGGAGCCCATCACCGCGAACTGGACCAGGTTCTGGGCGTCGCACTCGGTGTTCGCGCCGAGGTCGAGCATCACGCAATCCTGGTCGCCGAGCGTCGGAAGTAGCGCCGCGAGAGCGGGACGGTCGATGCCGAGCAGGGTCCGAAGCGCCAGCTTGGACATTGCCATCAACGCGCCCGTATTGCCGCCTGAAACGGCGGCGTCGGCCTGGCCGTCCTTCACGGCGTTGATCGCCATTCCCATCGACGTCGTCTTCGCGCGCCGGATTGCCTGGCTCGGCTTTTCCGTCGCCGCAATGGATTCCGGGGCGTGGTAGACCGTGACGGCTTGGGTCAGACCGTCATGCTTGGCCAGTTCCTCGCGGACGATGGCCTCGTCACCGAAAAGGGCGAACTGGAGGGTCGAATCCTTGCGGCGCGCACGAGAGATCCCGGCGACGATTGCCGCCGGACCGGAGTCACCCCCATTGCATCGATCGCGATCCGCGGGCCTGCGTTCATCGCTTTAAGCCCCGCGCCTCCTTTAAGCCGTTAGGCTTCGGTCGAAACGATCTCGCGGCCGTTATAGTGGCCGCACGCCTGGCAGAGGTTATGCGGGAGCTTGAGCTCGCCGCAGTTCGGGCACTCCTGGAACGTCGTGGCCTTCAGCGCATGATGGCTGCGGCGCATGTTCCGCTTCGACGGCGAGGTTTTTCTCTTAGGGACAGCCATTCCGGCACCTTCAAAAAGCAATAAAAATTGCGACGATCTCCACCTCTTCCAGGCGGGGAGACCCCGCGGCGGCGGCCGGATCGTCGCGAACGCGGCTCCTATAGCGCAATACGAAGGGAGTGCAAGGCGGGCCGCGTGGGACTTTCATTGCAGATGCAATGCCGCCAGCTGCTCCTTGGTCAAATAATAATTGCCGTAAGCATTGAAATAGGCCGCTTCCGGCTTCCCGCCCGCAGAGCCGCTGTCGGCCACGTGTAGCATCGTCCATAGCGGTTTGCCGGTCGCCAGGTCGATCTCGATATCCCGCGCCTCATGCTTGGAGGCGATCATGGCGCGCTTTCCATCGGGACTCGGAGTGACGGTCCCACCATCGAAGTTGAAGAAGGGCAGGACCGGCCCGCTGGCGTCCGTCGGGAACACCGTCTGAGCACTTCCGTCGACGAGGTTCACGCGCAAGATTCGCGATCCGCCGAGCGATCGTGACCCGCCCTGGTTGTCGAACACGAGGACGGTGCCGTCGGGTAGGAAGCGGGCGCTATGCTGCGCGGCCGACCGTCCGACGATCATGCGCTTGATCTTGGATGAGACGGGATCGAGCAGCACGATTGCGCTCTGCTCTCTTAGAGAAATGAGGAGATCGCCGCTTGTTGCGCCCGGAATGTTTTTGGCGATTTCGGGCGTAACGATGTCGACCGAGTTAATGTGCAGCGGGTCGCAATCGTCGCGCACGCTGTAGATGAGGCCCGGATAGCCGTTGGCGACAAGGATGTCGGAGAGCATCAGCGTTCGCTCGACCGACCCGTCCGGGCGATAGATGCGCACACCTTCGTCGTAGACGATATCCGGGCACCGCAGCTCCACGGCATTGTCGCCGACGTTCTTCATCCGGCGGCGGACCTGGACCGGCGCGTAAATCCGCTCGTCCGCGCCGATGTGGATCCAGTGGTGAGCTCCGTCCAGATGCTTCCAGAGCACCTTCCCATTGGGGTCAATCCGGGCAATTCCGACTGCATAGGGATAGACGTTGGTGCCGTGGAAGGTCGCCACCAAACTGCCGTCGTGGAGCATCCCGAGGCCGATCGGGTAAAAGCTGCTCGGCTTCACGTCGCCAGAGAATTCCTTGGTGTCACTGAACAGCTCATCGAGCGGTGCCGGCCAGCTGCGCAGGATCTTCCCGGAGCGGTCGATTACGGACGCAAGGCATGGGTATTTCTGGCAGCGACCGCGATTGGGCCACCCAGTAACGAGCAAGAGCTCCGTTCCGGCAGCCGGGTCGAGTTGGTTGACGAACTTTGCAGGAGCGGGCTTGTCCTCGATCCGGTTCACGCCCGTTGGCATGGTTCGATCGATCAGGTTCAAAGCCTTCAGGGCAGACACCGCCTGGCGCATCAGGCCCTTTGGCGGGAGATCGAATTCGTTAGCGGCGAACCCGTACAGGAACGCCATCATGCAAAGCGAGATGACAAAGACGGTGAAGGACCAATCCGTCGAGCGCTTGCGCGGCTTCGACGTCCCTTTCGGAACTGTCCCATTTTCGGTCATTGTGCCTCCAGCCGGCGGCACCACCCCGCCGTCACCCTCTCTGCCGATGTGTAAGATACCTGACTTTACGCAATAGTTTACTTTCGATATGTCCCGGGCACTTCGAATTTCGACCAGTTTCCGCCTCCCAAAAGGAGCAGTGAAATGCGAGTCGCCGCATTCGTTCTAATGTGTTTGGCGCTGGCCGATCCGGCCTATGCCTATATGGGCCCGGGCGCCGGGCTGGCCTTCATTGGATCGCTGGTCGCGCTGATCGCGGCGCTCGGAATTGGAGCGCTGGGCCTGATCTGGTACCCGCTCAAGCGCCTGATCCACCTCCGGCAGGGCACCGAGACCGAGGACAAAGACGCTTCGTGATCGGCAATTATGCCGGGGCGGCGTTTGTCGTCCTCGGCTTTTCGTGGCTCTTCTTGAGACTTCAGCTCGTCGAGCGGTCCAGGCAGATCAATGGCATCGTTCGTCAGAGTGCGGCGACTGCGGCCGACCGGTCGCTAAGCGATGCCGTGAAGGGTCGAGTCTTACGAAATCACAGCCTGAGCTTGTTCGGGCTTTTTGCATCCTTGACGGTCGGCCTCGCCCTCGCGGTCGGCCTTCCTCTCCTCCTTGCCTGGGTGCTGGCGTTTACGCATGTCTGGACTTTCCACGGCGTGCTTGCAGCGACCCTGTCATGGCCGCTGCTGATCGCGGGAATCCTGCCACTGGTTGTCATTTTGCTGAGATCCACGCGTCGCCGTGAAGGCTGACTACGGGATCGTCGATCGCCTGCTTCACCGCGTCGCGCTGGGTGAGGCGACTGCGGGCGTGTTCCATGAGGTTGAGCGAGGCCGCTACCTCGAGGGCGCGCCGAAGGATGAAGGCGGCCATGTCTTCGTGACGGGTCTTGCCCGCGCGGGCACGACGATCCTGCTGCGTGAGCTCTATGCGACCGGGCAATTCGGATCGCTGCTCTATGCCGACATGCCATTCGTCCTGGCGCCGAACCTGTGGGCGGGGGTTTCGAAAGGGGCACGCAAACCCTTCGAAGCGGTCGAGCGTGGTCATGGTGATGGGATCGTCATCGACCTCGAGAGCCCGGAAGCATTCGACGAGGTGTTCTGGCGGCTCGCTTGCGGGAAGGACTACATCCGTCCCAACTGCCTTCTGCCTCACCGGCCCGACAGGAAGATGATCGCCCGCTATCGCGATTACATCCGGCTGGTCCTGCGACGCCGAAATCGAACGCGCTATCTCTCCAAGGACAACAACAACATCCTGCGGCTGGGTGCGCTGGCGGCTGCCATGCCCGACTGCAGCTTCCTCTTGGTCATTCGCGAACCGGCCGCGCACGCGAGGAGTTTATTGCGCCAGCATCTGCGAACATTGGGCGACAAGGACGCGTTTCGCCTCAATTACCTTCGCTGGCTCGTCCACCACGAATTCGGTGCTGACCATCGGCCATTCCGCTTTCCGGGAAGCCCGGATGGCGACCGGACTTCCCTGGATTATTGGCTGGCGACGTGGACGGCCTGCTACTCAGCGCTCGAAACGGTCGTTGAAACCCACGGGAATGTCCTGGTCGTGCCTTACGACCGGCTTTGCGGTGACCCGCAATCCTGGAATGCGGTCGCGAAGACGCTCGAGATCGCAGCCTCTGGCCGACAGGAAATTCGCATCGTTTCGAACGGGTGCCAGCCATTGAGCGAGACCAAGCCCAGCTCTGAGGCTCAAGCTCTGTACGAGCGCTACCTGAAACGCGGTATCGCCTGACGCGCTCACGCCGCGAGCGCGGCATCTCCGACCAGCGGATTGGTCGCCCGCTCATGGGCGAAGGTCGACATCGGGCCGTGACCCGGGACGAACGCCGTGTCGCCGCCCATCGGCCACAGGCGCTGGGTGATGGACTCAATGAGCTGCCCATGATTGCCCATCGGGAAGTCCCAGCGACCGATCGATCCCTTGAACAGTACGTCGCCGACGATCGCCAGCTTCGACTCCGGATGGTGGAAGACGACGTGGCCCGGCGTGTGGCCGGGGCAATGGCGCACATCGAACGTCAGCTCGCCGACCGTCACCGTGTCCCCGTCCTCGAGCCAGCGATCGGGCTCGAACGGCTTGCCGGTGATGCCCCAGCGCTTGCCGTCGTCGTCCAGCCGCGAGATCCAGAAGCGGTCGGCTTCGTGCGGACCTTCGATGGGAACGCCGAGCTCCTGAGCGAGAATTCCGGCCGACCCGCAATGATCGATATGGCCGTGGGTCAACAGGATCTTCTCGATCGTCACGCCATGCTGGGCCGCGGCGCCCTTCAGGCGCTCGAGATCGCCGCCGGGATCGGTGAACGTCCCGCGCATCGTCGCGGTGCACCAGATCAGCGTGCAGTTCTGCTGCAGCGGCGTGACCGGGATGATGGCGGCCTTGAGCGGCGGGTTCATCAGTCCGACTTGGCCGCTGCAGCGGCCGGGGGCAAGGTGGCGAGAGACGGGGGCACGTCCTTCATCGACGCCGAGACGGCTTCGGCCTGCCGCAAGACCCGGAGGATGTTGCCGCCCGCGAGCTTCGCCAAATCCTTGTCGTTCCAGCCGCGACGGATGAGCTCCGCGAAGATCAGCGGGTAACCGGCAACGCTGTTCATCCCCGGCGGCGACTGGTCGTAGGGAATGCCGTCGAGGTCCCCGCCAAGTCCGACGTGGTCGTGGCCGGCAACCTTGACGATATGCTCGATATGGTCGGCGATGATCCCGATTTCCGCCTTGGGTGGCGGATTGGCCTTGTCCCAGGCATCCATCGCAGCGTTTCGCTTGTCCGGCTGGCCGGTGAACAGCGACTTGAAGCGCGCTTCTTCCGCCGCACGGTTGGCGTTCCATTGGCGAAACGGCTCCGACAGATAGCCGGTGTAAAAGTTGACCATCACCACGCCGCCATTCGACGGCAGCAGAGCGAGCACCTCGTCCGGCACATTGCGCGGATGGTCTTCCAGGGCGCGGGCGTTGCTGTGGCTGAAGATCACGGGCGCCTTCGACGCGGCAATCGCATCCTTCATCGTGTCGGGCGAAACGTGGGCGAGATCGACCAGCATGCCGATCCGGTTCATTTCCTTCACGACTTCGACCCCGAACGGGCTGAGGCCGCCGTACTTGGGATCGTCGGTTGCGCTGTCCGCCCATTCGTTGGTCGCGAAGTGGGTGAGGGTCATGTAGCGTACTCCGAGCCGGTAATACTGGCGCAGGGCAGCCATCGACCCGCCGATCTGGTGCCCGCCTTCAACGCCCATGACCGAGGCGATCTTGCCCTTGCGGTGGATGCGCACGAAGTCGTCGGCGGTCGAGGCAAGCTCAAGGTCGTTGGGATAGGCCTCGACCAGGCGAGTCACGATGTCGATCTGCTCAAGCGTCTGGCGGATCGCCTCGTCGCCGTGGACGGACGCGTCGATATAGACCGACCAGAACTGTCCGCCGACGCGTCCCTGGTGAAGGCGTTCCATATCGGTCATCATCGGGTTCGGCTGGCGCTTGTCCGAACCGCTCGCGAGCCCTTCGACGCTGAACTTCCAGTTCTCGCGAACCTGCTCCGGCACGTCGTTGTGGCCATCGATCAGGGGCGTTTGCTTGAGGATCCGGTCGATCCGCTTCTGCACTGCGGGGTCGATCGTCTGCGACAATGCGGGGGTTGCAATCAGCAGCGCGGCTGCGGCGGTGAGGGCGCGGGTCGTTCGGGACATGCGCAATGTCTATCAGCGGGGCTTGTCCTCGCAACCTTGGATGTGGATGAAGGCGCCGATGACACAGCCAAGTCCGCAGCCCGACATTTCCGTCACGATGGATTTCGATCCCGAGGAAGGCATTGCGAACCTCGAGAGCCATCTTCAACACTTGAAGGAAGAGGCTGACGCCGCTGGCTTCAAGTTCGACCACCACGCTGCCCGCAACGAGCTGCAGGCGGCGACGTTCGGAAAGAGAACCGCCTCTACTGCGCGACTTGTGCTGTCACCGACAGGAGCGATGGCGATCGAGGTTCGCTCGATCTGACATTCGGGCATGGTTCCGTCGCGAGCCAGTCTTCTATTGCTTGAGCGATGCGCTTGGATGCCGCGCCATCGCCGTATGGCAAGTTGGGCGTGCTCATGGAGGCCAGGACGTCGGTCGAGTCCAGCAACGCGGACGCTGTGGCGTAGATGCGCTCCGGGTCGCGGCCGACCAGGACCGCATTGCCGCTTGAGATGCCTTCCGGGCGCTCGGTGCGATCGCGGAGGACTAGGAGCGGGATGCCGAGTGCCGGCGCTTCTTCCTGAATTCCGCCGGAGTCGCTCAGGATCAGATCGCTGTCGCGCATGAGCTGAAGGATCTCGACGTGCCCACACGGCGGCCGGAGATCGAGATTCGGGGTCCGTCCAAGAAGGCGAACCATCTCGCCCGCGACTCGTTGGTTCGGATGAAGCACGAGGGCGATTGCAACGTCGCTGCGTCTGGCGAGAGCGATGAGCGATGACGCAATGGCGGGCAGGGCCTCCCAGCTTTCGCGTCTATGACAGGTGACCAGCAGTCGCTTTCTGCATGGGTCCGTGGTCGCCGGTCGGAGACCACGAATCCGATCCAGCAAAACGTCGATTCCTGTATTCCCGGTGAGCGAGATTCGTCCCCGGACCCTTTCGCGGCGCAGGTTCGCGGCGTTCAACACCGTCGGCGCGAACAAAAGTGTTGCCATCGCATCGATCGCGATCCTGAAATCTTCTTCCGGCCACGGATCGCGACGGTCGTGGCTACGCAAGCCGGCTTCGACGTGAGCCACCGGAACCCCTGTCTGCGCAGCGCCGAGGCCTCCGCCGACCGCGCTCGACGTATCTCCCTGGACGATGACCAAGCGGATTCCATCCAAGGCTTGGCCAATGGATCGCGCGACGGTTCCCGCGTGCGCGTTTGGGTCGGGCAACCCTGCGCACGACAGCCCCACCGTCGGAAGATCGGGCATACCGTACTCTGATGCCCGCAAGTTCGGATGCTGCCCCGTGAGGATCAGGCGTGACGCAATGCCGCGCTCGATCAGCGCTTTGGCAAGGGGTGCTAGTTTAATCGCTTCGGGACGTGTGCCGACAACTAACGCAACTCGACTGTCGTACAGGCCTCCCCCTAGCTCGGCGGCCTATGTCTGGCGGTCGGCAGAGGGGCTGGCAAGTCCTAGCGGAAATTGTCCGCGTAGGCCTGAATCTTCATCTTGACCGGGGCGGCCGGGATGAGGTGGTAGGCGATGCCGCGGCTGTCGCAGAACGCGACGGCCTCGTCCTTGGTCTTGAAGGTGATGCGGACCTGCGTGTTTGTGTCACCGGAGCCGTTCCAGCCGGTCAGAGGATCCGGGCGAAGCGGCTTCTGCCGTTCGAACTCCAGAAGCCACAGTCCATTGTTGGCTTTCCCCGACTGGGTCGTGCGGCGGTCGAGCTCGGAAATGCGTGCGATCGTCATCGCCGAGCGACCTGAACCAGCACCGAGCCGAAATCAAGCGCCGCGCTGATGCACACCATTGTCGTTTGTGCTAATCGAAGCGTCCTCCCGAAGAGAGGAGGACTGCATGCATCATGTGAGAATGGCGTTGCTGGCCGCGGCGGGGATGTCGCTTGCCTTAAGTGGCTGCAAACAGGGACCGGTCGCCGAGGGGGCGGGGAATGAGGCGGAAGCTCCGGCCAACGCAGCCTCCGCCACGGATCACAGCGATCCAGTGACGAGCGCGATGTCGGCGGCGCCGGCGTCAATCGCCGGTGACGCGACGATCGTCCAAGCCGCGGCAGACGGGAAGATGACGACGCTGCGCGAAGGCAAGAACGGTTGGACCTGCATGCCGGACAGCCCGACGACGCCCGGACCCGATCCGATGTGCATGGACGCCAACGCCGCAAAATGGGCGAAGGCTTGGATGACCAAGGCCGAGCCGCCCGCGAACACCGTCGGCGTAATGTACATGATGGAAGGCGGCACGGACGCCAGCAACACCGACCCCTATGCAACCGGACCTGCGGAAGCGAAGGACTGGATCCATACCGGTCCACACATCATGATCGTGGGATCGAAAGAGGTGCTGGCAGGCTATCCCACTGGCGCCAAACCGGACACCTCAGCGCCCTATGTGATGTGGGCAGGAACGCCCTACGCGCACTTGATGGTGCCCGTGCCGGGCTCCGCTCAGTAAGCGCGGGAGATTGCGAACTCGACGGCCTCGCTGAGCGCGGACTTGGCTTTGCCGGCGGGGAATTGGGCGAGGCTGTCCAGCGCGCGTCGTCCATAGTGGCGCGCGCGCTCGACGGTTTCCGAAAGGGCATCGGTCTGGCGTAGCAGCGCGATGGCGTGCGCCAGGTCTTCGTCGGACGTGCGCTCGCCGGTGATCGCTGCGCGCCAGAACGCACGATCTTCGTCCGAGCCGCGCGCGTAGGCGAGGATGACGGGCAGAGTGACTTTACCGTCCCGGAAGTCATCACCCACGCCCTTGCCCATCACGTCCTGGTTCGCGCCGTAGTCGAGGACGTCGTCGACAAGCTGGAAGGCAATTCCGAGGTAACGGCCGTACTTTTCGAGAGCGACTTCGGCGTCGTCACTCGCTTCGGCGACAACCGGAGCGATTCGGCAGGCGGCTGCGAACAGGGCCGCGGTCTTGGCGGAAATGATGTCGAGGTACTGCTCTTCGTCCGTGTCGATCTTCCGCTGCGTGGTCAGCTGGTCGACTTCGCCCTCGGCGATGACCGCGGAGGCATGGCTGAGGATCTTGAGAACGCGAAGGCTGCCGTCCTCGACCATCAGCTCGAAAGCGCGGCTGAAGAGGAAGTCGCCGACAAGAACGCTGGCCGGGTTACCCCAGATGAGGTTCGCGGTGCGTTTTCCCCGGCGCAGGCCGGAGCCGTCGACGACATCGTCGTGGAGCAAGGTGGCGGTGTGGATGAACTCGACCGCGGCGGCGAGTTTCTGGTGCCTGTTCCCGCTATATCCGAGCAACGCCGCACAGCCGAGCGTCAGCATCGGCCGCATTCGCTTGCCGCCGCCGGCGATCAGGTGGCCCGCCAGCTCGGGGATGAGCCCGACCTTGCTCTGCATGCGGTCGAGAATGACGGCATTCACACCGTGCATGTCGTCGGCGACGAGTGCCATCAACGGATCGAGCGACGGCGCGGTCGCGGGCTTCAATTCGTGTAAGGTCGCGGTCACGGGCGCGCCCTAGCCGCTGAACAGCACATTTCCTAGCCTGCGGGGAGGCTCAGGCGGGCGAGCAGGCCGCCGAGGTCTTCGCTCTCCTCGAGCGTGATCGTCCCGCCGTAGATCTCCGCAACGTCGCGAACGATGGCGAGCCCGAGGCCGGTGCCGGGCTTGTCGGTGTCGAGACGCGCGCCGCGCTGGAACAGAGTTTCCCGCTGCTGCTTCGGGATGCCTTCGCCGTCATCCTCGATGATGATGTCGATCATCGGGGCCTGCCGCTCCACAGTGACGAAGACACGCCCGCCTCCATATTTCGCGGCGTTCTCGACGAGATTGCCGAGCATCTCATCAAGGTCCTGGCGCTCGACGCGAACCTGGGCGGTCTTGTCGCCGGCGATATCCACTGTGACCTTTTCGTAGAGGCGGTCGACCGCGCGCTGAACCGATTGCAGACTGTCCCAGACAGTCGCCCGGGCGTGCACCGAAGCGCGGCGGCCGATCGCGCGGGCACGGGCCAGGTGGTGATCGACCTGCCGCCGCATCACGATCGCTTCGCGGAACACCGTTTCCGGGAGGTCCGGCGAGCGCGCCGTGGCGGCGTTGGTGATGACCGTCAGCGGTGTCTTCAGCGCATGGGCGAGGTTGCCGGCGTGCCGCCGCGCTTCCTCCGCTTGCTCTTCGCTATGGGCAAGGAGCTGGTTGATCTCTTCGGTCAGCGGACGAACCTCGACCGGGAAATTCTCGTCGATCCGGGTCTTCGCGCCCGAGCGGATCGCAGCGACGTCCTGCCGGACGCGGCGCAGCGGCCAGAGGCCGTAGAACGTCTGGAGCGCGGCAAGGATCAGCAAGCCAATTCCGAGCGCGAAGAAGCTCCAGAACAGGGTCGAGCGCAATTGCCTGATCTGTGTGTCGATCATTTCGCGCGATTGGGCGACCTGAAATCGCCAGCGGACCTTCGACCCGGGCAAAATGACGTCGCGCTCCGAAATCCTCAGCGGCTCGCCGTCGAACTCATTACTGTTGTAGACGTGTACGTTGACGTCCTGATGCTCGTCGACAACCCGCAGGCGCCGGTCCCACAGCGACCGTGACGGGAAGGTGTCGGCGCCCGACCCGCTGACCTGGAAGTAGACCCGGAGTACGGCTCGATGAAACGCTGGTCGGCGGGTGGCCGGTTGAACCGGACTTCGCCGTCGGGCCCGATTTCGGACGCCGCGATCATGCCGTTGAGGACGTACTTCAACTGGTCGTCGAAGTTCTGGACGATGGACGCCGACAGGACGCGGTCGAGCGCGAAGCCACCCGTCAGCAGCAAGGTTGTAATCCAGAATGCGGCGACGACGATCATGCGCCGCGTCAGCGAGCCGACGGTCGAGCCTTTGCTCGTCGTCGCTACGGCCTCCCCCTCGGCCGCCGCCGTTGCCGGGCGGCTTGGTCGATCAACCCGCGGGATCCTCAAGGGTATAGCCGAGGCCGCGAATGGTCGTGATCACGTCGGCGCCCAATTTCTTGCGGATGCGGGTGACGAACACTTCGATCGTGTTCGAATCGCGGTCGAAGTCCTGGTCGTAGATGTGCTCGATCAGCTCGGTCCGACTCACCACCTTGCCCTTGTGGTGCATCAGGTAGCTGAGCAGCTTGTACTCCTGAGCGGTCAGCTTCACCGGCTCACCGGCCTTGGTGACCTTGCCCGAGCGCGTGTCGAGACGGATGTCGCCCGCGTTGAGCTCCGAGGACGCATTGCCGGACGCGCGACGGATCAACGCGCGAAGACGAGCAATCAACTCTTCGGTCTGGAACGGCTTGGCGAGGTAGTCGTCCGCGCCGGCATCGAGTCCAGCGACTTTGTCCGACCAGCTGTCGCGTGCGGTCAGGACCAGCACCGGCATCCGGCGACCTTCCTTCCGCCAACGGTCGAGCACGGTCAGGCCATCGACCTCAGGAAGCCCAAGATCGAGGATCACGGCGTCGTACGCTTCGGTTGAACCCAAATAGTGACCATCCTCGCCATCGGTCGCGAGATCTACGGCGTAACCGGCCCCCTCAAGGGTCGAACGCAACTGGCGCCCGAGGTTGGGCTCGTCTTCGACGATCAAGACACGCATTTGCGATGTTCCCCTAGAAACTTTGTCGAAGCCTCAAACCAACGCGAAGCTGAACGGTTGCTTTAGCGGAATGAACTGGGGAGACGCGCACAAAAGTCAATGTGCAGCCGAAACGGCTTAGGGCCTGGACTTGCCCTTGATGCGGCCGGTCGCGGCGTCGACATCGACCCAGATGACCCGTCCGTCCTTGACGAACTTCAGGCGGTAGGTGTCGCCATTGAACTCGGGACCGAGATAGTCGGCGCCGCCCATGAAGGGCATGACTCGGCGTTCGATGCTGGGAAGCGGCATGGCGCGGCCCTGGCGCGCCGCATCGAACGCGCGATCGGCATCGCGCGGCGGATCCGCTAGCGCGGGCGTCGCAATCAGGCCTGCGCCAAGCGCGGCCAGAGCAAGGTTACGAAACAGGCTCATGGCTTTTCTCTTGGGACGCGTTCTAACAGAAACCATTGAATGCCTTATGAATGGTCCTGAACAGAGCCGTTAAGCTCGCGAACCTGCCGTAAATTTCCCGTTTACGCCAGACTTGACGGTGAATGGCGGGTTCAAGGGAGCATGCGTCTCAGCCCGACGGGTGACGGCGCGGAATATCCAACCTATCTGGCCGCGCATGGTAGCGGCGACACTCAGTTACGAAGATCTCGGACTCGTTCAGGGCGAAGGCTGGCTGTTCCGTCACCTGGACGTCCATATTCGTCCACGCGACCGGCTGGCGCTGATCGGCCGCAACGGCGCTGGCAAGACCACGCTGCTCAAGTGCCTTGCCGACCTGATCGAGACCGACGAGGGGCGGCGAACGATCGTGCCGGGTAGCAAGGTCGTCCTGCTGGAGCAGGATCCCGACATGAGCGGGCACGCTACGCTGCTCGACTGGATCCTGTCCGGCCCCGGCGCTCCGGAGCCACATGAGGTGGCGGCGATCGCGGACCAGATCGCTCTCGACCTGTCCCGGCCCGTCGCGACCGC
Organism: Sphingomonas daechungensis; assembly: GCF_014489495.1. Taxonomy (GTDB): domain Bacteria; phylum Pseudomonadota; class Alphaproteobacteria; order Sphingomonadales; family Sphingomonadaceae; genus Sphingomicrobium; species Sphingomicrobium daechungense. The sequence continues at coordinate 825,382 of NZ_CP060780.1, read as the reverse complement.
GAGCGGGGGCGAACGGAGGCGCGCCGCGATCACGCGCGCGCTTGCGCAGGACCCGGACATCCTCTTTCTCGACGAGCCGACCAACCACCTCGACCTTGGCGGCATCGAGTGGCTGGAGGACTGGCTCAACCGTTACACCGGTGCGTTCATCGTCATCAGCCACGATCGCACGTTCCTGACTCGCCTGACCAAGAGCTGCCTGTGGCTCGATCGCGGCCACCTGCGGCGCGCCGAGATCGGCTTCGGCGGCTTCGAGGCGTGGATGGAAAAGGCCTACGAAGAAGAAGCGCGGGCGGCCGAGAAGCTGGATGCCAAGTTGGCCATCGAGCTTCGCTGGCTCGAGCGCGGAGTCACCGCTCGCCGCCGCCGAAACCAGGGGCGCCTTGCCAAGCTGCAGGACATGCGCGCGCAGCGTGCGGCCATGATCGGTGGTCCAGGCACCGCAAAGCTCGCGGTCGCCAAGGACGACGTTCGCTCGAAGGCGGTGATCGATTCCGACCGTGTGTCCAAGAGCTACGGCGACCGCCAGATCATCCGCGACTTTACCTTGCGCATCCAGCGCGGCGACCGGATCGGCATCGTCGGTCCGAACGGAGCAGGGAAGACCACCCTTCTCAGGCTGCTTACCGGCGAGCTTCAGCCGGACGAGGGCACGGTCGAGCGGGCGAAGACGCTGTCGGGTATCGTCATCGACCAGCAACGCAAGCTGATGGACCCGGCGAAGCGAGTGCGCGACGTCCTTGCCGAGGGTGGCGACTGGATCGACGTCCGAGGCGTGAAGAAGCACATCAAGGGTTACCTCAAGGAATTCCTCTTCTCGCCCGAGCTGACGGAGGCCCCTGTGGGGTCGTTGTCGGGCGGCGAGAGATCGCGGCTGTTGCTGGCGCGCGAATTTGCACGCGAAGCCAATTTGCTTGTGCTGGACGAGCCAACCAACGATCTCGACCTGGAGACACTCGACCTGCTGCAGGAAGTGATCGCCGACTACGAAGGAACCGTCCTGATCGTGAGTCACGACCGCGACTTCCTTGACCGGACCGTGACGGTGACGCTCGGTCTCGATGGGTCCGGCCGAGTGGACGTCGTGGCGGGCGGCTACGAGGACTGGGCGAAGCGGCGACGGCCTAGCGCTCCTGCGAAGTCAGGATTGCAGCCTAGGGTCACAAGAGAAGAACCCACTGGACCCCTGCCTTCGCAGGGGACCAGGAAGCTTAGCTACAAGGACCAGCGCGATCTCGACCGGCTGCCCGGCGAGATTGAGCACATGGAAGCGGAGATCGCGGCGGTCGAGGACGTGCTTGCCGACCCCGACCTCTACACCCGCGATCCGAAGAAATTCGGAGAGCTGTCAGACCGCGCCGCCAAGCTCCGAGCTGACCGGAACGCTGCGGAAGAACGCTGGCTCGAAGTCGCCGAAATGGCGGAAGCGCTGTCTTCCTAGCCGACCGCTGCGCCGAACAGGCGGCCGACGCCGGCAGTCACCGCCATCGCTGCAGCTCCCCAGAAGCCCACCCGCATGATCGATGGAGCAAGCGGCGCTCCGCCCGCTTTGGCGCCCAGTGCCCCGAGTCCTGCCAGGCAGACGAGCGACACGGCCGCCACCGCCGGTACGAGGAGGTGCATCGGAGCCAGGATGACGACGATCAATGGCGCCGCCGCGCCCGCCGTGAACGTCAGCGCGGAAGCGAACGCGGCCTGAAGCGGGCGGGCGGCCATGGTTTCGCTCAAGCCAAGTTCGTCGCGCGCATGTGCGCCCAACGCGTCGTGAGCCATCATCTGGTCGGCGACGGCTTCGGCCGTTTGGCGGTCGACTCCGCGATCCTCGTAGATTCGGACCAGTTCCTCGCGCTCGAGCTCAGGGACCTGTTCGAGCTCCGCCTTTTCCCGCTCAAGGTCGGCTTTCTCCGTATCGGCTTGCGAGCTGACCGAGACATACTCGCCGGCTGCCATCGACATCGCGCCGGCGAACAATGAGGCGACGCCAGCGATAAGAACGGATGACCGGCTTGCATCGGCAGCGGCGACGCCGACGACCAGGCTTGCTGTCGAAACGATGCCGTCATTGGCGCCGAGCACCGCGGCGCGAAGCCATCCGATCCGTGACGACGCGTGGCGCTCGGAATGGAGTCTACTCATGCCACGACCGTAACCGGCTTGGGCAGGACGGCAATAAGTGGCTTCACGGATGCGCGTCAGAAAGCGCTTTCGCGCCGCGAACGACGGTGCAATGCTCTCTTGCAAACGAGGGGAGCATCATGGTGAAGCGCGTCGCTGGGATCTTGGCGGTCATCCTTTTGAGCATGCCGGCGGTCGCCGCCGCAAAGGAGAAGCCGGAGTCGCGCGTCCAGGAATTGCTGACGTGCCAGGCGATCACGGCAAACGAAGAACGGCTTGCCTGCTACGACCGGGCGATGGGGTCCCTGAAGCAGGCGCTGAGCCAAGGCACCATGGTCCTGAAGGAGAAGAAGGTTCCGCTGGCCATGGAAGGCGTGGTCAAGGCATCCGGCTATTGGGGCGGAAGCAGCGCGTGGGTGCTGCTAGACAATGGCGATCGCTGGTCGATCCAGCCGTCGAAGTCGCGGCGAGAGCCGCCGCCGCCGGGAACGGAGGTCAAGCTCAAGCGAACCCTGATGGGTACGTACTGGATGTCGGGAAAGAAACTTCCCGAGACCGAGGCGGAGTTCCTCGGCCACGAGGGATAAGCGGGGGCGGAGGCTTTAAACCTCCGCCGCCGTCCGCTCCTTGATCCGCTTCTCCAGCATCGTCAGCGGCATGGCACCTTCCTTCAGCACTTCGTGGAAGCGCTTCAGGTCGAACTTCGCGCTGAGCGCTTTTTGTGCATCTTCACGAGCGCGGGTCCATGCCATATGCCCGACCTTGTAGCTGCAAGCCTGTCCGATCATCGTGCAATAGCGCTCAACCTCTCGCTGCGATCTCGGCCGTGCGAAGCCGGTGGTCGCAACCATGTAGTCGGTCGCTCTCTCGCGGCTCCATCTCTTGCTGTGCAGGCCGGTGTCGACGACCAGGCGGGCCGCGCGGAACAGGAACGACTGCAAATATCCGGCCTTTTCGATGCCGGTATACCCGCCCAGTTCATCGGCCAGTTGCTCCGCGTAGAGTGCCCAACCTTCCGAATAGGCTGAGAAGAAGCCGAGCTTGCGCAGCGTCGGAATGTCCTTCGATTCCTGCGCCAGGCTGATCTGCAGGTGATGGCCCGGAACGCCTTCGTGATAGGTCAGGGCCGGCAGAGAGTATTTCGGCCAGTCGCCAACGTCCTTCAGGTTGATGAAGTAGATCGCCGGCCGAGAGCCATCGAGCGAAGCGCGGTTGTAATAGCCGTTGGAGGCTCCGTCCTGGATCTCCGGCGGAACGCGGAGAATTTCGAGCGGTGCGCTTGGAACCGTTGCGAAGGCGTTCGGCAGCTTTGCGTACATCGCCTTCACGCCCCGGTTGAGGCCTGCGATCAGGTCGGCTCGGCCCGCGTCGGTGTTCGGGTAGAGCTGGTCCGGCGAAGCGTTGAGCGCAGCGAGGCGCTCGCCGACCGTGCCTTTGGTGAAGCCTGCCTCCTTGAGGATTACGTCGAGACGGCCGCTGATCTCCGCAACCTGGTCGAGACCCATCTTGTGGACCTCGTCAGGCGTGAACCTGGTCGTCGTCGCCTGTTCCAGAGCCGCCGCATAGATTGCGTCGCCCTGCGATAGCCTCCAGGCGCCGTCGCCTGGCTTCGAGCTTGGCTTCAGTTGCTCCATCAAGGCGATCTGCCGGTCGAGCGCGGGATAGATGCTGTCTCCGACGATCCTCGCGGCGCGCGCCTCCCAGTCGCCTGCAATGGTCTTGGCGGCTGTCCGGCGGACGAGCGAATCCACCATTGTGTTCGCCTCCGCCGCAGGCGAGCGCAGCTTGCGCATCTGGCCAAGCGTCAGGTCGATCGACCAGGCCGGAGCAAGGAAGCCGCGGGCGGCCTGCGCGCGCTGTTCTTCCGTGTCGTTGTCGAGCAGCTTCCCGACCAGAGCCAAGCGAGCGAGATAGGCTTCGGCATCCGCGGCCGTCTCGATCGTATGCGCCGTGTTGAGGAAGTCCGGCGTGGAGAAGTAGGCGCCGCCCTGCTGGAAGATCGGATAGGGCCGCTGGACACTGTCGATGTCGAATCGCGCAGCCGGAACGATGCCCGTTTCCATCTGATAAGCGATGACGTCGCGGTTAAGCACCGCGGCCGGGCTGAGGCCGGATTCCGGGACCGCCTGGACCGCTGCCAGCTCGGCGCGGAGGTTCGCAAGGTCTTCCCCTCGCGCGACCGCGATCGGACGGACGTCGAACTCCGATTTCAGGTGGGCGTTCGCGCCCTTGTCGAGCCCCAGCGACGTCGCGAGCTCGGGGAAGCGCCGGACGCGATCCTGAAAGATCTTCTCGAACAGCGCATTGAGCGCGGCATCGCCGGATCCCGCTCCGCGCTGGATGACCGCGAGGGCCGGCGAACTGGCGGCACCCGAGACGAAGGCAAGTGAAAGCGCGGCGCTGCTGGTCGAAAGGAACTGACGGCGATCCATGATCTCTCCCGGATTCGAAGTCCGGGGAGGTTAGGGGCCGCATCGCAGTCAGCAACCCCGGTTCGTCGAAGAAATCCTTACGCTTGCAGCTGATACTGCTTGAGAAGGTCGTAGAGTGTCGGCCGGCTGATCCCGAGTAGCTTGGCGGCGCCCGAAATGTTGTTGTCGGTGCGGCTGAGCGCCTGGCGGATTGCCCGGCGGTCGGCGACCTCGCGCGCCGCACGAAGGTTGAGAGCGAGGCTCTCCTCCTCCGGGTTGGAGGTGCCGGGGAGGTCGAGATCTTCCGCCGTCACCGACTTGCCGTCTGCCATGATCACCGCGCGCTTGATGCGATTTTCGAGTTCGCGGACGTTGCCCGGCCAGGGATAGGCGTCGATCGCGGCAATCGCGTCGGCGGACAGGGACTGGATCTTGGTGTTCAGATCCTTGCCGAAGCGATTGACGAAGTGCCGCGCGAGAAGGACGGAGTCGCCGGGACGTTCCGCCAGCGACGGGATCTTCACCACGATCTCGGCAAGGCGGTAATAAAGGTCTTCGCGGAACCGGCCCTCGGCGATCATCGCCTCAAGGTCCTGGTGCGTCGCGCAGACGATGCGGGTGTCGACGTTGATTGGCTGGCGCCCGCCGATCCGCTCGATCACGCGCTCCTGGAGGAAGCGCAGCAGCTTGACCTGGAGCGGCAGCGGGATGTCCCCAACCTCGTCGAGGAACAGGGTGCCGCCCTCGGCCATCTCGATCTTCCCCACATTCGACTTGACCGCTCCGGTGAAGGCGCCGCGCTCATATCCGAACAGCTCGGCTTCGAGCAGCGTCTCCGGAATCGCGGCGCAGTTGATGGCGATGAACTCGCCCTTCCGGCCGCTCTTCTCGTGGACGGCGCGGGCGAGCAGTTCCTTGCCCGTGCCCGACGCGCCGAGCAGCATCACCGAGACGTCGGCGGAGGCGACGCGCTCGATGGTCTTGGCGACCTTCATCATTTCCGGCGCCGAGCTGATGATCGAGCCGAGCACCTGGCCGCCGTTGGTCTCCTCCAGGCGACGGTTCTCGGCCTCGATATCCGCCACGTGGAAGGCACGAGCTACGATCAGTCCAAGCTCGTCGATGTCGACCGGCTTGCGGTAGAAATCGTAGGCGCCGAGTCCGATCGCCTTCAGCATGCTTTCGCGGGCGCCATGCCCGGACGCGACGATGACCTTGGTGTCCGGCTTCAGCTTGAGGATCTGCGTCAGCGTCTCGAAGCCCTCGGTCGTCCCATCCGGGTCGGGTGGCAACCCGAGGTCGAGCGTCACTACCGCCGGCTCGTGCAGGCGTAGCGCCTCGATCGCGCTTTCGCGATTGCCCGCGAGCACGACTTCATAGCCCTCGTAGGCCCATTTCAACTGGCGCTGCAGACCCTCGTCGTCCTCGACGATGAGCAGCACGGGGTGTTTCTGGTCAGTCATGCGCGTTTCCGTTGCGGTTGAGCGACTTCCTCAGCCGCCGGGAGGTAGATGGAGAATTCGCTGCCCACGCCGGGCGTGGAGTCGACAACCAGCCGTCCGCCCATCGCGGCGATCAGCGAGCGAGCTTCGAATGACCCGATTCCGAACCCGTCGGGCTTGGTCGAAGCGAACGGCTGGAACAGCCGGTTGCGGACGAAGTCTCCGTCCATCCCGGTGCCATGGTCGGTGATAGAGATCCGGACTTCATCGCCCTCCGGTGCGACCCGAACCGTGATCGGCGCATCCGGCGAGCTGGCTTCGACCGCATTCTGAATGATGTGCCCTACCGCCTGCTCAAGCGCCGGGGCGTCGACGATCGCATGGAGGCTGGTGTCGCCGAGCAGCTTGACCTCATGTTCGCGCCTCTTGGCCGCAATCGCGTCGAGCAGGATGTTGCGCAGCGGCTGAGCGTCGGAGCGTTGCGACCGCGCCTGTGCCTTTGGCGAGAGCCGGGTCAGCAGGTCGTTCATCTTGTCGACCGAGCTGCGCAGTGTGGCGACCATGTCGGCACGGAACTCCGGGTTGTCGGCGTGCCGTTCGGCGTTGCGCGACAGCAGCGAGAGCTGACTGACCAGGTTCTTGATGTCGTGGAGGATGAAGGCGAAGCGGCGGTTGAATTCCTCGAACCGCTGCGCGTTCGACAACGCCTCCTGGCCATGGGCTTCGGCGAGCGAGCTGGCGGCCTGGCGCCCCGCCGTCCGCAGCAGATCGAAGTCCTCCCAGTCGAGCACGCGGCGATATTCGGGCGACGACAGCAGGATCAGCCCGAACAGGCGCTCGCCGTGGATGAGTGGAATGCCAATCCAGGCGCGGCGTTCCTCGAGCATCCATTCCGGCGGCAGCGATGCGCGATCCTCGGGGCTCGCCCAGCCGTTGCGGAGGGAGTCGAACTCGATGATCCGGCCTGTGGCTTCGAGCGCCGACCAGAAGTCCCGGACGCGCTCAAGCTCGCCGGCGGGCGGATGCTTACCCGACCAATTCCAGGACGATGCGGTGTTGATTGCACCGGACGGGTCCTTGGCAAGCAGCAGCCCGCCCGGCGCTTCCAGGATGTCGGCAAAGGCCTTGATGACGCGCTCGCCCAGTGGGGCCGCGTCGGTGCCGGTTGTTCCCACGGTGGTGGTGAATCGCAGCCATTCGGTGCGATAGTCGTAGCGGTGCTCGAACAGGTGCTTCGAGATCTTGACCTTGGCCCAGCCGCGCGCCTTGGCGCTCGGCAGCAGGACCATCGCCGCGACCGTCATTGTCGCGAGCAATCCGACGAGGATGCCGCGCGACCATTCGACGCTCGTCCCGCGAAGCGCCGTCGCGAGGATCGCCATCACCGCGAAGTAGCCGCAGATGGCCAGCAGCGAGAGCGACTGGAAGGTCGCGGCGCGGGATAGCCGGACGCGCCAGCCCTCCTCTCGACGAATCGCCATTGCGAACATCGGTGCGGTCAGCGCAACGACCAGCCCACGCCACTCATAGAGGTCCGGCGCCAGCCGGCTGTGGAGATAGGCAACCGTGTAGAGATTGAGGTCGTAGCTCCACATCAGCGACAGCCCGATCATCGCCAGGCGGATGTTCGACCGGCTCGCCGCAGATGCCTGGCCGTAGAGATTGTGAACCAGAATCAGCGAGCCGGCCGCGGCGGTCACGCGAAGCAAGGTGGCGGTATCGCGCACTGCATCGGTCGGGATCGAATAGCGCAGCAACGTCACAACGAGCTGGAAGCCGAGCACTGCCGCGACCGCGCCATAGACCAGACGGACGCCATGCTGGCGCTCCTCACTGGTCGCCGCGAGGCTGTGTAGCAATCCGATCCACACGAGGTTTCGCGCGGTTTCGGCAAAGCTGGCCAAAGGGTCGCCGGGCAGAATAGCGCTGAGCCACGCCCAGGACGCCGTCACCGCGAAGCCGGCGAGCAGCAGGCGTTGGTCAGGCTGCCGAACGGCCCGAAGCCGCCAGAGCAGCAGGCCCAGGAACGCGGCCGCGCAAATGGCATGGCTCCAGAAGGCGATCAGCGACTGCACGGGCGCCCGACTGTAAATCCCACCGACATGAGGAAGGGTGTCGCTAAATTTTACAAATAAGTGGTGAACGGATGAGCTAGAGGCGGTCAATGGCAGTGCAAATGCGGCCGCTCGGAACGAGCGGGATCTCGGTCGCCCCGGTGGCGCTTGGCGGCAATGTTTTCGGCTGGACCGCCGATGAGGAAACCAGTTTCAAGCTTCTCGACGCCTTCGTCGATGCCGGCGGCAACATGATCGATACGGCCGACGTCTATTCAGCCTGGGCACCGGGCAACCAGGGCGGCGAAAGCGAAATAATCATTGGCGATTGGCTTCGGCGTGACCCGTCCAAGCGCGACCGCGTGGTCATCGCGACGAAGGTCGGCTTTCTCGGCGGAGAGATGATCGACGGCGAATATGTCGCGGCGCTCGATCCTGAATCGATCCGTGACGGATGCGAAGCTTCGCTCCGTCGGCTCGGCGTCGACGCCATCGACCTCTACTACCATCACAAGGATAATCCCGCCGTACCGCTGGCCGAAAGCCTCGGGGCGATGGATGAGTTGGTTCGAACCGGGAAGGTCCGAGCGATCGGCCTGTCCCAATATTCCGGCCCGAGGATCGATGCGGCTATGGCGGTTGCCAAGGCGGAGGGCCTGATGCCCCCTTGCGCGCTCCAGACTTGGTACAATCTCGTCGAGCGCGAGAAGCTCGAGGGGGAGCTTCGAGATGCGGCCGTCAGGAATGGTTTGGGCATCATTCCGTTTTACGGGCTCGCTAACGGATTCCTCGCGGGCAAGTACCGGAGCGCCGGCGATCTTGCGAAGAGCCCTCGCGGCGAGCGCAGTGCCCAGTATCTCGACGGTCGAGGACTGCGAGTGCTCGCCGCGCTCGACCGGATTTCAGCGGAGACGGGGGCCGCCTTGGCAACGATTGCGCTGGCCTGGACCAGTGCACAGCCCGGGATTGCGACGACCCTGGCGAGCGCCACCCGGCTGGATCAGCTCGATGAGTTGGTCGCAGCGCTCAGTTTTCAGCTTACCGCAGAACAGCTCGCGCTGCTGACGGCGGCGAGCGCCTAGCGCTCACTTCTCAGTTCGCGAATCCCGTGCAGAATATCTGCCCACTCGCGTAGCTCGTGCGCGTTGGCCGGGTGATAGGCGGCATATCTCTCGATGCCCCGGATAATGCTTCCCCAGGAACAGGGTTCGTCCAACGCCGCGGTCGCGCTATCATCAGTAGCGAAAAGCAACTCAACCATCGGCGCTCGATGGCAGAAGCAAGCGGCTGCAGGCGCAAGCTTTCCACCAACGGCGGTTCAAAAGCGACGAATGGCTAACTCTTCTTGAGGACGTCGAGGGAGGCGAGGGTCATGGCCTCGGTCGCCGTCGAGATCACCTTCTCGGCGTCAGGCGCCCAGAACGGGCTGTGAAGCGAGGGGAGCTTCAGCGTGTCGCCGCCGGCGGCATCCCACTTGTCCTTTGGCGTTCCCCCGACCCAGAAGATCAAACTCTGGACCTCTTTGTCGGCTAGCCAGAAGCGGCTGAAGTCCTCTCCGCCCATCACGGGCGGCGTCAGGCTCGCGCGGTCGGCACCGAAATGTTGCTGGAACAGGGCAAGTGTCTTCTTCGAGAACTCTTCGGTGTTCAACGTCGCCGGAGTGTACATCTCTTCGCGGACCGTAATGACCGGCATGCGGTCTTCCGGCACGCCCGCGGCAATGGCCTCGCCTTTCGCGATACGCCTGATGCCGTCGAGCAGAAGCTTTCGAACTTCGGGCTTGTAGCTACGCACGGTCAGCTGGAGCTTGGCCTCGTCGGAAATGATGTTGTGCTTGGCACCGGCCTGGAAGCTACCGACCGTCACGACCGCCGGATCGAGCGGATTGTTCTCGCGGCTGACCAGTGTCTGCAACGCCACGACGATCCGGGACGCAAGGACAATCGGATCCTTGGTCGTGTGCGGATAGGCGCCATGCCCGCCAAGCCCTCTGACGAGGATGTCTACACTGTCGACGTTGGCGAGCGCATAGCCCGGCGTGACCCCGATCGTACCGGCGGGAAGTGCGGCCGCATCGTGAAAGGCGAGCGCGTAATCGGGCTTCGGAAAGCGCGTGTAGAGGCCGTCGTCGAGCATCGCCTTTGCGCCTTCGCCGGTCTCCTCGCCGGGCTGGAGCACCATGACAAGCGTGCCCGACCACTGCTCCTTCATCGCGGCGAGCCGGCGCGCCGTGCCAATGAAGGAGGTCATATGCGTGTCGTGGCCGCAGGCATGCATGACGCCGGTCTCGACCCCCGACCTTGCCGTCGCTCGGACCTTCGACGCGAAGGGCAATCCGGTTTGCTCGACCACCGGCAGGCCGTCCATGTCCGCGCGCAGCAAAAGGACGGGCCCCGGGCCGTTCTTCATCACCGCAACGACGCCGGTCTTCCCGACCTTTTCCGTGACGTCGAACCCGAGCTTGCGCATCTCGGCGGCAAGCTTGGCCGGCGTACGCACCTCCTGCATCGATAGCTCGGGATTGGCGTGGAGGTCGCGATAGAGCGTCATCAGCTGCGGCATATCCGACTGGATTGCGTCGGTCAGCGCAGCTGCATGGGCTGCAGTGGGCAGGGTCATCACTGCAACAACCAGTCCGAAGGTCAATTTCATCAATGCGCCCCTTATTGCGCTGGCACCAGCTCCAGCACGTCCATCTGAGATTCGAAGTGCGGCCGCGGCATGATCAGCCGCCATCGGTTCGGCCCGATCCGCTCGACGTAGCCAGCGACGTCGCGCTGCATGTCGCGGCCGTACTGGAATGCGCGCGTTTCGTCGCCGAGCACCAACGTGCCGAGAAACACCTGCCGTAACGGGTCGCCGGGAAAGATCGAGCCGACTTGCCGCTGCGACCCGGTCAGCTTTGCGAAGTCCTGCAACTCGCCGTCCTGCTGGATGCGGCAGTCGAAGGCCGGATAAGCAACAAAGGGCAGCATGCCCATCGTCTTCGATCCGACCTTGATAGTCCGGCACCGGTAGAGTCCGTTCGGTATCGGCCCTCCGCCGAGCGCGGCGTCCGGTTCGAGAAGCGCCCCCTCGCGTTCGATATCAGCGGCATGCCCGCCGGCGCGCGCGGACCGCAAGGCATCGACGAATGCGGTCCGCCACTCCTTCAAGCGTTCGCGGTCCGACGGGGTGGCGATGGTCCGCCAATCGCTTGCCGGGTGAGCGATGACGCCAGGCGCCTGATGGAATTCGGCACAGCCCGACAAAGTCAGCAAGACGGCGGCGAAGACGAAGTGGCGCATCCGCGGCAGCCTAGGCAGCTGTCCAGCCTCCGTCCATGCTGAGGTTCGCACCAGTGATCGACTTTGCCTCTTCGCGGCAGAGGAACAGAGCGAGCGCCGCAACCTCCTCCGGGGTGACGAAACGCTTGGTCGGCTGGGCGGCGAGAAGGACGTCGTTCATCACTTGCTCGCGGGTCAGGTTCCGCGCTTTCATCGTGTCCGGGATCTGGTTCTCGACCAAGGTCGTCCAGACATATCCCGGTGAAATGCAGTTGACGGTTACGCCGTCCTTCGCGGCCTCCAGCGCAACGGACTTGGTAAAGCCGGCGACCCCATGCTTGGCGGCGACATAGGCCGACTTGTTGGGCGAAGCGACGAGACTGTGGGCAGAGGCCGTGTTGATGATTCGGCCCCACTGCTTCGCCTTCATCGAAGGGATTGCCAGCCGCGTGGTGTGAAACACCGCCGTCAGGTTGATCGCCAGGATCGCGTCCCACTTTCCGACCGGGAAATCCTCAACCGGGGAGACGTGCTGGACGCCCGCATTGTTCACCAGAATGTCGGGCGCGCCGAGCTCGTCGGTGCAGTGGCGAAGCATGGATTCGATCTGAGCCGGGTCCGACAGGTCCGCCCCGTCGTAGAGTGCGCCGAGGTCGTCGCTGATCCTCGCGATTTCGGCCGGATCGCCGAAGCCGTTGATCATCACTCTCGCTCCTTCGCCCGCGAGAGCCTGTGCAATGGCGAGACCAATGCCGGACGTGGAACCAGTGACGAGAGCGACCTTGCCTTCGAGAATCATGGGATCTCCTTTGCCGCGCTAGTCGCGCCGGCAATCGTCATTTGCAACCGGTACGCCTTTTCGCGCATTTGGGCGGAAGAAGCAGGGGAGACTCATATGGTTCGGCTCGGCGGCGAAGGTCCAAGCGGCAATTTCGAAGACCGTACCGGACAAGGCGGAGGAGGCTTCGGCTTCGGCGGCGGAGGGGGCGGCGGCAATATGCTCGGCTGCCTGCTGCCCTTCGTCATGAGCCGCTTCGGGATCGTCGGCGTCCTGGTCCTCCTGCTCGGCTATTGCGTTCTCACGCAGCTCGGCGGCGGATCGGGCGGACTGATTCCCTCGGGCGGCCCGACAGCTCCCTCTCCCAACGGCCAGTCGACGCTTGACCCGAACATGCGCGACTTCCTCACGCGGACGCTCGGATCGACCGAGGAAACCTGGGGCGAGATCTTTGCCAAGCATGGCGCGCGCTACACGCCGACCAAGATGGTCGCCTACAGCCGTGGGACGCAGACCGCTTGCGGCGCAGGACAGGCGGCAATGGGCCCCTTCTATTGCCCCAACGACAGCACGATCTACATCGACCCGAGCTTCTTCAATGAGCTTTCGCAGCGCTTCGGGGCACCGGGCGACGCGGCCGCCGTCTACGTCGTCGCGCACGAGGTCGGGCACCACATCCAGAATCTCGAGGGCACGCTCGACGAGGCTCACAATGCGCAGGCTCGCGCGAGCCAGACGCAAGGGAATGCGATCCAGGTCGGCGTCGAGCTCCAGGCCGACTGCTACGCCGGCGTATGGCTGGCCAATGCCCGCGATGCCCAGGGATCAATCATCGAACCCGGCGACATCGAGGAAGGCATGCGCGCGGCCGAGGCGATCGGCGACGACACGCTCCAGCGTCAGTCGCAGGGGGTCGTCGTTCCGGAGAGCTTCACCCACGGAAGCTCGGCGCAGCGAATGCAAGCGCTCCAGATTGGCCTGAAGACCGGCGATCCGGCCGCCTGCAAATTCAACGGCTAGAGCTTGACGAGCATCTTTCCGACGTTGTCGCCGCTGAACAGGCCGCGGAATGCGTCGGGCATGTTCTCGATGCCCTCGACCACTGTGTCGCGCGATTTGACCTGCCCGCTTGCCAGCATCTGCCCCATTTCGCGGTAGAATTCGTCCATTCGCGGCTGGAAGTCGAAGACGATGAAGCCTTGCATGCGGATGCGCATGGCAATCACGCGCATAATGAAGCGGAAGGCCGCGGGCTCGGCCTTGTTGTACCCTCGATCATTCCGCAGATGGCGAAGCGGGCGCGCATCTTGGCAAGCGCGAAGGCCGCGTCGAGATGGTCGCCGCCGACATTGTCGAAATAGACGTCGATGCCGTCAGGCGTCGCGGCCGCGAGGCCCTTCAGGATCGGTTGCGCCTTGTAGTCGATCGCATGATCTGCGCCGAGCGACCGGACGAACTCGCACTTGTCCTCGCCACCGGCCGAACCGATGACGGTCATGCCCTTGGCCTTGGCGATCTGAACAACAGCAGAGCCGACCGCTCCCGCAGCGGCGGACACGAACACCACGTCGCCTTCCTTGGCCGATGCGACGTCAAGCAAGCCGAAGTAAGCAGTCGCGCCGGTTACGCCGAGATTGCCGAGGAACGCCTGCGGCTCGGCGCCGAGGTTGGGAAGCTTGTTCGCCATGCGGGAATCGACCACCGCTTCGTCGCGCCACCCGCCCATGTGAAGTACAAGGTCACCGGCCGAGAAACCGTCGGCGCGGGACTCAACGACTTCGCCGACCGCGCCGCCGTCCATCGGCTGATCGATCTGGAACGGCGGGACGTAGCTCTTCACGTCGTTCATGCGCCCACGCATGTAGGGATCCACCGACAGCCAGTGGTTGCGGACCAGAATCTGGCCTTCACCGAGCTCCGGAAGGTCGTAGGGCTTGAGTGCGAAATTCTCGTCCGTCGGTAGTCCCTGCGGACGGCTCATCAGGTGCCAGGCGCGTGCCATCAACTGTCTCCCGGTTTGATCGAGCCCGCGCATAGGACGCCATTCGCCCACAAGAAAGGCCCGGGCACTTTCGTGCCCGGGCCGCCCCGCCCGGAAAGGGCTGGGAAGACTAGCGATACGTGCCGGAGAAGCTGCGATCGAGGACGTGAGGTCCGGCCCGGCCCTGGTCCTCTCGCTCGAACAGCGCGCGACTGCGGTTCTCGTCGCGCCAGCGCTCCTTCGCCTTGTCTGCGCTGCATTCCAGGAGCACCCGGTCGCCGTCGATGCGGTCGACGTCGGAACAGCTCAGCGAGTGATGGGCGCCGCCCGATTCCGGATCGCTCCGGGTCAGGATGATCCGGTCTCCGGCAATGCGGTCGACTGTGCCGACGTGCTTGTCGTCGGTCCCGACGACCTCCATGTGCTCACGGATTCCACTGAGGAGCTGGCGCTTGGAAATGCGTCGCTCCCGCCACTCGCCGAATTCGCTTTCGAACTTGGAGGCCCGTTCGCGGCGGAACTCGTCGTAGTCGCGGTCGAGGTCATCGGCCTGCCGGCGGCGCATCTCGTGATAGTGACGGTCGTCGATGTTTGACGGTTCGCGGGATCCAGCGAAGCTGGTTCGGCGATAAGGATCGCGATCCCGAGGTGACTGGCCGTAGTGCTCGTCACGATCGGACCGGCTCGAACGCGGCTCGCCCTCATCACTCCAGTCCGGGTTGTAGCTGCGTTCGCTGCTCGCCCATTTCCAGCGGCCGTCGGTATCGCCGCCATATCGGCCATAGGCATCTTCACGGGAGCCGTGGCGGGATCGCCCGTCGTCGTCCTCGCCGAACCATGACCGAAATTCGTCTCCTACGCGGCCGAGAAAGCCGCGGTCGTCGCGATCGCGCTCATGGTCGCGGTCCCACGACCGCGGGTCGCGTTCGTTCCAGTCCTCGGACCTGCCTTCTCGCCAACGCTGTTCGCGCTCGTAGCGGTCATACGCCATTGCTACCTCCACATGGAAATCGCGCCGGCACCGTGCCGGCTACTCAACTGTGGGAACAACGAATGGAGGACGACGGCCGTTCCTGACGGAATCATCGTCAAGCGACAGGGCGAAATTGGCTCGCGGCGGGTCATTGCAAGGGGAAAGAGGCGCGGCTATGTGAGCCGCCTGCCGGGTACGGGGCTGTAGCTCAGATGGGAGAGCGCTGCAATCGCACTGCAGAGGTCAGGGGTTCGATTCCCCTCAGCTCCACCAGCCTAAATCTCTGAATCGAAGAGGGATTTTCGCTGGTTGGCCGGAATTGCCGGGGAAGCGACGCGCGCTTCCCCGGGATTTCAGCGTCAGGATTTGAACTCGAACTGATCGACGCCATCCGCGGTGGCTTCGCATAGCATTGGCAGTTCGCGCGTGCTGTCGGGGTACTGGGCCGTCAGCGTGCCGCCGATCTGGAACGCGCCGGGCTCGATCTCGCTGGCTGCCGCCGTCTGAAGCGTGATGCGGGTGCCGCCCGTTGCGCCGACGTCGCGTGCTGCGCGGGTCAGGCATTGGTTGAGCGCCGGACGCGCAGCTTGCTGAACCCAATTGGGGTCGGCGCTGATCGCTGCCGGCGGGCCTGCCGACGATGAGCTTGTGTCGATGTTCTTGCCGCTGTTCGAAAGGATCGCGGCCAGCCCCGCGGCGACTGCAATCCCGCCAATGATAAGCGCGGTGTTCGATCCACCGGAGCTGCTGTTGTTCTCGCGGTCGGGGTAATAGTGGCCGTACCCATAGGCGAAGGTCGCCCGGCAGCTTTGCGACACCCACACTCGCCGCGAATCATACCCCCAGCTATGGCCGCGCCGGCAATTTCCGCCGTGCGTCCGGATAAGCATGACGCGGTTCTGGGTTCGCGCCGAGCAACTGTTGAAGCGACCATTCTGCGAATTGCACCGTACTCGCCCCGCAAAGCCGCGCCCGTCGATATAATTCGATCGGGAGAAATAAGGCACCCGGTGATCTGGCCGCATCGGAGGACGGACCGTGGGCGGCCGGGTGACCGGGGTCTCGTAGTCGGCGGGATCGGCGCCGGAAGAGTGGTGACCTGAACTGCCACTGGCATCTGCATCGCCGGCGAACCTTGCGCCAGCAGGACGAGACCTATTGCGAGCGAGTTGGTGAACATTGGCGCGCTCCTGTCGGTTGTCGAAGGCTGTCATTCGCCATTGCCATAAACTGAAGGCAGGAAATCTCGGTGAAAGTCCCGATACGCGACAGTGCCTTGCACGCGTTCTTCCGCCTGCTCTTCCGGCGAGACTATGTTCACAAAAGCCGAAGTAGGGGCCTAAAGCAGGACCGATGAAGATCGCTGGGATAGAGTTACCAAGGGATATGGCGGAGGCCGTCGAGGCCTGCCGCCCGCACTTCCTAGCGGCTGCCGTCTTCAGCCTGTTCATCAACTTGCTGTTCCTCGCGCCTGCGATCTACATGCTGCAGGTTTACGACCGGGTCGTGGCGACCGGCGGCAAGATGACGCTGCTGTTCATCACCCTGGCATTGGCCGTCGCTTTGTTCGCCCTGTCCGCGCTGGATGCGATCCGGAACCGCCTTCTGGTCAGGGCCAGCCTGAGGCTCGATGCCTTGCTGGCCCCGAAGATCCTGAAGCGGATGATGGGACGCAACTCGAACGCCGCCGTCCAGGCCATGCGGGATTTCGAGACGGTTCGGCAGGCGATCGGAAGTCCTGTGGCCGGAGCCATGTTCGACGTGCCGTGGTTCCCCTTGTTCCTCGCCGTTGCCTTCCTGCTGCACTTCTGGATCGGAATCCTTGCCACCGCCGCTTCGGCGATCCTGTTCTTCGTGGCCTGGCGCAATCAACGCGCAACGGCGGAGACGATGCAGACGGCGACGCAAGCGATGGCCGCTTCGCAAGCCGCGGCCCAGACCGTCGCGCTCAACAACGACACGGTTCGGGCGCTTGGAATGGTCGGGACCATGGTCAACCGCCAGCTGGCCCAGCGGGCGTTCGGCCTTTCCCGCCTTTCGGATGCGCAGTTCACGGGCGGCCGCTTCTCGGCTCTGAGCCGCTTTCTTCGCCTCTTCGTCCAGTCGGCCGCGCTGGGCCTCGGCGCTCTCCTCGCGATCGCCGGCTATATTTCTGCAGGCGCCATTGTGGCCGCCTCGATCCTGCTCAGCCGCGCGCTACAGCCGGTCGAGGCGGTCATCGGCGGCTGGCCGACGATCATCGGCGCCCACGCGGCCTTGACGCGTCTCGCCGAAGTAATGTCCGGCGTTCCGGCCGAGCGAATCTACACGCGCCTCCCGAGCCCGCTGGACGGTTGGAAGTCGACCAGGTCGGAGTTCGCGGTCCCGACGGCCGGCCGGTTCTGTTTGGAATCTCGGTCGACGTCAGTCCTGGCGAGATGCTCGGCGTCATCGGTCCAAGCGGCGCAGGCAAGACGACGTTGGCAAAAGTGCTCGCAGGCGCCATCCCGACCGAGGCCGGCATCGTCCGGATCGACGGCGCGGCTTATTCCGACTGGGAGTCCGACGATCTCGCGCGCCACATCGGGTACCTGCCGCAGGAGCCAAGCCTGTTCGAAGGCACGATCAAGGAAAACATTTCCCGCTTCTCCGGTGCGGCTAATGGTACGGACGTGGACAAGCTGGCCGTTGCGGCGGCTCAAGCGGCCGGTGCCCACGAGCTCATCCTGAAATTGCCGAAGGGCTATGATACGCCGCTCGGGCCGCTCGGGCAGGGACTGTCCTCGGGCCAGGCTCAGCGGGTGGCACTGGCGCGCGCTTTCTATGGCAATCCTGTCCTGATGATCCTCGACGAGCCCAACGCCTTCCTCGATTCCGATGGCGAGGCCGCGCTCATCACGTCGCTTGCAGGAGCGATGAACCGAGGCGCCGCGGTCATCCTGATCGCGCATCGCCGCTCGATCCTTTCGGGCGCAAAGCGCCTCCTCGTGCTCGAAGGCGGCCGGCCCAAGCTGCTCGGGCCATCGCAAGAAGTCGCCAACCGGTTGCTTCAGGTGGGCGAAGGGGCGGCCGGATGAACGTGCTGACCTCGATCATCGAACCCTACCAGCAGGACGCGCCCGTCGACGATCCGCGCCGCGACATCCGGATTGGTGCCGGCATCGTCATCATATTCTTCGTAATCCTGCTCGGCTGGGCCGCGTTCATGCCGCTCGATGCGGCGGTTCCGGCCCGCGGAGTCATCGCCGTCTCAGGGAACCGCCAGTCGGTGCAGCACCGCGAAGGCGGCGTCGTCACCGCGATCAACGTCCGCGAAGGGCAGCATGTGAAGGCGGGCGACGTCCTCATCGAAATGGCCGCGCCTGACCTTCGCGCGCAAGAGCGGGCGCTGACCAGCGACTACCTGACAAATGTCGCCCAGCGCGCCCGGTTGATGGCCGAACGTGCGGGTGCCCGCGACTTCCTCCCGCCGGCGGAATTCGCCGGACTTCCCGCGGAGGATCAGCCGCTCGCCGCGCAAGCGATGGCCTTGCAGCGCGCTCAGCTTCAGGCGCGGCTCGCTTCGAAGTCGGCACAGCAATCCGTGCTCGGCCAGCGGTCGCTCCAGCTCGGCGAGCAGCAGTCTGGCTATTCGCAGCAGATCGCCTCACTGCACGAGCAGCAGCGCTTGCTTCAGGAAGAAATCGACGGGCTGAAGAAGATCCAGGAAAAGGGCTTTGCGTCGGTGAACCGCATCCGCGCGCTCGAACGGGCCTATGCCGAGCTGAAGGGCCAAGAAGCCTCGATGACCGCGGAGATCGCTCGCGCCGGCGAAGGCAAGGGCGAAACGCGGATGCAGTCGGTTTCGATCGAGAAGACGGCGATGGAGCAGGTCGCGTCGGACCTGCGCGACACCCAGGCGCGGCTGTCTGATGTACTTCCCAAGCTGATCGCGGTGCGCGAGCAACTGCAACGCGCCCGCGTCCGCGCTCCGGCCACCGGTCAGGTCGTGGGCCTTAGCGTGTTCACCATCGGCGGGGTGGTTTCGCCCGGGCAGACCCTGATGGAAATCGTCCCGGATCACCGCAGCCTAGTCATCCAAGCCCAAGTCGCGCCGACCAATGCTGACGACGTCTATCAGGGCCAGGAGGCGCAGGTTCGCTTCGTCAGCGTCAACGACCGCACCCTGCCGCTTCTGACGGGCAAGGTACGCACCATCTCCGCCGACAGCTTTACTGACGAGAAGACGGGCCAGTCCTACTTCCGGGCGGAGATCGACGTTCCTGCCGACGAGCTTCGGAGGGTCAGCGGCTCGCTTGGCAAAGGACAGCTGCGCCCGGGCCTTCCCGTCGAAGTCCTGCTTTCGGTGCGCAAGCGCACCGCGCTTCAATACATCCTCGAGCCGCTCACCCGGAACCTGTGGGGCTCGCTCCGGGAGCAGTGATCTTTGGGAGTGAGATGGTCACGGACGTCTGGACGCTGGAAGCGGCCTGAGGCAAAGGGGCTGCGAAACTCTTCGTACAGCACAGGGCAGTCATGAAAGCGCGCGTCTTCGTCACTTTGAAGCCCGGCGTCCTCGACCCGCAGGGCAAGGCCATCCATCATGCACTGGAGGGACTCGGCTTCTCCGGAGTGGAGGATGTTCGCGCTGGCAAGCTGATCGAGCTCAGCCTCGCCGACGGCACGCCGGACGCCGACATCGAAGAAATGTGCCGCAAGCTCCTCGCCAATACGGTCATCGAGAATTTCCGCATCGAGCGGCTGGAGACTGCCGCGTGAAAAGCGCGGTCATCGTTTTTCCCGGATCGAATTGCGACCGCGACCTCGCTGTTGCCATCGAGCAGGTGACCGGCCGCGCGCCGGCGATGGTCTGGCACCGCGAGACCGAGCTTCCCGACGGAACCGATTTCATCGCTCTTCCCGGTGGCTTCTCCTACGGCGATTACCTTCGATCCGGAGCGATGGCGGCGCGGTCCCCGATCATGCGCGCAGTTGCCGATGCGGCCGGGCGCGGCGTTCCGCTGCTTGGCGTATGCAACGGCTTCCAGGTGCTGACCGAAACCGGGCTCCTGCCGGGCGCCCTGATGCGCAACGCGGGCCTCAACTTCGTCTGCCGGCCGGTGCCGCTCAAGGTCGAGAACAGCCAGAGCCTTTTCACTTCGCAATATGATGCGGGAGAGGACATCGTCATTCCCGTCGCCCATCACGACGGCAACTTCCAGGCGGACGCCGAAACGCTCGACCGGCTGGAAGGGGAGGGCCGCGTGGCCTTCCGCTACCTCGATGAAGTAAACGGTTCGGCGCGGGGCATCGCCGGGATCCTCAACGATTCCGGAAACGTGCTGGGCATGATGCCGCATCCGGAGCGTGCGCTCGAGAAAGCGCACGGAAATACGGATGGACGGCGCTTGTTCGAGGGCCTGCTGGAGACCGTCGCGGCCTGATCAGGTCCTGCGCTTGACCGGGAGCTGGTGACAGCCCGCTTCGCCCGGCGGCAGCATGCACATGAAGAGCCGGTCCGGTCCGTCGCGGTCGACGACCACCATCCGCTGCTCAAGCGTTTCCGGGTTGGTGAAAACGACGATGGTTGCTGCCTGAGCGGGCTGAGCTGCCGCTGCGCCGACAAGTGCCGCGAATACAACCAATGCCCGACGCATCTCGTTGCCCCGATTTACCCCGCCCGGGATCAGCCCGAGCTGTTGAACGGGAAATGAATGGAGCCTTTTTCCGGCCAACGCAATGACTTGCGGACCGGCGCGGCGGACCACTGCCCAGACGGTCGCGGTTGGACCAGCCATCTTGCCGCTTTCGGGGTAAGAGTCGCCGACGATCGGCTGCCCGGCTTGAGGCCGAATGCGTTCGACGATCGTGACCGCCGCGTTATCGCGGCGTCAAATCGCCGCTTCGCGATGGGATTTCAGCATATTTGCAGCGCAGCCGGTTCAAATCCTTGGTTCGGCTTCGTCGATTGCTGCACGCGTTGCCGGTGCCAAGCAACCCGAGGCTTCGCTTCATCGCGGCCTCTTCCGCTGCGCGAAAGGCGCTCGCCCGCGCGGCGGGTCATCGGACAAGCCCGACACGAAATAGGCGACTCCGGTCCCATTGAGCCGATCGATCCAGAGTCCTGACCGGAGCCCGTAGGCGTCACCCGCGTGGCCGCTTCGAACGATGCCGTCCGCCGCCGGATCGTCGTGGCAACCGCGCATCGCGGACGGGATCTGCTGCGTCGCCAGCCCATAGGTGCAGTAAAAACCATGGTCGGTGTCGCCATTACGCCCGTCGAAGACCCACGCCGGCGCCAGCATCAGCTCGACGGACTTCGGCGTGAGCAATCGAACGCCGTCGATTGTCCCACCGCCCAGCAGCATGCGACCGACGCGGGCGAGGTCGCGCATCGAGATCCGCAGGCCGCCCTGTGGGGCATAAAGTGCGCCATTATCACCCAGATGCCACCGCCCGAGGTCACACGGGCCATCCTCGACGTAGACCGGACAATCGGGCTGCTCGCCGCCAAGGTCGTCCTTCACGGGCTTGCCTGCTTGGGTGAGGACGACCGCGCGCGCGACTTTCGCATCACTGCAGGTCGGCCAGTTGTAGCAGGCGTCCAGCTTCATCGGCTGCAGCACCTCGCGGCGCATCCACAGGTCGAAGCGCTCGCCGGTGACGCGCTCGACGATCGAGGCGACGATGGGAAAGTTGAGGTTGGAATACGTGAAATAGCCGGCGCCGGGACCGTGCTTGCGATCCCAGCTGGACGGTTCGGCCATTACCGACTGAACGGACGTTCCTAGCGGGATGGCGTATTGGTCATGGAAGTCGCGCACGGAGCTTGTGTGGGAGAGCAGCAGGCGCAGAGTGATCGGCCGGTCCGGATATGCCGGATTGCGAAGCGACCATCCAAGCCATGTTGAAACATCGATGTCGAGGTCGAGTTTTTCCTGCTCGACGAGCTTCATCACTCCAATCGAGACGACCAGCTTGCTGATCGAAGCGACGCGCACCGGATCGTCGGCCGTGACCGCGCGGCTTGTGGCCGGATCGGCGAAGCCGTCGGCAAAGGAACCGACCTCGCCGGTGCGGTCGAACGCGACGCCAACCTGCGAAACGGACACTTCCGGCGCGGGTGGCACGGTCGTGCACGCGGTCAGCGCCAAGCAAGCCAGTGCGATGCCCCTCATTTCGGCAGACTGTCGCATTCAGGCTGCCAGAAGCAAGCTCATCCGGTTGACTCGATGCGTGGTCACGGGGATTCTGGCGGCATGTTGGCGACTTTGCTGTTCATCGCTGCGGCGGCCGCCGCCCAGGACACTCAGCCGATCGTGGTCGAGGGCGCGAAGCCTGCGGAAGAGAAGAAGGTGTGCCGCACCGTGCGCGAGACCGGCAGCCGGCGGGTCAAGCAAGTTTGCAGGACCGCCGCGGAGCAGCGCCAGGACGATATCGACGCCAGGAACAAGATTGGCATGGGCAATCGCACCAATCGCCCGACCGAGACCTTCAAGTCACCGACCGGCCAGTAGGACTTACGGCGCGATGACGTTGAGCGCCCGCTTTCGCACCCGGTAATCCAGTGGCGGGGCGACCATTGCGACCTCGCCGTCCATCGACACTGCCAGATGGCTGCGACGACTTGCGACGCGGAGCCTCTCGACATGCTCCAGCCGGACCATGTCGTCGTCGCGAGTCCGGTTGAGCAATGCGCGAATGCTGGCGGCAATGAGTCCGCGCCGCGTTTTCTTGCGCATCACGAACACGCTCAGCTGGCCATCTTCCAGGCTGTCCCTCCGTCCGGGCGCGCCGAGGTCGAGCCGATAGTCGTTGTTCCCGACGAACAGCAAAGGCGTGTCAATTTGCGCCTCCTCGTCGTTGATCGTCAGGGTCAGGCGGCGGTGCCGGAATCGTGCCAGCGTTCGAGCGCTGGCGACCAGCATCGCCAGCCTCTTGCTGCGGCCGAGCTTCTTCTGCTGCATCTCGCGGTCGAGAACCATCAGCGGATAGAGGCCGATCGCGCTGTTGTTGATGAACACATGGCCGTTGACCTCCGCAACGTCGATCCCGCGAGACTTTCCCGTCGCGATCAGCGCAGCGGCCTCTTCGAGGGTATTGGGGATACCGAGGTCGCGCGCAAAATGGTTGAGCGTCCCTAGCGGCAGGATCCCCAGCTTCGACTTGGTCCCCGCCAGGAATTGAGCGACGGCGCTGATCGTCCCGTCGCCGCCGCCGGCCACGACGACCTGCGCTCCCGCCTCGACGGCCTTGCGAGACGCCTCCGCGATATCGGCTCCGTCGATGACCTGCACATCCGCTTCGACGCCAGCCTTCGCCAGCGCGTGCGCAACGTCAGCGCCTTCCGATTGCCCACGGTCGGCTGGTCCGCTGCCGCGGTTGATGAGGACAGGGACTTTGCCGGTGCGGGTCATTCCCCGCACAATGCCTCAATCGGCAGGACCGATCCGAAAGGCGCAAAGCTTGTTCCCGTCGAGGTCGCGGAAATAGGCCCCGTAGAAGGCCTGCTCGCCTTCCTCACCGCGCACGCCCGGTGCGCCTTCGTCGGTGGCGCCCAGGTCCATCGCCTTGGCATAAAGCGCATCGACCTTGGCCCGAGTGTCGCACGCGATCGCGGTCATGTTGCCGTTGCCGCATTCGGCGGAATTGCCATTGAAAGGCTTGCAGACGGCGAAGCCGGGCTTGCCCATCCCGGTGCCGTACATCGTGAAATTGTCGCCGAACTCGAGCATTCGTCCGGCTCCGAGGGTCGGCATCAGCGCGTCGTAAAAACCCCGCGCCTTCTCCAGATCGTTGGACCCAACCGTGACATAGCCGATCATGCTGCTTTCTCCGGTTTGACCGGAGCGCATTCGCCCACCCGCTTGACCTCGAACTTGCGCGACATGGCGTAATCCCCTGTGCCGGCGAGGTAGGTCGTGGTGCTGACGTCTGCGTCGATCGAATCACCGGCGAAGGTCCCGCTTACCGACTCACGAACTTCGCCTGCCTGGCCCTTTCGTGCGCAGGTCAGTTCCATGCCGATCCGCCCATTGCGAACGTAGGGATTGGCGATCGTGCACTTGTCCTCGCCTTCCGCGAACAAGGCGGCATCGATCGACCCGTCGGCGGCAACGCACCCTGTGGCGGGGCCCGTGGCGTCCTGCTTGAGCTTGGTGGCTGGAGTCGTCCTGTCCACCGAGCGGATGGAATCGACCTTCCACGTTCCCTCATACTGCCCGGCAGCAAGAACCTTGGGCGCTTCCACCGGCTTCTGGGCCGGAGCCTGCTCGTTGCACGCGGAAACCATCAAGGCCGCGGTCGCGGCGATAAGCACTCTCTGCATTGGTCTCTCCCCCTTTGCTGTGAACGTCAGCCCTTGCTTCCCTCGCAATCCCCGACGCGCTTGGCATCGACGGTCATCTTCATGTTCATCGTTTCCATCGGGCTGCTGCCCTTCGACGCGACGGACATGGCCATTTGATAGCTGTTGGGTTCGTAGGTCCCGGTCATCTGCATGGTCTGGGTCGCGTCCGGTCGAGCGCAAACCAGCTTCATGTCGATCTTTCCGTCACCCCAATTGAAATGTTCGTAGCGGCAGCTCTTGTCCGCTCCGGTGAAGAAGTCTTCCTTGGGGTGCTTGGCCTGCTCGGCCGTCAGGCAGGTCTCGTGGGTTTGAGTCGTGCCGATCGCCTTCTTCATCGCCTCGGCGACCTGAGGGGCATGCCCGGCGCTTCCATCGACACCAACGAAGCGTTCTGCTGCCACTTGCCCGGGCTGACGAAGCCGGTGTCCCCATTCTTCTTCGCCATTTCCTTGGCGACGTCGCTGGCCGACGCGTTTTCCATGTCCACTTTATTGCCGGACCCGCACGCCGAAACGAGCGCAGCCAGTCCAATCCAAATCAGTCGATTCATCACAGCCCCTGTGAGCGCCCCAGGCGCGTCGTGGACGCACACTATTCCGAAAAGCGGAACATGAAAATCGGCGTTTGCAAGGGGCCCGTTCACAGGTTGTTCCCGCCACCTCCGCTGACCATATAGACGGCGATGGCGATTCAGATCCGCACCACACTGGCCGAGCCGGAAACGGGCGAGGCGTTCGTTCCGCACAAGCCCGCACGGCCGGAGAAGGCGGAGGGCGGGAAGCGATTCCGAATCAAGTCCGATTTCGAGCCGTCGGGCGACCAGCCGCTGGCGATCAAGGAACTGACGGAGGCTGCGAGCGAAGGCGAGCGGAGCCAGGTGCTGCTGGGCGTCACCGGCTCGGGCAAGACGTTCACGATGGCGAAGGTCATCGAAACGCTTCAACGGCCGGCACTGATCATCGCTCCGAACAAGATTCTCGCGGCCCAGCTCTACGGCGAGTTCAAAAGTTTTTTCCCCGACAATGCGGTCGAATATTTCGTCAGCTACTACGATTATTACCAGCCCGAGGCCTACGTCCCACGCACCGACACCTACATCGAGAAGGAAAGCTCGGTGAACGAGGCGATCGACCGCATGCGCCACTCGGCGACGCGGTCGCTGCTGGAGCGCGACGACGTGATCATCGTTGCGTCGGTTTCGTGCCTGTATGGCATCGGCTCGGTCGAAACTTATTCGGCCATGACCTTCAGCCTGAAGAAGGGCAGCAGCGAGGACCAGCGCGAAATCATCCGCAAGCTCGTCGCGCTGCAGTACAAGCGCAACGACCAGGCCTTCGCCCGCGGCAATTTCCGCGTACGCGGCGACAATCTGGAAATCTTCCCGTCGCACTATGAGGACACCGCGTGGCGCGTGTCCTTCTTCGGCGACGAGATTGAGGACATCGTCGAGTTCGACCCGCTGACCGGCCAAAAGGCAGCCAGCCTCGACAGCGTGAAGGTCTATGCCAACTCGCACTACGTGACGCCCGGCCCGACGCTCAAGCAGGCGATGGGCGCGATCAAGCACGAGATGGAAGAAAGGCTGAAGGAGCTGGTCGCCGAAGGTCGGCTGCTGGAGGCGCAGCGGCTTGAGCAGCGCACCAACTTCGACCTGGAAATGATTGCCGCGACGGGCTCATGCGCGGGCATCGAGAATTACTCGCGCTTCCTCACCGGTCGCCTTCCTGGCGAGCCGCCGCCGACCCTGTTCGAATATCTCCCGGACAACGCTTTGCTGTTCATCGACGAGAGCCACCAGACCGTGCCGCAGATCGGCGCGATGGCGCGAGGCGACCATCGGCGGAAGATCACGCTCGCGGAATACGGCTTCCGGCTGCCGAGCTGCATCGACAACCGGCCGCTGCGCTTCAACGAATGGGACGCGATGCGCCCGCAGACGACCTTCGTCTCGGCAACTCCCGGTCCGTGGGAAATGAACGAGACGGCGGCGTATTCAGCGAGCAGGTGATCCGTCCAACGGGGCTCATCGACCCGCCGGTCGAGATCAAGCCGGTGGAGGACCAGGTCGACGACCTCGTTCACGAGGCGAAGGAAACCGCCCGGAAGGGTTATCGCACTTTGGTCACGACGCTGACGAAGCGCATGGCGGAGGACCTGACCGAGTACCTCCACGAGGCCGGACTGCGCGTCCGCTACATGCACTCAGACGTCGAGACGCTGGAGCGCATCGAGCTGATCCGCGAGTTGCGGCTCGGCGTCTATGACGTGCTCGTCGGCATCAACCTCCTGCGCGAGGGCCTCGACATTCCGGAATGCGGGCTGGTCGCGATCCTCGACGCGGACAAGGAAGGCTTCCTGCGGTCCGAAACGTCGCTGATCCAGACCATCGGCCGCGCCGCCCGCAACGTCGACGGCCGCGTCATCCTCTACGCCGACACCAAGACCGGATCGATCGAACGCGCGCTTGCCGAAACCGACCGCCGGCGGGAGAAACAGCTTGAGTACAACAGGCTCCACGGCATCACGCCGGAGAGCATCAAGCGTCAGATCAGCGACATCATTGCGCACGTCTCGACACGTGACGGCGTCGTAGTCGACACCGGCGACGACGAGCGACCGCACCTGGTCGGCCACAATCTCAAGGCCTATATCGCCGATCTCGAACAACGCATGCGCACGGCCGCGGCTGACCTCGAGTTCGAAGAAGCCGGCCGCCTCCGCGACGAAATCCGCCGACTGGAGGAAGACGACCTCGGCATTCCCCACGACCAGCGCGTAGCTCCGCGGCCGTCCGGCAATTCGAGCGAAGGAAAGCCGGGAACGCGAAAGGGCCGCTTCGGCAAGCAGTCTCGCACGCGTTTCGGTGGTCGCCGCTAGTTGGTTCAGCTAAGCGAAACCGAAACGACTGCAGTGAGTTGAACTTGAAACTGGCTCGGGGAATGCGCCGCGAAAGCGGCGCAAAATGTATGCGCAACACGCTTGCTTTGATCATCGGTGCGGCTGCCGTCCTGGGCACTGCACCCGCTATGGCGGCTCCCCGCGGCGACGAGCCCGTCGCAGTGCCGCGCGCGATCAAGCAGGGCATCGACTTCGTCTACGTCGATCCGGACATGAGCAATGTCGCGAGGCGCCACCAGCGGCCGCAGAATTGGCTGCAGCGACTGTTCAGCATGGATTTCTCCGCCGGCAGGTCCGGCGCTCCGAATGTCCTGTTCGGTCAGCTTGGGCGCGGATTGCAGCAGTATCAGGCGACATATGGCCGCCTTCCGCAGATCAAGATCCCGGCCGGCCCGGTACTGAAGCGTGGCTCGACTGGCAAAAGGGTTCAGCTGCTTCGCCAGCGGCTCGGGCTCTACCCTCAGGGCGGTTATGACGATCAGCTCTTCCAGGCCGTCGCGAGCTATCAGACTGTGCACGGAATTGGTCCCGCGGACGGCATTGCCGGCAAGGGAACGATCGCTTCGCTCAACCGCGGCTCGCGCTATTACGAGCAGCGGATTGCCATCAACATGGAGCGTGCATTCCGGCTTCCATCCGTCCGCACGTTCAACCGCTACGTCGTCGTCGATTCCGGCTCAGCCGAAGCTTACCTTTTCGATCGCGACCGCGTCGTCGACGGCATGAAGGTCGTCGTCGGCGCGCCGAAGACGAAGACGCCGATGATCGCGGTGATCATGCGCAATGCGAAGGCCAATCCTTACTGGAACGTGCCGCCCGAGCTGGTTCGCAGCCTGACCGCAAAGAAGGTCCAGGAGATGGGCCTCTCCTACTTCAAGAGCTTCCATTACGAAGTGCTGCGCGACTGGGGTCCCAACGCTCCCGTGATCGATCCGAAGACGGTCAACTGGAAGGCGATCGCGTCGGGCAAGCAGGAGCCGACAATCCACGTCCGGCAGCTTCCTGGTCCGTGGAATTCCATGCGCAACATGAAGTTCGAAATGCCCAACGATTACGGCATCTACCTTCACGATACACCGCATGACGAACTGTTCGCGAAGAATGACCGCTGGCTCAGCAACGGGTGCGTGCGTCTGCAGGACTATCGCCGCTTCGCGACCTGGGTGTTCGGCCGTGTCCCTCAGCCGTCAACGCAGTACGAGCAGACCTTCCCGTTGCCGCGGCCGGTGCCGATCTACCTGACTTATCTGACTGTCGCGCCGAGCAACAATGGCGTCGTCTTTCGTCCCGACCCTTACGGCTGGGATGCGCTCGCGATGTCGCAGATGTTCGCAGGCAAGGCGTAGAACGGGTGGCGCCGCGAGCGCCACCCGAACATCAGTGCGACAAAAGTCCTTTGCGTTCGGCGGCGCGCGCATAGGCAAATTGCGCGAGCCCCAGAATGACGATGATCAGAGGCATGTACTTCATCGGCCCGGCGGCTTCGCTGCCCGGCATCGGTGGTCCGAAGAACATGTAGCCGAAACTCAGGATCATTCCCGCAATCGAAACCCCGAAAGCCCAAACGGCGGCTCGCTTGCGCAGCAATAGGGCAATCGACCCGACCAGGGCCCCCAGACCCCAAAACCCCAGCCAAGCTGAGCGTAAAGAGGCATGCCGTCGATGTAGGCCAGCATCGCTGCCGGATCGACGCCAGGCGGCGACATGCCGGCAAGATAATCCATGTTCCGCATTCGGGTCATCGAATAGTCGTAAGCTCCGAAGCTGTTCCACAGCAGAGACAGAACTCCGACGACCCACAAATGCATGGGCGTGCGCAATGGTGCAGTAGCCACGATGTCCCTCCCCAAGTCACGGCGCTCGGGTTTGCGCCGCTTCCAGACGCGCACAGGGCAGGTGCGGGCGCTCGCCCGCGCCACCGGACGCGATGAGGCTCCTCATCGCGCGCGAAGTCAAGTTGGGTGGAGCTAAGCCGCGGGACTAGAAGCCGAAGTTGAACCCGACGTGGCCGGACACCTCATTGCCGTTGTCGCGGCTGACCGTCGTCGACAGAACGGCGTTGATCGTGACGTTGTCGACGATCTCCGCCGTGCCGCCGCCCGAGATCCGGCCGTAGATGCCGTCCGGCCGATCGCCGAGGTTCCAGCTATTGATGATTCCCGGTGAGCTCGTCTGCGAGAACAGCATCGTGCGCGAACCGTTCGACAGCTCCTTCTCAAGCATTCCGGTCAGATAGGGCCGAACCGAAAGGTCTGAAGTGTCGAAGTCGCCGCGAAGCTCGAGGCCGAGACCGCCGACCAGCGACTTGGCGGACGTCGAGTCCACGTTCAGCGTCAGCGCCGGATCGCCCGTTTCGGTGTAGCCGTCGACCTTTGCCTTGGCGTAGTCGATCGCGACCACCGGGCCGGCGCGCATCACGCCGAGCGGCATCAGGTAGCCGGCCTTGGCGCCGGCGGTCCAATGGCTGCCGTCGGCCTTGGCCCGCATGTTCTGAACCACACCCTGCCGCCGGATGTCGTGACTGTCCCAGCCGTAACCAAGATGACCCTGAGCGAAGGCGCCGCCAATGGCGAACCCGCCAAAGCCGCCAAGCTGCCAGCTGTCGGTGTCGGTCCGCGCAGTATCGCCAATGAACCTGGCGCGCGGGCGCGTGTAATTCCCGGCAACGCCGACCACTCCCGTTCCGAACCCGTAGGTTGCGCCGACCGTCACGCCCACGCCGTCGATGTCGTAGGGGTCATTCGCGGTGCTGATCGGGACGTCGTGCGAGAACGTATCGCCGACGATGAACAGCTTCATGCCCTCCGACACATCGCCGTCGCGTGGTGATCCGAGGTCGACGCGGCTCGACAGCGTCCGGCCAAACTGGCGCGAAGTATCGAGCGCGAGTTCGCCCTGAGCGCCCAGGGTGAGCGGCGCCTGCAATTGCGTGGCGATATACTGGCCGACCACGCGGAAGCCCGCCGACGTCAGGTGAAGTTGATCGACGTAGAACAGGAACTGGTTGGCGTAGGCGCTATCGGTCACGCACTGCGGCGCCGGCGTGCAGGCGCCCGTGTTGGTGAAACCGTAGGCGGCCGGATTGGCGATGATGTTCTGCCCGACCAGAGTGAGGTCGAGGTAGTGGACCATCACACCGTTGGCGGCATAGCCAGCGAGCACGCTCTGCATCTGCGTGTTGAATGTGGTCGAATAGGCATTGCGGATCGCCTGCGCGGTCGGATTGTTGGCGATCTCCGGCAGGATGGAGGTGTTTCCGGCCAGGAAGCTGATGTTCTGCGCGCCAGCGCCCACCAGTGCATCGAGCCCGACCTGCGCGAAGGCCGCCGATCCGAGCGCGGCAGTGGGCGCGCCGGCCAGTGTGCCACCTTGCTGCTGGTAGAAGCGGGCATCGTTGCCGCCGATTGAGACCGTCACCAGGTCGTTGGCATCGAAGCTGCCCGAAACCGTCGGGAATGGTCCGCCGCCGCCGCCCAGGAATGCATTCCATTCCGTGACGAAACCCGGGATGCCGGGGCCGTTGGTGTTGGTGTTGTCGGTCAGCGCTCCGCCGATCGCGAAATTGTCGACCGGGATGTTCAGCAGCTGCGACAAGGTGTCGATATAGTTGGTCCCGCCCGAAAAGCGGCCGGTCGGATAAACCTGCGGCGCCGGGTTGAAGCCAATGATCTGGAACAGGTTGCCGTCGTCGGCATAACTATCGCCGAACGCAGTGATGGAATCGACGTGTTGCGCCATCGCAGGCGTGGCGGTCAGGGTTGCGGCAAGCGCGCTCGCGCACAGAAGTGAACGGCCAAAGGTCCGGCGTGTCGTCATGATTTCCCTCCCCGCGGTCCGTCTCTCTCCTCGGCCGCAACCGTCGGAATACAACCGTGTATTTCGGTCCAAGACAAGTGCCGGAAGGCCACAGCTAAGCATTGATCGCTTCATCGCTGGAACCCCACTCTTCAACGCCTGTTGCACGCAGGATTCTGGAGCCGTTCATTTTGCGCTACTATGAGTGCGAGCGGTGGAAGGGGTGAAAATGCGTCGTCTGGTCCTGGTCCTCGCGGGCCTTAGCTTGCCTGCCTCGGCGCTTGCCGCCGCGCAGCAGCCGATCGAGCCGATCGACGTGCCGCCGAGCATCGAGCAGGGCCTCGACATGGTCTACATCGACCGTGAGATCGCGCCCACGATCGAGCAACGCGACGAACAGCAGCAGGCTCAGGGTCTCGACGATTTCAAGGTCGCGCCGGTCGACATGTTCTCGCCGGTGCACCCGCTTTACACCGACCTCCGCCGCGCCCTTGTGCGCTACCAGATGCGCTGGGGCTCGCTGCCGCAGGACCAGGTGTCCGCCGGCCCTACGCTGAAGCTAAACATGACCGGCGACCGGGTCGCGGCACTTCGCCATCGGCTCGGCCTCGCCGACGGAACCAAGTTCGATCCCCCGCTCGCGGCGGCGGTGAAGGAATTCCAGGAAGCGCACGGCATGAAGGGCGACGGCATTGCCGGCGCAGGCACGCTGGCGGCGCTCAACCGTGGCTTCAAGCATTACGAGAGCATCCTGCTCCTCAACCTGGAGCGCGCCCGCCGCCTTCCGCAGACCACCGAGTCCGGCCGCTACGTCCTCGTCGACGCCGGCGCCGCGCGGTTATGGATGTATGAGAATGGCCGCCCGGTCGACAGCATGCGCGTGATCGTCGGCAGCAATGCGACCGAGACGCCGATGATGGCCGCGCTGCTTCGCTTCGTCAGCGTTCACCCGTGGTGGAACACGCCGCCGGAGCTGGCCAAGAAGTCGGTTGCTCCGGGCGTCCTCAAGGAAGGCCTGAAGTACCTCACCGACCGCGATTACCAGGTGCTGTCCGACTGGTCGGACGATGCCGTCGCCGTCGATCCGCAGACGATCGACTGGCAGGCGGTCGCCGACGGCAAGATCACCGCGCGTCTCCGCCGCGGTCCCGGCGAGTGGAATTCGATGGGCGACTACAAGTTCAACATGCCCAACGACTTCGGCATCTACCTCCACGACGTGCCGGGTCATGAGAAAGACCTGTTCAAGGCCGACAACCGCTGGATCTCCAACGGCTGCATCCGCCTGGAAGACGCGCAGCGCCTCGCCAAATGGCTTTTCGGAAAGCCGCTAAAGGCCGACGGATCCAAGACCGAGGTGAACGTCGACCTCCCCGAGCCGGTGCCGGTCTACGTTACCTATCTCACTGCCGAAGCGGGCCCGAGCGGCCCCAAGTTCCGCGCCGACCCGTACAATCGCGACCCAGCGCTGCTGGCTCGCTACTTCGGCGACGGCGACCGCCAGGTCGCGGCGGTCTCGAACTAAGCACCACCGTCATGCTGAACTCGGTTCAGCATCCACGAAAACGGCGCGTCTCGCGAGGAAGCAACGGTGTTCATGGATTCGGACGTCCGTCAGGTTCCTAGAGCCTCCGCCTTGGCGCCAAGGCCGCGCTAGTGGCAGGAGTGGGTGGAAATCGGACGTTAGCGGGTCGCGCGCCACGCCCAGAAAATCACGACAGCAGCGGCCCAGATCGATGCCATGTTCAGGGCTTGCCCACTGAGTTCCAGAAACGGAACTGCGTACTTTGGTCCGTCGGTAGTGACCTGTCGCACGTGGTCCAAGTAGAAATGAACGGCTAGCCAACCCGGAAACAGCCAACCCACAGAGAACGTGCAAACGACTGCCCTGCTTAGCGTTAGGGCCGCTTTGCTCGATTGCTTGCCGCTGACCTGGCGGTAGCCGACGACCACAAATGCCGCACAAATAAGCAACAGGATAGCAAACAGGCGCATAGTGAATGCAGTAATGGCGTCGGTCGTCCACAGCTCGCGACTGCAAAACACGAAAAGCGCCGGTGGCAGGATGACTAGCAGCGCGGCCTGTATGTATCCGTTGCTGAAGTACAGCCGCATGACCGCTCCGGCTTTTGAGAGGGCGGCAAGCTGACATCGAACCCTAAGTTCGGCAATGGGTGGAAACCTGTCACTAGCGCCAAGCGCCTAGCGCTTCTCCTCCGCCAGCCGGCTCATCAGGATCGCCGCGCGCTTTGCCTGCCGCGAGATCGAAGGGATATCGACGCTCTCCCCCGGCGCATGGCTCCCGCGCCGGCAGGCCCGAGTCCGACCAGCCCATCCGTGTCCTGCGCGACGAAACTGATGTCGCCCGCGCCCCGCTCCATCGGGTCCAGCTCGCCCATCGGCTCCAGTTCCAGATCAGCGTTCACGCGGTTGAGCCGCGCCAGCAACGCCCGATTGCCATCCGTCGGCGCCATCGGCGGATAACCCCCGGCATCGAAACTGATCTCGGCCCTGGTGCCGGGAAGCGACTGGCCGACGATCGCCTGCATCTTCGCTTTCGTCCGCGCGATCTGCTCCGACGTGAGTGCGCGAAGGTCGCCGCGCGCAACCGCGGTCGCGGCGATGATGTTGGTCTTGCCCGTCGCGTTCAGCCGGATCCTCCCGGCGTCGAGGTCGGCGCTGGCGCCGCCGCCAACCAGGCCGACGTTGAACGTCAATTTGTCCTCGGGGAGTTCGCGCCGGAACGCATCGATGATCCGCGCCAGCTCGTAGTTGGCGCCGAAATCGGGGTGCATCACCCCGCTCGAATGGCCGGTGCGGCCGGTCACCGTGACGGTCCAGCTGTCGGAGCTGCGACGGGCAATCGAGCCCATGTCCTTGCCCTGCCTTTGCGCCAGCCCTTCGAAATCCATCGCGACGTCGGCCCACTTGCCCGCGTCGATCAACGGCTTGCGGGCGGCCTCGATCGGATCGCCCGCATCTTCCTCGTCGCCGGTCAGGACAACCGTGATGTCGGCAGCTTTCAGCGTTCCTGCCGCCTTCATGGCCCGCAGGGCGGCGATCATGACCGCCATGCCGCCTTTGTCGTCTCCCGCGCCGGGCCCGACGCCGCGGTCACCCTTGCGCTCCCACCTCTGGAACGGCGAGTCCGGCTCGAACACCGTGTCGAGATGCCCGATGAGAAGCATGCGCTTGCCGCGGCCATTGCCCTTGTGTCGCGCAACGATGTGCCCTGCGCGGCCGGTGTTCCTGGCGTCGATCCAGTCGACCTTGAATCCCAGCGGCTCCAACTCGGCGCGAAGCATCTTCGCCACCGCTTCAACGCCAGGGACGTTCTGGCTTCCGCTATTCTGGTTCACCCACGTCTCGAGCATCGACAGCGTCCGCTGCTGTTCGGAATCCACCGTCTGGATCATCGTCTGTTCGGGTGCCGAAAGCCGAGCTGCGGCAGGGGCGGCAAGAAGGATGGCGGTGGCGAAAATCGGCCAGAAACGCGGTGACATGAAAGCAGTTTAGCGGCCTAACCGTCAATCACAACTTGGTTCGTGACTTTCCTACAGTGAACCAAAACGGTTAGCAAAGCGCGACTCGGTAACCAGTTGCGGGAGTAGGGATTGGAAGACGAAAGTTTCGATGTCGACGCGTTGATCGACGGATTGATCGAGCGCGAGGGCGGTTACGTGAACCATCCGGCGGACAAAGGCGGGCCGACGTGCTTCGGCATTACCGAGGCTGTAGCCCGGGCGCACGGATTCGCCGGACCGATGAAAGCCCTTCCGCGCGACGAAGCGACGACGATCTATCGCCGACTGTATTGGCTTCGTCCGCGCTTCGACCAAGTGGCCAGGCGGTCGTCGCGCGTTGCTGGCGAGCATTTCGACACCGGCGTCAACATGGGTCCGGCCGTGGCGACGACATTCCTGCAACGTGCGCTGACTGCGCTCAATCGCAACGCCAAGGATTATGCGGACTTGACGCCAGACGGACGGGTCGGACCGCTCACCCTGCACGCGCTCGACGCCTATCTGCAGACGCGCGGCAAGCGGGGCGGTGAAACCGTGCTCATGCGCGCGCTCGAGGCGCTCCAGGCTGAGCGCTACCTTCGCCTCGCCGAACGCCGACCCGCCAATGAGGCGTTCCTCTACGGCTGGCTGGCGAACCGGATCGGCGCGATCGGCTGATCGCCCAGAACATCGCCACACAGTCAATTTAGTCAACTTCCCCTTAGGGAGAATCCAACAATGTCAATTTTGGAAGCCATCGTCGGGCCGGTTTCGAAGTTGCTCGACAAGATCATCCCCGACCCCGAGGCGCGCGACCGCGCCAAGCTCGAGCTGCTGAAGCTGCAGGGTGATCAGGAACTCGCGACCATCGGTGCGCAGATGCAGGCGATCGTGGCAGAAGCGCAGTCCAACGATCCCTGGACCAGCCGGGCGCGACCAAGCTTCCTGTACATGATGTACGGGCTGATCCTGTGGGCGATCCCGATGGGCCTCATCGCCGCGGTCCGGCCGGAAATGGCCAAGGGCATTGCCGACGGGATGACCGCTTATCTGCGCGGCATTCCGGAGGAATTGTATGCGCTCTTCGGCACCGGTTACCTCGGCTACACCGCGGCGCGGACCTAGGGTAAGGTCAAGGGAGCGGAGCGCTAAAGCAAAGGGGCGGGGCGCATGAAGCCGGAACGGGTCTGCGCGTTCACGGATGGCGTGATCGCCATCATCATCACCATCATGGTGCTGGAATTGCCGGTTCCACACGAGCCCGGCTGGGCCGCGCTCCGTCCCGTCCTTCCCTTGTTCGCGATCTATGCTCTGTCGTTCACCAAGGTCGGCATTTACTGGGTCAATCACCACCATTTGCTGTGCGCCGCGCGCAAGGTCGATGGCCAGGTCCTCCTCGCCAACCTGTTTCAGCTGTTCTGGCTCAGCCTCGTTCCGTGGGTCATGCGATGGATCGGGGAGGCTGGCCTGACACGCGACACCGTTCTCGCGTTCGGTGTGATCATGCTGATGTCGGCGCTCGGCTTCGCCTGGATCCGGTCGGCGCTGCTCAATGCGAACGATGATGACGCGCCCATCGTCAAAGCGGCCTCGCATGGCAGGAAAGGGCAAATCACGCTCATCTCCTACGTGGCAGCACTACCGATCACCTTGGTCTCGCCCGGCACGTCGATTGCAATCTACGTCATCGTTGCTTTGATGTGGCTCATTCCCGATCGCCGTTTCGAAGGACTCGCTGAATGACCCCCGGCCGCCTCAACGCCCTTACTGACGGCGTCGTCGCCATCGTCCTCACCATCATGGTGCTGGAGCTGAAGTTTCCCGAAGAGCCCACGTTCGGCGCTGTCCTGGAGGTTCTTCCGCTGCTTGCGGCCTATCTGCTCGCCTTCATCTATGTGGCGCTCTACTGGAACAACCACCATCACATGCTGCAATCGGCCCGCCGCGTCACCGGCGGCGTCCTTTGGGCCAATCACTCCCTCCTGTTTTGCCTGACGCTGTTCCCGCTGATGATCCGCTGGATCGATGAGGCGGGGTAACGCCCTGGCCGGTTGCGTCGTTTGGCGTTGTCCTTGCAGCAGCGGCCCTGACCTATCGAATCTTGCAGCACGCGCTCGCCGCTGCAGACGGTGAGGGCTCGAAGGTGAGCGAGGTATATCGACACCCGCTGAAAGAATATTCCAGCCTCGGTTTTTACGTGGCCGCCATCCTTCTGGCTTTTGTTGCACCTTACTTGTCGGTCGCGCTGTATGTCATCGTCGCGATCATCTGGATCGTTCCCGACCGCCGCTTCGTCGGCGCCTAGTTGCAGCCGTAGCGAGGCCTTCCCACATCCGGTCCATGGAAAAATATCATGGCACCACGATCCTCGGGGTGAAGAAGGACGGCAAGACCGTCATCGCCGGGGATGGCCAGGTCAGCCTGGGCAATACGGTTATCAAACCGAACGCGAAGAAGGTCCGCCGCATCGGTGAAGGCGGAAAGGTCATCGGCGGCTTCGCCGGAGCGACCGCCGACGCTTTTACCCTGTTCGAGCGGCTGGAGCGCAAGCTCGAGCAGTACAATGGTCAGCTCATGCGCTCGGCCGTGGAGCTCGCCAAGGACTGGCGGACCGACAAGTACCTGCGCAACCTCGAAGCGATGATGATCGTCGCCGACAAGGACAGCCTGTTGATTCTCACGGGAAACGGCGACGTGCTCGAACCGGAGGGCGGGATCGCCGCGATCGGCTCGGGCGGCAATTACGCCTTGGCGGCGGCACGCGCCCTGTCTGACTACGAGCAGGACCCCGAGGTGCTCGCTCGCCGGGCGATGAAGATTGCCGCCGAAGTCTGCGTGTTCACCAACGACCAGCTGACGATCGAAACGGTCGAATAGCGCCCGCTTGAAGCGCGTGCTCACCTTCCCAATCTAGGTTCCACATGAACTATCACACCACCATTTCCGAAGGCGGCGGGACGCAGATGCTAAAGGACCGGCTCACTCCCAAGGCCATCGTCGCCGCACTCAACGAGCACATCGTCGGTCAGAACGACGCGAAGAAGGCGGTCGCCGTCGCGCTCCGCAATCGCTGGCGGCGCCAGCAGCTTTCGCCCGAGCTTCGCGACGAAGTGACGCCGAAGAATATCCTGATGATCGGGCCGACCGGTTGCGGAAAGACGGAGATCAGCCGTCGCCTCGCCAGGCTCGCCGACGCGCCCTTCGTGAAGGTCGAAGCGACCAAGTTCACCGAGGTCGGATACGTCGGTCGCGACGTCGAGCAGATCGCCCGCGATCTCGTCGAGGAAGCGGTTCGGATGGAACGCGAACGCCGCCGCGAGGCGGTTCGCACGGGTGCCGAGGAGGCGGCGATGGAGCGTTTGCTC
Source organism: Sphingomonas daechungensis (assembly GCF_014489495.1). GTDB lineage: Bacteria > Pseudomonadota > Alphaproteobacteria > Sphingomonadales > Sphingomonadaceae > Sphingomicrobium > Sphingomicrobium daechungense. The sequence continues at coordinate 787,494 of NZ_CP060780.1, read as the reverse complement.
GACGCGCTGACCGGCAAGGGCTCCAGCGCGGCGACCCGCGAGAGCTTCCGCCAGCGGTACAAGGACGGCAGCCTCAACGAGGCCGAGGTCGAGATCGAGGTGCAAGAGGCGCCGTCGACGCCGTTCGAGATCCCCGGAATGGGCGGCCAGGTCGGCATGATCAATCTGTCCGACATGATGGGCAAGGCGTTCGGCAACCAGCCGGGCAAGCGCCGCAAATTGAAGGTGCCCGACGCGTTCCAACGGCTGACCGATGAGGAAGCCGACAAGCGCGTTGACCCCGACGATATCAACCGTGTGGCTTTGGCGGATGCCGAGGCGAACGGCATCGTCTTTCTCGACGAGATCGACAAGATCGCGGTCAGCGACGTTCGCGGCGGCTCCGTTAGTCGCGAAGGCGTACAGCGCGACCTGCTGCCGCTGATCGAAGGTACGACGGTTGCGACCAAGTATGGGCCGTTGAAGACGGATCATATCCTCTTCATCGCCTCGGGCGCGTTCCACCTCGCCAAGCCGGCCGACCTGCTGCCGGAGCTTCAGGGCCGCCTGCCGATCCGCGTGGAGCTCAGCGCGCTGACTCAGGACGACTTCGTCCGGATCCTGTCGCAAACCCGCGCAAGCCTGACGCAGCAGTACCAGGCGCTGCTGGGCACAGAGGGCGTGACGATCACGTTCGCTGACGACGGCATCGATGCGCTGGCCCGCATTGCCGCTGAAGTGAATGAAGCGGTCGAGAATATTGGCGCCCGCCGCCTGCAGACGGTGATGGAAAAGTTGCTTGAGGACGTCAGCTTCGAAGCTGAGGATCGCAGCGGGCAAACCTTGGTCGTCGACGCCGAATTCGTTGAGCAGCAGCTCTCAGGCATCGCCAAGAACGCCGACCTCAGCCGTTACGTGCTGTAATCGCGGGGGTCGGCGCCGCCCGACGGGAACCTAGAACGGTCTGCCGTTAAGCGGGCACCCGCGCGCGCGAAGCGACGTTTGCCCTTCCACCTACCAACGGAAGGGAAGACCAGATGAAATTTCGATCCAGCGTTTTGGGCACGTCGCTGACCCTCTTGCTCGCGACCGCCGCGGCGGCGCAAACCACGACGGCCCCGCCGACCACGACCGAAACGACGACGACGCAGACTCAGCCGACGACGACGACCGAGCCTGCGACGACGACCCAGACGACGACAACGCAGCCGACAACGACGCCGGGCGGAACTCCGGCCACGACGACGGAAAGCACAACCACTCAGACGACGCCGACGACCACTCCTGACGGTCAAGCGGCAACGACGACGACTGAGACCACGACCACGGAAACCCAAGTCACCGCGGCAACCGCGGACGACCTCAAGAAGGGCGCTTCGGTCTATGACCAGACGGGCGCGCTTGTCGGCAAGGTCGACTCCGCGAAGGCAGACAGTGCGGTCCTCAATACCGGAAAAGCCCGGGCGGAAATCCCGCTGGCCAGCTTCGGCAAGAACGAGAAGGGACTCGTCGTCAGCATCACCAAGGCTGACATCGACCACCAGGCAAAGAGCGCAAAGAAGCCGAAGTAAGCTTAGTCGGGACTGACCTTGCGGTAGCGCCAGGTGAGTCCCTGCACGAAGGGCGGCCACAGGCTTGTCTTGACCCCTGCAAGACGAAGTCTGCTGGCCGCCCAGCTGTTGCACGTCCTCAAGGCGTGGAACTTGCCGGTCGCCCAGTAAAAGGCATCGGAGCGGCCATATCCCGGGTGGTCGATGAGGATCGGCTGTCCCTCGCCGTCGAGCTGGAAGTCGGATCGGATCGACGTCCACAGACGGCGATACTCTTCCGGCCGCAGGCGGATGGCGCGATCCATGTAGTCAGCGTTCGAGACCCACTCGACGTGCATTACCCGCTTTCCGCCGGCGATCGCTGACCAGGCCGTCCGCGGCCGAATATCCTGCCAGCGCGGCGTATCGAGATAGACGCGCTCCTCGCCTGAGCCGAACGCGATCCACTGGGCATCAGGACTTGGTCCGGCGAAGTCGGATTTGGGAACGAAGGGCGTCCAGTCCAGGCCCGCAGCCTTCGCCGGCATGACGATGTCGGAATGAATGCCGTTGTTGGCGATATAGATCGTCACTCCTTTCTCTGGCTCGGTCCAGCTTCGATTCACCGGGATCAGGGACCCGACCAACGCCGCCACCAAATAGGCGAGTGGAATCGCCGCCAGCGCCAAGGCCAACCGTCGAAACCATGAGCTTTTTCTGCGGTGGCGGCGTCGTCTCATCGGCTTGTGTTATGGATGAGCGGTGCCTAGATGCCAGCCCTCGGTCGGGGCGTAGCGCAGCCTGGTAGCGCATCACACTGGGGGTGTGGGGTCGCTGGTTCGAATCCAGTCGCCCCGACCATCATATCAAGGGCTGTCCTTGCAGCCCCCGCAACTGCCGTGATAGTCGCCCCCGCGACCTTCCGCATAGGAACCTGTCCCTCAGCCCATGAACCAGATTTTCCTGCCAACTCTCGCCGCAGCGGGTGCGAACCCAACAGCGGCTCGGCAATCCTGATCGGCATTGCGCCGTGGCTCCTGATTTTCGTCATCTTCTACGTGCTGATGATTCGCCCGCAGCAACAGCGGGTGAAGCAACACCAGGCGGCGATCGCCGCGATCAAGAAGGGCGATGAAGTCGTGACCGGCGGCGGAATTCGCGGCCGCGTGACCAAGGTTTCCGACGACGAGGCGGAGATCGAAATCTCGCAGGGCGTCCGAGTTCGCGTCATCAAGTCGACGTTGAGCCAGGTCCTGAGCGGCACGTCCAAGCCAGCGAACGACTGATGCTCGATTTTCCGCGTTGGAAGGTGTGGTCGATCACGCTGGTCATTCTGGTCGGCATCCTTTTCGCCATTCCAAGCATGCTGCCGGCCAACCTCAAGGCCCGTTATCCTACCTGGCTTCCGAGCGCGACGATCAACCTTGGTCTCGACCTCGCTGGCGGTAGTCAGCTTCTCCTCGAAGCGGACCGCGTCGATGCGGCGAAGCAGCGGCTGCAGGCGATGGAAGATCAGGTGCAGACCGAACTCCGCCGCAATCCGCGCGTGGAGATCGGCGACATTTCGACCGCGGGCGGGCGTTTGTCCTTCCTGGTCCGCGATCCGACCCAGGTCGACACCGCTGTCGAGCGCCTCCGGGCCATCACCCAGCCAGTGGCGCTGACCGGCGGACGTGACTGGGACGTCCAGGTCATGGATTCGACGCGGGTCATCATGACCCCCACGCAGAGCGGTTCGGACCGCGCGATGCGTGACGCGATGACTGTCGCGCGCGACGTCGTCCGCCGCCGCATCGATCCGCAGGGGACCAAGGAAATCACGGTCGTCAACCAAGGGACCGACCGCATTCTGGTCGAGGTCCCCGGCGTCGAGGACCCCGAAGCGCTAAAGCGGTTGATCGGGCAGACGGCTCGCCTCGAATTCAAGCTAGTCGACCTTACGGCCGACCCGAACCAGGTCCAGCAGGGCCACGCGCCAGCCGGTAGCCAGGTGCTGCCGATGGCCGAAGGCGGCGGGAACATCGCGGTCAAGCGCCGGGTCATGGTGTCCGGCGACCAGCTGGTCGATGCCAAGCAGTCGTTCGATCAGGACGGCCGGGCGGTTGTCTCAATCCGCTTCAATACGGCCGGTTCGCGCCGCTTCGGCCGGGTGACCCAGGAAAACGTCAACAAGCCCTTCGCGATCATTCTCGACGACAAGGTGCTCTCGGCGCCGAACATCAACGAGCCAATCCTTGGCGGGCAAGCACAGATCAGCGGCAACTTCACCGTGGAAACGGCGAACCAACTCGCCGTCTCACTTGCCTCGGGCAAGCTGCCGGTGAAGCTGAACGTCATCGAAGAGCGGACCATCGGGCCCGAGCTCGGCAAGGACTCGATCCAGAAGGGCATCATCGCGTCCGTTGTCGCGACGCTGGCTGTGATCATCTTCATGATCGTCACCTACGGCAGGTTCGGAATCTACACGACCTACGGCCTGATCGTGAACGCACTGCTGATTCTCGGGATCATGGCCATCTTCAACGCCTCGCTGACGCTGCCCGGCATTGCCGGCTTCGTTCTGACCATCGGCGCCGCGGTCGACGCCAACGTGCTGATCAACGAACGCATTCGGGAAGAGCAGAGGCGGGGACGCAAGGTCCTCGATGCGATCGAGACGGGCTACAAGGAAGCGTCCACCGCCATCTTTGATGCCAACATCACCAACGTGATTGCGGCGGTGCTGATGTGGTACTTCGGCTCCGGGCCGATCCGCGGCTTCGCCGTCGTCCTGATGATCGGCATCATCACCTCGGTCTTCACGGCCGTGAACTTCACGCGAATGCTCGTCGCCCTTTGGGTGCGGCGCACGCGGCCTCGTGTCCTCCATATTTGAGGCTGAAATGAAGCTCCTCAAGCTTGTCCCCGACAACACCAACATCGACTTCATGAAGTGGCGCAACATTGCGCTCGTGCTGTCGATCATTGCGACCGTGGCCAGCCTGACGCTGGTCGCAGTCAGGGGACTAAACCTGGGCGTCGACTTCCTCGGCGGCCAGATGATTCGCGTGACCTTCGCGAAACAGGTCGACGTCGAAACCCTTCGCAACGATGTCGAATCGCTCAACCTCGGCGATGCAAGCATTCAGGAAACCGGCGGACCGCGCAGCTTCCAGATCCGGCTGCCGAGGCCGGAAGGCGGTGAAGCGGCGGCGAACAAGGCGGCAACCGAGGTTCGCGGCATGCTTGGCCAGCGTTATCCCGGCTCGCGCGTCGATTCGGTCGAGACCGTCTCGGGCAAGGTCAGCGAAGAGCTGGCTTGGGACGGCAGCCTAGCGATCGCGCTCGCGATGCTCGGCATTGCCATCTACATCTGGTTCCGGTTCGAATGGCAGTTCGGCATCGGCGCTCTGCTCACCTTGTTCCACGACGTGTCGATGACCCTGGGATTCTTCTCGCTGACGCAGTTGCAGGTCGACCTTAACGTGGTCGCCGCGATCCTCACCATCGTTGGCTATTCGCTGAATGACACGGTCGTCATCTACGACCGTATTCGCGAGAACCTGCGCAAGTTCCGCAAGATGCAGATCGTACCGCTGCTCAACCTCTCGCTCAATGAAACCCTTTCGCGAACGATGGTGACGTCGCTGTCGATCCTCCTCGCGCTCGGTGTCCTGCTGTTGTTGGGCCCGGAAGTGATCTTCGGCCTGACGATCGCAATCTTCATCGGCATCTTCGTCGGTACCTACTCGTCGATCTACATCTCTTCGCCGGTGCTGGTCTGGCTGGGCGTCAAGCCCGACAGCTTCGTCCGCGACGAGGAGAAGGCGCCCGGGCCGGCCGCTGTCTGACACTGTTCATCTGGCGCCAAGCAAAGTGCGTCCATGTCCCGCTTGGCCTGCCCGAGGCCCCGCGCTAATGAGGTTTCCATGCCGTCGAAGCTGACCCGTCCCGCCCTCCTGCTGCTTGCCTGTGCAGTCGTGCTTCCCGCCGCGGGTTGCGCCCGCAACAAGTCGGGATCGGACACCGCCTACATCGCCCGGGACGTGAACAGCCTGTACGCGTTGGCCAAGCAAAGGCTGGACAAGGGCCAGTACGAGGAGGCTGCCAAGCTGTTCGACGAGGTCGAGCGCCAGCACCCCTATTCGGTTTGGGCCCGCCGCGCGCAGATGATGAGCGCATTCAGCTATTACATGGCGACGAAGTATCCGGAGGCGATCAGCTCCGCACAACGATTCCTCACGATCCACCCGGGCAACAAGGACGCCGCTTACGCGAACTATCTGATCGCCATGAGCCACTATCAGCAGATCCAGAACGTCACCCGCGACCAGGCGGCGACGCAGAACGCGTCCAATTCGTTCGGCGAGCTGATCCGTCGCTATCCCGACAGCCGCTACGCGGCCGACGCACGCCTGAAGCTGGACCTGATCAACGATCACCTTGCTGGCAAGGAGATGGAGATCGGACGATTCTACCAGCGTTCGGGCAAGTGGCTGGCCGCGACGCTTCGCTTCCGCAAGGTCGTCGAGCAGTACCAGACTACGAACCATACGCCAGAAGCGCTCGAGCGCCTGGTCGAAAGCTACCTCGCGCTCGGCATTCCGTCGGAAGCGCAGAAAGCGGCGGCGGTACTCGGCCGCAACTATCCGGGCAGCGAGTGGTACCACCGCGCGTACAAGCTCGTGCAGCGGCACGCGCCGCAGACCGCTCCCCAGGGCTGATGCACCCAACCGCGGGCCCGCCATGCTGAGGCAGCTCGCAATTCGCAACGTCGCGCTCGTCGAGCAGCTCGAACTTGAGTTCGATGCTGGCCTCGGTGTGCTGACCGGCGAGACTGGCGCGGGCAAGTCGATCCTGCTCGACGCCCTCGGGCTGGCGTTAGGGGCACGGTCCGACGCCGGCCTGGTGCGCAGCGGCGAGGATTCGGCGTCGGTGTCCGCCGAGATCGAGTTGCCACGCACGCATGCCGTTCACTCGCTTCTGGGCGATCAGGGCATCGAGGTGGACGCGGGTGAGCCGCTCATCCTCAGACGAACCTTGAAAGGGGACGGCGGCAGCCGCGCCTTCGTCGGACCCGCAAGCGTTCCAGCAGGCCTCCTGCGCGACATTGGCGCAATGGCGGTCGAGGTTCACGGCCAGCACGACGAGCGCGGGCTTCTCAATCCGCGTGGTCACCGCGCTCTGCTGGATGCCTTTGGCGGACTGGAAGTTTCGGGGTTGAGGCAGCCTGGGCCGAGGTCACGAGGATCGAGACGGAGCTAGCCGAAGCTCGCGCCGAACTTGAGGCTGCCGAGCGGGATCGCGACTTCATCGTTTACTCCTTGTCGGAAATCGATGCCCTCGCACCTGAAGCGGGGGAGGAAACTCGGCTGGCTGAAGAGCGGGCCGCCATGCAGGCTGGGCTCAAGGCCGGCGAAAGCCTTACGGGGCTCGACGATCTGATCGGGGGATCGGACGGGGCGCTTGCGCAGCTTCGCCTTGCGGCCCGCCGGATCGAGCGTGGAGCGACAGATCATCCGCTCCTTGCCGAGGCGCTCGCGTCGCTCGACCGCGCCTTGATCGAGGCGAGCGAGGCGGAAGACCGGATCGCACGGGCCTCCGATGCCCTCGCATTCGACCCCGCCAGGCTGGAAGCCGCAGAGGCACGCTTGTTCGATATCCGTGGTCTGGCCCGCAAGCATCGGGTGGAACCGGACGCGCTCGCCGAGCTGGCCGACCGGATGCGCACCCAGCTTTCGGAGATCGATGCCGGTGGAACGCGCGTTGGCGACCTCGATCGCAGCCTCAGCGAGGCACGACTGCATTTCATGAACCTCGCCGCGGAGCTCAGTGCGCAGCGCCGAGCGGCGGCGGAACGGCTGGACGCGGCGGTGGCCGGCGAGCTGGTGCCGCTGAAGCTGGATGCAGCGCGTTTTCGAACCGCGCTCAGCCAGGCCGAGCCCGGTCCGTCCGGTACCGACCGCATCGAGTTCGAAGTTTCGACCAATCCTGGAGCGCCATTCGGGCCGCTGACGAAGATTGCCAGCGGCGGTGAGCTGTCTCGCTTCGTGCTGGCCCTGAAGGTCGCGCTCGCTGAGGCGGGCAGCGCAGGCACAATGATCTTCGACGAAATCGACCGGGGCGTCGGCGGCGCGGTCGCAAGCGCGATCGGTGAGAGGCTGGCCCGGCTCGCCCTGCAGTCGCAGGTGCTCGTCGTCACCCACTCGCCGCAGGTCGCGGCGCGCGCGGCCCATCACTTCAGGATCGAAAAGTCGCACGGCCCGGAGGGAACCCGGACCACGGTGCGCCGGCTCGACGATGCCGAGCGCCGCGAGGAGATTGCCCGCATGTTGTCCGGCGCGGCAGTTACCGATGAGGCCCGCGCACAGGCTGCGAGGCTGCTGGAAGCCGCATGACAGCCTTCGTCGCGCTGCTCAGGGCCGTGAACGTCGGCGGCCGCAAGCTGGTCATGACGGATCTCAAGAGGATCGCAGAAGAGGCCGGCTTCGAAAGGGCGAGGACGTTTATCGCCAGCGGGAACCTTATTTTTGCCAGTGACCGTGGCGAACGCGATGTGGCGGGCAAACTCGAGGACCGGCTTCGGGATCATATGAGCGCGGACGTGCCGGTGTTCGTCCGAACGCGAGGCGAGATGGAGAAGGTCGCCGCCGCGAATCCCTTTTCGGACGAGGCCGGATCGACCGTCGCGGCCATCTTCCTGAACGCCAGCCCGCCCGCCGATTTGATCGAAAATGCGCGCGGTGTCGCCGATGAGCGCATGGCGCTCGGAACCCGCGAGATTTATGTGCACTATCCAAGTGGCATGGCCGCAACCAAGCTGCGCTTCGCGTCGCAGATCGTCGGCACCGCACGCAACATGAATACCGTCGCCAAGCTCGCCGAGCTTGCAAAGGAGGTCGAATGAGCAAGCAGACACCGGTTCCTCTGACATTTGAGGGGAGGAACTGGAAGGCGTATTCGTCGGCCGCCGCGACAGTCAGGCGCGGCCGACAGTCATGCTGATCCCGACGGTGATGGGCGTGTCCGACCTGGAAATCGGGTTTGCCAAGCAGCTGGTCGAGCTTGGCTACAATGGCTTCGTCGCGGACATTTTCGGGAAGAAATTCCACGGTGCCCCGCGCGATGTGATGTTCGGGGAAATGACGCGGCTCGGCGACGATCGCGTGGCATTGCGCCGGCGGCTGCTCGCGATCGTCGAGCAGGTACGTGGGCTGCGTGAGGTCGAGGACGGCCAGCTGGTGGTTGCCGGTTACTGCTTCGGCGGGAAGTGCGCGCTCGACGTGGCGAGGACCGGCGTCGACATCGCCGCAGCCGTCGCGTTTCACGGCCTGCTCGATCCGCCCAATTGGCCGACGGAGAAGACCAGCATCAAGATCGTGGTCTTCCACGGCTGGGACGATCCGATGGCGCCGCCCGACCATGTGGTCGCCCTGGGCAAGGAGTTCACCGAAGCAGGCGCAGACTGGCAGATTCACGCGTTTGGCAATGTCCGGCACGGCTTCACCAACCCCAATGCGCACAAGATCGGGCTGGACGCGGTGCGCTATGACGAATTGGCGGCCGAGCGGTCGTGGACCAGCTTCATCAACCTGCTCGAGGAAACGTTCGGCTGAGCATGGCGGATTCGATCGGCGAGGCGGAGGCCGCCAATCGGCTGATGCGGCTGGCGAGGCTCATCGCGCATCATGACAAGCTTTATCACGACCAGGATGCGCCGGAGATCAGCGACGCTGACTATGATGCGCTGGTTCGCGAGAACAGGGAACTCGAAGAGCGATTTCCGCAGCTGGTGAGGCCGGATTCGCCGTCGAAGCGGCTCGGTGCTGCTCCGACGACCGCGCTCGCCAAGGTCGCTCATGCGCGGCCGATGCTGAGCCTGGAGAACGCGTTCTCGGAGGACGAAGTCAACGATTTCGCCGCCCGGATCCGACGCTTCCTGAACCTTCCGGCCGAGGCCTTCGTGGCGATGACCGCCGAGCCGAAGATCGATGGGCTGAGCTGCTCGGTTCGCTACGAAAGGGGCGATCTGGTCCTCGCGGCCACGCGCGGCGACGGAGCGGTCGGCGAGGACGTCACGCCGAACGTCCGAACGATCGCCGACATTCCGCAGCACATCGCGAACGCTCCGGACGTGCTCGAAGTCCGTGGCGAAGTGTACATGTCGAAGGCGGACTTCGAGGCGCTGAACGCGCGGCAGGAAGCTTCCGGCGGCAAGATCTTCGCGAACCCACGCAATGCCGCTGCAGGCTCGCTCCGCCAGAAGGACGCGAGCATCACGGCGGCCCGCCCGTTGCGCTTCCTCGCGCATGGCTGGGGCGAGGTTTCGGAACCGCTGGCAGACACGCAGTTCGAGGCGATGAAGCGGATCGAGAGCTTCGGCATTCCCGTCAGCGACCTGCTCGTCCGCTGTGACGATACGGCCGCCATGCTCGCGCACTACCGCGCGATCGAGAAGGCGCGCGCCGACCTTCCGTTCGACATCGATGGTGTCGTCTACAAGGTCGACCGCCTAGACCTGCAGGAGCGGCTCGGCTTCGTGGCCAGGGCGCCGCGCTGGGGGCTGGCGCACAAGTTTCCGGCGGAGAAGGCCGAGACCACCCTTGAAGCGATCGACATCCAGGTCGGGCGGACTGGCAAGCTGACACCCGTTGGCCGCCTGACTCCGGTTGGCGTCGGAGGCGTGATCGTCGCCAACGTCACCCTGCACAATCGCGACGAAATCCAGCGGCTCGGCCTCCGCATTGGCGACCGCGTTCGCATCCAGCGGGCCGGCGACGTCATCCCGCAGGTCGTCGAGAATCTTACGCGCGATGAGGTTCGCGAACCCTACGTTTTTCCGGACCACTGTCCCGAATGCCAGAGCGAGGCCGTCGCCGAGGAAGGCGAAGTCGACGTCCGCTGCACCGGCGGCCTGATCTGCCCGGCGCAGCGTTTCGAGCGGCTGCGGCACTTCGTTTCGCGCGGTGCGCTCGATATCGAAGGCCTCGGCGAGAAGTCGATCGCGGAGTTCATCGAACTCGGTTGGCTACATTCGCCCGCAGACATCTTCCGCCTGCGCAACCATCGCGGCGCCTTGATCGGCCTTGAGGGCTGGAAGGAGAAGTCGGTCGACAACCTGCTGGGCTCTATCGAAGCCAAGCGGGAACCGGACGGGCCGCGTTTCCTGTTCGGGCTCGGCATCCGTCAAATCGGCATCGTCACGGCCAGGGACCTGCTCAAGTGCTTCGGCACGGTCGAGGAGCTTCGCAGGGTGGCAGCGCACCCGGATGCGCAGGCCGAGTTCGCGGCTGTCGAAGGCGTCGGTCCAGTCGTGGCGGAGGCCCTCGTCGATTTCTTTCACGAAGAGCATAATCGGGAAGCGCTCGACGATTTGCTGTCGGAGGTCTCTCCGAAGCCCTTCGTGAGCGATGCCAGGCAGACTGAGTGGACGGGCAAGACGATCGTTTTCACCGGGAGCCTGGAAACCATGAGCCGCGATGAAGCGAAGGCACAGGCGGAACGCCTTGGTGCCCGCGCCGCCGGCTCCGTCAGCGCGAAGACCGACCTCGTTGTCGCGGGCCCCGGTGCGGGGTCGAAGCTCAAGAAGGCCGAAGAACTCGGCATCCGCGTGATCAACGAAGCGGAATGGGCGCAGATCGTCGCCGACGCCTGACGCGACAGACTGACTGGGAAATAGGAGCGGGCAACCCAAATCCGCTGTAGGAGTTCTCTACGGCTGATAAATGTTATTTGATCCGACGGGACAGCGGGCATGCCGCACGCTGACGGACGGGAAGGAAATGTGTGAGTTTATCGATCTCCGACCCGCCGTCGCTTGTCGCTGGCCAGATATCCTTCCAGCAGCTGGCGGATGCGATGCCGCAAATGGTGTGGTCGACGCTGCCGGACGGCTCGCACGATTATTACAACGCGCAATGGTACTCGTTCACTGGCGTTCCTGAAGGCTCAACCGATGGCGAGGGCTGGAACGGCATGTTCCATCCTGACGATCAGGCACGAGCCTGGGCGCGCTGGAGGCACAGCCTTGAGACTGGCGACCCGTATGAGATCGAATACCGGCTGCGTCACCATAGCGGCGAGTTTCGCTGGACCCTGGGTCGCGCACTGCCGGTTCGCGACGATGAGGGGCGGATCGTCCGCTGGGTCGGGACCTGCACCGAAATCGACGATCAGAAGCGCATCGCTGAACACAATCAGATCCTGAGCCGCGAGCTCAGCCACCGGATCAAGAACATCTTCGCGGTCGTGAACGGCCTGATCGGGCTATCCGCGAGGCAGTTTCCGGGAATGAAGGATTTTGCGCGCCAGATGCAGTCGCGCGTCGCGGCACTTGGGCGGGCGCACGACTACGTCCGGCCCCACAGCGAAGAAAGCGCGCGTCACGATGGCCCGACGACGCTGAAAGAACTGCTGTTCGACCTCCTCAGCCCCTATCCGGCGCTGGACGAGGGCCGGCTTACCATTGAAGGTGACGACGTCCAGGTCGATGACCGGGGTGCGACTCCGATCGGCCTGGTGTTTCACGAGCTTGCGACCAACGCGACGAAATATGGCGGTCTTTCGACACCTGAGGGGCGCGTTCGGGTCGTTTCGTCTCTGCGGGACGGGCGTGTGCACCTGAGTTGGAGCGAAGAGGGCGGGCCGCTAATTCACCGAGTCCCGCAATTGCATGGCTTTGGGACCCGGCTGACCGAAATCAGCATCGTTCGGCAGTTGGGGGCACACTCGAGCGACGCTGGCCGGTAGAAGGACTTTGCGTGGAGATCGAACTTCCGGAAGCGGCGCTGAGCCGGATCCGATCAGTTGAAGCAGCGTAACGCCTTCGGCGCTTCCGCCGGCTCTCCCTGACGCTTCCGAAGGGCAAAAGTAACGGCTGATACCAGGCTCGGCTCGTCAGTGGGTTTCGTCAGCACACCAATCGTGCCCGCGACGCCGTCGCCGAGCAACAGCGGATTGGCGGTGATAAACAGGACGCCGGAATTGTGCTCACTGGCGAGACGCTTGCCGATCTGCGGACCGGTCAGCCCGTCGCGGAGGTTCAAGTCGACAAGGGCCAGGTCGATGGTGCCGTCGGCGAAGGTCATGGCGCTTTCGAGGTCGACCGCGATCCCGGCGACCTGATAGCCATGGTCTTCGAGAATGCTTTGCATCTCGAGCGCCACGAGCATCTCGTCTTCCACAATGAGGATCGACGCAGTCATAGCCTGAGAAACTCGGATTCTGAGGCGCGGTTCCGAAGATTTTCGCCCGAATCGATCGAATTATTGGCCGATTTCAGCGCGTATTGCTCGTTCTCCGGATGAAGTCCGCGACATTGTCGTGGATCGCCTTCAACGACGGCGGGTGCGCGTAAACCATGTGGCCGGACTCGTAATAATGATACTCGACATTGCTCAGGATGTTCGCGGGCACCGGCAAATGGCGCATTTCGAACTTGCCGGCGAAGTAGGGCGTCGAGACGTCGTAATAGCCGCCGTTGACCATGACCTTGAGGTCGGGGTCCTGCTTCATCGCGACGGCAAGGTCCGGAAGGACATTCGGTAGCGCAATCAACGGCTTGGACGCGCCGGGCGGCTGGTGTTTGTAGTCCCAGTCGCCGTAGATATCGATGCCGGACTTGAACTCGACGCCCTCACCGTAGTGGAGGGTCTGCCGCACGTAGGTATTGAACGCCCCGACGTAGGCCGCGCTGATTGCGCTGCTCTGCGGATCGTAGCTCGCGACCTTGCTGAGCGGGTCCAGCGTTGCGCCAAGGAAGCGCGTGTCGAGCGTTCCGGTCGTCTGCTCCTGGTTGGCGAGCAGCTCTTTCTGGAACGCGCCGTACTGGATGCGGAGGTTGGTCTTCAGCAGGTACGGCACCGAGAGGCCGGTATAAGCCGACAGCTTCTCCGCGATCCGCTGCCGCTCATCAGGCTGGAGGTCATTCCCCTTGATCAGTGCGAGGGCATATTCTCCGGTGGCAAAGCCCTCGACCTCGGCAAGAAAGGCCTGGAGGTCGACCGGGCGGTTGGCGACGCGGTTGTGGTACCAAGCCGTCGCTGCGTAGGTCGGCAGCGATACGATATAGGGATAGTCGACGCCCGGATTGATCTGTGGATCGTCCGGCAGGAAATCCCAGTTCAGGATGTCGGACAGCAGGATCAGGCCGTTGAGATCGACGTCCTTGTTCTGCAGGGCGAGGGCGAGGCCCGCACCACGCATCGTTCCGTAGCTTTCGCCGAAGACGTACTTGGGCGAGTTCCAGCGACCGTATTTCGAGAGGAATTGGGTGATGAACTGCGCGAACGCGTCAATGTCCTGGTCGACGCCGTAGAACGCCTTTTCCTTGTCCTTCCCGGCAATGCGGCTGAAGCCGACGCCGGGCGCATCGATGAAAACGAGGTCGGACGCGTCGAGCAGGCTCTGGTCGTTGTTGACGACGGAATATGGCGCAGGCGGCGTGTGAACGGCGTCCGCGGTCTGTACGCGAACCGGTCCAAACGCACCCATGTGCAGCCAGACGGTCGACGAGCCGGGACCGCCGTTGAACAGGAACGTGATCGGTCGGTCGGAAGCGGGAATGCCGTTCTTGAAGTAAGCGGTGTAGAACATCGACGCTTCGGCCTTGGGCTTGTCGTCATCATCGCCGCCGGCCTTCGCCTTGTTCTCGATCGCGTCCGTGTCTTCCCAGCCTTTTGAATGGACGACCAGAGTTCCCGCGACCGCCTGATATCCGATGCGGCGCCCGCCAACGGTGACCGATCCTGTCGACGCGACTTCGGTCAGCTTGAACAGAGGTTCCTTCTCGGCTTCCGCGGCGGGCTTTTGCGCTCCAGCCTTGGGCGGTTCCGGCGGTTGCGCAGATGCGGGAGCGGCCTGGGCCGCGAGAAGAGCAGCAAGAATCGGGATCATGCGTGGAGACCTGCAGAAGACAGTGCGGCTGGATTGCAGCGGCACCGGGCGCAGGCAAGACAAAAGCTGCTTACGGCGCCTTCAGTTCGACCACCGGCCATTCGCCATGGCCGGGATCGATCAGTTGAAGGCCCTGTGCCTGATAAGCGGCTGCCACCGCGTCGGCCTGCGTATCGAGCAGGCCGGCGAGAATCACCGTTCCTCCGGACGCAAGCGACTTTGCGAACGTGGGAGCAAGCTCAATGAGAGGCCCGGCGAGGATATTGGCGATCAGCAAGTCGAACGGGCCCGCGCGGCGAGCATGGGCGAGTCCATTCCATCCGCCACCGCCAGCAAAAGTTCGCCCGGGTTGTGTCCGGTCTTCACTCCATTGATGGCCGCATTTTCGCGCGAAACGTCGATAGCCACGGGGTCGATGTCGGTCGCGATGCAACGCGCCTCTGGCCAGAGCGCTAGCGCTGCGAATGCAAGCAGGCCGGTGCCCGTGCCGATGTCGGCGATGTTCGCGAAAGCGGCGCCTGAGACGGCCAGCCGGTCGAGCGCGTCCAGGCAGCCGGCGGTGGTCGCATGCTGGCCTGTGCCGAACGCGAGGCCCGCGTCGATCTCGAAGTTGACCGTGTCCGCCGGTCGGTCGACGTAATGCATAGGCGTGTGGACGAAGAAGCGGCCCGCGCGGATTGGCTGCAGGCCCTGCTGGCTCTTGGTGATCCAGTCCGTGCTGTCCTCGAGATGTTCGATCTCGGGTTCGCCGCTTCCCAGGCCTCGCAGTTCGATCAGCTCTTCGGAAGTGGGTTCTGCCTCGAAGTAAGCGTGGATTACCCAGTCGTCCGGCTTGGTTTCGTCGGGTTCGTCGGCGACGACGACCGGGGTGCTTCGCTGGCGATGAAGAGATCTTCCGCGCTGCCGATCGCTTCGCCCTGCGCGCGCGTGCACGCGATGGTGACCCGGTAGCTTATTTCGCCTGTTCCTTCGTCAGGCGCGCGTCGAGTGCCGCGCGGCCGCGCTGCGCGTACTGCTTGCAAGCACTACCGTCGATCAGCGGGGCCTTGCCGGCGAGCCGGTCGTATAGATTGCTGGCGGCGGGGTGCGGGGTGACGAGCAGGCTGCACTGCATCCGTTCGATCTTGCGCAAGCTTTCACGGAAGGTCGTGACGTAACGCTTGTGGTCGGAAAAGCGGTAGCTGTCCGACGAGACGGCGCTCACGCTGTCGGCGTAGACGAAAGTGACGCAGCGGCCGCTTTCGCAGGAGCGCCAAGACCAGCTCGTGCTGCCGGCGCGTGGCCGGGAGTGGCGTGGGCGGTGATTGCAAGCGGCCCCTGGCGGACGACGAAGCCGTCGGCGAGCATGATGCCCACCTTCGCCGGCTGGTACGGCTTGTGAAGTCCAAGCTGCGGGTCGTCGTCATCGACCTTGCCGGTTTCGAGCGCGAGATAGGCCGACGGCATCGACATCACCGTTGCGCCGGTCAGCCGCTGGAGCTCCGCCAGGCCGCCGACATGGTCATAATGCTCATGGCTCGCGCCTATGATTTTCACGTCGGAGAGCTGGAAGCCAAGCCGCTGGATATTGGCGGCGATCCCGGGCGCGGCTTCTTCCGTCGCTCCGTCGAGCAAGATGTGGCCGCGCGGTCCGGTGATCAGCAGCGAAACGATGCCGCAGGTGCCTACGTCGTAAACGTTGGCGAAGATCCTGATCGGCGGCGCCGGGTCGCTCCAACCGTCCTTTCCGGCGCAGGCGGCCTCATGTTCGGCGATCGTCGCCGGTGTTGCGGCTGCAAGCGCGGCTGCGGCAATGCTAGCGAACATAGCTCGCGCCGTTCACATCGATGGTCGAGCCGGTCGAGGAGGCGGGGGCTTCGGTTGCGAGCCAGCGGATGACCTCCGCGACCTCATCCGTATTCGCCACGCGGCCGAGTGGGATATCGGCAACGACCGCAGCGCCGCCACGACCCTTCAAATACTCCTCGGTCATTTCCGAAACGGTGAAGCCAGGGGCGACCGCGAAGGCGTAGATGCCGTCAGCCGCGTAGGCGCGTGCGATGGTCTTGGTCATGCCGATCAGGGCGGACTTTGATGCGGCGTAGTGCCAATGATCCGGGCTGTCCCCGCGCCAGCCTGCGCGGCTCGCGACGTTGACGATGCGGCCGCCGCCCATTTCTTGAAAATGCTTTACCGCGAGACGGCTCAGGTCGGCGGGTGCCTGCAAGTTTATCGTCAACGTGGCGTACCAAGCGGTCCGCCAGTCTCGATCTCGAGTGCTCAGGGGATTCGCTTCGTAGATGCCGGCGTTATTGACCAGCACGTCAATTCGCCCGTCGAGGCGTTCCAGAGCAGCCTCCCAAATCTCGCGTGGGACTGCGGGGTCCATCAGGTCGCCGGCAATCAGGTCTGCGTTACCCTTGGTCGAATGGCCGACTACGTTGTGGCCCCGCGACTTCAGGAGATCGTAAGCCGCCGCGCCGATTCCGCGACTTGCCCCGGTGATCAGGATGTTCATGCGGCGCTCGTTAGCGCCGCACCGTTGTTTCGTCACGCCCGCGAAAGCGGGAGATTACGCCGCGACGCGGGTAACGAACTCTTTCGTCTTCGAGGTGAAGTCGGAAATCTGCTCGGCGAAGCGGCCGAAGCCCTGTTCGACCTGATCGATGTCCTTGGCGACATTCTCGGTGTCGGTGCGGATCGCAGCGATCGTCGAACTCATCGAGTCCGCGGCCAGCGCGGTCTCGTCGACGGCGGCGGTGATCATCGTCACGGTCTGCGCCTGAAGCTCCATGGCCTGGCGGATGCGGTCGGCCGAGGTCTGAACCTCTTCGACCGTGCCCTGGATCGAGCCGTTGGCTTCCACCGTCTGCTTGGTCGCCTGCTGGATGGCCGTGATCTTGGCAGTGATGTCGTCGGTGGCGCGAGCCGTCTGCGAGGCGAGGCTCTTCACTTCCTGTGCGACGACAGCGAAACCGCGGCCGGCATCGCCGGCCCGGGCCGCCTCGATGGTGGCATTGAGGGCGAGAAGGTTGGTCTGGCCCGCAATGTCGCGGATCAGGCCGAGGATGGATTCGATCGCTTCGACGTGTCCCGAAAGAGCTTGGCTGACCTTCACGGCCTCGCTGGCCTGGTCTCCGGCGCGGATGGCGACATCGGCGGCGACTTCGACTTCTGAGCGAGCGTCCTCGATGGCGCGAATGAGGCCAGCAGCGGTTTGCGCAGCTTCGCGCATCGCGACGGCCGACTGTTCCGCGGCAGCGGCAACTTCGCTTGTCTTGCCGAGCATTCCGCGCGCCGACGAGGCCGTCGAGCGAGTGCGCTCGGTCAGCGACTTGGACTGGTCGCTGCTTGCGCGGAACAACTCGCCGACGCGACGTTCGAACTCTTCGTTCTGCTTGCCGCGGGCATCGGCCGCTTCGCAGGCTTCGAGAACGGTGATTTGGGCAAGGATGATATCCTCGGCATAGGCAAGCGCGCGGCTGAACGCATCGATCGCGGTCAGCCGGTCTTCGGTCTTGCCTTCGAAGCGAGTCTCGAATTCGGCAATCACATCGCGCGACATGTCAGCGTGGGACGCGACGAACTCCGGCACGCTCTTCTTCTTCACGAACAGCTGGACGCCTTGCTCGGCGACGGCGCGAACCCAGGCGGAATCGACCTTCATGGTGAAATAGGCGCGGTTCAATTTGACGGCTTCTTCGCCGAAATGGCGGCGTGAGCATTCCTCGATCACGTCACCGGCCTGGCCCAGAGCCAGCGCAGCGAATCCTGGAATTTGCCGCCGTCGCTGTAGGCCTTCAGCCGCGAGTTGACCTGCTCGTCGCTAAGGCGCGGCAGATTACCAATGTCGACGCTCATGCCTTCTAGTCCCCGCCTTCACACGCAATGTCCGGGGCTGAAATGCTCCGCTAATGGTTAAGGGCGAGTTAGGGCCTGCCGAATCTTGCCCTTCGAGCACCCCGAGCCTAATCGGGCATCGACTTTCAAGGGGCCGGCGCGGCCTGCAGACGAACAGGAGAGTAGCCCTCATGGCTGAACAACGGGCGCGACCGCTCTCGCCGCACCTCGGCATCTGGCGCTGGGGACCGGGCATGGCGGCATCGATCTTCCACAGGATTTCGGGCGGTGCGTTGACCGTAGCCGGGCTCGCGGTCCTGACCTGGTGGCTGCTGGCTCTGGCGAAGGGTGCGGATGCTTACGGCGACTTCGCCGCGATCGCGCAGACCTGGGTTGGCGTGGTCGTCCTGATCGGCCTGACCTGGGCGTTCTTCCAGCACCTTTTCTCGGGCATTCGTCACCTGGTGATGGACACCGGCCAGAACTTCGACCTGAAGCCGAACAAGGCGTCGGCCGTCTCCACTTTCGTCGGTTCGGTCGTGGTGACCGCGGCTATCTGGTTCTATCTTCTGGGAGTTGCGAAATGAGCCTGGGTGACAGCTCGACCGAGCTCGGCAAGGTCCGCGGCCTTGGCTCCGCCCGCGAAGGCGGCGAGCACTGGATTTCGGAGCGGGTGAGCAGTCTGGCGCTGCTCCTGCTCGGCGTCTGGCTGATTGCCTCGCTGCTGTTCTTGCCGGGTCTGGACTACGGCACCCTTCGCGAATGGTTGCGCTCGCCGCTTGGGGCGGTTCCGATGGCCCTGTTCGTGATCACGTCCTTCTACCACGGGCTGGACGGCCTGAAGGTCGTCGTCGACGATTACGTGCACGAGCCGGGCAGCAATTTCGCGCTGAACACGCTGCTTCTGTTCGTCGCCGTCTTCGGCGCCGCCTTTGCGCTGTTCGCGCTGGCCAAGATCGCATTCGGAGCCGCAGCTTGAGCGCTTACCAGATCATCGATCATACCTACGACGTCGTTGTTGTCGGCGCTGGCGGTGCCGGCCTTCGCACCACCATGGGCGCGGCGAACGCCGGCCTGAAGACCGCATGCATCACCAAGGTCTTTCCAACCCGAAGCCATACCGTCGCGGCGCAAGGAGGCATTGCCGCCTCGCTTGGCAACATGGGGCCGGATCACTGGACCTGGCACATGTACGACACCGTCAAGGGCGCCGACTGGCTCGGCGACCAGGACGCAATCGAATATATGGTCCGCGAAGCTCCTGCGGCGGTCATCGAACTCGAACATGCGGGGATGCCGTTCAGCCGGCGGGCGGACGGAAAGATCTACCAGCGCGCCTTCGGCGGAATGACGCAGAACATGGGGGAGGGCCCGGCCGCGCAGCGCACCTGCGCCGCAGCCGACCGTACCGGCCATGCGATGCTCCACACGCTCTACCAGCAGAGCCTGAAGTACGACGCCGACTTCTTCATCGAATATTTTGCACTCGACCTCATCATGGAAGGTGGCGAGTGCCGCGGAGTCGTCGCTCTTTGCATGGACGACGGTTCGATCCATCGCTTCCGTGCACAATCCGTGGTGCTCGCCACCGGTGGCTACGGCCGCGTCTATTTCACGGCGACCAGCGCGCACACCTGCACCGGCGACGGCAATGCGATGGTCCTTCGCGCCGGCCTTCCGCTGCAGGATTTGGAGTTCGTGCAGTTCCACCCGACCGGCATTTACGGTGCGGGCGTGCTCATCACCGAGGGGGCGCGCGGCGAGGGCGGGTACCTCACCAATTCCGACGGCGAGCGTTTCATGGAGCGCTACGCTCCGCACGCGAAGGACCTCGCCAGCCGTGACGTCGTCTCACGCTCGATGGCGATGGAAATGCGCGAGGGTCGGGGCGTCGGCGAGCACAAGGATCATATTTTCCTTCACCTCGACCACCTCGATCCGGCCATTCTGGCGGAGCGCCTTCCGGGGATCACCGAGACGGCGATGACCTTCGCCGGTGTCGACTTGCGGCGGCAGCCCATCCCGGTCGCGCCCACCGTGCATTACAACATGGGCGGCATCCCGACGAACTTCCACGGGGAGGTTGTGACGCTGAAGGATGGCAATCCGGACGCGGTCGTGCCCGGGTTGTTCGCAGTCGGCGAAGCGGCTTGCGTGTCGGTTCATGGTGCCAATCGCTTGGGCTCGAACAGCCTGATCGACCTTGTGGTGTTCGGCCGCGCGGCCGGCCTGCGCCTGGGCGAAATCCTCAAGAAGAACGCCGCGCAGCCGGAACTCCCGAAGGACTCCGCCGACCTGGCGCTCGCTCGCCTCGACCACTTTCGCAACGCGAAAGGCGACCGCCCGACCGCTGAGATCCGTCTCGATATGCAGCGCACCATGCAGGCCGACTGTGCCGTGTTCCGCACCGAGCGCACGCTCGCGGAAGGCGAGACCAAGATAGACGCCGTCTACAAGACGATGGAGGACGTCCGCGTCAGCGACCGCAGCCTCATCTGGAACAGCGATCTGGTCGAGACGCTAGAGCTCGACAATCTCATCGCGCAGGCCGTCGTCACCATGCATTGCGCCGCGAACCGCAAGGAAAGCCGCGGCGCGCACATGCACGAGGACTTCCCCGACCGGAATGACAAGGACTGGATGAAGCACACCATCGCCTGGTTCGACGGCTGGGGCGGCAAGGGCGGATCGGTTAAGATCGACTATCGCCCGGTCCACGACTTCACGCTCACCGAGGACGTCCAGTACTTCAAACCCAAGGCGCGTGTGTATTGAACGAGACCGCGTTGTGGCTGCTGTATCTCGTCAGCGCGCTGGTTGCCTTTCTGATGGTGCAGAAGTTCGGATGGCGCATCGTGCCCTCGATGCTCGCGGGCACCGCAGCCACGGTCGTTGGATGGGGACTACTCTATCTCACCAGTAGCGAAGAGCTGCGCCCGCCATTCTGGCGCGTCGACCTGTCCTTGAATGCCAGCTTCGCACTGATCTTCGCCGCGGCCGGGGCAGCGATCGCCTTCGCAATGAAGAGCAAGTCGTCCGAGGACTGACGAACCCACGCTTTTCAGGAAATCATCACAAGCCGCTCAGGCTGCTCAGCACCCGTTCGACCTACGATCCCCGCTCGCACTGACATGCAAGAAAGGGGATTTCATCGTGTACAGGTCCGACGGCGAGCGTACGCCGGGAGCCAAGCTGCTGCTGGCGATATTGGTCGCGGCAGCGCTCTCCATTCCGCTCTTTTCGATCTACCTTCTAAACTACGACAGGCAGACCCAGTCGGAGACCGCCACCAAGGCGATTACCGAAGGCTGGGGCGGGCCGCAGGCCTTTTCCGGCCCGCTCCTGGTCATCCCGTACAAGTCAACGACGACCGAGACCGTGGTGGAGAACGGCAAGAGCGTGACGCGAACGCACGAAGGTGTTCGAGAGCTCACGCTTTCGCCGGAGGTTTCGGAACTCACGACCTCGCTCGCACCGGAGCACCGGAAGAAGTCCATCTACGAGACGGTGGTCTACGACGCGAAGATCGAAGGCGCCGCGCGTTTCGGTTTGCCTCGCGACCTTTCACGGCAGGGAGTCGATCCGGCTGCGCTGGATCTCGCGCGCGCGGAACTCCGTTTTGGAATCAGCGATCCGCGAGGGATCGGTGCCAATCCCAAGGTCAGCGTGAACCGCGTCCCGTTGCAATTGCAACCCGGTGGCGGAAGCAGCGGGGGGTCCGGCTTCTTCGCCCCATTCAACGCCGGCCAGCTGATCGTCGGACCGATCGGGGTCCGATACAAGTTCGGGCTGCGTGGCAATTCTTCACTGACCTTTGCACCGAAGGCGGGGCAGACGGTTTGGAATGTGCGCTCTCCCTGGCCTCACCCGAGCTTCGGCAGCGACTATTTGCCGGTCAGCCGCAATGTTCGTTCGAACGGCTTCGATGCCGTGTACGAAATCGGCAATCTCGCTCTGGGCGAGTCCCTCGTCTCAACCGCCGAGGGTTCGAGCCATGTCGTCGACCGGCTGAACCACGACCAGGCGATGCAGGATCGCGGCGTCGACAATTCGCAGAGCGCTCCGAAAGTCGCGTCGATCAGCCTCGTCCAGCCGATCGATCTTTATTCGCAGGTCGATCGCGCGACGAAGTATGGCTTCCTGTTCATCGGTTTCACTTTCCTCGCGCTTCTAATGTTCGACATCATCGGCGGCGTTCGGGTGTCGGCGGTCGAATACCTGCTGATGGGTGCCGCGCTGGTGCTGTTCTTCGTCCTGCTGCTCGCGTTCGCGGAGGTCATCGGGTTCAGCCTGGCCTACGTCGTGGCATCGGCAGCGATCGCTGGCCTCAATACGGCCTATTCCGCGGCCGTCCTGAAGAGTTGGGGACGGGCCAGCTTCATCGGCGGCTTGCTCGTCGGACTCTACGCCGTGCTCTACGTCCTTCTCAGCCTCGAAGCCTTCGCGCTGCTGATCGGCTCGCTGCTGCTGTTCGCGGCCCTTGCGGGTGTGATGTACGGGACACGCAAAATCGATTGGAGCACACCGCGAAAGTCGGAAGCGGCCGCGTGACCCTTGGGCTTGGGGGCTGGCTCGGCTAAGCCCCCAAACTCATGAACGATCCCATACCGCCGAAGCGCATTTTCCCCGAAGCCCACGTCGACGCGAAAGCCGCGCGACATGTGCCGTCCAGCCCTCAGACCGAGAGCGCCGCCTACAAGCTGGCGTTTCAGGACACCGACTTCCTTCTCCGCGAGGATTTGCGGCCCGTCCGCTTCCAGCTCGAACTGCTGAAGCCCGAGCTTCTGCTCGACGAAGCCAGGATCGCATCGACGTTCGTCGTTTACGGGTCGGCGCGAATCCCGGAGCCGTCGATGGCCGAGGCTTTGGTCGCCGGTGCGTCCGACGACCGCCAGCGGGCGATCGCGGAGCGGCTCAAGGCCAAGGCCGTCTATTACGATGTTGCGCTGGAACTCGGCCGGCTGGCGGGAGCATGCGGCTGCGACGAGGACGGATGGCGGCATTTCGTCGTCTGCTCGGGCGGCGGGCCTTCGATCATGGAGGCGGCGAACCGCGGGGCCTGCGAGGTCGGGGCGGAGACCATTGGCCTCAACATCGTGCTTCCGCACGAGCAGCTGCCGAACCGCTACGTCACCCCCGATCTCAGCTTCCAGTTCCACTATTTCGCGCTGAGGAAGATGCACTTCCTTCTGCGAGCGCGAGCGGTCGCGGTCTTTCCCGGCGGCTTTGGGACGTTCGACGAGTTCTTTGAGCTGCTGACGCTCATCCAGACCGGCAAGGTCAGGCCGCTGCCGGTGATCCTGTTCGGCCGCGAGTTCTGGAATCGCGTCGTCGATTTCGAGGCGCTCGTCGAGGAAGGCGTTATCGCGCCGCACGACCTCGATATTTTTCACTGGTGCGAAAGCGCCGAAGAGGCGTGGGAATTCGTGCAGCGCTTCTACGAGGATCATCCCGCTCCGCCGCGGGAGCGGAACGGCACCGCGGAATAAGGCTTAGTGGGCCGGGGCGGCCTGGTTCACCGCTTCGCCACCGCCCGGCTTCTTCGCGTCGGCTGGAACGTCTTTGGCAACCTGCGGACCGTCGTTGGTCCCGGTTCCTGCCGCATTGTCGGCGGCCGCCTTGTCCCGGCTGCTGGTGCAGCCGCCTCGGCGGGAGCTGCGGGAAGCGGAAGCGGCGCATCGCTGTGCGCGTTCAGGAACGCAATGACGTTGGCGCGATCCTGCGGATTGCTGAGGCCGGCGAAGGTCATCTTGGTGCCGGGAGCGAACTTCTTCGGGCTCGTGAGCCACGCGTTCATATTGTCCCAGTTCCAGGTGCCGCCAACGCCTGACAGTGCAGGCGAGAAGGGGAAGCCCTTGCCCTTGCCGACCGGCTCACCGAGCACATCCCACAAGTTCGGGCCGAGCGCGTTGGCGCCACCCTGGTCCGCGTTGTGGCAGGCGGTGCACTTCTTGAAGACCTGCTCACCCGCTGCCGGATCGGCGCTGGCGAGATAGAACGCGATCGGCTTCTCCGCCTCTGCGGCGCCGGCACCTTCCTCAACCACGCCTTCGATCGGGAAGCCCATGTGTTCGGGCCGTTCGCTGTGGAACGATTCACCGGCAACGATCGATGCTCCAAGAGCGACAATGCCAGCGAAAAGGGTCCAGCCGGCGATGGTGTTGAAACGGTCGTCCATGGGTCTCCGAACGGCGGTTGCCGAGGCTAAGCGAATGGAATTTGCGCCGCTCTTTACGAACGACTCAGCGGCACATCAAGCGGCGAGCCAGCGTTCGAGCAAGGTGCGCGCAATCGCGAACCGTGGCGGCGCCTGGAACGTGGCACCGGGCGCCCCCGCGAGCGCGGCCTCGACCTCTACCCGCGTGAACCAGCGAGCGTCGTCGAGCTCGGTGGTGTCGATGGTGAGTTCCGCGTCCAGCGCCTCGGCGTGACAGCCGAGCATCAGCGACGAGGGGAACGGCCAGGGCTGGCTCGCAACATAAGAGACGTTCCGGACCCTGATCCCTGCTTCTTCATGAAGCTCCCGGGCGACCGCGGCTTCGATCGATTCGCCAGGCTCGAGGAAGCCGGCGAGCGCGGAGTAGCGGCCGGCGGGATATTGTGGCTGGCGACCGAGCAGCAGGCGGCCGTCGTGCTCAGCCAGCATGATGACGACGGGGTCCACGCGGGGAAAGTGCTGGGCCGAGCATTCCGGGCAGCGGCGGGACCAGCCTGCCCGCTCGATTTCGGTGGGGGAGCCGCAGTTGGCGCAGAAGCGGTGGCGATTGTGCCACCAGGCCAGGCTTAGCGCGGCGGCAAACAGCGGCGCTTCGTCGTCGGCCAATAGGCCGATGGTGTCGAACGCTGCCCGGGCGTTGGTGTGCGGCTGCTCGGTCGCGGAAAAGCGCGGCTGGCCGTCCTGCATGCCGAGGAAGAGATCGGTTGATTGCGCTGACTGCCACTCGAGACGGCCGTCATCGCCAACCGCCGGTAGGCCGTCGCGCCAGATAAGCTGGAGCCCATCCTCGCGCGTGACGAATTCGGCGAAGCGGACCTCATCGGCGCGAGCCGGGTCGACGCGATCGATTCCAGGCCCTGAGAAGAAGGGTTCAGGCGGCAAGCGCGCTCCGGGACTGGAAAACAGATTCCACCGCGCGCCGGTACAAGGTCGGCAGGCCGGCGTCGACCAGATCGTCGATCTTCTGCCACCAGCCATCACCAGTGGCAGATTTGTGCGCGACGACCGCCAGTTCGAGGCGGAAGTGAGTGAAATCATGGGTAATGTGGCCGAGCGCTGACCGAGACTTCGGCTGCTCCTCAGTCCAGTCCGAACCCGGGAGAGCCGCCATTCCGCCGAGCATGCCCTTACGTGGCCTTCGAACAAGCCAGATTGCGCCGTTGCGCTCGATCCAATGGGCAATGCCATAGCGCACCGGTCGGGCCGCTCTTTGCTTGCGGGCCGGGAAGCGCTCGGGCTCGCCCGAAGCGGCGGCAACGCAGTCCTCGGCAAGCGGGCAGGCACCACAAACAGGACTCTTCGGTCGGCAAATCGTCGCGCCGAGGTCCATCATCGACTGCGCAAAATCCCCCGGACGATCGGCTGGAGTCATGGACGCGACGATCTCGCGGATCGTGTCGCGGGACTGCTCGATGGTACTTTCGAGGCCGGCAAAGCGGATGATGACCCTGGCGACGTTGGTGTCGACCACCGCTATCGGCTCGCCGAAAGCGATCGCGGCGATGGCGGCCGCGGTATACTCGCCGATTCCCGGAAGCTTGCGCAGCCCGGCAGCGGTGTCCGGGAAGTCGCCCAGCGCAGCGACTTCACGAGCGCAGGCGATGAGATTGCGGGCGCGAGCGTAATAGCCGAGCCCCGCCCATTCCGAGAGTACATCCTCGTCTCTCGCTGCGGCCAGCGCCTCGATCGTCGGCCATTTCTGGAGGAAGCGCTCGAAGCGCGGTGTGACGGCGGCAACTGTCGTCTGCTGAAGCATGACCTCGCTCAGCCAAACCCGGTAAGGTTCGGGCGCCGGCTCGCCGGGCATTGCGCGCCACGGAAGGCGGCGCGCGTTATCCACATAATGTTGGAGCAAACGGTTGGCGGGCACCTTTTGCCTATGGCATGACGAGAGACGATGGCGAAGCCCAAGTCACCGACTGTAAAGCCAAATGCGGAAGACGCGCCGCGCAGCGGCCGTGCCCGCGCGGCCGGAGAGCTGGTGGGTGAGATCGGCGGCGTCGCGTTCCGCCGCTTCGGCTTCGTTCAGGGCGCGATCGTCAGCCGCTGGAGCGAGATCGTCGGGGAGCGCTATGCCAGGGTGTCTTCTCCTGAGTCGATCCGTTTCCCGATGGGCAAGAAGTCCGGCGGCGTCCTGACTTTGCTCGTCGAGGGCGCCCATTCACCTCTGCTTCAGCATCTGGCGCCACTGATCATCGAACGCGTGAACCGCTTCTTTGGATATGGGCCATCGACAGGGTCGTCTTTCGGCAGGGGAAGCCATCGGCACCCCGGCCGAAGCCGGCGCGCCCGGAGCTGCGCCCGTTCCCAAGGAATTGGGCGAAGGACTTCGGCAAATCGCCGATCCGGAGCTTCGCGCGTGCCTTGAATCGCTTGCCGGAAAGATTTCCGGTACGAGCGGCGCGCCGACGGTCGAAGCGCCCGCCGACAACCCCATTCCCGTCACCTTTCGGAGTGAACGATGAAATCTGCCTACGTCCTGCTCGCCGCTGCGGCGATCCTCGCAAGCGCGGCTTGCAATGCAGATAACGGAGCCAACGCCAGCGGCAGCTCAAGCAGCAGCAATGCGCCGATCAAGGCGATCAAGGCGCCCAACGGCGATTGGTCGAAGCTGGTGAGCCGAACCGCTGAAGGCGGCTATGTGATGGGCAACCCGAACGCCGATGTGAAGTTGATCGAGTTCGGCTCGTTGACTTGTCCGCACTGCGCCGAGTTCGACGAGAAGGGCGCCGACAAGCTCGTCAATGACTTCGTGAAGACCGGACGCGTGAGCTGGGAATTCCGGAACTTCGTCCGCGATCCGTTCGATCTGACCGCCTCGTTGCTGGCGCGCTGCGCTGGCCCCGACCGTTTCTTCCCGCTGGTTCGTGAACTCTATGCCGACCAGAAGAACTGGACCAGCAAGATCCAGGACATTCCGCCGGAGAAGTTCCAGGCGATTCAGGCGATGGGGCCGGACAAGCAGTTCCTGGAGATCGCCAAACTGTCGCAACTTCAGCAGTGGGCGGCGCAACGCGGCCTGCCTTCGGGCAAGAGCAACGCCTGCCTGACGGACCAGAATGAGATCAACCTGCTGGTGCAGATGAATGGCGACACGACCACGCAGTTCCCGGAATTCACGGGAACGCCGTCGTTCGTGATCAACGGCACGATGCTCAAGGAAACTGCGACCTGGGAAAAGCTCGAGCCGCAGCTTCGCGACGCGCTCGGCAGCTAGCTGTGGCCTAAGGGTGGGGGAGACGATTTGCGCATCCGCCGGCTGAAACTCAGCGGGTTCAAGAGCTTCGTCGAACCGTCGGAGCTCCGGATCGAGCCCGGCCTGACCGGGGTGGTCGGGCCGAACGGATGCGGCAAATCGAACCTCCTCGAGGCCATACGCTGGGTGATGGGCGAAGGCAGTCCAAAGTCGCTTCGCGGCGGCGGCATGGACGACGTCATTTTCGCCGGCACGGCGACGCGCCCGCCGCGCGACTTCGCGGAGGTATCCATTCTCCTGGAGCGTCAGCCGGGCGATGAGGGGCCCACCGGCGAGAGCGAGGTTGTTCGCCGGATCGAGCGTGGCTCGGGTTCGGCATATCGGATCGACGGTCGCGACGTTCGTGCCAAGGACGTATCTTTGCTGTTCGCTGACGCCGCCACGGGTGCTCACTCGCCGGCGCTGGTCAGCCAGGGCAAGGTGGGATCGATCATTTCCGCCAAGCCGACGGAGCGCCGCCTGCTGCTTGAGGAGGCAGCCGGGATCTCAGGGCTTCATGCGCGGCGGAAGGATGCGGAGCAAAAGCTTCGGGCGACGGAAACCAACCTCAGCCGGCTGGCCGAACTTCTGTCCGATCAGGAGCAGCGCGCAGCGCAGCTGAGGCGCCAGGCGCGTGCCGCCGAGCGTTACCGGCAACTCTCCGACAAGATCCGGGCTGCCGAGGCACGTCTGGTCCACGCCCGTTGGGTCGAAGCCGACCTCGCAGCGACTGCGGCGCTCAAGGAAGCCAAAGACGCCGAGGGCAAGTGGCATCCTTGCAGGGCGCAATGGCAAACGCCCAGCAGGCACAGGACCAAGCAGCCGCATCGCTGAATCAGCGTCGTCATGAATTGTCCGAGGCTCGCGAGCGGGCGACCGCGCTGGCGCATGAACTCGCCACGACCCGCGCGCGGCGGGATACGGTTGTCCGCAGGCTGGCGGAGCTTGACCGGTTGGATGCGTCGCTTGCGTCGGATGTCGAGCGCGAAGAAGCGCTTCGGCACGATGCCGAGGCCCGGATCGCGGAGCTGGATTCCGAGCGGGCGGCGATCGAGCACCGCCTGTCGGATGATGAAGCCCAGTCGGCCCGCATCGGGCGCGAGCTTGCGGACTTGGAGACCAAATCGCGCGAAGCAGAGGCTGCGCTTGCAGACCTCCTGACCCGTCAGGCGGCGATGCGCGCGGAGCGCCGTGTCGCCGAAGCCGCTCTCGAAGCGGCCCGGGCGCAGGTCGAACGCACGGATCAGGAACGACAGCGGCTCACGGCTCAGCTCCAAGCCTTGGGCACGGGCTCCGCGGAAGATGCGGCCCGCGCCGAAGCCTTGAAGCGTGCTGAGGCCGGAAAGTCTGCGCAGGCAAAGGCAGAAAAGGATCTTGAAGCAGCGGAGCACGAACGGGCTTCCGCTGCTGAGCGCCGCGATGCGGCGGAAAGCTCGCTGGCGGCCGCGCGCGCCGCTTTGTCGGCTGCGAGGGCTGAGGCGCAGGCCCTTGAGCGTGCTCTCCAGCATGGCGGCGGTTCGGCCATCGAGAGCCTGTCCGCTGACGCCGGGTACGAGCGCGCTTTGGCGGCGGCCCTGGGTGAAGACGCGGACGCCTCGATCGGCGGCGAGGGTCTTCGCCGTTGGACGGGCAGCGATGCGCAGACCGGCGACCCCGCTCTTCCCTCGGGAGTCGAACCACTCATCGACCACGTCAGGGCTCCGTCGCAATTGCTGCGCCGACTGAAGCAAATCGGCGTGAGCGATCAGGACCGGGGCCAGGTTCTCGCCGTCGGCCAGAGACTGGTGACTCGCGATGGCGTCCTGCGGCGTTGGGACGGTTTCGTTTCAACCGGATCTGGCGCAGCGGCGGCGGAGCGGTTGATCCGGGGAACCGTCTCGCCGACCTGCAAAAGCAGCTTCCGGATCTTGAGCAGGCGGCCGATGCCGCCGCTGCAGCCCGCGACCAGGCGGCCCGGGACGTGGAACGCTGGAGATTTGAAGGGATGAGCAGCGCAAGGCTG
Source organism: Sphingomonas daechungensis (assembly GCF_014489495.1). Taxonomy (GTDB): domain Bacteria; phylum Pseudomonadota; class Alphaproteobacteria; order Sphingomonadales; family Sphingomonadaceae; genus Sphingomicrobium; species Sphingomicrobium daechungense. Next base: position 757,840 of record NZ_CP060780.1, on the reverse strand, counting down.
CGTCAACCGCGGAGCGAGACGTTCGCGACGCCGAGCGGGCGGCGGATGCCGCTGCCGCTGCGATCGACCGGCTCAATGCCCAGCGCGAGGCCGTCGGCCAGCGTGTCGAGGATCTGAAGCCGGTTGCAGAAGCTTCGGCCGAGGCTCTGAGGGCCGCCGAAGGCGTTATCGCGGGATTGGCCGATCCGGCGGTGCTGGAAGCGGATGTGGAGGCCGTCCGTTCGCATGCGTCCTCGGCGGGCTCCGCGGTCGCCGACAAACGCGCCGAGGCCGCCACCCGAGCGCGCGAGACGGCTGCGGCTCGCGAACGGCACGGGACGGCCGGACGGGAGCAGGAGGAATGGCGCAGGCGGCATGCGGACGCCAACCGGCGCCTGGCTTCGGCAGTCGAGCGCCAAGGCCAACAGGCCGCCGAACGCGAGCAACTGAGTGCGGAGCCGGTGCGCCTCGACGATGCAATCGTCGAGCTCGAAGCGCGCTCACGCGACTGCGAGCGCGGCACCTCGGCTGCGGCTGAAGCCGAGCGGGCCGCGGAGGGCGAGGTCGCCAAGGCGGCGGCGGCCTTCGCGACGGCAAACGAATCGCTATCGTCGGCTCGGGAACGGCGAGCAGCCGCTTCTGCGCGCGCGGAAGCGCAGGAAGCGCGGCGCACTGAATATGGCCGCGTCTGCTTTGAGCGGTTCGAATGCATTCCTCAGCGGCTTCCCGAGAAACTGGGGTTCGATGAGACCGAGGCCGTCGATGCTGACGTACAGTCTGCCCTGCTCGAACGGCTGACGGCGGAGCGGGAGCGGATCGGCCCAGTGAATCTGGTTGCCGAACAGGAACTCGCCGAGCTCGACGAGGCTCGCATCAAGGGCGCCGAGGAAGCCGAGGAACTCACCCAGGCGATCCACCGCCTGCGCGGCTCGATCGGCAATCTCAACCGCGAGGGGCGCGTGCGGTTGCTGGACGCCTATCGCCAGGTCGACGCCCACTTCCGAAGCCTGTTCACGTCGCTGTTCGATGGCGGGCAGGCGCACCTCGAGCTGGTCGAAAGCGACGATCCGCTGGAGGCGGGCCTCGAAATCATGGCCCAGCCGCCGGGCAAGCGCCTCTCGACCCTGACCTTGTTGTCGGGTGGCGAGCAGGCGTTGACGGCGGTTGCTTTGATCTTCGCCTTGTTCCTGACCAATCCCGCGCCGATCTGCGTCCTCGACGAGGTCGACGCGCCGCTCGACGACGCCAATGTCGAACGTTTCTGCGATCTGCTCGACCGCATGACCCGGGAGACCGACACGCGTTACCTGATCGTCACGCACAATGCGGTGACGATGAGCCGGATGCATCGTCTCTACGGCGTGACCATGATCGAAAAGGGCATCAGCCGGCTGGTCTCGGTCGACCTTGGTGGCGCGGAGACGCTTCTCGCTGCAGAATAGGGAGATGAGCCCGATCCGCGTCGTATTCCTCGTCTACCCCAACGTCACCCAGCTGGATCTGACCGGGCCCGCGCAAGTCCTGTCCCGCTTGCCCAACGCGCAGGTCGACCTGGTCTGGAAGTCGGTGGACCCGGTGCCGACCGATAGCGGCTTTTCGCTGCTGCCGACCGCGACGTTGGACGAAGTGGAGACAGCCGACATCCTTTGCGTTCCCGGCGGCTTCGGATGCGTTGATGTCATGCACGATGACGAGGCGCTCGCATGGGTCCGGCGCGTGGGAGGCTCGGCGCAGTGGGTGACGAGCGTCTGCACAGGTTCGCTCATCCTGGGAGCGGCCGGCCTCCTCAAAGGGTATCGCGCGACCTCGCACTGGGCATGGAGCGGCTATCTGACCCTGTTCGATGCGGAGCCGGTCGCAGAGCGGGTCGTGTTCGACCGCAACCGTGTAACCGGGGGAGGCGTCACGGCCGGCATCGATTTCGCGCTTGCGCTGACTGCTCGGATCGCAGGCGAGGAATACGCCCGTAGCGTTCAGTTGGGTATCGAATACGACCCTCATCCGCCCTTCGATTCCGGCACGCCGGACAAGGCCGGCGCGACACTCGTGGCCAAGGTTTACGAGCGGTCTAACCGCATGGCTCCCGACCGGGAAAAGCAAATTGAGACCGCCGCCATTCGTCTGACGCAAAGGAGCTGATCGTCCAGCCTCGATCAAAAACAACGCCAAACCAGATATGCTATTGCGAATGACTATCAATAACGATAGTCCGCCTCTATTCGTTCTGTCGAAGCAACAAATAGGGGTAAGTTCCAGTGTCGCGATATTCGAGCAGCCCCGGGATCCGTTCCTACAGGAAGGCTGCTTCGGCGCTTGTCGGCTCCACGCTCTTGCTGGGTTCCGGCGCTCATGCCTCCGAAGTCGCGCAGGCCGGGCAGACCGGGGTTAGCGCGGAATCAGATGCTGCGAACGCGGTGCTTGCCAATACGGTCGGCGCTTCAGCCGCCGCTGACTCCGCCGAAGCGCCGTCTGACGCAATTGTGGTCACTGCGGACAAGTACCGGATCAACACGCTCAACAGCCGTCTGCCGGACGTTCGCGACGCACCGCAGTCGATCAGCATCATTCCGCGCGAGATCATCGAGCAGCAAGCCGCAACGACTCTCAACGATGTCCTTCGCAACGTCTCGGGCATCAGCATGGCTGCGGGCGAGGGCGGTGGCGGACCCGCAGGCGACAACCTGACCCTGCGGGGTTTTGGTGCCCGGAACGACATCTTCGTCGACGGCATCCGCGACTTTGCCAGCTATACGCGGGACACTTTCAACGTGGAGCAGGTCGAGGTCGTAAAGGGCCCGGCTTCGGCCCAGACGGGTCGTGGCTCGACTGGCGGCTATATCAACATGTTCTCGAAGCAGCCGAAGCTCGACACGTTCGTGAATGGAACGGTCGGCCTTGGACTACCCGGTTATGTCCGCGGCACTGCGGATTTGAACGTCGGCGGAGAATCGCTCGGAGTCGGCAGCGGCGCCGCGCTCCGTCTCAACCTCATGTATCACGACGCTGACGTGCCCGGGCGCGATCATGTCAAAACGAAGCGGTGGGGAATCGCGCCGTCGATTGCCCTCGGCCTGGGAACCTCGACCCGCGCGATTCTGTCCTATGTTCGGATCGAGGGTGACAACCAACCCGACTATGGCATCCCGTTCGTTCCCAACACGAACGTCGCGCTTCCTGAGTATCACGACAAGCCGGCCCCGTGAGTTACGACAATTATTACGGGCTGACCAAGCGCGACTACGAGGAGACAACTTCCAACATCGCGACGTTCGCGCTGGAACACGATGTGTCGTCTCAAGTCCGCATCGCGAACACGACCCGCTACGGTTACGCGACGCGAGACTCAATTTACTCGGCTCCCCGCTTCGCAACCCTGCCGAACTCGACGGCGACCGGGCTCCTCGTGAACCCGCAAACGCAGGGTCGCGACACCGTCGACAAGATCCTTCTCAATCAATCGAATCTCTTCGCGAGATTCGAAACCGGAAGCATCCGACATGATGCGATCGCCGGTTTCGAAATTTCGACCGAGAAGAGCCGCAACCAACTTCGCCTTGTTACGGACGGGACATCGACCGATCTGTTCGATCCCGATCCTGATCGGCCATGGAATGGGACGATAACGGATCGACCGGGCGAAATCGTTCACGCCAAGGCCAACACTGTCGCGGCTTACCTTTTCGATACTGCTTACCTCAGCGAGCAGGTCCTCATTACTGGCGGACTTCGCTGGGAGCATAACAAGAGCGACTTCGACCCGGCACCTTCGCAGCTTTCGGCGACGGTGGGTCCAATCCAGCGGTCGGACTCTTATCTGACTTGGCGGGCGGGCATCACCTACAAGCCGGTCCGATCGCTCAGCCTTTACGCGGGCGCGGGAACCTCGGTGAATCCGTCGATCGAAAACCTCACGCAGACGACGCCGACCGAAGCGCAGGGCGCTCTGAGACCCGAGCATAGCCGAACCTTCGAAATTGGCGTGAAGTGGGATGGCTTCCGCGGGAAGCTGTTGCTGACCTCCGCCATCTTCCGCACCGAAAAGACCAATGCACGCACACCGGGCCTCCCAGGTGAGCCCGCCTTGGTTCTCGACGGCGAGCAACGCGTGGACGGATTCGAGTTCGGCGCGACCGGACGCATTACCGAGCGGTGGCAAGTCGTCGCGAGCTATACTTATCTGCACAGCGAAGTGATCGAGTCCAACACCGTGACGGATATCGGCAACCGCCTTGGCAACGTGCCCAAGAACAGCGGTTCGCTGTGGACGCTGTACACGCTTCCGCAGGGCGTCGAGATCGGCGGCGGAGTCCGCTACGTTGGCCCGCGTTACACCAACACGACCAAGACGCGGCGGGTGGATGGCTACTGGGTGGCGGATGCGACGCTTGGCTACGACATCAATCCGAAGACGACGCTCAGGGTGAATGTCTTCAACATGTTTGACGAGCGCTACGCCGACGCGCTTGGAGGAGGCCATTTCGTTCCGGGTGCCGGCCGCAGCGCGGTCGCCACTTTGGCGTTCGGGATGTAAGCGGAAGCCATGCTTGTCGCCGTCCCAGCCGCTCTTTCAGCCAACGAGCTGGCCGAGGTCCGCCGCTTAATCCTTAATGGCGACTGGGAAGACGGCCGATCGACGGCCGGCCAGCAGTCGGAGCTTGCCAAGCGCAACCTCCAGCTGCCGGCCTCCGACGAGAATGCGCGGGCAGCGGCGGAAATCGTCCTGGCGGCGCTTGCAAACAACGGCCTGTTTATGTCGGCGGCGCTTCCGCAGCGCGTCTTCCCGCCCTTGTTCAACCGCTACGACGCTAGCGACGGGCATGGCTTCGACAACCATGTCGACAATGCGATCCGTTTCCTCCCCGATCGTTCAGGGAGGATCAGGACCGACCTTTCGGCGACGCTCTTCCTGTCCGATCCCGACAGTTACGACGGCGGCGAATTAATCATCGAAGACACGTACGGCGAGCATGCCGTGAAGCTGCCAGCGGGCGACCTCGTGCTCTATCCGTCGACGTCGCTGCATCGCGTGGCGCCGGTCACCCGCGGCTCGCGGGTCGCGTCCTTCTTCTGGGTCCAGTCCATGATCCGCGACGACGGCCAGCGCGCGCTGCTCCTCGAAATGGACGCCGCAATCCGCACGCTTGCGGCCAACGTCGGCGACCACGATCCGTCGATCGTCTCGCTGACCGGCAGCTATCACAACCTGCTTCGCCGCTGGGCCGACTGCTAGAAGCCGATACGGCCGGTTGGACCCGGCTTGGCCTCGGCTTCGCGACGAAGGAGTTCGACGATCTCCTTTGCCGTGCAGTCCGTACGGTAGCGGAGCTGGCGCTTCACCACCGCGAAATCGCCGGGTGTCAGCCCAACGATCTCACGCAGTTCCGGCCGTGACTGGCCTCCGAAGAAACGTTCGAAGGCCTTGTCCAGCTTACCCTCCGACAAAGGCCGGAGCTCGACCTTGAAGAGGAATCGCCGGAACACCGCGGGATCGAGGCGGCGGGCGAAGTTGGTTGCCGCAATGAAGGGCAGCGGGTGGCTGTCCATCCACGTCAGCAGCTCATTCACCTGCGTGATCTCCCACGACATGCGAGCATCGCTCCGGTCGAGAAGCAGGGAATCGGCTTCGTCGAACAGGAGCACGGCTCCTTCCTCGCGAGCATCGGCGAAGGCCTCTGCAATATTCTCCTCGGTCCCGCCGACCCACTTGGAAAGAAGGTCCGACGCACGCTTCACCGCCAGCGGCCGGTCAAGCCGGCGCGCGACATCTGCGGCGAGGGCTGTCTTTCCCGTCCCCGGCGGGCCGCTCAACAGAAGCGAGAAGTCCGCCGGAGCATCGCCGCGGGTCAGCCGCTCGACCACGTCGGCGATGCAGATGTCCGCATCGTAGAGCGAAAGATCGAGCTCACCGCTCCAGCGAGCGGGAGCCAGCCGGCGTCCGCCGCGAAGCCCTTGCAGAAGCGATCCCTCGACGGCAGCCGCGTCCCTTGCTCCTCCACCCGCTAGTGCCGCAGTGCGAAGCGCGATCGGCGCTACGCTGGCGCTGTCAGGCTGGCTCAGCAGGAAAGGCTTGAGGCCCTCAACCGTTTCCGCGGCACCTGCAGAGGCTGCCGACCGGGTCGCAATGCGTTCGCGCGCCGCAGCGGACGGGTAGCCCATGCGGAGCACGTAGTTCATGCGCCGGAGATGCGCGCGATCGATGCCTTCGAGCGAATTCGACGTCCAGATCACCGGAACCTTCATCTGCTCCAGCAGACGGTTCACGAAGATCTTCGACCCTGCGCGGCGCTCACCGCTTGCGGCCGTGGAAGACTCGGAAAACAAGTCTTCCATCTCGTCGAACAGGATCAGGCTGTCGCTGCGCCGATGAAGCAGTCGCGCCGCCCGGTTCAGCGAACAAAGGCGTTCCCACCGGCTAGGCTCCTCGCCACGGTCGTCCATTTCACCAACCGCGAACAAGCGTGCTCCAATTTCGCTGGCGAGGGTGCGGGCGAACTCCGTCTTTCCGGTCCCCGGCGGTCCGTGAATGAGGATGTTCACACCCTGCGCACGGTTCCGTAGCGCGCCGGTCAGAAGACGCGCCAGCAAGTCGAAGTCGCGATCGAGGTGAGCGAAGTCATCCCGAGCAAGCGATGCCGGCTGAGGCGTTCCAGCCAGGGCCGCGACGATCTGATCTTCGCTATCGAATGCCTGATCGATGACGTCGGCGAAGCGCCACTCCAGCTCGAGCGAAGCGGGGCTAGAATATTGCTGCTTCACGCAGATCAACCCGAGCTCAATTGCCTTGGCGCGGCGGACCAATGCCTCCGATGACGCAGCCGGCGCTCCGGCCAGTTGTCCGATAAGCGCAGCCATCTCGCCTCCGGCCCAGCGGAGGCGGGATGCTAGGGCCACCAATCGTGGCAAACGTTCGAACGCAGCCGTCAGGAACACCAACTCGTGATCGAACGGCTTGAGATCGAGCAGATTGAGCGCCGTGCTCACCGTGTCGAACACGTCCGGAAACGGTGCGGACACGTCGAGGCTATCCGCCAGCCGTGCCAGCGAATCCCAGTCGATCGTTTCACCATCCTTGGCCGACTCTGTGTCGGTCGCGGGCACAGCCCAGACGGTTTTTGGCCAGAGCCAGTCGCGCTGTTCGGCTGCCCATTCGAGCAGCGCACCCGCGACCGGGCTCGACTTTCCATATGTATCGCGCAGCAAGGTAAGCACGCGCTGCGCCAGAAGCTTCTCGCCCATGACAAATCCATAGCGGTAGCCGCACGCGATCAAGGGCGTGTGGCACCGTGGTTGCTGTTTCAGGATCTTGGTTTGCCGGCCGGTGGCCGGCCGAGCGCTAGCGCTTGGGCGACAACCGGACGGGTGCAAAACAAGACCGCATTAGGTTTTTGCGATCGTTCAATTCATTTGCTCCGTGGTTCTTCAGGACAGGTCCCGAAGGGTCGGCGCGATTAGTCGCGGCCGTAATGAAAGTCAAATCTCCCTCTCAGGCGGCAACCTTTTCCGCGCGGTCGCGGATGCGTTTTAGGTCGTCGACGAACTTCTGGCGTTCCTCGACTCGGCGTTCGGGCTCGGGGATGCGGAGGAGGAAGCTGGGGTGCACCGTCACCCAGCATTCGCCGCCCTCGGCAAGCGGGATCGGTGAGCCGCGCACCTTGCTGATGGTCACGACCTTGTCGAGGATCGAGCGGGCGGCGGTCGCGCCCAGAGCCACTGTGACGGGCGGACGGATCAAGGTTCGCTCCTGGTCGATCCACCAGCGGCAGGCCTCGATTTCCCCGGCGTTTGGCTTCGAGTGGATGCGCTTCTTGCCGCGCTGCTCGAACTTGAAGTGCTTCACTGCATTGGTGACATAGACCTCCGAACGCACGATTCCGGCCTTCTCGAGCGCTTCGTCGAAGACCTGTCCGGCGGGACCGACGAAGGGACGGCCGGCGAGGTCCTCTTGGTCGCCCGGCTGCTCGCCGACGAACATGATGGTCGCATCGAGCGGGCCTTCGCCGAACACCGTTTGCGTGCCGTGCTTGTAAAGGTCGCAGCGCGTGCAGCCGCGCGCTTCCTTCATCAGCGCTTCCCATGAGGCGCGGAGGTTGCTGCCCGGCTCGATCCGGCGTTCTGCCTCGAGGGCCTCCTGAAGCCCTGACTTTGCCGCGGCCCGGTCGATCATCTCCAACTCCCGCATGCGTGCGCTCGCAATCAGTGGCTGAACGAGCGAGGTTTCCGGCATGTTGCGCCAATATTTCTTCGGCATCTCCTTCAGCATGGCGCCGATCTTGAGCCGCGCGGGATTGAAGATGGACGCGTAATAGGTCTTCCACATCGCCTCGAGCGGGTCGCCGCCGGGCGCCTCGGCACGCGTCGCCCCGGGACCCTCGCTAAGTTTGTCGCCATCCCAGTGGATTGATAGCTCCGGCGTCAGGATCGACCACCGCATGTTGGTGAAGCGGCGGACGAAGAAGGCGGCCGTATGGCGAACGATGTGGTGGTCGGGTTCGAAGAAGGCGACGAAGCGCTCGCTCCCGTCAGGCTGCGCAACCTCCCGGAAGCGCACGAAGGCATGCATCTTGTGAACGTCGCGGCGAACCTCCTTCGCCAGCTTTTGAAGCCGGTCGACCAACGGGTCGGCGCGATCTTCCATGGCTCCGCGGTTCGAGCGCAACTTCCAGAGCATCGCGTACAGCAAAGAGAAGCGCTCCGGGTCGGAATGGCAGATCACGCTCTTCGCGACATCGATGAACGACCTTGGCACCGGAAAGCTGGCGCCGGGTTCGTGACGCACTTCGGTCCCGAACAGGTCCCCGTCCGATCCGCTGACCTGCCAGACGACGGCCTCGGGCGGGACGCCGGATTCGGCAAGGTCCCTGGCGGCATCGCGCCACCCGTCGAAATCGTCTTCGGCCGCGAGTGTCACGCGGTGCGCATCGATCATCGGGCCTTCGCGCAACACTAGACTGCTATCCGAGCGCTGCGAGCCGTTATCGGGTTTCCTGAACCGTTCGAAGAGCTTATCGGCCTTGGAAGATGATGAAGCGCGCTCCCTGGCCGGTGATGGTCGCGATGCTGCTGAGCATAGCCTTGAACCTGTGGTTCGCGGGCGCGCCCTCGCTGAGCTGGTTCCCGGCGGCGCTGATTGCCTGGTATTTCGCCGATTTCGCGTCCGGCATCACCCACATGGTCATGGACTACAAGCCGTGCCGCCAGGGCATCGGGCTCGACCGCCTCTATTTCTTCGAGGGCTCTCGCGAGTCCGAGGACTATCTTGCCCTGCGTGGTCGCGTGTGGCGGGAGATGGGCCGTTCGAAAAGCTCGTCTACGACTTCAAGAACCACCATCCTCGGCCCGAAGCCCTTGGGCGCAGGCCGATGCTGGTGCAGATTGGATCGACGATCTGCTTCGCGTCGCTCCCGGCCTCGATCCTTCTCAACCTTGCCGCCTGGCTGCTTCTCCTGCCTGGCTGGCTGGTGTTCGGAAGCGTCATCCTCCTGGTCGGCGGAACATTCGCGCAATACTTTCACGGGACGCTGCATCGTGCCGACAATCCGCGGATCGTGGAATGGATGCGTTCGGCCGGCCTGCTGATGTCGCCTGACGCTCACCAGCTTCATCACGACACGCTGACCCGCGACTTCGCAACCAACAACGGATGGTCCAACCCATTGGTCAATCGCATCTTCGCGCTTGCGATCCGCAGGCGCTGGCTCACCGAAAGCGGCCTCACTCCACAATAGATTTGAGTCAGGCAGCGAAAAGCTCCAGCTGCTCCTGCTTCGGCGCCACCAGGCTCCTCAAATCGTTTCGATCGATCAGGAGGGTCGGTCGCCAGTCGATGGTCGTGATGAACGGCCGCACCTTCGCAACTGACAGGGTCAGCCGTCCGACATCGTCAAGCCGAAGCTTGCGCCACCGCCTCGACGACAGGATGCGATCGACTGCTTTCGTGCCCAGTCCGGGCACGCGCAAAAGCATTTCCCGTGGCGCGCGGTTTACGTCGACCGGGAAATTGTCGCGGAACTTGAGCGCCCAGGCGAGCTTCGGATCGATGTCGAGCGGCAGCATGCCGTCCGTCCCCGCGGCGTCGACAACTTCGGCCGGCTTGAACCCGTAGAAGCGCATCAGCCAATCGGACTGGTACAGGCGATGCTCCCGCATCAAGGGAGGGCGCATCAGGGGAAGGACCGCACTGGCGTCGGGGATCGGCGAGAATGCAGAATAATAGACGCGGCGGAGCTGGAAGCGGTCGTAGAGCGAGCTCGCCCGAACGATGATGTCGCCATCGCTTGCCGCATCCGCGCCGACGATCATCTGGGTCGACTGCCCGGCAGGCGCATATTTGGGCGCGGATTTGAACCTGCGCTTTGCGTCTCCAGCTTCCTCGATCGACCGGCGCGTGTCCTTCATCGCCGTTTCGATCTGACCGCTGTCCTTCTCAGGCGCGAGCCGCTGGAGCCCGCTTTCAGTCGGCAACTCGACGTTAATCGAAACACGGTCGGCGTGAAGTCCGGCTTGCCGGACAAGCTCAGGATCGGCGTCGGGAATGGTCTTCAGGTGGATGTAGCCGCGGAAATCATGATCTTCGCGCAAGCTTCTGGCGACCTCGACCAATTGCTCCATCGTGTAGTTCGACGAACGAATGATGCCGGAGGAGAGGAACAATCCCTCGATGTAATTGCGCTTGTAGAATTCCAGCGTGAGCCGGACGACCTCCTGCGCCGTGAACCGCGCACGCCTGACGTTCGAGCTCTTGCGATTGATGCAGTAGGCGCAGTCGAAAATGCAGCTGTTGGTCAGCAGGATCTTGAGTAGCGAGATGCAGCGGCCGTCGGGAGCGTATGCGTGGCAAATGCCCATGCCCTCGGTAGAGCCCACGCCCTTGCCGCCGCGGCTGTCGCGCTTGGACGTGCCTGATGAGGCGCAGGATGCATCGTACTTCGCCGCATCCGCGAGAATCGCGAGCTTCGACTGAAGGTCCAGCTGAGCCATTCGTTCTCAGTATGTTCCTTTCAAATTACTTTCAAGACAATAGCTTAGCGGGAGAAAAGGTCCGACCTGACCTTAAGGCCATATGGCGGAACGGCTTCCCCGATCCGGCCGTTTGCTGCCGGAGAAGGAGATCGAAGACATGGCTGACGACCGCGAGATTGAAGAGAAACTCTGGAAGGCGCTGGAAGACAGTCCCTTCATCATGCTCGGCATCGACGGCGCGCGCGAAGGCGCGACGCAGCCGATGACTGCACAGTTCGAGGACCAGGATCGCGACGCTGGAATCCTGTGGATTTTCACCGCCAAGGATCACGACCTGATCCGCGCCATGGGCCAATCCAACCAGGCGCTCGCGACCTACACCAGCAAAGGCCATGACCTGTTCGCCAGCCTGCGCGGCACCCTTCAGATCGACAACGATCGTGAGACGATCGACCGTCTGTGGAATCCGATCGTGGCCGAGTGGTACGAGGGCAAGGACGATCCCAAGATGGCCCTCCTCCGGTTCGACGTCGAGGATGCCAAGGTCTGGCTGAGCACAGTCCGCGGATTTCTCAAGCCGGCGCTGAACAAGCTGTTGGGCCGGAAGCCGGACGCTGGCGCCAAGGAAGACGTCGCGGAGTTGAGCCTTTAGCTTAGCCGCGAACCGCTTCGACCACCTTCTCGGCGACGTGATCCACCGGCGGCGGCCGGTGGATCCGTCGAAAGCGCGCCTCGACCAGGCTGAGAACCCGAAGACGATCAGGCCCGCGGCCACCGAGGCCCGGACGACCGGGTGCATGGCATCGAGCGCTTCCTCCAGGCCGCCGGCCTCGGCGGCGCGACGGTGAAGCGCGGCAAGGGCCAGCAGCCACGCGATGATGAGGAAAATGATCCCGCGTGCCGAATAGCCGACACGCCCGAGCCATTTGATCCAGACTTTCTGACGCTCGTCGCAGTCGAGAGCGCGCAGGAAGTCGCATTTCCGGACTTTGACGAATTGCGCGATTGCAGCGCCTAATAATATGGCGGAGGCAATCCACACGAAGACCTCGCCGCCGGGCAGGTGCAAGGCCGCCGACGCATGCTGTTGCGGCTCATGGTCCCCAATCCGCTGGGAAAGCAGGATCAGCACCGCCTTGTAGGACAGGAATCCGTAGATCACGCCGCTGGTGGCCGCCGCGATCCGCTTGCGGTGCGCTTTCGCATGGCGGCGACCGCTTTCGATCCCGAACGCCGCGTCCGTAAGGCGCCACAGGCCGTAGACGGCCAATCCGGCGGCGAGGACGACAAGCAACACCTTGCCGAGACCGTGTCCAAGATACTCCAACGCTCCCGTGAGGTCTTCGGTGCGGCCCGCCAGGATCACCAGCAACCCGATGACGATGTACAGGAACCCACGCCCGGCAAAGCCGAGCCGCGTCAGCAGTTGGAAGCGACTTTCGCCCGCGAGATCTTCAGGGAGCGCGTCGGCCGGGTTCACACGGCGGCCGGAGCAGCGACGTCCTGAAACTTCTTTCCGACGACCAGCTTGAAGATCACGAAGGCGACGAGGCCGAAGGCGGCGCTCGCGATGTGGATCAGCCAGAACGTCGTGGTGGGCAGCGACGAATAAAGGCCGCCAACCCAGCCGACGACGGCGTTCGCCATGAAGAAGGCCAGGTAATAGAGCCCGATGACCGTCGCTGTGATCTGCTTGGGCGAGATCTTGGAGAACAGCGCCAGACTGACCGGCAGGATATGCGCGAAGCCGATGCTGTTCAGAAGGTGGAACATGACCGGCCAGAACAGGCTGATCTTGCCGCCCTCCGGCTGCGTCAGTGCCGCCATGAACAGGCAGGCGCCGCCGGCGATGGTGAAGATGCTGCCGATGATCATCTTGCTGATCTCGTCCGGCTCCCGGCGGGTCGTTCCCCACCACTTCCAGAAGGCGGCTACCGCGACCAGCATCGAGAAGCTGAGCGCCGCGTCGAGCGTGATCAGCCAGCTGCTGGTATTGTTGAGAAGAGTCAGGTCGAAATGCTGGTCACCCCAGATGAGGTAAGCATTGAAGATCTCCTGATTGGTCAGGAGGGCGATTCCAAGCACCGGAATCAGGAAGACGAGATAGAGGACGTTGACCCAGTCGCTTCTCGTCATCGGGTCCTGCGCCACCCTGTCCGCCCCCGAAGGGGCTTGTTGTCGGGCGCGAGATACTTGCGGCCGGAGAGGTAGATGAAGAGGCCGAGGACCATCACCACGCCTGCGCATCCAAAGCCCCAGTGCCAGCCGACCTTCTGACCCAGCGTTCCGGACACCAGGGGCGCCGCGATGACGCTGACGTTGATGAAGATGTAGAAGATCTGGAATGCCATGGCTCGGCGAAGGTCGTTCGGGCCGTAGAGCGCCCCGACCTGGGTCGCGATATTGCCCTTGAAGGCGCCGACGCCGAGCAGCAGCGCCAGCAAGGCCAGCAGGAATGCGGGCTCGATCGCCATCAGGAAGTGGCCGATCGCCATCAGCACGCCGCCGATGATCAACGTGGTGTTGCGGCCAAGCAGCTTGTCGGCAATCAGGCCGCCCGCGATCGGCGTGAGATAGACGAGCGCTGTGTAGGTCCCGAAGATCGCGGAGGCGAGAACCTGGCCCTCGAGGCCCGGGTAGATATGCGTGTTCAGCCAATCGAGGCCGATCACGTTCTCCATGCGGCCCGGCACCAACAGGTAATTGACCATGTAGAGAACCAGCAGAGTCTGCATGGAGTAATAGGAGAAGCGCTCGCAGGCTTCGGTGAAGCCGAGGTAGCCGAGCCCCTTGGGATGGCCGAGGAAGCTTCGATCGGTCTGGTCGATATGCTCCAGGTCCGGCGTGGCGTCGGCTACGGTCATCGATGTTCTCCCCATTCGGCATTGCAGGGCTAAGCCGTGGCCGCCTCCAGCACAATCCGGGAGGGCCGCCGTCTGTCGAAACGCCTGTTGCGGCCGCGCGTGCCCTGGCTAGGGTTCGGGGAACAGGGAGACATCATATGCGCAATCTGACGCTCGCTCTCGCGACGGCTGCCTCAATCGCCATCTCCGCCCGGCGACCGCCGGTCCGACCGAAGATTTCCACAAGCTAATGGACGATTACTGGGCGGCGTACCTGAAGGACAATCCGCTCACTGCAAGCTCGGTCGGGGTGAAGACTTATGATCGCGAGCTTGCCGAGCTCAGCCTGGCGGAATTCGATCGGCAGGCGGCGGAAGCGGACGCATTTCTCAAGCGGCTGCGCGCAATTCCCTCGGCCTCGCTGAACGCGATGGACCAAAGCAATCGCGCCGTTCTGGAGCGGACTCTGGATGACCAGATCCGCTTCAACCGCTTCGGTCAGCGGCAGCTGCTCTACTCCTCGCTCGGCAGCTATCACGACTACATGGCGACCATGGGTGAGAATATCCCCATGCGCGACAAGGCGGATTACGAGAATTACCTTGCGCGCCTGACGCTCGTTCCTGCGCGGATGAAGGCGTACAGCGACATGAGCGTGAAGGCCGCCAACGAGGGCTATACGCAGGCGTGCGAGTGGATGCGGAAGCTGCCGGAGCAGACCCTCGCCTTTGTCCCGGCCGATCCCACGCAGTCGCCGTTTTACGGGCCGTTCGCGGGATCCCGCCCGCCCTCGATCTCGGCCGGAGATTGGGCAAACCTCCAGTCCCGCGCTCGGGAGCAGATCCAGGGACCGATCACCGCGTCCTACAAGTCCTTCGCTTCGATCGCGCAGAGCCAGTTGGTGCCGAAATGCCGGACGGTCGACAGCGTTGCCAGCCAGCCGGGCGGCAAGGATTATTACGCGGCGCTGGTTCGCCTGCACACGACGACCGACCTCACTCCTGATCAAATACACCAGATCGGCCTGCAGGAAGTTGCGCGCATTCGCGCGGAGATGGAGGCCGTGGCGAAGAAGGCCGGGTTCGCCAGCCGCGAGGCGATGATCGCCGACATGCGGACCAACCCGAAGTGGTACGTGACGACGCCCGAGGAATTGATGGAGAAGACGGCGATCGTCACCAAGACCATCGACGGCAAGATGACTGGCTATTTCTCACGCCTGCCGCGCTTGCCCTACGGCATCCGCCCGATGACCGCCGCGACTGCCCCGACCGACACGACTGCGCGCTACCAGCCGGGCAGTCCGGAGGGCGGCATTGCCGGCTTCTATCTCGTCAACACGACCAAGCTCGACCAGCGGCCGCTCTGGGAAATCCCGGTCCTGTCGGTGCACGAGGCCGTTCCCGGCCATCATATGCAGATCGCGATCCAGCAAGAACTGGACATGCCGCAGTGGCGCAAGGCGACGACGTTCTACACGGCGTTCGTTGAGGGCTGGGGCTCTATTCGGAGCGGCTGGGCACCGACATGGGCCTCTACGACACGCCGCAGAAGGACATGGGCGCCTCAGTTACCAGATGTGGCGCGCGACGCGGCTGGTGGTCGACACCGGTATCCACTCAATGGGCTGGGACAAGGCGAAGGCCGTTGCCTTCATGAAGGACAATACGGCCCTTACCGACGCCAACATCGATGCTGAGGTGAACCGTTACATCTCGGTGCCGGGCCAGGCGACGGCCTACATGATCGGCAAGCGCAAGATCGAGGATCTACGGGCGAGGGCCGAGAAGTCGCTGGGCGACAAGTTCGACATACGCCGCTTCCACGACGCTGTGCTCGGACAGGGCGCGGTGCCGCTGGATGCGCTGGAAAGGCAAATCGACGCGTGGATCGCCTCCGAAAAGGCGAGAGGCTGAGGATTATTTCGGCGCAGTACCGGCGCGGTAATCGTCGTCGCTTTCCTGGCGCGCCGAATTGATCATCTGGTCCAGGCAGCCGGTGTAGCCCGCCGGTCCGACCGGCGAGCAGCTCTGGATTCCCGTGCGGCCGACGCGCTCGAGCGACTTTGCCTTGTTCGCCCACGCCTGACGTTGCTGATAGCTGCCGCCCGGCCGATAAGCTTCGGGCATGCGGTAGCGGTAGGATTCCGGAACGCGGCTACAGACCACGACTTCGTCATCGGTCGAACGCGGGCATGGGTCGGTTCCAAAGACGATGATCTCCGAAATCCGCTGCTTTGAGTCCTGCGTGCTCGAGTCATTCTGCGCGGCGACCGGCGCCGAGGCGAAGCCGACAAACAGGGCAGCGGCTGCAAGAGGGGCTGCAAGCTTCGTCATAACAATCCTTCCAACAGTAAAGCGGCCGACTGCCGCTGCTGGTTCCTCAAATCCGTTTCGATAACCCAATTGCGACACGGCATGCCGCACGGATTCCGAACGTCAATAGCGGATAGCACGGAGCCGTGGCAGCGCCAGCCTCGCGGGCGACGTCGCGGTGCTCCAGTTCCTCCGCGCGAAATTCCGCGATATCGGCGGCAAGCTCCGGATCTGAATCGCCCAAATGCTCGAGCTGCGCCCCGTAATGGCGGTCGATCTCCGTTTCGACGGCTTCGGTGCAGGCCATGGCCGCCGAGGGAGAGATCAGGGCGGTGACCGCTCCTAGTGCATAACCAGCGACGTTCCAGGCCGGCTGCAACGCGGTTGGCCGGACTCGCCGCTCGGCCATCAGGGCATCGAACCGGTCGAGATGACGCTGCTCTTGCGCGGCCATGCGTGCGACCATCTTGGCCGCAGTCGAATTCCGACGGAGAACTGCGAGCTGCCCTGCATAGATGCGGGTCGCGCCATATTCGCCGGCTTGGTCGACGCGGATCATCGATTCCGCATCGGACCGGCGCTGTCCGGGCCGCCATGGTTTCATGCGCGGCGACCTCTTAGAGACGGGACGACGATCAGTGCGGCTCCGCCAAGCGACAGGATCGCATTCCAGCCGGCCATCGAGATTCCGAAGAGCGACCACTGGATTTGGTCGCAGCGGACCAGCGGCACCTTCATGATGTCCTCCAGGGTCAGTCCCTTGGTCGCCGTGCAGGTCGTGAATCCTTCGAAGATGCGCGCCTCGACGCCGGCGTGATAGACACCGATAGCCCCAGAGATCGCGATCGCCGCAGCTGCAAGCAGGACCAATGTCCGGGAACGCGGGGATGTCGCGGGCCCCGTGAACGACAGAGCTGCGAGCAGGATCGCCGCTCCGTGCGGCCACCGTTGCCAGTAGCACATCTCGCAGGGGTGAAGGCCGCCGATGTACTGCGAGCCCAGCGCCCCACCGAGCAGGCCGAGCGGCAGCAGCAAGGCGATCAGCCGCGCCGCGGCAGCGCTTCCGATTCCCAGCATGCCCCGATCGCGCGGAAGCGCCGCTTCGTTCATTTAAGACCGCTTCGAAGTGTCGGCAGACGCAACGTTGGTCGGCGCCCGCAGCCGTTTCAGCGTGCGGAGAGCGTAATCGAGCTGGAAGTCCGTGACTCCCTTCTTCTCGAGCTCAGCAGCCGTGAAGTTGAAGCGGGGGTCCTTCGACAGGTCGTCCTGCTCCAGCAGCTTCTCGTCGACGTTGGCCTGGCCCAGCAGGTGGCGGCGAAGGTCGGATTCCCGCACAACCTTGCGGTCCTTGAAGTCCGGATCGCTCAGCTGCGGCACGTTGATGTCCGGCTCGATCCCGCCGGCCTGAACCGAACGGCCAGACGGCGTGTAGTAGCGCGCCGTGGTCAGGCGGAGAGCCGCCTTGGGTCCCATGATCTGGACGGTCTGCACCGATCCTTTGCCGAAGCTCTTCTCGCCGAGGACGAGTGCGCGGTGGTGATCCTGAAGCGCGGCCGCGACGATCTCCGCCGCCGAAGCGCTGCCTGCATCGATCAGCACGACCACTGGGAGGCCGTGAGCCATGTCGCCCGGAGTGGCGTAATAACGCTCGATATCGTCCTTTTCGCGGCCCCGCTGCGACACGATCTCGCCCCGCTCGAGGAAGGCGTCGCTGACGTCGATCGCCTGGTCGAGCAGGCCGCCCGGGTTGGACCGGAGGTCGACCACGTATCCGAGCGGCTTGCCGCCGGTCGCCTTGTCGATCGCCAAGAGCGCTGCCTTGGTGGCATCGCCCGTGTTCCCGGCGAACGAATTGATGTTGATGATGCCGATGCCGTCCTTGATTTCCCACTTCACCGGCCGGAGCTCGATGCGTTCGCGAACCATGGAGATGTCGAACGGCTTGTCGCGGCCCGGGCGAACGATGGTCAGCTTCACCGACGAACCCGGCTGCCCCTTCATCTTCTCGACCGCCTCGTCGAGGGAGAGGCCGTAGAGAAGTTCGCCATTGATGTGTGTGATGTAGTCGCCTGACTTCAGACCGGCGCGCCAGGCAGGCGTGTCTTCCATCGGCGAAACGATCTTCACCGCACCGTCTTCGACGCCAACCGTGATTCCGAGGCCGCCGTAATTGCCGTCCGTCGTCGCCTTGAGGACGTCGAAGTCAGTCGCTTCTGCATAGGAGCTGTGGGGATCGAGCGCCGCGAGCATGCCGTCGATCGCGCCCTTGATCAGGGTATGGTCATCGACCTTGTCGACGTATTGCGCCTTCACTCGCTCGTAGACGCTCATGAACGTCTCAAGCTCCTGGTAATTGGCGGAGTCCGCGGCTGCGAGCGAGCTGGTCGTCACCGGCACTAGGGCAAGCGCCCCGACGAGAGCGAGCGGCGGAAGCAATTTGGTAGTCAGCTTCATGATCTGCGTGTCCCGGGTTTCGGTCTACACCCTAACTCTGTTTCAGGCCCTTTGACAGGTTCTGAGATGAACCTGCGATGAGAGCAGGCGACACATGCCGCCCATTGCGGACAGTTCCACGCTTATTCGACCAATGGCGCGGCCAAGCGGCTGTCCGATCTGCACTTTTTGTCCCGACTTGAGCGGTGACGCGACGTTCAGCAGAAGGCTCATCCAGCCGTTGCCATGATCGATGATGATGACCGCATCGTAGCTGCGGAATGGGCCCGAAAAGCGGATCGTTCCTGCGGCGGGTGCGATGACCTCGGCACCGCTGCCCGTTGCCAGCGTGAGGCCGCGGGAGCGGACCCCATTCGGCGCGATGGCACTCAGGCCTTCGACGACGGGCGCGGTGGACGGCAGGATATAGGCGAAACCTTCAGCCGGCGACCTTGTCGTCCCCGGTCGGGCGGGCGGTGCCGGCAACCGCGACATCTCGGACGCGATCTGCTGGGCCTGCTGTCCACGCCGGGCTTCGCCGACGAGGTCGGCGGCTTCCTCGCCGCGTGCCAAAGCCACGTCGCCTGCACCTAGCGCTTCTCCGCCGCGCTCCTGTGCGATGCGGACGGCCTTGCCTTCGAGCTCGGCGAACTCCTGCTTGCGCATCGCGAGGGCGTTGCGGCTGTTGACGAGGTCGGATCGGGCTTGCTCGGCTTCAAGTTGCAGCTTTCGCCCGCGGTCGAGTTCTGCGCGCAGGGATGCCGTTCGCGCCTGGATGACAGGCAGGGTGGCGTCCAGAAGCAGCCTCACCTTCACAAATTCCTGCGTCGACCCCCGGTCGAGCACGGCCAGCAACGGCGGCCGCTCCGCCATCACTGCGAGCCCGCCCAGCAGCGAAGTCACCGGTGCTGCCTCGCGCTGCAGTCGCTCTCGCCGGAGCTGGATCTGGGCAGAGATCGCCCGTGCATTGGCATCAGCCGCGCTGATCCGGGCTTCGGCGGCGGCGATGGCTTCTGCGGCCGCGGCCCTCTGCGCACCGATGCGTTCGGCCTCGCTTTTCGCCTCGTCGGCGGCCTTTTGCAGCTTCACGACGCGAGCTTCCGCGAGCTTGGCCTCGGCGATCGCACGCTGCGCAGTCAGTGCGATCGGCTCGGGGCGGGGCGGACAGGCTCGCTCGCCGCAAGCAGGGCGAGAAGAGGAACGGCGAAGGCGAAACGCGCGTGCACCAGTCAACCTTCGCGATGATAGGGATGGTTCGCAAGGATGGATGTCGCCCGGAACAGCTGCTCGGCGAGCATGGCCCTTACGAGCAGGTGCGGCCAGGTCGCCGCTCCGAACGACAGCAGCATGTCCGCGGATTGACGTTCCTCGTGAGAATGGCCGTCCGCGGCCCCAATCACAAAGCGCACTTCGCGAGTGCCGCGATCGCGCCATTGCTCGAGCAGTTTTGCAAGCTCGGACGAGGAAAGCACGCGGCCTTTCTCATCGAGTAGCACTGTCATCGATCCCGCCGCGGTCACTGGAAGAGTGGCCCGCTCGCCAAGCTCGGTAAGTTTCGTCGTCCAGCTGATGCGCTTCAGGTAGCGCTCGACGAGTTCCGCCTCGGGTGATCGGCCGATTTTCCCACGCGCGATGACGTGGAGCAGCACCTAGTTGCGCGCGGCGCCCGAATACGCCGTGCCGTAGGTCGGCCAGGTGAACAGCTTGGTGAAGCCGTCGTAGATGGCGCGCGCGGCCTCTGCGATCGTCTTCGGCCGGTCGGTGCCGCCACGGGCGAACATGGCCACCGCGACGCGATGGCCGTTCGACAGTGTGATGTAGCCGACGTCGCTGGTGTAGCCGTTGAGCGTTCCGGTCTTATGCTCGACCTTGGTTCCCCACGGAAGAAGCCCACGAATGCGGTTCTTGCCAGTCTCGCAACGGCCCATCAGATCCATCAGATAGGATCGGCTCTCCGGTTTCAGGACATTGCCCCGGTCCAACCGTCGAAGGAGGTCGACCATGGCCAGCGGCGTTGCGGAATCGCGATAGTCCCACAGGTCGCGCTTGTCGGAGAGCAGGCGGGCGATCGTTCGGTCGACGCGGAAATCGTTGAGGCCGTGAAACTTCACCCAGGCCTGGATCGCAGAAGGCCCTCCGAGGTCGCGGATCAGCATGTCCGTCGCGCGATTGTCGCTGTGGATCAGCATCCGCTCCATCAGGCTGGCCGCGGAGGTTCCGGAAATCCTGTCATAGAGCGAGCGTTGGCCGTGATCGACCTGGCTGAGGTAGGCGGCGGCGACGGCGACCTTGACCGTGCTGGCCATCGGGAAGGCCGTGTGGCCGTTGATTTCGACGGTCTCGCCCGTCGTCAGGTCAAGCGCGGCAACGCCGACATCACTGGTTTGCGATCCGACAAGCAGTTTCAGCTGCTGCTCAAGCGTCAGCAGGCCCGGCGAAGACGCCGCATTGGCAGGCTGAAGCGCGAAGGCCAGCAGCCCCAGGAAAACAGCAATCAAACGCATAAAGCCCTCTACCCGTGAGCAGCTGTACTCCTTTCGGCATCATCGCCGAAAGCCCACATACGTTCTAAATTGTAAAAACTTCTAACCTCGGGCGGAAAAGATGCACGATCACATCGTCCGCGTCGATCAGAACCCAGTCCGCGGTGGGCAGTCCCTCAATCCGCGCAATCCTCCCGAATTGCTCCTTGATCCGGTCCGCAAGCTTATGCGCCATCGATGCAACCTGCCGGGTCGAGCGGCCCGACGCGATCACCATGTGATCGGCAATGTTCGATTTTCCAGCGAGCGGGATGGTCACGACCTCGACGGCCTGATCGTCATCCAGCGATTTGAGGACGAGGGCGTGGAGGTCTTCGACGTCGAGTTCGGGACGGCCGGTAGCGGTCTCAGTGGGACTGTCGGGCAAGTGCTCTCCTGATCAAAGTTGGCATTACGAAACGTTTGGAACCCCCGTGGGGTCCGGATACCGTTCATGCCAGTTGGGATCGTGCGCGCGGAGGCCGGTAGCGGAGGTTGGGTCGGGCGTCAGGCGAAGGAAAATAATCGCCGGTGCACTCCAATCCGTCCAGTTCCGTGCCTGGCTGGAAGGTCGGACAAACCGTCTCAGCCAGCCCATCGCGCGAGCCGCGTGGACCTGACGATCATAACCGGGCGGCGAATCACCGCAATCGGCAGCGATTCCGCGAGCTTGCGCCAGTGCTTCCACTGATGAAATTCGGCCACAGTGTCGCCGCCCATCAGCCAGATAAACTGGGTGCTGGGAAAGGTCCTTCGGAGCTTCCGAACCGTGTCGATCGTAAAACGCGTGCCCGCGCGCCGCTCGAAATCGCTGACCTTGATGCGCGATCGCCGGGCCATGTCCCTGGCCGACGCGAAGCGGTCTTCGAAGGACGCCATGTCCTTGCGGCCGGCCTTGAGCGGGTTTCCCGGGGACACCAGCCACCAGACCTCATCCAGCCCGAGCGCGTCCATGGCCGCCAGGCTGATACGTCGATGACCGACGTGCGCCGGATTGAACGAGCCGCCGAGAAGTCCAATCCGCTTCATTGAACGGCAGCTAGCATGAGCGCCGAAGCGCGCATAATGTTGGGGAGGGGAACGTTGCATGTCGGATCTGGAAGCCATCGGCGATGCTGCGACCGGCGCAGTACTTGGAGGCGCGGTTGAGCCGCGCTCCGGCGCGAGTAGCGGCCACACGCATGAGAAGAATTGCCTGAACTGCGGCGCGCAGCTGGTCGGCGAGTATTGCCATGCCTGCGGGCAGAAGTCGCATGTGCACCGCACCTTGCACGCCTTCTGGCACGACCTGCTTCACGGTGTGCTCCATTTCGAGGGCAAGGTCTGGCACACGCTGCCGATGCTCGCCTGGCGCCCTGGCGAGCTCACGCGGCGCTACATCGACGGCGAGCGCGCCAAGTTCGTCTCGCCCATGGCGCTATTCCTGTTCTCGGTTTTCCTGATGTTTGCCGTTGCGAGCTTCAGCGGTGACTTGTCGCCAAGGATCAGCCCGGATGCACCGGCAGAACTGCAGAAGAGCATCTCGTCGAACGAGCGGCAGATCGCCGACCTTCAGCGACAGCGCGACGCTGCCGTACGCGCCAATCGGCCGACTGCTCCGTACGACGCGAAGATTGCCGATCTGCAGCAAGACCTGGCGGTCATGCGGGGCGTCCAGCAGGGCGAGATCGGGCGGATAGCAAAGACGCGCATCGATGCACCGGACTGGCTGAGCAAACCGCTGGAGAAGGCGGTCAAGAATCCCGATCTCATGTTCTACAAGCTCAAGACGAATGCCTACAAATTCAGCTGGATGCTGATTCCGCTGTCCGTGCCATTCCTGTGGCTGTTATTCCCGTTCAGCCGCCGCTTCCGCCTCTACGATCACACCGTGTTCGTGACCTATTCGCTGAGCTTCATGACCTTGCTGGTGGTGACCGCGATGCTGATCGGGCTGGCGGGACTGCCGCAGGTCGCCGGCTTCGCAATGCTGGTCCCGCCGTTCCACATTTATCGCCAGCTCAAAGGTACTTACGGTCTGTCCGGCAGGAGCGCGCTGGTCCGCACGATCTTGTTGGTCACGTTCTCAATCGTTGCGCTCACCCTGTTTTTTCTCGCGCTCTTCGCGCTCGGCCTGTTCGATTAGCGGCCGCAGGGATATTTTCGCTCGAGCACGGTCCTCAGCACGTCCTTGGTCGTCGTGACACGGCGTCTCTCTGCCGGGACGGCCTTCAGAGCGGCGAGATATTCGTTGGGGCTGACACGCGGCTTGTCCGCTACGGGCGGGCAAAAGGCCGTCGGCCGCCCCGCCGCTTTCAACTCGGCATATTCCGTCTTGAGCTCTTCCCCGTCAGCCTCGACCAGGTGCTTGAGCCGATAAAATTCCGGCGAGAAGAACGCGAACGGGCCCAATCGCTGGACCTTGTGAACCCTGACGAGAAAGCTTTCGACATCCGTCGCCAGCGCCGGTGAGGCGCTGACGAGGATGATGGCTGCCGCGAGGAAGCGGCGAAGGCTCAAGCGCCGGCGGTCGCCGGTCCGCCAATGCCTTTCGGTGGGCGCTTCGCCTTCGGAATCGAGGAGCCGGCTGCCGGAATGGCGGGACCCTTCGGCCCACCGCGGTCGATGGCTCCGCCGTCCAGCACGATCTTGATCTCGTCACCCGACAGCGTCTCATATTCGAGAAGCGCCTTTGCCAGTGTCTCAAGCTGCTCGTGCTGCTCGGTCAGGACCGTCTTGGCGCGCTCGTACCCCTGCTCGACGATGCGGCGGATTTCCTTGTCGATGGCCTGCGCGGTCTCGTTCGACATGTTCTTCTGCCGGTTGACCGAATAGCCGAGGAAGACCTCCTCGTCGGCTTCCGCGTACTGCAGCGGGCCGAGCGCGTCGGACATGCCCCAACGGGTGACCATGTCGCGGGCGAGGCCCGTCGCGTAGCTGATGTCCGACGACGCGCCGGAGCTGACCTTGTCGTATCCAAAGATCAGTTCCTCGGCGACGCGGCCGCCCATGGCGACCGACAGGTTCGCGTACATCTTGTCGCGGTGGTAGCTGTAGTTGTCGCGTTCCGGCAGGCGCATCACCATGCCCAGCGCACGGCCGCGCGGGATGATCGTCGCCTTGTGGATCGGGTCCGAAGCCGGCTCATGAAGCGCGACGATGGCGTGGCCGGCCTCATGATAGGCGGTCATGCGCTTTTCGTCCTCGGTCATGACCATCGAGCGGCGCTCGGTGCCCATCATGACCTTGTCCTTGGCTTCTTCGAACTCGAGCGCGGCGACCAGGCGCTTGCCCTTGCGGGCCGCGAGGAGTGCAGCCTCGTTGACGAGATTGGCGAGGTCGGCGCCCGAGAAGCCCGGCGTGCCACGTGCAATGACGCGCGCGTCGACATCCGGCGCCAGCGGGACCTTCTTCATGTGAACGGCAAGGATCTGCTCGCGGCCGTCGATGTCGGGGCGCGGCACGACGACCTGGCGGTCGAAACGGCCGGGGCGGAGAAGCGCCGGGTCGAGCACGTCCGGCCGGTTGGTCGCGGCGATGATGATGATGCCTTCGTTGGCTTCGAAGCCGTCCATCTCGACCAGCAGCTGGTTGAGGGTCTGCTCGCGCTCATCATTGCCGTTGCCGAGGCCGGCGCCGCGATGGCGGCCGACCGCGTCGATTTCGTCGATAAAGACGATGCACGGGGCCGACTTCTTGGCCTGGTCGAACATGTCGCGGACGCGGCTGGCGCCAACGCCGACGAACATCTCAACGAAGTCCGAACCCGAGATGGTAAAGAAGGGAACGCCCGCTTCACCCGCGATGGCGCGGGCGAGAAGCGTCTTGCCGGTGCCGGGCGAGCCGACCAGTAGCGCGCCTTTCGGGATCTTGCCGCCGAGGCGAGCGAAGCGGCCCGGGTCTTTCAAGAACTCGACGATCTCCTGAAGCTCCTCGCGGGCTTCATCGATGCCGGCAACGTCGGCGAACGTTACGCGGCCCTGCTTCTCGGTCAGCATGCGGGCGCGGCTCTTGCCAAAGCCCATCGCTCCGGAGCCGGCGTTCTTCTGCATCTGACGCATCACGAAGAAGGCGATGCCGATCATTAGCATGAAGGGCAGGGACTGCAGCAGCAGGTACTGCCAGATGCTCGATTGTTCGGCTTCCTTGGCCTGAACCTGAACGCCGGCCTTGATCAAGCGATCGGTGACTTGGGCGTCCTTGGGCGCGGTCGTCCGGAATTCCTGACCGGAATTGAGCTTGCCGGTGATGACCTGGTTGCCGCTGGTCGTGGCCGAGGTCGTCACCGCCTGGACGTTGGACTCGTCGACCTGCTTGATGAATTCCGAGTAAGGAATGGCTTCGCCGGTAGCGGCCTTCGAGCCGCCGCCGATCAGTTGCACGAAAACGACGAGCCCGAAGAGGATGCCAACCCAGATGAGGAGGCTCTTTGCCCAGGGATTCGTCGGCTTTTTCTCGTTCATTCTAATCTCTCTCGACGGCGCGAATGCCGGTTAGCGACTGCAAGATAGGCGCTAGAACCTTAATGACAATGATATCACAGGCGTTTGGTGCCGTCAGCGGGATCGCGTTCAGTCCCGCCTGAGGAAGAGGGCGCCGACCCGCCCCGCGCAGGCCCAGCGAACTTCGGCCAAGAGATCGCCGAGAACCTCGTGTCGAATGGTGATGACCTCACCGGTCTCGAACGGAACATCGGAGCGGAACTGGCAGCCATCGCGCGAGATGTCGGTAAGGTGGATGTCGTGGCGCTGATTGTCGGCCCGGCGCGCTATCGCGTCGAGGTTCACGTGGCGTCGAAGCTCTCGGGAGACATCCTTCAGTTCCATCGTCGCAAGCAGCCCTGTGCAACTCCTATGTTGCACGCATATGTCACTGATTTTTGCAGTGATATGAACGGCGTCGCTGGCATTCGTCCCATTGCGGGACAGGTGGGTCAGCGCCGATCGGTCAGGAAACTCCCTGCGAGGAACTCGTCCGCGCGGATCGCAAGCTCAGTTCGGCTGGTGACGCCTAGCTTCTCGAACACTGCATGGAGATAGACCTTTATCGTCCCTTCGGTCACGCCAAGCTGCTCGGCGATCTCGCGGTTGCGGAGACCCTTGCGGACGAGATTGATCAATTGACGCTCACGGGGCGAGAGAGCCGGTCCCTCACGATCACCGAGCGTGTCGGCCAGCTCCTTGGCGCGGCCGGATAACTCTGGATCAAACCATCGGCGTCCCTTGCTGACGTGGTCGAGGCATTCGAGAAGGAATGCAGGGTCCGAGTTTTTCAGGACCATGCCCTGAACCCGTAGCGACTTGGCTTCCAGCAGCGAAGCGTCATCAATCGCGGCCGTTAGCAGGACGACGCGGACTTTGCTGCCGTTCATCTTGAGGCGGCGCAAGACGTCCATGCCGGTCCCCCCCGGCATTTGCAGGTCGAGCAGAAGGATGTCCGGGTTGAGCTCATCGAGCTTTTGCAATGCCTGCTCACCCGTCGATGCCATTCCGGCGATTTCAAAAGGCGAGTTGCGGAGCAGGGCTTCGATGGCCGTGCTGATCATCGGGTGATCGTCGGCGAGCAGGATGCGCATCAGTGAATTCTTCCCGAGATCGGTAGCGAGACCGAGATTCGTGTGACTCCCATCCCTCGCGTCAGCTCGAGCGCTCCGCCAGCCAACTTGACTCGCTCGCTGAGCGACCGTGGCATCCCGCCTGTCAGCTGGGTCTTGGGATAACGCGAGCCATCGTTAATGAAATCGAGCTTGAGCTGGTCGGTGTCGGACTGGAGCCGGATCGTCACGCTCTTGGCGCCGGCGTGACGGACGGCGTTGGCGACGGCTTCCCGCACGAGGTGCTGCGCATCGAGGTGGAGACGGCTGGGCACCATCATGTCTGTGGTCTGAGCCGAGAACTCACACAGCACGTTCCACTGTTCCGCGAGGCGCTCGGCCAGGCTCCGAAGGTCCTTGGCAAGCTCGTCGAGTCCGATCTGGGGAGCGCTTCGCAACGCTGCGATGAAGGAGCGAAGCTCGCCCTGCTCGTGCAGCATCAGCTGCTTGAGATAGTTGAGCTCGGGCTCAAGGTCGCGGCCGGACGCGAGGTCGCGCTTCAGCGCCTCTAGCCGGAACGCCGCGCCGGCGAGGAACTGGACGACGCTGTCGTGAAGGTCGCGCGCAAGTCCAAGCCGGGATCGCGCCTCGGCACTTTCCTCCACCGCGATGATGAGAGCGTGACGTTCGATCTGGCCGACCACGTCCAGAGCGATCTGCCGGCCGAGGTCGATATGATCCGTGGACAGGTTTGGCATGCCTTCGAGGAAGACTTCGCCTTCGCCGCCACCGGTGCGGAACGGGATGGCGATGCCCTCCTCCAAGCCGAGTTCGGCAGCGGCCTTCCCGTTGATTAACTCGTCTGCCTTGAAGGGACACAGGTTCCGGCGGTCGTCACGCGCCAGCGCCCGGTTCTTGGGATTGTTGTAGAGGAACGGGCCGGCTCCAAAGCCCATCAGTGCATCGGCATTCGTCCGCACTACCGTCATCCCCCCGTTGCGGGCGACAAAGGCGTTCGCGGCTTTGCGGCCGTGCGCCCGCCAGATCAGCACGCCCGATGAGGCATTCAGGCCCTCCATTGCCGCCCGCAGGCTGGTCTCGAGAGGCGATTCATCCAGCGCGGATTCAGACGAAATGGGTTCTGAGCGCGAATAAAGGCCAGATCGCCACTGATTCACGCCGAACCAAATGAGGATCATCGACAGGATGATCAGGTGCCCGGTGCGATCGACGAAGTCTTCGAAATGGGCCGGCCCTGTCGATCGGAACACCAGCATTCCGACCATGTAGAAGAGCCCGATCAGCAGGACGGACGTGAGTGAGGTGGCTCTCAACCCCCAGCGGATCGCGGATGCGCCGACAATGAAAATGAAGAGCGTGAAGTAAGGACTGTCAAAGCCCTGCGTCGAATAGACGAGAAGAGCGAAGGCGATGATGTCGACCGCGTGCGCTGGCCCGGCCAGTCGCGCCTCAAGCCACCAGTCATCCCAGGTAACCACCATGACGATGAGCGCGAAGATCGAGTAGGCGCCGAGCACGGCGAAGGTCATCGACGCCGGATCGAGAGCGGGGCTGGTGTCGATCCAAAGATAAAAGACGAGCAGCGCCGCCAGCATGTAGCGGCCGATCGCGATCACGCGTCCGGATGGTAGTCTGAGCCCCCGTCTCACTCGGCGGTGATATCGCACATGATACACGGCGCACAGTGGTCCATGGCATCGGTCGTCAAATCGGGACACACGGTCGCGCCTAACTTTTGATAGCTAGGTTGGCTGCGGCCGGGAGTATCCTGCGCGGCGGGGGTCAAACCCTTCCTTCGGTAATAGCCGTCAGCCGTTCGGGGAGGCGCGGCTAAGGTGTGGGGCCTGCCGACGGTGACGTCGTTCGACGATGCAGCCATCGACAGGCCCCACATCTGCCTTTCAGCACATCAGGAAATTGGAGCTTTGCTCAGACTAGCTGGGAGGGCATCGAGGCTTCGCGGGCGTAAAGATCCATGTAGGTCCACCGCTGCACCGAACGCCTCGTAGTGTCGCAGTCCCACTTGAGCGCAGCGTGTCGATTACGTGTTGGATTTCGCGGCTCCGAAGGTCGTTCGGGCAGCCCTCGGTGCCAAGCGTGGCAATCGCCCGTGACAACACGCGGCGAACGATTTCTGCTGGCGCGCCGGACGGCGTGTAGCTGACGCGATCGTCGCCAACTGTAACCTTCTCCTCCCATTCACGGTCTGTCGCCCAAGTGATCGCTTCGTCTGCGAAGCCGAGGTGCGAAGCGCTCCGGGCGAGTGACTCAGGATCGAGCCATGAAGAGTCCGAGATGGCCTTACGGATGCGCACTCTTTCATACCGCTCATCGTCGTTGCTGGGATCGGCTGCGGGTTTCACCCCGGCTTCTGCGCAAACATCTTCGAGCTCGCAGCGGCGCCATTCGAGCAATGGGCGGACGAGCTTCAGATCAGCCGCTCCAGTGAGCGGACTTCGCGCTCGCATTCCCGCGAGACCCTTCACTCCCGAACCCCTGTTGAAGCGCATCAGCAGCGTTTCGGCCTGATCGTCCAGATGGTGCGCGGTCATCAGGACCGGGACGCCCCGGCCTCGCATCCAGCTCGCAAGAGCGGCGTAACGGGCTTTGCGAGCGCTTTCCTGCACCGCGCTAGTCGGCGGGCGCTCCCAGGCGATCGGCAAAATCGCGTGCGGAATTCCAAGCCGGGCGCATTCGGCCGCAACGATTTCCGCTTCGGCACGGCTTTCCGTTCTCAGGCCGTGATCCACCGTCGCCGCCAAGATTTCGCCGGGCCTTGCGGCAGCAGCGAGCAGCAGGAGCGCCATGCTATCCGGCCCGCCCGAAACGGCGATGCCGACGCGGGTCCCGGGTTCAATCAGCCGATCAAGGTCGGATCGAAATCGATCGATGAACGCGGCGGGAGCCATATGTGGTCCCCTGGCGAATTCACGAGCACTTCGCTTCCGCCTTCGCGGGAGGAAGCAGTTTCTTCAGGTCCGCCCGGACGCCGTCACCGTACACCGCCTCCAGTTCCGCATAGGCCTTGCAGGCCTGGCTCGGCTGGTTGAGCTTCATCAGCGATTGCCCGAGGTAATAGAGGCTGTCAGCGGCGCGCTCGCCTTTCGGGTTCCTGCGATAGTTGGCCAGCAGGGCCTCGGCCGCGGCGCGTGGCTCGCCCTTGTCCAGCATGGCCCGTCCGGCGAGATTGTTCGCCCAGCTCGTCCGGCGATGGTTTGGGTAGGCCGAGCTGAAGGCGCGAAGCGCTCCGATAGCCTCGTCATACTTGCCCGCCTTCCATAGCTGGTAGCCGGCATCATAGGCTTCCTCGGCGGGGTCAGTCGCATCCTCGGAGGACGTTGCCGTTTGAGACGGCTTCGGACCAGGCGAGCTGCTGACAGGAGCCGGCTTCGGCTTCTCGGCCGCTGGCTCCGTGCTCGCCACGGACGGCAACCCGGCCGCCAGTCGGGATTCCAGTGCGGCGATCCGGCTGGCGCTGGCTTCGCGTTCCGACTTCAGCGTCGCTTCCAGTTCACTGATCCGCCGGCCGTTCTCCTCTTCCGCGCGCAGTAGATCGGCGATCTGGCGTTCGAGCGCGACGATACGATTGTCGAGGTTGATGACCGAGGCCTGCGTCGCGACGGGTTGGGCTTGCGGCATTGGCTGCTGCACTTGCGCCAGAACCGGCACCGCGCTCGTCGTCATCAAAGCCGCGACCGCCGCAAAACGGATTGTCTTGGTGTTCATTGTCCCTCCCCGAAGGGAAAACCTATTCCGATGAGTGCACTAAGCCAAGGATAGATATGGAACCTGCACTCGAAAATGAGGCTCTTACCCGGCGGTGTTCTGAACTGCCGGTGGCGCACTTGGCGCAGGCACGGTTGTTACTGCGGCAGCGGGCGCTCGCATCAGGTCGACCGGCTTCAGGCTGACGTTCGATGCAACTTTTCCGGCAGGCCCTATTGGCGGTGCAATTGCAGTCCCAACATTGACGCGCAAGGCTTCCGGAGCGCCCGCACGCAGCAGTGGGGCCGAGGCAGTTTGCGGGACGGAATAGGTCTGACCGGCGGGGAGCACGCCTTCGAACAAGGTCTTGCCCTGGTCGGTCACACGGATCCACGCGGGCTCAACTGCCGTCAACGTGACCGGCCCCTCTGCCGTTTGAGCCGGCGCGGGTGCCGTAGTTGCTGCTGGCTCCGTCCGCGCGGGCGCCGTGGCCGTTTCCTGCGGGGCTGGGGCTGCGGGCTGGTCGGGCGACAGGGCCCGGTTATTGAGCCAAGTCATGACCACCACGACCAGAATGATTGCCCCGATCGCCGAGAGAACCAGCCACTTGGGCATTGCACGCGCAGGATCGGCCGGTTCGAAGACCTCGGTCTTCGCGGCGTCGTAACGGACGCCGCCCATCTCATCGCGAAGGTCGTCGCCGATTTCCGTCCTGTCGAGGCCGACCGCGCTGGCATAGCTTTTGGCAAACCCGATCGTGTAGGTCGGCGCCGGCAGCGCACTCCACTCCCCGGCTTCCAGGTTTTGCAGGTGACGAAGAGGGATTCGAGTTTGCTCGGCAATATCTTCGAGCGACAGCTTCTTCGCCTCGCGGGCGGCCCGAAGGCGATCGCCTACGGACGGCTGTGCGTGTACAAAATCGTCTTCGCTTTCGGCCATTCGCCTCAACCCTACCCGGTCCGCTTGTCCAAGCGGTTGCCCATGCTGTCAACCGCAGTTTCCTTGCGTCAGTCGGTTGCCACCTTGTGCCGTCGCGCCCACTCGCCGAGCGTCTTGCGCATGTTCGCCGGAGGGCGATCAAGCAACTGCTCCATCCGGATACGGATCTTCCCCGAATCGAGCGACCGCACCATCGCCTTGAGCGGACCGACGGCGGCCGGCGTGATCGAAAATTGCTCGATCCCGATGCCGATTAGGGCCATCGCTTCAAGCGGACGCCCACCCATCTCCCCGCAGACACGGACGGGGACGCCAGCCTCGCGCGCCTGGGTGCTGACTCGTCGAAGGAAGCGTAGGATCGCCGGACTGAGCCAGTCGTAGCGCTCCGCCAACCTCGGGTCTCCCCGGTCTGCCGCGAACAGGAATTGCGTGAGATCGTTGGTGCCGATCGACAGGAAATCGATCTTTGGCAGAAGCTGGTCGAGAACCTCGGCAAGCGCGGGGACTTCGAGCATGGCGCCGAAATCGATACGGCTGGGGAGCTTGCGATGGCCCTTTCGCGCCCACGCGACCTGCTCCTCGAACAGGGCGCGAGCTTCGTCGAACTCCCAGGGCTCGGAGATCATCGGGAACATGACACGAAGCGTCTTGCCGCCGCAGGCTTCGATCAGCGCTCGGCCTGCGCCTTCATCAAGGTCGAGCGATCGAGCGACAGGCGGAGTGCGCGCCAACCCATCGATGGATTCTCAGCCTCATCGCGGATGTCGGTAAGATAGGGCAGGGCCTTGTCCCCGCCGATATCGACCGTGCGGAAGATCACCGGCTTGTCGCCAGCCGCAGCGAGCACCTTGGTATATAGTCGCTGCTGCCGCTCCCGGCCGGGAAGCGTCGCCGAGACGAGGAACTGGAATTCGGTCCGGAACAGACCGATGCCGTCCGCACCCGAAGGGTCGAGGTTGGCCGCGTCTTCGGCAAGCCCGCGTTGACCATTACGCTCACCGGAACACCGTCGAGGGTGACCGCAGGCAAATTGCGGACCGCCTCGAATTCGGCGCGCTTCTTCTGACGTGTCGCGAGGCGGTGCTCGAAGCCGGACAGGAGCGCCCTGCTGGGACGAATGATTACACTGCCGTTGTCGCCGTCGACGAGAATCTGCTCGCTTTCCTCGACGCTGTGGCGAATGTCGGGAATCCGGCCGACCACTGGGACGCCCATTGCCCGCGCCACGATGGTCATGTGGGCGGTCAGTGACCCTTCTTCGAGCACGACCGCCTTCAGCCTACGGCGATCGTATTCGAGCAGTTCGGCAGGGCCGAGATTGCGCGCGATGAGGACGGTGTCGCGAGCCAGGCCAGTCTGCGCCGCCGTCCCGAACCGTCCCGAGACGATGCGCAACAGCCTGTTGGACAGGTCCTCGAGATCGTGCATCCGATCCTTGAGCAGAGGATCGTCGATGTCCTGCATGCGGGCGCGAGTCCGTTGCTGAACTCGCTCGATGGCCGCCTCCGCGGTCAAGCCGCTATCGATCGCCTCGTTGATCCGCCTCGACCAGCCTTCGTCGTAGGCGAACATCTTATAGGTCTCGAGAATCTCCTGATGCTCGCCGGCGGTCCCGAACTCCGCATCCTTGGTCATCGCGTCGATCTGCTCGCGCATCTTGCGGAATGCGGAATAGACGCGGTCGCGCTCCGCCTCGACATCGTCAGCGACGGTATGCTCGACGATTACTCGGGCTGGTGGAAGACTGCCTCACCCTTGGCCATTCCGGAAACGAGCTTCAGTCCCGACAAGCGCAGCGGGCCGCTGCTGCGAATTCGTCCGCGTCGTGCGCCGTCAACCAGCCTTGCGGCCGCAATCATTTCGGAGAGCACCATCGCAACGGTCTGGAGCGCCTCGATTTCGACCTCTTCGTATCGGCGCGGCTCGACGTGCTGGACGGCGAGGACGCCGATCGGGCTTTCCAGCCTTACGATCGGGACTCCAGCGAAGCTGTGGAAGCTCTCCTCGCCCGTTTCGGGACGATAGGCGAAGGCAGGGTGATCGGCCGCCTCGGCGAGGTTGAGAATGCGCCCTCCGCGGCGATGGTGCCTACCAGGCCTTCCCCATCCCCAGCCGAGTGACGTGCACCGCTTCCTTGCGCAGGCCGTGAGTCGCGTAAAGCTCGAGCTTGTTGTCGCGCAGCAGGTAGATGGAACAGACCTCGCTCTCCATCGCGTCCGCGATCAGGTCGACGACCTTGTCGAGCTTGGATTGCGCGCTGCCCCGGCCGGCCATGATCTCATGGAGGCCCGTCAGGATTTCGCGGGCGGAGGCGGCGGCGCTCAGCGGCATAGCCAAGCGCTATCAGATGCGCCTCGCTTATGTCACGCGGCAGTCGCTCGTGTTCAGTAGGTTCCCACCTGATCGAGTGGGTTCAGCACCGGCTGCGGATAGGCTTCCATCTCAATTTCCTGCCAGAGCAGGTCGATCATCTTGGTCAGCTCACGGACGTGCGGGACGTCGTGGCGCTGAACGTAGCGATACTTTTCGGAGAGCATCGACACTTCCGCCAGGATCAGCCTTACCGTCTCGCCATGGCGATCGAGGGACGAAATCGCCTCATAGGCGTCGAGCTCCTTTGCACGGAGCAGGCTGTCGGAAGCGATCATAAAGCCTCCCGGATGATATCCGGCGCGTAGCCTGACGCGCCAAAAAGGAATGCAGCCGCTGCAAGCGTGAGAATCGCGGCGACTGCAAAGACCCATGCAAGCCAGGGCCGACGCGGAGTCTCCTCGATATCCTCGTAAACCCAGTCCGTAGGGTCCGCAGGCTCCGGATCAGGTACAGCCTCTTCCCTACTCCGGCCGGCAATCCCTCCGGCTAGGGTATGCTTTTCGACGTTGAGCGCGGACCGTTCCAGCTCCAGCAAGTTCCTGAAGATGCCGTCGTCATTGGCGACCGGCACGTGGGCAAGGAAATCCTGAAGGCTGCGGTCGAGCGCGACGAGGTCGTCCACTGCCTCCAGCGCCACGCGGCGGTCACGACGTTCCATCGCCAACTGAAGTCGGATGATCTTCAAGGTACTCGCGCGGACGAGCATCAGCCCTTCGGCTAGTTCTTCACTGCCAATCGCAATGTTCGCGTCTGCGCGCGCGGCACTCGCCGGTTGCATGTCCCACCCCACCGAGTCGTTGAGTGGAGGATACGCCCGGCGAGCAAATTCAGCAGGTTAGCGTGCCACGATTATCGCCTGACCGAGCGCCTCGCGCGCCCACACGAAGATTTTCGGTCTACTCGGTGGTCGATTCGCCGTCGTGCTTCAGCTCGCTAACGTGGACGCTCTTGATGTTCGTGAACTCGCGAATGCCGAAGGACGCGCATTCGCGGCCGTAGCCGGAGTGCTTCACGCCGCCGAACGGCATACGAGAGTCTGAGCGGACGTTTTCGTTGACGAAGCTCATGCCTGCTTCGAGTTCATGGGCCGCAATGCGGCGGCCGCGGTCGAGGTCGCCGGTCAGGACGCCGGAGCCAAGACCGAACTCGCTGTCGTTGGCGATGCGGATGGCGTCCGCTTCGTCATCGGCGGCGATGATTGCGGCGACCGGGCCGAAAACTTCTTCGTCATGCGCGGGCTGGCCCTCCCGGACATCGGCGAGGACGGTTGCGGGATACCAGGCGCCGGCACGATCCGGAATGTTCCCGCCCAATAAAAGGCGAGCACCATTGGCGATGCTCCGTTCAACCTGATTGTGGATTTCGTCACGGGCCTTCACGCTGACCATTGGCCCGAGCTTTGTGGTCTCGTCACGTGGATCTCCCATGTCGTAAGCGCGCATTGCTTCGACAATGGCGGGTTCGAACTTTTTAAGGACCGAGCGCACGACGATGAAGCGCTTGCCGGCGATGCAGCTTTGACCGCCATTGACCATGCGAGCCGTCGCGCAGACCTTCGCCGCGGTTTCGATGTCAGCGTCTTCCAGCACGACGTAAGCGTCCGACCCGCCGAGCTCGAGGACGCACTTCTTGAGCACGCCTCCTGCGGCGGTCGCCACACTCTTGCCGGCCCAACGCTGCCGGTGAGGGTTACGGCGGCGACATGTTCGTCCTCGATGAGTGGTTTGATCTCGCTGCTCGGCAGAAGGACCGTTCGGAAGAGGGCGCGTGGAACGCCGGCTTCATGGAGCACCTCTTCGATCGCGAGAGCGCAACCAGGGACGTTGCTGGCGTGTTTCAAAAGTGCGCCATTGCCCGCCATCAGCGCGGGTGCAGCGAAGCGGAAGACCTGCCAGAACGGGAAGTTCCACGGCATGACCGCAAGCACGACGCCGATGGGATTGAAGGTTACGAACGCCTCGCCGCCGCCGATGTCGACGCGCTCATTCGCCAGATAGCTCTCGGCGTGATCGGCGAACCAGTCGCAATGTCCGGCGCATTTCTCGACTTCCGCGCGGCCGTCGGAAAGGGTCTTACCCATCTCTTCGGTCATGAGTGCGGCGAACTCGTCCCTGCGGCGGCGAAGGATTTCGCCAGCCTTGCGGATCACCGCCGCGCGTTCGGCGAAGCTTGTCTTGCGCCAAGTCAGATAAGCCCGGTGCGAAGCGGCAGCGGCTGCCTTCGCATCGGCGAGCTTGTGCTCATGATAAGTCTTTCCGGGCTCGCCGGTCGCGGGATTGACGGTCTGCAACGCTTTGCGCGCCTCCGTTGTAGCGTCGCGTTCGACAATCGTCTGATCCGTCATTTCCAATCCTCTTGGCGCTAGCCCCGGCTTTCCAACGCAGCAGCGGCTTCATCGACCAATTCACGTATGATGTCCGCGACTGGCTCTTCGCGAGTGACCATGCCGACCGACTGGCCGGCCATGACCGATCCGCTTTCGACGTCCCCGTCAATGACGGCGCGACGGAGCGCTCCCGCCCAATAGTGCTCGATTTGGAGCTGGGCCTCGGCCATCTCGATCGAGCCCTCGTCGAGCTTCTGTGCGACTTCGCGCTGCTTGGCTGCGAAATTCTCCATCTCGCGATTCTTGAGCGCCCGGACAGGGATGACAGGCAGGCGCGGGTCGATCTGCACCGAGGGGATGGCGTCGCGGGCGGAGGCGCGGATGAACGCCTTCTTGAAGTTGGCGTGTGCAATGCTCTCGTTCGCGCACACGAAGCGGGTGCCGAGCTGGACGCCGACCGCGCCCATTTCGAGATACGCCGCGACCGCCTCGCCGCGGCCGATGCCCCCGGCGATTAAGACCGGAATGTCGCGGCTGATGTGCGGCAGGATTTCCTGCGCCAGCACGGTGGTGGATACCGGGCCGATGTGACCGCCGGCTTCCATGCCCTCTATCACGATGGCATCGACGTTCGACCGCATCAGTTTCTTGGCGAGGCTCAGCGCCGGCGCGAAGGCCATCAGCTTTGCGCCATGGCCCTTGATCTTCTCGATCGCCTTGCCCGGCGGAAGGCCGCCCGCGAGGACGATATGACCGACATCATGCCGCACGCAAACGTCGATCAGCTCGCTCAGCTGAGGGTGCATGGTGATGAGGTTGACGCCGAACGGGCGCTTGGTCCGCGCTTTCGTCTCGGTAATCTCGGTGTCCAGAAGCTCGGGCGTCATCGCACCGCAGGCGATCACGCCGAAGCCGCCGGCATTGGATATGGCGGAAACGAGGCTGCGCTCGCTGACCCAACTCATCGCGCCGCCCATGATCGCGACGTCGCAGCCGAGGAACTCGGTGCCCCGATGCATCAGCTCCTTGAGGCGCGCATGGCCAACGGACTGGTGGACGGCGCGCGGCTCGGCGATCAGGCCTTCGCCGCTCATGCTGCCGCTCCCGCGTTCGCTTCCGCGTCGTCAAGGCCGAACGCCGTGTGAAGGACGCGCACGGCAAGCTCCGTATATTCTTCCGGGACGAGAACGGAGACCTTGATCTCCGATGTGGAAATGGCGCGAATGTTGATGCCCCGCTCGGCCAAAGTCTGGAACATGCGGGCCGCGATACCGGCGTTGGAACGCATGCCGACGCCGATCGCACTGACCTTCACGACATCGGTGTCGGTGCTGACGGTTTCAAACCCGACGTCGGCCTTCACCTTCTCGAGCTCGGAGACCGCGTGCGCGAGGGAAGCGTTGGGAACGGTAAAGGTCAGCTCGCTCTTCTCGCCTTCGCGAGGCGCCGCCTGGATGATCATGTCGACGTTGATGTTGGCTTCGGCAAGGGGACCGAAGATGCCGGCGACCGTTCCGGGCTTGTCTGGCAGGCCGGTGAGGGTGACGAGCGCTTCGTTCTTGTCGTGAGCGATGCCGGTGACGAGCACGCGTTCCATTTTGAATTCCTCGATTTTGTCATCGCCGACGATCAAAGTGCCGGGCTTGTCTTCAAAGGACGAAAGGACCTGGAGCGGCATATTGTACCGCATCGCAAGTCCGACCGAGCGCGTCTGAAGCACCTTGGCTCCGACCGAGGCGAGCTCGAGCATTTCTTCGTAGGTGATCGCCTCGAGCTTGCGAGCGCGGGGACGATCCGGGGTCGGTGGTGAAGACCCCCTCAACGTCCGTGTAGATGTCGCAACGATCGGCTTTCGCCGCGACCGCAAGCGCAACTGCCGACGTATCTGAACCGCCCCGGCCCAATGTCGCGACGTCGCCGGCGTCGGTGACACCTTGGAAGCCAGGAATCACGGCAATACCGCCCTGCTCGAAGACGCGCTCCAGCACATCCGCATCGATATGATCGATCAGCCCGGCACTATGGCCGCTCGCGCGGATCGGGAGCTGCCAGCCCATGTAGGATTTGGCGTTGAGACCCATGCCCTGCAGAGTCATCGCAAGGAGACCAGAGGTGACCTGCTCGCCGCTAGCGACCACGACGTCATACTCGCGCGGATCGTAGAGCGGCGCAGCTTCCTTGCAGAGCTGGACGAGGCGATCCGTCTCGCCCGCCATGGCGGACACGACGACCGCGACTTCATTGCCCTCCTGCGCCTCACGGCGCACGCGCTCGGCGACGTGGCGAATGCGCTCGATACCGGCCATCGACGTGCCGCCGAATTTCATCACGATGCGCTTTTGGCTTGAGGAGGGCACTCTCGCTCCTTGGGTGTACGGGCGCGTCCTGTTAGGAGGCGACTATGGCGGAAACAAGCATCGTTCAGGAAGAGATCGAGCAGTTCGGGAAGCTCGCGGGAGACTGGTGGGACCCGAAGGGCGCCTCGGCGATGCTGCACAAGCTCAATCCCGTGCGGCTCGCCTACATCCGTGACTGGATCGATCAGCACTGGTCGCTCGACGAGCACAGCCGGCGTCCGCTGGACGGGAAGAGCGCGCTGGACGTCGGGTGTGGGCCGGACTGCTGGCGGAACCGCTGGCCAGGCTGGGCGCGAAGGTCACGGCGATCGATCCGGCGCCAGAGCTGATCGGTGCCGCGCGCGAGCATGCGGCCGGGCAGGGGCTGCAGATCGACTACCGCGTAGCCGCGGTGGAGGATCTCCAAGGCGCGTTCGACCTGATCACGTCGATGGAAGTGATCGAGCACACGGCCGATCCGCAGCAGTTCCTGATCGACCTTGCCAAGCGGCTGGCGCCAAATGGCCTGCTGATGATGTCAACGCCCAATGCGACCGGCTGGTCGAAGCTGATCACCATCACTCTGGCGGAGGGATTTGGTGCAGTCCCGAAGGGCACGC
The DNA here is from genome assembly GCF_014489495.1 of Sphingomonas daechungensis. Classification (GTDB taxonomy): domain Bacteria; phylum Pseudomonadota; class Alphaproteobacteria; order Sphingomonadales; family Sphingomonadaceae; genus Sphingomicrobium; species Sphingomicrobium daechungense. The sequence continues at coordinate 718,957 of NZ_CP060780.1, read as the reverse complement.
ATGACTTCGACAAGTTCATCGCCCCGGAGCGGATGAAACAGTTGATGGCGAATGCGGGCCTGAAATGCCTCGACGTCGAAGGCCTGGCTTTCAGCCCGATGCGCGGGCTTCACCTGAGCGAGGACCTGCGCCTCAATTATTTGGTGGCGGCGACCCACTCATAAGGCGTTCGTAGAAGGCAATCGCTCGCATGTAGTCGGCGATAGCAATGCGCTCATCGTTGCCGTGGAAGCGCGTGAGGTCGCCTTTGCGCATGGTAATCGGGACGAAGCGGAGGACGGCTTTAGCGACGTCCTGGTAATGGCGGCCGTCTGTGGCGCCGACGACCAGGCCAGGGGAAACGCCGGCTTCCGGGAAACTGGAGCGGACTAACGCCCTGAATTGCCGGTACTCCGCGCTGTCCGGAGAGACAGGCTTGCCTGGCTGCTGCTGGAAAGATGCCGGACGAACCTGAACCTGCGGGTCGTCGACGACCTTGCGGTCGTGTTCGAGCACACTCTCCACGGTATCGCCCGGCAGGATGCGATGATTGACGACGGCGTGTGCGACCTGCGGGATGACATTGTCCTTGGTGCCAGCGTTGAGGATGGTCGGCGCGGTCGTGGTCCGGATCGCCGCCGCGGTGCTCGGCACCGATAGAAGTTGACGCTTGACCAGCGGTCCGGTGAGCCAGCGGTTGGCGAGGGCGGCGCGCATCGTAAAGCTGCCATACGGAGCAATGCCGTCCAGCATCGCGCCGGAGGCACCGTCGATCCTCGCAGGCATTTGATTGATCGAGAGCCGTTCCACCGCGCGCGCAATGCGCACGGCGCTGTTGTCGTCAGCCGGCATCGAGCTGTGCCCGCCGGCCCCGGTCGCAGTCACTTCGACCGAGACGTACCCTTTTTCGCCGATGCCGATCATGGCGATGGGCACGTTGACTCCGCCAATCACGCCGTCGAGCACCGCATAGCCTTCGTCTAGGCCAAGCCCGATGTTGGCGCCGCGCTGCTTGAGCAGGGCCGCCATCGCCTTCGCGCCCTCTCCGCCGCGTTCCTCGTCGTGGCCGAAGGCGAGATAGATCGTCTGCCTTGGCCGATAGCCGCGGGCGAGCAAGCGCTCCGTCGCTTCCAGGATCGCCATCAGCGAGCCCTTGTCGTCGATCGCGCCCCGACCGATCACGAAGCCGTTGGCGATCGTTCCGCTAAACGGTGGAGCACTCCATTTGCCCTCGCTTCCTGCCTCGACCGGGACCACGTCCTGGTGAGCCATCAGCAGGAGTGCGGGAGCGGAAGGATCGATCCCGGGCCATGTGAAGAGCAGGCTTCCACCGGGAAGCACCTCTTTTTGCAGCTCCGCGTGGATGCGGGGAAGCTTTGCGCGAGAAACGCATTGAAGGCGGCGAAGACCTCGGGCGAGGCGGGACCAGTCTCGGTGGAGACGGTCTGGACCTGCAGCGCCTGCGAAAGGCGATCGACGGCTGCCGCATCGACCGGCAAGGCGGGTGGAGCCTTTCCCAGCGGCTCGGCCTTCAGCCGGAATGTGTTGAACAGGACGACGGCGGTCAGCGCCAGAAGCAGGACCCCGAACGCGAGCCCGATCTTCGTCGCGGTCTTCAGAAGTCGACCTTGTCGTAGTGCTGTGGCGGCACGATCACCTCCATGCGCTCGCCGAGGAGCGGCCGGAAGCTCGGCCGCGACTTCATGACGGCGTACCAGTCCTTCGTCTGCTTGTGACCGCGCCAATCCAGCGCACCGAGATAATCGATCACGCTGAGATGCGCCGCGGCGGCGAAATCGGCGAGGCTGAGGCCAGGCCCCGCCATCCATCGGCGGTGATCGAGCAGGTAATCGACGTAATCGAGATGGTTGTTCGCGACCCGCATTGCCTCGCGGAGGATGCGCGTGTCCGGACTTTCCTTGCTGACCAGCCGCTTGCGCATCCGCTCGTTCATCAGCGGCTCGACGACCTCGCGGTAAAGCTTCTCGTCGAACCATTCAGTGAGGCGGCGGATCTCGGCCCGGAGCGGGGCATTGCCGTGGATCATCGGCATGCGGTCGACGGTCTCGTCGAAATATTCGACGATCGGCTGCGATCCGATCAAGGTGATGCCTTGGTCGGCGTCGACCATCACGGGCGTTTCACCGGCTGGGTTGAGGTCGATGAACTCGTCCCGGCGCTCCCAAGGGTTCTCACGCACCAGCTCGGCAGCGATGCCTTTTTCGGCAAGGACGAGTCTCACCTTGCGTGAGAAAGGACAAAGCGGAAATTGGAAGAGCTGCCACATCGAGCGGGCAGCTTTAGCGAGCGAAAACCGTGCGTCTAGGCGAGAACGTCAGCGCCTCGGATAATCGGGACGAGGGACGTTTGCGCTCGCGCGTTCGATCTCCCGCTGGGCATCGGAAAAGCCCTTCACGATTGCCGGCAAAGCGGCTGCCATCGCGCGCATGCCGGCCTCAATCTTCGGTCGTGTGTCTTCGATCTTCTGATGGAGCTGCTGCTCCGACATGCCGGTTTCGCTCTGCACCGTTCGCCGCTTGTCGGCGGCTGTTGGCGTGCGGCCCTGCACAGCGGCCTCGACCTCCCCGACAGGCATGTTCAGGAAAGCTCTCGACACCGCGACCATCGTGTCCGTCAGCCGGTCGGCCCACTTCGGGTCTGCCAGTTCGCGCTGGATCTTCGAGACGTCATGGTCCGCTGGCGGAGCCGCCAGAGCAGGCGTCGCCAAAAGTGCCAACGGCAAGACGACAAGAACAGCACGCATGCACCGGATCCTCACGTGGATAATCTGCTGATCTCTAACGCGGGAACACCTTAGCGGCCGATGAACGGCAGATGAATCAGCGGGACGCCAGCCAGATGAGTGCGGCGGTACCTGCGATGATGCGGTACCACGCAAAGGGCCAGAACCCGTGCTTCGAAATGTAGTGCACGAAGGCCCGGACCACGACGATTGCAACGATGAAGCTCACGACGAAGCCGACCGCGACGGCGCCGAAACCGACGCCGCTGGCGCCGGACAGCAACGTGTCGTGATGCTTCACGAGTTCGAGCGTCGTCGCCCCCATCATCGTTGGAATGGCGAGGAAGAAGCTGAACTCTGCCGCGGTCCGCCGCTCGACGCCAAGCGTAAGGCCGCCCAGGATGGTTGCGCCGGAACGGCTGACACCAGGAATCATCGCTAGGCACTGAATGAAACCGATACCGAGGACGGTCTTCAGCGGCATTTCGGCGACGCCGACGATATCGCCCGGCTTCACCAGCTTTTCGATCAACAGAATGGCGATGCCGCCAGCGATGAGTGCCCATGCCACGACTTCGGCATTGCCGAGCAGAAGCTCGATCTTGCTGATCAGGATGACGCCGATGATTGCCGAGGGAAGGAAGCCGATCAGGACGTTCCGGACGAAGCGCCATGACATCGGGTTGTTGCGGAGAATGCCCTCCAGCACCGCCCAGAACGTTCGCCAGTAAAGGACGACGATGGCCAGGATCGCTCCGAGCTGGATGATGACGTTGAAGGCGGCCCACTTCTCGGCGTCGAAGCCGAGCAACTCGGTCGCAAGGATCAAATGCCCGGTCGACGAAACCGGCAGGAATTCCGTCACCCCCTCGACGATGCCGAGGATGATCGCAATTAGGAGGACCGGCACGCCTTAGTGCTGCGCCGTAATGTTGACCCGGCGCCGCGCGAAACGGTTGCCTCCGTACATTCCCAGCCATTCCGGCGCGACGGCTCCGAATGGCACCGGCCGAATGCCGAAAGCCTCGAGCCCAGGTCCACTCGCGACATTGTCGTGCTGGAGCATCAGCCACTGGTCGCGCGTCAACGGCGCGCCGGGAAGGAAACCGAGACGGGAAATCAATGAGGAAATCGGGTTGGGAATGTCGATCAGCTCCGTCTCGCGTCCGGCAGCCTTGAGGATTTCGACCGTGAAGTCGCGCATCGACTGGACCTGCGCCCCTCCGATTTCGTAGGTTTTTCCGCCGTGAACCGCCGGATCGACCGACGCGCGGGCGATCGCCTTGGCCAAATCCTCGACGAACACCGGTTGGAAACGGCAGTTCGGGGCAATGACAGGCAAGGCGGGCAGGCGGGCCATTCCGGCAAGGCGATTGGTCAGCTGATCCTCGGCCCCGAACACGATGGAGGGACGAATGATCGTGGCATCGGGAAAAGCTTCTCGAACCGCCTTCTCGCCCTCGCCCTTGGTGCGGGCGTAGGTCGCTTCGCCGTCCGGGTCGGAGCCGATTGCCGAGATGTGGACCAGCGATCGGAGCCCGGCAGCCTTGGCCTCGTGCGCGATGTTCTTCGCCCCCTCAGCGTGGACCGCGGCCATCTTCGCAAAGGAGCCGGTGAGATTGATCACGCCCCAGGCCCCTTCGAGGGCACGGCGAACGGATGCGCGATCCGTCACGTCGGCGCGGACGAAGCCGAACTGCCCGACTTGTCCGAGCGGCTGGATGTAGTTGGCCTGCCGCGGCTCGCGAGTCACGACCCGCAGGCGCACATTATGTTCGCTATATTCGAAGAGCTGTTCGCAGACGTAGCGGCCGATAAAGCCACCGCCGCCGAATACGGTCACAAGCTTGGGTTCGATCATCGCGTCGCCACTAGCGGTTCGCGCGCCGCGTTGACAAGGCGGCCGCCACCCAGCCGACCGCCTTTTTCGCGTCAGTAATAATTGGCGAGGGTCACCGTCACGGTCTGCCCGTCAGCCTTGGTCACGGCGACCTTCGTGCCGACCGGCTCCTTTGCCCAGTTGGCCACTCTCGACGCGTAGAAGCCGGGCCCAACACGTTCGCCGTCGACCTCAACAAGTTTGTCGCCCTTCCTGAGTCCCGCCTTGTCCGCCGGGCTGCCTGGCGAGACGTGGAGGACGTTGAAATGATCGTCCTCTAACAGGACGAACATGCCCACCCGGTCCTTGGGAAAATCGAGCGGCGTGTCGCTCCGCTTCAGCCACATGCGGTCGTGGCCAAGGTCCAGAGTCAGGTGGAAGGGCTTGAACAATAGGATCCCGGCGTTGGCACGTCCGGCATACGGACCATTGCCGACCGACCGGAAATCCGCGGGCACGTTGGGAAGGGTGAACCCGGCAAAGCTCACCGTCGGGATGGTCGCGCGCCGGTCCTCGTGCAGGCCGCCGACTCCGCCGCCCAGCCCAAGCGCGTAAGGCAATTTCGCGAGGCTCGGATTGGCCTCGAAATATTCCTTCGAAACACTAAGGGCGCCGCCATTGCCTAGGTCCAGCGCGGCCTCGATCGGGCGAAGGCCAGCGATGGAGATCGGCAGATAATGGAGCGTGCCTTCCTTGCTGAGCTTCACCTCGGTGGCTCCGCTCGGCGCGGCGAACCCGGTTGAAGGAGACAGCGTCAGCACTTGCCGATCGAAGTCGAGACCGATCACGCTGTTGACGAACACTTCGTGGCCGAGGACCGCCGGGATCGGCCGGCCGATAGCCTTTTCAATCCGCTGCAGGTCGAGCACCAGGACGGTGACCCCAGTCAGCTTCAGATTGCCGGCCTGGATCGTGACGTCGCGGACGAGTTCGCCTTGCTCGCTCCCGCCCGTGCCAAGCGCCGTAACCTTCGACCCCGACTTGAGACCGATCTTTTTGGCGAAGTCGTCGTCGAGCGTGGTCACGCCCGCGCCGCTGTCGAGCATCATTGGCGTGTCGACGCCGTTGACGCGCCCGGTGAGCACGATCCGGCTTCCGCGAAACAGATCGAAGGGAATGTCGGGCGAAACGTTCGGAACGGTCGAGACCGCAGGCGCCGCGATCTGCGCCGCGGCGAGATGCGGAGCCAGTGCCGCTCCAGTTCCCATGCCAATGAGCCCAAGGACGATTCGGGTCTGGCGCTTCATGCTGTTTCCCTTTATCTTCGTATTGAATTGCAGGAATCAATTATCGTAAAACAATAATGGAGTCAAGCGTGCGAAGTTCGGGCATCGGCAGGACAGCAAACTCGCTTCGTTGGGCGGTGTGGATTTTCTGGCTGTGTGTTGTCGCCGCATATCTGGCCGCCCGGTTTGGATTGGGCCTAAGCGGAGCCGTCGAAGTTCGCGCCCATTCCTCCGCCGGGGATGTAGGCGCTCCGATGGTCGTCGCGGACATTTCCATCTTGCTCCTCAGTGTCGCGCTGTACCAGTTGAACCGGATGCTCGGCGCTATTGCGGAAGGCGATCTCTTCTCGGCGCGCGTCGTCGGTTCGTTCAGGTCGTTCGCCTTCTGGCTGCTGATGGTGTCCCTCGTCTGGGTCATTGCACCGATCCTCGCGGTCCTCCTGGTCGGTCCCGACGATTCGCATCGCCTCGAGTTCAAGCTGCAGCTTCGCGACATCCTGACCATCGGTATCGCTCTGATCCTGTTTCTCGTCGCTCGGTTGCTGGAGCGCGCGCGCATCATCGACGAAGAAATGCGGGAAATCGTCTGATGCCGATCGTCGTTCGGCTCGACGTGATGCTGGCGCTTCGCAAGATGCGATCGAAGGACCTCGCCGCGAAGATCGATATCACGGAGGCTAACCTGTCTTTGCTCAAGTCGGGAAAGGTGAAGGGCATCCGCTTCGCTACGCTCGAAGCGATCTGCGAGGAGCTCGACTGCAAGCCCGGCGATATTCTGGATTACGAGCCGGCCAACGGGAATTGACAAGGGAACGGCCCGTCTCCAAATGGCGCCGCCTACCAGCTGAAATCAATGCTCCTGTGCCCAGGTGGCGGAATTGGTAGACGCACCAGCTTCAGGTGCTGGCGCTCGCAAGGGCGTGGAGGTTCGAGTCCTCTCCTGGGCACCATCGTCACGCGCGGTCATGCCGGGGCTTAACGAGCTGGCGATCCGGATGGCGAGTTGACACACCGGCACCCTAGATGCTGTGCCCGCTCGATGACGAGCGCGGGGGCGAAGTGAAGATCGGAATCCTGACTGGCGGCGGCGATGTCCCGGGACTCAACCCCTGCATTCGCTCGATCACGCTCAATGCCGACGATCTTGGTTGGGAAGTCATCGGCTTCAAACGCGGCTGGCAAGGTGTGCTCGCGATCGACCCGGATGATCCGGCAAGCGTCGCGGCCAATTGCGGTCCGCTAACCCGCGACGGCGTTCGCGGCATCGACCGTATGGGCGGCACCATACTACACACCTCGCGCCTCGATCCGCGCACGATTGCTGACGGCGACAAGACCGCGCAGGTCCTGCAGACGCTACAGCGCCTCGGCGTGGATGCGATGGTCACGCTCGGCGGCGATGGAACGTTGCGCTTTTCGGCGCACCTCTCCCGCCAAGGGTTTCCGGTCGTCTCGATCCCGAAAACGATGGATAACGACGTCTTCGGCACCGATTACTGCATCGGCTTCTCGACAGCGGTCAGCCGCTCGGTCGAAGCGATCAATGCGCTGCGAACGACGGTCGGCAGCCATGAACGCATCGGCATCGTCGAGCTGTTCGGCCGCCGTAGTGGTGAGACCGCGCTTCTCGCCGGCTTCCTTGCGCAGGTCGATCGCACCGTGATTGCGGAGGTTCCCGCCAACCTCGACGTCCTGCTCCCGCTCCTGGCCAGGGACAAGGAAGAGAGCGGCTCCGGCTACGCCATGTGCGTCATCTCTGAAGGGGCGCGGATTGCCGGCGACGGGAATGGCGACGATTCGATGCGATCGCTCCCCGGCAGCGAGCGCGAGGAAATCAGTGTCAGCCGCCGCCTCGGCCGCGCGATCAAGCAGAGGCTGGGGATGGGCACTGTCATCCAGGAACTCGCCTATCTTATGCGGGCCGGCGAGCCCGATGCGATGGACCGCATGGTCGGTCTCGCGTTCGGAGCTCTAGCGGTGCAGCTGGTAGCCCGTAACGAGCATGCCCGAATGGTCGCACTCAAGGACGGCAATTACTGCCACGTGCCGATCGGCACCCTTGAAGAAGGCCAGAAGGTGGTCGACGTTTCGGGCCTGTACGATCCTGCCACCTACCGCGCGAAACTGATGCGCGTGGAGGGTATGCCGATGTTCCTCTATTAAGGAACGATGTTGCCGTCGCGGTTGCCGGGCGGAGAGTAGCGACAAATCAGATAGTCCCAGGTGCCGTCGCGATATATTGCGCAGCCGACGTGGGTCGTCGTCTTCCAGATCATTTGGGTATAGTGCGCGACGTCCGCCCAATTCCCAGACCGGCTGACGTTCGGGAAGGCGCCCGGGAAGAACATCCGCTTCTCGTCGCTCCACGCGGCGACCATCTCGTCGGGGCGGAAGCGGCCCTGCTGGCCCATCCACAAATTCTCGCGCTGGTTCTCGCGCCCTGCTCGGGGTGAGTGCACCAAGTGACCAATCCGCGAGAGCGCCGGACCATAAGACGCCGCTGCAACGGCAAGTCCAGGATCCCATTGGAGGGCGGTGCCCCGACCTCGGCGCGCGCCTCATTGTGCGCCACGAGGATGCGCGCGTTGACCGCGTCCAAACCTGCGGACGTCGCGACATAGGCGGCTGCATCCGCATGCGTCGGCACGAGCGCAACGGCCGCTGCCATGAGCACGATGAAGGGACTGGTCTTCATGCTGCCGACCCTGCCCGCAATTCCTAACCATTCCTAAACGGAAACTTCCTGTTTCGCGGCGGTTGAGCGACCGTGGCCGCTCCCGAATCCCGCCCCGCGATCATTGCCGCGCTCGTCGGGAACCTGCTGATCGCGATCACCAAGGGCATTGCCGCCGCGATCACGGGCAGTTCTGCGATGCTCAGCGAAGCAGTCCACTCGCTGGTCGACACCGGCAACGAAGTCCTGCTTCTCTACGGCCAGTATCGCTCCACCCGTAAGGCGGACGAAATCCATCCGTTCGGGTACGGGCGCGAGCTCTATTTCTGGTGCTTCGTCGTCGCGCTGATGATCTTTGCGTTGGGCGCCGGAATCTCGATCTATGAGGGCGTCGTCCACATCCGGCACCCGGAAGCGATCACGAAGCCGATGATCAACTTCGTCGTCCTCGGCCTGGCGTTCGTGTTTGAAGGCGTGTCCTGGTTCGTCGCCTTCCGCGGCTTCCAGCGAACGCGTGGCGAAGGGTCGTTCTGGCATGTCGTGAGGAACAGCAAGGACCCCACGATCTTCATGGTCCTGTTCGAAGATTCCGCTGCGCTCATCGGGATCGTCATTGCCGCCGTAGGAACCGCGCTCGCCGTGGTGCTGGAGGCGCCGTGGATCGACGGCACGGCCTCGATCCTCATCGGTTTCGTGCTCGCGGCCGTCGCCATCGTCCTCGCGAGGGAGAGCAAGAATCTTCTCATCGGTGAGCGGGCCGACCCGGAACTTCAAAAGGCCATTCGCGAGGCCGCGGACCGCGAGCCTTGCGTCCGGAGCGTGAGGCGCATCCTCACTACGCACATGGCGCCGGACCAGGTCATCGCAACAATGGACGTGGAGTTCGACGACGACCTGACAATCCCGGCCGTCGAAAAGCTCATAGGCCGCATCGAAGGCGGGCTTCGCGACCGCCACCCAGAGCTGTCGCGGGTGTTCATTCGTCCCGAGCCCCGCTGCGGGTGACTTGAACCGCCGCCCGCGTGTAAATGCGGCTGATGACCCATGCACGCGTCTGGAGATTCAGGCCGCCATCCGGCCGGGAACAGGAGTTCGAACAAGCCTATTCCGGGACCGGCCACTGGGCAAAGCTGTTCGAGAAGGCACCCGGCTATCGCGGCACGGTGTTGCTCCGGCCGTCACGCTTGGACGATTGGTGGCTGACGATCGACCGATGGGAAAGCGAAGAGCATTTCAAAGCCTTCGAGCGCGATTTCGGCGTCCAGTATCGTGGCCTCGACCAAGAGCTGGAAGGCGTTGCTGGTGACGAAGACTTCGTCGGCGCGTTCGAGGAAGATTGATGCCGCTCTACGAAATCGATGGCCTGGCTCCGCAACTGGGCGAGGGCGCCTGGGCCGCCCCTTCGGCCGACCTGATCGGCGACGTCCGACTCTCGGCCCGCGCCAGCGTCTGGTTCGGGGCCGTGATCCGCGCCGACAACACGCCGATCGTCTTGGGCGAGGAAACGAACTTCCAGGATGGCGCGATCGGGCATTCCGATCCCGGCGCTCCGCTGACGATCGGCGCCCGCGTAACGGTCGGTCATCAGGCGATTCTGCATGGCTGCACCGTCTCCGACGACTGTTTGATCGGGATGGGGGCAAGGGTGCTCAACGGCGCATTCCTCGGCCCGGGGTGCCTGGTCGGAGCGAACGCGCTGATCACCGAAGGGAAGCGTTTCGTAGACGGCGGATTGATCGTCGGTGCGCCAGCGCGTCTCATCCGCCCGCTCACTGACCAGGAGAAGGTGGGGCTGCGGCTATCCGCCGCCCATTACGCCGAAAAGGCAGGTCGTTACGCGGCCGGGCTGAAGGCACACCGATGACACTTGAAGCACTTCGTGGAGGGGCCACTTTCACTCCATGATCGACATCCGCAAATTTGATTCGCTGGGCCATGCCAACCACGGCTGGCTCGATGCCCGCCACCATTTCTCGTTCGCGAACTACTACGATCCGAGCCGCATGGGCTGGGGCAAGATTCGCGTGTGGAACGACGACAAGATTGCCGCAAAGTCGGGTTTCCCGCCGCATCCGCATCGCGACATGGAGATCATCACCTATGTCCGCACCGGCGCGATCACCCATCAGGATTCCATGGGCAACAAAGGCCGGACGGGAGCCGGCGACGTGCAGGTGATGAGCGCCGGAACGGGCGTCACCCACGCCGAGTATAATCTCGAGGACGAGGACACGACGCTCTTCCAGATCTGGATCGAGACGGACAAGCCGAACGCGCAACCGAGCTGGGGTGCCATGCCGTTTCCGAAGGAAAGCCGCGAGGGCCAGTTCCAGCTGCTTGCCAGCGGGCATGACGACGACGGCGTTCTGCACATCAATTCGGATGCGCGGATCCTGGGCGCGACGCTCAAGGCCGGCGAAACGCTCGAGTATGACGCCGATCCGGAGCGGCACCTCTACCTCGTTCCAAGCGCCAAGGTGGCGGTGAACGGCACGCCTGCCGAGAAGCGGGATGGAGTCGCAATCACCGGTGTCGACAAGGTCACCGTGCAGGCCGAGGAAGACGCCGAGCTGGTACTCGTCGACGCGCGCTAAGTTTCGAGGAAATCCGCCACTTTCATCGCCAGTCGCTTGCGGTTCATCCACCATGTGCTTGAATCGCGCGCGATTGGACGTCAAAGCGCCGGAGTCGCCGCGAGCGAATGCGGGCGGCTCCAGCCAGATATGCGGGTGAGAATGAGGGTAGGATTGCGCTTGAGTTCGGCGGCCATCGCGCTTGCGGTGGGCCTTGGAGCGCCGGCGCACGCCCAGAATCAGGCGGACTCCACCTCGATTCCGGTCCTGGCGCCGCCATCGCCTCGCAACGACGACGCCGTCGGACCGGCGCAGCTGCGCGACTTTTCGCTCAACGGAACGGTTACCCGTCAGGCCGATGCCCCGGCGACTGCGCCTCCGCGACCAGCGGAGCGGCAGACCGCGACCGCTGCCGCGCCTGCGACGCAGGGCCAGGCCACGCCCGCTACGAGCGCGCCGCGTCCGGCGCCCTCCGCAGTTGCAACCAGATCCAACGAAGGCTCGGCGCCTGCTACGCCCTCCGCGCCTTCAACAAGCGCCTTCAGTTTCCCGCCGCCGACACCGGCGAATAATCAGCCGGCATCATTCGGCCCGAGCGCGATCCCTTCGACCGCCTCCTTGCCGGCGGCGGAGCCGTTCGCGACGTCGGAAGCCAACCTGCTGTCCAAGTGGCCATGGTTCCTGGCGTTCCTGACTGCGGCCGGCGCCGCGCTATGGTATTTCCGCAGGCATCGGACCGATCGCTACGCGTTCGCAGGCGCGGAGAGCTCAGCGTTCGAACTGAGCCCTCAGCCCGCGCCGCCACGCGCAGCGCCTCGGCCCGAACCCGGTCCCCGCCCGCCCGTGCCAGCCGCATCGCCCAAACCCGCGACGCCGGCAGCGGGAATCGTCTCGACGCGTCTTCGTCCGTGGCTCGACATCGATTTCTCGCCGGAAGCGGCAATCGTCGATGAGGAGAAGGGCTCCATCCAGTTCGAGGTCACGATCTACAATTCCGGCAGCGCGCCAGCTCGCGACGTCCTTGTCGAAGCGGCCATGTTCAATGCCGGGCCGGATCAGGACGAGGTCATTGGCCAGTTCTTCGAGCGCCCGTCGGCCAGCGGCGAGGGGGTCGCCATTCCTCCCCTCCAGAGCATGAGCTTCCGCAGTCTCGTCACCTTGCCGCGCGACCAGCTCCGAATCTTCGAGGTCGAGGGCCGCTCACTGTTCGTCCCTCTGGTCGGCTTCAATGCCAGTTACCGCTGGAGCGGCGGACAGGGACAGACGTCGACGAGCTTCCTCGTTGGCCGCAATACCAACGGCGAGAAGATGGGCCCCTTCCGCGTCGACCAGGGGCGAAGACATTCCGCGGGCTTGCGGCGCGTGCGCATACGCTACGCGTCCGCAAGTAGACCGCCTCAGCCTTAGCTGACCTCAATCGCCCGCTTGTCGCCCTCGATGCTGAGAGCGCCCGGTCCGCGGAACACCAGGTAGAGGAAGACGAAGCAATACAGGATCGCCGCGTCGCCCATGTTGTTGACCGGGAAGAAATCCTGCGGCGCATGCGCGAGGAAGTACGCGACCGCCATTGTGCCTGACGCGACAAACGCGGCGGGGCGGGTGAGCCAGCCGACGGTGATCAAGAATCCGCAAATAAGCTCGATGACCCCGGCATAGGCCGGCGGGCCGGCAAAGGTCCAACCGAACCCGGCCATCTTGCCAGGCGGAAAGGACAGGAACTTCTGCAACCCGTGCTCGAGGAAGAGCAGCCCGCTCATGATCCGCAGAAGCCCGAGGGCAATCGGTTCGTAACGGGAAAGCTTGGCTGCGTTCATCTTGTCCTCCGCTTGGTCGCGCGTTCCTACAAGACCGCAGAATTGTAGCTGTGCCAAGCCAGAACGGCGGCAGCCCCGCGATGCGGGCGCCAGCCCTCGGCGAGCTCCCGCAGCTGCTTCTCGCTGGGCTTTTCTGGAAGGCCGAGCAACCGGCCAAGCTCCACGACAACCGCGAGATCGCCTGCGGGGAAGACGTCCCGGCGTCCCTCGGCGAACAGCAAGTAGATTTCCGCAGACCAGCGGCCGATCCCCTTGATACGGGTCAGGAGGGCAATCGCTTCCTCATCGTCGGCCGGGAGATTGTCGAGGTCGAGGTCTCCCGATAGCACCAGTTCGGCGAGGCTGCGGATGTATCCCGCTTTCTGCCGCGACATTCCTGCGGCACGCATTTCCTCATCGCTCGCGGCGAGAAGCTTCATCAAATCGGGCGGAGAGCCGAACGCGGCCTCCAGCTTGTTCCACATCGACCGGGCGGCGGCGACGCTGACCTGTTGGCCGACGATAGTGCGAAGCAAGGTCACGGCACCAGGCGGGCTACTGCGGGGCTCCGGATGACCATGACGGTCGATGACCGTGGCGAAAGCGGGCTCGCGTCTCGACAGTTCGTCGATGCTTTCCCGAAGCGTGTCGGCGGTCCGGACCATCAGGCAACACTCGCTGCGTAAAGGGCGACCGCGGCCGCGTTGGAAACGTTCAGGCTCTCGATTGAATCAGTGATCGGGAGGCGCGCCACAGCATCGCAATGCTCGCGAGTATTGTGGCGCAAACCTGGCCCTTCGGCACCCAGGACCAGCGCCACACGTGGCGGACCGAGCGCGTCCTTCAGGTCTGCATCAGCTTCACCGGCAAGCGCAATCCGCCAGAACCCCGCTTCGCCGATCTGCTCCAGCGCGCGCGAAAGGTTGACCACGCGGACCCACGGAACGCGCTCCAGAGCGCCCGATGCGGCCTTGGCCAGTGCTCCGCTCTCCGGTGGTGAATGCCGATCTTGGGTGACGATCCCAATCGCCCCAAAGGCCGCAGCCGAACGAAGGATTGCGCCGACATTGTGAGGGTCCGTGACTTGGTCGAGAACCAGCAGAACCGCTCGCTCCGGAGCGTCCGCCAGCACATCGTCGAGCCAGGCATCCTCCAGCGGCTCAAGCTCGATGACGACGCCCTGGTGGGGAGCGTCGTGCGGAACCAGGCGACCGAGGTCGGGAGCCTCGGCAAGAGTGACCGGCACATCTTTGGGGAATTGCATGAAGCCGGCGGCTTCACGCGTCGCCCAGGCTTTCAGGATTTTCCGGTCGGGATTGTCGAGCGCGGCCGCGACCGCGTGCTTACCCCAGAAGCGGGGTCGGTTGGCCGATCCGTGGCTTTGGTGCGACTTCTTGCGGCGCGACATGGCCGCGCAATGGGGCCGGCCGCGTGGCAGTGCAACCCTAGGCTGTTGCTTGCGCCCCCGGCCGGATCGCACGACGCCGCCGGCTGCTCCGCCAGGTCCCGAGGACGATGACCATGAAGATGGGATACGCCCAGAAGCGCGCGGCCGCCCCGTAGGCTTGGGGCATAAGGTCGAGTTGCACCGCCTTCATCGCGTGCGCGCCTACGGTCGTGAGTTGCAGTCCCGCGAGCCACAGAGGCCAGAACCTCTCGGACCTTAGTGCGATCAGTGCGAATCCGGCGAAGGTCACGGCATCGACCAGGAAAATCCCCATCTCGACCTGCTCGTAAGCACCCTTGCGGACGTATACGAGGTGAGTGGCGATGGTCGCGGCGATGCACAGGACCGCCGCGATCCGCTCGTCCGCGCGCCCGCGCCAGAACGCAAAGACGCTGACAAGAATCAGGATCGCCCAGTAGGTGGATGGACTCAACATCAGGAAACAGCCGGCCCAGCCTGCAACCGGGCCGGCACGTCCATGTCAAGCAACGATGCGGAGATCGGCAAAGCCGGTCTTCTGGTCTGGGCACTGGTCGCCGTCGCCGAAGGATACGGTGCGAAGTCCGGGGACCTTCCCCTTCGCTTCGGCGAGCGCCGAGTGGCAGCCGACAACGGAGCCACGTGCTCCGACGAGGCCGTTCACCGCGGCTGCCAGTTCCTCGAGAACCGGGTGCACCGCGCCGAAGCCGACGCGAGCAACGGAATTTGCACGCATGATCCTCGCTTGCAGCTCGGCGATTTCGGCGAGTGCGGCATCGATCGTGTCTTCAACCGCACGGACCTGGGTTGCGACTTCATGAGCGGCGTTTTCAATCTGTTGCTTACGCATGATTACTCCTTCTCCGACGCGGCATCACCCCGCGGAGCTGTTTGAATCGGAACGAAGCGCAGGCTGGCGGTTAGCCCCTCAAGAGCCTGGCGAGGCTTTCAAGACCGGCGAGATACATGCCGGCCGAAAAGGCCGCACCAGTCGCAATCAGGAAGATCCAGAGCAGCCGAAGCCCGACGCTCATCTCATTCCGGGGATGACTCCTCGTTGCGAACGGCAAAGGCAGGGAAGACCAGGAAGACTCAGGCCTCTGCTCGGTTTTGAGACCCACATCCCCGGCCGTCCCTGCACGATCAGCGTGCCGAATCTGATTGCTGACCGCCCCGTTGGATTGGCGGGCGTCCGGACGTGCCTCAATGTGCGGCGATTGATGTATCAAACGCTGATATGGCGCATGATGCCCAGCGACCATGCGGGCCGCTTGCGTGCGCCGCTCCACCCCAAGCGTTTGCAGCGCAATGCGGATGCGCTGGTCCACGGTGTGCGGAGAGATATTCAGCTCCGCCGCAATCTCTTTCGATGACAGGTGCTGATCGACAAGCAACAGGCAATCGAGCTGGCCCTGCGTCAGCTTCGCAAGCCGCGCCGCGATGGCCCATTTCCGTCGTCAGGATCATGCGATCCCGCGGGAACGTTCACTAAAATTCCTTCCGAGCTGACCGCTCCATAACCTCGGGGAGCATTTGAGTCCGCCTCAATTAATGCGATTTGTTCGATTTGGACAATTCCGTAGGGTCAATTTCTGGCTAACTAATGTTGCCAACGAAGCTCGATCACCGGACGCCGCGCGGCGGTGAGAGGAACTGCGGCAGTTCAATCAGTCAGAAAGCAGCTGTCACGTAGAGTGCAGGGCCCCGGAAGCGATATCGAACCGCGCCGTCGAACTTGTCCTTGGTGAGGTCAAGGCGATACTTCAGGAAGCGATAGCCGACGCCGACCCCGAAATTTCGCGTGGCTTTCCATTCCACGTTCGCTTCCGCGTCGGTCAGCCCACCTTTGAAATCGTCGATCTTCAGCTGGAAGTAATTTGCTCGCGCGCCAATCTTGAAGTCGCGGCCCACCTTGACGCTGCCGAACAGTCCGGCGTTCGGAAGAGGTGCGAAGGTGCTTCGCCGTTCATCGCGCTGCACGAGAATCCCGCTGCCGCCGACGCTGCCCTGACCTTCGACCGATACCAGGAAGTTCGTCAGGTGCGCGCCAAGTGAAATGCCAACTTCGGCCTTGTCATTCCTGACCGCGGACCAGCCGAACTGAACCTTGTACAGGTTCGAGCGAACCCGGCCGGAAACGGCTGCGTTCAATGGGAATGTCGTGTCGCCGATCTGGATCGAACGGTCGAGGGTCTTGCTGTTTTCGCGGTCAAGTCGCTGGTATTCCGCACTGACTTTCCATCGGCGAGCGAAACGATATTCGCCCTCGAAAAACAGGATATCGGGGCCGCGCTCGAACCCAAGGTCTCTCTCGAAGACCACGTCCTGCGAATTGAGGGTTGCATTGGGATCTACCCGCACCAGGGTGTGGACCCTCGCGATGAGTACGCCAGCGCGTAGGTTGAAGGAGGGATCGGTTTCAGCCGCGGCTGCAGGCGACGCGATCGCCACGGCGAAAAACGCCAGCGACGAGCAACAGATCCGTCTTAGTGAATGCGGGCATCGGGTTCTCGACATAGCTTTCCGCCCTTCGTCATGCCTGCACGAGACGGTTCCGGATTGCGTAGCGAACAAGGTCGGCTGTCGTCCGCAGCTTCAGCTTGTGCATGGCGCTCGCGCGGTGGGTTTCAACCGTCTTGATGCTGATGTTCAGGAGACCCGCTATCTCCTTGTTGATCCGGCCCTCCGCGATCAGCTGCACGACCTCGCGTTCGCGATGGGTCAGGCTCCTCGTCGCGGAGTCCGGCTTGATTGCCAGGAACTTGTGAAGCAGCGTCTCGGAGACCGAACCCGAAAAATAGGGCCTGCGAACCGAAAGAGCGTCGAGTGCAGCCACCAAGTGCTTTTCAGTGTCGGACTTCAGGACGAACCCGCGAACACCGGCCCTCAGGACCTCGGCAATCACGTCTTCCCGGTCGTGCATTGTGTAAAGGAGGATTTCGATCCGCGGCACGTTCTTCTTGAGCTCATGCGCGAGATCCAGCCCATTGAGCGCCGGCAGTGAGTAATCGATGATCGCGATGTCGGGCTTCGTCTCGATCGCAAGCTCAAGGCCCTCGCGGCCATTGCCCGATTCGCCGACGATCTCAAAATGCGGACGCGAATCGAGGACAGCCCGAACTCCGCGTCTCACAGCGTCGTGATCGTCGATGATGATGATTCGGCGTACGGGACTCGTCATAGTGATGCGATCCTCGACCCTCCCAAGCACGATGCGACATGCTGCACTGCGACCGGCTTAGCGCCTCAAACCGTCAGGCTTGTATCAGGATAATCCCGTGCCTTCGCGAATTCCGGTCCTGAAATTCGATCGAGTCTGCGCGATGCAGTCGTGCCACCGAAAAGTCAGGGCTATCCCGATAGTGGCCCGGAGTCAGCCCACGTATCCCCGCTCAATGAACACGGGGGAAACCACTTGGCACATACGCCCAAGCCGTTGGAAAGCCTGATTGGCGGTGACAACGGGACCGAACTCGCAGCACAGCGGACTGCCATGTCGTTCGACCGAACCGCGCTCGCGAGCGACAGAACGCTTATGGCTGGGGTACGCACTTCGTTCGCGTTGATCGGCTTCGGCTTCACGATCTTCCAGTTCCTTCACACGCTGAACGACCGTTTCGTGAACGGGTCGATCCCGGCCGGTGCACCACAGCGGTTCGGGCTCACGCTCATTTCGCTTGGCGTCATCCTGCTTGTCCTGGCCATTCTCAGCCACCGTTCGCAGACGCGTGTCCGCCGGCTACGCAGGGAGCAGCTCGTAGAGCGAGGCCTGATCAGGAGCGTGGAGGACAACAGCGTCAATGGCGCGATGGTCATCGCCATCCTGCTGCTCGTGACCGGCCTGCTGGCGCTCCTCAGGGTCGCCGCCAGCATCGGTCCCTTCTGAGCTAAGAGGAACCAGGACATGGGTGCTCCCCCGCTACTCCTATGGGGACTGAAACTCGCGATCATGACTTTGGTCGCTTGTGGCGCGATGCAGGCGAATTGGCGATCGGTGATCGAAGCCATTTTGAAGCCTGTATGGCTGCCTCGCGCCGTGCTCGCAGTGAACCTCGCGGTTCCTTTAGCCGGGCTGATCATGTGCTTGATCCTGCCCATCGATCCGATGGTCAAAATCGCCATCATGGTGATGGCTGCGTCTCCATTGGCGCCGCCGATTTCCCTGAAGTTGGTCCGTGCGGCCGATAACGCCTCCAGCGTGGAAGCGCACTTTGCGCTAATCACGCTCCTGGCCATTCTGTTCGTGCCGGTCACGGTCGCCTTGACGAGCAAGCTGATCGGGCTTGAGGTTTCCGCACCGATTCAGGGCGTGGCGCAGATCTCGGTCCTGCTGTTGATCCTGCCAATGGCGATCGGTGTAACCATCGGGACTTTGCTTCCGGCGCTCGCCGAGCGGGTCGCAAAGCCGCTGGCGGTCGGCGCCTACATCGTGCTGTTCGCATTGGCCCTGCCGATCCTGTTCATGCAGGCGGGAAGCATGGTGCAGCTGGCGGGTGACGGCACGATATTCGCGATGGTCGCAATCACTCTGGTCGCGGCAGCGGCGGGTCACTTGCTTGGCGGCCCGAAGCCGGAGGGCAGGTTCCTGTTGGCTTCAGCAGCCATCGTCCGTCATCCGGGTATTGCTCTCTGGGTGATCAATTCCAACGGTCTGGACCGAAGGTCGGTGACGGCTGTCTTCCTGTTTCTGGTCATCAATCTAATCGTCGCCGCCGTCTATCAGCGGTGGGCCAAGGGTCGCGAAGCCGCCGCCGGGACGGCGCTCGCTGGATGACCACTCACAACTTCTTGTGCCGTCCTCGGGTTTCCCCCGATGATTCGCTGCGCACGCATCTCATAATTTCAGAACAAAGTTATCTTGATCGGGAGGGCGCCATGAAGCGCGGGTTTGCAATTGGTTTGATGATGGCTGCGGGCTGCTTCGGAGCGACTGGTGCGGCCGCGGCGACGACGGACGCTGCCGAAGCGGCGCCTGAAACAACGGTTCCCGCTCTAGATACCGCCTTGGCCGTCGACGAAACTCAGACGGGTACGCAGGCCCCGACCCAGAGCCAGCGGCGGCAGTGGATGCGCCAGACGTGGACGGCTCGTCCAGCAATTGGGAAGCTTCGTTCACCCCTTATCTTTGGCTGGCGGGCACGGCGGGCAATGTCGGAGTTCCGAAATTCGGTCAGGGCGTCGAGATCGACAAGTCGTTCGCGGACATGCTCAGCAACCTCAACTTCGCGTTCATGGGCGCGGTGGATGCCCGCCGGAAGCGCTTCGTCATGCGGGGTGACCTCATGTACCTCAGCATGACGGCGAAGGCGGAAAACATTCTCAACCAGGCCTTCCTGTCCGGGCGGGTCGATGCGAAGACCACGATCGCCACGGCATCGATTGGCGTCCGGGTTGTCGACCAGGGCCCGTTGTTCCTCGACGTGCTCGTTGGCGGTCGAATCATCGGCCTCAATGTCGATATGAAGCTGACCGGACCAAACCAGACCTTTTCATACGGCACGTCGCCATCCAACGTTTCGCCGTTGATCGGCGCCCGCCTTCATGTGCCGCTCGGAGAGAAATGGGGACTGGGTGTTTATGGGGACGTTGGCGGCCTCCTCCACAACACGGATGTGAAATGGCAGGCTCTTGCGACCATCCAGTATGACATCAGCCGCCGTTGGACCGCAATCGCTGGCTACCGCCACATGCAGATTCACCACGAAAGTCAGCGGCTGGACTTCGACGTCAACATGAATGGGCCGCTGCTTGGATTTTCGTACAAGTTTTGATTGAGAAGCGACGAGCGGGAACGTCCCGCTCTTCCTTCATTGAACCCGCTGACGCTGCACGCGGGTCACGGCAGTCGATTGTCGGGGGCCTTCGCATCCCGATCCATCGCAGCAGCTAGCTCCTCCAGCCCGCGCTGGCTGACCAGGATCGACCCTGCGCGCGGGCGATCGAGGTCGATAATCATCACGATGCCGAGGACGAACAGGATTACCAGGATTGTCGAGGCGTAACGCTGACGGGTTCCGTCCTTTGCGAGCATCGATCCGAGCAGTGCCGACGACACCACGAGAAAGAGGTACAGCGCCCCGAGAATGGCGCCGGGAATGTGTGCGCGGGAGGCGAGGGCGCGCGACGTGCCGACATCCAGCATTTGGTTGACGGCCTCGACGAAATAGGAGCCGAGCTCGGTCGCTCGGACCGGGTAAACTGCTTTCTCGGTCGCGCCCCACAGCCGGTCACGGAGAGCTTCGCTCTTCGCGCCTAGCCTTTCCCTTGTCTCAGGAGTGATATTCTCGGGACGATGCGTGAGTGCGCATATTCGCGGAGCGTCGACTTCAACTCAGTCTTATAGGGCTCATCGAAGAGGCTTGCCCGAAGATAGGCGGTGCTGATCGCATTGGCCTCTTCAGCGACCCAATTGCGCCGCTCGTCATAACGGTCGAGCGCCAGGGAGAAGGTCAGGCCGATCAGCAGAGCGAGCAATCCGAAAACGGATCCGATGATGAAGCCCTGGGTGTCGCTGCCGATCAATCGCTTTTCGGCCAGGGTCTTGTCGAGCAGGAACTTGCCCCACCATGCTCCCACCTCCACTGCCAACAAGGCAGCGGCAATCAGGACGAGCCCGACAGCCCACAATGGCAGCGCGTGCATCAAGGGATCGAGCGAGATCAATTGCGACATGGGCGGATTCCGCTCAGGCGTCCTTCCGCTTTTCCGCCCGGAATCTCTCGGCCTGCTCGACGTCGCGGCCGAGGAAGAAATTCAGAGCCGTTCGAATGCCCGCGATCGCCGCCAGCTTGCCGATCTCGTCCCACGTCGGAGCGATCGCTGTCCGAATGATGTCGGCGCCCAGCGCGAATTCCAGCGAGAGCAGGATCCAGCTTGCAAACCGGACCCAGATGCCCCTGTCGCCCGACGATTGCTCAACCGACCACCCCAGGTTCCGAAACGACGCATAGAGCGCTTCGACAGCACCGATCACGACTGCAGTCACGGCCGCTGCCTCGATGAACAGCGCGAAGAATGATGCAATCAGGCGAAAGGTTATTTCGATTTGTTCAATCATCATGAGTGCAGAATTATGGGCCGACCGCAAACCGGCCTATCCGGCTTTTTCCCGATGTTCCCGGGCTTCGCCGGGGCCGTAGGAAAGCGCCATCCGGACGGCCGTCCGGTTGGCGCCGAAGGTTGCCCCCCAAGCCTCCTTCGGCGCCACACGATCGACCTTTGAACCGTCTACCTGAGCGGGATCAGCACCTTCAGAGTCGTGCCACCATTCGAATGGATATCGAGGTGGCCGCCCAGCCGCGCGACCCGGTCGCGCATGCCCGAAAGGCCAACGCCATAGCCGTTGTGATCCGTGACGCCCTCTTGGGAGAAACCGATGCCATCGTCGCAAATCTCCAGCTCGATCTTTCCCCTTATGACGTCCAGCCGGACGCTGACTGATTTTGCCTTTGCATGACGATGAACGTTCGTCAGCGCTTCCTGGCAAATTCGAAGCAGCGGAATGGCTAGTTCCTCCGGAAGCGAATTGACTCTCGTGTCCACGCTTACGTCGACGGCAATTCCCGCCCGGCCGCCGAACCCCATGGTGAAATTGCGAATGACGGACACCAGGCCCTGCTTCGCGATGGCCGGCGGATGCAGGAGATAACTGAGGACCCGGATTTCGCGCTCGGCGTCCTTCAGGCATTCCATCACGTCGTCGAGGGATCGGCGGACGCCGGGATTGCGCTTGAGCTCCGGACTTCGTTCCTGGGCGCCGATCAGCGCGAGCTCGGCGGCGACGACGTATTGGCCCGCAGAATCATGCAATTCCTGAGCGATCACGCGGCGTTCTTCGAGCTCGGCATTGGAAAGCAGGCTATTGAGCGCAGCAACTTCGTCGCGCAGGTGAGACTGGTCGGTCATGTCGGTCGCCACGCCGATCACTGAGCGGGCAGCGCCATCTTCGGTGCGGTCGAGCACGCGGTTGCGGCACGAGAGCCGCCGATAGCTTCCGGTGCTGTCACGCACTCGGCACTCGAAGATCGAAACCTCGTCCGGAGACTGGCCGATTTCCGCGAACATCTGCTCAACCCACCCGTAATCGTCAGGATGGACCATATCCCGGACCGGGTCTCCCATTTCCTCCAACTGATAAGGCTTGAACCCCAACAATTGCTCGACTTGTCCACCGACATACGTCGCGCGACGCGTTGGCAGGTCGAGCAGGTAGATCAGCCCCGGGTTCGTCGTGTTCAGACCGTCGACGAGCTTCTGGTTGCGCTCGTCGATACCGCTTGCGTGCAATCCAACCGGGATGGGACGGGACATGGCGACGATTTCGCGAAGCTCGCCATCTCCATGTCGCACGGGGATCATGTTGGCCGCCCAGGCAACCCGACCAGTCGGCAGGTCTATCGCTCGCTCGTAGTTTTGCGGCTCCCCGTGGCGAGACATTGCCTGAGCTTCGCCTCGAAATAGTCCGCGACCTCCGGAATCATGATGTCCCGGACCCGCTCGCCCGGTGCCTCGCTCCAGGGAATTGTGGAAAAGGCACCTGCCGCGGGATTGGCTTCAATGATCCGAAGCTCTCCGTCGGGATCGAGCCGAACGACGCCGACGGCGATATTCGGGTCGGACAATATGGCGCGCCAGATGTCCTCCATCTCGACCAAGGTCCGACCCTTGGTCGCGTACAACTCAGTCACGCGTGCAGCTCGCATTCGTCCCCGATTTTCGAGGGCGTTGAGCAATCAACGCAACGGCAAACGAGCCCCCGCTCTTAAACATATGTTAACAGGAAAATCCCTGAGAGTCAGTCTCTGAAATCGCTCAGGGTTTGTCCCAGTTTCGGATGCGAATCGCGCAAATCGGCCCATCTCAGGGTATCCGCCAGGCCCGCGTGGGGAGTTTCCCCGATATCCGAAACTCGCCCAGAAAGGCACAGCCACTCCCATTCAAGGCTCTGAACATGGGAGAATTTCTATGCCGGGCGGCAAGCCTAATATCTTGATCATGTGGGGTGACGACATTGGTCAGTCGAACCTGTCGATCTTCACCAAGGGAATGATGGGCTATCGCACGCCCAACATCGACCGCATCGGCGAGGAAGGTCTTCTTTTTACCGATTACTATGCGGAGCAGAGCTGCACCGCAGGCCGCGCCAGCTTCATCACTGGCCAGTGTGGCCTCCGGACCGGTTTGACCAAGGTCGGCATGCCGGGCGCCAAGCAGGGAATGAAGGACTCGATTCCGACGATCGCGACCGTCCTGAAAGCTCAAGGCTATAATACCGGCCAGTTCGGGAAGAACCACCTGGGTGACCTCGACGAACATCTGCCGACGATGCACGGCTTCGATGAGTTCTTCGGCAACCTCTACCACCTCAATGCCGAGGAAGAGCCGGAGAACGTCGACTATCCGGATCCCAAGGATTTCCCCAATTATCGTAAGAACTTCGGCCCGCGAGGCGTGCTCCACTGCCATGCCGACAGCAAAGGCGGGCAGACCGTGGTGGACACCGGTCCGCTGACGAAAAAGCGGATGGAGACGATCGACGACGAAGTGCTCGAAAAGACCATCGATTTCATCAAGCGCCAAAACGACGCGGGGTCCCATTCTTCGTTTGGTTCAACACGACCCACATGCACTTTCGGACCTATGCGAAGCCGGAGAGCAAGGGCCAGGCGGGTCGCTGGCAGAGCGAATATCATGACGTCATGATCGATCACGACAAGGCGATCGGCGTGTTGCTGAAGCTGCTCGACGATCTCGGCATCGTCGAAGACACCTTCGTCATGTACTCGACCGACAACGGTCCGCACTGCAACACTTGGCCGGATGCCGGCACTACGCCCTTCCGATCGGAGAAGAACACCAGCTGGGAAGGAGCCTATCGCGTCCCTTGTGTCGTCCGCTGGCCGGGCAAGATTGCCGCCGGGTCCGTCTCCAACGATATCGTCGCCCATCTCGACTGGCTGCCGACGCTGGCGGCGGTCGCGGGCGAGCCGGATATCAAGGGCAAGCTGAAGGCCGGGCACCAGCTCGGGGACCGGAAGTTCAAGTCCTACATTGATGGCGTGAACCAGCTCGATCACATTACCGGCAAAGCTCCGAGCGCACGCCAGGGCTTCATTTACTGGACCGACGAAGCCGAGCTCGCCGCCATCCGTTTCTTCAACTGGAAGGCGATCTTTATGGAGCAGCGCTGCCCGGGCACCTGCCTCATCTGGGCGGAGCCGATGGTGAAGCTACGGGCGCCGAAGTTGTTCAACCTCCGCACCGACCCGTATGAGCACGCGGACATCACGTCGAACACTTACTATGACTGGTGGCTCGACCGGGCGTTCGTGCTTCTGGCCGCGCAGCCGATCGTGGCGGAGTTCCTGCAAACGTTCGCGGAATTCCCTCCGGCCCAGAAAGCCGGGTCGTTCAATCTCGAGTCTGTACTCGAGACACTGCAGTACGGCGCAAGCGGCGCCGCTTGACCTTCTGGGGGTGCCGGAGGTTCCGGCGCCCCTTCATCCTACAGTCGAAATGAGGAGTTCGCGATGAGCAGGTCGCTGAAGTCGCTACTCGTCCTCCTTGCGCTAACGGCGTCTTCTGCAGCCTTTGCGCAAGAAACTCCGCCTGCCGAAGAACCGCAGCCGGTCAGTGAGCCGGCAGCAGCGGCCGATGACGGTCAGGACCTCGCACGCCAATTGTCGAACCCTGTCGCGTCGCTGATCAGCGTCCCGTTCCAGCAGAATCTCGATATCGGCGGTGGACCGAGGGACATGGGCGTTCGCTACACGATGAACGTGCAGCCGGTGATTCCGATCAGTATTTCCGATGACGCCAATTTGATCGTCAGGACCATCGTTCCGATCGTTTACCAGAACGAATTGAGCGGCCCGAACCAGTCCGAATTCGGGCTCGGCGATACGGTGCAGAGCTTCTTCTATTCGCCCAAGGCGCCGACGCGCAGCGGCATCATCTGGGGTGCGGGACCGGTGTTCCTGTTCCCGACGGCCACGAGCCGCTTCACCGGCGGCGAGAAGTGGGGCGCGGGGCCGACCTTTGTGGTGCTAAAGCAGGCTGGCCAATCCACGTTCGGCCTTCTCGCCAATCACATCTGGTCGTTCGCGGGCGACAACAGCCGAAACGACATCAGCGCGACCTTCATCCAGCCGTTCTACAGCTTCACGACCAAGCGGGCGACGACCTACAGCTTCAACACGGAGTCGACGTACAACTGGCAGACGAAAAAATGGATTGTGCCGGTCAACGTGAGCGTCTCGCAACTGATGCGGATCGGCAAGCAACCCGTCTCGCTAGGTATCGGCGGTCGCTATTATATCTCCAGCCCAACCGGCGGTCCGACCTGGGGATGCGCTTCACGACGACCCTGCTGTTCCCGAAGGGCTGATCAGTGCGGGATGTTTCGCAAGGCATTGATGGCGCGGATCACCGAAGCGTAAGGCTGCGCGCAGGCCCGGTGATAAAGCCCGTTCAGGCTATCCAGCCCATCGGGGTCGTCATGCGCGAAATGGATGAGATGCGCGTCCTCACCGGGCCAAATCGGCCGCTTGCAACTCGGGCAGACTGCGGCGTTCCCCCACCACCATCCGGACGCAAATCGCGGAACATGTTCGCTCAACGGGTGCTGGAAGACGCGAGTTCCAACGGCTGTCGCGAAAGCGCCTGCAGACCGGAGCTACCGGCATTCCGAGTCTCGTCTCAGGGTAAACCCCAGTCCCGAAGAGCTTGGCGGTTCAGTATCATGCGGCCCTTCGAACAGGAAAGGACGCTGACCATGAGGACCCTCTTTATTACAGTAGCTCTCGGCAGCGTCTTGGCGGCCTGCGCACAGCAGCCATCGGTCAACACCGTTTCAGCCAACCAGACGATGCGTGCCGTTCCCGTCCAGTTCGGGACGGTTGAAAGCGTTCGCGGTGTCGGAATTCAGGCGCATAACACTCGCCTTGGCGCGGTTACTGGAGCGGTTATCGGAGGAGCGATCGGCAGCACGATCGGCCGTAGCACCGCAGCGAATGTCGCTGGCGCAGCCGGCGGCGCGGCGGCAGGCGGCGCGCTGGGGAACGCGGTCGAGGGTTCCAACGTGAAGCAAGGCGTTGAGATCACGCTCAAGCTCGATTCCGGCGGCATGATCGCGGTCGTCCAGCCGGGCGATCCGCGCGACTTCCGGCCGGGCGACCGGGTGCGCGTGACCGGCGAAGGCGAAGGCGTCCGCGTCACGCGCTAAGCGTCACTGGGATTGGTGGAGAGGGCTGGATTCGAACCAGCGTACGCTTGCGCGGGCAGATTTACAGTCTGCTGCTCCTCCGCAGAAAACCGTCAGAAAGGCGCCTATATGTATCGTTTATGTAGCGAGCAGCGACTTCTCAGCCTTGAGGGCCAACTCAGCATCCTTGCGGGCATCGACAACCAAATGGCCGTAGACATCAATGGTCAGCTGAATGTTCTCGTGACCGATCCACGTTTGTAAACGCTTTAGATCAATCCCGTCATTCAGCCAGCTGGAGGCCGCGACGTGCCGTAAATGGTGCCAGTCGTAGCGAGCCCGGTAGACAGATTCGCCTTTGCGATCCCTTCGACCAGTATCGATCGCCAGTCCGGCGGCGATCTGGATCTTCAGCAGAAGCCCGATGAAGCCCTTCTGGTCGATTACCCCGCCACGACGGTTCGGAAACATCAGACCAAGCTCAGAAGGCTTGCAGCGAAGCTTCCAAGCCTTGAGGATGGTCGTCAAAGACGGCCCGATTGGAATTGTCCGGTGGCCGGCGTCCGACTTGGGCGGGCCGATTACGTTCCAGCGGTCAGCCCGTTGGGCAACTGTCAGGCATGAAGCCTTTAGGTCAGCTTTTTCCAGCGGGAAGCCACGCACCTCACTAGCGCGCAACCCAGTCAGCATGACCACGCGTAGGAGAACCGGGAGTCTTGGATCTTCGCTCGCAAGATCGTCAGCGGCCTTCAGCATGGCCTGCAAGTGTTCGAAGGGCGGTATTTCAGCGCGCTTCGCAAGCCGCTGCCTCTTTTCACCACGCGGTCGCTTCACTTGCACTCCCGAGCGACGTTCTGCGCTACCAGTCCACGGCGCATGGCTTCGGTCAGCACCATAGACAGGTGACGGACGGCCTTGCTCGCCATGGCATGGGACCGCGTCCGGATCATTGTGTCCCGGAACTCGACAACTTGCGGAGCTGATAGTCGGGACAGCTTCTCGGGCCCGATGTGCGGCTTAACGTGCCGGTTCACGATCTCGCGGTACGTTTTGATTGTTGCCCGGTCGCACCCGTTCGCTTCGCTCGCGGAAATCCAAATGTCAGCCGCCTGCGAAAGCGTGATGCTTTGAGCCTCCGGCGTATGAATGCCTCGGGCCAACTCGCTTTCAGCCTTAATTCGGTAAGCGTCAGCGTCGCGCCGCATCTCGAATTGCTTGTGGTGGCGGCGACCCTCGCGGTCCGTGTACGAGACCCGGAAAGCTTCGCGCCATTCCCCCTTAGAGGTCTGCCATCTACGCTTCTTGATGGTGGCCATAAGTGAACTTCCTCGTTCAGACGCAGCCGTTCTCTTTTTCAAGAAATCGAAGGCGATTACTCTTCAGAGTCCTCACCATCGTTTTCTGATAGCTCTAGCCAATTGGGTTTTCGGGTTGTGAAAGCGTCCGCGTCGATGTCGGGATCGTCAGGGGTTGTCCTGCCAATACCCGAATGCAGTCAAAGAACTCATCGTCCGTGATATTGAGGGGGTCTCGTAAACCCGGCAACGGCTCGAAGGCGCCGCTCTGCTTGAACATGCGCATAACGCCCCCAACCACGAAGTTTCCCGACCTGCTTGCGGCTCGCGAGACCGTCAATTCCCGGCCGATCCGGATCGCAGGTCTTCGCCTTTCCTCATGCTCTGCTAATGGGCCTTCGAAGATGGACTTTGCGAGTTTCTTCACGCGCTCCAAGCGCTTCGGATATTCCGCCCAGGCCTCTTCGTAGATCGAACGAACTTCCGGCGGAAAGTCCGTCTTGCTCGGATAAGCCTTCGCAAGGCCTTCAATTTTGCGGCGCACGTTTTCGAGTTCGGCGACGCGATCCAGAAAGTCAGCAACAATTCTCGATGACGCTCCCAAATGTCGAGATCGATCTGCGGTTGAAATGAAGTGAGAATCGTTCGGACAGCCGAGTTTACAGCTTCCCAAGTCATCCGGTCCTCGTTCCAGGGCTTGCCGCTTTCGGTTTCTATGAGAGCAACTGCGCCAATCACCAGTTTGGCCAAGATCGTTGTCTCACTTCCTCCGAGCAGCATCTCGTCTTGAAGCGATCGCTCGAGCCGAGACTCTATTTCTTGCGAGACTGACCGGCCGTTTGCAGTCGCCGCGCCGTTGATCCGCTCCCGCATGGTTTCGGACATGCGCATCGTAACGACGTGGCGCTTGGGTTCCTTCGCTTTCAAATATCCCATGGACCACCCCTGTAATCACATATGAATACACCTCTTGACATGTTCGAACTCTGGATGCAACGTATTCACATACGAATACATGGAGGTTTATGCATGCTCGCTGATGACCTGCTGGCAGGCGCCAATGCAGCCGCCAACTTTATCGGAGTCACGCCCCGCGCTGTTTATCATTTGGTTGAGGGAGGCCGTCTCCCAGTCGTTCGAATGGGAAAGCGGCTCTACTTCCGAAAATCCGAATTGGAGCGCGCGTTCAGCACCGCCGCGTGAGGAATTAGGCGCCGCTTGGCGGCCAATAAGTGAGGTGTCGAGTGAGCAGATTTCGGTCGCGATACGACGCAAAGGGGCGATCCTCCGCGAAGGATGACCACCATGTCCGGGTCTATCGATGGTTGTCGACAAGTCAGGCGTGGCTGCACGCCTCCGGGAACGAGATTAAGGGTCTTCTTTTTATCGCAAGCTTCGATTTTGGTGACAACAATGGTCGCATACACATGAGCGAGCGACGACTTTCAGAGGGAATTGGGATTGATCGAAAGACGGCGCGAAAAGTACTTCGTGGGCTCCAGGACAAGGGATTCATCGAGTGCACCGCCCGTGGCTCCTTTAAAGCGAAGCAGTCGCCCGCGGCACAATGGCGGCTGACGTGGAAGAGCTGGCCGGATCGGTCACAAGGTCCCACCCACGAATATCGTCGCTGGCAACCGCCGAGTGAAAAATCTCGGGGGAGAAATTGGCCGCCCAAGGGGGAAATCTGCCCCATGGCCGAATGAATTTGGCTGCAATGGGTGGAAACATTCCCCCGGTGAGCCGGACAATCCGCGGAAAACTGCCAGAATGAATTCGGGAAGTATTCCCCCACTTACAGTAGCCAGTGGGGAGGGTCGTCTGAATGACTCATCTCAAGATCTGGCTGCTTGAGCATGGATCCTAACCCTCCACCAAACCGCAAACAGAAAATGCCTGCCATCCTCAAAGAAATTGGGGCAAAGGCCATTGTTCGGCACGAGAAACGTGACGCCACCCCGGAGATTGAAATTGGGGTTGAAGGTGGCGGCTGGACCTTCCGTTCGCCTTACGAAGACGAGGACTTGGCAGAGTGGGAAGCGTTGCTGTTCGACGCTTTCGCGACTCGATCAATCGCCGCGTTCCAGTCGTTCGCGACCCAATTGGCCGAACTGTGCTCAACTGACTGGCATGGTGATGAAAAGGGATGGCTGCCCAACTCTTCGGAACTTAGGGCTGCTATTCAGGTCGTACGAAGCTTGCGACCGCGAGATGAGGCTGAGGCCTGTCTGGCGGCTCAGATGGTCGCGGTACACCTCATGCAGATCAAGCTTTCGGCCCAGGCGCTGAAGCAAAGCTATCCGGATCCAAGGACGTGCGCGATCGCCGGCAAGCTCGGCCGAACCTACGCGATGCAGCTCGAAACAATGGCCAAATTGCGTGGCAAGGTAACGCGCCAACGGATCACGGTCCGGAAGTACTCGCAGCACGAACACAAACACATTCATCTGCACCAGGGGAGGTTGAAAATGGGAACCAACCCCATGGACCAAGAGAGCGCGAAGCGGCTGAAACAGGAACGTCTGGGCAACCTTCGACGTGCTCCGCGCTGTCTAGCCCAGACGCAACGGGGAACCCCTTGTCAGTCGCCAGCGATCAAGGGTCGCAAGCGATGTCGACTACATGGGGCGCAAGCGGATCGGGCGCTCCGATGGGCGAAGCTAATGGGTCATTTATCCATGGGGGTTGGACACGTGAAGCAATTGAGCTCCGCCGTCAGGGGGCAAGGCTTCTCAGGGATTTGCGACGACTCAGGCGTTCGTGCTGATTACCGTTCGAGGCGTGCTCCCGAGAGCGGATCGGCGCTGAGGGGGTACCGCGTGCTCGAACAAACATTCTGAAATATCGATGACGTTCTCTGGAAAGAGGCCGGATGCACTACCGAGCTCGAGCCTGAAAACTGCCGCGCCTACTGGAATTGAAATACGGCACTCCCCAGGAGGCCGTCGCCCGCCTTGGCCCCCGGACGAGATCCGGGAGGCGTTTCGTGAACTACAGCGAGGTCTTTACGCCAGAGACTAGGCGCCGCTCTCTTCCTAACTAAGGGAGCATTTTGCCTAATGATTTTGGAATCTGGCGCTACCGCTTCGTTCCAAAACTGCTTTGACCTGTGCAGCATGCCACTTTCCGCCGCGAGGGCAGTGATCCCCCGGTCGTTAAGCGCGCCAGCTATTTGTCTGAGAGATAGACTGCCCCCCGCGGCTACCGCTTCGATCTGACGGCGAACTTTCTGTGCTCGCTCGACAGATTGGCGGCTCCGCACTTCGGCACTTCTCGCGGGACCCTTTCGAAGATCTTCGAGATTGCCACGGTTGCCGCCCAACCGGACCCCTCGTGCTCGCGCTGCAGCCAAGGCGTCCTTCGTGCGAGCTGAGATTGCCTTTCGTTCGGCCTGGGCAACCGCAGCCATAATATGAATCGTGAGCTCGTTTGCCTCCGGCATGTCCGCTGCGACGAACCTGGCGCCGCTTTCCTGGAGCTTCGCGAGGAAGGCAAGATTGCGGCTGAGGCGGTCTAACTTCGCTACGACCAATGTGGCGCCCGACAGCTCGCACATCGCCAAGGCCTGCTCGAGCTGAGGGCGATCGTCGCTTTTGCCGGATTCCACTTCAACGAACTCAGCACGGAGGTCCCAGGCGCCGCCATTGAGGAAGTCGCTGACAGATCTGCGTTGTGCTTCGAGGCCCAGCCCGCTTCGTCCCTGACGAGCTGTGCTCACCCGGTAGTAAGCGACGAAAGAACGCTCGGTCATAATGTGTTCCAATAGTAGCAACCAACGTTGCCACTAATAGAACAGTTCGCCGCCTAAATGCAATTGTGAACGCTAATGGCAGCTTTCGACCCATTCCGGACATCAGCCGGACAGCCATCGGCCGGTCAATCTCTCACACGAGTTCAAAGTCCGGTAACTTGAATGTCCCATTGTTGAATTCATCCGTTGGACCGTACAGTCGCATGCCGGGAGCGGTCGTTTGCCGGAGGTAGGGATCCAGTTGGCTTCCAGCCCCGCTGGCGGTTGCGGGCCGACATAGATTGTGATTCCACCATCCGCATTCTTCGTCATCAGTTCGACGTCGTAACTGGACAGGGTCGTGCGATTGCTGTCGCTGTAGATGAAGGCAAAGGTTGCGCGATCATAGACGGTCAGCGCCCAGAACTGTTTGACGGGAATGTCTGCGGGTAAGTCCAGCTTGTACAGCTTACCTGCCTCCAGTTTTCGGCCATCCCGATCGGCCATGGCCATCATATACTGGGTAGCCGGCGTGTCGCTGAGCTGTTTCGGCACGTAGGTGCACCAGACATATTGCGCCGCGCGGCGGACGAGATCGATCCGGTCTGAGTATTCGAATGTGAAGGTCCGGTTGTCATCGGCCTGCATCAACGTGGCGTAGTGGCGGTCCGGCCAGAACAGCAGCTCCGACGGGAGGTTATCGTACCATTGCTGGAGAAAATGCCAGGCGTCGACTGCGCCTTGCCGGATCGCACGAACGGTCGGGGGTCAGGGTCGAATTTCATGCCCTTGCGGATGCCGAGCGTCGCCAGCATCCCCATCATCACCTTGTCCTGTTCTCTGACTGGCTCTGCGTCGACGATCTCGGCGAGGTCGCGGAAATAACGCTCGTCGAAAAACGGCAGCGTCGGATAGCGGCTGTTGCTCGGATCAATGAATTTCTGCTCTGGCGGGCTTTTCGTGTCCCCTAAAAGATACATCCGCAGCTGGCGGGCGTATTGGTAAGCGTCCTTCGCCGTCTTGCCCGGCGCCCGTACCGATCGAAAGGCGAACGAGATGCGGTTGTTCGGTGATGCGACGTGCAGATAGCCATCCGGCACAGACTGGTCGTAGCCGGGCGGAGTGAAGAGGTATCGTCCACCCTTGCCTTCATCCATGCCTGACGGGCCCACGTCGGCGATCGAGAACTGCCATGCATCGACCACCTGGCCGTAAAGGCTACCATCCGCGCCCGCGGGTGGCACCTCCAGTACCGCTGGGCCGGCGCGAAGATCGCAATAAGCCCCGATGTAAGGTGTCGAGCTGTTCGCCGTGAGCCCCTCTAGGAGCGGAGTGGCAGTGCCCGTGTAGGCCAAGATGTCGCAATCGCGATAGCCTAACGCCTCGAAGGCCGCCCTCCGGAAGCCATAAATGGAGACAGCGGGCATCGCCCACAGCACGGCTTCGAACGCCCGCTGTCGCTTCAGCTCGAAATCGAAGTCCGAAATCGAACAGGAAGTGTCCGCCGGGGCTGCCCGCCGATTGGTTCACAGTCGTTCTCATCGTCCCTGGCCATGGACAGTGCTTTCCCAATTAAAGTGGTACTTCCTGAAGTCTCAACTCACCTTGATGAGGGTCGGAGGTTTCCAGCGTCCGTCGAGCGCTTCGGACTTTGGGCTGTAAAGCCGCATGTAAGTGATGAACGGGCCGGGTGGCGCGGGAAGCCAATTGGGCTCCTTATCATGTCCCGGCGAGTTGGCCTGGATGTACAAGGTCAGACCGCCGTCCTGATCTTTCACAAACTGATCCATCATCGGAGAATTCAACAGGTAGCGGTTCAGGGGATTGGCGACGAGCAGGCTCTCGGGAAGCTTGTACATGGTCAGCGACCAGAAGGCCCGGGCAGGAGGCATTTGACCAGGCGCGAAGCGCAAGGTGTAGTTATTCGATCCACTTAGCGGTTCACCGTCGAAATCGACAGAGAGGACCGGATAAATGGCTTCTTCCTTTGAGTTTCCGTAGATGCCGAGAACTGCACCGACCATGCGGGACAGATAATCGTTCTTCAGATACTCTCGGGTTCCAAAGACGTCGCCCGACGTCAACTGGCCGGTATCGATTTTCGTCCTCTTCAGGTCCGCGAAGGCTTCCCACGCGTCGGCCATTCCTTGAGCGAGGGCATCCTGGATATCGGCTGGCAGCGCTGCGACATCGAAGCTCTCGTTGCCGTTGAAACCGACTTGGGCGAAGCGCATCCGAAGATCCGTCTCCGAGGGATGCGTCGAGCAGAATTTGAGGACAAAGTTGAGGACGTTGAAGAATTTGATCGAGGTCTTCTGTTCTTCAGCCGAGAGCGGAGCGACTGCATCGATCTTCGCCATTGAGACGGGTTCGGCACCCACGAAAGCTGAAAGCGGCTCGACTCTGTAGCTGGCCTGGATCCTCTTGACATTCTCGATATCCGCCGGGTTGAACAATTGGGTTCGGAAGAAAGCGAAGACAAAGTCCGTCTCGCTTCGGATGACCTTGGTCACGCCGGCAGGCACCTCGCCCTGCCAGCTGGGGCCGGCAATCAGGTATTTTCCGCCACCGTTACCGGTCGTCCGGGTACCAATATAGTCGAAATTATGGGTGTAGGCGTCGATGAGCTGAATGCAGAAGTACCGGCCTTCCTCGATCGGCGGGACCGTGATGACCTGTGGCTCGCTGCGAAGATCCAGCCCAATGTGGGAATAGGGCGTATCGGAGTTCGGCGTCTGGATCGCCGTGTCTTCTGGGGTGAAGACCCTCGGCGTATTGATCAGTGTGTTCCAGGGACCCTTGTATTGGGAACCGCCGACGTCCGCGAAAAAGGCGTGCTGGATGCGGTAGTGGTCGACTAGCGGAAAGCCATAGATGTAGGCGTCCTTGGCGATCGCGCGCGCCGTTTCAGGCGTAAGCGTATCGGCGTTTGCCCGTAAACCCGGCTGGCTGACAACTTCTTGCATGGAGCCGCTCCTCTCGCGCTTTAAAAGACAGCGCATATTTTGAATGCGGGAGCTCCGCTATTCGGGCATTTGCGTAAGGAATCTCCCCATCCAAATGCGGCGAATGCGTACGGCTCATGCTGCTTGTTGCGGGCCTTTGCTTCCTCTTTCGTCGAATGCGTGATTGCCTTGTTCTGTCTGCTCTTCTGGAGATTCGAAGACAAATCCGTCTAGCGCCTAATGACCGCTTTCCACCCAAACTTGCCGCGAATGTTCTCCCGAATTGACCGGGTTGGATCACCGGCGCGCATTGGCTCGAACTAGGGCGCGGATTGGGGCTTGGCCCGGATTCCGGCAATGAGAATCGCGATCATCATGGCCTCCGCTATCATCGGTGGCAGAGCGTCTGGACCCACTCCGTCGAGCAACAAGCTGAGGGTTCGACCGACAAAGGCGATACCGAGGAGAGTCACGGGGACCCACAGCGCTCCGCGTTTGTTGGTTTCCAGCCCGAGCAACGCGAAAAGACCGGCCGTAATGAAGAAGCCCGGAAAGTCTGCGCGGATGGTCGCAAGCCCCTGGCTGCCAATCGCAGTTATTGAGAACTCGGCCGCCATTCTGACGGGAGCGTACAGGAACGCCAGGCCGAGTCCCAAATTCAGCAGGCCAACGAGAGCGATGGCAATCCGCAACACCTTATGCATCATCGTTGCCCCTAAGAAGTTCTCCAATCTCGTTGACTGCTAATAGGTTGTTGGAGCTTCGTAACTCGGGTTATCAGGGAGGCACCGTGCTATCGAGGTGATCGAGCGTCCGCTTTCCACCCATTCCCGCCGCGACCGATTTCGACCCATTGTAGACGCTAACGGCCCGTGCGGGTTAATCTGAGATGATGCCGAGCGGTCGATGGCTAATCGTTTCTGTACTGATCACTTTGGGCGGGTGTGGCCGTTCTGGCCTTCCCGCCACGGCGCTGTTCGCCGGAGTTGAGGATCAAACCTATGCCCAAGGGAGCCGACTTATCGAAGATCGGCTGGCGGCGCGCTTTCCGCCGGGAAGCTCCGTCCGGGAACTTGCGCGTTATCTAGAGCAGCAAGGACTGGCCGTTGAACCCGCCGCGCGTTCATCGACGTTCAACAGCGGTGTCGCTTTCTTCAAATACGGCGGACCTGTCTGCGGCAGTCAGGTCCGAGTGAACTGGAAAGGCGATGCTGCTGGGAAGGTCAAAAGCATTGACGCTTTGTACAGCGACACAGGCTGCCCTTAGTGGCAGCTTTCCACCCAAACCTGCCGCGACCGTATTCGACCCAAACCTGCCGCTAGATCGCTAGCGTCTGTTTTTGACCCAAAGCAGACGTTAGGCTTTGAAGTTGCTCCGCTTGCGCAGCGACGGCCTGACCACCCAGACTAGCAAGAGCAAGAGGAGCGGGACTGCCACTCCCCAAACCACAGCTTGAAGCGAGTAAGATTGCCCGGCCTCCAGCGCCGTTAGGACTGGATGCGGCACCGTTGCTCCGGGCGGTGGCTGGTCGATGTAGCTGTGAGCACCGCTGGACAGGGTGTATCCGCGCCAGCCCACGTAGGCCCAAATGGCTAACCAGCTAATGGTCGTAACCGCTAGGAGGCGCCTCATCGTCGGGTTCATCGCCGAGACGGTATTTCGATTAGCGTCCGCTTTCTACCCATTGCAGACGCCAGGGTCGTGTTTGAGATTGAACTCGTCCAATTGCGATGTCGCGACATCACTCCCACGAGAAAATCGTGCGAAGGTCACAGCCCGAAGGTGTTTGCCCTTCTTCGAATAAGACGACCCGGTCGATCGCCCGCTGTTGCGAATTGGTGAGAGGCTTCTTCGACCGAAAATAGGCAGCCCCGTGCGCACCATTCCAGATGGCGATCTCATAGCCATCCTCGACTCGACGCTCTGCGAATCTCGCAGGCCTGTTCCCTGATCCGCCTCTAACAATCGACCCCTTTGGACGACTGGCCCAACCTATTCCATGAACCTCAAGCGAGCCAAACTCGCCTTGCCAACGGAAGCTACCCCCATGGATGCCGCCTTCGAGAGTGGTCACTTTCTCTCCAGCGACCAAATCAATGATCGGTGCATATCCGCAGAAGCGACCTGGTCCGATGAGTTCGCTAGCTCTCGCTTGAGACGAAAGGAGAGTCGCGGCAACCGCGGAAACTAAGATCGCGATCTTCATGGTCTTGCGCCCGACCTACTCACAAGGAGGTCCTCGAAGTCTAATTGGCCTAATGTCAGCTTTCTACCCAAACCTGCCGCGACAGGTTTCGACCCATTGCGGACATTTGAGGTTCAGCACTCGGAAAGGTGAATGCTTAGGCGGTCGGTCAAATGCCTGCTACTACGACCAAGGATCCGTCGGGGGTCTTCGTTTGTCAGACACTCCGGCGGGTCTTCAATGCTCATCGTCTAGCTGAACGCCATTCGGGCTCAATCTCTGGGGACGGACGCCCGACCTGCCCTCCGAAGCCGCGCGGGACTTTCGACCCATTGCGGACACTGTGACCCAGCGCCATTCTCGGAGCATGTTGTACCTGGCTCTTAAAGCGGCGCTTTCAGGGATGTTGATTGCAGTCATCTCCGAAGTGGCGAAGCGCTACCCCGGCATAGGCGGCATGATTGCGTCGCTGCCGCTTGTTTCCGTCCTCGGCATGATCTGGCTTTGGCGAGACAAGCCCGACGTCGAGAACATGGCTTCCCACGTCGAAGCGACCTTTTGGTTCGTGCTCCCTTCGCTGCCGATGTTCCTGCTCATTCCGTGGCTCATGCGGAATGGAATATCGTTCTGGTTGGCGTTGGTGATCGGCTGCACGATGACGATCGCACTCTATTCAGCGATGGTTGCTATTGGGCCAAGGTTGGGGCTTCGGCTCTAATGTCCGCTTTCCACCCATTGCGGTCACTAAACAGGCGTGAGAACCTGGGCCGGGGCGTCTTCTATGGACACGTTCGAATATATCACTGCACTTGTGGCCGTCGTGATCGGTTTAGCGATCGCCGATCTAGCGACTAGCCTGCATCGCCTTCTGCGTAACCGGGAAAGAGTCCGCTGGGATTGGGTAGCGCCGCTATCCGCTTTGCTGATCCTGGCTGAACTTTTCAACCTGTGGTGGCGCTGGCATGGCTTTAGCGGAACGACCGCCGGTCAGGTCGTTCCTTACTTTCTCGCACTGATTCTCATTTTTCTTGCTGCCTGCATATCGCTTCCTGATGAAGTGCCGGCGGAGGGCGTCGACCTAGCCCGCCACTTCGACAAGAACCGAAGGTACTTTTGGTTCGTCTACGCGAGCTACGTTGCTTTGTTGATTGCGCTCATCTCGATCCGCGACCTGCACAATGGGCTCACGCCAAGAGACCTACTTTCGAGATATTATTTTGATTATCCATGGCTCGTTGCGGCTTACGCGATGATTTTCGTTCGCAAGCGCTGGATTAGTGGCATCGTCATGCTCGCGTCGCTCGGTTGGCTGGTGATCGGGCTCAATCTCTGGGGACGAACGCCTGACCTGCCTCTCTGAGGCCATCGCCGGTCGTAACCGGTGTCCGAAACGAGTGGAGCCCTAACCTCCGCTGGCGGGAAGATCACTGTTGAAGATGTCCGCAGCGGCCTTCCATTCGTCGCCGCTTTTTCGCCAGACGACTACGTACTTGCCGGTGTCCGTCTTCGCAGTGCCATCGGGCGCGATAGTAAGCTTATACATTCCACGATCGAGTGCCATGTCACCTGAAGACGACACGATGATTTGCTCCGGAACGATGCTCAGTTCGAAGCCTGGTATTTGCAGCAAGGAAGCCCAAACTTGCTGGATTGCTGCACGTCCTTTTCCGATTGGCGCGTTCGGCGGCATCACGGCGCCATCGCTCGTGTAAAGTTCCGCGATGCCCGCGGAATCCTTGGCTTTCATGAGTTCGTGCCAACGATCAACCTGCCCGCGTATCGCCTTTTCATCTGCGCCAGCATCGACAGCGGCGGGACTATTTTTCTCCTGAGCATGGTTCGCCGGCATTGCGGCGGCCTGCCACGCGGGCATCAGCAGCGCTGCCGAAGAAAGTAGCAATAATGATCTCGTCATATGCACCCCCAATCGCTGCTCTTCGTGCTAACACCAGCAACGGCATTCCAGCTAGTTCACTAAAGTCAGCTTTCCCAACAGAGCTGCCATCGGGGTGAGGTCACCACGATTACGATCGCCAGGTAGTCGCCGGTCCTGGACAATCTGGCGCGCTGCATCGGAAGCTAGTGGCAGCT
Organism: Sphingomonas daechungensis; assembly: GCF_014489495.1. Taxonomy (GTDB): domain Bacteria; phylum Pseudomonadota; class Alphaproteobacteria; order Sphingomonadales; family Sphingomonadaceae; genus Sphingomicrobium; species Sphingomicrobium daechungense. Next base: position 680,215 of record NZ_CP060780.1, on the reverse strand, counting down.
TTCCACCCAAACCCGCCGCGACAGTTTGCGACCCATTGCGGACATCAGCCCTCGCAGTAAGGTCGAGTAAATGAGCGCAGACCTACTGAAAGATTGGTCGACCGAGCTTGTCCGGTTGATCGACGAGGACAAGTCGGACGCCGCGGCTGGCGACGATTTCGCCAAAGGACGCAAGTTTGGCTTGGGAGAGGCGCTGTCGCTACTTCAGCAGGAAGCGCGTGCCTTCGGCATAGATGCCGCATCTATTGGCCTTCCCCGGAGGATGGCATGACGATCGCTCTCAAGGCTTAGTGTCCCGTTCCGGGCTGGAGCCGGCCGCCTATGGGATGCACAGCCTCAGGCGAACCAAGGTGGCGATGCTCTATCGCAAGACCGGCAACCTCAGAGCCTGCCAGCTGCTACTCGGTCATACGAAGCTGGAGAGCACAGTTCGCTACTTGGGCGTCGAGCTCGACGACGCGCTGGCGCTCTCGGAAGCGCTGGAAATCTGAAGCTAAGCCTTCGGCCCACCTAGCCAGATGTTCCCCATTTGTACCAAGTAGCCCGAATGCGACTCGACGATCCTTTAGACAACGGCGGCCGGGGCTGGCGACGATTGGAGCCCGAAGAGGTCGCGGCCCTGGCTTACCTCGCGATCCGCCTGATCCGCAGGGGCGTACGGAACGACCTGGCAGGTCGCGACGCCTCGAAGGCCGACGAAGCTGCCAGGAGGCTCGCTGAGGCGGTTTCTGAACGCTTGCAAGCGTATCCGACGTTTGGCCCCGCAAGGCCCGTTGGTGGCCATTCTGCGGGCTGTGGCTCAAGAGATGCCGATCGGTCCTAGCGGCAAGTTTGGGTGGAAAGCGGACGCTAGATGATGGCTAGTCGCCAGCACCACCAAGCCGAAGGCATTCGAACGATCTCCGCGAGATGGGGAGAAAGTGCCGCGAATCATCTGGTGGATCTGGAGCAGTGGCATCGGGAAGTGTGACCCGTCCAGCACTCGGCTCGCGCGATCAATGGGTGTGTTGATCGGGAAGCAGAATTGTGAAGAGCAAGATCGCTGCTGCGACCACGAGGATCAAAAGCCAGTCGTCGCACCGTAGCTGGTCTGTGTCCGGTCGATTCGCCATCGTGCCCCGAACTGATCACTAGCTGTATTGCGGTTCTCAGCAATGAGGCCGCAGAGGAACGTCCCAAATCGAGACTATCGTAAAGGCAGTTTCACGTTTGAAACTTGTTACGCTGACGTCATGTTCTATCGGCTTCTGCGGGAATGTTTGTTCAGCGACGCCCGAACAGTCGCAGAAGCTCGCTTTCGGGAGGCGCCCAGATCGCCTACGACTGCGGGAGCGGTCCGGCTAGAGCACCCAAATTCGAACCGGGCCGCTCTAACTCGTTGGCGCTTCGAATGGATGGGCGGCGAACTTCAATATTGTCCTGCATCACAAGCGGGCTGAGACGCGCTCAGGAGGACTCGCGACGATTCCCTGTGATCGCCGTCTCCGAACAGTGCAGCGCCCAGATGACTCCGGTTTCCGCGTAATCCAGGCGTACACCGCAACCGAGCGACTTCTCCACCATCGTCCGCGCGACGCGGTCGCCAAAGCCTTTTCGGGCGGGAGGTCTGACGACTGGGCCACCCGTTTCGCGCCAGAGCATGGAAAATGCGTGGCCTCCTCCCTCGTCGTCAAGCGACCAGGATACCTCGACGCGGCCGGTATCGTTCGAAAGAGCCCCGTATTTTGCAGCGTTGGTGGCAAGCTCGTGGAAGGCCATTCCGAGGGTCTGAGCTGCCGACGGCGAGAGCTCCACCTTCGGACCCTCGAGCAAGATCCTTGTGCCGACCAGATCTTTGAAGTGAAGCAACTGCGTTGCGATCAGGCTTTTCAGATCGGCCACCGCCGATTCTGAACGCACCAGGAGATCCTGGCTCGAACCCAATGCCCGGATGCGTTCTCCGAAGCGATCGAGAAAATCGTCTGTCCCCGCCGCGGCGGTCTGATAGGCAATCGCATTCACTAGGGTCAGCATGTTCTTGGCGCGATGATTCAGCTCGCGCATGAGATATTCGATCTTCTCCTCATACGCCTGGCGTTCGGACAGGTCGTAGAAATGGCAGACCACTCCTGGCCTGCCATCGGGCATCATGACCCGCTCGATCTTCCAGTCATACGCCTCGGTGGCGTCAATGTCCGCGCGACGTTCGACGGTCGTTGGTGAATGATAGGGCTCGCCAGAAGCCAGAGTGTGCCGGAAAAGCGCAATTGCTTCGCTTGCAAAGTTTTCGGGCCATATCGTTCGAAGGACGTCCTCGAAATCCTGGCCGATCAACGGTCGAACGTTTTCGAACACCTTTTGAGCGCCGTCGCTGACCTGGACGAGGCGGAAATCGGCGTCGACCGCATAGATTCCAAAGGGAGAGCGCTCGACCAAATGCTGGAAGGTCTCCTGCGACCCGCGGAGCCTGCGCTCCGCCTCCACCTGTTCCGACACGTCCTGAACGGTCCCGACCAGCCGGACTGCGGCACCGTCTTCAAACGTCACGTCACCGGCAGCGCGGACCCAGCGGACTGTCCCGGTCGTCCGATGGATCACGCGATAGAACGCCTCATAGCGGCCGTCGCCAGCGGGGTTGAAGGCCGCTTCCACGGCTGAGAGCAGCCCATCCCGATCCTCGGAATGAACGCCAGCCAGGAACGTTTCGACCGTGACAGTCTCGTCCTCTGCGACTCCCCAAATGCTTCGAACCCTGGAATCCCAGATCATGGTTCTGGATGCCGGGTAGAAATCATGGACACCCAGCCGACCGGCATGCAGGGCGGCGATCAGGCGAGCTTCGCTTTCCGCGAGCGCTTTCTCGGTCACGACGCGGTCCGTCACCTCTTCGCAGATGATGCCGACACCGGTGACCGCGCCGTCACTTCCACGGACAGGGTAGAAGTGCTCGCGCCATTCGCGAGTGACGCCAGGTTGAGCGGCCGTGGCCCCTCTGACAGTCACGTCCCGAAGCGGCAGCCCGGTCTCCAAGACCTGCCGGAGCGCCGGCTCGCCACTTTCCCTCAAGTCAGGAACCAAGTCCCAAACCGTTCGCCCGAGGTGCTCGACGACCGAAAAGCCGTTGGTTTCCGCAAGCGCCCGGTTGATGCGAAGGAACCTGAGGTCCCGATCGAACATGGCCAGTCCGATCGGAGCTTCGGCATACAGCACTTCCAGCTCGGCAAGTCGTTGGACCGCGCTTTCGTCATTGCTACTGGAGTGGCCGGTTGACCGTTCGTAGTCGGTGATGTCGACGTTCAAGCCACGGATGACCGTCACCCGCCCCTTATCGTCACGTTCGACCGATCCTCGATCCAAGACGGTGCGCACCGTGCCGTCTGGCCGAACGATCCGGAACTCATGACTGTAGTTGCGCTCTTTCCCGCCGAGAATGCCGATTGACTCTCCCTCGACCCGCAACCGGTCGTCGGGATGGATCATCCGCGCATATTCCGCTTCTCCATTCGGGGTCGTGTCGACGCCGTAGATTTGCTGCAAGCCTTCCGACCAGACCAGCCGGTCCTCGTCAGCATACCACTCGTAAAAGCCGGTCCCGGTGGCGAGCTGCACGGACTCACTCCGTTCAGCCAATCCCGCGACAAATTTCGAGTCGGGCAAGAAACCCCCTATTCGAGCATGAACGTCGTTTGCCGTTCACGCGAGCGAGAGCCTAACATACATCAGTTTATGCGGGTACGCGAACTGTGGAGAGCGGCCCGATACGCTCGACCGCCCGCCGAAAATGAGGCGGGTCCCAGTACGCGGCTGAATGACCTCGGCAGGTGAAATGCGTCTACGGATATGCGGTTCCATCGTTGGCGATGTCAGACTACCGACGATTGCACAGGTCAGCTGGCGATCGTCGTTCCCGGCGGTGCGAGCGGTGGCCTTAGCTCCTAGTGTTCGCAATGGCTCAAGATACCCCTAAGTCCGCAGCGGCCGGATGGCTCGAAAACGGACGTTAACGGTACGACCCCATAGGATCGCTTGCTCCGCACCGATCCTCTACCGAACATAGGCGACCGCTGCAACGAGATGGTCCTTGGCGAGTAACTTCTCTGACTTCCGCGTCAGTAAAGCTCCGAGTTCAATCCGAACTGGGAGCAGCTAGGCGAGCAGATGACTGATTTTCCATCCGACTTGGTCAATGTGACAAGCGAATGTTAACTTTCCTTGTCATAAACGTTCTGTGTCTAGCCGGTACTTCGACATCCCGGTTCGATCTTCGTCTCGGGCGGCTTGGCATTCAGTGTTCAGGCCGCCCAATTCGACTTTGGGGGCAGGCCATGGTTAAGCGATTTGTGAAGCTTTGTAACGACTGCAGCGGTGCCACGGCGATCGAATATGGTCTTATCGCTGCTCTCATCGCAGTCGCAGCAATCGCCTCGCTTCGGACCACTGGAACGAAGCTCAAGACCACGTTCGGAAACGTGTCGAACGCACTTTAGCGACTGCCACTAATTAGGAACTCCACGACAAGCGAAAGCTTGTCGCGGCAGCTTCGGGTCGAAGGCGGACGGTACCGCCGCGGAGACGACTTATCTGCGGCGCCGTGAAACGGCGATCAGGACAAGCCCAACCAGCAAGAGGACAACGCCGCGCCTAACCTAGGGGCGCTGATCAATCATGAAGCTGGAGGCGGGCCAGTTCACCAGCCCCGCGCCTTGCCCGATCCAGAGCAATCCCATCAGTACTGCGAAAATGCCGAGTGCGAGGTGGACGGCTTTCATCCGAGTCATCTTATTCAACAATTCAAAAAGTGTCCGCAGTGGGTCGCAAACTGCCGCGGCGGGAATGGGTGGATAGCTGCCGTCGCGATGATGACCTAGTGCAGGCTGGTGATGTCAAAAGTCCGGATTGTCACACCCTAGATTCAATGTCACCGGACGGTAAGTCGACCAAGGCACATCTTAGGACTCGTTCGCCCTTGATCCATCAGTGTATGCCCAAAGCGTCCAGACGACCCTACGCAGGAAAACGGTTTGGTGTGCTGTCGATTGCATTCGGACTCTTCGCTTCAGCCTTGTCCTCAGCGGTATCTGCGCAGGACAATCCTGCATTTCTACACCCTGGAGCGTTAAACACGGCTTCCGGGCTCGACAGGGCGCGAGCACGGATCGCCGCGGGCCAAGAGCCATGGGCAAGCATCCTCCACAGGGTTGAACAGAAGGCTCAGGCGCCCGGCCTAGCTCTCACCGTCATCGACGCGGAGGATCAAACTCAGGCAGCGGCTTCGCAAGCAGAAGCGGTGAAAGCTTACGCCAACGCGCTCGCATGGCGCCTTACGGGCAATCGCAAATATTCTCGACGGGCCATCGCAATTCTCAACCTTTGGGCGAACTTACGAGGATTCGTCGCGAAGACCGATCAGGACAAATTGCACGCTGGATGGATCGGCGCACTTTTCGGCGGGGCAGCCGAAGTCATGCGAGAGTCTCCAGACTGGAGCACTGACGACATAGCAGCCTTGCAGGCCATGTTTCGGCGAGCATTCTACCCGCAACTGCTCACGGCCAGTCACTGGAATGGCAATGTCGACCTGACCCAGATCGACGCTTTGATGACAATCGCCGTCTTTAACGACGACGTTTCCGCATTCAAAATTGGTCTGCGAAGGCTTGAGGCTCGAAGCAAGGCCTACATCTTTCTTCAATCCGTTCTTGAGCCTGGCGCAGGCGATCCTCGCAAAACTCCCGCGGTCTGGTTCGATCCCGTTCGGTGGGTCGATGGCCTGACCCAAGAAACCTGCCGTGACAACGGCCATCATGCACAGTTTGGGTTAGCCTCAGCCTTCGACGCCGCTGAAATTGCCTGGAATCAGGGTGTGGATGTTTACACGCCCCAAACCAAGCGGTTTACCGCGGCAATGGAGCTCTTGGCCCGCCAACTCTTGACCGGCGACATGCAAGGTACCTGCGCCAACGCAGTTTCAACCGACAACGTCTTCAATACCTTTGAAGTCGGGTTCAATCACTACCACCATCGCATGGGCTTGCCTTTGCCGTTTACCGAGCGGCTAATTTCTGAGCGTGTAAGACCCGACGGCGCGTCGGAATTGAACATATTCCACGAGACTTTGACCCACGGCTCAAATGGCAAATATGTTTGGCAGCAGTAGCTGGGCCTGCTGGTCAATTCGATCAAGCGGCAACCGAGTCATTGTCATGCGAGCCGACCCGCGGCTGAAGCACGCATCATAGGACAAGAGAGGGAGCTACTCGGCGAAAATCCGCAACAACGCCAAGTTGAGAGACACTGGTAATGTCCAGTTTCCACCCATTACCGCCGCTAAATCGCCTAGCGTCTGCTTTCGACCCAAACCTGCTGCGACGGTATCCGGCGGTCATTGGCGGGTTCCGCGAGCGTCTAAACTAAGGGGAAAGAGATTGCTTAAGGGCGCTTGTCATTGCGGGTCAGCAACCTGGACGCTTGAAGGCGATCCGGGGTCGATCACGGCCTGCAACTGCTCGCTTTGCAGCCGCTATGGAGCGCTGTGGGCTTACGATTTCGAGGGCGAGCGCATCGGCATCAAAGGTGCGACATCGGCTTACCGGCGGCCTGGCAAAGTGGAGCCTGCGCTAGAGATTCTGTTCTGTGCCAGCTGCGCCAACGTCGTTGCGTGGCGCGGTCTCCGGCTGGAAGCGGGTCGTCGTAGAATGGCGGTAAACATCCGCCTTGCACCGTTTGAGGCCGTCGCCGACCTGCCAGTTGACCACTTCGATGGCTTCGACACCTTTGAAGATTTGCCATCAAAGGGCCGAACGGTCCGCGACCTTTGGTCGTAAGTCTCAACCGTCCGCTTACCTGTAATTAGCGACGGTCGTCATCGCACGAAGGGGTCGAAGATTGTCGCGGCAGGTTTGGGTCGAAAGCGGAAACGAGAAGGCGCGCCCGTTATCCAGACGTGGATAGGAAAACGAGACGTGTACCAGCTTTTGACGAAAACGGGTTGGGCCGGCCACGACGAGTGAGATGCAAACGCAGAACCATATTTTGCGCCGCACGCCTCTAAGAGTCGCCAGTCATTAGCTCTACGGTCTTTAGCCTATCGGTACTGTTACGGAGTGACCTGTCTGCCAAGCTCGAGTGAAAGCATCTCTGAGAAGGGGCTGCCAGATGCGGAAAGTCGTAATTCTGTGGTTTCTCACAATCTGCGGCGGTTGCTCTCCTGAGGGGAACGTCGCCGCTCAAAGTGGTCCGTCGCCGTGGCCGGACGAATTGAAGCGCTTCGGTGACGGCTTTCCCAAATCTGGCGACCCCTGCCAGCGTGTCGGAGAGACCGAAGCGACGGTGGATTTTCTTGATGACAGCGCCACGCTCGTAGGCTGCCCCAACAAAGAGACTGCGTCACAAATCAAGGGCCAGGCTGTGGGAGAGGTCAATGGGGTCATTCTGATATTGGTCCCCCATGGCGACACCATCGCATCTGACAGCACGGCGAACGGTGAAGGAGATGTGAAGGTCCCCGATACTAAATACAATGCAACGGCCTCTGTCCCTTGCGTCAATGTTGGAAGCGCCGATGCGACGTGCCCCGCCGGCGTGACCCGTTCGCCCGACCAGATTGCGGTCGAAATCCAGCTCCCCAAGAGGCGCCAGCGCGTGCTCCTCTTCGACGGCAAGGGCAAGTTCGTCACCCATTCCAGCTCCCAGGCCGATGGGTCTGCGGCCTTGCAAAGCAGCGCCACCCGGCGTGACGACTGGACGATCGTGACGGTCGGCAAGGAAGAATATCGAATCCCGGATGCGTTCGTCCTTGGTGACTGAGCGCCCGCGTAAACTGCGTATCCAATGTCCATTCGAGAGGATCGCATGAAGCACGCAAGCACATATCTGGCACGCGCGGCGATTGGAGCTGCCGTCATCGCGCAATCGATCCAGCTCCCCGCGCAGGAGGTCCCCGGCTCGGTCCGCGACCTGGTCGGGGTCAAGGCCAGCGCCGGCGAAAGCTCGCTCGAGGCGCGCGGCTTCACCTACATCACCGGCGGAACGCGAGACGACCGCAAGTTCAATTACTGGTGGAACAGGAACACCAAGGAATGCGTGCGCGTCACGACCTTCGATGGCCTCTACGAGAAGATTGCGGTGGTTCCCAAGTCGGACTGCAACCAGAAGGGCGGAAGCGACGCGGGAACGGTGGCTGCTGTGGGCGCCATCGCCCTGATCGGCGCGCTAGCGCTGAGCCACAAGTCACACGACCATGACAATTACAGCCATTACGGCGATGCCAACAGCGAAGCGCAGTACGAGCGCGGCTATCGCGACGGGCTCTACAGCCACAGCTATCACAATTACGACCGTTCCCAGGCCTATACGTCAGGCTACGAGAACGGCGTTCGCGCCCGCGGTTACGAGACCGGCTACCGCAACAACAATTACTACGGCGGCGGCTATAGCGCCCACGTTTCGCTTCGCGACCTCGAAGGGCAGGAGCGCAGCTATGTGAAAGGCCAGCTGGCAAGTCGCGGCTTCCAGCTGCGCGACGACAAAAAGACCTATGACGGCCGCTATTCGACCTATTGGCGCTCATCATCGCGGCAGTGCATCATCGTGACAGCGAACAACGGCTACGTAACGTCGATCGAGCACACCAGCACGCAGACCTGCAGCTACTAATTTCGGTCACGCCAAGAATGAAGGATTCCGCAATGCGATTTTTCGATAACGCTGCGCGTGCAGGCTTCCTGCTCGCGGTCTGTATTGCCGCGCCGGCCGCTGCGCAGACCAAGACCGAGACCGTTAATTTTCCACGTGGCAAAACGAATACGACCCTCATCGGCTCGATCAAGGGTGATGTCGGCCGGGATTATCTCGTCCGCGCTGCTGGCGGCCAGACTCTGCGCGTCGTCTTAAGTTCTGCCAACAAATCAACGTATTTCAACGTGTTACCGCCAGGGAGCAATGACGAGGCAATCTTCATCGGTTCGACTTCAGGAGACAGCTTCAGTGGTGTTCTGCCTCAAAGCGGCACCTACAAGGTTCGGGTATACTTGATGCGGAATGCGGCGCGCGAGAACCAGTCGTCGCTGTATACATTGAAAGTCGGTCTGACCGGCGCTTCCACGGGTTCTTCGGCCGTTTCGGGCGGCGCTGGCAAGGAGCCGATCGACGATCTGGCGGGAATGGATGCAATCCGCGCGATCGATGTCATGGCCGAACGCGGCTTCAACGATGTCGACAGTTTCGAGTCCGGTGATACGCGCTACGGCATTTTCTACCGTCCCTCTTCGCGCCAGTGCGTCCAGCTGACCTTCGCCAACAACCGGGTCGAAGCCGCCAACGACATCGGCACCCACCCAAAGTGCAAATAATTCGTCCCTGACAGGAGGCTGACATGAGGAAGCGCTGGATCGCGATCATACTCGCATGTGCTGCAGCAGCACCTACAGCGTTTGCTGCACAGGCGGGCGTGGTCGCGGCGGGGCCAGATCAGTTGGCCTTCAGCAAGCAGAACATGGATACCTCAGTTTCCCCGTCGACAGATTTCTATCGGTATGCAGCCGGCAGCTGGTTGAAGCGGGTAAAGCGTCCCGAGCAGCATCCGGGCTATGGTTTCTTCGAAATCGTTCTGGACCAGGTTCAGCAGCAGATGAACGTGCTTCTGGCAAAGGCCGCGGCGGATGCTCCGAATGCCTCTTCAGGAACGCCCGCGCAGCAGGTCGGGACCCTCTACAACGCTTATATGAACACGGCCGCCCGGAATGCGGCGGGGATCAAGCCGATTCAGCCGTTTCTCGAAAAGGGCGACGCTATCAAGGATCTTGACGGATTGGCAGCGTATCTTGCCCAAAACGAGATTGATGGGGGCCGGGCATCTTCCTGCAAATTTCCCCAGGGCAGGACTTCAACAACAACACCGTCACATCGTTGTTCGTCCAGGGGGGCACGCTTGGTCTTCCGGAAGCCTTCGAAGACGTCTTTGAGGAACCTGCAGGTGGGCCCCGCATCACCGCCTATCGCAACTATCTCATCGAATCCCTGAAGATCGCAGGCTTCAACGCTGCCAAGGCAACATCGATGGCAGACGCGTCGATCGCGATCGATCGCGCGCTCCACGCGGCGAAGCTTCCACCCGTAGAGGCGAACGACCCCAGCAAAATCAACAACGCCCGGACCCTCGCGCAACTTCAGACAGAACTGCCGAACCTCAATCTCCGGAAAATCCTCGGAGGACTTCGTTTTGAGGAGCCCGACCACCTGATTCTGATGGAGCCGAGATACCTTCCGACCCTATCGAAGGTTCTCGCGGAAAGGCCGATTCAGGACATTCGCGACTACGTAAAGCTGCGGGTTATTCTCGCCTACTCGCCTTACCTCAGCAGCGATTTCGACAAGCCTCTGATCGGTCTGAACGAAGGGCTCGTTGGAGTCAGCGTGCTCCCGTCTCAAGAGGAGCGGGCGCTCGACATCATCAAGGGGAGATTCGGGCAACCCGTAAGCCGGCTTTACTCCGACAGCTTTTTTCCTCCGGAAACACGCCGACAGGCGGCCGAAATGGTCGGCCTGATCAAGGAGGCGTTCCAGGTCCGGATGCCGAATCGCAAATGGCTTTCTGACGCGACGCGATCGGCCGCGACGGACAAGCTGAACGCACTCTCCTTCTGGATCGGATACCCCGACGAGTGGGTGGACTATTCGAGCGTCGAGATCACGCCGGACCTCGTCAGTTCGCTCGTTTCAATCGCCCGGTTCGATTACGAGCGGATGCGCCAGAAGCTGGGCAAGCCCTGGGTCACCGAGCATTTCAACAACAGTCACACGCTGCCGATCGTGGTCAACGCGGCCTACGACCCGCAGATCAACGGCTTCGAAGTGCCCGTGGCAATCATCCAGGCGCCAATGTTCGACGCGCAATCTGACCCCGCAGTGAACTTCTGTCGCATGGGTGCCGTGCTGGGTCATGAAATGACTCACGGCTTCGACTGGACAGGGAAGCAGTTCGACAAGACCGGCAACATGAAGAACTGGTGGACGCCAAAGGATAGCGCCGCCTTCGATGCGTTGGCGGGCCTGCTGATCACTCAGGCCAACGAGTATGAGTTTTTGCCGGGGTCGCGCACTGCGACAGGAGCTCAGCAGGTCGGTGAGAACATGGCTGATCTCGGCGGAATTACTCTCGCCCACGCTGCTCTGCGCAAATACCTTGCGCTCCACCCGGAAAAGGACGTCGTAATCGACGGTCAGACGCAGGACCAACGCTGCTTTCTAGCTTGGGCTCAATTTTGGGCGTGGCAAGGAAAGGACGAAGCTCTTCGCTCGCAGGTCGCTCGCGATGCCCATCCGCCGAACGCCTACCGCGCCACCGCTCCGCTTCGTCACCTGGACGCGTTCTACAAAGCGTTCGGAATCAGGCCGGGCGACCCGATGTGGCTTGCACCGGAAAAGCGCGTTGAAGCCTGGTAATTCCCCTTCGAGGCGAGGCCGGCTTGGAGCAGCCGGGTCGCTCGCGCAAGCCCAGCTGCTGGTCCCCGGCACGGCTATCGCACAAGGGAGCTCCGTCTCTTCGCCGATCGAGTTCGGTCGACACGGACACCAGGCCTAGCGGCAGGTTTGGGTCGAAACCGGACGCGGAACCGGGTGAAGAGCGGCCATTTAAGCTGACAGCAGAACAGCAGTTTCTTTTTTTCGCGCCATCAAGTCTTCCAATTCCTGACGGAACAACTCGAGGCTCGCGTAGCTCGTATCGAAGATGACCTGGCACCGCCGTCGTGGCTCGTAATAATCCGCTAGGTCTACAGAGACCGAAACCTTGCCGGTTGCACTGGTTTGGCTCAACGAGATGAGCGTTACCCGCGTGTATTCTCCGTTCTCGCTGTAGCCCCATTCCGCTTCCACTGGCCCATTGGTTGGCAAAGGATACGGCGCGAGCCGTGAAGCAAACTCAACCAAGTCTTGCCACTGGACCCAAAAGCCGTTCCGCGCGCGAAAGCCGCTAGCCTCGACGGACGCGGCCAGCCAGCCAAAGTCGTCGTTTGGGTCGTTGGTGAACTCGTATGCCAGTGTCAGATTGTCGGCCATGGTGTGCCACACTGTCGGCGTTCCCTACAGACAGCAATGGGCCGAAGCCTGCCGCTATTCGCCTGAGCCTTCTCCACTTCCATCCTGAGTGGAGGAACGGCGAACGAGCCAGAACACCGCTGCAATGATCAGGATGTCCAGCACGACGGCCACTGCGGTTGAAGGCCATCCCCTGACGCCCACGGCGTGAAGCGACTTGGGTCCCAGTGTCCGCAATGGGTCGAAAGTCCCGCGCGGCGGAAACGGGTGGAAAGCGGACATCAGCCGCGGCATCAATTTTGTCCTCTTGAAGTGGCGAACGGGAGCAAATATGTAGGCTGGGCGGACCGGGCCCCTCTGGCGGCTGCTCTTTCAGGGCATTCGTGATGTCGGACCGCATCGGTTGATCCGGTGCGTTCGATAGGCTGTCAGCACTTCCCAAAGCACTGCCGGGTCTCCGATCAAACCTTGGTTTGAGCAAAGAGGAGACATCTATGCGTTCGCGTTTGTATAGCCTGCTCGAGGCGCACCAGCGCATCGACGGGCAACTGCGTTTCGAACAGCAACGCCGCTGGAAGGACTGGTTGAGGATCTCGCAGCTTAAGAAGCTCAAGCTGCCCGTGAAGGACCTGATCCATCGGCAGACGCTTCAGGCGGGGAGGGCTTGAGATGCAGTGCCCCGTTTGTGCGACCCAGCTGACCATGTCCGAACGGCAAGGTATCGAAATTGACTATTGTCCGTCCTGCCGCGGCGTGTGGCTCGATCGCGGCGAACTCGACAAGATCATTCAGCGAAGCGGCGCCGCAAGCGATGCACCCCCGCAAGCTGTTGTGCCCTATGGTCATGATCGGCATTGGGATGATGATCGTTATCAAGGCCGGCGCCACGGCAAGCGACGCAAGAGCTTCCTGGAGGAGCTGTTTGACTGACCGGTAAGCGCCCACCTCCGGCTGGAGGTGGCGCTGCCTTTTCATCCCATCCGGGCCCCTCTGGCGGACGACAGTCCGTGATGTCGGACGGGAACGCTCCTTCAAGGAGCGCTGACAAAGGGACCTGCAATGGAATTTCTGTTCTTCGACTGGCTCGGTAAGCCGCTCTGGATGTGGCTCGGCTTCATCGGCGTGGTCATCACCCTGCTCGTGCTCGACCTCGGTGTGCTGCACCGCAAGCAACGGGAGATCGGCGCGCGCGAAAGCATTATCATGTCTGCGTTCTACATCCTGCTCGGTCTCGGCTTTGGCGGATGGGTGTGGTGGTACATGGGCCCGACCGCCGGCATGAACTACGTTACCGGCTTCGTCATCGAGAAGAGCCTTGCGATGGACAATGTGTTCGTCATCGCGATGATCTTCACCTACTTCGCCGTTCCGCGCGAATATCAGCATCGGGTGCTCTTCTGGGGCATTCTCGGCGTCATCGTACTTCGCGCAATCATGATCGGACTGGGCGCAACGATCGTCAGCCAGTTTGGCTGGGTGCTCTATATCTTCGCGGCGTTCTTGATCGTGACCGGCATCAAGATGTGGGTGTTCGCCGACAAGGAGTATGACGTCGGCTCATCGCCGGTTCTTCGGTGGGTCCGCAGGCGGTTCAATGTCACCGACCGCTTTCATGGAAACCGCTTTTGGGTTCGCCTGCCGTCGGCGGAGGGCCGAAGCGCGGATCTGTTCATGACGCCGCTGTTCCTGTCTCTCGCCATGGTCGAGGTCGTCGACGTAGTCTTCGCAGTCGACTCGGTCCCCGCCATCTTCGCGATCACGACGGACCCGTTCATCGTGTACACCTCGAACATCTTCGCCGTGCTCGGCCTGCGCGCGCTCTACTTTGCCCTCGCGGCAATGGTGCACCGGTTCCACTACCTGAAATACGCCTTGAGCGTGCTGTTGGTCTTTATCGGCTCTAAGATTTTCCTCGCAGACGCACTGGGCATCGCCAAGATTCCACCCCTCGTATCGCTGGCCGTCACCTTTGCGATCCTCTCGGCCGGCGTCGGCTACTCGCTTTGGAGGACCGGTGGGCGGCCTGAAGCCGACTCGCTGACTCCTGCGAAGAGCTGAACGAACCGTCTGGTCGCGAGGATTTCAGCGCCAGCCCGTCAGGAGGCCGCGGCGATGCTGATCGCGGATGCCTAGTGTCTTGCTTTGGGTCGAAAACGGTCGCGGCAGGTTTGGGTCGATACCTGCCATTAGGGCAGGGGGTGGTCGGATCTCTACATTGATGGGATCGGACAGCGGCGCGGAATCGCCACTCGAACGCTAACTGGAGATTTTCCGTAGCGAGGCCATTTTTGTGTATCGCCGTGTATCGGCGATGTATCACGGAGCCGACGGTACTCGACGGAAATTGACAGAAATCTGCGTTTTTTGATGTCGGTAAATGTTAGACCGATCCGTTGGGAGCAGCCCGCGGAAGTGCCGCAAAGAAATGGCCGAAATCGGCCATTGCGTGCGTGGTGGAGAGGGCTGGATTCGAACCAGCGTACGCTTGCGCGGGCAGATTTACAGTCTGCTGCCTTTAACCACTCGGCCACCTCTCCAGGTGCAGGCAGGCGCGCCATGTGGCGGCCAGTGACAAGAGTGTCAACGGTGCTGAAGCGCCGAGCTACCTTGTTTTGGAGCGGGTGAAGGGAATCGAACCCTCGTCGTAAGCTTGGAAGGCTTCTGCTCTACCATTGAGCTACACCCGCACCTGAGCGGAGGCGTCCCATGCCCCAGCGCTCGCACATCCGTCAACCGCCGCTTAGCGCCAGGCGCGAAGGCGTCCCTCGTCGTCAAGGATAAACATGGTGTTGTTGGCGACGACCGGCTGCAGGTGAACCCCGCCCTTCATGTTGGTCTGGCTCTGGAAGGCACCATTGCTAGGGTCGATGTTGATCAAGGCGCCCTCGGAGCTGGCGACGATCAACCGTCCACCGGCCAGGATCGGTCCGACGTAGGAAATCGGCCCCGCCTTCTTCTTCACGTTGCGGAATGCCGGCGCCTGCGCGATCCATCGGATCTTGCCGCTGGCGCGGTTGATGCAAATGATCTTGCCATCGTCGGTCACGACGAACACCCATTCACCGGCGACCCAGGGGGTCGAGATTCCGGCGATGTTCAGTTCCCACTGCCGCTGGCCGGTCAGCAGGTCGATTGCGACCATGCGGCCGCCCTGGCCGACCGCGAGGACCTGGCTGTTGTCGATCACCGGATCGGCATCGACGTCGGAAATCGAAGCGACGCTGGTTCGGATCGTCGTGCGCGCCAGCTGATCCTGCCAGACCAGGCGGCCGTTCTCATAACGGTACGCGTTGAGCTCGCCGGACGAGAAGCCAGCGACGACCGTCCCTTGGCCTACGGCAGGAGAGGCGGAGCCGAACACGCCCGCGATTTCCAGCGCGGCTGATTGCGACCAATCGGTCGCGCCATCCGCGGTCTTGAGAGCGTAGATCTGGTTGTCCTGGGTGATCACATAGAGAGAGTCCCCGACGACGGTGGGCGCTCCACGGATCGGGCCAGTCGGGTGGACCTGCCAGATAATCCCGCCGTTGCGCGCGTCCAGCGCGGCGACGTAGCCGAGCCCGTTGCTCGCGTAGATCTTGCCATTGTCGTAGGCGACGCCGCCGCCGAACAGCGACGCCGTATTGGTTTTCTCGAACCCGAACTGTGTGGACCAAGCGGTTGCGCCGGTCTGCGCATCGAAGGCACGGACAGTCGCCTGCGTGTCGATGGTATAGACGCGGCCGTCCCCGACGACCGCCGATGACGCCAGGCGCTGGCTGGTGCTGCCGCCCGGCCGATCGAGACTTCCCAGGCCTGGCCGACCGACTGGCCGAGCGCGACATGTCCCATCGATTTCGAAGCATTTCCGCCAGACTGGCCCCATTCCGTGTTGGCGACGGGATCCGGAATGGTGAACGGCTGTGCAGCGGTCGCATCGTCGACCGCGACATCCTGCTCGGTCGCGAGGACAGCGACCCGCTCGCCCACGACGGGCGTCTTGGGCGCGCCTTTCTTGAAGATTCCGCATCCGCTGGCTGCCAGTGCAGCAAGCGTCAACACAACGAGCTTCGTCCGAACTGCCTTCATATCGTCAATCCTATTGCTGCACCGGGGCATCGACGCGCTTGCGTCCACCCCAAGAGTGCCCGCGACCTGGACGGCGCGTGCGCGAATGGAACCTGGAACCTGTGTATCGGCGGCGACTGCGGCGAACATGCGGCCTGCCTCCGCGCGCTTGCCCTGTTTGAGTAAAGCGAGGGCGGTCATTTCGCCGGCACTGCCGAACCAGGGATTGCCGGCCTTGGCCAACGGCGCCATGCGGGCGATGACTTCGTCCGGTTTGATTGTGTCGAACTCCAGCGCGGTGAGGCGGATATTGCCTGCATCGCGGTAAGCATCCGGCAGACCCTTGTCGTTCACGATCTCGCGATACTTGGCGACGGCTGCGGTGCGATCGTTCTTCTCCAGCGACAGCGCTGCGCTGGTGAATAGCGCCGTCGCGCGGACGATGTCGTTGCCGGACTTCTCCAGCTTTTCCACGCGTTGCGGGACGGTCTGCCGCTTGTTTTGCGCGATGTCGTTGAAGATGGCGTGAAGCTGTTCCGACTCTTCGGCCGCCTTCTTGTTCTGGTACTGCTCCCAGTAAATCCAGCCACCGGCGGCGGCGAGGAACAGGATCACCGCGAGTGCGATCCACTTGGCATTCTTCTGGAAGAAGTCCTGAAGCCGGTCGCGCCGAAGATTCTCGTCGACTTCCCTAAGAAAAGTGTCGTTGCTGTCCGTCGGAACCGCCAAGACCTGCCTCAAATCGAAGATACGGGGATAAAAATGCCGACCGCTCCCTTCCTCACTAAAGCTGAACGGAAGCTGGCGGTGCATCGTCTAGCGGCTGAAAAGCCAAAGGCAAAGGGGTGGCCTTCGGGCAATTGATCGGACTAGTCCGGCGGCGAAGAGGATTGTTGATGGCGGGTCTTCGTATTGCTGTTTCCCTGCTTCTCCTTGCCACGGCATGCTCGGCGCAATCGGGGCCGCGTGTCGCCCCGGTCGAAGGCCAACTGCGCAAGGATCTGCACGTCCTGCCGATGCATGTTGGAGGGCGTGCCGTGCTTCGCGAGAACGAGGTCCTGCGACAGTGGCCCGGTACGTATTTCGAGACTGCTTTCAACGGGACCGAAATCTATTTCCGTGTGGGGAAGGCGAACAGAAATTGCACGTCCGCCTGGACGGGCAGGTCATCCAAACGCTGATGCGGCCTGCCGCCGGGCTCTATGCGTTGACGGGCCTGGCGAAAGGTCCGCATCGACTTGCCGTCGAGGTCGCAAGCGAGAGCCAGGCCGGGCCGACCGCCTTCGGCGGTTTCTTTGCGCCCGCGTCGACCAAAGCATCCAATTGGCCAGCCCGGACCCGCCAGATCGAGTTCATCGGCGATTCCCACACCGTAGGTTACGGCAACACCTCCGCCACGCGACAGTGCACGGAGCAAGAGGTGTGGGAGACCACGGATACGTCCCATGCCTTCGGTCCGATCCTCGCCCGGCGCTACGCGGCCGACTACGAGGTCAACGCAATTTCGGGACGAGGCGTGGTCCGAAGCTACGACGGGGCCGCCGTCGATAGCCTGCCGACAATCTACCCGTACGTCCTCTTCAATCGCGATAAGCTTGCTCGCGATGCGACGTGGCAGCCGAGCCTGATCGTCATCTCCCTCGGCACCAACGACTTCTCGACCCAGCTTCATCCCGACGAGAAATGGCGCTCACGAAAGGAGCTGAGCGCCGATTTCCGAAGCTCCTACGTCGCGTTCGTCAAGCGCCTGCGAGCCGCGAATCCGGACGCCCAGTTCGTCGTGTGGACGACGGATGCTGCGAACGGGGAGATTGCTGCCGAGGTCCGCAGCGCTGTCGAAGACCTCAAGGCCGCGGGCGAAAAGCGCATCGACTTCGTGGAGATCGCCGGCCTGGAATTCGGCGGCTGCAACTATCACCCGTCGGTGGCCGACGATCGCAGGATTGCTGAACGTCTCGCGGTCGTAGTCGACGCTCACGGGGATGTCTGGCGGAACTAGTCGCTCTTGGGCGGTAGGTCTGATCAGCCGATGGAAAGGTCCGCGACCGGACCTCCTCAGCGTAGCTCCTTGCAGCGTTCGAGATTTGCTCGGCGAGGTTGTCGTAGCGCTTCACGAAACGCGGCGTGCGCTCGAACAGGCCGAGCATGTCGTCCGTCACGAGGATTTGTCCGTCGCAATCTGCCGATGCACCAATGCCGATGATCGGCGCCGCGACTTCGCGCGAGATCCGGGTCGCAAGCTCTTCCATCACCCCTTCGAGGACGATGCAGAATGCGCCGGCGTCCGAAATCGCCCGCGCATCGCCGAGGATCTTGGCCGCCTCGGCATCGCCGCGGCCACGAGCTCCGTAGCCGCCAAGCGTGTTCACGGCCTGGGGGTGAGGCCGACATGGCCGACAACCGGAATGCCTCGCTCGGTCAGGAAGCGGACCGTCGGAGCCATGGCTTCGCCGCCTTCAAGCTTGATCGCCGCGCAACCGGTCTCCTTCATCACGCGGGAGCAGCTGGCAAAGGCTTGCTCCGGCGAGCCCTCGTAGGATCCGAACGGCATGTCGACGGCCACCAATGCATGCCAGCTGCCGCGAACGACCGCGGCACCATGCGCGATCATCATTTCGAGGGTCACAGGGATGGTCGAGGGCAAGCCGTAAATGACTTGCCCAAGGCTGTCGCCGACAAGGAGCAGGTCGCAATGCTCGTCGAGCAATTGCGCCATCCGCATCGTGTACGCCGTCAGCGCGACGATGGGCTGATCGGTCTTCCCCTCCACCTTGCGCGCGCGCAGCGATGGCGCGGTCACCCGCTTGCCGGGAACGGGCGTCGGGGTCGCGCGGCTCGTTGCCGTGTCGATGGTGAACGTGGACATGGAGCCGGCTTTTACCGGCGAGTTGTCAGACCAGCCAGCCCCGCTGCCGCGAATGGCGTGCGAACGACCAGATCGTGCCCGTGATCAGGATGATAATGACCGCCATTGCAATGTCATTCGTGGTCACGTTGTCGCGGATGGCCGGGACGGTCGCCAGCGGAACAAACGTAAAAACTGCCGCGACCAGGGACACAAGTAGAAGCGGCTCGGCGGTCTTTTTGCGGAGAAGCAGGAGGACAGCGCCGATCAACCCCACCCAGACCGCAATCGCATAGGCGGCAACTTGCCAGACGGGCCGGGCCAGAACGAGATTGCGTTGGTCGAGCGGCAGGCTCTGCGGATCGGTCGTCACATCGATGACGTATCCGGCGCAACCGATCGCCATGAATAGGATCGATGCGATTGCAGCGAACTTGAACCAGCCAGCGACCGGTCGAGGCGAGGTGGTTTCGTCCATGTGGCCCTCTTCGAAATGATCACGGACACTGCGCGCGGGATTGCTGTTTCGCAAGCGGTTCGGCACCATTTCGTTGCGAGTGCGTTACGGCGTCATGGAACGGTTCTTCGCGCGTGTTGCGACGAGTATTGCCACGGTCGCTGGTCAGCCACTGACCTTCCTCCTGGCTGTGGCTGTCATCATCGTCTGGGCAGTCACCGGTCCGATCTTTCATTTCTCGGATACGTGGCAGCTCATCATCAACACCGGGACCACGATCGTGACGTTCCTGATGGTGTTCCTGATCCAGAACGCGCAAAATCGTGACGCTGGAGCAATGCAGGCAAAACTGGACGAGTTGTTGCGCGCCGTTGCGGACGCGAGAGACCGCTTCATTGGAGTGGAGCATTTGACCGAGCGAGAGATTGAGATGATCCGTCGGGCGCTCGAACGAGAGGCGAAGGATCCGAACAGCAAGCCCGGCAGCGCCAAGGGAACTGTCGATCGGCTGCTTGACCGTTTCTAGGACATGAGCGGGGGAGATTTCCTTTGAATCAGAGGCAATTGCTAATAAGTGACATTCCGGGGCTGATGAATGCCGGCGCAGTTTGCCGGCGAGTTAGGAACAACTGCGTCTTGTCCAATCTCGAGAGTATGTCGGAGCAGCAGCGTTTCCAGCTGCTCATCCACTCGATCACCGACTACGCAATCTACATGCTCGACCCGACCGGTCTCGTGACGACCTGGAATCCGGGCGCGGAGCGATTCAAGGGCTACTCGGCCGATCAGATCATCGGTCATCACTTCTCTTTATTCTTCACGCCGGAAGATCGTGCAGCGGGTCTTCCGGCCAAGGCGCTCCGCACTGCGCTTGCGGAGGGGCGCTTCGAGGCTGAGGGATGGCGAGTGCGCAAGGATGGCACCCGCTTTTGGGCGAATGCCGTGCTCGATCCGGTGTTTGATACCGAAGGGCAGCACATCGGCTTCGCCAAGATCACTCGCGACATTACGGCGAAGCGTGAGCAGGAAAGAGCGCTTTACGAAAGCGAGCAAAGGTTCACGACCCTCGTCCAAGGCGTGCGCGACTACGCCATCTACATGCTCGACACCGATGGCCGCATTACCAACTGGAATAGCGGGGCCGAGGCGATCAAGGGCTATACGGCCGACGAAATCGTCGGTCAGCATTTCTCGCGTTTCTACACGGACGAAGATCGGGCTCGCGGCGAGCCGCAGTTTGCGCTGGAGACGGCGCTTCGCGAAGGCAAGTACGAACGCGAGGCGTGGCGCGTTCGCAAGGACGGTTCGCCGTTCTGGCCAGCGTGGTGCTTGACCCCATCTTCGATGAGAGCGGCAAGCATGTCGGCTTCGCCAAGATCACCCGCGACATCACGGAGCGAAAGAAGGCCGAAGAGGAACTGGAAGATGCGAGAACCTCGCTGATTCAGTCGCAAAAGTTACAGGCGCTTGGTGAGCTTACCGGCGGCATCGCGCACGATTTCAATAACCTGATGACTGTCGTTGCGGGTTCGGCGGATTTCCTCCTGCGCAAGCCCGACCTGCCGGAAAACAAGCGCAAGCAATATCTCGAAGCGATCGCCGAGACCGCCGAGCGGGCGACGACCTTGACCAACCACCTGCTTGCCTTCGGCCGGCGCCAGCCGATCAAGCCCGAAGTTCTTGACCTCAACGTTCGTCTCGACGCGCTGGCGGAAGTGCTTTCGCGCACTCTCGGCAACAATGTTCACGTCGCGCTGGCGCTGACGTCGGACGATACTCGGGTGGAAATCGATGCGGCGCAGTTGGAGACGGCCATTCTCAACGCTGCGGTCAACGCGCGCGACGCCATGCCGGACGGCGGGACTCTAACCCTGGGGACGCGTCGCGTCGACGAGCAGGGTTCCGAATTCGTTGCGCTCGACGTGAGCGACACGGGCACGGGCATGTCCAAGCACGTCATCGAACGCGCGTTCGAACCTTTCTTCACGACCAAGGAAGTCGGCAAAGGCACCGGCCTTGGCTTGTCGCAGATCCACGGCTTCGCGGCGCAGGCCGGCGGCCGCGCCGAGATCAGGTCTCAGGAGGGCGAGGGGACAACCATCACCTTCCTCCTGCCCGAACGGAGAAGAAGGCTGCAGCGGCGATCGCAACCTCGGAAGTCCATGATCTGCCCGAAGGGCTCACTGTCCTGCTGGTTGAGGACAATCCACAGGTTCGCGAGTTCGCAGAGGGCCTGTTGGTCGATCTGGGGTGCAGCGTCATCTCCGTGGATTCGGCCGAGCAGGCATTGGAATCCCTGGGCTCCGACGAGGTCGACCTGATCCTGTCGGACGTCGTCATGCCCGGAATGAGCGGCCTCGAACTCGCCCGCCGGGTCCGCGAGACCCGGCCAGGCATCCCGGTGCTGCTGGCCACCGGATACAGCAACGAAATCATGGAGCGCGGTTTCGAATGCGCCGTGCTTGGCAAGCCGTTCGGAGCGGCAGACCTGAGCAGGGCCATGTCCGCCCTGCTCATCGAAAGCGGGATTAGTCGACCGAAGACTTCTGCTGCTGCGCGCGGCTGATCGCTTCCGTCACGATCCGGCGCGCGTCCTCGGCATCGCCCCAATTGCCGATCCGCACCCACTTTTCCGACTCCAGGTCCTTATAGTGGGTGAAGAAGTGCTCGATCTGTTGCAGGATGATTGAGGGCAGGTCCTGCCGCTCCCCACGTCCGCGTAATAAGGAAAGGTCGTGTCGACCGGCACGCAGATCAGCTTCTCGTCCCCGCCATGTTCGTCCTCGAGATTGAGCACGCCGATCGGCCGGGCGCGCACCACGCAGCCGGGAACGAACGGCGAGCGGGCGATCACCAGCGCGTCAAGCGGATCGCCATCGGGCGATAGAGTGTGCGGGACGAAGCCGTAGTTCGCCGGATAGCGCATCGGCGTGTGCAGGATGCGGTCGACGAACAAGGCGCCCGACTTCTTGTCGAACTCATATTTCACCGGCTCGCCGCCAACCGGCACCTCGATGACGACGTTCAGGCTTTCGGGCGGATTGTCGCCGACGGGAATCAAATCGATATTCAAGGGAGAGGTGCTCCGGTTCGAAAAAGGCTGAGGCCGACGAACAATGCCACGAGGCTCAGGATGACCGAACCCGCGACGTAGATGGCTGCCGACCAATATGCGTGGCGCTCCATTAGCAAAGCCGTGTCCAGACTAAAGGCCGAAAATGTCGTGAAGCCGCCCAGAATTCCGGTGGTTAGGAACAGGCGCATGTGCTGCGGGACACCGGTTCGGAACAGGAAATAGCCGGCGATAACGCCCATCGCGAGCGAACCGATGACATTCACGATCAGGGTTCCGTACGGGAAATCCACGCCGAACAGTCTCATCGAGGTCAGGTTCACCCCGTGACGGAGCGCTCCGCCGATGCCCGCACCGAGGAAAACGATCAAATAGCCCATCACCCTCTCCGTACCAGGACGGCTCCGACCAGAACGAGCAGCGCTCCGGCAATTCGCTCCACGCTGACCGGCTGGCGGGCCAAACCGAGCAGTCCGAAGTGGTCCATGATCAGCGCGGCGAAAATCTGACCGGCGACCGCTGCAGTCAACATGGTCGCCACGCCGATCCGCGGAGCGGCGAACGCGGCCATCGCGACGAAGAAGGCGCCGTAGAAGCCCCAAGCCAGGCATACCAGGGGACCGACTTGAGTTCCGGAGCGAATACCCGGCCGCCGGTGATCGCCACCATGGCGCCGAGCGCAAGCATGCCGACCACGAAGGATATGAAAGCGGCAACAACCGGCGATCCCGATGCCTTGCCGAGGAGGGCGTTGGTAGGCGCCTGGATCGCGATGAAGATCCCCGCAATGACGGCTAGCGACAGGGCAAGGCGGCTGCATTCATCCGGCGTTCCTCTTGACTTCCGCGAGCCATTCCGCTTGAGGGCGGCGCTCAGCGAAAGCAACGGGAAAAGGGCGGCTCCCGCAAACAAGTCCGCCTGGCCGGGATTACCTCGTACGGGTCCCGAACGAACGGAGAAGAACCATGCGTCACCGCGTAGGCGGCCGTAAGCTGCAGCGTACCTCGAGCCACCGTGCGGCCCTGTTCCGCAACATGGCGGCAGCGCTGATCAAGCATGAGCAGATCACCACCACCACCGCGAAGGCGAAGGAGCTACGGCCCTACGTCGAGAAGCTTATCACGCTCGCCAAGCACGGCGGCCTCAGCAATCGCCGTCTCGCCCAGTCGCGCCTGATGGACGACGCTCAGCTCGTGAAGCTCTTCGACGTGCTCGCACCGCGCTATGCCGACCGTAACGGCGGTTACACGCGCATCATCAAGGCTGGCATCCGCGCCAGCGACGCCGCGCCGATCTCGATCATCGAGTTCGTCGATCGCGACGTTTCGGCCAAGGGCCAGGACAGCGGCCCGGTAATGACCGAGGAAGAGTTCGAAGCCGCCTGACGTCTTCGGACCACTGAATAGAAAAGGGCCGCGGAGTTCATCCGCGGCCCTTTTTGTTCGTGCAGCTATCTCTATGCGGCTCGCGGCAGCGACTTCCTGCGCGAACGCCGCATCGCGAAGCCCACAACCCCAAAGCCGAGGAGCGCCATGCCCAGGTGGCGGGCTCGGGCACAGCGGTCGCCGGAGCAACCGTCGCACGAACGATCAGGTCGTCAAAATCGCCGTCCGGGCCCGCAAGTTGATCGTCGAAACCAAGGTAGAAGACCGACCATGGATCGCCGGAAACCGCATTCGCGCCCAAAAAGAGCGCAAGGCCGGGATCGCCGACGTTGGCCGAAAGCCCGCCGGAGCTGGTGAAGCCGAACAAGCCGGCGAGGTCGCCCGCAAGGAATGACGCGCTACCTACGGCAGTCGGCGATGCGAAGCTGTTCAGGAACGAGGTGAATTCCTGAAACGTCAGGCCCGACGCTTGGAAACCGTCGTCGAAACCGCTTTCGCTTCCGAGAACGTCGAAGGTGATGATCGAATCCTCGTCGAGGACGAGTGAAATCCCCGACGTTGCAACCTGGGTCAGGCCAAGGCTGCCAAGCTCCGTCGTGAAGTCATTCCCAGACGGAATGCCGGCTGGTGGATCGAACCCCACGATGACCGATGCACTGGCTGGGCCAGCACTCGTAATGAAGGCAACAGCCGCGACGATGGTTCTGGTGGTGAACCGCATGTGCCCGCTCCGATGAAAAGTGACGTCATGATTGACGATGAGCGAACAGGGACTTCGGAAGTTCGTTCCTCAAAATGAGCGATACTCGCGCGCGTTAATGACAAGTTGTGCTGACGACGCGGTGAGCGGGGGAACGGGTCTAGCGAGTTCGCGGTCCAGCCACCTCGTTGAAACGATCGAAAGATGCGGGTGGCCGTTCCTTCATAAAGGTCTGCACCTGGAGCATAGGTCGCTGGGACTCGATGATCCCGCCAGCCGTCGGGTGGTCGATATCGAAGACCAGCAGCAAAGCGATGCCGAACAGCAGGAGCAGAAACGCGGCGATCCTCCGTCCACCCTCGCCGGAGAGCGTGTAGCCGATCACTCCGGCGGCCATGAATTGGTAGAGAAGAAGGACGATGAACACCTCTGACGGCACATGCGCCATCCGGCTGGCCTGCCGCGCGGCATCCGTATCGATCAGCAGGTTCATCGATTCGAGGTACGAGCTGGAGAAATCATATGGCCGCATCGTGGGAAATGCCGCGACGGTTGCCGTCCACAGGTCGGCGATCAGCCCGTCGCTCCGTTGAAGCAAGGGCCTGACAGCCGGGCCTGGCTTGCTCGTCGCAAGCTCGATCCGGACATCGGTGTATTCGGACAGCAGCTTGCTGATCCGTGCCCGGTGCGGCTCTTCGAGCAGCTGGGTTCGGAGATATGTCGTCCCGATCGCATTGGCTTCTTCCAGCACCAGGTGGCGCCGGGTGTCGAAGCGATCGACGGCCATCGAAAACGTAAAGCCGATCAGCAGTGCCAATAGTCCCATGACCGACGACACCAGGAAGGTCTGCTGGCTGTCTTCTTCCTTCGTGGGTTTGCCATGACGCTTGTCGTGGCGTCGCCGCAGGTACGTTCCGACGACGGCTGCCACGAGCATGCCTCCGAGAGAGAGAATGGCCATGGTCCAGATCGGCGCCGTGTTGAGCCATTGTTCGACAACTGGCGGCATGCGGGTTCTCCACGCTCGTTCGCGGGAACACCGTGAGCGGTTCGGCTTGGAAGTGAATCGGGGAAATCCCCAATTGAGTGCGGTGGGGCGGACTTTTTTCCGCAGTGCTTGAGATAGCAGCGCCGCGCCTGCTACCGGTTGCCGGCGCCGCCGATCATTGCGCGGGGGAGACATTCATGCGTCGGAGTTTCTACGTTGCTGCTTTGCTCACAAGTGCCTGTGCAATGACCCCCAGCCCGGAAGTCGAAGCTGCAGCCGCCGCTGATGCCGCGGCGATGGCCTCGCAGGCGGCAGACGCCCAGGCCGGGCTTGCCTACCCGCAGACACGGCGCACCGATCAGGTCGACCCGCGGTTCGGCGTTCAGGTCGCCGACCCCTATCGCTGGCTTGAGAACGACGTTCGCGAGGACAAGGAAGTGAAGGCCTGGGTCGATGCCCAGAATGCCGTCACCAACACGTTCCTGACGACGCTTCCGGGGCGCGAAGGCCTCGAAGCGCGCATCAAGCAGCTTTACGATTATGAGCGGTTCGGTGTGCCGGTGAAGAAGGGCGGTCATTACTTCTACGCCCACAATTCGGGGCTGCAGAACCAGTCCGTACTCTTCGTTCGCGACAGCCTGGACGGCGAAGGTCGCGTCCTCATCGATCCGAACAGCTGGTCGAAGGACGGCGCGACGGCGTTGGCCGAATGGTCGCCGAGCGAGGATGGCAAGTACCTGGTCTATTCGATCCAAGATGGCGGTTCGGATTGGCGGACGGTCAAGGTCATCGACGTCGCGACCGGCAAGGAGACCGGCGACGAGGTCAAGTGGGTCAAGTTCTCCGGCATGGAATGGACGAAGGACGGGTCCGGTTTCTTCTACACCCGCTTTCCGGAGCCGACCGCAGGGCAGGAGTTCCAGTCCACCAACCTCAACGCGAAGATCTACTTCCACAAGCTCGGCACGCCGCAGGCCGAGGATCGGCTGGTCTACGCGACACCGGAGAAGCCGACTTATGGCCATTATGCGACCGTCAGCGACGACGGCCGCTGGCTAGTCATTACCACGGCGGAAGGCACTGACGACCGCTACGAGGTGCACGCAATCGACCTGCGTGCCCGCGGCGCGAAGCCGAAGGCATTGATCACGGGGCTCGAAAACAATTGGAGCTTCATCGGTAACGAAGGATCGCGCTTCTTCTTCATCACCAACAAGGACGCTCCGAAGCTGAAGATCGTCGCGATGGACGTAGGTCGTGCCGGCAATCCGATCACTCCGGTCGTCGGAGAGCAGGACTCGACGCTGGACGGGGCCTCGATCGTCGGCGGCAAGCTGATCACATCTTATCTCGCCGACGCGAAATCGGCGATCAGCGTGCACAATTTGCAGGGCAAGAAGCTGACCGACGTGGACCTGCCCGGTATCGGCACGGCGAGCGGCTTCGGCGGCGATCTTGACGATCCCGAGACCTTCTTCGCCTTCACCAGCTTCAATCGCCCGACGACCATTTACCGCTATGATGTGAAGACCGGTCAGGCGTCGGCCTGGGCCGCGCCGAAGGTTGCGTTCAACCCGGACGACTATTCGGTTGAACAGGTCTTCTACAATTCGAAGGACGGCACCCGTGTGCCGATGTTCATCGTCCGCAAGAAGGGCACGACCGGCCCGGCACCGACACTGCTGTACGCCTACGGCGGGTTCAACGTGTCGCTCACGCCGAGCTTTTCCGCGACGCGGCTGGCGTGGCTTGAGAAGGGCGGTGTCTACGCGCTCGCCAACCTTCGCGGCGGGGGCGAATACGGCAAGGCGTGGCACGACGCCGGCCGCCTGGCGAACAAGCAGAACGTGTTCGACGATTTCATCGCCGCCGGTGAGTATCTGAAGGCGAATAATATCGCCTCACCGAAGGGTCTCGCAATCCAGGGCGGATCGAACGGTGGCTTGCTGATTGGCGCGGTCGTCAATCAGCGGCCGGACCTTTTCGATGCGGCGAATGCTGCGGTCGGCGTGATGGACATGCTGCGGTTCGATCGTTTCACGGCAGGCCGCTATTGGGTCGACGATTATGGCTATCCCAATAAGGAAGCGGACTTCAAAACGCTGCTGGCCTACTCACCCTACCATAACATCAAGACGGGTGTTCACTACCCGCCGATGCTGGTGACGACGGCCGACACCGACGATCGCGTCGTTCCGGGGCACAGCTTCAAGTACATCTCGGCGCTGCAGGCCGCCGATCCGAACGGCGAGCCGCACGTCATCCGGATCGAGACTCGCGCCGGTCATGGCTCCGGCAAGCCCACCGACAAGATTATCGAGGAAGCGTCGGACGTTCTCGCCTTCTTCGCGCACTACACCGGACTTCAACTCTGATCCTCAGCGGCTCCGGCTGGGGCTGACTTGGTGATGGTCGTCGTCTGCCACCAGGCGGGCGTAGGCTTGCGCGAGTTCCTGGTGCACCCGACGGGCATGCGGGCAGCCGGCGCTTTTTGCCGCCGCGCGCTCCGCACGCTCACGTGATCGATAATAATCGGAATCGTTGGCCATCATTCCCCGCTGTTAACCCGTTGAAACGTGGAGAAATTCGTGAGGTTTGCATGCGGGGAAAATCACATATGTAAGTCGCGCGCGATTTCAGCGGGGTCTCTTCTCGAGATAGAGATAGTCGTCATCGAATTCGCCCAGCGTTTTCAATGCCGGAAGATCGAGGATCTCGGCGCACCCGCGATCGAGCTTGATTAGCCCCTGCCGGCGCAGGCTCTGAAGCGTGCGATTGACGTGCACCGATGTCAGCCCAAGGCAGTCACCAAGCTCCTGTTGCGTCAACGGCATCTCGAAACTGTTGCCTTCGGTTTTTCCAACGATTCTCAGGCGGGTCAGCATCTCGCAGAACAGGTGTGCCATCCTCGATGGCGCGGTCCGCCGCCCTAGCGATACCGTCCACTCGCGATGGATCGCGGCGTCCACGTTGGTCATCAGCCAATAGACACGGGCGAGATGCGGATGCTTCTCGAGCATCACACGGAGTCGCTCATGCGGGAAAACGGCGTAACGGCAGGCGGTGATCGCCATGATGTTATGATCGAGGCGCTTCAGTGTGAAGCCATGCAGGTCGACGAAGTCCCCGCAGTATTGGAGCTCGCTGATTTGCTGGTGGCCACTGGCCATGGACGTCGTACGCGCCATCCATCCATCGAGCAGCAGCAGACTTTCGTGCAATTCCCGGCCGTGCCTGACAACGGTTGTGTCCGCCTCGGCCTCCCGCACTTCGAGCATGGCCGCGCGTATCGCAGCTTCTTCCTCGCAGCTGATATCGTCGCGAATCCGCAGCTTCTTGAGATGCGCCTCTAACATCTAGGGTCTGCAGCCAACGCTTTCCGGCAGATGGGTCATATCGAAACGTCCGATGCTCTCTCGGCGCCGAGATCGCGGTGACGACCCCAGCAGCATTTCGTGCCCGAAACTGTGGTGCGACAGGCCGAGCTTCGAGTCCAGTCCAGTCGGCGCAACTAGCGATCAGGGGTGCCAACCAGTTCCGCGAAACATCGGACAAACGCACTCGGAAGCCATCGAAGGCTCAGCTTCTATAATATGTTAGTGCAGTTGTTCGGCTCCCGCGCCTAAGGGCGGCCCGGAGAGTCGAAGCTAAGGTGGGTAGTGCGTTTCGTTGATTGCTTTCGCGCGCGCCGGGGAGAGGCGAACGCGTGATTGGCCAGGCATTTTTGGACTACCTGACGCAGCTTGGAGAGTTGTGCGAGGAAGATCGCAACGCGATCCTGAAGGTCGACGGGGAGCGCAGGGCTTTCCGCCGACACGAAGACATTGCGAAGTCCGGCACGCAGCCCAGTTTCTCGGTCATTGTTGTAACCGGTTTCCTGCAACGTTACGTCAGCCGTCGCGACGGTTCGCGGCAGATCCACGCATTCTATCTGCCTGGCGATGCGCCCTCGCTGGAGTCGGTCCACCTCGATTGCCTGGACAGCAGCCTCAGCGCTGCCGCGCACAGCGAGGTGTTCCTGATTCCGATCGCCGATCTCGCCGATCTGATGCGCAATCGTCCCCGCGTGCAGGACCTCGTTTGGCGGTCCAGCCTGGTGCAGTCGGCGCAGTATCGCGAATGGCTCACCCGTAATTCGCGGCTCACAGCCGACGGCGCCATGGCGCACATGTTCTGCGAGATTTACAAGCGCGCGGATGCGGCGGGTCTCGTCGAAGGGAACAGCTGCGAAATGCCGCTGACGCAGGAGATGGTCGGCGACGCGCTCGGTCTCACCGGAGTCCACGTCAACCGAACGCTCCAGCACCTGCGCGAAACTGGTTATGTCGACCATCACCGGGGCCGGCTTTTCATGCACGACTTCGACCGGCTGGCTAACTTTGCCGACTTCGATCCGGCCTATCTGCGCCTCGGCAACGGGCGCCGTTCGTTAAACTAGCTGAACACCAGCAAACGACGCATTCAGAACAAGTGCAGTGCTGAAGCGTTAGGCAGGTCATAAGCTTGGCAGCGGTCTCTCTGCTGCAAGCGGGCTTGTTTAGGAGATGCTGAGATGAAAGCTCTTACGAAGATTCTCGCTGGCGGAGTCGGCCTCGCTGCTCTGGCAGGCGCCGCGCCTGCTGCCGCTCAATATTATCCGGCGCCAAATTACGGCTACGGTCAGAACCCGGTTGGCCAGATCATTGGCCAGATCCTGGGCTACGGGCGGTATCCCTACGGCAACTACGGCTACAACCAGTATTCGAACCAGTCCGGCGCCGTCGACCAATGTGCTCGTGCAGTCGAGGCCCGCCTGAACGGCTATCGCAACGGCTACTACGGCTATGGCAACGTCCCGTATCAAGGTGGCTACGGATACAACGGCTATAACGGGTACAACGGCTACAATAATTACAATGCCGGTGGGCGCGTTCAGGGTATCACCCGCGTCGATCGCAAGTCGTACGGTCTGAAAGTCTTCGGCGTCGCCAGCTCCGGCTACAACGGCTATCAGGGCTATGGCCAGCGCGGTTACGGTACCTACGGATACAATGCCGGTGCGGACCTTAGCTGGAACTGCGAAGTCCGCTACGACGGCCGCATCCGCGACATCGATATCAACCGCCGTACGGCCAATTGGCGGGTTACTAAGCGTTAGCCTTCCGGGCTAATGACCAAGATGCGCCGGTGTCGAAAGGCACCGGCGCATATGGTATTGGGCCGCCGCGGAACGATCGTTCGCGCTTTCGGGCCGTTTGAGCGGCCGCTGCAGGGAGGTGCTCCATGAAGACGAAGTTGCTGGTAGCGGCAGCAGGATGTGCAGCGTCGATCCAGCCGGCCGGGCCGGTGTTTGCCCAGCCCCAGAACAGCCACACCTACATGGAGCAGTCGTACAAGTACGGCCGCTACCCGTACGCAAACTACGGCTACAATCAGTATGGCGGCCAGGCGCGAGCGATCGACCAGTGCGCGCGAGCGGTCGAAGGCCGGCTGAATGGCTACAATTACAATTGGTACCAGGGGCAGAACTACAATCGCTATCGCCGCTACGGCAGGGTCGAGGGCATCACGCGCGTCGAACGCAAGAGCTATGGCTTCAGGGTTCTGGGTGTGGCCAGCTCCGGATGGAGTGGATACCAGGGCTGGAATCGACCCGGTTACGGCACATATGGCTATCACGCCGGTGTCGACCTGAAATGGGTTTGCAAGGTCCAGCCGAACGGTCGGATCAAGGAAGTCGACGTGGCCAAACGCCCCTATAACTGGCGCGGTTACTGAGGCAATGAGATGCGCGGGGCCGCCGGCCCCGCGCACCCTAACTCAGGCACTGACCTTCAGGGCCTTTGCAAATTCCTCCAGCTGGGCGGCGACGGTACCCCAGCCATCGTGGAAACCCATCTGTTCATGGGCCGCCTTGTCCTTTGCATCCTTGTGCAGGGCGACGGCGCGGTACGCGGTCTTGCCGTTGCCGGCATCTTCGAAGGTCACGATCGCTGTCATTGGAAAGCTCTCGCACCCTTCGCCGGTCTCGTTGGGGCGGAAGCCCGGGCCGAGAGCGCTGGTCCAGGTCAGCGTCTTGTTCTCAACCACTTCCAGCACGCAGCCGGGCGTTCCGTGACCGGTGTCGAAATCGTCCGGTCCGACCATGCGGATTCGGAACACGCCGCCGGGCCGGAGGTCGAGCTCGCATTCGGTGATCTGGTAAGGCTTGGGCGCGAACCACTGCTTCAGATGCTCGGGTCCGTGTAGGCCGCCCACACCAGCTCCACCGGAGCGTCCAGGGTCCGCTCCAGCACCAGGTCATTCTCATTCGTCACTGGGTCACTCCATCATTCTTAAGAGTTGCAAGGTGCGCCTCGAAGCGGTCGAGCTGAGCCTCCCACTCGGTTCGCCGCTTGACGATCCACTCCTCAGCAGCGCCCAGCGCCTTCGGCTCGAGCTGGACGGTCCTGACGCGGCCCTTCTTCTCGGACCGTACCAGCCCGCTTTGTTCGAGCGCCTTCAGGTGCTGCATCACCGCCGGCAGGCTGATCGGCAGGGGCATCGCGAGCTCGGAGACCGATGCAGGCCCGCGGCTCAGCCGCGCCAGAATCCCGCGCCGGACCGGATCGGACAGGGCTTGGAAAGCCCTGTCGAGGGTGGCTGAATCGTTAAGCACACGCTTAAGTATCCTGCACGTGACCCCGTGTCAACAAACTTAAGCAACAGCTTAACTTTACTCGCGGCGACAGGCTCTCTATCGGCTCGCCATGACGGTCCAGCCCACCGAATCCATCCTCATCGTCGACTTCGGCAGCCAGGTGACGCAGCTCATCGCGCGGCGCATCCGCGAAGCCGGAGTCTATTCCGAAATCGTCCCCTTCAACGCCTCGGCGGAAGCCTTCGAGCGGATGCAGCCCAAGGGAGTCATCTTCTCCGGCGGCCCGTCGTCAGTGACCTGGGACGATGCGCCGAGCGCTCCGCAGGTCATTTTCGACAGCGGCCTGCCGTTGCTTGGCATCTGTTACGGGCAGCAGACGCTGCACCAGCAGCTCGGCGGACGCGTGGTTCCCTCTGACCAGCGCGAGTTCGGACGAGCCTACATCGATGTCGTCGCTCCATCCGCCTTGTTCGACGGCCTTTGGAACGTCGGCGAAAAGCACCAGGTCTGGATGAGCCACGGTGACCGCGTAGAAACGTTGGCACCAGGCTTCGAGGTCGTCGCCCGCTCGGAAGGCGCGCCTTACGCGATCGCCACGAACGAGGCCGAGAAGCGCTACAGCGTCATGTTTCACCCTGAGGTGGTTCACACGCCGGACGGTGGCAAGTTGCTCGCGAACTTCGCGCGGCACGTTTGCGGCTGCTCGGGCAACTGGACCATGGCCAGCTTCCGCGAGGCCAAGATCGCCGACATCCGGGGACAGGTCGGCAAGCGGCGCGTGATCTGCGGCCTGTCCGGCGGCGTCGACAGCGCAGTCGCCGCGGTCCTCATCCACGAGGCGATCGGCGAGCAGCTGACCTGCGTGTTCGTCGACCACGGATTGATGCGGGCAGGAGAGGCCGAACAGGTCGTCTCGCTGTTCCGCAACAGCTACAACATTCCGCTCGTCCACGTGGACGCCAGTCGCGACTTTCTCGGCGGGCTCGAGAGCGTCAGCGACCCCGAGAAGAAGCGCAAGTTCATCGGCGCGGAATTCATCAACGTCTTCGAGGAGGAGGCGAAGAAGATCGGCGGTGCCGATTTCCTTGCGCAGGGCACGCTCTACCCCGACGTCATCGAAAGCGTCAGCTTCACGGGTGGTCCTAGCGTCACCATCAAGAGCCACCACAATGTCGGCGGCCTACCCGAGCGGATGAATATGAAGCTGGTCGAGCCGTTGCGCGAGTTGTTCAAGGACGAGGTCCGCGAACTCGGTCGCGAACTAGGCCTGCCCGAAGCCTTCGTCGGCCGACATCCGTTCCCGGGCCCCGGCCTCGCCATTCGTATCCCCGGTGAAGTGACCAAGGACAAGTGCGACATCCTTCGCAAGGCGGACACGATCTACCTCGAAGAGATCCGCAACGCGGGCCTTTACGACGCGATCTGGCAGGCGTTCGCGGTGCTACTGCCGGTGCGCACTGTCGGCGTCATGGGCGACTATCGCACCTACGATTACGTCTGCGCTCTGCGCGCGGTGACCAGCGTCGACGGCATGACCGCTGACATCTATCCCTTCGACGCCGCATTTCTCAGCCGCGTGGCGACCCGCATCGTCAATGAGGTGCAAGGCATCAACCGCGTGGTCTACGATTACACGTCGAAGCCACCGGGAACGATCGAATGGGAGTGAAGCCCTGGCTCGCCGTTGGCACCTTGCTCGCCGTCGGCGCAGCCCCGACAGCGAAGCTCGACCCCGACACGGCGGCCTGGTGGAAGACGACCGCGCAACTGTCCAGCGACGCGATGGAAGGGCGCGACACGGGGTCGGCGGCCTATTTGCGCGCTGCGCGACTCGTCGCGTCGAAGTTCGAGGCATTGGGCCTTAAACCGGCGGGCGAAAATGGCGGCTGGTTCCAGTCCGTGCCGATGAACGAGATCTCGATCACGAGTGCAAGAGTTCGCATCGGCCAGCGTCCGCTCGTCTTTCTTCACGACCTGACGATCTCGCCCAACGACGCGACGCCCGCGCGGCTCGACGTGCCGTTGACGTATGCGGGATATTGCGGGCCGGATCGCTCGGCGACGTCCGTGGACGCATCGTGATTTGCCACGGCACGCGCAAGCCCGGGTTACCGAATGCCGACGAACGGAATTCGGCGTTACGAGCAGCCGGCGCCATCGGTATGCTGACGATCGCGGATCCAGGCTTCACCGTCGAACCTCCGCGCTGGCCTTATGCCTATGCGCGTACGGTCAGGCTGGCGACGGACCCGCGTTCATCGCACGCCTTCGTGACGGGGACCCTGAATGCCGGGTCGCTCGGTAAGCTGCTCGTGGGCACTGGCAAGGACGCCGCCGCCTTGATTGCAGCCGGGAGCAAGGGGCAGCCACTGCCGAGCTTTGCGCTCCGAGACCGCCTGAGGGCCGATTTCAACATCCGACGCCGAGAGATTAGCTCGCCGAACGTCCTTGCACTTCTACCCGGCTCGGACCCGACGCTTGCCAACGAGGTGATATTCTTGTCAGCGCACCTCGACGGCTATGGCTATGGCGAGCCGGTCAAGGGCGACCGGCTCTACAACGGGACGCTAGACGATGCCGCCTACGTGGCGCTGCTAATCAGGCTGGCCGAGCGCAGGCGCGGACAGCCATTTCGCCGGCCGATCCTTTTTGCGGCTTACACCGGGGAAGAGAAAGGTCTGCTTGGTTCGCGCTGGTACGTCAGTCATCCGACGGTTCCGCTTTCGCATATCGCCGGCGTCATCAACCTGGACCAGTTGCGGCCGATTTTTCCGCTAGAGCTGCTCACGGTCCACGCGCTGAACGACACGACGCTCGGCGACGACGCACGCGCGGTGGCTGACAGCCTTGGCATAGAAGTTCAGACCGAT
Organism: Sphingomonas daechungensis; assembly: GCF_014489495.1. Taxonomy (GTDB): domain Bacteria; phylum Pseudomonadota; class Alphaproteobacteria; order Sphingomonadales; family Sphingomonadaceae; genus Sphingomicrobium; species Sphingomicrobium daechungense. The sequence continues at coordinate 645,216 of NZ_CP060780.1, read as the reverse complement.
TCGGAGCCGGAGCGAAACCTGTTGCGGCGCACCGACCATTGGCCCTTCCTGGAAGCTGGTATTCCGGCCACGAACTTCGTCTTCGGTTTCCGGCCGGGTTCGCGGAGCGAGCAGATCTACCGGCAATGGTACCGGGCGGGATATCACAGGCCGCAGGATGACCTGCGCCAGCAAATGGACTGGAAAGCGGCCGCCGATTTCAATCGCTTCTTTTACAAGCTGGTAGAGCGCGTGGCCGATCAGCCGGCGGCGCCGGCATGGAAGCCGGGAAGCACGCTGAAGCCACAATAACCGGCTTCGATAACGGCGATCTGACCCGGGAAGCCTTACCCGGCGGCCGTGACTTGCATCTGTGGCTGGACGATCATCGGCCGCGCTCGTTCCTGAGCTGCAAGATATTGATGAATCGCCGCGACCACCTGAGCGCCATCGCCGACCGAAGCCGCGACGCGCTTTACCGAGCTTGAGCGCACGTCGCCGACCGCAAAGACTCCCGGCTTGTTCGTCTCCATCGGGAAACGGTCATCGCCGCCGGTCAGCACGAAACCGCGCTCGTCCAGCTCCAGTCCGGAGCTTTGCAGCCAGTCCGTGTTCGGCTCGGCCCGATGAACGAGAAGAGATAGCGGCAGGGCGCGTCGGTCTCCTTGCCCGAAGTGCGGCAAAGCAAGCCGACGCGTTCGAGTGCGCCGTCGGAGCCATCCAGCCGGCAAACTTCGGCCCCGATGACAACGTCGACGTTCGGCAGGCTCTCTATGCGGTCGATTAAATATTGAGACATGGTCGCGCTCAGCGGCCGCCGGGCGACCAGGGTCACCCGGCGCGCACGACTAGCCAGGAAGACCACCGCCTGACCGGCGCTGTTGCCGCCACCGACCAATGTGACGTCTTCATTGGCCGCAAGGTCGGCTTCAAGCGGCGATGCCCAATAATGAACGGACGATCCCTCGAATTCGTCGAGCCGCTCGACGCCCAGTCGCCGGTAGCGGGCCCCGGTGGCGATGACGACTGCACGCGCCTGGACGCGCTCGCCGTTGGCAAGGAGGAGGTGGCAGGGGTCGTTCCCGCATTCGAGCTTCACCGCCTCGTCGGGAATGGCGAGCTCGACGCCGAACTTCTGCGCTTGGCTGAACGCTCGCCCCATCAGCGCCATGCCGGAAATGCCGGTGGGGAAGCCGAGGTAGTTCTCGATCCGCGCCGATGCCCCGGCCTGCCCGCCGAACGAGCGGCAATCGATAGTCAGGACCGAAAGGCCTTCCGACCCCGCATAGACAGACGTCGCCAGCCCCGATGGCCCGGCACCAATCACGACGAGATCGTAGAGCTTGTCAGCATTGATCGGCCCCACCAGGCCAACGCAGCGGGCGAGCTGGCCTTCGTCGGGATTCCGAAGCAGCTTCCCGTTCGGGCAAAGCACGATCGGCAGTTCTTCCTCGGCCACCTGGAACCGCTCGACCAAAGTGCGCGCGCAACTGTCCTGAACAGGGTCCAGCCGCTGGTACGGATGACCGTTGCGGCGAAGGAAATTGACCAGGCGAAGGACGTTTCCGTCCGCCTCGTTGCCGATGATGATCGGCCCCGCGCCCGCTTCGATCAGGCCCATTCGCCGCAGGATAAGCGAGCGCATGATGCGCTCGCCAAGCTCGGCTTCTGCGATGAGCAATGCCCGAAGGCGCTCCGGCGCGATCGCGATGCCCTCGACGTCGGTGAGGGCCTTGGAATCGACCAGCACCGGCCGGCCGGACAATTGCGCGAGCTCGCCCATGAAGTTGCCGCGTTCGTGCGTGACGATGTGCGATGTCTTGTCGCCGTGGTCGTGCTGGGTGACCTCCACTTCGCCCGACAGGACCAGCATCAGGCCGGGACCTGTCTCGCCGATCCGCGAGATCATCTCGCCCGCGCGGTAGGTGCGCGGCTCCCCAAACCTGGAGAGCCGCGCCAACTCATCATCCGACAGGCGGGGGAACATTTGCGCCCCGCGCGTCGCAATCAACTCTCGCTGCCCGTCACTCATTGAGCGAGGACGGGTTCCACGATCAGCTTCTCTTCTTCGCGGGCATCCGCTCCGAAGTCCTCACCGCGAATGAAGGCGAGCAGCACCGGGTTCACGATTTCCGGATGAGTCGTGCACAGCCCGTGCGGCAGGTCCTTGAAGGTCTTGAGCGTGCCATTCTTCAGCAGCTTGGCCGATAAGGGACCCGAGTCCGCATAAGGCACGATCTGGTCGTCTTCGCTGTGGATGACGAGCACCGGTATCTCGATCGACTTCAGGTCTTCAGTGAAGTCCGTTTCCGAGAAGGCCTTCACGCATTCGTAGTGGGCCTTGATGCTGCCCATCATGCCCTGCCGCCACCAGTTGCGGATGATGCCTTCCGACACCTTCGCGCCCGGACGGTTGAAACCGTAGAACGGCCCGGTCGGGATATCGAGGAACGCCTGCGAACGATGGCTGGCGACCGCGGCGCGATATTCATCGAACACTTCGATCGGCGTGCCGCCCGGGTTGGACTCCTTCTTGACCATCACCGGCGGGACCGCGTCGACCAGAACAGCCTTGGCGACCCGGCCCTTGGCGTGCTGAGCGACGTAGCGAGTCACTTCGCCGCCGCCGGTCGAATGGCCGATATGGACTGCGTTCGTCAGGCCGAGCCCGGTGACCAGATCGTCGACGTCGGAGGCGTATGTGTCCATCTCGTTGCCGCCGTCAGTCTGGGTCGACCGTCCATGTCCGCGACGGTCGTGAGCGACGACCCGGTATCCCTTGTCGAGGAAGAACATCAGCTGGGCGTCCCAGTCGTCCGCGCTGAGCGGCCAGCCGTGGTGGAAGACGATCGGTTGCGCGTCCTTCGGGCCCCAATCCTTGAAGAAGATCTCGGTGCCGTCCTTTGTGGTGATGTAGCTCATTTGAGCCCTCCCGGGGGTGGAGTGCCGGCCGGCGAGACCGGCGTCGGTGTCGCGAGTGGGGGCCGATCGGCAGAGATACGCGTCCACCAAACGCATCGGACTCGGGTCGTGACGTCGACAGCCAGTATCAGGATTTCCCTGACAGCGCGATGACATCGCGAAGGTTTGCGGCGCGCGTCCGAAACGACCCGGCGCGGCGGCATGGTTTGACCCCTTGTAGCACGCGTGGCAACGCATCGGCATGTCCGACCAACTCCCAAGCCAGAAGACCTGGGGCGGCCGCTTCCGCGGTGCTGCGTCGGACCTGATGACGAAAATCAATGCGTCGATCGGCTTCGACAAAAGATTGTGGCGGGAGGACATCGAGGCGTCGAAGGCCCACGCGGCGATGCTGCGCGACCAGGGCATCGTCGGCGCCGAGGACGCCGAGGCGATCCTGAAGGGTCTCGACACCATCGCCGGTGAGTTCGAGCGGGACGGCGTGCCCGAGCGCGTCGAGCTCGAGGACATCCACATGACCGTCGAGCACCGGCTGACGGAATTGATCGGCCCGGCGGCTGGGCGCCTCCACACGGCGCGCTCACGCAACGACCAGGTTGCGACGGACTTTCGGATGTGGGTGCGGACGTCTTGCGATGAAGCCGCCGCCAACATTCGTGAACTGCAGCGCGCTCTCGTCGATGTCGCGGATCGTCATGCCGACACCGTCATGCCGGGATTCACGCACCTGCAGGTCGCGCAGCCGGTGACGCTTGGCCATCATCTGCTGGCCTATTACGAGATGCTTCGGCGCGACGTGTCCCGCTTTGTGGATGCGCGGCGGCGCATGAACGACAGCCCTCTTGGTGCGGCCGCGCTTGCAGGTACGGGATTCTCGCTTGATCGGGATACAACGGCGAAAGCGCTCGGGTTCGACCGTCCCACGGCGAACAGCCTCGACAGCGTATCCGACCGTGATTTCGCGCTAGATTATCTGTCGGCAGCAGCTCAGTGCAGCCTCCACCTGTCGCGACTTGCCGAGGAACTGATCATTTGGGCAAGCCCGCAGTTCGGCTTCGTAAGGTTATCCGACTCATTCTCTACCGGCTCGTCGATCATGCCGCAGAAGCGCAACCCCGATGCTGCCGAGTTGGTGCGAGGCCACAGCGGCCGGATCATCGGCTGCCTCACGTCGCTGATGGTGACGATGAAGGGCCTGCCCCTCGCTTATTCGAAGGACATGCAGGATGATAAGGAGCCGGTGTTCGACGCGGCCGACCTGCTGACGATCTCGATCCAGGCGCTCGGCGGGATGATCGAGACCTGTGAGTTCGTGCCAGAGCGCATGCGGGCGGCGGCAGAGCAGGGGTTCTCGACCGCAACGGACCTGGCCGACTGGCTGGTGCGCGAGGCCGGCGTGCCGTTCCGCGAGGCGCATCACGTCACTGGCGCAGCCGTGAAAGCTGCCGAGGATCGCGGCTGCGGTCTAAACGAGCTTCCGTTGAACGCGCTCAAGGCAATCGACGCGCGTATCGACCAACGGGTTTTCGATGTCCTCAGCGTCGATGCATCGGTGCGCAGCCGCACAAGTTATGGCGGCACTGCCCCGAACGTGTTCGGGAGCAGATCGCGAAAGCGAAGGCCGACTTAGGCCTTTAGCCGCCGCGCTCGCTGGCCCAGAGTCCTTAGCCGCAGAGCGTTCAACCGGATGAATCCCGCCGCATCGCGCTGGTCGTAGTCGCCGGTGCCTTCCTCGAACGTGACGAGATCCTGGTCGTAGAGCGAATGCTCGCTCTCCCGACCGATGACGGTCGCATTGCCCTTGTAGAGCTTCATCGTGACGCGGCCGGTGACATGCTCCTGGCTCTTGTCGATCGCGGCCTGGAGCATCTCGCGCTCCGGCGAGAACCAGAAGCCGTTGTAGATGAGGCTGGCGTAGCGCGGCATCAGCTCGTCCTTGAGATGCATCGCGCCGCCATCGACGGTGATGCTCTCAATCCCGCGATGTGCCGCGAGTAGGATCGTCCCCCGGGCGTCTCATAAACGCCGCGCGATTTCATCCCGACGAAGCGGTTCTCGACCAGGTCAAGGCGGCCGATGCCATTATCGTGACCAAGCGTGTTGAGCCTCTCCAGCAACGATGCGGGCGAGAGCTTCTCGCCATCGATCGCCACCGGATCGCCGCGTTCGAAGTCGATCGTGATCGTGGTCGCTTCGTCCGGTGCGTCCTCAGGCGAAATCGTCCGCTGGTGGACATATTCCGGCGCGTCGAGCGACGGGTCTTCCAGCACCTTGCCCTCGGAAGACGAGTGCAGGAGGTTCGCATCAATCGAAAAGGGCGCCTCGCCGCGCTTGTCCTTGGCGATCGGGATCTGGTGCTTCTCGGCGAAGTCGATCAGCGCCTCGCGGCTCGCATGCTTCCACTCGCGCCACGGAGCGATCACGCGGATGTTCGGCTCCAGCGCATAATAGCCTAGCTCGAACCGGACCTGATCGTTGCCCTTGCCGGTCGCCCCGTGGCAGACTGCGTCGGCGCCAACCTGCCGCGCAATCTCGATCTGGCGCTTTGCGATCAGCGGACGGGCGATTGACGTGCCGAGCAGATACTGTCCCTCGTAGACCGTGTTCGCGCGGAACATCGGGAAGACGAAGTTGCGGACGAACTCTTCGCGCAGGTCGTCAATGAAGATGTTCTCCGGCTTCACGCCCAGCATCTCGGCCTTGCGCCGCGCGGGCTCGACTTCCTCGCCTTGGCCGAGGTCGGCGGTGAAGGTCACGACCTCCGCGTCATATTCGGTCTGCAGCCACTTCAGGATGATCGAGGTGTCGAGACCGCCGGAATAGGCGAGCACCACCTTCAGCTTCTTGTTGGTCATCATTCTTCCTCGAAATTCAGGCAGTGGCGCCGGTGAGCCAGAGCATCGCTCCGCGCGCCGTATGCATCCGGTTCTCGGCCTGACGCCAGACCGCGGAATTGGGGCCGTCGATCACGTCGGCGGTGACTTCCTCGCCGCGGCGGGCTGGGAGGCAGTGCAGGAACGGCGCGTTTGGCGCTTTCGCCATTAGGCCGGCATTGACCTGGTAGGGCGCGAACACCTCTCGGCGCTCGTCGCTGTCTTCATCTCCCATCGACACCCATACGTCCGAGTAGACGACGTCCGCTCCATCCATCGCCTCAGCAGGATCGACGACCTGGTTCACGGCCAGCATAGGTGCGGCAAAGCCGTATCCGGGCGGGCTGGCGATATTGAGCGTCGCGCCGAGCAGCGCGCAGCCCTCTGCCAGCGAACGCGCGACGTTGTTGGCCTCGCCGACAAAGGCGATCTTCACGCCCTCAATGCGGCCGGTCAGTTGCTTGATGGTCAGCAAGTCGGCGAGCGCCTGGAGAGGATGGTCGGACGCCGACAGCATGTTGAGCACCGGCGCGGCATTGAGCGCAGCCATCTGCTCCAGCAGGTCATGATCGAACACCCGCGCCGCGATGACAGCGTGGTAGCAGGCGAGGGTGCGGGTAACGTCCTCGACGCTCTCGCGTTCGCCGATGCCAAGCTCGTTCGGCTGCAAATAGACGGGGTGACCGCCAAGTTGCGCCGCGGCGACCTCCATCGAGTTACGCGTGCGTGCGCTCGGCTTCTCGAAGTAGAGCGCTACGCCCTTGTTCTGCAGTGAGTGCGTGTACGGCGCTTCGGACAAGGCGAGGATCGCGTTGAGATCGTCCGCCGAAAGGTCGCGGATGGCGAGGAGATGCTTCACCAGTTCGCCTCCCGCTTGACCATCGTGCCGACGCCATGGTCGGTCAGAAGTTCGATCAGCAGCGAATGGTGTACGCGGCCGTCGATGATGTGCGCACCGCCGACGCCCTGATCGACCGCATCGGCACAGGCCTTGAGCTTCGGGATCATGCCTTTCCCGACGCTTTCATGGCTGAGCCGCTCGCGAAGCTCCGATGAGGTGAGCCGCTGCACGAGCGTGCTCTCGTCCTTCGGATTTTCGAGCAGGCCCGGAACAGCGGTCAGGTAGACGATCTTCTCCGCCTTCATCGCGACCGCGATCGCCCGCGCGGCCTCGTCCGCATTGACGTTGTACGGCTGACCCGCGGCATTGGCGCCAATGGTCGAAACCACCGGCGTCAGGCCGTCGTCGAGCAGGCGATGAAGCAGTTCCGCGCGGACGCCCGTGACATTTCCCACGAAGCCAAGCGCGGCGTCGGCGGGCGTCACCGTCAGCAGTCCCGCATCTTCACCCGACACGCCAACCGCGACCGGCTCTTCGCCGGCCTGGCTGTTGATGGTCGAGACGAGGTCGCGGTTGATCTTGCCGACCAGCACCATGCGGACGATCTCGAGCGTCTCTTCATCAGTGACGCGAAGGCCGTCACGGAACTCCGGCTCCTTGCCGACGCGGCGGAGCATCGTGTCCACCTGCGGCCCGCCGCCGTGGACGAGCACGCAGCGCACGCCGACGCTCCGAAGCAGGAGCACGTCTTGCGCCAGCGCGAGGTCGGACTCACGATCGATCGCCGCCCCGCCGAGCTTCACGACGATCGACTTGCCGGCCCACTGCCGGATGTAGGGCAGCGCCTCGACGAGGACGTGCGCGGTCTCTCCGGGGTCATGACGTCTTGCTGTTTTCTTTGATGTAGCCGGGCCGAGGTCGATCCCGATCATCTTCGCGGATGCCTTGCCCGCGCCGAGGTGGACCTCGATCTGGACCTCGTCGCCCATCATGTGCCGGGCGAGCGCGACGCCGTCATGGGCGATACCCGCACCGCCCTTGGCGACAATGATTCCGCCGTACGCGACCCGCGACTTGGCGACGTCCAGCTCGACGCCGGCCGAACCTGCAGCCGCCATGAGCCGTCCCAATAAGGATCGCCGCCGTACCAGCTGCACTTCACGAGGTTGTTCTCGACGATGTTCTTCGCCGCGATCTTCGCTTCATTGTCGTTGGCCGCGCCGGTGACGACCAGTCGAGCGATCCGCGTCATGCCTTCGGCATCGCGCGCCATCTGCATGGTCAGGTCCTCGCAGGCGGCTAGAAGCGCATTGCCGAACTCTTCGTGGCTGGCCTTCCCGCGCTTGCCCGACGCCAGCACCATCGCCGTGTCGTTGGTCGAGGTCGCGCCGTCGACGTTCAGCGTGTTGAACGTCGCGTCGGAGGCCGAGCGCAGCACCTTCTGGATCAGCTCTCGCGGAACGTCGGCATCGGTGGTCAGGAACGCGAGCATCGTCGCCATGTTCGGCGCGATCATGCCGCATCCCTTGGCCATACCGCCGAGCGTGAAGGTCGCTCCCTTGATCAGGACCTCCTTCGGCTTGTGGTCGGTGGTGAGGATGCCGCGAGCCGCGTCATGGCCACCTTCGACCGACAGCTTCTTGGCGAGCTTCGGCGTCGCATGGAGGATCGGCTCCATCGGCAGCGGCGTACCGATGATGCCCGTCGAGCAGACCAGAACCTGGCTCGCGTCCACGCCGAGCGCGTCGCCCGCAGCCGTGCCCATGAGCTGCGCGTCCTTGTAGCCCGACGCGCCGGTGCCAGCATTGGCGTTGCCGGAATTCACGATCACCGCCGTCGCCTTGCCGCCATTCGCTTCGAGCAGCTTGCGGCCGAGCTCGACCGGCGGCGCCGCAAACTTGTTCTGCGTGAACACGGCCGCGCAGGCGACCGGTTGGCGGTCGTCGGTCGCCAGCAGCGCCATGTCGAAGCGCCGCTTCTTGATGCCGGCGTGGCAGCCGGCCGCGACGAAGCCTTCGGCCGCGGTTACGCTCATGGATACACTCCGATTGCAGTGAGCCCGGCCGTCTCCTCGAGGCCGAGCATGAGATTGGCGCACTGGACCATCTGGCCCGCCGCGCCCTTTCCGAGATTGTCGATCGCGGACAGTGCGAGCACACGTCCTGTCCGCTCGTCGTACCGCGCCGTGACCTGCACACCGTTGGAGCCAGAGACCCATTTGGTCGCGGGCGAAGCATCCGTGACGTGCACGAACGGCTCACCGGCGTAGGCGCCCTTCAGCGCCTCCAGCGGATCGCCACTGCCGGTCGCCTCGCCGTAGCAAGTGGCGAGGATGCCGCGGGTCATCGGGACAAGGTGGGGCGTGAACAGTACGGTCGCTCCCAACGCCATTTCCATTTCGGCCGTATGACGGTGACTGAGCAATCCGTAGGCGGCGAAGTTTCCGTCGACCGTGCTGAAGCCGGTCGCTTCCTTCGCCTCGCGGCCCGCTCCGCTGACTCCGGAGGCGGCGTCGACGATCAAGCTCTCCGAGTTGACGAGTCCGCTGTCCACCAGAGGCTTCAACGCAAGGATCGCCGCCGTGGCGTAGCATCCGGCGGCAGCCACCGCCTTCGCACCACGGATCGCCGCCCGGTTCAGCTCCGGGATGCCGTACACGAACGTTTCGAGCAGGGCCGGGGCCTCGTGCGCATTGCCGTACCAGCGCTCGTAGGTTTCGGCGTCGTCGAGCCGGAAGTCCGCGCCGAGATCGACGAACGGGATTCCGCGATCGAGAATAGCCTGCGCGATCGCCTGACTATGCCCGTGAGGCAAAGCGGCGAAGACCAGGTCCACGTTCGCCAGCGCAGTCTCGTCGAACTTCGCGAACGATCCTGCATAAGCCGCCGCGAGGTGCGGATGCGTCTCCGCTACCGGACGCCCAGCCTTGCTCTCACCGAACACCTTCGTTGCTCGCAGCTCGGGGTGAGCAGCAAGAAGCCGCAGCAATTCGCCGCCGACATAGCCCGAGGCTCCAAGGATGGCCGTTCGAATCATGAGGGACGGCGCTATTCACGCATTTGCATAAATATGCAAGTTAATGCATAGACATTCAGATGACCGAATTGAAGGAGCGCCGGCAGAAGGCCATCGCCGAACTGATCCGTGAGCATGCGCTCGCAAGTCAGGAGGAGGTTGCGTCGCGCCTCGTGAGCCTCGGCTTCGAGGTGACCCAGGCGACCGTCTCCCGCGACCTCGAGCAGCTCGGCGCGCTCAAGGTCCGCCGTGACGGAGTTACGAGTTATGCGCTCCCCGACCGCACGGGGCGAATGGCGGCTCGCCGTCTCGGCTCGCCGCGGTTCTGCACGACTGGGTCCACACGATCGACGTTGCTGCAACGATCGTCGTCCTCAAGACGCCGCCGGGCACCGGGCATCTCGTCGGAGTGGCGCTCGATGAATCGCCGTTTCCGGAGATCGTCGGCACCATCTGCGGTGACGACACGATTTTCGCGGCTTGCCGAAGCGCGGCTGACGCGGTCACGCTCGCGGCGACGCTACGGGATTTAGGGCGATGAGGGCTTCGGGTCGAACGACGACACGATGATGTCCCAATGATCTTCGAGTAGCTCGAACCGCCGCTTCTCTTCTGCGTCGAGGACCTTCTTGTCGGGCCGCAGGCGCTTACTCGTGGCCTCCCATGCCTCGTCCCAGGCGCCGCCGAGCTCCACCGCCGCCGGCGCATCCCGGTAAACAATGGTCGCGCGAATATCCCACCGGTTGTCGCCCGGGATGTGCGTGAACGGCTCGTCGAAGCGGAGCTCCTTGATGAAGCCTTGCCGCTGCATCTCGATCAGCATCGATGCTTCATTTTTGCGGTAGAGTTTTTTGAACTCCTCCGCGCTGCCCCACTTGGCGCGATAATAGGATTCGACAGTGACCGGATTTCCCGCGGGGCCCGGGTGGACGCGGCCGATCCGGCGACTGTCTGGGCGGCCGCGCCCTGTGCGCAAACTGCCAACGCAAGCACGAGCACGCTCCTCATATGCGATCCCCCTTCAGCGCAATTTTACGATCTTCAGCCCGTCTTCCTTGGCCCTCTGCTTGATGGACTCTTCACTGCGGGTCAGCGCCTTCGCGAGCTGCTTCAGCGCCATCCCCTTCGCCGCGAGCGTCCGCAACTTCGCGAGTTCCTCCGGCTTCCACGGCTGCCGATGCCGCTCAAATCGCTCCGCCATTTCGGCTCCTTTTCCCAGTGCGATGACTAGTCGCTGTTCGAAGCGGGTGATAGTGGCCGCGACCAGTCGAGACTTGGCTTAGAGATGTTGCGTAAATTCTTGCGTTGGTTGTTACCCTCCGCCGATGCCTGCCGACATTGCGGCGACCCTGATGGCGATCACGAGGATTGCGCTCTCTTTTGGGTGGGGTGGTGAGCGGGGCTAGCCTTAGTTCCAGATATTAATAGCGCAGTTTGTTAATTCGTGTTAACCGTTAGTTTACGGCATTGGGGGAGTTTGCCCGTGCAATCCAGCGTCTTCACATTCTTCGATCGCGTTCGAGTGATCAACCTCGCGGACCGGCCCGACCGCAAGCGTGAGATCAAGCGGGACCTTCGGCCACTCGGCTGGACTCCCGACGAATCGGATTTCCTGGTCGCCTCGCGCCCTGTCGTTTCAGGCCCGTTTATCAGCATCGGCGCACATGGTTGTTTTCAAAGCCACGCGCGGGCCGTACGGGAAGCGGCGCGGGCCAAGGAAAGTCTCTTGATCCTTGAGGATGACTGCTCTTTCCTTCCTGAAGCCGGAACTTACGAGGTTCCGGACTGCGATATCTTCTACGGCGGATGGAACGAGCTGGCGGAGGACGGCGACTATGTCGTCGGCTCGCATTGTATGGGCTTCAGCCGCCGTGCCGTTCAACTGCTCGATAGCTATCTAGCCGCCTTTCTTGCCGCGCCAGCCGATCCCAAGGCTATGACCGAGCCGGGATTTGACCCTGCGGTCAAGCCGGGGATCGACGGAGCGTACGTTTGGTTCCGGCGCGCCCACCCGGAGCTCACGACAGTGTTTGCCAATCTTTCGTTTCAGAGGTCCTCACGATCCGACGTGACGCCGGGCCGCCTGGACCAGATCTCATTTCTTCGCACGCCATTGAGCGTTGCACGACGTTTCAAGACCCTCGCCGCAAGATGACGCCCGAAGTGACGCTGGTCTGCTGCATCGAGGCAGGCCGGCTGGAGACCCAGACGCTTCTGATGATCCGCTCGCTGCGGTACTTTGGCGGCAAGTATGCCCACATCCCAGCGATTGCAGTCGTCGGCCGGGCAGGGGCGCCATTGAAAGCGGAAACGCAAGAGGAGCTAGTTTCGCTAGGAGTTCAAGTCATCAAGGCGTCGGGAGACAACCCCTCGCCCTGGCTCGGATATGCCAACAAGGTGGCCGCCGTCAGCGTCGCGGAGCGAAGGGCGAATACGGATACGATCGTATGGGCCGACAGCGACATACTGTTCGCGGCCGAACCGATGGCTTTCGACCTTCGTGGCGCGGACTTTGCGGCTCGCAGTGAATGGCTCCCGCCGGCTATTCGACGCGGTTCCTCTGCTAACATCGCATATTGGCAGAAGGTCTGCGACCTGTTCGGCCTCAAGTTTGAGAGCGTTCCCTGGGTCGATCGTGAGGACGGTCGTCCTGAGCAACGCATGTACTTCAATTCCGGCCTGTTCGCTTGGCGGAAGGGCAGCGGGTTCGCTCAGGCGTACGCATCGGCATTCTCCCGGCTGCTCGGAAGCCGGATCGCGCAGTCCAATGGGGCATTTCACTTCGCTGACCAAGTGATCCTGACGCCGGTCGTTCTGAGGCTGAACTTGCCATGGCGCCACCTGAGTCAGACTGAGCATTGCATGTTCTTCCAGGGGTTCATCAGCGGACAGGACGCGACCCCGCCGATGCAGGGCGCGTCGGTCATCCATTATTCCAAGTCGTTGGATGAGCCCTTCAGAACGTCAGCGCTCGAGCGCTTGAAGAGGGAATTGCCGGCTTTGCACGCCTGGTTCGAAGCGCAGGCCGAAGTTCATTTGCCGTCTCGTCCCGCCCGACTTGGGCCGTCAATACTGCGACTTTGGCGAGGACTGCGCTGGCGCCTTTATGGCGCCCGTGTCCGCCCTTGCTTCGACGTCGGTTAACAAGAAAAGGGCCGCCCCAGCGGGACGGCCCTCTTATTTCCAGCGAAGTCCGGCGTGATTAGCCGAGCATTTCCTGCTCAAGCTTCTTCGCCATCTCTTCGATGTTCTCCGGCGGCCAGCCCGGGATGTCCATGCCGAGGCGCAGGCCCATCGAGGCAAGGACTTCCTTGATCTCGTTGAGGCTCTTGCGGCCGAAGTTCGGCGTACGGAGCATCTCGGCCTCGGTCTTCTGAACCAGGTCGCCGATGTAGATGATGTTGTCGTTCTTCAGGCAGTTCGCCGAACGGACCGAAAGCTCCAGCTCGTCGACCTTCTTCAGGAGGTAACGGTTGAGCTGGTTGGTGTCGGTGGTCGTCTCGGCAGCCGACGGGACCGCAATGCCGGCGGTCAATGGCGCGGCCTGACGGACCTGGCCCTCGTCGAAGTGGACGAACAGCTGCAGCTGGTCCTGGAGGATGCGGGCCGCATAGGCCAGCGCGTCTTCCGGGGTCACCGTGCCGTCGGTCTCGATCGTCAGGTTGAGCTTGTCGTAGTCGAGCTCCTGTCCGACGCGGGTGTTCTCGACCTTGTACGCAACCTGGCGGACCGGGCTGTACAGCGCGTCGACCGGGATGAGGCCGATCGGCGCGTCGGCGGGACGATTGGCGGCGGCGGGGACGTAGCCCTTACCGATGTCGACCGTCAGTTCCATGTTGAGCGTCGCGCCATCGTCGAGGTGGCAGATGACGAGATCCGGGTTGGTGACTTCAATGTCGCCGGTCGCCTGGATCATGCCCGCGGTGACTTCCGCCGGGCCGGTCGCGGACAGCGCCAGACGCTTCGGGCCTTCGCCTTCCATCTTGAGCGCGATCTGCTTCACGTTGAGCACGATGTCGGTGACATCCTCGCGGACACCCGCGAGGCTCGAGAATTCGTGCAGCACGCCTTCGATCTTGATCGAGGTGACTGCCGCGCCCTGAAGCGACGACAGAAGGACGCGGCGCAGCGAGTTGCCGAGCGTCATTCCGAAACCGCGCTCCAGCGGTTCGGCGACGAAAACGGCGCGGCGGCGAGCGTCGCCCGAGCCCTGCTTGCGCTCCAGCGCGTTCGGCTTCTTGAGTTCCTGCCAGTTCTTCGCGTTGACGGCCATGTTTCTTCCCTAGCCTGGGCGGGGAGGTGGGAGTCCCGCCCGTAAAATTCAAACTGCCGCCGGATTTCGACCCGGCGGCGACGGCAGTGGCCGCGTCAGACGCGGCGGCGCTTGCTCGGACGGACGCCGTTGTGCGGGATCGGCGTGACGTCGCGGATCGAAGTGATTGTGAATCCGACCGCCTGGAGTGCGCGAAGGGCGCTCTCGCGGCCCGAACCTGGACCCTTGACCTCGACCTCGAGCGTGCGGACGCCGTGCTCGGCGGCCTTCTTGCCCGCATCTTCGGCGGCAACCTGCGCCGCGTACGGCGTCGACTTGCGGCTGCCCTTGAAGCCCATCATTCCGGCGCTCGACCAGGCAATCGCATTGCCCTGCGCGTCGGTGATGGTGATCATGGTGTTGTTAAAGCTGGCGTTCACGTGTGCCACGCCGCTGGTGATGTTTTTGCGTTCCCGCCTACGGAGACGCTGCGGTGCCTGGGCCATTCGTTCTTACATCCTTCAAAAGTCGTGCTGGGGCGTCGCGCCTCGCTCAACTCGCCATCCGGCGGAGTAATAGCGGCGCAACCGTCCCCGGACGGTCGCTGCTGCTATTACTTCTTCTTTCCGGCGATCGGCTTGGCCTTGCCCTTGCGGGTGCGCGCATTGGTGTGCGTGCGCTGGCCGCGGACTGGAAGGCCCTTGCGGTGGCGGAGGCCACGGTAGCAGGCGAGGTCCATAAGACGCTTGATGTTCATCGCAGTCTGGCGGCGGAGGTCGCCCTCGACCGTCTGATCGCGATCGATCGCCTCGCGGATGTGCAGGACTTCCTGGTCGGTCAGGTCCTGGACACGGCGCTCGGGAGCAATACCCAGGTCTGCCGCGATCTTCTTGGCCGTCGTGCGGCCAATGCCGTGGATGTAGGTCAGCGCAATTTCAACGCGCTTGTTGGTGGGGATGTTAACCCCGGCAATACGAGCCATTCTCTACCCTTCTTCAAGCTCCACAGGGCGCCAACCGCCCCATCTCGTCGCTAGAAAAGCCCTGTTTCCAAACGAAAAACCGACGCGCGCACGAATGCGCCGCCGGAACCGGTGGATCGGGATAGGTGCGAAATAGGATTTGGGGGCTTCAAGTCAAGCGTCGGCCCGTGTAGCCGCCGCGGCCATGAAAGAGCGCCGGATTCATGGCCTGTTCGTACTGACCGTGGGCCTTAAGGGCTTCTACGCGCTCGTGGAAATGGCCAGCGGCATCGCCCTTTATCTCGTGGCTCACGATTCGATCATCAACTTCCTCAGCCGGTTCATTACCGAGGAGCGGCTTCAGGACCCGCAGGACTGGGTGGCGAGCACGGCAATGAAGCTCGCGCATAGCTTCTCGCTGGAAACCCAGCATTTCTACGCCTTCTATCTGTTCACCCATGGTCTGCTGAAGCTGGCAGTGGTGATCGGCCTCCTGCGCGAGAAGCTGTGGGCCTATCCGGCCTGCTTCGTCGTGTTCAGCGCATTCATCGTCTACCAGCTCTACCGCTACAGCTTCACGCAGGACGTCGGCCTGCTCCTGCTTTCGGTCCTCGACGCGTTCGTGATTGCGCTGGCTGTGCACGAGTACCGGCTCCTGAAAAAGCATTTGCCGACGCACTGATTTGCGATGGCGGCGCTGCGCCGATAGAGCCGCGCGCGATGCAGCGCCTGTACCACGACCAGCCCATTCCCGAAGAGTTTCGCGGCGCCGTCCTCGCGCTCGGCAATTTCGACGGCTTCCACCTCGGCCACCAGGCGGTGGTGAGCAGGGCGATCGCGCTCGGCTTTCACCTTCGGCGGTCGGTGATCGTCGCCACCTTCGACCCGCACCCGGTGCGCCACTTCAGGCCGGACGTTCCGCCGTTCCGCCTTACCACGCTCGACCAGCGGGAGAGCCTCTTCGCCCATGCCGGCGCGGACGCCATGCTGGTCTTTCGCTTCGGTGCCGAACTTGCCGCGATGGACGCGGAGCAATTCGTCGCGGACGTGCTGGTGAAGCGCATCGGAGCCGTGGGTGTCGTGACCGGTGACGACTTTAGCTTCGGCAAGGGCCGCTCCGGCGACGTCGCCCTCCTGAGGGACATCGGCGAGCGCCACGGCGTAACCGCCGAAGCCGTCTCCCAGGTCCTCATCGAAGGCGAGCGCGTCTCGTCCGGCCGTATCCGCGAGGCGCTGATCGCCGCCGATATGGGCATGGCCACCCGCCTGCTGACGCGTGCCTATGCCATCGAAGGCGTTGTCGAGCGCGGCGACGGGCGGGGAGGGCCGAGCTCAACTGCCCGACCGCGAACATCCGCCTCTCCGACTATCAGCGCCCCGCTTACGGCATCTACTCCGTCCGCGTCCGGCTCGACGACGGCAGCGAATATCCCGGCGTCGCCAGCCTCGGCGTCCGCCCGATGTTCGACCCCCGGTCGAGCTGCTCGAAGCCAACCTCTTCGACTTCAGCGGCGACCTCTACGGCCGCACCATCGAAGTGGGCTTGCATCATTACATCCGACCGGAGATGAAGTTCGACAGCATGGGGGAGCTGGCCGAGCGCATGAAACAGGATGCGGACGAGGCAAGGCGGCTTTTAGCACTGCCTGAATGAAGGGCTGGATCCGGCTCGTCGCCTTTGCGGGCGCGATCATCCTGCTCGTCTTTACGTTCATCAATGCCAGCTGGCTGGCCGGAACCTCGCCTGGCGGTGTCCGCCTGATCGCCCATCGCGGGGTTTCGCAGCTGTTCGACCACACGGATCTGAAGCGCGACGATTGCACCGCGACGCGGATCGAGCAGCCAGTGCACGATTACCTTGAGAACACCGTCCGCTCGATGCAGGCGGCGCGGCAGATGGGTGCTGACGTGGTCGAGATCGATATCGCCCGACCAAAGATGGACAGATCGCGGTCTTCCACGACTGGACGGTCGATTGCCGCACCAATGGCAAGGGCAACATCCGTGACAAGACCATTGCCGAGGTCAAGCTGCTGGATCCCGGCTACGGCTACACGGCGGACAGCGGGAAGACCTTCCCGTTCCGCGGCCGCCAGGTCGGCACCATCCCGACGCTTCAGGAGGCGCTAAACGCGCTTCCGTCCTCGCCGATCATCTTCAACTTCAAGGGCACGGACGCGGGGAAGCCGACCAGCTCGGTGTGGCCCTCAAAGCCGCGCGCCGCGACGTCGTCGCCCGCAAGGACATATTCTACGGAGCGCCCGGCCCGGTCGACCGGATCCGGCAGATTTATCCGGACGCCTTCGCCTGGAGCAAGGAGGGCGCCAAGGCGTGCACGATGGACTATCTGAAGCTTGGTTGGACCTCGATCGTCCCGCAAAGCTGCCGCAACGGCATCCTGATCGTCCCGCTCAACCGCCAATGGGCCTTCTGGGGCTGGCCCAACCGCACCATCCAGCGGATGGACAAGGTGGGCGCCCGCATTCTCATCGTCGGCCCTACGGCGACAAGCGCGGGATGGGCCTGACCTTGCCAGAACAACTCGGCAAGATCCCATCGACGTTCAAGGGCTACGTCTGGGTGGACGACATCTGGACGGTCGGTCCGGCGCTCCGCCCCAATCACGACATCCGCACGCAAGCGGAGCAGGATGCCGCCGAGGCAGGATTGAAGCGACGGAGAGAAGCCACGAAATAAGACACCTTCTCGTCATTGCGAGCGAAGCGAAGCAATCCAGCTGGATTGCCGCGTCGCCTTCGGCTCCTCGCAATGACGGGCAGGTTTGCATCTCCCACCTCAGCCGCTAGAGCCGCGCGCAATGGCCGACAGCCCTGACACGACCGAATTGAAGCGGGATTATCGCCCGACCGTCTTCCTGCCCAAGACCGACTTTCCGATGAAGGCCGGCCTGCCGCAGAAGGAGCCGGCGATTCTCGCCCGCTGGCTGGAAGGCGACATCTACCAGCAGGTGCGTGTCAATCGCGCCGACCGCGAGAAGTTCATCCTTCACGACGGCCCGCCCTACGCCAATGGCGACATGCACATCGGCCATGCGCTGAACCACATACTCAAGGACATGGTCGTGCGCACCCAGACTTTGCTGGGCAAAGACGCGCCCTACGTGCCCGGTTGGGACTGCCACGGCCTTCCGATCGAGTGGAAGGTCGAGGAGCAGTACCGCAAGAAGAAGCTCAACAAGGACGAGGTGCCGGTCAAGGAATTCCGCGCCGAGTGCCGCGCCTATGCCCAGCATTGGGTCGACACGCAGCGCGGGCAGCTGAAACGGCTCGGCATCGGCGGCGACTGGGACAATCCGTACCTGACGATGGATTTCCAGGCGGAAGCGACGATCGTCTCCGAGCTGATGAAGTTCGCCGAAAGCGGCCAGATCTATCGCGGCGCCAAGCCCGTGATGTGGTCTCCGGTCGAGAAGACCGCACTGGCCGAAGCCGAGATCGAATATGAGGACATCACCTCGACCCAGATCGACGTGGCGTTCGAGATTGTTGAGGCGCCAAACTCGCCCGCGCTGCAAACTGCGTTAGGCCAAGGTCCCGTATTCGCGGTCATCTGGACGACCACGCCTTGGACGATTCCCGTCAATCAGGGCATCGCATTCAATCCGGACGTCGAGTACGAACTTTGGAGATATCCGGGCGGCACGATCTTGGTCGCCGGAGACCTTCACAAGTCCGTCGATAAGCGCCTGCATGATGCGGGCTGGTATCCGGACTCGGATACGTACGATCTTGCGGGCAACCTGAAAGGTTCGGAACTAGCGGGCGCATCGGCCAAGCACCCGATGCACCACCTGGGCGGCTTCTTCGCCAAGCCGCGTCCGTTCCTGCCGGGCGACTTCGTGACTACCGATCAGGGCACGGGCCTCGTTCACATGGCGCCGGATCATGGCGAGGACGATTTCGAGCTGTGCAAGGCGAACGGCATCGACCCGGTCTTCGCGGTCGATGCGGCGGGCTTCTATCGGCCCGACTGGCTGTGGCTCGGCGGGCAGGGCAGCGTCATCAACAACAAGTTCAACGCGCCGGACGGCCCGATCTGCTCCGACCTGCGCGAGGCCGGCGCCTTGCTCGCGGCGAGCGCGGACTTCCTGCACAGCTATCCGCATAGCTGGCGGTCGAAGGCCAAGGTCATCTACCGCTGCACGCCGCAATGGTTCGTTGCCATCGACCGACCGCTCTCGCAATTCTCGCCCGAGACACGGGCCGAGCAGCGCTGGGACAATGAAGGCGGCGCCGACCCGATCGACGAGGATACCGGCGCGACGCTTCGCCAGCTCGCGCTGAACGCCATCGCCAACACTCGGTTCGTTCCGGAGAAGGGCGGCAACCGCATCGGCTCGATGGTCGAGCAGCGCCCCGACTGGGTGCTCAGCCGTCAGCGCGCCTGGGGCGTCCCGATCGCGCTCTTCGTCGATCGCAAGACCGGTCAGCTCCTCGTCGATCACGAGGTCAACCACCGCATCGTCGCCGCCATCCGCGAACAGGGCGTCGACGCGTGGGACGCGGAGAACGCCGCCGCCTTTCTCGGCAATCGCAACCCCGACGATTACGAGATGGTCACCGACATTCTCGACGTCTGGTTCGACAGCGGATCGACCCACGCCTTCGTGCTGGAAAGCGGACGCTGGCCCGAGCAGCGCTGGCCCGCCGACCTTTACCTCGAAGGCTCCGACCAGCATCGCGGCTGGTTCCAGTCCTCGCTACTCGAAAGCTGCGGAACGCGCGGCCGGGCGCCGTTCAACGCCGTTTTGACCCATGGCTTCACGATGGATGCCAAGGGCCTCAAGATGTCGAAGAGCCTCGGCAACACCGTCAACCCGCTCGACCTGATGAAGGAGCATGGCGCCGACATCCTTCGGCTGTGGGCACTGTCGGTCGACTTCACCGAGGATCATCGCATCGGCAAGGAAATCCTCGCCGGCGTCGCCGATCAGTATCGCAAGCTCCGCAACACCTTCCGCTATCTGCTCGGCGCGCTCGCCGATTTCCGCGAGGAGGAGAAGGTCGGCATCGAGGCGATGCCGGAGCTGGAGCTGTACATGCTTCATCTGACGGCGGAGCTGGACAAGAAGCTGCGGCAGGCGGTCAACGACTTCGACTTCAACAGCTACACGCGGCTGCTGTCGGACTTCGCCAATAACGATCTGTCGGCCTTCTATTTCGATATCCGCAAGGACGTCCTCTACTGCGAAGTGAACGCGGAGACCGGTTTCCAGACCGAAAAGCGCCGCGCCTACCGCACCGTTCTCGACGAGCTGTTCCAGGGCCTTGTCCGCTGGCTCGCTCCAGTGCTGGTGTTCACGACCGAGGAGGTCTGGGGCACGCGCTACCCGGATGCGGAGTCCGTGCATTTGCAGGAATGGCCGGAGATTCCGGACGTGCCCGCCGACGACGGCCGTTGGTCCGCGCTGCGCGAACTCCGGACGCAGGTCACCGAGGCGATCGAACCGCTCCGCCGCGAAAAGGTCATCGGGTCCAGCCTGCAGGCGGTTGTGACCTTGCCCGAACTTCCAGCCTCGCTGGAAGAGCTCGCCGAACTGTTCATCGTCTCGTCAGTGAAGGCAGGCGATTCCATCCGCGTGGACGAGACCGACAACAACAAGTGCGGCCGCTGCTGGCGCTATCTGCCGGAAGTCACCGAGGACGGCGAACTTTGCGCCCGCTGCGAGGACGTTTTGAATGCGTAAGGGTGCTCTCGGCTTCACCGTCGCCGCGATCGTCTTCATCCTTGAGCAGGTCACCAAGGGGATCGTTCTCGGGCCGCTGGACCTGCGCAATGTCATGCAGATCCGGATCCTGCCGATCTTCAACCTGACCTACACGGAGAACCACGGGATATCGCTCGGCCTGTTCCAGGCATCGAGCGACGCCATGCGCTGGGGTCTCGTCGCCGTGACCGCTGCCATCGCGGTCGGGGTCGCGGTCTGGATTACGCGCGAGGAGAAGCGCTGGGACCAGATCGCGCTCGGCATGGTGCTGGGCGGAGCGCTCGGCAACATCCTCGATCGCGTCCGCCACGGCTATGTCGTCGACTTCGCCGACTTGCACTTCGGCGACTTTCGTCCCTTTTTCATCTTCAATGTCGCCGATGCAGCGATTAGCATTGGCGTCGCCATCCTGTTACTGCGGGCCTTCCTGGTAAAAGAGGCTCCCAAGGAGAATGCCGAACATGCGTAAGTTGCTCCCGCTTCTGGCCGTCCCCGCCTTCGTGCTTGGAGGTTGCGGCGTGATTGGCGGCAAGCCTCAGACTCCGGACGAATTTCAGGTTGCGCGCAATGCGCCGCTGGTGATCCCGCCCGACTATACGCTGACCCCGCCGGTCGCCGGCACGGTCGCGCTGACCCCGCAGGATGCGCAGCAGCAGGCGGTCGACGCCTTGTTCGGCGGCCCGGCTCCGCGCAGCCAGAGCGAATTGAATCTGCTTGAAAAGGCCGGTCGCGACCGTGCGCTGGTCGGCGCCCGCTCGACCGCCAGCGATCCCGACACGCGCGTCGTGGACAAGGGACCGACGACCATGGCAATTTTGAACGCGCCGGAATCTGACGGGCAAGTCGCATCCGCTCAGGTCCCGCAGTAATTCAATCTGGGGGAACGAGGCAGGACATGGCTGAAGAGACACTTTCCGCACGCCTCGTGGAAATCGAATCCATGCTCGAACGGTCGCGCCGCCGTTTCGAGGAGGGCACGCGCCTCGTCGAGGAAGCCCAGCAGATCATGGGCGAGATCCAGCAGGCGCTGATCGGCGCGCCGACACGCGTTTCGCCGGAAGACAGCGACGAGGCGGCGTCGAAGCTGCTGCAATCGCTGAAGGCCACCGGCGGGGAAATGCCGGAAAGCCTGTGCGGCGGCCGCCTGTCGGTCGACCAGGTCCAGCGCCTGATCCGCATCGACGGCCATCCCATCGGCATCACCGAGATGGAATATCGCGTGCTGGAGCTGCTGGCGTTTGCACGCAACAATGTCGTGACTCGGGCGATGCTTCTGAAGCACCTCTACCGCCGCGCCGACGACCAGCCGCAGCCGAAGATCATCGACGTTTTCATCTCGAAGCTCCGCAAGAAACTGCGCAGCGCTTCGGGCGGGCGGAGTTCATCGAGACGATCCCCCAACGTGGCTGGATCCTCCGCGACATCGACGCCAACCAGGGGCTTAGCTCTCGTGCTCCTGCGAAGGCAGGAGCCCAGTAGTCCTTCATCCCATAAACTAGGCTCCTGCCTTCGCAGGAGCGCGCACGCGTTCACACTTTCTTGACCATCCGCGCGCGACAAGTGCGGGCATGTTGCAGATCCTTTCGATCGAGGCCGCTTCCGAAGCCCCCGTTGCCGGCGGCGAGTTGGCCGCGCGCATCGCGGGCCTGCAGCGCGCGCTTCGCATCCTCGAGCCTGGCGGAGGTGGTCCCTCCTGCGACGCCGAGGAATTCGACGCGATCGAATTCGCCAGCGAAGCCGCCAGGCGCTGCTTCGACATTCGCTCCGAACGGGTCATCGGCGAAGCCTCGGCTGGCCTGGAAGCGGTCGTCAGCGTACGCGGCACCGGCCGTGAACCACATCCCGCAGCGGTCGACCTGGTCGCCGAAGCGATCCGCGACGGCCTCGCTAGTCTGGATGACCTGATCCGCCGCTAGGCCGGACCAGTTTCCTTCGGCGTATTGGGATCAGCGCCCCATTCGCTCCAGCTTCCGTCGTAGAGCCGAGTATCGCGATTACCGAGCAGCCTTGCCGCGAAGATCAGTGAATTCGCGGTTACACCGGACCCGCAGTTCGCCACGAACGGGCGGTCCGGATTCACACCGGCCTTGTCGAACAGCTCGCGCAATTCCTCGCGCGACTTGAAGGTGCCGTCGGGATTGTAGAGCTCTGCGAATGGGAGATTTCGGGCGCCCGGGATATGGCCGGCAGCAACGCCGGGACGCGGGTCCGGCTCGCTCCCCTCGAAGCGCCCCCGCCCACGAGCATCGACCAGCGGAACTCCCAAACCTCTGCCGACATCGCGCTTGTCGACCACCTCTCCGCGCCGCTCGGCGGCACTGAAGCGCGCCTTCCGCGGCCTGGGCTCGCCGCTTTCGGTCGGCCGGCCCTCCGCCAGCCATTTCGGCAGCCCGCCATCGAGGATGGCGACATTCGCTGCCCCAAAATGGCGGAGCATGAACCAGCCGCGCGCCGCGTTGCGGGTGGCGGAATTGTCGTAGACCACGATCCGGTCGTCCCGGCCTACGCCAAGCGCCTCCATCGCACGTCCGAAGTCGGCGGCGCTTGGAAGCATGTGCGGCAGGGGCTGTGTGTATCGGCGACCGCATCGATGTCGAGGAACCGCGCCCCCGGGATGTGCGCCGCAAGATATTCTTCGCGCCCGCTGCGCTTCGTCGCGGGCATATGCCAGGTGGAATCGACGACAGCGACGTCCGCCTTGCCCAGGTTCTGGGCCAGCCATTCGGTCGAGACCAGATCGTCCATCAGCGAGCCTCCAGCAGGCCGACGCGCTGCAGGGTCGCGAGGAAGTCCGCAACTTCGGCGATCGGCACCGGCCCGACGGTAGCGGTCAGTTGGTTGCCAATGTCCTGAACGCTTCGGTTACCGTCGACGAGATTAAGTGCCTCGTAGGCGAAGCTCGGCCCGTCGCGAGGGGCCTCTCGATCGAGCAGCTTCGGGCGGGGAAGCTTGGCCTTCTCAAGCTGATCGTCGAGCCAGGAATAGCCGAAGCCGGTCATCGGCCCTTGGGGTTTGGCTTGCGGCGATAGACGACGCCTTCGATGTGCGCAGGGGGCGCGTCGGCTGTACTCTGCGGCCCTACCAGGCCGAAACGGGCGAGCGACGCCGCCTCTTCGGTTTCCGCTGCCTGTGCGAATTGCACTGCATTCGGATTGGGCGAACGACGGGCGGCGGCTTTCCGCTCCAGCGCTTCATTTTCCATGGCAGCCGCTAGAACCGGGACCTCGTCCTGCCCGACGTTCGCGAGATACCAGCCGGACGCAGCAGCAATGAAGATCGCCCGCTTCATTTTCGTCGCGTCGAGGTTCTCGGGGACGTCGCGGTTGGTGTGGATGTAGCGGTCCGGCCAATCCGACACATAGATGATCGGGGTCCGCCAGCTTCCTTCTGCCCAGACCTGATGGTCGCTGCCTTCGGAGAAGCCGCCGACCTTCGCCTGCAGCGCGTCCCTGGTGCCCTCCGGGTCGATCAGCGGCCAATCGCCCGAGCCGCTATCGGCGAACGCAAAGGTCTGCCGATTGACCCAGCGGGTCAGCGCGAACGCGACATCGTCGACCAAGCTCGGCGAACTGGGAGGCGAGCCTTCGACGCGCAGGACGCCTTTGGTCGTTTCGGTCCGGCCGCCGATCATGTCGAGATGAATGGCCGCCAGCGTCCTCTCAGCGAACTCCGGACGCGCGTTGAGGAGCGAGATCGTGCACTCGACTTCGCACGGCCAGATGAAGCGCAGGGTCCGCTCCGGCTGGGGCAGGCGGCCTTCCTTCACAAGCCGATTGAGGGTGCGTGCAACCTCGAGAATGCCGGCGCATCCGCTGGCATTGTCGTTCGCGCCGGGCGAAGGGTGGTCGAGGTGGCAGGAGTAGAGAATTTCCTTCGCGCGGTCGCGGCCCGGGATCACTGCTGTCGGGATCAGATATTCTCCGGGTGATCGTCCCGCCTGCACCGCCGCCCGCAGCTGGACGACCTCGCCCTTCTGCAAACGTTCCTGCCAGGCGTGTGCTCGGGCAGGGGAGATCATGAAGGCGAATGTGGGTCCTTCCACGTGTCGAGATGGCCCCACCGGATCAGGCTCTCGTCCTCGCCCCACCACGCGGATTTCTGGTTCTGCGCCCAGGAGACGATGCCTGCGGCGCCATATTTCGTGACGGCCAGCTTCGCGACCGCCTCCGGTTGCGAGGAAGTCAGCACCAATTTCCCGCGGACGTCCTTGCCGGCATAATCGCTGTCGGCCGTCCCCACGCCGACATCGACCAACGGAGCGTGGGCCGTCCCGCTGACGCTGTCCTGCGCAAGCGTGATGGGCTGGTCCTTCCACGATGCAATGCGTTCCGCATCGATCCAGCGCCCGCCGTCCTGCTTCTGCTCCCAGAGCTCGGCAAAGGTCGCGTTCCAGGCGGGTCGCGAGCGCTGGGTCCCGTAGAAGATTTTCCCGTCGGCGGGCAAAGCCATGATGCTCGCTTCGGCCAAACCATAGTTCTCGAGCCGACTGCGGATCAGTTCAGCAGCGCGTCGATAGCCCTGAGATCCGCGCATGCGGTGGTTGAGGGAGAGCGCCTCTACCGTCCGCTTCGCTGCGCCTCCGGACACTTGGCTGGCGATGGCCTCCGCATCCGAGGTTTTGAGTAAAGGCGGCGGTTCTGCCCCTGCTGCGGTCGCCACGACCAGCAGCCCGGACAGGATCACGGTTCTCAGCATGCTACCCCCTGATGAAGCGGGTAGGATAGGCGGGAAGACCGAGGCCTGCTAGGTGGCCGCGCCATGGTCGAAACGACGCATCTCGGCAAAGCCGCGCCGCTGCCTTCGTCGCCGGAAGAGGCGCAACTCGATTACGTGCCCAACCCACGGTCGGGCACGCTCTACCTGGTGCGGTTCGCAGCGCCGGAATTCACGTCTCTCTGCCCGGTAACCGGACAGCCCGACTTCGCGCATCTGGTCATCGACTATGCGCCCGCTAAGACGATCGTCGAGAGCAAGAGCCTGAAGTTGTTCCTCGGGTCCTTCCGCAATCATTGCGGCTTTCACGAGGACGTGACGGTCGGCATCGGCCAGCGCCTGGTGGACGAGATGAAGCCGCAGTGGCTGCGCATCGGCGGCTACTGGTATCCGCGCGGCGGCATGCCGATCGATGTCTTCTGGCAGAGCGGCCCGCCACCCGAGGGATTGTGGCTGCCGGACCAGGGGTTCAGCCCTATCGTGGCCGCGGCTAGGGTCGTCGTCCACGGCGCCGGCTCGGTCGGCTGCTTCATCGGGGATGCTGGCAAGCGGCCGGCGTTCCCGTCAGCTTCCTCGGCCGAAAGAGCTTTGGCGCAGAGATTGCCGAACACGGCCTGTCGCTGAGCGATTTCGCAGGGTGGAAGGCCCATCTCTCCGACGTCGACTACCGCACCGACGCATCGGTTCTCGCGGATGCCGACATCATCGCACTGACGGTGAAGAGCGGCGCAACTGCAGAAGCGGCCCAGCAGATCGCGGATCATGCCCGGGACGGCACGCTCGTCGTCAGCTTCCAGAACGGGATCAGCAATCTGGACGTGCTCCGGCGCGAGCTCGGCGGGCGTTTCAAGATCGCTCGCGGGATCATTCAGTACAATGTCGTCCATCTCGGGAGGGCCGCTTCCACAAGGCGGTTGCAGGGGCCTTGTTCGCAGAGGACCGCCCGGAGATTCGCGAACTGGCTGCGATTGTCGCCGATGGACCAGCGCCGCTGAAGCTGTCCGATGACATGACGGGTGTCGCCTGGGGGAAGCTGCTCATCAACCTCAACAATGCGGTCAACGCGCTGTCCGGCCGGACACTGCTCGGCGAATTTGGCGAGCGCGACTATCGGCGAGTGGTTGCGGCTTCGCAGCATGAAGGGCTGGCCCTGCTTAAGCGAGCCGGGATCCAGCCGGCGAAAATTGCCGCGGTTTCGCCAGCGGTCCTGCCCTACGTGATCGGATCACCGAACTGGCTCTTCAAAAACGTCTTCCTGCGCAAATGGAAGATTGATGAGAAAGCACGGTCGTCGATGAACGACGATATCGTCGGCGGCCGTAAGACTGAGGTCGACTACATCAACGGCGAGCTGGTTGCGCTCGCTGAGCGGCTCGGGATGGATGCGCCGATCAATCGCAAGGTTGTCGAGCTGATCCGGAAGGCGGAGCAAGGCGCTCCAGCGCTTGGCCCTGCAGAGCTTCGCCGAGAAGTGCTCGGGCGCTAGCTATGGCTCGACACGGCGGAAGGTGATCACCGTTTCGTAACGCCGCATCAGCAGTTTTCCGTCCTCGATTGCCAGCGGCTCCCTGTCGAACACTGCCTTGCCGAGATCGTTCGGGGTGAAGCGCAGGACGAGCCTGTGACCGCCCGGCTTCAGCGGGATCGGATCACCAAGGAAGCCGTAGATTGGAACCACGGGCCGGATCGAGGTGACGGTCGCGCCGCCTGTATCGACGTCCCCGTCGCTGCTCGCTTCCAGCCCCACCGGCCGGTCCTGCCCCGCGACTGTGGCCACAAGATCCATGCGACCCGTCCATCCGAAACCCGGTGGCTCCAGCGTCACCGATAGCTGGCCGTCGGGTGCCGGTTCGTCCTTTACGAGTACGAAATTCGGCGTCTGGGGCTTCGGGTTGCTGGTGAGGAGGACGGTGCTGCCTTCGACCGTCCAATCGCCTTCGCCCTCTTCGGAAGCTGCGCCATATTCGAGCGCGTAGCGGAAGCGGCCGTCGGGTCGAAGCTCGAGGCCACCGCCCATCTCCATCTGGCGGATCTCGTAAAGGCCGGCGAGCTTGGCTGGCGGTTCGGCCCATGCCGCCGTGGCGACGGTCAGCAAGGCCAGGCCGAGTACCCCCGCCTCATCCTATCGCGGCGTGATCTCGTGAGGCGGAATCACATGGTCTTCCGGCACCGCCGGTGCGGAGCGGGCGTCCGAGACCGTCTTGGAATAAAGCCAAGCGATCGCCGCCGCGAAGACGAGGATGCCAATCGGCACCGCCCATGCATTCTCGCTGACGAGGGCCATCGGTGCGTCGCTGTTGGTGGCGGCGACGATTCCGGCGAAGAGCACTCCGAACAGGCTTTCCCCGACGATCAAGCCGGTGGCCATCAGTACACCAAGCCGCTGCGCGAACTCGGGTTCTGGCTCCGCGCTGCCCACTTTTCATAGAGGTGGCCCAGCAGGGCTCCAATCGGGATCAGCAGGGTCAAAGCCATCGGCAGGTAGATGCCCATGCCGACCGCCAGCGGCGGCAGCGAACCCTTCTTGGTCGCTCGAAGAATCTCGTCGACCGCGACGCAGATGGCCCCGATCACCGCGCCCCATCCGATCAGGCCCCAGTCGAGGTCGCCGCCGAGCACGCCTTGCGCGATGGCCGAGATCAGCGCGGCCTGCGGTGCGGCCAGCGACGTGTCCTTCGCGCCGGGCGCGCCCTGGAACCCGAACGCCGAATTGAGCAGGTCGAGAATCGGCGGGATTACCAAAGCTCCGAAGATCACGCCGAGAACCAGTGCGACCTGCTGCCGCCATGGCGTCGCGTCGACGAGCTGGCCGGTCTTCAGGTCCTGCAAGTTGTTGTTGGCGATCGTTGCTATGCCGAAGATCAATGCCGTCACGAAGAGTGCGAAGGCGACGAGCGACTTGGTGAGGTCGCCAGTTACGCCCGGGAACAGCAAGGCGAGGATCACGGAAATACCGAGCACCGCAAGGATGCCGACGCCGGAGACCGGGCTGTTCGA
Source organism: Sphingomonas daechungensis (assembly GCF_014489495.1). Classification (GTDB taxonomy): domain Bacteria; phylum Pseudomonadota; class Alphaproteobacteria; order Sphingomonadales; family Sphingomonadaceae; genus Sphingomicrobium; species Sphingomicrobium daechungense. Next base: position 616,935 of record NZ_CP060780.1, on the reverse strand, counting down.
AGCACCGATCAGGCCGGCCATGTAGCCGGTGACCGCCGCGATGATGACGCCGATGACCAGGATGTAGACGATGCTGATGCTGAGGGTCAGGGCCGGCTCCGATGAGATCGGCGGGGTGTTGGCAAAAGCATAGAGCAGGAATGCGATCGGGATCATCGATAGCAGGATCGTGCCGCCGACGATGCCGATCGGCAGGTCGCGCTCGGTCAGCGGAAGCTCGTCGCCGCGGCCGGCCTTGCGAGCGCTGTTGGCGACGAGGGCGGCACGGATGCCGGAAACGATTGGGCCGATGATCCGCAACAGCGTCCAGATCGCTGCGACGCCAATCGTGCCTGCACCGATGAATCGAACCTTGTTGCGGAACACATCGTTGACGAAGTCGCCGATCTCCACCCCAGGCGCTGCAGCCGAAATCGCGGTGTAGTGCGGGACGAGATAGACCCAGCTGATCAGCAGCCCGACGAACATGGCGATGCCGACGGCGAGGCCGACGAGGTGTCCAACGCCAATCAACGCCATCGACAGGCTGGTCGAAACGGCGGTGGCGCCGCTTCCGAATTTGAAGGCCTTGGCCGCGTCGGCGGCGAGGAGCTTGGTCTGGGCGAGAGCCGCATAGCCGGCTGCTGCAATCGAGCTCCACACGATCATGCGCAGGCCGCGCTTGTTCTCTTCGGCGCCGCCGACGCCTGCGCCGACCTTCAGCACTTCCGCCGCGGCGACACCTTCGGGTAGGGGAGGTCAGTGCCAGTGACGAGTGCGCGTCTCAACGGCACGGAATACATGACGCCGAGGATGCCGCCGATGGCGATGACGGCGACCGACAGCCAATAAGGGAAGCCGGTCCACCAGCCGACCATGATCAGTCCGGGCAGCACGAAGATGATCGCCGACAGCGTGCCCGCCGCCGAAGCGATCGTCTGGACGATATTGTTTTCCTGGATCGTGGAATCCGAGAAGAACCGAAGCACGGCCATCGAGATGACGGCGGCCGGGATCGAGGTGGCGAAGGTAAGTCCGATCTTAAGGCCAAGGTAAACGTTCGCCGCAGTGAACACCAAGGTAATGATCGCACCCAGGATGATCCCTCGGAGCGTGAGCTCCTTCACGGCCTGAATGCCACTCTTTCCCGACACTGTTGCCACTAACGTCCCTCCGTCCCGTACTGGCCCGGGGTGCCGGGCTGGAATGCCTTCGAACCACTTTCCACTGACCATCGTCCTGGACCCAAACGTCGGTGAGCAGGACGCAATCTTCGATCTCGCCGCCAAGGTATTTGACGCGCCAGCGTGCCCAAATCGTCCCGACCATCACCTGGTCGAGAACGACGGCATCACGGATGTCGAGATCGATGGAGATGAGCTCGCGCTTCTGGATCGCGTCGATCCATTCATCGCGAGTGAGAATGAATGGACCAGTCGAGCGCGTGCCGATCAGGACGAAGCTCGGATGGATCAGGCTTTCGAGCCTGTCCACGTCCTTGGCGCACAACGCGTCGCGCCAAGCGCACTCGAGCGCCTGAATCTGGTCGCGCTTATCTGCCACGCAATAATCCGCCGAAGATTCCCCGGAGAAGCTGGTTGCCTAGCTGCCGTCCGACGGAGCTGGCGATGGAGCGGCCCGCCGACTGGATCATCTTGTCGGCCATGGTCGGCTTGGCGGCCTCGCGCGCCTGCCGGGCCGCTTCGCGCTCCTCGGCAGCACGCTGGCGTTCGGCTTCGCGCTGCTGTTGCGCCTCGAGCCGAGCCTGAGCCGCCTGCGCCCGCGCCGCTTCCTTGGCGGCGACGGCATCGAGCTTCGCCTGCTGCGCGGCCGCCTTCTCGGAATCTGTCTTAGCCTTGAGCTCGGCGGCTGCGGCTGCCGCTTCGTCGCCCTTGGCCTTGAGGATCTCCTCGGCGGATTCGCGATCCAGCAAGGTGTCGTACTTCACGCCGACCGCATCGGTCGTGATGATGATGTTGCGCTCCTCCGGCGTCAGCGGGCCGACGCGGGTCGAAGTCGGCTTGATCAAGACGCGCTGGACCGGCGACGGCGATCCGTCGGGCTGCAGCAGCGACACCAGGGCCTCACCGATCTTCAGCTCGGTGATGGCGGTCGCGACGTCGATCGCGGGATTGATGCGGAACGTGTCGGCCGCCGCTTTTACCGCCTGCTGGTCGCGCGGCGTGAAGGCGTTGAGCTTGTGCTGGATGCGGTTGTTGAGCTGAGCCGCGACCTTGTCCGGAATATCGATCGGGTTCTGCGTGATAAAATAGACGCCGACACCCTTCGAACGGATCAGGCGGACCACCTGCTCCACCTTTTCGAGCAGTCCCGGAGGCGCGTCGTCGAAAAGAAGGTGAGCCTCGTCGAAGAAGAAGCAGAGCACGGGCTTGTCGGGATCGCCAATCTCCGGAAGCTCTTCGAACAGCTCGCTCAGCAGCCAGAGGAGGAAGGTCGCATACAGCCGCGGAGACGCCATCAGGCGATCCGCCGCCAGCACGTTGACGAAGCCCCGCCCCTGGTCGTCGAAGCCAATGAAGTCGTGGAGTTCGAGCGCCGGCTCGCCGAAGAAGTGATCGCCGCCCTGGCTTCTCAACTGAAGCAACGAGCGCTGGATCGACCCGATCGATTGCTTCGTGACGTTGCCGTACTGCAGCGTCAGCTGATCCGCTTCCTCGCCGCAATGGACCAGCATCGATTGCAAATCGTCGAGGTCGAGGAGGAGCAGGCCTTCCTTGTCCGCGACATTGAAGGCGATGTTGAGCACGCCTTCCTGAACCTCGTTGAGGTTCATCAGCCGGCTGAGCAACAGCGGGCCCATCTCGCTGACCGTCGTGCGGATCGGATGGCCTTGCTCACCGAACAGGTCCCAGAACTGAACGGGCACGTCGTGGTACGTCCAGTCGGTCATGCCGATGTCGGCCGCCCGCTGCTGAAAGATCGAGTGGATCTTCGACGTGGGCGATCCGGCCATTGCGAGGCCTGACAAATCGCCTTTCACGTCGGCGACAAAGCAGGGGACGCCTGCGACCGAGAGTCCTTCGACGATGCCCTGCAGCGTGACCGTTTTGCCGGTGCCGGTGGCGCCGGCGATCAGTCCGTGCCGGTTCGCCCGCTTGAGCTCGAGCTGCTGCGGATTTGCACCACCCGCCTCGCAACCAATGAAGATACCGCTCGTCGGTTCGCCGGCCATGCGCACTCCCTCGAAGATTCGCGGGCGCAACCTAGCCTCGGCAAAACGCCGTGGCGACTCCTACTGCTGCGGAGCGATGTCCACGCCGACAAAGGCTTCCGGCCCGGTGCCGCGCCTGACCAGCAGCAGGACGCTCGTCCGTCCGCCAGCCTTGGCCGCGGCGACCGCAGCCGCCACCTGAGCGGGTGTCGTCACCGGCTGCTGGTTGACCGACATGATCAGGTCGCCCCGCTGCAGGCCCTTCTCGCTGGCGTCGCTGTTCGGGTCGACCGAGGTCACCACGACACCGCGAGCGCCGGCCGGAAGACTGAGCGCGCGAGCAATGTCAGCGTTCAGCGGCTGAAGCTGCAGGCCCAGCACCGCGCTGCCTGGAGTGGCGGGCGTGTTCTCCGGGTTAAGCGGCTGGTTGTCGTTTCCGCCCAGCTGCTTCGCGAGCTCTTCCTCGGTCGGACGCTGGCCGACAGTGACGGTCACCGTCTGCCGCTTGCCGCCACGGATGAGCTCGACCGGGACCTTCGAACCGACCGGCGTGTTCGCAACGATGTACGAGACGGTCTGGTCGGGGTTCACGTCGCGGCCGCCGACACGGAGGATGACGTCGCCCTGCTGAATCCCGGCGCGAGCGGCGGGCTCGTTCGGCTGCACGGAGCGGACGATCTCGCCGCGATCCTTCGGAAGGCCGAGCGATCCGGCGATGTTTTCGTCGAGCGGCTGGAGGCCGACACCGAGATAGCCGCGCGACGGACGCTGCCCGCGGCGCAGCGAATCGATGACCGGCTGGGCAAGCTCGGCCGGAATGGCGAGGCCGATGCCGACCGAAGCACCGGTCGGCGAGATCAGCGCCGAGTTGATGCCGATCACGTTGCCGTTGAGATCGAACATCGGGCCGCCCGAATTACCCATGTTGATGGACGCATCGGTCTGGATGTAGCGGTCATAGGCGCCGGCACCGGTGATACCGCGATGCAGGGCCGAGATGATGCCCGCAGTAACGGTTCCGCCAAGGCCGTAGGGATTGCCGATCGCCAGCACCCAGTCGCCCACGCGGGCCTTGGTGCTGTCGCCCCAGTTAACGAACGGCAGGTTCTGCCCCTCGATCTTGAGCAGGGCGAGATCGGAAGCCGTGTCGCGGCCGATGATTCGCGCCGGATATTCCTTGCGGTTGGTCAGCGTCACGGTGACCTGATCGACCGTTCCGTTGCCGGTCGCGCTCTGGATCAGGTGGTTGTTGGTGACGATGTAGCCGTCCGGCGAAATGATGAAGCCGGAGCCGAGGGAGCCGGTTTCACGGGTGCGCGGCCCGCCACCGCCCTGGCCGTTGGGGGTCTGGCTGTCGGGAAATCCGAAGCGTTTGAAGAACTCTTCCAGCGGGTCGGACTGGGTCCTGACCGGTACGCGCTGCTTCGTTGAAATGTTGACCACTGCTGGCTGAAGCTTTGCCGCCAGGTCCGCAAAGGACATGGGGGCTCCACCCGGCGCCATCGCCGCGGGAGAATTTTGCGCAACCTGCGCACCCGCCGACCCGGTTGTCAGCGAAAAGGCGGTTCCACCCAACAGCAGCGCCGTTGCAACTCCATAGGCGTAGCGCACCGTCCCGGACTCCTTCGATCTCATCGATACTCCATGAATTGCACGTTTAGCACTTACGCTGGCGCTAGCCACAACGCCTGAACGCGAATTGAACGGACTCAGCGTCCTCTCCCAGCGAATTCCTTCAAATAGGCATTGTCAGGCGACAAAACGATGCTCGTGGGAGCAGTTTTATCCTGGCCGTCGCCGACGAAGGTCGTCTGGTAACTCTGCATGGCGCGGTAGAAGTCATAGAAGTCCGCATCCTTGCCAAAGCTTGCGGCATAGGTCTTCGCCGCGTCAGCGTCTGCTTCCGCACGGATGATCTGCGCCTGCTTGGCACCCTGGGCACGGATTGAGCGAGCCTCCTGCTGGCGCGCCGTCCGCATCCGATCGTAGGCGGACTGAAGCGGCGTGCCGTCGGGAAGGTCGGTCTTCTTGATCCGCACATCGATGATTTCCGCGCCGTACTGGCTGGCGATCATGTTGAGCGACTTCTTGACGCTTTCCATGATTCCCTGCCGCTCCGGGGTCAGGAGCGCCGCGAACTCGATCCGGCCGAGCTCATTGCGAACTTCCGAGCCCAGGATCGGGCGTAGCTGGTCGCGAAGCTGGTCCTCGTTTCGTGCACGGATGTACATTTTCAGAGGATCCACGATGCGGTAGCGGGCGAATGCATCGACCTCGAGCCGGCGCTGGTCGGTCGACAGCACCTGCTGGCGCTGCATGTCCACGTCCTGCACGCGCTTGTCGATCCAGACGATGTCTTCCGCGAACGGAATGCGCCAGCTGATTCCCGCGCCTGCGCTGCCGATCGGGCGGCCTGGTTCGTAGCGGTTGAGAATCCGGGCCGGCTTGCCGAAGCGGACTACGACGGCCTGCTTGGTTTCCGGAACGACGGGGAAGCTGCTCACGAGCACGAGCAACAGCGCGAGTGCGACGACCGCGGTAACGATCGGACGCTGGCGGATGAAGTCCATCATCGCTGCGTCTCCTGCTGCTGCGGCTGCGACTTCTTAAGCTCCGGCAGTGGAAGATACGGCGTCACTCCGGGCGCCTCGATGATCGTCTTGTCGACCTTGGATAGCACCTGCTCCATCGTTTCGTAATACATGCGGCGGCGGGTGACTTCGGGCGCGAGCTTGTACTGCTCGTAGACCTTGTCGAACGCCGTCGCCTCGCCCTGCGCCTTGGCAGTGAGCTGAAGGGCATAGGCCCGGCCTGGTTGACGTAGGACTGGGCGTCCTGCTGGGCCGCCGTGACTTCCTTGAAGGCGTCGTTGACGGCGTCGGGCGGATCGGCCTGCTTGATTGCGATGCCCTGCACCTGGATGCCCGAGCGATAGCTGTCGAGGATACGCTGCATCAGCTCGGTGACCTGGGTTTCGATCTCTGCCCTCTTGTCACCCATGGCGTCGTTCAGGCTGACCCGGCTGACGACCGCGCGCATTGCGCTTTCCGCCACCTGCTTGGTCGTTTCGTCGGGATCCGCAAGCTGGAACAAATAGAGCTCCGGCGTCCGGATGTTCCAACGGACCGAATAAGCGATATCCAGCAAGTTCTGGTCGCCGGTCAGCATCAGGTCGTTATCGCCGGTCGAACCCAGGTCGAACGAGCGGATGTTCTCGACGTCGATCTTCTTCACGCGGTCGATTGGCGAGGGGAGGGTGAAGCCCACACCTGGCCGAGGGTAGTGGTGTAGCGCCCGAACCGGGAAACGACGCCGCGCTGGCTTGGCGAGATCACGTGGGTCGAGGTGAACAGCAACCAGACGAGCACCAAAGCGCCGATCGCCCAGAAGATGAGGGAGCCGATCGGCCGGCCAGAATAGCCGCCGCCGCCGCCGCCGAAGCGTTCGCGTCCCCGGCGAAGGAATTCGTCGAGGGAGGCGGTTTGTCGCGACGATCCCGTCGCGCGCTTGCCCTTGGAGGGAGTCTCGCCCCACGGGCCTTTCGGAGACGGTTCGTCCTCCGGCTCTCCGCCGCTCGACGGACCCCATGGACCTTTATTGTCGCTGAAGAGGGCGCGCGCCCTGGGGACGAGCCCCGAAAAGATGGTCATGGGACCACTATAGGAAGCAGTCCGGGCGAAAAACAGTGGCAACCGAGCGACGACTTCCTATGTCGCGCGGCGATGGCAGCAGAGAATGACCCGCTCGCGACGCTCGATGCGCACCCGGAAGCCGCGCGCCTGCGCTCGCGAAAGCTGAAGGATGGCGTAGCGACGTTGATCGTCGATGCGACCGGTCTTGGAACCGCGGATCGCGCGGCCGTCGAGGAAAATTTCCGCGACGCCGCGCTGGCGATTGAAGGCGTAAGCGAGGCACGCATTGCCATGACCGCCTCGCAGCCGGCGCGTACCCTGATCGCCGTCGGGGCCGGCAAGGGCGGGGTCGGCAAATCGACTGTCGCGACTAACCTGGCCATCGCCATATCGCGGACAGGAAAGAAAGTCGGTCTTGTCGACGCCGACGTCTACGGACCGTCGCAGCCGACCCTGCTAGGGACCAATGCCAAGCCCGAAGCCGAGGACGACCGCCTGATCCCGGTCGAAGCGCATGGCCTCAAGTTTCTTTCGCTCGGCCAGCTGGTGTCGCCGGGCCATGCACTGGCCTGGCGCGGGCCGATGGCGACGGGTGCGCTGGCCAAGCTGATCGAGGCGGACTGGGGCGATGCCGAGGTCCTCGTCGTCGATTTGCCGCCGGGCACCGGTGACGTCCAATTGTCACTGATCCAGAAATCGCGGCCGGATGGGGCCGTGATCGTCTCGACACCGCAGGACTTGTCCTTGATCGACGCGACCCGCGCGATCGACCTGTTCCGCAAGATGGACGTGCCGGTTCTCGGGATCGTCGAGAACATGGCGGGCTACATTTGCCCGCATTGCGGCGAAGGCTCCGATCCGTTCGGCAGCGGCGGCGCGGAAGCTGCCGCGGAGACGATCGGCGTGCCCTTCCTGGGGCGGCTGCCTTTGTCGCCTGCAATTCGCTCGGCATCCGATGCCGGAATGCCGCCAGCCGCGGGCGCTCCGCAGGACGCGGACGCTTTCACCAGACTCGCCGCCGCGGTGTTGGCCGAACTGGAGAAAGTTCGCCGCTGAAGCATTGAACGCTCGGGAGACGACTGATGCCGCTGACCACCGACGAAGACATCCGGCAGTTGCTGACAGAGGCACGGACGATTGCCGTGTTCGGCTGCTCGGACCGGCCGGATCGCCCGTCCTACGGCGTGTCGGCCTTCTTGCAGCGCCACGGCTACCGGATGCTGCCGGTCAACCCGCAGATCACCGGCGAGCGCGTTCACAACGAGTTCGTCTGGCGCGACCTTGGCCAGATCGGCGTCCCGATCGACATCGTCGATATTTTCCGCCGCCCGATCGCGGCAGGCGAGGCCGTCGACCAGGCGATTGCCGCAGGCGCCAAGGCAGTCTGGATGCAGCTCGGAATCGTCAACGAGGATGCGGCGGCCCGCGCCGAGGCTGCCGGCCTCAAAGTGGTGATGGATCGCTGCACCAAGATCGAGATCATGCGGCTTGGCGTTCCGGCCATCGAGGCGGCGGACTAGGCGGCGGCGACTGTCATTTCCGGCAATAGCAGGGTCGGGAATCGATCCCGCGCCGGAACTCCAGATCGCTGCCCGGCTCTAAAGTTGCAAACATTTCGAGCAGGTTGGAGGCGATTGTGATTTCGGCGACCGGCTCCGCGATCTCGCCGTTGCGGACCATGAAGCCGGCAGCTCCCCGGCTGTAGTCGCCGGTCACGTAGTTGATCCCCTGTCCGATGAGTTCGGTGACCAGGATCGCTTCCGGATAGCTGGCGAGAAGCTCCTCCCGAGTGCGGTTCCCCGCCTCGATGAACAGGTTGCTCGGTCCGGCCCCGGCGCTCCGCCAGCACCGCGCACGGCGTGGCCCGTCGGCTGGATGCCAAGTTGGCGAGCGGACGCGCTCTCGGCTGTCCAAGTTCGAAGAATTCCATCGGATACGAAGTCCATGCGAGCAACCGGGAGACCTTCGCCGTCAAAGGCGCGGGAGCGAAGTCCGCGCGGGCGGAGTGGATCGTCGACGATCCGCACACCGTCTGCAAAAATGCGCTCGCCGAGCTTGCTGAGCAGGAAGCTGGCCTTTCGCGCAATCGATCCGCCGGAGATAGACGCGGCGAAATGAGTCACCAGCGACCCGGCGACGCGAGGATCGAACAGGATCGGATAGCGTCCCGGCTGGGGCTTGCCGGGGTTGAGCTTGGCGATCGCCCGATCGCCAGCAAGTCGGCCAACGATTTCCGGTGCGTCCACGTCCGACAGATGTCGCGCACCGTGCCATGCGCCGTCGCGCTGCATTGTCGGCCCTTCTCCGGCAATCACGCTGACGGAAATGCTGTGCCCCGTGGAACGCGAAGCTCCGCTAAAGCCGGAGGATGTGGCGAGCGCCATGGTGCTCGCAGAGCGGCCCGCCGAGCCTCCAGAAGAATTGGTGACGCCTTCGACCGCGCGCGCTGCTCTCTCGGCTGCGAGTGCGCTCTCGCGTAATTCCTGCGGGCCCGGGGCGCTTCGATCTTCGGCGTCGATGTCAGGGAACGGTCCTCGGGCAATCAGCTGAGCGGGTGCAAGCCCCGCGTAAGGATCCTCAGGTGCTTCGCGAGCCATGGCGACTGCGCGTTCGACGAGGGCTGAGAGCGCCTCGTTCGAGAAGTCGGACGTGGACACGCTGGCGGACTGCTGCCCGACGAAGACCCTCAGGCCGACGTCTTCACCTTCCGAAAAATCCACATGCTCCAGCTCGCCAAGGCGGACCTGCACGCCCTGGGACTTCGACCCGATGTAAACGGCGTCTGCGGCATCGGCACCGGCACGGCGCGCCTGCTCGACGAGCGATTGCGCGGAATCGCGCGCCTGTTCCACGGAAAGCATTGGCGGCGCCTAGCGGCTGGAAAGGCCGACGACCAGCAGCCCGAGGAAAACAAGGAAGCCTGCGGTCCGATTGGACCGGAACAGCTTGAGCGCCAAGTCCCCGTCCTTGGAATCGGCCCGGCGCGCCTGGCTGGCGAGGTGGATCGCGGCGGGAGCCAATGCGACGAGCGCGAGCCAGTCCGCGCGGACCGACCAAATCGCGGCGCCCCAGAATAGCACCGCGATTGCATAGAAAACCGCGACGCCCTGCGCTGCCTTGTGGCCGAGCCGCCGTGCCGACGACTTCACGCCAACCAGCGCGTCATCCTCGATATCCTGGATGGCATAGAGCGTGTCGTAGCCGACGACCCAGGCGATGCTTCCCAACCACAGCAGCAGCGCGGGAAGATCGAGCGTCCCGCGCACGGCCGGCCACCCGACCAGAGCGCCCAGGAGAAGACGAGGCCGAGCCACGCCTGCGGCCACCAAGTGATGCGTTTCATGAAAGGATAGGCCGCGACAGGCGCAATGCTAACGAATGCAATGATACCCGCGGTGACATTCAACTGGGCCACCACAACCAGTCCCAGCAGACAAAGCGTTGCGATCAGCGCCCACGCGGCGCCGACCGAGGTCCGCCCGCTTGCGAGGGGACGAAGGCGCGTGCGCTCGACCGACTTGTCGAGGTTCCTGTCGACAATGTCGTTGTAGACGCAGCCGGCGCTCCGCATCGCAAAGGCGCCGAGGAAGAACCACAACAGCAGGCTCCAGTGCCTGTCGACGCCCGCCAGCGCCACGCTCCACGCGCATGGCCAGTAGAGCAGCCACGTCCCAATCGGCCGATCGATCCGCATCAGGGACGCCAGCGGTCTCAGGCGAGCGGGGAGAGCGCCGATCAACCCACGGCGTTCGCTGTCGGGCACGATATCGGAAGCGGCGGTCACCGCGCGAGCGTTAGCGCGGGTTGCACGGTATGTCTGCCAATGATGTCTCGCCAGTTGGCCGGAGATCGATTACGTTCCCGAAACGGCTGTCTGGATCGCTCTTCTCGCCGTTTTCGTTGCGCTCATTCCGGTGTTCATTTCGCAGTCTCGCAAGGGCAAGTAGCCCTGCCGTAGTCGGGCCACGCGCAAGGCGCTAAGCCGCTCTGATGCCTGCAACGCCCGCCTGGCCGCCGAAGAGCCTGCCTCGCTTGTTCGTGAGAACGCCGCTTGCAGAGGGGACTGGTGTCGAGCTCGACGCAGGTCAGGCGAACTATCTCGGCAACGTCATGCGCCTCGGCGAGGGAGCCGAATTGCTCGTCTTCGACGGCGAGTCCGGCGAATGGCTCGCGCGGGTTTCCGAGGCAGGCCGCAAGCGGATGACGCTCACGGTCGAGCGGAAGACGCGGGACGCGGAGGTCATGCCCGACGTCTGCCTGGCGTTCGCGCCGGTAAAGCGCACGCAGACAGACTGGCTGGTCGAAAAGGCAACCGAGCTCGGCGTGGCGGCTCTGCAGCCGGTCATGACTCACCGCACCATTGCGGAGCGCGTGAAGCTGGAGCGGCTGCAATCGATCGCGATCGAGGCAGCGGAGCAATGCGGCCGCACGGTGCTGCCGGCGATCGCGGAGCCAGTCAGCCTTCAACAGCTCCTGCGAGAAATCCACCGCCCTCTCTACTTTGCCGACGAGACCGGCGGTGAGCCGGCCGCCAACGCATTCAGGCCAGGTTCTGCGACTATCCTGACCGGCCCCGAAGGTGGATTCACCGACGAAGAGCGCGCCGCGATCCGCGATTTGCCCTCGGCCACGCCAATCTCGCTCGGGCCGCGTATCCTGCGTGCGGAGACGGCGGCGCTCGCAGCGCTTGCCGCGTACATGGCGGTCGCCGGCGATTGGCGCTGAAAGCCGGGCTTATGAGGCCATAAAGCGGAAGTGCTGGCGCGGATTCCCGCCCGGAGCTAAGTCGCGCTCCCAATGACGCAACGCACCGACGATACGCCCGAGACGCACCGCATGATCGAGAGCCGCGACGATTTGCTTGCGGTCTTCGCCAAGGGTGAAAAGCCGCAAGAGCGCTGGCGCATCGGAACCGAGCACGAGAAGTTCGTCTATCGCGTCGCTGACCACCGAGCACCCAGTTATGACGAGGCCGGCGGTATCCGCGATCTTCTGAATGGCCTCACCGAATATGGCTGGGAGCCTGTGCTCGAGAACGGCAATGCGATCGCTTTGTCCGGCCCGGATGGAACAATCAGCCTGGAGCCGGCCGGCCAGTTCGAGCTTTCCGGCGCTGCGCTGGAGAATTTACACCAGACTTGCGCCGAGGCCGGGCGCCACCTCAACCAGTGCAAGGCGGTGGGTGAGAAGCTCGGCATCGGCTTTCTCGGTGTCGGCATGTGGCCCGACAAGACGCGCGGCGAGCTGCCGATCATGCCCAAGGGCCGGTACGCGATCATGCTCAACTACATGCCGAAGGTCGGCTCGCTCGGCCTCGATATGATGTTGCGCACATGTACCATTCAGGTGAATCTGGACTACAGTTCAGAAGCCGATATGGCTAAGAAGTTTCGGGTCGGCCTTGCTCTCCAGCCCGTTGCAACGGCTCTGTTCGCGAACTCGCCGCTGACCGAGGGCAAGCCCAACGGCTATCGCAGCTTCCGCAGCCACATCTGGGAGGACACCGACGCCGACCGAACCGGAATGCTGCCGTTCGTGTTCGAGGATGGGTTCGGTTACGAGCGCTACCTCGACTATGCGCTGAACGTACCGATGTACTTCGTCTACCGCGACGGAAAGTACATCGACGTCGCGGGCGAGAGCTTCCATGCCTTCCTCGACGGAAAGCTCCCGCAACTGCCCGGAGAAAAGCCGAGGCGGTCGGACTTCGTCGATCATTTGTCGACCATCTTCCCGGAGGTTCGCCTCAAGAGCTTTCTCGAGATGCGTGGCGCCGACGGCGGTCGCTGGGGCAAGATTTGCGCACTTCCGGCGCTGTGGGTCGGGCTACTCTACGACAGCCAGGCTCTCGATGCCGCCTGGGACCTCGTCAAGGACTGGACCATCGAGGAGCGGTCGCAGGTTCGGCACGACGTTCCGAAACTGGCGCTTAAGACGTCAGTCCCCGGCGGCGGTACCGTGCACGATCTCGCCCGCCAGGTGCTCGACATCGCATCCGATGGCCTCAGCCGACGCGCGCGACTCAATTCCGCCGGCGACAACGAGAGCGGATTCCTTGATCCCCTCCACGAAGTCGTCGCAACTGGCGTGACGCCTGCCGACCGCCTGCTCGACAAATATGAGAACGAGTGGAATGGCGACGTTTCGCGCATCTACGAGGAGTTCAGCTTCTGATGGACATACACGCCCCACAGCGCCGGACCCTCTATCCGGAAATCCAGCCTTACGAGACGGGCATGCTCGACGTCGGCGACGGCCACAGCCTCTATTGGGAACTCAGCGGCAATCCGAACGGCAAGCCGGCGGTGATGCTGCACGGCGGCCCGGGCGGCGGGTCGAGCCCTGACCATCGGCGCCAGTGGAACCCCGACAAGTACAAGATCCTCGTGTTCGACCAGCGCGGCTGCGGGAAGTCGACTCCCTACGCGAGCCTAGAGAACAACACGACCTGGGACCTGGTCGACGACATCGAGAAGCTGCGGACGCAGGTTTCGAAGGTCGACAAATGGCAGGTGTTCGGCGGCAGCTGGGGCTCGACGCTGTCGTTGGCTTACGCGCAGACCTACCCCGAGCGCGTTACCGAGGTTATCCTTCGCGGCATCTTCCTGTTCGACCAATACGAAATCGACTGGATGTATGCCTACGGCGGCGCATCATCGGTCTATCCCGACAAGTGGGACGAGTTCGAAGCGCCGATTCCCGAGGCCGAGCGCGGCGACATGGTTGAAGCCTATCGCAAGCGCCTGACCGGCGACGACAAGGACGTGCAACTGACTGCCGCCAAGGCCTGGAGCAAGTGGGAAGGTGACATCGTCACCCTCCTGCCGAGTCCGGCCACCGTCGAGCATTTCACCAGCCCCGACGTTGCGGTCGCGGTGGCCCGCATTGAGAACCACTACATGGCCAACAATGGCTGGTTCGAGGAAGGTCAGTTGCTGAAGGGAGTCGAGAAGCTCCGCGGCATTCCGGGCGTGATCGTCCAGGGCCGCCATGACACGTGCACACCGCCGCGCGCGGCCTGGGCACTGAAGAAGGCTTGGCCGGAGGTCGACCTACAGATCATTCCCGACGCCGGGCACCTCTTCAACGAGCCGGGCATTCTCGACGGCCTGGTGCGCGCGACGGACAGGTTCGGCGACGCCTGAACGCGCCTGTTGTGAGCGCTAACATTCCGGCTCGCCAACCGCAGTAGCCATGCTATGCACGCAGCTTCGTTTTGGGAGAGGCGAAGCATGACCGAATTCTCGCGTCGCGATATTGGCAAGATACTCGGTTCCGCTTCGACGGCCGCGATTGTTGGCGGTCCGGCCGGACTGGCGAAGGCCGCACCCACCGACCTGTCGTTTCCGAAGGACTTCCGCTGGGGCTGTGCGACAGCGGCCTACCAGATCGAAGGCGCGGTCAACGAGGACGGGCGCGGCCCGACCAACTGGGATGTCTTCTCGCACACGCCGGGAAAGGTGTTCGGGAACGACAATGGCGACGTCGCGACGGACAGCTACCATCGCTACGCCGAAGACACGCAGCTTCTGAAGAACCTCGGAGTCAGCAGCTATCGCCTGTCGCTGGCCTGGTCGCGCATCTTCCCGACCGGTCGCGGCAAGCCCAACCAGAAGGGCGTCGATCACTACAACCGGGTCCTCGACAATCTGCTCGAGAACGGCATCGAGCCGTATGTCACCATGTTTCACTGGGACTATCCGGCGGCGCTTCCTGGCGGCTGGCAGAATCGCGACACCTCGAAGGCCTTTGCCGAATATGCGGGCTACATGGCCGGCCAGATCACTGACCGTGTGAAGAATATCATGACGGTCAATGAGCTGCGCTGCTTCACCGACCTTAGCTACAAAGTCGGAATCCACGCTCCGGGCATGAAGCTGCCCGATGCCGAGGCGAACCAGGTTCGGCACAACGGCGTGCTTGCCCATGGCCTCAGCGTCCAGGCGATCCGTGCCCATGCCAAGCCTGGGACGAAAGTCGGAATTGCGGACAATACGGTCATCCATGTGCCGGTGATGGAGACTCCGGAGCATGTCGCCGCGGCCCAGAAGGCGACTCGCGTGAACAACGCCATGTTCCTGACCGCGATCATGGAAGGCCGCTACATCGACGAATATCTGACTCAGGAAGGCGCGAATGCGCCCAAGGTGCAGGCGGGTGACATGGAAGCGATCGGCAGCCCGCTCGATTTCGTCGCCCTCAATATCTACGCGCCGGAATGGGTGCGAGCCGACGACTCGCCGCGCGGCTTCGCGGTCATCCCGCATATTCCCTCGTCGCCGCGAATGGCCTCGCCATGGCTGATTGTCGGCCCGGAGGTCGGATACTGGGGCGTGCGCCAGGTCAGCGAGCTGTGGAAGCCGAACGTGATGTATATCTCCGAGAACGGAGCGTCAGCGGACGATCCGCTGACCAACGGCCGCGTCGATGACGCCGACCGCGTGATGTATCTCCGGAATTACGTCGGCCAGTTTCACCGCGCGGTCGCCGAGGGCTATCCGCTCAAGGGATATTTCCTGTGGAGCCTGCTGGACAATTTCGAGTGGGCCGACGGCTACAGCAAGCGGTTCGGGATTCACTACGTCGACTTCAAGACCCAGCAGCGTATCCCGAAGCTGAGCGCCGCCTGGTACAAGGAAGTGATCCGGAACAACCGCATCGTCTGAGGCCTTCGGGCAACGGTGACGCGCTGGATTCGCCAAGGTGACTCTTTTGCGTAGCTTTGTAGCTTGAATCGCGCATAGGGGGCTCGGAACGACTCCGGGCGCCGCTTCATGCCCGCGCCTTCCAGATATCCGGGGGATGAGATGCGCACCTATCTTTCGTCGATCTCGGCGTTGGCAATTGCCACTGCCGGCACCTTCGCCACGCCAGCTGCGGCTCAGGATGCGCCAGCTCCCGACGCGCCTGCGGCCACTCCCACCGACGCAGCCCAGGTTCCGGTCGAACGCGAAGACACGGGCCTCGGCGAGATTATCGTTACCGCCCAGCGTCGTTCGGAAAACCTGCAGGACGTTCCCGTCTCCGTCGGCACCATCAACGAGGATCAGCTGACGGCGATCAACGCGGCGGGCGCCGACGTCCGTGCGCTCGCGGGGCGGGTACCTAGCCTGAATATCGAAAGCTCGTTCGGACGCACATTTCCGCGTTTCTACATTCGCGGTCTCGGCAATACCGACTTCGACCTCAACGCGTCGCAGCCGGTCAGCGTGGTCTACCAGGATGTGGTCCTCGAAAACCCGATCCTGAAGGGCTTCCCAGCCTTCGACCTCGATCGCATCGAAGTCCTGCGCGGCCCGCAAGGCACATTGTTCGGCCGCAATACCCCTGCCGGCATCGTCAAGTTCGACACCACCCGTCCGGGCCGTGGCGATAATTATGCGCGGATCAGCTACGGCACCTATTCGACGATCAACGCCGAGGGCGCGACTGGCGGCAATCTCAGCGACCAGGTTTCGGCGCGCGTGTCGGGGATCTGGCAGCACCGCAATGACTGGGTCGACAACCTCGACGACCCTGGCAAGCACGACCTCGAAGGCTATGACGACTACGCCCTTCGCGCGCAGGTCCAGTTCAAGCCGACGGAGGAGCTCAAGATCCTGCTGGTCGGCCAGTTCCGGCATTTGAACGGTAGCGCTCGCCTGTTCCGCGCCAACGCGATCGAGCAGGGCACGAACAATTTGGTCGGCGTCACTGGCGGCGAGTTCAAGCGCGACCAGGTTCGCACCGACGGCCTGAATTTCCAGAAGCTGCGGACGCAGAACGTGGCCGGCACGATCGAGTATGATTTCGGCGCCGCGACGCTCTATTCCGTGACCAGCTACTGGCACGGCAAGGTCGAAAGCCGCGGCGACATCGACGGCGGCTTCGGCTGCTGCGGCCTGCCAGGATCGGGCCCGGCTTCATCCCGTTCCCTGCGCAGAGCCAGGACAATGTCCCGAGCCTCGACCAATTCACGCAGGAAATCCGGATTGCGTCGAACAACAAGGGCGGCTTCGGATACCAGGCCGGCGTCTTCTACTTCGACGAGAATCTCGACATCGAGAGCTTCGACTTCTCGAACCCGACTGACACGTCACCGGCGGCGATCGTCAACCAGAAGCAGGATTCGAAGGCGCTCGGAATCTTCGGCTCGGTCAATTACGCGACCGACAGCGGCCTGACGCTTCAGGCCGGCGCGCGCTGGAACCACGACAAGAAGACGCTCGACGCCGAACGCCTGTTCGACATTCGGCCGCTTTTCGTGGGCGGTGGCCCGGTTCCGGAGACGACCACCAGGGTCAAGGACAGCCAGCTGACCTGGGACGTCAGCGCGCTCCAGGAGGTCAGTCCGGACGTCAACGTCTATGCCCGTGTCGCCAAGGGTTATCGCGCTCCCGCGATCCAGGGCCGTATCCTGTTCGACCGTCAGGTTTCGACGGCGAACAGTGAGAGGACGATGTCTTATGAGGCGGGCATCAAGACCGTGCTGTTCGACCGCAAGCTGCGCTTCAACTTCGACGCGTACTTCTTCAAGACCAAGGACCTGCAGCTATCCGCGGTCGGTGGCGGCACCAACGCCAACCTGCTGCTGAATGCGGACGCGGTGAAGGGCCACGGCCTCGAAGCGGAATTCGAAGCCCGCCCGGTCACCGGCCTGACCTTCACCGGCGGCGTCAGCTTGAACATCGCGAAGATCCGCGACAGCGGCCTTGTCGTCGAGACCTGCGGCGCGCCCTGCACCGTGCTCGATCCGGTTGCGGTTCCGGCAGCGCCGTTCCAGCCGTCGATCGTCTACATCGACGGCAACCAGCTTCCGCAGGCGCCGAAGTGGACGATTAACTTCACCGCCGGATACGAGCATCCGGTCGGCCCGGGCAGCATCTACTTCTACACCGACTGGTACCACCGTTCGAAGATCCAGTTCTTCCTCTACCGCTCGGTCGAGTTCAGCGACGACAGCCTTCTCGAGGGCGGCGTGAGGATCGGCTACAAGTGGGACAAGTTCGACGTTGCCGGGTTCGTCCGGAACATCACCAACGACGAAAGCGCCGTTTCCGGCATCGACTTCAATAACTTGACTGCGATGGTCAACGAGCCGCGCATCTGGGGTGTCGAGTTCGGCGTGAAGTTCTGATCCGACTAAGGGCAGGGCCGCCGGGTTCTGCCCTTAGTCGCCGGGCCTGTAGGTCCGTTCCGTGTGACCCTTCAGCTGGTCGGGATAGAAATAGACCTCGCGCAGGTTGCCGGAGGCATAACGCTCCGCCTGATCGTTGAAATGCTTTGAGGCGGGATTGCCGCTTTGGCCTCCGGCCGTGACCGCGCGCGCGCGGACCCGGCGCCCGAATTCGACGACGGCGACGAAGCTGTTGCCACTTGTTCCGTACCATCTCTTCGTGCCGGGCTTCTGCGACGCGCCGAACGACGCGAGCGACCCCAGCGGGCGGAGCTGAAGGGGACGGGAATGCTCGGGCCCGCATCCGTGAAAGGATGATCGATTGCGGGTGAAATGCGCTGGAAGCGGTTCACGTCGCCCCACGGCACTTGCCACCAGCCGAAGTCGCGGCGAAGCCGCGCCATCGCTGCCCTTAGGGCATCGAGCTTTTGCTTGCCGCTGAGACGAAGCAAACGCTGGAAAACTGGAAGGCCGTCATCCCATTCAGTGTTGGTCGAGAGCTTCCAGATCTCGTCGCCCCAATAGTTTGCGATAGTGTTCGCGATCGATCCCGCGCTCCAGCGATTGTCCCATGTTCGCAGCACACCGATCGCGCCGCCCAGTTGCGCGCGCTGCGGACTTCTGACCGGAAGCGCGTCATAGGCTTGAACGAGGCCGGGAAGTAGTAAGCCGAACCCTGGCTGGTCGTTATCGAAAGCCGCGGATTGCAGCTTCTCTCTCGTCCAACTTCTGCTTGCCATCAGCAATTGGAGCGCGTGAATTCCGCGATAATTCTCGCCGAACGTATCCATGTAGGCGGGGAAGGGCTTTGGCTTCGGGCTGTTCGGACCGGCCGCGGAGTAGGGCCAGTTGTTGGTGTTCTGCACCCAGCCATTCGGCGGCGTGACTGTGCTTGGCAGTTCGGTGATTGGGTGGAGCGGACCCCAGTCCGTCGCCGGATCGCTGCCGTCGACGGGCTTCGAATAATCGAACCGGTTGTCGCGCCGCGGCATGAACTGCGGCATCAGCATCGCGATCTCGCCCTTGCTGTCCGCAAAGACCGTGTTGTTGGAGCTGTTCGCCTTGAGGTCGGCGACCTTGAGGAAGTCCTTCAGGTCACGCGTCTTGGTGCGAAGGAAGCTCTGCTGAAGAGCGGCAACCGGCTTGTCCATCATCGCGAAGGAAACCCAGCGGCCGTTCGCCTCGCGGACGATAGGCCCGTGATGCGTGCGCCAGGTGGTGAAAGTCCGCTGGACCAGCTTGCCGTTTGCGGCGCGGTAATTGATCGTGACGTTGCGTTCGACGAGCGAGCGGCAGTCCTTGCCGAAGCGGTAGCAAAAGCCCTTGCCCTTGCGCTCGACCTTCTCCGCGAACTCATCGACATTATCGACGCCGCTCGACGTGTGCATCCAGCCGACGCGCTCGTTGAAGCCCTGGTAGATGAAGAACTGGCCCCACGTTGAGGCGCCGTAGGCATTGAGACCTTCGTCGCTGCTGACCTGCAGCTCGGAGCGGAAGAAGAAGCTGGTGTGCGGATTGATCAGCAGCAGCGATCCGGTGCCGGGCGCTGTGATCGTCGGTGCAATCGCGATCCCGTTCGAACCGCGCGGTTCAACGTCCTTCAAGCTGGCGGCGAGGGTACGCTTGCCCGCGTAGAACTTCTGCAATTCGCCGAGATCGATCCGCTCGATGTCGCCGCCGATGCTCCCTTCGGTGAAGCTCAGCGCCATCCACGGCTCGAAGCGGGTGAGGACGCGCGGGCGCACGTTCGGATGAGTCGCCAGGTAGTAATTGAGGCCTGCCGCCCAACTATCCATCAACCGCTTCAGCCACGGCGGGCTCGCGGCGTAGTTCGCCCGTAACTCCGGCTCGCTGACGTAGAGGCGCGCACGCAAGTCCTGCCAGATCGCCTTCTCGCCCTCGGCTTCGGCGGTGCGGCCGAGATTGGTGAGATAGTTTGCCTCGATCCGCGGAAAGTCGTCCTCGGCCTGCGCGTAGATCATGCCGAACACCGCGTCGGCGTCCGTCTTTCCGCGCACATGGGCGATGCCCCAATCGTCGCGAGCGATCGTGACGCGCGCAGCCTGTCCGCGCCATTGCTGGAGTTCGGGCGGCGATGCGGCGATCAGGACGAAGAGGAGTGGGAGGAGCGTTAGACGGAGGCTGTTACGCATCCGGAAGGGATTGCGACGCTTTTCCCCAGCCCGCAAGCGACTTCGACTTGGCCCGCTTCAGCAGTTCGCCCGCATCGCGGATCGAAAAGGCGTGGCCGCTGTCGAAGTCGTCAAGTTCGTCCCACGTCACCGGAGCCGCGACCGGAGCGCCCTCGCGGGCGCGGGCGGAGTAAGGCATGACCGCGGTCGCTCCTCGCTGGTTGCGGAGCCAGTCGATGAAAATGCGGCCAGTGCGCTGCGCCTTGCGGATGTTGGCGGTGAACCGCTCCGGCTCCGCTTCCGAAACGGCGCGCGAGAAGCGGTCGGCGAAGCTCTTCACCTTCGGCCAATCGGCGGTCGCGTCGAGCGGGATAACAACGTGGATGCCTTTCCCTCCGGTGAGCAGCGGAAAGCTCTTGAGGCCGAGCTGTGCGACGAGGTCGCGCACGTAAACTGCGGCTTCCGTGACCTTGCCGAAGTCGAGCCCTTCATCGGGGTCGAGGTCGAACACCAGGCGGTCGGGGCATTCGACCGCGCCGATTTTGCTGCCCCAGCCGTGAAACTCCATCGTGCCCATCTGCACGCAGGCGAGCAGGCCGCGGATGTCGTCGAAGTAGAGGTAGTCCTCCGTTTCGCCATCCTTTTCCTCGATCGGGATTTGCTTCACGTTCGGCCCGAAGGTGCCTTTATCGTGCTTCTGGAAGAAGCATTCGCCGGTTCGTCCGCCCGGGCAGCGGATCAAAGTCATTGGCCGGTCGGCGCAATCCTTCATGATCAGCGGCTCGATGGTCGCGTAATAGTCGGCGAGGTCTTTCTTGGTCAGGCCAAGCTCGGGATAGATGACGCGGTCCGGGCTCGAGATCTCGATTCCGAAGTCCTCGGCGGACTTCAGCTTGACCTTCCGCGGCGCGGTCTTCGGCTTCGCCGTCACGTTCGTTTCCCTGAGATGCCTGGGCACCTCGCGGACGACCTGGCTCGCAGGTTTGTCCTCACGCAAGGCGATGAAGCTTGGATGTCGAAGAACGCCATCCGACGTAAACTCCGTAAAGGCGATTTCGGCTACGAGCTTCGGCTCGATCCAGTGCGCGCCCTTGCGCTCCGCGCGGGGGACTTCGACCGCCGCCTTGTCCGTCGCGAGCGGCTCCATCCGCTCCATCAGGTCTTCGATCAGCGCGCCGCTGAAGCCCGTGCCGACCTTGCCGGCGTAAGTCAGTTTACGGCCATCGCGCGTGCCGACCAGCAATGATCGGAACCCGCGGCGCTTGTCGCTTTCGGACCAGCCGACGATGACGAATTCCTGGCGCCGGATGCATTTGACCTTCAGCCAATTGCGCGTGCGTTCGCCGCGGTAGGGGGCATTGGCGACTTTTGCGATCAGGCCTTCGCCGCCCGCCTTGCAGATCTCGCGGAACAGCTCGTCACCGCGGCCGATGACGTGATCGCCGAACAGGATCGGTTCGGCCATCCCGGCAAGCAGAGATTTCAGGCGGTCCTTGCGCTCGATATTCGGAAGCCGGGTTATGTCCTCGCCGCGGTCGACCAGCAGGTCGAAGGCGTAGAAGGCGAGGTTCCTGCCGCGGCTGTCCTTCAGCGTTGATTGGAGCAACTGGAAGTCGGGTTTCCCGGTCTCATCGAGCGCAACCGCTTCGCCGTCGATCAGGCAGCCGGGGGAAGATGCGCCGCGGCTTTCACCAATGCTCGGAACTTGTCGCTCCAGTCCTTGCCGTTGCGGGTCCAGGCGGTGGCCGCACCGCTGCCCGTGGCGATCAGCAGACGGTAGCCGTCGTACTTGTATTCGAAGAGCCAGTTCGAACCCGGCGGAACCTCGTCTACCAACGTCGCGAGCTGCGGCGACTGGAACGGCGGCGGAGCTTCCGATGCCTTTTTCTTCGCGCGCCCGCCTTTCTGACCGCCGCGGTTGGAGCGCCAGACTTCGCTCCCGGATGCGATTTCCGCCATCGTGCGGTCGGTGGTCACGCTGGTGGTGAACTCGTCGACCAGCTCCTCCCCATTGTCGGGATTGGCAAACTCGTCGGTGACCTTCTTCAGCATCCACGGCTCGGCCTTTTCGCCGGGCTTGGGCTTCAGGCGGAACATCACCCACTCCCCGCGCATGCGCTCGCCTTCGAGGGTGAAGTGGAGGTGACCTTCTTCCAGTGTCTTGCGTGGGTCCTTGTCGGGGTGCGGAATCCAGCGGCCATGGTCCCACAGCATCACCGTGCCGCCGCCATATTCGCCCGCCGGGATCGTCCCTTCGAAGCTTCCGTAATCGAGCGGATGATCCTCTGTGCGCATGGCGAGACGGTTGTCGCCCGGGTCGAGACTGGGCCCTTGGGCACCGCCCAGCTTTTCAAGACACCGTCGAGCTCCAGCCGGAAATCCCAGTGGAGGCGCGACGCCTCATGCTTCTGGACGACGAAGCTGTCGCCCTTGCCCTTGAGCTTGCGGCCCTTCGGCTCCTTCGTCTTCGTGAAGTCGCGCTTTTGGTTGTAGGTCTCGATGTCGAGCTTGCGGGCCATTATCCGCGCTCCCGCGAAGGCAGGAGCCTAGTCCAGCGCCGCAGGCGCTGCCTTCCGGCAGCGAACTGGGCCCCTGCCTTCGCAGGGGCGCAACTCACCGTCCTCGACCGCCCGCCGCGACTTTTTTCGCCGGCTTTTTCTCGGGCGCCTTCTTCGCCGCAGCTTTCTTCGGCGCCGACTTCTTCTCGTCGCCGAGGCTCTTCTTGAGCGCCGCCATCAAGTCGATGACATTGGAGCCCTTCGGCGGAGCCTTGTCCGCATCCGGATCCTGGATCACCTTCTCGCCCTTCTTCTTCTGCTTCTCGGCGATCAGGTCCTTCAGGGCATCGACATAGCGGTTGTGGAATTCGCTGGGATTGAACTCGCCCGCCTTCCGCTCGATCAGCATCGAAGCCATGTCGAGCAGGTCCGGGTCGGGCTTGGTGTCACCGATATCGCGGAAGAAGCCCGAGGACTTGTGGACCTCGTCCGCGTAGCGGAGCGTCTCCATCAGGATACCGCGGCCGGCTGGCTTGATCGCGACGACATATTCCTGGCCGCGCATCGCCATCTGGCCGACGCCGATCTTCTTGGCGTCCTTCAGCGCATCGCGAAGCACGACATAGGCTTCCTCGGCGAGGTCGTCGGCGGGAACCACGTAATATGGCTTCTCGAAGAACATCGCCTCGATATTGTCCTCGTCGACAAACTGGACGAGGTCGAGCGTCTTGCGGCTTTCGAGCTTTACCGCCTCGATCTCTTCCGGATCTAGAAGGACGTAGTGGCCTTTCGACACCTCAAAGCCCTTGACGATTTCGTCGGGGTCGACCGGCCCGATGCCGGGTACGACCTTCTCATACTTGATGCGCTTGCCCGAGGGCTCGTGCACCTGATGGAACTGGATCTGAGCGCCACTTTTGGTGGCGGGATAAATCTCCACGGGGATCGAGACCAAGGCGAGTCTGATCTGTCCCCTCCATGCGGGTCGCGACGGCATTCTTCTCATGCTCCCGAACTTGGAACGGGCGATTCAATACGCTCGCCGCTAACTCGTTCCGTTGCGCACACGAATCGGTGTTGTATCACGGTCCTTCGCAGAAGCGGATTCATCGGCTAACCGCCGCGGATGCCCCGTCTCCCCACCGTAGCGATCGTCGGCCGTCCCAATGTGGGAAAGTCGACGCTCTTCAATCGCCTCGTCGGCAAGAAGATCGCGCTGGTGGACGATCGCCCCGGCGTCACCCGCGACCGCCGCGAGGGCGAGGCGAAGCTGCTCGGGCTCGAGTTCCGGGTGATGGACACGGCCGGTTACGAGGACGAAGACCCGCACACGCTTCCGGGTCGCATGCGCCAGCAGACCGAAGCCGCGGTGCGCGAGGCGGACGTGGCCTTGTTCCTGATCGATGGGCGCGAGGGGCTGACCCGCTCGACGAAGAGATCGCTCGGTGGCTGCGCGCGGGGGAAACACCGGTCATCGTCGCCGCCAACAAGGCGGAGGGGAACGCCGGCGAGAGCGGGCGTCTCGAGGCCTTCTCGCTCGGCCTCGGCGAACCGATCGCCATCAGCGCCGAGCATGGCGAGGGCGTCGTCGACCTGTTCGAAAGCCTCCGACCCTTTGTTGAGCGCGACGACGACGAGGTCGAAGAGGAGCTTGACGAGGAAGACCCGGCTCGGCCGCTGAAGCTCGCCATCGTCGGGCGGCCCAATGCCGGCAAGTCGACGCTGGTCAACAAGATGCTCGGCGAGGAGCGAATGATCACCGGTCCCGAAGCGGGGATCACGCGGGACTCCATCACCCTCGACTGGGAATGGCAGGGACGGCCCGTGCGGCTCGTCGATACGGCGGGCCTTCGGAAGCGGGCGAAAATCGAGGACAAGCTCGAGAAGCTGTCGGGTGCGGACACGCGGCGCTCGATCGAACATGCCGAGGTGGTCGTCCTCCTCCTGGATGCCACTCGGGGCCTGGAGGCACAGGATCTGCGTATTGCTGACCTCGTCGTCGAGGAGGGCAGGGCGCTCATCATCGCGCTCAACAAGTGGGACGTCGCTGAACATGCCTCCTCATTGTTCAACGGAGTGAAGGCGGCGCTTGAAGAGGGGCTCTCGCAGCTCAAGAACGTTCCGGTGCTGGCGATCTCGGCGAAGACCGGGAAAGCCGTGGACGACGTTCTCAAAGTCGCGTTCGAGCTTCGCGAGTCCTGGTCGCGCCGGATTTCGACGGGCGAGCTCAACCGTTGGTTCGAGCAGGCCGTCGACGCCAATCCGCCGCCGGCTCCGAGCGGTCGCCGGATCAAGCTTCGCTACATCACGCAGGTGAAGACCCGACCGCCGACCTTCGTCGTCTTCGGCACCCGCGTCGACCAACTGCCGGACAGCTATCGCCGCTACTTGCTCAACTCGATGCGGCGCGACCTGAAGCTTGCCCGGTGCCGATGCGGCTTTCCTTTCGCGCGCCGAAAAACCCGTACGACAAGGGGCGCTAAGCCTAATTTTACCCTTTGCGGCGTAAGCGAGTCCCGTGGTCACGGGGAATGCAATGAGCGACGACGACTTCAAGATCGTCGACTGGGTTCACTTCGAACGGAGCCGCGCCGAGCTCGGTGCCGGTTTCATTCGGATTCTCAGTTACTTCCGCGAAGACGGAGCCAAATCGGTCGCGCAGATCGAAGAGGCGATGCACGACCAGAACACGGCCGCGCTCGTTATTCCGGCCCACACCATCAAGGGTGAGGCTCGTCAGTTCGGGGCCGGTCCGCTCGCCGATGTTGCCGAACTGATTGAAAGCACCGCGAGGCTTTGCGTCGAGTCGCGCCGCTTCCCTGACGAGCTCGTTCCGGAAGTCGTCGAGCTTCGCAAGCTCTTCTCGCGAACGGTCGACCTGTTCGACAAGGCAACCAATCCGCTTCTGACCCGCGCTCCGCAGGCAGGTTTCGGCCGCAAGGCCTCGAACCAGGATTTCGGCCGGATCTAGGCCGTCGCGGGCGTCGCTCGCGTCTTCCGCATCGGCTGCATCTTGCCACGCGCAAGGCTGCGCCATGCCCATTCCAGCGGGCCGTAGTGGAAGCGCTCGAGCCATGGCTTGGACCATAAGAGCATCCCCACCCACACCAGCGGCACGAGGCACCACGCCTGCCAGCGCGACAGAGACCCGTAGTAGCCAAGCCCCAGCCGTAGAAGATCAGCGACGCCACGATCGATGTGCCAAGATAGTTGGAGAAGGCACACCGTCCCGTGGCAGCAATGCGCTGCGCAAGCGGGCCGAAGCGGCGCGTTAGCAGGATGATCTTGGCCGCATAGCCGAATGCCATGACCGTGATGAAGGGCGTCGCAACGACAACGAACGCGGCGATCGAACCTAGGACGCTGAAGCCGGACCAAACATCGTAACCGACAACCCCCGCGCCGCCGACGAAACCGATCGAAAGCGAGATGACGGCAACCCGGCGGTAAGCCTTGTTGCTCCATTCACCGGTCAGGAAACCGGACCGGTATCCGGCCATGCCCAGCAGCATCAGCCCGATAGTGTCCGGAATGAAGGCGATCGTCGTCGGGAAGATATCCGTCCATTCGGACAGGCGATAGCGGACGTAATCGAGATAGGTCCCCAGGTGGATGGCCCGATCGTCGGCAATCGTCTGCGCATCCGGGGCAAAGCTTCCGAAACCGGCATTCCAGGAGTCGATGGCGGCCTGCGGAGCGTTCGGTGCATGGGCGGCGACATCGGTGTGATAGCCATCGATCAGGAAGCCGGTGAACAACAGCATGTGCCCGACCATGAAGGCGGCCCCGAGCGCCACTTGCCTTTCGATCGACAGGTTGCGGAACAGGAAGACCACCAGTCCGCAAACCGCATAGAGCGTCAGGATGTCGCCGAACCAGATGAAGTAATAGTGGATCAACCCGAAGCCGAGCAGGACGAGCATCCGCCGTGCGTGAACGAGCCAGGCCGGCCGGCCGGAAGCTTCGGCGCGCTCGATCACCAACAGCATCGAGGCACCGAATAGCATCGAGAACAACGACCGCATCTTGCCGTCGATCAGGACCATGTTGGTCGCCCAGACCGCAAAGTTCGGGCCGGTACTTCCACCGTACACGGCGGGGTTGAAATAGGCGGCCTCGATCATCGCGAAGGCGATGACGTTGACCGAGAATATGCCCATCACCGCGACGCCGCGAATGATGTCGAGCGTGATGATTCGCCCCGACTCTCCGGTCGATGGAAGTGTCGCCATTCCTGTCCCCTGCGGGAACCTTAGCTTTCGGCGGGCTTCGACTGAAGCTGAATGTAATTCTGCAGGCCCATCCGCGCGATCATCTCCAACTGCTGCTCAAGCGTGTCGACGTGGCTCTCCTCATTTTCGAGGATTTCCGAGAAGAGATCGCGACTGACGTAATCCTTCACCGTCTCGCAGTGCGCGATGGCTCCGCGCAGCTGGGTCAGCGCTTCCATCTCCAGCTCGAGATCGGCCTTCAGCACCTCTTCAACGTTCTCGCCGATGTGCAGGCGCCCAAGCAGCTGGAAATTGGGCAAGCCGTCGAGAAACAGGATGCGTTCCGCCAGCCGGTCCGCATGCTTCATCTCGTCGATCGATTCGTGACGCTCGAACGCGGCGAGCTTGTGGACGCCCCAATTGTCGAGCAGCCGGTAGTGCAGCCAGTACTGGTTGGTGGCGGTCAGCTCATTCTTCAGCGCCTCATTGAGAAGCTCGATGACCTTGGGATCGCCCTTCATTCAGTGACTCCTGCCGACAGCACGGATGTACTCCCCACGCGCGCGGAAGGAAGTCGAAAAACTGGCGGAAAACCGGGAAAAACATGCGACTGAGAGTCAGTCGCAGAAAGTCAGGCGGCGCGGGCAGTCACGAGCCGAAGGTGCTTCGCCTTGCCAAGCTCTTCGTCGATCACGTCCTGGGCAAAGTCGAGGCAGCATCCGCACTGCACGTTGCAGCCCTGGCAGGCGTACGCGGCCTCCGGAGACGCCGCGCCGCAGCGAGCGGCCTTGCGGACCTCGCTCTCGGTGATGCGGTTGCAGATGCAGACGATCATGCAGACGTATATATCGATAATGCGAACCATTCGCAAGTATCAGTCGCCGGCCCCTAGCAGCGGCAGCAGGACATTGGGCACGAAGTCGACCAGGAAGTGGCCAGTGATCGTCGCCAACAGGTCGCGCTTCCACAAGTAGTAAGCGGTGAACAGTCCGCCGAGCACGAACGCCAGGAACACACCGGCCATGCCTTGCCGAAAATGGAATGCGGCGAAGAGGACTAGGGTGACGCCCGCGGCAATCCACTTGCTTCCGGTCAGCGACTGCAGGCGCTCCAAGGCAAATCCTCGGTAGAGCACCTCTTCCGAAATGCCTGCGCGCATGACTGCGAGGAATGTGACCGGAAGCGCGCGCGATATTCCGCTTCCTTCTCCATAGTGAATGCCAAGGTCCGAGAAGCCAGCGAGGCACGCGAGCAGGATTACGAAAGCGGCGACGGCCAGCCCGAATCCCCAGGCCACGGAGCGGCCGACACGATCGAAGCGAAGGCCGATCGAAGACAATGGCAGGCGCTCGCGAGCGACGACGATCCACAGGACGAATGCGGTGACGGCAAGGATTGCAATCTCCCGGATGACGATGCTGCTCGCCGCTGTCGGATCGGGGGCGAGCAGACGCTGAGCCGTGACGATCGCTGGAATGCCGAGGAGCGAGATTGCCAGGCCCGCATAGGTCCAGCCGCGCGTGGATGTCTGGGTCATGCGCCCACGTTACACGTGTGTAACGAGAGCGCGAAGCCTTACCGTCGCCGCATCAGCTTCAGGCCCGACCAGGTCGCGTCGATCGCGCAGACCTTCACGTCGACCAGACCCATCGGCAGGCAAACCTCGCGGATCGTGTCCTCCGTGATGTCGGTTGCGACTTTCGCGGCCTTCTTCGGCCAGCTCACCCAGAGGAACCCGCCCTTGCCCAGCAGGGGCAGCAGTGCCCGGGCCTTGTCCTCCAGCGCAGTGCGCTGGGTAACGAAGACGTGCGCTGCCTCGAGCTCGCTTTCGGGAATGAACTGCCATTCGGGCTTCTCGCCGATGCTCTGTTCGATCTCGTGACGAATGGGATCGGGCATGTCGCCCACGAACACCCGCATGCCTTGGCGATACCCGAGCTTCTTGCCGAGCGGCGTGCCGGAGTAGCCGGCGGTCATTCGGATCGCGGCTTCAGAGCGCGCGCGGCGACGAGCGACATGGGGATGCCGACCAGCACCACGTGCGCGAACAGCTGAGTCGCGATCGACAGCGCTTTCGGCGGAAGCGGCGTGCCGAAGCGGAGCGGAACGACCAGCCAGTTCATGATGAAATAGGTGATGACGCCAAAAGCGATTCCGGTTCGGTAAGGCGTAGCGAGAATCGGCGGCCGCGATCGCAGGAACAGCATCAGGGAGACCGCCATAATCGCCATCAGAGAAAAGTGGACGAGCAGGCCGAGGATCGCGCCCGCGGCGCCCATGTCCACGGCAGCAGGGAAGGGGCCCGAGGCGACGTAGCGCAGCATGTTCCCGATCTCGCGGCCGAAGAAAACCGTCAGGATCATCGCGAACAGGATGTCGAGCGTGCCGGAAACGGCCGTCGCGATGGCGATCGGCTTGAGCATTGAGCCTCCCCTTTCCAGGGACGCTAGCTACCTCTCTCCGTCATTGCGAGCGCAGCGAAGCAATCCAGCCGCGCACTGGATTGCCGCGTCCCTTCGGCACCTCGCAATGACGAGCGTTATGCAAGCGCGGCGTCGGCGCCCATCAGCTTAGGGAAGGTGCCTTCATGCGCGACCCGCAACTGACTTAGCGTCACGCTCTGAGGGCCGCCGCGATCCATCAAATCGAACGTCAATGCATCTCCGCCCGTCGTTCCAATCGGAACGGCGAAAAGGTTCGCATCATTCGCTAGCGCCCGGACCCGATCTGGATCGGACGTCGTGACGACGTAACGACCCTGATCCTCGCCGAACAGGATCGCGCCTGGGTTGGGGATTTGCGGCACGACCGTCATGGACATTCCGATGTTTCCGGCAAGTGCCATTTCAGCAATCGCGACACCTGCTCCACCGTCGGCGCAATCGTGAACAGCAGTGACGAGCCCGTCCGCGATCAATCCACGGATGCATTCGCCCGCACGCCGCTCGGCATCAAGATCGACTGGTGGCGGAGAGCCCTCACGTCGGCCGTGACACACGTCAAGCCAGAGTGACTGGCCCGAATGACTGTCGCTGTGGCCGATCAGGATGATGTGCTCACCCTCAGCCTTGAAAGCGATCGTCGCCGACTTCTCCCAATCCTCCAGCAACCCGACGCCGCCAATTGCAGGCGTCGGCAAAATCGCTGAGCCGCCGCCCGTCGCCTTGCTCTCATTGTAGAGCGACACGTTGCCGCTCACGATCGGGTAGTCGAGCGCGCGGCAAGCTTCGCCCATGCCCTGCAAGGCACCGACGAGCTGCGCCATGATCTCCGGCCGCTGCGGGTTGCCGAAGTTGAGGCAGTTGGTGATCGCCAGCGGCTTCGCGCCGACCGCGCAGAGGTTGCGGTAGGTCTCCGCGACCGCCTGCTTCCCGCCCTCGACCGGATCGGCATAGACGTAGCGCGGCGTGCAATCGGTGGTGATGGCCAGCGCCTTCTTCGTCCCGTGCACGCGCACGACCGCTGCGTCTCCGCCCGGCCGCTGGACGGTGTCGGCCCCCACCTGGCTGTCGTACTGCTCCCAGATCCAGCGGCGGCTGGCGAGGTTGGGTGAGGCCATCAGCTTCAGCAGGTCCGCCGCGATGTCCGTGCTCTCCGGCACGTTCTCCAGCGGCTTGATGCCGGCCCACGCCTTGTACTCGTCCTGGCTGATGTACGGGCGCTCGTAGCAGGGCGCCTCGTCGGCGAGCGGACCGAGCGGGATGTCGCAGACGACCTCCCCGTCGAACTCCAGCACCATGTGGCCGGTGTCGGTGACCTCGCCGATGACCGCGAAGTCGAGCTCCCACTTGCGGAAGATGGCTTCGGCCTCCGGCTCGCGGCCGGGCTTCAGCACCATCAGCATGCGCTCCTGGCTCTCGGAGAGCATCATTTCGTAGGGCGTCATGCCCTCTTCGCGGCACGGCACCTTGTTCATGTCGAGCCGGATGCCCGCGCCGCCCTTGCTCGCCATTTCGACCGAGGAGGAGGTGAGGCCCGCGGCGCCCATGTCCTGGATGGCGACGATCGCGTCGGTGGCCATCAACTCCAGGCAGGCCTCGATCAGCAATTTCTCGGTGAAGGGGTCGCCGACCTGCACGGTCGGGCGCTTCTCGTCGCTGTTCTCGTCGAAGTCCGCGCTGGCCATGGTCGCGCCGTGGATGCCGTCACGGCCGGTTTTCGAGCCGACATAGACGATCGGGTTTCCGATGCCCGTCGCGGCCGAGTAGAAGATCTTGTCCGTCTTCGCGACGCCGACGGTCATCGCGTTGACGAGGATGTTGCCGTCATAGGCGGTGTCGAAATTGACCTCGCCGCCGACGGTCGGGACGCCGACGCAATTGCCGTAGCCGCCGATGCCGTGGACCACGCCCGCGATCAGGTGGCGCATCTTGGGATGATCGGGCCGGCCGAAGCGCAGCGCGTTCATGTTCGCGATCGGGCGTGCGCCCATGGTGAAGACGTCGCGCAGGATGCCGCCGACGCCCGTCGCCGCGCCCTGATAGGGCTCGATGTAGGACGGGTGGTTGTGGCTCTCCATCTTGAAGATGGCCGCGTCGCCGTCGCCGATGTCGATGATGCCGGCATTCTCTCCGGGACCGCAGATCACCCACGGCGCCTCGGTCGGCAGCTTCTTCAGGTGGAAGCGCGACGATTTGTAGGAGCAATGCTCCGACCACATCACCGAGAAGATGCCGAGTTCCACGAGGTTCGGCTCGCGTCCGAGCGCGTGGAGGAGACGGTCGTACTCCTCAGGCGAAAGGCCATGCTCGGCGACGGTTTCGGGACTGATGCGGGAGGCTTCGAGAACGGTCATGCGCGGCCCTTAGCCGCGTCTGCGAATGGTCGCTAGCTTGCGACGAACGGCTTTGGAGCGACTCAGGCAAAAGGAGTAGGCTCGCGGCGGGTGGAAGGGTCAGGAGACCTCAGATGCCGAAGCCCATTCCCGAAGGCTATCACAGCGTCACCCCGTATCTGGTCGTCGACGACGCCAACGCCGCAATCAAATTCTACGAGCGCGCGTTTGGCGCGAATGAGAAGTTCCGACTGCCGATGGGCGGCCGTGTCGGCCATGCCGAGCTGGAGATCGGCGACAGCGTGGTGATGCTGGCTGATGAATTTCCGGATCAAGGCCACCTTGGCCCTCGGAGCCGGGGCGGGCCGACGTCGAGCATTCTGCTTTACGTCGATGACGTCGACACGGCGTTCAACAAGGCGATCAACGCCGGCGCCCATCAGGATCGTCCACTCGAAGACCAGTTCTGGGGCGACCGTATGGGCACCTTGAGCGACCCGTTCGGCCACCAGTGGAGCCTCGCGATGCACGTCGAGGATGTTCCGCCGGACGAGATGCAGCGGCGGATGGAGCAAATGGGCTCTTCCCAGAAGCAGGCGGAACCAGCCTAAGGCCAAATGAAAACGGCGCCGGATTTCTCCGGCGCCGTGGATTGAAACAATGGTGCTGGCTTAAGCCTTGCAGCTCTGGCCGTTGAAGGTGATCGACGCGGCCTTGGCATCGCCGGTCAGTGCCTTGTCGCCAGCGGCGAGCAGAGGAGCGCCTACCTCGTCACGCGACTTCTTCACGCGCGCGGAGCCGTCCGAATACCAGTCAACGTAGATCAGGCTGTTGTCCTTGCAGCGATAGGCCTTGCTGGCCTGGATCGACGGCGGAAGCGTCACCGATCCGGCGTTGGCAACGGCGTTGGCCATGGGGTCCGGCCCGGCGGGGTCGGAAACGATGGTGTGGTCTTCGCTGTTGCAGCCGGCTAGCGCGGCGGCCGCAACGAGCGTCAGGATCGTTAGGGGCGAGTCATGATTCCAGCGCCTTTCACAACGGCAGTGCAAGCGTCAAGGCATCACCTTGCATTGTACCGTGTCGGGCCATAGCTTCCAACCGCAATGGCCAATCCCGCGAGCACCAGCGCTCAACGCATTCGGATCGGGCTCACGGGCCTTGCGTTCGCCTTCCTGCTGGTGCTGCTCGGCTCGGTCATCACTCGGTCCCGCGAGGATCCGGAAATCGACAATGCGCAGCAGTTGAACACATCGGAATCCGATGAGCCGCTGGCGCAACTGGGCGTTGCTCCCGGAGGCGACGCTTCCCTCAATAACGCCAGCGCAGAGTAGGTCGCCATATGCGCCGCATTCCGGCGCTGGTCCTGGCGCTTGGCTTGATCGCATTGCTCGCCATCGGCGCGGCTGTCGCGCTGGGTCGTGGCGGGTCGGCCTCGAATCTCGGTCCGCGCGACCGGAAGCCGCGGCTGATGCTGCTTACGACCCTGCCACTGATCTTCCCGAAGAGTTCACCCTGGAAAGCAGTGGATCGAAGGCGCTGACGGTGCTGGAGACCCGCTACCGCGTCGTCCCGATTGGGGCTGCCGACCGGGCGTCCCTCGCGCAGGGCCGATTGCTGCTGATGGCTCATGCATTGCCGCAGACCGCCGAGGCGCTGGTCGATCTCGATCGCTGGGTACGGGATGGGGGCGGCTGCTTCTACTGGCAGATCCCAAGCTCGACTGGCCGAGCAAGCGGCCGCTGGGCGACAAACTTCGCCCGCCGCCATCGTTCGCTGATACGGGACTGCTTGCTCACTGGGGCTTGAAGCTCGTGAAGAGCGCGGCGGACGGGCCAGTTGCTGGGGACATCGGACCCAGCCCAACGACTTTTTCCTCGCCGGCGGGATCCTCGCCGAGAAAGCCGGCTGCGATGTTGAGGGGAAGGGCTTAATCGCCCGCTGCGCGATCGGACGCGGCAAAGCGACGATCATCGCCGACGCGGATTGGCTGAATGTCGATGACCGATCCGGTGACCTCCAACTGCTGCTTCGCGAACTCGACCGGCTGGAACGCTGAGTAGGCAGTGACTTAGCCGCTGATTCTCCGATTCGGTCTGCGCACAGGGTTATCCACAGGTTGATATGCAAAGAACAGGTTAGGAACATCCCGCGAAACTGAGGTAAAAAAGCCGCAGAAATCCGCCAGTGGGCATGAAAACCCACGAAATGGCATCAAAATCCATTGTGTCCCAAATAAGGTGAGTTACCAACACTCTCCGTAGTGCGGGGCTAACCCATTGCCTGTGTTTTGGGCGCGGAAGCGCGGCGATGCCGTGCGTCCGTGGTCGGGAGAGCCGTGCGCTGCGAACGGGGAGTGGTTTGTGGCGCTAGAGCATCTGTTTCAGGGCAGTGCGCTGAACGCGGTGGACGCGAAGGGTCGCGTTTCCGTGCCCTCCTTCCTGCGATCCGTCATTGAACGCAGAGGCGACTCCCGCACGATCGTCCTCGCCAAGCATGACACCTTCGCCTGCCTCAGCGCCTACGACCCGCATACGCTGCGCTGAAGCACGCCAAGCTGGAGCGCCTGCTCGAAAAAGAAGAGACGAGCCCCGATGCGCAGCTGGAATATCAGCAACGCAACCTGATGGCGTTCGCCGCCACCGAAGAGGTTCCTTACGACCCGTCGGGCCGGATCGTCCTCCCGCCGATGATGCGCCGCAAAGGCGAGCTTCAGGACATCGCACTGTTCCTGGGTACCGGCGAAACCTTCCAGATCTGGAATCCCAAGCTGCTCCTCAAAGATCCGCGCATCCCGAGGACCTCAAAGACGTCACGCGCTTCCGCCTCGAAGAGAAGGGCCTGAAGGCATGACCGGCCGCGGCACCACCGCAGCGCCGCATGTCCCGGTGCTCCTCGACGAGGTGATCGGCGCAATGGCCATCCAGCCGGGCGAGACGGCTGTCGATGGAACGTTCGGAGCCGGCGGCTACACGCGTGCCATGCTCCAGGTGGGGCGGGACGAGTGATCGCTTTCGATCGCGACCCCGAGGCGATCGAAGCCGGCAGGTCGCTCGTCCCGGACCCAATCTGATGCTCGTCGAAGATCGGTTCAGCCAGATGGACCGGGTGTTGACGGAGCGCGGCATCGGCCTCGTCGATGCCATCACGCTCGATATCGGCGTCTCTTCGATGCAACTGGACAGAGCGGACCGCGGCTTTTCCTTCTCGGCCGACGGTCCGCTCGACATGCGCATGGAAAAGGCCGGCCCGACCGCCGCCGACTTCCTCAACGAGGCCGACGAGGCCGAGATCGCGCGTGTCCTTCGCGAATACGGCGAGGAGCCTCGCGCCCGCGCCATCGCCCGCGCCATCGTCAACAATCGCCCGATCGAACGGACGGGCGAGCTTGCCGCCATCGTCCGCCGCGCAACCGGCTACCGCCAGGGCCAGAAGAGCGATCCGGCGACCCGGACCTTTCAGGCGATCCGCATTCATCTCAACGCCGAGCTCGATGAGCTCGAAGGCGGTCTCGCTGCTGCCGAGCGCTCGCTCAAGCCCGGCGGCCGGCTTGCCATCGTCACTTTCCACAGTCTCGAGGACCGCATCGTGAAGCGGTTCTTCCGTGAACGTAGCGGCGCGACGCCAGCGGGGTCTCGTCATCGCCCAGTAGCAGTCCAGGGCCCCGCACCAACATTTGAGCGGGTCGCCAAGCCGGTCAGCCCGTCCGAGGCCGAGATCGCACGCAATCCGCGGTCGCGTTCGGCACGGCTGCGCAGCGCGGTCCGGACATCCACGCCGGCATGGCAGGCCAAATCAGGAGACAGGAAATGAGCGCGGCCCGGAGCTTCCGCTCGGTGTTCATGGTGGCGAGCTGTGCGGGCGCCGCGCTTGGTTGCTACCTGGTCTCGCTCAACGTCGCTTCGGAGCGCGCGTCTTTGGAAGACGTCGAGAACCGGATCGTCATGACGCAGCGCGACATCCGCATGCTTCAGACCGAGATCGGCACTCGCGGCCGCCTGGCACAGCTGGAGCGGTGGAACGTCAAGGTCCTCGCTTTGTCGGCTCCGTCGGCGGACCAGTTTCTGGAGGGCGGCTTCCAGCTTGCCCGCCTCGCGCAGCCCGAGCCGGCGCATAATGTCGAAGCTCCCGTGGTGATGGCCTCGGTGCCCGCGCCGCCTCTCCAATCTGCTCCGCTCGAGGAGGGCGACGCTGGAGTGGATGGCGCGGGCGCCTCCTCGTCCGCTCCCGCTGCCCGGCTGATGCGTGAAGCGAGTCTCAAGATTCCGGTTCGCGAGGCGGTGGAGCAGCAGGCCGTCGCGCCCCAGCCGAAGAAGGTCGTCCAGTCTGCGCAAAAGATCGAAGCCAAGTCGGTGAAAAGTGTTTCGGACGTGCGCGTTAAGACGCCGCAGACCAAGCCGGCGATGAACGAAAAGAAAGCTGGGGATAAGAAGCTCGAAGCCGCCGCCAAGCCGGTGACAAAGCCGGTGCGTCTGGCCAAGGTCGATCCGCTGGCGCCGCTTCCGGCCAAGGCAAATTCGAAGAAAACAGCCAAGGATTCCGGCTCGGCCCGATGAACGCACCGACTCCCGCTCTCGTCGCTTCCCGGCCCGAGCGGCTCCGACTTGTCGGTCAGCGGCGTCAGATTCTGACGATGATGCACCAGCGGCTGATGTTCGGCCTGTTGGTCTATGCCGGCATCATCGCGCTGATCGCGCTGCGCATCCTGTATCTTGCAGCCTTTGGCGATCATGCCGGGGCCAAGCGCGGCCTGACCGCACTCATCCCGGAACGCGGCGACATCGTCGATCGCGACGGCGTGCCGCTGGCGCGGACGATGGACGCGTGGACCATCGGTTTGTGGCCGAACAAGGTGATCGGCGACAAGCTGGAGCTTGCGCGCAGTCTGGCGCGGCTGATGCCCGAACGGGACGAGGCAGCGTATTTCGCAATGCTGCGATCGGGGAAGAACTTCTTCTACCTTCGCCGCCGCGCAGCACCTGGCGTGGTCGAGGCGGTCAACGCGCTTGGCGAGCCAGGCATCGCGCTGGAGCGGGAGCCCGACCGGCTCTACCCGCAGACCAGTCTCGCTGCTCACGTCATCGGCTACACCGATATCGACGGGCATGGCGTGGCCGGCATGGAGCGGGCGTTCGACAAGAAGCTGTCCGACTCCGCCTCCCGCGGGGAGCCGCTGCAGCTGGCGATTTCCAGCCGGATCCAGCAGGCTCTCGAGCACGAACTGCTGTTCGCCATGACCAAGTTCTCGGCCAAGGGCGCGGCCGGTGTCGTCATGGACATTCACACGGGCGAAGTCCTGGCGCTCACGTCGTTGCCGCAGCTCAACCCCAACGCTGCGGGACAGGGATCGATGGAAGCCCGCTTCAACCGCGCCACGCTTGGCGTCTGGGAGCTGGGCTCGACCTTCAAGCCGTTCACCGTCGCGATGGCGATGGACAGCGGGATCATCAAGAATTTCGGCAAGATGTATCCCTGTCCGCGCGAATATCCGGCTTACGGCCGGGTCATTCACGACACTCACCCCTACGGCCGCGCCTGCTCCGTCGCCGAAATCATGAAGGAAAGCTCCAACATCGGTTCGGCTCAAATAGCCGCGGAGGTTGGTGCAGCTCGTCAAAAGGCGTTCCTCGATAAATTGGGCTTCCTGCGGAAGAGCGACATCGAGCTGCTGGAGAAGACGAAACCTCTTCGGCCGCGCGATTGGACTTCGCTGGACACGATGATGATCGGCTTCGGCCACAGCCTTGCGGTCAGCCCGCTGCATCTCGCCAGCGGCTATGCGACGTTGTTCAACGGCGGCGTCTACCGGCCGCCGACGTTGCTCAAGGTCGACCGCAGCCACGCGACTGGCAAGGGTCATCGCGTCTTCACCGAGGACACGAGCTACAAGATGCGCTCGCTCCTGCGTCTGGTTGTGACAGAGGGGACGGGCAAGAAGGCCGACGCGCCCGGCTATCGGGTCGGCGGCAAGACCGGATCGGCCGAGAAATATGAGAACCGGTCCAAGCTGGTGACCAGCTTCGCGGGTGTGTTCCCGATGGATGAGCCGCGCTATGTGATGGTTATGATGCTCGACGAACCCCAGGCGCTGCCGGAAACCTATGGCTTCCGCACTGCCGCCTGGAACGTCGGCCCGGCCTTCGGACAGGCGGTCAGCCGCATCGCGCCCATGCTTGGCGTTCGCCCGGACAAGAATCGCGAACCCGACATGTCGCTTGTACTCCCCTACGTTCACGAAGACGCAAAGCACTAGAGACAGTGAAGCTGAGGGACCTCGCGGGCGTCGATAGCGATTCAGAAGTGACCGGCTTTGCGATCGACCACCGGAAGGTGGCGAAGGGCAGCGTCTTCGGCGCGTTCAGGGGTGCAGTCTTCAACGGTGAAGACTTCATCGGCGAGGCGGTTGAGCGCGGCGCTGTCGCGGTCGTCGCGCGGGCCGAGGCGACCGTTCCATCGGTGCCGCATCTGTCTGATGGCGAGCCGCGGCTGCTGTTCGCGCAACTCGCTTCACGCTTTTACGGACCGTATCCGGAGACTGTCGTGGCGGTCACCGGAACGAACGGAAAGACTTCGACCGTCGAGATGACGCGCCAGATCTGGCGAATGGCGGGACATCGGTCGGCGTCGATCGGAACCCTGGGAGTCACGACCTCCGACGATCAAGTGAAGACCGGCCTGACCACGCCCGACATCGTCACGTTCCTCAACAACATGGCCGGCCTCAAGCGCTTGGGCATCAGCCACGTCGCTTACGAAGCCTCGTCACACGGGCTCGACCAGCATCGCGCCGAGGGCGTGCCGCTGAAGGCCGTCGCCTTCACCAATTTCAGCCGCGACCACCTCGATTATCACCCCTCGATGGACGCCTACTTCGAAGCCAAGATGCGGCTGTTTGACGAGCTGCTCCCGGCGGATGGCGCCGCGGTGGTCTGGACCGACGATCCCAAGTCGGCGGAGGTGATCGAACGGGTTCGCAAGCGCGGGATCGAGCCGTTGACCGCTGGCCGCGCGGGCGAATTCATCCAACTGGTCGAGCAACAGCCGACCGCGCTCGGGCAAAAACTGGTGATCAAGCATGGCGAGGGAACGTATCGTCTCGCTCTGCCTTTGATCGGTGCATACCAGGCGGCCAACGTGTTGGTCGCGGCAGGCCTAGCCATGGCGACAGGCAGTAGCTTCGAGACCGTCTTTTCCGCAATTCAGCGGCTCGCGCCCGTGCGCGGGCGACTTGAGCGTGCGGTCATCAGTCGCGCGGGCGCGCCGGTTTACGTGGATTATGCGCATACCGCCGATGCTCTGGAGGCGGCGATCGCCGCTCTCCGTCCGCATGTCAGCAACCGCTTGATCACGGTGTTCGGGCAGGTGGCGACCGCGACCAGGGCAAGCGGCCGGAGATGGGTGCGGTCGCGGCCCGGCTTTCGGACGTCGTCATCGTCACCGACGACAATCCTCGCGGCGAGGATGCCGCGAAGATCCGCGCGGAGGTGCTCGCCGGAGCCCCCGGCGCGATCGAGATCGGCGGCCGCCGCGAAGCAATCGCTGAAGCCATTCGCATGGCAGTGGAGGGGACATCATCCTGCTCGCCGGCAAGGGGCACGAGACCGGTCAGATCATCGGCGCGGGCGCGAACCAAAAAATCCTGCCGTTCGACGACTCACTCGTCGCGCGGGAGTGCGCGGCATGAGGGGCTTGGGCGAAGGCATGGGCGTGCTCTGGGCCTCGGCCGAAATCGAAGCTGCAACCGGCGGCCGTGCAAGCGAGCCCTTCGAAGTCACTGGAGTGACGTTCGACAGTCGCGAAGTTCAGCCGGGCGACCTGTTCATCGCCATGCCGGGCACCGTCTACGATGGCCACAAGTTCGTCGAACGCGCCTTCGCAACGGGAGCGGCGGCAGCAATTGTCTCGCAACCGGTCATTGGCCCGCATGTCCTGGTCGAGGACACAGCGCGGGCGCTCGAAGACCTCGGCCGTGCGTCACGCGAACGTTCGAACGCGCTGATCGTCGGTGTCACCGGCTCCGTCGGAAAGACCAGCACCAAGGAAGCGCTGTACGCCGTGCTCGACCGCATCAGCGGCGGCAAGGCCCATCGCTCCGTCAAGAGCTACAACAACCATACCGGCGTTCCGCTGAGCCTCGCCCGGATGCCGCGCGACGTGGACTTTGCGGTGCTCGAGATGGGCATGAATCATCCCGGCGAGATCGCCGCGCTTACGCGTATGGTCCGCCCGCATCTTGCGCTCATCACCGCCATCGCGCCGGCCCACATCGAAAACCTCGGTTCGGAAGAAGCGATTGCCGATGCGAAGGGCGAAGTGTTCGAGGGCCTCGAAACCGACGGAATCGCGATCATCCCGAACGACACGCCACATCGTGACCGGCTCGTCCGGGCAGCGCGCCGTTACGCCGACCGGATCGTCACGTTCGGTTCGGGCGACGCCGACGTTCACGCCCTTCACGCGGTCCGTTCGTCGGAGGGCGGAAGCCTGATCACCGCAGCGCTTCTAGAAAGTGAAGTTACCTTTACAATTTCTCAGCGCGGCGAGCATTGGGTGTCGAACGCGCTCGCCGTGCTTGCGACCATCGAGGCCCTGGGTCTCGACGTCGGCGTGGCCGGCCTGGCGCTTGCGGATCTCGGCGGACTCAAGGGGCGCGGCGAGCGTCACCACGTCCGCGTCGATGGCGGCGAGTTCCTGCTGATCGATGAAAGCTACAACGCCAATCCCGCCTCCATGGCAGCGACGCTGAAGAGCCTTGGCGCGGAACAGGAGATCGAGCGGCGCATCGCCGTCCTCGGACCGATGCGCGAGCTTGGCGAGCATAGCGCCGAGCTTCACGCCAGTCTCGCGCCTTCCGTTCTCGACGCGCACGTCGACCGCGTCATCCTGATCGGCGACGAGATGCGGCCGCTAGCTGAGATCATCGTCGGAAAGGTCGGTGTCGACATGTCGAGGGACGTCGACGAAGCGACCGAAGCCCTCTTGTCCATGCTCCGTCCTGGGGACGCCGTGCTGGTGAAAGCATCCAACTCAGTCGGGCTTGCGAAGCTGGTCGAGCGCGTGAAGGAGGGCGCGACATGCTCTATCTGATCGCCGAACAGCTCGGATTTCCGGGCATCCTCAACCTCATCCGCTACATCAGCTTTCGCGCCGGCGCGGCAAGCGCGACCGCGCTGCTGATCGGCCTGGTCCTCGGTCCGTGGCTGATCTCGCAACTCCGCGTCCGGCAGGGGAAGGGCCAGCCCATCCGTGCCGACGGGCCGCAGAGCCATCTCGCCAAGCGCGGCACGCCGACAATGGGCGGCCTGCTGATCCTGATTTCGATGTCGGTGTCCGTCCTGCTATGGATGGACCTACGCAATCCGTACGTCTGGGCGGTGTTGCTGGTGACCGGCGGCTTCGGGCTGATCGGGTTCCTCGACGACTACGACAAGGTGAAGAAGGCGCATCACGCCGGCCTGTCCGGCAAGACGCGTTTGGTGCTGGAGTTCCTGATCGCCGGCTTCGCCACCTGGCTGATCGCCGGGTCGGGCACGACCAATCTCTACCTGCCGTTCGTGCAGGGGCCGGTGCTGGACCTCGGCTGGTTCTACATTCCCTTCGGAGCGTTCGTGATCGTCGCCTTCGGGAATGCGGTGAACCTGACCGACGGCCTCGACGGGCTGGCGACCATGCCGGTCATCATCGCCTCGATGGCGTTCCTGCTGATCGCCTATCTAGTCGGCAACGCCCGTTTCGCCGAATACCTCGGCATTCCGCACATCCTCGGCGTCGGCGACCTGACGGTTCTGCTTCTGGCGATCGTCGGCGCGGGTCTCGCCTTCCTGTGGTTCAACGCGCCGCCCGCCGCCGTCTTCATGGGCGACACCGGCAGCCTGGCATTAGGCGGGGCGCTCGGAGCGGTCGCGGTCGCCACGCACCACGAGTTCGTGTTGGTGATCATCGGCGGTCTGTTCGTGTTGGAGGCGGCGTCGGTCGTGATCCAGGTCGTGGTCTACAAGCGCACCGGCAAGCGCGTCTTCCGAATGGCCCCGATCCACCACCATTTCGAGCATCTCGGCTGGTCCGAGCCGACGGTCGTCATCCGTTTTTGGATCGTCAGCTTCATCCTGGCGCTGGCCGGGCTTTCCACCCTCAAGCTGAGGTGATCACCGCCAAGGCCTTCGCCGGCAAACATTATGCGGTCTACGGTCTGGCGCGGTCGGGGCTTGCGACTGTCAAAGCACTGATCGCCAGCGGCGCGACGGTCACTGGTTGGGACAGTAACGACGATGCTCGTGAGCGGGCCTTCGACGAAGTTATGGAAATGTCTGTCGATTTGGATTCTGCCGAATTTCGCGTTGAAGACCTAGATCGGGCGGACCTCAGCCAGTTCGACAGCTTGGTGGTCACGCCCGGCCTGCCTCTCAATCGCCACCCCATCGCCCAGCGCGCCCGCGCTGCCGGCGTCGAGATCATCGGCGACATCGAGATCTTCGCCGCGCCCGGCCCGAGCTTCCGCCGCACAAGGTCGTCGGCATTACGGGAACCAACGGCAAGTCGACGACGACTGCTCTCACCCATCATATCCTCAAGACCGCCGGCGTGCCGACGGAAATGGGCGGTAACATCGGCCTGCCGATCCTCGCGCAGGACCCGCTGCCCGATGGCGGCGTCTATGTGCTGGAGCTGTCGAGCTACCAGATCGACCTGACGCGGAGCCTCGACTGCGACGTCGCGGTGCTCCTCAACATCACGCCCGACCATCTCGACCGGTACGACGACTTTGATGCTTACGTGGCCTCGAAGGTGCGTTTGCTCGACATGCAGGCAGGTCATTATCTTCAGGTCATCTCGCGCGAAACTCAGCCGACTTTTGAGGAGTATGAGATCCGGTGGTCGCAAGATCATGACCGGGTTATCGGTGTCGGCGTTGACGAGATTGCTGATCAATCGCGCTGGCCCGCGCTCCAAGGACCACACAACGCTGAAAACGCCGCCGCCGCCACTGCGGCATGTCGTTTGCTCGGTTTGACGGAGGAGCAAGTCGAGGAAGGCCTCCGAACCTACCCCGGTCTCCCCCACCGCATGGAGCGCGTCCGCGAAAAGGACGGCGTTCTTTTTGTCAACGACAGCAAGGCCACCAACCCGACCGCGACCGCTCCGGCGCTTGCCGCCTTCCCGGCGATCCGCTGGATCCTCGGCGGGCAAGCGAAGACAGACAATCTCGACGAATGCGCACCGCACTTCGGTCACGTTCGCTCCGCCTACACGATCGGGGAGGCCGGTGAATTGTTCGCGAGGCTTCTCGCGCCGCACATGCCGGTGACGAACTGCGAAACGCTTGAAAATGCGCTGGATCACGCCGCGCGGGATTCACAGGCGGGCGATACCGTTCTACTCTCGCCAGCCTGCGCGTCGTTCGACCAATTCAAGGACTTCGAGCAGAGGGGTGACAGGTTCAAGGACCTGGTGGGGCGTTATGATCGGAAGCATTTCAGGGCAGATCAAGGCGAAGGCCGCGCGGCTGGACCCGAGCAATTACGGCCGCTCCGACACATCGGCGGTCGGCCGCTGGTTCTGGGAGATCGACAAGGTCCTGCTGCTGCTGATCGCGACGCTGATCGGCATCGGCCTGATCGCCGTCGCCGCCGCGTCGCCCGCCGCCGGCGAGCGCTATTCCGGCGGCTCCGTCCGCTTTTCCGAACTTCACTATTTCTACCGCCAGATCGTCTGGATCGGCGTCGGCGTCCCGGTGATGATTGCCATCTCGATGATGCCGCGCGAGCGGGCCAAGCGCTTCTCCCTCGCGGGGCGGCCTTCTTCTTCGTCATGCTGATCTTCGTGCCGATCCTCGGGCCGGAGGTGAACGGCGCGACACGCTGGATCGACATTGGCATCGGCCAGCTTCAGCCGTCCGAATTCCTCAAGCCGTTCTTCGTCGTTGCAATGGCATGGCTGCTGTCGCTGCGGGAGCAGGACAAATCGCTGCCGATCTTCCCGCTGTCCGCGGTGCTGGTCGGCGCGGTCGCGGTGCTGCTGATGAAGCAGCCGGACTTCGGCTCAACCATCATCTTCGCCAGCGTCTGGATCGCGATGCTGGCACTCGCAGGCGTTAGCCTGCGCGTCCTGGGAATCCTCGCGGCAGCCGCCGTCGTCGGCGTGGTGCTTGCCTATTTCTTCTATCCCGTCGCGACCACGCGCATCGACGGCTTCCTGTTCGGCGAGGGCGACAATTTTCAGGTCGAGAACGCGATGCGCACTTTGACCGCAGGCGGCCTGTTCGGGATGGGCCCGGGCGCCGGCACTCGCA
Organism: Sphingomonas daechungensis; assembly: GCF_014489495.1. Taxonomy (GTDB): domain Bacteria; phylum Pseudomonadota; class Alphaproteobacteria; order Sphingomonadales; family Sphingomonadaceae; genus Sphingomicrobium; species Sphingomicrobium daechungense. The sequence goes on along the minus strand of NZ_CP060780.1, from coordinate 573,096 downwards.
AGTTCGGCCTGCCCGAGCCCCACACGGACTACATCTTCTCGGTGATCGGCGAGGAGTTCGGCCTGATCGCCTGCCTCGCCATCGCCATCCTGTATCTGACCATTGTCGCCCGCGTTCTGATCAAGCTGCTCGACGAGGACAACAGCTTCGCCCTGCTGGCCGCGGCGGGGCTGGTGATCCAGTTCGGGCTGCAGGCGCTCATCAACATGATGGTGAATGTCCAGCTCGCACCGTCGAAGGGCATGACCTTGCCGTTCATCAGCTACGGCGGAAGTTCGATGCTCGCCCTCTCCATCGGCATGGGCTTGCTGCTCGCATTCACGCGGCGAAATCCGTATCTGACCCGCTCGCCATATGTCGTGAAATGGAGCGGGGAGAGCGTTACCGCATGAATTTCGTTCTGGCCGCAGGGGGACCGGGGCCACATGGTCCCGCGCATGCGCTCGCTGCGGAACTGCGGAAGCGCGGACACGGCGTGCTCTTGATCACCGACGATCGTGGCGCGCGCTTTCCCGGGCTATTCCAGGGCGTGCCGGTGCATATCCTGCCAGCGGGACGGCTGACGAAGAGTCCGCTCGGAATGATCCGCGGTGTGCGCTCGCTGATGGCGGGCCGTCGCGAGGCGAAGAACCTTTACAAGAACCATCGTCCCGACGCGGTTATCGGCTTCGGCGGCTATCCGGCGGTGCCAGCGCTGCTTGCGGCATCTTCGATGAAGATTCCGACTGTTCTTCACGAGCAGAATGCGGTGCTCGGCCGCGCCAATCGATTTCTTGCGGGCGAGGCGACCGCGATCGCAACCGCGTACAACGAGGTTGAACGAATCAAGAAGAGCTACAATGACAAGGTGGTGCTGGTCGGCAATCCGGTGCGCGAGGCGATCGCCAAGCTTGGCGAAGTTCCGTTCCCGCCGTTCGACGAATATGCCCCTTCAAGATCCTCGTCACCGGCGGAAGCCAAGGCGCGACCGTCCTCAGCAAGGTCGTGCCGGAAGGGCTGGGCCTGCTATCGCCGTCGTTGCGTCTTCGCCTGCAGGTCATGCAGCAGTGCCGCCCGGACGACATCGACCAGGTACGCAAGCGCTATTCGGAACTCGGCATTCCTGCAGAGCTGATGACCTACATCGAGGACATGCCTGCGAAGCTCGCCGAGGCGCATCTGGTTATTGCACGGTCCGGCGCGTCGACGGTCGCCGAGATGACGGCAGCGGGCCGCCCGGCGATCCTCATCCCCTATCCGGAAGCGACCGACGATCATCAGACCGCAAACGCTCGCGACATCACCGACGCGGGCGGCGCGCGGATGATTCAGCAACCTCTGTTTTCGCCCGAGGCGCTGGCCAGGCAGATCGAAGTGATGGCCGAGGACCCGCAGTCATTGATCAACGCGGCGGCCCGCTCGCTATCCGTCGGTAAACCGCACGCGGCGAGCAATCTCGCCGATCTCGTCGAACGCGTCGGTGGAGGGCTGTCGCCGATGGAAGTCGGCTTCACGCTCAGCCCGCGCGTACGCGCCGAAGCCCCCGCCGGAGGGGTTCCAGCGTGAAGGCTTTGGGCACCGACATCGGCACCATCCACTTCGTCGGCATCGGCGGCATCGGCATGTCCGGCATCGCCGAGGTAATGCACAAGGTCGGCTACAAAGTTCAGGGCTCCGACCTCGCTGAAGGTTATATTGTCGAAGGGCTGCGCAAGCTCGGCATTCCGATCATGATCGGCCAGAAGGCCGAGAACCTCGGCGACGCGGCGGTGATCGTGATCTCCTCCGCGGTCAGCCGCGGCAATCCTGAGGTCGAAGCCGCCGTCGAGCGTCGCCTGCCGATCGTGAAGCGCGCCGAAATGCTCGCCGAGCTGATGCGGATGCAGAAGACCATCGCGGTCGCCGGCACGCACGGGAAGACGACCACGACGTCGATGATCGCGGCGATGCTCGATGCGGGCGGGCTCGACCCGACCGTGATCAACGGAGGCATCATCAATCGTTACGGATCCAACGCCCGGCTGGGCAAGAGCGACTGGATGGTGGTCGAAGCCGACGAGAGCGACGGCAGCTTCCTCCGCCTCGACGGGACAATCGCGGTCGTCACCAACATCGATCCCGAACATCTCGAGCATTACGGCGGGTTCGAAGAGGTCAAGAAGGCCTACTGCGAATTCATCGAGAACGTGCCCTTCTACGGCCTCGCCGTGATGTGCGTGGATCATCCGGAGGTGCAGAACGTCATCGGCCGCATTCGCGACCGGCGGATCGTGACCTATGGATTCTCCGCGCTGGCGGATTTGCGTGCCGATAACATGCAGGTCGCGGGACCGGCCGGGAGCCAGTTCGACGTCGTGGTTTCGGGCCGGGATGGCGAGAGGCATACGATCGAGGGCCTCGCCGTGCCGATGCCCGGGCGGCACAACGTCCAGAATGCGCTCGCCGCCGTAGCGGTCGCGCTGGAGCTTAGCATTTCCGAAGACCAGATCCGCGAAGGCTTCGCCCGCTTCGATGGCGTGAAGCGGCGCTTCAGCAAGGTCGGGGAAGTCGATGGCTGCGTGATCATCGACGATTACGCGCACCATCCGGTCGAGATTCGCGCGGTGTTGTCGGCGGCCCGGGAAAGCGCCGACCAGCGGGTCATCGCGGTCGTGCAGCCGCACCGCTACTCGCGTCTTCACGACTTGATGGAAGACTTCCAGAACGCCTTCAATAACGCCGACATCGTGTTCGTGACGCCCGTCTACGCGGCGGGCGAGCAGCCGATCGAGGGCACGGATTCCGAGGCGCTGGCCGAGGGTCTTCGCGCGCACGGCCACCGCATGGTCCGCACGGTCAGCGACCTCGACGACCTGTGCGCCGGCCTTCGCGATCTCGCGGCGCCGGGCGACCTCATCATCTGCATGGGCGCGGGCGACATCACCAAGTGGGCCGCCTCGCTCGGCGACTGCCTGACCAAGGTCAGGGCGAGCAAGTGAGCGTCGACACGCTCCCGCAGGTTCAAGGCAGGCTCACCGAAAATGCGCCGCTGGCGCCGTTGGTGTGGTTCAAGAGCGGCGGCGCAGCGCAGTGGTTGTTCGAGCCGAAGGACGAGGACGATTTGGTCCAGTTCCTGCGCGATCTCGATCCCGAAGTGCCGGTGATGGCGCTCGGTCTCGGCTCCAACATGATCGTCCGCGACGCGGGCGTTCCGGGTGTCGTGGTCCGCCTCGGCAAAGCATTTTCGAAGATCGACAAGGTCGACGACGTGACCCTTCGTTGCGGGGCGGGGCGAGCGGTATCCTCGTCTCTTCGACTGCGCGCGATGCAGGCATTGCCGGCCTCGAGTTCCTGCGCGGAATCCCCGGCACGGTTGGCGGTTTCGTTCGAATGAACGGCGGCGCTTACGGCCGCGAGGTTCAGGACATTCTCGTCGAAGCTCGCGTCGCGATGCGCGACGGCAGCATCGAAACCCTGCCGCTCGAAAAGCTCGGTTACACCTACCGCCACAGCGAACTGCCTGAAGGAGCAGTGGTCGTCGAAGCCACCTTCCGCGGCTCACCCGGCAAGCCAGAAGCCATCGGCGCGGAAATGGATGCCATCGCCCGCGCTCGCGAGGAATCCCAGCCGCTCCGTAGCCGCACCGGCGGCTCGACGTTCAAGAATCCGCCCGGCCACAAGGCCTGGGTGCTCGTCGATGCGGCCGGTTGCCGTGGGCTGACGATGGGCGACGCCCAAGTCTCGGAAAAGCATTGCAACTTCCTGCTCAACCTCGGTAGCGCGACCAGCGCCGACATCGAGGCGCTGGGCGAGGAAGTCCGCCGCCGCGTGTTGGAAAACTCCGGCATTACCCTTGAATGGGAAATCCAGCGGATCGGCAGGGAATGAACAAGGATTTTCGCGTCGTTGTGTTGATGGGCGGCTGGTCGTCCGAGCGCGAGGTTTCGCTGACGAGCGGGCGCGGCGTCGCCAATGCGATCCGTGAGCGCGGCTGGTCGAACGTGATCGAACTGGACATGGACCGCGACGTCGCCGCCAAGCTGAAAGAGCTGAAGCCCGACGTCGTCTTCAATGCGCTCCACGGTACGCCGGGCGAGGACGGCACGGTCCAGGGCATGCTCGACCTGATGGGCATCGCCTACACCCACAGCGGGCTCGAAGCCTCGGTCATCGCGATCGACAAGGAGCTGACCAAGATGGTGCTGGTCCCGCACGGCGTGCGCATGCCGGCGGGGACGATCGTCGAGAGTGAGAGCCTCTACAGCGGCGACCCGATTGCGCGGCCGTACGTGCTGAAGCCGGTCAACGAGGGTTCGTCGGTCGGCGTCGCCATCGTCACTGACGAGAGCAATTATGGCAGCCCGATCGGCCGCGATGTCGAGGGACCGTGGAGGCACTTTGATACGCTTCTCGCCGAGCCGTTCGTGAAGGGTCACGAACTCACCGTCGCCGTGCTCAACGACGAGGCGCTCGCCGTGACCGAGCTAAAGCCGAAGGTCGGCTTCTACGACTACGACAGCAAATATACCGACGGCCTGACAGAGCATGTCTGCCCGCGCAGATCCCCGACGACATCGCTCAATCGATGAAGGACATGGCCGCCAAGGCGCACAAGTTGCTCGGCTGCCGCGGCGCGTCGCGGTCCGACTTCCGCTGGGACGACGAACAGGGCGAAGCCGGCATTTTTCTTTTGGAAGTCAACACTCAACCCGGAATGACCCCTTGTCCCTGGTGCCGGAGCAAGCGAAGGTGTGCGGCATCAGTTACGGGGAACTGGTCGAGCGTCTGATCGAGGAAGCGCTCACGAGAAAGAAGGGTAGGCGAATGGCGGCGCGGATGCGGCGCGGATCGGGGGCAAGGCGAAACGCAAGACCGCGCCCACGGCCGCTCAGAAGATGAACAGCGCGCGGGCCAACAAGCTCGCCGCGTTCGGCTTCACCGGCTTCCTGGTGCTGATGGCCGGCGCCGCCGCAATCGCTCTCGACATCCCTGCCAAGGCCGCGCTGCAGGCGGGCGAAGCGGTCGGAAACGCAGGCTTCCGCGTCAACGGCTATCAGATCGTCGGCATCAAGCACATGAACCATAAGCTGATCGACGCCGTGGTCGTGGATGAGCTCCACAAGGCTGCGGCGGCAACCGGCCAGAACGACCCGGCGCAGCCGCTTGTCGACGTCGCCGCCATCCGCAACCGGCTGCTGCAGTTCGGCTGGGTCCAGGACGCCCGCGTGTCGCGCCGCCTGCCCGATACGCTGGTCATCGACGTCGTCGAGCGAACCCCGTCTGCGCTTTGGCAGGATCGCGAGCGGCTCGCCCTGATCGACGCCCATGGCATCGTCCTCGACCGTGTGCCGGTCGACAAGATGCCCGATTTGCCGCTGGTCATCGGACCCGGCGCAAACCGGCGGTCGAGCGACCTCAAGACCATCCTCGCGGGCTCCCCGGCCATGCAGGCGCAGCTCGCATCGGCGACCTGGGTCGGCGGACGCCGCTGGGACCTCGCCTTCCAGTCGGGGGAGACGGTGGCGCTTCCTGAGGGCGTCGATGCAGCGCGTGACGCGCTCGCCCGCTTCGCCAAGGCCGACCGCTCATCCGGCCTGCTTGGCCGCGGGCTGGTGCGGTTCGACCTGCGCATTCCCGGCAAGATGATCGTCCGCCTGCCGCGTTCGCCGGGCGAACCGATCATCCCGAATCCGCCCAGCAACCGACGGTGGAGGGTTAGTCGCTCGCCGTGGCAGCACCCGTCGATCAGCCTTTGATTGCAGCGCTGGATATCGGTTCCTCGAAGGTCGGGGCGCTGATCTGCACGCTGACCGACGACGGCCGCCTGCAGGTGCTCGGCACCGGTCAGCGCGAGAGCCGCGGCGTCAAGCGCGGCTACGTGACCGACATGGAAGCGAGCGAGCATGCCGTCCGCGAAGCCGTCGAGCTTGCCGAGCGCATGTCGGGCCTCACCATCGAGGACGTCTGGGCCAGCTTCGGCGCCGGCGGCCTGTCGAGCGACCTTGCCAATGTCGAGGTCGAGCTCGGCGGCCATCAGGTCGAGCAGACCGACATCGACGAGCTTCTAATGGGCGGCCGCGGAGCGATCGACCGCAACGGCCAGGTCGTTCTTCACGCGCACCCGGCGCTCTACACCATCGACGGCGTCGAGGGCGTCAAGAACCCGCTCGGCCTTCACGCCGACCGGCTTGGCGTCGATATCCACGTCGTCGCCGCCGACCCCGCGCCGCTGCGCAACATCGACTATGTGATCCGCTCCGCCCATCTCGGCGTGAAGACAATCGTCGCGTCGCCCGTCGCGGCGGCGCTCGCCTGCCTTACGGAGGACGAGCGCGACCTTGGCGTTGCGCTGGTCGAGCTCGGTGCCGAAGTGACCAACGTCTCTCTTCATGCGGGCGGGATGCTCCTCGGCCTGCGCTCGATCCCACTTGGGGCCAAGGATATTACCGACGACATCGCCTGTGCCTTCGGCGTGCAGCGTCGCGATGCCGAGCGGCTGAAGTGCTTCTACGGATCGGCGATGACGAGCCCGCGCGACAATCACGAAATGATCGAGGCGCGGCAGATGGGCACGGAAGACGGCGTCGACCCGATGCGCATCACCCGCGCGCAGCTGATGACCGTCATTCGCCAGCGCGTCGAGGAACTGACCGCCAGCATCGACGAGGCGCTGAAGAGCCTCGGTTTCACGGGTCCAGTCGGTCGCCAGGTCGTGCTGACCGGCGGCGGCGCCGAGCTCAAGAACATCGCCGACTATATGCAGGGCGTCCTCGGCCGCTCCGTCCGCGTCGGCCGGCCGAGGCAACTCACCGGCCTTCCCGATGCCCACAGCGGCCCGGCCTTCTCGACCCTCGTCGGCCTCGCCTGCCTGGCCTCGTCACAGAGCGGCGACATCCGCGACCTCACGGTAAGCAAGGGCGGCCCGAAGAAGCCCGCCAACGGCATGTTCGGCCGCCTGATCGCGGCCATGAAGGGCGGGATCTAGCTACTCAGGACGCGAGAACGCCCGCAAGGCTGATCGGCCCAAGCGCGACGATCCTGAGCAAGGCGGGTCCGAACGTGATCGCAGCGGCAACGCTGCCGAGCAGGATCCAGGCGACGGCAATCTTGATGATGGTCATACGCTAGTTCTTACGAACGGGACCGCCGACTGAAACCTCATCCAAAGTTAGGTGAGGAACCGTGGCCCGCCGCGGGCGCCTGGTTCGCGCCCGCCGCAGCCATGGGTGAACTGCTCCTCGCTAATCGGACAGTTCAAGCTACTGCCGAGCGAGGTACATTCGGACTTGCGCTTCCCTGTCCTCGATCGGCTCGCCGCTAACATCGACCAAAGCCTTCTTGATGGTTCCCGTGAACGCGAACGGGGGATCGTAATCCGTCATGACGGGCGAACCCGAATCCGAACCAACGCAGATGCCGGCCCCAGTCCGAGCGAAAGGGGAATGGTTACGGGAAGATCCCGGACCCCACTGACTTGCCGTCGACGAACAAAGTGATCGTTGCCGGCACTCCTTTGCCATTGGCGAAATCCGGCGCACCCGTCGGAGTGAATTCGAATCCGAAGACATGCTCTCCTGCGGGGATCGTTTCGTCAGATTGAATCTTGAATCGCTGGTCGGATACATAATTGTAGCCATAGGTCAGCCGGCCGTTTTGAACGTAGAAAACGAACCCTCCGTCGTTGCCACCCATGGTGAACAGCGCGCCACTGGCTCCGCCATCGGGAACTGACACGTGCACGGCCACCCGATGCGGAACGTTGGTGACGCGAGGCGCTGCGTTCGTCGGCACCATCTGCGTGCCGGGATAATAAACGTAGTGTGTTCGTGGCGGCGCGATTTGTGGCCTTTCCTCAAGAAAGCGCATCGTTCCGCGGCTGTCGATTGGCAGGACGTTATACTTGCCGGCTTCGACGTACCACATGCCGATCATGGCGATCAGCCGTTCGCGTTCCTTGTCGGCAAGATTATTGGTTTCGGCGAAGTCTTCGCGGATGTTGTAAAGCTCCCAGCCATAGGCATCCAACTCGGTCAGCTGGTCAAAAGTAATTGGCGTGCCGAACACTCTTCCTTCGGCTTCTGCGAAGGACGTTCCCGGCCAGGGGCAAACGGCTCGCCATCCATCGTGATAGAGTGACCGGTGCCCGAACATCTCGAAATACTGGGTAACGTGCAGTGCTTCTGCGTCCTCGCGGTCGAATGAACTGGCAAGGCTGAACCCCTCGATCGGAGATTGGGAGATGCCCCTGATATGCGTGGGCGGCTCGATCCCGATCGCGTCAAGGACAGTGGGGACCATGTCGATGCCGTGGCAATATTGGGTGCGCACCTCGCCTCGGGACTTGATCCCTTTCGGCCAGCTTACGATCAATGGGTCGGACACTCCGCCTCGATAGGTCTCCCGCTTCCAGCGACGGAAAGGCGTGTTGCCGGCGTGGGTCCAGCCCCAGGGATAATGGTTGAACCATTCGGGACCTCCCAGCGTGTCGATGGCTGCGAGATTCTGCTCAAGGCTATCGGGCACGTTGTTGAAGAACTTGTTCTCGTTCACCGAGCCGTGCGGTCCGCCCTCTGAACTCGCGCCATTGTCGGACACCACCATGATCATGGTGTTCTCATATTCTCCGAGGTCCTTGAGGAAGGCGATGAGCTCGCCGATGTAATGATCGGTGTGCTCCAGGAAGCCGGCAAACACCTCCATCATCCGCGCATAAAGCCGCCGCTCATCCGCTGATAACTCGTTCCAGTCCTGTACGTCGGGATCGTGGCGAGACAGCTGCGTATTGTCTGGCACGAGCCCCATCGCCTTTTGCCGTTCGAACGTCTCTTCGCGATAGACATCCCAGCCGCCGTCGAACTTGCCCTTGTATTTGTCTGCCCATTCCTGGGGAACGTGATGCGGCGCGTGCATGGCGCCCGGACAGAAGTACATGAAGAACGGCTTGTTCGGAGCGACCTGCTTCGCATCCGCGATCATCGCCTTGGCTTTCTCAACCAGGTCGACCGTCAGGTGATAACCTTCTTCCGGCGTCTTTTCCGGTTCAACCTGCGTGTTGTCCCGGACGAGCTCCGGATAATATTGGTGCGTGTCGCCACCGAGGAAGCCGTAGAAGCGCTCAAAGCCACGCCCAAGGGCCAGCGATCATAGGGTCCGGCGGCTGAGCTCGCTTCGGTCGGCGTGAGGTGCCACTTGCCGATGGCGTAGGTATTGTAGCCATGCTGCAGGAGAATTTCCGACAGCATGCCATTTTCCAACGGCATGGAGCCATTGCTTCCGGGTAGCCGGTCGAACCCTCGGTAATGCAGGCCAAGGCGTTCGAATGATGATTGCGACCGGTCAGGAAACAGGCCCGTGAGGGCGAGCAAAGCGCCGTCGTGTGCATGTTGTTGTAGCGCACTCCGTCGGCCGCCAATGCGTCCATGTGCGGCGTGCGGATCGGACTACCGAAGCAGCCGAGCTGCCCGAACCCCACGTCATCGAGAATAATGAACAGCACATTCGGTGCGCCTTCCTTGGCTCGTTTCGGAGCAGGCCACGCGGGTTTCGAAACGTCGAAAGTACGACCGATGACCCCAGAGAATGCCTGTCCGCTCTTATATTCATTCATCGTCATCGCCCCGTCTCCCCGCGCTTTTCTTACGGCCTCAGCGACACCTCACGTTCGATCACGCGGGGCGCTCGACAGTCACTTAGGATCGCAGTCAGTGCGGCGACATCCGGGATACTCCCGAGCGACATCCAAGGGCATGGATTGGGTTGAAACAGACACCCCAACACGATTGCGCTGGCGGAATAGGAAAAGCTCTGCTTGTCTCTTCGAGCTTCCCTGTTCGGCGTTGGATTCAACGCGTGCGTGGAGGACTGGTGCGTCGCGAAAAGCAGGCCCGTCACTGCGAACATTGGGACCATTCGCGGGTTGGCGGGAGGCGTGGGGGAGGGGCAATCCATGATGGCAGGCGGCGCGCGGAGCGGGACGACGGGGCGTTGATCTTCCTCCTCGGGGCGGCGGTGTTCCTCAACTATGTCGATCGCGGTGCGATCGGGATCGCGTCGCCGTTGATGAAGACGGACCTCGGCCTGTCCGAGGAAGCCTATGGCGTCGTCTTCTCGGCCTTCTTCTGGATCTACGCGCCGGTGCAGATGTTCGCCGGCTGGCTGTGCGACCGCTTCTCCGTCTACAAGCTGATGGCGGCCGGCATCCTGCTCTGGGCCGGCTCGACCTTCCTCATGGGCTTCGCCGGCGGCTTCACGTCGCTGCTGGTGCTGCGGATCATGCTCGGCGTCGGCGAGAGCATCTCCTTTCCGGGGAGTTCGAAGATCATCGCCCGGCACGTCGAGCCGGAGCGGCGCGGCGTCGCCAATGCCGCGGTTGCGACTGGCCTTGCGCTCGGCCCGGCGGTGGGGACGCTGGCAGGCGGCCTGATCCTTCAGAGCTGGGGCTGGCAGGCGATCTTCTTCGTGTTCGGGATCGTGACGCTCGCCTGGCTTCTTCCGTGGTGGCAGACGGTCAAGGCGCTGCCGACGACCGGTTTTCGCGATGAAGGCCAGCGGGTGCCGCTGGGGCAATTGCTGTCCAAGTGGCCTTTGTGGTCGATGTCGATCGTCCACGCGCTCGGCAATTACTGCTTCTACTTCCTGCTCGCCTGGCTGCCGCTTTTCCTGACCAAGTCGCGCGGCTTTTCGATCGGCGAGATGACCATGTTGGCGACGCTTGGCTATGCCGTGCAGGGCGCGTGCGCTTTGGGCTACGGGCATTTCTCGGATTGGTGGACCCGTTCCGGCCGGTCGGAAGCGCTGTGCCGGCGCTGGATGATGGTCGCCAGCCAGACGCTTGCCGCGCTGGCAATCCTTGGGCTCGCTTACGCACATGACGCGGTGACCATCGCCATCCTGCTCTGCCTCGCGGGGCGGCATCGGCATCGCTCTCGCTCAACCTTTACGCCGTCGCGCAGATGTTCGCGGGACCGCGCGCGTCGGGAACGTGGGTCGGCGTACAGAACGCGATCGGCAATCTGTCCGGCATTGTCGGGCCGATCGTCACCGGCATCGTGGTCCAGCGCTCCGGCTATAACGCGGCCTTCGTGCTGACGGCCGTCATTGCGGCGATCGGTGCGATCTGGTGGGCCGTGGGCGTCCCAAAAATCGAACAGGTTGACCTCGACGGGGAACAACCGTCGCGCGTCTGAGTCTTTCGGGACACGCGGTTCGCACTTTTTTCGGGTCGCGTTAACTTTTTCGCTTGGCTTGAGACTCGGGATGATTCAGAAGAATCACGGTGGAGGATCAACGCGCTAGCGGCGCTTGAAGGGGTTTGCCCATGAGCATCGATTTCATCCGGCCGGAAGTCGACGAACTTCGGCCGCGGATCAGCGTCATTGGCGTCGGCGGTGCCGGCGGTAATGCCGTCGCAAACATGATGCGCGCTGACGTACAGGGCGTGGATTTCATCGTCGCCAATACGGATGCGCAGGCGCTTAACGCGTCGAGCGCGGACCGGCGGATCCAGCTTGGCCTGAAGATTACGCAGGGCCTCGGCGCCGGATCGCGGCCCGAGATCGGACGCGCGGCTGCCGAAGAAACGATCGAGGATATCGAGCGCGCTCTCGATGGATCTCACATGTGCTTCATCGCTGCCGGCATGGGCGGCGGTACCGGCACGGGTGCTGCTCCGGTCATTGCCAAGGCTGCTCGCGACCGCGGCATCCTGACGGTCGGCGTGGTGACCAAGCCGTTCGCGTTCGAAGGCGCCCGCCGCGGCCGCTCTGCCGATTCCGGCATCGAGGAGCTGCAGCAGCACGTCGACACTTTGATCGTGATCCCGAACCAGAACCTGTTCCGGCTCGCCAACTCGGAAACGACCTTCAAGGAAGCGTTCGAGATGGCCGACGAGGTCCTCCAGCAGGGCGTTCGCGGGATCACTGACTTGATGGTCATGCCCGGCCTCATCAATCTCGACTTCGCCGACGTCCGCTCGGTGATGGGCGAGATGGGCAAGGCGATGATGGGCACCGGAGAAGCGTCGGGCGACAATCGCGCGATCGAAGCCGCCGAAAAGGCGATCTCGAATCCGCTGCTCGACGGTGTAAGCATGAAGGGCGCCAAGGGCGTGATCATCTCGATCACCGGCGGCGAAGACATGCGCCTGATGGAAGTCGATGAGGCTGCCAGCCACATCAAGGAACTGGTCGATCCGGACGCCAACATCATCTGGGTTCGGCGTTCAACAACGACCTCGACGGCCGTATCCGCGTTTCGGTGGTTGCGACCGGCATCGAAGCCGAAGCTGTCGCCCAGCCGCAGCCGGGCAAGGTGTTCGCTTTCCCGCGCACGGCGACAACGGCGACAATCACGCCGGCCACCGTCGTCCCAACGCCAACGCCGACCATGGTGACGGAGGAGGAGACGGACGAGGATACGCTCGAGCTCACCGACGAGATCGAGGACGGTGATGAACTCGCTCTCGACAATGATGACGTGCTCACGACCGTCGGGTCGGCGCCGATCGCTCCGCCGATGGACGAGGACGAGATGCCCGAAATGGCCGCGCCGATCGAGGAGAAGCCGAAGGTTCGCGAGACCGGCACCTTATTCGAACGCATGTCGAACATCGCTCGCGGTGCTGCCCAGGCGCAGGTGAACGAGGACGATTCGGCGACCGACTATCGCCGCGAGCCGATCGACATCCCGCGTTTCCTCAACCGGCAGAACAACCAGTAATCGCAAGTTAGACGTTGCGGGCGGCTTATCGCCTGCCCGCAACGGTCTGGCGATAACCCACTAGCGAGCAAGCTTTGTGCAAGCTCCAATCTGCCATGGGGGTCCATGGCAAAAGGTATGGCCGGTCGCGTTGGTTTAGCGGCAGCGGCGCTTTCAATAATCGGGCCTGCGATGGTTGCTGTTCCGACGGCTGCACTCGCGCAGGTGGCGGTGGGACCGGCGGGGAAAGTCCATCGGACGCGCTCGCCCGCAACATGAAGGTTCTCGGATCCAGTCCCGGAAATTTCGACGCCTTGATCGGCGCCGGTCGTGCAGCGCTAGCCCTCGGCGACACGCAGGCGGCTGCGGGATTCTTCGGCAGGGCGGACGAGGCCTGGTCTACCAGCCCGCTTCCGCAAGCGGGGATCGGTGCCGCTTTGGCGCAGCAGGGCGACGGGAATGGCGCTCTCCAATATTTCTCCCGCGCGGTGCAGCGGGGTGCGACGCAATCGATGATCGGCTGCGATCGCGGCCTCGCCTACGACCTCCTCGGCCGTCACCGCGATGCGCAGGCGGATTACCGCGCGGCCTTGTTCGGACACGACGGCGACGAAGCGCGCCGCCGCCTTGCACTGAGCCTCGCCATTACGGGCAACAAGACGGACGCGTTGTCGACCTTGTCGCCGCTGATGGCACGCGGCGACGCCGGCGCCGCGCGGACCCGGGCGTTCGTTTTGGCTCTCACCGGGGATTCAGCAGGCGCAAAGAATGCGATTGAGAGCGCCATGCCTGGCTCGGCTTCGCATATGGCCTACTTCTTCCAGAAGTTGCCGGCTCTGCGTTCCGATCAGAAGGCCGCGGCAGTGAACCTTGGCATCTTTCCGAGTGCTAGCGGTCTCCAGACGGCGTCCGCGCCGCCGCCGATCCCGGCCAATCCTGTGAAGATCATCTACGGTCGGTCACCGAAGCAGTCCGCCGAAAAGCCGACCCGGAGGAGGAGGACCGCATCGCCTCCATTCAGGAGTGGTTGTCGCAGGCGACAAAGCCAGCCGGGGAAACTGCGACGACTACGGGTGAGCCCGCATCGACCGTACAAGTCGCTTCGACCTCGATTCCGACGACCGTGAGCCAGCCTTCGAGCGCGTCGCCGAGCACTACGAGCGCCACGCGCAGGCTATGGATCCAGCTCGCAAGTGGCCCCAATGCAACCGCTCTTCCGGACCAGTTCGTGCGGCTGAAGACCCGCAATCGCGAGCTGTTCGAGGGTATCAGCGGCTACATTGCCGAGGAGCCCGGCAAGGCACGGTTGCTGATCGGTCCCTTCCGCAACGACAGCGAAGCAAGTATTTTCGCGGACGACCTTGCGTCCGTTCACATTGACGCCTTTACGTGGACCAACCAGCCCGGACAGTCGATCAGGAAACTCCAAGGCGAATGACCTCGAAACTTGCCGCGCAGCCTTCAACGTCGCGCGGCAGGGCCCATCCGGAGGTGGACGCCGGTCCGCGCGGGCCTCGCGACATTTTCCAGCGCGACCGCGACCGCATCATCCACTCGGTTTCGTTTCGCCGCTTGCGTCACAAGACACAGGTCTTCGTCGCTCCCGACGGCGACCATTATCGCGTTCGCCTGACCCACAGCATCGAGGTAGCGCAGATCGGGCGGACCATCGCGCGGGCACTCGGCCTCAATGAGGACCTGACCGAAGCGCTGTGCCTCGCGCACGACCTCGGCCATCCGCCGTTCGGCCATGCCGGCGAGGACTCCCTGCAGGCGGCGATGGCCGACGCGGGCGGCTTCGATCACAACGCCCACAGCATTCGCCTCGTGACACGGCTCGAGGCACCTTATCCAGGTTTCGACGGTCTCAACCTGAGCTGGGAAGCGCTTGAGGGCCTCGCCAAGCACAACGGTCCCGTCGCCGCCCGACCTGGGCGCTAGCCGAGGCCAACGACGCGTTCGACCTGGAGCTTCGGTCCTGGCCTTCGCTGGAAGCGCAGGTCGCCGCTGTGGCAGACGACATCGCCTACGATAATCACGACATCGACGATGGTGTGAGGGCTGGGCTGCTAAGGCTCGACGAGCTTGTCGAGGTTCCTATCGTGCACAAGCATTGGGGCGCCATCGCAAGGCGCTTCATTGGCCTGTCCGACGACAAGGCGCTGCGAGCGCTCGTTCGCGATCAGATCGGGACGATGGTCGGAGACCTGATTTCGGAAACGCAAAGGCGCATTGCCGCGACCGGTGTCGAGACCTGCGACGACGTCCGCGCGGCTGGGATGCAGCTCGTCGGCTTTTCAGAAAGTCTTGGCCATCAGGAGAGGGAGCTCAAGCGCTTCCTGTATAAACGCCTCTATAATGCACCACTTCTCGTGCCGGTGCGGACCGAAGCCCAGCGCGTCGTCGCCAACCTCTTTGCGGCCTACTGCGGTGACCCGTCACTGCTGCCCGAGGCCTGGCGCCGCGATGAAGATCATGTGCAGAGGCTTCGAACGATCGGCGACTTCGTTGCCGGAATGACCGACCGATTTGCGGTTGCCCGGCACGAAGAGCTGGTCGGGCCGGTGGATCTGCCCGATCGCTTCTAGGGTTGGGGTCCGTCCCTCGCGTCGCTCTACAAGACACGGACCCCATAAGGGCAATTCGATCTATTGTGTGTTCGGGTGGGACCCGTCACCCCGGTGTCGCGAAGAGGGCGCCGGGCCCATAACAGAAACCGTGGCTCCCTCTTTGCGAGTGTCGTTCCCCAGGGGCCTATGCGGCCTGAGGAATCAAGGTCTTCCGGCGGCGACGCACTGCGAAGCCGACGGCGGTGAAGCCCATCAACATCATCGCCCAGCTGGCCGGCTCCGGAACGCTCGGTGGCGTCGGGGTTCCGATTGCGGATCCGCCCGTGATGCCCAGTTGGGTGGAATCGATGCCCTGCCAGCGGACATACATCCCGCTCAAGGTAATCGACGGGTTGCTTCCCGAAAATGCGATCGTGAGGTTGCCCGATCCGGTCTGGCCGACGCCCGGTCCGCCTGAGCTTCCCGAGCAATTGTTGTTCTGACCGTTCTTCGCGCAGAACTCGAGGTCGATGTTCCCCGGCAGGCTGCCGCTGGAAACCGTCCCATACGTCCCAGTCACGCTGGAACCGAGGAGCGTCGCGTTCGGGGTGATGTCATCGAAGCCGAAGGCAGTGACCCGCGCAGCATCGATCGGTGATCCCGACGTGTTCGCGATCCGATAGGTGAACGTGTAGTTGTTCCCGCTCAAGCCCTGGAAGACGAGCGTCAGATCGCCCGTCAGACCGGGAATGACCGGACTGTTCGGCGAAAACCCATTGAAGGAAATTGTCGTACTGTCGCCGACCGTGGTGTTCCCATCAACGGTCAGGATTCCAGTGTTGTAATCGAAAATGATCGCGGCCGATGCCGGCATCGCAGCGGACATCGCCAGCACTGCTACTGCTGCTCTGAGTACGAGTTTCATCGATTTGTCCCTTTAACGCACCTGCTGGGACGCTCGCCCAATCCGACAGCGAATCGTCTAGCGAGCGGAAAATACATGATTTATCGGCATGCGTTAAACATTTGTTTACCATAAACTTCGTGACAGAATCGTAACAAGTATCAAAACGGGACAATCGCGTCCGTCTCTGGCTAAGGGTGACGGCTCGCCGGTGCTGCGCTAGAGGCGCTGCTTTCCTGACCTGGTGAACCGAATTGAGCCTGTACTCCCGCTATTCCGCGCTTCTCGACGAGGTGCTCGATCAGCTTCAGTCCGAAGGTGCGCTGCCCGAAGGGTTGAACCGTCGTGCCGTTGCGGTCGAGCCACCGCGCGATCCTTCGCACGGGGACCTCGCGAGCAATGCCGCAATGGTTCTGGCCAAGCCGGCGGGAACCAATCCGCGCGCATTGGCGGAGGCGATTGCGCCCAAGCTCAGGGAACTTCCGGACGTGACTTCGGTCGACATCGCCGGCCCGGGGTTCATCAACATCCGGTTGTCCGACAATGCCTGGCGGAACGAGCTTCGATCGATCCTCGCGGCGGGCGAGAAATACGGGCTGTCGACGATTGGCAACAACGAGCGAGTCAACGTCGAATATGTCTCGGCCAACCCGACCGGGCCGATGCACGTGGGCCATTGCCGGGGCGCAGTCGTCGGCGATGCGCTGGCGCGCCTGCTCGAGGCCGCCGGTTTTCGAGTCACCAAGGAATATTACCTCAACGATGCCGGCGCGCAGGTCGACGTGCTCGCGCGGTCGCTGCACATGCGATACCGCGAAGCGCTCGGTCAGGATGTCGGCGAGATTCCCGAGGGCCTGTATCCCGGCGACTATCTGATCCCCGTTGGCCAAGCGCTCGCCGAGGAGTTCGGCGACCGTTACGCCGACCTGCCCGAAGACGAGTGGCTGCCGACATTCCGGGAGCGCGGGATCGCGGCGATGGTCGAGCTGATCAAACATGACCTCGGTCTGCTCGGCATCCATCACGATCATTTCGCGTCCGAGGACAAGCTCCAGAAGTCGGGCGCCGTCGACAAGGCGATGGAAGTCCTCCGCGAAAAGGGCCTCGTCTACGAAGGCGAGCTCGAGCGGCCGAAGAGTCTCGATCCCCACGATGAGTGGGAGCCGGTCGAGCTGACGCTGTTCCGCTCCAGCCAGTTCGGCGACGACCAGGATCGGCCGATGAAGAAGTCGGACGGAAGCTGGACTTATTTCGGCGCCGATGCCGCCTATCATTTCCAGAAGGCCGAGAACGCGGACCATCTGGTCAACATCTGGGGCGCCGACCACGCCGGGACCGTCAAGCGCGTGCAGGCCGCGGTGAAGGCGCTGACCGACGGACGCGTCGACCTCGACGTGAAGCTGATCCAGATGGTGCGGCTGTTCCGCGCCGGCGAGCCGGTGAAGATGTCCAAGCGTTCGGGTCATTCGTGACCCTGGCGGACGTCGTCCGCGAGGTCGGCAAGGACGTCGTCCGCTTCATCATGCTGACGCGCCGGGCCGACGCGCCGCTCGATTTCGACTTCACCAAGGTCGTCGAAGCGTCGAAGGACAATCCGGTCTTTTACGTCCAGTACGCTCATGCGCGGATCAGTTCGCTGATGCGCAAGGCCGCTAATGCCGGGGTCAGCCTGGATAGACCTGCCGACCTCGATTTGCTGGATGCGGAAGAAATCGCGCTGGTGAAGCTTGCGGCGCAATATCCGCGGACGATCGAGGGTGCCGCGATGGCGCATGAGCCGCATCGGATCGCCTTCTACCTCTACGATCTCGCGGCCGCGTTCCACGCCCTGTGGCATCGCGGCAACGACGACCCGGATCGGCGCTTTCTGGTTGAAAACAAGCCAGAACTTTCTCGCGCGCGCCTGGAACTCGCGCTAGGCATTGGGCAGGTCATTCGAAGCGGACTCGCGCTGATGGGCGTGACCGCGACCGAGGAGATGCGTTGAGCTGATGCCCCACACGATTGCGCCGGATGCCGACCGGCTTCCGTGGCTGACCGACGATCACGTGCCGCAAAGAAAGCGCGGCGGGAAGTTCCTGATTTTCGCGTCGGTTGTTTTGGCGATGATGGCGGTCGCGGGCATCGCTTATTGGTTCGGAGCGACGCGCAGCGAGATTGCATCGGCGCCAAGCTCCACGATTCGGCAGGAAGCGACGGCAAGTCCGCCGGTGACAGCACCGGTGCTTCCGATGGATCGCGATGTCACCCTGGCTCCCATGCCGCAGATCGAACCGTCGCCCGTTCCGGCACCGGTCGTCCTTCGACAGCAAGAGGACCTTCGCCCGACGGTGATCTCTGCTCCGCAGAGAAGCACCCGGCAGTCGCACGCCATCAAAGCAGGCGAAGAGTCGCTGCCCAGGCCGGACAGCCAGTCGAAGGCGCTCCAATTCTCGAATCCCTGGGAGTCGGCTGGCGCATCCGGACGGATGGTTCGGATCGGGACTTATGCGAGCCTGAGGCAAGGCAAGATCGCATGGTCGCGACTGGCCAAGGCATTTCCCGGCATGAAGAGGCTTCCGGCAGTGGTCACCGACATTCCGTCGCTCCGCAACGGCAAGGTTTATTACCGGCTCCAGATCGGAACCACTTCACAGGCCCATTCCGAAGTGCTTTGCCAGCGGATGAGGACGATCGGGCAGAGTTGCGTGGTCGTCGACCTGGCGGGTGCGCGAAAGGGCATTGGGGATGAGCGACAGCCGATCGGCATATGATGAGCAGCTGCCGTGGCTCGAAGCGGTCGATGACGAGGATGGTCCCGGCGGCGTTCCCGCGCGGCGGATGCTCCTTGCGCTGCTGGTCGTCCTGGTCGCCCTCGCCCTGGTCACTGCAACCTTCTTCTGGCTTGGCCGTCAGGGGCGGTCGACAGCGGCGCCGCAGCGCCCGAGCTGATCCGCGCCGAACCTGGCCCCTACAAGGTCAAGCCCATCGATCCGGGCGGACTCGATGTCGCGGGCGAAAGCGAGACCGCATTCGAGACGAGCGCCGGCCAGGACACCGACGCCCAGCTCGATCTCAGCAAAACGGCGGAGACGCCCATAGCGCCGCCGAAGGTCAAGCCCGAAGCAGCGCCTGCGACCGAGCCCGCGCCAGCCAAGGTTGAAGCCAAGCCCGAACCGGCGCCGACCGGCGGCAAGGGCAGCGTCATCCAGCTCGGCGCCTTTGCCAACCAGGCGCAGGCGGAGCGGGCGTGGTCCGCATTATCGGCGCGCTTCCCCTCGATCGCGGCGATGAACAAGATGATCATTCCCTTCTCCGGCGGCATTCGCCTGCGCGCGTCGGCGTCATCGCCGGCCGAGGCCAAGCAGGCGTGCCAGGCGCTCAAGGTGGCCGGCGAGAACTGCTTCGTAGCCAACTGATGCGGGCAGCGATTTACGGTCTGGAGGGGACGGAAATCACGCGCGACGAGCGCGACTTCTTCCGCGATGCCGATCCGACCGGCTTCATCCTGTTCCGCCGCAATTGCGAAGATCGCGAGCAGATGCGGCGGCTGACCGACGGGCTCCGGGACATTGTGGGCCGGCCTGAAGTGCCGATCCTGATCGATCAGGAAGGCGGGCGCGTCGCGAGGATGAAGCCGCCGGAATGGCCGTCATTCCCGTGCGGCGAAGCCTTCGACCGGCTCTATCAATTGGCGCCGTCGAGCGCGATCGAGGCGGCGCGGGTCAACGCCCGCGCGCTCGCGCTGATGCTCAACGAGGTTGGGGTGAACGTCGATTGCCTGCCGATGCTCGACGTCCGCCAGCCGGGCGCGAGCGACATCGTCGGCGACCGCGCCCTTGGGGCGGAGCCGATGCAGGTGTCCGCGCTTGGCCGGGCCATCCTCGACGGCCTGCACTCGGCCGGCGTGCTTGGCGTCATCAAGCATATCCCGGGACATGGCCGTGCGCTCGTCGACAGCCATCACGAGCTGCCCGTCGTCAACGCCAGCGAGGAGGAGCTTGCGGTCGATCTCGAGCCGTTCGAGCGTCTCCGCAATGCACCCATGGGAATGACCAGCCACCTGCTCTACAAGGCGTGGGACCCGGACCGCCCGGCGTCGCAATCGCCGGTCGTCATCCATGACATCATTCGCCAGCGTATCGGATTCGACGGCTTCCTGATGAGCGACGATATCGGCATGGAGGCCCTTGAGGGCGATCATGGGCAGCGCGCGGCGGCCTGCGTCGCGGCGGGTTGCGACGTGGCTCTGCACTGCGACGGCAAGATGGAAAACATGATCCTGGTCGCAAAAGCGGTGCCCGCCCTGAGCCAGGAAGCCGAGGCGCGGCTGTCGCGGGCGATGGCGTTGACCTTCACGCCGCAGGACGGCCTCGATTTCGCCGCGGCGGTCGAGAAAAGGGACACGTTGCTGGCCCTCGCCTGACGGCCGACTTATCCACAAGAGTCTGGCCTTTTCTCTTCGCACTCCAGGAACTTGGGACTAGGCTCGCTCCATGGGGGTGGATGCGCTCGATTTCTCGGTCGGCAAAGAAGAGCTGACCCTGAACCTCGACGGGTGGGAAGGCCCGCTCGACCTGCTGCTCAACCTGGCGCGGGCGCAGAAGGTCGACCTCGCGCAGATTTCGATCCTGCAGCTCGTCGACCAGTACACCGACTACATCACCAACGCCCGGGCGCTGAAGCTGGAGATCGCCGCCGATTATCTCGTGATGGCGGCCTGGCTGGCATATTTGAAGTCCTGCCTGCTGTTGCCAAAGGATCCGGAGCAGGACCCAAGCCCGAAGAAGTCGCGCTGCGCCTGCAGATGCGGCTGCAGCGGCTCGATGCGATGCGCGAGGCTGGTGCGCGGCTGCTTGGCCGGGACCGCATCGGCCGCGACGTTTTCCTGCGCGGCGCGCCGGAAGGATTGCGGCTGGTCCGCAAGTCCGCCTGGCAGGTTAGCCCGTTCGAGCTCTTTTCCGCTTACGGCATGGTTAAGGCGCGCACCGCTCCCGCCATGCACGTGGTGCATACGCGTTCGGTGATGACGCTGGATGATGCGATCGAGCGGGTCAGCCGGATGATCGGCATGGCCATCGACTGGATGGAAATCGGCAATTTCCTGCCCGATAGCGATGACCCCGTGTTCCGCCGTTCGGCCCTGGCTTCAAGCTTCGTCGCCGCCTTGGAGCTCGCGAGGCGCGGCAGGCTCGATATCCGCCAGGATGAGCCGTTCGCGGCGCTTGAGCTGCGGGCGGCCTGATGGAAGAGTTCGTGCGCGCCGTCGAAGCGACCGTCTTCGCTTCCGCCGAACCTTTGACCGTCGACGATATCCAGGGCCATGTCGGAGAAGGCGACGTCGCTGCCGCGCTGCAGACACTGACGGAGATCTATACCGGGCGCGGCGTCGAGCTCGTCGAGCGCGGTGGCCACTGGCATTTCCAGACCGCGCCCGACCTTGCTCACTTGCTGCGCCGCACGCGCGAGGAGCCCCGGCGCTTGTCCCGAGCGGCGACCGAGACACTCGCGATCATCGCCTATCATGAGCCGGTCAGCCGCGCGGAGATCGAGGCCATTCGCGGGGTGCAGATTTCGAAAGGCACGCTGGATGTTCTGATGGAGGCAGGATGGGTTCGCACCGCCGGTCGCCGCGAGGGACCGGGACGCCCGCTGCTTTACGCGAGCACACAGGAATTCCTCACCCACTTCGGGCTCGGGTCGCGCAAGGACTTGCCGGGAATTGACGATCTGAAGGCCGCGGGCCTGCTCGACCCGCTCGAAGACGGCGTCTTCGAAGCGCTCGGACAACTCCAACTGGAAAGCGAAGAGCAGGAAGACTAGAAGGCCCGCCAAAGGAGTTCTTTCCCATGGGTGGCTTCAGTTTCTGGCATATCCTGATCCTCGCGATCATCCTCCTGCTGCTGTTCGGCGGGAACCGGTTCTCGAACATGATGGGCGACGTCGCCAAGGGCTTGAAAAGCTTCAAGCAAGGCATGGCAGAGGATGAAGACGAGAAGCGTCGGGAAGAGCAGCGCCGCGCCGATCCGCGCCCGCTTCCGCGCAGCGAACCCATTGACGTGACCCCGAGCCGCGCCGTACCACCGACTCCGTGCCGCCAGCCGGAGACGATCGCACCAACGGCTAATTCCGGCGGAGACTGCCGAAGATGTTCGGCGTCGATACCAGCGAACTTGTCCTCGTCGCGATCCTCGCGCTGATCTTCATCGGCCCGAAGGACTTGCCCAATGCGCTGCGAACGCTCGGCCGCTGGGTCGCGCAGATTCGCGGCATGGCGCGGCATTTTCAGTCCGGCATCGACGCGATGATCCGCGAGGCCGAGCTCGAGGAAATGGAGAAGAAGTGGCGCGAGGAAAATGAGCGCATCATGCGCGAATATCCTGCCCTGATGGAGCCGCCCAAGCCGGAAGAGAACCAGCCGGCGCTACCGCTGGAGCCCGATCCGCAGGTCCCGCCCGACAAGCGGGAACTGCCGTGAAGGATATCGACGACACCAAGGCGCCTCTGCTCGAGCATTTGATCGAGCTGAGGAAGCGGCTGCTCTATTCGATCGTCGTCCTTGCCATCCTGTTCTTCAGCTGCCTCGCGTTCTCGAAGGCCATCTTCGCCTTTCTCGTCCAGCCGCTGATCGCCGCCGGGCAGGGAAAGATCATTTACACCGACATCTTCGAAGCCTTCTTCGCCGAGGTGAAGGTCGCTCTGTTCGCGTCGCTGATGCTCGGCTTCCCGTTCTTCGCGATCCAGATGTGGAAATTCGTCGCGCCGGGCCTGTACGCCAAGGAAAAGAGGGCGCTCCTGCCTTTCCTCCTGCTGACGCCGTTCTTTTTTATCGGCGGCGCGGCGTTCGCCTACTACGTGGCCATGCCCTGGGCTCTGCATTTCCTGTTGAGCTTCCAGGGAGACGTAGGCGGGATTCAGCGCGAGGCTCTACCGGGCGTCGGCAACTATCTGAGCTTCTGCACCCGTTTCCTGTTCGGCTTCGGGGTCGCCTTCCTCACGCCGATCCTGCTGATGGTTCTGGAACGGGCCGGCATCATCACCCTGGAGCAACTCACGAAATCGCGCCGCTACGCGATCGTCGCATGCGCGGCCGTTTCGGCGGTGCTCACGCCTCCCGATGCGGTGTCAATGCTGCTGCTGCTGGTGCCGCTCTATTCGCTCTACGAGCTGGCCATCGTCGCAATCCGTCTCACGCACTGGCGCCGCAGCCGCCAAGCGAACGCCGCGGAGACCGAAGGGTCAGAAGAAATGGATGCTGGAAAGAATGAGGGCCCGGAAACGCCACCGGGGGGGGGAGGGTTGGCGGTTCCGGGCCCATTTAATCGGATAGCGAGAGCGGGGGGCAAAAGGTCACTATCCAGTATGTAAAACGCGCCTTCTCCGGCGGAAGTTCCGAACGGCTGAAACTTTTTTCTCTGCAGCCGTAACGATATTTTCCTTCCTGCTAGAGCGGAGGAAACACCGGAATTTCAACGCTGTAGCGCCCGAGCTTGCGCTCGAGCACGGAGCGGAGCTGCTTGGCGAGGCCGGAAATAATACGCTCGAACTGATCTTTTTCGCGGTCGCCCTCTTCGTCTGGGTTGAGGACCTTGCTGTTGAGCGTGAGGCGTGCCGTCAGCTCGCTCGTCCGCCGAAGCGAGATTTCCACCGGATCCTCGGGTGTCCTGAGCATCGCGAATTCGACGATCTCGGTGACCAGGAAGGCGACTGAAACGGCGACGTCCTGTGTCGTGTTCGCCCCTTCGAGGTCCAGTTCGATCCGCATTCCGCGCGCGGAATCGGGAGCGGTCGCGCGGAGTTCGGCTGCCAGTTCGGACAGCAGGGGCGAAGCGAAATTCCGCGGTTCTCTTCCATCTCCGCGAAGTGATTGCGGTGGACGATCGCGAGTGCGCCGACGCGCCGGCTGATGGAGCCGTAGGCGGCGCGCGCCGGCGGGGTCTCCGCGGTGCGGCCATGAATGTTGATCAGTGAAGCGACAACCTGCAGATTGTTCTTCACCCGGTGGTGCACTTCGCGAACCAGGCGCCGCTGGCCTTCGAGGGCGCCGGCCATCTCGCGCTCGGAGCCTTCGACCCGCTCCATGGCGCGCTCGAAAGCATCGCGTAAATCCTGGATCTCCGTCGCGGGCCCAAGCTTCTGAGGCAAAGCGAGCTCTTCGTTCCCGGGCTCGTAGTTGACCACGGCGCGCTGAAGCATTCGCAACGGACCGATCAGCAGGCGGGTCACCAGCACCCAGGTCAGCAACGCCGCCACGATCCACATCAGGAATGGGAGCAGGAGGAGCAGCCGGTCGCCGGTGGTAATCATCGGCAGCTTGGTGGTGACGACCATTTCCAGGCGGCCGTTCGCCAGCGGCCATTTCGACGTGACCAGCTTCTGCGCGGGGTCGTCGAGCGCGCTCGGCGCAACGATTTGCAGCTCAGATTGCCGGTCGCGAAGGGTCAGACCCTGGACGTTCGGCGCCGCATCCAGCGCCGCCTTCTTCAGGTCTGCCCTGGACAAAGCGCCAGTGGCAAGGCCGCCTACGACGCCGACCCGGAAGCCCAGCGCTTCGTCCTCCGGGAGAATCTTGAGAGCAATGTCGCCAGGTGCGACCAAAGAAAGCCGTGCAGTTTCCGGAACATTGCCGACCTCGCAGAGGCGTCGGCCGTTCTCGTCCTCCAGCTCGAACCTCTGCGCGACTGCGGGTGTGACGGTCAGGGATTGCTGGACGATGGAGCAGGCATCCGCGCTGTTCGTGATTCGGCCGTTGCTGGCGATTCGCAGGGCAAGGGCGTTGCGGGCGATCAGGCTTTCGACGCCACGCGACGCAAGGCGCGCCTGCTCGTGGGCCTGGTCTTCGATGACATTGTTCGCATCGCGAATGCCCTGGCTCGCCGCCCAGACGAGCCCAAGGCCAATCGGCAGCAGGGCGGCCGACAGGATCAGGAATAGTTTTACAGGAGTGGAGAGCGCAGCGAAGCGCCGTGCAGCCTCGCCTAACATGTTGAAAAGCCTGTCAACGCGTCAGCTGAGTTTCCCGAGCAGGTCGCTGAAATCGTCAGGAACGGCCTCGCGCAGCGTGTCGTCATAGATCGTACGAAGCGCGCGGCCGATATCGCCTGCTCGCTGCTTGCGGCTCTTATTCTCTTCGGACGCCTTTTGCGGCGCCGCATTGTTCTTAGCGCCGCCCAATGAGCCGCCCTTATTCCTGACACTCAACCTTCTCGTCCCCTTGCGCGGGTAACAAGCGCGTTTCGTTTAACGTTGTACTCTCACGGTGCAACGGGTTTAGGAAAGATCATCGCGATCGTTGAAAATGCGATGCGGCAAGCGCCGAAACCTCCACCCGCAGCAACCTTACCGCGCGAAGCGGAAACCAAATGCGTTGTGCTTTGTTCCAGCGATTAACATTTCCGCGGGACGAGCAGCGAAACGACCGACCACGCCCGAGCCAGGGTTGCATCGATCGTTACGCGCGCTCAAAGAACCTCCCCGCATACGATTGGGAGAGTCCATAAATATGTCCCTTGGTCAGGAACTCGCACCGCACCTGCCTTTCCTGCGCCGCTATGCTCGCGCCCTGACCGGCAGTCAGACGCATGGCGATGCATTCGTCCGCGCAACACTGGAAGCCATCGTTGCGAAGCCCGACGAGTTCCCGCGGGACGTCGACCCGCGGTTGGGCCTCTACAAGACCTTCCACGCGATCTGGTCGACGGCAAATATCGAGGAAGGCGAGGAGCCTGGCCAGGATTACTCCGGCGCGGAGGGTATTGCCCAAGCCCGCCTCTCGCGGATCACGCCTTTGTCGAGGCAAGCGCTGCTGCTGACCTCTCTCGAGGGTTTCTCGTCGGACGACGCGGCTTATCTCATTGGCGCGACGCCCGAAGACGTCGACTCGCTGGTTGCCGAGGCCCTGAGCGAAATCGAGCGCCAGACGCTGGCGGACGTCCTGATCATCGAGGATGAGCCGATCATCGCAATGGATATCGAAACGATCGTCCGCGACCTGGGCCACAACGTCACCGGCGTGGCCGTGACCCGCGATGAGGCCGTATCGCAGGCCCGCCAGCATCCGCCGGGCCTTGTTCTCGCCGACATCCAGCTCGCCGACGATTCCAGCGGTATCGACGCGGTGAAGGACATTCTTGCGGAATTCTCGGTCCCGGTGATCTTCATCACCGCGTTCCCGGAACGGCTGTTGACGGGCACGCGGCCCGAACCCACCTTCCTCATCACGAAGCCGTTCCAGCGGTCCACGGTGAAGGCGGCAATCGCCCAAGCGTTGTTCTTCGACGCCGCGACGGTGCCGGCTTAAGGTCCAGCCGTAACGGTTGCGGAACATGGTCGCCAACAGCGCGTTGGCCCGTGGAACGTAAAGCTTGAGAGAATGATGAGCGACGAGAGACCCGAACAGCTGACGACTACGGAAGCGCGTGCCGGCGCTACGCCGCATGTGACGCGTTATGTTTTGGGTGTCGGTCTTGCACTTGTGATTGTGTTGTTCGCGATCATCTATTTGTTCGCCGCGACCTGACCTGCAATCGTCATTCTCTGAAGCGTACGGGTCCGGCGGCTGCCGGATCGCATAAACCCTTGTTTGAACGGGTGGGGAATTAGTGGCCGAAGACGAAGACCAGAAGGCTGTATCCAAGGCTGACGCCGATTCTGGAGAGTGGGCTCCACTCCCGGATCCGGAGTTCAAGGAACAGCTTGCCGCCGTCATCCCGCACCTCCGCGCGTTCGGCCGCTCGCTTTCAGGCAGCCGCGATCTCGCCGACGACCTGGTGCAGGAGACGCTGCTCAAGGCGTGGGCGGCGCGGAAGCGGTTCCAGGCCGGCACCAACATGCGGGCCTGGACCTTCATCATCCTTCGCAACCTGTTCCTCAGCCAGATGCGGCGCGCCCGCTTCAAGGGCGAGTGGGACGACCTTACCGCGTCGAAGATCCTGGCGGCACCCGCGAGCCAGGACCGGCATATCGAGCTCAGCGACATGCAGCGTGCGCTGATGCACCTGCCCCAGCCGCAGCGCGAAGCGCTCATCCTGGTTGGCGCCGGCGGCTTCGCTTACGAAGAAGCTGCCGACATCTGCGGCTGCGCAGTCGGTACGATAAAGAGCCGCGTGGCTCGGGGGCGCGTCGCGCTAGAAAGCCTGCTCAACAGCGGCAAACTGCCCTCACGTCGCCAGCATCGCACCGACCCCAACAAGTCGGCCTTGCAAACCATCATGAATGAAGTTGACGACCTCAGCCGCGACCACGAACGTTAGATTTGCGTGGCTCAGCGACTAGCTGAGGCGGCGGAGCAAGTCGGAGAAATCCCGCTCGCATGGGTCCTCGTTCACCGGAGAGAAGGCTCTCCGGAGTGCGGCTGTAATGCCGGCGTGGGCTGGCGGAATGTCGACGCGGATGATTCTGCGGTCCATGTTGACTTCCGTTGCACCACTGGATCGACGCTCCGTATCCATGGTCTGTATTGAACGACTAAGACGCCCGGAGGTTTCGCCGAACTTGCCCGATCCTCGACGAACTGCTGCGGGTGGGACACCAACGGCACAAGGGGCGCGGCAAGATGCCCTCGAGCGCGCCAGGGCCTACTCGCCGTTCTTGCGCGAGTCTGCGCAGTCCCTTCCGGAACTGGCGGAAATCTTCGTGTCCATGGGGAGCGATGCGGCGATTGCCGCTGCCCTCCAGGCTCGGGCGAGACGGTGGATGCGGAGCTGCGTCGGCAGCGCGCAGGAGTGGCGCTGACCGTTGCCCTTGGCGACCTGGCCGGAGAACTGAGCTTCGAGCAGGCTACGCGCCATCTGTCAGACTTCGCCGATGAAGCGATCGAGCGCGCCGTGGAAGTCGCAATCGCAGAACGTGTCCCAGGTGCAGCCGCCCAGGGAATTGCGGTCATCGCTCTCGGAAAGCTTGGCAGCCGCGAGCTCAACTATTCGTCGGATGTCGACCTGCTCCTTTTGTTCGACCCCGAGGTCATGCCCAAGCGAGAACGCGACGACCATTCGGAGGCGGCCGTTCGCGTCGGGCGTCGGATGGTCGAGCTGCTGCAGAAGAGGACTGCGGACGGCTATGTCGCACGGGTCGATCTTCGGCTTCGCCCGTCGCCGGAAGTGACGCCGATCGTGCTGCCTATCAACGCCGCCATCTCGCATTACGAGTCCTCGGCTCTGGCCTGGGAGCGGGCAGCCTTCATCCGCGCCCGAGTCTGCGCGGGCGACCGGCGGCTTGGCGAGCAATTCCTGAAGGCGATCCAGCCGTTCGTGTGGCGCCGGTCGCTGGATTTCGGAGTGATCGAGGAAGTGCGCGAGATCTCCGCGCGGATCCGCGATCATTACGCCCAGGGCGCAAGGCTCGGGCCCGGCTACGACCTCAAGCGGGGACGCGGCGGAATCCGCGAGGTCGAATTCTTCGCCCAGGTACAGCAGATGATCCACGGCGGACGCGACCCATCCGTCAGGGCTCCCGCGACGCTCGACGCGCTGCGGGTCCTTGCAGACGGCGACCACATCCCGCGAGAGACCGCCAACGCCTTGGCACAAACCTATGTGCTGTTGAGGACGATCGAGCACCGCGTGCAGATGGTCGGCGATGCGCAGACGCACCTCCTGCCGCTCGATCGCGAAGCCCTCGACGATGTCGCGAGGCTGCATGGGCTTCCGAGCGGGACCGACCTCATCGATCAGCTCGTGCCCCACGTCGATTGCGCGGAGCGATTGTTCAATTCGCTCGCCCCAGATCGGGAAGGCCGTCTGTCGAGCGACCCCGATGTCCTCGTCGATGAGCTGAAGGAACTTGGGTTTGCGGATCCGTCGGTCGCGGTGAAGCGGATTTCGGACTGGCGGTCCGGGCGCGCGCGCTCGCTACGCTCATCTGCCGCCAGGACTGCGTTCGAGGCCATGCTCCCGGCGCTTCTGCGAGAAATCGCGTCGGGACCGGACCCAGATCATGCGGTCAACCGGCTGGCGGACATTGTCGAGCGGTTGTCGAGTGGTATCAATCTCTACCGTCTGCTCGAAGCGCGGCCGCAGCTGGCGCGACACCTGGCCTTGATGCTCACCTACGCGCCGCCGCTTGCGGATATGCTGACGCGGCGTCCCGATCTCCTCGACGGATTGATCGACGAATCGAGCTTCGCCCTTCCGCCCGAACCCGGCCCGATGGCGAAGCTGCTCAGCGCGGCGATGCGGGGCGAGTCCTACGACCGTGCGCTCGACCGCGCGCGGCGGATCATCGCGGAAAGGCGCTTCGCGCTGGGCGTCCAGCTCATTGCGGGACATGCCGATCCGCTCGACGTCGCCATGGGTTACAGCAATGTCGCCGAGGGCACGATCGTGGCGATGGCAGACCTCGCTGCTGCGGAGTTCGAGAAGTCACACGGCCGGATCGACGGCGGCGAGCTGATGATCCTTGCGCTTGGACGGCTCGGCGGGCGCGCACTGACTCACGCGTCCGACCTCGACATTATCTATGTCTATGACGCGCCCGAGGGCGCGATGTCGGACGGCAAGAAGCCTTTGAGCGCAACCGACTATTACAACCGGCTTGCCAATCGGGTCACTGCCGCGATCAGTGTGCCGACGGCCGCCGGACCGCTCTACGACGTCGACACGCGGCTGCGGCCGCAGGGAAGCGAAGGCATGCTGGCCGTCTCCCGAGAAGGTTTCCTCGCTTATCAGCGCAATGAGGCGTGGACGTGGGAGCATATGGCCTTGTGCCGGGCCCGCCCGATCTACGGATCGCCGGGCGCGCGGAAGAGATTGCGGACGGAAATTTGCGATGTTCTCGAGGCGCGGGGAGATGCCGGCAAGACCCGCAGTGACGCCGCCCGGATGCGGGACGAGATGGCCCGTCACAAGGCGCCTTCCGGTCCGCTCGACATCAAGCTCGGGCCGGGCGGACTCGTCGACCTGGAGTTC
Source organism: Sphingomonas daechungensis (assembly GCF_014489495.1). GTDB lineage: Bacteria > Pseudomonadota > Alphaproteobacteria > Sphingomonadales > Sphingomonadaceae > Sphingomicrobium > Sphingomicrobium daechungense. The sequence continues at coordinate 543,106 of NZ_CP060780.1, read as the reverse complement.
GCGGTCCACACTCTGCAACTCGTAAGTGGCAAGGGACTCGATCCGCGTTTGGAACATGCCATCGGGCAATTGGCGACGGATGGGCTGATCGATGCCAGCTTCGACGCCGACCTCCGCCTGTTGAGCCGGATGCTGGTGGTCATGCGGCTGGTCGCTCCCGGCAGCAATGAGCCTCCGGAGAAGTCGCGTGCGCTCGTTGCGGCGCTATGCGGACACGATGGTTGGGACTCCCTCCTTGCGGCGCACGGCGAGGCACGGCAGAGGATCGCCACACTCTGGAAATCGGTGAGGGACGCGCAATGATCAACGAAGGCGGCGTTAAGGAAGGCGATCGGGCTCCGGCGCTCAAGGTCACGTCGAGCGATGGAAGCACCGTCGACCTTTCGTCGCCCGGCCAGCCGTTGGTTCTCTACTTCTATCCGAAGGACGACACGTCGGGCTGCACGCTGGAAGCCCAGAATTTCACTCAGCTTGCCCCGACTTCAAGAAGGCGGGCGTGAAGGTCGTCGGCGTTTCCCGCGATCCGATGAAGAAGCATGAGAAGTTCATCGCCAAGTACGACCTCGCCGTACCGCTCGCTTCGGACGAGGACGGCAAAATCTCGGACGCCTTCGGAACCTGGGTCGAAAAGTCGATGTATGGTCGGAAATACATGGGGATGGAGCGGGCGACCTATCTCATCGGTTCAGATGGCAAGGTCGTTCGCGCGTGGCGGAAAGTGAAGGTGCCGGGTCACGCCCAGGATGTGCTGAAGGCCGCCGCGCAGGTTTGAAAATCAAGGTCGCGGGTGATAGCGCCCGCGCAAGACTTATCAGGAGCCAGTCCTTGGCCGAGTTTCGCCTTCCGAAGAACAGCCTCGTCACGCGGGCAAGACGTTCCCCGCCGAAGAGGGCAAGCGGCTGAAGACGTTCAAGATCTACCGCTACGACCCGGATAGCGGTCACAATCCTCGCGTCGACACGTTCACCATCGATCTCGACAAGACCGGCCCGATGGTTCTCGACGCGCTGATCCGCATCAAGAACGAGATCGACTCCACCCTGACGTTTCGCCGCTCCTGCCGCGAAGGCATTTGCGGATCCTGTTCGATGAACATGGACGGCCGCAACGGCCTCGCCTGCACGACGGCGATCGAGGACATCAAGGGCGACGTCCAGATCACGCCATTGCCGCACATGGAAGTGGTGAAGGACCTCGTTCCCGACCTCACGCACGTCTATGCGCAATATGCCTCGATCCAGCCCTGGCTGAAGACGGTGACCCCGGCCCCGTCGGGTCGCGAACGGCTGCAGTCGCCGGAAGACCGTGCGAAGCTCGACGGCCTTTACGAATGCATCCTCTGCTTCTGCTGTTCGACCGGCTGCCCAAGCTATTGGTGGAATTCCGACCGGTTCCTTGGACCGGCCGTGCTGCTGCAGGCTTATCGCTGGATTGCCGACAGTCGCGATGAAGCGACGGGCGAGCGTCTCAACGATCTCGAGGATCCGTACCGTCTGTATCGCTGCCACACGATCATGAACTGCGCCAACGTATGTCCGAAGGGACTCAACCCGGCCAAGGCGATTGCCGAGACCAAGAAGCTGATCGCCGAACGGGCAGCTTGAGCGATACGGGCGTGAGCGACGGCCTGGAAGACGTCGGTGTTCCGACCGGAGCGCAGCCCGATGCGGAGAATCCGGGCTGGTACAGCTGGGGCGACTTTCGCAAGCATTCGTTCGCGGCTGCGACTGGCCGTCTTCTGTTCAAGCCTGATGGCCCGGGACGCGGGATCGCCCGCATGTTCCCGAACGAAAGTCATATGAACATGGGCGGCTCCATCCACGGCGGCGCCGTGATGAGCTTCATCGACATGGCTCTGTTCGCTGGCGGCCGCTGCGCCGGCATCACGCCGGGCCACTTCGTGACGCTCGACCTGACCACTCACTTCCTTGCACGCGGCAAGGTTGGCATCCCGCTCGACGCCCACGTCGAACTGGTAAAGCAGACGCGGAGCCTGGTGTTCCTGCAGGGTGTGGTGAAGCAGGACGGCGAGTCCTGTTACAGCTTCACGGGCACGCTGAAGCGCATCAAAGAGCGAAACGGGCCCGCATGAGCGGACCGGTAGGCACGGCCTACCATCAGCTTGTCGCGGCAGGGAGCTGAAGCCCGATCCCGCGCAGGAGCGTGCGGCCGGAGCGCTCGACCGGCTGGGGAGGAACTCAACGCCAGCAATGGCGGATTTCTCAAAAGGCTGTTCAATAGGCAGCAGACTGAACTCTGCGGCATCTACCTTTGGGCGGTGTCGGGCGCGGCAAATCGATGCTGATGGACCTTGCGTTCGAGCATATCGCCGTCGAGCCGAAGCGCCGCGTGCATTTCCATGCCTTCATGCTCGAAACGCACGCCCGCCTGCGTGAAAAGCGCAAGGATGAGGAAGGCGATCCGCTCGAGCGCGTCGCGGACGACATCGCCGACGAAGTGACGCTGCTCTGCTTCGACGAGATGGTCGTGAACAATCCCGCAGACGCGATGATCCTGTCGCGGCTATTCGAGCATCTGCTGGAGCGAGGCATGCGGGTGGTGACGACGTCGAACCGTCCGCCGCGCGATCTCTACAAGGACGGGCTCAATCGGGAGCTGTTCCTGCCGTTCATCGACCTGATCGAAAAGAGTTTCGCGCTCGTCGAAGTCGATGGTCCGACCGACTACCGGCTTCACCGCCTGACCGGCGTGAACACCTGGCACGTTCCCAACGGAGCGGAAGCGACCAAGGCGCTGAGCGACGCCTTCTTCAAATTGACGGACTATCCCGTCGAGGACCGCGCCAAGGTCCCGACGGAGGACCTATCGGTCGGTGGCGGACGAACATTGCACGTTCCCAAGAGCCTGAAAGGCGTCGCGGTCTTTTCGTTCAAGCGGCTGGTTGGCGAGGCTCGCGGGGCTGCCGATTACCTCGCCATCGCCCAGCGCTTCCACACGGTGATCATCGTCGGCATCCCAGTGATGACGCGCGAGATGCGCAATGAGGCGGCCCGGTTCGTTACCTTGATCGACGCGCTGTACGAGCATCGGGTGAAGCTTCTGGCTGCTGCGGACGCGGATCCTGCGGGTCTTTATCCGGACGGCGACGGGAGCTTCGAGTTCCAACGGACCGTCAGCCGTCTCGAGGAAATGCGGAGCGCCGAATATCTCGCGGAAGGGCACGGCACCGACCACGCTTGACGCCCGATTGCTCAGGCTTAGCGTGCGGCGCGTTCAAGGGGAGATTCCAATGCGCATACCGCTGACCGTCATGCTTGCACTCTCATCCACAGTCGCGCTGGCGCAGGCACCTGAGCCGCCGTTGAACTCTCCTCCTCCCGCCGCACTAAAAGGTGGGAAGAGCCTTCCACCGCAATGGGAGGCAACGGCTCGCGAAATCTACAAGACGGCGGTGGAGACGCCGACGGTCAAGGGCCGCGCGGGCGAGAATTTGAAGCTCGCCAATTACCTCGCCAGCAAATTCAAGGAATTCGGCTGGGCGGACAGCGACATTCATGTCCTTCCGTACACGTCGGTGCCGGGCAACGACACGGCGGCGATTATTGCGCGCTGGCCGGCGGCGGGCACGCCGAAGAAGAAGCCGATCCTGATCCTGGCCCACATGGATGTGGTCGACGCTTTGCCGTCGGATTGGACGACGGACCCGTTCAAGCTGGTCGAAAAGGACGGCTATTTCTACGGACGCGGTTCCGGCGACGACAAGGGCGGCCTGGTGCCATCCATGGTCGCTCTGCTGAAGCTGCGCGCATCGGGCTTCAAGCCGGATCGCGACATCGTCGTTTTGTTCACGGGCGACGAGGAGACACAGGGCAAGGGCGCGGAGCTCGGCGCGACCGAATGGCGCAAGTGGACGGAAGCGGAGTTTGCGTTGAACGCCGATGGCGGCGGCGGCGCCTTCACACGCGACGGCAAGTCGCTCGGCTACGGCCTGCAGACGTCGGAGAAGACGTTCCAGACCTACTTCTTCCGCGTCCGCAATCCCGGCGGCCATAGCTCGCGGCCGCGACCGGACAATGCGATTTATCAGCTCGCCGATGCTCTGAAGAAGCTGCAGAACCACCGTTTCGAGCCGGCGCTCAACGAGACGACCAAGGTCTATTTCACCGAGCGCGCCAAGCAGGAGGGCAATAGCGAGCTAGGCAACGCCATGCGCGCGTGGGTCGCCAATCCGGCCGACGGTGCGGCCGCGGATCGTATCGAAAGCGATCCGCTCGAAGTCGGCCTGACCCGCACCCGCTGCGTCGCCACGCGGCTCAAGGGCGGACATGCCGACAATGCGCTGCCGCAGCTGGCCGAAGCCACCGTGAACTGCCGCATCCTGCCGGGTGTCCAGCCGGCGACGATCGAGGCCGAGTTGAAGCAGGTGGTCGGTCCGGGCGTCGAAGTCACGCCGGACGCCGACGCCGGCCGACCGACGCCTGTCTCGCCGCTCCGGCCGGATGTCGTGGGAGCCTACACCAAGGCGATCCACGCACGCTTCCCGGGCGCTCAGATCATCCCGCAAATGTCGACCGGAGCTACCGACGGGCTAGAGTTCCGGGCACGCGGGATCCCGGTCTACGGCGTCGATGGAGGTTGGGGCGTCTCCCCCGACGACGAGCGCGCCCATGGCAAGGACGAGCGCATCCCCGTCCAGTCGCTGTGGGACAGCACGATGCACTGGGAATCGATGATCCGCGACTTGGCTGGCAAGTAGCGGTCGCGACAAAGAAAAAGGGCCGGGGATCGCTCCTCCGGCCCTTCTTTTCTGTGCGTTGAGCGCGGGACCTAGAAGTCCATTCCGCCCATGCCGCCCATGCCACCAGCGCCCATCGGCATTGCCGGCTTGTCTTCCGGCATTTCGCTGACCGCCGCTTCGGTGGTGATCAGCAGACCGGCGACCGAGGCCGCGTCCTGGAGCGCAGCGCGGACGACCTTGGTCGGGTCGATCACGCCGGCGGAGACGAGGTTCTCGTAGGTTTCGGTCTGGGCGTTGAAGCCGAGCGTCGGATCATTCCCGTCGACCAGCTTGCCGGCAACCACGGCGCCGTCATGGCCGGCGTTCTCGGCGATCTGGCGGACCGGAGCCTGCAGCGCACGACGGATGATGTCGATGCCGCGGGTCTGGTCGTCATTCTCGCCCTTGAGGCCGTCGAGAGCCTTGGTGGCGTAGAGCAGCGCAGTGCCGCCGCCCGGAACGATGCCTTCCTCGACCGCAGCGCGGGTCGCGTGGAGAGCGTCGTCGACGCGGTCCTTGCGCTCCTTCACCTCGACCTCGGACGCGCCGCCGACCTTGATGACCGCAACGCCGCCGGCGAGCTTCGCGAGACGCTCCTGCAGCTTTTCACGGTCGTAGTCGGACGTCGTGTTCTCGATCTGCTGACGGATCGCGCCGACGCGGCCTTCGATGCCTTCACGCTGACCGGCGCCATCGACGATCGTCGTGTTGTCCTTGTCGATCGTGACGCGCTTGGCCTGGCCGAGCATGTTCACCGTGACGTTCTCGAGCTTGATGCCGAGATCTTCGCTGATCATCTCGCCGCCGGTGAGGATGGCAATGTCCTCGAGCATCGCCTTGCGGCGATCGCCGAAGCCCGGAGCCTTCACGGCCGCGACCTTGAGGCCACCGCGCAGCTTGTTGACGACGAGCGTCGCCAGAGCCTCGCCCTCGATGTCCTCGGCGATGATCAGGAGCGGACGGCCGCTCTGAACAACCGCTTCCAGGATCGGGAGCATCGACTGGAGGTTCGACAGCTTCTTCTCGTGGATGAGGATGTACGGGTCGTTGAGTTCGACCTGCATCTTCTCGGGGTTGGTGATGAAGTAGGGCGACAGGTAACCGCGGTCGAACTGCATGCCTTCGACGACGTCCAGCTCGAACTCGAGACCCTTGGCCTCTTCGACGGTGATGACGCCTTCCTTGCCGACCTTTTCCATGGCTTCGGCGATCTTCTCACCGACTTCCTTGTCGCCGTTGGCGGAGATGATTCCGACCTGGGCGATTTCCTGGCTGCCCGAAACGGCCTTCGAACGGCCCTTGAGGTCCTCGACGACCTTGCCGACGGCGATGTCGATGCCGCGCTTCAGGTCCATCGGGTTCATGCCGGCCGCAACCGACTTCATGCCTTCGCGAACGATCGACTGCGCCAGGACGGTCGCGGTCGTGGTGCCGTCGCCGGCGAGGTCGTTCGTCTTCGAAGCGACTTCGCGCAGCATCTGCGCGCCCATGTTCTCGAACTTGTCCTTGAGTTCGATTTCCTTGGCGACGGTGACGCCGTCCTTGGTGATGCGCGGTGCGCCGAAGCTCTTGTCGATGACGACGTTGCGGCCCTTGGGACCGAGCGTCACCTTCACGGCGTCGGCGAGAATGTCGACGCCGCGGAGGATGCGCTCACGCGCATCGCGGGAAAATTTGACGTCCTTGGCTGCCATTTGGCTACCCTTTCTTGATGTCGTGGATTCGTTGGAAGTTCAGCTGAGGTCAGCCGACGATCCCGAGCCCGTTGGCGTCAGCCAACAATGCCCAGAATGTCGCTTTCCTTCATGATGATCAGGTCTTCACCGTCGATCTTGACCTCGGTGCCCGACCACTTGCCGAACAGGATCTTGTCGCCGGCCTTGACGTCGAGCGGCGTAACCTTGCCCTCGTCGCTGCGAGCGCCGGTGCCGACGGCGACGATTTCGCCTTCCTGCGGCTTTTCCTTGGCGGTGTCGGGAATGATGATTCCGCCCGTCGTCTTCTCATCAGCCTCGATGCGGCGGACGAGGACGCGGTCGTGAAGCGGCCTGAAACCCATAGTGAGCCCCTTGTCTCTCTCTTGTTGAACATGCGCGTTGGCACTCCCGCGAGGAGAGTGCCAGCGATGCCGCGCATATGGGTGCCGCCGTTTGGGGCGTCAACACCCTGGGCGATGAGATTTTTAGGCGCCGACTGGAAGCAGGCCCAGCCTCTCGCGACGAGTCCAGCGCCAAAGCATGAGGATCGCGACAACTCCGAGGCCCGCGGCAAGGCCGGTCCAGATGCCGACCCCGCGCCATTCCATTGCGAAGGCCAACGCCAAGCCAATGCCCAAGCCGATCGCCCAGTAACCGAAGAGGGCGAAAACCATCGGGACGCGCGTGTCGTGGATTCCGCGAAGCATTCCCGCGCCGACGACCTGCCAGCCATCAACAATCTGGAACAGTGCCGCGATGCGCAGGAAGGAGACTCCGAACGCGATGACCGTCGCATTCTCCGGCGTGTCCGCGAGGAAGAGCGTGATCAGCTGATGCGGGAAGATGAACATCAACGTCGCCATCAGCGTCATGAAGGCGGTGCTGAGCCAGAATGCCGTCCATCCGGCGAGGCCGATGCCCTCGCGATCCTTCCGGCCATAGGCGAGGCCGACCCGCACGGTGGTCGCCTGGCCAAGCGCCAAGGGAACCATGAAGGTGGTCGCGGCGATCTGCAGCGCGATCTGATGAGCAGCGACGGACGGTGCCCCGAACAGGCCCATGAGATAGGCAGCGGCACTGAACACGCCGCCTTCCAGGCCCATGGTGATGCCGATCGGCCCGCCAAGCTTGAACAGCTTGCGAAATCGGGCCAGTCGGCACGCCATAACCGTCCGAAGACGTGGAAGCGGCGAAATTGCCGGTCGGTGAGGATTACGATCACGAGAGCGAGGGCCATCGCAGCCCAGACGATCGAGCTGCCGACGCCGCCGCCGATCAGTCCGAGCCTGGGCATGCCCAGGTGGCCGAAGATCAGCGACCAGCTCACCAGCGCGTTGAGCGGAATGCCGAATGTGCTGATCACCAGCACCCAGCCGGGCCGTTCCAGCGCAGACACGAAGTTGCGCATGACCTGGAACAGCATCCACGGCGGGATCACCCACATGTACCCGCGCAGGAACCGGGCGGCGAGGCGGGCGAGCTCCGGGTCCTGACCAAAGGAGAGGATGACCGCTTCGGCATTCCACAGGACGATGAGGGTCGGAATCGCCATAAGCGCGGCCGCCCACACGCCCTGGCGGAATGTTCGGCGGACATCGCGGACGGAGTTGGATCGTGCGCCTAGTGCTGATGCCATCATTGGCGAGGTGGCGGTCAGAACACCGAGTGCGAACAGGATCATGCCGAACGACAGGCTCAGCGCGAGGGCCGCGGCGGCCAGCTCTTTCGGCCCGAGCCAGCCGAGCAGGACGACGTCGGTCGCCTGGATCAGCTGCATGGTCAGGTTGGCGAGGATCAGCGGCCAGGCGAGCGCGAGCGTTGCCCGGAGCTCTCCGCTCCAAGTGCGCGCGGGTGCACCCGGTGAAATGGCCGCCGCTGTATCCATTGCGCCGCCCTAGCGGTACCGGCCGGTGTTAGTCGAGGTTCGGCCTCAGCCAGCGGCGCGCGCAGTCGAGGTCGACGCCGCGCCGTTCCGCATAGTCCGCCAGCTGGTCCTCGCCGATCCGGGCGACACCGAAATACTGGCTGTCGCGGTGGGCAAAATAGAAGCCCGACACTGCTGAAGTCGGAAGCATCGCAAAATTCTCGGTAAGGCTCACCTCGCCGGGCGCTCCGCCGAGCATCTCGAACAGGATCGGCTTGAGGCTGTGGTCGGGACAGGCTGGGTAGCCGGGCGCCGGGCGAATGCCCTGGAACTTTTCTCGGATCAGGTCGGCCGTCGAGAAGTGCTCATCGGCATAACCCCACAGGCGGTTGCGGACTTCCGCGTGCAGAACTTCGGCGAAGCTCTCGGCGAGACGGTCAGACAGCGCCTTCAGCAGGATGTCCGAGTAATCGTCATTCTCGGCCTTGAAGCGCTCGAGGTGCGGCTCGAGCCCGTGAATGCCGACCGCGAAACCGCCGATCCAATCCTCGCCCTCGGGATTGATGAAGTCGGCGAGGCTCATGTTCGGCCGGCCTTCGCGCTTTTTCACCTGCTGGCGAAGGAAGGGCAGGCGGGTCCAGTCGTTGCCGGCAAGCACCAGGACGTCGTCGCCCTCGCGCTTGCAGCGCCACAGGCCGACGGTGGCCTTCGGTGTGACCCAGCGCTCCGCGATAATCTTGTCGAGCATCGCTTGCGCGTCGTTGAAGAGGCTGCGGGCGCTTTCGCCGACGACCTCGTCGTCGAGGATCTGCGGATAGTTTCCGGCGAGCTCCCAGGCGCGGAAGAAAGGTGTCCAGTCGATCGATGCCTTGAGGTCGCGGAGCGGCCATTCGCCGATCTGGTGGAGGCCGGGGCGGATAGGTGCGGGCGCCTGGCCGGATGGATCGAAGGCGAAGGCATTAGCGCGGGCATCCGCAATGCTTGCGAGTTCGCTCTGCCCGCTGCGCGAGCGGGCGATGCGTAGCGCCTCATATTCGTCGGCGGTCTTGGCGACGAGCGGCTCACACTGCGTGTCGGACACCAGTGACGATGCCACGCCGACCGCGCGGCTGGCGTCGAGGACGTGAATGACCGGGCCTTCGTAGGCTGGGTCGATCCGCAGCGCCGTGTGCGCCTTGCTAGTGGTCGCGCCGCCGATCAGAAGCGGGGTCTTGAGGCCGAGACGCTGCATCTCACCGGCAACGGTGACCATCTCGTCCAGCGATGGGGTAATCAGGCCGCTGAGGCCGATCATGTCTGCCTGATTGTCGTTCGCTGATTCAAGGATCGTCTGCCACGGTACCATGACGCCGAGGTCGATGACCTCGAAGCCGTTGCACTGAAGAACGACGCCGACGATGTTCTTCCCGATGTCGTGAACGTCGCCCTTCACGGTCGCCATCACGACGCGGCCCTTGCCCGCGGTGACACCGCTCTTTTCCTTCTCCTCTTCGATGAAGGGGATGAGATGGGCGACGGCCTTCTTCATCACGCGGGCGGACTTCACCACCTGGGGCAGGAACATCTTGCCCGCGCCGAACAGGTCGCCGACGACGTTCATGCCGTCCATCAGCGGGCCTTCGATGACGTGGATCGGACGCTCGGCCTGCTGGCGCGCCTCTTCGGTGTCCTCGACGATGTGGGCGTCGATGCCCTTCACCAGCGCGTAGGACAGGCGCTCGGTGACCGGCAGGCCGCGCCATTCGGCGAGCTTCTTCTCTTCGGCGGCGTCGGTGCCCTTGTAGCGTTCGGCGAGCGCGATCAGCGTCTCGGTCGCGTCCTCATTGCGGTCGAGAATGACGTCCTCGCAGGCGTCGCGAAGCTCGGGATCGATCTGGTCGTAGACTTCGAGCTGGCCGGCGTTGACGATGCCCATGTCCATGCCCGCGGGGATGGCGTGGTAGAGGAACACGCTGTGCATCGCGCGGCGAACGGGCTCATTGCCGCGGAACGAGAAGCTGAGGTTCGAAAGACCGCCCGAGATGTGGACGCCGGGGCAGCGGCGGCGGATTTCGGCCGTCGCCTCGATGAAGTCGATGGCGTAGCGGCGGTGCTCGTCGATGCCCGTCGCGATGGCGAAGATGTTGGGGTCGAAGATGATGTCCTGCGGCTCGAACCCGTCGGCGGTCAGCAATTTGTAGGCCCGCTCGCAGATTTCGATCTTGCGTGCGGCAGTGTCGGCCTGTCCGACCTCGTCGAAAGCCATGACGACGACGGCGGCGCCGTAGGCGCGGCACTTGCGGGCGAGCTCGAGGAAGGGCGCTTCGCCTTCCTTCATGCTGATCGAATTGACGATCGGCTTGCCCGACACGCACTTGAGGCCAGCCTCGATCACGCTCCACTTGGAGCTGTCGATCATCACCGGGACGCGGGCGATGTCCGGCTCCGCGGCGATGCGCTTGAGGAAGATGGTCATCGCCTGCTCTGAATCGAGCAAAGCCTCGTCCATGTTGACGTCGATGATCTGCGCGCCGTTCTCGACCTGGTCGCGAGCGACGTCGACCGCCGCGTCATAGTCGCCGGCGAGGATCAGTTTCTTGAACTTGGCGGAACCGGTGACGTTGGTCCGCTCACCCACGTTGACGAAGCGCGCGCCTGCTGCGGCCGCGGCCGGCTCGGAATCCAGAATCGTCTTCGGTTGGGTACTCACGCAGCGATCACCATCGGCTCCAGGCCGGCAAGAAGGGTTTGACGGGGGGCGGTCGGCACCTTGCGCGGCATGCGGCCCTCAGCAGCCTTGGCGATCGCGGCGATGTGCGCAGGCGTCGTGCCGCAGCAGCCGCCGACGATGTTGACGAGACCGGCGTCGAACCATTCGCTCACCTGAGCGGCAGTCTCGGCGGCGACTTCGTCATATTCGCCGAGATCGTTGGGCAAGCCGGCGTTCGGGTAGGCCATGATCAAAGTGTCGGCGAGGCCGTTGAGCGCCACGAGGTGCGGGCGAAGTTGCGAGGCGCCGAATGAACAGTTGAGGCCGATCGTGACCGGCTTGGCGTGGCGGACGGTGGCCCAGAACGCCTCGACCGTGTGGCCGGAAAGGTTGCGGCCGGAAAGGTCAGTGAGGGTCATCGACACCATCAGCGGAAGCTCGCGACCGAGCGCCTGCTCGGCTTCCAGCGTCGCCATGATCGCCGCCTTGGCGTTGAGCGTGTCGAACACCGTTTCGACGAGGATGAAGTCGACGCCACCTTCGACGAGCGCGTCGATCTGCTCGCGGTAAACGTCCTTCACCGTGTCGAAGTCGACCTCGCGATAGGCAGGATCGTTCACGTCCGGCGATAGCGAAAGGGTCTTGTTGGTCGGTCCGAGTGCACCGGCAATCCAGCGCGGCTTGCCGTCCTTCGCGGTGTAACGGTCGGCCACCTCGCGCATGATGCGGGCCGAAGCGCGGTTGATGTCGCCGACCAAGTGCTCAGCGGCATAATCTGCCTGGCTGATGCGGTTCGCGTTGAAGGTATTGGTGGCGAGGATTTCTGCGCCGACGTCGGCGAAGCGCTCGCAGATGGTGCGGACCACTTGCGGCTGGGTCAGGTTCAAAAGGTCGTTGTTGCCCTTCTGGTCCTTCAGCAGATCGAGGCCAGCGCAATAGGCTTCGCCGGACAACTTTTCGCCCTGGATGCCGGTGCCGTAGGGGCCGTCCTTGATCAGGATGCGCTTGGCGGCTTCGCTGCGGAGTGACTGGGAAGCGCTCATGCTTGGGCCCTCACACCGAGCAGGTGGCAGATCGCGTAGGACAGCTCCGCCCGGTTCAATGTGTAAAAGTGGAAGTGGCGAACCCCGCCCGCGTAGAGTTGGCCGCAAAGCTCGGCCGCGACGGTCGCCGCAATCAATTGACGCGCAGCCGGTAGGTCGTCGAGACCTTCGAACAAATCGTCGAGCCACTTCGGGATCGCGGCGCCGCAGGTCGCGGCGAAGCGGCGTGTCGTTGCGACGTTGGAGACCGGCAGGATTCCCGGGACAATCTCGACGTCCAGCCCGCAGCCGCCGCATCGTCGCGGAAGCGGAAGAAGCAGTCCGCCGAGAAGAAGAATTGCGTGATCGCCCGGTCAGCGCCCGCATCGACCTTCTTCTTCAAGTTCTCGATGTCGAATGCGCGCGACGATGAGTCCGGGTGGCACTCCGGGTATGCGGCAACCGAGATGTCGAACGGGGCAACCTTTTTCAGGCCTGCGACCAGCTCACAGGCGTCGCGATAGCCATTGGGGTGCGGCTGGTACTTGGTTCCAGCCTCCGGGGGATCGCCGCGGAGGGCGACAATGTTGCGGACGCCGAGGTCCCAATAGTCCTTCGCGATCTCGTCGACCTCGTCCTTGCTGGCGGCGACGCAGGTCAAATGCGCGGCCGGGTCAGCGAGGTTTCCTTGAGGATGCGCTCGACGGTCTGGTGCGTGCGCTCGCGGGTCGAGCCGCCGGCCCCGTAGGTCACTGAGACGAAGCGAGGATGCAGCGGCTCGAGGGTTTTCACCGAGTCCCAAAGGGTGTCCGCCATCTTGTCGGTTTTCGGCGGGAAGAACTCGAAGCTGACCTCGATGTCGCCCGCGTCTCCGCAAACAGAGGCGTGCGGGCGGCAAGGCTCTCGAACTTGTTCATGCAGCCCTCCGCTCGCGCTGGCGGACGCCGGCTTTCTCGCCGCGCCAAACGGTCACGGTCAGTTCGCCGCCTTCCAGATGCTCGACATGATCGACGGCAATACCCGCCGCCTTGAACCAGCTTGTCATTGTGTCGTCGTCGAAGCCCAGTCGGATATGCGCATCTGTCGTGCGGAGCTCCTCGCGTTCGTGCGCCGCGAAATCGACGATCAGCAGGCGTCCGCCGGGCGCGAGCACGCGGGAAGCTTCCTCGATCGCTGCGGCCGGCGAGTGCGCATAGTGCAGCACCTGATGAATGATGACGGTGTCGGCGGCACCGTCATCCAGGGGCAAGGAATACAGGTCGCCCTGGCGCAGGCTCGACGAGATGCCGGCGGCCTCAAGCTTTACTCGGGCCAGCCGTAGCATCTCAGACGAGCGGTCGATTCCGATCGAATGGCTGGCGCTGCGTCCGAATAACTCGATCATCCGCCCGGTGCCGGTGCCGATGTCCACCAGGCAACCGAGATCTTCCGAGCCCAGCGCACGGCCGATCGCTTCCTCGACCTCGCTTTCGGCGACGTGCAGCGAGCGAATGGAGTCCCAGACTTCGGCGTGGGACGTGAAATAGCGGGTGGCCGCCTCGGCGCGGTCGGAGCGGATGCGGTCCAGCTTCGAAGCGTCAGCTTCGAAGGCCTGTGCGCTTTCTTCGCATGTCCATGCGTCTATGAGAGAAAACATCGGCGCTGCGCGCCCTTCCGGCGCAATCGTCAGGAATACCCAACTGCCTTCACGGCGGCGGTCGATGACACCCGCGTCTGCGAGGATGCGGACGTGCCGAGACACGCGCGGCTGGCTCTGGTCGAGGATGATGGCCAGTTCGCCGACGGACAGCTCCATCCGCCGCAGGAGCGCAAGGATGCGAAGCCGCGTCGGGTCGGCAAGTGCCTGCAACAGCTCGGCAAGTGGGAGCGCGTCCATCGGGAAACATGATATAAAGAAAACTTTATATGTCAATGAACGCAGGGGCGACTGTGTCAGAAAATGTGATGATTTTCCCGATTGCGCGGCTTGTAACGCCCCTGTAATGGCGCCCGCTGGCCTGAGCGATTTTCGCGACAGGCCGAGCCGGGTCCGGCTTAGGACCATTTGAGGGAGTGGAACGATCATGAAGAAAGTTGCAGTGACCGTTGCGGTCCTCGCGCTCGGCCTGGCTGCTTGCCAAGCCAAGACCGAAGACACCACCGCAGGTAACGAAGCGAACGTCGAGAACGCGGCCGTCGAGGACGTCAACGCGGCGACTGTCGACGCCGGCAACGCTGCCGACAATGCGCTCGACGCGGCCGGCAACGCCATCGACGCTGCGGGCAACGCCGTCGACAACGCTGCCAGCGCTGTTGGCAACGCAGCCGAAAACGCCGCGAACTAAGGGTTCACGCGATTTCGAAGGGGTCGTGCGGCTTGCCGCGCGGCCCCTTTTCTTTGGCATTTGGGCGCGCTTCCGTCATGGAGTGCTGAACATGAAGATCGCCCCGATCCTGCTCGCTTTGCCGCTGATGGTGTCCTGCCAAAGGCCTGCCGACACGCCAACGGCCGAGGAGAATCTCCAGCTCGACGATGCCTCGAACCTGCTCAACGCGGCCCCGGCCAACCTTAACGCCGTGGACGATCACGGCTTGAACGCCGTTGTAACGTCCAACGAAGGCGGGCTTTAGGGAAGCGCCCGTAGAATCTGCCGGACGATCATCGTCTCCGGGTCGACCCGATACAGGAATTGCTGGTCGTAGACGTAGCGGGCGCTTCGATCGAGCGCGCCGCCGTATCCCATGCGCAGATCGTAAGGCAAAGCGCTGTAGGGCATCAGACCCTTGAAGCCGCTGGGAACGCGCTGACCAATCTCAAACAATTTCTTGTAGCGGCCGGGAGGCATGCAAGAAACATTCTTGCCCTTGAGACCCGGCGGACAGCCGCCGGCGCCATAGCCGACAGGCGACGAATTCGCTGCACGCGATTTCCCACTGCCCTGATTGGCATGTTCCGGTTTTGCCGAAGCCATGGCGGTCGCGCCAAGCATCGCGAAGCTCGCGACCAGTAAAAGCCTTCCCATGGCCGAGAAACTAGGCGGGCAACTCTGCGCAATGCTTGATGAATTTGGTTACCGACGAGTCGTGGACGGGCTTAATCGTCATCGCCGTGGCCGGAGTGGGGCTCGCCTTGATCGATGCCGCAAAGGTGAGGATTTTGACATCCGGGAGAGGCGGTTGCCCGACTCCTCATCGCGGTCTAGAGCGCCGCCATTCTGCGCCGAGCCCTCGGCGTCAAACGAAAAAGCAAGGAAAGCAGCAGCCTGATGGCCCGCAAGAAGATCGCCCTGATTGGCGCCGGAATGATCGGTGGAACCCTCGCTCACCTCGCCGCGCAGCGCGAGCTTGGCGACATCGTGCTGTTCGACATTGCGGAGGGCATTCCGCAGGGCAAGGCGCTGGATCTGAGCCAATGCGGTCCCATCGAGCGCTTTGACGCGAAGATTACGGGCACCAACGACTATGCCGACATTGCCGGAGCCGATGTCGTGATCGTCACCGCCGGCGTGCCGCGCAAGCCAGGCATGAGCCGCGACGATCTCCTCGGCATCAACCTCAAGGTCATGAAGGCCGTCGGCGCGGGCATCAAGGAGCATTGCCCGGACGCCTTCGTCATCTGCATCACCAACCCGCTCGACGCGATGGTGTGGGCGCTTCGCGAGTTCTCAGGTCTCCCGCACAACAAGGTGGTCGGCATGGCCGGCGTGCTCGACAGCGCGCGCTTCGCGACATTCCTGGCGCAGGAATTCAATGTCAGCGTCCGCGACGTGAACGCTTTCGTCCTCGGCGGACACGGCGACACGATGGTCCCGGTGACCAGCTACACCACGATCAGCGGCATTCCGGTCGACGACTTGGTCAAGATGGGCCGCTCCACGAAGGAGCGGATCGACGAGATCGTCAAGCGCACCCGCGGCGGCGGCGGCGAGATCGTGGCGCTGTTGAAGACCGGCTCGGCTTACTACGCGCCCGCCACCAGCGCGATCGCGATGGCGGAAGCTTATCTCGGGGACCAGAAGCGCGTCTTGCCATGCGCGGTCTACGTGGAAGGCAAATATGGCCTCGACGGACTTTATGTCGGCGTTCCGGTCGTAATCGGTGCCGATGGCGCGGAGGAAGTGATCGAGATCACGCTCGACGATGAAGCCAGGCAGAACCTCCAGGTCAGCGTTGACGCGGTGAAGGAACTTCTGGTGGCGTGCAGGCAGATCGATGGCAGCCTGAGCTAAAGGGCGTTCATCGAATCACGGTTCGTTTCGTCGGCGATGGGGCGCATAATCGCTGCCCCAAGAAGTTAGAGGGAGGTCCAAGATGATGATGTCACTTGCAGCAGCCACTCTTTTGAACGCAGCGGCTGTCACGACCCCGGTCGCACCCGACCAACTACCGAACCTGTTCATTGCCGCCTGCTTCGAGGGCAAGGCGGCGGCGACGTCCGCCACCCAGGTCGGCTTTGACGGACTTCCGACCGCCATCCGCAGCCGCCTCGGCAAGCCGAGCGAAGCGCAGGTGTGGAAGATCGCAGGCTCGGAGGATTCCTACCTCTATTCGCTGAGCTATACGGATCGCAGCTTCAGCCCGAGGATCTGCGGCGTCGCATCGCAGAACCTCGTCCTGCGGCCGGCATCGGCCGCGGTTGAGAGCCACTTGCGCGGCGGCCAGCCGTCGGCGGGCTCCTTCAAGCCGGTTGAGTGGTTGAACGACAAGGAGGGCTATCGCGCCCTCGCGACGCGGACCGGCGGATACACGGTCCTGCAGGTCAATTGGAACAAAGACGCAAAGGTAACGCCGACCCAATGAGCATTCTGGTTAATCGGAACACCAAGGTCATCACGCAGGGGATGACCGGAGAGACTGGCACCTTCCACACGCGCCAGGCTCTCGATTACGGCACGCAGATGGTGGGCGGTGTCACCCCGGGTAAGGGCGGCACCACCCACATCGGCTTGCCGGTGTTCGATACGGTCGGCGAGGCGGTGGAGAAGACGAGAGCAGATGCGTCCGTCATCTACGTGCCGCCGCCGTTCGCCGCCGACTCCATCCTGGAAGCGATCGATGCCGAGGTCCCGCTGATCGTGGCGATTACTGAGGGCATTCCCGTGCTCGACATGGTCCGCGTGAAGCGCGCACTGGATGGCTCCAAATCGCGGCTGATTGGCCCGAACTGCCCCGGGGTGCTGACTCCGGACGAGTGCAAGATCGGCATCATGCCGGGCAACATCTTCAAGAAAGGCAGTGTCGGCGTCGTCAGCCGCTCCGGCACGCTCACTTACGAAGCGGTGTTCCAGACCACCAACGAGGGCCTTGGCCAGTCGACCGCGGTCGGCATCGGCGGCGATCCGGTGAAGGGCACCGAGTTCATCGACGTGCTTGAGATGTTCCTCGCCGACGACGAGACCAAGTCCATCATCATGATCGGCGAAATCGGCGGCTCGGCTGAAGAAGACGCTGCCCAGTTCCTTGCCGATGAAGCGAAACGCGGCCGCAAGAAGCCGGTCGTCGGCTTCATCGCGGGCCGCACGGCGCCTCCGGGACGCCGCATGGGCCATGCCGGCGCGATCGTGTCGGGCGGCAAGGGCGATGCGGAGAGCAAGATCGCGGCGATGGAGGCGGCTGGAATTACCGTCAGCCCAAGCCCATCTGAGCTCGGAACGACGCTGAAAGAGCTACTGGCAGCTTACGCATAATGTCCGACGACCAACCGATCTTCCCGGAGCGCGAGCCGGGACCTAGCTGGGCGCGGCCAAACTGGCCGATCGCCGAGCTCGACGACATCAATCTTGGTCTCGATCCCACCGAGGCGACGATCGAGGCCTTCAAGAAAGCAGCTACGGAGAAGGCTGCGGCCGCCACGCCAGCCGCGAATCCCGACGTCATCCGGCGTGCGGCGGAAGACTCAATCCGCGCAATGATGCTGATCCGCACCTATCGCGTGCGCGGGCATCTGGCCGCCAAGCTCGATCCGCTCGGCCTCCATCATTCGGAGCTGCCGGCCGACCTGACCCCGAATATCACGGTTTCGGGCCGGGCGACCTTGACCGGCCGATCTGGGTTGGCGGGGCACTCGGGTTCGAGCGGGCGACGATAAACGAGATCGTGAAGGTGCTGCAGGCGAACTACTGCGGCGTCGTCGGCGTCGAATATATGCACATCAACGACCTGGAGGAGCGCCGCTTTCTTCAGGAGCGGATCGAAGGCAAGGACGCCGAGATCCAGTTTACGCCGAGGGCAAGCGCTCGATCCTGACCAAGGTCATCGAAGCTGAGCAGTGGGAAAAGTTTCTCGCGCGCAAATATGTCGGCACGAAAAGATTCGGGCTCGACGGCGGCGAGAGCGCGGTTCCCGCTCTTGAGGCGGTCATCAAATATGGTGGCCAATATGGCGTGACCGAGATCGACGTCGGCATGGCTCACCGCGGCCGGCTGAACATCCTGTCGAACGTGATGGGCAAGCCCTATCGCGCGATCTTCAACGAGTTCGCCGGAGGCGCGACCAACCCGGCGGACGTCGGCGGATCGGGCGACGTGAAATACCACCTCGGTACTTCGTCGGACCGCGAGTTCGACGGCAACAAGGTGCACTTGTCGCTGCTGCCGAACCCGTCACACCTCGAAGCGGTCGATCCGGTCGTGCTCGGCAAGGCGCGTGCCGTCATGACGCTGCGTGAGGACAAGCATGGCAAGACCGTGCTTCCGGTCCTCCTGCACGGCGATGCAGCTTTCGCGGGCCAGGGCATCGTCGCCGAATGCCTCGCCTTCTCCGGGCTACCCGGATACGGCACCGGCGGCACGATCCACTTCATCATCAACAACCAGGTCGGGTTTACGACCAGCCCGCAATTCGCGCGATCATCGCCCTATCCTTCGGATGTGGCGAAGTCGGTCCAGGCACCGATCCTGCACGTCAACGGCGACGATCCGGAGGCGGTGACCTTCTGCTGCAAGCTGGCGACCGAGTTCCGCCAGACCTTCGGCCGCGACATCGTCATCGACATGTGGTGCTACCGCCGCTTCGGTCACAACGAGGGCGACGAGCCCAGCTTCACCCAGCCGCTCATGTATGCGGCTATTCGCCAGCATCCGCCGATTTCGGCGATCTATGAGCAGCGCCTCGTCAACGAAGGCGTGATCGACGCAAAGTGGGTCGAAGAGCATACCAAGGCGTACGTCGACCACCTAGAGGAAGAGTTTCAGGCGGCGGTCAGCTATCTGCCGAACAAGGCCGACTGGTTCGAGGGCCGCTGGACCGGGCTCAACCAGCCGGAGGAGACGGTCACGGGGCGTCGCAACACGACGACCGCCGTACCGGAGGACGAGTTTCGCAAGATTGGCGAAGCACTCACGACGGTTCCGGCCGATGTCCACGTCCACAAGACGCTGCAGCGCATTCTCGATGCCAAGAAGGCGATGTTCGACACAGGCGAAGGCTTCGACTGGGCGACCGCCGAGGCGCTCGCGTTTGGAAGCCTGATCGCCGAAGGCCACAATGTCCGCCTGTCAGGCCAGGACAGCGGCCGCGGCACGTTCAGCCAGCGTCACGCGGTCTGGGTCGATCAGCAGACCGGTGCGAAATACATCCCGCTGGCGCACATCGATGGCGGTCGCTTCGAGGTTCGCGACAGTCCGCTTAGCGAATTCGGCGTGCTCGGGTTCGAATATGGCTACTCGCTCGCCGACCCGAGCACCCTGGTGTGCTGGGAAGCGCAGTTCGGTGACTTCGCCAACGGCGCGCAGACCATCATCGACCAGTTCATCGCGGCGGGCGAGGCCAAGTGGCTCCGAGCGAGCGGCCTGGTCATGCTGCTTCCCCACGGGTTCGAAGGGCAGGGGCCGGAGCACAGCTCCGCGCGCCTCGAGCGGTACCTGCAGCTTTGCGCCGAGGACAATATTCAGGTCGCCAACTGCACGACCCGGCGAACTACTTCCACATCCTTCGGCGTCAGCTTCTGCGCGATTTCCGCAAGCCGCTGGTCATGATGACGCCGAAGTCGCTGCTTCGGCACAAGCTGGCGGTGTCGAGCCTCGCCGATTTCACCGGCGAGAGCCACTTCCGGCGCATCGTCAGCGATTTGCGTCCACCGCAGGACGGCGAGACCAAGCGCCTCGTGCTCTGCAGCGGCAAGCTCGCCTACGAGCTGATGGAAGCCCGCGATGGCGGGGGCGACCCGAACACCGAGGTGGTTCGGATCGAGCAACTCTATCCGTTCCCGTCGGAACCGCTCGTGAAGCGCCTCCAGGCGATGCCGAAGCTCGAAACGCTCGTCTGGGCGCAGGAAGAGCCGAAGAACAACGGCGCCTGGTTCTTCGTTGAGGACCTGCTCGAGGAGTGCCTCGCCGAGGCGGGGTTCCAGGGCATGCGGCCGACCTACGCGGGCCGCGCGTCGTCTGCGTCGCCCGCGACTGGCTTGGCAAAACGTCATGCGGCGGAGCAGGCGAACTTGATTGCGGCGGCGCTGGGCCATAGCAGCCCGGCACAGGCTGAGCCCGCGGCACGCCGGGCCTAGAGGAGCATCGATGGCGACTGAGGTAAAAGTTCCGACACTCGGCGAGTCCATCACCGAAGGCACACTCGCGCAGTGGCTGAAGAAGCCAGGCGAGGCGGTCGCGGCCGACGAGGCCATTGCGACGCTCGAGACCGACAAGGTCAGCGTCGACGTTCCGTCGCCGGTCGCGGGAGTTTTGACCGAGGCGCTGGCGAATGAGGGCGACACGGTTGCCGTCGGCGGACTGATCGCTCGGATCGACGAGAATGCGACGGCGGGCGCTGCCGCGCCTTCCGCGCCGGCCACCGAGGCCGCAGCCGCGACGACGAACCCGGCCGGCGCCGGCGAGAACCCGCAATTGCGCGGGACCGAGCATGCTCCTGAGCCCCGAACGGTGACGATGCCATCACGACCCTGTCGCCGGCGGTTCGCCGTGCCGTGCTCGAGCATCATGTCGACCCGACCAAGATCCGCGGGACCGGAAAGGACGGACGCCTGACCAAGGACGACGTGCTTGCTGCCGCTGAAGCCGCGAAGGCCGGTGGGCCGGTCCATGAGCCGGAGGCCCGTGCTCCCGCAGCGCCGACTTCTGCTACTCCGCAGCCCGTCGCGAAAACTGCCCCAACCGGAGACCGCAGAGAAGAGCGCGTGAAGATGACGCGTCTGCGGCAGACGATCGCGCATCGCCTGAAGGAGGCGCAGAATACGGCAGCGCTGCTGACGACATTCAACGACGTCGACATGTCGGCGGTGATCGACGCCCGAGCTCGCTACAAGGATCTGTTCGAAAAGAAGCACGGCATTCGCCTCGGCTTCATGGGCTTCTTCGTGAAGGCGGTCGCGCTTGCGGCTAAGGACGTTCCGTCGGTCAACGCGAGCATCGAAGGCGACGAGATCGTCTATCACGACTATCTCGACGTGTCGGTCGCGGTATCGGCACCCAAGGGCCTCGTCGTACCGGTCGTCCGCAACGCCGACCGCATGACCTTTGCCGAGATCGAGAAGTCGATCGCCGATTACGGCAAGAAGGCCAAGGAAGGCACGCTGACGGTCGACGACATGACCGGCGGCACCTTCACCATTTCAAACGGCGGGGTGTTCGGGTCTTTGCTGTCGACGCCGATCATCAACCCGCCGCAGTCTGCCGTGCTCGGCATGCACCGCATCGAGGAGCGGCCGGTGGTCAAGGACGGGCAGATCGTCGCCCGCCCGATGATGTACCTGGCTCTCAGCTACGACCACCGCCTGATCGACGGCCGCGAGGCGGTTACCTTCCTGGTTCGCGTCAAGGAAGCGATCGAAGATCCGACCCGTTTGCTGATCGACCTCTAGGCCGCGGCTCTCAGCGCCGGGAAGACGTGCTGCGCCAGCCGTTCGGCGGCGCCGGTCAGGACGGCCTCGTGCTGGTCGACACGCCAGATCGTCGAATTCGACACCAGCCGGCTGAAGTTGCGGCGTGTGGTGAACGCTGATTCGAAGTGCAGGCGACTGTCCGCCCGAAGCATTCTCGCTGCGCGACTCCCCGTGACCATGATCCCGTCCCACGCCCGAAGCTGTGCATCAGGTTGACGGCAAAGCGGCAGAGCAGGGTCGCAAGGACACGCGGCCGCTCAGGCTCCAGCAGGTCGGGGCAGGCGCTTGCCCATATCGGGTCCATCCGGTCGAACATCAGCAGCATTTCCCAGCTGACCACGCCATTCGCTCCACGGACGGCCTTCGCGAGTCGCTCCTCACGCTCGTTCGACGCTGCGAAGTCCATGTGACCGGCTTCCGTCTCGAGAACGCGCACGGACCCGTCGCGAGCGACGTCCACGATTGCCGCGCCGACGCCTTCCTCAACCATGATCATGCCGTAGCGCCCCGGCTTGTCGAAGCTCAGTCGATCCACGCCGCGGATCGGTTCGATGATCCCGGTCCCGGAGCGGGTCGCCCATGCTCGCGCGGCCACATCGTTCAAAATGATGGGGCTGGTGCCGAAGTAGGCTGCAAGCCCGGCTCTGCTGATGGTCCAGCGAGACCGGACCAGAGAGATGGCTTCACCGTTCGCGGCTCCGGCGATTGCCATGGCGCATTGCATGCCGCTGAGCTGGAGGCGCTTCTCCCTCTCATACTGTTGCAGGGCGTCGGTGAAAGTTGGGACCCCGTCCACACGGATTTCATGAATGTCCGCAATGCGGGGGCGGGCCGACGGCAGTGCGGTCGCAAAGCGAAGAATTCCTTCGCGCGACGCTTCGATCAATAGCCAGGCGCGTACGCCCGATGCGTGACGATCCAACATTTTGTACGGCTCTCCCCGTGGTGATAGCGCTAACAAATGACGGTTAAATGCGCGTTACCAACGGCGACGCGCTTGCGGCTGGCGGGTCTCGCCCTTAAGTCGCCCGCGAACCCCAAGATCGGAGCGATTGATGGCCGAGGCCTACGACTTTGACGTTCTCGTGATCGGCTCCGGCCCGGCGGCTACGTCGCGGCGATCCGTGCCGCGCAGCTTGGCCTGAAGACCGCTTGCGCCGAAAGCCGCGACACGCTCGGCGGCACCTGCCTCAACGTCGGTTGCATTCCGTCGAAGGCTCTCCTGCACGCGTCGGAGTATTTCGACGCGGCGGCGAATGGCGCGATGGCCAAGATGGGCATCAAGGTCACGCCCGAGCTCGACCTGCCGGCGATGCATGCGCAGCGCCTCGACGCGGTGAAGGGCCTGACGGGCGGCATCGAATTCCTGTTCAAGAAGAACAAGGTCGAATGGCTGAAGGGCCGCGCCAGCTTCGAGAACGCGGACACGGTCAAGGTCGGCGACCGCACCGTCCGCGCGAAGAATATCGTCGTAGCCACCGGCTCGTCGGTGACGCCGCTCCCGGGCGTCGAGATCGACGAGAAGACCGTCGTCTCCTCGACCGGCGCGCTCGAGCTTGAGAAGGTCCCGGGCCATCTGGTTGTCATCGGCGGCGGCGTGATCGGGCTTGAGCTGGGCAGCGTATGGCGCCGGCTCGGGGCGAAGGTGACCTGCGTCGAGTTCCTCGACCAGATCCTCCCTGGCTTCGATGACGACATCCGCAAGGAAGCGAACAAGATCTTCAAGAAGCAAGGGATCGAGTTCCGGCTCGGCACCAAGGTGACCGGCGTGACGGTCAACGGCAGCAAGGCGACGCTCACCGTCGAGCCAGCCAAGGGCGGCGCAGCCCAGACGATCGAGGCCGACGCTGTGCTGGTGTCGATCGGCCGCCGGCCTAATACGGAAGGCCTCGCGCTCGACAAGGCGGGTCTGCAGGTCAACCAGCGCGGTCAGATCGAGACCGACCACGAGTTCCGCACGTCGGTCCCGGGCGTCTGGGCGATCGGCGACGTCATCCCGGGCCCGATGCTCGCCCACAAGGCCGAGGATGAGGGCATTGCGGTCGCGGAAAACATCGCAGGCCTGACCGGCATCGTGAACCACGATGTGATCCCGAGCGTCGTCTACACCATGCCGGAGATCGCCGGCGTCGGCCTCACCGAAGCGCAGGCGCGCGAGCATGGCGAGGTGAAGGTCGGCAAATTCCCGATGCTCGCCAACAGCCGCGCCAAGACCAACCACGAGCCCGACGGCTTCGTGAAGGTCATCGCCGATGCGAAGACCGACCGCGTGCTCGGCGTGTGGATGATCGCGTCGGTTGCGGGGACGATGGTCGCGCAGGCCGCTCAGGCGATGGAATTCGGCGCGACATCGGAGGACATCGCATACACCTGCCATGCCCATCCGACGCACAGCGAAGCGCTGAAGGAAGCGGCGATGGCGGTGACCGGCAAGCCGATCCACATCTAGGACGCTGATTTACCGGGCAAATCCCGAATCCACGCCGGAGCCCGCTTCATCCCCTTTTGAGACAGGGGCTTAAGTCTCGATTGCCGGTGCTTGCAATTCGTCCTGTCCTACGGCCTCATGAGAGGCGGAGGATGGGCATCTGACGATTGAATCCACGCGCCAGGACATTGTCCCGATTCAGATGCTGCGCGGTGTTGCGGCGACGATGGTGGTCTTTGTCCACATCGGCTTGCAGCTGGAGCGGCTGGGGTACGGGACCCTGGACGTGAACTGGCTGTCGTCGGGCGTCGACATCTTCTTTGTCATCAGTGGCTTCATCATGTGGGTGTCGGTCGAGCGGCGGCAGGGAATGTCCGCGGGCGATTTTATGCGCAACCGGATCATTCGCATCGTCCCGCTTTACTGGCTCGTCACTGCCGGAGTCCTGGCGATTGCGCTGACCGCACCGCAATTGCTCAAGACCACCGTTTTCAGCGCGCCGCATGCAATTGCATCCTTCCTGTTCTTGCCGGCGCGACATCCGGTGGTCACCGATCAGTTCTGGCCGTTGCTGGTGCCCGGTTGGACGCTGAATTACGAAATGCTGTTCTACGTCCTGTTCGCCATTGCGATTGCCGCCAGCCGGGGTCGTGGCGAAAACGCTTCGCACTCATCGCCGTGTTTCTCACCGCAGTGGTCCTTGCCGGCTCCGCGCTTCGCGGCCGGATCGACGTGATGAATTTCTACGCCAACCCGATCATCTTCGAATTCCTGTCGGGCGTCGTGCTCGGCATCATCTACATGCGGCATCAGTTTGCGCGGTCGTGGACTTGGCTGCTGGCCGTGGCGGCAGGCTTTATCATCCTGCGGGACGGCTCCATCCTTCCGTTTCTCGGCCATGCTTCGAACCTGGTTGGAGCGACATTGGTCGTCGGCGGCGCGCTATATTCGCGGACCTTGCCGATCCCTGGCCTGAAGGCCGTTGGTGACGCGTCCTATTCGCTCTACCTCACGCACGTGATCACGCTTGCAGCCTTGGCGCATTTCTGGAGATCCGGCGGCCTGGAGAGCCTGGGGCCGACTGCGTTCACCGCCGTTGGGGTAACGGTTTCGATCCTTGGGGCCATGCTCTGCTATCGGCTTCTGGAGCGTCCGATGACGCAGGGATTGCGGCGCTTCTGGCGGACGTCGCCAAGGAAGCATTTGCCAGCGGCATGACCACGGCGGCGAGGGGATGGCGATAATGGAACGGGCCGGCCTCAGGCGCTGGCACATCCGCCTCGGCTGGCTGGCCGCGATCCCGGTGCTCCTGTGGATCATCTCCGGCCTGGTCATGGTCGCGCGGCCCATCGAGACAGTGCGTGGTGAGGGCCTGCTTCGTGATGCGGCACCCGTTCGGCTTGCGGGTCCGCCGATCCCGCCGTCACTGACAGGCGTGAATCTGACGTCCCTCTCTCTGGAGCAGCGCGCGGTCGGTCCGCGATGGGTGGTCAAGCTGCCCGATGGCAAGGTTCGGCTCGCCGATCCATTGACCGGGCTTTATCTCCCGGCCCTGTCCGCTGCCGATGCCCGGCAAGAAGTCCAGGCGCGCTATGCCGGTACGGGCCGGGTTGCATCCGTAACACGAACCAGGCCGGAAGACCCGCCGCTCGACCTTCGTCGTCCACTCGCGACATGGCAGGTGACGATGGACGACGGAACGCACTTCTTTGTCGATGCCGTATCGGGCCAGATCGTCGCCACGCGCACGCGCTGGTGGCGCTTCTACGATTTCATGTGGGGCCTGCACATCTTGGACCCCGGCGGCCGCGAGGACGCACACAATCCGTTTATCATCGTCCTCGCGATCGGAGCGCTGGCAATGGCCGTCCTGGGCGCCATGACTTTGCCGATGACGCTACGTCGGAAGCGGAAGGGGCTCTAGAACAGCCAGTCGCTGATTGCGGCCAGGAAGCCGGCGTCCTTCCGATCGACCTTGGCCGGAGCGGGGGACGGGCACTCGAGGCAGCGGACCTGGATGCTTGGTCCGCCGAGAACCGAGCGCAGGTCGGCAACCGCCTGGGCCAATTCGACCTGGCCATTCCCGATGAAGGCGAAGCCATCGGTTGGGCTCGACCCTTCGTCGCGCTCTTCCGAGGCGAGCATTTCGATCAGCTGCTCCTTGAAGCTGGTCGGCCGCTCCAGATAGGTGATGCCGCGGTCGTCCTTGTCCAGCTTCGCGAGCTCGCCGGCCTTCTGGACCGCGTCGTTCAAGCTGCCGAATCCGTCGACGAGGCCGATCTGGTGGGCGGTTCCGCCATCCCACACGCGGCCTTGCGCGATCTTGTCGATCTCCTGCGGAGTCTTGTGCCGCGACTGGGCGACGAGGCCGAGGAAACGCCCGTAGATGGAGTTCACGCCGGTCTGCAGAAGTTGCTCGGATTCCGGTGACGGCCCGCGCAGGACATCGGGCTCTCCGGACAACGGCGTCGTCTTGATGCCATCAGCGCCAAGCCCGAGCTTGGCGAGCGTGCCTTCGAAGCTGGGCAGGATCCCGAACACGCCGATCGATCCGGTGATCGTCGACGGTTCGGCGTAGATGTAGTCGGCGGGGGTGGACACCCAGTAGCCACCCGAGGCTGCAACGCTGCCCATCGAGACGACGACCGGGAGCTTGCGGCGCTTGGCTTCGAGGATCGCCTGGCGAATACGCTCAGACGCAAGCACCGAACCGCCGGGCTGTCGACGCGAACGACCAGGGCCTTGAGGTTTTTCCGGGCGAGACCCTTTTCGATCAGCTGGGCGATGCTGTCGCCGCCCGCTGTTCCGGCCGAGGCCTTGCCGTCGACGATCATGCCGGCAACGGTGACGACGCCAATCGGACCTTCCGGCTGCGCGTCGACTGCGTCCTTGATGTAGGCGCCAAGTCGAATGCGCTTGTAGCCGCCGACGGCGCTGTCATCTTCGCCACCCAGCTCCGCCAGACGCTTCTCGAAGTCGTGGCGATCCGCGACCTTGTCGACCAGCCCGGCGTTAAGCGCCGCCTTGGCCATGTCGCCACCGGCAGCCTGAACCGCGGCATTGGTATCGCGCATATAGGCGTCGAGCTGCGCCTTCGGACGGCCCTTGACCACGCTTTCGCGCCAGCTTTCGAGCAGGGCATTGCCGAGCGCCTGGGCGTTCTCCTTCGCCTCCGGCGACATGTCGGTTCGGGTGTAGGGCTCGACGGCGGCCTTGTAGGTGCCGACGCGATAGACGTGGGCAGTGACGCCGAGCTTGTCGAGCAGGCCCTTGTAATAGAGCCGCTGACCGCCGGGTCCGGCCACTGCGACCAGTCCCAGCGGGTTCAGCCAGATTTCGGATGCCGCGGAGGCGAGCTGATAGCCGTCGTCGGTGTAGCCGGTCGCATAGGCGATCACCGGCTTGCCCGACGCTCGCACGGAGCGAATCTCGTCGGCGAGATCGGTAAGCGTCGTCTGACCGCCGCCAGTGAAGCCATCCAGATCAAGCGCCACCGCTTTGACGCGATCGTCGGTTTTCGCCGCCTCCAAGGCCGCCAGCAACTCGCGCAGGCTGTATTGACGGATGCGGTTGCCGCCCGAGAGGACTTCGGAAACGTCCGCCTTCGAGGGCTGTTCGACGACCGACCCGTTGAGGTCGAGAGCGAGAATGCCGTCGCCGACCGGCGTCGGCTTCGCGGACAGCGCCGCGTAGAGGAACCCGAAGAACAGAAGCATGAAGATGAGGACGAGGGCGTCCTTAACTCCGACAAGCAGTTTCCAGATTGCACGAACGAAGCGCATTCCATGACTCTCCGACTTGGGTCCGCGGCAAGAGCTAGCCGAGATGTGAAGCCATTGCGACTCCGACTCTCTTGCCTTCGGGCCGTACGGCTGTACCCGTTAACGCAATGCTTCGGCGCCTGCTGATCCTGCTCGCCATCTTGCTTGCGCCGGCCCTCGCCAACGCGCGCGGAATCGAGCCGCAACTGATCGCCGAAAATTCCGCGCAGCCGGGCGGTGAAGTCGAGCTTGCCATCCGCATGAATACGCAACCTGGCTGGCACGGCTATTGGCTCAATCCCGGGACGCCGGGCTGCCGATGGAGGTGAAGTGGGAGCTGCCGCCGGGCTATGCGGTCGGCGCGCTTCGCTACCCGGTTCCCACGCGGCTGACCGTCGCCGGGATCATGAATTACGTCTACGAGAACGACTATTCGGTACTCGCAAGGCTGAAGGTTCCGGCGGACGCAAAGCCCGGAACGGTTCCGATCCGTGCCAGCGCCCGCTGGCTCGCCTGCACTGACAAGATCTGCGTTCCCGAACAGGGCGAATTCTCGACAGACCTTGCAATCGGGAAGGTGCAACCGGACTTCCAGGAGCAGTTCGATGCATGGCGAAAGCTGTTGCCGCGTCCGCTTGCGACGCCGGCGAATTTCGAGGTGTCAGGCCAGAAGCTCCGGATCGCAATCCCGCTTCCGCGAAACGTGGAGGTCAAGGAGCCGTACGTCTTCGCGGCGGTGGACGGGCCCGTCGATTATGCTGCCGAGCAGCAGTTCCGTCGGAAGGGCGACAGGCTGATCGCGGGGCTGCCGCGGCGAACGGGCGAACCGGCGCAGTTTGCCGGCGTGCTTTCGCTGGGGACGGCACCGGGCTCGAGTTCACGGCGGTGCGCGGAACGGTGCCAAAGGGCGGTAGCCTGATCGGCGATACGGGGCCCCAGGCGATCTTGTGGGCCGTTGTCGGGGCGATCCTAGGCGGTCTTCTACTCAACCTGATGCCGTGCGTGTTCCCGATCCTGGCGATCAAGGCCCTTCACCTGGCGAAGAGCGGCGGTGACGAGCGAGCGGCGCGGAGGGATGCGCTTGGCTATGCGGCCGGCGCAATCGTCGGCACGGGCGCGCTCGGTGTCGTCCTGCTTGCGATCCGATCGGCCGGGACCGAGATCGGTTGGGCCTTCCAGCTTCAGGACCCGAGGACGATCCTCATTCTCCTGCTGCTGACGACGGCGATCACGCTGAACCTCCTGCGTGTGTTCGAAGTGCCGAGCGTGATGACGGAGAGCATGCCGTCTGGAAGCTTCGGCGCCGGGGCGCTGGCGGCCTTCGTGGCCACGCCGTGTGCCGGGCCGTTCCTCGGAGTAGCGCTCGGTGCTGCGCTGCTGCTTCCGCCTGCTGGGTCGATCGCCGTGTTCGCGGCGCTCGGTCTTGGCCTTGCGCTGCCGTTCGTCCTGGTTGCCTTCATTCCGGCGCTTCGGAAGCTGCTTCCGAAGCCGGGTGCGTGGATGGCTACGCTCCAGCGCATCCTGGCCATCCCGATGGGGCTGACTGCGCTTGCCTGCCTTTGGCTCTTGTGGCGGCTGGCGGGGGACCGCGCTGCAGATCGGATCGCTGCAGCTGTGCTGGTGTCCGTGATGCTGTTCGGGGCAGGCCTGCTCCAGCGGCAAGGCAAGCAGTCCGGCTATTTGGCGACGCTCGCCGCAATCGCGGTCGCCGTGGTCGCGATCGCGTTCATCCCCATCGCGCCGCCTACGGCTTCAACCGCGGCTTCGGATGCGAGTGCATGGAGCGAAGCCCGTGTCGAGGAGCAGCTGGCGGCAGGCCACCCCGTGTTCGTCTATTTCACCGCCGACTGGTGCTTGACCTGCAAGGCGAACGAAACCGCCGCGATCAATCGCGACGAGGTGCAGAAGGCGTTCGAAAAGGCGGGTGTGACGGTGCTCGTGGGGACTGGACCAAGGGCGATCCGGAAATCACGCGCTTCCTCGAAAGCCGGGACGGGCGGGGTGCCACTCTACCTTTGGTATGTGCCGGGCAAGGATCCCGAGGAATTGCCGCAGATCCTGACGCCGTCGATGCTTATCTCCCGCGCTCGGCAGTCCCGCTAGCCGGACGCTGCCAGACCTTTTTGCCGGCGACCCAGGTCTGCAGCACCTGCGTCTTGCCGATCTCCTGCGGATCGGCAGCCGCGACATCCGTATCGACAATGATGAAGTCGGCCCACTTGCCCGGTTCGAGCGCGCCGAACTTTTGCTCGGCAAAGCCCGCGTAGGCGGCGTCTCGGGTGAATCCGGCGAGTGCCTGCTCGAAGCTCACCCTTTCTTCCGGATCCACCCGCCCAAAGGCTGTCCGTTCGCATCCTGGCGACTGACTGCCGCGGACAGGCCCGGGAAGGGGTTGGGCGATTCGACCGGGAAGTCTGAGCCGAAGGCCAACCGCGCACCCGATTTCAGCACCGATTGCCAGGCGTAGGCCCCCGCCAGCCGGTCCGGCCCGAGCCGCTTTTCCGCCATCAGACGATCGCTGGTCTGATGAGTCGGCTGCATCGAGGCGATGATACCGGCGGGCGCGAGGCGTGGGATGTCGGCCGGGTCGGCGATCTGGAAATGCTCGATCCGCCAGCGGCGCTGGTTGCCGTAGCGCTTTGTGAGTTGTTCGTAGGCTGAGATGGCCTGCGCATTCGCGGCATCGCCGATCGCGTGCACCGCGACCTGCAGCCCCTTGCCTGCTGCTTCCTCCGCCTTGGCGAGAAGCTCTTCGTCCTTGAGGAACTGCAAGCCCCGCGTGTCGGGCTTGTCGGCGTAAGGCTTCTTGAGCCATGCGCCTCGAGAGCCCAAAGCCCCATCGGCGTAGAGCTTGATCCCACCCATTCGAAGACGGTCGTCGAACAGCCACGGCGTCGGACCATTCGGGACCACTGCCCGCATGTTCTGGACGTCGAACGCATAACTCATGATGCGGACGTTGAGCTTTCCGCTCTGCCCGGCCGCCTGCATCGCCGCCCAGTCCGCTGCGGAAGTGCCCATGTCGGCCGCAGCCGTGACTCCGACGGAAAGCAGTTGCTCCTGCGCCTTGGCCAGCGCCTGCGCGAGCTGTTCCGGCGTCGACGGCGGAACCTTCGACGCAACGAGGTCCATCGCAGCGTCGACGAGCAAGCCGGTGGGATTCCCGCTCGCGTCGCGCTCGATCTTGCCGCCGACGGGATCCTTCGTCGCCGCAGTGATGCCCGCTGCCTTCAGCGCAGCGCTGTTGACCACCAGCGCGTGGCCATCCACCCGCTCCAGAACCACCGGCCTGTCGGAAACCGCTGCATCCAGATCAGCCGCGGTCGGAAAGCGTGAATCCGTCCACAATTCCTGGTTCCAGCCCCGGCCGGAAAGCCACGGATCGCTGGTCCGGGCCGAAGCATAGGCACGCAGCCGTTGCTGCAGGTTGGCGACCGAGCTCGTGCCGACGAGGTCGAGCTGAAGCGCGGCAATGCCGAGGCCCATTACGTGTCCGTGCGCGTCGATCAGTCCGGGAAGCAAAGTTCGCCCGCCGACATCGACCGTACGCTCGATCGGCATGACGGCAGTTTGTCCGTCGCGAAGGACCTGGACGACCTTGCCCTTGTCATTGACGACGAGTGCGCGAAACCGCTGCAGCTTGCCGTCGGCGCCAATTTGGATGCCGCGAGCATTGTCGATGAGGGTATCGGCGAACGCCGGTGTGGCGAGGAGAACCGCAACCGCGGCGAGAAATGCCTTTCGCATCCTTGCGGCATAGCATTGTTCCGACGGCGCGGAAGGTCTAGCTCCGCGGCATGCTTCAGCCCGCGTCCATGCAAGCCCCGACGATCAACGACATCCGCGCCGCCGCCGAGCGTATCGAAGGCGCCGTCGTGCGAACGCCAATGCTCAAGAGCCAGACGCTGAGCGAGATCATCGGAGCGGAAGTCTGGCTGAAGTTCGAGAACCTGCAGTTCACTGCCGCCTACAAGGAGCGCGGCGCCCTCAACAAGCTACTGCAGCTTTCGCCCGAAGAACGCGCCCGCGGCGTGATCGCGGCGTCGGCCGGCAATCACGCACAGGCGGTCGCCTATCACGGACACCGGCTCGGCATTCCGGTGACGATCGTCATGCCGGAGCCGACCCCAACAATCAAAGTCACCCAGACCGAGGGCCACGGCGCCCGGGTCGTGCTGTTTGGCAAGATGTTCGACGATGCCTTTGCCAAGGCGCGCGAGTTGGAACGCGAGGAAGGACTCGTCTTCGTTCATCCGTTCGACGACCCTCAGATCATTGCCGGCGCGGGAACGCTCGGTATCGAGATGCTGGAGGAAGCGCCGGATCTCGACATGCTGGTCGTTCCGATCGGTGGCGGTGGCCTGCTTTCGGGTATCGCAACTGCAGCACGCGCGCTGAAGCCGGAGATCGAGCTGATCGGCGTCGAGGCCGAGCTCTATCCGTCGATGAAATGCGCTCACGACGGATCGAACCTTCCTTTGGGCGGAGACACCCTCGCAGAGGGCATCGCAGTCAAGGAACCCGGCGAACTCACCTCGCGCATTCTGAAGGCGCTGATCGACGACATCGTTCTGGTCCCGAGCGCGACATCGAGCGCGCGGTCGCGATGCTCGTCGGGATCGAAAAGACCGTCGCAGAAGGGGCCGGCGCGGCGGGCTGGCGGCACTGCTTTCGGATCCCAAGCGCTATGCCGGGAAGAAGGTCGGCACCGTATTATGCGGCGGCAATATCGACACGCACTTGCTTGCAACCGTGCTGGTGCGCGACCTTGCCCGCCAGGGGCGAATGGCGCGTCTTCGAATTGCCGCACAGGACCGGCCGGGCGCGCTCGCCGCGATCGCGGGCTGCTGTCAGGACGCGGGCGTCAACATCATCGAAATCTATCACAGCCGGATCTTCAACCGCCTTCCGGCCAAGGACACGATCATCGAAGTCGAGTGCGAGGCACGCGATGCAGAGTCGATCGACGACGTGATCAAGCGATTGGAATCGGCAGGATTCCGCGTCGAACGGGCTTCGCTCGACTAGGTCCGGACAAGTCCGGATTTTCCCATCTCGGGACAGCGGCGACAATTAACCCTCTTTCCAAGGGCGCAAACCCTTTCAATCGGCGTTTACCAGTCGCATAAATGAGTTCGTAACTTTCTCAGGAGGCGAGTCCGCTTGAGCGCACCGTTCCGCTTTCCGAAGTTCTTCGTGACGAATCCGTCGCCGTGCCCGTATCTCCCGGGCAAGGTTGAGCGGAAGGTTTTCACGGAGCTTTCGGGTCGCCACGCCGGCGAGCTCAACGAAGCGCTCGGCCGGATCGGATTTCGGCGCAGTCAGTCGGTCGCCTACCGTCCAAGCTGCATCGAATGCTCGGCCTGCGTTTCCGTGCGCGTCCTGGCGGCGGAGTTCACGCCCAACGCAACGCAACGCAAGATGATGCGCAAGCATGCGGACCTCGAAGTGACAGCGTGCAAGCCCTGGACGACGCAGGAGCAATACGAGCTGCTGCAGCGCTATCTCGAAATTCGTCATCCGGGCGGCGGCATGGCCGAGATGGACGAGAGCGATTTCGCCGACATGGTCGAGCAGACGCCGGTTCGCACCTACCTCGTCGAATATCGGGAGCCGTCGAAGAACGGGAAGCCGGGCAAGCTGGTCGGCGCCTGCCTGTCGGACCAGCAGGGCGACGGTCTGTCGATGATCTACAGCTTCTTCGACGTCGGCCCCGGATCGCGCAAAGGCCTTGGCACCTACATCATCCTCGATCACATCATCCGGGCATCAAGGGCGGGGCTGCCATACGTCTACCTCGGCTATTGGGTCGAGGGCTCTCCGCGAATGGCCTACAAGACCCGTTTCCGCCCGCTCGAGCGGCTTGGCCGCGACGGCTGGCGGCGAATGGACGAGGCGGAGCACGAAGCGGCCGCCAATGCGCTGCCGGAGCAGCTCAGTCTGCCCATTCGCGGTGAACGGAAGCGCCTGCTGATCAACGCCTGAGATTCGGTATCGCCGAAGACTCTCGACGCCAAATCGACCTAACCTTGGCTAGATGACGGCTTTCTGACTACGCACCTGAACCCGAGGTGGCTCATCGAGCTGTCGATCGCTTGTGCGTGCCGAGCTGCAGCACGGTAGCGTCGGCAATAGGAGGGCGCACAAAGGTGTGACCCGCCCTTGACCACTTTCCGGGGAATTCGAATGTCGGGAAGATTGGGATCGTAGCTACCTTCGATGGATGCGCCTCGGGGACTCGCGGGCGAGCAACATGGCTTGACGGCCTCAACCGAATGGCCATTCGAATACCAGTTGGAGGTCCATTCCCAGACGTTTCCGATCATGTCGACCAGCCCGAACCCGTTCGCTGGAAAGCTGCCCACGGAGATGTCCTCAAGAACCCGTCTTCCAAGCTGTTGCGGTAGGGAATTCGCCCTGCCACGTATTGGCCATGTGCTTCCCGTTGGGCACGAGTTCATCGCCCCAGACGAATTCGCCGGTCGATCCGCCCTTCGCTGCATACTCCCACTCGGCCTCGGTAGGCAGGTCCTTGCCCACCCAGTCGGCATATGCGTTTACGTCGGCCCAGGCGACATGGACGACCGGATGATCTTCCAATCCGTCCAAACCGCTTTCCGGTCCCGTCGGGTGCCGCCAGTCCGCGCCGAACTCATAGCACCACCATTGGCTCCAGTCGTCGAGCTGGACAGGCCGATCGGTCGGTGTGAACACCAATGACGCGGGTCGGAGCATTTCCGGCTTGGCGCCCGGATAATCATCGGCCAACGGCGCGATTTCGGCTATGGTGACGTAGCCAGTCGCCTTCACAAATTCCGCAAATTGCCGGTTCGTGACGGGATGCTCGTCCATCCAGAAGCCGGCCACCGAAACATCATGTGCAGGTGACTCTTCCCGGTAATGATGGTCCGATCCCATTCTGAACTCGCCGCCGGCCAGCCAGACCATTCCGTCGTGATTGCCTGTGTCGGCCAAGTTCACGCCCCCGATTTTCAACTTCCAAGAAGTGATGCGTGCCGTCGCCAAAAAGCAAGCGTTTCAGTCTGCCATGGACGCTTTGGCGCAAAGAAAAAGGCGGGCGCCGATCAGGCACCCCGCCAATTCACCCTCCCCGGGATTTTGTTGGGTTACGCTACTGCCGCCGCAGGCGGGTCTACCTCTTCTGAATCGGGATCGCGAAGCACGTAGCCGCGGCCCCAGACCGTTTCGATGTAGTTCGCACCGCCACAAGCCAGCGAAAGTTTCTTGCGCAGCTTGCAGATGAACACGTCGATGATCTTGAGCTCGGGCTCGTCCATGCCGCCGTAGAGGTGGTTCAGGAACATTTCCTTGGTCAGCGTCGTGCCCTTGCGGAGCGAAAGCAGCTCCAGCATCGCATATTCCTTGCCGGTCAGGTGCACCCGGGCGCTGTCGACTTCGACCGTCTTGGCGTCGAGGTTCACAGCGAGCTTGCCGGTGCGGATGACCGATTGCGAATGGCCCTTCGAGCGGCGCACGATCGCATGGATGCGGGCGACCAATTCATCGCGGTGGAACGGCTTGGTGACGTAGTCGTCAGCGCCGAAACCAAGCGCACGGACCTTGCTGTCCATTTCGCCGATGCCCGAGAGGATCAGGACCGGAGTGCCGACCTTCGCGGTGCGAAGCTTCTTCAGCACGTCATAGCCGTGCATGTCCGGCAGGTTCAGGTCGAGAAGGATGATATCGTAGTCGTAGAGCTTGCCGAGATCGAGGCCTTCTTCCCGAGATCGGTGGTATAAACATTGAAGCCTTCCGTACCCAGCATGAGCTCAATGCTCTTTGCGGTCGTCGGCTCGTCCTCGATCAGCAGCACACGCATCTTGAAATCCCCCACCCGACAGGCCCCTAAAGCGTAGCTAGCGTTACGCTCTCTTAACGGCCTTGAAGCGGTCATTAACCATTCGATGTCTGAAGGCAAAAGGTTAATAATGTGTAACGCGCTGGATTCCCTCGGAATCGTTGCGCAGGAGTCACAGACCCGATTTCCCTTTGTTCGCAGGCGCGACGCCGCAATTGAGCCGATGGATTGCTTCGCCACGGCGTTCCTCGCAATGACGGCAAGTGCTTAACGAACGCATCCTCTTCATCGACGCGGAAGCGATGGTCATCGACAAGCCCGCGGGCCTGCCGGTGGATACGCCGCGCCGGGGCGGCGATAGCGTCGTCGGGCGTCTCAACGAATTGAAGCAAGGCTTCCAGCGGCCGCCGACGCCGATGCATCGGCTGGATCAAGACACGTCCGGCTGCCTGTTGCTCGCGCGATCGCCCAAGGCGAGGTCGCTGCTGCAGAAGGCGTTCGAAACGCGGCAGGTCGAGAAATATTATCTCGCGGTCGTCGACGGCGCGATCGAGCAGGACGACGGCGTGATCGAACTCGCGCTCGGCAAAAAGTCGAGTGAAAAAGCGGGATGGCGAATGGTGCCAGATCCCAAGGGCGACAAGGCCGTGACCAATTGGCGCAAGTTGTCGGAACGCGATGGCAGGACGTTGGTCGAGTTTCGCCCGGTGACCGGACGCACCCATCAGCTGCGTGTGCACGCGCGAGAGGCGTTCGGCCGCGGGATCGTCGGCGATCGCGTCTACGGCGTTCCTGGCGGACCGATGCTGCTGCATGCCTCGCGGCTGGTCGTGCCGCGCGAGAAGAAGGCGACGATCGACGTGAGCGCGCCGCTTCCGGAATATTTCGGGACTGGGGCAGTGAAGCCTGAGGATGTCATCATCCCCGAGGACGCACTGAGCGAGAGCTTCCTCGCCGCGACGGGACCCGGCGGACAGAACGTCAACAAGGTCGCGACGGCAGTGCAGCTGCGCGTCGACCTCTATCGGCTCGGCCTTCATCCCAACGCCTACGAGCGGCTAAAGCAGATCGCCGGCAGCAAGGTGACCGGCGCCGGCGAACTGCTGATCACCGCCCGCAAGTATCGCACGCAGGATGCCAATCGGCAGGACGCGCGGCGGCGGCTGGCGGAAATGATTGCCGCTGCCCATATCGTCCAGGCGAAGCGCAAGCCGACGCGTCCAAGCCGGGCGGCGAAGGCTGAGCGCGTTGACAGGAAGAAGCAACGCAGCGCGGTCAAGCAGGGCCGCGGAAAGGTTCAGTTCGACTGATGTACGACTTCAAGATCGAAGCGGCGGACAAGGCGACGCTCTACAAGGATCTGCTGAGCGCGGCCGAGGGGCTGACGGCCGGTGAGCCCGATCCGATCGCCAACATGGCCAACGTCGCGGCGCTGATCTGGGAGACGCTTCCCGACATCAATTGGGCGGGCTTCTACCGCAACGTCGACGGCGAGCTGGTGCTCGGACCGTTCCAGGGACGGCCGGCCTGCATCCGCATTCCGTTCGGCACCGGCGTGTGCGGCGCTGCCGCAGCGAGCCACGAGGTTCAGCGCGTCGATGACGTTCACGCCTTCCCAGGCCATATCGCCTGCGACGCAGCTTCGGCGAGCGAGCTGGTCGTTCCGATCGTTCGTGACGGGAAGCTGATTGCAGTCCTGGATATCGACAGCCCGAGCCCGGCAAGGTTCAGCGGAGAGGATGAAGCGGGCTGCGTCGCCTTGGGCGAGCTGCTGGCGAAAGTCCTCTAGACGCGGTCGCGCTCGAATCGCCGTTGGAGCGGGAATGGCGGCATCCATGACTCGCGACGAACCGTCCACAGTTCATAAGTCGGCTTGAATTGATCGATGGCGTCGAGGGCGCCGAGATTCACTTCAACTTCGACGCCGCTCCGGCCGAACACCGACGAGCCGCAACGCGGGCAGAAATGACGCCCGGCATATTCGCGTGTCTCTCCCTCAACCTCCACGGCACCCTGATCGAAGATCGCCGACGCGTGAAACAGGGCTCCATGGTGCTTCCGGCAATCGAAGCAGTGGCAGATGCCAACGCGCTCCGGCTCGCCTACCGCGGTGAAACGGACATCGCCGCAGAGGCAGCCGCCGCTTACCGCATTCATCTCAGCTGAGCTGTTCCAGCCGCTCCTCGCTGAGCGAGCCGGGGATGATCATGATCGGGCAGGGAACCTTGCCGGCATCATTGCCGGTGAAATGCGCCACCAGCGGTCCGGGACTCCCCGCAGGGGCGGCACCGAGCACCAGCGCAGCGACCTCAGTCCGTTCGCCGACATATTCGCGCACGACCTTGGCCGGCTCGCCGCTACGAATGACGATCGAGGGCTTCAGGCCCGACTCGTCCATGATCTCGCCGACCGCGCCGCTGACGATCCCCTCGATGCGCAGCGTCTGCTCTTCCTCCATTGCCGCCTGGACTCCCCCCACTGGACGAAATCCTGCGGCTCGACGATGGCCAGCACCTCGACGAGGCCGCCGGTCTTGATCGCGCGACGCGCCGCGAACCGGAGCGCAACACGCGCCTCCGCACTGTCGTCGATCACGACGAGGTAGGTTCTTTTCGGGCCGCTCTCCCCCATGTCAGACAAGTGCTGCGTTAATCCGGCGTTCAGCGCAAGCGGCACGTTCGCGAGCGGTCTGGCCCTTGACCCGGACCGCCGCATTGGCTTTGTGCCCAAAGGCTTGCTCAAGCGGAAAGACGCTCATGCCGACCGAACTCAAAATGCCCGCACTTTCACCGACCATGGAGGAGGGCACGCTCGCCAAATGGCTCGTGAAAGAGGGCGATGACGTGAAGTCGGGCGACATTCTCGCCGAGATCGAGACAGACAAGGCGACGATGGAGTTCGAAGCGGTCGACGAGGGCAAGATCGCCAAGATCCTCGTTCCCGAAGGCACGGATGGCGTGAAGGTCGGAGCCCCCATCGCGATTCTCGCGGGCGAGGGCGAGGACGTTTCCGCGGCGGCTCCGAAGGCAGATACCGCTCCGGCGGAAGCGCCGAAGGCCGCCACTCCTGCACCGAAGCCGGACGAAACGCCCAAGAGTGCGCTGCCGGAGGCCAAGGGCGTCACTTCGACCGAGACACCTCCTGCTCCGGCGCAGCCCGCCGCTCGGCCACGTACAGAAGGTGACCGCGTGAAGGCCTCGCCGCTGGCTCGCCGTCTGGCCCAGGCCCAGAACATCGATCTCAATGCGCTGCAGGGCTCGGGTCCGGACGGGCGCATCGTCCGCGCCGACATCGACGCTGCGGTCGGCAAAGCTCCGGCTGCTGCACCGGCAGGTACGCCAGCGGCGGCTCCGGCGCTTGGCGGTCACGCCGTACTCCCAGGCGTCATTGAACAAGCGATCCCGCACGAGGCGATCAAGCTGTCGAACATCCGCAAGACGATCGCTCGCCGCCTCACGGAGTCGAAGCAGCAGATCCCGCACATCTATTTGACGGTCGACATCCAGCTCGACGCGCTGCTCAAGCTTCGCGCCGAGCTCAACGCCGGCCTCGAAAGCCGCGGCGTGAAGCTGTCGGTCAACGATCTGCTGATTAAGGCGCTTGCTCAGTCGCTGATCGAGGTGCCGGAGTGCAACGTCAGCTTCGCCGGCGACCAGCTGTTCAAGTACAGCCGGGCTGACGTTTCCGTAGCAGTCTCCATCCCCGCGGGCCTGATCACTCCGATCATCGTCGGTGCCGACACCAAGAGCGTCTCCGCGATTTCGACGGAGATGAAGGACCTGGCGGGCCGTGCTAAAGAGGGCAAGCTCCAGCCGCAGGAATATCAGGGCGGCACCGCCAGCCTTAGCAATATGGGCATGTACGGCATCAAGCAGTTCGAAGCCGTCATCAACCCGCCGCAGGGCATGATCATGGCGATCGGCGCGGGCGAGAAGCGGCCCTATGTCATCAACGACAGCCTTCAGATCGCCTCGGTGATGTCTGCGACCGGAAGTTTCGACCACCGCGCCATCGACGGCGCCGACGGAGCGAAGCTGATGCAGGCGTTCAAGCGGCTGGTGGAGAATCCTTTAGGCATGTTGGCCTGACATGAAGTGGATGACGGCACTCCTGCTCGGAGCGATCCTGGCGTTCGTGTTGCCATTGTCCCTCGGCGGCCAGGAAGGCGGGTGGCTCCATAGTTGGGCAGGTTGGGGGACGATCCGGCCGATCAAGGGGTCGCCGGGCTTCCTTTTCTCGGTCCCTTTGTTCCTGGGTTCCGCGCTTGCCTTCCGGATGTTCTTCAATTGGCACACGCGCTGAGGGCCGCGCTTGCCTGACCGCGTCCCCGTGATCCGCGCGACTGCAATGCCGACGCACCTCAATCCTTACGGCGGGGTATTCGGCGGTTGGTTGATCAGTCAGATGGCACTCGGCGCGGGAAGCGAAGCGTCGCGCGTTGTGCGCGGCAAGGCGGTGCTGGTCGCGGCGGACGAGCTTCGGTTCAAGGGCGCGCCGAGCGTCGGCGACGAAGTCTCTGTCTACGTGGAGCTGCTTGAAAGCGGGCGGACGTCGCTCACCTATCAGGCGGAAGCGATCTCGCGGGAACGGCACGGCGATGCCGAGACGCGCGTTGCATGGGGGCGCTTCAAGTTCGTCGCGCTCGACGAGAATGACAGACCGCGCGAAGTCGCGGCACAAGAGGGAAGTAATGGCTGAATCCTACGACGTCATCGTGCTCGGCTCCGGCCCGGGCGGTTATGTGGCCGCGATCCGCGCTGCCCAGCTTGGCCTCAAGACCGCGATCGTCGAGCGCGAGAACCTTGGCGGCATCTGCCTCAATTGGGGCTGTATCCCGACCAAGGCGTTGCTTCGGACGGCCGAAATCTTCCACCAGATTCAACATGCGGACGCCTACGGGCTCGAGGCGATCAAGGCCGGCTTCAAGATCGACAAGGTCGTCGCCCGCAGCCGCGCAGTCGCCAAGCAGCTCAATCAGGGCGTCACGCACCTGATGAAGAAGAACAAGATCGCCGTGCACATGGGCGAGGGAAAGATCACCGCGAAGGGCAAGCTCTCGGTGACCGGCTCGGACGGCAAGGCGACCGAGCTGGCGGCTAAGCACATCATCATCGCGACAGGCGCCCGGGCGCGGGACCTGCCGTTCGCTGCGGCCGACGGCAAGCGCATCTGGACCTACCGCCACGCCATGACTCCGGCGGAGATGCCGAGCGAACTGCTGGTCATCGGTTCCGGCGCGATCGGGATCGAGTTCGCGAGCTTCTATGCCGACCTTGGCGCCAAGGTGACGGTGGTCGAAATGCTCGACCGCATCGTTCCGGTCGAGGATGCGGAGGTCAGCGCCTTCCTCGAAAAGTCGGTGACCAAGCAGGGCATGCAGGTGCTGACGTCCGCGGGCGTCGAGAGCCTGAAGTCGGACGCGAAGGGCGTCGTCGCGGTCATCAAGACCAAGGACGGCAAGTCGGCCGCGCATCGGTTCAGCCATGCGATTGTCGCGGTCGGCATCGTTCCGAACACCGAGAACATCGGGCTCGAAGCGCTCGGCGTGAAGACGACCAAGGGACACATCGACACCGACCCGATGTGCCGCACCAACGTGCCGGGCCTTTGGGCAATCGGCGACGTGACCGCGCCGCCCTGGCTTGCGCACAAGGCGAGCCACGAAGGGGTGACGGCGGCTGAAGCGATCGCCAAGGAGCTCGGCAATAAAGATGCGCACCCGCACGCGACCGATGCGAAGAACATTCCGGGCTGCACCTACTGCCGGCCGCAGGTCGCTTCAGTCGGCCTGACCGAGGCGAAGGCGAAGGAAGCCGGCTACGAGGTGAAGGTCGGCAAGTTCCCCTTCATCGGGAACGGCAAGGCGATCGCGCTCGGCGAGGTCGACGGCTTCGTGAAGACGGTGTTCGACGCCAAGACCGGCGAATTGCTCGGCGCGCACATGATCGGCGCCGAGGTCACCGAGCTGATCCAGGGCTACACGATAGGCAAGACCGCTGAGCTCGTGGAAGACGACTTCATTCAAACCGTCTTTCCACACCCGACGCTCAGCGAGATGATGCACGAAAGCGTCCTCGCCGCTTTTGGACGGGTCATTCACATCTAAGCATTAGAAATAGGGGAATTCGATGAAGCGCCTGTTGCTCGCCGCCGCTGCGGCATTGTCCTTCGCTGTGCCTGCGAGCGGGGCGACGGTGATCACTGCTGACCGTTATCTCGACGTCGAGACGGGGCGTTACGTCGCGAACCCGGCGATCTTCGTCGACGACAGCGGGCACATCACGTCGATTGCGGACGCGCGCACGGTTCGCTGGGGATCGGACGTCAAGCATATCGATCTGGGCAACCGTACCTTGCTGCCCGGCCTGATCGACATGCACACGCATCTTGGGCCCGCCGACATCGCGGGTTATCGCTTCCTCGAATACACCGACAGTTTCTGGCCGATCGTCGCGGCCGCAAGCGCTCGCGACATGCTCGACGTGGGCTTCACAACGATGCGGGTTGTCGGCTCGAGCGATTGGGAGGACGTCGGCCTGAAGCAGGCCATCGAGGCTGGCTATGTCACTGGCCCAGGATCATCGGCGCGGGCCACGCGCTCGGGGCGACGGGCGGCCA
This sequence comes from Sphingomonas daechungensis, assembly GCF_014489495.1. Classification (GTDB taxonomy): domain Bacteria; phylum Pseudomonadota; class Alphaproteobacteria; order Sphingomonadales; family Sphingomonadaceae; genus Sphingomicrobium; species Sphingomicrobium daechungense. Next base: position 500,656 of record NZ_CP060780.1, on the reverse strand, counting down.
TTGCGACGATACCTATCTGCCGCCCAGTCTTCAGAAGAAGGAAAAGGAAGAAGGCATTGGCGATAGCCCTGACGAGCTGAAGTACCAGGTTCGCCGCCAGCGCAAGTTTGGCGCCGAAGTGATCAAGGTCTGCGCGACTGGAGGCGTCTTCTCGCGAGGCGACACGCCGGGGCAGCAGCAGCTGACCGAGGAGGAGCTTCGCGCCATTGCCGACGAGGCGCACATGCAGGGCCTCCGCGTCGCCGCGCATGCGCACGGCGCAAGCGGCATCAACGCAGCGATCCGTGCCGGCATCGACACGATCGAGCATGCCAGCCTGCTCGACGATGAAAGCATCAAGCTCGCCAAGGCGCGCAAGCGGCCGGTCTGGTTCTCGATGGACATCAAGAACACCGACTACACGCAGGCGGAGGGCAAGAAGAACGGCGAGCTCGAGGAAAACATCCGCAAGGACCGGGAGATCGGGCAGATCCAGCGCGACAACTTCCGCAAGGCCAATCAGGCGGGCGTACGCATGCTGTTCGGGTCGGACGCCGGCGTGATGCCGCACAAGATGGTCCCGCAGCAGTTCGCGGTCATGGTCGAGTACGGGATGACCCCGCTGCAGGCGATCCAGGCGGCGACCAGGAATGCGTCGGAAGCGCTCGGCCGCAACGACGTCGGCGAGATCCAGGTCGGACGCTATGGCGATCTCGTTGCCTATGACGGCGATCCGCTTCAGGACGTGCGCGTGCTTGAGCGCCCGGTCGCGGTGGTGAAGGGTGGCGAACTGGTTCCACGCGACCATTAGGCCTTTCGACCATCTTGAGCCGAACGCGCCCCTCATCTGTTGAGGGGCCATGCCAGAGATCGATCGCGACAAAGTCCGCAAGGACTTCAACGAAGCGGTGAACATGACCGCTCCGGAGTTGAAAAAATGGCTCGACACCAAGGAGAGCCGAGCCGTCGGATGGAAAGGCAAGGACGGCAAGGGTTCCGGAGAGAGTGTCGGCCATGCCAGCGGACGGCGCATCATTGACATCCTAAGTAAGGCAAAGGCGGAACTGACAGACGACGACTACGCCCACATGCGCAAGGTCGTCGGATATGTCCGCCGGCATCGGGCGCAGGAACCGGCGAACATTGCGACATCGCGCTGGCGCTACTCGCTCATGAACTGGGGCAACGATCCGTTGAAAAGCTAGGCCGCGCGAACAACATCCGTTGACGCGAGTTGAGCATCTGAAAACGCAATTCGGCGAGCGGAAAGGTTGATGGAATGAAGCGCGGCTTTTGCGACGATATCGAGCGGCTGACGATCGACAATGAGGACTTTCGACGCGTCCTCTACACCGGCGGACATCTGCAGCTCGTCCTGATGACGCTTCAGCCGGGCGAGGAAATCGGCGAGGAAGTCCATTCCGACCGCGACCAGTTCTTCCGCATCGAGGACGGGCAGGGATCGATCGACATCGACGGCCGCGAGAATCCCGTCCAGGGCGACTTCGCGGTCATCGTCCCGGCCGGTGCGCGCCACAACGTCCGCAACACGGGAACCGAGCCGCTGCGTCTCTATACGATCTACGGTCCGCCGGAGCACAAGGACAAGATCGTCCAGGCCACCAAGGCCGATGCGGAAGCCCGGCATTCCCGGGAAGAATGGGACGGCGCTACGACGGATTAGGCAACAGCCGTTGCGCTCGGCGGGAGTTGCCGTAAGCTTCGGGCATGCTCCGCAAACTGCTCATCGCCGCCGCGCTCGCTTCGAGTGCACCCGCTGCGCTTGCCGCGCCGACCTACATCCATGCCGGACGCGTGATCGCCGTCCCTGGACAGACTCCGCTCGGCCCGTCGACGATCATCGTCGACAACGGCCGGATCGTCGAAGTCCGCGACGGTCACGTTGCCGCGCCGGCAGGTGCCACAACGATCGAACTTGGCGACAAGACGGTGCTCCCCGGCCTGATCGATAGCCACGTGCACCTCGTCAGCGACCGTGGCGGGGAGCAGGCGCTTCTTGCCGAAATCCGCGACGACATGCCGCTGCATGCGCTCGAGACGCAGATGAACGGCATGAAGACCCTACGAGCGGGCTTCACCACCGTTCGCAATCTTGGTGACGATTATGGCGACACCCTGGCCTTGCGGGAGGCGGTGAAGCGGGGCTGGGTGCAAGGTCCGCGGATCGTCGACGCGGGCCGGGCGATTTCGACCACCGGTGGGCACATGGACGGGCGCGGTTCGCTCAACGACGATCTCGTCGCGCATTGGATGCCAAACCCGGAGAACCTTTGCGACAGCGTCGAAAGCTGCCGCCGTGTCGTGCGCCGCCAGATCGATCGCGGTGCGGATGTCATCAAGTTTGCAGCCACCGGCGGCGTGAACAGCGGCACCGGCCTTGCGACGCGCATGTTCGACGATGAGGCAAAGGCGCTGGTGCAGACTGCGCATGCGTACGGCCGCAAGGTCGCGGTTCACGCGCACGGTGCCGACGGTATCAAGCTTGCGCTGCGATCCGGCGCGGACTCGATCGAGCATGGCACCGTCATGGACGACGAGATCATCAAGCTCTTCAAGCAGACCGGAGCCTATTACGTGCCAACTTTGTCCACGGTGAATGGCTATATCGAGCGGCTCGCGAAGGACCCGAACGCCTACACCGGCGCGGTCAAGCAGCAGATCGAATGGCGCATCGGCATTACGGGCCAGTCATTGAAAAAGGCCTATCCGGCCGGCGTGAAGATCGCTTTCGGCACGGATGCCGGCGTTTCGAAACACGGCAAGAATGCCGAAGAGTTCGAGCTGATGGTGAAGTTCGGGATGCCGCCAGCCGAGGCGCTCAAGGCGGCCACCGTCAACGCTGCGGACCTGCTCGGTCTGTCGAACGAGATTGGGACGATCGAGGTGGGCAAGGCTGCGGATATCATCGCCGTCGCCGGGGACCCGCTAACCGATGTGCGCGTGCTGAAGACAGTTGCCTTCGTGATGGCGCGCGGCGAGGTGGTGAAGAACGAGGACTAGGGCATGAGGGCGCGGCCCGTAACCGCGCCCACCCTGACAGTCTTTACTGGTTAAGCATCTTGTCGACGTCGACTCGCTGCTTCTTCCATTCGTCCTTGGTGAGGCACTGGGTGCGAGTGACGCGGCTGCCGACGACGTTGTCGTAGGAAATGCAGTATTTCTTTTGATCGACCGCTGTCGTGGCCTCTTTTCCCGACTTCGGCTCGCCCTTGGCAGCGGCCGGAGCGGCGATCAGCGCGACGCTCAGTGCGACGATAATCTGCTTGTTGGTCATGCTCTTGCTCCCTCTAGAACGGCCCATGGATGTCGCGGGAGCGGTGCTAATGCCCGCCGGTTTCGACGGGGCGCGGGTCGGTGTCGATCAAGTCCGCTTGTCGGTCTGCGACGTACATTCGTCGCCTGTCGCGCCTTGCCAAGCTGACGGACGGGCACCAAGCTTCTCCGATGGCGCAGTCGATGCATGACGTCTCGGATCCGCGGAACGCGTCGATCCTCATCAATGTGAACGGCGAACTGAAGCCGCGCGACCAGGCGGTGGTGTCGGTCTTCGATTCCGGTTTCATGCTGGGCGACGGTGTCTGGGAGGGTTTGCGGGTTCACCAAGGGCGGTTCGCCTTCCTCGACCGTCACCTCGACCGGCTGTTCGAGGGCGCGAAGGCGATCGCCATGGACGTCGGCCTGACGCTCGATGAGCTTACCGAGCGACTGTACGAAACGCTCGACGCGAACGGCATGGATGAGGGCGTCCATACACGGCTGATCGTCTCGCGCGGGGTTCGCTCGACGCCCTACCAGGATCCTCGCGTCGTCGTGGGCGGTTCGACGATCGTCATCATCCCGAATACAAGGAACCGCCCGAAGGCATTCACGAACGCGGGCTCAAGCTGTTCACCGTGCACGTGCGCCGCGGCGACCCGGCGGTCCAGGATCAGAAGCTCAATTCCCTGTCGAAGCTCAATTGCATCACGGCCTGCATCCAGGCCGCGCAGGCAGGCGCCGACGAGGGGCTGATGCTCGATCCGCACGGGTTCGTGGCGACCTGCAATTCCACCCACTTCTTCATCGTCCGCAAGGGCGAGGTTTGGACGTCGAGCGGCAAGTATTGCCTCGGCGGGGTCACGCGCGCCGTCACCCTCGAGGTCGCACGGGAAGCAGGTATCCGGCGGTCGAGAAGGATTTCTCCCTCACCGACGTCTATGGTGCGGACGAGGCCTTCGTGACCGGCACGTTCGCCGGCATCGTCCCGGTCCGCGAAGTCGACGGACGCCAGCTCGAATGTCGCGGGCCGATGGTCGAGCGGCTGCAAGGCCTCTATCGTGACCGGGTCGAGCAAGACGTCCGGGAGGCTGTTCGTCCGTGACGGTTCGCGTCGCCATGTGGTCGGGGCCAAGGAACCTGTCCACGGCGATGATGCGAAGCTTCGGGAGCCGGGCTGACACATACGTCACCGACGAGCCCTTCTACGGAGCTTACCTCAAGGCGACGGGCGATCCCCAGCCGATGGCGGACGAGGTCATCGCCTCGATGGACTGCGATTGGCGAGACGTCGCGCGGACTATGACGGGTCCGTGCCCGACCGCCGCTCCGATCTGGTACCAGAAGCACATGGCCCATCACATGGTCGGTCCCGTTGCCCACGACGATTTGCCGGGTCTGCGCCATGCGTTCCTGATCCGCGATCCGGAGCGCGTGGTGGCCAGCTATGCGAGCAAGCGTGTGGCCGTGCGGCCGGAGCATCTCGGCGTCGAGCGCCAGGTCGAGTATTTTGAGCGCGAGGCCGATCGGCTCGGGCATGCGCCCCCGGTCGTCGATAGCGCAGACATCCTTCGCGATCCGCCGGCCATGCTCGAGCGACTGTGCCGCGCCCTCGGCATTGCCTGGGATCCCGCCATGCTAAAGTGGGAGCCGGGAATTCGCGAGACAGACGGGATTTGGGCATCGCATTGGTACGATGCGGTTGCGGCAAGCACCGGCTTCGGAGCGCCGGACGAGCATCCCACTCGCCTAGACGGCGAGGCGCAGCGCGTCGCGGATGCCTGCCGTCCTTATTACGAGCAACTCGCGGAGCATCGCATCCGCGCCTGACCGTCACCCGATCGTGCGGACTCCCGATGTAGCCCAGTCGGCATCGACATCGACCTCTCGAGCAGCCCATTCATCGCGCGTCCAGCAGCGGACTTTTTCCAGCCGGCTTCCGGTGATTGCTTCGATATGCATGCAATATCTGGTCTCAGGCGATCCGGCCGGAGCACTGAGACGTTGGGGCTCCTGGATCGTTGCTGACAGCGGCGTCGCGGCGGCGATCAGTCCCAAGCCGATTATCAGTCGATGTGCCATGCATTTTCTCCTTGATGGCAGCCGCCTTGGTTTACTCCTCCAAGCGAGCGGAAGCGAGGCGCTTTCGACCAACCGTCGGAGCCGAATGATAGCCGCGAACGTCAATTAAACTTTCCGTATACCTGCTTTTGATATGCTTTCCGGCACGGAGAGGAGAGCCATGCGGAAGTTCCATTATCGCGCCGGCAAGAATGCCATGGCCGCCTTGTTCATGGGCGCTTTGACCATCTTCTGCGCAATGCTTTGGTGGCGGAGCGGCGGTGTCTTCAGCCTTGCCGGATTTCTCCTCTTTGGTGCTGGCGCGGCCAAGGGTGCGACGGACGCCATGAGCAGCGAACCGGCCTTGGCATTCGGCGACGAAGGCCTCCGCGTCCGCACCGCGACCGGCGTGCAGCAGGCCGGCTGGAAGGACGTCCAGCATATCGGCCTCGAGGTCTTCACCTATCGCTACTGGGGCATCATCCCGATCGCGAAGCACGAAAACCTCGTCATCAAGATCGACGGCGGGCTGTTCGGAGCGAGGCGCCTCCGGCTTTCCGCCAATGCCATCGAGCTGCCCCCTGGCGGAGCGGTTGCCCTTGTCGCCTTGCTCCAGGCGGCGCATGTCGCGGCGGTAGGCGTCACGGGCGTCGCGATGAAGGGCGCCGGTGAGAATGGCTGGGGAGCGGCGCCGGCGCGGCCGACTCCAGAGCAGCAGGCTGGCTTCGATCCTGACGCGGCCCTGGCGCGCTATATGGCGCGGAAGGCGGAGGGCGAGCCGGGACCGATGGCTGAAGTCAGCCCGATTGCTGCACCTGCCGCCTCGACGATGCAGGCGCGGCCGGCTTTTGGGCGAAAGGGCCTTTAGCTACACGGTTGGAGTCCGCGACCCGTTGACCCTGAGCGGCCCCCTCGCTATGTGGCCGCTCGTCCGCGGGGCTGCGACCTCGTTCCCCTGACGGACAGAGCTGAACATTGCTCAAAGACGTGAAGGCCGGGTGGCCATAGGCCGCCAGGACTTCGCGCTTTTGCTTTGGGCAAAGTAACCGCCGGGTCTTCCGGCAACATAAAGGTGAAGGGCTTCATGCCAACGATTAACCAGCTGATCCGCAAGGGTCGCGAACCGCAGAAGGCCAAGTCTAAGGTCCCTGCGATGGAACAGAACCCGCAGAAGCGTGGCGTTTGCACTCGCGTTTACACGACCACTCCGAAGAAGCCGAACTCGGCTCTCCGCAAGGTCGCCAAGGTTCGCCTGACGAACCAGCGCGAAGTCATCAGCTACATCCCGGGCGAAGGCCACAACCTCCAGGAGCACAGCGTCGTGCTGATCCGTGGCGGCCGTGTGCGCGACCTTCCGGGTGTCCGCTACCACGTGCTTCGCGGCGTTCTCGACACCCAGGGTGTCAAGGACCGCAAGCAGAGCCGTTCGAAGTACGGCGCCAAGCGTCCCAAGTAACTCGCACGAGTAAGCCCCGGACAGGTTCCGGATTAGGCTGAAGAGAAAGGAACAGTCCAATGTCCCGTCGTCGCCGCCCAGAGAAGCGCGAAATTCTTCCCGATCCCCGTTTCGGGGACATCGTCCTGTCGAAGTTCATGAATTCGGTCATGCTCGACGGCAAGAAGTCCGTTGCTGAAGGCATCGTTTATGGCGCTCTCGACAATGTCGAGGCTCGCCTCAAGAAGGACCCGATCCAGGTCTTCCACGACGCCCTCAACAATGTGAAGCCGGGCATCGAGGTTCGCAGCCGCCGCGTCGGCGGTGCGACCTACCAGGTCCCCGTCGAGGTTCGCGTCGAGCGCGCTCAGGCGCTTGCCATCCGCTGGCTAATCTCGGCCGCTCGCGCCCGTTCTGAAAAGACGATGGCCGGCCGCCTGTCGGGCGAGCTGATGGATGCGTCGCAGAACCGCGGCAATGCCGTGAAGAAGCGTGAAGACACGCACCGCATGGCCGAAGCGAACCGCGCCTTCAGCCACTATCGTTGGTAGTCCATTCCGGTGGCCAAGGCCGCCGGGTGGCGCTGGTAGAAATCGTACCTATATTTGGGGAAGCCGGATCCGCCGGCTCCCCATATCGCTAAGGAACTTCAGAAAATGGCCCGCAGCCATCCGCTCGAACGCTATCGCAACATCGGAATCATGGCGCACATCGACGCCGGCAAGACGACGACGACCGAGCGCATCCTTTATTACACCGGCAAGTCCTACAAGATCGGTGAAGTCCACGAAGGCACCGCCACGATGGACTGGATGGAGCAGGAGCAAGAGCGCGGGATTACGATCACGTCGGCCGCGACGACCTGTTTCTGGTCGGCTGAGGAGGGCAAGGGCCCCGAGCACCGCATCAACATCATCGACACTCCGGGCCACGTCGACTTCACCATCGAAGTCGAGCGTTCGCTGCGCGTGCTCGACGGCGCGGTCGCCTGTTTCGACGGCGTTGCCGGCGTTGAGCCGCAGTCCGAGACCGTCTGGCGCCAGGCCGACAAGTACGGCGTGCCGCGCATGTGCTTCGTCAACAAGCTCGATCGCACCGGTGCGGACTTCTATTATTGCGTCCAGTCGATCATCGATCGCCTCGGCGCGCGTCCGGCCGTCCTCTATCTCCCGATCGGGATCGAAGGCGGCTTCAAGGGCCTCGTCGATCTGGTCGAGAACCGCGCCATCATCTGGCTCGACGAGAGCCTCGGCGCGAAGTTCGAATATCAGGAAATTCCGGACGATCTGAAGGACAAGGCCGCCGAAGCGCGGACCAACCTCATCGAGCTCGCCGTCGAACAGGACGACGATGCTATGGAGGCTTATCTCGAAGGCAGTGAGCCTGACGTCGCGACGCTGAAGAAGCTGATCCGGAAGGGCACGCTCGGCATGGCGTTCGTTCCGGTTGTCTGTGGCTCCGCCTTCAAGAACAAGGGTGTTCAGCCGCTGCTCGACGCGGTGGTCGACTATCTGCCGAGCCCGCTCGACGTTCCGGCGATCAAGGGCATCCTGCCCGATGGCGGCGAAGATTCGCGTCCGTCGGACGACAATGCGCCGTTCGCCGCGCTGGCCTTCAAGATCATGAACGATCCGTTCGTGGGTACGCTGACCTTCGCTCGCATCTACTCGGGCAAGCTCGAGACCGCGTCGCAGGTCATGAACAGCGTCAAGGACAAGAAGGAAAAGGTCGGCCGCATGCTGCTGATGCATGCCAACGACCGCGAGGACATCCAGGTGGCGTACGCTGGCGACATCGTCGCTCTGGCGGGCCTCAAGGACACGACCACCGGCGATACGCTGTGCGCCACGACCGCGCCGATCATTCTCGAGCGGATGGAGTTCCCGGACCCCGTCATCGAGCTTTCGGTCGAACCCAAGACCAAGGCCGACCAGGAGAAGATGGGCGTCGCGCTCAATCGCCTGGCTCGCGAGGACCCGTCGTTCCGCGTTTCGACCGACCATGAGTCGGGCCAGACGATCATCAAGGGATGGGCGAGCTCCACCTCGAGATTCTCGTCGACCGCATGAAGCGCGAGTTCAAGGTCGAGGCCAACGTCGGCGCGCCGCAGGTCGCCTATCGCGAATATCTCGCGAAGCCGGTCGAGCTGACCTACACCCACAAGAAGCAGTCGGGCGGCTCCGGCCAGTTCGGCGAGATCAAGATCGCGGTTGCTCCCGGCGAGCGCGGTTCGGGCTTCCAGTTCTTCGACGAGATCAAGGGCGGCAACGTTCCGAAGGAATATATTCCCTCGGTCGAGAAGGGCCTGCGCGAGACGGCGGAGACGGGTTCGCTGATCGGCTTCCCGATCATCGACTTCGAAGTGCACCTGGTCGACGGCAAGTACCACGACGTCGACTCTTCGGCGCTCGCGTTCGAAATCTGTGCCCGCGGCGCAATGCGCGAAGTGGCTCAGAAGGCCGGAATCAAGCTGCTTGAGCCGATCATGAAGGTCGAAGTCGTGACTCCCGAGGATTACCTCGGCGACGTCATCGGCGACTTGAACAGCCGCCGTGGTCAGATTCAGGGTACCGACACGCGCGGCAACGCGCAGGCGGTCGAAGCGATCGTCCCGCTGGCGAACATGTTCGGCTACGTGAACCAGCTGCGTTCCTTCACCCAGGGACGCGCGCAGTACACGATGCAGTTCTCTCACTACGACGAGGTTCCGCAGAACGTCGCCGACGAGGTGAAGGCGAAGCTGGCGTAACCGTTTTTTGTTAGCTATGGGCGCGTCCGCGATACGGGCGGGCCGCCCGGATTTCAGAGAAGAAGAGGCGTAAAATGGCGAAGGCTAAATTCGAGCGGAACAAGCCGCACTGCAACATCGGCACCATCGGTCACGTCGACCATGGCAAGACGTCGCTGACGGCTGCAATCACCAAGGTGCTGGCCAAGCACGGCGGCGGTGAAGCCGTCGACTTCGCCAACATCGACAAGGCGCCGGAAGAGCGCGAGCGCGGCATCACCATTTCGACGGCCCACGTCGAATATGAGACCGACGCCCGCCACTACGCGCACGTCGATTGCCCGGGTCACGCCGACTACGTGAAGAACATGATCACCGGTGCCGCCCAGATGGACGGCGCGATCCTGGTCGTGTCGGCTGCTGACGGCCCGATGCCGCAGACCAAGGAGCACATCCTGCTCGCAGCGCAGGTCGGCGTCCCGACCATGGTCGTGTTCCTGAACAAGGTAGACCAGGTTGACGATCCCGAACTGCTCGAGCTCGTCGAGCTCGAAATCCGCGAGGAGCTTTCCAAGCGCGGCTTCGACGGCGACAACATTCCGATCGTTGCCGGTTCGGCTCTCGCGGTCCTCGAGGACCGTGACGCCAACATCGGCGAAGAGAAGATCATGGAGCTGATGAAGGCGGTCGACGACTGGATTCCCCAGCCGGAGCGTCCGCTCGACAAGCCGTTCCTGATGCCGATCGAAGACGTGTTCTCGATCTCGGGCCGCGGCACCGTCGTGACCGGCCGTGTCGAGACCGGCATCGTCAAGGTTGGCGAGGAAGTCGAGATCGTCGGCATCCGCGACACCCAGAAGACCGTCGTCACCGGCGTCGAAATGTTCCGCAAGCTGCTCGATCAGGGTCAGGCCGGCGACAACATCGGTGCGCTGCTCCGCGGCGTCGGCCGTGAAGACGTCGAGCGCGGGCAGGTTCTCTGCAAGCCGGGCTCGATCACGCCGCACACGGACTTCCAGGCGGAAGTTTACGTCCTGTCGAAGGACGAGGGCGGCCGTCACACGCCGTTCTTCGCGAACTACCGTCCGCAGTTCTACTTCCGCACGACCGACGTGACGGGCGAAGTGCAGCTGCCGGAAGGCACCGAGATGGTCATGCCGGGCGACAACGTTTCGCTGGGCGTGAAGCTGATCGCTCCGATCGCCATGGACCCGGGTCTCCGCTTCGCAATTCGCGAAGGCGGCCGCACGGTCGGCGCCGGCGTCGTCGGTACGATCTCCAAGTAAGTCTCGCGCCTCCGGGCGCTGGATGAAGAAGGGCTCGGTGCTTCAATCGAAGCGCCGGCCTTTTCTTTTGGGTCGCGTGAGCGACCTGAAAATGCGGAGCGTCTAAAGTGTGCTTTCGACCCAAACCTGCCGGAAGCGCCGCGGCAGGTTTCGGCCCATTCCTGCCGCTAGATGTAGACCCGATTCCGAACCATTGCGGACATTCGACCGCCCATGGTCGCGTTCGAAGCTACGCAAAAGCACGTATGCAGTCGCAAAGAATCCTAAGCTATGGGCGCAGGATCGCATGAACTTGCGGAGCGGGGTCGCGAGGAGCACTCGGCTATGAAGCGTTTTATCCGGGCACTATTGGCGTCAGTAGGATTGCTTTCGGCAGTTTCTGCGACGCCGGCAATTTCAGCCATCCTCATCGTTGACGGATCGGGGAATCTGACGGGCGCGACTGGTGTGAACGTGCTCGGGACGGTTTATGATGTGGTCTTTATTGATGGAACATGCGCCTCCGTCTTCGGTGGTTGCGACAACCAAGAGGACTTTGCATTTGGCAATTCGCAAGAAGCGAGTTCTGCCGCTCAAGCGCTGCTAGATCAGGTTTTCGTGGGTTTGTTCGACAACGATCCGGCACTAACTTCTGGTTGCAGCGATGTGCTTCGTTGCACGGCATGGTTGCCGTATCACACTAGCGGCTTCAGCATCGACGTTGGTGTTGCCCAGAATTGGTACTCCGGACAGGTCGACCGCTCATTTCACGGCACATTTCTTCTGTCCGATGTACCGGATTTTTCACAACTCGGCGAAGACCCCTGGGTGTGGGCGAAATTCACTCGTGCTGTTCCCGAGCCATCGACCTGGGCGATGATGCTGCTGGGATTTGCGCTGTCGGGCTTCTTACTGCGCCGCAGCGGGCGAACCATGAGTTTCGATCTGCGCCAGCTGCCACGTCAAGATAGGCTGGCTCGGAATCCAACGTCACGTTTCACCTGAGTTGTGGTCGACGGGTGTCAGCTTTCCACCCAAAGCCGACATTTACCCCGAACTTGCCGCACAGGGTTGATCTGACCGGCTGTCCTCTGTAGAGGCGCCTTCACCGACGGGGATTCGTCACCGTCACCACACATTCAGTTGAGGTCGTCCGTTCCGGCTCGCCAGGGTCAAACGGGTGCGGCCTCTTGTTTTTCGAGTTGGCAACAGCTCGTTGGCTCTTTCGCATCGGTAGGGACATGGAAACGCAGAATATCCGTATTCGTCTGAAGGCTTTCGATCATCGAGTGCTGGATCAGGCCACTGGCGACATCGCCGACACGGCGCGCCGTACGGGTGCTCTTATTCGCGGTCCGATCCCCCTGCCGACGCGTATCGAGAAGTTCACCGTCAACCGTTCGCCGCACGTCGACAAGAAGTCGCGCGAGCAGTTCGAGGTGAGGACGTACAAGCGGCTGCTCGACATCGTTCAGCCGACGCCGCAGACGGTCGACGCGCTGATGAAGCTCGATCTGGCCGCCGGTGTGGACGTAGAGATCAAGCTGGCCTAACAGCCGGCCGTCGCTCCGACCCGGAGCGGCATCGAGAGGCCCACGGGCCGCTCGGACATAGGGTGATACCGCGGAGCTTTTTGCTCCGGCTGCGTCCCCGCCGTTCCGGAATTTCCGGAGCACTAGCCCAGGCGGGGCACGCAATCAGTTCAATGGGCTACACGCACCCGGGATTGGCCCGTGGTGCCTCTGTGAGGAGCATTTGATCATGCGCACTGGCGTGATCGCGAAGAAGGTCGGAATGACCCGCTTGTTCCAGGCGGACGGACGGCACGTGCCGGTTACCGTCCTGCAGCTGGACGAGCTTCAGGTCATCGGCCGCCGCGAGATGGACCGTGACGGATATACTGCCGTTCAGCTCGGCGCGGGCACTGCGAAGGCGAAGAACCTCGCCAAGCCGCAGCGCGTCGCGTTCGGCAAGGCCGAAGTCGAGCCCAAGGCTCGCGTCGTAGAATTCCGCGTCGCCGAAGACGCCCTCCTGGACGTCGGTGCCCGCATCAGCGCCGAGCACTTCGTTGCCGGTCAGCTGGTCGACATTTCCGGCGTGACGCAGGGCAAGGGCTTCGCCGGCGCCATGAAGCGCTGGGGCTTCGGCGGTCTGCGCGCCACCCACGGCGTTTCCGTCTCGCACCGTTCGCACGGTTCGACGGGTAACCGCCAGGATCCGGGCCGCGTCTTCAAGAACAAGAAGATGGCCGGTCACATGGGTGCCCGTAACCGCACGCAGCAGAACCTCGAGGTCGTCCGCACGGACCCGATCCGCGGACTGCTGTTCATCAAGGGCTCGGTTCCGGGCCACAAGGGCGCATGGGTGACCGTCGCCGACGCAATCAAGCTGCCGCGTCACGAGAGCGCGCCGTATCCGGCGGGCATCCTCGATACGAAGGCGAAGATCGACGAGGACGCGCTGCCCGCAGCCGGCCTGGTCGACGACGCCGCCGTCCACGAGATCCCGGCTCTCCCGAGCGACGAGGAAGTGGCGGCGATCGCGGCCGAGCAGGAAGCTGGCGCAGCTGCTGAAGCTGCCGCTGAAGAGGCTGCCGAGGCTGAAGCAAATGAGGCACCGGCTGCCGAGGCGGGCGAAGGCTCGACCGAGGACAGCGGCAATGCCGACGAAAGCAAGGAAGGCTAAGCGATGAAGGTCAAGGTACAGACCCTCGACGCGAAGAGCGGGGCGACCTCGAGCTCAATGACGAGATCTTCGGTGTCGAGCCGCGCGCCGACATCCTGCATCGCGTCGTCACGTGGCAGCTCGTCAATCGCCGCGCTCCGGCTCGCGCCGCGCGTGAGCGCAGCGACGTTGCCCGCACCGGCAAGAAGTTCGGTCGCCAGAAGGGCGGCGGTACGGCTCGTCACGGCGATCGCCGCGCCCCGATCTTCATCGGCGGCGGCAAGGCCCACGGTCCGCGTGCCCGCGTGTTCAGCGCCTCGCTGAACAAGAAGGTTCGCGCGCTCGGCTTGAAGATGGCGCTTTCGTCAAAGGCTCTCGGCGGTCAGCTGATCGTGGTCGACAACCTCGACCTCAAGGACGGCAAGACCAAGGAGCTGAAGGCGAAGCTGGGCGGCCTGAACCTCGGCAAGTCGGCACTGGTCATCGACGGTGACGCGCTGAACGTCGGTTTCGCCCGCGCTTCGTCGAACCTCGGCAATGTCGACCTGCTCCCGGCAGTCGGCGCCAACGTCTACGACATCATGCGCTGCGAGACCCTGGTCCTGACCAAGGCAGCGGTCGAGCGCCTGGAGGCACGTTTCAATGGCTAAGAAGCAGCAGCAAGGTGCTGTCGATACGCGTCACTATGACGTGATCGTCGCTCCGCACATCACCGAGAAGTCGACCATGCTCTCCGAGCAGAACGCAGTCGTCTTCAAGGTCGCCAAGGACGCGTCGAAGCCGGAGATCAAGGCTGCGGTCGAAGCGCTGTTCAACGTCAAGGTGACGGGCGTCAACACGCTGGTCGCCAAGGGCAAGTCCAAGCGCTGGAAAGGCCAGGCCTATCAGCGTTCGGACGCGAAGAAGGCCATCGTGACCCTCGCTGAAGGCGAGACGATCGACATTACCTCAGGGGTCCAGGGCTAATGGCACTCAAGCAATACAAGCCGACGTCGCCAGCGCGCCGCGGCCTCATCCTCGTCGACAAGTCGGCGCTGTGGAAGGGCAAGCCGGTCAAGGCTCTGACCGAAGGCAAGCGCAAGACGGGCGGACGCAACAACAAGGGTCACGTGACCTCGCGCGGAATCGCCGGCGGTCACAAGCAGAAGTACCGCTACATTGACTTCAAGCGCCGGACCTGGGACGTCGCTGCGACCGTCGAGCGTCTCGAGTACGACCCGAACCGTTCGGCGTTCATCGCGCTCGTAACCTACGAGGGCGGCGAGCAGGCCTACATCATCGCTCCGCAGCGTCTCGCGCCGGGCGACAAGGTCATCGCCGGCAAGAAGGTCGACGTGAAGCCGGGCAATGCGATGGAGATCGGTCAGATGCCGGTTGGCACCATTGTCCACAACGTCGAGCTGAAGCCCGGCAAGGGCGGCCAGATCGCTCGTGCCGCAGGCACCTATGTGCAGGTCGTCGGCCGCGACAAGGGCATGGTCATCGTCAGGCTCAATTCAGGCGAGCAGCGCTACATCCGCTCGGACTGCATGGCGACGGTCGGTGCGGTGTCCAACCCGGACAACGGCAACCAGACCTTTGCCAAGGCAGGCCGTACCCGCTGGATGGGCAAGCGTCCGCTGACCCGCGGCGTCGCCAAGAACCCGGTCGACCACCCGCACGGCGGTGGTGAAGGCCGGACCTCGGGCGGCCGCCATCCGGTCACCCGTGGGGCAAGCCGACCAAGGGTGCGCGCACCCGTCACAACAAGGCGACGGACAAGTTCATCATCCGTAGCCGTCACGCGAAGAAGAAGGGTTAAGCAATGGCCCGTTCCATCTGGAAAGGCCCGTTCGTCGAGCTTTCGCTGCTGAAGAAGGCGGAAGCTGCGCAGGAAAAGGGCGGCCGCGCGCCGATCAAGACCTGGTCGCGCCGTTCGACGATCCTGCCGCAGTTCGTCGGCCTCACCTTCAATGTCTACAACGGCCGCAAGTTCGTGCCGGTGTCGGTCAATGAGGACATGGTGGGCATGAAGCTCGGCGAGTTCGCGCCGACCCGCTTCTTCCCCGGCCACGCCTCGGACAAGAAGGGCAAGCGCTAATGTCCAAGCAGGCAGCCCCCCGCAAGGTCGGCGACAAGGAAGCGCTGGCCGTCGGCACCATGATCCGTGGTTCGGCTCGCAAGCTGAACCTCGTCGCGGGTCTCATCCGCGGCCGCAAGGTCGAGGAAGCCCTCAACATTCTGCAGTTCTCGCCCAAGGCGATGGCTGACGACGTGCGCAAGGTGCTCGCGTCGGCAGTCGCCAATGCCGAGAACAACCACAATCTCGACGTCGACGCGCTCGTCGTGTCGGAAGCGAGCGTGGGCAAGTCGATCTCGATGAAGCGCTTCGCGACCCGTGCGCGCGGCCGCTCCAGCCGGATCGTCAAGCCGTTCAGCCGCATCCGCGTCGTCGTTCGCGAGCAGGAAGAAGCGTAACTTATGGGTCAGAAAACCTCTCCCGTCGGGCTCCGCCTGCAGATCAACCGGACCTGGGACAGCCGCTGGTTCGCGGAAGGCCAGGATTACGGTCGTCTGCTGCTGGAAGACCTGAAGATCCGGAAGCACATCCTTTCGACGCTGCCGCAGGCCGCGATTTCGAAGGTGGTGATCGAGCGTCCGGCCAAGATCTGCCGCGTCAGCATCTACGCTGCTCGCCCGGGCGTGATCATCGGCAAGAAGGGCGCGGACATCGAGAAGCTTCGCAAGAAGCTCGGCGCGATGACCAGCTCGGAAGTGAGCCTGAACATCGTCGAGATCCGCAAGCCGGAAATCGACGCCAAGCTCGTTGCCCAGGGCGTCGCCGACCAGCTCGAGCGCCGTATCGCCTTCCGCCGCGCCATGAAGCGCGCGGTGCAGTCCGCTCTGCGTCTCGGTGCCGAAGGCATTCGTATCACCTGCTCGGGCCGCCTCGGCGGCGCCGAGATCGCGCGCACCGAATGGTACCGTGAAGGTCGCGTTCCGCTGCACACGCTGCGCGGCAACGTCGATTACGCGGAGGCCGAAGCCCACACCGCCTACGGCGTATGCGGCGTGAAGGTGTGGATCTTCAAGGGCGAGATTCTCGGCCACGATCCGACGGCTCAGGACCGGCTGATGATGGAGGCTCAGACCTCCGGCGTCCGGCCGGCCCGCGAAGAGCGCGGCAACCGGTAAGCGCGAAGGAAAGAGTAAGTCATGCTGCAACCCAAGCGCACCAAGTTCCGCAAGGCCTTCAAGGGCCGCATCCACGGCAATGCCAAGGGTGGAACTGAGCTCAACTTCGGCGCCTTCGGCCTGAAGGCGATGGAGCCGGAGCGGATTACCGCACGCCAGATCGAAGCGGCCCGCCGCGCGATCACGCGTCACATCAAGCGTAGCGGCCGTCTCTGGATCCGCATTTTCCCGGACGTTCCGGTTAGCTCGAAGCCGGCCGAAGTCCGCATGGGCTCCGGTAAGGGCGCGCCCGAGTTCTGGGTCGCCCGCGTCAAGCCGGGCCGGATCCTGTTCGAGCTCGACGGCGTCCCTGGCTACCTCGCCAAGACCGCTTTCGAGCGTGCGGCGGAGAAGCTGCCGATCAAGACGAAGGTCGTGGCCCGCCTCGGCGAGACCCTGGCCGGAGAGGAAAAGTAAGATGGCCGCCAAGAAGGGCAACAAGAAGGACGACCTGAAGGTCGCGACCGACGACCAATTGCAGACGCAGCTGTCGGACCTGAAGCGCGAGCAGTTCAACCTGCGCTTCCAGGCGGCGACCAATCAGCTCGAGAAGCCGTCGCGGGTGAAGGAGGTGCGCCGCACCATCGCTCGCATCAAGACGCTGCAGAGCCAACGCGCCCGCACCGCTGACGCGGCCCAGGCCTGAGGAGACTGACGAATGCCTAAGCGCGTCCTGACCGGCACCGTAGTGTCCGACAAGGGTGACAAGACCGTGGTGGTTCGTGTCGAGCGGCGGGTGAAGCACCCGCTGTACGGCAAGATCATCAAGCTCTCGAAGAAGTACCACGCTCACGACGAGGCAAATGCCTACAAGTCGGGTGAGCAGGTGCGCATCGAAGAGTGCGCCCCGATTTCGAAGCTGAAGACCTGGACCGTCCTGGACCGGATCGGCGCCGCCAAGGCCGCCGCCGTCGAGATCGTCGAGGGTGCTTCGAACCCGGTCGAAGAAGAAAAGGCCCCGGCCAAGGCGAAAGCCGAAAAGCCGGCCGCAAAGGCGAAGAAGGCGAAAGCCGACGCCGACGCGGACGCCTGAGCGGATTTTGAGAGAAGGTAGGGTCGAACAATGATCCAGATGCAGTCCAACCTTGAGGTTGCGGACAACAGCGGCGCGAAGCGCGTTCAGTGCATCAAGGTGCTGGGCGGATCGAAGCGTCGCGTTGCCGGCGTCGGCGACATCATCGTCGTTTCCGTCAAGGAAGCGGCGCCGCGCGGCCGCGTGAAGAAGGGCGACGTCCACCGTGCGGTGATCGTTCGCACTGCCAAGGACATCCGCCGTCCCGACGGTTCGGTGATCCGCTTCGACACGAATGCCGCCGTGCTGGTCAACAAGAACGAGGAGCCGATCGGCACCCGTATCTTCGGCCCGGTCGTCCGTGAGCTTCGCGCGAAGAAGCACATGAAGATCATCAGCCTTGCGCCGGAGGTGCTGTAACCATGGCTGCTGCAAAGATCCGCAAGGGTGACACGGTCGTTGTCCTGTCCGGCAAGGACAAGGGCAAGACCGGCGAGGTCATCCGCTCGATGCCGAAGGACAGCAAGGTCGTCGTGTCCGGCGTGAATGTCGCCGCTCGTCACCGCAAGCCGTCCCAGGTCAACCCGCAGGGCGGGATCGAGCGCAAGGAAGCGCCGCTGCACGTGTCGAAGGTCGCGATTGCCGACCCGAAGAGCGGCAAGGCCACCAGAGTTCGTTTTGAGGACCGCAACGGCAAGAAGGTTCGTGTCGCTGCCAAGTCCGGGGAGCTTATCAATGGCTGACGAAAACAACGTCGCACAGGACGAAGCCGTCGAGACGGCCCCGGCCGCCGAGAAGGCGCCGAAGGCTGAAAAGTCGGCGAAGGCGTCGAAGGACAAGTCCTACACGTCGCGTCTGAAGTCCGATTACGAGGACCGCATCGTCAAGGCGATGATCGAGAAGTTTGGCTACAAGAACCGTCTCGAGGTTCCGAAGCTCGACAAGATCGTCATCAACATGGGCGTCGGCGAGGCCACGCAGGACAAGAAGAAGGTCGAGGCGGCTGCCGCCGAGATGCAGGCGATTGCCGGCCAAAAGCCGGTCATTGCCAAGGCCAAGAAGTCGATCGCGCAGTTCAAGCTGCGTGAAGGCATGCCGATCGGTTGCAAGGTCACCTTGCGCCGCGACCGCATGTTCGAGTTTCTGGACCGCCTGGTCACCATCGCGCTTCCGCGCGTCCGCGACTTCCGGGGCCTCAACCCCAAGTCGTTCGACGGCCGTGGCAATTATGCGATGGGCCTCAAGGAGCAGATCATTTTCCCCGAGATCAACTACGACCAGATCGACAAGGTCCGGGGAATGGACATCATCGTAACCACCACCGCGAAGACGGACGAAGAGGCGCGCGAGCTGCTGCGCCTGTTCAACTTCCCGTTCCCGCGTGACGAGGAGCAGAAGCAGGCTGCCTAAGGGCAGGACCTGCTTCTCTTAAGGAGAAGAACTTAAGTCATGGCGAAACTGAGTTCGATCAACAAGAACGAGCGTCGGAAGAAGCTCGTTGAGAAGAACAAGGCGAAGTACGCTCGTCTCAAGGAAAAGGCGGCTGACAAGTCGCTGGATGAGACCGAGCGTCTGATCGCACGGCTCAAGATGGCGGAGCTTCCGCGCAACGGTAACCCGACGCGCATTCGCAACCGCTGCGAGCTGACCGGGCGTTCGCGCGCCTATTATCGCAAGTTCCGCCTGTCGCGGATCATGCTTCGGGAACTGGCCAACAAGGGCCTGATCCCGGGCGTCACGAAGTCGAGCTGGTAAGGGCCAACGCATGGCGATGACCGATCCTTTGGGTGATATGCTCACCCGCATTCGTAACGGCCAGCAGGCACGCAAGGATTCCATTGTGACTCCGGCGTCGAAGCTTCGTGCCCGGGTGCTCGATGTGCTCCAGCGTGAAGGCTACATCCGTGGCTATTCCGAGGAAGCCGTCGGCCCGGCCAAGGGCCTGCGTATCGAGCTGAAGTATTTCGAGGGCCAGCCGGCGATCCAGCATCTGGCCCGCGTGTCCAAGCCCGGACGCCGTGTTTACTCGGCCGCCCGCGAGCTTCCGCGCATCCGCAACGGCCTCGGCACGATTATCGTGTCGACTCCGCGCGGCGTGCTGTCGGATGCTGAAGCGCGCGACCAGAACGTCGGCGGCGAAGTGCTGGCGGAGGTGTTCTAAGATGTCCCGCATTGGCAAGAAACCGATCGCGATCCCGGCTGGCGTCACTGCCACCGTGGAAAGCGGCACGCTGACCGTGAAGGGCCCGAAGGGCACCCTCGCGATGCAGCTGCTCGACGACCTCGTTAAGTACGAGATCGCCGAGGACGAGATCCGCGTGACTCCGCTCACCCAGGCTCAGCGTAACCGCGCTGCGTGGGGTATGCAGCGGACCAACGTGCAGAACCTCGTCACCGGCGTGACCGAAGGCTTCTCGAAGAAGCTGCTGATCAGCGGCGTCGGCTACCGCGCGCAGGCCCAGGGCAAGAACCTGAAGCTTCAGCTCGGCTACAGCCACGACGTGAACTTCGCGGTTCCGGAAGGTGTCGATGTGAAGACGCCGGACCAGAACACCGTGGAAATCAGCGGCATCGACAAGCAGAAGGTCGGTCAGGTCGCGGCCGAAATTCGCCGTTGGCGCAAGCCGGAGCCGTACAAGGGCAAGGGCATCAAGTACGACGGTGAGTTCATCTTCCGCAAAGAAGGCAAGAAGAAGTAAGCCATGGCGAAACTCTCTCTCTTCGATCGCCGCCGGCGCCGTGTCCGCACGTCGCTTCGCGCGCGTTCCGCGGGCAAGCCGCGTCTTTCGGTCCACCGTTCGGGCCGCCACATCTACGCGCAGGTCATCGACGACACTGCCGGCACGACGATTGCGTCTGCTTCGACCCTCGACAAGGACGTCAAGGGCAAGACCGGCGCGACCCGCGATGCGGCTGCTGCAGTCGGCAAGACCCTTGCCGAGCGCGCGAAGAAGGCTGGCGTGTCGACGGTCGTGTTCGACCGTGGCGGCTTCCTATTCCATGGCCGGGTGAAGGCCCTGGCCGATGCCGCCCGTGAAGGCGGATTGGAGTTCTAATGGCTGACGAAAACGAAACCCCGCAGGTCGAAGCGACCGAAGCGCCGGCTGAAGCTGCTCCGGCAGCGGAAGTAGCAGGCGACGCCGGGCGTCCCGAGGGCGATCGTCCGCAGGGCCGTGGCCCGCGTGGTCCGCGCGGCGGACGCGGCGGTGGCCGTGGCAACGATCGTGGTGGCGGCCGTGGCCGTCGTGACGACCGCCGTGGCGGCCGTGGCGGCGACGACGACGGTGGTGAGGAACTGATCGAAAAGCTCGTCCACATCAACCGCGTCTCCAAGACCGTGAAGGGCGGTAAGCGCTTCGGTTTCGCAGCGCTCGTCGTCGTTGGCGACGGCAAGGGCCGCGCCGGCTTCGGTCATGGCAAGGCTCGCGAAGTTCCCGAGGCGATCAGCAAGGCGACTGCCGCTGCGAAGAAGGCGATGATTCGCGTTCCGCTGCGCGATGGCCGCACGCTGCACCATGACGGCCTTGGCCACTTCGGCGCCGGCCGCGTGACGGTCCGTACCGCTCCGGCGGGAACCGGCATCATCGCCGGCGGTCCGATGCGCGCCATTTTCGAAAGCCTCGGCGTTGCCGACGTTGTCACCAAGTCGGTCGGCACGTCCAACCCCTACAACATGATCCGCGCGACCTTCGAGGCGCTCAAGGAGCAGACGAGCCCGCGCTCGGTTGCCCAGCGTCGCGGCAAGAAGGTTGCCGACCTGCTCGGCCGTGGCGGCGCAAGCGCTGCCGAAGCCGAGGCCCAGGCCGAAGCGATCACGGAGTAATAGTGATGGCGAAGATCAAGATCACCCAGACCGGTTCGCCGATCCGGCGCGACAAGACGCAGCGGGCGACCCTCGTCGGCCTCGGCCTCAACAAGATGCACCGCACCGTGGAAGTGGAAGAGACCCCGAGGTTCTCGGCCAGGTCCGCAAGGTGCAGCACCTTGTGAGCGTCGAAGCCGCCTAACAACGATTTGGCTCCGCTTCGGCGGGTCATGCGCGACAAAAGCGAAAGCGAGTGCAGAGAAAATGAAACTCAACGAACTCCGCGACAATCTTGGCGCCCGCAAGGGTCGCATCCGCGTCGGCCGTGGTATCGGTTCGGGCAAGGGCAAGACTTCGGGCCGCGGCCAGAAGGGTCAGACCAGCCGTTCGGGCGTGTCGATCTTCGGCTTCGAAGGCGGTCAGATGCCGCTCCACATGCGGATCCCGAAGCGCGGCTTCAACAACATCTTCGCCAAGGACTATGCCGAAGTGAACATCGGCGCGATCCAGAAGGCGATCGATGCCGGCAAGCTCGATGCCAAGGGCACGCTCGACCATGACTCGCTGAAGGCTGCTGGCCTTGCTCGCGGCGGCAAGGACGGCGTTCGCGTTCTCGGCAAGGGTGAACTCAAGGCGAAGCTGGCGCTCAAGGTTGCCGGTGTGTCGAAGGGCGCTCGCGAGTTGATCGAGAAGGCTGGCGGTTCGATCGAGCTGATCGAGCGCAAGAACCCGGCCGAGCTTGCTGCTGCCAAGAAGGGCACGGCAAAGAAGCGCGCGAAAGCCGAGGCTTAAGGGAAAAACGTCCGAGGGGCTTAGACTAGCCGCTCGGACGCCCTATATCCGGCAGCGGGGAGCAATGGCAGCACCGCCGCTGCGCAGTCCGGGAACAGATTGAATGGCATCCGTAGCCGAACAAATGGCGTCCAACATCAGCCTGGCGAACTTCGCCAAGGCGACCGAGCTCAAGAAGCGGCTCTGGTTCACTTTGGGCGCTTTGATACTGTTCCGCTTCCTGTCCTACGTGCCGATGCCTGGCATCGACCCGGCCGCAATGGCCAGCCTGTTCAACACACAGCAGGGCGGCGTCCTCGATTTCTTCAACACATTCTCCGGCGGCTCGCTGTCGCGCATGAGCATCATCGCGCTTGGCGTGATGCCGTACATCACCGCGTCCATCGTCGTTCAGCTCGGCGCGACCCTCTACGGGCCGTGGCAGCAGCTGAAGAAGGAAGGCGAGACCGGCCGCAAGAAGATGAACCAGTACACCCGCTACCTGACGGTGCTCCTCACCTCGGTGCAGGGCTACTGGATTGCCGTCGGGCTGGAGAGTCTTGGCGCCGCACAAGGAATTCAGGCGGTCGTCGAACCAGGCCTGATGTTCCGCGTTTCTGCGACGATCAGCCTTGTGGGCGGTACGCTGTTCCTGATGTGGATCGGTGAGCAGATCACCAGCCGCGGCATCGGTAACGGCGTCTCGCTCATCATCATGGCCGGCATCGTCGCATCGCTACCGGTGCATATCGCGCAGCTGTTCGAAGGCGGTCGCACGGGCACCATGGATCCGATCATGGTGTTCGGCATCGTCGCGCTCTGCGTCGGCCTCGTTCTGTTCATCTGCTTTGTGGAGCGGGCCCAGCGGCGCGTTCCGATCCAGTATCCCAAGCGTCAAACGGCGCGCGGAATGATGCAGGCTGAACGCAGCCATCTGCCGATCAAGATCAACATCGCCGGCGTCATCCCGCCGATCTTTGCCTCGTCGTTGCTGCTAATGCCGCTCACCATTCTCCAGATGGCGGGCGCCAGGAGCAATCCCGAATCGGGCGACTGGCTGATCACGGTCAGCACGTACCTGCAGCATGGCTCGCCGCTGTACCTGCTGCTGTACGGCGCGGGCATCGCCTTCTTCTGCTTCTTCTACGCTGCCGTGCAGTTCAACAGCGAGGAGACCGCCGAAAATCTGAAGCGCCACGGCGGCTTCATCCCCGGCATTCGTCCGGGCAAGGCGACCGAGAACTACTTCGACTATCTGATTAGCCGCGTGACGGTGATCGGCGCTGCCTATCTCGTGCTGATCTGCCTCATTCCGGAGATCCTGTTCAGCCAGGCCGGCGTGCCTTTCTATCTCGGCGGCACCAGCCTGCTCATCGTTGTCAACGTGACGATGGACACGGTCGCGCAGATCCAGAGCCACTTGATCGCCCACCAGTATGGCGACCTCATCAAGAAGGCCAAGCTGAAGACCAACCGCAAGCGCTGATCCACGGCGAAGAGGGGAGCGCCGCGATGTTGAACATCATTCTTCTTGGGCCTCCGGGCGCCGGCAAGGGACGCAGGCTCAACGCCTCCAGGCCGAGCGCGGCATGATCCAACTATCCACCGGCGACATGTTGCGGGCGGCGGTCGCCAGCGGCTCGCCGGTTGGACTGAAAGCCAAGGCGGTGATGGAAGCTGGCGAGCTCGTCAGCGACGCGATCGTCAGCGCCCTGATCGGCGAACGCCTCGACGACATGGGTGAGGCGGGAGCCATCTTCGACGGCTATCCGCGTACCCTTGCGCAAGCCGAAGCGCTCGACCTGTTGCTCGCCGAACGGCATCGCAAGCTGGACTATGTGGTCGAGCTCTGCGTCAACGAGGATGCGCTGGTCGAGCGGATCACCGGCCGCTTCACATGCGCGCAGTGCGGTGCAGGGTACCACGACACGTTCAAGCGGCCGAAGGTCGAGAACACCTGCGACGTTTGCGGCTCACACGACTTCAAGCGGCGTCCCGACGACAACGAAGAGACGGTCCGCACCCGCCTCGCCGAATATCGAGCGAAGACCGCGCCGATCCTGCCCTACTACGAGCAGCGTGGGCTGGTTCGCCGGGTGGACGGAATGGGTACGCCGGACGCCGTCGCGGCAGAGATCGACGCTATTCTCGACAGCTAGACAAACGCCTTCGTCATTGCGAGCGTAGCGAAGCAATCCAGATGGATTGCCACGGAGCCTTTCGGCTCCTCGCAATGACGGGGGAAATTATGCGCGTTGCCGCTGCCATTTTTCTGGCCACTGCCGTTCACGGCCAATCGGCTCAGGCCGAGGTCGTCAGCTCAGGCCCGAACGGCTTTCACGTCCGTCAATCCGTCCAGATCGTCATCCCGCAGGATGCTGCCTTTTCGACGTTCGGGCAGGTCTCGAGCTGGTGGAATCCCGAGCATACCTACGGCGGCAAGGCCGAGAGCCTGAGCCTGTCGCTGCAGCCCGGCGGCTGCTTTTGCGAACGGTTCCCAACCGGCGGCGGCATCGAGCATATGCGGGTCACATACGTGGACCCCGGCAAGCGCCTGATTCTTACCGGCTCACTTGGTCCGCTGCTCCATGAAGCGACCACCGGCGTGCTCGACATGAAGTTCGACCGAATCGCGGGCGGGACCAAGGTAATGATGGATTACAAAGTCTCTGGATTCGCAAATGGCGGAGCTGAAAAGCTGGCAGCGGCAGTGGACGCCGTCTTGGCCGAGCAGTTCAAGCGCTATCGCGAATATGCGCGGAAGCCACGCCCGCAGAACTAGGCGCGGTCGAGCGTAACAAAGCGGTAGGCGGGCGTCTCGCCCTCCGCGGGATGCTCCTCGCGAGCGGTCTCCACCCACGAGCCGCCTGATCGCGGGTCGACCATGAAGGTGTCGCCCTGCACGTCGCCGGGAACTTCAGTCAGCTCCAGTCGGTCGGCGTGAGGCAGGAACAGCGCGAAGATTTCTGCGCCGCCGATGATCGAGACTGGCTCGGCACCCGCCACCGCCAAGGCCTCTTCGACCGAGTGCACGACCTCCGCTCCGGAAGCCGACCAGTCGAGATCGCGGGTCAGGACGATGTGCCGCCGTCCCGGAAGCCGTCCGGGCAGGCTGTCGAACGTCCGGCGTCCCATGATCATCGCTGTGCCCATCGTCAGCGCCTTGAAGCGCTTGAGGTCGGCGGAGATGCGCCACGGCAGGCCGCCGTCGCGGCCGATCACGCCATTGGTGGCACGGGCGACGACAATGGTGACTTTCGGGCGCTGGGTCATATCTGCGATTTGCCCCGATGGCGGCGAGATGCCAACAGGGCATCATGAGCGACGCTCAAAATCTCGTCGAGAACGTCCGCAACCGCTTCGGTGACAGGGCTGCGATAACCGAGCCTTCGGACATTGAGCCTTGGCTGACCGACTGGCGCGGTCGCTTTCATGGGCAAACGCCCGGGATCCTGTCGCCAGCCTCGACCGAGGAGGTTGCCGATATCGTCCGCATGGCTGCAGCCCACCGTGTCGCGTTGGTCGCGCAGGGCGGGAATACCGGCATGGTTGGCGGAGCCACTCCGCCACCAGATGGCTCGGCGCTGATCCTCTCTCTTCGACGCATGAACAAGCTGCGCTCAATTGGTGCGGGGTCGCCGTGGCGGAAGCCGGGGTGATCCTCGCCGACCTGCACGAGCGAGCCGCCGAAACCGGCCAGCGCTTTCCGCTTACCCTCGGCGCGCGCGGAAGCTGCACTATTGGCGGCCTCGTCTCCACGAACGCCGGCGGCACGCAGGTACTGAAGTTCGGCACGATGCGTTCGCTCGTCCTTGGCCTTGAAGCGGTCCTTCCGGACGGATCGATCTACGATGGTCTTGCGGCCCTCAAGAAGGACAATCGCGGGTACAATCTCGACCAGCTGCTGACCGGCGCGGAGGGCACGCTCGGCGTCGTCACCGCCGCCTCTCTGCGGCTGGTTCCAGCCGTCGTGGCTCGCGCCGTCGCCTGGGCCGGCTTGTCCGATCCGCAGCGCGCGCTGGAGCTGCTCCAGTTCATGCAGGCGCGGACGGACCGCATCGAAGGCTTCGAGATCGTCCCTCAGGATTGCCTCGACCTCGTGCTCGGCCACGTCCCGGCACCCGCAACCCGCTCGCCGGCGCGCACCCGTGGCACGTCCTGATCGAAGCGACGTCGGATCGCGCCGGCGAGGACCCCGCGGCATTGCTTCAATCGCTGCTCGCCGAAGCGCTGGATCACCACCTCATCGAGGACGCGACGCTGTCCGCGAACGACGCCCAGGCGGAAGCGTTCTGGCGGATTCGCGATTCCATCGCCGAGGCGGAGAGAGCCACCGGGGGCTCGCTCGCGCATGACGTTTCCGTACCCGTCCCCGACATGCCGCGCTTCATGGCCGATGCCGCCGCCGCCGTCGAAGCGAAGTTCGCCGGCACGCACGCAAGCGCGTTCGGGCACCTCGGCGACGGCAACGTGCATTTCCACGTTCGCGGCGACGCCATGCGCGGCAGGAGTCTGACATCTCCCACTTCGTCTACGACCTGGTCACGCGCGCCGGCGGCTCCATCTCGGCGGAACACGGCATCGGCCAGCTGAAGCTCGAAGAGCTGGAGCGCCTGGCCCCGCCGGCAAAGCTTCACGCCATGCAAGCGATCAAGCAGGCGCTAGACCCGCTCGGCATCATGAACCCCGGAAAGCTGGTGCGCTGAGGCTCAGCCCTCGCAGCGCGCGTAAGTGAAGCTGCGCATCGGGCTGCTTTCGGTACGGACGAGCTTCCCGGCCTGGACTTCCAGCGCCTCGTAGCGCTTCCAGGTCATGCCCTCGCCGGTGAAGGCGAAGTCGCCGCTGGCCGAATCGTCTGAGGTCTTCAATTCGCCGGAGGGCTTCCCGGTGGACTCGTAGAATTTCAGCTGGTCCGCCGACACGATCAGGAGGCCCTTCGCATCGCCGCGTGTCGACGTGCAATCGGTGGGCGTTAGCCCCCAACGGCCGTGAAGTGCAGCGGGGATCTTCCCTCCCACCGCCGCACTGGCATTCGAGGGCTCGTCATCGCCGCTTTCGAGTTCATTGGTCGGCGTGGTTGCGCTTTCGTCGGGCGGAAGCACGTCGACCTCTGCCGGTCCCGCAGCGGCGTTATTGGCGCCGTCGTCGACCGGATCACGGCCGCTGCACGCGACCATGCTCAGAATCGAAGAGATTGCCACGATCGGCAGGATGAACCGGATCATGGCGCCTCAACGCCGCCGAGACGATTCCGGTTTCAGCCGTACCAGTGTTGGACGATGCTCAGGCGAAGGTCGGGATGACGAAGGCATTCTCGCCGCTCGCCGACCCGTCCGGCCAGCGCTGGGTGACGATCTTGTTCTTCGTCCAGAACTTCATGCCTTCCATGCCGTACTGGTTGGTGTCGCCGAAGCCCGAACGCTTCCAGCCGCCGAAGCTATGGTAGCTGACCGGCACCGGAATCGGCACGTTGACGCCGACCATTCCGACGTTGACGCGGGCGGTGAATTCGCGGGCGGCGTGGCCGTTGCGGGTGAAGATGGCGACGCCGTTGCCATATTCGTGCTCGGACGGAAGGCGGACCGCCTCTTCGAAATCCTTCGCGCGGACCATCTGCAGGACGGGACCGAAGATCTCTTCCTTGTAAGTCTGCATGTTGGGCTTCACGTGGTCGAAGAAGGTCGGGCCGATGAAGAAGCCTTCCTCATGCCCCTGCAGCTTGAAACCGCGGCCGTCGACGACCAGCTCCGAGCCCTCGTCGATCGCCATCTGGATGTAGCGCTCGACCTTCTCCTTGTGCGCCTGGGTGACGACTGGGCCGTAGTGCGCCTCGGGATCGGTGGAGACACCGACGCGCAGCTTCTCGATTGCCGGAATCAGCTTCTCGCGCAGCGCATTGGCGGTTTCCTCGCCGACCGGAACGACGACCGGAAGCGCCATGCAGCGCTCGCCCGCGGAGCCGAAGGCCGCGCCGGTGAGGTCGTTGACAACTTGGTCGAGGTCGGCGTCGGGCATGACGATGCCGTGGTTCTTGGCGCCGCCGAAAGCCTGCACGCGCTTGTTGTTCGCCGTGCCGCGGGAATAGATGTACTGCGCGATGTCGGACGATCCGACGAAGCTGACCGCCTTGATGTCCGGATGGTCGAGGATCGCGTCGACCATTTCCTTGTCGCCGTGAACGACGTTGAGGATGCCGTCGGGCAGGCCCGCTTCCTTCATCAGCTCGGCCAGGCGAATGGGAACGGTCGGATCGCGCTCGGACGGCTTGAGGATGAAGGCGTTGCCGCAGGCGATCGCCATGCCGAACATCCACATCGGGATCATCGCGGGGAAGTTGAACGGCGTGATGCCGGCGCCGATGCCAAGCGGCTGGCGCATCGAATAGACGTCGATACCCGGGCCGGCGCCCATCGAATATTCGCCCTTCAGCGCCTGTGGGATGCCAGTCGCGAACTCGATGACCTCGAGGCCGCGTTGGACGTCGCCCTTGGCGTCGGCGATGACCTTGCCATGCTCGGACGAAAGCGCATGGGCGAGCTCGTCCATGTGCGCTTCGACCAGTTCCTTGAACTTGAACATGACGCGGGCGCGGCGCTGCGGGTTGGTCGCGGCCCAGGCCGGCTGGGCAGCCTTGGCGGCGTCGATAGCGCGCTCCAGATCGGCGGCGGTGCCGAGCCGGACCTTCGCCTGCACCTGCCCCTGGTTGGGGTCGAAAACGTCGCCGCTGCGTTCTCCGGAGGAGTAGCTTTCGCCGGCGATGAAATGGTCGATCTCGCGCAACATGGATAGGTCCTTGAGAATGCTGTTCCGGGGTTGCCGCTCCCCTAGACCGGCGGCCCCGCAAATGCCAGTTGCAGCGACGGAGAGAGGAGACGCGTTGTGCGTAAAGTTGGACTGTTTTCCTGCCTTCTGCTGGTTGCCGCCGCGTCGCCTTCACCCGATGCGAGGCTGAAGGAGATCATCGCGCCGGTCAGCGGCGCTCAGATGAAGCAAACGGTGACGAAGCTGGTGAGCTTCGGCACGCGGCACACGCTTTCCTCGCAAGCCGATCCGGAGCGCGGCATCGGCGCGGCGCTGACCTGGACAGAGGGCAGTTCAAGAGTTTCGGCCTTCCCACCGAGCGGCCCTGCGACACGGTCACCGGCAAGCGCGTGCCGACCCCGACGCGAGTGTGCGACATGATCGCCATCCAGCGCGGCACCGAGCGGCCGAACGACGTCGTCATCATCCAGGGCCACATCGACAGCCGAGTCACCGACGTGATGAACTTCACGTCCGACGCTCCTGGCGCCAACGACGACGGATCGGGCACGGCGGCCGTGATCGAGGCGGCGCGGGTGCTGTCCAAGCGCAAGTTCCCGGGCACCATCGTCTATGCGGCGCTCTCAGGCGAAGAGCAGGGCCTGCTCGGCGGCAAGATCCTCGCGCAATATGCCAAGGCGCAGGGCTGGAACGTCGTCACCGTCTTCAACAACGACATCATCGGCAACAGCTGCTCGTCGGATGGCTTCTGCGACGACAAGCATGTCCGCGTGCTGTCGGAAGGCCCGCGTTCACAGGGGCAGGCCGAACTGGCGGCGCAGACGCACAGTCTCGGCGGAGAGAATGACGCGCCATCGCGCAACATCTCGCGCTATCTCGACAGCCTCGCCGACCGGCTGAACATCGGCCTCGACGTCACGCAGATCTGGCGCACCGACCGCTTCAGCCGCGGCGGCGACCATATTCCGTTCCTTGAGATGGGCTATCCGGCGGCGCGTATCAGCGTCGCGGTCGAGAATTACGACTGGCAGCACCAGGACCTCAGGACCGAGAACGGCAAGGCCTACGGCGACACCATCGACCACATGGATTTTCCGTATCTTGAGAAGGTCACGAAGCTGAATGTCGCGGCGCTCGCTTCGATCGCCAGTGCACCTCCGCCGCCGGAGGCGAAAGTCGAGGGTGGAGTTAGCACGGATACTCTCGTTACGTGGGCTCCTGTGTCGGGAGCGGAGGGATACGTGATCCGGCTCCGCCGAACTGATTCCAGCCAATGGGAAACGGTACCCGCTTGGGACGCACCGGTCTCACCCAGTGGGCAGCCAAGCAAAAGCATGAATTGTCTCTATCCGGTCACCGCGGGGAAAAAGCGGGTGCATGCGGTTGGCGAGTTGTCCTGCCGCATGTCCGGGTCGACGATTGGGTCTTCGGAGTGTCTTCCGTCAGCAAAGACGGCTTCGAAAGCCCCGTCGCCTCCGCAGTCCCCGGCGGCGCGTTCAAGCCTTACGTCGCTCCCCCGCCGGAACCGGTGAAATAGAGGCGCTTTCTTCCTATATTGAAGGAGGAAAGGAAGGCTGATGGCCGGCGGATGGACGCGCGATGGCGCGGTACAGGACCAGATCGACGACACCGTGAAGGACGCGATCCTTCGCGCCCGTGCCCTCACGCCCAGGGCGAAAGCGCGGAGGAATGCGACGATTGCGGCGAGCCCATCCCGAAGCGGCGCCGCGAAGCGCTTCCCGGCGTCCGCACCTGCATCGCCTGCCAGTCGGAACGCGACAAGGCGGTCGTCCACTCGACCATCAATCGGCGCGGCAGCAAGGATAGCCAGCTTCGTTGACGCTTCCGTCATTGCGAGCAGCGCGAAGCAATCCAGCGGAACCTAGGCGCTAGTGGATTGCTTCGTCGTCATGCTCCTCGCAATGACGACCTGAGATGACAAAGAAACGTTCGGCCGGGCTTCCGACCCGCAAGCAAATCCTCGACTTCATCGCGACGTCCGACCAACCGGCGGGCAAGCGCGAGATTGCGCGCGCGTTCGGCCTGTCGGGTCAGGACAAGATCCTGCTCAAGGCGCTGCTCAAGGACATGGCCGACGAGGGGATGATCGACAGCGCCCCGGTCGTGCCTTCCACAAGATGGGCGGCGTGCCGAAGGTCACCGTGTTGCGGGTCGTCGAGGCGGACGACAGCGGCAACATCTTCGCCGTGCCCGAACAATGGCACGCCGACGGCCCGCCGCCGCGCGTTCGAGTGCTGGAGCGCGGCCGGCGCGGTGCGCTTGGTATCGGCGACCGCATCCTCGCCCGGACCGAGGAGCGCGGGCAAGGATACGCCGCGCATCCGATGAAGAAGCTCATGCGCACGGCCGAGCTGGTACTCGGCGTGGTGCGCGAGGAGGGCGAGCGCTTCTGGCTGACTCCGGTCGAGAAGAAGGAACGCCGCGAGCTGGCAATTGCCGACCTGAAGGATGCCGAGCCCGGCGATCTCGTCCTGTGCGAACTCTCCGGCCGGCCGCCGCGCGTACAGGCCCGCGTCGATGCCGTACTCGGCGACCCGTTCGCGCCGCGCAGCTTCAGCCTGATCGCCATCCACAAGCACGGCCTTCGTCACGAATTCCGGCAGGAGGCGATCGATGAGGCGCACGACGTCGCCAGGCAGAAGCTCGGAGAGCGCGAAGACCTGACTCACCTGCCGATCGTTGCCATCGATCCCGCGGACGCCCGCGACCATGACGACGCTATCTGGGCCGCACCTGACGATGACGAAAACAACAAGGGCGGCTGGAAGGCGATCGTCGCGATTGCCGATGTCAGCTTCTACGTCCGCCCCGGCTCCGAGCTTGACCGAGAGGCGAGGGCACGCGGCAACAGCGTCTACTTCCCCGACCGCGTCGTGCCGATGCTTCCGGAGGAATTGTCCGCCGACATCTGCTCGCTGAAAGAAGGGCAGGTCCGGGCGGCGATGGCCTGCCACATGAAGATCGCCAAGGACGGCTCTCTCAGAAGCTGGCGTTTTACGCGCGCGAAGGTTTGCGTCGCTGCAAATATTGCCTACGAGGATGCACAGGCTGCGATCGACGCTGCAGGAGAGGAAAGGGGCGATGTTTCCTCTCCAACCTGCTTCATGCCGGAAGTCGAAGGCGCCGTCCCGCCGAACTGGTGCGCACCGCGCTCCAGCCATTGTGGGGCGCATGGCGTGCCTTGCTCGCCGCCCGCAACAAGCGCGAACCGCTGGAGCTCGACATCCCGAACGCCGGGTGATGCTCGACGAGAAGGGCCGGATCACATCGATCGCACCGCGCGACCGGCTCGATGCGCACCGGCTGGTCGAGGATTTCATGATCGCCGCCAACGTCGCTGTGGCCAAAGCGCTGGAGGCGAAGAAGGCGCCGGTCATGTACCGCGTCCACGAGGCGCCGAGCCGCGAGAAGCTGGTCGCGCTGAAGGACTATCTTGCAACGTTCGATCTGGAGTTCGCGCTCGGCCAGGTGGTCAAGCCGGGCACTTTCAACCGCATCATCGAGCGCGTCGGCGATTCCAGCGGCCGCGAGGAACTCATGGAGCAATTGCTCCGCACCCAGATGCAGGCGCGCTACGGACCGGAGCGGCTCGGCCACTTCGGCCTGGCGCTGGCGACCTACGCCCACTTCACCTCACCGATCCGGCGCTATGCCGATTTGCTCGTCCACCGCGCTCTGGTCAGCGCCTACAGGCTTGGCGATGGCGGTCTCCCGTCGGGCGAAGAAGAGCGCTTCGTCGAGATCGGCGAGAAGATCTCGATGCTTGAACGCCGCGCGATGGAAGCGGAGCGCGAGACGATCGACCGCTATGTCGCGGCCTTTCTCGCCGACCAGGTCGGTCAGCTCGTCCAGTGTCGCATCACCGGCGTCCAGCCGTTCGGCTTCTTCGCCACGGTCGAGGATCTCGGCGGCGACGGCCTCGTCCTCGCCCAGACTCTCGGCCAGGAATATTTCCGTTACGACGAAGCGGCCCGCCAGCTCGTCGGCGAGGAAACCGGCGAGACCTATCGCGTCGGCCAGCGCCTGACGCTCCGCCTCGCCGACGCTAACCCCGTCAGCGGTTCCCTCCGCTTTGAGCTTCCGGAGGGCAGCTACGGCAGTCCGCGACCAAGTCAGCAGCGCCGCGACCGCGTGCGAACGACCTCACGGCGCGGGCGGCCGGCCAACATCCGCCACGATTCCCGCCGTCGCTGAATTTCGCTATGCGGCCCTTGGAAACGGGGGTTTCGAACATGGCGAAAGTGTTGCGTTGGACGGGGTACGTCCTTGGCGTTCTGCTGCTGCTGGTCCTGCTTGCGGCGGCCTACATCTGGTTTGCCTCATCCAGGACGCTGAATGCGAAGGCTGAGGCGAAGCCCGAGCAGCTCATTCCGATGGAGCAGGCCAGTCTGGAACAGGGGCAGCATCTCCTTCTGACCCACGCCTGCGTCGAGTGCCACGGCGATAACGTCCAGGGCCGCAAATTCCTCGAAATCCCGAACGTCGTCACTCTCTACGCTCCCAATCTGACCTGGGTGGCAAAGCGCGCGAGTGACCAGCAACTTGCCCAGGCCATCCGTCAGGGCATCGGCCACAAGGGGAGCCGCTGCTGGTCATGCCCTCGGAGAGCTATCAGAATCTGACGGACGCAGAGGTTTCGGCGCTCATCAAGGCGATCCGCGCCACACCGGCCGGCGGATCCGCGACGCCCGCGAGAACGGTCGGACCTCTCGGCCGGATCGGTGTCGTCAATGGAGCAGTGAAGTTCGCGCCGGAGGTCATCGAAGAATACGCGGCTGCGCAGGCGGCAGACTT
This sequence comes from Sphingomonas daechungensis, assembly GCF_014489495.1. Lineage (GTDB taxonomy): Bacteria > Pseudomonadota > Alphaproteobacteria > Sphingomonadales > Sphingomonadaceae > Sphingomicrobium > Sphingomicrobium daechungense. Next base: position 466,870 of record NZ_CP060780.1, on the reverse strand, counting down.
CGGGCCGAAGTTCGCTGAGGGGCGCCACATTGCGGTGACCGTCTGCAGCGGCTGCCACGGCCCGACCTTGTCCGGCAAGGAGCCTGAGCCGGGAACGGTCGCGCCGGACCTCAGCGTCACCGGCAGCTACGACCTGCCGACTTTCACGAGGCTGATGCGAACCGGACTGCCGCCGGACGGCCGCCAGCTGAAAATGATGACCGGCGTATCGCAGAAAGCCTTTCGTCACTTCGACGATGCGGAGATTGCCGCGCTTCACGCCTATCTCGTCGAGCGGGCGCAAAAAGCGCGCTGAACGGCCATCGCAACCTTTCTTCCGAGAGAGTATTGGCAGTAGCGGAACAAGGAGCGACCGAATGGCCTACAAGATCGCGATCATCGTCGGCAGCCTGCGCAAGGACAGCCTCAACCGGAAGGTCGCGCGGTCGATCTGCGCCATCCGCAACGACAATCTCGACTGCTCGATGGTCGAAATCGGCGATCTGCCGCTCTACAATCAGGATCTCGACGGCAACCCGCCGGAGCAATGGGCCCGCTTCCGGCAGGAGGTCGGCGCGGCCGATGGCGTGCTGTTCGTTTCGCCCGAGTATAACCGCGGAATTCCGGGCGCGCTGAAGAACGCCATCGATGTCGGCTCCCGTCCCTATGGACAGAGCGTCTTCGACAAGAAGCCGGGCGCGATCGTCACGGTTTCACCGGGCTCGCTCGGCGGATTCGGCGCCAACCATCAGATCCGGCAAGCGGCGGTGTTCCTGAACATGCCGATCATGCAACAGCCTGAGGCGTATCTCGGCCATGTCACCGACGACAGCTTTGACGCTGATGGCTGCCTCAAGGATGGTCCGTTGAAGGACCTGGTTTCGGTGCTCGCTCACGCGTTCGCGAACTGGGTCGACATGATCCACCGCTCGCGTGCTGCGTTGGCGGAGGATTCGGCGCATGCCGCCAAAGCGAAAGAAGCCAAGCCTGCGCTCGCCAGCAGCTGATGTGCTGAGGCCAAAGAAAAAGGGCGGCCCGAGAGCCGCCCTTCTCCTTGTGTAGGCAGGAAGCCTAAGCTGCCTGTGCAAGCACCGGACGACGGCGGCGGCGGAGCACGAAGCCCGCTGCACCGAAGCCCAGGAGCATCATCGCCCAGGTGGCCGGTTCCGGAACCGCCGGCGACACGGTGACGCGAATGATCATGTCATCGTGGTTGTCGTCGACGTTCGTGATCTGATCGTCATAGCCGATGTAGAACACGTTGCCCGTGTAACCCGCGAGTTGCTGGTCGGTCAGGAAGATGCCGAAGCCGTCGTCACCAACCGTCGCGTTCGCGCCGCCAACCGACGAGAAATTGATCAGACCGGCAAGCGAACCGGCGGTGAACAGGTCAGAACCCAGCAGAACCGAGGTCCACGCCGTGAACCAGCTGTTCTCGGTGAAATTGACAGACCCAGCGGTGATGTTGTCGCTGAAGCCGCTCTCGCTACCCAGGAATTCGAACGTCAGGATCGAATTCTCATCGAGCGTGATCGTCGCGCCCGTCGTCGTGATGGACGTCAGGCCCAGCCCGTTGAGTTGGGTCAAGAAATCATTGAACCCGGAGATACCGGTCGGTGCGCCCGTACCAGTGCCCGGAGTAATCGTCACGACCGACGCATTCGCGTTCGAACCGAACGCCAGCGCTGCCGCGCCCATAAGTCCAATGCCAGCTTACGCATCTTCGACACCTCCTAGAAAGGGGATGCACGCCCTTGTTGCGACTCGCCCTTCGAGTCGTGCGTATACGCTTTATTAACCCACATTGCTCCTCTCGGAGTAACGTTTTTTTAACGATTGGTTGTCCCGTTTCGAAACAAAGCGGAGCAAAGACAATCAGGTAACGGTTTGCCGCTGCCGGAAGTGGCCCTTGTCCCAGGCTCGGGTAGCCAGAATCTGTGACAGCGCCGTGGCTGCCGACCAAGCGTCGAGATGGCTGTTGTACAGGGGCGCGAAGCCAAAGCGCATCAGGTCCGGCGGGCGGAAATCCCGATGATTCCCTCCGCGATCAGCGCCTGCATCACTGCATATCCTTCAGGGTGCCCGACAGAGACGTGACTTCCCCGATCGCTGAACGGACACGGCGCGGGAAGCATCAGCTGCGATCCGCAAAGCGCCTGAACACTCTCCAGGAAGAAGTCCGTCAGGCTCTCCGCCTTGCGTTCGACGTCTGCGATGCGAACGCCATCGAAGGTATCCAGCCCGGCGTCCAGAGCGGCCAGCGCGAGGATTGACGGCGTTCCTGTCAGAAACCGGCGGATGCCGTCTGCGGGCGTGTGCAAATGGGCGAATGCGAACGGGTTGCGATCGCCCATCCACCCGGGGATCGGCGACTCGAGCACTGGTTGAAGGTGATCCGCCACAAAGAGGAAGGCCGGGGCGCCGGGACCGCCGTTCAGATATTTATAGCCACAGCCGACAGCGAGGTCGGCCTCGGACGCGTTGAGGTCGACGGCCAACGCCCCGGCAGTGTGAGAGAGGTCCCACAGAGTGAGGGCCCCGGCGTCGTGGGCTGCCCGGTTGAGCTCCACCATGTCGTGACGAGCGCCGGTGCGATAATTGACGTGGGTCAGGAACAGGACGCCGACTTCTGCGTCGAGGACGTCCAGCAGCTCGTTCTTAGGCCGGGTGTCCACCCGGATGCCCGGCATTAAGCTTGCCACCGCCTCGGCCGCGTACGCGTCGGTCGGGAAGTTCCCTTCCTCGGTGAGAATGACCCGGCGATCCGGTCGCGCTTTCATCGCCGCTGCCAACAGCTTGAATAGATTGACGGTGGTTGAATCCGCGATGAGCAGCTCGCTCGGCCGGGCTCCAACGATGGGCGCAAGCTTCGCTGCGATCCGCATCGGCCATTCGATCCAGCCGTGTCGGTTCCAGCTGTTGATGAGGTCCTGACCCCATTGTCGCTCGACGACATCGGCAAGGTGGTGGGGTGTCGCCTTCGGAAGCGCGCCGAGCGAATTGCCGTCCAGATAGATCATGCCCTCGGGCAGAGCGAACCTCTCACGCGCGAAGCGGAGCGGATCGGTGGCGTCCAGCTGTCGGGCCCGTTCGAGGGTCACGGCTCGACGGCGGGATTGCGCGTATTGAATCTGCAACGCAGACGCGCCATTCCCGCTTCTCCTCTAACACAGGTTAGGAGAGTCGAATGGCTCACAAGTTCGTCATCCGCAAAACCTCCGGCGGGGAATATCGGGCGTATTTCGAATACAATAGCGAGAAGATCTTCTGGACCGAGGGCTATTCGAGCAAGTCGGGCGCGCAGAATGCGATCGACTCCATCAAGAAGAACGGCCCTGGCGCCAAAACCGCCGACGAAAGCTGATCCCGGCTAGAGTTTCGGCAACGTCACCCCGCGCTGGCCCATGTATTTGCCGGCGCGGTCGGCGTAGCTCACCTCGCACGGTTCGTTCCCCTGCAGGAACAGGAACTGGCACGCGCCCTCGTTGGCGTAGACCTTGGCCGGAAGCGGCGTGGTGTTCGAGAATTCGAGCGTCACGTGGCCTTCCCAGCCGGGCTCGAGTGGCGTGACGTTCACGATGATCCCGCAGCGCGCATAGGTCGACTTGCCGAGGCAGATCACCAGCACATCGCGCGGCACCCGGAAGTATTCGACCGTACGCGCAAGCGCAAAGCTGTTGGGCGGGATGATACAGACGTCGGTCTTGCGATCGACGAAGCTGTTGGACGCGAAGTCCTTCGGGTCGACCGTCGCCGAATCCACATTGGTGAAGATCTTGAATTCATCAGCGACACGGGCGTCGTAGCCGTATGAGCTGAGGCCGTAGCTGATGCACCCTCGCGCCGCTGCGCCTCCACGAACGGCTCGATCATGCCGTGATCTTGGGCTTGTTCGCGAATCCAACGGTCGGAAAGAATGGACATGGGCGAGTGGCGTAACGGTCACCATTTCGGCCTTCAATCAGCCGTATCTTTTTTCTGTGGATGCCCCGTTCCGATCAGAATCGACCCTTCCCCGGACCGAGCGGCCAATCGGCTCACATTCTATCCACAGCCGCGACCCGTTGTGCTACTTTCGTTCTCGTTGGAGGGTGGTCGCTTAGCGGCCAAGAAGAGTCATGGCCGAAGTTATCCGTATATCCGAACCCGCCGAGCCGGCGGCGACCGCAGCACTGCCGCAGAACGTCGAGGCGGAGGCCGCGCTTCTGGGCGCGCTGATGATCGACAACCGCCTTGTCGAGGACGTTCAGCTCAAGCTGAAGCCGCACCATTTCTTCGAGCCGCTGCATGGCCGGATCTACGAATCGATCCTTAAGCTCACCGACCGCAACATGGTTGCGAATCCGGTGACTCTTCGGCCGTCGTTTGAGGCGGACGAGTCGATGAAGGAGCTTGGCGGGCCCGCCTATCTGGCGACCCTGACCGGCTCCGGCGCGGCGATCATCGGCGCCAAGGATTTCGCGGCGCAGGTCTACGACCTTGCGCTGCTCCGCGCACTCATTGGTGTCGGGCGCGATCTGGTGGAGGGCGCGCTCGATACCAGTGAGGACGTCGCGCCTCTCGAGCAGATCGAGCGGGCCGAGACCGAACTCTATAAGGTCGCCGAAGAGGGCGGGGCCGAGGGCAAGGCGAAGAGCTTCGGCGATGCGACCAAGCTCGCCGTGCAGATGGCGGAGAAGGCGCTCAACAGCGGCGGCCACCTATCGGGCATCACCACGGGCCTCGAAGGCATCAACTCCAAGGTCGGCGGCCTGCACAAGTCCGACTTGGTGATCCTCGCCGGGCGTCCGGGCATGGGCAAGACGTCGCTCGCGACCAATATCGCCTTCGCCGCCGCGCAGCGTTTCGCCCGCGATGTCGAGGATGGGATTGAGCCGGCCAAGTCCGCGGGTGCGCCGGTCGCTTTCTTCAGCCTGGAAATGTCGGCCGATCAGCTGGCGACGCGTATCCTCGCCGAGGAATCGGGCATCAGCTCTGAGAACCTGCGCATGGGCAAGATCAGCCAGCAGGAGTTTCGCCAGCTTGCCCGCGCCGCCGCCGAGCTCGAGAGCCTCCCGCTCTACATCGACGACACCCCGGGCCTGACGATCGCAGCGCTGCGCACCCGGGCGCGCCGCCTTAAGCGCCAGAAGGGCATCGGCTGCGTCGTCGTCGACTACCTTCAGCTGCTCCAGGGCACCGGCCGCGGCGGAAACGACAACCGCGTTCAGGAAATCTCGGAAATCAGCCGAGGCCTGAAGCAACTCGCCAAGGAACTGGAGCTGCCCGTACTGGCACTGTCCCAGCTCAGCCGCGCCGTCGAGCAACGCGAGGACAAGCGGCCGCAGCTTTCCGACCTTCGTGAATCGGGCTCGATCGAGCAGGACGCCGACATGGTCTGGTTCGTCTATCGCGGCGACTATTATCTCGCAGCGAAGAAGCCCGACGACGACCATCCGGATTTCGCCGCCTGGCATGAGGAGATGAACCGTATTTACGGTCGCGCCGACCTCATCGTCGCCAAGCAGCGCCACGGCGCCACCGGGACGGTCCGCATGAAGTTCGACAGCCGAATCACCAAGTTCAGCGACGCCGCCGAGGACGCCTACCTGCCGGAAATGCGCAGCTAATCAGTCTTCCTGGAGATTGGGGTCGCGGAGGCCCTCGCCGATGCTTCCGCGAAGGGTCTCGGCTTCGCTGCTCGTCACCGGATAGGCGCAATAGTCGGCCGCATAGAAGGCGCTCGGCCGGTGATTGCCCGACATGCCGACACCGCCGAACGGTGCGGATGACGGCGCGCCGTTGGTGGGCTTGTTCCAGTTGATGACGCCCGCTTTCACATTGGCCCAGAACTTGTCGTACTGCTCCGGGTTTCCACCGAGCAGGCTGGCGGCGAGTCCGTAGCGGGTGTTGTTCGCTTCCTCGATCGCAGCATCGAAGTCCTTGACCCGGATCAGCTGCAGCGCGGGGCCGAACATCTCCTCGTCCGGCAAGTCCTTTGCGTCGGTAACGTCGATCAACGCGGGCGTCAGATAAGGCTTGTCCTCGACCGGCCGTTCGAGCCTGCGGATCGGGCGACCTCCCTTCATCATCAGGGTCACCCACTGCTCCTGCAAGTGGTCCGCCGCGGCATTGTCGATGACCGGTCCCATGAACGGCTGCGGCTCGGCAAATGGATCGCCGTAGAGGATGCGGTCCATCAGTTTGGTGACCTTCTCGATCAGCGAGCCCTCCTGGCCGTCCTCCACGATCAGGCGACGGGCGCAGGTGCAGCGCTGCCCGGCCGACAGGAACGCCGATTGGACGATGACCGCTGCAGCGGCATCGAGGTCCTTCACGTTCCAGGCGACGATCGGGTTGTTTCCGCCCAGCTCCAGAGCGAGGATCTTGTTCGGCGTATCGGCGAACTGCCTGTGCAGAGCCGCGCCGCCGCGCACGGAACCGGTGAACAGCAGGCCGTCGATTCCGGGCTGGGCGGCCAGCGCCTTGCCCTGCTCCGGCCCGCCGATCAGCAGGCGGATCGCGCCTTCGGGAACACCGGCTTCGCGGTAGCAGTCGACCAGGAAAGCTCCGCTCGCCGGGGTCTTCTCGGACGGCTTGAACACCACAGCATTGCCGGCGATCAGCGCCGGGACGATGTGACCGTTGGGCAAGTGCGCCGGGAAGTTGAACGGACCGAGCACCGCCAGCACGCCATGCGGCTTGTGGCGGACGGCGACCTTGCTGCCCAGCGCGGCTTCGAGCTTCTTCTGCGGCGTGCGATCAGCGTACGCGGCGATGGAAATCTCGACCTTGTTGATGACCGCGCCGACCTCGGTCTTGGTTTCCCACAAGGGCTTGCCGGTTTCGCGCGAGATGAGGCCTGCGAAATTGTTGGTCTGGGTGCGCACGACATTGGCGAAGCGGCGCAAAGTCTCGATGCGGAAAGCGACGGAGTGTGCGGCCCATGCCGGCCAGGCGGCGCGCGCGGCTGCGACCTCGGCGGCTGCGTCGCCTACCTCGCCCGACCAAAGTTCAACGCCGGTCGCCGGCTCCGTCGACACCAATTTGTCAGCCATTAACCGTGCCTCACCAAATTGCGGTGAAACGGTCAAGCCGCACGCATCAGTCGCGTAGGGCGACGCCCATGCGGCGGATGGCGGCGACCTTCGCCTCGAAGGGCTGCCAGTCGTCTCCATCGGCGATCGCGGCCCAGATCGATTCGACCTCGTCGATCAGCATCGAACAGGGCTCAGGATCGGACCAGTATGAGTGCTGGCGGTCCTTCCGCGGCTGGAAGGTCGCAACCAACGCGGCCACGGTTTCGAAGTCCGAACCGTAGCCCTGGGGAACGGAGCCGCCGAACCAGTCGAAGTAGAACTTGTCGAGCGAGACCCGGCCCGTCTCCAGCGCGCGGACGACGGCTGCCGTCAGTTCCCGGTCGCGCTGTTCGCCGGATCGCTGAAGGCCCAGGCGCCAGAAAATTGCCGCGATCAGTTCCTCCTCGAAGCGATTGGACCAGCCTGCGAGCAGGTCCGACAACGGCGGCGCTTCGGTCACCAGCGAGAGCGATCCGGCGAGCTGCGCCAGGTCCCATTGAATAGCTTCCGGCTGGCGGCTGAAGGAATAGAGTCCGTAATGGTCGAAGTAGGCCGCCGTGAAGTCTGGGTCCCATGTCGGAGCGAACCGCCACGGACCGTAGTCGAAGCTCTCGCCGGTGATGTTGATGTTGTCGCTGTTGAGCACGCCATGGACGAAGCCGGACGCGAGATAGCTTGCAGCAAGGCGCGCGGTCGCCGCAGTGACCAGGTCGAATAAGCGCAAAGCATTCTTGGACGCGTCCGTGACCACCGGCTCGCCGTACAGATTGGCGAGGCAGTACCGGACGAGTGCGTTGATGTTCTCGACCTCTCCGTAGAAGGCGAGGCGCTGGAACGTGCCGATGCGGATGTGGCCGTGGCTCAGCCGGGTGAGGACAGCGGATCGGGTTGGCGACGGCTCGTCGCCTCGCACAAGCTCCTCGCCGGTCTCGAAGAGGGCGAACGTCTTGGACGTGTTGACGCCAAGTGCTTCGAGCATCTCGGTCGCGAGGGCCTCGCGAACGCCGCCTTTCAGAGTTAGTCGGCCGTCGGCCGTCCGGCTGTACGGGGTTTGCCCGGAACCCTTGGTGCCTAGGTCAAGCTGCCGGCCGCGATCGTCGCGTAGCTGGGCGAAAGTGAAGCCGCGCCCGTCGCCGATGTCCGGGTTGTAAACGCGGAACTGATGCCCGTGGTAGCGGAGGGCCAAAGGTGACGGCAGGTTGTCCGAAAGGGGCTCGAACCGGCAGAAGTGCGCAGCCCATTCCTCCGGCGTCAGGCCGCCAAGCCCGGCGCGCTCAGCCCACCGCTGGTTGAGGAAGCGAGGGATGCACTTGGGGAACTTCGCCGACTCGACCGGGTCGTAGAAGGCGTCGCCCAGGCTGAGGATTGCAGGATCGGGCCGATAGGATTGCGCAAGCGTCACAAGGCCGCGATACGAGCCGGATGGATATGGCGAAACAGCAAACTCAACGCTGGACGGACAAGTTCTGGACCAGCCGCGACGGACTGAAGCTTCATTATCGCGATTATGACGGCCCAGCGGATCGGCCGCCCTTGTTGATGCTCCATGGCCTCACCCGGAACTCGCGGGATTTCGAGGATCTGGCCGAGCGTTATGCCGGGGACTGGCGCGTGATTGCCGTCGATTTCCGCGGCCGGGGCGGAGCGCTTACGACCCGAACTCCGCCAACTATCATCCCCCGTTTACGCCATGGACATCCTGCAGCTGCTGGATGAGCTGGGCATCGACCGCGCGGTCTTCATGGGGACTTCGCTCGGCGGATTGGTGACGATGATCATCGCCACCATCGCGCCGCAGCGCATGGCTGGCGTACTCCTCAACGACGTAGGACCCGAGCTGAACCTGACCGGCATCGACCGCATCAAATCCTATGTGGGCAAGCCCGTCGTCTTTGCGGAATGGGCAGATGCGGTGGCCGAGTTGCGAAGCCGGCATCAGAGCGTTCTGCCGGGCTACACCGACGAGCAGTGGGACAGATATTCGCGCCGGGTCTTGCGAAAGACCGATCGCGGAATTGAGTTCGACTATGACATGCGCATCGCTGAGCCGTTCGAGGCGGCGAATTCAGGTGAGACGCCGGACATTTGGCCGTTCTATCGTGCGCTGGCCGGTCGCCCGGTGCTAGTTCTTCGCGGAGAGCATAGCGACCTGCTGACGGACTCGGCGCTGCAGCGCATGGCCAAGGAAATTCCGGACGTTGAGGCGGTCACCGTGGCTGGCGTCGGCCATGCCCCGGACCTCGACGAGCCGGAAGCAGTCAGCGCGATCGACCGCCTGCTGGAGCGCGTTCTTAAGTCGTAATCCGCTTCAACTTGGCGAGGGCAGGGGCGTCCTGCTCCTCCAGCGCGATCGTGCTCGAGAACTGGCCGTTGCGATCGAACAGGAGGACGGTTGCCGTGTGGTCGACGGAATAGCCGCCATGCTCATCGGGCACCTTCTTCGAGTAGATTCCGAATTGCTTCTTCACCTGCTCGATCTGCGTCGGTGAGCCGGTGAGGCCGATGACCGGGCTTCCGAGCATATCGGCATATCTGCCGACCTCGGCCGGGCCATCGCGTTCGGGATCGACGGTGACGAAGACGATCTCGAATGCATCGTCACCTTTCCCGATCTGCTGCCGCAACCGGATGAGCCGCGCAAGCGTCGTCGGGCAGACGTCGGGGCAGTTCGTGAAGCCGAAGAAGATCGCATAGGGCTTGCCGTTCAACCGTGCGCTCGAGAAGGGCTTGCCGTCGGCGCCGGTCAGCGTGAACGGGCCGCCGAAGCTGACCATCGTCACCGGCTCTTTGGTCTGTCGATCGTCGGCTGGCCTGAAGTGCAGGAAGACCAGCCCGCGGCCGCGAGCGCCACGATGACCCAGAGCACCATTCGTAGACGCTTCATCTCGCCTCGTTCGCTGCAACGATCTTCAAAGGCACCGAGCGTTTTCCGGAGCCTTCGAAGGTTAGTGTCAGGTTCAGCGTCTGTCCGACCCGAAGCGGGGCGGGAAGTCCGCTGACCATCACGTGGCTTCCGCCAGGCTTGAGCTCGATCCGTGTTCCGGCCGGGATCGCCAATCCCGAGGTCATGGCCCGCATCCTCGCGACGCCGTCGGCGCTTTCCGACGAGTGCAGCATCGCCATCGCCGGCGCCTCGGCGGCGACGCTCAGCAGCCGGTCATCGCCGGAGCCATTGTTGGCCAGGGTCATGTAGGCCGCCGTGCTCGTCTGGCCCGCGACAGTCTCGCGAGCCCAGGCGTTCGAAATCTCGATGTCGGCCGGTCCGCCCTTGCTGCACGAAGCGAGCAGGACCGCTGCCAGGAGGACGCGTTTCACGCGCCGCTCAGTAGAGCGCGCATCCGTGCACGGCAATCAGCCCTTGGTGTAGGGAATGAAGTCGCCCAGGCGGCATGTGGGGCCGGGGATCTTGCTGACGGGATCGAACGAGCGAACGAGGTCGCCCTTGCAATATTGAGTCCCGATCGGCTCGACGACCAGGACATCCCATTTCCTGAAACCGCCGCAGTTTCCCTGGACCTGGTTGACGTACATCGTCCTGCCGGAGTGCAAGGTGAGAGTGTTCCGGTTGACGATATTGAGACCGACGCCCTGTTCGATTAGCACGCAATTCTTCGGCGGGCCGGCAATCCGTCCAGCAATCTCCGCGATCGGGGCATCGTTGGCCGGGTTGGGCGGCGGGGCGGAGCAGCCCGCAAGAATAGCGCCAAGGGCAACAACGAAGATTCGCATGGCCTCATCCTCCTGGGGCAGATTGCCGGGTACGGAAACGCCGATTAACCGTCGCTGAGAATCGAAGAGGTCAGCACTTATGGCAAGGGGCGATCAGCCGGTACGCAAGATCTGCATCGTCGGCGGCGGTACCGCTGGATGGATGACTGCCGCCGTGGTGTCGCAATGGCTGAGCCAGGTCGACGTAACTCTGGTCGAGTCGGAGGAGATCGGAACCGTCGGCGTCGGCGAAGCGACGATCCCGCACATCCGCAATTATCTGGCGCTGGCCGGGATCGACCCACTGAAGATGATCAGCGAGACGAAGGCGACCTTCAAGCTCGGCATCCAATTTGTCGATTGGGGCGCCCCGGGGAATCCTACATCCACGGATTCGGCAAGATCGGCCGCGACATGCTGTGGCTGCATCCGCACCAGTTGTGGATGGCCGCCTATGCGCGAGCACCGGGTTCGGTAAAGCATTTCGATAATTATTCCATCGCGGGTGCGGCTTCGCTTCGGAACCGCTTCAGCTTCCCCGACAAGCGCAATCCGAACTCGCCCGCTGCAGACATTGAATATGCCTATCATTTCGACGCGTCCTTGTTTGCGCGCTTCCTGCGTGCGGAGAGCGAAGCTCGCGGGGTGACACGGACGGAGGGTCGCATCGTCGAAGTCGTCCAGGATCCGGAAAGCGGATTCGTCACGGCCGTGAAGCTGACCGACGGACGGACCGTCGAAGCCGACCTGTTCGTCGATTGCTCGGGCATGCGGGCCCTCTTGATCGGCGACGCGATGGGTGTCGGCTACGAGCATTGGAACAAGTGGCTGCTCTGCGACCGGGCGCTGGCGGTTCCATGTGAGAGCGTGACGCCGGTCACGCCCTACGTTCGCTGCACGACCCGTTCGGCCGGTTGGCAGTGGCGCATTCCGCTGCAGCACAGGATTGGCAACGGATACGTCTACTCTTCGAACCTGATCAGCGACGACGACGCTGCTCTCACCCTGATGTCGACTCTGGATGGAGCGCCGCAAGCCGATCCGCGGCCGGTTCGTTTTGCACCGGGATTGCGCTCGAGGGCGTGGGAAAAAAACGTTGTCTCGATCGGTCTGTCGTCGGGCTTCCTCGAACCGTTGGAATCGACGAGCATCCACCTGATCCAGACCGGCATTCACAAGCTTCTGGCGCTGTTCCCGACGACCGGCTTCGCACAGGCCGACATCAACGAATATAATCGCCAGGCACGCTTCGAGTTCGAGGACGTGCGTGATTTCATCATCGCTCACTACAACGTGACCCGCCGCTCCGGGGAGGAGTTCTGGGATTACGTCCGCACTATGGATGTCCCGGACAGCCTGAAGGAGCGATACGACCTGTTCCGCTCGTCCGGCCGCTTCTTCAAGCGCGGGGCGGCGGAACTGTTCGCTGAGGAAAGCTGGGTCCAGGTCCTGCTGGGCCAGGGATTCCGGCGGAGCCCGATCCAGTGACGCAGTTCGTGCCGACCGAGGAGATCGTCGGCTTCCTGGCGGACATCGAGGAAACCGTCGCGGCCGTTGCGGAAGACATGCCCGATCATGGGGAATTCGTCAGCCGCTTGCCGCCTAGCACGCCCGCCGCCCAACAGGCCGCGCCAACCCCACGTTGATGCACAACCTCGCGGAAGCGCACCGCTGAACTAACGCGCATCGTGTCCTGAAAAGCACAGCGCGGGCGCAGTGTTGCGCAACAGCCGCGAGCCACATTGACTCAGTATGAATGAATCTATTTCATCGGGGTGTTCGGCCTGTGGGCTGATGCAGTTTTGTAACCGGTTACATAATCGGCACCTGGGGAGAGGCGCTAGTGAGCACGATCAAGAGCAAGCGTCAGCTTGCAAACGGAATTTCCGCATTCGCAGTCGCAGCAGCGCTCGTCGTCGCAACGCCAGCCTACGCTCAAAGCGAAACCGCGACCCTGCAAGGTCACGTCGACGGTGCGGCCGCGGGCGCGCAGGTTACGGCTACGGATACGAACACCGGCCGGAAGGTCGTCGGCACGGTCGATGAGACGGGCAACTACACCATTCTCGGCCTCGTCCCGGGCACCTACACGGTCGCTACGGACGGCAAGGACGCGCAGACCACGACCTTGCTGGTTGGACAGACCGCCGTTGTCGATTTCGTCGCGGCCGCTGAAGGCGCGCCTGCCGGAATCGTCGTTACCGGCCGCCGCGTTCGCGAGGTCCGGACTCAGACGGTCTCGACCAACATCACGCCCGCGCAGATCGAGAACCTTCCCCAGAGCAAGCGCAACTTCCTCAGCTTTGCCGCCTTGGCTCCTGGCGTGTCCGTGACCGCCGGTGAGAATGCGCAGGTGCAGGCCGGCGCGACCTCTTCACAGAACGTCAACGTCTTCATCGACGGCATGAGCCTCAAGAATCCGATCAACCACGGGGGTGTGTTCGGACAGAATTTCGGCCTCGGTAACCCCTTCCCGCAGATCGCGATCCAGGAATATTCGATCGAGACCCAAAATTTCGGTGCGGAAAGCGGCCAGGCCGGTTCGGCCCTGATTACGGCGATCACCAAGACCGGTGGCAACGAATTCCACGGCTCGGCCTTCATCGAATTCCAGCCCAAGGCGTGGATCACGCAGCCGTACTTCGACAAGAAGAACAATGTTCCGAAGCCGGACTATAACCGTAAGCAGTACGGCGGCGAACTCGGCGGTCCGATCATTCCGGGAAAGCTGCATTTCTATGTCGCGGCCGAGCGCACCAACCAGCTCCGCCCAGCACGACCGGAAACGTACCGGCGTCAGATTTCCCTCAGAGCCTCGTTTCGCAGACGAACGTCTCGCATAACCAGGACTTCAAGCAGGGTCTCTATTTCGGAAAGCTGACGGGCTACGTCACCGACGAAGATACGGTGAACCTCATCGGCTATCTGCGCCGCGAGGATAACCTGGGCGACATCGCCGGCAATGCGACGGACACCCATGGTCGCCGAATCCGGACGAACCAGGACCGCGTCCAGCTGCAATGGCGCCATAACGCCGGGGACTTCCTCAACCAGTTCAACATCGCGTTCGACAAGGCGCGGCAGGACACGCCCAGTGTCGGATCCGGCCCCGAATTCGTGATGCTCAATCCGGGCGACCCCGCTTTCAGTGAGGGCATTCTCGCCGGTGCACACTTCTTCGAACAGGGCGACGTCCAGAAGTCGTGGACAATCAAGAACGACAGCACCTATCGCATGGGCCAGCATACGCTAAAGTTCGGTGGCCAGCTCGCCCAGCTCGACCTTAGCCGGTCCGTCATCAATGCGTTCAACGGGCGCTACTACTATTCAAACCCGTGCACGGGTTCGGTGACGCCGGTTTGCCCGGTCACGACCTTCGACTTTGCGACGGCGCAGCCGATCCAGACGAAGATCAACGTTCAGCCGACGCCGACGCTGAATGCCAAAGATCTTCAGGTTGGCCTGTACGTCCAGGACGAATGGAAGCCCGACAACCATTGGACGATCAACGCTGGCTTGCGCTGGGATTTCGAATCCAACGCGAACAACAACAAGTACATCACCCCAACCGCGATCGCGACGGCGCTGCGCAATTATCCGGGCTGGGCCGCACGCGGCATCGATCCGGAAGACTACATCTCCAACGGAAAGAACCGGAAGGAGTATTGGGGCGCATTCCAGCCGAGGCTCGGCGTTTCGTATGACGTCCACGGCGATCGCGACATCGTCTTCTTCGGCGGTGCCGGCCGGTACTACGATCGCAATCTGTTCATCCAGGGCGTGATCGAAACGCTGACCAACTCCAACCGCGAGGTCTCGCTATTCTTCTGCCCGAACGGCGGAGCTGCCCAGGGCAATGGCCTCGGAACGAGCGCAGCGGACTGCGCGCAATGGAACGACGCCTATCGCGATCCGCATAACCTGCGCGCGTTTGCGGCGAACTCCGCCAACGCGGCAGGCCTGAGCGGAGGTTCGGTCTTCGTCCTCAACAACAAGACGCGGATGCCGTTCTCCGACCAGTTCGACATCGGCGTGCGCAAGCGGTTCGGCGACATCCAGACGTCGCTGACCTTCTCGCACATCCGTTCGCACAACATTCAGATGTTCACCCGTGCGAACTTCTACGCGAATGGCTGGTTCACGGCGCTTCCGACCTGCGCAGACGGTGGCGACCAGTGGATCATCGACTTCACGCCGGACACCGTTGCAGGTTGCCCGGGTGCGACCAACGGTCAGCTGACCGGCTTCAACGGCAAGCTGAACCGCGGCATGAGCAACGGGAAGGCGAACTACAACGCCATCTACATCTACGCCGAGAAGCCGTTTACCGACCTTTCCACCTGGGGCTTCACCACCGCGCTCACGCTCGGCAAGGCTCGCAGCAATGTGGCGCAGGAACTCAACAGCGACGAGTTCTACAATGGTCCCTACCTCAACACGTACGGCTGGAATCGCGTCAACGGTCTGACCAAGTGGAACTGGGTGTCTTCGGCCAACTATCGCGCGCCGTTCGACATCGTTCTGTCGGGTATCCTGACGCTGAACAGCGGCCCGGCCTTCGGCAACATCGTCGCGCCGTGGAACGGCCTGACGACGCCGGTTCCAAACGGCGCCTGCTGCTACGCGAACATGGGCGGCGTGTACTTCCCGAAGAAGGACATCGGGTACAAGCGGCTCGACATTCGCGTCGCCAAGACGTTCAAGCTGCCTTGGGGCCACGAGTTCACGGCGGACTTCGAAGTCTTCAACGTCTTCAACTGGCTGAACCGCAGCTACTCTTCGTGGGGTGCGGGCGGCGGCAATCCGGCGCCGCGGACCGAGAACAGCCAGGTCGGCGCCGACGCTCGCGCGTTCCAGGCTGGCCTGAGGTACAAGTTCTGATCTGAATGACGTAGGCGGGGCTTCGGCCCGCCTCTTTCACCAACGCGGGGCTTGAGAGGTTTCGTTGAAGCCCGAACTTCGCCGCGTCGGCTCCCTGCAGAGCCCGGTCGTAGTGATCGACGATTTCAGTGGGGCCGCGGAGGAGGCGGCCTTGCTCGCCGACTCGCTTGCGCCTTTCCCGCCGATCGGTCGCGACAGTTATTACCCCGGTGTCCGGCGGATCATCGAGCGCTCCGACGAGGCCGCGAACGCCTATGTCGAGCGACTCTGCGAAGACGCGGCGCAGTTCATCGCTGGCGCGTTCGACGTGGACGGGTTCGACCTGCTCGAGGCAAGCTTCTCTATGGTTTCGGCAAGGCCCGATCAGCTACGCCCGGCGCAGCGCGCGCCGCACTTCGATTCGACCGATCCGAAGTATCTCGCGGTCCTGCATTACCTGCGGGTCCCGCAGGGTACGGGCACCGCATTCTATCGCCAGCGCGCGACTGGCATCGAGCAAGTCACCGAAGCCAACATCTCGCGGTTCGTGACGACCGCGGAGAGGGAGGCCGCCATGCTTCCCGCCGGCTCCGGCTACATTCACGGATCAGATCCCTATTTCGAGCAAATCGGCGCGGTGGAGGGGATCGCGGATCGGCTCGTCATCTATCAGGGAAGCCTGCTCCATTCGGGCATCATCCCGCCGGGCATGACCTTCAGCGCCGATCCGCGAGAAGGCCGGCTGACGGCGAACATCTTTGTGCGTGGACATTGAGGAACATGAGAATGCGTTCGTTTGGGGTATTGGCAGGGTGTTGCGTTGCACTGCTTGGGTCATCGGCAAACGCGGAGAAGCGGACATACATCAATCCGGTCGACGTGGATTACCGATACAATTGGGAGCAGACGAACAACGGCATCAGCTACCGCACCGGCGCCGACCCCGCGATCGTCCGGCACAAGGGTGCCTATTATCTCTTCCAGACCTTGGCCGATGGATATTGGCGCTCAACCAACCTCATCGACTGGACGTTCATCACCCCGTCGCGCTGGCCCTTCGGCGGCATCGTCGCGCCCGCGGTGGCCTCGGACGGTGACCGGCTGATCATCTGGCCGTCGATGTCATTCACCCGCCCCGGCTCGATCCTGGTCACGACCGCGCCCGAAACCGGCAAGCTCGACTTCCTGGCCCGCTCGATGCCCGACCTGCCGGGCGCGGTGGATGACAAATATCTAGAGAAGATGAAACCCGGCGAAATCCCGCCGGGGCCGTGGGATCCGGGCTTGCTGAAGGACGATGACGGCCGCTGGTACCTCTATTGGAACAGCAGCAATGTTTTTCCGATCTACGGCATCGAGATCGCGTTCGAGGACGGCAAGCTAATCTACAAGGGCAAGCCGACCACCTTGTTCAACCTTCAGCCGGAAAAGCATGGCTGGGAGCGGTTCGGACAGGACCACAACGGCCTGCTCGCCAACGGCCAGCCGACGCGGCCCTATGTCGAGGGCGCGTGGGTGACCAAGCACAACGGCAAATATTACCTGCAGTACGGAGCGCCGGGAACGGAGTTCAACGTTTACGGAAACGGTACCTACGTGTCCGACAAGCCGTTGGGGCCGTTCACCTACGCTGAGTACAATCCCATCGCCTACAAGCCGGGCGGTTTCGTCCAGGGGCCGGCCACGGCTCTACCTTCGAGGACAATTACGGGAACTGGTGGAACACCGGCACGCCGTGGATCGGCTACAATTGGACGTTCGAGCGGCGGATCAACATGTTCCCGACCAAGTTCGAGGCGGACGGTCAGATGTGGGCGTCCTCGCGCTTCCAGGACTTCCCGCAGTACATGCCGACGACGAAGGTCAACGACCCGAACAGCCTGTTCACCGGCTGGATGCTGCTGTCCTACCGCAAGCCGGCTGCGGCCTCTTCGACCCTCGGCGAGTTCGTGGCCGAACAGGTCACCGACGAAAATCCGCGCACCTTCTGGGTCGCAGCCGCCAACAAGGCCGGCGAAACGCTGACCGTCGACCTCGGGGCGGTCGACACGGTGCGCGCGGTGCAGGTCAACTACACGGACTACAAGTCGGGGCGCTTTGCGGATGCGCCGGACATCTACACCGAGTTCGAGCTTCAGCATTCGGTCGATGGCCGGACCTGGCAGCCTCTGGCGAAGCCCGACGGCCCGCGGCGCGATCGGCCCAATGCCTACATCGAGCTGCCGCAGCCGGTGCGCGCGCGCTTCGTGCGCTACGTCCACGGCCATGTCGGTGGAGCGAACCTGGCGATCAGCGATTTGCGTGTGTTCGGAAACGCCGATGGACGCGCTCCTTCGCAGCCGTCGAGCGTCGTTGGCCAGCGTCACCGGGATCAGCGCGATGCCACGATTCGCTGGGCACGGGTGCCCGGCGCGGTCGGCTACAACATCCGCTTCGGCACGCGGGCCGACCGGCTGACCCACACCTATCAGCTATGGGCCGACGATCTTGGCAGCGGAGCGACGCTGCAGAAGGACTTGCGCTCACTGAACGTGGGCGTGCCCTACTGGGTGGCGATCGAGGCGTTCAACGAGACTGGCGTGTCGAAGCTCAGCCGGGTCGTACGCCTCAAATAATCGTCATTGCGAGCGCATCGAAGCAATCCAGGCTATCGCGCAGCTAGATTGCGTCGTCGCTTTGCTCCTCGCAATGACGACTAGGATGAAAGCCAACCCCGGTGAACCCTGCTCGCTTCAGCCCGAGCCGGATCGCGGGACCTGACGCGTGTAGCGCCAGACGAAATCGTCGCGGTAGTTGGCGGCCTGGAGAAGGATCGGGCCCTGGTCGATGCCGAGGTAATCGGTCGCGACCCAGCCGCTGTTCGGATCGATTGAGCCGGTCTCCAGCTTGCGATCCGAAAATCGGAAGCTCGGATTGAAGGAATCGCGAAAGCCGTAGTCGCAGTAGAGCCCGGGATAGTTGAGCATGGCCTCCGCCGCCGGGATCACGATTTCCGGAGCGAACGGAAGGGACGAAAGCGCGGCCGTAGGAGCGAGCGTGCCGTCGTCACGACCATCGGGCTCGCCGATCGGTCCTCGGGCGGAATAGCCGTAGAAGGTCCGTGTCTCGCCCTTGAACGGCAGCTCGAAGTTGCCCGGGCCGTCGCATGCGGTGAGGCCCCAGATGCGATCGGAATAGCCATCCCACCGCATCGGGTTGGCGATGCAATAGGCGCGGTTGCCATAGGTCGCGCGGCGGCTGTTCTCGAAATAGTCGAACCCGGCAGCGCGCATCGGCGCGTCGTAAATGCCGCGGAAGTCGATGAAGAGGTGGCTGTACTGGTGCCCAAACAGGGGTGCGAAGGCGATTCTCCGGGTCGGACCCTCGCCACGCCAGAAGTTCGGATAGGGCGCGGTCCAATAGTCCCAGCTGTTCGGCGGCACGGCGTGGACCGGGGCGCCGAGCGCGAGGATGTAGACGAACATCCCCTCGTTGTAGCCGTCCCAGTTGCGCTCGATGAGGCCGCTTTCCGGCTGCCACCCCATCGAGATTTGCGGACGGCCGTCATAACGGAAGAATTTCCAGTCGGCGCGGGCATAAATGGCGTTGGCAAGCTGGCGGATCTCACGCTCGGCGGGATCGTCGCGGTCGTAATATTGGGCGGAGAACAGCACGCCCATCAGGAGGATCGTGGTGTCGACGCTGGAAAGTTCGTTCGTCCTGTGACGAAGCCCCGTCTCCATGTTGAGGAAATGGTAGAAAAAGCCTTTGTGGCCAGAAACGCCGGTGGGCTCCGGGCCCTGCGGCGCGTTCCAGAAGAAGCGCAGTGTCGTCAGGGTCAGGTCGCGCGCCTCCGCCCTGGTACACCAGCCGCGCTCGACTCCGACAGCGTAGGCCGGAAGCGCGAAACCGACCGCGGCTATGCTGCTGAACGACGGCGTCGGCCAGCGGTCGGGAACGAGGCCGTTTTTCCGGTTCACGGTTTTCCAGAAGAAGCGGAAGGTCCGCTTTTCGATGTCCTCGTAGAAGGCGGGCAGAGTTCGGCCGGACGAACCGTAGGTGATCGACGTGCAGGCCGGTAGCGCGCTGCCGGCGACGAGAAGTGAAGAACTCTTGAGAAGCGTGCGACGGTTGAGGAGCATTATCGGGGATTGGCTTTCGGATCGGTCGTTGAACGAATGACGAGCTCAGGCTTGTGCAACTCCTGGCCGCCGGGATCCTCCTTGCCCTCGAGGATCGAAATGAGGCGGTCGAGCGCGCGAGCTCCGAGCTCGGCGATGTGGACCTGCACAGTAGTAAGACCGATGTGCCGTGCGAGCGGCACGTCGTCGAAGCCGACCACGGCGACGTCCTCCGGCACACGGAGTCCAGCGCGGTTCAGCGCCTGCAGTGCGCCGCTGGCCATCATGTCGTTGGCGGCGAAGACACCGTCGAAGCTCTCGCCGGCCTTGAGCAAAGCTTCGATGGCGGCCTCGCCGGATTCCTCAAGGAAGTCGCCTTCGATGACCTGGACGGCGATTCCGCGCCGTTGCAGCGCCGCGAGGAAAGCGTCCGCGCGCTGCTGCGCGTCGATGTTCCCAGCCGCGCCAGCGATGTGGACGATCCTCGTCCGGCCAAGCGAGGCGAGATGGTCCGCGACCGCCTCGGCCCCGGCGGCATTGTCGAGGCGGACGCCGGGATGTCCGCCAGCATCGCCGCGGGTGTTGATGAGCACGGCCGGCGTACCGCGAGGAACGGCATCGGCAAGCTCGTCCTCCGACAAATGCGGTGCAAGGATGACCAGTCCGTCGACACGTCCACGCATGGCGCGCATCGCGTTTGCCGACTGCTCGCTTCCCGCATGGACGTTTGAGAGCAGGAGCATGTAGCCGCGCCGGCTCGCCTCCCGGTCCATCCCGCGCACGATCTCGGAAAAGAACTCGCCGTGGAAATCCGGGAGGACGACACCGATCGCATTGGTCCGCGCGAGGCTCAGGCTACGTGCCCCGGCGTGCGGCACGTAACCGAGTTCGCGGACCGCCTCCGTAACGCGTGCGCGGGTCTCCTCGCTGACATTGTCCAGCCGGTTGAGGACGCGCGACACCGAGGCAACCGAGACTTGCGCTCGGCGAGCAACATCACGAATGGTCGCGTCGGCCATGGGGTCCTTTGAAAGCCAATTGCAGCAAAAGTCACCCGATGGGTAATTGCAATCCGTTACCGGCTAGGTCATGTAACCGGTTACAACATGCGTCAAGACTCTGATCCGGCGGTTAGCTCGGAAGCGCCACGCAGAGCGAGTGAAGGGGAGATAGAATGCTCGATACGCGCATTTCGCGCAGGGCCGCGCTCATGGGCGCAGGCGCCGCAGCAGCCTGGCTGGCAAGCCCGGCGCGAGCGCTGCTGCAGGCCGCGGGGCGGATGGAGGTTCCGGGCTTCGTCAACGATCTCGTCGGACGCATGACGCTCGAAGAGAAGGCAGGTCAGCTGAGCCTGATGGCCTCCGCCTGGGGCGGAGGCGCGGCGGCTGCTTTGAACCCGCCGAGCGACAGCAACTTCCCCAAGCAGCTCGAGGAAACGCGCCAGGGACAGCTGACCGGCGTCTTCAACGGCAATGGCGCCCGCATGGCGCGCATCATGCAGACTGCCGCCGTCAAGGAATCGCGCCTCAAGATCCCGCTCATCTTCGCGGCCGATATCATTCACGGCCACCGCACGATCTTTCCGGTTCCCCTTGCCGAAGTGTCGAGTTTTGAGCCGGAGCTTGCACGGCGGACCGCCGAAGTCGCCGCTTTCGAAGCGGCCGGGGCGGGCATCGACTGGAACTTCGCCCCCATGTGCGACGTGGCCCGCGACCAGCGCTGGGGCCGCGGCGTTGAGGGCGGCGGCGAGGACCCGCTGCTCGGCAGCCTGTTCGCGGCGGCTCGCGTGCACGGCTTCCAGGGCAGCGACTTCAAGTCCAACGAGCACTTCCTCGCCTGCGTGAAGCACTTCGCTGCCTATGGCGCGGCGGAGGCGGGACTCGACTATAATACGGTCGACATTTCGGAGCGCACGCTGCGCGAGGTCTATCTTCGACCATACAAGGCTGGCTTCGATGCCGGCGCGTTGTCCGCCATGGCCTCGTTCAACGAAATCTCCGGGATTCCGGCGACCGGCAACCACTGGCTGCTGACCGACCTGCTGCGCGGCGAGTGGGGCTTCCAGGGTTTCGTCGTGTCCGACTACACGGGCGACGAGGAGATGATCAAACACGGCTACGCCAAGGATGGGCGCGACGCCGCGAGGATCGCCTTCTTGGCCGGCGTCGACATGAGCATGCAGAGCGGTCTCTACCGCATGTACCTTCCCGACCTGGTCCGCAGCGGCGAGGTCCCCGAGGCAACGCTGAACACATCTGTCCGGCGAGTGCTTGCAGCGAAGCACATGCTCGGCCTGTTCGAGGATCCGTTCCGCCGGATCGACGAGAAGCGCGAGAAGTCGCGCTCGATGCTCCCGCGCAGCCGGGCTGTGGCTCGGGAATCCGGGCGCAAGTCGATCGTCCTTTTGAAAAACGAAGGCGACCTGCTTCCGCTGCCGCGCTCGGGCAAGAAGATCGCGCTGATCGGGCCGTTCGCGAGCGGCCAGCACGACCTGGTCGGACCATGGGTGGTCTATGGCTCGGACGCCAATGCGGTGTCTCTCGAAACGGGCGTCCGTGCTGCCGTCGCCGACAAGAATTCGATCGTCGCCGTTGAAGGCTCTAAGGTCGAGCAGCCGATTCCCGGGGCATTGATCAGGCGGTCGCCGCTGCGCAGGCAGCAGACATCGTGGTCCTTGCCATCGGCGAATCCCAGGGGATGTCGGGCGAGGCTCAGTCGCGCGCCGACATTGTGCTGCCGAAGCCGCAGCAGGACCTTGCGGAGGCGGTGGCAAAGACGGGCAAGCCGATCGTCGTGGTCCTCAAGCACGGTCGCGCCCTGGCGCTCGAAGGTGCCGTCAAGGATGCGCCGGCGATCCTCGCGACCTGGTTCCTCGGGACGGAGACCGGCAATTCGATCGCGGACGTACTGTTCGGCGCATACAGCCCGTCCGGCCGCTTGCCGGCGAGCTTTCCGCATCTGTCGGGTCAGCAGCCTTATTTCTACGCGCACAAGACGACCGGCCGTCCGAACCCCGACCCCAAACTCGATGATTACAAGGCACGGTTCCGGGGGATCACCAACACGGCCCTGTACCCGTTCGGGCACGGCCTCACCTACGGCAAGATCGCCTACAGCGACTTCGCAATCAGCGGGCCGAGCCTGCCGATGACCGGCGAAATCTCGGTGTCGGCGCGGGTCACCAACAGTGGCAAGCGCGCCGCCGAAGAGGTGGTCCAGCTTTATATCCACGACCGTGTAGGCAGCGTCACGCGGCCGGTCCGTGAGCTGAAGGCCTTCCGCAAGGTGAAGCTGGAGCCAGGCCAGTCGGAAGTCGTGCGCTTCACGCTCAAGCGCGATGACCTGCTGTTCTATGGCGTTGCCAACACGCCGACGGTCGAGCCCGGGACCTTCGATGTGTGGATCGCTCCATCGGCCGAGGCCGAGGGCGTCCACGGCACGTTCCAGCTGACCGCCTAAGCGGGCTCGGGCCGGGTCCGCTTGGGCGCCCTCTCGCGCCCGAGCGGGTTGAGCAGCATCGCCACGCAGGAAAGCGCCAGGAACAGCATCGGCGCGAAGATGATCGTCGTTCGCATCCCGCTGAGTGTCGCGCTGCTCTGGTGGATGTTGGCGATGTAGCCGGCCGAGGCAAAGCTCCAGCCGAGAATCGCGGTGGCGATGCCGATGGCGATGCGCTGCAGCAGTGCCGCGACTCCGAAAACCGTGCCTTCCACGTGCACGCCCGTCGCCTGCTCGCCATATTCGATCGTGTTGGGCAGCATGGCCCAGAAGATGAAGTTCAGCCCGACGATCATCACCTGCATTGCGATCAGGAACAGCTGCATCAGCCCTGACTGGTGAATGTCGGCCACGGCAAAGAACACGAGCGCCGCAATGCCGACGCCTGCAGCGATCATCCATAGGGCGCGCAGTCCGACCGCCCGGCCGAGCAGCATCCAGAATGGAATCGCGGCGCCGCTGACGATTCCCATCGACGCCAACGCCAGTTGGCCGGCTTCGGGATCGTCGAGAAGATACTTGAAATAGTAGAGCACCGACTTGTTGAGGATGGTGATGCCGACGATCATCGCCGTCATCGCTGCGCTCAGGGTGATGAATGCGCGGTTGTGCGCCAGGCTGGCGAGGGCATCGCGCACGCTTGCCGGGAGCGGGCGTTCGATTGGAGCGCTCTCACGATAAGTGACGCCGACGATCACGAGGATGATCGCCCCGATCGTTGCGAACAGCATGGCAGCCGCGAAATAGGCTTCGGATGCGCTCGATCCGGTGAGCCACCGGCCGAGGGGGACGGTGCACAGCGCGATCATCACTGCCGCGGCGGTGCCGAACAGCATCCGCATTCCGGCAACGAAGGCGCGATCGCCAGGGTCCGCGCTGATCCGCGCCGTCATGGCGAGATAGGGAACGTTGACCGCTGCGTAGGCAGTCCGGAACAGCAGATGGGCACCAAGCACTCCGGCGACCATGACCGCACCGCTGCCGATTGGCGGCATGTAAATCAGGATGAAGCAGACCCCGAGCGGGATCGCTCCGGCGGTCAGGATCGCACCATAGCGCAAGGAGCCGTGGCGGCGGTCGACGAGCACTCCAGCCGCAAAATTCGCGATCCCGTCCCAAACGGAGGCGACCATGTAGGTGGTTGCCGCGACCGCGATCGGGATGTCCAACGCGTCCGTGTAGTAGAACAACAGGAAGAGCATCACGCTCTGCCAGTAGATGTTGAAGGCAAAGTCCCGAATGCGAACAGGACCAGCCTTGGCTTCGACGGGCGCGCGAACTCCATCAGAAGCGGCTGAGCACGAAGTCCGCTGCTGCCTTCTGGTCCGGGATCGTGAAGCGAACCGTCCGTGAGGCGGCATCGGCTTCGACATCCCTCACGCCGCGAACGCGGGCTGGGCCGCTCCACCCGTGGATCGTGACCGCAATCTGCTTCCACCACGGCTTGAACCCGCCTTCGCGCTTGTCGAAGTGCAGCATGATGCCGTCCTTGCCGAGCGTGCAGCGGACGGTTTGGCGAAGCGTCGCGCCACGAATGCTCACGCCGTCATCCCAGTAGAGTTTACCGCTGCAATCGTGCCCCGGATAGACGTGAATCTCGAGCGGGCCTTGAGGCGTTTCGGAGGTGCTCTGGATCAGCGACTGCTTCGCGATGATCGCCCCGGGCCGAACAAAGACGGGCAGCCGGTCGAGCCTTGGCGTTTCGCGGACGACTTCGAACGGCGTACCGTCCTTGCGCTCGCCGGAGACCGGGAGGCCGGACCAGTAATCGTACCATCCGGGGCGGGCATGCAGGCATCGTAGGGATGCGTCGATTCCGGTTTGGGCGAGGGTGCGACCAGGACGTCGCGCCCCAGCGTGAAGGCCATGGCCTGATCGCAGGGCGATTTCGCGAGCTCCGGATAATCGTAGAAGGTCGGCCGCATGATCGGGTCGCCAGTGCGCGTGTTCTGCTCGGCGACCTCGTAGAAGTAAGGGAGCAGGCGATAGCGCTCCTCGATGAAGCGGCGGCGGATGGCGAGGTGATCCGGACCGTCAACCCACGGCTCGGCCCGGGGGCGTTGTTGGCAGCATGGCCGCGGAAGACCGGTGTGAAGGCGGCGATCTCATACCAGCGGGTGGCAAGTTCCGGACTTGCGCCGCCGATGAAGCCCGGGATGTCCGCGCCCGACCAGGAGATGCCTGACAAGCCGAGGTTGAGCATCTGCTGGACCGCGAGCTTCAGGTGATCCCAGGTGGAGTTGTTGTCGCCAGTCCAGGTCACCGCAAACTTTTGCCCGCCCGCAAATGTTGCCCGAGTCATTACGAACGGGCGGACATTTGGGCGCAGTTTCAGCAATCCGTCGTAAGTCGCCCGGCTGTTTTCCATTCCGTAGACGTTGTGAAGCTCGGCATGCGTAGCGGTGCGCGTGGCGAAGTCGTCGCTATCGACGCGATGCGTGGTCGACAGCGGCATGGTCTTGGTCGGCGTCTCGAAAATCGCCGGCTCGTTCATGTCGTTCCAGAAGCCGGCGATGCCATCGGCAACGAAGGGCTTGTAGAGGTTGCCCCACCAGTCGCGGCTCGACTTGCGCGTGAAATCCGGGAAGACCGACGGACCGGGCCAGACCGGCGCGACGTACAGGCTGCGGTCCGCATTCTTCAGGAAATGATCGCCGGCGATCCCGCTGTCGTAGGGAGCATAGCCTTGGTTAGCGGCAGCCGCGACGTGCAGGTCGGTGATGGCGACAAGCCTGAAGCCCTTTCGCCGACGTCATGGGCGAGGCCCTTCAGGTCGGGGAAGGTCTCGGCGTTGGTCGAGAAGGGCGGTTGCGGTCCTGAAAGTCGATGTCGAGCCAGATGACGTCGGACGGGATTCGTTCGGATCGGAGCCGAGCGGCGATATCGCGGACCTCGGTCGCGGTCATGTAGCTGTAGCGAGACTGCTGGTAGCCCATGCCCCAGCGCGGCGGCAGCGGCGCCTTGCCCGTCAGATCGGTGTAGCGGCGGACGACGTCCGGAACGGTTGGACCGGCGATGATGTAATAATCGATCGGGCCGCCGTCGGCGGAGATGGCCACAGTTTCCGGGTCGCGATGGGCAAAATCGAAGCCGCTGCGGAACGTGTTATCGAGGAACAGGCCGTAGGCGCCGGCCTTGTCGCCGGTGGCGATATAGAAGGGGATCGACTTGTAGATGGGGTCGGTTCCGCGATCGAAACCCATGCGTCTGTCGTCCAGTTGACGTAGCTCGCGCCGCGCCGATTGAAGGGCCCGGTCTTGTCGCCGAATCCGTAGAATTGCTCGGCGGCGGGAGTGGACTTGCGAAGTGTGAAGCCGTTGCCGTCGAACTGGAGCGGTCGCGCTTCGTTATCGCGAACGACGACCAGGCCCTGCCGGTCGGTGATCGTCAATCCGAGTGACTTTGGCGAGACGTGAACCTGCAGGGCATGGGTCTGGAAGCCGTCGGCAAGGGATTGGACGGGCACACCTTCGTGTCGAGTAGCCGCCGAAACGGCCCAGCTGGCGTCCTCGGGGAACGCTCCGCCTCGGGCGATCCGCACTCGGATAATGGAGTCGGTCAGCGCCTGGACACGGATGGTCGCGGCGCCGTTGGAAATTTCGACTCCATTCGGCAGTGCAGTGGCCGCGACGGCCTGCGCGGGAGCTTGGGCGATAGCGGGCGAGGCGAGCACCGTGAGCGTAGCGGTGAGAGGAATGGCAATGCGTTTCATAGCTCTTTCCGACCCTAGCCGAGCCATGGATGTCTGCAATGCCTACGTAGTTTCCACTATTTCGTGGGCCGCCTTTCGCCTTATTGCCCCGGGAAATGGCCGGGCCTAAGGGAACCCCGACCAGTTCGCATTCGTCTGGGCTTCGACCCAGTTTCAAGTCGGTGGGGACCGTGAATTCATTCGCGCGTCAAGATCGAAATGAAGGTTGTCAGCTGAGACTGGCAGTCCGGCTTGGCGCGCTCTCCGGCCTAATTTTGCTGGGGTCTGCATGCGATCGGGGCATCCTCGACCCGGTCGGGCCGGTCGGCCAGGCCGAGAAAACGATCCTCATCAATTCGACCGCGATCATGCTGGCGATCATCATCCCGACGATGATCGCGACGGTCGCATTCGCCTGGTGGTTCCGCCGCGGCAACAAGAAGGCGACCTACCTTCCGGACTGGGAATATTCGGGCGCCGTCGAGCTCGTCGTCTGGTCGATCCCGGCGCTGACGATCATGCTGCTGGGCGGCATCACCTGGATCGGGAGCCACGACCTGGAGCCGAGCAAGCCGCTGGTCTCTGACAAGCCGGCGCTGAACGTCGAAGTCGTTTCGCTCGATTGGAAGTGGCTCTTCATCTACCCCGATCAAGGTATTGCCACCGTCAATCGGCTGGTCGTCCCCAAGGCACGCCGGTCAGCTTCCGCTTAACATCGGGCACCGTCTGGAACGTCTTCTTCGTCCCGCAATTCGGGACGATGATCTACACCATGCCGCGGATGCAGACGCGCCTGAACCTTCAGGCCGATCGCCCCGGCACCTATGGCGGATTGTCGGCCCATTTCAGCGGCGACGGCTTTCCCGGGATGGAGTTCAAGGCCGAGGTCCTGCCGCCCGACCAGTTCGCGATGTGGGCCCAGGGCGCGCGCGGGCAGGGGGCTGCGCTCGACGCCAAGGGTTTTGCCGAGCTTTCCAAGCCGAGCAGCTATGTGAAGCCGATGACCTACGGCGCGGTTGCGCCGGGACTGTTCGACGCCATCGTCGCGAACAAGGCGCCGCCTCCGCAGCAGCTGCCGCACAACCCACAAGCTGAAAGTCCCGCGGGATGAGTGTCATTTTCGGCAAGCTGACCTGGGACGCCATTCCGTTCCACGATCCGATCCCGCTGATCACGTCGGCCGTGGTCCTCGTGACGGTCGCGGCTGTCGCCATCCTCGTCTGGCGCAAGGGTTGGTGGCCTTATCTTCGCGACGAATACATCACCTCCACCGACCACAAGCGCATCGGCATCATGTATATCGTCCTGGCGCTGCTAATGCTGGTGCGAGGCTTCGCGGACGCGATCATGATGCGCGCGCAGCAGTCGATGGCGATCGGCGCTTCGCAGGGGTATTTGCCGCCCGAGCATTACAACCAGATCTTCTCCGCTCACGGCACGATCATGATCTTCTTCGTGGCGATGCCATTTGTCATCGGATTCATGAATTTCGTCGTGCCGCTGCAGCTCGGCGTTCGCGACGTGGCCTTCCCGACGATGAACAACGTCAGCTTCTGGCTGACCGCATCGGGCGCGCTGCTGATCAATCTCAGCCTGTTCATCGGCGAGTTCGCGCGGACCGGCTGGCTCGCCTTCCCGCCGCTCAGCGAGAAGGAATTCTCCCCCGGTGTCGGGGTCGATTACTACCTTGTCGCGCTGCAGATATCCGGCGTCGGAACCGTCCTGACCGCCGTCAATTTCGTGACGACGATCCTGAAGATCCGCGCGCCGGGCATGAGCTACCTGCGCATGCCGGTGTTCTGCTGGACTTCGCTGGCCTCGAACCTGCTGATCCTTGCCGCTTTCCCGGTCCTCACCGCGACCTTGGCGATGCTGATGCTCGACCGCTACCTCGACTTCCACTTCTTCACGAACGACGGCGGCGGCAACTCGATGCTCTACATGAACCTGATTTGGGTTTGGGGCATCCGGAAGTCTACATCCTCATCCTGCCCGCCTTCGGAATCTACTCGGAAGTCGCCGCGACGTTCTCGGGCAAGCCGCTGTTCGGCTATCGCTCGATGGTCTTCGCGACCCTCGCCATCTGCATCATCTCCTTCATGGTCTGGCTGCACCACTTCTTCACGATGGGAGCGGGCGCGAACATCAACGCGATCTTCGGCATCGCCAGCATGATCATCGGCATTCCGACCGGCGTGAAGATCTACAACTGGCTGTTCACGATGTACGGCGGCCGCGTCCGCTTCACGGTACCGATGTACTATCTGATCGGCTTCATGCTGACCTTCGTGATCGGCGGCCTCACTGGCGTTCTCCTCGCCATTCCGCCGGTCGATTTCATCGTCCACAACAGCCTGTTCCTGGTCGCCCACTTCCACCAGGTGATCATCGGCGGCGTCGTTTTCGCCTTGATGGCCGGTTACACTTACTGGTTCCCGAAGGCGTTCGGCTTCATGCTTCACGAGGGGCTGGGCAAAGCGGTCTTCTGGTGCTGGTTCATCGGCTTCCACCTCGCCTTCATGCCGCTCTATGTGCTCGGCTTCTGGGCGGCACGCGGCGCATGCAGCACATCTCCGACCCCAGCTTCGCTCCGTGGCTGCACGTTGCGTTGCTAGGCGCGGTGATCATCGGCGTCGGGATCGTCCTGACCGTCGTGCAGCTGTGGTATTCGATCAAGACGCGCGACCAGCGCATGGACGTCACCGGCGACCCGTGGGACGGCCGTACGCTGGAATGGCTGACGCTCTCGCCGCCGCCACACTACAATTTCGCAGTGCTTCCCGACGTTCACGGCGAAGAGGCCTACTGGACCCGCAAGCAGACCGCCATCAAGCAGGATGCCCTGATCAAGGAGCCCGACTACCAGCCGATCGAAATGCCGGTGAGCACTCCGGTCGGCGTGATCTGCGCCTTCTTCGCTTCCGTCTGCGGCTTCGCAGTGATCTGGCACATCTGGTGGCTCGCCATCCTCGGCCTGATCGGCGCCTTCGCGGTCTTCGTCTGGTACGCCTGGCAGGACGAGCATGAGCACATCATCCCCGTCGACGAGGTGCGGAAGAACGCTCGTGAGCGGCGCCGAATTCGCATGGAACATCTGCACAATCTGAGTCAGTCCACATGACCACTGAAGCTGCAGCCGTCGGACTGACGCACGGAGGCTCGGAAGACACGGGCCTCGGCCACCGCGGTCCGGAATCGAAGAGCATCGTCGTCCCGTACGGCTTCTGGCTGTTCGTCCTTTCGGACATGATCCTCTTCTCGGCCCTGTTCGCCACCTACGCCTCGTTGGTCAATGCGACGGATGGCGGGCCGACGACCAACCAGCTGTTCGACCGCAGACTGGTTGCGATCGAAACCGTCGCATTGCTGCTGTCCAGCTTCACCTGCGGGCTGGCGATGATCGCGGCGAGGCGGAAGAACATGGCCTGGACGCAGATCTGGCTGCTCGTGACCGGTGTGCTCGGCGCGATCTTCCTGTTTATCGAGGTCTACGAGTTCACCTACATGATCGGCGAGGGCGCGGGCCGCAGCGGAGCGCCTTCCTCTCATCCTTCTTCACACTCGTCGGCTGCCACGGCGCCCACGTCACGGCCGGCCTGCTGTGGATCGGGACGATGATGGCGCAGATCTGGGCGAAGGGTTTCAGGGAGCACATCGTCCGCCGACTGCTCTGCCTCAGCATCTTCTGGCACGCCCTCGATATCATCTGGGTGGCCATCTTCACCATCGTCTATCTGATCGGGACGCTGCCATGAGCCAGAACGAGGACCATCTGCTCGACGTCGCGCCGGGCCAGCCGCACAGCAATATCGTCAGCGAAACCTGGGCCTATGTCATCGGCCTCGGCCTGGCCCTGCTGCTAACCGGCATTTCGTTCTGGGTTGCCTCGACGGGTGCCCTGTGGGGTCCGGGCGTTGCCGTGGGCCTGGTGGTGCTCGCCATCGCGCAAATGGGCGTTCACCTCGTCTTCTTCCTCCACATCACCAGCGGGCCGGACAATACCAACAACGTCCTCGCGCTCGCGTTCGGCGTGCTGATCGTCTTCCTGGTGATGATCGGGACGATCTGGATCATGTCCCATATGAACCACAATGTGATGCCGGGGCCGGAGATGACGAACCTGCAGATGCAGCACTGATCCACGGGACTGTCACAACAAAATCCTTGTCTGCGGGGTCGTTGAGGCCAAGCGTGCCGGCTCATGGCATCCAACGACATCGCGGCAATCCTCGACCAGCTCTGTTCCATCTACGACCAGTCGGTCGCCAGTCTTCGTGAAGCGCTTGCCGCTTATTGTGAAAACGGAACACAACCGGATCCAGCGCTGAGGGCGGACCGCGCATTTGCCTATCCCGAACTTCGCGTCACCTATCGCGGCGACCAGACCGCCGGACGCCTGACCCGGGCCTTCGCCCGCCTGACGCAGCCCGGAACCTACGCCTGCAGCATCGCCCGGCCCGCGATGTTCCGCGACTATCTCAAGACGCAGCTCGAATATCTCGTCGCCGACTATGGCGTCGTCGTCGAGGTGGGACGCAGCGAGAGCGAGATCCCGTATCCCTACGTGCTCGACGGAAGCGGGATCAATGTCGACCGGGTGACTGCCGCCGAGCTATCGCGATGGTTCCCGTCGAACGAGCTGTCCCACATCGGCGATGAGATCGCGGACGGCGACTGGGATTACTCGATGCGAGACGCACGGCCGCTGGCCCTGTTCGACGGCCCCGGACCGACTTCAGCCTGGCGAGGCTGAAGCATTACACTGGCACCGACAGCGGCCACTTCCAGCACTTCGTCCTGTTCACCAACTACGTCCGCTACGTCGACGAGTTCGTCCGCTTTGCGATCGATGAGCTTCGGCGGGAGGGCAGTCCCTACACCGGCCTGTCGGTGCCTGGGGATTCTATGATCGCAGTCACCTGACCGATGCCGAAGCGCAGATCGCAGCGGGCACATGGCGGCGGCACCAGATGCCGGCCTACCACCTCATCGCCGAGGGAGGCGGGGCATCACGCTCGTGAATATTGGCGTCGGCCCTTCGAATGCGAAGACGATTTGCGATCACATCGCCGTGCTTCGGCCCGAGGTGTGGCTGATGATCGGCCATTGCGGCGGCCTTCGCCCGACCCAGCGGATCGGCGACTATGTCCTCGCTCACGCTTACCTTCGCGACGATCATGTTCTCGACGATGTACTTCCGGTGGAAATCCCATTGCCGGCGATCGCCGAGGTCCAGCGGGCATTGTTCGAGGCGACAGTGCAGGTCACCGGTGGGGACGAGGACAGCGTCAAGACCCGGCTGCGGACGGGCACCGTCGTCACCACCGACGACCGCAACTGGGAGCTTCGCTTCACCCAGTCTGCGAAGCGCTTCAACCAGAGCCGAGCCGTGGCGATCGACATGGAATCGGCGACGGTGGCTGCGCAGGGTTACCGTTTCCGGGTGCCCTACGGAACATTGCTGTGCGTCTCGGACAAGCCGATTCATGGCGAGCTCAAGCTTCCAGGTCAGGCGAACGACTTCTACGAAACGTCGATCGGCCAGCACCTCCGGATCGGCATCCAGACGTTGGGCTTGCTGTTGAAGGAAGGCGAGGGCCTGCATTCGCGCAAGCTGCGCAGTTTCGACGAACCGCCGCTGCGCTAGGGAGAAAGCGCACGCGATCAGGCCTCGGCGGTGACCTCCCCGGTGCGATCCAGGCGACGAATGCGTCGAGATCGACGACGCCCTTGTCGGTCAGCTCGGTTCCTTTGGTGAATGCCGTCAGGCTGTCCCCGCCCGATGCGAGATAATTGTTCACGACGACCCGGTAGCGGCCTGAAGGGCTGACAGGCTTTCCATTCAGCCGCATGTCGGTCACGCGGCTTCCCTCAGGCCTGGACATGTCAACGGCGTAGGCGAACCCCTCCGAGGGCGCGAGCGCCGCAGGTCGCGTGCGGCCCGCCTCGAGTGGAATTGCGTACTGTTGCTCCAGCGCGGCTTTCAGCTGCGCGCCAGTCAGGGTCATTACGACGAGATTGTTCCCGAACGGCATCATCGCGAACGCGTCCTTGTAGAGCACGTCCCCCGCCGGCAGCGCGATGCGCACGCCCGTCGCATTGACGAGCGCGAGCTGGGCGCCGCCATTCTCCGGAGCGCGTGTCGAGCCGAGCAGGGCGTCGGCGATGAGGTCGGCCGCTGCGCTTTCGCCGTCGTCCGCGTCGGTACCGGCTTTCTCGGTCAAATGGCCGACGACCTTGGACGCGATCGGAGCCACGGCCTCCGCATAGCGGCTCACCAGCGCCTGAGCGGCGGCGTCGGTCCCGTGCTCGCCATTGCCGACGACGACATTGCTGGCGCCCTGGCGGATCAGCTGGTGGCTCGAACGGTCGAAGTTCAGGCGGATGTCGGTAACGAAATAGCCGTTCTTGCCGGCGCTGGTCATCAGCCGGCCGGCCCCGGTCTCCGCAGTTCCGTTGCAGATGTAGGCCCAGTGCGTGTGGCCGGACACGACGGTGGTGATCGCGGGATCGAGTTTCGACAGGATCGGGAGGATGTCGCCGCTGAGGCCGTCGCAGGAATTGCCGGCAGTGAACTGAGCCGTCTTCCCACCCTGGTGGATGAGCAGGACGATCGCGTCCGCCCCTTGCGCTTTCAGCGCAGGAACCAGGGCGTTTGCAGTCGCCGCCTCGTCGACGAAGGTCAGTCCTTTGACTCCCGAGGGCGTCACGATGTTGGCTGTTCCTTTGAGCGTCATTCCGATGAAGCCGATCGTCACCGGCCCGAAGCGCTTGATTCCGGTCGATGGAAAGACGGTAGAGCCGTCCGCCTGAACGACGTTGGCGGCGAGGTACTGGAACCGTGCGCCGATGAACGGCTCGACGGCGCACGGTGCGCGTCGGGTGAACTTCGCGCACCCACCGGATTGCATTCGCTTCAGCTCCTCCGAGCCGCGATCGAATTCGTGGTTGCCGACCGAATTGAACTCGAGCCCGAGCAAGTTCATCGCCTCGATCGTCGGCTCATCGAGGTAATTGGCGGAGATCAAAGGCGAAGCGCCGATCGTATCGCCCGCTGATACGGTGACGCCGTTATAGTGCCCGGAACGGAGCTGGGTCAGCGCTGCCGCCAGGTGCGCGACTCCACCGGTCTGGATCTTGCGCTTGGTTCCGTCGGGCTCAGCGATCTCGACCGGAGCGGGCGGCTCGAGATTGCCGTGGAAGTCGTTGAACGCAAGGATCTGAACTTCGATCGGGTGCGGCGGCGCGTTCGGGTCGAATACGACAGGCTGGCCCGCGCAACCGGCCAGCGCCAGAAGCGCGACGACGACGAACTTGCGGGACATCAGCGGGCGGCCGGCTGCGGCTGCGCGTAGATGGCGTTGAGGTAGGCAGCGAGGCGGACGCCCGCCTGTTTCAGGCGCTGCTCCATGACCGGCGTGAGCTTGTAGACGTAGGCGTAGGATAGCTCGGGCACCGCGGGTTGCCCCTTCTTGTCCTTCGCACCCTTGGGCGGCATTTCGGGATAGAGCGTCTCGCGGATCTGGCCGCTTTCGCTGATCCAGTCGCGCGGGTTGATGTCCCACCAGCGGATGACGTCCTCGTTGCTGGTATGGCGCTGCAGCTTGGCGGCCAACTCGGTGAAGCTCAATTGCTCGTCGTCGACCAGCGCTGAATCCCAAACCGAATGCAGGTTCAGGTCGCGCCCGAACCACTTCACCTTCACCTCATTGCCGCCCTTGTCGCAGCATTTGCCGACGTGGAGAGGCTGGTGAAGGTCGCCGACCAGGTGAACGATGAAACGTAGTGCAAGCTGCTTGTCAGCGAGGCTGGCGTTCGGATCGCGCAGGGTCGCGCTGTACCGGTTCAGCGCTTCGAGCGCGTCGCCTTCGGGCGGAGCATGGTCGTAGACCACCCCGTTCAACGTGACGTAGTGATACGGGCCCGACTTCTTCTGCCAGAAGGGAGCGGGGTCTGACCGCATTTCGTCGGGCCAAGTCGCAGCCTCGTCCAGGCTTTCCGCACCGCCGAGGATTTCCTTGATATGCGCCCGGGCTAGCCCGCTCAGTTGCGCATCCGCAAGCGCCGCCACGACGCGATGCCCGGTCTTCCCCAAGCAAAGGCCGGCGAGGGGATCAGCACGCAAACCGTTGCGGCGATCAGGAACAACCGTGCTTTCATCAACTCAGACTCACAGATTCGGAAGACTAGCGCATGCCCCGTGCACGGCCTTAAGGACAAGAGCATGACGGAAGAAGACCTGCTCGCTTTGGCGCGATCCGCCGCATTGAAGGCCTACGCGCCCTATTCGGGGTTCCACGTCGGCTGCGCGGTGGAATCGGTCGACGGGGAGATCGTGACGGGCGCGAACATGGAAAACGCCTGCTACCGTCTCGGCATCTGCGCGGAGCAGAGCGCCTTGACCGCCGCACAGCACCAGTTTGGCCTCGGCAAGGTTGCACGGATCGCCATCGCGGGAGGCGGAGCGGAGAATGGCGACTTGAACGGCCAGATCGTCTGCACGCCGTGCGGAGGCTGCCGGCAGGCGATTTTCGAAGCGGCGCAGCTGTCCGGGCGGGACGTCGAAATCCTGTGCTCGAATGGTGAAGGATCGGCGGTCGATCGGCATCGTATCGGCGAGTTGCTCCCGCATGGATTTGGACCAGCAAACCTACGCGACGCTGATTGAATTTCATGGCATATCGGCGCCGTTCGACATCGGCCAACAGGGGCGGGATGACTGACGAACCTCAACCGGAAGCGGGCGGCGAACGCCCGAAGTTCTTCAATAACGTCACCGGATGGATTGGTGGCTTGACGGCCGTGGTGCTCGCACTGGCAGGTCTGAAAGCCGCCGCGGGCCAGCTCGACCTGTTTGGGCCGGCCGAGCCCGCTCAAGCCGAGCAGGCGGCGGCGGCGACCCAGGAAACGCAGGCCACTGACGAGCCGCAAGCCGTTGCGGAGACACCCGCAGCCGACGCGCTTCCCAGCAAATATACGGGAACTTGGAAAGGCCAGGATGTCACGCTGGAATGGCGCAACGGCATTTGGGTCGAAGTGACTGCCGAGGGAACCGAAGACGAGATCGTCACCAAATATGAACAGCTCGCGCGAACGGACTTGATGACCAACGGCATCGACCGCAACCGCAACCTCTACGTGCGCTGGCCGAGTGGCGGGACGCTGGAGGAAAGCGAGGACGGGATCACCTGGACCCGGTCCTATGAGGTGACACCGGCCTGACGCATCGATCGGCGGTTCGTCGAACGGGCGCTCCGGCTTGCTGAATAGGGCGTTGGGTTTGTCGGCGTTTCGTTAGCGTCACGACATGACGAAGCTCGATCGACGTTCATTCATCGCGTCCGCCACGGCGCTTGGCGCAGCGCTCGCATGGCCGAGCGCCGCGGTTTCGAAGTCTCGCGTAAAATGGGTCGAGCGGCGCGACCTTTATCCGGATGGAGTAGCCTCGGGCGATCCGGATTCGAACAGCGTGATCCTGTGGACACGGCGCCCCTTCGATAGCGGCGATCGGCACGCGCTAACAGTCGAAGTGGCGCTGGACCCGGAGTTCAGACGCGTGGTTTCGACAACCCGGGTGCCGGTGCTTGCGGAATCCGACTGGACCTGCCGGGTATTCGCGGGCGGCCTGAGGCCCGCGACCGTTTACTGGTACCGCTTCACGGATGCGACCGGCGCCGGAAGCCGGGTGGGCCGCACGATTACCGCGCCATCGGACGAGGATTCGCGGCTCGTCAGCTTCGCCTTCGTATCCTGCCAGAGCGTCAACGAAGGCGCCCAGAACGCCTACCGCCGGCTGATCTGGGAAGACGAGCGGAAGCCTGCGGAGGAGCGTCTCGGCTTCGTGCTCCACCTCGGCGATTTCATTTACGAGGTCGTCGAATACCCGGAGGAGGTCGCGCACCGCTACGGCCGCACCGTCTACGACATCGGCAAGATTCCGAATTCGCGGAAGGTCTACAACTTCCACGTTCCCACCGATCTCGCCGGATACCGTGTCGTCTACCAGGGCCATGTTCGCGATCCCGATATCCAGGACGCTCGCGCGCATTTCCCGTTCATCTGCATGGGCGACAATCACGAATTCTCGTGGAAAGGCTGGCAGAGCACGATCCAGTACGACGGTGAGCCCGAGCCGGCGCAGGAACTCAGGGTCGCGGCAAACCAGGCCTGGTGGGAATATATCCCCTCGCGCGTCCGCAAGGCGTCGGGACCCGGGCTCCAGTCGTTTGAAGGGCCCACGGTCAAGAACACGCCGATCACCAAAGTCGACGACGACGGCTTCGGCGATGAGCCCAACAATCGGACAGCGATCGGAAGCATGACCGCCTATCGCGCGCTGCGGTACGGCCGGAACGTCGAGCTGATCATCACCGACATGCACGCCTACATGATGCAGGACCCGACTTCGCGGCCGGAGGTCGCTGCGCTCGACCCCGGCGACTTCCCGAACATGTTTCCGCAAGAATGGACCGAGGTGCTGGACGGCGGACGGGCATACAACGGCGGCAATCCGCCCGAAGTCATCATGGTAGGTGACAAGGCGGTCCCCAACTTCCGCAAGGGCGAGGCGCCGATGACCTTGCTCGGGCGGCAGCAGAAGGCATGGTTCAAGAGTAAGCTCGCCGAGTCCAAGGCCACCTGGAAGGTATGGGCGGCCACAAACCCGACGCTTGACTGGCGCTTCGACCCCCAGAATCTTCCGCTAGGGCTAGCGGCGAAGCCGTGGCCGGTTGCGGGCTATGCTTGCACCGGCGGCGGCGACATGAGCGGCAGCTACCACGAGAGGGCGGAGCTGTACGATTTCGTCCGCGACCGGAAGATCGGTGGGCTGGTCACCGTGTCGGGCGATCGCCACAGCTTCTGGGCAGGCTATTCGGCCAAGGCGCTACCGCCGCAGTCGTTCGATCCGGTTGGCATCGCATTCGTCACCGGCTCCATCTCCGCGCCGGGCATGGCCGAGGCGATGGAGTACAACCTCAAGAAGCACCCGCTGCGGCCTCTGTTCACCGCCGATCGCGGAAACGGCAAGTTTGAGGCGACCTGCAACCTGTCCCTGAAGCGCGGCGTCCGCAGCGCGCTTGAATATGCGAAGTCGGGCGACATCGAGGCCGCGCGCCGACTGACGAATCCCGACAATGCGCCGCATCTCGAATTCATCGACATGGGCGGCCACGGTTATTCGGTGGTGACTGCGACTCTGGAGACCGTGCAGACCGAGTTCGTTTGCATTCCGCGGCCAGTCACGCGCGCGACGACGCCCGATGGCGGGCCCTTACGGTATCGCGTGCGGCATACAGCGAGCTTGTGGGAAGGCGGGGAGCGGCCCCGCCTCAAGCAGGAAGTGCTTGAAGGCGACCCGAAGCTGTCGGTCTAGCGTGACGCCAGCTGCGCGGGCGGAAGGTCGATGCGAAGCGTTCCGTGATCGTCGGCTCGCACCGCTTGCGGCTTCGGCGCCGTCGGATCTGGCGGAGGTGGGTAGGCCACGGCGACTTGCTCCGGCGCGACCGTCGTCCCTGGGCCGGCGAAGGCGAAGTGACTGTGATCGCCCTCGTCCAGGGACTCGACCATCCTGTACCCGGCGCGGGTCAGTGCAGTCGCGATCATGGCGTGCGTAACGCCGGGGCGGCGTGCGACGTCGATCGCTCGGCCCTGCAGGTGATAGCTGTTGGAGACTCCGCCCACCGCGCGATTGTGGGCGACGGAGCGGTAGATGCTGGTGATCGAGCCATAGTTGGCTGCAACCGCGGCGGCGCCATAGACCTGGCGCGCCGCGGCTGACGGCCCTCCGCCCGTTGGGCGATGGCTGGGGTGGTTGCGACGGCCGCGAGGACCAACACGCAAGCGGGCAATTTCATTCGAAAACTCACCGCATTGCTCAAACAGAGTGAGGCGGATGACTCTCACGGGGCGCTGAGTCCATGGACTTGTTCAACGACCTGTCCCGGAACGGGACAGGAGCCATTGGAATTCAGACGAGCTTGATCTCGCGCAGCCGCTCCTGGAGGTAATCGTGTGCGGTGATCGGCGGCCACTTCGGCTCTTCGCCGGCTGCCACGGTGCCTGGCAGCGCTTCGATCAGATAGTCCGAGCGGAAGTGCAGGAAGAAAGGCATCGAGTAGCGCGCGTGGCTGGCGCGGTCCGGCCGCGGATTGACGACGCGGTGCGAGGTCGAGCGGAGGCGGCCGTTGGTCAGCCGCTGCAGCATGTCGCCGATGTTGATTACCAGTTCGCCCGGCTTGGGTGACACCGGGATCCAGCGGCCGTCCTTGGTCAGAAGCTCGAGTCCCGCTTCCTCAGCGCCAAGCAAAAGCGTGATCGTGTTGATGTCCTCATGCGCGCCGGCGCGGATGTGCTGGCCGGTCGGCTCGCTTTGCGGCGGGTAGTGGAGTGCGCGCAGGATTGAGTTTCCGTCGCGGACCGTGTCTGCGAAATAATCCTCGTCGATCTTCAGGTAGCGGGCGATTGCGCGCAGGACCTTGAGGCCGGTCCGATCGAAGGTCGCAAACAGTTCGGTGAACGTGTCCTTGAAGCTCGGCACTTCCGACGGCCAGACATTGTCCGGCATGTGCGAGCGGAACGGGTGTCCTGCGGGCAGGTCGCGGCCGACGTGCCAGAATTCCTTGAGATCGTGCGCCTTGGCACCCTTGGCGGTCTCGATCCCGAAAGGCGTGTAGCCCCGCTGTCCGCCGCCGTTGGCGAGGAAGTATGTTTTCTTAACCGCCTCAGGCAGCGCGAAGAAAGCCTTCGCCTTCTCCTCGGCGCGGTGGATCAGCTCGTCGGGAATGTCGTGGTCGGCGATGATCGCGAACCCGTAATCCTCGAAGCTTCGGCCCAGCTTTTCGGCAAACTCGTCAGGATTGGAGTCGGCGTCCTTCAGTGACACGGACGCAATGTGGTCGGCAGTAATTGTGGCCATTTCTTACTCTCTACTCGTCATTGCGAGCGAAGCGAAGCAATCCATGGATTGCCGCGTCGCCTGCGGCTCCTCGCAATGACAGGGACTTAAGGAAGCATCAGGCTGGCAAGCGCCGCGCTCATAAGGTTGGCGAGCGAACCGGCCAACAGGGCGCGAATCCCGAGCTTGGCGATCACCGGACGTTGGTTGGGGCGAGGCCGCCCGTCACCGCCATCTGGATGGCAATCGAGCTGAAATTGGCAAAGCCGCACAGCGCAAACGTCACGATGGCCCGGCTGCGATCGTTCAGCACTTCAGCGCCCATTTGCCCGAGATCGATGAAAGCGACGAATTCGTTCAGCACCAGCTTGGTGCCGAACAGGCCTCCGGCGGCATTGGCCTGATCCCACGGCACGCCGATCAGGAACATGATCGGCTGGAAGATATAGCCCACTAGCCGCTGGAAGCTGAGATCGGGAATGCCGACCATGTTGCCGAGCCCGCCAAGCAGACCGTTGGCAAGCGCGACGAGAGCGACGAACGCAAGCACCAT
Organism: Sphingomonas daechungensis; assembly: GCF_014489495.1. Taxonomy (GTDB): domain Bacteria; phylum Pseudomonadota; class Alphaproteobacteria; order Sphingomonadales; family Sphingomonadaceae; genus Sphingomicrobium; species Sphingomicrobium daechungense. The sequence continues at coordinate 426,528 of NZ_CP060780.1, read as the reverse complement.
CGCACCAACCGCGACGGCCAGCTTCACGCCGGTCTGCGCGCCTTGGGCTGCTGCCATGATGATGTTGGCGGGCTTTACGCCTTCCTCAAACGTTTCCGAGACGTCCACATCGGCATCTTCGGACGGGTCATTCGGATCGTCCGGCATGACCATCTTGGCCATCAGGATTCCGCCCGGTGCCGACATGAAGGCCGCGGCAAGAAGGTAAGGCAGATAGCTTTGCCCGAGCAGGCTTGCGTAAGCGGCGAGGATCGTGCCTGCGACGCCGGCCATGCCTACGCACATGACCGTGAACAAGCGCGATGGCGGCAAGGCAGCGAGGTAGGGTCGAACCACCAGCGGCGATTCCGACTGGCCGACGAAGATATTCGCCGCGGCGCTTAAGGACTCGACGCGGCTGATGCCGGTGACCCAGCCGATCGCTCCGCCGACCCAGCGCACGATCCGCTGCATGATGCCGAGATAGTAGAGGATAGCGACAAGGCTCGCGAAGAAGATGATCACGGGGAGGGCCGCAATCGCGAAAGTGTGGGCGAGCGGGTTCTGGTCGCTCGGCCCGAACAGGAACTCGGTGCCCTTGTTGGCGTACCCGAGCAGGTTGGCGACGCCGTTCGACAGTGACTGGATTCCGGCGCGGCCCCAGCTCGTCCACAAGACGAGCCAGGCAATCGCCGCCTGCAGCGCGAACGCTGCGCCAACGATTCGAATCTTGATCGCCTTGCGGTTGGTCGAGAGCAGGAACGCGATGGCAAGGATCGCAAGGATCCCGACAACGCTCATCAGTTTCGGATTCAACAAAGTAGCCCCTCCCCGGGCTTACCAGACCATGCCTTGCGTAGCGCGTCCGGCGGCTTCGTCCAGCAGATTGAGCGCCTCGTCCGGCGTCTGCGCGACGAGAAGCTGCTTTCGACGCGATTGCGAGAGGAAGCCGCTGTCCGTCGCATGGTCAATGAAGTGGATCATGCCGTCCCAGAAGCCGGCGACATTGAGCAGGCAGAAGGGCTTGGCGTGATAGCCGAGCGCATTCCAGCTCCACGCTTCGAACAATTCGTCGAAGGTGCCGATCCCGCCCGGCAAGGCGACGAACGCGTCGGCGAGGTCGGTCATCTTCGCCTTGCGCTCATGCATGTTGGGCACGCGATAGAGCTCGGTCACCCCGTGTGGGCGACCTCCAGGTCGACCAGCGCATCGGGAATGACGCCGTACACCTTGCCGCCAAGCTCGAGCACGGAGTCTGCGACAAGGCCCATGAGGCCAAGGCGGCCGCCCCCGTAAACGAGCTCGACACCGTTGCTGACCATCGCCGCCGCCGTTGCCCGCGTCGCGTCCGCGAAGTCGGGGTCGGTACCCGGGCAGAACCGCAGTAGACGGCGAGGCGCTTCAGATTGTTCACAGCCGGACCAAGTCCTTGAGGTTTGCTTCGGGACGCGCGCCGAAGTGCGAAATGACCTCGGCGGCAGCCTGGGAACCGGCTTCGAGGCAGCGCTGGAGCGGGCGGGCGCGGCAGCGAGCGGCAAGGAAACCGGCGGCAAAGAGATCGCCAGCGCCGGTCGTGTCAACGACCTTCTCGACATGCGCCGCTGGGACTTCGACGCGACGGCCGGCTTCCATTCCGAGCGCGCCGGCGGGTCCGCGCGTCACGATCAAGGTCGAAACCAGCGGCGACAGCTTCGCGATCGCGCTGTCGAGGTCACCCGCACCCGCTAGCAGAAGAGCTTCGTCCTCGTTGGCGAAGAGCACGTCGATCATCCCGCCCTCGATCATTCCAAGCACGCCTTCCTTGCGGCCCGGAATGCACAGGCTTTCCGACAATGTGAAGGCGACGGTGCGCTCCGCTTCGTGCGCCATCTGGGCGGCGCGGAGCATCGCGTGGCGCGGGCGCTCCGGACCCAAAGATATCCCTCCAGGAAGGTGATCGAGGCCGAGCGGATCATTTGCTCGTCCAGCCTCTGGGGGTCAGTTCATGACTCGCTCCCGGGCATGTGTTCATCGTCCGCTGCGCGTCGGGCGTGACGATAATCAGGCAGCGGCCGGTCGGCGGGCCATAGCCGATCGGCGGAGTTTCGAACCGCACGCCCAGCGACTTCATGTCGTGCGCGAAGATGTCGCCGAGCTGGTCGTCAGCCACCTGCCCGATGAACCCGGCGTTCAATCCCAGCGCCGCAACACCGGCCATGCTGTTCGCCGCCGAGCCGCCGCTGATCTCGCGAGCCGGGCCATTGCGGCGTACAGCGCATCCGCTTGCTCGGGCGTCAGCAATTGCATCGATCCCTTGGTCAAGCCGTGCGCTTGCAGAAACGAATCTTCCGCTGTCGCGATCACGTCGACGATCGCGTCGCCGATCGCGACAATGTCCAGGGCTCCGGGAATCACGGGGCGTCGGGTAGCGGGGGCTAAGCCGCTCGGTCAATTGGCGTTCTTGAAGTTCGCCGCAAAGCAGCTAGGCCAGCGGCCATGACGACCGAAGTCCAGGCGGCCTCAGACGCGCCGCAATCCGCCCGATCCATGCCAATGTCGCTGTTTGCCTATGCCATCTTCTATGGCGGCATGGTCTGTATCGCCGGCGTCCTCGGCAACAAGCAGGTCGCACTCGGTCCGCTTGCCGTCGAAGCAGGAATCTTTGCCTTCCTGCTGCTGGTCGTCACCTCTAGCGCGGTCGCCGAGCTGCACGGGCGGGAGACAGCGAACCGCCTGGTGCTGATTGGTTTTATTCCGCTGCTAGTGTCGCTCGCGCTCAGCATCATCGTGCTTCGGGTCCCGGCCTCGCCCGAGATGGACCCCGCCGGCTTTCGGCTTTCGAAACGGTGATGGGCGGAACCCCGCGGATATGGCTCGGTGGGATCCTTGCCTACGGAATCTCGACGCTCCTCAATGTCACCATCTTCAGCCGGCTCAAGGCGCGGGAAGGCAAGGGCCTGCTCTGGCTTCGCGCCGGGATCGCAAGTGTGCTCAGTCAGATCGTCGACACCCTGATATTCATCACGGTCGCGTTTTACGGAGTCTTCCCGATCACGGAGCTGTTGCTGGGACAGATGGTGGCGAAGGTCGTCCTGTCCGCCGTCCTGGTCCCACCAGCGGTGTATCTGTTTGTGTCGCTGGGACGTAAGCTCGACGCAGCAAACTAGTCATTCTCATCAATTTTCGATCAGTTTCGTTGCGCAACTGCCACAGTCCGCAGGATTCCGGACTCTTGCGGTTCCGGCTGTCACGGACTCGTCTTAAAGGCCCTTAGCGGCGGGGGTCGCACTCGGGGATTCTCCCGGGTTATCTAAATCAACCATCGGGGTTTTACGTGAAAAGAGCGTTTCTGCTGTGCACCACGGCGGCATTGTTCATGCCTGCCACCGCCTACGCCCAGTCCACCGGCTCGGTCGAATTCGACAAGGAAGCGATCGTCGTCACCGGAAGCCGGACCAAGGACGTCGGAGGCATCCAGACTCCCGACGCGACCAAGGCCAAGGCCGTCGTCACGCAGGAAATGATCAGCCGCAGCGGCCCGGCCAGACGGTCCTCGACACGATCAACATCGTTCCGGGCGTCAGCTTCCAGAACAACGATGCCTACGGCAACGCGGGCGGCACGCTCACCATGCGGGGCTTCGATTCGACGCGCGTTAGCTACACGCTTGACGGAATCCAGCTGAACGACAGCGGCAACTATAACATCTACTCGAACTTCTCGATCGATCCGGAGCTGATCGAGCAGGTCAACGTCAACCTCGGCTCGACCGACGTCGACTCTCCGACGGCCTCTGCTGTCGGTGGCACGATCAACCAGCGCACGCGCACGCCTTCGACGACGCCGGGCGGCCTGGTGAACATCTCGCTCGGTGAATATGATTATCGCCGCTTCTTCGGCATGTTCGACACGGGTGAGTTCACCAAGTGGGGCACGCGCGCGTTCGTCGCCGCCAGCATGTCGGGCTACGACAACCCCTTCAACAACTACGGCAAACTGAAGCGCCAGCAGTATAACGCCAAAATCTATCAGCCGATCGGCAGCAACGGCGACTTCATCTCGATCGCTGGCCGCTACAATCAGGACCGCAACAACTTTTTCGGCTCGCTTCCGCTTCGCTGGGACGCCAACCGAACGGTTGGCTCGGGCACCGGAAATCGCTTCCCGCGCAACAACGACGAGCGCGAGTACGACATCAACTTCCCGTGCCAGACCGCCGTCGCGCGCCCGGGTCTCGCCGATCTGGCGAACACTTGCGGCACCGAGTTCGATCGGCGCTACAACCCGTCGAACAGCGTCAACATCCGCGGCAACTCGCGTTTCTCGCTGACCGACGCGCTGACCCTCACGGTCGACCCGAGCTACCAGTACACCAAGGCCAATGGCGGCGGCACGGCGACCGCCCGTGAATTTGGTTACGACATCAACCCGACCGGTGGCCGTGCGAACTGCTCGACGGCGGCTCCGAACGTGAACATCACCTGCGTCGGCGGCTACTTCGGCGGAAGCCCGTACCTGAACGGTGTCGACCTGAACGGCGATGGCGACGTGCTCGACCAGGTGACGGTCCTCGCGCCAAGCCAGACCCGCACGCGGCGTTACGCGGTGGTTGCGGGCCTCGCCTACGAGATCAACCCGGATCACATCGTTCGCGCGACATACACGCATGACTATTCGAACCACCGCCAGACCGGTCAGGTCGGATATGTGAAGTCGAATGGCGAGCCTGTGGACGTATTTCCCGTCAACGACCCGATCGCTGTGAAGTCAGGCTTCGACCTCCAGAAGCGTGACCGTCAGTCCTACGCCATCCTGAACAAGTTCGCGGCACAGTATCGCGGCCAGTTCGGCCCGCTGCGGGTAGTGCTCGGCGCGAGCATGCCGTACTTCAAACGTGACCTGGAGAACTTCTGCTTCACCTCGTCGGCTAGCGGCTTCGTGGAATGCAGCGGCCAGGATGCGGCCCTCGACGCCGTCATCGCGGCGAACAACCCGTACACCTTCAACCCGACGACGGGCGCCATCACCGGCTTCTCGCCTCCGGGTCACCGGGTCCTGAAGTATCACAAGTTCCTTCCAGACCTGGGCCTCGTGTACAACTTCACGAACGCGATTTCGGCCTTCGCGAACTACACGAAGAACATCTCGGTCCCGAGCACGGACAATCTGTACAACGCGTTCTACTTCCCCGAAGGCACGGCACAGGCCAAGCCGACGCCGGAAACGACGGACTCGTTCGACACGGGTCTTCGCTACTCGAGCTCCAAGATCCAGGCGCAGGTCGCTGGCTGGTACACGAAGTTCAACGATCGACTGGCCTCCGCCTACGATCCTGAACTGGACAAGACCGTGTACCGAAACCTCGGCCGCGTGAATAAGTGGGGTATCGACGGCTCTGTCGCCTACGAGCCGATGAAGGAGCTGACGCTTTATGCGTTCGGTTCGTGGATGCGCTCGAAGATCCAGGACAATATCCAGATTGGCCGCTTCGGCACTGGCGTGAACCAGGTGACGGACTGCGACAACGTTCCGGCGGGTGCGACCCAAGCCGACATTATTCGCAGCTGCGCCTTCACCAAGGGCAAGTACGAATCGGGTTCGCCAAAGTACTCCTTCGGTGGATCGGCGGTCGGCCGCTTCAGCATCTTCGAGCTGGGCGCGACCGTGAAGCGGACCGGTCCGCGCTACGTGTTCGACACGAACCTGCCGACTTATTCGGGAACGATCGGCAGCCCTTCGGCGGTCGAGATCTTCCCGTCCAAGGCGCCGGCCTACACGCTCGTCAACCTGGACGCTCGCGTGAAGCTGACGATGCTCAAGGGCCTGGAAAAGAGCTACTTCCAGCTCAACGTCTACAACCTGTTCGACGAATTCTATGTCGGCGGTTTCAACGGTGGCCTGAACCAGGCGTTCAGCGGCACCAGCTACGGCAACCCGAACTTTGTCCAGATCGGCGCTCCGCGCACGATTTCGGGAACGCTCAGCCTGGCTTTCTAAGGAACGCCTCACGGCAGTTAAGGACGGCGTCCCATCTTCCGGATGGGGCGCCGTTTCCTTTTGACGTGACGTTGCCGGTTGCAGCCGCGCTGCTAATGTGGGGCTAGTGTTGCTTTACCGCCACGGCTGGCGCGAATCTCGACTTGGCCTTGCGGGTCTCCGACCGGGCCCCGCCATCGCGATCGGCATCATCCTGTTCCTGCTGCTTGCGTTCGCCATCGCATGATCGCCGCAACGGCGGACGAACCGAATTAAGGGAATGAGGATGGAGGCCCGAGCCGGAATCGAACCGGCGTGCAAGGATTTGCAGTCCTCTGCGTAACCACTCCGCCATCGGGCCTTAACCGACCAGAATCGTCGAACAATTCTGTTGAGGCGAACCGCGTCCGAAGCAAGAATGATCCGATCGCGGCAATGTCCTGGCGAGCACGCCAGGCGCGAGTGCTGATGGCATCTCAAGATTTGGAAGGCAACCGCGAATCATGCCGCCAACGGCAGCGGGCGAAACAGCATCCTGTCGCTCCAAAGCAACGGATTGTCGCCAGGACCGCAACGCCCCGACTTGTTCACTTCCGGTGAGAAGTTGTCACGGCTCGAAGCCCCCTCTTGAAATACTCTAACTTAAGTGAAACAACTCCGGCTCTTCTGTTAGCGCTAACGTGATTCTGAGGCGCCGACATAAGGTGGAGAGATGTTACCGCTAACAAATGGGGCTTAGCGGTGCGAAACGGACTATACAGGGGAGAGACACATGGCAGTTACTGGGGTCGGATTCCGTCCGACGAGCAGGGCGTTTCGGCGGTTCGCCGCTCCTTGCTGATTGGCGCATCGATCATCGCAACGTGCACCGTAGCATTTCCGGCCTACGCCCAGACACAACCTTCCACCCCTGAAGCGCCTCCGGCTGATAGTGCCGCCAACCCGGCCGAAGCCGGCACGCCGCCGGGTGATGACGATGCGGCAACGAACGAGATCGTCGTTACCGGTGTCCGCGCCTCGTACGAGCGCGCCCGCGACATCAAGCGCAACGCGACCGGCGTCGTCGATGCCGTTTCTGCCGAAGAAATCGGCAAGTTCCCGGATACAAACCTCGCCGAATCGCTCCAGCGCATTCCGGGCGTCTCCATTGAGCGTCGCGGTGGCGAAGGCTCCACTGTCACCGTTCGCGGCTTCGGTCCCCAGTTCAACCTGGTGACGGTCAACGGCCGCCAGCTGGCGACCTCGCAGGTCGACCTGGTCGGAACGGACGGCGGTGACTTCGGTCGCGCGACCAGCCGCTCCTTCGACTTCTCGAACCTCGCCTCCGAAGGCGTGTCTCGCCTCGAGGTCTTCAAGACCGGACGTGCGGCGATTCCGTCGGGCGGCATCGGCGCCACGATCGACATCGTCACGCAACGTCCGCTCGAAGATGGAAGGACGGGCCTGTGGGGCAATGTCGGCGGCAAGGCGCTGTGGGACACCAGTCTCTCGAGCTTTAAGGTCACGCCTGAAGCGTCTGGTGTGATCGGCTGGTCCAACGATGCCGATACGGTCGGCTTCAGCATTTTCGGCGCCTATCAGAAGCGCAAGAATGAGGCGGCGGGCGCCATCTCCAACGACTGGAATATCGCTCCGTTCAGCTCGATGCCGGGCCGCGGACCGAGCACGGTGATCCAGAATGCGCCGTCGGATCCGAACCAGCTCGTCGCCATCCCGAACGACAGCCGGTACGATTATTCGAAGTTCAACCGCGAGCGCATCAATGTCAGCGGCGTTGTCCAGTTCAAGCCGATCGAGACTCTGACCATCACTGGAGATGCACTGTTCGCTCAGAACAAAGTGCGTGAGGAACGGGCCGAGCAGACGAACTGGTTCAACCGGCCGTTCGACAATGTGACCTTCGACAACGACCCGGTGGTAGCGACCGCGATCTATCTCGACGAAGGCGTCGGCTACGGGACGAAGGACATTGGCTTCGAACAGGTTTATCGTGCGCTAAAGACCAAGCTCACCAGCTATGGCGTGAATGCCAACTGGGAAATCGTCGATGGGCTGACGCTTAACCTGGACGGCAATACGTCCAAGTCCCGCACAACGCCGGACGCTCCCAATGGGACCAGCTCGACTTTGGTTGGCATGGGCGCCCCGGTCGTCGACGCTCACTCGGTCGACTACAGCGGCGACATCCCGCTTCAGGATTGGACGCTGAACGATAGCGGCCTTGGTGTCGACGGCATCGCCGGTACGCCGGACGACCGCGGCAATAACAATGGTATCCTGGATATCGGCGACTTGGGCACGCAGATCGCGCGTACCGCGACGACGAGCCAGACCCACCGCGTCAACCAGTTCCGCGCCGATCTCGGGTGGGACTTCGGAGGCGGCGCTCGCTTCGATGTCGGCGGAGCTCGCATCAATTCGAGGATGACGAGCACTCGTATCCAGACCCAGCAGCAGCTCGGTGACTGGGGTATCGGACAAGTCGGCGACATCCAGCAGCTGACCGGCAACCTGGTTCACCAGTTCTGTCTCGCTTGCCAGTTCGATCACTTCAACCCGACGAGCGCAGACGTCGCGTTCCGCGGCAATGCCGTCGAAATGTACGAGATCCTGTCGCCAGCATATGCAGCGGACGGCCAGCCGCTGACCCCGGGGACGCAACCCGGTAACGCGGTGGGCATCACTGCCAATGACTACGATCGCGTCACGGAGAAGGTCACGTCACTCTACGCCCAGCTTAGCTGGAAGGGTGATTTTGTCGGTCGGCCGGCAAGCGTCGTCGGCGGCGTCAGGTGGGAAACCACGAAGGTCAATTCCTTCACGCTCCAGGCCATCCCGGCGTACATCCAGTGGGACAGCGACAACGACTTCAGCCGCGTCGTCAGCTCCAGCGTCAGCGGTTTGACGTCGAAGGGACAGTACACGAACTTCCTGCCGTCGATCGATTTCCGGATCGAACCGATGGACAAGGTCGTCGCGCGTGTCTCGCTCAGCAAGACGCTCGCACGGCCTGACTACGGGAACCTGTTCGCGTCGGTTTCAGCCAATGCTCCGAACCGTCCGACGTTCCTTGGCGGTGTTGCAACCGGCAACGGCGGTGATCCCGACCTGAAGCCGCTGGTTTCGAGCAACCTCGATATCAGCCTCGAGTGGTACTACGCGCCCTCCAGCTATGTCTCGGCAGGCTTCTTCGCCAAGAGCGTGAAGAACTTTGTTGGGCAGGGCACCTTCGACGAACAGCTGTTCGGACTTAGGGACCCGAGCTCCGGCGCAGCGGGAAGCCGGTCCGGACTGGCCGTCAGTCAGCTCGGCTCGCTCGGCGTGCCGGTCAGCGACGTGAGCATGTTCACGTACACTGCGTTGCTGATCCAGAACGGCGGCAGCACTGCAGCGGCCGACGCTCAGTTCATGGCCAACTACAACGTGGCCACGCAGCAACTGAACCAGGCCTTCGTGGACCAGGTCCTCGCGGCGGTGAACGTCGTTCCGGATGCCAACGATCCGTTCTTCACGTTCGCGGTCACCCGGCCGATCAACAACCGGACTGGCAAGATCTACGGCTTCGAGCTCCAGGGTCAGCACTTCTTCGGGGACAGCGGCTTCGGTATCGCCGGCTCTCTGACCAAGGTGTTCGGCGACGTGGACTTCGACCGCGGCTCTCCGCCGGGACCAACGTGTTCGCGCTGACCGGTCTTAGCGACAGCGCAAACATCACCGGTATCTTCGAAAAGTGGGGTTTCTCGGCCCGCGTTGCATACAATTGGCGCGGGACGTTCCTGGCTTCCGTGAACAACGGCGGCAGCCGCAATCCGCGGTACTTCGAGCCTTACGGAACCCTCGATTTCTCACTGGGATATGAGCTCAACAATCACTTCTCGGTGTCATTCGAAGGCGTGAACGTCCTTGGTGAGGATCTCCGGGTCTACGGCCGCAGCAAGAAGCAGCTGTTCTTCGCTCAGGAAGGGCATGCTCGCTACTACCTCGGCGCCCGGTACCGGTTCGGTGGAGATACGGTTGCACCGCCGCCGCCTCCGCCCCGCCGCCGCCTCCGCCTCCGCCGCCACCTCCGGCGACGCAGACCTGCTCCGACGGATCGGTGATCCTGGCGACCGACGCGTGCCCGGTTCCGCCGCCTCCGCCTCCGCCGCCGCCGCCGGCACCGGAGCGTGGCTAGGAAGCTTCGCACTGGATAAGGTCTGTTAGTAAGCAGTAAGTGTGATGCCGCTGCCCCAGGGCAGCGGCATCATTCCGTTTGTAGGGGTGGGTTTTGTCGAACCGGGTTCCGCTGGACAATGTCGAGCACCAGTCGCTGCGTGTCGCGACCATCGCCAGCGCAGACCGCGACCTTGTGAACCAGGCGCTCGTCGTCCCCGGCGAGTTCGAGGAGGTTCAGCGGGAATATCCGATCTTCATTCGCAAGGACCAGGATGGCCGGTACGTCGCCGTTGCGCTGCTCGGCCTCGACAAGGGTGAGAATCTTTTCCTCGACGGCGACCGATGGGACGCCCGCTACATCCCAGCCACGATTGCTCGCGGCCCCTTCTTCCTCGGTATTCGCGAAGGCATCGACGGGGCCGAACCAGCACTGGCCGTGCATATCGATATGGACGACCCACGCGTGGGTCGGAGAGCGGCGAGCCGTTATTCAGGGAGCACGGAGGCAACAGCGCCTATCTCGACATGGTGACCAGCAGGCTGGGCCTGATCCATGAAGGCCTTGTGGCGTCACCCCTGATGTTCGCGTTGTTCGAGGAACTGGGTCTTATCCAGCCGCTCGACATCGACGTTCAGCTCGGAGACGGGACGCACTATCGCCTCGGCGAGATGTTCACGATCGGCATGGAGCAATTTCAGGCGCTGGCAAGCGACCAGCTCGAGCGGCTCCATCGCGAGGGCTTTCTCGCCCCGGCGATCTTCATTCGCTCTTCGCTTCCGAATATGAACCGGCTCGTCGAACGCAAGCGGCGCAAGATTGAAGGCGCGCCGGTCCTGGCGGGATGAAGAGCGCCCGCATCATCGAAGGGTTGCGGGCCGATGCGCTGCCCATCCAAGCCCTGATTGACCACGGCGAGCCCGCAATCCTGAAAGGCGTCGTGAAGGACTGGCCGTTGGTGCAGCGGGGGCTGCAAGGCCCGCGAGCGGCCATCGACTATCTTTCAGGCTTCGACGCCGGCCGGCCCGTTGTCGGCTACACCGGCGCGCCCGAGATTGGCGGCCGGTTCTTCTACAATGAGGACGTCAGCGGCCTGAACTTCGACGCCAGGCGCGTGCCGCTAAAGGATTTTCTCCAGCGTATCGCCGATCACCTCGACGATCCTGACGCGCCATCGTTTTACATTGGCTCGACCGACCTCGAGTTCTTCCTGCCCGAGCTGGCAAGCGAGAACCGGCTACCTGCGACCCTCGCGCCCTTCGACACGCATCCGCCGATCGCCAGCATCTGGATCGGCAACCGGACGATTGCCAGCACGCATTACGATTTCTCGAACAACATCGCGTGCAACCTCGTCGGGCATCGTCGCTTCACGCTCTTCCCGCCGGACCAGATCGCGAACCTGCACCCGGGACCGCTGGAGCCGACACCTGGCGGCCAGGTCGTCAGCATGGTCGACCTGCGCGATCCGGACTTCGAGCGCTTCCCGTCGTTTCGCGAAGCTCTGGAAGCGGCCCAGGTGGCGGAACTCGAACCGGGGACTTGCTGATCTACCCTGCAATGTGGTGGCACAATGTCGAGGCGCTCGACCCCTTCAACGTGATGATCAACTACTGGTGGAACGCGACGCCGCGCTTCGTCGACAGCCCGATGACGACCTTGCTGCACGCGATCCTCAGCCTCCGCGACCGCCCCGAAGCGGAGAAGGCGGCCTGGAAGACCCTGTTCGACTATTACGTGTTCGGAGACGGTGCGCGAGCGGGCGCGCATCTTCCGGAGCATGCGCGCGGCGTCCTCTCGCCGCTCGACGATACGATGGCGCGCCGCTTGCGCGCCGACCTCCTGCAAAGGCTCAATCGCTAAGATGGATGGACAGAAGATCAAGCGCATCGTGATCGCGGGCGGCGGGACTGCCGGCTGGATCGCAGCCTATGCGTTGGTGAATCAGCTCGGCGGCCTGCTCGACATCACCCTCGTCGAATCCGACGAGATCGGGACGGTCGGAGTCGGCGAATCGACCATCCCGACGGCGCGGACGTTCCACGAATATATGGGCATCGACGAAGCGGACTTCGTGCGCGCGACCGGCTCGACCTTCAAGCTCGGCATTTCGTTCGAGGACTGGGCGCGGGAAGGCGACCGCTACATTCATTCGTTCGGTGCGATCGGCCGGTCGACCTGGATGGTCGATTTCCACCACTTTTGGCTCCGCGCGCACGAACTCGGGATCGCGCAGGACATTGGGCCCTATTGCCTGGAGCATGAAGCAGCTGCTCAGGGGCGTTTCGCGGCGTCCGGCAACGTGCCGCTCAACTACGCCTATCACCTCGATGCCGGCCTCTATGGCCGCTACCTGCGCGGGCTCGCCGAGGCTGCCGGCGTTCGCCGGGTCGAGGGAAAGATTGGCGAGGTTCGCCAGAATGGCGAAACCGGCGACATCGAAGCGCTCGTGCTGGAGGACGGGCAAGTCGTCGAGGGCGACCTGTTCATCGACTGCACGGGCTTCCGCGCACTGCTGATCGACAAGGCGCTCGGCTGCAAGTTCGAGGACTGGTCGAAGTGGCTTCCGACCGACAGCGCGCTCGCGGTGCAGACGAGGCAGGTCGAATCGCCGCGGCCGTACACGCGGGCGATGGCGCATGAGGCGGGCTGGCGCTGGAAGATCCCGCTCCAGCACCGCGTCGGCAATGGGCTGGTCTATTCGAGCGCTCACATGAGCGACGAACGAGCGCGCGAATTGCTGAATGAAAAGCTCGAAGGCGATGTGTTGATCGAGCCGCGGCTGATCCGCTTCAAGGCGGGCCAGCGCCCCCAGGTCTGGGTGAAGAACTGCATCGCGCTCGGCCTATCGAGCGGCTTTATCGAGCCGCTGGAATCGACCAGCATCCACCTGATCATGATTGCGGTGACGCGGCTTCTCCAGGTTTTCCCATCGCGCGGTGTCAGCCCGGCGATCTCGGAGCGCTTCAACGAACAGGCCAATCGCGAGATCGAAGCCATCCGCGACTTCATCGTTCTCCACTATCATTTGAACGAACGCGAAGGGTCGGACTTCTGGCGCGACTGCCGCGACCTCGACATTCCCGATACGCTGAAGCAGCGCATTGCGCTCTTCCGCGACGCCGCGCACGTCTACCAGGACACGCACGACCTGTTCCGGATCGACAGCTGGGTCCAGGTCATGCTCGGGCAGCGGCTCCAGCCGTTGAGTTACCATCCTGCCGCTCGCCTGATGCCGGAAACGCAAATGAAGGAGGCTCTCGCGAACCTTCAGGGGAACATCGCGAGGGCTGTGGCGTCGCTGCCTGCGCACGAAGATGCGCTCCGCTCCTTCGCCAGTCCGGCGGGCTAGGGCACGAGTGGGTTTCGGGCCGACGGGCCATCAGTTTCGACCAACGGGCACTGCTTGCCCTTGGCGGATGCGGCGTCGGCGGATAAGACCGCCCTTGCATCCTAGGTGTATTAGCAGCATATAACAGTCATGACCGCACACGCACCCGTTCCGGACTATGCGGCCGCGCGCCAGGCGATGGTCGATTCCCAGCTTCGCCCGCAAGGCGTGAACGACCCCTCGGTGATCGAGGCGATGTCGGTCGTCCCGCGCGAGAAGTTCGTGCCCGATGAGCTGAAGCCGCTCGCCTATATCGACCGATCGATCCCGCTCGGTGAGGGCAGGGCGCTGACCTCATCCGCCGTCCTTGGCCTGCTGTTGACCGCGCTCACGCCCTTGCGCGGCGAACGTGCGCTGATTGTTGGCGCCGCAACCGGCTATTCGGCCGCCGTGATGGCCGAGCTGGGCCTTGAGGTGGTTGCTCTTGAGTCCTCTACGGAATTGGCTGCGATCGCCCGCAAGAACCGCGCCAAGCCCATCGAAGGGCCGCTCCAGGAGGGCTATCCGGCCAAGGCGCCTTATGACCTGATCCTGATCGACGGCGCGGTCGAGTATGTTCCCGACGCGCTTATCGACCAGCTTGTGGACGGCGGACGGCTCGGCGGGGCGATCGTCGACAAGGGGATCACGCGCCTGTTCGTCGGCCGCAAGGTTGGAGGCGGTTTCGGGCAAATCTCGATCGCGGACATGGCGACGCCGGCACTGCCCGGCTTCGAGCGTCCGCGAGTGTTCACTTTCTGATTATCCGGAGTTCGTAGGTCGTGATCCGCAACACCGCCATTGCCACCATCGCCGCAGTGCTGCTGGCTGGAACGGCTTCGGCCGACACGCTGCGCGAGGCGCTCGTGTCTGCTTACCAGACGAACCCGACACTGACGGGACAGCGCGAGTCCTTGCGGGCGACCGACGCCAACGTGGCAATCGCCAAGGCTGCCGGACGCCCCACGCTGAGCGCGACCGCCGGCATCAATAAGGATCTGTCGCGCAGCGGCATCCTCGACACTGGCGGCAGCGGTCCGACCCTCTCGGTCGGCGCCGATCTCAGCTATCCGTTGTTCAGCGGCGGTCGGGTCAAAAACTCGGTCAAGGCTGCGGAGAAGCGCGTTGAAGCTGGCCGTGCAACGTTGCGCGCGGTTGAAGGTGACGTCTTCACCCAGGCTGTTGCGTCCTACATGGACGTCATTCGCGACCGCGCCACCGTCGAGCTCAACGCCAACAACGTGAAGGTGCTGGAGACCAACCTCCAGGCCACCAACGACCGCTTCGAGATCGGCGATCTCACCCGCACCGACGTGGCTCAGTCCGAGGCGCGGCTCCAGCTGGGTCGCTCGCGCCTGGCGCTCGCGATCGGGCAGCAGACCGCGAGCGAAGCGCGCTATCGCGAAGTGATGGGGCATCCGCCGGGGACGCTGGCGCCGCCGCCACCGCTTCCGCCACTGCCGAATACCGAAGCCGAGGCCGTTCAGATAGCGCTTGCGGACAATCCCGATCTGCTCTCCGTCCAGCGTCAGACGGTGGCTGCCGGCTATGACATCCGCGTCGCAGAGGGCACGCGCCTGCCGAGTGTCTCGGCAGGTATCAGCGGCACGTATCTCAACAACCTCAACGGCAACAACGGGCCTGCGCCGAACACCGGCACTCAGACGACCGCTGGCGTCAACGTCAGCCTGCCCCTGTTCCAGGGCGGTCTTCCCGCAGCGCGCATCCGCCAGTCGGAGGCGCTCCGTGGCCAGCTTCAGGAGCAGGTGGTCGGCACTGAGCGCGCGGTGGTTTCGACGACCCGCGCCGCCTTCGCCAACTACCATGCGGCTCAAAAGGCGATCGAATCTCAAACGGTGGCCGTGAAGGCCAACGAACTTGCCCTCGAAGGCGTTCGCGCGGAGCAAAGCGTCGGTACCCGAACTGTTCTCGACGTCCTCGATGCCGAACAGGAGCTTCTGAATTCGCAGGTGCTGCTCGTGACGGCGCGCCGCGACGCGTACGTCGCCGGCTTCCAGCTGCTGAACGCGATGGGACAGGCGGAAGCGCAGGACCTCGGCCTCGATGGCGGACCGCTCTACGATCCGCTCGGCAATTACCGCCGTGTCGCCGGCAATTGGAGCGACTGGGCGCGTGATCCGAAATATGTGCCGGTCGCAACCCGGACCGTCGACTCCAGCGAGATGCCGGCGAGCCCGATCGTCACTCCGGATGTCGTCCCGGCTCCGTTCGCCCCGCCGACGACCGGAATACCGGTGACCGCCCCCGCTACGACAGGCGTGACTCAGCCGCCGCAATAAGCGATATCGCCGTAAATGATTGCTTCCGGCCGCGAACCTTCGATGGAAGACATCCTTGCCTCGATCAAGAAAGTGATCGCGGAGGACAAGGATGCACGGACCGCGCAGCCCAGCAATGAGGTCCAGCAGGATTATCAGGACAGCGCCGACGACGATGTCCTCGAACTGGAGGAAGAAGTCGCGCTGAAGGCTGACGCCGGCCCGCCCCTCATCGACGCCGCGACAGCCGGCGCCACGCGAAGCGCGCTCGACCAGCTCAGCACCGTCGCCGCAAGCGCCCCGCCTCCTCCGCAGGGCAATCCGCTGGAGGACATGATCCGCGAAATGCTTCGGCCGATGCTGAAGCAATGGCTCGACGACAATCTTCCGCGCCTCGTCGATGAGCATGTGAAGCGCGAAATCTCGCGGATTACGGGACGGCCGGTCTAGCACTGACGTCACCCTGAAATTGATCCAGGGCCCGGCATTTTAGGTCAGCATCGGGATATTGAACGGCGGCGCGCGCCCCGCTAGGTCGCCTGCATGGTAAAATCGTTGCGTGCGGCTGCGTTGGTTGCCGCGTTCGTTTCCGCTTCCCCAGTCGTTGCTCGCCCGATGACCGCGACCGACATGCAGTCGATGCATCGCGTCGGTGCGCCGGAAATCTCGCCGGACGGCAAGTGGGCGGTGTTCACCATCTCCGACACCGACTTCGACGCGAACAAGCGAAACAATACGCTCTACCTCCTCGACCTGACCCGACCTGGTGCGACTCCGCAGCGCGTGGCCGGAGCGGAGAAGGGCCATGACGCGGTGTTCGGCAGTGACGGCGCGCTCTACTTCCTGATGAAGTCAGGCGACCGCGACCAGCTCTTCCGCATGCCGGTCGGCGGGGCTTCGCAACAGATCAGCGATTTCGGCGCGGACGTTTCCGGCTTCAAGCTTTCGCCGGCCGGCGATCGCGTCGTCGTCTGGGCCGATCAGAAGGACTGCCCGGACCTTGCCTGCGCCGCGACGACGTTTCCAGCGAAGCCGGCGGGCAGTGGCCGGACCTACGACAAGCTATTCGTTCGTCACTGGGACAGCTGGGCTGAGCCGGGCACGCGTTCGCGCATCTATGCCTTCCCGATCGAAGGCGGGAAGCTGACCGGCGGTGGCGTTCGCCTTACCGGCCAGTTGGAGGGCGACACGCCATCGAAACCAATGGGCGGCGGCGAGGAGATCGCTTTCGCGCCGGACGGCAAGACCGTCTTCTTCGCGCTTCGTGAGGCGGGGCGGATCGAGCCGCTCTCGACCAACCTCGACATCTTTGCGAGCCCCGCGGACGGCAGCACTCCGCCGGTCAACCTGACCGACGCCAACGACGGCACCGACAACCTGCCGGCGGTGTCGCCCGACGGCCGGACGCTCGCTTACTTCGCGATGGCGCGCGCTGGGTATGAGGCCGACCGCCAGGTCCTCCAGCTTCGCGACCTCGCGACGGGCCAAACCCGCGCCTTGACGCAGGGCTGGGATCGTAGCGTCGGCTCGATCGAATGGGCCCGCGACGGCAAGAGCTTGCTCGTCACCGCCGAAGATACGCTGGAGCAGCCGGTGTTCCGCGTCGACGCGCTTACCGGCAAGGTCACGCGCCTCACCAAGGACGGTCACTATGGCAATGTCCGCGCTCTCCCGAACGGAGGCGCGGTCGCGACCATGAACAGCATCATGGCGCCGGACGACATTTACCTCCTCAACCGTAGCGGGAAGACCAGGCAACTCACGTACGCAAACCGCGAGCTTCTCGCTAAGCTCGACCCGGTCACCCTCAAGAAGTTCAGCTTCAAGGGCGCCAACAACGACGTCGTCTGGGGATGGACGCTGAAGCCCGGTGGCCCGCAATACGCCGCGGCCGCCAAGCTCCCCGTCCTGCTGCTTGTCCACGGCGGCCCGCAGGGCACGTTCGCGAACAGTTGGTCGTTCCGCTGGAATCCGCGCGTTTTCACTGGTCCCGGCTATGCGGCGGTGTCCGTCGATTTCCACGGCTCCACGGGATACGGACAGGCCTTCACCGACGCGATCAACAAGAATTGGGGCGGCTGGCCGCTAGAGGATCTGCAAAAGGGCCTGGCGTTCGCGACCGCGAACGATGCCCAGCTCGACGTCGACAAGGCCTGCGCGGCTGGCGGCTCTTACGGCGGCTACATGATGAACTGGATCGAAGGCCGCTGGCCCGATCGGTTCAAGTGCCTGGTCCAGCACGATGGCGTCTTCGATGCCCGTGCCATGGCTTACGAAACCGAAGAGCTGTGGTTCGACGAGTGGGAGCATGGCGGAAAGCCCTATTACGAGGACCCGCAGGCGTTCGAGCAGTGGAATCCGGCGAATTACGTGACCGCGTGGAAGACGCCGCAACTGGTCATCACCAGCGAGAACGACTTTCGCATTCCCTACACGCAGGGAATCGCGGCGTTCACGGCACTCCAGCGGCGCGACATTCCTTCGCGCCTGCTGATCTTCCCTGACGAGAACCACTGGGTTTTGAAGCCGAAGAACTCGGTTCAGTGGTACGATGAGGTGTTCAGCTGGCTGGGGAAGTATCTCAACGGCCCTCAGTAGGTTGATGCTGCAGCGCGGCATCGCTAACCGCCGCGCATGAGCGAATTGCCGAAGACCTTCGATCCGTCCGCGATCGAGCAGCGCTGGTACGAGCATTGGGAGTCCGAGGGGCTCTTCCGGCCCGAACGGCCAGATGAGGAACCGTGGACAATCGTCATGCCGCCGCCCAACGTCACGGGCTCGCTGCACATCGGCCATGCGCTCGACAATACGTTGCAGGACGTCCTGACCCGCCGCGAGCGCATGCGCGGCAAGGACGCTCTGTGGGTGGTCGGCACCGACCACGCCGGCATCGCCACGCAGATGGTCGTCGAGCGCAATCTCGAAAGCCAGCGCGTCAAGCGCGCCGAGATCGGCCGCGAGGCGTTTCTTGAGCACGTGTGGGAGTGGAAGGCGCAGTCGGGCGGCGCGATCACCCGCCAGCTTCGGCGCCTCGGCGCGTCGTGCGACTGGTCGAACGAACGCTTCACCATGGACGAGGGCTTTTCGAAGGCCGTCATCAAGGTCTTCGTCGAGCTCTACAACCGCAAGCTCATCTATCGCGCCAAGCGTCTCGTGAATTGGGACCCCAAGTTCCAGACCGCGATCAGCGATCTCGAAGTCGAGAACCGCGAAGTGCAGGGCCACATGTGGCACTTCAAATATCCGCTCGCGGGCGGTGAGACCTACACCTACGTCGAGAAGGACGAGGACGGGAACGTCACTCTCCAGGAAGAACGCGACTATATCTCGATCGCGACCACCCGGCCGGAGACGATGCTCGGAGACGGCGCCGTCGCGGTGCACCCGGGCGACGAGCGCTACCGGCCCATCGTTGGCAAGCTCTGCGAGATCCCGGTCGGGCCGAAGGAGCATCGCCGCCTGATCCCGATCATCACCGACGATTATCCGGACCCGAACTTCGGCTCCGGCGCGGTGAAGATCACCGGCGCGCACGACCTCAACGACTATGGCGTCGCCCAGCGCAACGGCATCCCGATGTACCGCCTGATGGACGGCACCGCGCACATGCGCGCCGACGGGCCGTCGTACGAGGAGTCTGCGAAACGCGCCGTCGAAATCGCTAGGGGCGCGATGGCGAGCGCGGAAGAGGTAGACGCGCTCAATCTCGTTCCGGAGGAATATCGCGGCCTCGACCGCTACGACGCCCGCAAAGCTGTCGTCGCCGACATCGACGCCGAGGGCCTGATGGTCAAGGTCGAGGACAAGCTGATCATGCAGCCCTTCGGCGACCGCTCGGGCTGGTGATCGAGCCGATGCTGACCGACCAGTGGTACGTCGACGCGGAAACGCTCGCCAAGCCGGCGATCGAGGCCGTGCGCTCCGGCGACATCGCGGTCGTTCCGGAGACCTGGAAGAAGACCTGGTTCAACTGGC
Organism: Sphingomonas daechungensis; assembly: GCF_014489495.1. Taxonomy (GTDB): domain Bacteria; phylum Pseudomonadota; class Alphaproteobacteria; order Sphingomonadales; family Sphingomonadaceae; genus Sphingomicrobium; species Sphingomicrobium daechungense. The sequence goes on along the minus strand of NZ_CP060780.1, from coordinate 406,817 downwards.
TCGAAAACATCCAACCCTGGTGCGTTTCCCGCCAGCTGTGGTGGGGCCACCGCATCCCGGCGTGGTTCGATCCATCGGGCAACGTTTTCGTCGCGGAAACTTTTGAAGAAGCACAACAGCAGGCTGGCGGAGGCGTGGAGCTGCGCCAGGACGAGGATGTGCTCGACACCTGGTTCTCGTCTGCCCTGTGGCCGTTCGCCACGCTCGGCTGGCCTGAGGAGACGCACGACCTCAAGCGGCACTACCCGAACGACGTGCTCATCTCCGGCTTCGACATCATCTTCTTCTGGGACGCCCGCATGGCGATGCAGGGCTTCGAGTTCATGGGCGAGCGCCCGTGGAAGACGCTCTACCTCCACGGCCTGGTCCGCGACGCCAAGGGCCAGAAGATGTCCAAGTCGAAGGGCAATACGGTCGACCCGCTCGGCCTGATCGACAAATATGGCGCGGATGCCTTGCGCTTCACGCTGGCGGCGATGGAAAGTCAGGGCCGCGACATCAAGCTCGATGAGAAGCGCGTCGAGGGATACCGCAACTTCGCGACCAAGCTGTGGAACGCCGCGCGCTTCCTGCAAATGAACGGCGTCGGCGCATCGCAAAGCATCGCCGCGCCTGCCGCCGAGCTACCCGTCAACCGCTGGATCATCGGCGAGGTCGTCGAGACGCTCGCGAAGCTCGACACTGCCTTCGACGAGCTGCGCTTCGACGAAATGGCCGACGCCATCTACCACTTCGTCTGGGGCACGTTCTGCGACTGGTACGTGGAACTAGTGAAGGGCGCGTTCGACCAGGAGACGAAGGCCGTCGCCGCCTGGGCGTTCGACCAGATTCTCGTCATGCTCCACCCGTTCATGCCCTTCGTCACCGAAGAGCTGTGGAACGCGAATGAGCGCTCGTACGATTTGATCGTCGCCAAATGGCCGAACCCTCAAGTCGGGCTGCATCCGCAGCAAGCCGAGCTCGATGTGGCGATGCAGCACATGTCCGAGCAAACCGGGCGAGAAGTTCATCGAAACTTGGACGAACTGAATAAATGGTTCGTCGAAACGACCATCGATGTCATCCGTGAAATCAGGGCTGCACGGTCTGAACTGTCAATTCCGTGGTCGGTCACGTTGAAGCCGGTCGTGGTCATGTCCGAGCACTACGATACCACGCTCCTTGAGCTGCTGGAGGAGGACAAGTCAGTCGCTCGATTGGCGAAAATCGCCGAGCCATCGCTGGCCGAGTCTGCACCGCCTAACTCAGTCCAAATTGTAGTCCGAGGGTGGACAATTGCACTCCCACTTGAAGGCGTCGTCGACTTCGAGTCGGAGCGCGGTCGTCTTACCAAGGCCGTCGCGGCTGCCGAGAAGGAGCGCGACAGCCTGGCTGCCCGTCTTTCCAATCCGCAATTCGCCGAACGCGCCAAGCCTGAAGCGGTGGAAAAGGCGCGCGCGGATCATGCGGAGAAGTCGGCGGAAGCGGAACGCTACCGCGCTGCGTTGGAGAGACTGGGTTAGCTTCGCAGGGACGCGTGGAGGGTTGATGGCGGACGCAGCATCGGCAGAGCGCGGCGACCTGACGCAGGGGAGCATCGGGCCGACCCTGCTCAAGTTCGCTCTTCCGACCCTGGCGTCCTCGATCCTTCAGTCGCTCAACGGCACAATCAACGCGATCTGGGTCGGCCGCTTCCTCGGCGAGCACGCGCTTGCGGCGACGTCCAACGCCAACATGGTCATGTTCCTGCTGACGGCCTTCGTGTTCGGCTTCGGCATGGCCTCGACCATCCTCATCGGTCAGTACTGGGGCCGAAAGGACGTCGACGAGGCGCGGCGGATCTTCGGAACTGCCGCCGGCGCGTTCGGGATGATTACCATCGTGATCGCGATTGCCGGCTGGCTGCTTGCTCCGGCCATCCTTCACGCACTCGGAACGCCGGGTGATGCGGAGCAGCTCGCGCTCGAATATCTGCGCGTGATCTTCCTCGCCATGCCGGCGCTGCTGCTACTGACCCTGCTGATGATGGCCTTGCGCGGGGCGGGGGACAGTCTCACGCCGCTGTGGTTCATGATCGTCGCGGTCATCCTCGACAGCGGGCTGAACCCCGTCTTCATTCTCGGGCTCGGTCCCGCGCCCGAGATGGGCATTTCCGGCGCCGCGACCGCGACACTGATCGCCAACTATGCAGCGCTGATCGGCCTGCTGGCCTACATGTACGTCAAAGACTTGCCGCTGCGCCTGCGCGGGCGGGAGCTTTGCTACCTCTGGCCCAATTTCACGATCCTGCGGACGATCGTCACTAAAGGCCTGCCGATGGGCATCCAGATGGTCGTCATCTCGATGTCCGCACTCGCCCTGGTCAGCCTCGTCAACCGCGAGGGCGTGGACACCACCGCCGCGTTCGGCGTGGCGATGCAGCTTTGGACATATGTCCAGATGCCGGCGATGGCGCTTGGCGCGGCGGTCAGCGCTATGACCGCGCAGAATATCGGTGCCGGCCGATGGGACCGGGTCAACGCCATCACCCGCTCCGGGATCATCTACACCGTGCTAATCACCGCCGGGCTTATCGTCGCGCTGACGCTGGCGGATCGCGTGGTGCTCGCGCTGTTCATGGGCACCGACAGCCCGGCGCTGCCGATTGCACGGCACATTCACATGCTCGCGACATGGAACTTCGTTCTGTTCGGGGTGACGATGGTGCTGTTCGGCACCGTTCGAGCCAACGGCGCGGTGTGGGCGCCTCTGATCATCCTTGCCGTGGGTTTGGTCGGCGTCCGCTTCGGCTGGATCTTCGCCACCTACGGCTGGCTTGGCGCCGATGCCCTGTGGACCAGTTTCCCGGTGGCATCGACGGTTAACATGCTCCTGGCGGTTGCATATTACTTCAAGGGGGGCTGGCGAAAGGCGCGGATGGACGTCCAGCCGGATGCGGAAGAGGGCGTCGAACATGCGCATGCAGTTCGCGAGCCGGGCGGGGCGCTCACGCCCGCCGGCTAGTCGCGTGGCGCCGCGATGATCACGCCATCTGGCAAGGCGCTGATCTCCAACGGAGTTTCCTCGCCGATTTCTCCGTCGATGGAGACCTTCATCCGCGGCCTGGTACTGAGTGTGAAGCTCTCGGCCACGAACTCCCGCACCGTCTGGTGCCGTGCCTTCATCTTGGTTGCCGAGGCGAGATAGCTCCAGCCGAGCTTGGCAACGCTTCGCCCAGTTACGACCTGCACCACGATCTCGCCGCTCTTGAGGTCGGCGTTCTCGATCAGCTCGATCCCGCCGTGGTAGCGGCCGTTGGCGATGCGGACCTCGGTCGCCCACATGCGAAAAGCTCGCTTCCCGTCCTCCAGCTTGACGCGGAAGGCACGAAAGTTGGCCGCCGACCAGCCCGCCCAAACGAGATAGCCCAGGCGTCCGAGCTTGCGCTTCAACCCGTGCGGGACGCTTTCCGCGACCTTCGGGCGAGGCCCATCGCTGCGGCGTTGAGGAAATAGTCGCCGTTGATGCAGCCGACGTCGATCTTCCGCGCTTCGCCCTTGGCGATCACGCCAATCGCGCCGTCCAGGTCGAGGGGGATGCCAAGTGTTCGCGCGAAGCTGTTGGCGGTCCCCAGCGGCAGCAATGCGAAGACGACGTTCGTGCCGATGAAATGGTCGACGAAGGACGACAGCGAACCGTCGCCGCCGCCGACGATGACCATCGGCGCTTTCTTCAGCGCGGCCTTCACCGCCTTGTCCATCGTCGCGGCGGTCTTGCACTTCTTGGCGTCGAGCAGCTCGATCCCCACCGCCGTCAGCTTGTCGCGCGCCTCCTCGAACAGGTCAGCACCGCGGCGGCTGCCGGCATTGACGATCAGAATGGCTTGTTTCGGAAGCGTTTTGGTCATTGCGAGGCTCAATGTTCGGCGCGCCCTTTCTTTCCCCCGCGCTCCCAGTCTATCTGCGCGCCATGTCTTCCTTCCCAGCACTTCGCATGCGCCGGGGCCGGTCGAGCCCGTGGATGCGCGACATGCTCGCCGAGAACCGGCTGCATCCGAGCGACTTCATCCTGCCGCTCTTCATCTGCGAGGGCAGTGGCTGCGAGGAGCCGATCGGGTCGCTGCCGGGCGTCAGCCGCTGGAGCATCGATCGCATCACCGCCAAGGCGAAGGAAGCGGCGAGCCTCGGCATTCCGTGCATCGCGCTCTTTCCGAATACGCCGAACGAGCTGCGCACCGATGATGCCCGCGAGGCGCTGAACCAAGACAACCTCATTTGCCGCGCGACCAAGGCGATCAAGGATGCGGTGCCGGAGATCGGGGTGCTGACCGACGTCGCGCTCGATCCGTACACCTCGCACGGCCACGACGGCATGATCGACGCGTCAGGCTGGGTCATCAACGACGATACCGTCTCAATCCTCGTCGACCAGGCGGTCGTTCAGGCTGAAGCGGGCGCGGACATCATCGCCCCGTCGGACATGATGGACGGCCGCGTCGCCGCGATCCGCGCCGCGCTGGAGGACGGCGGGCACCAGAACGTCGCGATCATGGCCTATGCCGCGAAATATGCGTCCGCCTTCTACGGTCCGTTCCGCGAGGCGGTCGGCTCGCTCGGCCGACTGAAAGGCGACAAGCGCGGCTACCAGATGAACCCCGCGAACATCGAGGAAGCACTGCGGGAGGTCGAGCTCGACCTGGCCGAGGGTGCTGACTTCGTGATGGTGAAGCCAGGACTGCCCTATCTCGACGTCGTCGCCCGAGTGAAGGACACGTTCGGCGTGCCGACCTTCGCTTACCAGGTGAGCGGCGAGTATGCGATGATCGAGAACACGGCGGCGGCGGGTGGGGGCGACCGCGATGCGCTGATCCTCGAGACCTTGATGGCCTTCAAGCGGGCAGGGGCCAGCGGCGTCCTCACCTACCACGCGCTCGACGTTGCGCGGCTGATTCAGGGCTGATGCCGGACGAGCTCCGCGTCGAGCTCGAACGACTGCGGACGGCGGCAGCACCGCTGGAGCCGGACGCCGACGCGCGCGGCCAGCTCGGAACCCAGGCGTTGGAGCACATCCTCGCCTATCACGATCAGATTGGGACGGCCTCGACCAATAGGCCCTGGTCCGAGGTCTTTGCGCAGAGGCTGGACCCGGAATTCACCGAGCAGGGCCGCGATCCGGCGCGGGTGCTCGACTACATCGCCGAATGTGTTGACCGTCCCGGCTTCGCGACCACATCGCCGCGATTCATGGCCTACATTCCCGGCGGCGGGCTGTTCCATTCCGCCCTCGGCGACATGATCGCGGCGGCCTCGAACAAATATGCCGGTTTCGCGTCGGCCAGCCCCGGGGCGGTCCGCATCGAGAATGCCTGCACGCAATGGCTGACGAGCGTCGTTGGCTTTCCCGACACCGCCGCCGGGACCCTGACGTCGGGCGGGAGCATCGCCAACCTGACGGCCATCGTCGCCGCCCGCGAAGCGCGCGATCCGGATGGCGGCGGGGCGGTCTACACCACCCGGTTCGCGCATTATTGCGTCGACAAGGCGCTGCACATTGCGGGCAGGGGTCGCTCCCCGCGCCGGCAGGTTGCGACGGACGCAGCGCTTCGCATGTCGGCGGCGGCGCTGGAGGAAGCGCTGGCGAAAGACGTCCGCGATGGCATCCGGCCCTGGCTGGTCGTCGCATCAGGCGGCACCGTCGACACCGGCGCGGTCGATCCGCTTCCCCAGATTGCCGAACTCTGCCGGAAGTATGGCGCCTGGATGCACGTCGACGGGGCCTATGGCGGCCTGTTTGCGCTCTGTGACGAGGGCCGCGAATTGCTGCGCGGGATCGAGCAGGCGGACAGCGTGGCGCTCGATCCGCACAAGACCTTGTTCCTGCCCTACGGCACCGGCGCGGCGCTGGTCCGCGATGGACGCCACCTGACCGACGCCTTCAGTGCGTCGGGAGAATATATCCGCCCACTCGGCGAGTCCGAGGTTGGGCCGTCGCCTGCCGATTTGTCGCCGGAGCTGACCCGCCACTTCCGGGCGATGCGCCTGTGGTTGCCGTTGCAGATCGCAGGCGTGGCAGCATTCCGCGCGGCCCAGTCGGAAAAGCTGGCGCTCGCCCGCTACTTCCACCGGCGCCTGTCCGAGATCGAAGGCTTCGACCCCGGACCACCGCCCGACCTCTCCGTCGTCGCCTTCCGCTATCTGCCGAAAACCGGCGATGCGAACGAATTCACCGAGCGCTTGCTCAAGCATCTCCAACAGGAAGGGCGCGTGATGATGAGCGGGACGCGGATCGACGGCACCTTCCTGATCCGCTGTGCAATTCTTTGCTTCCGTACCCACGTCGAGCATGTCGACGAAGCGATCGAGGCAATCGTCGACGGCGTGAGGGCGCTAAATGACTGAAACCGCGATTGAAACCGAGCGCCTCCGCCTGAGGACCTGGGACCTGCAGGATCTCGACGCGTTCATGCTGCACACCAACACCGAACCGGTGATGCGTTGGCTTGGCGGGGTTCGCACGCGCGATTGGCACGAGGCCGCCTTCGGCCGCATCGAGCGGTACCAGCGCGAGTTCGGCCACACCTTCTGGATCGTCGAACGCAAGGCGGACGGGGCGCTGCTTGGCTTTTGCGGCCTGAAGCGCGTCAACAGCGAAGGCGCGCCTAATCCGGGCGACTTCGAGGTCGGCTGGCGTTTGCGCGAGGACGCGTGGGGGCAGGGCTACGCCAAGGAAGCGGCCATCGCGAGCCTCGACCTCGCCTTCGACACGTTTGGCGCTCCGCATGTCGTCGCGCTGACTGTCGAGCAGAACGAAGCCAGCCAGGGCCTGATGAAGCGGCTGCGGATGACGAGGCGAAAGGACATGGATTTCCAGAGCGCCGATGTCCCGCCCGAGCTCAATCCGGTAATCGTCTATGCGATCGGCGCTTCGGAATGGCCAGCCGCGAGGGCTGCCGCGCTCGCCTAAAGCCCTAGGCGCTTCTCGATCGCGTCGATGCGGCTCGCTTCGGCATCGTCGATTGCCGCGACCTTGTCGGCAGCCGCCTGGATGGCTGCGAGGTTGCCGGCCGGAATCCCGCCCTGCTTCTGAAGCGCGGCGGCGGCGATGCCGTCGATATCGCCGAGCGCCTGGACTGTCGGGCCGCGCGCCTCCTGGGCTGCCGAGAGAGCCTGCTGTGCGGCGACCCAGCTCTCGCTTGGCTGCGGCCCGGCGCTGCTTGCCAGCCGCTCGGCATTGGCGGCGGCGGCCTGGAACGCCTGGTCGCCGGACTGCGCCTGGTCGATCAGCCCCGCTAGGTGCGCCGACAGGCTCGGGTCGGCTGGATCGACTCGAACCACGTTGGGAATGGGCACGCGCGGATCGATCGCTTCCTGCGGACGCGGGGCCAGCGAGGGATAGGTCGCATCCGGAGTCGAACAGGCGCTGGCTGCGCCGAGAAGGCCGAGCGCAAGGAGAATGCGGGTCCGCATCGGCGAAGCTCTAGGGACGCTGCCGCGGACTAGCAATCGTGGGGTTGCCACTCCGCCAACAGCCCCCTATGTCGCGCCCCTGCCGTTCACTCGGCCGCGCGCCCGTAGCTCAGCTGGATAGAGCATCAGACTACGAATCTGAGGGTCGGACGTTCGAATCGTTCCGGGCGCGCCATTTTCCCTATGCCTTTGCCGGGTCGGCTTCGATCGAGGGCAAACGCCCGCAATCGCTCAGCGGCGGCACTCCATTCATCCGGTCCTGGAGCCATCGAAAGGCAGCATCCGCCGTTTTGATCGCCGTCCACTCATGAGTGACGCCGGTGATCACGTCGAGGTCTACCGTGCGTCCCGCCTCACACTGCTTCCGAGCAAAGGCGAAGGTCACCGATGGCCGGACGACCTCGTCCGTCGTGCTTTGCGACAGGAATAGCGGGACCGACCTTGGCAGCACGCCCGGCGTGTTACGAAGAATGATCGACTTCCACGGCTCTACGCGCGTGATGTCGGGGACCGTGAAGTAAGCCTGCGACAGAGACACGTCCGCCTTCTTCTTGGCCGAGCTCGAAAAGACGGTGTCCAGGCAACGGGCGGCGATGGTGTCGATCGCTGGGACGGCGGACGGAACGACGACGTTCGAGAAGGAGGCGCCGTAGACGCGGCTCCACGACCACAAGGTCAGCGCCGCCAGATTATTGCCGCCGGTCGTCCCAAGATCGTCTCGAAACAGCTGGGCCAGGTCCGTGGCCGGGCCGCGGCGGCGGCGCCTGCCAGCTTGAGCTCCGGCGTGTAGCTGGACGCCAATTGCGCCGCGAACATCACCGCCTGGCCGCCTGCGAATGGCCCCACAGAGCAAAGCGGTCGTTGGTTGCGGCGCCGGGGATTGCGCCGATTGCGCGCACGGAGTCGAGGACTGCGCGCGCCTCGCTCACTCCGTCGAGAAACGGATGGACGCTTCCGGCGCCGAGACCCGGATAATCCGTCGCAGCAACGGCGTATCCGGCCTTCAGCATCGCATCGAGGCCCGGAATCATCAGGTAGCGGAGAGTCGATATCGACGGCGCGCACTGGGGGATGACCCCGGTGGTCGGATGGGCCCAGGCGACGACCGGCCGCCCGCCTGCGGGTGCCGCCGTGTTGGGAATGACGACCATCCCGGACACCGGGATCACCGTCCCGTCTTCCGCCGTCGTCTTGTACAAAACGCGATAGGCGCGGCTGCCGACAGGAGCGTTCGGAAGCGCCTTGTAACGGATGAGATCGCCGTGGCGGCCGGCGGGCGGCGGGCCCGAATAATCGTAGAATGCGGGGGCGGCCCAACGGGGGCGCAAGCGCTGAGCGACAGGACGACAAAGGCCAAGAGGCAGAAGGGAAACGTTCGCATGGCGATTCTCCGACACCCGTGATGGCCGATGCTAACAGGGTTCGACTGCGTCTCAACAAATGTTGTTGATGGAACTTGTTCTGCCGTCCGGTCGTAGTGCGCGCGTCAGTTGCGAAGGCGAACCTATGGCCGATCGTATCCCCGAGGAAAGCACTGCTCGAGCGCGCCCGGGCGCAATGGAAACCCTCCATGCGCTGTTAGGCTCGATGCCTGTCGCCTACTTCCTTCTCGCCTTCCTGTTCGACATTGCATACGTCCGCTCGACCTACTTTCTGTGGCCGTTCTTCTCGGTCTGGCTGATCACCGCCGGTCTTGTGGCGGGCGGTTTTGCGGTGCTGCTGGGTCTGATTGAATGGTTCGCGCATCGCCGCGATCGCGCGAGGCGCAGCGTCCGCTGGCACGGGATCGTTACCATCGTCGCGCTGGTGCTCGGCCTGATCAACGCCTTCGTTCACAGCCGCGACGGCTGGACGTCGGTCGTTCCGGAGGGGATCATCCTGTCCGGCGTCACCACTGTGCTGATGATCGTCGCCGTCTTCTTCGGCGCTGCGTCGCGGAGGACCGCATGACCAACCGGCTCTTGATCGCTGGCCTCCTTGCGGCCTCTCTCGCCGGCTGCAGCGACCCCGATTTCGACGACAATACGCAGATCGGGCCGAATCCGGTGCTGCCGAAGCCGACCCAGTTCCTGATCCCGCCGATGAACGTCGCTGCGGGAACCGGCTGGTCGGCGGGGCAAAAGCCGACTGTCGCCAACGGTCTAAAGATTCAGCCGCTGGCTACCGGTTTGCACCATCCGCGCTTCGTCTACGTCCTTCCGAACGGCGATATCCTGGCCGTCCAGTCGGCGCCGCCGGGTGAACCCGTGAAGCGGCCCAAGGACCTGATCTTCGGCTTCGTCATCGGCAAGGCCGACAATCTCGGCGGTCCCTCGCCGAAGAGCGAGATCAGCCTCATCCGCGACGCGAATGGCGACGGAAAGCCGGAGCTGCAGACGACATTGCTCGACAACCTCAATGCGCCGTTCGGCGTCACTTGGGTCGACGGGACGCTGTATGTCGCGAACACGGACGGCGTGGTGGCCTATCCCTTTGCGCCCGGGCAGACGAAGGTCTCGGGTCCGGGTCGGATGCTGACGCCGCTCCCGGCCGGCGTGATCAATCATCACTGGACGAAAAGCCTGGTGGCGAGCCCGGACGGTTCGAAGCTCTACGCAACGGTCGGCTCGAACAGCAATATCGTGGAGAATGGTTTCGACGCCGAGCTTGGCCGGGCCGCGGTGTGGGAGATCGATCGCAAGACCGGCCTCGCGCGAGAGTTCGCGACTGGGCTCCGCAATCCCAACAGCCCGTCCTTCTACCCAGGGACGAACACCTTTTACGTCGTCGTCAATGAACGCGACGAGCTTGGTGCTCATTTGGTGCCCGATTATCTGACGTCGGTTCGCGACGGCGGCTTCTACGGTTGGCCCTATTCCTATTACGGCCGCCACCTCGACCCGCGCGTGCGTCCGCAAAACCCGGCCAAGGTCGCGAGCGCCATCGTGCCGGATTATGCTCTGGGCTCGCACGTCGCGCCGCTGGGGCTGACATTTTATACTGGTGACCTCCTGCCGCAGTTCAAGGGAGGGGCTTTCATCGGTGAGCATGGCAGCTGGGACCGCCGCAAGTTCTACGGATACAAGGTCGTCTACGTGCCGTTCGCGGGCGGCAAGCCGTCAGGCAAGGCCGTCGACGTCGTCACCGGCTTCCTCGATGCGAAGAACAAGAAGACGCTGGGCCGCCCGGTCGGAGTTGCCGTCGAACGGTTCGGAGCGCTGCTGATTGCCGACGACGTCGGCAATGCGGTCTGGCGGGTGACGCCCGCCGGCTGGCGGCCTGGTGCTGCGGGCGAAAAAAATGCCTCACCGAGCGGCGAGGCATCTCGATAGTTGTCGGATCTTCCGGAGCGTCTAGGCGCTCGCGGCAATCACGCCTTGCGCTCGTTCGGCGAAATCGGCCGCCAGCTTGGCGTGCCATTCGCGGGCCTGTTCGGTGATCGCCCTTTGCGCGGCCATTCGCTCTTCAACGGCCCGACGCCGGTAATAACGCTCGTTCGACTCCATCGTCCACGCCTCCCCGCAGGCTCCCTCCCCACAAGCGCACGATGCGTGTCGATCCCTAAAGTTTAGTTAATATCCACAGGGCCGTTCACTCACCTTCGAATCTGTCCCGCACTGACACAAGTTGTTGCAGGCACGCGACAATTTCGCCGCAATCGCGGATTATCGCGGAAACATAACGACTCACCGTCGTTGGTTTGGGGAGAGGCAGGAAGGAAAGACGATGCTGAATTCGATCGAGTCCCGCCGCGATCCGTTCAATCCGGCGAACCGCGGATACCATGCGGTTTACCGGGACAATGAAGTAAACCACTGCCCGGGTTGCGGGCGAACCCACTGGCACATCGGCCGCATGCTGGCCGAGTGCGCATTCTGCGGGACGGCGCTCCCGCTCCAGGAAGCCTACATGCGCGGCAATTCGCCAAGCGTCGTCGGCTGGAGCTCGCGCAACAGCTACCAGGAGCTGCAGGCGGCCTGACGTCCGGTATTTCGCGTTAACGCGAGCGCGTTTATATTGCCCGCATGATCAAGTTTGCTTTCCTGATTGCCCTTGTGGCCGTTGCGGTGCCTTCGCCCGCGGCGGCACAGGGTGCATCGGGCTTCTCGGTCGTCAACCAGACCGGGCTCAACATGACCAACCTCACGATCCGCCGTTTCGGCACGCAAGGCTGGAAGGCGCTGGGAATGCGCCCTCACCGGGCGGACGCGGAAGCGTTCAGTTTTCGGATCCCGACTGCGCATTTGACATCCAGGCCACGCTGGAGGGCGTCGGCACAGTCGTCTGGAACGGCGTCAATCTGTGTGAAGTGAAGACCGTAATCCTGAACCGGAACGCGTCGGGCGCAATCTGGGTCGATTACGAATAGCTTCATAGCGCTGGCGTCGCAGCGGCGGCGTAATGCGTGCGACCCTGGCAACCGCTGGAACAGGCCGCACCGAGTCCAACAACTTGGCGCCCGCAATGAACACGACGCCGGTGCAGGCGATGGCCAGCAGGACGCCGGAATTGCCGGGATAAAGTTCAAGGTAGTGGCGGGCTCGTTCGACGGCACCGACCGCGATCGCGTAGGTCACCAGCCAGGCTTCCGTCCGGGTTTTGATGGTAAAGAGTCGACCGACTTTTTTCAGCATCGCAATCATTAACACCTGAACGAGTCAGTCACGGTTTTGAGCCGTTCCCGCGCTAAAGAACAGGGTTACGATACGGTTAAGGGCGAATTTGTCTCTTTTCGGGATTCAGCTGAGGTCGGTCAGATCGAGCTCTTCCAGCAGCGCGCTCCGGGCCCGCTCGACGTCGCTGACCAGCGCCGGTCTCTGGAGGTCGGCATTGTCGATTTCGACCGGCCAGTCCTGCCGGACGACTTCACTCAGCCGATCGAGCTTGGCGTCGTCGACGATGAAGCGGGGATCGACGGTCTCGGGTCGGCGACCACCCGAAGGCGAAGGCAGGCCGGGCCGCCGCCATTGGCCATCGACTGGCGCACGTCGACGACCTCGACGCGACGGATCGGTCCGTTGCCTGCGATGTGGCGTTCGATCCACGACCAGACGGTCGGCGTCTCGCGCGCTTCGCTGGGGGCGACCAGGGTCATTTCGCCGTCGGGCGGCGTAACCAGCTGCGCGTTGAACAGATAGGAGGCGATCGCGTCGCCGATCGGCACCTCCGCCGCCGGGACTTCGACCAGTTCGAAGCTGGACAGTCGCTCTTCGCAGAACGCGACGACCTTGCTGCGATCCGCGAAGGCCAGTTCGTGCGCGAACAGGACGTTCTCGTTGGCGACCGCGACGACGTCGTTATGGAACGCGCCAGCGGCGATGGCCGCTTCCGATTGCTCGACGAACAATGCGCGCTCGGGATCGAGTCCGTGAAGCCTTGCGATGGCCTTCGACGCCTGCAGGTGCTGGCGTGCGGGGAAGGCGCCGCCCGCTACCCCGTAGACGAACAGCTCGAGGCCCGGCTCGTCATGCTTCGAGGCGATCCGCATGTGGTTGGCGGCACCTTCGTCGCCGAACGCCGGCGGGACCGGATCGTGGACGGCGAAATGACGATCGTTGCCGAACGCGACCCGTAGCTGTGCCAGCGTGCCGGGCCATTCGTGGCTGCGATGCGGCATGGTGCGGAGATTGGCGACGGTTAGATGCGTGCGGCCGTCCCGCGTGTCGGGAGCGGGCGAAACCGTTGCGGCATTGGCCGCCCACATGGCCGAGGCCGACATGGCCGCCGCGGCGAGCGGTTGCTCGCATTCCTCATACGTCGTCCCAAGCGACGCAAGCCAGTCCCGGTTCGGACGGGACAAGGGCACGAAAACCCCTGCACGAGGCCGAGCGCCAAGTTCGCGCGCATCTTGTCGAGGCCCTGGAGGGCGGCCGCGCGGGCTGCGAGACCTGCCCCGCGTTCCGCGTAGAGGCGAGATTGCCGAAGCTCAGCCCGCGTAATTGTGCGACGGCCCGATGATCCCGTCGAAGTTGATTTCACGAAGAGCCATCAGCGCTTCACGGCGAGAACGGTGTCGCCCTTTTTCACGCCGAGCAATTCTGCCGCTTCCGGGTCGATGCACAGGCCCTTGCGGCCGGCGCGCCGCGTCGATGCGAGGCAGGCCTTGAAATCCTTCAGGCGGCCGCATGCCAGCAGCATCCTGGTCTTTCCGCCGGGCGCTATCTCCTCGATCAGTTCCTCGTCGGATTCGTCGATTGTCCGGATATCGTCGGTGTGCGCGGTGACCGTCGGGCCGCCGTCGAAGATGTCGATGTAGCGGTCGAAGACGAAATTCTCTTCCTCCAGCATTCGCAGCGCCGCTCGGCCGGTCGGATGGGGCAGGCCCATGACGGCGCGCGCCTGCTCGCTCAGCAGCGAGACGTAGATCGGTGTCTTCGGCATCAGGTCGGCGATGAATTGCGTTCCGTGAACCGCGTTGAACTCGTCGGCCTCCGGGAAAGTCATGTCGAAGAAACGGCCGGCGAGACCGTCCCAGAAGGGCGAGTTGCCGGCTTCGTCCATCACTCCGCGCAGCTCGGCGAGGACGCGGTCGCCGAAGCGGGCGCGATGCTGCTTGATGAAGAGATAGCGGCTGCGCGCGATCAGCGAGCCCCATCCGCCGGCGCGCGCCTGCGGATGCAGGAACAGGCCGCCGACTTCCGACGAACCTTCGAGGTCCGTCGTCAGCGTCAGCATCTGGTTACGGAACGTCTTTCCGAGCTCGGGGCTGGTCTGGGTCAGCGTGCTGACGTGATAGGAGTAGAACGCCTGGCGGACGCCGACCTGGCCGAACACCTGGCAGGTGCCGCGGATGATCCCGGCCTTCGGGTCCTCGAGGACAAAGACGTAGAGGTCGTCGGACTGGCTGTCCTCCGTCCGCGAAAAGCTGTCCTCGGAACGTGCCAGCTTCTGCACCAGCGTCGCGCGGTCGGGCGGGAGGTTGGTGAAGCCGCCGCCGGTCAGCTTGGCCATTTCGTAGATGGCCGCAAAATCGTCAGGAGTCGCGGGACGGACACGGAATGTCATGCCGCACCACCGGCCAGGCGAAGGATGGTGAGCGCCGACAAGGCCGCGCGCTCTTTCAAGCTTTCGACGATCAGAAATTCCTCCGTGCTGTGGATCTTGCCGCCGCGCACGCCCATCGTGTCGACGACGGGCACGCCGCAGGCGGCGATGTTGTTGCCATCGCAGACGCCGCCGCTCGGTTGCCAGCCGATCGACTGGCCGAGATCTGCACCGGCCTGCTTCACCAGTCCGAACAAGGCTTCTGCGGCAGGGGTCATAGGCTTCGGCGGGCGGGCAAAGCCGCCGTGAATGTCGATGTGCACGTCGCGCTCGGCAGCGACGGCAGCAATGGCGGCGGCGATCATGTCGTTGGCTTCGGCTTCGAGCTCGGGCGTTGCCGGTCGCAGGTTCACGCGCAGGATGGCGAGGTCGGGAACGACATTGGTCGGCGATCCGCCGTCGATCTTGGCGGGATTCACCGTCAGTCCGGCCCTGCGCATTTTCTCGAACCGAAGGGCAAGATCGGACGCGGCAAGGACGGCGTTGCGGCCATCATCCGGATTTCGGCCGGCATGCGCCGAGCGCCCGCGAATGGTGATCGCGAAGTTGCCGCTGCCGGGCCGTGCACCCGCAAGCGTTCCATCCGGGAGTGCCGAGGGTTCATAAGTCAGAGCGGCCTTCTTGCCCCGCGCGGTTTCCGCAATCAGCGGAGCGGAGCCGAGCGAACCGACTTCCTCATCGCTGTTGATGATCACTTCGTAGCCGAGGTTCGTAACGCCGCTCGCCTCGACGGCCTTCAGTGCCGCAAGCATGACCGCGATGCCGCCCTTCATGTCGGCGGTGCCGGGCCCGTTGATCACCTCGTCATCCAGCCAGCGCGTTTCCTGGAACGGGTGGTCGATCGCGAAGACCGTATCCATATGGCCGGTGAAGAGCAGCTGCACCGGCGCTTCCGGCCGGACTTTCAGGTGCAGATTCTGCCCGTGCGCAATTCCGATCGTCTTGCCCGCAGCATCGACTGCGTCGACTGGCGCCGCGTCGACCAGGACGACACTGCCCGGAAGCTTGGAGAAGGCGTCGCCGAGCAGCCCGGCCATTCGCGCCAGCCCGTCGAGATTGCGCGACCCACTATTGACCGCAGCCCAGGCGAGGACCTGGTCTAGCATCGGCTCGGCTGCGGCGCGTTCTACGACGATCTGTTCTTGTGAAGACAGGGCCCCCATGCGGCAGGCTCCTAGCCGGAGGCAGGCGCGAAGGCCACACCACGGCTGTCGGCACCTATTTCCCGGTCGGGCAAATCTCCATGATCACGTCTCCGGCTTCCAGGCTCTGAACCTGCGGCCGCCAGAAGCCATAGGGTGTTTCGTCGCGAATGATCCGGAGGCCAAGGCCGTTGGTGATATCTTTCAACGCCTTGCCGATCTCCTCCGGCCGGACATCGCGCTCGACGATGCGGACCTTGCCCTTCATCGATGCGAGGTCGGCGAGATAGTCGGCGATGTGGTGGCCCGCGTGGGTCGTCGCCAGCAACAGCCCGGCGAAGTCGAGCGGATTGACCACGACATCCGCGCCGGCGCGCCTTGCCGGCTGCTCATTGTCTTCCTCGTTGACGGCAATGCTGATGCGCACGTCCGGCGCGAGGTGGCGTGCGGTGAGGCAGATCAGGATCGATGTGTCGTCGCGGCCCGCCGAAATGATGACCAGCTTCGCGCGCTCGACGTGCACGGCGCGCAGGGTCTCGTCGCGTGCCGCATCGGCGTTGAACACGATGCAGCCAAGCTCCTTGGCGAGTGCGAGCCGGGCCTCGTTGGTGTCGATCACGACGATCGAGCCCGGCGCTGCGCCGAGGTCGATCAGCTCCTGCACCGCCCGGCGGTTCTTCGTGCCGTATCCGGCGACGATGATGTGGTTCTTCAGCGATTGCTGGATGCGTTTCATGACGAATCTTTCCCAGGAACGCCGGGCCACGAACGAATAAGCGGAGCCCGCGAGGATCAGGATGAAGAGGATGCGGATCGGCGTGACGACCAGCGCATCGAACATCCGGGTCCGGTCGGTAACGGGAACGATGTCGCCGTATCCCGTCGTCGTCGCGCTAATCATGGTGAAATAAATGACGTCGAGGAAGCTGACGACGCCGTCCTTGCTGTCTTTCAGGCCGTCACGCTCGATCCAGTGGATGAGGATCAGGGCACCGAGCAGCCCGGCCATGATCGCCAGTCGCCAGCCAAGGCTCAGCCAGCCGGAGATGCGCGGCTTGCGCCGGAGGACGAGCAGATCGTTGGTGTCGCTTGCCGCCATTGTTCGTGCCTAGACCGACTTCCGTGGGCAAGTACACGCCAGGCTAGACGAAGGTTGCGACTTCCGCCTTGCGGCCGAACGCTTCGGCGAGCCGCTGCAGCCGGCGGCGGACCGCGTCGCCGGCCAGCGCCTCGTTCCGATGCGGAACGCAAAGCGTTACCGACGTGCGGCTGAGATTGAGGTGAGTCCGTTCCAGCACCGAGGCAACGCCGCCGCTGAGTCGCTGGCCGAGGCGCATCGCGAGGCCCAGCAATGGGCGCGGAGCAGCAGCTCCGGCTTCACCAATTGCGTCAGGCGCCAGTCGGGAAGCGTGTCGCGCCCGAAATTGGACGTGAGCGCCTGGGCCATGATCACGCGGCCGGCGGCATCGACGGCGGTCCAGTCTCCGTGCAGCGCCATCTCGACGCCGCGATCGGCCCGGAACGGGGGAGCTGCCTGCCAGGCGACGTCCGCGAGCAGGCAGGATGCGCGCCGCAGCCGCTCCATCTTCGGTCCGTCCTCGAAAAGCGGCGCAATCCAGTCGTGGAGCAGGTCGCCGTGCTGTCCGAAGCGATGCTCCGCGCCGCCGGCGTCGCGGGCCGCCTCGATCAATGGGTCGAGCTTTCGCGCACGCGCGTCCAGGTCGGCGTAAAGCAGGCCCTCGCGAAGCCCGAAGGCCGAGACGATCAGCTCGCTCGGCTGAAGTTCGTCGACGACCCGTTCGAGGACCATTGCGGCGACAGGGGCGCTGGCGAGGCGGGCAGACGAGAGCAGGCCCTCGAACGTGGCAGGATTCTCCGCGATCTTGCGCAGTTCGGCGACGCGCTCCGGCTTGATCCGGTAATGGTGCGTTGCGGGGAGCGGGAAGTCGGTTGCGATCATGTCGATCTTGGCGAGCGCACGCCAAGACCCGCCCACCATGTAGAACGGCTGGCCGCGGCCGGACTTGTCGAGGCCGGTCTTCTTTACCTCTTTCTTGAGGATGTCTCGGACCAGCTTCTCGCCCGCTTTGCTGCGTTCGACGCGCAGCACTCCAAGCGGAAGCGAAAGGCCCGGGCGGGGGCCGTCATTGCCGATCTCGATCAGTTCCAGGCTGCCGCCGCCGAGATCGCCTACGATGCCGGAGGCTCCGGGAAACGCGGATAGAACACCAAGCCCCGAGAAGCGCGCTTCATCCTCGGCGCTCACCACTTCGCAGGGCAGGCCGATGGCCTTTACCGAGGCGATGAAGTCGTCCGCATTGGCAGCGTCGCGGACAGCCGCCGTTGCGACCACCTTCGCCTCGCGCACGCCCATGTGGCGAAGCAGCAGCTTGTACCGGCACAGCGCCGACAGAGCCTTCTGCTCGCTCTCCGGCGACATTTGCCCGTTGCCGCGAAGCCCGGCGCCAAGCCCCGCCATCACCTTTTCGTTGAAGATCGGCGAGGGCGCGCGCTGGCGGCCGGAATAGACCACGAGCCGGACGGAGTTGGACCCGATATCGACGACCGCAACGGGCTTTCGCGCCAACGCCGTCTCCTAACGCCCGCGCTGGAAGCGCAGCTTCGGCACCCTGCGGCCCTTCTTGAGCGACTGCCCGCGGCCGGACAGCGACGGGTTGCTCATGAAATATTCGTGCAGATTGAAGGCGTCGTTCGGCTTTGGCGTCAGCCGCTCGTAGGTGCCGTCGGGCAGCAGCCGCCAGCTCTGCTCATTGTCGATCAGGTTGGCGACCATCACCTGGTCGAGAAGCTGGGCGTGGACCGTCGGGTTTTCGATGGGCAGCATATATTCGATCCGTCGGTCCAGGTTGCGCGGCATCCAGTCGGCCGAGCTGATGTACACCTTGGCCTGTGGATGCGGCAGCGCATGCCCGTTGGCAAAGCACCACATGCGCGCATGTTCCAGGAACCGCCCGACGATCGACTTGACCGAGATGTTCTCCGACATGCCGGGGATGCCCGGCCGAAGGCAGCAGATGCCGCGCACGACAAGGTCGATCGGCACGCCCGCCTGGCTCGCCTCGTAGAGCTTGTCGATGATCATCGGGTCGACCAGCGAATTGAGCTTCGCCCACAGGCCGACGGCTTGCCCGCCTTCGCCGCCGCAATCTCCGCGTCCATCAGCCGGAGAAGCTCGGCGCGCATCCCGGCCGGCGAGATGACCAGCTGGCGAAGGTTCTTCGGCTCCAGATAACCGGTGATGTAATTGAACAGCTTGGCGACGTCGCGGCCGATGCGCGGGTCCGCGGTGAAGTAGCTGACGTCGGTGTAGATGCGCGCCGTGACCGGGTGGTAATTGCCGGTGCCGAAGTGGCAGTAGGTGCGATAGCCCTTGGCCTCGCGGCGAATGACCATCGACACCTTGGCGTGTGTCTTCCAGTCGACGAAGCCGTAGACCACCTGCACGCCGGCGCGTTCCAGCGCATTGGCCCACATGATGTTCTGTTCTTCGTCGAAGCGGGCCTTTAGCTCGATGACGGCGGTCACCGATTTCCCGGCTTCCGCCGCATCGATCAGGGCGCGCATGATCGCCGATTGCTTGCCGGCGCGGTAAAGCGTCTGCTTGATTGCGACGACGTCGGGATCGGCCGCGGCCTGGCGGACGAACTCGACCACCACCTCGAAGCTTTCGTACGGGTGGTGAACCAGAAAATCCTTCTCGCGGATCGCCGCGAAGCAATCGCCGCCATGCTCGCGGATGCGCTCGGGGAAGCGGGGATCGAACGGCGGGAACTTCAGCTCCGGCCGGTCCTCTTCGACGATCGCCGAAAGGTCTGCCATGCCCGGCGAGCTGCTTTCCGAGATGATCGCGTTTTGCGCGCCGAGGCCTTCCTTCACGAAGCGGATCAGCACGTCCGGCATGTCCGGTTCGATCTCCAGTCGCACCACGCGGCCGCGGCGGCGGCGCTTGATGGCGGTGCTGAAGTAGCGGACGAGATCTTCCGCCTCTTCCTCGATCTCGATGTCGCTGTCGCGCAGGATCCGGAACGCGCCCTGCCGCAACAGCTCGTATTTCGGGAACAAATAATCCGTCCGGCGGCGGATCAGGGTCTCCAGCGCGATGTAGCGCGCGTCCGCGCCGGGGATGCGGATGAAGCGGGGCACGCCCGCCGGCAGCATGATCAGCTCGCGAATATGCGTCTTGCCGCGCTTCAGCTCGAAGATGAGCGAAAAGCCGCGGTTGGGAATGAACGGGAAGGGGTGGGCCGGGTCGATCGCCTGCGGCGTCAGCACCGGGAAGATCTGCTCGCGGAAGTAGGAATCGAGCCACGCTTCCGCCTTGGCGTCGAGCGGTTCGGAACCGACGACCGTCACCTCGTTCTCGTGAAGCGCGGTCCGCAGGCTGCGCCAGACTTCCTCCTGGCTTTCGACCAGCCGGTCGGCCTCGGCCTCGATCGCGGAGAGCTGCTGCGCCGTCGTCAGCCCGTCCGCCGACCTCTCCTCGACGCCGAGGATCTGGTGCGCCTTCAGGCCGGCGACGCGAACCATGAAGAACTCATCGAGATTGCTGGCCGAAATCGACAGGAACCGCAGCCGCTCCAGCAACGGATGGTGCGGGTTGGCTGCCTCCTCCAGAACGCGGCGGTTGAACGCCAGCCAGCTCAGTTCGCGGTTGAAATAGCGGGCTTCCGGCACGGCCGGGGCGACATTGGGTGCGGCCGGGGCTGGAGCCTCGGACGGCGCGGCTGGAGCTTGCGTCGCCATTTTCCTCGCATGCGCTGGTCGCGGCATGATGCTGCTAGTATCAGGCCACGTGATTGCTGTCGCCGATCTGAAACAGAGCGGTGTTACAAACGTGTGACGCTAACGTGAAAAAGCACTCGATCAGGGAGGGGTTCTTGACCAAGGACAAAGCGAAGAAACCGAAAGCCAAAGCGAAGAAAGCGGCCCGAAGGCCAAGGTCGCCAAGGTCGTGAAGAGCGCCAAGAAGGTCGCGAAGAACCCGCTGACCGCCGAAGTGGTCGCGGCAACCCTGGTCGCCGCCGCCGCCGCCCTTCGCAACCCCAAGAAGGCTCAGGCGCTCGCGCTGGAAGCTGCGGACGACATCAAGTCGGCCGCCAAGTCGGGCGTCGAAAGCGGCACCGCCATGTGGCAGCTCGCCCTCGACGTCGCCCGCCGCAGCATGGACGCGCTGGGCAAGGACGAACCCCCGCGAAGGCGAAGAAGCCTGCAGCGAAGAAGTCCGGGGCGAAGAAGAAGTAATTGCCCCGTCCGGCTAGGGCGCGCGACATCCGGCATCGAGACCTAATCCCGGGAGCGGATTTCCGATGAGCCCGCTAACCATGGCCGCCTGAATCCACGTCGCGGGCCATATTTTCGATAGTGGCCCCACGATGCGGTCGCGGAGGAATGGCAAGACGCGGCTGTCCGACTGATAGACCGGCGTGAAGATTGCCGTCAGCCACTGATAAAGCTGAATGTGCCGCCTTCGCATTTTCACAGCGACACGGAGCGCCTCGTCCATGTTCGCGGAGCGCTCAAGGGCCCGAGCCAAAGACCAGGCGTCGAGCATTGCCATGTTGGCGCCTTGCCCGAGCTGCGGGCTGGCGGAATGCCATGCATCGCCCAAGTGGATGAGTGCTGGCTCCGCGGATCGCCTGAGGGTTCGATGCGAGTATCGCGCGAACGTGAGTTGTTCCGCGTCTATGATCTGGTCGAGGACCGGATCCATTTCCCACCAAAGCGAGCGGACGTCGGCCTTCCACGCGTCGAGGCCTGCCGCTCGCCATTGATCGAGTTGGTCGCATTTCAATGACCAGAAGAAGGCCGCCTTCGATTGCCCGCTTCGACCGATTCCGATTGGCAGGAGCCCAATCATGATCTTCGATCGCTGGTACCGTTGCTGCAGCGCAGCCAGATCGAATCCGGCGCCGTGGGGCCAATCCAGCGTCGCCCAGAGCGCGCCGTAGGCAAGCTCACGACCGCACGGCTCGGCGAGCAATGAGCGAGTTCCCAAGGCATCGATTACAAGATCATAAGGTTCGCTCGCACCGCCGGATTCAAAGATGATCCGCCGTCCCTTGGTTTCCAGCCGGCTGCCACTGATCGTCGTTCCCGTCAGGATTGGGATTCCCTCATCGACCAAAGCATCGTGCAGGACATCGAACAGTGTCGACCGGTGGACCCCGACCCGAACCAGTCCCCGGGTCCAAGCCACTCGTAACGAACGTCGAGAACGGTTCTCTGTCCAGCAGTCCCGAACAGTCGCTCGATCCGAGCACCCTCTGAAATGAGACGCTCGGAAAGGCCGAGCTTATCCAGTACGGCGAGGCCGGTTGGCTGGATCATCAGTCCGGAGCCGATCGGGCGCGGCGCGTCGAACCGCTCGAATAGCGCAACCCTATGACCCTGCCTTGAGAGCAGCAGTGCAGTTGCTAGCCCGCAAGGCCCGCAACCCGCTACCGCAACCTTCAATCCCCGCATGGACTCCCGCTAGCAATTCGACCGAAGCATCGGCAATGGACAGAACCGTGTGTTATCTATATAACACACCAGCGAAGGAGACAGCGATGCTTGAAGACCCACGCGCAAAGCGGACCGCGATCGCCGCCGGTATCGGCGCGCTCGTGGCCATCCCGCTCCCGTTCATCGGCCCGATCCTCGGCGCCATCGTCGGCGGCGGCATCGGTTACTTCACGGCGGACAAGAAGGGCTGAGGTAAGAGGGCTCTAAGCGCCTAATGTCCGCTTTGGGCGGAATGCTGCCACCACGCCACAACTCAAATAGCTTCGAAGTTGACGTAATAGACTTCGACGGATCTGACGCGATCATCGTGAAAATCGACAATCATTCCCCCGGCTTGCTGGGGTAGGAGAAACAAAGCTTCGACTGACGAAGCATTACGGCCAGTAATTCGGCGCGCTCGTACAAGGTTGCGCCACCAGCTCGATCATCACCCAACAGACCGGTTGAACGATTAGTCCAGCTTGTTCGGCTGCCTCAATAGCCTCTGCTTTCGTGGAGCCGACTGTCACGCCGAGAGCCGCGCCCTTGGTATACGTTTCGGAAAAGTTGAACCAAGGCGGGCGATAGTTGGCCGCTCGTTGAGGGTTCGTCCTGCCGATCTCGCGACTATCTACGGAGTTAAGTGCGAATGCGCCGAATATGCATAAGGCGAGAATGGTGACGCATCCCAGGCCCACTTTCCTACCTGTCCGCATGACCCGAGCGTACCGGATACTCCTATGTCCGCAATGGGTCGGAAGCTGCCTCTAGCTCCCGCAGCAGAACCCTAAGCCAGGAAATCCCGGACGAACTGGCTCGCCGGCGCGTTTTCGACTTCGCTGGGGACCGCGAATTGCTCGATGCGGCCGGTGTTGAGCAGGGCAACGCGGTCGGCGAGGGTGAAGGCTTCTTCGTGATCGTGAGTGACGAAGATCGACGTCAAGCCGAGGTCGTCGTGGATGCTGCGGAGCGCTCCGCGAAGCTCGCGGCGGACCTTGGCGTCGAGCGCTCCGAACGGCTCGTCGAGCAGCAGGATCTTGGGCTTGCGGGCGAGCGCCCGGGCGAGCGCCACGCGCTGCCGCTGGCCGCCCGACAGTTCACTCGGGTAGCGGGCGCCGAGGCCGGGAAGCTGGACGAGCTCCAGCAACTCCTCGACCCGCGAGCCGACATCCGCTTTCGACGGCCGCGAGGCGCGCGGCATGACGGTCAGCCCGAAGGCGATGTTCTGCGCAACGGTCATGTGGCCGAACAGCGCATAATGTTGGAAGACGAAGCCGATCCCGCGGGAGGCGGCCGACGTGTCGGTGACGTCGCGCTGGCCGAACCAGACGCGGCCGGCTTCCGGCTCCTCCAGCCCGGCAATCACGCGCAGGAGGGTCGTCTTGCCAGAACCCGAGGGCCAAGGAGCGCGACGAATTCTCCGTCCTCGATCTCCAGCGACACGCGGTCGAGCGCCGGATACGACGAATAGCTCTTCGAAACGTCTTCAATGCGGATCGACATGTCAGAACTTCGCAGCAAGCTCGTCCCGGTGTCGCCACTCGATGAAGCTCTTGAGAGCAAGAGTGACGACGGCGAGGAGCGCGAGGAGGGTCGCGACTGCGAAAGCGGCGGCAAAGTTGTACTCATTGTAGAGCACCTCGACATGGAGCGGCATGGTGTTGGTCTCGCCGCGGATGTGACCGGAAACGACGCTGACCGCGCCAAACTCGCCCATTGCGCGGGCGTTACATAGCAGGACGCCGTAGAGCAGCGCAAAACGGATGTTGGGCAAGGTGACGTGCCAGAACGTCTGCCAGCCCGACGCGCCGAGCGTCAGCGCCGCCTCTTCGCTGGCGCGGCCCTGCATCGTCATCAGCGGGATGAGCTGCCGCGCGACGAAGGGGAAGGTGACGAAGACGGTCGCCAGCACCAGCCCGGGAAGCGCGAAGATGATCTCGATATTGCGGTCCTGGAGCCAGGTTCCGAACCAGCCCTGCGCTCCGAACAGCAGGACAAAGACCAGGCCCGACACCACCGGCGAGACAGAGAAGGGCAAGTCGATCAAGGTGATCAAGATCGGCTTCCCGCGAAAGTCGTACTTGGAAATCAGCCAGGCGCCGGCGATGCCGAAGACGGTGTTGAGGGGCACGGAGATGGCGGCGACGACGAGGGTCAGCCAGATCGCCGAGCGCGCATCCGGCTCGGTCACGGCGGCCAGCCAGGCTTCGGTGCCCTTCCTGAGGCCCTCGGCAATGACGGTGCCGAGCGGGAGCAGGAGCATCAGCCCGAAATAGGCCAAGGCCGCCGCGATCAGCAGTGCCTTGACGGCCGTAGGCTCACGCAGGTGTCCGCCTTTCCTCACGTTCCCAGCCTTCGCTGCTGCCAGTGCTGCAGCACGTTGAGGACAAGCAGGAGGCCGAACGATACGAGCAGCATGACAACCGCGATTGCGGCCGCGCCGACGTAGTCGAACTCCTCGAGCTGGGTGATGATCAGCAGCGGCGCGATCTCCGACTTGAACGGCATGTTGCCGGCAATGAAGATCACCGAACCATATTCACCCGCGCCACGGGCGAAGGCCAGCGTGAAGCCGGTTGCGAGAGCGGGGAACAACGTCGGCAGGATCACCCGGCCGAAGGTCTGCAATCGCGAAGCGCCAAGGGTCAGCGCCGCCTCTTCGGCTTCGCGCGAAACTTCCGCCAGCACCGGCTCGACCGTGCGCACGACAAACGGCAGGCCGATGAAGGTCAGCGCGACGACGATCCCTGCAGGGGTGTAGGCGATCGGGATCCCCAGTTCGGCGAACTGCCGTCCGATCAGTCCGGTATCCGCATAGAGCGCGGTCAGTGCGATGCCCGCGACCGCGGTCGGAAGCGCGAAGGGAAGGTCGACCAGCGCCCCATCAGCCGCTTCAGGGGAATTCGTAGCGGACCAGAACCCACGCGATCAGAAGGCCGAAGACGACGTTGACCGCAGCGGCGATCAGCGCGGCGCCGAAGGTCACTTTGTACGATGCCAGCGCGCGGGAGGAGAAGGCGGCGGCGACGAACTCGCCCAGGCCGCCGCTCGCGCTCTTCAGGAATACGGCGCTGAGCGGGACGAGAACGATGAACGACAGCCAGAAGACGGTGATGCCCAGAGAGAGACTGAGCCCCGGCAGAGATGACGATCTGCGGAGTCTAGGGAGTTTGGGCATCACCGCCGACTGCGGCATCAGAAGTCCAGGTGCAACCGCGTTGCGAAGGCGTCGCCCTTGGTCTCCGAGCCGACCGGGTCGAGCGGTGTGTTGTCGCCGCTGAACCGGACCCAGTTGAACATCAGCTTGGCAAACGGATTGAAGTACCAGTTGAGCCCAAGCGTGACGCTTTGCGCTTCATTGCCCGGACGCACCGGCGATTCCGACAGGTCGATCTTGTCGTATCGAAGCGCGACTTCGAACGCGCCGAGGCCATCCTTGCCGACTTCCGTGAACGGGCGCACGCGGTCGAAATTGCAGTTGCGGAACGGTCGCGTCTCGCCAGTCAGGAACCAGCTGCCGTAGATGTAGAAGCCGTCGAAGCTGACGTTCGAGAGGCTGGGACGGTCGGCCCACAGCTTTCCGTACTCGCCGGCGATCGTGAACGGCCCGAACACTCCGGTAGCTTCGGCGCCGGCATAGAGCAGGGATTCGACGCCGGTGATCACGCCGCTGTCGGCGATGTTGCCGTTGTCGACCCGGACGTTCGGACGGTCGGACAGCCGCAGCGCGTCCTTGGTGTCGCCCGCGCGCAGTGCAGTGCGATAATAGCCGGATACGCCGAGGTGGACGATCTTGCCGGTGTCGAAGATCGGCTCCCAGGTCGCGCGGCCGTTGAAGCCCCAGCTTTCGTCCGGCGTGTCAGTGACCGGGGCGACGCTCGAACGGCTGATGCTTTCATTGTCGCCGAAGGCGCCGACGGTGACGTTGACGGTCTCCTTCGGCGAGTAGGCGGCCGACAGGCCGATGCGGCGTTCCGCGCCGGCATTGCCGAACGCATTGGTGAACATGCCGCGCTCAAGAAAGGTATTGTAATTGTCGCTGTTGTTGGACTCGAGCCCGAACGGCGCCTTGTGCTGGCCCAGCGTCAACAGCGTCTTTGGGATCTTGGTGTACTGCAGATAGGCGTCGGTGATGTTGACGGCATTGCCGGCGAAGTCGACTTCGATGCGGTAATTCCACCACTTGAGCGCGGTGCCTTCGAAGCCGATGCGGGCGCGGCGAAGGGCGGTGCCGTTGTTGAAATCGTAGCCGCCCTTGCGCTCGATGAACGCCGCGCCGTCGGCTTCGATGACCCCGCGCGGCTTGAACGAGAACTGGCCGGTCGGTTCCGAGATCGTCGGCGCCCATGTGAATTGCGCGGCCTTGGCGGCCTTCGTTTCCACGGACTGCAGCCGCGTCTGGTTCAATTCGGCCTGCTGCTCCAGTTCGGCATTGCGGGCTTCGAGCTGCCTCACCCGCGCTTCCAAGGCATTGAGGCGATCGAGAACCGCATCGCCCGTCGGCGCAGGGGCCGCTGCCGCCTGGCTCGGGCGGCATCCGCCGGCTCCAGCGAGTCGATGGGAGATTCGCTCGGCTGGGTCGCTGTCACATCTTCGCCCTGCTGAGCGAACGCGGGTGTGCTGATGGCTAGCGCGGAGGCGCCAGCGAGGAGCAGGAAACGCATGGAATTCCCCTTTGAGTCCAATCGGCCGTGCGGCTCAGCGCTTCGCATCCTCGAAGATCTGGTCGAACAGGGCGCCGTCGTTGAAGTGGTTGGCCTGAGCTTGCTTCCACCCGCCGAAATTGCGGTCGATAGTGAACAGCCTCAGGTTCGGAAAGCGGCCCTTGTACTTGGCTGCAACCGCGGCGTTGCGCGGGCGGTAATAGTTGCGCGCGATGATTTCCTGCGCTTCGGGCGTGTAGAGAAACTTGAGATAGGCTTCCGACACGGCCCGCGTGCCACGCCGGTCGACGACCTTGTCGACCACTGCGACCGGCGGCTCGGCGAGGATCGAGACCGAGGGTATGACAATGTCGAACTTGCCCTTGCCGAGTTCGTTCACCGCCAGGAACGCTTCGTTTTCCCACGCGAAAAGGACGTCGCCCTGGCCGCGCTCGACGAACGTCGTCGTCGAGCCGCGAGCGCCCGAATCGAGCACCGGCACATTGCGGAAAAGGCGGGTCAAATACTCCCGCGCCTTCGCGACGCTTCCGTACTTCTGGCGGGCGTAGCCCCAGGCGGCGAGATAGTTCCAGCGAGCGCCGCCGCTGGTCTTTGGATTTGGCGTAATGACCTTGACGCCGGGCTTCACCAGATCGTCCCAATCCTTGATGCCCTTCGGGTTCCCCTTGCGAACCAGGAAGACAATGGTCGAATAATAAGGCGAGCTGTTGTTCGGCAGCCGCTTTTGCCAGTTCGGAGCAATCAGCTTCTTATCGGCGATGGAATCGATGTCATAGGCAAGCGCCAGAGTGACGACGTCTGCCGGAAGTCCGTCGATGACGGCGCGGGCCTGTTTGCCCGATCCCCCGTGGCTCTGCCGGATCGTCAGCTGCTGCTTCGCCTGCGCCTGCCACTTGGGAGCGAACGCGGCATTGATATCCTTGTAGAGCTCGCGCGTCGGATCGTAGGACACGTTCAGGATCTGGGTCGGAGCCGCTTGCGCGGCAGGAGCGGTCAGAACTGCAACGCCGACTGCGAAGGCAACAAGCTTGCTTCGAAAAGCCATGGGAACCCCCGTTGATTGGTTAACCGAGAGCTATACCCTACTAAATGACTAGACAATAAGAATTCGCATCGGATCGGCGCTGGACTCTCTCATTTCGCCGCTGAATCGTTAGATTTGCCAGTCCTCCGCGGGCGGCTCCTCGAAGCCTTCATGGTTGGCGGTCGTGGGACCGGCGACTCGCAGTTCCCATCGCGCTCCATCTTCCAGACTGACCGAATTGAGCACGTCCAGGCTTCGGTCGCGGACCTGGGCGAAGACCCGGCGGATGGCGCAGGTCGCCTCGTCGTGGCAGTCCCCGCACTTCTTGTAGAAGTTCACGCTGGCGCACGGGATGAGTGCGATGGGTCCTTCGAGCCCGCGCACGACCTGGCCGAAGGAAATGCTGCTGGGATGGCGTTTCAGGCGATACCCGCCCTTGGGCCCGCGAACGCTCTGGACGACGCCCATGGCCTTCAGGTCGAGCATGATAAGCTCGAGGAACTTGCGCGGAATCTTCTGCGTCTCGGCAATGCGCTGGAGTTGGACCGCGTCGCCGTGGCCCTCTTCGATCAGGTAGAGCAGAGCGCGAAGCGCATAGCGCGTCTTCTGGGTAAGCATCCCTCTAGTGTGGTTGCATCACGCCCGCCGCGCAATGACGCGCGGATGATCTTCAGAGATGCTCCGCGAAGTCCTCGAGCAGCCGCCGGTAAAGCTCGCGCTTGAACGGAACGATGAGGTCGGGGAGGTGCGACGGCTCGACCCACTTCCACGCATTGAACTCGGGGTGTTCGGTGGCGATGTTGACGTCGCTATCCTCCCCCAGGAAGCGCGCAAGATACCAGTCCTGAAGCTGACCCTTCCACTTGCCGCCCCACAGTTTCCCGCGAAGCTCGGGCGGCAAATCGTACTTCAGCCGTTCCGGGTGCGCTGCGATCCGCTCGACCAGGTGGGGTGGAATGCCTGTCTCTTCCTCCAGCTCGCGCTTGGCGGTCGCCCACGGCTTCTCGCCCTTGTCGATACCGCCTTGGGGCATCTGCCACGCCTCGTCGGTATTATCGATCCGCCGCCCGACGAACACTTTGCCGTTCCTGTTGAGGAGCATGATGCCGACACCGCGGCGGTATTGATCGTCGTCGTTGGTCATTTGCCTTCCATATCCTCCCCTGCGGTTGCAGGGAGGGGAACTAGTGAAGCTGGTGGAGGGACCCGTCCGTCAGCCTGCGGCTGCCACCTCCACTCAAAATCGAGGGGAGGAGTAAAATGACAGAAAGGTGGCGGAAGAGGAGTCAGAGTCCTAAAGAGGGCCAACGAAGCTCACAGCGTTTGTAAGGACTCCCACGTGGCGACAGCCACCCACATCATCACTGAGGAAGAAGCCGCCTCGCACCCTCAAGCCGAAGCCGTCGTCGTCCGTTTCGCGGGCGACAGCGGCGACGGCATGCAGCTTACCGGCGGACAATTCACCCTCTCGACGGCGCTCGCGGGCAACGACCTCGCGACTTTCCCGGACTTTCCGGCAGAAATCCGCGCCCCGCAGGGCACGACGTTCGGCGTCAGCGCCTTCCAGATCAATTTCGGCTCGACCGCGATCGAGACGGCGGGCGACCAGCCCGACGTGCTGATCGCGATGAACCCGGCGGCGCTGAAGGTAAACGTCGACCAGCTTCGCGAAGGCGGCCTGATCATCGCCGACGAGGGCGAGTTCTCGGCGCGCAACCTTGCCAAGGCGGGTTACGAGCAGAACCCGCTGGAGGACGGCAGCCTCGCCAAGTGGCAGCTCGTCCACTTCAACATCTCGCAGCTGACGCTCGATGCCGTGAAGCCGTTCGGCCTCGGCAACAAGGAAGCGCTTCGCTGCAAGAACATGTGGACGCTGGGGCTCGCGCTCTGGATGTTCGACCGCGACCGCCAGCCGATCGTCGACTGGCTCAACACCAAGTTTGCCAAGGCGCCGGAGCTGGCCGAGGCGAACATCGCCGCGCTGAACGCGGGCCACGCGTATGGCGAGACGGTCGAGATCGGCGGCGTCCACCGCCACCACGTTGCCGCGGCGCCGGCTGAGCCGGGTCTATATCGCACTGTCACGGGCGCGGAATCGCTCGCGTTAGGGCTCGTTGCCGGAGCGCAGCTGGCGGGGCTGAAGATGTTTTTCGGCGGTTATCCGATCACGCCGGCCTCTGCGCTGCTGCACCATCTGTCGCGCCTGAAGGAATTCGGGATCACGACTTTCCAGGCGGAGGACGAGATTGCGGCGATCTGCTCGGCCATCGGCGCGAGCTATGCCGGCCAGCTCGGCATCACCTCGTCGTCGGGCCCGGGCATTGCGCTGAAGACCGAGGCGCTAGGCCTAGCGATTATGACCGAGCTGCCGCTCGTCGTCGTCAATTCGCAGCGTGGTGGGCCGTCGACTGGCCTTCCGACCAAGACCGAGCAGTCCGACCTCTATCAGGCGGTGTACGGCCGCAACGCCGATGCGCCGCTGCCGGTGATCGCGGCGCGCTCGCCCGCCGACGCGTTCGAATGCGCGATCGAGGCGGTGCGGATTGCCACCCGGTACATGACGCCGGTCATGCTTCTGACCGACGGCTACATCGCCAATGCGGCGGAGCCGTGGAGGGTGCCGGACATGAGCGGCTACGAACCGTTCCCGGTCAGCTTCTTCGACAAGGCGCCGGCGGAGGGCGAGAGCGTCATGCCGTTCGCCCGCAACGGCGACCTCGCGCGGCCGTGGATCAAGCCCGGTACGGAAGGCCTCGAGCATCGTATTGGCGGCATCGAGAAGCAGCCGGGCACCGGCAACATCGACTATTCGCCGGGCGCCCACCAGCAGATGACCGACACCCGCGCCGCCAAGGTCAATAAGGTCGCGGAGAGCATTCCCGACCAGGACGTTTGCCTCGGCAATCCGGGCGCGAAGCTGGCCGTCGTCGGCTGGGGCTCAACCTTCGGCCCGATCCACCAGGCGGTACGGCGGGCGCAGGGCAGGGGTCAGGACGTCGCCCACGTCCACATCCGCCATATCTGGCCGATGCCGAAGAACATGGGCGAGCTGCTCAAGAGCTTTGACAAGATTATCGTTCCGGAGATGAACACCGGCCAGCTCAAGACCGTGCTCCGCGACCAGTTCCTCGTCGACGCGCGGCCGCTCAACAAGGTCAGCGGCCACCCCTTCCGCATTGCCGAGATCGAAGCCGCCATCGAGGAGGCGCTCGCGTGAAGCCGATCAATCCCTTTCCGATGATCGTCATGCTCGTGCTGGTTTGCGCACTGATTTACTGGGTCCTGTACCGATGAACGAGATGACCAAAGTCACCACCGCCAAGGACTGGGCGAGCGACCAGGAGGTCCGCTGGTGCCCGGGCTGCGGCGATTATGCCGTGCTGAAGGCCGTGCAGCGGACGATGCCGGACCTCGGCGTCGCGCGCGAGAAGACGGTGTTCGTGAGCGGCATCGGCTGCTCCAGCCGCTTTCCCTATTACATGGCAAGCTACGGCTTCCACACGATCCACGGCCGCGCGCCTGCCTTCGCGACTGGCATCAAGCTTGCCAATCCGGAACTGGACGTCTGGGTCATCACCGGGGACGGCGATGCTTTGTCGATCGGCGGCAACCACACGATGCACGTGCTTCGCCGCAACCTCGACTGCCAGATCCTGCTGTTCAACAACGAAATCTACGGCCTGACCAAGGGGCAATACTCGCCGACCAGCCGCGTCGGTACGCGCAGCCCGTCGACGCCGTTCGGCTCGGTCGATCGGCCGGTGACTCCGTGCATGTTCGCGCTCGGCAGCGGCGCGCGGTTCATCGCCCGCGGCATCGACGTCCACAAGGCGCTGCCGGACGTGCTGAAGGCCGCCCACGCGCACAAGGGCGCGAGCTTCGTGGAAATCTACCAGAACTGCGTCGTCTACAACGACGACGTCTTCGCCAGCTTCACCGAGCGCAGCGTCGCGCAGGAAAAGCAGCTGTGGCTGAAGCCCGGCGAGAAGATGCTGTTCGCCGGCGACACCAAGGGACTCGCTCTCGACTCCGAGCGGCTGTGCCTGAAGATCGTGGAAGCGGACGATCCGTCGGTCATCGTCCACGACCCGAAGAACCGCGGCGTCGCGGCGATGCTGATCGAGCTGCCGCAAGGCTTCCCGGTCGCGCTCGGCGTGATTTACGAGGACCCGGCGCCGACGTTCGAAAGCGCCGTCGTCGAGCAGAACGCCGCCGCCGCTTCGGGCAAGAAGGCCGACCTCCAGGCGCTCGTTTCCAAGGGCCAGACCTGGCAAGTCGACAAAGAGCCGCACGCGATCTGACGACCTAGCCCAGCTTGGACAATCTCACCCACTCGATGGCCGGCTGGGCGCTGGGCCAGGCCGGTCTCAAGACGAAGACGCGCAAGGGGCTCGCGGCGCTGATCCTCGGCGCGAACATGCCGGACATCGACGTCTTCTTCGGCAATGCGCCTTGGGACCCGCTGGCAATTCACCGCGGGTTTACGCACGGTATCGTCGGCGGGGTACTGTTGATGCCGCCGGTATTGGCGGGCCTGCTGTGGTTGCTCGACCGCTGGCAGGTCGGGCGCGGAACGGTGTTCAAAAGCGGGCTGAAGATGCACTTCGGTTGGCTCGTCGCGCTGTCCTATATCGGCGCGCTCACGCATCCGTATCTCGACCTGCTGACCACCTATTCGGTCCAGCTTTTCTCGCCGTTCTCAAACCTCTGGTACCATGCCGACGGGCTGTTCATCATCGACCTCTGGCTGTGGCTCGTGCTCGCCGTCTCCATCGGACTATCGAAGGAGCTGGAGAGAAAAGGTCGGCCGTGGAAGCGGCCGGCGCAGGTCGGTGTCGCGATCACGTTTGCCTACATCGGAGTGAACCTGCTGATTACGCAGAGCGCGAATGCGGCAGTGCGCTCCGTCAGTCCCCATGCCGAGGCCTTGTTCGCTTCACCTCCACCCGCAGCGTCGTGGCGTCGCGACATGGTCTGGCGTGAAGGCGATTGCTACCGCCGCAGCACCTATTCGCCGTTTGCGGGCTCGGGCCCGTCGGCAAGTGTGAACCGAACAACATGAACCTGCCGGAAGTGAGGCAAGCCATTGCGGCGGACCCGCGGCTGCGCAAGTTTCTCAAATGGTCGATCCTGCCGCAGGCGGACGTCATTCGCCGCGAGTGCAGCGCGCATGTGGCGATCGGCGACGCGCGCTACGGCGAGGGCCGCAGGTCGCGGCTGGCGCGGGAGAGCGAGGTTCCGATCACGGGACCGGGCTGCACCCAAAACCTCGACAACCGCCCGCCAAATTCATAACTGCGCGCCATGAGCACACGCGGCGCGCATCTGGTGCATGGCGATCGCGGCTTCATGACCGGCGGCAGCCTGATCGCGCGGGCGATTGCCCCGGGCGTCGATACGCTCATCGACGCCGTTCATCGCAAGATGGAGCGCGGCGGGATTGACGCGACCTTGCCCGATGGATCGCGGCGCAGGGTCGGCTTCCATCGTCCGGGCCCCGCCGCCCGCCTGGAGGTCAAGAGCTGGATGGCGTTGGTGCGGCTCGGCTTCTCCGGATCGGTCGGCTGGTACAAGGCCTGGGACCTCGGGGAGTGGACCTCGCCCGACCTTGTGCCCTTGTTCGAGCTGTTCAGCCTGAACGCGGTCACTCTTGGGACGTCGGACGGGCAAAAGGTCCGGCGCGCTGGCTCAACTCTCTCGCCCATCGGCTGCGCGACAATGCGCCGCAGCGCGCCAAGGCGAATATCGCCGCCCACTACGATCTCGGCAACGATTTCTATTCGGCCTGGCTCGACACGACGATGACCTACAGCTCGGCGCGGTTCGCCGGGACGGATGAGCCGCTCGAGACGTCGCAATTGCGCAAGGTTCACGCCTTGCTCGATCGGCTGGAAATCAAGCCGGGCTCCCGGCTGCTTGAGATCGGGTCGGGCTGGGGCACGCTGGCGATCGAGGCGGGCAAGCGGGGCGCCAATGTCGTCGGCCTCACCCTGTCGGAGGAGCAGAAGGCCTGGGCGGATCGCCGCATTGCCGAGGCCGGCCTGTCCGATAAGGTCGAGATCCGGCTTCAGGATTACCGCGAAATCGCGGAGCAGTTCGATGCCATCGCCTCGGTCGAAATGGTCGAGGCGGTCGGCCAGCGCTGGTGGCCGGCCTACCTCGATTGCATCGCGCGAAACCTGAGGCCCGGCGGCCGAGCAGCCTTGCAGTTCATCAGCATGGATGGCCGGCTGTTCGACCGCTATGCCCGCAACGCCGATTTCATCCAGACCTACATCTTCCCGGGCGGCCAGTTGCTCAACGAGCCGCGGTTCGAGGCTCTTGCCCAGGAACGGGCCCTGTCATGGGAGGGCCGCGAAGGTTTTCGGAGCGACTATGCCGAGACGCTCAAGCACTGGCGCGAACGCTATGAAGCCGCAATTGCCACCGGCCGGCTGAATGGCTTCGGCGAGCAATTCCATCGCCTTTGGCGCTATTACCTGATGTATTGCGAAGGCGGATTCCGGGGCGGCGCGATCGACGTCGCGCAGGTGACGATGGTCAAGGGCTGACGAGCCCGAACGGGGGAGGGGCGAATGAGAATCCGGGAATTATTCTGTTGGCTTGCTTGCGTGGTCTCGCTCGGCGCTCCGGCCAGTGCCCAGTCGGTGCAGGAGATCGTCAACAAGGCCCCCAACGGTCTCGCCCAGACCCCGCCGATGGGCTGGAACAGCTGGAACAAGTTCGCCTGCAACATCACCGAAGCGACCGTTCGCGCAACCGCCGATGCGATGGTCGCCAGCGGCATGCGGGACGCCGGTTACGAATATGTCGTCATCGACGATTGCTG
Source organism: Sphingomonas daechungensis (assembly GCF_014489495.1). Taxonomy (GTDB): domain Bacteria; phylum Pseudomonadota; class Alphaproteobacteria; order Sphingomonadales; family Sphingomonadaceae; genus Sphingomicrobium; species Sphingomicrobium daechungense. The sequence continues at coordinate 372,207 of NZ_CP060780.1, read as the reverse complement.
GCACGGAGCGCGAGACGCCGACGGCTTCATCACCGCGGACGCGCAGAAGTTTCCGTCCGGCATCAAGGCGCTCGCCGACTACGTGCACTCGAAGGGACTGAAGTTCGGGATCTACTCCGACGCAGGGCGTCTCACCTGCGGCGGCCGTCCGGGCAGCCAGGGCCACGAGTATCAGGATGCGCTGACTTATGCCCGCTGGGGCGTCGACTACCTCAAGTACGACTGGTGCAACACGGGCGACCGCAATGCGAAGGAAGCCTACGCGCTGATGGCGCACGCGCTTCGGCAAAGCGGCCGGCCGATCGTCTTTTCGATGTGTGAATGGGGCACCGCCAAGCCGGGCTATGGGCGCAGAACGTCGGCAATCTGTGGCGGACGACGGGCGACATCTGGGACAGCTTCGCCAAGAACGACAAGGCGCACGACTGGGCGCATCCCGTCCTTTCGATCGTCGATCAGAACGAGCCGCTTTGGCAGTACGCCGGGCCGGGCCACTGGAACGATCCCGACATGCTCGAAGTCGGCAATGGGGGATGACCACCGCCGAGTATCGCTCGCATTTCTCCTTGTGGGCGATGATGGCCGCCCGCTGATGGCCGGGAATGACATTGCCAATATGGACGAAGCGACGCGCTCGATCCTGCTCAACAAGGACGTGATCGCGGTCGATCAGGACACGCTGGGAATCCAGGGCCGTCGCGTGGCGAAGGATGGGGACAAGGAAGTCTGGGTGAAGCCGCTGACCGGAGGCGGTCGCGCGGTGCTCCTGTTCAATCGCGGCGAGCTGCCGGTCAGGATTCAGGCGACGGCCGACCATGTCGGCATCCCCGCAACGCAGCGCGCCAAGGTCCGCGACCTCTGGGCCCATCGCGACATGCCGCGCTGGAAGGGCTCGCTCGAAGCCGAGGTGGAGCCGCGCGGTGTCGCGATGTTCCGGGTCGGTCCTTAGGGCAGGACTCGCCTGACCGCGTCTTGCCAGCCGGCGAGCAACCTGTCCCGGAGAGCGGCGTCCATCGCTGGCGCAAACCTGTTCGCTGCCGACCATGTCCGCTTCAACTCCGCAAGCCCGGACCAGATTCCGGTCGCCAGTCCGGCGTGGAAGGCCGCGCCCAGCGCCGTCGTCTCGAGGTTGGACGGACGTTCCACCGGCACGTCCGTGATGTCGGCAAGGAACTGGCAGAGCCAGCTGTTCGCCGTCATGCCGCCATCGACACGGATGGCGGCGGGCGTGGCGCAACCGTCCGCGATCATCGCATCGATCAGGTCGCGGGTCTGGTAGGCGGTGGCTTCCAGCGCAGCTCGGGCGAGATGCGCGCCAGTCGCGTCCAGGGTCAGCCCGAAGATCGCGCCGCGCGCGGTCGGGTCCCAATGGGGCGCCCCAAGCCGACGAAGGCGGGCACCATGTAAACGCCGTGACTGTCGGGCAGGCGGGTCGCCATTCCATCGGTGTCGGACGCATGCGCGATGACCCCCAAGCCGTCGCGGAGCCACTTCACTGCCGCTCCGGCAACGAAGATCGAGCCTTCCAGGGCGTAGGTGGTCTTGCCGCCGATCCGGTAGGCGGGCGTAGTCAGCAAGCGATGCTCGGATGCGACTGCAGTCCCGCCGGTGTTCGCCAGCATGAAGCAGCCGGTGCCGTAGGTCGACTTGACCATGCCCGGTTTGAAGCAGGCCTGGCCGAACAGTGCCGCCTGCTGGTCACCCGCCATTCCGGCAATGGGATTTGTCGCTCGAACAATCCCGGCGCGGTCAGGCCGAATACGCGGCTATTGTCATGGATCTCGGGAGCAGGGCTTCGGGAACCCGGAACAGTCGGCAGAGATCGCCGTCCCATTCACCGCGATGAATGTCGCAAAGCAAAGTCCGCCCGCGTTGGTGATATCGGTCGCGTGGACGTCGCCGCCCGTCAGCCGCCACAGCAGGAAGCTGTCGATCATCCCGGCCGCAAGCTCGCCACGCTCGGCGCGCTCGCGGGCGCCCGGTACATTGTCGAGGATCCAGGCGATCTTCGTCGCCGAAAAATAGGGGTCGAGCAGGAGGCCGGTCTTGGCCTGAACCTGCGGCTCGACGCCTTCGCGTTTCAGCCGCTCGCAAGTCTCGGAGGTGCGGCGGTCCTGCCAAACGATCGCGCGATGGATCGGCTCGCCCGTCGAGCGGTCCCAAACCACCACCGTCTCGCGCTGGTTGGTGATGCCGATGCCGGCCACGCGGCCTGGTTCGTTCGAACCGAGCACCTCACGCGCGACGGCGAGCGTGTCGCGCCAGATCTCTTCCGGATCATGCTCGACCCAGCCGGGCTCGGGATAATGCTGCGGCAGCTCCCGCTGGGAAACTGTCACGGGCCTTGCCGCCACATCGAACAGGATCGCACGCGTGGACGTCGTGCCCTGATCGATCGCCAGGATGTGGTCGGCCTGCATCGCGGCCGCAGCCTAACGCAAAGCGGCGGAAGCTCCAGCGGCGGTTACGACGCTTTCGCCCACTCCTTCGATTTCTCGACGATGGTCACTTCGCGCAGCAGCGCATCGACGCTTTCCGTCAGCTCCGGAAGAAAGCTGATCTGGTGCCGCGCACCGCGATAGGATTCCACCATCAGCAGCGCGTCGAGCAGGATCGGTACGACCACGCTCTCCGGATCGTCGAGCTCGGCGAGGAGCTTCAACTTGTCGATCGCTTTCTTTCTTGCGGCCTGCGGGTCGGCCAAAGCCGCCGTCCGCCCAATCATCCAACCCATGACGCAACCCTCCACTCGATTGCGCGGAGGATAGACCTTCGGCTGGGGCAGTGAAGTTCGCCCGGTCGCGGCTTCAGCGCGGCTCGGCGATACCGGCGTTATGTCAGGCGTCAGGCGCTCTCACCAATTCGCCGGTCGGGCATCGGAAAGCACTCGGCCGAGGATGAACTCGGCGACGACCTCGGGCGGCTTGACGCTCTCCGGCTCCTCGCCCGGGAAGGCCAGCTGTCGCATCCGGGTGCGCGTGGCGCCCGGATCGACGATGTGGACGCGGATGCGCTTGGTGTGCTCGGTCTCGTCGGCATAGGAGCCGAGCAGGTTTTCAAGCCCGGCTTTCGACGATCCGTATGCGCCCCAGAAGGCGCGGGCTCGTGCCCGACACTCGAAGTCACACCGATCACGTCCGCGCGCTCGGCCTTGCGAAGGATCGGGTCGAAGGCCGCAATCAGTGCCTGGCTCGATCCGACATTGAGCGTCAGGATCCGCGAATATTCCTTGGGATCGATATGCTCGACAGGGGTCAGCGACCCGAGCATGGCCGCGTTGAGCACCAGCACGTCGAGCTGCCCCCAACGCTCCGCGACGGCGGCTCCGAGCTTGCCGATGCCTTCGCCGTCGGTGAGGTCGAGCGGCGCAATCGTCGCGCTTCCACCGGCCTGGTGAATGCGCTCCTCGACCTCCTCCAACGCGCTTGCGGTGCGGGCGACGAGCAGGACGTGCGCCCCTTCGCGGGCGAGCGCCTCGGCGGTCGCGGCGCCAATGCCGCGGCTTGCCCGGTGACGAGCGCGAGTTTCCCGGAAAGGGGTTTGGTTTCAGTCATAGGTTGCCGTCATTGCGAGGAGCGAAGCGACGAAGCAATCCACTTTCGCGCTGGATTGCTTCGCTTCGCTCGCAATGACGAATTAGCGCGCCGCGGCCAAAGCCAGCGTCGCGGCCGGGTCGTTCTCTTCGACGTCGGTCAGGCGTGTGGGGTAATCGCCGGTGAAGCAGGCATCGCAACGCTGCGGCTGCGCCGGGTCGCGATTGTCGCCGAGCGCGCGATAGAGGCCATCGATCGAAATGAACGCCAGGCTGTCGGCGTTGATGTAATCGGCCATCGCCTCGACGCTCATCTGTGCGGCGAGCAGCTTGGCGCGCTCGGGCGTGTCGACGCCGTAGAAGCAGCTGAACTTGGTTGGCGGCGAGGCGATGCGCATGTGCACTTCACGGGCACCGGCGTCGCGCATCATCTGCACGATCTTCACGCTGGTCGTGCCGCGAACGATGCTGTCGTCGATCAATACGACGCGCTTGCCGCGAATGAGCGCCGAATTGGCATTGTGCTTCAGCTTCACGCCGAGGTGGCGGACTTCCTGGCTCGGCTGGATGAAGGTCCGGCCGACATAGTGCGAGCGGATGATTCCCAGCTCGAACGGGATTCCGCTCTCCTGGCTGTAGCCGATGGCTGCCGGAACGCCGCTGTCGGGAACAGGAACGACCAGGTCAGCCTCGACAGGTGCTTCGCGCGAAAGCTCAGCGCCAATCCGCTTGCGCACTTCGTAGACGGAGGTGCCGTCGGCGATGGAGTCCGGCCGCGAGAAATAGACGTGCTCGAAGATACAGGGCGGGGTCTGCCTTCGCGAACGGGCAGAAGGAGCGGATTCCGCTGCCGTTGACGATGACCAGCTCGCCCGGATCGATCTCGCGGATGAAGCTTGCGCCGATCACGTCCAGCGCGACAGTCTCGGACGCGAAGATGGTGGCTTCGCCAAGCTTTCCCATCACCAGCGGGCGAATGCCGAGCGGGTCGCGGCAGGCGATCAGGCCCTCCTCGGTCAGCACGACGAGCGAATACGCGCCTTCGATCTGCTTCAGCGCATCGATCAGGCGGTCGGTCGGGCTTGCGGCCTGCGAGGTGGCGACGAGGTGGATAATCACCTCGGTGTCGCTGGTTGACTGGAAGATGGATCCGCGGCGGTTGAGCGTGCGCCGCAGCTTCATCGCGTTCGAAAGATTGCCGTTGTGGCCGACCGCGAAGCCTCCATCGTTCAGCTCGGCGTAAAGCGGCTGGACGTTGCGCAGCGCCGTCTCGCCGGTGGTCGAATAGCGAACATGACCGATCGCGGCACGACCGGGCAGCCTGCGCATGACCTCGTCGCGGTCGAAGTTGCCGGCGACGTGGCCCATCGCGCGGTGGGAGTGGAAATGCGCACCATCATAGCTGGTGACGCCTGCCGCCTCCTGGCCGCGATGCTGGAGGGCGTGAAGCCCAAGAGCAACGAAGCTCGCGGCGTTGTCGGCACCCCAGATGCCGAAGATTCCGCACTCTTCGTGCAGTTTGTCCCGTCGAGGGACTCAAAAGGATTTGTGGTCAGCATCGTTCCCGGCCAGCGCTGCTAAGGCCCGTCATATAGGTGTCACCTTTTCGTTTGTCGCCCCCGCCGACCGTTGAAATGAAATCCTCACGGGAGTTGACGTTTACGTGAACGTAAAGCATAGGCCGCCGCATGGACGCGGAGAGGCGTTACTATTCGATCGGGGAGATGTGTGACGACTACAGCGTCACCGCTCGTGCGCTTCGATTCTACGAAGACGAAGAGCTGATTGCGCCCGAACGGCGTGGGACGACTCGGCTTTACACCGACCGCGACCGCGCGCGCCTGACCTGGATCCTGCGCGGAAAGTCGGTTGGCTTCAGCCTCAACGACATTCGCGAACTGCTCGACCTCTACGATATCGGCGACCAGCAGCACACGCAGATGCTCGCGACCCGCGATCGCTGCCGGGATCGCATCGACGCGCTTCATCGCCAGAAGAAGGACATCGACGCCACCCTCGCGGAGCTCGAAGAGTTCTGCGTCTTCCTCGACGACCGCCTGACAAAGGACAGCTAGACATGCCGACCTACACAGCGCCCGTGCGCGAAACGCGTTTCATCCTCGAGGACGTGCTGCAGATCGGCCGCTACTCGAACCTGCCGGGCTTCGCGAATGCGACTCCGGACCTGGTGCAGGCGGTCCTGGAGGAAGGCGGCAAGTTCTGCGAGGAAGTGCTTCAGCCGCTGAACCGCGTCGGCGACGAGGAAGGCTGCCACCGCAACGACGATGGGTCGGTGACCACGCCTCCAGGTTTTAAGGACGCCTGGGACCAGTTCGTCGCCAATGGCTGGACGACGCTGTCGGCGCCTGAAGAGTTCGGCGGACAGGGCATGCCGCACGTGGTGTCGACCGCGATTTCCGAGTTCCTCTGCTCGGCCAACCACAGCTTCGAAATGTACAACGGCCTGACCCAGGGCGCGATCGCCGCGTTGCTGGTAAAGGGCACCGACGAGCAGAAGGCGAAGTACCTTCCGAACATGGTCTCGGGCCGCTGGACCGGCACGATGAACCTGACCGAGCCGCATTGCGGAACCGACCTCGGCTTGCTCAAGACCCGCGCCGACCCGAACCCGGACGGCACCTATTCGCTGACCGGCACCAAGATTTTCATCTCTTCGGGCGAGCACGACCTTAGCGAGAACATCATCCACATGGTGATCGCCAAGATCGCGGGCGCGCCGGACAATGTGAAAGGCATTTCGCTGTTCCTCGTTCCGAAGTTCCTCGTCAACGACGACGGATCGCTCGGCGAGCGCAACAAGGTCAGCTGCGGCTCTCTCGAAAAGAAGATGGGCATCCACGGCAATTCGACCTGCGTGATGAATTACGACGGCGCCAAGGGCTATCTCGTCGGTGAGGCGGAGAAGGGCCTTGCGGCGATGTTCATCATGATGAACGCCGCGCGCCTCGGCGTCGGCCTCCAGGGTCTTGCGCAGGGCGAGGTCGCTTACCAGAACGCCGTCACTTACGCTCGCGAGCGGCGGCAGGGCCGCGGCCTCCACAAGGACGCTTGGGATCAGAACGCCAAGGCCGATCCCTTGTTCGTCCACCCGGACGTGCGGCGGATGCTGATGGAGATGCGGACCTTCAACCAGGCGGCGCGGGCGCTAATCCTGTGGGGCGCGCTCCAGGTCGACCTTTCGCGGAAAGCGGCGACCGAGGAAGAGCGTGAGGCGGCGGACGATCTCGTCTCTCTGATCACCCCGGTCATCAAGGGCTATCTCACCGACAAGGGCTTCGAGGCTGCGGTGCTCGGCCAGCAGGTGTTCGGCGGTCACGGCTACATCCGCGAGCATGGCATGGAGCAGTTCGTCCGCGACGCCCGCATCGCCCAGATTTACGAGGGCACCAACGGCATCCAGGCGATGGACCTCGTCGGCCGCAAGCTGGCGCAGAACGGCGGCCGCGCGGTCCGCGCTTTGTTCGCGGCGTTGGCCGAGGACATTGCGGCGGCCAAGGCAGCCGGCGATCCGGCTGGGATGGGTGCGGCGCTCGAGCCTGCGGTCGGTGAGCTTCAGCGCGCGACCATGTGGCTGGCCCAGAACGGCATGGCCGACCCCGACAATGCCGGCGCGGGCGCCTATGCGTACATGAAGCTGATGGGCCTCGTCGTCCTCGGCTGGATGTGGCTGAAGATGGTCCAGGTTTCGGGACCGCTCGCCGCCAACGGGTCAGCCGACCGCGACTTTCACGAGGCCAAGCTGATCACCGCCCGCTTCTACGCCGAGCGCGAGCTTCCGCTGGCCGGATCGCTGCGTCGTCAGGTGGAAGCGGGTGCGGAAGCCGTGATGAAGCTCCCGGAAGAGGCGTTCTAGGCGGACGCCTTCTTCTCGACGTACCAGGGCGAAAGCATCTGGACGTCGTTGAGCTTCTGCTTCTTCGGAGCCAGCCGCGACATCTGGAACGCGTTCGTGAACTGCAGGCCGAACTTGCCGGCCTGCGCCCAGCGTACGATGCCCTCGACCGGACCGGCGCCGACGATATCCATCGCAACGCGCGTGCCCGGAGCGACGGATACGTCGCACTCGACCAGCGCGCCCATGATCGAGATGTTGCGCAGGCGGACTTCCTGAACCTTGCCGTCGATCGACGCCATCGCGCGGCGCATCAGGCGCTGGCGCGGCTCGCGAAGGCACTGGAAGCCGTCGGCGACGACTACCGCCTTCGCCGCAAGCTCGCGGGCTTCGAGGCCTTCGACCGGCCGGCCGAAGATGAAGCCCTGCACGTGGCTGACGCCAAGCTCGCGGATCAGCTGGAGGTCGTCGTGAGTTTCGACGCCCTCGGCGCAGGTGTCCATCTGCAGGCTCTCGGCCAATGTCACAATGGCGCGGATGATGGCGCTGTTGCGACTGGTTGTGGACGCGGCGCCGCGAACGAAGCTCTGGTCGATCTTGATCTTGTCGAACGGCGCCTTCTTCAAATAGCCGAGCGAGGAATAGCCCGTTCCGAAATCGTCCAGCGCGAGGCGAACGCCGAGGTCCTTGAGCTTGGCGAACGTTTCATCGGTGGTGTCGCCCTCGGCAAGGAACACGCCCTCGGTGATCTCCAGCTCCACCCGGCTCGCGCGGACATTGGTGCGCGCAATGGCGTTCGAGACGATCTCGACGATGTTGGGGTCGTTGAACTGGATCGGCGACAGGTTGATGGCGATCCGCACTGAGTCCGGCCACTTGGACGCTTCCTCCAGCGCCGTTTCCAGCACCCAGGTGCCAATCCGGCCGATGAGGCCGCATTCCTCGGCGAGCGGGATGAACTTTTCGGGCGAGATCTTGCCGCGCAGAGGATGGTTCCAGCGCACCAAGGCCTCGAAGCCACAGACGTCTTCACCGGCCGCGCTGACGATAGGTTGGTAGGCGACCCAAAGCTCGCCCTTGTCGATCGCCTGCCGCAAGTCGTTTTCGAGCACCTGGCGGTCTGACGCTTCGGAGTGCATCGAGGCTTCGTAGAAGCAATGCTTGCCGCGTCCCGCACCCTTCGCCGCATAGAGCGCAAGGTCGGCGTCGCGGACGAGGCTGTCGGCGGTGCAGCGGCCCGGGTCGCCGATCGAAATGCCGACCGACGCACCGATCACCACGCGGTGACCTTCGATGCTGTAGGGGCGCGAGACCTGCTCGATCAGGGTTCGGGCGAGCGATTCCAGCAGCCCGATGTCGACCGTTCCCGGTAGCACCGCCTTGAATTCGTCGCCGCCAAGGCGCCCAACCTGCCCGTGCTCGCCCATCACCGATTTCAGGCGATCGGCGACCTGTCGCAGGAGTGCGTCGCCAACCGGGTGGCCGAGTGTGTCGTTGACGTTCTTGAATCGATCGAGGTCGATGAGGAAGAGCGCGCAGCCCTTCTGCCGGTTCGTCGCGTTGCGCAGCGCCTCGTCGAGAGTCTGGCGCATCATTGCTCGGTTCGGCAGGCCTGTCAGCGAATCGAAGCGTGCCAGGCGAGTAATTTCCTGCTCGGAACGGCGCTGCTCGGTGAGGTCGGTGCCGATGCCGCGGAAGCCAAGGAAGCGGCCGCGCTCGTCGAAAATGGGGTTGCCCGACAGCGACCAGTGAATGTCCTCGTCGCTGGCGGCGCTGACGATCACGTCCGAGAAGGGGAAGCGCGCCGACAGATGGAAGCCCAAAGTCTTGCGTTCCTCGTTCGCTCCGGAGCTGGTGTCGACCGACAGCAGATCGGTGAACTGGCGGCCGAGAAGTTCGGGCGCTTCGCACTGGAAGTCGTCGGCAAGCTGCTGCGACACGTAGGAAAGGGTGCCCTCGCCATTGGTTTCCCAGAACCAGCCGCGCCCGCTGTTCTCGAATTCCTCGACGAAGTTGAGCGCCTTGCGCGCTTCTGCGTCGAGGTTGAGCCGCTTCCGGCCGGCGGCGATGAACGAGCGCGATCCGGCGATGCTGTATGCGACCAGGGTCAGCGACAGAGCGGCAACTGCCAGCGGCACCAGCGAACCCTCGGACAGCGCGACAGCGGCGAAGGCCGAGGTAATCATGTTGACGATGATCAACGGCGGCGACTGGATCGACACGACCGCGCCCATCGCGATTCCGGCGCTCATCGCGATCGGTGCAGCCGCCATCGGATAGAGGAAGCTGTCGTCCTGGATCGCCCAGCCAAACCAGGTCCAGATCAGGCCGGCGACGGTCAAATACACACACAGGCCGCGAACGACTGCGTGGGAAGGAATGTTGAGCCGCTTGCGGTTGTAGAGGACGGCGGCCGCCAGGACGTCGATAAGGATGGCTAGCGCGGCAGGAATGATGGGGTTGTCCGCCGACAGGCCGACACCGCGCGATTTGAACAGGAACATGCAAGCGCTGGTGACGAGAATGTGAGTCACGCCAAGGAGGACCGGCACGAGCTCCAGGCCCGTGACTCGCCAATCCGACAGCGATGCTTCGTCACTCGTCTCGGGAGAGCGAAGGCCGAACCACAGCGCCTCGCTGATCGAGATGCTGGTCTTCTGCGATCCGGTTTTTTCAACTGCTCTTGCGAAGCGAGCTCTGCGCATTCCTGGGCCTTTGCTGCGGGATCGTCCCGCTTGATGCAAAGGCCCATACGCCCGCAGGCCTTAATGGCCCGCGTAAGAAACGTGGTTAGCGGCGATTAACTATTTTTCTTCAGGCAGGAAGTCCGCGACCGACAAATAGCGCTCGCCGGTGTCGTAGTTGAAGCCCAGGACTCGCGAATTCTCGCCCAATTCCGGTAGCTTCTGCTTGATTGCCGCAAGCGTCGCGCCGGAAGAAATGCCGACCAGCAGCCCTTCTTCGCGCGCCGATCGCCGCGCCATTTCCTTCGCGTCGTCGGGGGTCACCTGGATTACGCCGTCAAGCAAATTGGTATCCATGATGGCAGGGATAAATCCCGCGCCGATTCCCTGGATGGGGTGCGGGCCCGGATCGCCGCCGGACAGGACCGGCGAAAGGGTCGGCTCGACCGCATAGACCTTAAGGTTCGGCCAGGCTTTCTTGAGGATGTCGGCGCAGCCGGTGATGTGGCCGCCAGTGCCGACGCCGGTGATCAGGACATCGGGAGGGCTGTCGCCGAAATCGCGCAGGATTTCCTGCGCCGTCGTGCGGCGATGAACTTCGAGGTTCGCGGGATTTTCGAACTGCTGCGGCATCCACGAGTTGGGCGTCGATGCGATGATTTCCTGGGCGCGGGCGATCGATCCCTTCATGCCCTTTTCGCGCGGTGTCAGTTCGAACTCGGCACCGTAGGAAAGCATCAGCCGGCGGCGCTCGATGCTCATGCTGTCGGGCATGACCAGGATCAGGCGATAGCCCTTGACCGCGGCGACCATGGCGAGGCCGATACCGGTGTTGCCCGAGGTCGGCTCGACGATCACGCCGCCCGGCTTCAGCTTGCCGGACTGCTCTGCATCCTCGACCATCGCGAGGGCGATGCGGTCTTTGATCGACGCGCCTGGGTTCGACCGCTCGGACTTGATCCAGACCTCCGCCTTGTCGCCGAACAGGCGGTTGATGCGGATGTGCGGCGTATTGCCGATGGTCTCGAGGACGGTGTTGGCTTTCATGCCGAGGGTCTCCTTTGGGTCGAGGCGGCTAGGTCGGGTCGATGATCCAGTCTTGCAAGCGGTCGCCTATACACCACTTGCGACGACGTCTGCTTCTTCGGGTGCAGGCTCTGGAAGTTCGAAGGTCCGCGCCTTGCGAAGCTCGGGAACAGTCCGGCCCAGATCAAGGTGACGCAGATTGCGGCGATACCTCCCGCAACCGTCGCGGCGACCGGACCGAGCAAGGCGGCGGTGAACCCGCTGCGGGTTTCGCCGAGCTCGTTGGATGCCGAGATCGCCAGCGTCGACACGGCGGAAACGCGGCCGCGCATCTCGTCGGGCGTGTGGAGCTGGATCAGCGACTGGCGGATGTAGACCGAGAACATGTCCGCCGCTCCCAGCGTCGCGAGCATCGCCAGGGACAGCGGGTAGCTGGTCGAAAAGCCGAAGATCGCGGTCGCCGCGCCGAAGACGATGACTGCGGACAGCATCTTGACCCCGACGTCGGTCTTCAACGGCCGGACGGAAAAGAAGATCGCGGTAAGCGTCGCTCCAACGGCCGGCGCCGCGCGCAGTGGCCCAAGCCCGTCCGCGCCGACCTGCAGGATGTCGCGGGCATAGACCGGCAGCATGGCCGTCACGCCGCCGAGGAGCACAGCGAAAAGGTCGAGCGTGATCGCACCGAGCACCAGGCGGTTGCGGCGAACATAGGCGAGGCCGTCCGCCATTTGCTTGATCGGGCTTCCAGGCTTGAGCGGCGCCCGCGCAATTGGGCCGATGGTGAACAGGCAGATCGTGGCGAAGGCAAACAGGATCGCACTGAAGGCGTAGGGGATCTGCGGGTGGAAATCGTAGAGGATGCCGCCGAGGGCCGGACCGGCGATGGCGCCGGCCTGCCATGCGGCGGAGCTCAAGGCGATCGCCTGCGGCAGGATTTCCTTTGGAACCAGGTTCGGCGCCAAAGCTCCGAGCGCCGGACCGGCGAAGGCTCGCGCAACCCCAAGCAACGCCGCGACTCCGAACAGGATGGGAATGCTGATGAACCCGCCCAGGTCGCCCAGAACAGGATGAGCGCGCAGACGAACTCCAGCGAAACAACCGCCCGGGCGATGTACCGGCGGTCGAGCCGGTCGGCGGTCCAGCCGCTGATCGGCGTCAGGACGAACAGGGGCACGAACTGGATCAGGCCGACGAGGCCAAGCTGGAACGCCGCATCGCGGATCGACATCGTCTCGCGGGCGATGTCATAGACCTGCCAGCCGATGACGATGACCATCGCCATCTGGGCAATGGTCGTGGCCAGGCGGGAAAACCAGTAGGACCGGTAGTCCGCGATACGCAAAGGGCAGGGATCACGCCTTGCACCTAGAGGCGGCATGGCGGGTGCGCAATCGCACCGCGCTTGCTGTTGTTCGGCGCGAGCTTTACGCGATGCACCCTCAAGGGAGAGAGATTCATGCGAAGAATTCTGGTCGCTTCGGTTGCGGTTGCGGCGGTGGCTCTGGCGAGCTGCCAGGTGCAGGACAATTCCAATCAGGCGGGGACTGCGGCGGCAACGCCGTCCGCCGACTGGCCGGGCTTCGTCAACAGCTTCATCGAGGCGACCTTCAAGGCCAATCCCGGCTTTGCCGTCGCGCAGGGCCGCCACGAATTCGACGGGCAGATCTCCGATCTTTCGCAGGCCGGGATCGATGCCGAGGTCGCCCGCCTGAAAAAGGCGATCACCGACGCCGAGGCGTTCGGCAACGACAAGCTGACGAAGGAACAGCAATACGAACGCGACTATCTCGTCGCCGTCGCCAAGGGCCAATTGTTCTGGATCGACTCGGAAGGCGCCGACCAGCCACACACCAATCCTGCGTCCTACCTCGGCGCGCTTGACCCTCGGTTTACATCACCGTGCCCTATGCTTCGGAGGAGCAGAGGCTGCGGTCGTACATCAAGTTCCTTGAGAACGTCCCGCGCGCCGCCGAGCAGATGCGCGCCAACATCCGCACCCCGATGCCGATCAGCTTCGTCGACTATGCCAAGAATGCGTTCGGCGGCTTCGCCGAATATTATCCGGCCGACGGCATGGCCGCGTGGAAAGGCGTCGGCACCGACGAGGACCAGAAGGCGCTTCAGGCCGCGACCGACAAGGCCGTGACCGCGATGAAGGAGACGGTCGCCTGGGTCGAAGGGCAGCGCTCGTCCGCCAAGCCGAACTTCGCGCTCGGCAAGGCCAAATACCAGCGAATGCTGGCCGACACCGAAATGGTGGCGACGCCGGTCGAGGAGCTCGAGAAGATCGGGCGAGCCGACCTCGAGTCCAACCAGAAGCTGCTGAAGGAAGCCTGCGCCCGCTACGCGCCCGGCGCGACGATCCCGGCCTGCATGGACAAGATGAATGCCGACAAGCCCGAAGGCGGGCCGGTCGCCGAGGCCCGCCGGCAGCTGCCGATGCTGAAGCAGTTCCTGATCGACAAGAACATCGTCAGCATCCCCGGGCCGGAAGAGGCCAAGGTCGAGGAAGCGCCGCCCTACAACCGGCAGAACGCGGCCTACATCAACATCCCGGGGCCGTACGAAAAGAACCTCCCGTCCGTCTATTACATCGCGCCGCCGGACCCGACCTGGACCAAGGCGATGCAGGACGCCTACATCCCGGGCAAGTCGGACCTCCTGTTCACATCGGTGCACGAGGTTTGGCCGGGCCACTTCCTCAACTTCCTCCACGCCAACCGGTCCAAGAACATGTTCGGCCGCCTGTTCGTCGGTTACGCCTTTGCCGAAGGCTGGGCCACTACACCGAGGAGATGATGCGCCAGGCGGGTGTCGGCGGCGGCACGGACGAGGTTCTCATCGGCCAGATCTCGAACGCGCTTCTGCGCGACTGCCGCTTCCTTTCCTCAATCGGAATGCACACCGGATCGATGACCCAGCAGCAAAGCTACGACCTGTTCCGCAACGAATGCTACCAGGACGAGGGCAATGCGAAGCAGCAGGCGGCGCGCGGGACGTACGATCCGGGCTACCTCAACTACACCATGGGCAAGCTGATGATCCGCAAGCTCCGCGACGACTGGACGGCCAGCCGTGGCGGGCAGAAGGCGTGGAAGGACTTCCACGACCAATTCCTCAGCTTCGGCGGCCCACCCATCCCGCTGGTCCGCCAGCAGATGATGGGCAGCAAGGCGGAAGCGGTATTTTAGGCGCTTCTCGTTCGTGCTTTGTTCTAGTACGCTGAACGCATGGAGATGACGCAAATTCCTCCCGAACCGGGAGGGGGACCATGCGCAGCATGGTGGAGGGGCCCAGGCCTCCTCCGCGCACCAATCAAGCAGGTTAAGCGCGCACGCCGCCTGCGGCGAGAGCTGACCTTGCCGGAGGTTCTCCTGTGGCAGGCTCTTCGAAAGCGTCCGAACGGACTAAAGTTCAGGCGTCAGTTTCCGATCGGTCCGATCGCGGTGGACTTTGCATGTCTTGACCGGCGTTTGATCGTGGAGGTTGATGGAGAAGGGAATAGCTTTGGCGATCAGCCTCGGCGAGATGCTGCACGCGACGCGCTGCTCGTCCGGGAAGGCTTTGGCGTTCTGCGCATTCCGGCTCGTGCCGTTCTCGAAGATCTCGACGCCGTAATTCGCCGGATTGTATCAAGCGCGGACGTGGGCCCCTCCACCAGCCTGCGGCCGGTCCCCTCCCGTGCCGGGGAGGAATAAGTATGGCCAAGCCCAAGACCCGGTACGTCTGCCAAGCTTGCGGCTCCGTCTCCAGCCGCTGGCAAGGGCAGTGCACCGACTGCGCCGAATGGAACACGTTGGTGCAGGAGGCCGCGGAGGTCTCCAGCATCTTTGCAGCCAAGCACAACCTCCAGGGCGGCGGGCGGCAGATTCAGCTTGTCGGCCTCGACCATCCGGTCGCGCTGCCGGAGCGGATCGGCACCGGCATCACCGAATTCGACCGCGCCATCGGCGGCGGCATCGTCCCCGGCTCGGCAATGCTGGTCGGCGGCGACCCCGGCATCGGCAAGTCGACCCTGCTGCTTCAGGTCTGCGCCGACCTCGCGAGCAAGGGCCGTAACGTCATCTACGTGTCGGGCGAGGAGTCCGCAGAACAGGTGCGGCTGCGCGCCGTTCGTCTCGGGCTCGGCAAGGCTCCGGTGCGGCTGGCGGCGGCGACGTCGGTCCGTGACATCCTGACCACGCTCGGCGACAATGGTGGCGCGGACCTGCTGGTCATCGACTCCATCCAGACCATGCACTCCGATTTGATCGAGGGCGCGCCCGGCACGGTGAGCCAGGTCCGCGCTTCGGCGCAGGAGCTGGTGCGCTTTGCCAAGGAGCATGGGACCGCGCTGATCCTGGTCGGCCACGTCACCAAGGACGGCACTGTCGCGGGCCCGCGCGTGCTCGAGCATATGGTCGACACGGTGCTCAGCTTCGAAGGCGAGCGCAGCCACCAGTACCGCATCCTCCGCGCGATGAAGAACCGCTTCGGCGGCACCGACGAGATCGGCGTGTTCGCGATGGAGCGCGAAGGGCTGACCGAAGTCCCGAACCCGTCGGTCCTCTTCCTCACCCAACGCGGCGAGCCGGTTAGCGGCACCAGTATCTTCCCAGCGCTGGAAGGCAGCCGCCCGGTGCTTGTCGAAATCCAGGCTTTGACCGTCCGCCTCGCCTCAGGCGCAACGCCGCGACGCGCGGCCGTCGGGTGGGACAGCGGCCGCCTCGCCATGATCCTCGCTGTCCTCGAAGCGCGCTGCGGCCTCAGCTTCGCGTCGGCGGAAGTCTATCTCAACGTCGCCGGCGGCTATCGCCTGACCGACCCGCCGCCGACCTCGCCGTGGCGGCGGCCCTGATATCCGCGCTGACCGAACGGCCGATCCCGAACGAGTGCATCACTTTCGGCGAGATCGCCTTGTCCGGCGAAGTCCGCCAGGTCGCGCACGCCGGTCTACGGCTCAAGGAAGCCGCCAAGCTCGGCTTCGAACGCGGCTGGGTTCCCGCCGGTACGAAGGGCGCGGATGGCATCGCGTCGAGCAGCTTCGGCAACGTCCGCGCGCTGGTGGATCAGATTCTCGGGCGTTAGCGGAATGGCTGCTTTGGGTGGAAAGCGGACAGTTCGCTGCTAGGCACGCAACATGCTTTTGGGGTTAGCGACGACTGTACTTGTAGCCCTGCTCTGGGACTGGTCTGTCTTTTGGTCGGTTGGGAACTGGCAGCGCACTTTCCGGGGAACGAGTCCTAGTTTCACCTACAGGGAGACGATGTTTCCGAGGCTGGTGGCAACGATCGCAGGCTGCGTCTTGTTTTGGTTTGGCAAACAGTTCTCGGAGCAGTCGATCGGGGTAGCTTTGTTCATTCTGGCCGTGGGCCTCATCGGCACTTCCACGGGTACCTCTATTATAAGGCTTGGGTGATGCGGCGCGAAGGCACATCTGGTCCCGGAAAGTAGGATGCGCGCCTTGGTTTGAAGCTACTATTAAGCCTCTCGTCGCTTCCCGATCACGCTGACCGTTAGAAACTTCGCGTGCTGCTCTGTCGCAACCAGGAATTCGCTCACGCCGCCGCTTGCCAGCGCGACGATGACCTCGCTCATCGGATAGTCGTTCATCTGCATCGCGGGCGCATTCCACCGCCGGCCGGCGCAGATGTTCTGCCAGATCTTCACGCCGGGGATGTGATGGCTCGCCCACCACAAGGCGCGTGAGGGAGCCCGTCGGTGCGGATCGACACATGCACGTGGATTCCGCCGCCCGGACGCACCCGCTCCACCAGCCGCGCCAGGATCGAAAGCCCGCGCCGCACGGGGATGTGCTGCAGCGTGATGTAGCTGTTGACGAAGTCGAACTGGCCGGCCGCATTCGAGAGCCGGTCGTCGGCCAGTTCGAACTCGACATTCGCAACGTCGAGCCGCTCGGCATTGGCCTTCGCCTCGGCGAGCATGGAGGGCGAAACGTCGAGCCCGGTCACCTGCTCGAACCCGGCCCCAGCGGCAGGGTCAGGCGACCGACGCCGCAGCCATGGTCGAGCGCCGACCCACGCGGCACGGCGCCGAAATGGCTTTCGTACCGCCGCAGCAGCCCGGCGACGAAGGCGCGGCCGGATTCGAAGAACGCATCGCGGTTGTCCCCGATCTGCGGCGCGGTGAAGCGCTCCTCGGCGAGCACTCCGTAATAAGGGTTCTCGCGCCCGAACTTCTCCCACGCCTTGTCGGTACTTAGCATTCGCGGGCCACATCAGCCGAACCGTGCCGCCGGCGCAAGCGCCATCGTTCCGTCATTGCGAGGAGCCGAAGGCGACGCGGCAATCCAGATCGCCGCTGGATTGCTTCGCTCCGCTCGCAATGACGAAAAGAACAGGCTAGCGCCTCGCAAAATGAGTGCGCTCGACATCTTCGTCATCGTCCTGCTTGGCGGCGGAGCCGTGATCGGCTTCGTCCGCGGGCTGGTGCACGAAATGCTGTCGCTGCTCGCCTGGGTGGTGGCGATCGTCATGCTGCGCCTGTTCCATACTCCGATCACCGTGTCGCTGACCGAGGCGGTGGATTCGGCGACGGCCGCCGCGGTGCTCGCCTTCATCATCCTGTTCCTGCCGAGCTTCCTGTTCATGAAGTTACTGGCGCGGTCGATCGGCAAGAAGACGCGGACGTCGATGCTCGGCCCTTCGACCGCGTGCTGGGCGGCGGGTTCGGCCTGCTCAAGGGCCTGCTTGCGGTGACCTTGTTCTTCCTGCTGGCGAACCTCGCCACCGATTTGACCTACGGCCCGGAGGAGCCCCGCCCGATTGGATGCGCAACGCCCGCACCTATCCTCTCCTCAACGCCAGCGGCCGCGCCGTCGTCGACTGGGTCGAGGCGCGGCGGAAGGGGAGCCACGAACTCCAGAAGGAAGACCAGAATTGATCCGCCTGCATGACACGATGACCCGCGAGAAGCGGCCGTTTGTGCCGTTCAATCCGCAGCGGATCACCATGTATGTGTGCGGGCCGACGGTCTATGGCCGCGCGCATATCGGCAATGCGCGGCCGCCGGTTATCTTCGACACGCTGGCGCGGCTGATCCGGCATGAGTTCGGACCGAACAGCCTAGTCTATGCCCGCAATGTCACCGACGTCGATGACAAGATCATCGCCGCGGCCGAGGCGGAAGGGGTCGATCCGTCCGTCATCACCGAGCGGTATGAGCGCTTTTACCTCGACGACATGGGTGCGCTTGGCGTGACCCGCCGGACATCGCCCCGCATGCGACGCAGGAAATCCCGGCGATGGTCGCAATGATTGAGCGGCTGATCGAGCGCGCCAATGCCTACGCCGCGGAGGGCCACGTGCTGTTCTCCGTCCCGAGCGATCCCGACTATGGTGCGCTTAGCAAGCGCGACCGCGACGCGATGGTCGCCGGCGCGCGGGTCGAGGTCGCCCCTACAAGCGCGACCCCGCCGACTTCGTGCTGTGGAAGCCAAGCGGCGAGGGCGTCATCGGCTGGAAATCGCCGTGGGGCAGGGGCCGCCCAGGCTGGCACGTCGAATGCTCGGCGATGATCGAGCGGCACCTCGGCGAGACCATCGACATCCACGGTGGCGGGCTCGACCTCATCTTCCCGCACCACGAGAACGAGATCGCCCAGAGCCGCTGTGCCCACCACGGCCTGCCGCTCGCGCGCTACTGGGTGCACAACGGCTTCGTCGACATGGGGTCGGAGAAGATGTCGAAGTCGCTCGGCAATGTCGTCACGCCGGCGGAGCTGCTCGAACAGGGGCACCGCGGCGAGACGCTGCGGCTGGCATTGCTGTCGGCGCATTACCGGCAGCCGCTGGCGTGGACGGACGACCTGATCGCACAGGCGAAGGCGACGCTCGACCGCCTTTATCGCGCTGGCGGCGATGCGGAGGCGGGAGAGATCGACCCGGGCGTGATCGAGGCGCTTTCCGACGATCTCAACACACCGCTGGCGATGTCGCGTCTTTCGGCGATCGAGGATCCGTCGGTCTTGAGAGCCAGCGCGAACTTGCTCGGCTTGCTCCAAAGCTCGGAAGAGGAATGGTTTCGCGGCGGCGGAGATGCGTCGGACGTTGACGCCCGCATCGCAAAGCGCGCGGAAGCGAAGAAAAACCGCGACTTCGCCACCGCCGACCGCATCCGCGACGAGCTAAAGGCCGAGGGTATTGTCTTGGAGGATACGGCTGCGGGCACTACGTGGCGAAGGGAATGAACGCGCCGCTGTACACGACCGAGATCCTGCGGCTTGCGGCTTCGCTGCCTGGGCCGATGACGCTCGACCGGATCGACGGAAGCGCCGAGCAGCGTTCTCCAATCTGCGGAAGCACGATCCGCGCGGTCGTGAAGCTGGGCGATGACGGCAGGATCGAAGCGCTCTCGCAGGAAGTCCATGCCTGCGCGTTCGGGCAGGCTTCGGCCTCCTTGCTTGCGGCAGGCGCGGTCGGCCGCTCGTTCGAAGACATCTCCGAAGCCGCCAACGCTCTCGAAGCGTGGCTTGGCGGCGATCGCGACGATGCCGGAACCTGGCCGAACCTGTCGGCGCTCGCACCCGCCGTTCGCGCAAGTCGCGTCACGGCGCGATCCTTCTGCCGTTCAAGGCTCTCGCCGCCGCCATGAAGAGCGCTCACGCATGACCGGCACCGCGCCCGAGGTCGTCACCAGCAACCTGCTGTTCGACGGCGCGCTGATGCTCGGCGCGGCCTTGTTCTTCGTCACCCTGTTTCGCAAGCTCGGGCTTGGTGCGACGCTCGGCTATATCGTCGCCGGTGCGATCATCGGCCCCAACGCGCTCGGCCTGATCGGCGAGGCGGACTCGATCATGGCGGTGTCGGAAATCGGCATCGCGCTCCTGCTGTTCCTCGTTGGCCTGGAGCTGAACCCGAGCCGGCTGTGGCGATTGCGCAAGGACATTTTCGGGCTTGGCCTGTTGCAGGTCATGGTCTGCGGCCTGGCACTCGCGCTGCTGATCCGCTTCGCGCTCGGCTTCAGCTGGGAAGCGAGCATCGCCATCGGCCTGCCGCTGGGCCTGTCGTCGACGGCGCAGGTGCTGCCGATGCTGCGGTCGACCGGCCAGCTCAACCATCCGCGCGGGGAGCGGGCCTTCTCGGTCCTGCTGTTCCAGGACCTGTCGATCGTCCCGATGATCACCATCATCGCGGCCATGTCGCGGGCGCCGGTCGATCCGACCGCGCCGTCGGGCGGGATGCTCGCGCTCTACACGGTGGGGGCGATCGTCGGCCTGGTCCTCGTCGGCCGCTTCATTCTCAATCCGTTGTTCCGGCTGATCGGCCGCTTCGGCGAGCGCGAATTGTTCATCGTCGCTGGGCTGTTCGCGGTCATCGCCAGCGCCGCGCTCATGCATTCGCTGCATTTGTCGACGGCTCTTGGCGCCTTCATCGCCGGCGTGATGCTTGCGGAATCACCGTATCGGCACGAGCTCGAAAGCGACGTCGAGCCGTTTCGCTCGATCCTGCTCGGCCTGTTCTTCCTCTCGGTCGGAATGCTGATCGACTTCAACGCCGTCGCCGCCCGGCCGGAGCTGGTGTTCGGCCTCGCGGTCGGGATCATCGTCGTGAAGGCGGTGCTGATTGCCGGCCTCGCGTTCATGTTCGGGATGAAGAAAGGGCGGGCGATCTGGCTCGGCCTGTTGCTCAGCCAGGCGGGCGAATTCGGCTTCGTGCTGTTCGGCCAGGCGGCGAGCGCGCAGCTGATCACGCCGGAGGCCGCGTCGCTGTTCAGTGCCGTCGTCACCCTGACCATGGTCTCGACGCCGTTCCTGATGCAGGTAGTCGAGTGGGTCCTCCGGCGGATTCCCGAACCGGCATCCGATCTCGACGGACCCGAGTTCTCGCCCGAGACCAATGTCATTGTCGTCGGCTACGGCCGCTTCGGCCAGACCGTCGCGCAAATGCTGATGGCCAAGCGCATCCCGGTCACGATCATCGACAGCAAGCCATCGCAGATCGAGCTCAGCGAGGAATTCGGCACCAAGGTCTATTACGGCGATGGAACCCGCGTGGACCTGTTGCGCACCGCTGGCGCCGACACCGCCGAGGGCATCCTGTTCTGCCAGACCCGCGCGAACTGACGCGTGAGAAGCTGGAGGCGGTGTTCAACACCTTCCCGCAGGTGGCGGTCATGGCCCGCGTGTATGACCGGCTTCAGGTGATCGAATTCTCCGGGCTCGAGCTCGCTGTCTGCGAGCGCGAGCTCTACGAAAGCGCGGTTGTCATGGGCCGGCAGGCACTGATCAAGCTCGGCATCGCGCAGCGCGAAGCCGAACGGGTCGAGCGCGAATACCGCCAGCGGGACCTCGAACGGCTCGATGCGCAAACGGTGACGGGCGACCTCCACGCCAAGTTCGACCGCAGCTTCGGGGTCGACCGCCCCTGGAGGACGAGGCGAAGAGCCCGGCCTAGGCCGGGCCGTCGAGGTGCGATTCGAGCGCCACGACAATGGACTCGACGACATCGCCGTGGGCGCCCTGGCCGCTGGTCACACGGATATGCGCCTCCGCGTAGGAAGGTCCCGGTCCTTGGCGAGCCGCTCCAGCGTTTCCTTGGGATCACCGTTCCTCAGCAGCGGCCGCGTGTCGCGTCGTGCGGTGCGGTCCGCGAGCACCTCGACCGGAGCGTCGAGCCAGATGGTGATCGAACGCTCGATGAGAAGTTGCCGCGTGCGGGGATCGACGAAGACGCCGCCGCCGGTCGCAATCACTCGAACCTCGCCGTCGACCAGCCTTGCGACCAGCCGGCGCTCGCCGTCGCGGAAGTCGGCCTCGCCGTAGCGTTCGAAGATTTCCGCAGCGGTATAGCCAGCGGCATCGGCGATCGCGCTGTCGGTGTCGATGAAGGGAAGGCCGAGCCGCTTCGCCAGCCGACGTCCGACAGTCGACTTCCCCGCGCCCATCAGGCCAACGAGAACGATCGGTCGATCAAGACGGTCTGTCAGCTTTCCCACCGGCGGGGCTATACAGCGAGCGGACGCGGCGGCAAAAGCGGTCGCGTTCCGTATTTCCAACCGACGCGAGTGCCAATGCCGCGAGCTGTAATCGTTATCCTGTTGCTGGTCCTTGTCCTGCTGGGCCTGCTGTTCTTCTTCTCGCGCCAGGCCGGCGAGCAGCCGACCCGCACCATCGAGGTCGAGGTCAACCGGCCTGCCAATGCGCAATAGCCGACTGCTTGCAGCGGTAGCCGTCGCCGCGATCGCCATTCCGGCGGTCGCGCAAATCGCTGCGCCGACCAACAGCGCGGCTCCGCCCACGCCAGCGGCCCGGCACAGCCAGCACCAACCAGCCCGACGCCAAGCGCTCCGCCGGCGGAAGGGGTTGGCGAAAGCGAAACGGGCGTTGTCGAACTGGATACGGAGGAAGCGGCGGATCAACCTCCGCCGACGCCGGTCGAGATGCCCGGTTTCGCAAGGCGCGATTCTCGCCTGGTCGGGCGTCTCGATCCCGTCGACCTGGGCCTTGGCGCAAGTCCGTGGAAAGGAGCCAGCGGCGCGTTCCTGGCCAGCCTGATGCGACGCATGGGCACGCCGGTCGCATCGCGCTGGGCGCATATCGCGCTTCGCAACGCATTGCTGGCGCGTGCCGTCGCGCCGCGAAACGTCAATCCGGTCGACTGGGCCGCCGAGCGTGCCTGGCTGCTGCTGCGCATGGGCGAGGCCGATGCCGGGCGGATGATCATCGCCAATGTGGACGTCGACCGGTTCACGCCGCGCATGTTCCAGGTCGGGGTCGAGGGCGCTCTCGCCAATGCCGACCCTGCCGCGCTGTGCCCACTCCAGGACGGCATCCAGAAGGCCGATCCCAAGATTTTCCAGGTCGTCGACGCAATGTGTGCGGCGATGGCGGGAGAGCCCGAACAGGCCGCAGCGCAGGTGGACGCGGCGCGCCGTCGTGGCCGGATGACCGGGATCGACCTCGAACTCGCCGAGAAGGTGGTCGGCGCTGGCGGGAACACCAACCGGGCTGTCGATATCAAGTGGGACCCGGTCGACCGCCTCGACACGTGGCGGTTCGGCCTTGCCACTGCGACGGGGATGACGTTCCCGGATCGCCTGATCGCCGCCGCGCCCTCCCAGATGCGCGCGTGGCAGGCCGCCGCTCCGGTGATCGCGCCTTCCGACCGGCTGGCGTCGGCGCAGATCGCCGCTGGGCTCGGCGTCTTTTCGTCGCAGGCGATGGCCGACCTGTATTCGATGATTTACGATTCGACCGGCCCTGACGATCTACCGGGCACGGACGCCTGGCAGTTGCGTCAGGCTTTCGTCGGCAAGGACGTCGAGACCAAGCTCGCGGCGATGCGCAAGCTGTGGGGCAGCGACAAGGACTACCTCGAGTTGGAGGCCGCGCGGGCGACGCTTGGTCGGGCCGCGACCCTGATCGAGCCGGACAAGGCGCTCCAGGCCGATGCGCCCAATCTGGTCGCGTCGATGCTCGCCGCCGGCTTCGACAGGCAGGCCGCGCGATGGAGCCAGGCCGCCAGCCAGATGGACGATCAATATGCCGACCAGGTCTGGGCCATGCTCGCGCTTGGCGCTCCCGACGGAGCCGGCATCGACGTCAGCGCCGGGCGGATCAATTCGTTCATCGATCGCGACAATAGCGAGGGAAAGAAGCGCAGCGCCTTGCTCGTCGCGGGGCTCGCCGGGCTCGGCCGCATCGATCAGGAGACCGCGGGTCGGATCAGCGGACGCTCGGGCCTTCGTCTCGACCGACGCTCGCCGTGGACCCGGATGATCGATCGCGCCGCGGCGCTCGGGCAGGCGGGAACCGTGCTGGTGCTCACCGGCACCGGATTCCAGTCGCCGACGTTCGACGGTCTTCCGCCCGCGCACGTCTACCACTCGATCGCCGCCCTCAAGCGGACCGGTCAGGACTACATTGCGCGAATGATCGCCGCGGAAGCTCTCGCGCGCACGTGATGCCGGCGTGAACCTCGACGACAAAGCGCTCGTCGACCGCTTCCTGGACATGATGGCGGCGGAGGCGGGTGCGTCGAAGAATACGCTGGCAGCCTATCGCACCGACCTCGAACGCACGGCGGATTCGCTCGGCGGCGTTCTCGGCAGCGCCAACAGCGATGGTCTGTCGGGCCTCGGCAAGGCGTGGAGCGACCTTGCGCCATCGACTGTGGCTCGGCGGTCGGCGGCGCTTCGACGCTTCTACGGTTTCCTGTTCGACGAAGGCCTTCGCAAAGACGACCCCTCCGCCGCCCTACCGCGTCCGGCATTCGAGCGTCCGCTGCCGAAGATTCTCGATTCCGACGAGGTCTCCCGTCTGTTCGAAGCGGCCGAGGACCGCGCGTCCAGCGGCGAGCATCTCGCCGTTCGCAACCTCGCTTTGCTGGAACTGCTCTACGGTTCCGGACTGCGAGCGACCGAGCTGGTGAGCTTGCCCCGTGGTGCGCTCCGCGTCGGCCAGCCATTCCTGATCCTCAGGGCAAAGGCTCCAAGGAGCGGCTGGTACCGATCTCCGGCCGTGCGGAGCAGGCGGTCGAGAAATGGCGCGCGGAAGTGCCGTCGGCTTCCCTGTGGCTGTTCCCCAGCGGCAAGTCGCACCTCAGCCGCATTCGCCTTTACCAGATCGTGCGGGCCATGGCCGCCGACGCCGGCATCCCGCCGGAACGGATCAGCCCGCACGTCCTCCGCCATGCCTTCGCGACGCACTTGCTGTCGGGGGAGCAGACCTTCGCGTGGTCCAGTCGCTGCTCGGCCATGCCGACATTGCGACGACGCAGATCTATACCCACGTCGACAGCGCGCGCCTGATCGAGCTGGTCAACACGCGGCATCCGCTGGCCGACCGTCGTTGACGCGCACGTCAGGCCGCCGTACCCGCGCGGCCAATGCAGACGTACCTAGATTTCGAAAAGCCGATTGCCGAGCTCGAGACCCGCGTTGCCGAGCTGAAAGACACGGCCACCAATGGCGAGATCGATATCGATCCGGAGATCGAGAAGCTCGAAGCCAAGGCGGCCAAGCTCCTGTGCGACACTTATGCCAAGCTGACGCCGTGGCAGAAGGCGCAGGTCGCCCGCCATCCGGAACGGCCGCACTTCAAGGACTATGTCGCGGGCCTCGCCGAGGACTTCGTACCGCTCGCCGGCGATCGCGGCTTCGCGGACGATCCGGCGATCGTCGGCGGCCTCGCCACCATCGGCGGTCACAAGGTCGTTCTGATCGGCCATGAAAAGGGCGACGACACCGCCTCGCGGCTCAAGCACAATTTCGGGATGGCGAAGCCGGAAGGCTATCGCAAAGCCATCCGCCTGATGCGCCTCGCCGACCGGTTCGGGTTGCCCGTCGTCAGCCTGGTCGACACTCCCGGCGCGTTTCCGGGCGTGCAGGCCGAGGAGCGCGGGCAGGCGGAAGCCATCGCCCGTTCGACCGAGGAATGCCTTTCGCTGAAGGTTCCGGTCGTTGCGGTGATCGTCGGTGAAGGCGGCAGCGGCGGAGCGGTCGCCATTGCCGCGGCCAACCGCGTGCTGATGTTCGAACATGCGGTCTATTCAGTGATTTCGCCCGAAGGCTGCGCCTCCATCCTGTGGCGCACGGCCGACAAGGCTGCCGATGCTGCCGAGGCGATGAAGATTACGGCGCAGGACCAGCAGGCGCTCGGCGTCGTCGACCGCATCGTGCCGGAGCCGCTGGGTGGAGCGCACCGCGATCCAGAGGAAGCGATCGCCAATCTGAAGGACGCGATCCTCGAGGAACTGAAGGGCTGCGGTGAGCTCGGCGGCGAGGACCTGTTGCGGCAAAGGCGCGCCAAGTACCTCGCGATGGCCTAGGCGCCACAGGAACCGCCTGACTTCATCTCTCGTTCAAGGTCGCAAGGGTTCAGTTACGGCCCGTAGCGAAACAAGAGAGAGACCATGCGTAAGGCCTTTTTTCTTCTCGGCGGCGCGGCGCTTGCCGCCAGCTCCATCATTTATGCGCAAGTCCCGGCCGGGTGCTGCCGCCGCGATACGTCCAGGAAAGCCAGCAGGAACATCCCAAGCTGGTGGACGAGTTCGGGGAGCCGAGACGGGTCAGCGCGCTTCCTACGTCGATTCCGTCGGACGGCGGGTCGCGTCCTATTCCGGCGTTGCACCCAACGCATACCGTTTCACCGTGCTCAACTCGGCGGTCGAAAACGCCTTCGCGACGCCGGGCGGCTACGTCTACATCACCCGGCAGCTGATGGCGCTGATGGACGATGAGTCCCAGCTGGCCTTCGCGCTGGGCCATGAGGTCGGCCACGTCGCCGCCAATCACCAGCAGGCACGCGAGAATTATGCCCAGCGCAGCAGCGTGATGGGCGTGTTGGGCGCGATCCTCGGCAGCGTCATCGGCGGCGGGTTCGGCAATGCAGTGGCGCAGATGGCGACCACCCGGTCGCAGATGGCCACGCTCAGTTTCTCGCGCGACCAGGAATATCAGGCCGATACGCTTGGCCTACGTTATCTCGTCAATGCGGGATACGACCCGGCCGGCGCCGCCGGTGTCCTGGCCGCGATCACCCGGGCGACGGCGCTGGAAGCCCGCGTGCAGGGGCAGGACAGCCGCCAGACGCCGGAATGGGCGAGCACCCATCCGCTCAGCGAGAACCGGGTTCAGCGCGCCTCCCTGGAGGCTCGCCAGACTGGGCGCATTGGCACGGGGCAGAAGAACCGCGACCTGTTTCTCAACCAGCTCGAAGGCGTGTTCGTCGATGACGATCCAGCGCAGGGCATCATCGACGGCCGCACTTTTACCCATCCCGACCTGCGGATCTATTTCGCGGTGCCGCAGGGCTACCTGATGCAGAACGGTACGACCGAAGTCTCGATCAGCGGTTCGGCCGGGAAGGCGCAGTTCAGCGGCGGGCGCTACGACGGCAGCCTCGAGAACTATATCGGCCAGCTGTTGCAGGCCCTTGGCGGCGGCCAAGTGCGGATGTCGGTGCCGCCGCGAGAAGGACGAGCGTCAACGGCATTCCCGCCGCCTACACGACCGCTCAAGCCTACACGCGGTCAGGAAGGGTGGACGTAAGCGTCTTCGCCTACCAGTGGAGCCCGAACACGGTGTATCACTTCGTGATGATCACACGGGGCGGCACCGGCTTTGCGCAGTTCGTGCCGATGGTGGAATCGATCCGCCGGCTAGGGCCGAACGAGGCGGCACAGATCCGCCGCGCGTTATCCACGTCGAGACGGTGAAGCCCGGGGATACCGTACAAGCGCTTGCGAGCCGGATGGCCTATCGGACCTTCCAGCTCGATCGGTTCCTGTCGCTGAACAACCTGGCCGCGAACTCGAGGCTCGTGCCGGGTCAGAAGGTGAAACTGGTCGTTTACGGGTCCCGGCGCGCCTGAACGCGGCGCGCCGAACTGGGGTCCCTTAAGAGTTCTGAACGGCCTGTGAGATGTTGGTCCACATGCCGCCTGCTCCGCCGCCCATGGCGCGAAGCCCGCCCATCATCGCAATGACGATGAGCGCAGCGATTAGTCCGTATTCGATCGCCGTTGCGCCCTTCTGGTCGGTGCGCAACCGGCGAAAATTCCTTCGGATAGCGTCCACGCCACCCTCCTCTGGTCCACGTCCACGGAAGCGGGCTTACACTGTTACGGGTTAACAACTGATGCGATGCAGAGGTTAATGGAGCTTCATCCATGGCCGCCGGCCGGAGGCGTCCAGGCGGCGAAGTGAAGGATCTCGAAAGTCTCCTTCACCCGGCCGCCTTGCGCAGCCGATTGAAACTGCGCGGCCGCCGCCTCGGCAGCCGCCCGCGACAAAGGCTGCCGGGACCGGGATTTGAGGACATTGGTGGCGCCCATGGAGCGGAGGTCGCGAACGAGGTCGGCAAGTGACTTGTAGCTGACCATCACGCGATCGACATCGACGACCGGCATTGCGAAACCGGCCGAGGTGAGGAGCGCCGTGAACGGCGCTGCCTCGACCCGGGGTGTGCATGCGGCGTTGCGCCGCCCATCCGCTCGTCGGCGGAACGCATGGCAGATCGAAGCGCCGGGAGAGTGTCGCCGCCGGACAGCGCGCCGATGAACAGGGAGTCGTCCTGAAGCGCAAAGCACATCGTCAGGAGCGCACGCGGGAGATCATTGGCCGTGTCGAGCCAGCCGAGGGCGATGACGAGGTCGTAGGCGCCGGGTTCGATGCCTGCGATGTCCTGCGGGGCGATAACCTCGACCGTGTCCGCATACGAACCGAGCTTCTGCGACCATCGAGGGTCGAATGTGCTCACCAGCAGGGCCGAGCGAAAGCGCCGCTGGATCAGGCTGAGGCGGTCGAGAATATCCTCGAACGCGCGCTCGTGCAGGAACAGCTCCGGGCCGCGCTTCAGCGCGCGCTGGCGGCGAAGTTCGCCAAGTCCCTCATCGAACAGCGCATTCGTCATCGAGGCGCTTGTGCGGCGGCGGCGGAGCGGCGACAAGGATTGAGTGGAGGCGGGACGGATCATTCGATCGGCGTGGAGGGAAGTGCTCGACTTCGCGCTCCCACCGCGATGCGGGGTTGCGGACTGATCGTCGATGAGGTGCACAGCTTTTGTCCCGACTGCTGGACCAAGGTCGAGTTCCTCGGCGAGAGCGGCTGCTTGACCTGCGGAATGCCGCTGGAAGCCACCGATGCCGAGGAATGCGGCGCTTGCATCGCCAAGCCGCCGCGCATCCGGCGCACGCGCTCGGCCGTCGCCTATGACGACCTGTCGCGGAGTATTGCCATTCGTCTCAAGTACGGGCGCAAGGTGGCGCTTGCGCGGACGATGGCGCGCTACATGGCGCCGCTGGTCCGGCGCGACGAGCGGGCGATCCTCGTGCCTGTGCCGCTCCATCGCGCGCGGCTGTGGCAGCGCGGGTTCAACCAGTCGGCGCTTGTTGCGAACGAGCTTGCGCGGGCGACCGGCCTTCGCGCGGACCCGTACATCCTGCGCCGGGTGAAACGGACTCCGGCGCTGAAGGGAACGAGCCTGAACCAGCGCCGCAACGTGGTCGCGGGCGCGTTTGCAGTGAACAAAGCGGCGGAGCTTCAGGGGCGCGCGGTCGTTCTCGTCGATGACGTCCTGACGACGGGGAGCACCGCCAACGCCTGCGCCAAGGCGCTTCAGCGGGCCGGTGCCGACCGCGTAGAGCTGGTGAGCTGGGCGCGAGTGATCAAGCCGATGCAAGTGACCGAATGAGGAGCGAAGAGATTGGCCCGGGTGGAGATTTACGTGAAGTCGACGTGCGGATTTTGCTTCAGGGCACAGCAGCTGCTCGACGCCAAGGGCGTCGACTATGAGGCTTACGAGCTGAAGTGGGGCAGCCCCTGCGCGAGGAGATGATCCAGCGCGCCCACGGGCGAACGACGGTGCCGCAGATTTTCATCGACGGCCAGCACATCGGCGGGTGCGACGAACTCTACGCGCTGGACCGCGAGGGCAAGCTGGAGCAATTACTGGCGGCGTGATGGTCAAGATCGCACTCTTCCAGTCGCAGACGGGCGTCGATCCCGCCGCCAGCGCTTCGCGCATGGTCGAGGCGGTGGCGACGGCCGCGGAGAGCGGCGCGGCGATGCTGTTCACGCCGGAAATGTCCGGTCTCCTCGATCGCGACAAGGAAAGAGCGGCACATAACGTCCGGCTCGAGGATAATGACGAGGTTCTCGCCGCGACGAGGGAAGCGGCGGCCAAGCATGGCATCTGGGTGCATATCGGTTCGCTCGCAGTGCGCACCGAGGGCCGCCAGTTCGCCAATCGCGCCTTTGTCATCGATCCGCGCGGCGAAGTGCGGGCGCGCTACGACAAGATTCACCTGTTCGACGTCGACTTGCCGTCCGGCGAAAGCTGGCGGGAAAGCAACGTCTACCGGCACGGCAGCGAAGTCGTGATCGTCGACGGGACCCCGGTCGGGAAGCTGGGCCTGACCATCTGCTACGACCTGCGGTTCCCTGCGCTCTTCGCGGCCCTTGCCGAAGCCAATGCGGACGTCATCGCGGTGCCGGCCGCGTTCACGGTCCCGACGGGCAGGGCGCACTGGGAAGTGCTTCTGCGCGCTCGTGCGATCGAGGCGGGCCTGTTCATCGTGGCTGCAGCGCAGTCGGGTCATCATGAGGATGGGCGCACGACCTACGGCCATTCCCTGGTCGTCGATCCGTGGGGCGAAGTGGTGCTGGACATGGGCGAGGGAAGTGCCGTGAAGACCGTCGACATCGACCTCAGCCGGATCACCGACGTTCGCAGCCGGGTCCCGGCACTCAGCCATCGCCGCTCGATCGGCGAAGCGGTCTCGCGATGATCGTCTTCGACCTTCGCTGCGATGAAGGTTGCGCCACGTTCGAAGGATGGTTCGATTCCAGCGAAGATTACGCGCAGCAGGCGCGGCGCGGGCTGGTGCAATGTCCCTATTGCGGCTCCGCCAAGGTTGCGAAGGCGCCGATGGCTCCGCGTGTCAGCCGCTCCGACGGTTCTTTTGCGGACGTCAAGGATGTGATCGGCGAAGTCGCGGCGCTGCAAGCGAAGATGCTCAGCAACTCAGAATGGGTCGGCGCTGACCTGCCGGATACGGCGCGGGCGATGCATCTCGGCGAGATGGAAAAGCGGCCGGTACACGGCCAGGCGAGTGCCGAGGAGGCCAAGTCGCTGGTCGAGGAAGGCGTGCCGATCCTGCCGCTGCCGCTTCCCGTCGTGCCGCCCGGCCAAGTGAATTGATAAAGCCGCGCCGGATGCCTATTCCGGCGCTCGGAGGCTCCGTAGCTCAGCAGGATAGAGCGACGGTTTCCTAAACCGCAGGTCGCAGGTTCGAGTCCTGCCGGGGCCACCATTTTGGTTCAGAGCCGAACGGGGACATGGCTGTAGAACATCAGGAAACGCGGACCGGGAATCTCTTCACGGCACATCCGCGCGCGCTTGGGATGACATGGGCCAGCCATGGTGCTGGAGCGGTCAGGATCGGTGCCGAGCTGATCGGTGCAGGCACGGCCTGCATCGTCCACGCGATTGTACCGGGCTGGTTCACCGAGACAGCGGGCCGAACGGTGATGCGGCTTCACGATCACATGGTGAAGCGCAAGGCCGGCGCGAAGAACCCGAACGCCTGGCCCGACTATGAAATTTGACCGCTTGCCGGTCGCGATTGTCGGTGGCGGCTTTTCGGGAACCATGGTCGCGGCGCAGCTCGCCCGCAAGGGGATCGACGCCGTCCTGATCGACGGCAGCGGACGGGCCGGGCAGGGCGTCGCGTATTCGACGTCAGATGCCGCCCACGTCCTCAACATCCAGGCCGACGTAATGAGCGCCTGGCCCGAAGACCTCGAGCATTTCCGCCGCGCGGTTGAGGATGAAGGCGCTACGGGGCGCGACTTCGTTCAGCGCCGGCAGTTCGGAACCTATCTGCGCGGAATCCTCGGCGAGGCGCTCGAAAGTGGCCATCTGCGCCTGGTCGAGAAGCAGGCGACCGAGGCTGAGCCGAGCGAGGACGGCTGGACGGTGCAGCTCGACAATGGCGACCGGATCGCCGCTCGCGGACTGGTCCTCGCGATCGGCAACCAGCCGCCGGAGAAGCTGCCGTTCGGCGGCGGGAGCGCCAGGGTCATCGACAATCCCTGGGGTCCGGAAGCGCGCGCCGCGATCCCCGCCCTTGCGTCATCCGGTGGGGATGTGATGCTTCTCGGTACCGGCCTCACGATGGTCGATGCCGTCCTTTCTCTCGACGCCGCCGGACATGGCGGCCGGATCGTCGCTCTGTCGCGCCGCGGATTGATCCCGCGCGGGCATACCGAGGGCTTTGCGCCTGCGCCCGTCGACGCCGAGGATATTCCGTTCGGAAATGTGCGGACGCTGTGGCGTTGGCTTCGCCGGCGCGGCGCGGAGATCGGCTGGCGTGCGGCGGTGGACGGAATGCGCCCGCACAGCCACCGGCTGTGGCAGACCCTTCCGCCCGAGGAGAAGAGGCGCTTCGCCCGGCACGCACGTCCGTGGTGGGACGTCCACCGGCACCGCATCGCGCCGGAAGTCGCCGCCGCCTGCAGAGCCTGATCGCCGAGGGGCGGCTGACCGTCCTCGCCGGCCGCATTCAGTCGATCCGCGAGGAAGAGGACCGGCTGGTCGTCAACTACCGGCGGCGGGGCAGCAGCCAGGTCGCGGAGGATCGCTTTGCGTATCTGATCAACTGCACCGGACCACTCGGATCGATTGCCCGGACCCGCGATCCTTTGCTGAAAGGCATGCTGGCCGACGGCCTGGCAAGGCCGGACGAGATGGGCATTGCCTTCGACGTCGATGAGTTTTCGCGCATCGCCGGAGCGAAAAACGCGTGGGCAATGGGGCCCCTGACCAAGGGGAGGTATTGGGAAATGATTGCGGTACCCGATATCAGGGGCCAGGCGGCGGCCGTCGCCGACGACATTGAAGCGGAGTTGGGTCGATGAGCGTGGTCGAACATGGCGAGCCGGACGACGGCGATCTGGTCGAGTCCGCGCCTGCGCGTGAGATCCCGCGGACGTCAGCGAGGCGATCCGCACCTTGATCCGCTGGGCCGGGGACGACCCGGAACGCGAGGGCCTGCTCGATACGCCGCGCCGCGTCGCCAAGGCGTGGAAGGAATATGCGCGCGGCTATGAGGAAGACCCGGCCGTCCACCTCAGCCGGACGTTCGAGGAAGTCGGCGGATACGACGAGATCGTGCTGCTGAAGGACATTCCGTTCCAGTCGCACTGCGAGCATCACATGGCGCCAATCATCGGCAAGGCGGCGATCGCCTATCTGCCGGGAGACCGCGTCGTCGGCATCAGCAAGCTTGCTCGCGTGCTTCACGGTTATGCGCGGCGGCTCCAGGTTCAGGAACGGCTGACCGCGCAGGTCGCCGATGCGATCTGGGACCATCTTCAGCCCAAGGGCGTCGCCGTGGTGATTGAGGCTAGCCACGCCTGCATGACGGCGCGTGGAGTGCAGACGCCGGGCGTAATGATGACCACCAGCCGGATGATGGGCACCTTCCGCGCGGACGAGCGGAGCAGGCGCGAGGTGCTTGCACTCATGGGGTACTAACCCTGATTTACTTTTCGTTAAACGCGCCTACTGTCCCCGCCCGGACGACCTCGCCCATGTCGTAAGACGGGGCCGCCCAGCCGAGGCGGCGGTCAATTGGGGCGCGCCCCTCGCATAGGGGGAACTCTCATGCGTCTGACCACTTCTACCGCAATTGCCGCAGCGCTCATTCTGTCGCTCGGCGCGTGCAAGGCCCAGGAAAGCACGGGGAACAACGAAGCCGCCGCCACGGCGCCGGCCGGCGACCTTTCCGCGATCGATGGCACGTGGAAGGCCGATCTTTCGACCCTGAAGTTCGAGCAGAAGCCGGATGAGTTCCTGCTGAAGGACGGCAAGTACAGCTGCAACACGTGCATTCCGCCGCTCACGGCAGTGGCGGACGGCCAGTTCCATCCGGTCGCCGACCGGCCTTACTACGACAGCCTCTCGATCAAGGCGGTCGACGACAAGACTGTCGAGTTCCACCGCAAGAAAGGCGACGCGGAAGTTTCCACGAACACGCTGACTGTGTCGGCCGATGGCAACACGCTCACCAACAAGTTCCACGATGCAACGACGCCGAACACGCCGATCGACGGTTCGACGACGCTGAAGCGCGCGGGCCCGGCGCCTGAAGGAGCGCACGCAATCTCCGGCCAATGGCAGCCGGAGCACATCGGCGACTACACGCAGGATGCGCTGAACACGACGTACAAGGTCGAAGGCAACAAGGTGACGTCGAGCGTTGCCGGGCAGACCTACACGGCCGAGATCGGCGGGCCTGAGGTGCCGATCGCGAACGACACCGGTGGGACTACCGTCAAGGTCGCCCGCGAAGGCGCCAACGGCCTTAGCGAAACCTTCAGCCGCGGCGGCAAGGTCGTCGGTATCGTCCTCACGATTCCCAGTGCTGACGGAAAGACGGTTGCGATCGTTAGCACCGATCCTCGCGACGGATCGAAATCCACCTGGACGTCGACGAAGTCCGAATAGGCTTGGGGAGGCGCCGGGCGGAGGGGAGAGCCGCCCGGCAGCTTTCATGGAGACGAGCCGCGCGAACGGCGTTTAGCGACCATGGCCAAGACGCCTGAGCGCAAGCAAAAGCTGAAAGTGTTCCGGACGCCGATCGGCTTCCACGACGCTTATGTCGCGGCGCCAAGCCAGAAGGCGGCGCTGGAGGCGTGGGGCGCGGACTCCAATATCTTCGCGCAGGGGATCGCCGAGCAGGTCACGGAGCCTGCCTTGATGGAGGAGCCGCTCGCCAATCCGGGCAAAGTGATCAAGCGCGTCCGCGGCAGCACTGACGAGCATTTCGCAGCGCTGGAGCGGGCGACTCCGACGGCGAAAGCGAAGCAGAAAGGCTCGGAGCCGGCGGCACCGAAGACGAAGCTCAAACCTCGGCCGAGCCGGGACGCACTCGACGAGGCCGAGGAAGCGCTTGAGAAGGCGGAGAAGAAACAGCGCAAGAAGATCAATGAGCTGGACGAGCGGATCCGCGAGCTGGAAGGAAAGCGCCGGGAGATGCAGCGCAAGCATGAGGCCGAGCGCGACGCGCTCTCCGGCAAGCGCGACCGGGCGAAGGCAGATTACGACAAAGCCATGCGCGACTGGCGCGGGTAGCTAGGTCCGTACCTCCCGGTCACCCGGGTGAACGCCCGGTCGCTGCGGCAAGATGAAGATCAGCGCAACGATTGCGATCGCCAATGCCGCGGACGCCATCGCCCGGCTCAGCTCGAGCCCGCCCTCGTCGAGCGGCTTGTCGAGGAAGTCGCCAACGGTAGCGCCGAGCGGGCGGGTGAGAATGAAGGCTGCCCAGAACAGCAGCACACGCGAAATGCTGGTCCAGTAATAGAGCGCGACCAGCACCAGCAAGGCGGCGCCGAACACGATCGCTCCGCCGGCGTAGCCAAGCGCGCCGTCCGCCGCCCAATCGCCAAGGGCGGTGCCGAGCGTCTGGGAGAAGGTGATGGTCAGCCAATAGAAGGCTTCGGCCTTTGGGCTGGCGACGGTGCTGACGTCGACGGTGCCGAGCGAGCGGTGCCAGGCGAACAGGGAGAGGAGCACGCAGCCGAGCAGGAGCAGTGATCCGCCTGGGTAACCGACGCCGAGGGAACGGTCGGCGAAGTCCGCAAGGGTCGTGCCCATCGTTGTCGAGGCGGCAATGGTCGCCCAGTACAGCCACGGATTGAAGCGCCTGGCCCGGATCTGCGCCCAGACCAGGATCAGCAGCAACGCTCCGAAGATTGCGGTGCCGATCAGGTAGCCGTTGGGTACCGGGTGGTCGGTCGTTTCTCCGAGCCACGACATGGTCACGGTATCGCCGGCGGTTTCGCCCAATGTGGTGGCGAGAATCTTGATGATCCAGAAGCCCAACGTGACCGCTGGAACCTTGGCCAGCGCGGCTTGCCGGACCTGCTCGTCGTTCATCGCGAAGCCCCTTCGACATGGTTATTCCCGATGAAGGGCAAGTTTGGAAACCATCTTCTTCACTGGACTCATCAATAACATCCATTAGCTTCCGCGCGCCGAATCGCCCGAATGATAGTGGAGCCCGAATGGCCTACCTCGTGATCGGCTGCGACCTGAATGGGAGCGCGGCCGACCCGTCCAAGGGGCGCTTGAATCGTGGGGCGCGGTGCGTCTCCTGGATTCGTTATGGCTCCTCGAGACGCCGCTAGGCGCCGGCTATGTCCGCTCGGCGCTCGAAGACGTCGTCGACGGCGGCGACCGGGTCGCGGTCTTCGCTATCCAGCCGGGGTCCGAATGGTCGGCCAGCAGCGAGGATTCGCCGGGGAGTAAATGGCTGCAGTCGAAGATCGGCGTTAATTAACATCTCGCAGTCTTCCTTACGGCCAAAAGTCTGTATGAGCCTTCGAGAGAATCGGCGCCGGCTCAGGAGGGCGGCGCCGATTCTCCCTTCCGGCCGCGTGCCCATAAAGCCGGAGGGGAAGCGGCCCGCTGATCGCTCGCGCGTCCGGGCCGCTTCATCCCTCCCGCGACGGCGCGCCCCACATCATGATGTCAAGTCTTGTTAACTGTGCCTGTTTGCAGGATGTCAATTAGACTTCACCTATTGGCCGGCTCGGGAACACGCTTTCGATGCGCAAACTCAGGGGCGGTTTCCAAGTGGAGTGCGGAGACCTGTTGCGGCTTTAGCCTGCTGGCGACAGGTCTCCTGTCACCCTCAGTCAACCCAACGTGGCCTACTGATAATCTACGGTGACGTTCATCGTCCCGCTGTAGAGTCCACCCGTCGTTGTCGAATTCACGGTGATCGACCCGCCGACCGAGAAATCGACCCCGGCTGCCCGGAGTTCGGTATGGCAACCGTCGCCGGCGCGCTTAGCGTCATCACCAGCGTCTTGGTGCTGTCCGCCTGATTGACGAGCGTCACGTTCGGCGCAGAGATGCGCGCGACATTGTTGTTGCTTCCGACGATGTTGAACTTCGCCGCCTGCGCCGTGCCGGAGCAGGTCACGTTGGCACTGACGCACGTGCGCACGCCAGCCTGCGAGACCGAGATGGTTACGCCCGACCAGGTGCCGTTGTTAAGGACGATTGTGCCGAGGTCGAGGTCCTGCTTGGCGGTCAGAACGAGAGGCTTCACGACGGATGCCTTCACGGTCACCGTCGTGGTCGCGCTGCCGGGTGCGGCCACGGCCGGCGATGCCAACGCAGCACACAAGATCGCGCCTGGAATGAGCACCCGCCCCACATGGGCCACGTGACTAGTCAAAGATGGTTAACATCATGCCAATTGTTTGCGCGGGCCGGGGCCCGGACTATTGTGGGCCATGCCTTTGATCATCGGCATCGCACTTGCGATCCTCGTCGCGCTGGCGATGCACCTCGCAGCATTCGATCGTGAGCGGTCGCTTTATCCCGTCATCCTGATTGTCGTCGCGTCTTACTATCTGTTGTTCGCGGCGATGGCGGGAGGTGAGGGGCTGCCAATTGAGATCGCCTTCTTCGCCGCGTTCGGGGCTGCGGCGATCGTGGGCTTTCGGACAAGCCTGTGGATCGTAGTCGTCGGCCTCGCCGGGCACGGGATCTTCGATTTTATCCGCCACGCATTTCTGCCGGGGAGCGGGGTTCCCGAATGGTGGCCGTGGTTCTGCATGGGCTTCGACGTCGCAGCGGCGGCGGCCCTCGCGATTCTTCTGTCGATGTCGCGACCACCAGCTCGTGGCCCGAAGGCCGCGAACTCATAACGAGCACGGTCACCCGCACGAAGCGGATGGCCGTGCCGTTTCCTTGAATGCTAGGCCAGCTGCGCCAGCTTTGGCTGTCGCCGGCGGCGGAGCGCGTAGCCCGCGACGCCGAAGCCGAACAGCATCATCGCCCACGTGGCCGGTTCCGGCACCGCTGGGGAGTCACCGGTGAGGTAAACCGCAGCGTTCGAGAAGCCCTCGGGGTAGTTGAGAGCGACCGAGCTTGCGCCCTGGGTGCCGAAGTCGAACAGCCAGAAGCCGGAGACGTTTCCGGCCGGGCCGTTCACGTTGCCAAAGTGCGCTCCGATGACCGTCAGGCCAAACAGGGTCTGGCCGAAATCGAGGACGTTGCCGGTCAGCGTTTCGACCTTGGTCGGATCGACGCTTGCCCAATTGCCGTCCCAGGTGAGGCCGCCCGGAAGGCCGGCGATCGCGTTTTGGGCGTTGGTGATGTCGGTCGGACTGCCGTTGATGAGGTTGCCGTCGTAATAGCCGGCGCAGGCAGTTGAACCGGTGAAGATTCCCGTGTCGCAAGGCGAGGTGACCGTCAGCATGGTCGAACCCTTGCCCGGCGGTGGAAGCGTTGACTTGATGTCCTTGGCTTGGGCCGTACCCGCCAACGACAAGGCTACGGCGAAAGCCGCTGCCAGACCCACTCGGCGCATCATATTCTCCTAGCGACTGGATGTCCTGCCGAGGGCGTGCCGCACTCAGCGGTGGGTAAACATGGCGTTAACCACCTAAGTTCCCACGGCTGTTGGAAAATTGGAGTTGTGTCTTTTCGGCACAGGTGAGGCGAGCCGATTCAGCGGCAGGTAATGTCAGATCGCGGCGGCGCGATCCTCCTGCAGGGATTGCGGCTCGCGGCGACCCTGCATGGCCGAGCGGAGCATCATCACCGCCGCATAGAGAACGACGACGATCACCATCCAGCGCAGCGTTTCGAGCGGCAAGGACTTCACGATGAATGCAGCAACGAACACCGCGGGAATCCCGCCGATCGCCATTCCGCTGACGATCCTGAGGTCGATCTCACCCATCGAGATGTGGCGGGCGCTTGCACCGGCGACGGCCATTGCCGCGCCGCCGGCCATGATCGGGAAGGCCAATCGCGGGTCCATGCCCATCAGGCTGAGCATCACCAGCGTCGGTGCGTAATTGCCGATGCCGAAGTTGAGCAGGATGCCGAAGATGAAATTGGCGACGATGGCGACGATCATCAGCGTCAGAGGAAGCGACGAAGCGGTGCCGCCGCCAGGCATCATGCCGAGATTGGTCAAAGTGTAGAGCCCCGCGGCGAGGATCAGGGCGCAGCCGACGACAAGCTGCACCACCCAAACCTTGGTCCGGACGACCATCGGCGCCCCAAGCAGGCCGCCCATCAGCAAGGCGATCATGCAGCCGGCGAGCAGCACGGGATCCACCAGTACGCCGAGCAGGACGAGAAAGATCACAGCCTGCGTGATCGTGGGCAGGGTGTGGCCGACCAGCATGGTGCAGGGGAGCAGGCGGTCCGGAACCAGCTTGCGGAACTTGAACCAGGCCATGCTCGGCGCAAACGAGCCGATGCCAAGCGTGTCGAAGAAATTGGTGACCGCGCCGAGAATGACCGCTTCGCCCTTTGGAACGATGCGGTTGGCTACGGCAACGCGGATCAACATTACCGAATAGACAAGTGCGCCGAGGCAAAGCGGGATCAGAAGCGCGATCAGCATGCATGTCCCCTGCGTGCGGCCTCGACGGCGGGGATGATAGCCGAACTATTCCCGTTCGCCAGCGCCTTCGTCGCGGGAGAAGCGAAGGATGTCGCCGGGCTGGCAGTCGAGCACTCCGCAGATGGCGCTGAGGGTCGAGAAGCGGATCGCGCGGGCTTTGCCTGTCTTGAGGATCGACAGGTTCGCAAGCGTGATATCGATGCGCTCCGCAAGCTCGGTCAGCGTCATCCGCCGCTGGTGAAGCATTTCGTCGAGGTTGACGAGGATCGCCATCAGATCGTGCCCTCGAGATCCTCGCGCATCAGGGTGCCCTCCGCGAAAACACGGGCAAGCACGAACGTCAGCACGACGGAGAGCCAGCCGATCGGTGAAAAGCCGGCGTCGAGATGCAGCGGATGCGCAGGACTGGAGATCGCCTCGCCGATCCCGCCTATGATCATGCTGAGAACCTGCAGCGCCAGCAGGATCCAGGCGATGGTGTTGAGGCGATAGGCATTGTCGGCAACGAAGGGGCTTCCGGCGCGCACGGTCTCGACGATGCGAAGCATGCGCTTGAACATCATGTGATTGAGCGGGATCGCGGCGAGACCGAACGCCGCGATAGTGCGCATGCCGTTCATGAATGCGTGGCCATCGGCATCGGCCGTGACCTCCAGAGCCTTCATCGTCCAGGCCTCGTTGACGAAGGTATAGGCGAGCAGGCCGAGCACCAGCGCGCCGCCGATCCAGTTCAACACGATCAGGATGCGCAAGAAAATCCAGGCTGCGGGCAAAGCGGTAGAGTGTCGCACGGCAAGTCTCCGATTCGTTATCGATAAACAATATGTCATTTATTGTTTTTCGGCAAGTCCAGGCAGCTACTTCCTGCGGAGAACACGTCCAAACAAACCAAATAGGCAAAATAATCGTTGACATCGTGACGCTGTTTGGGTACACGGTAGGCACAGTGAAGAATTGGGTATCGGGCCGGGCTCCTTCGGGAGTGACCGGCCCGAGGCGTTTTGGACATCACGGGTCGAGGCGAGGGAGATACCCCTCGACCATGCAGTCTTGCTGCATGGTCCCCCTCCCCGTTGCGGGGAGGATCAGGATGGCGCGCAGGACGAAGTCTGCCGAGCGTGTGCTTGCCGGCGGGCAAGTCCGCAAGGCGTCGACACGGGATTGGACGAAGGCCAAGGAGGCGGCATTCCTGTCGGTCCTGGCCGAGACCTGCAATGTCACGCTGGCGGCGGGTGAGGCGGGTGTGTCGGTCAGCGCCGTTTATCGGCGCCGCAAGCTGGATGCGGCGTTCCGCGGCGCCTGGATGGAGGCGATCGGGGTCGCCTACCAGCGGCTGGAACTCGTGCTGCTGGAACGGGCGTTCGTCGGGACGGAGAAGACCGTCCGGCGAAAGGACGGCAGCGAGGAGCGGATGATCGAATATCCGACCCAGCTGGCGCTGACCCTGCTGAAGATGCATCGCGACACGGCGGTGGAGGCGGTGACCGAGTTCGATCCCGGCGACGTCGACGAGATCCGCGAGCGCCTGGTCCAGAAGCTGCAGCGGCTGCGCAAGCGCGGCGGATGCGAAGCGGGCTGCGAATGAATGCGGATGCCATCGATTGGCAGATGGAGCTGATCGCCAATGCCTCGGAGGAAGAGCAGCGGCGGCTGATCTGGGGGATGTCCCCGATCGACGTGCTTCGCTTCGACGCCAAGTTCGAAAATTGGGCGCACAGGAACCAGTTTCCGCCCAGTGGTGACGGGTGGCGGACGTGGCTGATGATGGCGGGCCGCGGGTTCGGGAAGACGCGGGCGGGTGCGGAATGGATTCATTCGCTGGCGAATTCGCGGCGCGGGGTGCGCATCGCATTGGTCGGAGCGACGCTTCACGAAGCACGAGCGATCATGGTCGAAGGCGTCAGCGGATTGTTGCGCGTGGCGAAGTTGCGGGGCGAGACGCTGAGCTGGGAGCCAAGCCTGGGGCGTCTGCGGTGGCGGAACGGGAGCGAGGCGCAGATTTTCTCCGGCGAGAATCCGGATGGTTTGCGGGGCCCGAGCATGATTTCGCCTGGGCCGACGAGCTGGCGAAGTGGGCCCAGCCCGAAGCGGCGTGGGACAATCTGCAGATGGGGCTGCGGCGTGGAACGCGGCCCCGTGCGCTGATCACCACGACGCCGCGGTCGATGCGGTTGCTGGAGACGATCCGGGACGACCGCTGGACGGTGGCGACGAACGGCCGGACCGATGAGAACATCAACCTGGACGAGCGGTACCTGGACGTGATGACGGCGACCTATGGCGGGACCCGGCTGGGGCGGCAGGAACTGGAAGGCGAGCTGATCACCGATGTCGAGGGATCGCTGTGGCCGCGGGAACTGATCGAGCGATGCCGGCTGGTGAGGCCGGAACGGTTCGACCGGATCGTGGTCGGGGTCGATCCTCCGGCCGGGTCGGCGAGGGATGCGATGCGTGCGGGATCGTCGTTGCCGGGCGCCTCGACGAGCGGTTGTACGTGCTGTCGGACGAGACATGCCAGGGCCTGAGCCCGGAAGGATGGGCGCGGCGCGTCGCTGCAGCCGTCGAACGCTGGGACGCGGACATGGTCGTCGCGGAGGCCAACAATGGGGGAGCGATGGTCAAGAGCGTGCTGGACGCCGCCAATGTCGGCGTGCGGGTGAGGCTGGTTCACGCGTCGCTCGGCAAGGTGGCACGGGCGGAGCCCATCGCGCTTCGATTTGAAAGCGGGCGAGCGTTCCTGACCGGACGTTTCCCGCAACTCGAGGATGAAATGTCGGGGATGGTCGCCGGCGGACAATATCCCCAGGCCGCTCCCCGGATCGCGCCGACGCAATGGTGTGGGCGATGACGGAGTTGAGCCCGACCAGGAGCGGAATACCGCGGGTGAGGAGACTGTAGTACAGGGCAAGACGCTGCCTGCGGTGGGAGAGTCGAATGCTGTTGCTGTCCATCCTGCTGACCCAGGTCGCAAGCGCGGCTCCGCGTGAGGTGATCGATCTGACGATCCCGCAACCGTGCGTCGCAGCTCCCGCCGATGGCGAGGTGGTCGTCTGTGCCAACCGCAACGGCGAAAGCCCCTACCGGCTGCGGCAGCCGCGCGGGAGGGTGGCGGAAACGGATTTGCCCAAGGCCGAGGTGCAGGTTGCCAACGGCCTGGCCATCGCGGGCGAGACGGAGCAGGCCGATGTCGGCGGGTTTCCGTCAAACCGGGCGATGATCAAGCTGAAGATTAAGTTTTGAGCTGAAAAGGCGGCCCGCGACACGAATGGACGCGGACCGCCTCTACCAGGGGCAACGAAACATGGGAGCTTGTTGCCTTGCGTCCACCCGGGGCGAACGAATGTTCGACACAGACGCGAGGCGCTGAACCCGCCAAATGAGGCGATGTTCCTAGTGCTGTTTTGCAATCGGCCAGGGCGAGACGATCGCGGGTTCGGGCGAGGCCCATGAAAGCCGCCGAACCGGCGGCTCGACGGCATCAAATTACAGGAGAAACAATGGGTTCGTGGTGGTTCGGCCGAAAGGCCGCGGCTCCGGACGTGCGGGCCTGCGCGCCGGCATGGCTGAGTGCCGAACGACAGGCGGGGTTTGCGCGGAGCTACGAGACGCAAATCGACGAAGTCTTCCGGCGCAATCCGGTCGGGCAGCGAGCAGTTCGCTTGGTGGCTGGGATGCTCGGCGCGTTGCCGGTCTATGCGGCGGAGGGCGATAG
This sequence comes from Sphingomonas daechungensis, assembly GCF_014489495.1. Taxonomy (GTDB): domain Bacteria; phylum Pseudomonadota; class Alphaproteobacteria; order Sphingomonadales; family Sphingomonadaceae; genus Sphingomicrobium; species Sphingomicrobium daechungense. Next base: position 329,518 of record NZ_CP060780.1, on the reverse strand, counting down.
TCACGCCGCGAAGATCGTCGGCGCGGATGGCGTTCTGGAGGGCATTGCGGCGCAGCTGCTTCTGCACGGCAATTCCTATGCCCAGCTGATTAGCGGCGATGACGGGGCGCCTGCGGAAATCTGCACGCTGCGGCCGGAGCGGGTGAGCGTGGTTGCGGACGATCGTGGGTGGCCGACGGCCTATCTCTATCGCGTTGGCGGGCGGGTGACGCGGGTCGAGCGGGAGGATGCGCTTGGGCGGCGGCAGGTGGCGCATCTTCGGAGCCTCCATCCGCGCGACGATCATTATGGCATGGGATGTTTGGAGGCGGCTTGCGCCGCGGCGACGGTGCACAATGACGCGAGCCGCTGGAACAAGGCGCTGCTCGACAATGCGGCGCGGCCGAGCGGGGCTTTGGTTTACGATCCGGCGGATGGTTCGACGCTGTCGACCGACCAGTTCACGCGGTTGAAGGACGAGCTTGCCGCGGAGTTTTCCGGGAGCGGGAATGCGGGGCGGCCGTTGCTGCTCGAGGGCGGGCTCAAGTGGTAGGCCTTAAGCCTGACTCCGGCGGACATGGACTTCGTTGCGCTGAAGGAGGGCGCCGCGCGGGACATCGCGCTGGCGTTCGGCGTGCCGCCGGTGCTGGTCGGGCTTCCGGGCGATGCGACTTACGCGAATGCGCGGGAGGCGGGCGGGCGCTGTACCGGCAGACGATTTTGCCGATGGCGACGCGGATCTTGAATGGGCTGGGCGAGATGCTGAGTGATTGGGTTGGGCCGGTGAAGCTGGCGGTGGACACCGACCAGTTGAGCGAGCTCGCCGAGGACCGGTCGCGGTTGTGGGAGCAGGTTGGGGCGGCGGCGTTCCTCAGTGACGACGAGAAGCGCGAGATGCTGGGGTTTGCGCCGCGAGGTGACGCATGACGGCGGATGCGTTGCTGGCGAGCCTGATGGCACAGAGCGAGGCGCGCGGCGTGGACATGATTACGCTGCGGGCTTTAGTGGAGGAGTCGAGCCAGGCGGGGGCTCGGCGGGCGCTGGCTCAACTCGGGCTGGATGACGAGCGGGCGCGGCGGGACATGGATGAACTGCGCGAGCTGCTGTCGGCCTGGCGCGACGCGAGGCGGAGTGCTGCGCGGGCGGTCGTGACGTGGATTACGAGCGTGGTGCTCGCGCTGCTGCTGATTGGGATCGCGGTGCGGCTTCGGCTGACCGAACTGGTGACCGGATGAGCGTTCGGTTCGCGGGCTATGCGGCGGTGTTCGACCGGCCGGACGGTGGGGGCGACATCATCCGCAAAGGCGAATTCCTCGACAGTTTGAGACGCGCGGGTGAGGTGCCTTTGTTGTGGCAGCACAAGGCGGGGCGGGTGCTCGGGCGGATCGAGCATCTGTCCGAGGACAAGCGCGGGCTGCGCGTGATCGCGCGGCTGGACGGCGGCGCGGAGGGACGGCGGGTTGGCGCGCTGCTGCAGGGCGGGAAGCTGGATGGGTTGAGCTTTGGGTATCGCGTGCGGGAGGCGCGGTCGGGGCCGTGTCGGGAGTTGGTTGAACTGGACCTGGTTGAGGTGAGTTTGGTCGCGAAACCCATGCAGAGGCTGGCGCGGGTACATGCAGTTGAAGAGACTCGTTAAGAGTAAAACGCTAGGTGCGCCGCATGCCAACGAGTGTTCATATCGATATTTCTCTCTTCACGGAGCATGAGGCCGTGGGGATGGTATCGGGCGAGATCCAAATGCCTGCCGCGCCGGCCATTGGGGATGTCATAGCATTCGATCTGCAAGGCGCGGACCTTGTTCGCCATAAAGCTGCGTTCGCGATGGGCCCCATCAAGGTGACCGATCGCATAATTCACACCGGCGCCACCGTGATGTTGGATGACCTGAAGGCCAAGACAAAGGAGGACGCCCTCCAGATGATGGCATTCTTCGAGGATTGTCACGGTCTGTTTGGAGATCGCTGGGACGAGCAAGTTCGACTGGCTGAAGCGGAAGAATAAATGGGTTCCCGCTTTCGCGGGAATGACGATTGAGAAAGTGACGAGGGTCGCGGTTTCCGCGGCCCTTTTTGTTTGGGTTTTGCACGGGAGAAGAAGTGAATGCTGGAAGTGAAGGCGGATGCGCTCGAGCAGTCGTTCGAGGCGTTTGAGGATTATGGCGTGGCGGCGCTGAAGGACGAGCTGGAACAGCTCAAGTCGAAGATTGCTGCGGGCGTGATTGCGGCTCAGCGGCCGGCGCTCGATGGCGTGAAGTCGGTGGCCTCGGCGAGCTTCGTCGACGGCTATTTGCGCAAGGGCAACGAGAGCGGCCTGGAGATGAAGGCGCTTGGGTCGAGCTCGGACGCGATCGGTGGGTATGCGGTTCCGGAAGAGATTGACGCGGTGATCGATCGCACGCTGACGGCGATCTCGCCGATCCGCGCGATTGCCAATGTCGTGAAGGTCGGAAGCGCCGGCTATCGCAAGCTGGTGACCACGGGCGGGACGCCGTCGGGCTGGGTCGGGTTCGAGGCGGCTCGACCAATGACGGGCACGCCGACGTTTACGGAAGTCGTGCCTCCGTCGGGTGAGCTTTATGCCAATCCGGCGGCGTCGCAGCAGATGCTCGACGATGCGGCTTTCGATGTCGAAAGCTGGCTGGCGAACGAGATCGCGACCGAGTTCGCTCGCGCCGAGGGCATGGCATTCGTGAAGGGCAACGGCACGAACCAGCCGCTCGGCTTCCTGAGCTCGCCGAATGCGACGACTGCCGACGGCGTTCGTCCGATAGGTACGCTGCAGACGATCGGGACGGGCGCTGCGGGTGCGTTCGCAGCGACCAATCCGGCGGACAAGCTCGTCGACCTGGTGCAGGCGCTGCGCGCTCCGTACCGGCAGGGGCCGTGTTCGTGATGAACAGCTCGACACTTGCGGCGATCCGCAAGTTCAAGACGGCGGACGGCGCGTTCCTCTTCCAACCGAGCCTGGCCGCGGGACAGCCGGCGACGTTGCTCGGCTATTCGGTGGTGGAGGCCGAGGACATGCCGGACATTGCCGCGGGATCGCTGTCGATCGCGTTCGGCAACTTCAAGGCGGGCTATGTGATCGCCGAGCGGAATGCGACGCAGATCCTGCGCGATCCGTTCACGAACAAGCCGTACGTCCACTTCTACGCGACTCCTGACCTTTGAGCTGCTTGGCGATGCCGTCGATCCGACGCTCGGCGAAATCCTTAACGAGGTCGGTGAGGGATGCATCGCCTCAAGCGCATCCGAGACAATTGCCGGCTATGCTGCATATGGGTCCAACCGGCGGGTCGCGGTGATGCCGTTGGTCGAGCAATTTGCGGTTCCGCTCTTTGATGACGGGACGCTGCTGCGAGATCCGTTCGTGACGACCTACGTGCCCGGCGTAGATGAGCTGGGTTGTGGTGTGGAAGACGACCATTTACGAAGCGAGCGATCGCAGGCTGCTGCCGGTTCCCTGCCCAAGCGCCTGTCGCTGACGTTCTACGATCCGTCGCGCGATTATCTGGCTGCTCTGATGCAGGCGAACGCCGACGCTGTTGCCGGTGTCGAAGAGCTTGTTGAGCTGCCGGTCGTCATGCCGGCGGATCAGGCCAAGGCAATTGCGGAGAACAGTCTCGCGCGAAAATGGGCGGAGCGCGAGCGCTTGGTTCTCCGCTTGCCGCCGGACGAGATGGCAATCGAGCCGGGGTCGGAAGTCGCGACCGCCGATGGCGTGGTCTGGCGCGTGGAAATGGCTGTGATCGAGCAGATGGCCGTGCGCGTCGATCTGCGCCGGACCGTCGACAGGACGGCCGCGGTGGTCGCGGACTCGGGGACGCATCTGCCGTCCCTTGACTTGGTTGCCGCGCCGACGGTGGTCGCGGTACTCGATCTGCCCGATCTGGGGATCGGACGTCATGACGCGCCGGCGCTTTTCGTCGCCGCTTGCCAGCCGGTTGCGCAATGGCGGCAGGTGCCGCTGGAAGTCACGGTCGGTGGCGAGTTGCTGACAGTTGTTTCTGCGTCGGCGGAAGCAATTATTGGAACTGCGCTGAGCGCGCTTCCCGACGGTCCGACTGATGGCTTCGATGACCTGGGCACGGTTGAGATCGAGCTGTCGGGCGACGACCAGTGGCTAGAGAACCGAGATGACAGCGCACTCGCGAATGGTGCAAATCTGGCGGCGCTTGGCAGCGAACTGATTCAATTTGGACGGGCCGTGCCTGTCGGGTTGCGCCGTTTCAGGCTCGAGCGGCTATTGCGCGGACGTTGCGGAAGCGAGTGGGCAACAGCGTCTCATGCTGCCGGCGAGAAGTTGGTAATGATCAAGGCCGGTACCCTGCAGCAAGTTGCATTGCCGCCATCAGCAATCGGTTCGGTGGCATCGGTCAGGCCAATGGGAGTGGCCGACGGCAACGCCGTTGCGATTCAGCAGGCGGTGACCGGCAAAGCGATGCGGCCGCCCCCGCCGATCGATCTGCAGGCGGCGGCATCGAGCGATGGCACCATAGTCCTATCGTGGGTGCGGCGCAGCAGACTGAGCTGGTCCTGGCCTGCCGGGTCGAAGGTGCCGCTTGGCGAGAGCTCGGAACGATATCGGGTTACGTTGCAAGGGGCTGCCGGAACCCTGACGTTCGCAACGGATGCGCCGAACTATTCGATACCCGGTTCGGTGCTTGCAGGCATGAGTGGGGCGGTGACTGTCTCCGTCGTGCAATTGGGCGATTATGCGGAATCGCGGCCGGTGACAGTGACGACCTCGATCTAGGCGCTGGTCGCGCGTTCCTCGCGTGTGGCTTCGAGTTCCGCGAGCTTCCTCGATGCCAGCCACAAGGCCATGAGCGTGAAAGGCGGGACGATGTACAGTGCGAAGATTCCCGTCGCTAGGCTTCCGGTCAGCGCGGCAACTTTCCCGGAAAAATAGGGGCCGAGTGCCAGTCCGACGAGCGAGGTTCCGAGAACGTAAGTTGCGCCGGCGGTGCCGCGCATGCGCGGCAATACGAGGTCCTGAAGCGTGGCGACGGCGGCGCCAACCCACAGCGCGCTGCATAGCCCGACGTAAGGCGCGACCAGGTAGAAGTTGGTGAGGTTGTCGGTCGTGAAGAGGAAATAGACCGCCGGAGCGGGAAGGACGACAGACGCCATCGCAACGTAGACGCGACCGGCGGGGTGGCGACGCCGCAATTTGTCGCTGACGATGCCCCAAGGATGACACCGGTGGCCGACGCGAAAGCGGCGCTCCAGCCGAACAGGGTCGAGACTTCTTCCGCGGCGGTTCGTCCCTGGAGCAGCAGCGCCGCGTCTGTTGGGCCGGTGTAGAAGGTTCGCAGCACGTAGGGCGGAATCCAGAAGGCTACGGCATAGGTCATGAAGCTGATGCTTCCGAAGCCGATTGCCAGCGTCACGAACTGGGGAGTGCCCCAGATGAGACGGTGGGTTCCGGGATCGCGATGCTTGAGCGACTGGGTCCAGCTGGAGACTGCGTATATTCCAGTCCACCAGGCAAACCATTGCGGCCAATCGCCGGTGACGCTTCCGAGCAGGAATGCTCCCGCGATGCAGCCGGCAAGGATGAAAAGGTTGGGGACAATCGCACCGGGAATCCGGGCCACGCTGAGCAGTGTCAGAGGCGGGATGATCGCGGCGAGTTCGCGCCCGAACTCTCGCCAAGCATTTGGGCGGACGATCTCGCTCGGATGGCCGTCGATGGCGCCGCGAAGCGGTTCCTTGAGGCTCCAGATCCACGCCGCGAGGAGAATGCCGGGAAGGCCGACTGCGACAAATGCCGCCTGCCAGGGCTCGAGACCCAGCGGCGCCGCCGCGGCATTCGGGTAGGCCCGGCCCCAAGACGCCAGAACGAAGCCGCCGAGGGGCAAGGCGAGACCGCCGCCGATGTACAAACCGCTGGAATAAATCGAGAGCGCCGTCGCGCGGCGTTCCTTCGGGAAATAGTCCGCGATCATCGAGAAGGCGGCCGGGGATGCGCTGGCCTCACCAATGCCCACGCCGACGCGCGCGACGGCAAGCGTGCCGAAGTTCTGGGCGAAGCCTGAGAGAGCAGTCATCGACGACCACAATGCGAGGCCGATGGCCATCAGCCGCCCGCGATACCAGCTGTCTGCCAGGCGTCCGAGCGGGATTCCGAAGAGCGCATAGAAGACGGCGAAGGCGGTACCGTAGAGAAAGCCGATTTGCGCGTCGTCGAGCTTGAGGTCCGCCTTGATGCTCTCCGCAAGGATGGAAAGAATCTGCCGGTCGATGAAGTTGAAGATGTAAACGATGACGAAGAGGATCAGCGCGTACCAGGCGTAGCCGGAAACGCGCGGGCGGTCGGCGGCGGTTGGCTCATCGGTCATCGCTCGCCTCTCCTTCAATCTCGACAAGCTTGCCGCTGCGGAACAGAAACGCAAATTGGGCTTAGTGTCGAGGGGAGACGGTAATGTTGCGCAAGAGTATCCTGGCGATTGCAATCTCGACGGCAGGCTGCGTGCCCATGGCGGCGCCCGATGTTCCAGTCGTGACGTCGAACCTCGTTTCGAGCAGTGGAGCGGTGTTGGGTACCGTGCGCTTGTTCAGCGAGCCGACGGGCCTGACGATCCGGATCGATGCTCGTGGCCTGCCGCCAGGGATGCACGGCGTGCACGTGCATTCCGTCGGGCGCTGCGATGCGCCGGATTTCAAGAGTGCGGGTTCGCATTGGAATCCGACCACCCGCCAACATGGGCACCAGAACCCCGCTGGCTTCCACTCGGGCGATCTCGGCAATCTGGGTGTCGGCCCTGAAGGACGGTTGGTCGTGGGGCTTTTGGTGCCCGGTGCACGTGTTGCTGATGGAAGCGACGGCGACGGGCCGGTGCTCCACGACGCCGATGGCGCCGCGCTGGTCATTCACGCCAGGCCTGATGACGAGAAGACCGATCCGAGCGGCAACAGCGGGGATCGCATTGCTTGTGCGATTTTGTGATATCATCGGGCATAATGGCCAAGACACGGAAGTTGCCGAAGCGGATCGGCGGGGTGAAGATCCCCAAGAAGCTGCGCAAGCGCGGTGGGCAGGTTTACGCCTTCCTGGAAAACCCGCTGGTGTCGAGCATCGTCGCAGCGGCGCTGCTGGCGGCGGCGGACAGTCTTAGCAAAAAGCCGAAGGTGAAGAAGGCGAAGCAGGCGGCTGCCGACACGGCCGAGGCCGCACAAAGCAACGTCGTCGACTTCGCCACCATCCTCGCGTTTGCCGCACGCGAAGGCGCCAGGGCGATCAAAAACCGCTGAGAGTTTTGGCCCGGCCGGGAGGGGCGTGCCGACCGGGCCAAGCAAACGCCGCGCAGGACGACGCTTGCCTCAGCCGCGCCCGTAACGGGCAAATCTCCGTCGTCTGTAGCTTTACGATGAGCGGAGCCTTGCTTCGGACGGGAGACGCCGGCGGTTCCAAGGCTGAAATCTCAGGGAAAGTCCCGATGCCAGCAGCCGCCAAGGCTGGTGTAGGCGAGGGGCAGAAGGAGACCCCCTGATGCGCAAGCTCGCCGTTCTCGCCGCCGCACTCGCACTGACTTCGTGCGCGACTGGCCCGACCATTCGAAGCGACTTCGACCCCTCGGTGAACTTCACCAAGCTGCACACCTACACCTGGGTCTTCACGACGCCGCCGGCTGGAATGAACCCGTTGCTGTTCGAGCGCGTACAGGCTTCGATCGACCGTTCGCTGGCGGCGCGAGGCTTCACCAAGGCCGAACCGGGTGACTTCGCCGTGGCGTTCACGCTCGGCCGGCGCGACCGGGTCGAGGTGACCAATTGGGGAGGCTACGGCGGTTTCTACGGCGGCTGGGGCTGGGGACGTCACAGCTGGGGCTGGGCGCCGGTTTACAGCCGTGTTGATGCCAGGACCGTGACCGACGGGACGCTGGCCATCGACATGTTCGACACCGGGACGAAGCACCCGATCTGGCATGGAACCGCCACGCAGCAGATCAATCCGCGCAACCTGCCGGATCAGGCAGCGATCGATCGCGCCATCGACGAGATCATCGCGAAGTTCCCGCCGCAACAATAAGTCCGGATCGGTGACGAAAGATGCCCGGCGGGAGACGATCCCGCCGGGCTTTTTCATTTAGCCGCGATAGTTTCCGGCGGGCGGATGCGGACGTTGGTGACCGTCCCGCGATAGTCGACGTTGCAGCGGAAGCTGAGGTCGCCGGTCGCCGCATAGCCCTGATTCTGGTAGCCGTAGGCTCGGCCGTTGGGCGGGTAGCCGTTGCGGCTGTCGAGCAGGCCCGAGACGCGCAAGCCGTTGCGCTGGCGTTGCACATCCGTGATCGCAGTCACCCGCAGCGTCGGATTGTAACCCTGTCTGTACCCGCGATTGTTGTTGTAACCGTAGGCGTTGCCATAGGGAGGCCGGTACTGGGCGGACGCCTGGGTCATCGCCGCGCTGGCGCATTGCTGGATCGCCGTGCGGTCGCTGACATTGTAGCGGTTGCCAAGCAGCTGGCCGATGATCGCGCCGAGGCTGTCCTGAGAATTGTATCCGTAACCCTGCTGGTAGCCCTGCTGCGGCGGATAATAGCCGTAGCCCGGCTGGCCCGGCGCCGGTTGCGGCACCTGCGGCTGGTACGGATATTGCGCGGCGGCGGGGGCCGCGAGGCCGATCACCGCGGCTGCGGCCAGAATGCTCTTGCACATCGTCATGCGAATTTCCCTCATCTCGACCGGAGAAACGCCCGGGGAGTTCGGATCAAAAACGCCCGCACGGCGCGATTGATGCATGAACATAAAACAACAACGGCGAGCGTCCGCTGACCTCAGTGCTGATCGTCGAGGCGCATCACGAGGCGAGAGTTCGACCACAGCTCATACCTGTGGCCGTCGATTTTCTCTCGCGCGGCGGCGATCGCCGCTTCGTCATCTTCCGCTTCGATCCACTCGGCGGACATGACCTTTCCCACCCGTCGAGGCAGTAAAGCCGGTAATTTCCCACTGTTCGCAACCCTTGTTCGTGCTGCCGCCGAAGCGACAATTTGAGGGATAGACGAGCCGTTACGGTTCCGGTTCGATCACTTGCGACGAGTTGTGGTTGCGGGTCGACGATTGGCGGATTTGCTGGATTTTTTCCAAGTCATCTTTACCTTGCGGTCATGACCTTCGACCTCGGCAAGGCAATGGCGAAGAAGGGCGAGTTCGAAAGCGCCCGCCTGGCAGAATTCGGGTTCCGGCAGAGGGCGCGAACGTTCCGAATGATGGCGGGAGAGCTTGGCGCCGAGCCCGCCGACCTGGTCGCGATGGTTGCGCAGATGGACGATGAGGCCATCCTCCAAGAGCTGCGGATTCGCTTTCTGGCGCAGGCCGATCGGATCGAAGCCGCATATGGCCGTTGCGTCGCGGAGGCCCGGGCGCAGTTGATCAGGGAACGTGGAGATCCGACGCCGCATCGGCTGGCCTAACCGGCTGCCGCCAAACGTGCTTTGCAAATCGAACAAGTTCCGACAGTGTGCTGCCCGGCGGCCTGCTTGAAGGGTCCGCATCAGGGGATTGTTCAATGTTGCATTCGTGTATCGCGCTTGTCGTGTTCGCTGCCGCGCAGGCAGCCGCGCCAGCTTCCAACGGCGTACAGTGGGCGCCGCTTACGCCCAACCAGCCAGCCGCTGCGCCGGCCGCTCAAGTCACCCCGGCCGTTCGCCGGTCGCTTCCCGCCGGAACACAGGTCAGCGTGACGCCGCTCCAGGAAATCAGCAGCAAGCACGTCAAGGAAGGCGAGCGCTTTCAGTTTCGCGTCGTCAATGATGTCGTCGAAAATGGCGTCGTCGTCATCCCGCGCGGATCGATGGCGACCGGTGTGATCAGCATGCAGACCGGCCGCGCGATCGGCGGCAAGTCGGGCAAATTCGACGTTACCTTCGAAAAGGTGGAGGCGAACGGCAGGGTCTTTCCGTTGATGGGCACTCACCGCCAGGAGGGTAAGGGAAACACGGTCGGCGCCTTGCTTGGATCGATCCTGATCAGCGGCCGATCCGCCGTGATGATGCCCGGGCAGATCGTGACCGCCATGGTCAAGGAGCAGACGGACTACTGAGGCCGCGCGCCTGCTTATCGGCCTTCGCCCAAACGTCCTAAGGCAGTTTCGGCGGTTCCGGCGGAGGGGAGCGGGCGGTTCTGGCGGGCCTGCGGGGCCGCCGGGCAGATTGGCCTGGGATTGGATCGCGCAGTCGCGTAGCCACGGATCGCTGCCGCCGCCGCCCATCCCCTGGCAGCTGACGGTTACGCGCTGGCCGGGCTGCAGCTTCTTGGCGTCCTCGACGGCTAGACCGGCGAGGTCCACGCCCACGGGCACGTCCGGGTTGGACGTCTTCAGGCGCATGTCGAGGCTGTTGTAACCGTCCGGCACGATGCGCAGGAATTCGCCGCTGACCACCATCTCCCGCCCGTCGAACCGTTTCGCGGCGGCGGCGGGGTCCTCGTGGAAGGCGTCGTAGACCTGCTGCGCCTCCACCACGGCCGGAGCCTTGCGCGGAGCGTCGGTGTCGATGTGTATCGACGGGCCGGACAGGCCGAACCGGCCGACCGCGGCGAAGGCGAGGACGATCGCGGCGCCGCCGATCAGGATCGTCTTGCGATTGGACCGGAGCTCTTCAACCGTGCGCTGGCCGCGCGCGCCGCGCTTGTGGGCGGCGAGGCCAGGATCCATCGGCGATCCGCACTGCGGGCAGAATTCGCGCAGGACGTGAACGTCGGCAGCACATTCCGGACACTCCACCTGACGCCTCTTTTCCTATCCGCGAAAGTCGCGGCCATTTGCCATGGAGTCCTGATGCGCGGCAAGAGGTTCGGGCGGCTTGCCCGAACGAGGCGTTTTCGCGCAGGATGCGGGCATGGCGATACAGGGTTCCTGCCATTGCGGGCGGTGCGGATCGAAGTTCCGGAGGCACCCGAATGGGTCGGCAGCTGCAATTGCAGCTTTTGCCGCAAGATCGGGTCGCTGATGGCGTATTATCCGGATGACGGAAGGGTCAGGATCACCGGCGAGACGGTGGCCTACATTTGGGGCGACCGGATGATTTCCCAGCACCATTGCCCGGCCTGCGGATGCTACACCGATTGGCGCAGCACGGGCGGAAGCTACGGCAAGGTCGGCGTCAACGCGCGGCTGCTCGACGGGTTCGAGCTGCGCGACGGGCGCGTCCTGTTCGACGGCAACGCACTGGAAGTCCGGTTTCTCGATAACGCCGACTAGCGGTCAGCGCCGATCGGCCAGGTGCGAGCGGTGCGCCTGTCGAGCGCGCGGGCGGTGAGGAGGTCGGCGGCCATGGCTCCGCCGACGAAGGCGAGGGCTCCGGCGATGGCGCCCTTGCGGTTCGAGCCACGCAGCGCGAGGCCGAGCGCTCCGGCATCCATCGCGTCGCCGATCACGCGGTTCCACATGTTGGTCGACACGGCAGGGCCGCGCAGGAGCATTCCGCCGGCGGCGAGCTCGCGCAGGCCGAAGGCGAAGAGGGTGTTGCGCGCGGCACGGCTGCCCTCCAGCCCGAGCCAGCGCGCCAGCCGCCCAGGCGCGGCAACCTCCAGCAGTCCAAGCGCAATGCTGAAATAGCCGAGCCCGAGCGCGATCCGCTTGGTCGTGACCCCGCCCGTTTCCTTCCGATTTTCGTCAGCCATCGAGAATTTCCTTTCGATGCAAACAACATGCGGGGCGGAGACGCCGTTCCTACTGCTGATCGTCGACCCGCCTATGAACGAGCGCCGGTCGGCCTCGCGCGATTTCGGCGGAAGCGATCCCGGGATTTGCGAGCAAGAATTTTAGGACGCGATCCGGAGCATTGCTCAACAAGTTGGTAATCGCGCGCCGGCTGCTGCTTGCCGAACTCAGCGGCGATCCCGACGCGCGGGCGGCGTGGGCAGTGCTGCCGGCCGATTGGGAGAGAGCGGTGACGTTCCTGCCGCAGGACGATGAGCCGTCCGGCGTGCCGAGCTTTCGCGGCGCCGACATGCTGCTTACGGCGAGCGCCGGCTATTTGGCGGAGATTAGAGCCTGAATATTTACATTTGGGTCATGAGTAATAACAGTGGAAAGATCTGCTGCACCTTTCACGAGCATAACAAACATCACACCAATTATCATAATCGGAGCGGCAGCTAACCAAAAATATTGTTTGATGTTCTTGCTACCGTGGTTAACAAATTCAACAATCTCGGTTGGAAAAAGATTGATATTGTTGCGCAACGATTTCAGTGTGGCCTCGCTGTTTTGCACCTCGGTTGCTAATTCGGCTGATCGTTTTTCGAGCAGATCAGTCCGTTGCTGAAGGTCACGAAACCTTGCGTTGCCTTCGTCCAACGCCCTCGTTGCCTCACCGTTCTCGGTGATGAGTTCGTTCTTCTTGTGAGCAAGGTCGTCAACGGTCTTTTTCGCGCGCGAAGCGGTCTGTTTAAGGGTGGCAATTTCTCGGAGATAGTCTGCCTGTTGAGGTCGGCTTGTGCTGCGGCAGTTATCTTTTGATCCGCTTTCGCGACGACCTTGTCAGCAACGTCGACTATGCTCTGTTTCAAGCCTTCGAGATTGGACAGGGAATCTAAAGCGGCTGGAAGTCGGATACAACAGCGGCTCAGAAGACTTCAATTAATGGCTATTAAATCCGACTGATTTCCATCCGATGAAGCCTTCGCCGTCTTTCGCTTCGCATTATTCGGCGCGCTATCCACCACTTCGGGTTTCACACTAGCGCGCTCCAAAAGCGGCTTCAGATACTGCCCCGTAAAGCTTTCCCGGCAGGCGGCGATGTCTTCCGGGGTGCCGGTGACCACGATGCGGCCGCCGTTGACGCCTCCACCGGGGCCGAGGTCGATGACGTGGTCGGCGGTCTTGATGACGTCCAGGTTGTGTTCGATCACGACGACAGTGTTGCCGGTCTCAACCAGGCGGTGGAGCACCTCCATCAGCTTGCGCACGTCCTCGAAATGGAGGCCGGTGGTGGGCTCGTCGAGGATGTAGAGCGTCTTGCCGGTGGCCCGCCGCGACAGCTCCTTCGACAGCTTCACGCGCTGTGCCTCGCCGCCCGACAGGGTCGTCGCCTGCTGCCCGACCTTGATGTAGCCGAGGCCGACCTCCTGCAGCATGCGCATCTTGTCGCGGATGCCGGGACGGCCTTGAAGAACTCGGCCGCGTCCTCGACCGTCATGTCGAGCACGTCGGCGATCGACTTGCCCTTGAACTTCACCTCCAGCGTCTCGCGGTTGTAGCGCGCGCCGTGGCAGACGTCGCAGGTGACGTAGACGTCGGGCAGGAAGTGCATCTCGATCTTCAACAGGCCGTCGCCGGTGCATTTCTCGCAGCGGCCGCCCTTCACGTTGAAGCTGAAGCGGCCGGGCTTGTAGCCGCGCGCTTGCGCCTCCGGCAGGCCGGCGAACCAGTCGCGGATCTGGGTGAAGGCGCCGGTGTAGGTCGCCGGGTTAGACCGCGGAGTGCGGCCGATCGGCGACTGGTCGATATCGATGACCTTGTCGAGGTTGGCGAGGCCGTCGATGCCGTCGCACGGGCCGCAGACGATGCGGGCGCCGTTCAGCGCTCGGGCGGCGCCGGCGTAGAGCGTATCGATGGTCAGCGAGGATTTGCCCGAGCCGCTGACTCCGGTGACGCAGGTGAAGGTGCCGAGCGGGAACTTCGCGGTCACGTTCTGGAGATTATTGGCCTTGGCGCACTTCACGGTGACGAACTTGCCGCTGCCCTTCAGGCGCCTTTTCGGCAGCGGGATTTCGCGGCGGCCGGTGAGATAGTCGGCGGTGACGCTGGTTTCGCACGCGAGCAACTCGTCGAGCGTGCCCTGGCAGACGACCTCGCCGCCGTGAACGCCGGCGCCGGGGCCCATGTCGATCACATGGTCGGCGGTGCGGATCGCATCCTCGTCATGCTCGACGACGAGCACGGTGTTGCCGAGCGACTTCAGGCGCTTCAGCGTTTCGAGGAGGCGGTCGTTGTCCTTCTGGTGGAGGCCGATCGACGGTTCGTCGAGGACGTAGAGGACGCCGGAGAGGCCGGAGCCGATCTGCGAGGCGAGGCGGATGCGCTGGCTCTCGCCGCCGCTTAGCGTGCCCGACGTGCGGTCGAGGTGGAGATAGTCGAGGCCGACGTTGTGGAGGAAGCCGAGGCGCTCGTTGATTTCCTTGAGAATGACGTGCGCGATTTCCCGTTGAACCGGGTTGAGCTTGTCTTCGAGACTACCGAACCAGGCGTAGGCGTCCGCGACCGATCGGCGTGTGGAGAGGGAGATATCCTCGCCGGCGATCTTCACGCTGAGCGCTTCGGGCTTGAGGCGGGCGCCGTGGCAGACTTCGCACGGGCGGCTGGCCTGGTAGCGGCTGAGCTCCTCTCGCATCCAGGCGGACTCGGTCTGCAGCATGCGGCGGTTGAGGTTGCCGATCACGCCTTCGAACGGCTTCTTCACCTCGTAGGACTTGCGGCCGTCGACGAAGCGGAGGGTGACGGCGCGGCCCTTGGTGCCGAACAGGATGACGTCCCGCGCCTCCTCCGGCAGGTCGGCCCATGGCGTTTCGAGGTCGAAATCGTAGGCGCGGGCGAGCGAGCTCAGCACCTGCATGTAATAGGGCGAGGGCGGGTTGGACTTGGCCCAGGGGACGACGGCGCCCTTCTTGATCGACAGCGCGTGGTTGGGGACGACGAGGTCCTCGTCGAACACCAGCTTCTCGCCGAGGCCGTCGCAGGCGGGGCAGGCGCCCTGCGGCGCGTTGAAGCTGAACAGGCGCGGCTCGATCTCGGCGATGGTGAAGCCGCTGACCGGGCAGGCGAACTTCTCCGAGAAGAGGATGCGGCCGGGCGGGGAGTAGTCGAGCTTCATCCCCTTCGCGGTCGGCGCGTCTTCGGCGTCTGGTTGCGGGTCGGCGGGGTCGAGATAGGCGAGGCCCTCGGCGAGCTTCAGCGCAGTCTCGAAGCTGTCGGCGAGGCGCGGCTCGATGCCTTCGCGGACAACGATGCGGTCGACCACGATCTCGATGTCGTGCTTGTACTTCTTGTCGAGCGCCGGCGCGTCCTCGATGTCGTGGAACTCGCCGTCGATGCGGACGCGGGTGAAGCCGGCCTTCTGCCATTCCGCGAGCTCCTTGCGATACTCGCCCTTGCGGCCGCGCACGACGGGCGCGAGCAGATAATGGCGGCTGCCGTCGGGCAGGCCCATCACGCGGTCGACCATCTGGCTGACCTGCTGCGCCTCGATCGGGAGGCCGGTCGCGGGCGAGTAGGGAATGCCGACGCGCGCCCAGAGCAGGCGCATGTAGTCGTAGATCTCTGTGACCGTCGCGACCGTCGAGCGCGGGTTTCGCGAGGTAGTCTTCTGCTCGATCGAGATGGCGGGCGACAGGCCGTCGATATGCTCGACGTCCGGCTTTTGCATCATCTCCAGAAACTGACGCGCGTAAGCCGAGAGGCTCTCGACGTAGCGGCGCTGCCCCTCGGCGTAGATGGTGTCGAACGCGAGCGAGGATTTGCCCGAGCCGGAGAGGCCGGTGATGACCGTCAGGCTCTCGCGCGGGATGTCCACGTCGACCGCCTTCAGATTATGTTCGCGCGCCCCGCGGACGGAAATATGAGTCAGCATCAGCCGGTTTTCGTTCCGTTTATGTTCTGGTTAAACGAGCCACCGCTGATGGTCAACGCGGCTTAAGTCCATGTGGGTTCGCGCGGCGGATTCTGCAACTCATCGATAGCATTGGCGCGTTTGTCGATGCCGGGTATCTGCAGGTGCAGTGACGGCCGAAGTCGCGCCGTCAAATCAAACATTTGGGGCAAATGATGATTCTCTCTTACCGGCGCCGTGCATCGCGGTTTGGCGCAATGCTTCTCGCGTGCAGCGCACTCGTCGCCATTCCCGCTTCGGCGCAGGAATCGCCGACAACCGTCCACTTCGGCAAATGGGGTGTCGACCTGTCGACCCGCGACCTGTCGGTGAATCCCGGCGACGACTTCCAGCGCTACGCCGCCGGCAAGTGGATGGACGAGAACGAGATCCCGGCCGACAAATCGCAGAACGGCGTCGGATCCGAACTCGCCGACCGTAACCAGGAGCAGTTGCGTGCGATCGTCGCAAGCTCTCCGGCGAACAGCCAGATCGGCGCATTCTACGCCAGCTACATGGACGAGGCGCGGCTGGAGCAGCTCGACGCTGCGCCGCTGAAGGCTGACCTCGACCGCATCGCGGCGATCAAGACCAAGGACGAGTTCGCCAAGAGCATGGCCGACAGCTTCGCCGACTTCGGGTCGACTCTGTTCGGTGTCGGAGTCCTTCCCGATCCCGCCAATCCAACCATCAACATCGCGTTCGTCGGCTCGGGCGGGATGGGCTTGCCCGACCGCGACTATTACTTGCTCGACAAGTACAAGCCGCAGCGAGACGCTTACCGCGCTTACATCCAGCGTACGTTGGAGCTGACCAACACGCCGAATGCATCGGCAGCGGCGGACGAGGTGCTCGCGTTCGAAACGGAGATCGCCAAGGTATCCTGGCCGCAAGCCGACCTGCGCGACCTCGACAAGCTCAACAATCCCATGACCGCCGCGCAGCTCTCCGCTTACGCGCCCGGACTGGATTGGAACCGCTATCTTTCCGAAACGGGCGTCGTCGCTCCGAAGTATATCGTCGGGGACAATACGGCGGTGAAGGCGGTAGCGGCGCTTTACGAGACGACGCCGCTGGAAACGCTGAAGACCTGGCAGCGGTTCAAGGTCACCGACCAGGCCGGCAACTATCTTTCCAAGCGCTTCGTCGATAGCAAGTTCGCCTTCACCAAGACGCTGAGCGGAGCGAAGGAGCTTCGCCCTCGCTGGCGTCGCGGCATCGGCGAAGTCGACGGCCGGCTCGGCGAATTGCTTGGTCAAACTTACGTCGACAAATACTTCAGCCCGCAATCCAAGGCCGCGATGGAAGAGCTGGTCGCCAACCTTAAAAAGGCGGCGGCGGTCCGGATCCAGGAAAACAGCTGGATGGAGCCGGCGACCAAGAAGGCGGCCCTGACCAAGCTCGGCCGGATGGACGTCATGGTCGGCTATCCCGAGAAATTCCGCGACTTCTCGAAGCTGGAGATGAAGCCGGACGATCTGTACGGCAACGTGAAGCGCAGCGCGGCCTTCGAATGGGATTATGCGCTGAGCGATCTTGGTAAGCCTGTCGACCGCAAGAAGTGGGCGATGAGCCCGGCGACCGTGAACGCCTACAACGGCGGTCTCGAGAACAAGATCGTCTTCCCGGCCGGCATCCTGCAGCCGCCCTTCTTCGACCTGAGCGCGGACGACGCCGTCAATTACGGTGCGATCGGCGCGATCATCGGCCATGAAATCATGCACGGCTTCGACGACCAGGGCCGCAAGATCGACGAGAATGGCGCGATCCGGGACTGGTGGACAAAGGCGGATGCAACGCGGTTCAAGTCGCTAACCGACGCGCTCGGCAAGCAGTACGCGTCCTATGAAGCCGCGCCGGGCGTATTCATCAACGGCAACCTGACGATGGGCGAAAACATCGGTGACATGTCGGGCTGGAGGTCGCCTATTCGGCATACAAAATGTCGCTGAACGGCAAGCCCGCCCCTGTGATCGATGGTTTGACCGCGGACCAGCGCTTCTTCCTGTCCTTCGCCCAGGCGTGGCGCGGTGAGCAACGGGACGATGCGATCAAGACGCAGGTCGCGTCCGACCCGCATAGTCCGCGCCGTTACCGGATCATCGGTCCGCTTCGGAATCTCGACGCCTGGTACGCCGCGTTCGATATCAAGCCGGGCTCGAAGTTCTACATCCCGCCGGAGCAGCGCGTCCGGATCTGGTAATCGGCAAGTCGTTCCTCGACTGCTGAGGGGAGTGCGCGGCTGGGCATCGTCAGCCGCGCATTTCTTTGCGCGGGAAATCCTCGGCGGGAGTTTCGGCCTCTGCCGATTTACGGCCAGGCAGTGTGAAGACGTTGCTTGGCCAGCGTCCGGCAGGGCGCCAGTGCTGCTTTTTCAATCCTCGATGGTCGAGCCAGTCGACAATGGATTGCAGCCATTCGCCGCGGCGGATTGCGATCGGGTGCCAGGACAGAGGATCGAACCCGGTCCAAGGCATGAACGGTGAGCGGCGCGAAAATGCCCAGAGCTCCACACGCATGGTCGGCCGCGTCGATTGGGCGCGTGCATGGAAACCGCAGGTGTCGACCACTACCAGGGTGTTCGCTGGAACGCTGAAGTGTGTCGGTTGCGGAAGGCCGAGCTCCGCCAGCTCTTCTAACGCAATGCGAAATGAGCCGCGCTGTGACAGCCGGTCACCGGTTTCCAGCACGTCGACGCTCTTGCGTTTCTCCCACGCGATCCGGGCGTCCGACAGGCGATGCGATCCCGCGACGTAGGTCAGCGGCCGGCCATCGTCTGGGACGTCGGACAGGAAGAGCCAGGCCTTCATCGAAGGCTGGAACGTGTCGGCGTGAAGCTCGAGCTGCGGATCGGGCGGGCCCTCGGCAACCCCTCCGGCAATGGCCTGGACGTAGTACAGCGGCGCGCTTCGCGTACTCGCGACATAGGCCAGCAGGCCCTTCCACCGGCGGCTGTCCAGCAGCTTGGCGAGCTCCGGTAGACGGCGGCGGAAGCCGGGGCCGATGGGAATTCGATGCGTTAGGGTGTCGCCCTGTTGCTGGCTTCGGCACTCCAGGGCCGGATCGAGAAGTTCGCGCTGGAAGGACTGGAAGAGATCCTGGGGCAAGAAGTCGTGAATTAGCACATAGCCGTCGCGGTCGAACTGTTCACGAAGCTCGAGCGGGATGTCACCAGCAAGCCGACTTCGCCTCGAACGCGCCAAGGCATGTGCACCTTTGAGGCGCCAAACATGAAGGCCTGCTGCGTTCAGCCGCCTGGAACCGAGGATCGGGTTATCGACGAAGCTCTTCGCGCCGGTCAGCAGAGCGGCCAGCCAGAACGGCGCGCGCCACCAGGACTTCAGAATCGTTTGTTTAGGCGGCATGCGAAGAATCGCGTCCTTGCCTTGTAATCTTCGGCCGCGCGCCAGACCCGGAGCAGATACGCATCTCTATTAACTCGAGTACTTGATCATGGCTGAGCATATCCTTCTAGCAATTCTCATTCAGCTATTGGTTAGATTTATTTCCGGGAGTTGGTGGGCGGGTGCGGCAGCCGCTTGCGCATGGTTCATCTCCCGGGAGATTGCCCAGGCGGAATATCGCTGGATCGAGTATTTCGGGTCCGGCCTCCGCGCGAACATGCCATGGTGGGGCGCTTCGATCCGCGGGTGTGGAACAAGGTCTATCCCTGGCTCGACTGGATTCTGCCTTCGCTCGTGACGATCGGGATCGCGGCGTTCGTTCAGCGAAGATCGAAGGTCGCGACCTCTTCATAGTGCGGCCCGTGGCGTGACAGCTTGCTTTCGAACAGGATGAAGCGGTTAACCCAGAAGGTCTCGGACCTTAACTCCGAGTTGCGCCGCATGAACGCCTCGATCGCCCCGGAGCCCCGCCGATTCCAGCGGGCGAGCGTGATATGAGGCGAAAAAGCGCGATGCTCGGGCTCGAGTCCCGCCTGCTGGATGGCGCGTTCGACCTTGGCCGCAAGCGCAGCGACCGGAGCTTTCGGTTCGACGCCCGCCCACAAGGCACCGCCGCTGCGGCGTTCGAACTTCCCAACGCCGGCCACTCGCAACTCGAACACCGCCGAATGGATCTGGCCCAGCGCAGAAGCGATGTCCGAGGCGACCGGACGCTCGACTTCTCCAACAAACCGTAGCGTCAAGTGGAGCTGCTCATCGCCGACCCAGCGCAGCGCAGGACTGTCGTCCATGGCGTCTATCAGCAGGTCGCGAACACCCTCCGGCGGGCGGATGGCGACGAACAACCGGTGCATCGCTCTCCTTTCGCACGAATGAACGAGATTTCACCTCGTCCGGTTTCGCTTGAATCACTCTCGGCAATTACCGATATTGCGCTTCGGGAGCATGGGCCCTTAGCCCATCCGATAGGAGAAAGAATGCAGAACCAGTTTGACCCGCGCACGACGACCGGCGTGAATACCACCGCAACGGTTGGTGTTCCGCGCGCCGCCCGCGATGCGGGCCTCCGGTCCTACATGCTGTCTGTTTACAATTACATGGCATCGGGCGTGCTGCTGACCGGCATCGTCGCCCTGCTGTTTGCACCCTATGCTCAAGACGCACTGATCAGTGCGAGCGGACGCGGCCTCAGCGGCCTCGGCTGGATCGTGACTCTGGCGCCGCTCGGTTTCGTCATGGTCATGAGCTTCGGCCTCAACCGTCTCTCGACCGGGGCGTTGCAGATGCTGTTCTGGGCATTTGCGACGGTGATGGGCCTGTCGATGTCGACGATCTTCATCACGTACACCGGCACCTCGATCGCTCAGACGTTCTTCGCGGTTGCTGCGGCGTTCCTTGGCCTTAGCCTCTACGGCTACACGACCAAGCGCGACCTCAGTGGGCTAGGAACGTTCCTGATCATGGGCGTCGTCGGCCTGCTGGTCGCGATGTTGCTGAACCTTTGGCTGCAGTCGCCTGCGATGCAGATGGCGATCAGCGCAATCGGCGTCCTGCTGTTTGCGGCCCTGACCGCTTACGACACGCAGAAGATCAAGAGCATGTATGCCTACGTCGCTGGCACCGACATGATGGGCAAGGTCGTGATCATGGGGCGCTGAACCTCTACCTCGACTTCGTGAACATGTTCATGTTCCTGCTGCAGTTCATGGGCAACCGCCGCTAAGGCGTCGCCCGGAGCGAAATGGGAGGGCCGGCGGGAAACCGTCGGCCCTTTCTATTTGCGCTTTGCCCAGTTCTCCGCATCGAGTTCGAAATAGACGCTGTCGCACCATTGATCGCCGATCTGGAAGGTTCGCTCCTCCCGTCCGGTCTCCTGGAAGCCGAGCCCCGCCAATAGCCTGATCGAGCCCTCGTTACGGGGTCGACGTCCGCGGTGACCGCTGGAAGCTGGTGTACTCCAAAGGCGCGATCGAGGACGAACTCGAGCGCCTCCCGCGCATAACCGCGTCCCCAATAATCCGGATGGAAAATGAAGCCGATCTCCGGGAAGCGCCACAGCCCGGCCTTGCCGATCAGCTTGCCGCCGAGTTCGACGACGAAATCTTCGCCCTCGGAAGGCGGGATGGCGAGCATCGAAGCAAGCCAATCCCACGTCTGCTCAATACGATCGTGCGGGAGCGACGACCAATAGGTCATTGCGCGGGGGTCGCTGAGAATCCCGTGCATGGCCACGAGGTCGCTTTCGCGCGCCGGCCTGAGTGTCAGTCGTTTGGTGCGGAACTCCATGAGCCCCGCTTACCAAGTCAGCCGAGATGCTGCTTGAAAAAGGCGATCGTACGCTTCCATGCCAAATCCGCAGCCGCCTTGTCGTAGCGCTCTGCCGACGTGTCGTTGTTGAAGGCGTGGTTGACGCCTTCGTAGAGGTAGAACTTCACCGGCTTGCCGACCGCGCGAAGCGCGTCGACCCACGGAAATGAGGTGCGGTTGACCCGGTCGTCGAGGCCGGCGTCATGGATCAGCAGCGGGGCTTGCACCTTTGATGCCTCCGACGCGTCCGGCGCGGAGCCGTAGAAGGATACGCCGGCGGCCAGCTTGTCGCCCGCGGCAACCGCCAGCCGATTGACGAAGCCGCCGCCCCAGCAGAAGCCGACGGATCCGACCTTCCCTCCGCGGCTCGACCTGGCGAGCTCGTCCAGCATCGCAACGGCGTCGTTGACCGATTTGGCGAGATCGAGCTTGCCGATCGCCTCTCTAGCCGCGTCTTCGTTGGCGGGTGTCCCGCCTGACAGCGAAAGGAAATCCGGGGCGACTGCACGGAAGCCCGCCACTGCGAGGCGCCGGGCGATATCGCGAATATGGTCGTTAAGCCCCCGGTTTTCGTGAATGACTAGGACCGTTGGCTTCAGCGATCGCGATCGCGGCTCTGCGACATAGGCCTTGTATCCGCCGACCAGGTCCTGCGTCCGCGCGACGAGCCGCTTGTCGTCGGCCGGGACGATCGCCGCAGCGGCTGGGGTAGCGGCAATCGCGCCGATCATGGCCTCCGCTGCCGCAACGCTACCGGCGAGGGCCACCATACGGGCCATGAAAACGCGCCGGTCTAGGCCCTCGTGCGTGAAGCGATCGTAAAGCGCGATCGCCTGCTTCCTGAGCTGGGTGTCCATCGTCAGGCCGGCTGCGGCTGTTGAGCCTGGGCCTCGGCGACGAGCCTGGAGTCGATCTCCTGCGCCCGGCGGTAGGGGTCGCGGTCAGTCATCCGCCGAGCATAATCGACGAACACTGGATTCGGATCGAGCAGGTTGAAGGCGAGCATGAAGTTGACCATCGAGCCGACGAACAGGTCGGCCGCAGTGAAATGATCTGCGGCAATGTAGTTTCGCCCGGTCAGGGCTTTTTCCAGCGTGCCGATCGCTAGATCGAAATTGCCGTAACCGATCATGCGTTGGCGCTCTGGCGTCGGCTCCCAACCTGCGGCGCGATTGCTGAACGCGGCTTCGATCGGTCCGGATGCAAAGAAGATCCAGCGATAATAGTCCGCCCTGTCGTCGGTCGGCGGTGCGAGGTTCGCCTCGGGAAACGCATCGGCCAGGTAGCAGCAGATTGCCGCTACTTCGGTCACGACCTTGCCTTTGTGCTTGATTGCCGGGACTTTCCCCATCGGATTGACCGACAGGTACGGCTCGGTCTTCATGGTCGTGGCGTAATCGAGGATTTCCGTGTCGTAGGGAGCGCCGATCTCCTCCAGCATCCACCGTACTGTCTGCCCACGCGATTGCGGGTTGGTGTAGAAAATGAGGTCCGCCATTTTCGCTCTCCCTGATTAGAACAAAGCAGGAACTACTCCGCCTCGAGCGATTGCTCAAGCATCTCCAGCATGGCTTGCAGGGATTTCACCCTGATGACGCCGCGCCCGACGGCGCCGAAATGCTCCTCGCGGTGCCGGATGTCACAACCATGTCGGGCAAGGGCCATGTGCACCAGGCCTTCTTCGTCTCCTTCGGCGCCAGGCCCGGCGAAGCCCGTGACGCTGATGGCAATGTCCGCACTCGATCGCTCCAGGGCTCCGGCTGCCATCGCCTTGGCAACGATTGCGGAAACCGCATTGTTGCGGTCAAGCAAATCATCGGGGTACCGAGGAGCTCCGACTTCGCTTCCTTCGTGTAGGTGACGAAGCCGCGTTCAAAGCCGTGGCCGGCACCTTCGATGTCGGTCAGCAGCGCTGCCAGCATTCCGCCAGTGCAACTTTCCGCCGTGGCGACCTTCAGATCCTTTTCACATAGCCGCCGCATCAGGCGCTCGGCCTGCTCGTCCAGGTCGTCCGGGAGGGCAGGCTCGAGCGTTTCGCTCAACCGCGTTCCCCGGGCTTCTTCTCAGATGCGGCCGGCACCGACGAGCGTTCGGAAGCCGACCGGTCGCGCGCAGCACGGAATTCGCTGTCCGCGCTCCAGTTGGGCCAGTCGCTGCCGTTCGCCAGCCTCAACCCGACGGCGTGGAGCAGCTCGGCATCCTCGGCCATGCCTGTGAAATCCCAGTCCGGCGAATATTCGTCGGCGGGCTGATGATACATCTTCGCAGTGTAGTTTTCCGACCAGGCCTTTGCCCGAGCGACGCCGCCGTTCACCAGGTCTTGCCCGGGGCCAAAGCTCATAGCCGGTATGCCAACCTTGGCCAGGGTGAAGTGGTCCGAGCGGAAGAAGCCGCCGGTCTCGGGGCGTGGGTCGGGTGTGTAGCGGCGGCCGCGCTTGGCGCCTTCCTCGACCAGGATGTCGAGCAGCCCGAATTTCTGGTTGCCGCGAATGGTGAAGTCCTTCGCCGGGCCGAGCACGCCGAGAACGTCGGTATTGATCACCCCCGCAGTCAGGGCCGCCGGATAGAGCGGATTGGCCGCGTAATATTCGCTCCCGAGGAGGCCTTTCTCCTCCGCGGTCACGGCCATGAAGACCACCGAACGCTGCGGGCGAGGGCCTGTCGCGAATGCGCGCGCCTGCTCGATCAGCTGCGCCAGGCCCGTGCCATTGTCGATGGCACCGTTGTAGATGCGGTCGCCACTGGCGTCCGGCAGGCCAATGCCGAGATGGTCCCAGTGCGCGGTGTAGATGACGGTCTCGTTCGGACGCGCGGCTCCGGGCAGGATTCCGACCACGTTGTGGGAGGTGATGACTTCCGTCTTGGCGCTGCCGTGGACGTCCAGGGCGGCCTTCAGCGGAACGGGTTTGAAGTCCTTCCGCTTGGCCGCCTCCTTCATCGCTTCGAAACTGGTGCCGGACGCCGTGAACAACTGCGCCGCCAGGTCGCGCTGGATCCAGCCTTCCAGCGGCGGATGCTCGCCGCGCGGGTTCTTGCGGACGATGTCGAACATCGCGTTCGTGTTCGAGTTCTTGACCGTCGCCCAGCCATAGCTCGCGGGCGCGGTCTCGTGGATAACCAGCACGCCCAGGGCGCCTTGCCGAGCGCCCTCCTCATACTTGTAGGTCCAGCGGCCGTAATAGGTCATCGCCTTGCCGCCGAAGTCGCCTTCGCCCCTTCGAAATCGGGATCGTTGACGAGCATGACGAGGATCTTGCCCCGGGCGTCCAGGCCCTTGAAATCGTCCCAATTCCGCTCCGGCGCTTTCACTCCATAGCCGACGAAGACCAAGGGAGCGCCGTTGATCGCGAGCGCCTTGTCGCCGTTGGTGGGTGCGCGGACCGCGATCTGTTCGCCTTGGGTGAGCGCTGTCGCGGTACCGGCGAGGTTGAGACTGACGTGCGGCGCCGACGCAAACTCCGACTTCAGCAACGGAACAGCTTGAGTCCATGCCCTTTTGCCATTGGTCAGGTCGCCGCCGGGCTGCAGGCCGGCCCTGCGAATTGCTTGCTGAGATAATCGACGGTCAGGGTCTCGCCCTCGGTCGCCGGAGCGCGGCCCTGGAAGGCGTCCGAGCCAAGCGTCTGCACGTGCTGCGACAAGCGTTGCGGGCTGAAACTGCCCGTGTCGGCGGCGGAAACGGGAACGGCCACGATCGCGAGGGCGGTCGCGGCGAACAAGGATACGGTCTTCACTTTACTCTCCCAGAGTCACAAGCTGCGGCGGCTGGCCGAATGACGACCAGCCGCCGAAAAGGTTGCAAGGGCGATACTTACTGCCCTGCGGGC
Source organism: Sphingomonas daechungensis (assembly GCF_014489495.1). Lineage (GTDB taxonomy): Bacteria > Pseudomonadota > Alphaproteobacteria > Sphingomonadales > Sphingomonadaceae > Sphingomicrobium > Sphingomicrobium daechungense. Next base: position 304,403 of record NZ_CP060780.1, on the reverse strand, counting down.
GGGGAAGAGCCGTTCGTCGAATTGGCCGCCGTGCCTGGCTTCTGCCGATAGCGGTCGAACCAGGCGATGATAGCGCTCGCCTTGGCGGCTGACTGGCTCGGCCGTGCGGCGATCCCACCGTGGCTGGCGTCGGGCACCTTGACCAAAGCCGTTGGAACCCGCTGAAGCTTCAGCGCCGAATAAAGCTGCTCGGCTTCGCTGACAGGCGTGCGATAGTCCGAGGCTCCAACGACCACTAGCGTCGGGGTCTTCACATTGGCCATCAAGCTCAGCGGCGACCGCGCCCAGTACGACTGGTAATTCTCCCATGGCTGGGCGCCCATCCAATAGGGTCCGAAGAAGGGCGTGCCATCGGATGTCAGCGCCATGCTGGTCCAATTGGTGACCGGCTTCTGGGCGGCCGCCGCCTTGAAGCGGTTGGTCTTGCCGACGATCCACGCAGTCAGGATGCCGCCGCCCGATCCGCCGGTGACGAACAGGTTGTTCGGATCGACCGCGCCGCTCGCAATCGCCGCGTCGACGGCCGCCATCAGGTCGGCGTAGTCGCTGTCCGGATAGGTCTTCTCGATCCCATCCGCGAACGCCTGGCCATAGCCGGTTGAGCCGCGCGGGTTGGTATAGAGCACGGCGTAACCGGCTGCGGAATACAGCTGGTAGTCGGTCGAGAAGTGCGGGCCGTAGGCGGCGTAGGGGCCGCCATGGATTTCCAGGATCATCGGGACGCGCTGTCCCTCCTGGTACGTCGGCGGCAGCAGGAGCCACGACGGCACCCGGCCCCGTCTGGAGCGGCCACATCCAGGGTCCGCAGCGTGCCGAGATTCTTCGATCCCAGGCTAAGGTCGTTGAGCCGGGTCAGCTTGCGCATGGCTCCGCCGCTCGAAACCGCGACGTCGGTCGGCCGGTCATAGGAGTTGGTGGTGAATGCGACCGTTCCGTTGCGCGCAACGCTGAAGCCGCCGCCTGCGTATGGCCGGTCGTAGCCCGCATCCGCGACATCGCGCGTGATTGGCCTCACACTCCCGTCGAGCCCGATGCGCGAGACGGTGACCGAGCCGCTTTCTTCATAGGCTGCGTAGATCGCGCGCCCATCCGCCGACCAGCGGATCTGGTTGATCCCGCGGTCCAGGCCCGGCGCAACCAAACGCGATCCGCCGCCATTGGTGCTCATCACATAGAGGTCAGCTTGCTCGTAGCCCTTCTTGTGATCGTCGAAGCCCAGGTAGGCGATGCTTCGTCCGTCGGGCGATGCCACGGGGGAGGCGTCGGGCCCGTTGCGGCTGGTCAGCGCGGTTACCGTTCCGCTGTCGATGTCGAGGCGATAAACCTCGCTATCGACGACGGTCATCTCCCAGTCGGGCTTGCGAACCGCGCTGAACAGGATCGCGCGCCCGTCGGGCGTCCATTCCGGAGCGCCGTCATGAAAGGCGCCGAAGGTGAGCTGCCGCGGCGCGCCGCCGTTGGCGTCGACCATGAAGATGTGGTCGAACCCGGCCTTGACGTAGCCGCCGTCGTCGGTGCGGTATGTCACCTTGTCGATGATCTCGAGCGGCTTCGCCCACTGCGCACCCTCGGGCTTTTCGGGGCGGAGCCGAGCCTCGGTCCGTCGTCGGGCACCGTCATCAGATAGGCGATGCGTGTCCCGTCGGGCGACCAGGCAATGCCCTGCGGACTGTCCGGAAGGCCGGTGACGCGGACCGACTGACCGGTATCCATCCAGCGCACGAACAGCTGCGGAGCGCCGCCTTCGCCGGTCGAGGCGTAGGCGAGCCGCCGGCCGTCCGGGGACCAGCGCGGGCTGAAGTGGTCGCCCGTGCCCGTGACCAAAGGACGCTGCTCGCCGGTCGCGACGTTGATGACCCAGATCGACGAGCGGGCCTTGTCGGTCATGATATCTGCCGTCTTGCGGACGTAGGCGATCGTCCGTCCGTCGGGGCTGATCTGAGCATCCGTTGCCGCGCTTAGGTTGAAAAGGTCGCCACCGGTGAAGATTGGGTTTGGACCCTCGGCGGGGGCGGCAAGCGCCGGCGCTGCAAACGCGGTCGCGGAAAGCAGCAGCGCCCATGGCGCAAGCGAGTGGGCAAGACGACGCATTTTCGGAAAGCTCCCCTGATTGAAGCCGTGCACGATTCAACTTTCTGTGCCCTCCGACAAGCATTGTCGCTGCAACTGGACGCGCGTCCGCTTTGCCTGTCATACTTCGGGCATGAAAAGGCCTTGTGCCGCAGTTCTTTGCGCCTTTCTTCTCGGCTGCGCGGCCGAGGGCGAATATCCAAAGCCCTCCGAAGCGGAGATTGATCGGGTGGAAGCCAGGCTCGCGGATCACCCCTGCGTGGGCTCGCTCGATTCGTGGGAGCGGAACTACCGTTATGGGGAGCGCCGGCGGACGTTCTGGCCACAGATCGATCATGCCGACCTGGACGTCATCACCTTCCACCTTCGCCGTGCCGGGACGGTGGAAATCATACCGGGCAGGGCGATTTTCAGCACCGGGAGCGGCGACTGGCCGGACAGCCGGGCGATCCGCGCGATCGACGGCTCTTTGGTGCTCAGCAGCGGCCGGCTGAGTGTCAGCCGTTGCCAGGCGGAGCCTAAGGCACGATCGTCGTGAGCAGGTAGGCCCCGAAGATCACCACATGCACTGCTCCGTGGAGGACAGTCGTCCGGCCGCGGGCCAGCGAGAGCGCGCTCACGAACAACGTCAGCGCGAGCAGGACAATGCCCTTCGGATCCAGGCCCAGAGCCAGTGGCAGTCCAAGGAAGAACGACGTGATCGTCACCGCCGGGATGGTCAGCCCAATGGTCGCCAGCGCCGATCCGAGGGCGAGGTTCAGGCTCGTCTGGAGGCGGTTGGAAAGCGCCGCGCGCACGGCCGCCACACCTTCCGGAAGGAGGACGATCGCAGCGATTGCGACCCCGACGACGGCCCGCGGAAGGTCCGCCTGGGTAACGGCGGCCTCCAGTGTCGGCGATAATGTCTTGGCCATCAGGACCACCGCGCCGAGACTGACCAGAAGCGCGCCAAGCGAAAGCCAGGTTTGCGCCGGACTCGGGGAGCGGCGTGGGCTTCCGGCTCCGCCTGCAGGCCGCCCTTGGGGAGAAAATAGTCGCGATTGCCAACCGTCTGCACGAACACGAACGTCAGGTAGAGCAGGAGCGAGAAAGCAGCGACGAAGGCAAGTTGCGGCCTGCTGTAGACGGGACCCATCACGGTCGTCGTGAAATTCGGCAGGACGAGTGTGAGGATCATCAGCGTCGCGAGGGTGCTGAGCGCCGCGGTCGCGCCGGTGCGCGTGAACCGCGCTTCTCGCTGATGCTTGGCTGCTGCAATCAGGCAAAGGCCGAGCAGCAGGTTGAGGATGATCATGCCTGCCGCAAACACGGTGTCGCGGGTCAGGGTCAGAGCTGCCTCTCGATTGGCCAGCATCAGGGACACGATCAGCCCCACTTCGATGATCGTAACCGCCACTGCCAAGATCAGCGTTCCGAACGGTTCGCCAACCCGATGAGCGACCGTCTCGGCGTGATGAACCGCAGCGATGACGACGCCGATCAAGGTCAGGCCGGTGACCAGCGGCCAACTTAGCCCTGCCCAGGCGGCGAACAGCACGAGCCATCCAATGAATGGGAGCGCAAGGTTGGCGTTGCGGCTGGTCGATTGCATCGCTCAGGCTATTGCCGAGCATGCCCGATAAGGCCACCCCGCATCGACGGGCTTAGACGCACAGCCGATACGCTATTGCCCGTTTCAATTGTCAGACTAAAGCAGTGAAGAAGTCCGGTTGCCGGGTACGGCATCGGTGGCATTGGCCCGGGAGTGGAAGTGGCAAGACCTGCGTCCTCAAGTTCTGAGTGCCTTCGCATTCACGGGAAGCTTGCTCGCGACCTCGGTGTGCAGATCGTATCCGGGGTCATCCGCCCCGGTGAGCTCTTGGAGACGGAGCTGGCGGCGAGCGAGCGTCACCAGGTCTCTCGCGCAGCCTACCGTGAAGCGGTACGTATCCTTGCCGCAAAGGGATTGGTGGTTTCCCGGCCAAAGGTCGGAACGCGAGTCACTCCTCGGGAGCAATGGCATCTCCTTGATCCGGACGTCCTCGCCTGGATTTTCCAGTCCGATCCTGAAGACCAAGTGCTCGAGGCTCTGTTCGAATTGCGCATGGTGGTGGAGCCGGAGGCCGCGGCCCTGGCGGCGGAGCGGCGAACCAGCGATCAAGTCGCCATCATGCGCGAGGCCTTGCGCGACATGACTGAGCATACGCTTGGCACGGCGGAAGGTCGCGCGGCGGATCAGCGGTTTCACACCACGCTTCTGCTTGCATCGGCCAATCCGTTCCTTCGGACCCTCACCAGCAGCATCTCGACGGCAGTGTCGTGGACGACCGCTCTAAAGCAGCGTGTCCGCCCGCTGGTCCGAGACCCGGTGCCGGACCACGCCGAAGTGCTGGAAGCCATCGCGTCGCGCGATCCGGACGCCGCAAGACGCGCGATGAGGAAGCTGGTGGAATTGGCGCTGTTCGATACCAGGACTGCCCCGCAAGCACCCTCCGGACGGCGTTCCAAGCGCTCCAAAGCTGCCTGAACCAGCGCACGTGGGCTTGCACCTCATCCAGCTCAAGGACCATCGCGGCGAGCGGATTGTTGCGGCCTTCCTGGACGATGTTGCCTGGCGGCTGGGCAAGATCGCAACCGTTTTCGAATTGGCGGCGCTGGCGATCGAACGAGACGTCTCGCTTTCCGAACTGGTCACCGAGCTGCGGACGGACGACCAGGTTGATCTGGCGGCAGCGGAGAAGGAAGGGCGGCTGCTTCCCGCCATCGACCATCCCGATCCAGCCCGGTTTCACCTGACTGGCACTGGTCTCACCCACCTCGGGTCCGCCGAAGGCCGGGACAAGATGCACAAGCAGGCGGCCGCCGGCGCGACGACCGACTCCATGCGCATGTTCCTGATGGGCATCGAGGGCGGCAAGCCGGAGCAAGGTCCGGGCTCCCAGCCGGAATGGTTCTTCAAGGGGGACGGGACCTCGCTCGTCGGTCCTGGCGAAAACCTTCGCTCGCCCGAGTTCGCCCTGGACGGCGGAGAAGAGCCGGAAATCGCGGGAATCTACGTCATCGATGCGGAAGGCAGGCCACGCCGCCTTGGCTTCGCGCTGGCCAACGAATTCTCCGATCACATCACCGAGCGGCACAATTATCTCTGGCTTGCCCATTCCAAGCTTCGCCCGGCGGCGCTCGGCGCGGAGATCCTGACCGGCGAGCTGCCGGCCGACGTGCGAGGGACCAGCCGAATCCGGCGGAATGGCGAGGTTCTGTGGGAAGCGCCGTTCCTGTCAGGCGAGGCGAACATGTCGCATTCGATCGCCAACCTCGAGCACCATCATTTCAAATATGGCCTGTTCCGCAGGCCGGGCGACGTCCACGTCCATTTTTTCGGGACGGCCACGCTGTCGTTCGCGCAATCGATCACGGCCGAGCCCGGCGACATCTTCGAAATTGAAGCCGAGCCCTTCGCACTGAAGCTCCGCAATCGCCTGACGATCGCGGAGCCGAGCGAGGTTCAGGTGACGCCACTCTAGATATTTTGGCATCGAAACTTGGGGGAGAGACAATGCGATCGAGTTCCGCGGGCAGATTGATCAAGGGCGCCTGCATGGCCGCGCTTCTGGCAAGCCAGGCGCTGCCTGCGTTCGCGCAGTCCGCTTCCGCTCCGGTGCAAGTGCGGGTTCAGGCCAACGCTCCCGGACCGAAGATCGACCGGGACATCTTCGGACAGTTCGCGGAGCATCTCGGCACGGGTATCTACGGCGGCGTCTGGGTCGGACCGGACTCGACCATTCCCAACGTCCGCGGAATTCGGACCGACGTCGTCGAGGCGCTACGCGAGATCAAGGTGCCCAACGTGCGCTGGCCTGGCGGGTGCTTTGCCGACGAATATCACTGGCGCGAAGGCATCGGACCGGCCGCGAAGAGGCCTGCGCGCCTTAACGCCAGCTGGGGCAGTGTCATCGAGCCGAACTCTTTCGGCACGCACGAATTCATGGACTTCGTCGACCAGCTTGGCGCCGAGGTCTTCCTGTCCGTGAACGTCGGGTCGGGTACCGTCCAGGAGGCCGCCGACTGGATGGAGTATCTGACCGCCGACAAGCCGACGACGCTCCAGCAGGAGCGTGCCGCCAATGGCCATCCCGCCCCCTACAAGATCAAGTATCTTGGCCTCGGCAACGAAAACTGGGGCTGCGGCGGCGCAATGTCGAACACCCACTACGTCGAGGAGATGAAGAGCTTCGCGCATTATTCGCGCAACCTGAATCCTTCGCAGACCGGCGAGAATGCAATGAAGCGTGTCGCGGTCGGCTGGGACAGCGGCGACAGCGACTACACCGAAGACGTCATGAAGGCCTGGAAGAACAAGGTCTGGAGCTGGGACATCGAAGGCATTTCGCTCCACGGCTACACCATCCCGAACACCTGGGAGAAGAAGGGGCCCAGCGTCGGCTTTGGCGAAGACGAATATGCCAAGGGCATCAAGGCAACGCTCAAGATGAAGGACTGGATCGCCAAGCAGACCGCGATCATGGATCGATACGATCCCGACAAGAAGCTGGGCCTTTACGTCGATGAATGGGGCATCTGGGTCGACCCCAACCCGGGCAGCAATCCCGGCTTCCTGCAGCAGCAGAACACGATGCGCGATGCTGTCATTGCCGCGCTGAACCTCAACCTGTTTATGCGCAACGCCGACCGCATCCGGGGCACGAACATCGCGCAGATGGTCAACGTCCTGCAGGCGATGATCCTGACCGACGGGCCGAAGATGCTGCTGACGCCGACGTACCATGTCTATCACATGTACGTGCCGTTTCATGACGCGAAGGCGGTGCCGGTAACCTTTGACGCGGGCAGCTACACCCACGGTGGCGTGACCGTGCCGCGCGTCGATGCAGTGGCCGCGCGCGACACGTCGGGCAAGCTTTGGCTGGCGCTGGTCAATGTGGATGCAAACAAGCCGGCGCGGTTCGATGTGGCTTTTGACGGCGTGAATGCGCGTGGCGCCTCCGGCCGCATCCTGACGGCCACAGCCGCCGACGCGCATAACAGCTTCGAAAATCCGAACAGCGTCGTGCCGCGGCCGTTTTCCGGGCGAGCATCCGGCGGGCAGCTTCGGTTCGAACTTCCGGCCAAATCGATCGCGGTCGTCCAGGTTCAATGATGGCCGCGTGGAAGAAAGAGGGAATGAAGTGATGAAGTATGTCGCTCTGACGATTGCGGCCGCGGCCGTGGCCCTCACCGGCTGCGGGCAGGGGGAAGCGCAGGCAAGGCCGACGGTAAGGAGCTCGTCGTCGGCTTCTCGCAGATCGGATCGGAATCCGGCTGGCGGACCGCTGAGACCAACGCGGCCCGGGCCGCCGCGGATCAGCGCAAGGTCGATCTCCGGATTTCGGACGCGCAGCAGCGCCAGGAGAACCAGATCAAGGCAATTCGCGCGTTCATTGCGCAAGGCGTGGACGGCATCCTGGTCGCGCCAGTCGTCGCGACGGGCTGGGACCAGGTCCTGCGCGAGGCAAAGGCCGCGAACATTCCGGTCATCCTGGTCGACCGCCAGATCGAGACGTCCGACCCCAACCTGTATTTGTCTGCGGTGACGTCCGACCAGGTTCTCGAGGCCGAACGGCTGGGGAATGGCTGGTGAAGACCGTCGGCGGCAAGGATTGCTCGGTCGTGGAGCTTCAGGGAACAGTGGGTTCGAGCCCGGCAATTGCCCGAAAGAAGGGTTTCGACGAAGCCATCGGCAAGGCGCCGAACATCAAGACGGTCGTGAGCCAGTCCGGTGACTTTACGCGCGCCAAGGCCAAGGAGGTCATGGAAAGCGCGATCAAGTCGCTCGGCAACGCCAAGATCTGCGCCGTCTATGCGCACAACGACGACATGATGATCGGCGCGATCCAGGCGATGAAGGAGGCCGGGCTGCGTCCGGGCAAGGACGTGCTGACCGTCTCGATCGACGCAGTGCCTGACATCTTCAAGGCGATGGCCGACGGTGAGGCGAACGCGACCGTCGAGCTCACGCCGGAAATGGCCGGACCGGCGCTGGACATGCTGATCGCCTACAAGAAGGACGGCAAGGCGGCGCCGAAATGGCATCAGACTCCGACGAAGCTGTTCCTGCCGGATACTGCGGCGGCCGAGTACGAGCGCCGCAAGACCCTGTACTGAGCCAAGCAGGAATGTCCGACGCCCCGCCCTTGCTCGAAGCGAGAGGCATCACGAAAGCCTATCCGGGGACCGTGGCTCTCGACGACGTGAACTTCGCCGTTCGCGCCGGCGAGATCCACGCCCTGATGGGCGAAAACGGCGCGGGCAAGTCGACGCTGATCAAGATCCTGACGGGGGCCGTGCGACGGGATTTCGGCGCGATCCTGATCGACGGCCGGCCTGCCGAGCCGGACTCCACGCCGCGCGCGCAGCAGGCCGGGATCTGGGCGGTTCACCAGGAGGTGATGGTTCTTCCGAACCTGAGCGTCGCCGAAAATGTGATGCTCGGCTGCCAGCCGCGGCGGTTCGGCCTCGTGGACCGGCGCAAAACTCGCAGGCTGGCGAACCAGGCGCTGGCGGAACTTGGCCTTTCGCTCGACATGGACCGCGAGCTCGGTTCGTTTCCGGTGGCCATTCGCCAACTCGTGGCGATTGCCCGTGCGGTCCGGGCGAATGCGCGGGTGCTGGTGCTCGACGAGCCCACCGCCAGTCTCGATGCGCCCGAGGTCGAGAGACTCTTCGACGTGGTGCGCGCACTCGCCTCGCGCGGGACCGGCATCGTCTTCATTACCCATTTCCTCGACCAGGTTTACGCGCTCAGCGATCGCATCACCGTCCTTCGCAACGGAAAGGCTGTGGGCAGTTCGAGGACGCAAGAGCTCCCGCAAGTCGACCTGATCCACATGATGATCGGGAAGGGACTTGAGCAGGCGATCGAGAGGGAGCGGCCTGCCAATGCCAAAAAGGGGAACGTGGCTGCGAGCTTCGTCGGGCTCGGTAAGACCGGCTTGGTCGAGCCCTTCGACATTACTCTCCATGCGGGCGAGGCGGTTGGCGCTGCCGGTCTCCTCGGTTCGGGCCGCACCGAAACCGCCATGCTGATGTTCGGAGCTGAGCGGGCGGACACGGGTTCCGTGGAGATCGATGGCAAGCCGCGTCGGTTGCGCTCGCCCCGCGATGCGATCCGCGCGGGGTTGGCCTTTAGCCCTGAGGACCGGAAGGCCGACGGGATTTTCGGCGACCTGTCGATCCGCGACAATATCGCGATCGTCCTTCAGTCGAAGCGCGGCTGGGCGCGCAAATTGTCCCGCCGCAAGCAGCAGCGCCTGGCCGACGAATATATCGCGCGGCTAAACGTCAAGACGCCCGATGCGGACAAGCCGATCGGGCAATTGTCGGGCGGCAACCAGCAGAAGGCCTTGCTGGCGCGCTGGCTTGCCTCCGACCCGAAGGTCCTGATCCTCGATGAACCGACCCGCGGGATCGACGTCGGGGCGCACGCCGATATCGTGAAGGCCATCGAAGAGCTGCGGGACTCCGGCCTCGCGCTTTACGTGATCTCCTCCGAGCTCGAGGAACTGGTCGCGTACAGCGAGCGGGTCAGCGTGATGCGCGACCGCCGCCAGGTTGCCCTGCTCGAGCGCGACGAGCTTTCCGTCGACCGGATCGTCGCTGCGATTGCTGCTTCGTCCGGTGATCGATGATCAAGGCGCGCTCCCTGCCGGGCTGGGCGCCGCCCGTTGCTGCAATGCTCGTCGTGTTGCTCATCAACACCGTCCTCTTTCCCTCCTTTTTCCAACTTCGGCTTGTCGACGGGCGCCTCACCGGAAGCCTGGTGGACGTACTGATCCGCGGAGCGCCGGTCGCGTTGCTGGCGCTCGGCATGGCAGGCGTGATTGCGACGCGCGGGATCGACCTGTCGGTCGGCGCAGTCATGGCGATCGCCGGCGCGGTGGCTGCCAATGCCCTGGCCGGAGGCGCGTCCTGGACTAGCGCCATCGTCTATGCGCTCGCAGCCGGGCTCGCGTGCGGTCTGTGGAATGGCATGCTCGTCGGCTTCCTGAAGCTGCAGCCGATCGTTGCGACGTTGGTGCTCATGGTCGCGGGTCGCGGCATTGCCCAGCTCATCACCGGCGGACAGATCACGACCTTCGACGACGCGCCGTTTGCGGCATTGGCTGGAGGTACGCTCCTCACGATCCCGGCGCCGATCTTGATTGTCGCGACAATTGCCGTTCTGCTGACGTTGCTGGTTCGCTCCACGGCGCTCGGGCTCATGGTGGAAGCGATCGGCGTGAACCCGCGCGCGGCCGAACTGGTCGGCATCAACACGCGCTCGATCGTCGTCGCCGTCTATGCGCTGTCCGGAGTCACGGCGGCCCTCGCAGGCATCATCGCGACCGCCGATATTAAAGGCGCCGATGCCAACAACGCCGGGCTCTGGCTGGAGCCGGATGCGATTCTCGTGGTCGTGCTCGGCGGAGGATCCCTCCTCGGCGGGCGTTTATCCTACGGTCTCACCATCGTCGGCGCGATTACCCTGCAGGCGATCAAGACCGGTATCCTGCTTGCCGGCTTCCCGCCGCAGATGGGCCTGATCCTGATGGCGGTCATGGTCTCGATCCTGCTAGTCGTTCAGGCTCCCGCGCTTCAGCAATGGCTGCAGCATCGAGCGCTGCGGAGGGCCGCGTCATGACCGGCCAGAACCGCACGATCATGGTGACCCTGGCCGTCCTGGTGGCCTTGTTCGCCTTCAGCGCCTTTCAATTCCCGTTCATCCTGTCGACGCGGGTGATCGGCAACCTGCTCACCGACAACGCCTTCCTCGGGATGCTGGCCATCGGAATGACGGTGGTCATCATCTCTGGGGGATCGACCTTTCGGTCGGTTCGGTGCTGGCATTCAGCGCCGTGCTGCTCAGCGTACTGATCACGAAAGGGGGCGTGGATCCGGCCCTCGCATTCGTCATCGTTCTTGGTGCCGGAACGGCGTTCGGCGCACTGCAGGGTGTGGCGGTGCACGTGCTGCGCGCTCCGGCCTTCATCGTGACTCTAGCGGGCATGTTCCTGGCACGCGGCGCCTGCTTCCTGCTGACGGAGGATTCGATACCGATCAGCTCGCCGACCTATCAAAGACTGACCGACGTCGGCCTGCCACTAGGCGGAGGTGCGCGTCTCTCGTTCAGTGCCATCATCCTGCTGGCTGCAGTGCTGTTTACCGCGGTGCTCCTGCGCCGCACGCGGTTCGGAGCGAACGTCTATGCGCTTGGCGGAGACCGCCGGGCGGCGGAGTTGATGGGCGTTCCGGCGGGATCAACCACGGCGAGCATTTACGCTTATTCGGGGTTCATGGCGGCCGCGGGTGGCATCCTCTATTCGCTTTATACGCAGTCGGGATATCCGCTCGCCGGCGTCGGGCTCGAGCTCGACGCGATCGCCGCGACGATCATCGGCGGCACATTGCTGGCTGGCGGTTACGGCAGCGTCTGGGGAACCGCGCTCGGCGTTCTGATCCTGGGGCTGATCCAGCTCTACATCACGCTGCAGGGCACGCTTTCCAGCTGGGTCGCGAAGATCGCCACCGGAGCGCTGCTTCTGTTTTTCATCGCAGCCCAGAAGTTCTTTTCCCATGTGTCTTTCGCGCCTGGCCAATTTGCGCGCCGAAACGTTGCGTCAAAGCGTGGCCTGACACTTTCATCGGAACAATCTCAATGACTCATGACACTTCCTCGCCTGGCCGGCATCTTCGCTCGCGCGCCTGGTTCGACGATCCGGCGAATGCCGACATGACGGCGCTCTACCTTGAGCGGTACATGAACTTCGGCCTCGCTCTGGATGAGCTTCAATCGGGCAAGCCGATCATCGGCATTGCCCAGACGGGAAGCGACCTCAGCCCCTGCAATCGACACCATCTGGTGCTTGCCGAGAGAATCCGAGCCGGGATCATCGAAGCTGGCGGCATACCGTTCGAGTTTCCCGTCCATCCCATTCAAGAAACCGGCAAGCGGCCGACCGCGGGGCTCGACCGCAACCTCGCGTACATCGGCTTAGTCGAGGTGCTTTTCGGCTATCCGCTCGACGGAGTTGTGCTCACCACCGGCTGTGACAAGACGACGCCCGCCTGCCTCATGGCTGCAGCAACCGTGAACATCCCCGCGATTTCACTGTCAGTCGGCCCGATGTTGAACGGCTGGCACAAGGGCGAGCGCACCGGTTCAGGGACGATCGTGTGGAAAGCCCGAGAGCTGCTCGCGGCCGGTGAGATCGATTACCAGGGCTTCATCAAGCTTGTCGCGTCCTCGGCGCCATCGACAGGGTTCTGCAATACGATGGGAACCGCGACGACGATGAACTCGCTTGCCGAAGCACTGGGAATGTCGCTCCCGGGGTCGGCAGCCATTCCGGCGCCTTATCGCGATCGCCAGGAGTCGGCCTACCGAACCGGCCTCCAAATCGTGGAAATGGTAGAGGCAGACCGCAAACCGTCGGATATCCTTACGCGCGATGCGTTTCTGAACGCCATCCGGGTCAATTCCGCCATCGGCGGCTCAACCAATGCGCCGATCCATCTCATCGGTCTCGCTCGTCACGTCGGCGTCGAACTATCAATCGACGACTGGCAGGAGTTCGGCCGTGACATTCCCCTGCTCGTGAACCTGCAGCCCGCCGGCGAGTATCTCGGAGAAGACTATTATCGGGCAGGCGGGGTGCCAGCGATCGTGTCCCAGCTGATGACCCACGGCCTTATCCAGGAAAATGCCCTGACCGTGAACGGCCGGACCATCGGCGACAATTGCCGGGGCGCGGAGATCGAGGATGAGCGCGTCATCCGTCCGTTCGACCGGCCGATCAAGGCCGCGGCGGGTTTCTCCGTGCTCCGAGGTAACTTGTTCGAGAGCGCGGTGATGAAGCTCAGCGTCATCTCTGACGAGTTTCGCGAGCGCTATCTCAGCAATCCGGACGACCCGAATGCATTCGAAGGCCCCGTCGTCGTCTTCGATGGCCCCGAAGACTATCACAGTCGGATCGACGACCCCGCGAACGGCATCGACGACAGCACGATCCTCATCATGCGCGGAGCGGGGCCGATCGGCTATCCCGGCGCGGCCGAAGTGGTGAACATGCGCCCGCCTGCGGAGCTCATCAAAGCGGGGGTTCACGCGCTTCCGTGCATGGGTGACGGCCGTCAGTCGGGAACGTCTGGGTCGCCATCGATCCTCAACGCGTCACCGGAAGCAGCGGTCGGCGGCGGCCTCGCGCTTCTTCGGAGTGGAGACCGCGTTCGGATCGACCTCAACCGTGGCGAAGCGAACATCCTCATCGACGAGGCTGAGCTCGAGGGACGGCGCCGGGAGTTGGAGGCCCAAGGCGGCTACCCTTATCCGCGGAGCCAGACGCCCTGGCAGGAGATGCAACGCGCGACCGTCGGCCAATTGTCGGACGGTGCGGTGCTCGAGCCTGCTGTGAAGTACCAGAGGATCGCTCAGATCTTCGGCGTGCCGAGGCACAACCACTAAGCTACTTGGGTAGGGCGATCGCTTTCTCGATCCTGAGAGACGCGCTTTGCGATGGCACGCCGGTTCCCGGTTGTCCGGATCCGACGCTGACCGTGTAGTTCCCGGCGAGGACGACGTGCCGACCTTCCGGCGTCACGCTGCTGAGATCGCGCGTGGAGAGATTAAAGGTCAGGGCTCGCACCTCGCCCGGCTTGAGCGACAGTCGCTGAAACCCGCGCAATGCGAGCCTCGGAGTGCCGGGCGCATCGGGAAAATCGAGGTAAAGCTGAGCGACCTCGTTGCCCTCCCGAGGGCCGGTGTTGCGAACCTCCACTGATACGCGAGCACCTCCGTCGGTGGTCCTCACTACCGCTGGAGACGAGTAAGCGAAGCTGGTGAAGCTCAAGCCATATCCGAACGGATAAACCGGCGTCCCGGCGAAGTAGCGGTAGGTCCTTCCTGCCATCGCGTAATCGTCGAAGGGCGGAAGGTCGTTCACATTCTTGTAGAACGTCAACGGAAGTCGCCCGCCTGCATCGACGCGGCCCGAAAGGACGTTCGCGACTGCAAGGCCTCCCGATTGGCCCGGGTACCAGGCTTCGAGGATCGCGTTGGCGTTCTGCTTTTCCCAATCGAGGTTGATCGGGCTCCCGTTCATCGCGACGACGACCAGAGGTTTTCCTGTTGCCTTGGCCTGTTCGAGCAGCTTGCGCTGGTCCGTGGGCAGGTCGAGCGTCGTCTTGTCGCCACCCTTGAAGCCGGGCCGCTCTACGGAGGATTCCTCGCCCTCAAGGTCCGATGTCAGCCCGACGATTGCAATGATGACGTCGGCGTTTGCCGCTGCCGCCCTGAGGTCGGCTTCCGGCTGCTCCGAAACATATTTCCATGTCAGACCCACGCCGGTCTCACCGTGAGCATCCGCCACGATTTGGATCGGATAGCGACGACCTTTCTCGACGCGAACGGTCTTCAGCTTCGGAAGGCTGCCCCAGGGCGCATCGACGAACTCGACGAGCGGCTGGCCGTCGAACGTGAACCTGCCGTTCCGCCAGCCGGACAGGCCGAGCCGATATGAGCCGGACTCCGGCGGCACGAAGAATCCGGTCCACACCACGCGGTAGTCGTCATCGACGGCTGCCATATCCGCGTCGCCGTTGTTCAGTCCGGACACGATTGCCGTGGCGGCGGGCTTTGCGGAAACTGCCATCGGCTTTCCGTCTCTCCCGAGCGCGCCTGGGAGAGCATTGTAGAAGCGGGCGAGCAATCCGCGCTTACCCTCGGGCGTCTCCAGAACCGACGCGGGTACAGGATCGCCGTCGGTCATCGACTCTCCCGCCGGGGCGTAGACGACCTGCGTGTGGGGCAATGCCCGGCGCAGGCCGTCGAGGACAGAGATCGGGGCGCCGATGCCGGAGACGAATAATTTCCGCGCAGCACACGCGTGGCGTCGCCGAGCGGTCCGATCACCGCAATGCGGGCACCCGGCTTCAGAGGAAGGATGCCGTCATTCTTCAGCAGCACCAGGCTCTCTTCGGCTGCCTTGAGCGCGAGGGCCTGGTGCTCGGCCGTCCCGATCGCGGAGGCGGGGACGGGCCCATCTTGGCGAACACCCGCAAGATCGCCGGTGCGATACCTAGCCGCAAACAGCCGGATCAGCGCACGGTCTATGTCAGCTTCGGTGATGAGATGCCGATCGAGCGCCTCGCGATAGCGCTGCCACAGCGGCGGCGGCGTTGGGCCCAGCGTTGCCGTGTGGCATTCATTGTCGACGCCGGCGCGGACCGCCGCCGCGACACCTGCAGCGATATCCGGCGCGTAACGATGATTGTCGCTGATATCCTGGACGGCATCGCAGTCGGACACGACGTAGCCGTCGAACTTCCAGGCGCCCCGCAGATGATCCTTGAGCAATTCGTCGCTTGCGCAGGCCGGCTGTCCGTCCACGCGGTTGTAGGCGCACATCACCGACTGGGCTCGGGCTTCCACCAGAGCCGCCCGGAACGCCGGAAGATAGGTGTCCTCAAGATCGTGCTGCGACACGAAGACGTTCGCCTTGTGCCGCGTAGTTTCAGGGCCGCTGTGGACGGCGAAATGCTTTGGCGTCGCGATCACATTGGGAAGATCGGGATTCGGTCCCTGCATCCCCTCCACGAACGCAACCCCGATACGCGCGGTCAGGAACGGGTCTTCGCCATAGGTTTCCTGTCCGCGGCCCCAGCGCGGATCGCGGAAGATGTTGATGTTGGGCGACCACGTATCGAGGCCGGTCCCAATCCTGCCGAGCTCGCCGGTCTGGCGTCCGAGCGTGTGAAGCGCGCGGACCTCGGTGCCGATCGCTCCGGCGACCTCCTTCACCAGCGGCGCGTTGAAGCTAGCGGCGAGACCGATCGGCTCGGGTAGTTGGTGGTCGGAACGCTTCCGATCGCGCCGTGCAGAGATTCGGTCCACCAGTTGTAGGCAGGGACTTTGAGCCGGGGGATCGCCGGAGCGACATTGACCATCTGCCCTAGCTTCTCCTCCAGCGTCATCTTGCCGACGAGATCGGAGGCTAGCGCGTTAGCGCGTTCGCGCGCATCCGGAGTGCTTTGGACCGCGGCCTGAGCCTGCAAAGCCGAAGGGAGGAGAGTGCCTGCTAACAGGCACAGGCGAGCGAGGTGGACGAACGTCCGGCCCTTGGTCATCGGCCGGCCTACTGCGCGGGTTTCAGCATGCCGTGCATGCCCATCCATTTGACGAAAGCGTCGAACCAGCCGGTGCTCGTCGTCTCCTTGGGATACATGCCAAAGCCGTGGCCGCCCTGTTCGTAGAGGTGGAACTCCGCGGGCCGCTTGGCCGCCGTCCAGCTTTCGATCAGACCCATGCCCTTGCCGGCAAACAGCGGATCGTCCGCCGCGAGGGCAACGAAAATGGGTGGCGCGTCAGCAGGAACCTTCACTGCCGCCAGCGGACCGTAAATCGTCCCGATGAAGGCCGGTTTGGCATCCTCGCCGGCAAGGGCTGTCACCAACGTCAGCATGGCGCCTGCGGAAAAGCCGACCATTCCGATGCGATCAGGATTGACGTGCCATTCGCCCGCCCTTTTGCGGATGAGCGCGAACGCGGCCCGGGAATCGGCGATTTGCGGCGCGAGTTGCGGGACTGCGCTTTCCATCGTCATCGGCGGGCGAGGGGCCGAGGCGACGCCCGCGAACATGTCGGCCATGGATTTCTCAAATGCCGGCATGCCCTCCGGCGTCGGAACGAGGCGATACTTCAGCACGAATGCCGCAACGCCCCGATCCGCGAGTGCGCGGGCCACGTCCCAGCCTTCATTTTCCATCGAAAGCGTCCGGAAACCGCCGCCTGGCGCAACTACAACCGCAGTCCCGTTCGCCTTTGCCGGATCAGGCAGAAACGGTGTCAGCGTGGCTACGGTGACGTTGCGAGCGAACAGCTTCTCATACTGGCGGTGCCAGCTCTCCGGCGCGGCGTTATCGGGCAAATTTCCGGTTCCAAGCACGATTGCATTCGGCTGATCCGGAACCGCGACCGGGACCATCTTGTCGTTCTGCGCATGGGCGGGCGTAGCGATGGAGCATGCCAGTCCGACCATCATTCCGAACGCAGTCGACCGCGTCAGACCGTTCAGCCTCGCCAATATGTTCATACGCACTCGACCTCCCCTAACGCGCCTCACGCGGGGCTTAGCCGACAATCAATTGTCCTACAAATGAAGCGCGCGCAAAAAAAAGGCCGGGAGATCATCCCGGCCCTCGTAGGTGTTTGCGAGCTTACTCGGCCGCCGGCGCTTCGTCGTCGGCGTTTGGCTTGGCAGCCGCCTTCTTGCCCTTCGCAGGCTTCGGCTTTGCGGCCTTCGGCGGTGCCGGGACGATTTCGAACGAGGGCGCATTCTCCTTGATGCGGACCTTGACCTCGCCGCCGTTGACCAACTTGCCGAACAGTAGCTCTTCGGCGAGCGGCTGCTTGATCTTTTCCTGCACCAGGCGAGCCATCGGACGAGCGCCGTAAAGCTTGTCGTAGCCGCGACTGGTGAGCCATTCGCGTGCCTCGTCGTCCAGCTCGATGTGGACGCCGCGGTCGGCGAGCTGAAGCTCCAGCTGCAGGATGAACTTGTCGACGACCCGGCTGACGACGGCCGGCGGCAAGTAGGCGAACGGAACGATCGCATCCAGGCGGTTGCGGAATTCCGGCGTGAACATCTTCTTGACCGCGTCCTCCTGCGCATCCTCGCGGGTGGCAGCGCCGAAGCCGATGCTCTCGCGGGCCATGTCCGCCGCGCCGGCATTGGTGGTCATGGTCAGGATGACGTTCCTGAAATCGACCGTCTTGCCGTGGTGGTCGGTCAGCTTCCCGTTATCCATCACCTGCAATAGGATGTTGAACAGGTCCGGGTGCGCCTTCTCGATTTCGTCGAGCAGAAGCACGCTGTGCGGATGCTGGTCGACAGCGTCGGTCAGAAGACCGCCCTGATCGTAACCGACGTAACCCGGAGGCGCACCGATCAGGCGGCTGACCGAGTGCCGCTCCATATATTCCGACATGTCGAAGCGCTGGAGCGGGATGCCCATGATCGACGCCAGCTGGCGCGCAACCTCGGTCTTGCCCACACCGGTCGGGCCCGAGAACAGATAGTTGCCGATCGGCTTGTCCGGCTCGCGAAGACCGGCGCGCGACAGCTTGATCGCCGACGCAAGCTTCTCGATCGCCATATCCTGACCGAAGACGACGCGCTTCAGGTCGGCCTCGAGGTTCTCGAGCACGCGCTTGTCGTCGGTCGAAACCGATTTCGGAGGAATGCGCGCCATGGTCGCGACCACGGCCTCGATCTCTTTCGGCGTGATGACTTTCTTGCGGCGGCTCGGCGGTACCAGCATCTGCATCGCGCCGACTTCGTCGATCACGTCGATTGCCTTGTCCGGAAGCTTGCGGTCGTGGATGTACCGCGCCGACAGCTCAACCGCCGACTTGATCGCATCCGGAGTGTACCGGACGTGGTGGTGTCCCTCGAACGAAGAGCGCAGGCCGGCGATGATCTTGATCGTGTCCTCGACCGTCGGCTCGTTTACGTCGATCTTCTGGAAGCGCCGGAGCAGGGCCCGGTCCTTCTCGAAGTGGTTGCGAAACTCCTTGTAGGTCGTCGATCCGATGCAACGGATCGCTCCCGACGAAAGTGCCGGCTTCAGCAGGTTCGACGCGTCCATCGCGCCGCCTGAGGTCGCGCCCGCACCGATGACGGTGTGGATTTCGTCGATGAACAGGATCGCGTCAGGGAGCTTCTCCAGCTCCGAGACCACCGACTTCAGCCGCTCTTCGAAGTCACCGCGATACCGGGTGCCCGCCAGCAGCGCACCCATGTCGAGCGCGTAGATGGTCGCGGGCTTCAGGACCTCGGGAACGTCGCCCTCGATGATCTTGCGCGCAAGGCCCTCGGCGATGGCGGTCTTACCAACGCCCGGATCGCCGACGTAAAGGGGGTTGTTCTTCGACCGGCGGCAGAGGATCTGCACGGTGCGATCCACCTCGGCACTGCGGCCGATAAGGGGATCGACCTTGCCGGCGCGAGCCTTCTCGTTGAGGTCGACGGTAAACTGCTTAAGGGCCGACTCCTTTTTGCCTTCCTTCTCGGTGCTCTTTTCCTCTGTGGCGCTGGTCTCACGAACCTCCTGGGGCGTATCGCCCTTGCCAACACCGTGGCTGATGTAAGTCACGGCATCCAGGCGGCTCATGTCCTGCTGCTGGAGGAAATAGACCGCATAGCTCTCGCGCTCGGAGAACAATGCCACGAGCACGTTCGCGCCCGTGACTTCATCACGGCCCGAGGACTGGACGTGAAGGATCGCACGTTGGACCACGCGCTGGAACCCGCTCGTCGGCGTCGGGTCGGTGCCGGTGTCGGCGACTAGGGCCCCAAGCTCGTTGTCGAGGTAATGCTTCACCGAAGCGCGAAGCTCGTCCCGGCTGACGCCGCAGGCGGTCATCACCTTCGAGGCATGCTCATCGTCGATCAGGGCGATGAGCAGATGTTCTAAGGTCGCGTACTCGTGCCGGCGGCGGCTGGCCTCGGCGAGCGCGTTATGCAGGGTTTGTTCGAGTTCGCGAGCGAAACTGGGCATTTAGGTGTTACTCCTGCCCGGGTCCCCGGAAATTGGCCCGGGCTCACTTACCAAATGTCATACGCGCTTGGCGCTCAATCAAGGGGCGATGAGCCGCTTATCCCCAGAATATCGCTCAGAAAGCTTGGTTGAGCCTGAATGCGGCAGCTCGGAACCTACTTTTTGAACAGTTCCTCGGCGGCCGAACGGTGCGCCTGGGCACGGTTCATGTGTGCTTCGACCCGGGCGATTTCGGTCTTCAAGGCTTCGATCCGCGCCAGCAGCTCCTCGATCGAAATGGGGTCGAGGTCCTGCTTGGCAAGCTCGACCAAGGGATCGCCCGGCTTGCTCGGGAAAAGATCGTCAAGATCCATGCCGGGAATCGTTGACCCTTGCGGCCGCCCTGTCAATAAGCGCGAGCCAGTGACCAGCCCAGTTCCAGCCACAATGAAGGCGATTGTCGCGCCCCAGCCCGACGGAGCCGAAGAGCTCACCGTTGTCGAGCGACCCGTCCCAGGGTCGGACCCGGCGAAGTCCTCATTCAGGTCGCCGCGGCCGGGGTCAATCGTCCCGATATCCTGCAACGCCGCGGGCTCTATCCGCCGCCTCCGGGCGCGCCCGACATCCTCGGATTGGAAGTTGCGGGAACAGTGGTCGAGGCCGGGGAGGGCGCCGGCGAGCTCCTCGGCAAGAAGGTCTGTGCCTTGGTCGCGGGCGGCGGGTATGCCGAATATTGCGTCGCCCCTGCAGGTACCTGTTTCGTCGTGCCGGAAGTCTTGACGCTGGCCGAGGCTGCGGCCATGCCTGAGACGCTCTTCACCGTCTGGGTAAACCTGTTCGAACGCGGCTATGCTGCGGAAGGAGACGCGGTTCTGGTGCATGGCGGAACCAGCGGCATCGGCACGATGGCAATCGCTCTCGGCAAGCTGTTCAACCTCAAGGTCATCGTGACCTGCGGCACCGATGAGAAATGCGCGCGGGCGCTAGAGCTCGGAGCGGCAGCCGCGGTCAATTACCGGACTCAGGATTTCGTAGCCGAAGTGAAGAGGGTTACGGACGGTGAAGGCGTGTCGGTCGTCCTCGACATGGTCGGCGGAGACTACGTTCCCCGCAACCTTGCGAGCCTGTCGGACGATGGCCGCCACGTTTCGATCGCCTTCCAGCAGGGTGCGAAATCCGAAGTGCTAATCCCGGAGATCATGCGACGGCGCTTGACCTTGACCGGCTCGACGCTTCGGCCGCGCTCGGTCGAATTCAAGACGATGGTGGCCGACGAGATTGCGCGAACCGTCTGGCCTTACGTGGAGGGCGGCCGGTTGAAGCCCGTCATCGACAGCAGCGTCCCCTCGACCGCGCGGCCGAGGCACACGCCCGGATGGAAGCAGGCGAGCATGTCGGCAAGATCGTGTTGACCGTTCGCTAGAAAGCCGCACAACATTCGATCGATGCCTGCGCCGATTTGTATCCTCATTTGATGCTGAACCGCCTGCGCGCACCGCCGCGACCAGCCGCCGCCGTGCCGGATTCGCCCTTGGGTGCCCGATCGGTATTTACCGTCGGCCAGCGCTGGGCACTTTTCGCCGCCTTTACGTTGCTCGTAGCTCTCCGCCTGCCGGATGCTTGGACGCATGGCCGCTTTCAGGACGAGGAGGCGACGGTCTTCCTCGCTTATGCGTGGCATCATCCGTGGCTCGACGCGCTATTTCGGCCCTTTGCCGGCTACTGGAACCTTGGCGCCAATGCGTCGACCGTGCTGGTCGCCGAATTGGTGAAGGGCGGAGTGGTTTCGCTCGAGCGCGCCCCGTACATCACCATGACGATCGGGCTGGCGTTCCAGGTCTTGCCCGGCGTCCTGATCCTCACCGGAAAGGCACAGTGGCTGGCCAATCGGCTGGCGGTCGTCGTCGCACTGCTGATGATCGCGATCATGCCGGCGACGTCGGAGGTGTCCTTCAACGTCCTTCACATTCAGTTCCACCTGGCGCTCTGCACGGGGATCATCCTCGCGCTGGACGTTCCCGACAGCCGGCTGGCGAGAGCGAGTTATCAACTGCTTCTGTTTCTGGCGCCGCTTTGCGGGCCGGGCGCCATCGTGCTGTTGCCCTTCTTCGCATTGCGGGCGTTCCTGGATCGTGACACCGGGCGAGCCTGGCAATTCGGGGTATTGGCCGTTGGCGCCGCGCTCCAACTGCTGATCTTCTACGGGCCGAGCCCGGTTCGCGGGCATCCGCTCAATCCGGCCTTGATTCCGGCGGTCATGCTCGTCCGCATGATCGCCTTGCCCGCCGTTGGCATCCAGCTTGGCAATCGTGTCGCGATGACCATCGTCGATTCACTGCTTGAAGGTGGTGTCCTCGTGTGGCTGGCATCTGCGGCTACGGTCGCTCTCTTCGCGGCGTTGGTCTGGAAAGCCGCGCAGCGGCGTGACGCGGCAGTCTGGCTGGTCCTGTCTGGACTCTCCATCTCGGCAGTCACCTTCGGGGTCGGAATGGCCACTCTGAACCCACTCAGCGCATTCAACATCCAGGGAGGAGAGCGTTACAATTTCCTGCCCTTGTGCTTGTCGGCCTCGCGCTGCTGGTGCTGGCTATGCGGACGGAGTTCCGCCGATCGATCTTCGCTGCACTCTGCCTTCTCATGCTGATCACCGGCGCCTATCACTACCAGCTCCCGCTAGAGGATTTTGCCCATGGCCATCCTGGCCGGACGAGGTGCGCGCCTGGCGCGCGGATCACAACCACCCGCTGGCCGTGTGGCCGAGACCTTGGGTTGCAGACCTTTCGGACGAGGCGCAGGAATGCCTGCCGCCGGGCCCAGACCCAGCACACTCGACCCAACCTCGCTATTGCGAGAGCGGCTGGCTAGCAGGCTTCTACCGGATGTAAGGCAGGCTGAACGGAGCGATGAACATGGGCAGACGATCCTGCACGAATACGCGCCGTCGGGAAATTGCTACAAAGTCCGGCTGACTGCCGCTCATCTTGGAATCCCGCTGGAGCGGCGCGACTATGACATCATGAGAGGCGAGACGCGAACGCCTGAATTTCTGGCAAACGTAAATGCCAACGGCCGGATCCCTGTGCTCCAGGACGGCGACCGGTTCATTCCCGAGAGCAATGCCGCCTGCTTCTACCTCGCCGACGGAAGCGCCTTGATCCCGGCGGACCGGTTCGACCGGGCCGACATGCTGAGGTGGATGTTCTGGGAGCAGTACAATCACGAGCCGAATATCGCGACGCTCCGCTTCTGGCTTCGCTATGTCGGCCTCGATGCCCTGTCGGGACTTCAGCGCGACCAGATTGGAGTGAAGCGCAAGGCGGGTAACGAAGCCTTGAAGCTACTGGACGACCACCTTGCCGGCCGGGAGTGGCTGGTCGGCGATGCGCTAAGCCTCGCGGATATCTGCCTGTTTGCCTACACGCATGTCGCCGACGAGGCCGATTTCGACCTTGAGCTCTACCCGAATGTGATCGCCTGGATGGAGCGGATCATGGTGCTTCCGAAGCATATTGCGATGAGCGACTGAGACCTTGCCCCAACGCCGTGGCAAGCGTACATCGCCGCCAACGCTGGCCGCTCCGCAAGGGGCGGCCCTATTCATTTTTGGACGACCGGAGAGAACCGTTGGCCCAGCCCCTGATGCCCCATGCGACCGCCTCCTGGCTGGTTGAAAATACGTCGCTCACCTTCGAGCAGATCGCCGAATTCTGCGGGCTGCATATCCTCGAAGTGCAGGCCATCGCCGATGACACGGCCGCGACCAAGCTGACCGGCCGCGACCCGATCCGCGCCGGCGAGCTGACCCACGAGGAGATCGAGAAGGGCCAGGAGGACCCGAACTACGTGCTGCAGATGCACAAGGCCCCGGACCCCGTCCGCCGAACCAAGGGCCCGCGCTACACTCCGGTGTCGAAGCGCCAGGACAAGCCTGATGGGATCGCCTGGATCATCAAGAACCATCCGGAGGTCAGCGACGGCCAGATCAGCAAGCTGATCGGCACAACGCGCACGACCATCGCGGCCATCCGCGAGCGCTCGCATTGGAACATGGCGAACATCACTCCGAAGGACCCCGTCACGCTTGGACTGACCAGCCAGCGTGAGCTCGATGCCTCGATCGCCAAGGCTCAGAAGGCCGCCGGTGCCGCCGCTCCGACCGACGAGCGCTTTGAGAGCGACCGCGACGCCCTGATCGAGCAACTGCGCCACGAGCGCGAACTGCACGCCCGCGAAGCCGAGGCTGCTCTCGCGGCTGCCGAGGCAGGGGACGAAGCGCCGTCGGACGAGATCGTCCCGGGCATCCGCGATCCGTTCAAGCGCTCAGACGGTTGATTCGGCACTCTAGGAGGGTCATTCCTCTGTGATGGACGCACCGGAACCGCAGAACGAATTGAGCTTCGAGGCAGCGCTTGCACGGCTCGAGGAAATCGTGCGCCTGCTGGAGCGCGGTGAGGCGCCGCTCGACCAGTCCATCGAGCTCTACCAGGAAGGGGATCGTCTCCGCCGCCATTGCGAGGCTCGCCTGAAGGCTGCGCAGGAGCGGATCGAGCAGATCGCGTTCGGGGTTGACGGCCGTCCGTCCGGAGTCACGCCGTTCGATGCCGGTTGAGACCGTCGATCGGTCGCGGCTGGAGCTAGACGCCGAAGCCGATCGGGTCCGCGGCGAGATCGACGACCTGTTCGCTCGACTTCTGGTTTCCCGCGGTGATGGACGGGACGTTCTCTTCGAAGCGATGCGGCATGCAGCGATCGGTGGCGGCAAGCGGCTTCGCCCTCTTCTGACGGTCGCGACGGCAAAGCTGTTCGGGATCGATCGCGAGCGGGCCCTGAGAGCCGGAGCCGCTATCGAGGCGATCCACGTCTATTCGCTGATTCACGACGACCTTCCGTGCATGGACGATGACGACCTGCGCCGAGGCAAGCCGACGGTGCACAAGGCATTCGGCGAAGCAGCCGCAGTCCTTGCGGGAGACAGTCTTCACGCTTTGGCGTTCGAAATCCTTGCCGAGCCCGACACCCACGAGGACCCCTTCGTGCGGGCGGACCTGATCCTGGAGCTGGCCAAGGCGGCCGGCCGTGGGGATGGCGGGCGGCCAGATGATGGACCTGGCGGCGGAAGGGCAGACGCTCGACCTGCCGGCAATCACGCGCCTCCAGCAGCTGAAAACGGGTGCCCTGATCGAATATTCGGTCGAAGCGCCCTGCATCATGGCGCGCCTGCCTGCGGATGCGCGGACGCCTTATCGCGGTTATGCGCGTAACATTGGCCTAGCCTTCCAGATCGCCGACGATTTGATCGATCACGGGGGCGACGAGGGTGCGGCCGGCAAGCGAACGGGCAAGGACGCGGAGGCGGGGAAGGCGACGTTCGTCTCGGTCCTTGGGCCGGAGCGGGCGGAGCAGCAGGCAAGGCTCCTCGTCAGCCAGGCCATCGAGCACCTCGACGCGCACGGCGCCGAGGCCGACCTTCTCCGAACGCTCGCGCGCTTTTCGATCGAGCGAAAGCACTAAGGGGGCAGCATGGGGAACGCATTGGCGTCTATCCGGGCACGTTCGATCCGATCACGCTCGGCCATATCGACATCATCCGGCGAGGCGTTCACCTGGTCGACCAACTGGTCATCGGCGTCACGACCAATCCGTCAAAGGAGCCGATGTTCTCGCTTTCCGAGCGCCTGGCCATGGTGAAGCGCGAGATTGCGGGACTGGCGAACGGCAAGATCCAGGTTGTGGAGTTCAACTCGCTCTTGATGGACTTCGCGGAATCGCAGAACGCGTCGATGATCATCCGCGGTCTCAGGGCCGTCGCCGACTTCGAATATGAATTCCAGATGGCGGGCATGAACCAGCAGCTGAATGACGACATCGAGACCGTCTTCCTGATGGCCGACGTGTCGCTGCAGCCGATCGCCTCACGTCTGGTTAAGGAAATTGCCCGCTATGGCGGGTCCATCGACAAGTTCGTCACGCCGGCGGTCGCCGCGGACGTCAAAAGGCACCTCGAAGGAGAAGCGGGCGCATGATTGGGAGGGTATTGTTTTCGTTGTCGGCACTTGCGTTGGTTGCCGCCAAGCCTGCGGCGGTCGAAGCGCCGGCGCGGCCCATGCTCACGATCATCGCCCCGGCCGAGGTCGCCAACGATCCCACCAACCGCCTGACCATCGAGCTCAGCAATGGCGGCCGCGTGGTCATCCAGCTCCGTCCTGATGCCGCTCCGGCCCATGTCGAGCGAATGAAGACCCTGGTCCGCCAGGGATTTTACGACGGGCTTGCGTTCCACCGCGTCGTGCCGGGCTTCATGGCGCAAGGCGGCGATCCCAAGGGGACGGGCGAGGGCGGCTCTCCACTTCCCGACCTCAAGGCCGAGTTCAACACGTTGCCGTTCATGCGGGCATGCTTGGCGCAGCCCGGTCCGAAAATGTGGACAGCGCGAACAGCCAGTTCTTCATCATGCTCGCGCCCAATGCGACGCTCAATGACAAGTACACCGTGTACGGCCGCGTCATCTCCGGGATGGACGCCGTGGACCGTATCGCTCCGGGCGAACCGCCTGAGAGCCCGACCAAGATCGTGCACATGAGCCTGGGCGGCTAACAGGCGCGAATGCGCGTCGACCTCTTCGATTTCGACCTTCCGGCAGAGCTGATCGCGCTGAGACCCGCCAAGCCGCGGGATTCGGCGCGACTGCTGCTGGTCGAGGGCACGGAGATTTCGGACAGGACGGTGCTCGACCTGCCGAACCTCCTCCGGCCCGGCGACACGCTCGTCTTCAACGATACGCGCGTGATCCCGGCTCAGCTGGAAGGCCGCCGCGGGGACGCGAAGATTGGAGCGACGCTCCACAAGCGTGAAGGACCGCGCGACTGGTGGGCCTTCGTCCGCAATGCCAAGCGCCTGCGGACAGACGACACCGTTGAGTTCGGCGGAGGGGTTACGGCCGCTGTTGTCGATCGCGGCGATGACGGGGCGATCCTGCTGCACTTCGAGGGAGATGAGCCGGTCGAGATCCTCCTCGAACGTGCCGGCCGGATGCCGTTGCCGCCCTACATCGCGTCGAAGCGGCCGGCAGATGACTCCGATCGCAGCGACTACCAGACAATGTTTGCCCGCGAGGATGGCGCCGTTGCAGCTCCGACCGCCGCCCTGCACTTTACGCCGCGCCTGATCGAGGAGTTGGGCGAGGCCGGCATCGCCGCGAGACGCTGACGCTAC
Source organism: Sphingomonas daechungensis (assembly GCF_014489495.1). Classification (GTDB taxonomy): domain Bacteria; phylum Pseudomonadota; class Alphaproteobacteria; order Sphingomonadales; family Sphingomonadaceae; genus Sphingomicrobium; species Sphingomicrobium daechungense. Next base: position 277,574 of record NZ_CP060780.1, on the reverse strand, counting down.
ACGTGGGCGCAGGCACTTTTCTGCCAGTGAAGGCGGAGGACACCAGCGGGCACAAGATGCACGCCGAATGGGGCCGGATCGACGCGGAAACCGCAAAGAGGCTCAACGAGGTCCGATCTTCGGGCGGTCGGCTCATTGCCGTCGGAACCACGTCCCTCCGCCTGCTCGAAAGCGCGGCCGACGACGACGGCATCATTCACCCATTCGCAGGTGACACCGCGATCTTCATTACGCCTGGCTATCGATTCAAGGTGATCGACGGGCTCGTCACCAACTTTCACTTGCCGAAATCGACACTCTTCATGCTTGTCAGCGCGCTGATGGGACTGGACGTCATGAAGTCCGCCTACGGCCACGCGATCTCGCAGAACTACCGCTTCTACTCCTACGGCGATGCGAGCCTGCTGCTGCCATCCCGCTGAAGTCTGCTCGCCTCGAGATGGTGCAATTCACCCATGGTTGGTGCTTTCACGGCGAATAGCCGCCGCTCGGGAGGAAGGAATGGTGCTTTTCCGCGGATGGCACGGTCTTTGAATACTTACTTTCGACCAAGCGGCACGAAACAATCGAGCTGCAAAAAAGGGAGAAAGCAAATGTTCAATCACTCGAACCTGAAGCGCAGCCTCGTCGCCATTTCCGCTGCAATCGCCATGAGCACCGTGGCGGTCGGCGCGGCCGTTGGGCCAGCACAGGCTTCAAGCGCTCCGACCCACGTTGCAGCCAATGCGTGACACCGAGAGTGCGGATCTATCCGCGCATCTGCAGAGCCTGATCGCGATGCGGCGAGAGGCGGTCCAAATGCCGGCTCCATCCGAGCCGGAAAAGATCCCTGCCAAGCTCTACGGGATCATGGCGGTCACGACCGTGCTGACCTTCGCCACGCTGGTGACGGGCTACCAGCTGCTGTTTCCCCCGCAGCAGCTCTTCGCCTGATCGCTCACGCAAAGAGAATGCCTCCGGCGAGCGCGGACCCAAGCACGACCGCAGGGACGTTGAGTTTCGAGCGCCACAGGTAAAGTGCCGCGAGGCCCGCCGCGTAGATCGAGAAGCCCCAGACGGTCGATGGTGTCGATTGGCTCACGTGCCACGCGAGCTGGACAGCCGTCACCGCAATCAGGCCAACAACGGCAGCCGCAACGCCTTCCAGGAATCTGTGCAGCCGCTCGTCCTCGATCACGCGCTCGAGCTGGTCGAAGAAGAGCATCGCAAAAGCGAACGCGGGCAGGAAGATCCCTGCCGTCATTGCGAGCGCGCCGGCAAGGCCGCCGGCGATGTATCCGACGAAGGTCGCGAAGATGATCAGAGGCGCGGGAATGATCCCGGACAGCGCCAGGCTGTCGAGGAATTGGCCCTCGCTCATCCAGCCGCGTCCGACCGCATCGTCGCGCACGAACGGAATGGCAGTGTAGGCGCCGCCGAAAGTGAGGAGCCCGGCTTTCAGCCCTGAGAGGAACAGGACCGCAGGACCAACGCTGCCGGATGCCGCGTGCGGTATGATCTTCGAGCTGCCAAGGACGCCCTCCGACTGACCGCCTAGCCATATCGCTAGAGCGACGGCAATCGCGAGGATCAGCGCAGCCCGACCATAATGCTTCCCAGCCAACGCAGCGTAGGCCAGGCCAGCCGCTGAAAGTGTAATCCAGAACGTCACATCGAATGCTGCGCCGATCGCCGCGACGGCCGCGATTGCCCACAACCACGGACTGCCAAGAGTGTGGTCGGCGATCCTGTGAACGGCGCGAACGATCAATGCGATTACGCCGATCTGGACGCCGACAAACAGAGCGGCAATTTCGGGCTGCTTGAGGTCGAGCCGCTGGTACAACCAGACCATCGCCAGAACGAGAAGAAGTCCGGGCAGCATGAAGCCCAGCCCGGCAAGCAACCCGCCCAGCCTCTTGCCCTTCATCATCCCGAAATGAACGCAAAGCTCGTGCGCCTCAGGACCAGGAAGGACCTGATAGATTGCGAGCAGCCGATTGAAGCGCGAGGGCTCCACCCAACGCTCCTCTTCGACCAGCTCGCGCTTGATCATCGCGATCTGCGCGACCGGCCCACCCCAGGCGAGCAGGCCGAACCGCAGGAAGCGGGCGAAGATGGCGCCTGCCGAAGGCTCGCTGGACGGCACTTCGCTTGGCTAGTTCAGCTGGTGCCGCCTTTCCAGCCTCCGAGCTATGGGTGCCATCGGGCGTACTTAGTTTAAGGTTAATATTCTAGGGATAGTCACCGGAGCCATTCGCTGGGGGACGAGTTGGCTTCCGAGACAAGTCTTGAAAGTTCGGATCAACGCCGAAGCGCGTTTGGCTTCCTCCGGCTGCTATTTGCGGCGCTGGTTATCGTCTCTCATGCCCCAGAGATTCTCGATGGCGATCGAACCCGCGAGCCTCTCACCCAGATATTCGGAACGGTTTCGCTGGGCGAGCTATCGGTGGACGCCTTCTTCATAATCAGCGGCTATTTGATTGCGGGAAGCTATCTCCAGTCGCCCAATGCCTTGGTATATCTGCGTAAGCGCGTTGCCCGGATCTATCCCGCATTCATTGTTGCCAGTCTCGTGACACTTCTTGTCGTCGCGCCGCTAGCCGGCGTGGGTATCGACTGGATCGCCCGTCATTTTGAGTACGAAAGCCTCAGGATCGGGCTGCTCCAGCCACCGGACATTCCAAACGCCTTTTCCGATCAACCGCTCCCCTACACGAACGCTCCAATGTGGACGATTGCGTATGAGTTTCGGTGCTACCTCTTGTTGCTGGGTCTCGGCCTTTTGGGACTTCTGCGTCATCCCAGGATCTTGGTAGTGCTTGCCGGCGTGTGTTTCCTGGCACTGGGAATCCTGCCGACCGCCTTCTTCGAGACCTTAGACCGGCAAGTCCCGCTTTCGATTTTCTGGTTTGGGCTGTCCCAGGAAGCGCTCCGTTTCACTGCGATTTTCGTCATGGGCATCGTCTTCTATGTCGAGCGAGAGCGCATCAGGTTCTCGCCTCGCGCGGTGGTGCTCGCAGGATTGCTGCTCGTTGGTTGCTTGTTTTCTGCAAAGCTGGCCGAACCGGCCATAGCCGTCTTTGGTGCTTATCTCATTTTCGCGGCGGCATCCTGGGCATCAACACGCAGGATCGGTAAGCTCAATACCGGAACCGATGTCTCCTACGGCGTCTATCTCTACGCCTGGCCGGTCGCACAATTGCTGACTCGATACGTGCCTGGGTTGCCGATCGCGGTGCATGTGCTGATCACCGTCACCATCGCCCTGTGTTGCGGTTGGGTTAGCTGGAAACTCATCGAGCGACCGGTGCTGAAGGCACTGAATCGTAAGCTCGAGAAGAGAACGCTAGCAAGAACCGAAATGGCTCCTGCGTTGCAATTGTCAGCCTAGATTAACGCTTCAAGGGCACATGTCGAGGACGGCCCACTAGTCCACTACCGTTCCCACGCAATTCGGCGTAGGCGCTGCATCATGCAACATTCGAGAATCCACTCCGCGCTTGCGGAGGCATTGGCTGCGCGCGGCTATGACACACTGACCTCCGTCCAGGCCGCGGTCATCGAGGAAGGGGCGCACGGGCGCGACCTGATCGTTTCCGCCAAGACCGGTTCCGGCAAGACCGTGGCGTTCGGCCTCGCAATCGCGGACCAGTTGCTGGAAGGCGACAAGGCGCCGTGGAGCCGCGAACCTCTCGGTCTGGTCATCGCGCCGACCCGCGAGCTCGCGATCCAGGTCAGCAAGGAACTGCAGTGGCTCTACGCTCCGGCGGGTGCCCGTGTCGTCACCTGCGTTGGGGGATGGACCCAATGAAGGAGCGCCGGGCGCTGCAGGGCGGCGCGCATATTGTCGTAGGGACGCCCGGACGCCTCCGCGACCACCTCGAGCGAGGCGCGCTCGACTTGTCCGCCTTGCGGGCCGTCGTTCTCGACGAAGCGGACGAGATGCTCGACATGGGATTCCGCGAGGAGCTGGAGGAAATTCTCGACGCCACGCCGGTCGAACGCCGGACCTTGCTGTTCTCAGCCACCATGCCGCGCCCGATCGTCGCGATGGCCCGCCGGTATCAGAAGGACGCACTGCGGATCGAGACCATCGGCGAGAGTGAGGCTCATGCCGATATCGCCTATCAGGCCGTCGCCGTTTCCCCTACCGACATCGAGCACGCAGTCGTCAACCTGCTTCGACTGCACGAGGCCGAAACGGCGATTCTGTTCTGCGCCACCCGCGAAGCCGTCCGCCGACTTCATGCGAGCCTGACCGAGCGCGGCTTTCACGCCGTCGCCTTGTCCGGCGAGCATAGCCAGAACGAGCGTAACAATGCGCTCCAGAGCCTCCGCGACAGGAAGGCGCGAGTCTGCGTCGCGACTGACGTCGCCGCTCGCGGCATCGATTTGCCATCGGTTTCGCTGGTGATTCACGTCGAGCTTCCCCGCGACGCCGAGGCGCTTCAGCACCGGTCGGGCCGAACCGGCCGAGCCGGGCGCAAAGGCATTGCCGTGCTGATGGTCCCTTTCCGCCGCCGCCGCGCGGTAGACGCAATGCTGAAGCGGGCGCGCATTGACGCCGAATGGATCGAACCCCCACGGCCGACGAAATCCGCGCGAAGGATCGCGCCCGCTTGCTCGAAACGCTGTCCGCGCCCGTCGAGCTCGATGAGGAGGATCAGCAACTCGCGGCGCAGATCATGGAACGCCTGGCCCCGGACATGATCGCTGGCGCGCTCGTCCGGGCTCTACGGACCGACCTGCCGGCTCCCGAGGACATTCTCGCGTCGGGAGGGCGTGACGAGCGCGAGCCGGGGCCGCGGCCAGGGTTCGAGGGATCGACGTGGTTCACGATCAACGCCGGCCGCCGCCACAATGCCGACCCGCGCTGGCTGCTGCCGGTCATCTGCCGCTACGGTCACATAGGCCGCAACGATATCGGTGCGATCAGGGTGGCGGCGAACGAGAGCTATTTCGAAGTTACACAGCGCGCGACGCCGGGGTTCATCAAGGCGCTGCGGCGGGCAACCATTGCGCCGGAGGATGAGGGACTCGTGATCGAGCAAGCCCCGCCTCGCGCCGTGCCTCCGACGCAAGCGCGGCCCGCAAGACCCCATCAGCGTCCAATGCCGAACAAGGGGCCCAAGGCAAAGAAAGCGCGACGGTAAGATCGGCTTAGCCCGTAGCGCTGCTCTTGTTTGCACCCGGCGAGGCCTCCGCTAAGCGCGCTTCGTGACCCGCTTCTCGTTCACCATCGCCAGGACTGACGGCAAGGCCCGGACCGGCACGATCGCCATGAAGCGGGGCGAGATCCGGACGCCGGCCTTCATGCCGGTCGGGACCGCCGCGACGGTGAAGGCGATGAAGCCGCAGGACGTGCGCTCGTCCGGCGCGGATATCATTCTCGGCAATACCTATCACTTGATGCTGCGGCCCGGCGCGGAACGCGTCGCGCGGCTGGGAGGTCTGCATCGCTTCATGGGGTGGGGGCGGCCGATCCTGACTGACAGCGGCGGCTACCAGGTGATGAGCCTCAGCGAGCTGACAAAGGTGAGCGAAGAGGGAGTCTCGTTCGCGAGCCATCTCGACGGTACTCGCCACATGCTGTCGCCTGAACGGTCGATCGACATCCAGCGATTGCTGGGCTCGGACATCGTCATGGCCTTCGACCAGCTCGTTCCGGCAACGGCGACGCGAGACGAGGCCGCGGCGGCGATGGAGCGCTCGATGCGGTGGGCGAAGCGCTCTCGCGACGAATTCGACCGTGGCGGCGAGCACGCGGCCAGCGCGGCCCTGTTCGGAATCCAACAGGGCGGTCTCGATGAGCAGCTGCGCAAGGCCTCGGCCGACGCGCTGATCGAAGTCGGGTTCGACGGCTATGCGGTTGGCGGACTGGCTGTGGGGGAGGGGCATGAGGCGATGTGCGCGTGCCTGGACTATGCGCCGGGGCAGCTTCCCGAGGACAAGCCGCGCTACCTGATGGGCGTTGGCAAGCCGGATGATATCGTCGAGGCGGTCCGGCGCGGGATCGACATGTTCGACTGCGTGCTGCCGACCCGGTCAGGTCGAACTGGTCAGGCCTTCACCGCCGACGGGCCGCTCAACATTCGCAACGCGAAGTTCGGCGAGGACCGCGAGCCGATTGAGCCCGGCTGTCCGTGCCCAACCTGCACGACGTTCAAGCGCGCCTACGTTCATCATCTCGTGCGGTCGGGGGAAATTCTCGGCGCAATGCTCATGACCGAGCATAATCTGTGGTTCTACCAGCGCCTGATGCAGGGACTTCGCGATGCGATCGCCGATGGCCGGTTCTCGCAGCATGCCGCAAACGTCCTCGCGCGGTATCGGAGGCAGAGCTGATCGAGCTCCTTCAGGATGCCGAGGCGTTGCAGCGTATCGGTGGCGATGACATCACCGCGCTGACCGAGCGGGCGACGAACGCGACCTTCTATCGCGATGACCTGCGCCCCGATGAAATCGATGCGAACCGGCGAGTGGTGAGGATTAGTGCGGAGACTGCGCTCGGGGCAATGCGCAACTCACATCAGTTCTTCGCCGCGGCCTTCGTCGATGGGGCATTCGCAGGCTACGTCATCTCCACGGTTCACGCTCCGGACAGTCGCGAGCTCGACTGGCTGATGGTCGATCCGGCATTTCACGGGAACGGTGTCGCCGACGCCCTGATGAGCGCCGGTGTCGACTGGCTGGGCCGCGATCGCCCGATGTGGCTCAACGTCCTGCAGCACAACCGGCGCGCGATCCGCTTCTACGAGAAGCACGACTTCGCCATCGATCCCGATGCTCGCACCGAGCATTTGATCCCGCATTTCATCATGCGCCGGCGACCCAAGGTCGTCTGATCATTTCAGCAGGGCGTATCCGGTGGTGTGGCATTGGCCGAGGCCACACTGAACGACCACGGATGCGAAGTTCACCACCGCCAACGCGATGACGTATAGACCCACTATCGCGGCGAACCGTCCACCAGGGAACTTGAGTTTGGCGGCCGCGCCCCGTCCTCGGTGCCGATGATGCACAGTTTCAGTGCGAAGCCGGTAATCAGCGCGACCGCGATGATCACGGACCAGACCGGCATGTGCAGACCAAGCACCGCGCTGCCGACATATTCGTGACCGGGCCGAGGGTAGATATCCAGCAGCGTCTGGCGAACCGCGACAATCAGCAGGAACACCGAAAAGAGAAGGCCATAGCCGGTGTTTCGATCGGAAAAGCCGTTGCGGAAGTTCAGCATCAGCCCAAAGCAGACGCCGAGCATCGCCACGCGCTGCAGCAGGCATAATGGGCATGGGATCTCGCCCCGGCCGTATTGCATATACAAGGCGGCGGTCAGCACCGCTGCGATCACGGCCATCATCGCCACACCGAACAACTCGTTCAGGATATAGCGCAACGTGCCTTGGCGGCGCTCCTCAGAAGCAGTCATGTCTGGATCCACGGAAGGCTGTATCCGTAAACGGGATCGTGAACTTCCCAGAGGAACAGGTGAACCGACAGGACTAGGGTGACCGCGATCAGGATGATCGCAACCAGCCGGCGTCCTAGCCAGGCAGTAACAAGCGCTGCCGAAAGCGTCGCGAAAATCACTGCCATCATGGGCGTTCCCCAGAGCAATGGACGATGTACGCTTACTCTGGGAAACAGCAGTAACACAGGGACGCGGCGGCGTCGAAGCGCCGCTGCTGTCGGTCAGGCTGCCTCCAGCTTGTCTTGGGTCCGAAACTCGAAATCGCTCGCGTCGTGACGTTCGCGGAGCTGCTCGCCCGGATCGCCGTTCGTCTTGTTCACGATCCTCCCGCGCTTCACGCCAGGCCGGGCATCGATTTGGCGCGCCCACCGCTGAAGGTTGGAGTAGTGGCCGACCGATAGGAATTCGCCTGCGCCCTTGTAGCTGCGATCGAGGGCGAGCTGCCCGTACCAGGGCCAAATCGCGATATCGGCGATCGTGTAATCGCTGCCTGCAATGAACTCATGGTCCGCAAGCTGGCGGTCGAGCACGTCCAACTGGCGCTTGGTTTCCATCGCATAGCGATTGATCGGATATTCCTGCTTCGCAGGCGCATAAGCGAAGAAGTGTCCAAACCCGCCGCCCAGGAAGGGCGCGCTGCCCATCTGCCAGAAGAGCCACGAAAGCGCTTCGGCGCGTTCCGGTCCGGACTTCGGAAGAAGCTCGCCGAATTTCTCCGCGAGGTGCACGAGAATTGCTCCGGACTCGAAGATACGGACTGGTTCGGGACCGCTGCGGTCGACCAGAGCGGGGATCTTGGAATTCGGGTTCACCTCGACGAAGCCGCTTCCGAATTGGTCGCCTTGGCCAATGTTGATCAGCCAGGCGTCATAATCGGCATCTTTATGACCGAGTTCGAGCAGTTCCTCGAACATGATGGTCACCTTCTGTCCGTTTGGAGTTCCAAGCGAATAGAGCTGAAAGGGATGCTTCCCGACCGGCAATACCCTGTCGTGCGTCGGTCCGGCGACCGGCCGGTTGATGCTGGCGAACTGGCCGCCGCTGGGCTGCTCCCATGTCCACACTTTCGGGGAACGTACTCGGTCATCGCTGAAGTCCCTTTTCGGTTAGGGACAACAGCTAGGAAGGCGAAAAGGCGCCTTCTAGAAACACGAATGTGCCTTAGGCAGCGCCGACCGAGAGGAACGAGGGGAGGGGCCCGTTCCACTCCGGTTGGATGTCCTCGACGACGAGCGAGCGCTCGTGGGTCTCCTCGTGCTCGTCACGCTGCTCCCTGGGACGGCGAGGTTCACGCTTCGGCTTCTCAGCTCGCGGAGGCTTTTCCGTGCGGGCAGGCTTTTCGGCACGACCTGGCCGTTCGGCCGCAGTCTCAACCTTGGCGGGCTCGTCAGCTCTGGCGATAGGACCGCCGGTCAGCTTCTCGATCGCGGCAATCGCCTCGCGATCTTCCCGCGTCGCAAGCGTAATCGCGGTGCCAGTCGCTCCGGCGCGGCCGGTCCGACCGATGCGGTGCACATAATCGTCCGGCTGCCAGGGAACGTCGAAATTGAAGACGTGGCTGACACCCTTCACGTCGAGACCGCGGGCGGCAACGTCGGACGCGACGAGGATGTTGATCTCGTCGCGCTTGAACCGCTCGAACTCGGCGATGCGGTCCGATTGGTCCATGTCGCCGTGGATTTGTCCAACCGCAAAGCCCGAGCGCTTCAGGCTCGTCGCCAGCTCCCGCACGGTCGTCTTGCGATTGCAGAAGATGATGGCGTTCTTGACGTCATCGCTCCGCAGCAGATTGCGCAGCGTGTCGCGCTTCTTGTCGGGCGAGACCTGGACCAGCTTCTGTTCGATGTTGACGTTGGCGGTGGCGGGACGAGCGACCTCGATCCGCTTCGGCTCATTGAGGAACTTCGCCGCCAGCTTCTGGATCGGCGGCGGCATGGTCGCCGAGAAGAGCAGGGTCTGCCGGTTCTTTGGCAGCTTCGAGCAGATTTCCTCGATGTCCGGGATGAAGCCCATGTCGAGCATGCGGTCGGCTTCGTCGATGACGAGCAGTTCGCAACCGTTGAGCAGGATCTTGCCGCGCTGGAACAGGTCCATCAACCGTCCGGGGGTGGCGATCAGAACGTCGACGCCCTTTTCCAGTGCCTTGACCTGGTCGCCCATCTGCACGCCCCCGATCAGCAGCGCCATGGAGAGCTTGTTGTACTTGCCGTACTTCTCGAAGTTCTCGGAAACCTGGGCAGCGAGTTCGCGCGTCGGTTCCAGGATCAGCGAGCGCGGCATCAGCGCGCGGCTGCGGCCGTGGGCGAGGATGTCGATCATCGGCAGCACGAAGCTGGCCGTCTTGCCCGTTCCGGTCTGGGCGATGCCGATGAGGTCGCGGCCCATCAGCACGGATGGAATCGCGCCCCGCTGGATCGGGGTCGGCTCGGTATAGCCGCTTTCCTCCACGGCACGGAGCAATTGGTCTGAAAGGCCGAGATCGGCAAAAGTCATGGTGAATCCGGATGAAAGACGATGCAGTCGCGTTCGGGACGCGGCTTTCTCGTAAGGTGGTGGCTAAGGCGCGCTTTTCAAAATTGTCAAGGAATCAGCGCGAGAGGACCCTCGGGACCAGCCGCCGAAATCGCTCGATGCGGCAGCTCCGTCCGATGCGGGAGTGGATGTCGTCCCGCTTCGCGCAGAGCTTTCCGTTTTCGGGAGTCACGTAAAATCCGTTGTAGAAGTCGAGCGCCGGACAATCTTCCGAAAGCTCCGCGCGGACCCGACTGCGATCGTACAACATCAAGTCGACCGACTCCCTGCCGGAAAGGGCCGCTCCGCGTATCGTCGACGCATCGATGCATTTCGGGCCCTTCTGCACCTCCCACGCATCCGGCTGCATCGGGCGCGGCCGGACCGGAATGCGCATGATCACTTCTTCCTGGACGACGAGTGTGCGCACCTGGTCGGGCTGCTCGGCTGCGGCGAGCCCCAACATCGCCTGAAGCAGCGAAAGGAAAAGCGTTATCGGCATTCAGGCAGTCGTCCCCGGTTCTCCTTGCTTTGCGGCCACCCCGTTGAACAATCAATGAATTGATACGCCCGGCATAGGGGCTAGCCGCGGCACTTGCCTTAGTTGAGGCCCATGCCTACAGCGCTGCGCACAATTTCCAGTCGGCCCGGTGGAACGCGCGCGAGTGCCCCCGAAACGACGCCCAGGAGAAACTCGGAATATGGCGACTGCTGCGCCCACTCAGGAACTACCGCTTTTCTATAACAAGCTGGAAGCTCTCAACGGACCTCAACACGGCAATATGCGTATTCGCCGCATCGAGAGCGCACCGCAGATGGGCGAGACCCACGCCGTGCCGGTCACGGTCGATGAGTTCGCCTTGCTTCAGCGCCATTATCCGATTGTTTTCTCGGTCGGCGGCGATCCCGTCCCGTTGGCCCTGATGGGGCTTAACGAAGGCTCGAATGTCTTCCTGGATGCTAGCGGTATTCCGCACGATCCGGCGATTTACATCCCGGCCTACATGCGCCGGTATCCGTTCCTTCTCGCCCGCCTCGCGCCGGAGAGCGACGAGCTGTCGCTGTGCTTCGACCCGACGTCGGGCGCGGTCGGCGAATTCGCCGAAGGCGAGCCACTGTTCGACGGCGACCAGCCTTCGGAAGCGACCAAGGCTGTCCTTCAGTTCTGCGAACAGTTCGAGACTGCGGGTCAGCGCACCGCCGCATTCATCCAGGAACTGAAGACCAGCGATCTGCTGATGGACGGTGAAGTCGCGATCCAGCCGGAAGGCGCGACGCAGCCGTTCGTTTACCGTGGCTTCCGCATGGTGGACGAGGAGAAGCTCCGGAACTTGCGCGGCGACGAGCTCCGCAAGATGAACCAGAGCGGCATGCTTGCCCTCATCTACGCGCACCTCTTCTCACTGTCGCAGATCCGTGAAGTGTTCTCGCTTCAGGTCCAGCAGGGGAAGGGGCCGATCGCAATTCCTCAGCCGGCGACAGCCGACGCGTGAGGATCGCGCGGTGGGGGAATTGAAAACGGCCGCCGCGTAACCATCTAACTCTTGCTCGCTGCCGCCAGCTCCCCCTTAGGCGGCGTGAGCGACGCACCTTGAGTGCGTTCCTCCCTGAACTGGGCCGTTCCGCAACTTCGGGACGGCCCTTTTTCTTTGGCTATTCGGCGGCTTCCGAGAAGCGTCGGTCGAGCAAATGCTGGCCAAGTCGAAGGGCGAGTTGCTCGAACAGGCGGGACACTTTTCCAAACCCGGGTCCGCGTCCGACGAGGTTCGGCCGCATGTAGCAACGGCGGTCGATCTCGATCTGGATCGCGTGAATCCCGCGTGCCGGTGCACCGTGGCGCTGGACGATGTGCCCGCCTGCGAAGGGCTGGTTCACGCCTGCCCGAAATCCGAGCGAGGTGACGATCTTCACCGCCTCCGTCGTCACCCATGGCGCCGCGCTTTGCCCGTAGCGGTCGCCGATCACGATGGCCGGCCCCTCTTCGGGCGGCGGCATGGAATGACAATCGAGCAACAGCGCGCAGCCGAACGTATCCAGCAGGCGCCTCAAAGCGTCCTCGATCGCCTTGTGATAGGGGCGGTGCGCCTGGGCCAGGCGCTCCTCAAGCTCGTGACGCGGGATGGCCTGTCGCCAAAGCGGGCCATGCGATGCTGTGCGGCCGGGGACGATACCCAGCCCGCCGCGCGCCCGCGGGCTCAGCGAAGCGATCGGCCCCGAGCGAATAACGGTCGGGTCGATCTCGTCTTCGGCCCGATTGCAATCCACGGCCGCTCGCGGCGCGCGCGCGATTACGGCGCCGAAGCCCTTGTCGACAGTGGTTTCGACGAGGTCGTCGACCAACGGGTCTTCGAGCGCGTACAGCGCCGATGCTCCGCCCTTGCATAGGGCGATCAGCCACTCGGGGTAGTCCCGGCCGGCGTGCGGAACGGACAGCAGCACCGGGAATTCGGCGGTGGATGGAAAAATGGCCGGAGGGGCAAGAGACATTAGGGGCAGGTGGTCCTGTTCATGGCCATCACCCCATGAGTGTCGCGTTTCGGGGCAATTGCAACCTATGACGCTGGAAAAAATTAAGCGTTCCGAGCATAAGGGCACATATGGCGAAAATTCTTCTGGCCGAAGACGACAGCTCCATGCGCGAGTATCTGCAGCGCGCTTTGCAGCGTGTCGGCTATGAAGTCTCTGCGGTTGGGTGCGGAACGGAGGCCATGCCTCTTCTGGAAACCGACCGTTTCGACCTGCTTCTGACCGACATCGTCATGCCTGAGATGGACGGGATCGAGCTCGCCCAGAAGGCTTCTTCAATCGATCCCGAGATCCGCGTGATGTTCATCACCGGTTTTGCCGCGGTGGCGCTTCAGGGCGGCCGGACGACTCCGGGAGCGAAACTCCTGTCGAAGCCGTTTCACCTGAAGGATCTGGTCGCTGAAGTAGACCGAATCTTCCAGACCGAAGATCAACACGGCCGCCTCTAGGCGGCTTTCGCCTCATTCAGCGTGATCCAGGTCGCGGTCGCAGCCGCGATCAAATCGCCATTCGCATCGTGCAGGGCGCTTCCGACGCGATGCTTGCGACCTTCGGCGGAGATGGGCCACCCAGTGACGATCAGTGGCTCGCCGATTTGTGCCTGCCGGTGAATGGTCGCCGACATGCGTCCGAGCAAGGCAAGGCCGGCGGTGCTTTCGACGGCAAAGTATCCCGGGCAGTCCAAAGCGGCCCACAGGAACTCGGGCAGGACGAAACCGTCCGCGTCGCCGACGCTCGCATCAGGCGTCCATGTCGCAGCGACGCGATCGGCTCCGTCATGCAATGAACCCGGAAAGATCCGCATCCCGTCGCCACGTTCCCGTTCTGGCCCGCAGACGAAGCAGCCTGGAAAGATGTGGTGCACATGTCCGGTGAAGCGAGGTTCGGCGTCCTGCGCTTCCGCGAGTGTGGGTGGAGGCGGGACCTCCACCTCAACAGGATCTCGTGAAGCGGTGACGACGATGGTCCCGTCGTCGAACAATGTCGCGCCGTCGGCATCGGTCGAGAGGGTGAGGTTGCGCCCGATCGGGGCGGTGACTTCAAGGTGACGGTGCAGTTCGAGCCCCCGAGGGCAGCGGCGACCAGGCCGGCCGCATAGCCACCATTGCCGGACTCTGGCGGCCCGCGAAACCGTCGTTCGATGCGGAGTGTGGACATCGGTAGAGTGTCCCATCTCCGCCCTTGGCACGCAACCGCCGAAGAGCCGCCACAAAGGGTTGCGCCACCCGCCGCCGCTCTCTACATGCGCCTCCCGAGTGGGCGTGTAGCTCAGTGGTAGAGCACTGTGTTGACATCGCAGGGGTCGCAAGTTCAATCCTTGCCACGCCCACCATTTTTCTCTCGTGATCTCAGGTGCTTAGTCAAAAGCGCTAACTCTGCCTGCAGGGTTCGGCTGGTGCAGTTGCACCAAAGATGAGGATGCCGGCCATTGGAGTGCGGGGTCGGCGGAGATGTGGATTTGGATCGCATAACGGAAGAGTTCATTCGCACCTTCGAGAGGGTCAAGGCGGAGGTCAATCGCCGCGCAGGTGATGCGGCGTCAGTCGAATTTAAGATCGACAGAGCCGCGAGCCATGACGGCTTAGTGCGGAGGAACCGCACTCTCCTTTTCTACGTGAAAGATGTTCGGAACGCTCTCCAGCACCCCCAACACAGGTCGGAGGGGGCGCTGTTCAAGTGACAGAGTCGTTCCTCGCTGAAGTGCAGGCGTTACTCCGTCACCTGCAGAATCCCCCGTGGCGAGCCGAGTAGGCGTCTCGCGAAATGAGATTGTCGTCGCCAAGCTGACCGATAAGCTCGGTGATCTAGCAGAGGCGATGAGGCAGGGCGGGTTTAGCCACTTACCCATACTCGATGAGCGCGATGCGGTGGTTGGAGTGTTCAACGAGTCAGCGGTCTTCGACCATTTGTGGGCAGATACGGAGACAATCATCGCTCGTGACATGACGGTCAGCGAGATTTTGCGGCATTGCCGGCTCGACGCAGGTCACACCGAGGCATTTAGGTTCGTAAGGCCGACAACTCTGCTAGACGACCTCACGGACATGTTCGTTGCTTTGGAGACCCCAACGACCCGCGTGGGGGCCATTTTCGTCACTGCGTCTGGAAAGAGCACCGAAGCGCTGCAGCGGATGATTACGCCTTGGGACGTCCTAGCGAGTTCTTCGACTTAGCGGTCGCCGATGTTTCGCCGTAGACACATGCATACATACCATAACACACAAACGTGTATCTTGACACTATAACGTGTCAAACTATGTTCTCTGAACGGTTCAGGGAGCTAGTCGATGATTCAAAACAATATCCGAGCACTGCGCTTGAAGAGGGTATGACCCAGCGCCAATTGGCGGAGCTTGCAGGCACAAGCCAGCAACAGATCCAGCGGATTGAGTCTGGGTTCCAAGCAGCCAAGGTCGACCTTGCTCGCAAGCTCGCGCACGCGCTCCAAGCTCCGATACGCGAGTTGTTCCCGGCTTCGCAGACGGTCCAGGTGCCTGAGGAAGTCGCACCGCTCGATAAAAGAGCCATCGCGTTGGCCAAAGCGGGTATCGACATAGATCCTCGTCACTACCGGCTGGATGTCAGAATGCGCGGCGGCTTCGCACGCGACTTCAACATCAGCCTAAAGGATCGGGCGCGACTCCAATCCGTGCTTAAAAACCGATTGGATTACTATTTCGTGGTCTTTGACACGCCCACTGAGAGGGTGGCCCTCAATCTCAGAGAAATGTCTTTTTGCCAGTTCTTATACGATGTCGGCGCCCCTGTGAGTGAAGGGGTTGAGAGCGCGGAAGATGAAGAGCCGTTGAAGGTGTGGCTCACGGACTCGACCGAACCGCTAACTTTCGACGTCGAGCCGGATCAGGTGGATGACGAAGACGATGATCAAGCGGGCGAGGCGGATAATCTCTCAGACATATTCCACTATCTCGAGATGTATGACGGCGCGGACGATGATTCCTTCCTAAGTCAGGTATCCTTTGTCGATGCAGACGGCGAGGAGGTGTTGATACTAAACTCGCACATCGCGCTGTGCACCGTCCCGCTCGAGTATGTTTCGGCGGCATTCCGCCGATCGAAGTGGGAAGGCGAGGACGAGGACGAACAATTGCCCGAAGACGTATTGCTTCAAAGCTGAGTGAAGTGCGGCGGCGTCAAAACTCCAGCGCTGCCGCGGCATCCTTCATGAATGAAGGCGAGTAGCGCGCATAGGTTCGCTCCGTGACACGCGTCGAGGTGTGTCCCAAGAACTGTGAGATTTTCTGCATGGGCACGTCGGCCTGAGCCATCCAAACACCGGCGGTGTGGCGGAAGACATGAGGTGAGCAAGGAATGCCCGAACGCTTCGCCGCCATTCTGACGGCCTTCTTGATGCTCTTTACGCGCTCCCCGCTCCACTCGATCACAAAAGCAGTCAAAGCACCGCGTGCAGCGTCCTCAAGAGCAGCAAGGGCCCGTTGGTTGAGAGGCACCACCGGACGTCTTTTGTTAGTTTGCTCATGCTCCGGGGAATTGAAGTTTACAGTCCGGTGTTTGAAGTCCACCTGATCCCACCGGAGCTCCAGAATTGCGCTCATGCGGGCGCCGGTCGTCATCGCTAGGATGATGAACAGTCGCACATGCGCGGTTTGGACGTTGCTCAGCAGCATATCGAACTCTTCTCGCGTCAGGTATCGATCGCGAGGAGGGCTCCCAGTCGGAAGCCATACTCGATTGTGACCCCGACCGTAGCGAAGGTTTAGACAAGCCCGCAAATATTCGAGTTCCGTTCTCACGGTTCCTGGTGCTGCACCAAAACGCCGCCGCAACTTTGCATAGGCGCGGCAATCGTCCTTGCTGATGTCGGTGCCAAGGAAGTGACCAAATACTGGCTGAAGGTGCTTCCAAGCGTTCTCCTGCCGGGTCACATCCTTCCGATCCTTGCGGCGGTCGGCAAGATAGTGCTTCCAAAGGTCGTCGAGACGCTCGGAAGCTGGAGCGTGAAGCTTCTCCCAGATCTGCCGTGCGACTACTCGGGCGAGACCAGGGTCAGACGTGCCAGTCGAGATCCGACGGCGAGCCTTTCCCGTTCCGATAGCAACGGCGAGCTTGCCTCGGTGTGGAACGAGTTCATATTCTTCACTGGACGCAAGTGGGCGCATTCGTATCTCTCAACTTCTAGGGCGGGGATGCGGAAGAGCTTGCCAAGCGGAAAGGCAGCAAGCTCGCCACGGTGGATCATTTGGCGCACTTTCTCGGCGCTGCAGCTCCACCGCTCCGAGAGGGTCTCAGGCGTGTAGGGCCGTGTGGCTCTGACTGATTGGACTGCGTGGCAGCCGCTCTCATCGCTGGCTTCCGCGAGGCTTATCCTGCTGGTCAGAGACATGCTGCCCTCAATTCCGTTGCTTCGAGGTCGCTTATTCGACCGTATATTTGCGGCTGCATGAGGATCGCGACGTGCTCGGGCGTCAAACGGAGCATCGAACGCCGGCTAGCAGCGCATCGTAGTTTTTGTGCCAGCTCAACCGCCGGCGCTTTGGTTATCGTTGTCATATGCGTGCTATATGACACGCATGTGTTCTTGTAAATAGATTATTGATAGGATCGTTGCATGGTCGATGAGCATCCCTACGCGAACACCCGTGCGGCGCAGCTACTTGCGAGCGCGCTGCGGCGGAAGGCGGATACGGAGCGCATGAGTGTGCGCGCGATAGGCAAGGAGCTGGGCTACAAGCAGGCCGTTGTCCTCAGTCACATGGCCAACGGCCGGGTTCCGATCCCTGTTGATCGCGCAACCGACATTGCTCGGGCTGTAGGTTTACCAGAGAGAGAGTTCCTCCTCGCTGTGCTTCACCAACGTCATGACGAAGTCGATTGGAGTCTGATTACGTCATCATCTGACGAGTTCGTGGACGAGCTCGAGGCGATCGCCGGCCGGCCTTTGTCGACGCTCCCTGCCGAGCACCGCCAGGTGATGAGAGAGATTGTCGCCGAGAGTAGGCCGGAGCGGCGCTGGCTCTCACTTGCGGAGGTGCCCGTCATGGAGCTGATTCGTGCAGCAGTCCCATATGCCCGCTCCGACGGGATGCCGCGCCGGCTCATGGAAAGGTTCGCTACAGCGTTACGATCGGCATAATGCGTGTTGAACAACACGCACACGTAGGCTATGATGTAGCCTCATATGATCGCAACATCATCATCCCCAATGTCTCGAACCTCCCGGCGCCTAGGACTCGTCGAGTGGATCATGACGACGGCGACGCACGCGATTGATCTCGCACCCAATCGGCATGACGACATCAATGACCGAGCGCTTACCGAGATGTTCCGTCGCACCACCTTCCGCTGGGATAGCTACATGCTCGGATGCAGGCATGTGCACCTGCGCAATTCACATGATCGACTCAAAGTCATTGCGTTGCCGGAGAAGCTTTCGACCAATCCTCACCTCCACTGCTTCGCCGACCTTTCCGAGGCTCAATGGGGTGACCAGCTCAGACAGCTGCCATGGGAATGGAAGCTGGAACAGATCTGGCAAGAGGTAACCGAGGGGTCTGGCACAATCCACATTACGGCCGACTTCGATCGGGGCGCTGCAGTCTATCGCACGAAGGAGGCGCTGCGCCACGACCACGATTATCTGCACTCGTGGGACTTCCATCGAGATGACAAGCTCAAGGAACGCCGATGCGCACCTCGCCATCAACGGAGAGCTGCCGTCCGAAGGTGTCGGACGCACCAATAGCCAATCGGCATCGAGGCGTCCCTGATCGTCGCGCGGACGCGGAGCCTAGGCACGAGTGGATCTTGTCATCACAAGATGCTCGCGACGAGCTCCCGATCGGCAGGTCGGACGCTACGCGCTCAGCGCCGTGGTGATCCAGAGGTATGGCTTTCAGAAGCTCATAGGGACCACTCAAGAATAACAGGCAAGCCGGAGCGCAGCGTAGGCGACGCCTGGTAGCGGCCGCAGGGCGCTACCAGCAGCGACGTAAGCCAATACGAAGCCACCCGCTTCCATGAGAGCGTAACGGTAACTCTGACCTCATCGTCAACAACGTCATGAGGTTATCGAAGTGAGGCTCTTCTACTGTTCTACGGATGCGGGGTGCTGCCGCTATCTATTTGCCGAGGACTCGGACGAGGCCCTAGAGCTCTATTCAGTCTGTATCGTCCTTGAGAGCGTCAGGCCCTCAAAGGTCTGGGTTCTGGAGCTGACCCCCAATACTGTCGCCCGTCCTTGCCAGGAACACCTTCGCGAAGCCCTGTCTTGGGAACAGCAAGGCTTCGGAACGTATCAACACGGTGAAGGCTGGCGAATCTCGCGGGTGCAAGCCGAGTTCGATCGGCTGTCCACTCTTAAGCATCCCGGAGATGTGTCATGATCCGCATATCCGAGATGCGGGACCTCGGAACAGTCGAGGCGTTCGTCCTGGCGGCTGATGTCGATCGAGCCTCGGAGATCTTTGAGCATTATCTCTGGGTGGTTGGGGGCGACCCAGACACCATCATGTTACGCGAATTGGAACTTCAGCAGCTCAACGAGCCTGCCAACGACGCCGTCTATGAAGCTCTTGAGTTCGGGTGCGAAGGATTGGTCCTACGCGACCCTGACGGAGAGTGGGGCTTTGTTTCGGCTGAGGGCCCCTCTGGATAGCTTTGGCCTCGCGCCAAATTAGCGGCTGGTTCTTACGGAACTGCTCGAGCGCTTGTGAATGTTTGGCAGTGCATAGTCCACCATCCAATCAAGAAAGCATCAAGAGTAGTTTGTGCCCTACAGAGTCCTGGCGGTTTTGTGCCATTTCTGATGAAATTCACCGACGCTGGCACCTGACGGGAAACATTACTTTCATGCATTTGGCCTTCGGCCATGCTATACTGACGCATGCCGCTACAACGACCGAATCGGATTAGTAAAGAGCAGTGGGATACCGCCGCCGCCTCCTATGAATTAGGTGAACGCCACGCCGTGCAGATCGCGCGAGATCTCGGGGTTTCGCCACCTACCGTTTCGCGAGAGTTTGCCAGGCGCGGATGTGTGAAGGCATCCAGGATCGCCGAGACAATTGGCGCGATTGAGACGCGGCTCGATGCCGAGGCTATCCAGCGGGAACGAGCTAAAGCTGAGGCTGCGGCAAGACAGAGGGAAGTGATCTCACGGTTCGTCGACCAAATCTTCGAGGCGATGGACGCGGCCCGCAACGCGGGACGGTCACTCGGCGAATGCCCCGACATTCAAAGGATCAGTCAGGAACTTGAGTTCGGGCTTCGGTAGCGGTGTTTCTTCCCGCTAGCGATACCAGGTGTTCTCCGGCTACTGTCGCTTTGCTCGGGTTGAAGCGTAGCGGGGAGCAGGGTTGCCCACATTGGACTTGATGCCGCGCGGCGAGGGTGTGCGCGCGGCTGAGCATCTGCCTAATCGGCCACTTGAGAATCGGGTCAAATTTGAGGGCCGTTCCTTCTCGGCTGCACTCGAGCTGGTGGGAAAGCTGCCGTGAATGTCTTCGATCTCGATGAGAAGCTGGTCGCGCGCTATCAAGACTTCACGCGCTCATTCACATCGATCCGAGCACAGGATCTGAAGGCCAAGATCGACCGGATCTACGCGAGCAACGCCTTCTGGCCTGAGCCCTTGATCGGCTTGAATCCGAATTTTCGACCGGCCCAAGAGACGCTGGAAGCGCTCGCCGCCAACGGTTTCATTGATGCCGGTCTGCCGCAGGTTTTTGCCGCGGGCCAGCCTCGCAAGCCCATTCGTTTGCACCGGCACCAGGAGCAGGCGCTCTCGAAGGCGCAGCAAGGTAAGAACTACATCGTCACGACGGGCACTGGATCGGGTAAGTCGCTGTGCTTTTTCGTGCCCATCATCGACCGCATCCTAAAAGCACGGCGGGCAGGTGAGCCTCAACGCACACGTGCTGTCATTATTTATCCCATGAACGCGCTGGCGAACTCCCAGCGAGAAGAACTAGAAAAGTTCATCGGCGGGTGCGGTTTGCCCGACGAGTTGCGGCCTACATTCCGACGTTACACCGGGCAGGAACAGGACAGCGAGCGCCGGGCAGCGGCGGCCGAAAAGCCAGACATTATCCTCACAAATTTTATGATGCTTGAACTGCTGATGACGCGGCAGGACCATCTCGACCGCGCCGTCATCGAGAACATGCGTGGCCTAGAGTTTCTCGTGCTCGACGAGCTGCATACCTACCGCGGCCGGCAAGGCGCTGACGTAGCGATGCTCGTTCGGCGAGTTCGCGAGCGCGTGGGATCGCCTGAGATGCTGTGTGTCGGCACGTCGGCGACGATGGCGTCCGGCGACGAGGATGCCGGACGCCTTGCGGTCGCGGAAGTAGGCACCCGCTTGTTCGGGAGCGCAGTCCTACCCGACGATGTCATTACCGAGACGCTCCAGCGTCGCACCATCAAGCCAACGAATGAAGCAGAATACCTTCACGCGCTGCGCCGGGCCATAGTGGAGCCATCTCAAAATACGGGCCCCGCCGACTTTGAAACCGATCCGTTGGCGATTTGGGTTGAGGAGCAGGTAGGACTCCATCTGGGCGAAACAGTTAGGCGTAGGCCACCAATGACCTTGACCCAGGCCGCGCGAGACCTGGGGGCACATTCCGGCCTGGACGAGAAGACATGCCGCGAAGCGCTCATGCGGCAACTCGTGATCATGAGTGACAACAGGAACGCGCCGGATCCCGCGTTCATGGCGTTCAAGCTGCACCGCTTCATTGCGGGCGCCGGCCATGCACACTCTACACTCGAGGCAGTTGATAAGCGGACTGTCTCGCTTGCCGGCGAGAAGTTTGATCGTGATACACCGGATGCACGACTCTATCCTGTTTTCTTCTGCCGCGAGTGCGGTCAGGAGGTGCACAGTGTGTCGATTGACAGCGAGGGGCAGGTTCTTCCTCGCTCAATCGACGCAACTCCGCGAGACGAACCTGACCTGGACGGCAATTGGACGGGCTTCCTCGTGCCGGACGCAGCAGGCGATCTCGCCTTCGCCGGCAACGTCGAGGACTATCCCGATGCTTGGCTTGAAGAGGGTAGTTCAGGTCCTCGTCTGAGGAATAGCCATCGTGGAAAGCACGAGGGCCGCCTGATGCATCTCGCACGGGACGGTCGCGAAAAGGGCGAGGGCATCGGGCTCCGCTCATGGTTCTTCCCTGGCAAGTTCCGTTTCTGCCCGCAGTGTCGCTACGAACCAGCCCCCAGGCCCGAGACATCAACAAGCTCGCGGGGCTTTCGTCCGAGGGCCGAAGCTCTGCCACGACGATGATTACGACCGCGGCGCTCGACTGGATGGATCGTGCCCGCGCGCCTGAGGACGAACACCGTCGAAAACTGCTGGGGTTCACTGATAATCGGCAGGATGCGGCCCTCCAGGCTGGGCACTTCAACGACTTCATTTTCGTCACACTCCTACGGGGCGCAATGCTGCGCGCGGTGGAAGAAGCCGGCGTGGACGGGCTCAGTCACGAAGAGTTCGGTAACGCCCTGCGTAAGGCTCTTGGCTTCGAACCGGAGAACGAACGGCGCCGGGCCGAGTGGATGCAGGATACCGGCCGACGCGATTTTGCGGCACTCGATGACGCCAAACGCACGTTGAACCGGGTATTGGCGCATCGGCTATGGACCGACCTGCGACGCGGGTGGCGTTACACCAATCCCAACCTCGACCAACTTGGGCTCATCTGTGTCGCTTATCCTGCGACCGCATCACTTGCGGCTGACGAGGATGCTTGCGCTGGAGCGGGGTTACAGGGTGATCTTAGCGATACAGAGCGCAGGGGCTTCGCCTTACTTTCCGAATTGACGATCGACGTTAGGAAAAAGGTATTCACGCGCCTGTTTGACGCGATGCGACAGGGACTTGCTGTTGCCGTCGACGCCCTGGACGCCACGGATCTCGACCAAGTCGCCGAACGCTCGCGGCACTTACTCAAAGATCCTTGGGCTATCGGCAAGGAAGAGCGAGAGAGCCTCTCGCGAGCAGGCACCCTAGTCATAGGAAGCGCGCGCCAGAAGGGGAACGAGACGTTATCCGGGCGACCGGCCGGAGTGTGCTGGGTCGCGACATCGGCAAGCTGGCGGGCAGCCTATCGGTCACAGACCGCGAGGCGTTGATAGCGGCGATGCTGCTCGCGGCAGAGAGCCACTACATCGCTCGTAAATTTTCGACGCGGGATCTTACCGGATGGCGCCTCGCACCGGATGCTGTGAGGCTTCACAAGGGAACGGGTGATACGAAACGGGGACAGGAGAACGCCTTCTTCTCCCAGCTTTATTCGGATGTCGCGATGCGGCTTGCCGATCCTGGTGCGCTGCCGTTCGGCTTTGAGGCGCGCGAGCACACAGCGCAGGTCAAAAGCGAGGTCCGGGAATGGCGCGAGAATCGCTTCCGTTACGGCCCCACCGACGTCGCGCAGATCGCCAAGGAGGTTGGCGAAATGCGCAACGAGGGGAACCGCAGGACTTCCTGCCAGTGCTTTTCTGCTCCCCTACAATGGAACTCGGTGTCGACATCTCGCAATTGAACTTCGTCTACTTGCGCAATGCTCCACCTACGCCGGCGAACTACGTCCAGCGGGCCGGTCGTGCGGGGCGCAGCGGCCAGGCAGCCCTCGTGGTGACCTATTGCGCCGCTCAGAGCCCCACGACCAATACTACTTCGAACGTCGCAGTGACCTAGTTGCCGGTGTCGTTCGTCCGCCGGCGATCGACTTGGCCAACCCAGACCTTCTCACGGCGCACGTTCAGGCAGAATGGCTGGCTGCGTGCGTCAAGCCGCTCGAAGCCGCCATTCCCGCCAATCTTGAACTGATCGAAGGGTTACCCTTGTCGCCCGAACTTGCCGCCGCGGCTTCTGAGGCGAGTGCCGACGAGACTGCGTGCAGGCGTGCGATTGCGGTGGTTCGAGCAGCAGTCGATGACCTTGCTCTGGCTGCAGAAGGTCTCGGCACGGTCGAGATGTTCGTGGAACGCCTCTGGCTCGAAGCTGCAGGCGCATTCAACGAAGCGTTCGACAGGTGGAGGAAGCTTCGCGAATCGACCCAGGAAGAGCTCGAGGCGGCTCAGGAGATTGTCCGACGGATGGGTCTCTCCCAAGAGCAGCGGGCTGAGGCAGGAGCGCGCCAGCATCGGGCGAACAAGCAGCTGGAACTGCTAGACAGCGGTCGCGCCAGCAGCGGGTCCGATTTTTACTCATACCGCTACCTGGCCACGGAGGGATTCCTGCCCGGCTACAACTTCCCACGATTGCCGCTCTATGCGTTCGTAGATGCCGAAAAAGGCTCGACTGTCCTACAACGGCCGCGCTTCCTCGCGATCGCGGAGTTCGGACCGAACAGCCTCGTTTATCACGAGGGGAAGGCCTACCGCTGCAACCGTGCCAAACTCCCCGCCGGCACGCGCGACCAGGAAGGGAATCTCGCTACCCGGACGTTGACGTGCTGCACCGAATGCGGCGCGGGCCACGATGGCGAGACGCAGGAACGCTGCGCCGTGTGCGCTTCGCCGCTGACGAGCGAGGGGCGCCTCTCGAAGCTTTACCGCATCGAGAACGTCGAGGCCGTTCCCGGCGCACGGATCACTGCGAATGACGAGGATCGGCAACGGCGCGGTTTCGATGTGCGCACCATCTTCACTTGGCCCGATGGCGGACAGAAGGAGCTAGTTCTGGGGGATGGCGAAGGCGCCATCGTTACGCTCCGCTATGGGCCGCAGACTGTGCTGGCCCGCGCTAATCTCGGGCTGCGGCGTCGAAAGGCGCAAGAGATTACCGGCTTTGACATCGATACCCTGACCGGCCGCTGGCTGAAGAACGAGGCGGCAGGCGAGGAGGAAGGCGCCGATCCGAAAAGCGCCCGCCGCCAGTCCATCGTGCCGATGGTCGAGGATACCAAGAACGCACTATTGGTGCAGTTCAGCCCCTCTCTTGGCTTCGGTCCTGTGCAGATGGCGACCCTGCAGCACGCCTTCGTTCGCGCCATTGAGACGGTCCATGTGCTGGAAACCGGGGAACTGCTTGGCGAGCCGTTGCCTACTCGGGACAATCGCAAGGCGATCCTGCTTTACGAGGCATCGGAGGGCGGCGCGGGCGTGCTCAAGCGGCTGATGACGGGCTCGGACAGCTGGCGCACGTTGGCGTCGACGGCGCTTGATCTCCTTCACCTCGAACGCGACGATGATGGCGCACTGCACGACAGCGACAATGCCTGCGTGGAAGGTTGCTACCGCTGCCTACTGTCCTACTACAACCAGCCCGACCATGAGCTGATTGAGCGGAGCGACGGCCAGGTTCAATCGCTTCTAGATCGTCTGACGCGGTGCGAGGTGATGCGCGGCGAAGCGCAACCGCGGGTGGCGAGGGCTGGGTGGAGGCGCTGGAGAAGTGGGGCGCTCCGGCTCCCACCACTGAATCCATCGCAGGGTGCACCTATCCACTGTGCTGGCCGGATCTGATGGTCATGGCGACAGTCGGGTCAGCGCCAGTCGGCTTAGCGCAGAGGTGCGAGGACATGGGGCGGGTTCTCGTTCAATTGCCCGAAAGGCCGGGAGAATCGATTCCTGCCGAACTCGCACTGGCGCTTGGAGTGAATGCATGATCCTCGCGCAATTGCAGAGCGGCGATCTCGTCAAAGCGCGCGGCCGGGACTGGATCGTGCTCGACAAGCAGGAGCGCGACGGGCTGTTGCGGGTGCGGCCGCTCTCAGGGTCGGAAGAGGACGCCATCACCATCGCGCCCTTGCTCGAGCGCCAGCCGATCGTCAGCACGGCATTCGCTCCGCCAACGGCGGAGAGCCTCGACACGCAGGAGGCTGCCCGCCTGCTCGCTGATGCGTTGCGCCTCTCGCTCCGGCGCGGCGCGGGGCCATTCCGCTCCGCCGCGCACTTGGGCGTGGAGCCGCGTGCCTATCAGCTCGTGCCGCTGCTCATGGCTTTGCGCCTCGATACGAAGCGGCTGCTGATCGCGGACGATGTCGGCATCGGCAAGACGATCGAGGCCGGCATGATCGTGCGGGAGATGATAGACCGCGGCGAGGTCGATCGCTTCACCGTGCTGTGCCCCCGCACTTGGTTGACCAGTGGGTCAGGGAGCTGGCGGAAAAGTTCGACATCGATGCCGTCGCGGTCACGTCCTCGCGCGCCCGTGGGCTGGAGCGCGGCCTTGCCCTCTCAGAGAGCATATTTTCCGCCTACCCCTATACGGTCGTCAGCCTGGACTACATAAAGGCCGACACCCGCCGCGACAGCTTCGCTGACGTCTGTCCCGGCATGGTCATCGTCGACGAGGCGCACACCTGCGTGGGCGGAAACGAGTGCGGAACACAACAACGGTTCGCGCTGCTGCAGCGGCTCGCTGACGACGAGAGCCGGCACATGCTGCTGCTGACCGCAACACCCCACAGTGGGAACCAGGACGCCTACGCGCGCCTGCTGAGCCTGCTGCACGTAGACCTGACGAGCGAACCCGATACGCCGGATGCGAACGCTCTGGAGCGCTATCGCCGCCGCCTTGCTCAGCACTTCGTCCAGCGCCGCCGGCCCGACATCATGGACAACTGGGGCGCCGAGCGTGCTTTCGCCAAGCCGATGAAGCTCCCGGCCTCAGCAGCTTCCTACGTTCTCTCCGGCGAGTCTCAAACGTTCCAAGAAGACGTGCTCGATTACTGCGTCGGCGTTGCCACCCGCTCGGACGGGGAACGTGCGAGGCGGCTCGCGTTCTGGGCACGCTGGCACTGATGCGCTGCGTCGGCTCCTCGCCTGCGGCGGCGATCAGCGCGCTCAGAAATAGGCTTGTTGGCATGGCGGACGAGGCCGCGCTCGAAACGGCCATCCTAGACGAGGACGACGGTCAGCTCATCGAAAGCGATGTCGAGCCGGCGACGGCACCGAAAGCAGAGGAAACCGCGGCGCTGCAAAGGCTGATCGATCAGGCCGAAGCGCTGGCCGCGCGCCCCCTGGATGATCCCAAACTGCGCAAGCTCGTGCAGCACCTCAAGGACCTCGATGCTAAGGGCGCCAGGCCGGTGGTTTTCTGTCGCTTTATCTCGACCGCGGAGGCCGTAGGCGAAGCACTTCGACAGCAATTCAAGAAGCATACAATAGAGATCGTCACCGGCCGACTAACGCCCGACGAACGCCGCGTGCGGGTAGAAGCTCTGGCCGACTATCCGCACCGTATCCTCGTTGCCACCGATTGTCTTTCGGAAGGCATCAACCTGCAGGCGCTGTTCAACGCCGTGGTCCACTACGACCTTAACTGGAATCCCACCCGTCACCAGCAGCGAGAAGGGCGCGTCGACCGCTTCGGCCAGCCTGAGCGCGAGGTCTGGTCGGTAATGATGTTCGGCGAGAACTCGATGATCGACGGTGCCGTGCTCGACGTTATCACCAAGAAAGCCGAGCGAATTGCGAGGGAGACGGGCGTCACCGTGCCGATCCCCGAGGATTCCGCCAGCGTTACGAACGCGTTGATGCAAGCGATGCTGCTCCGCTCTAGCGCCCCCGCGCGCAAGGCACATTCGACTTCGGCAATGCGGAGGCGCAGCTCGATGCCGAATGGCGCGATGCGGAGGCAAACGCCAAGAAGAGCCGCACGCGCTACGCGCAGACCGCGCTGCAGCCGCAAGAAGTCCTGCCGGAATGGCACAAGATGCGCGACCTCCTCGGTGGCCCGGAGCAAGTGGAGCGCTTCACCCGTCGAGCTCTGGCCCGCATCGACGTGCCGATGGGCGACGTTGAGGGTAAGGCAGGCAGCGCATGGCGTGTGCATTATGACCAGCTGCCCCAGCAATTGCAGGAACGGCTCGCGGCGCGCGGTCTGACCGGCACGCGGCTGGTATCATTTCACGATGACCCCTTGCCGGACACGACCCACGTTGGCCGCACGCATCCGCTTGTGTCGATGCTGGCCGAAAGCGTTAGCGAGGGTGCGCTCGATCCTGACGGGGTGACCGGCGCCAAGCCTATGGGGCGAGCTGGTGCGTGGCGCTCCACAGCAGTCAACAAGCTGACCACGGTGCTTCTGCTGCGGCTGCGATTTACTCTCACGACAAGTGGGCGAAAGACACTGCTGGCGGAGGAAGCGAGCGCCGTCGCCTTCGAGCGCGGAGAGACCATCCCACTTGCTACTGGTCCCGAGGCACTGGCTTTGATCGAACAGGCTGCCGCGGGCGACGTCGCTACGCCGGTTATCGCCAGGCAGGTCAATGAAGCACTCAACCGTTTACCGGGATGCCAAGATGCGATCTCCTCCTACGCGCATGAACGCGCCGCGAAACTCGGCGAGGACCATGATAGGGTGAAGTCTGCTACCCGCGGCGAGGGTGCGACGACGGAGGTCGCGCCAGTCCTGCCGGCCGATGTCATTGGCCTCTACGTGCTCGTTCCAGAGGCGAACTGATGGTCCGCATCGGTTCGCGCACGGGCGCCCTAGCGCTTGAAGCCGTCGTAGTAGAAGGCGGCCTGATTGCTCCTGAGCAGATCGTCAAAATTGCTGCCGCTGAGATGGGCCCGAAAGGAGCTGCAGATTACGCCTGTCCCAAGGGCACTACGCTGCGCGACGAGATCGCGCGCTATTACAGCATCGGCCATGCGCTCTGGTCCGAATTCGACCGGATCGAAAGCCCCACAGTAACTCAAACCGCCGCGTTTGCCCGCGACCTTCTGATCCAATGCTTCGGGTTCACAGATCTGACGGGCCCGCACGAACACCACGAGGGAAGCCGGCGGTTTCGCATTGCATGGGAAGCGAAGGGTGGGCGCGTGCCAGTCGTGGTCGCGGCTCCTGTTCCCGGCGCAGACGCTTTCGCTAAATCGCAGCCCGAGTTTGGAGACGGTGAAGGCGGACGCGCTCGCCGCAGCCCCACCGTGCTCCTCCAAGACTGGCTGAACGCCAAGCCGGAATTCTACTGGGGTCTCGTTTTCGCCGGCGATCGCGTGCGGCTGATGCGCGACAACGCAAGCCTCACCCGGCCCGCATGGATCGAGGCGGATCTCGCAGCAATGTTCCGAGACGAGATGTTTGCGGACTTCACTACTTGGTGGTTGCTTACGCACGCCACGCGGTTCGGAGCCGAGGGCGCTGCGGCCTCAGACTGCGCGCTCGAACAGTGGCGCGAGGAAGGGCTGAAACAGGGCACCGCCGCTCGCGAACGCCTGCGGGAGGGAGTCGAGGAAGCCCTTCGCCAACTTGGCCAAGGTTTGGTCGAAGCCAATCCTGACATTCGCCGACGCATTGTCGAGAACGAGCTCTCGCTGACGGCTCTGTTCGAGGAGTTGCTGCGCACCGTGTATCGGCTGATCTTCTTGGCGGTGGCTGAGGATCGGGACCTGCTGCATCCACGTAACGTGTCGCAACGAGTGCGCGCGCTCTATGCGGGGAACTACTCGTTCACCTTCTGGCGTGAGCGATCGCGCCGCCGGGTCGCGCGCGATCATCACCACGACGCTTGGGAAGGCATGAAAATTGCGCTCGCCGCCTTGGAGCACGGGGAGGCGGCGCTCGGCCTCCCGCACTCGGTGGGCTGTTCGCGCGTGGCGCTACGCCGACTCTGAACGAGGCGCGCATCTCCAATCGCCATTTCCTCGAGGCGCTGTTCAACCTCGGCTTCATCCGTGTTGACGGCGGCCTGCATCGCATCAACTGGCGCGACATGAAGACAGAGGAGCTGGGTAGCGTTTACGAAAGCCTGCTCGAGATTCGGCCCAGCCTCGCTCCAAACGGCGAGTTCGTGCTCGGCACCGGCAAGGGCAACGCGCGCAAGATCAGCGGCAGCTACTACACACCCGATAGCCTCGTGGAGACACTGCTCGGTTCAGCGCTCGATCCGGTGCTGGAGAAGGCCGAGGCGAACGCCGAGACGAGCCAGGACAGAGCCGCCGCCGTCCTCGACCTGCGTGTGATCGACCCGGCTTGCGGCTCCGGCCACTTTCTACTCGGTGCCGCGCGTCGGATGGCGGACCGGGTGGCGCTGTGGCGCAATCCCGATGCCGGCAAGGAGGAGAAGCAGGCCGCGCTGCGCGATGTGGTCAGCCGTTGCATCCACGGCACCGACCGTAATCCGATGGCGGTCGAGCTGGCGAAGGTCGCGCTGTGGATCGAGAGCGTCAGCCCCGGCCAGCCGCTCGGCTTTCTCGACGCCAACATCCGCTGTGGCGACGCGCTGCTGGGGTGTTCGATCTCGGCGCGCTTGAAGAAGGCATCCCAGACGAAGCCTACAAGCCGCTCAGCGGAGACAGCAAGGAAGCGGCCAAATATTATGGCAAGCTCAATAAGGACGCGAAGAAGGGCCAGGGCGCCTTCGATTTTCACAGCGGCGGCGGAGCCATGCCACCCAAGAAACTGGCGGCTAACCTTGCCATCATCAAGCGCATGCCCGAGGACACCGTCGGGCAAGTCGAGGAGAAAAAGCGCCGATTCGAGGCGTGGCGGCACGATCCGGCGCGCTACGCCACCAAGGTTGCCTGCGATCTCTACATCGCTGCGTTCCTGCTACCCAAGACCGAGGTGCCCGATGTGCGCGGGCGTGATATGGTGCCGACTACGGCGGACGTGCGTCGCAAGCTGGCCGGTGGGACCAATTATGGGCCGATGGAAGCCGCCGCGATCGATGCCGCCGAAGCTGCTCGGCCGCTGCATTGGCCGTTGGCATTCCCTGACATCGTGATCGAGCGCGGCGGGTTCGATCTCGTGCTCGGTAATCCGCCGTGGGAAGTCGTCCAGCTAGGCGAGCAGGAATATTTCGAAAGCCGCGTGCCCGAGATCGCGGAGATGAAGGGCGCGGCGCGGAAGGCGGCGATTGCCGCGCTCGAAACCGAGCACCCGGAGATTTTCGATGAGTTTGCCCGCGACAAGCGCACGTTCGATGCGATGAATGAGTTCGCGCGTGCTAGTGGTCGTTTCGACCTGACCGCGCGCGGCAAGGTGAACACTTACGGATTGTTCGCCGAACACTTCCTCAATCTGACCCGCGAAGGCGGACGAGCGGGCTTGATCGTGCCCACCGGCATCGCCACCGACGCCACCACAGCTCCATTCTTCGGCCATTTGGTAGACTGTCAGCGTCTTGTTTCTCTTCATTCTTTTGAGAACGAGGAGTTTATTTTCCCGAGTGTCCATCATTCTACTCGGTTTGCGTTGCTCACGCTGGGGTCCAATACTGAAGGCGCAGAATTTGCTTTCTTTCTTCGGCAGGTTGAGGGACTGGAGGACGCTCGCCGCCGTTTCCTGCTCGCCCCCAGCGAGATTGCCGCGATCAATCCAAATACCAGGACCGCTCCGGTTTTCCGCGCTCGGAACGACGCTGAGCTGACTGCGCGCATCTACAACCGTGTGCCGGTGCTGATCCATGAGGGCACAGGGCCGGAAGCCAACCCGTGGGGCGTGGAGTTCCGTCAAGGACTCTTCAACATGACCAGCGACAGCGGCCTGTTCCGAACCGCCGAGCAATTGGAACATGACAATTGGATTCGCGATGGCACCGACTGGATCAAGATCAATCACGCCGATCCACGCGCCCCGCTAACTGTGGAGATGGATACCTCCGATGAGGACGAGCGCGAGCGTTACGTTCCGCTCTACGAAGCAAAGATGATCCACCAGTTCGATCATCGCTGGGCGACCTTCGAAGGCTCCGAGAGCAGGGACGTTACGCAGGCCGAGAAGGAAGACGATGAGTTTGACCCAAGCCCTCGTTATTGGGTGCCCAAAAGAGAGGTTGACGATCGACTGCAATCGAAGGGTTGGAAGCGTGATTGGCTTCTAGGCTGGCGTGATGTCACGAGCGCTCACGTGTTGCGAACAACAATTGCCGCCGCGTTACCGAGGGCGGGCGTGGGGCACACGATGCCGTTATTCCTTTTTGATGTTGAGCCGAGCCAATGTGCGGCGCTTCAAGCCAATCTGTCCTCAATGCCCCTCGATTTCGTGGCTCGGCAGAAGGTTGGGGGTAACCACCTCACCTACGGCTATTTGAACCAATTTCCCATTCTTCCGCCGTCCGCCTACAGCGAATCCGACCTCGCCTTTATCGTCACCCGCGTGCTGGAACTGACCTACACCAGCCACAGCATGGCCCCCTTCGCCCGCGACCTCGGCCGTGAGGGCCCGCCGTTCTCCTGGGATGAACCACGCCGCGCGCAGCTTCGCGCCGAGCTCGACGCCTGGTATGGCCTCGCCTACGGCCTCACCCGCGAAGAGCTGCGCTACGTGCTCGATCCGAAGGACGTAATGGGCGCCGACTACCCCAGCGAAACTTTCCGCGTCCTCCAGAACAATGAAAAGCGCCAGTTCGGCGAATACCGCACGCGCCGGCTGGTGCTTGCCGCCTACGACAACCTGATTGCCGAGGGCATGCGCCCACGGACGGATGGGTATCGTTAAGCGGCGGTGACATCATCAAGCGCGAATGGGCACTGAGGGACAAGACAGGGAGGCAACGTGCAGATCAGCACAATTCTCGATTACATCGACAATGGCCACATGGCATTGCCCGAGTTCCAGCGCGGCTACGTCTGGGGCCGCGACCAGGTGCGCGGACTGTTCGGGTCGCTCTACCGCAGGCACCCGGTCGGCGGGCTCCTGGTTTGGGCCACTCAATCCGAGGAGGCGATCCACCGTGGCGACCAGGAGCTCGCGCCCGGCGTCGTAAAGCTGTTGCTCGACGGGCAGCAGCGCATGACATCGCTGTATGGCGTCATCCGGGGCGCTGCGCCGAAATTCTTCGACGGCAACGAGCAGGCGTTCACAGGCTTGCATTTCCACATCGCCAACGAGGAGTTCCAGTTCTACCAGCCGATCGCGATGCGCGACGATCCACTCTGGATCGATGTTAGCCAGCTTTTCGCGCACGGGAACGAGGGGCTCGGCAAACTAGTCGCGGAAATCGCTACGCGGCCGGAGCACGCCGCGTTGGTAGGCGAGTATGCCGGCCGGCTTAACCGCCTGCTCGGCATCCGCGACATCGGGTTGCATATCGAGGAGATCACCGGCCCTGACATGACGCTCGACGTCGTGGTGGACATCTTCAACAAGGTGAATAGCGGCGGGACCAAGCTGTCCAAGGGCGACCTCGCGCTCGCCAAGATCTGCGCAAGCTGGCCCGATGCTCGCGCTCGGATGAAACTGCTGCTCGACGGCTGGAAGGCCCATCGCTACGACTTTTCGCTCGACTGGCTGCTGCGCTCGGTGAACACCGTCCTCACGGGCGAGGCGAAGTTCCTCTATCTGCATGACAAGCCGGCAGCCGAGGTTAGCGATGCGCTGAAGCGCGCGGGCAAGCACATTGATACCAGCCTCAACTACATCGCTGGGCGGCTGGGGCTAGACCATGACCGGGTCCTGTTCGGCCGCGGAGCGATCTCCGTGATGAGCCGCTACCTCGACATCCGGGCGGCCAGCTCGACGCGGTGGAGCGCGACAAACTGCTGTTCTGGTATACCCAGGCCGCGATGTGGGGCCGGTTCTCGGGGTCGGTCGAAAGCTTCATCGACGTGGACCTCGAGGCGCTGGAAGGACCGGAAGGCGGGCTCGACAAGTTGATCGAGGTGCTGCGGCTGTGGCGCGGCGGCCTTCGCGTGGAGCCGTCGCATTTCGACTCTTGGAGCGTGGGCGCGCGCTTCTATCCCATCCTCTATATGCTGACACGGGTGCGTGGCGCGCGCGATTGGGGATCCGGACTTGAGCTCAAGGCGGAGCTTCTCGGCAAATTGAGCGGCCTGGAGGTGCATCACATCTTCCCAAAGGCGCAACTCTACAAGGCGAACGTGGGGCGCGCGAAGGTCAACGCCCTCGCCAATTTCTGCTTCCTAACCAAGGGCACGAACTTGAAGATCTCGGACACCCGTCCGGAGGTCTATTTCCCGGAGATCGAGAAGCGTCATCCGGGTGCGTTAGCCTCGCAATGGGTGCCGATGGATCCCGAGCTGTGGCGGATCGAGAACTTCGATCGGTTCCTCGACGCGCGCCGGAACTTGCTCGCTGACGAGGCAAACCGAGTTTTCAAAGAGTTGCTGAATGGTGACGAGCGCTGGTTGGCGGCGATGGACCCCGCGTTGGCGAGTGTGCCCGCTTCAGCGGCCGGGAACGTGCTCGGCGGCGTTTCGAGCGTCGAGGAAGAAGAAGCACTGATTGAGCTGAATGATTGGCTGGAGGGACAGGGACTGTCGCGCGGTCAGGTGTCGTTCGAGCTCGTCGATCCCGACACCGGCGAGCAGCTCGCTTTGCTTGATCTAGCGTGGCCCGATGGGGTCCAGGCGGAGCTGACCGAGCGAGTTGCGCTCCTGCTGGATGAGAGTGCCGAACTGCTCGCCCTGGCGAACGCTGCAAACTACCGCTGCTTCGTGTCCGTCGAGACTTTCAAGGACTATGTGCGTCGCGAAATCTTGAGTGCGAGCGGGGAGCGATCGGCGTCGACGAGCAGCTCGAAGCGGCCGAGTGAGCGGCGACCTCGACGTCGTCATGGAAACCAACCTCCGCGCCCAAGACCCACCATTTGCTCTGCGTTCGGAACTTATCGAAGCGGCCGCGAATCACGGCTATCGCCGTCAAAAGGGGCTCGCAAACGGCTGGCTGTTCTTCGCCAGCGAGGAGAACGTGCCGGGTGAAATTGCATTGGCGGTGAGTGCCGACGGCTCTGCCTGGTTCCTTGCTGTCGAGCATCCTGGTGTGGCCGAGCGATTGGATGCCGCTTCAGCCGCGCCGCCACCGGGGCGGTTCCGCGGGGCCTTCGGATTCGTCGATCAGATTGAGATGCGCCGCGCGCTTTCTCGCGCTTGGCAGCTGGCTTCAAGCCTGCCCACCCTGCCGCTTGCGGAATACGAAGTGGAAGTGCGCGGGCTCGGCGACACCGAGGCCGAGCGGTTGGTCAAACAGCGCAAGGGTCAAGACATCTTCCGCCGTGCGCTGCTGCTTTATTGGGATGCCCAGTGTGCGGTCACCGGTATCGCCCAGCTAGAACTGCTGCGCGCGAGCCATATCGTGCCTTGGGCACTATGCCGCCATGATGCCGAACGACTTGATGCCGAGAATGGCTTGCTGCTCGCTGCACATTGGGACGCAGCTTTCGACAAGGGTTTGGTGAGCTTCACCAATGAAGGGCGCGCGATTTACAAGCCCAACCTTCATTCAACAGTGCTTGAGCTGCTGCAGCCAGAGACAGCCAGACTGCGTCTGGTAACGCCGAAGCATAAAGAGCAGCTTTCATGGCACCGCCGACATTTTGGTTTTGGCGACGGTTGAGCCACGTCTGAGGCGAGCATCACCTCGTGCACGAATGTAACAACCTTAGCAGGGCGCCAAGGACGGGAATCGAGCTAATCCAAGCGATCCCGCTCCGCATCGCTTAGCGCTTGCGTCAAGGAGAAGTCCTAGGATTATTCGCGATGCTTGACCCTAGTGCTGCCTATCAGCCGAGGTCCGTATCGATCTGCCATCCACCGCGGCATGTTGATAACAAGCGTAGTCCGGAGGTGGGTATGACAACGAGAAGTTTCAGTGATGCGGCGTTGAATGCTGTCACTGGCGAAGCGCGCAAGAGCATGGAAGCGTTTGCGCAGGCGCTCGTCCAGGCTGAGGGGTTATTGCGCGAATACCACGCAACGACACAGGCCCAGTTCAAAAGCTCCCATCCTGACGAGATGATCGCCATTCGCGAGAACAGCCGTCTCATCTTCACGCTCAGCTGGACCAAGGCGGTCCTGTTCTCGCGGGCAATCATCGATCAGGTTAACGCCGGCAATCTCCTAGCGGCATTCCAATCCTTGCGAGCGTATGCAGAACTCGTCGCAACGGTGAGGTTCACCGCAAAGGAGATGATGCCCCTCATTCAAGATGCCGCTGAGACGGGATCAA
Source organism: Sphingomonas daechungensis (assembly GCF_014489495.1). Taxonomy (GTDB): domain Bacteria; phylum Pseudomonadota; class Alphaproteobacteria; order Sphingomonadales; family Sphingomonadaceae; genus Sphingomicrobium; species Sphingomicrobium daechungense. The sequence continues at coordinate 242,235 of NZ_CP060780.1, read as the reverse complement.
TCTCGGTGGAGAACGCCAGAACCTTATCGTCCAAGCTAAACACTCTTCTCCACGGTGGGCGGTTCAATTGGCCGCTCTACTTCGAAGAGGGAGCGAAGGCGGTGCTCGATAGGAAGCGCGCCAAAACGACGAAAGAAGAGCGACGTAAGTTCGAGACGAACTCTCTGCGCGTGGGAACGTGTTTTGAAAAGTGGGCAGAAGAGGAGCCGGCAGTTGAGTTCATCTACGACTACCTGTGCGATCTCGTTCATCCCAACAAAGGGAGCAACTTGATCTTGCTCGTTGAACGAGGCGGGAATGTTGTGTTCGACACAAGCCCATCGAGCCAGATGGGTTGGGTGATCTTTGGAAGGATCTTCCCTTTCGCCGCTTCTATGTGTTTGAGGGCTATGGGTGAGTTCCAACCCATCTTCGCGCTTCTCGGCGCGGAAGATGAAGCTCGCTCAGTCCATTGAGTGTGATCGGAGCCTCCTCCCTGTCGTCCCCGCCCGCTCATTGTTGCGAACCGAGATGACTCGACCGCTCGTGGATCAGATGGGGGGCGTTAGTAGTGCGCGTTGAAGATGCTCGTGCTTTTGTTGAGGTCAATGTGCTGACGCCGGCACTAAACAACGCTGCCGTGGCTGGTAAAGTCAGGGCAACCATCCAAAACACGCGCTCATGGCTGCCGCGGTTCGATCGAATCGGTGACCTTGTTGCTTACATGGATCGGTTTCAAGGCACCGCGGACACCGAGGTCTACAAAGGTTTGAAGTCGGTAGGACTCAAAACGTTCGAAGACATACATGACGAATTCATGGCTAAGTTTGGCAAGTTTGCATCGGAGCGAACACGGCTCGACGACTTCGTTGTTGGTCAGCGTTACACTAGCAGCCAACTCGTGATCTTCGCCGAGCTCTACGACAACAGGAGTGGAGGGATCCTCCTGATAGGCAACCCACCGAAGCCCCAGGCGGTCTTCGTGAAGGCAACGTTCAGCGGCGGTAAGTATCCAAACAAATGGATCTCAGAACCCGATCGCCTCAAATATTATCTCAAATCTCGCAATGCGGTTTTCAGTGAGACCTACATCGAGAACGCGGCGATAATCAAAAATCCTGATCTTCCAGTTTTCGTGTTTCACCGGTTGGAAGAAAGACAACCGTTCACGTTCGCTGGGCAGTTCAGGGCCGAGCGGGTTGTGAGTGAAGCTGATGGATCGAAGTGGTTCGATCTCGTCCAGTCTTCCGTCATCTCGCCGACGAATCGAGTGGATGAGGGCGAGCTGCGACGCACCTTCGCTCAGAAGGTCGCAAACGCTGTGCAAACATCGAGAGAAGCGCGTTTGAATCGGTTGAAGAGCGCTCCGAAACGACCGCCGACTGTGGCTACCACTGCTATAGCCTACCTCCGCAACCCGGACGTCGTTGCGGAGGTTCTATACCGAAGCCAGGGGGTGTGCGAAGGGTGCGGCATGAACGCGCCGTTCGATCGAAAATCAGACGGGTCGCCGTATTTAGAGGTGCATCACAAGATGCATCTCTCTGAGGGAGGTGAGGACACCGTCGAAAATGCCATAGCGATTTGTCCAAATTGCCATCGACGTGAGCATTTCGGGACCCGAACCTGGCAGTAGCGATGCGGCGGTTTGCTTCTTACCTCCTTGCTGCTGTGCTGGGCGCCGTCGTGGCTTACAGCCTGACTGCCGCCAGATCCGTCACAGGCGCAATAGACGCTGGGGATTGGCTCGCTTTTGCGGGAGCATTGCTCGGTGTCGTCCTGGCGGTGGGTGGCGCAATATTCGTCGAGCGCTGGAAGAAGTCGACAGAGCTTCAAGCTGACCTCAAGCTTATCGAGGACGCCCTAGTCGAGTTGGAACAGAGCTTGTCGAGTCTAGACGTGCCATTCGATGCCGATCGACGGGTCGCTGATCAGAAGCAGCCAGTCATTCACTCACTTGAGCGCCTCGAAGACGCCCGCGCGGTTCTTGCATTCGCGCGAGAACAAACGAAAGTCACCGACATCGCGTTATGGAGGGGGCTCAGATCGATCGAGCTCGACATCGATGCTCGGCGTCAGATGTTGGATCAGGAGAAGGGATCTTGCTGGGGCGCAACGTTACGCGTCGCGTGCTTGAAATAAATCGCTCTAAACTCGTTGCCTTCGCCGAGAACCTCCTGCCGACAGTGCGCCAGACGATAAGAGCTTTACGGGAGAAGAGAGCCTGGACCTTCTGACCTGGTTCACCTGAAGCCCGCAATCGAGCGGGAGTTGGGCGGAGGGCCGTTCGTGCTTGGTTAGCATTTCCGTATGGCGTGGAATATCAGCTTCAACGCAGCCGGAACGTCAGCTTCGCTGCGCACCTTGAACCGTGTATTCCCCGATCGTCCTTGATCACCAGTTCACTCATCGGCTTGAAGTGATCAACAGGTCCGCGGACCGTGATTGAGAGCTCGTTGATGCGTGGCTGAACGATGACATACCAGAAGTTGTCTGGCGTCTCGCTGAAGTTTCGAGATTGTCCTCGCTTCAGGTCTCCCGGTGATTTCACGCGCACACCGGCGAGCAACTCCTCAGCAGCCCTGGCGAGGTCCGCAGATAATTCTGAACGAACGAGCTGCAGGAAATTGCGATCTCCGGGGCCCGCAGAAACTGCGTGTGTGGCTGGTTTCGAGGGGAGAAAGGCCTCATCTTGCAACTGCGCGTCGATGCCGACCGCTTGTGATGTCGTCCCAACGTTAAGAGCAGTAACTTCGTCAATCTTAAACCGAAGGTGCTGCTGCTCTGGATCGAACTCGCAATCGTTCAAAAGTAGAACGCTGCGCGGCCCGGTTGCGCTGCTGGGTCTGCCGAAGTGCCTCACTTGATGTGGAGGCATATCGAATAGCCACATGCCATTGCCCAACTCTGTCACATTCGTAGCGGTGATGAGTAATGACATCCGGGAATCTCCAGACGAGATTTGTCTGCACAGATAAATCTGCAGAGCGAAGTTGTCAATATCTCGCTCTGCAAAGGTGAGGGGAGGGGTTACGCGAGCACCAAGCGAGACCTTGCAATGGCCCGGAGCTCGCGCTGGACAAGTCCCGCAGCGTAGCGGTCGAGCTGCAAGTGGCGGAATGACCTCTCGCTAAGGCATTGTTCTGAATGAGCTGACCGAAATTGGAATACCAAGAGCGTGCAAGGTATTTCGATGTCCTAAAAGCTTGCACTGCGGCTCTAGCCGGATGCCGCCTATCAGGCGGCAGTTCAGCGTTTCTGCCATCCACATTACGGTCCAGTGCTCAGCGCGGTCTTCGCTTAGCTGTCGATCGTGAAGTGCTCGATCGAACATGATCGCCTTCAAAAAGCGGCTGATCTGACCCTAATCGCGTATCCAAATCCCGGAGAACACTCTGGAGCTGCGCAGAAAGCTTTCTTGCCATGTCCAGTTGGCCAGCGCGCTGACGAACGTCGCTCGTCGATTCCGCCGTCATTTGCGTTTCGCGGGCAATCGGAAACCTCCCCGACACGCCCGGAAGAAGCTCTATGTTTATAACCCGCGGCTTTCAGTTCGGATCTTCGGTATGCGATTTTCCTGATTCAGCAGAAGAAACTCTTCATAGTTAATGTCTGCCTCGATGGGGCGAAGGCTATTGCGAGGGCTTGCAAGTGATCGAAAGAGCCGCCGGCCAAGACAGTCGCCTGTGGTCATCACGTCGCTATTTGGATTGAGCCCAGCGAAGAAACCAAACCAAATGACCGCCATCGGAGACTTTTGGGCGTGGTTCAGCGTGAGTGGAAGGTAATTAAAAGATCCTTCTGCAACCATCGAAGCAGCAAAGCCTACGAACATGTCTTGCCGCTCTTGATCCACGCCGGTCATCGTAAGTTCTGTCCGAAGTCGATCCAAAGCCCGAACGCGGTCTTCACGGCTGGCCCGCAACATCTGCCAAATCTGCTGCCCTCCCGGCAGCAAACCGCTTAACCAGTTGATGCCGGCCGCGTCGCTATCAGAGCCACTCTGTGCAGCTGAAACCAGCTCGAGAAGGCGAGGGTCAACGTCAGCAAAATGCAAGCCATCGGGGTGAGAAAGTGCGCCCAGAGCATTCGACCAGAAGTCCCTCATCAGACGAGCTGGCACGCGTTCTGTTGCGGCTCTTAGCGTGTCACGGACTGAACGCCATCTGTCTAGTGCTGCGAGTGCTAGTTCCAGATTGTATCCTGTTAGCGCCGCACCGATCACCGATGCGGAGGAGCATCGTAAGCACAATTGTATGCTTATCTCAGACAATCGCTGAGCGTTCGAACCGCCGTTGAGTGACGCTTCGGCTATAAGAGCACCAATCAGGGCCTCGGCAGGAACGCGTTGCTCTTCATCTCGCGCCATGAGTTGATCCGCGACTTCCTTCGCAACCACTCGGAAGAAGGCGCTGAAAGGAGTGTGCGTGCCCACGTATGTGGAGGTGAAAGCCAAGAAGTCGCGCATCTCGGCTGCTGGCACGGCGATCAACGGTTCTTCATCAGGTCGGAACCAGTAGAGGTGGATTTGCGCGTCTTTGTTTGATCGCGACATGGGCGGCGGCGGGAGCAGCGCCCGTCCTTGCGCCGTGCTGCCCAGCCAGTCGAGGAAGTCGGGTCGCGAGAGTGCCGCCTGGTTCATTTCGAGGCCCCTCCGAACAGCTCACCGAGGCTCGGCGCCTCAGAGGGCGCACCTTCTAGAGCCACTAAGCCGCGCTCAATATATCCTGGCACAGAACCTTCATGATACAGCGCCAAACTTGTTTTAGCGCGAGTGACTGCAGTGTAGGCTACGCGCTGGTGGTTATCGAGCTTGGTTATGGTGTCGAGCGCGAAAAGATGCGCTGCCCTGAACTCCAGCCCTTTGCCGAGTGCATTGTGGTTACGATGATGGGCTTCTCACGATCAAGCGTGTCGTAGCCATCTTCATAGCGCTGGAGCTGAACCTTGTCGCCGACGGCCGTGTCTGACAACGCTTCGAACACACGACCGACATCCACCTTCAACGGTGCAAGCACACCGATCCATTCATTGGGATACGCGACGAGCTGTGTCTCTAACTCTGGCACGGCGGCGGCAATCTGATCGGATAGAGCTAGCCCGCCCAAACGGCGCACAGTCGAAGGATAGGTGCTCTCGTCATAATTGCACGTCTCTAGCATTCCTCCGTCAACTCTATTCATTATCCCATCAGCAAGAATGCAGATTGCCGTGCCATTCCTGTAATGATATTTTAGTTCTGGAGCCACATTACAGACCGACCCTAAATATCCGAGAGCGCCGTCTGATTCGTATATTCTCTGATCGTTGTCACCAACTGCAAATATTTCGTCACAGAAGCTTCTAATTATCTTTATTTCTTCGATAGTGTAATCTTGAGCTTCATCAACAAGAATGCAATCGAATCGCAATTCTGCACCAGATCTTCCAGCAAGGTCAGTAAGAGACAGCATAATTCGTCTCCTTATTTCAGGAAACTTGCCAGTCGTATCAACATTGTCGCCATTGGCTTTGAGTAGATCAACTGCCCAAGTGCGAAATGTTTGTAGACGCCTTGGTTCGAAGGGATAATTACCGGCGCCGGTGGCCAGGAACTCCCGAAGGACACGTCCGAACGTGATGACAGCTATGTTGGGTCGGCCGGCTCTCGTCAGATACGACGCTCGTAGCAGGAGCAGGTTCGTCTTGCCGCTGCCCGGCGGGCCAATCACCAGATGACTACCTTCCAGAGGTAGCGACACAATATCTTGTTGATCGGGATCGAGCTGTTCAGGGTTCGCCACCAGGTCTCGTCCATCCTTACTCCTCTCCACCGAGCTCTGGTCGAAATATCTCTGCAAAACCTTCCTCCACGCCTGGGGAGACCGACAATCCCCATTCCGCCGCGGCGAAGAAGAAGTCTTGGAATGCGGCATGGAGGGATACGTTGTCGAGCACGCCTTGGAACCACAACCTATCCTCTTCGGGCGGTGGAGGGCCGCCAGGCCGCTTGGGCAGATAGGCACTGCCGGTGCAAGCAACGACGTTCTCAGAAGGGTCTATGACATCAACGCATGCGCGTATCGCTAGGCCATGCTGGAAGCCCGCATCACCGTCTGGTTCGAAGTGGAACTCAGCGCAGGCCTCGTTTCCTTCACAACGACAGTTTCGCATTCTCGGAAGGCCAGGCATTGATGTCTTGGCGGCGGTCGCAGCCAGTTTGAGCTGGCCGAGAACGTTCCTTCGCATTGTGTCCACGAAACGAGCTGGCCGAGTCGGCTTTCGGCCCCGCTCTCTGACTGAGCGCGCACAGTCACCATGCGTTCAGCAACGCGCTCTCGGGGCGATACGCGAGCGGCCGGCTCGGTCGCGAAAAAGTCGTCCCAGCGCACCACCTTCAAACGTGTTACTGGGTTCTTCAAAAGGCACCGTTCCGCCAGGTCGATCAGGCGCTGCGACACAGCCGGATTCACAATGCTCGGACGTTCAAATTGCACTGCGTTGACCAGCTTCGCGTAGGGATTGGCGAATTGCTCAAAGAGCGGCTTTTTGGTGATGAGGTCGTGAAGCACGGCTCCAATCTGGTAAAACGTAAGGGCTCTATAACCCTCCAGGTCTTGGGTTTCTTCTCGCAAAAGGAACTCGGGCGAGGAGTATTGCAGAGTGCCAACGAATGCCTGAATGCCCTCGGGATCCGTCAAGTTGGAACCCTTAATCGGGCGGATGACGCCGAAGTCCATTAAAACTAGTCGATGACCGGCATCCAAAATGGCGATATTTTCGGGCTTTATGTCTCTGTGGACCAGGTCCTTCTCTTCAAGGAATCTGGCAGCGGAGGCGAGCTGCGAGATAAGCCCAGGGATCTGATCAGTTTCGACGGTGCTTAGCGCCTCTTTCAAATTTGGGCCGTCTAAGAATTCCATGACGACGAAGTAGATGTTCCTCGTTTCGTCGTGCCCGCCACCGTAGATTGATACGAGATGATCGTGAGATTGTCCGCGAAGTTCGAGCTCCCGCTCGATCCTTTCCATTTGCGTCGAATCGCCATAGCGTTCGATTAGTTCGGTATCGAAGACCTTTACAGCCGCTAGGTTGCCAGCCTTCCGGCCGAGGAACACCGCAGCCGATTTCCCGTAATTGACCAGCCGCTCGATGGTCCATCCATCAAGTTCCTGACCGCGGAGCTGTTCCTCTAGGCTCAGCGCTTTTGCCTGGTCCAACCGCCGCTCCTCCTTATCGGTGCAGGCTAACGCTTAATGATTGTCCATCAAGCGCATCAATGCTTCTTTTCAGTTTCGGCCAGTCATCTTATTTGGAGATCAATCGGTTCTTCATGAAAAGAACGCACGATCAGGGACTTAGGTGGGCGTTGCACCTGCAGTGTTCGGCTGGTTCAATGTGAACCAGAACCGTTGTTGAAACCCTCGTGGTTGGGTAAATCAGTTTTTGCTGCTGCGCAGAACGATGAAAAATCAACAGATTAGCTAAGGCGGCTCGTGTTGACATCGCAGGGGTCGCAAGTTCAATCCTTGCCACGCCCACCATTTTTCCCCGATCGGCGTCGAACGATGCTGCAGCCTTGGGGTCCCAAAATCTCTTCTGTCGCCCGATAGCGTCCGAAATGGCGTTCGGCCGCTAATTATTGTATCCCGACGCGAGAGCCGAGCGCCACTAATGCGTTTGCTTCGCTCTGCGACTGGTGGGCGAACTATGGACAGTACGACGATCACTGAAGAGGCCGCGACGGTTCAGGATCTGGATGCCCGGCAGTGGCGCCTGCGGCGAATTGATATTCGGTCGCCGGTGTTGAAGGATGCATGGCCCGTTGCGCGCGTGGAGCTTGAGCATCCCGAAAGAGGTCGTGTGACCGATATCGGGACCGCCCCCGGCGCGTTCGATGCGGCATTCGTGGCCGCGAGCCACATCGTGGGCGTGAGCCCGCACCTTCTCAGTTACAACGTGCGGTCCGGTCCGCCGGAGGAAGAGGGTGCTTTGCCAATCACGATCGAGGTTGAAATCGATCACAAAGGCAGGACCTTCTCCGGGAGCAGTTCGGGCGTGGATCTCGTCCGATGCTCGCTCGAGGCTTGGCTCGACGCCATCGCCAGGTCTTCCGGGTATACCGCTTAGCCGTCCTAGGGAACATTCAGCCACGGGGCTGGTCGGCCGGACAAATATCGATCACATCGACGCGGGGCCTGACCACGCACCAACGATCGCCGTTCACGAGAACTTCCGGCGTCAGTGGGCGCGAGTTGTAAGTGCTCGACATCGCCGCCGCGTAAGCTCCAGCAGTCCTGAAAACCAGCAGGTCTCCTTCGACCATCCGGTCCATGACTCGGGCGGTCGCGAAGGTGTCGCCGGATTCGCAGACAGGCCCGACAACGTTGGCGATCCAGCGATCGCCGGTGGGCCTGACCCCGTCGATCTGATGCCACGCGTCGTAAAGCGCGGGCCGGATCAGATCGTTCATCGCCGCATCGACGATCACGAACGGGTGGACGGCGCCCGGCTTGATGCGGACCACCCCGGACAGAAGTACACCAGCGTTTCCGACGATCAGGCGTCCTGGCTCGAAAACCAGCCGCTCCTTCCAATCGCGCGTGACGCGCCGCACCATCTCGCCATATTCCTGAGGGCCTGGGGTGCGGGCAGGTCGGGGTTGTACGGAACGCCAAGTCCTCCACCGAGATCGGCGACGCGAAGCTCAAGTCCCTGCGAGCGCAGGTCGCTGAGCAGGTCGCCGACCCTGACGAATGCTCGCTCCAGCGGAGCAAGGTCGGTGAGCTGGCTGCCAATGTGAACGGCTACGCCTTGCGCGGAGAGTCCGGGCAGATTCGCGATATGCGCATAGGCTGCGGGCGCTTCGCCGATCGCGATGCCGAACTTGCTCTCGGCAATGCCGGTCGTGATTTTCGCGTGGGTGCCGGCCGATACGTCCGGATTAACCCTGAACGCCACCGGCGCGGTGACGCCCAGCGACGTTGCAATCGCCGACAGGGTCTCCGCTTCAGCCATAGATTCGAGGTTGAACTGGTAGACACCTTCGGCAAGCGCGAGCCGCATCTCCTCCGCGGTCTTGCCGACACCGGAGAAGACGATCCTGTCCGCGGGGATGCCGGCGGCCCGTGCGCGCTGGATCTCGCCGCCCGAAACGACGTCCGCTCCCAGGCCCGCCTGCGCGAGCGTCGCCAGCACTGCGGGATTCGGGTTCGCCTTGACCGCATAGGCAATGAGGGGATCGCCAAGGCCTCCAAGCGAAGACTTCAACACCTCGGCATGACGGAGCATCGTGGCGGTCGAATAGACGTAGGCGGGAGTGCCGACCGCTACCGCGATTTCCGCCAGCGGGACTTCCTCACAGAAGAGCTCGCCGTTCCTGATCTCGAAATGATCCATCGCCGCCCCAACGCACAGCTTCCCGCTGAGCGCAAGGGATCCCAAATTGGATTGCATTGCCAAAATCCGGTGGATACCCGACATTCACTGGCATTTAAGAAGAGGGAGGGCGTCCTGGCGAAGCCTGGTTCGGGATCCAAAAGTCGCAAGCCGGCGACAATCCACGTTTTGAACGGGCCGAACCTCAATCTCCTCGGAGAGCGGGAGCCCGAGGTTTACGGAACCGCGACCTTGGCGGACGTCGAGCGCGCGTGCCTGGACCTGTGCAAGTCCGCGGGCGTGACGCTGGAATTCCACCAGACCAACAGCGAAGGGAGCCTGATCGATCAGATCCAGGCGGCCCGACACTCTAACGGCATCGTGATCAACCCCGCCGGCTACTCCTATTCCGTCGCGGTCCTGGACGCCTTGCTGGCTTGCTCGGCACCCGTCGTGGAGGTCCACATCAGCAACGTCCACGCGCGCAAGGAGAGCTGGCGCGCCGAGACCAAGACCACCGCGGCGGCAAAAGGGGTGATCTCGGGCTGGGCACGGAAGGCTACCTTCTGGCGCTGCGCTACATCCTGGGCACTGGTGGCGCGCTTTCCTAGCAAGCCTCTCGTCCTCGTCGGCTTCATGGCGGCTGGAAAGTCTAAGATCGGCCGCCTGCTCGCTCGGGAGCTTGAGCTTCCCTTCATCGATACGGATCGAGAGATCGAGAAGGAAATGGGGTGCGCCATTCCCACCATTTTTCGAGACTTCGGCGAGCCTGAGTTCCGGCGGATCGAACGGGAGACGATCGCCCGGATTGTCGGGCGCGAGCCCCAGGTCGTTGCGATCGGCGGAGGCGCCTGCATGGATGCCCAGACCCGCCAAGTCCTGGACCAAAGGGCGCTGACCATCTGGCTAGACGTTCCATTCGAAGCGGTCATGGATCGGCTGTCCAAATCCTCTGGGCGCCCCGTTGCATCGGGCAAGACGGTCGATGAACTCCGCGAGCTTTGGGAGCAACGACGGCCCTTTTACGAGCTGGCCAAGATCCGAATTGAGACCGGTCGAATGCCTGCTCCCGAGGCGGTCTTGAGGAGAGTTCTCGAAGCACTTCAATAATTTGGCGTTGCGTTGGATCGACGGCTTGACTCAACGCCGAGTGCTGCTAGTCACGTTCTACTGTATTAACACGTTGTAACGATAAGACGAGCCATGCCGCCACTTAGTCCCACCCGCGACGTTGATGCGCTCACCGATCAGCTTTGCGACGCGCTCCTGACGCCGCGAAGCCGCGCAGACATGCAGCGGCTCCTTCGCGACCTCTGCACCCCGTCCGAGCTGCGGGCGCTGGCGGAGCGCTGGCACGTCGCTCGGCTGCTCGATGGAACGGAGCTGTCCTACCGCGAAATCCACGATGGCACCGGCGTCAGCACGACGACGATCGTGCGTGTCGGGAGATTCCTTCGGCAGGAGCCACACCAGGGGTATCGGTCTGCCATCGATGCGCTGGAGAGTGTCGATGCTGGTTGACCGGAGCCGGATCCACATCGCGCTGCAGCGGTCCGGACGTCTTTCTGAGCTGAGCCGGGATCTTCTTCGCGAGTCCGGTCTTCGCATTGAGGCGGGCAAGAACAGCCTGAGCGCGCGCGCCGGCAATTTCCCCGCCGACCTCATGTTCGTCCGTGACGACGACATTCCGACGTTCGTCAGCGATGGCGCCTGCGAGCTGGGAATCGTCGGCCAGAACGTCCTTGAAGAATTTGCGCTCGGTTCGAACGAGCGCGGGTTCGATGTCCTTGCGGAGCTTGGCTTCGGTCAGTGCAGCCTCCGCATCGCCGCGCCAGAGCGCCTGAACTACTCGGGCCCCGAGTCTCTGGCCCGGCAACGCATCGCGACGTCCTATCCGCGTCTCCTCCGCCGTTTCCTCGACGATCGAAAGATCGAAGCCGAGGTCGTTCAGATGAAGGGCGCCGTGGAGCTGGCGCCACGTCTCGAGATCGCCACCTACATTTGCGACCTCGTTTCGACCGGCGCGACTTTGGAGGCCAATGGTCTTCGGCCGGTCGATACTGTCCTCAAGAGCCAGGCCGTCCTGATCCGGACGCGCAAACCGCTCGACGACGAGCGGAAAGCCATCGCCGACCAGCTCCTCAGCCGCATCGATGGTGTACTCGCGACCAAGGAATCGAAGTACATCATGCTCAACGCCTCGGAGGAGGCGCTCAGTCGCATCACTGCCCTGTTGCCCGGAGCCGAAGCGCCGACTGTCCTGCCGCTGCATGGACGCCCCGGCCATTTCGCGGTGCATGCAGTCTGTCAGGAGAACGTCTTCTGGGAGACCCTGCAGGAGCTGAAGGGGCGGGCGCATCCGCCATCCTCGTCGTGCCCATCGAAAAGATGATGCTGTGAAGCGGATCGACTGGAACGGGCTCGGCGACGCCGACCGTTGCCGCGCGCTCGCTCGGCCCGAGAAGCGGGCCGACGAGCAGCTTCGGGAGCGAGTCCGCAATATCGTCAATGATGTTCGAGCGAGAGGCTGGCAGGCGCTCTCCGAGATCGCGCTCGAACTCGACGGACAGGAACCTCGGCGTGTCGAGGTTCGTACGATGGCGAGCGCGGCTCGGCGCCGACTGGATCCTCAACAGGTGGAGGCTGTCGAGTTCGCGGCTGCTCAAATCCGGAAGTTCCACAGGGCGAGCGTGCCTTCGGACTTCTCGCTGGAAACCGCGCCGGGACTGGTGGTGACCAAGACGTGGCGGCCGATCGATCGCGTTGGCCTGTACGTGCCGGGCGGGAAGACGCCGCTGTTCTCATCCCTGCTCATGCTGGCGATCCCCGCGCGTGCGGCTGGCGTCCGCCAAATCGTCACTATTACGCCACCGCGCCCCGGGGCGGTCTCGACGATCTGGTCGCTCTTGCGGCCGACCTGGCCGGCATCGACGAGGTGTGGACTGTCGGCGGTGCTCAGGCGATTGCGGCACTGGCCTTCGGGGCTGGCGCAATTCCCGCCGTCGACAAGATCTGCGGTCCGGGAAATGCGTGGGTCGCAGAGGCGAAGCGTCTGGTGATGAGCATGCCAGGCGGTCCCGCAATCGACCTGCCCGCTGGCCCGAGTGAGCTGCTCGTCATTGCCGACGAAAGCTCCGACCCTCGCCTGGTTGCCGCCGACCTCCTCAGCCAGGCGGAGCACGATCCAGACGCCCAGGTCTTGCTAGTGACGCCATCGGTCGCTGTGGCGACCGCCGTTGAAGCCGAAATCTCCGAGCGCGTCCGTACTCTTCCGCGCCGTGAGATCGTGGAGGCGTCGCTTGGAAGCTGCCGCGTCATCCTTGTCGCCGATCTCCACGAGGCCATCGAAGTCGCAAACCTCTACGCTCCCGAGCACCTTTCGCTTGCGGTGGAGCCTGCGCAGGCACTCGTCGCGAAAATCCGTAGTGCGGGCGCCGTCTTTGCCGGACCGCACGCGGCCGAGACGTTCGGCGATTATCTGGCCGGATCGAGCCACGTCCTGCCGACGGACGGAGCCGCTCGGGCCTGGAGCGGCATTTCCGTTTACACTTTCCTCAAGGCGATGAGCGTGCAAGCCGTAACACGCGAAGGCGCCGAAAGCCTGTCCCGACGTGCCGCTTTGCTTGCCCGCATGGAGTCGCTCGAAGCGCATGCGCTCGCCGCGGACGCCCGGCTGGAACTGATGGCATGAGCAGCCTTGCGGAACGCCTCGCACGGCCGGAAGTGCTTGCGCTGGAGCCATTCGACATCGCCGCGAACAACGCGATGGCAATCCCCGACGCGATCCGCCTCGACGCCAACGAGAACCCGTTCCCGCCTTTGGTCGACGGAGCGTTGGCGACCAACGTCAATCGATACCCGGAGCCCCAGCCGACCAGACTCAAGGCGGCACTGGCGGCGCTCTACGGTGTGGAGCCAGGAAACGTCGTCATCACCCGCGGGGCGGACGATGCCATCGACATGATGGTCCGCGCCTTTTGCCGCCCGCAGACCGATGCAGTCGCCATCTGCACCCCAAGTTTCTCCGCTTACGCCCATTTCGTTCGGCTTCAGGGCGCCCGCCTGATCGAGGCGCCTTTGACGGCTGGCTTTGATTTCGCGGCGGACCCGTTTCTGGCAGCCGTCTCGGGGAGCGAAACCTCAAGATCGCTTTTATCTGCACGCCCAACAATCCCACCGGGAATGAGGTGGACCCCAACCAGATTCTGAAAGTGGCGGCCGCGCTGCCCAACACCATTGTTGTCGCGGATGAAGCCTATCTCGACTTCTCAACCACTCCGAGCTTGGCGGGGATGCCGCCCGGTGTCCGAACCTCGTCGTTCTCAAGACCTTGTCCAAGGCTTACGGTCTCGCTGGCGCGCGAGTGGGTTGCGCAATCGGCGAGCCTGACCTGATGGCAATCGCCGCGCGATCCTTGCCGCCTTACCCAATGCCAAGCCTGTCGGTGGACGCCGCTGTCCTCGCGTTGTCGCCGTCGCGACGGGCAGTTCATCAGGAACGGGTTGAGCGCCTCAAGACCGATCGGGGCAGACTGGCCGAACGCCTCCAAGGCTCGCCGATCGTCCGTCGGGTCTATCCAAGTGGCGGGAACTTCCTCTTCCTGGAGGTCGACGACGCGCCGGCTCTGGCTGCCAGGATGCGCTCGATGGGGATTCGGGTGCGCTTCCGACCGAATGCCGCGCCCGGCGGGGTGCGCGTTACGATCGGCACTGACGCCGAGAACGAAGCCCTCCTGAATGCTTTCGGTGTTACTTGCGAGCCATCGAGCCCGCGGCGCGCGGAAGTCATTCGCGACACGAAGGAGACGGAGATCGCCGTTGCCGTCGACCTTGACCGGCCCACGCCCCGGAAGATCGACACGGGCGTGCCGTTCTACGACCACATGCTCGACCAGGTGGCCGCGCATGGCGGATTCAGCATCGTGCTCGATTGCGATGGCGACACCGAAATCGACGGGCATCACAGCATCGAAGATTGCGCTCTCGCGCTCGGCACTGCGCTTTCGCAAGCGCTGGGCGACAAGCGCGGCATCCGCCGCTTCGGGTTCACTTTGCCGATGGACGAGGCGCAAGCGCAGGTCCTCATCGATCTCTCCGGACGTCCCTACTGCCGGTTCGAAGGCGAGTTTGCGGCGACCAGCATCGGTGAATATCCGACGCAAATGACCCGCCATGTCTTCCGCTCGCTCGCGGACAGCATGGGAGCGGCGATCCACGTGAAGGTGGATGGCGAGAACGACCACCATAAGACGGAGGCTTGCTTCAAGGCGTTCGGCCGGGCCTTGCGCGACGCGATCCGCCGGGAAGGCGACGCGCTGCCTAGCACCAAGGGGTGCTGTGAGGCTGGCCATCGTCGACCTTGCCTATGGGAATATCGGATCGATCAAGCTGGCCTTCGAGCGGCTCGGCGTAACTCCGGTAGTGACTGCCGATTCCGTGGAGATCTCTGGGGCTGATCGGGTGGTCCTTCCGGGAGTTGGAGCGGCCGGTCACGCGATGGCCCGGATCGAGGCGCGCGGGCTGGGCGACTGCCTGCGATCCCTGAAGCAGCCCGCTCTCGGCATCTGCCTCGGCATGCAGCTGCTGTTCGACCGAAGCGACGAAGCAAACTCGGAATGCCTTGGCATCATTCCGGGTGAGGTCCGGGCACTCTCTCCCGCACCAGGGACGCCGGTGCCGCACATGGGCTGGAGCCGGCTTGCAGTTGCCGACGCCGAGATTGGGATCGGTACCGGCGAATACGTCTATTTCGCCCACGGCTATGCCTGTGACACGGGCCCGGCGACCGTCGCGACAGCGGAATATGGCCGTACGATTCCGGCGGTCGTGCGCCAGGGCAATTGGCTTGGCGCGCAATTCCATCCCGAGCGCTCGGGCGCAGCGGGGTCGAACTTCCTTCAGGCGTTCCTGGCATGATCATCTACCCCGCGATGGATCTGATCGGAGGTCGTGCGGTGCGCCTCAAGCAGGGGCGCTTCGACGACGTTACCGCCTATTCGACCGAACCGTTCGAGGCGCTCCGCGGCTTTGCGGCCGCTGGCGCAAGCTGGGCGCACGTCGTCGATCTCGACGGTGCGAAGACCGGCAACCCGGTCCAGCGCGAACTGGTTGCGCAACTCGCCCGCGAAACGCCGCTCAAGCTGCAGGTGGCCGGCGGCTACCGCGAGCGCGGCCAGCTCGTGCGAATGTTCGACGCCGGCGTCTCGCGCGTCGTCATCGGCAGTCTTGCCGTCAGGGAACCGGACGCCGTGGGCGCGTGGCTCAAGGAATTCGGACCCGACCGCATCACCCTCTCGCTGGATATCCGATTAACCGAAGGCTCACCGAGAGTTGCGGTCGCCGGTTGGACGGAGGACACCGGTCGAAGCCTTTGGGACGTGGCGGCGCAATTTCCGAACGCCCGACACCTGCTCGTGACCGACATTGGCCGTGACGGAATGCTGCAAGGGCCCAACTTCGCCCTGTACCAGGAGATCGCCCGCCGCCTTCCCGGCGTTGCCGTGCAGGCGTCAGGGGGCATCACCTCGCTCGATGACCTTGAGCAGCTGCCAACGGATGGTGCGATCATCGGGAAGGCGCTCTGGGAGCAGCGGATTTCGCTCGAAGAGGCGCTCGGACTTGCCCGCGCGTAGGATCATCCCCTGCCTCGACGTGAAAGACGGGCGCGTCGTGAAGGGCGTGCAATTCCGTGACCACCGCGACGCCGGCGACATCCTCGAGCAGGCGCTCCGTTATCGCGAGGAGGGCGCGGATGAGCTCGTCTTCTACGACATCAGCGCCAGCGCGGATGGCCGCTCGCTGTCGCACGATTGGGTGAAGCGTGTCGCGGCAGTAATCGATATTCCTTTTGCCGTGGCGGGCGGCCTGCGCAGCCGCGATGAGGCAGTTGCCTGCCTGGATGCAGGGGCAGACAAAATCTCGATCAACTCGCCGGCCCTCGAACGCCCTGAACTGATCGATGAGCTTGCGAATGCGTTCGGCAGTCAGTGCGTTGTGCTTGGCGTGGATAGCTATGCGCGAGACGGCGAGTATTTCGTCCAGCAGTATACGGGCCGCCCGGATCGGACTCGCGATACTGGCCGGCGGACGCTGCAATGGCTTCAGGAAGCGACCCAACGCGGCGCTGGCGAGCTCGTGCTCAATTGCATGCGCAATGACGGCGTCCGGACCGGATATGACATCGCTCACACGCGTGACGTCGTCGAGGCGGTGACGGTCCCGGTGATCGCGTCGGGCGGGGCGGGTTCGCCCAAACACTTCCGTGACGCATTCGAGGCGGGTGCGAGCGGTGCGCTTGCCGCCACCGTCTTCCACGATCGCCTCATCGCCATTCCCGAGTTGAAGGAGTTCCTCGCGACATGCGGGATCGAAGTACGCCCTGAGTCAGGCCGATATCGGTTCGCTGGACTGGGAGAAGATGGGCGGGTTGCTGCCCGCATTGGTCCAGGACCCGCGTTCGGGCCAAGTCCTGATGCTTGGGTATCTGGACGAGGCCGCGCTTGCTGGCACTCTGCAAACGGGGTTCGCGACTTTCTTCAGCCGGTCGAAGCAGCGCCTGTGGCAGAAGGGCGAGACGAGCGGAAACCGGCTGCGCGTGTCTGCTGTGTTTGCCGACTGCGACAAAGACGCTTTGCTGGTGCTCGCGGATCCGGAAGGGCCGACCTGCCACCTTGGCATGAAAAGTTGCTTTGCGGCCGACATTCGCAGTTCCGGATGGCTTTCCGAACTCTCCGCCATCATCGCGGAGCGCGCAAGTTCAGACGACCCCGGAAGCTATACTCGGACGCTCCTCGACGACGGCCCGGAGCGGATCGGAAAGAAGATCGGCGAGGAAGGCGTTGAGGTCGCTCTTGCCGGGGTCAGTAGGGATGTCGAGGGCTGCGTCGAGGAGGTAGCCGACCTCATTTATCACGTCAGCGTCTTGATGGAGGCGAGGGCTTTCGCTGGGACGACGTGATCGCCCGGTTGGCGGATCGTCACGCAAAGGCTTCGAACGCGCGTACCGCCTCTTCGTAAAGCTCTCGCGTGGCGGCCGCGATGATCTTCCCGCCGGTGAAATCCTCTCCGCCGCCCCAATCGCCGATGACTCCTCCCGCGCCGCGAATGACCGGGATCAGGGCATTGTAATCATGGGGCTTCAGGCCGGCCTCGATGACAAGGTCCAGCGACCCTGCAGCAAGACGCGCATAGGCGTAGCCGTCGTGGCCATAGCGGGTAACTCGCACCGATCGCCGGAGTGCCTCGAAAGCTTCCTCCGAGCCATCGTTGAACAGAAACGGATCGGTGGTCGAAAGGCGAGCATCGGCGATGTCCGTACAATCGCTTGTCCGGACCCGAGTCCGACTGCGTCCGGTTATCAGCCAAGCCTCTGATCCGTGCCCGATATAGAGTTCATTCAGGCACGGCGCGTCGATCAGCCCGAGCACAGCCTGTTCACTATGCAGCAGCCCGGCGAGCGTCACCCAGTTTGGCAATTGGCAGATGAAGGACCGCGTTCCGTCCACAGGATCGAGTGACCAGCTGTAGGGCCCGCTCGCCGCTTGATCCGGCCATTCTTCGCCAGTGATGCCATGATCCGGATACCGGGACGTAATGAGGTCACGCATGGCGCGTTCCGCTTCGCGGTCCGCGTCGGTCACCGGGTCGTAGAGACCCTTACCCTTGTCGTCGGCGGCAACCGATGAGGCCCAACGCTCGAGCGTCTCGACGCGCGCTACGGCCGCGAGCTCTTCGGCAAAGGCGATCAGGTCGGGCGTGACGTCCATGAACGCGCGATGGGCAAGGCGACAGAACGGGTCAAGTCGGCCAGTGGATCAGCTTGACATCCGGGATCCCAAACGCGAGGAATGGGCGGTGATCTTCGTTCGCGCCCTTACTGACAACCAGCATCAGGCCTGGACCTGGTGGTGCGACACGATTCTCGCGGCGCGATGGCGCGGCTGGTGAGCTGACTCCGGGAAACCGACCAACTTCCAACCGACCATCGACCCGCCACCGGCGGGTTTTTTATTGCCATTTGCGAGGATCAGAATGCTTCAACCCACCGACATCGCGCCAGCTCGACACCCCGTCGTCGACACCGGCCCCGTGCCCAATCCGCTGCCGCGACTGCTCGACGGCGAGGACCTTGCGCTCGAGGATAGCGAGCACTTGTTCGAACGCCTCGTGCTGGGAAAGCTCGAGCCTGCCGAAATCGCCGGGATGCTCGTTGCCCTTCGAATGAAGGGTGAGACGGCGGCCGAGATGATGGGTGCCGCGCGGGCCTGTTCGCCGCTGCACAATCATTCGAGCGACCCGATTACCTCTTCGCCGATTGCTGTGGCACGGGTGGCGACTCGTCGGGATCGATCAACGTTTCGACCGCCGTTGCGTTCGTGGCGGCCGCTGCGGGACTTCCGATCGCCAAGCATGGCAACCGCAGCGTCAGTTCGCGTTGCGGCTCGGCGGATGTGCTGGGAGCGCTCGGCGCCCGAATCGACGTCGGACCGCTGAGAGCGCGGGAGATTCTCGACCGGACCGGCTTCTGCTTTCTCTTTGCGCCTGCCTATCATCCGGGGATGAAGCATGCCGCCCTGGTGCGCCGGCAGCTCTCAGTCCGCACCGTGATGAATCTGCTCGGGCCCTGCATCAATCCCGCGCGTCCGCCGGTCCAGTTGCTCGGTGTTGCGGACCCGAGGATGCTCGGGCGCGTCTCGCAGACTCTCGAGGCCATGGGTGTGAAAGAGGCCCTCGTGGTTCACGGGTCGGGACTGGACGAGGTCGCGCTCCATGGCGAGACGCGTGCGGTGCGGTTGTCGGGCAATCAGCATACGGAGATTGTCATATCGCCGGAGGATGCGGGGCTGGAGCGCGCGCCGTTGCAGTCCGTGACCGGTGGCGACGTCACCGAAAATGCAAGCCGCTTCCGCGCCCTGATGGACGGTAGCGGTGCCCGATCGGAGCAGGACATGGTCATCCTCAACGCCGCCGCACTTCTTCACACCGCAGGCAAGGTCGCCGATCTTCGAGCCGGCGCCGAACTGGCCCGTGAGGCGCTGGTATCCGGCAAGGCCGGGCAAGTGCTGAACGCCTACGTTGAGGCGAGCAATGGCTGAAGGCGTCCTTGCCGAAATCGCCGAACGTAAGCGTCGGGATGTCACGGATCGCCTCGCCGGTGTGAGCTTCGATCCTGCGCCGACACGCCGAAGCCTGCGTGCTGCACTTTCACAGCCAGGAGCACGCTTCCTCATGGAAGTGAAGAAGGCGTCGCCTTCTGGTCATCGCAGCGACGTCAGTGTGGAACAGGCGGTCGCGGCCTACACGCCGGTCGCCGATGCGATCAGCGTTCTCACCGACACGCCGTTCTTCCAAGGTTCGCTTGAGGATCTGCGGACAGTGCGCAGCCGCTTCGAGGGGCCGATCCTCGCCAAGGATTTCATCGTCGATCCGCGCCAAGTCGCAGAAGCACGGCTTAGCGGCGCCGATGCGGCCCTCGTGATCCTCGCCATGCTCGACGATGCGGCGGCAGCTGCAGTCATGGCGGAAGCGCGCCGACTAGCCATGGATGTGATCGTCGAAGTGCATGACGAGACGGAGCTTCGGCGCGCTCTGGCGCTCGGCGCGCAAGTTGTCGGCATCAACAACCGCGACTTGCGTACGCTGAAGACCGATCTTGCAGTTACGGAGAGGCTCGCGAACCTCGTGCCTGATGGCACCCTGGTCATCAGCGAGTCCGGCGTCCGCGACCGCCGCGACGTCGAGCGCCTGGCCCGAGCGTGGACGCCTTTTTAGTCGGATCCGCGCTGATGGCTTCGGCGAATGTTGCGGAAGCCGCCCGAGCGCTGGTTCACGGCCACATCAAGATTTGCGGTCTGACGAACGAGGATGATGCCGCGATGTCCGCGCGAAAGGCCACGCACGCTGGCTTGATCTTCGCTGACATCAGCCCCGGAACGTCGCCGACCGCGCTCCGTCCCTCGTCGACGAGATTCGGGATCGCGGTGCCAGGCCGGTCGGTGTCTTCCAAGATCAAGGCCATGAATTCGTCGGCCGAACGGCGAAGGAGCTTGGGCTCGCCGCGGTACAGCTGCACGGGGGAGAAGGTGATCTGGACCGGCTTCGCGCGAAGCTGCCCGAAGATTGCGAGATCTGGGCGGTGAGCGCGGTCCGCAACGAGGTTTCGCCCGAGCGGGCTGGCGCAGACCGCATTCTCTATGACACCAGCGTCAATGGGCGCACGGGCGGCACCGGGCACGTGTTCGATTGGGGCCTGCTCGCCGATCGTCCTGAACTTGCTGATGCATTCGTGGCTGGAGGAATCAGCCCGTCAAATGCGCGCGATGCGCAGGCCCTCGGAAGCTACGGGATCGATGTCTGCTCGGGGGTGGAAGCCTTTCCCGGCCGCAAGGACCTGGACAAGGTCGCCCATCTTTTCGAAGCTGTCCGACCCGCCTGCCGGAGGCGCGCCTGATGCGTCAGGATGGCCGCTTTGGCCGCTTCGGCGGCTGCTTCATCCCGAGATCCTCGTCCCCGCGCTCGAGCAGCTCGAAGGGGCGTTCCTCGACGCGGAGCAGGACCCGGCGTTTCGGTCCGAGCTTAATGAGCTGCTGGCGAATTATGCCGGGCGGCCTACCCCGCTCACTCTGTGCCGAAACCTCGGTGGCAAGGCGCGCATTTACCTGAAGCGCGAGGACCTGCTTCATGGCGGCGCGCACAAGACCAATCAGGTGCTCGGGCAAGCCCTGCTCGCCAAGCGCATGGGCAAGCACCGGCTGATCGCCGAAACCGGCGCTGGCCAACACGGAGTAGCCACGGCGATTGTCGGCGCGCTCTTCGGCTTCGAAACCGTGGTCTACATGGGCGCCGAAGACGTCGAGCGGCAAAAGCTCAACGTCTTTCGGATGGAGCTAATGGGCGCGAGAGTCGTGCCGGTGGAAAGCGGCGGGCGGACGCTCAAGGATGCCATCAACGAGGCGCTCCGCGATTGGAGCGCGAGCTTCGATGACACGCACTATCTTCTCGGGACCGCAGCCGGCCCGCATCCCTTCCCGACGATGGTGCGCGAATTCCAGCGTGTGATCGGCAAGGAGGCGCGCGCGCAGGTGCTGGAGGCGGAAGGGCGGCTGCCCGATGCCGTGCTAGCCTGCGTGGGCGGCGGGTCGAATGCCATCGGCATGTTCGCTGACTTCATTCCCGACCATGAGGTCCGTCTGATCGGCGTCGAGGCGGCAGGGAAGGGCCTCCACGGCCATGAGCACGGCGCGACGATCCAGCGTGGCATGCATGGCATCCTGCACGGTGCGGAGACCCTCGTGCTCCAGAATGAGGACGGACAGGTGACCGATACCTGGTCCGTTTCGGCCGGGCTCGACTACCCTGCGGTCGGACCGGAGCACGCGCACCTCAACGACATTGGCCGCGCCGATTATGTCGGAAGCACTGACCAGGAGGCGCTCGACGCTTTCGTGAAGCTGGCGCGAAGCGAGGGGATCATTGGGGCGTTCGAGTCCTGTCACGCGCTCGCGCAGGCCTTGAAGATGGCGGAGGCGGGGGAGGCCGAGGTGCTGGTCGTCAATCTCTCCGGTCGCGGCGACAAGGACGTGGCCCAGGCGCAGGCACTGCTCGGAGCGATGGCATGAGCCGCTACGACGCGATGTTCGATCGGCTCCGGGGGCACGGCGAGGCCGCGTTCGGCGGGTTTCTGATGCTTGGCGACCCCGATCTGGAAACATGCGCGAGGCTTCTCGATGCCGTCGTCGAGGGCGGGGCCGACATGATCGAGGTCGGCATCCCGTTCTCCGACCCCGTGGCAGACGGGCCGGTGATCCAGGCTGCGGCGGTGCGGGCGCTGGAGGCAGGTACTCGAGTCGACGATTGCTTCCGTCTGCTGACCGAGTTCCGCTCGCGCCATGCGAATATTCCGGTCGGCATTCTGACGTACGCCAATCTGGTTGCGGCCCGCGGGCGAGAGCGCTTCTTCGCGGATGCTACTGCCGCAGGGGTGGACAGCCTGCTCATCGCGGACGTGCCGTCGCTAGAAGCCGAGCCCTACGCAGATGAGGCGCGATCGGCCGGTGTCAGCCTCGTCATGATCGCAGCGCCGAACACGCCCGGTCAAACACTGACCCGGATCGGCCGTCTGTGTTCGGGCTACACCTATTGCGTGGCGCGAGCCGGTGTGACCGGCGAGCGGCAGGAGCTGGCGCTGGAACACGATCGGCTTTTCACGACCCTTCAAAGCGTTGGCGCGCCGCCGGCTGTGCTCGGCTTCGGGATTTCGACACCCGATCACGTGCGCCAGGCCATCGCGAGCGGCGCGGCCGGGGTGATCAGCGGCTCGGCCATCGTCCGGCTTGGCGTCGAGCAGGGTGCCGATGCCGTCCGCGAGTTCGTCGCCACCATGAAAGCGGCAACTCGCTCGACCGTTTCGGCCTAGTCGAAGCCCTTCAGCACGTTTGCGAAGATGCGCTGGCCGACGGGTGTCAGCACCGACTCCGGGTGGAACTGAACGCCGACCTGCTTGGCCTGCACGTCGCTGATCGCCATCGCCATGCCATCGATCGAGGCATGGACGCGGAAACGGGACGGCGGGTTGGGCGTGCAAAGCGAGTGATAGCGCCCAATCTTGATGGTTTCGGGTAACCCTTCGAACGGGCCAGAACCGTCGTGGTTCAACGCCGAAGCCTTGCCATGCATCGCGTCCGGCGCTCGCACGACCTCACCGCCTGCTTCCAGAACGATCGCCTGCTGGCCCAGGCAGACACCGAACAGCGGCACCTCACCCTTCGCCAGCGAGATCAATTCGATGCAGCAGCCCGCATCTTCCGGTCGGCCCGGGCCGGGCGAAATCAGGATGACGGCGCTCGTCTCGCGTGCCTGGTCCAACGCGTCGGCCGCGGCAATTTCGTTGCGCACCGCTCTCACGGTCGCCCCCAGCCTCTCAAGCGCTTCCACGATGTTGAAGGTGAAGCTGTCGTGGTTGTCCACCATCAGGACGTTGCGGCTCATCGAATTTGCCCCCCGGCAATCGCAGAAAGGACAGCCGACGCCTTTCGTCTTGTTTCCTCCGCTTCCGCCATCGGATCTGAATCGTGCACGACACCGGCGCCTGCGCGAACGTAGGCAGTCCCGTCCTTCACCAGCGCCGACCGAATCACGATGCCGGTGTCCATCGACCCTTCACCGTTCAGCCAGCCGATCGTCCCGCCATAAGGACCGCGTCGGGTCCGCTCGTACTCGCGGAGCAACTGCGTCGCGCGTAGTTTCGGCGCTCCCGAAAGCGTGCCGGGATTGAGGCACGCCTGCAGCGCGTGGATCGCATCGTAACCCTTGGTCAGCACGCCCTTCACCGAGCTGACGAGGTGCATCACCCGGGCATATTTCTCGAGCGTCATCAGTTGGGCCACGTGACGGGTGCCCGGCTCGCTGATACGCGCGACGTCGTTGCGGGCGAGATCGACCAGCATCATGTGCTCGGCCGCTTCCTTCTCATCGAGGCGCAGGTCGGCCTCCATGCGATCATCCTGGTCGCTGTCGGTCCCTCGCGGTCGAGTGCCGGCAATGGGCTTCACTTCGACGAGGGGCTTTCCGCTTTCGCGCGTCACCCGGACCGAGGTTTCGGGAGATGCCCCAAACAGCGCGAAGTCGCCGCCCGATACGAAGAACATGTAGGGGCTGCGATCGAGGGACCGGACGCGTGCGAATGCGGAGAGCGGATCGGGACAGGCGGCGCTGAACGTGCGCGATGCGACGATCTGGTACACGTCGCCGGCAAGGATGTGCTCCTTGAGTTGGGAAACAGCAGAAGCGAAGGTCCGGTCGTCGAGATCGACGGCAACCTCGCCCGGCGCGCCAGGCTTCGGATGTAATCCGTGGACGTCCGACGCGCGAAACGACAATTCGCCGAGACGCTCGATAGCGCTGTTGTGGCTGCGTTTCCGCTGTTCCGGATCCCCGGTCGCAAAGGATGTGCAGACAAGGCGCGGAGTGAGCTTCGGCTCACTGACGATCACCGATTCCGCAAGCCAGAAGATGAAGTCGGGGAAGTCGGCCTGGTCTTCGGCGTACGGCGGCAGCTCCTCGAACAGCTCGACGTGATCGAAGGCGATCACACCGGCGAGGCAGACCGCCATGGCCTCTTCGGGCGTCTCGTTCGCAATCTCGGTCGTGATTGCGCGTAAGACGTCAAACGGTGACGGCGCAAGCAGCCGGCGCTCCGCATCGACTTCATCCGAGCGCTGATACCGGAGAGTGACTCGATCCGCCGATTCAGACGCCAGATTCTTCGCAAGCTTTCGCGCGACGAGTTCGAGGACCGGCTGGCCCGTTGTCGAGAGTGCATCGAGCGTCACCTCCCCGCCGCGGCAGTCGATCCGCACCGCGGCTTGGTCGAGGATAACACTCTTTCCCGCAGTGGTTTCGATCAGCAGCGTGTCGGGGCGTCGGCCGTGATCACTCAACTGGGCATAGAGTGCGAGCAGGTCGACCGGCGTGGACAGGCGACGAGAAATCGCCCGCGCCGTGCCGGTGGCGAGATCGGTCACTGCGTTCACGCCAACTCCCTGCCAATCGCCGCGAGCACGGGTCGAAGCCCGGTCATCAGGGCCTCGAACTGGTGGGGATACAGCGACTGCGCTCCGTCCGACCAGGCGTCGACCGGGTCTTGATGCACTTCGACGAGGAGACCGTCGGCACCGCAGGCCGCGGCCGCCAAGGACATCGGAATGACGAGGTCGCGAACGCCCGTGCCGTGGGAGGGATCAACCATGACCGGCAGGTGGGTCTTCTGCTTCATGTAAGCGACCGCATTGAGGTCGAGGGTGTTGCGCGTCACGGTTTCGAACGTGCGAATGCCTCGCTCGCAAAGGATGACCTGTTCGTTGCCGGCCGCGAGCAGATATTCGGCGGCGAGCAGCAGATCTTCAACCTTTGCGGCAAGACCGCGCTTCAGGAGTACCGGCTTGCGCACCTTGCCGAGAGCTTTCAGCAGCGAGAAATTCTGCATGTTGCGCGCGCCGACCTGGAGCATGTCCGCGCTCTCCGCGACCGCATCCACATCCGCCGTGTCCATGACCTCGGTGACGACCGGGAGGCCGAGCTCGTCGCCGACCTTGCGTAAGGTCGCCAGCCCTTCCGGGCCGTGTCCTTGAAAGGAATACGGGCTGCTGCGCGGCTTGTAAGCGCCTGCGCGGATGCCAATCGCGCCCGCCGACGCGACTGCACTCGCACTGTCGTGCAGGCGCTCCGCCGTCTCCACCGCGCAGGGACCGCCGATCACAGCGAACCCGACGCCGCCGATGTTTGCGTTGCCGAACCGGACGACCGTATCGTGAGGGTGCATCTCGCGGCTGACCAGCTTGTAGGGCGAGAGGATGGGTTTCAGCGATTCCACCATCGGGTGGCCGTCGAGGTTCAACTCCGACAAAACCCTCTCGTCGCCAAGGGCCCGAGAACGACGCGCTCGCTGCCGGGCATGTAGAGCGGCTTGAGGCCCTTTTCCTCGATACGCCCCAGGATTTCCTGGGCGATTTCCTCGGTGGCTTCACGCTTGAGAACGATGATCATCTGTCGAATTCCGTTGTGTTGAGGGCAAAGAAAAACCCGCCGGGTTGCGGCGGGTCCTTGGAGACATCTGGCGGGAAGAGGCTGTCTTCCGGCTATCCGTTCACTGGGCGCGCCGCATCGATGGCTGGGGACCAGCGCCACCACCAAATCGTTGCGGTGCGAACCTGAATCATCGTGAGCAGCATGCTATGCGGCCCGCTCGCGGTCAATCATGCGTGTGACGAAATCGCCGAAGCGTTCTCCGGGCGCTCGCTCGTTTGCGTAGGTCGAGAGCTTCTCGGACAGGATTTCGAGGATGCGTTCCTCGCCAATGTTCTCGGCGTAGAGCGAGTTCAGCCGCTCACCGTGGAAGCCGCCGCCCAGATAGAGATTGTATTTGCCTGGCGCCCGTCCGGTCAGCGCAATCTCGGAGACATAGGGGCGCGAGCATCCGTTGGGACATCCGCTCATGCGAATGGTGATCGGCTCCTGCGCCAGGCCGTTCTGCTCAAGGATCGCTTCGATCTTAGTGATCAGGTCGGGCAGATAACGCTCCGCCTCCGCCATCGCGAGCGGGCAGGTCGGCAGCGCGACGCAGGCGATCGAGTTCAGCCGCAGCGAGCTTGTCTTGTCGCTTTCGGCGAGGCCATGCTTGGCCAGTAGCGCCTCGATCTGCGGCTTATCCTCCGGCGTGACGCCCGCAATGATAAGGTTCTGGTTCGGGGTCAGGCGGAGATTGCCACTGAGCACTTTTGCGATCTCGCGGAGCCCGGTCATGATGTCGCGGCCGGGCAGGTCTGACACGCGCCCGTTGGCGATGAACAGGCCGTAGTTCCAGGTGCCTCGGTCTGTCTGACGCCATCCGAAGCCGTCGCCGTTCGTGGTCAGATCGAAAGGCCGCGCGGACTCGAACGGGGCGCCCATGCGCTGCTCTATCTCTGACTTGATGAAGTCGAGACCCTTGTCGTCGATGGTGTATTTGAAGCGAGCGCGGGCGCGGACTACGCGGTTTCCGTAGTCGCGCTGAACCCCCATGACCGCGTCGGCACAAGCGAGCAGGCGATCCTTTGGAATGAAGCCGACGACATCGGCAAGGCGCGGATAGGTCGTCGGCTCATTATCGGTACGGCCCATGCCGCCACCGATGGTGACATTGAAACCTTCTATGCCGTTCGGACCCGTGACGGCAATGAAGCCGAGGTCTTGCGTATAGACGTCGATGTCGTTCGAGGGCGGGACGACGAAGCCGATCTTGAACTTCCGCGGCAGGTATTGCTTGCCGTAGAACGGTTCCTCGTTCTCGCTCGTGGCAACGCGCTCTTCGCCGTACCAGATCTCGTGATAGGCGCGGGTCTTCGGAATGACGTGGTCGCTGAGCTGCTTGGAAAGCTCCGCGACTTCAGCGTGGATATCGGAGTCCGCCGGATCGGCTGTCGCCATCACGCCGCGTGAATCGTCCCCGCAGGCCGCGATCGTGTCGAGTAGCACATCGTGCAGGCCTTCGATCGTCGGCTTGATGTCTTCCTTGACGATCCAGTGGAATTGAAATGTCTGACGCGTCGTCAGCCGGATCGTGTTCCCGCCGTGGGTCTGAGCCAGCTCGTCGATCTTCAGCCATTGCTCAGGCGTGCAGACACCGCCGGGAAGGCGAACGCGAACCATGAAGGTCAGTGCGGGCTCCAGTTTCTGACGCCTACGCTCGTCGCGGATGTCGCGGTCGTCCTGCTGGTAAATGCCGTGAAACTTCATGAGCTTGTTGCTCGCGAAGGTCACCCCGCCGGTGATGCGGTCGAGCAGGTCGCTGGCAATATGGCCGCGCAGATAATCGCTATTGTATTTCAGCGTCTCATCGGGCCCGAGCTTGTCGAGCGCCTGCGAGAGGTCGGTGCTTCTGTCGATGGTTCGGGTAGTCATTGAACTCTCAGTAGACGTCGCGCTGGTAGCGATGCTCGGCGGCCAGGTTGCGGATGTAATCTTCGGCAGCTTCCCGTGAACGGCCACCCTCATGCTCGACGATGCCGATCAGGGCTTCGTGCACATCGCGCGCCATCGCCTTCCCATCGCCGCAGACGTAGAAATGAGCGCCTTCCTCAAGCCACGCGAACAGGTTGCGCGACTGCTCGCGCATGCGGTGCTGGACGTAGGTCTTGGAACTGGCATCGCGAGAGAAGGCGACGTCGAGACGGCTGAGCACACCTTCATCCAGCCACTCCTGCCATTCGACCTGGTAGAGGAAGTCGCTGCGGAAGTTGCGCTCGCCGAAGAAAAGCCAGGAGCGGCCGGCGGCGGCTCGCGCCTCGCGTTCTTGAAGGAACGCGCGGAACGGAGCGACGCCCGTACCCGGACCGACCATGATGATCGGGACATCGTCGGCGGGCAGTCGGAAGTGCGGGTTCTCCTGAACGTAGACAGGAATGGTCGAGCCCATTTCGAGCCGGTCAGCGATCTGCGTCGTTGCGACTCCGCCCCGAGCGGTGCCGTGCAACTCGTAGCGCACCCGCGCGACAGTCAGGTGGGCTTCGTTGCCGACGAGCGCCTGGCTCGAAGCAAGGGAGTAAAGCCGCGGCTGCAGCGGGCGCAGGCCGGCGAGCAGGCTATCAGCCTCGACACCCGCGACCGGAAAGCGGCGGATGATATCGACGATGTGATGTTCGTACAGGAACTTCACGCGAGCTGCGGCGGCCTCCGGGCCGGTGAGGTCCTCGAGCTCCTTGGCGCCCGTGAGGTTTGCCCACTGCTCGATGAAGCGGGGGCTGCCGATCGTGATTTCGAACTTCCCGCGAGCGCATCGGCGAGCGGCAATGGCTCATTCTTCACCGTCACCGAAGTGCCTGGCGAAAGGCCTGTCGTCTCGAGCAATTCTTCCACCACGCGCGGGTCGTTCGTCGCCGCGAAGCCGAGTGAATCTCCGGGCTGGTAAGTCAGTCCCGATCCGCCGAGGTCCAGCTCGACGTGCCGCGTCTCCTTGGTCGAGTGGCGGCCGACGATCTGAATGTTCTCGAGGACGGTCGCGTTGAATGGATTGCGCTTGTCGTGTTTGGCCGGCGCGGGGTCCGAGATACGGGGCGAGGCGCCGATCGTCGGGGCGGCGGCAACCGCGAGGTCGGCAGCGAGAAGCTCGACAACCGAACTGCTCCACGCTGCGGCAGGTTCGTCAAAGTCGATGTCGCAATCGACGCGCGGGCTCAGGCGGCTTGCGCCAAGTTCTTCGAAGCGGCTGTCGATGCGCTTTCCGGCCTCGCAATATTTCTCGTAGGTCGAATCCCGAGCGCCAGCACGGAGAAGCGGACGCCTTCCAGCTTCGGAGCGCGAGGCCCTTCGAGGAACTCGAAGAAGGCCACCGACGGCTGCGGTGGATCGCCCTCGCCATAGGTGCTGACGATGAAGAGCACGTCCTGCTCATCCTTCAGCTGACGGACTTTGTAGTCGGAAAGATCGGACACCTTGGGCGTCAGCCCGCGCTCGGTCGCACTCGCGGCCAGTGCTTTGGCGAGGTCGCGGCTATTTCCCGTCTCGGTTCCATAGAGGATCGTCAGCGTACGTCCTTGCGGAACAACGAGCGGCTCGATCTCGCCGTCGCCGGAGCGGAGAAGCCCGGCATCAAGCCCCGCGAAATATCCGCTGATCCACCGCGCCTGCGATGGCGTCAGGCTCTGGGCAAGGTTCTCGACCAGCTGCCATTGCTCAAGGCTCAGCGCGCCCTCGTGAAGGGGAAGCTGGACGGTCATGGCTTTGCTCCAGTCGCCTGTGAGGAGGTCAGATCACCCATTCCCCGCCTCCATTGTCTTCGTTCGATGCTTCGACGACGCGGCCTGGGTGAGCCTCGCCGGGCCGCGCTTCGATAGTGACGAGGACGTGCACGCCAGCGGCGGCGAGCAGCTTCGCAGCTTCCCGCGCGGTGAGAACGGGATCGTCCGCCGGGAAGCCAGCAATGGCCTCCTCGTCAATTATCGAAACCTGCCGGCGCTGCGCCTTCAGCTCTGCCGCGGTCCTCGCGGCCCACAGCGCGCGGTCGGGGCCAGTGACCCAGATGATCGTGCTGGTTGGACCGGCGGCACGCCTGACCGCGTTGGCGGGGAAGTCGTCGACGAGGCCCGCCGCCACCGTGGCGTGGGTCATCTTGTCGATCAGGATGAAGCCGCCGAGCTTACGGTTGTCGACATAACGAACACCTGGAATCGCTCGATCGAGGTCGATCACGACCTTGCCGATGTCGTTCAGCGCCAGTGCGTTGCCGTCCGAAATCTCCAGCGTGTTCACGTCGGTGATCGACTGGACGGTGTCGATGCTTGCGGAGACCGTCTGGGTGCCGACCTTCAGCCAATAGGATCGGTGCGGAACCAGCTTCTCGTCGGACATCCAGATGAGGCTTGCGGAGATGCGGCTGACCGCGTCCGATCTTTCGCCGGCCGCGACCAGGATGTCACCGCGTGAGCAGTCGATTTCGTCGGTCAAAGTCAGGGTCACGGATTGGCCAGCGACCGCCTGATCGAGGTCACCGTCAAATGTGACAATCCGCTCGACGAAGGTGTTTCTCCCAGCCGGAAGCACCGAGATCGGATCGCCCACGCGGACCTGGCCGCTGGCGATCCGCCCGGTATAACCGCGGAAGTTCTGGCTCGGGCGGCTGACCCACTGCACCGCCATGCGGAAAGGTTCATCCCCCGCTTTGCGTTCAGCCGCCGGCACCGCCTCCAGATGCTCCAGCAAGAATGGGCTATCGTACCAGTCGATTTCGGCCGAGCGGCTGGTGATGTTGTCGCCCTTCAGACCCGAGACCGGAATGGCCGTGAAGGTTCCGATGCCAGCCGTCTTTGCGAAGGCGGCATAATCTTCGACGATCCGATCGAAAGCGGATTGGTCGTAACCGACGAGATCCATCTTGTTCACCGCCAGCACCACGTTCCGGATGCCGAGCAGGTGGACGAGGAAGCTGTGCCGCTTAGTCTGCGTCAGCACGCCCTTGCGCGCGTCGATCAGGATCACAGCGAGGTCGGCGGTGGATGCACCTGTGACCATGTTGCGCGTGTACTGCTCGTGGCCCGGAGTATCGGCGACGATGAACTTGCGCCTTTCAGTCGCGAAGAAGCGGTAGGCGACGTCGATCGTGATGCCCTGTTCGCGTTCCGCGGCGAGGCCGTCGACCAGCAACGCGAAATCTAGCGCTTCGCCCTGCGTGCCCTGCTTCTTGCTGTCGCTGGCCAGCGTCGAAAGCTGGTCTTCGAAGAGCATCTTGGAATCGTACAGGAGGCGACCGATCAAAGTGGACTTGCCGTCGTCGACCGATCCGCAGGTAATGAAGCGCAGCAACGACTTCTTCTGCGTCGCATCGATCCAGCGTTCGAGTTCCTCGCGCGCGGTCTCGGCGGCATCCAAAGGCTTGAGCAGCGTGGCCATCAGAAATAGCCCTCCTGCTTCTTCTTCTCCATGCTGGCGGCGCCGCCGTCCTTGTCGATGACGCGGCCCTGCCGCTCCGACGTGGTCGCGACGAGCATTTCCTGGATGACCTCAGCTAGCGTGGTCGCTTCGCTCTCGACGGCACCTGTCAGCGGGTAGCAACCAAGCGTGCGGAATCTTACCGAACGGTCGACCGGCGTTTCGCCCGGCTGAAGTGGAAAGCGCTCGTCGTCGACCATGAGCAGCGTGCCGTCGCGCTCAACCGTTGGACGAGGCGCGGACAAATAGAGCGGGACGATCTCGATCCCCTCGGCGTAGATGTACTGCCAGATGTCGAGCTCGGTCCAATTGGACAGCGGGAAGACGCGGATCGATTCCTTTGCGCCCTTCTTCGCATTGTAGAGCGACCACAGTTCCGGCCGCTGGTTCTTCGGATCCCAGCGATGGTTCTTGTCACGGAAGCTGAACACGCGCTCCTTGGCGCGGCTCTTTTCCTCGTCGCGGCGGGCGCCGCCGAAGGCCGCGTCAAAGCCGTATTGATCGAGCGCCTGCTTTAGCCCCTCTGTCTTCCACATGTCTGTGTGGAGCGGGCCATGATCGAATGGGTTGATGCCCAGCTTTTCGGCTTCGGGATTGCGGTGAACCAGGAGCTCGATCCCCGGCTCGGCAGCAACTTTGTCGCGCAGGCCATACATGTCCCGGAATTTCCAGGTCGTGTCGACGTGAAGGAGCGGAAAGGGCAGGGGCCGGGGAAGAAAGCCTTCTTGGCAAGATGCAGCATCACCGCGCTGTCCTTGCCGATCGAATAGAGCAGCACCGGCCGCTCCGACTCCGCAACGACCTCGCGGAAAATCTCGATGCTCTCCGCCTCAAGCTGCTCAAGGTGATTGAGGGAGCGCGTGGTGAACTCAACTGGCGCGTTCATGATGCGAGGGCTTTCGGAAAGGGCAGGGGTGCCGAGGTTGCGCCAACGTGACGGCGGCCAACCCAGCCGATGACTACCGTGACGGGTGCTCCGATGGGCAGTTCAGCAACGAAATTTTCGATCTCGGCAACTGTTGCAGAGACGTGAACTTCGTCGGGAAGCGTCGCGGAAGCGATTGCAATTGCTGGTGTTTCCGGATCGATGCCCTTGCGAAGCGCATCGCGCACGAACTGTCCGAGCGTCTTGCGCGGCATATAGAGCACCGTCGTCACCTTGCGATCGGCGACGCTGATCCAGTCGATGTCGGAGGGCAGTTTGCCGTCGGCGCCATGCCCAGTCAGGAACTGTACGCGGCGGGCGTGGCGGCGCTCTGTCAGCGACATCAGCAAAGAAGCGCTGACGCCCTGCGCCGCTGAAATGCCGGGAATGGCGGAGATCTCAATGCCGGCCGCCCGGCAGGCGTCGATCTCTTCCGTGGCGCGACCGAATATCATTGGGTCGCCGCCCTTGAGGCGCACGACAGTGTCGCCGGCCCGCGCGAGCTCGACCATAATTTCGTTGATGTCGGACTGCTTGCACGAAGGGCCGTGGCCGCTCTTCCCGACGGGAACGCGCCGGGCCTCGCGACGAGCCAGTTCGAGCACATCCGGTCCGACCAGATGATCGTAGAGGATCACCGTTGCCGTTTGCAGAGCCCGGACGGCCTTAAGGGTTAGCAACTCGGGATCACCCGGACCAGCGCCCACCAGAGTCACGCGTCCGGTCGTGCCGGGAGCCGACGCGACCAGCGCGTCGAAGTCGCTGTCCAGAGGCGCGAGATCCGGTCCGCTCCAGGCCTTGACGGCGAAGCGCTGCCAGAATGCCCGACGGTCTGAGAAGTTGCTCAAACGCTGCTTCAGGCGCGGACGCCACGCCTTTGCAGCCTTCGCCCAGCTGGAAAGACCGAGAGGCAGAACACTTTCGATCCGGGAGCGGATGGACTGGCCGAGAACCGGGGCTGCGCCGTCCGTGGAGATCCCGACTACAATCGGCGAGCGGTTGACGATCGTCCCGAAGGTGACGTCGCACAGATCGGTCTGATCGATGATGTTGACGACAGCGCCGGCAGCATGAGCGGCATCGATTAAGCGCAGCGCCTCATCGTGATCGGCAAGATCTGCGACGGCGATAGCCGCGCCTTCGAGTTGCGGAGCTTCCCAATGATCGCTGATGTGAACATCTGCTCCTGCCGCGCTGAGCAGCTCCGCCTTC
Source organism: Sphingomonas daechungensis (assembly GCF_014489495.1). Lineage (GTDB taxonomy): Bacteria > Pseudomonadota > Alphaproteobacteria > Sphingomonadales > Sphingomonadaceae > Sphingomicrobium > Sphingomicrobium daechungense. The sequence goes on along the minus strand of NZ_CP060780.1, from coordinate 208,806 downwards.
CACTTCGCTCCTTCGGACGAGCCGATGACGACGGCCTTCCGCCCTTGCAGCCTGTGGAAGAGGGGCAGATTCGCCAGCGGGCGATGCGCGAGATATCGCTCATGCCGCCACATTCCGGACGAGCTTGCCGTCAGCCCGAACATGAAGTCCGCATTCGCGAGCTTCGTCGGTTTCCCACCACCAGCGGCCGGCCCGCTCGGGTTCGCCGGGCTGAAGTGCGCGAGTGCAGGGCGCACACCCGATGGAGAGATATCCCTCCGCATGCAGTGCATTGATCGGCACATCTAGCTTCGTGCACTCCGAAGCGACGTCGTCCCGGCGGTGGTCGAACAAGGGTGCGACCTTCAGAAGGCCTCGCCCTGCATCCCAATCGGCAAACCGCACCGCGGAGCGGTTTCCGGACTGGTCGGCGCGAAGCCCGGTGATCCATCCTGCCGCTCCGGCGAGAGCGCGCTTCAGCGGTTCAACCTTCCGGACCTCACAGCAGGAAAGCCGGGCGTCCTTCGAATAATAGAAGCCGTTGATGCCCTGATCGGCGACCATCCCCGCGACCGCCTGAGCATCCGGGTAGAAGGCGCGGATACGGACTCCGTACCGTTCTTCGGTCTCCTGCCAAAGCGTATAGGTCGACGGGAAGAGCCTGCCCGTATCGAGCGTGACGACGTCAATCGGCAACCGCTGCGTAAAGATATGATGCGCGATGAGCTGGTCTTCGATGCCGAAGCTGGTCGTGAAGACTAAGCGGCCGGAAATCAGGCCTGAGGCAGCACGGAGGCGTCCTGGCACGTCGGCTGCGGCGGCGGACTTGAGCTCCGCAGACACCGGGACAGCCGGTCTGATCTTCGGGAAATCCGCGTCGGCCACTGTGCCACCTTAGAAAAATATTCCACTGGCGACGCTGACCATGCGCTTGCACATGTCTCCCCGACAGCATCGGAGGCCGAGATACATAGGGAGTCTTAAGCTTCAACGGAAGGTACGAAGAAAAAACTGAGATTGCACAGGAACGTGAAGAATGTAGAATAATCTTCCACAATTAGCTGAAGCATCAGATGGATTCGACCGACCGCAAGATCCTCGCCATCCTTCAGGACGATGCGTCCATGTCGGTGGCGGACATCGCGAAGCAGGTGAACCTGTCGCAAACGCCGTGCTGGCGGCGGATTCAAAAGCTGCAGGACGCTGGCGTGATTACGAAGCGGGTGGCGCTGGTCGATCCGGACGCCCTCGGCCTTGGCCTCACGGTCTTCGTTGAGATCGAGACGGGGGACCATTCGAAGGACTGGCTCGACGGCTTCGCTTCGGCGGTCACGGAAATGCCGGAAGTGATGGAAATCTACCGCATGGCCGGGGACGTAGACTACATGCTGCGCATCACCGTGCCGAACATGGCAGCGGTCGATTCCTTCTATCAGCGCCTGATCGCGATGGTCCCGCTGAAGAACGTGACGTCGCGCTTTGCCATGGAGCGCGTGAAGTACACGACGGCCTATCCGGTGACGGAGGTCTAGGCCGAGCGCACCAGTACCGGTTCGGCCTTCTGCTCCGCGGTCAGGAAGGCATTGACCGCTTCAGCGCAATCGCGGCCCTCGCGGATGGCCCAGACAACCAGCGACTGTCCGCGGCGCATGTCACCGCATGCGAAGATGCGATCACCGCTGGTTCGATAGTCGGTCATCGCCGCCTTCACATTGCCCTGAGGCGTGAGCTCGACTTGCGAACTGTCGACCGCGCCGGCCTTGCGCGGGCCCAAGAAACCCATCGCCAGCAAGACGAGGTCCGCCTTGATCTCGAACTCCGTGCCGGCGACCGGCTGGATCGTCATCCGCCCGTCCGGACCTGAAACCATTTCGGTGCGAGCGCACTGCAGAGCCTGAACCTGTCCGCTTTCACCGACGAAGGCGGTGGTCACTACGGAAAACTCGCGCTCGGCGCCCTCTTCTTGCGACGAAGACGTCCGCAGCTTCATTGGCCAATTGGGCCAGGTCAGCGCCTTGTTCTCGTGGAGCGGGGCTGGGGCAGGATCTCGAGCTGCGTCACCGAAGCCGCGCCCTGACGGAAGGAGGTACCGATGCAATCGGAACCGGTATCGCCGCCGCCGATCACGACGACATGCTTGCCGTGCCCACTGATCGTGCCTCCGGCAGCGGCCTTTTCCTCCGCGTCGCCGGCGTTGCGCTTGTTCTGCTGACTGAGGAAATCCATCGCGAAATGGACGCCGTCGAGCTCGCGGCCCGGCACTGGGAGGTCGCGCGGCTGCTCGGCGCCGCCAGCGAGGACGAGGACGTGATAATCGTCCAGCAGCCGCTCGACCGACACGGTCACGCCGACTTCCATGTTCGTCCGGAAGATGACGCCTTCGACTTCCATCTGCTCCATGCGGCGGTCGATGACGGACTTGTCTAGCTTGAAATCCGGGATGCCGTAGCGAAGCAGACCGCCGATACGGTCCGACTTCTCGAACACCGTCGGTGCATGGCCCATGCGCGCCAGCTGCTGTGCGCAGGCTAACCCCGCAGGGCCGGAGCCGACGATGGCAATGCGCTTCCCGGTTCCGCGAGGCGCGCATTGCGGCTTTATCCAGCCTTCTCGGAAGGCACGGTCGGCAATCTCGCCCTCGATCGATTTGATCGTCACCGGTACGTCGTCGATGTTGAGCGTGCACGCTGCCTCACATGGCGCGGGGCAAATGCGGCCGGTGACTTCCGGGAAGTTGTTTGTCTGGTGCAGCCGTTCGATCGCCGCCTGCCAGTCATCCTTGTAGACGAGGTCGTTCCAGTCCGGGATCAGGTTGTTCACCGGGCAGCCCGAGTGGCAGAATGGGATGCCGCAATCCATGCAACGAGAGGCCTGCTTGGAAACGGCTTCCGCGCCCGGCTCCTGCGTAAACTCGCGCCAGTTCGTTACGCGCTCGGCAACTGGCGCATATTTGCGATCCTGGCGTTCGACTTCGAGGAATCCGGTCGGCTTACCCATCAGACTCTACTCCGCGGCGACGGCGACGGACTCGAGGTCCGCCAGCGCGCGCCGGTATTCGGTTGGAACGACTTTGACGAAGTGCAGCAGCGCGTCCGGCAGGTCCGCGAGCAGCTCGGCCGCCCTGGCACTCCCGGTCGCCTGCCGGTGACGTTCGAGCAGGATGCGCACGCGCTCCGCGTCGTAGCGCATCGGATGACCCATGCCGTTGTCGCCGACGCTTGTTGTCGCGGGCGAGGGAGCGCCTTCGCCCATGAGGTGCCTGCAGGGGCGATGCCCTCGAGCTCGACGCTGTCGAGGTTGCACTGATTCTTGAGCTGGCCATCGGGATCGTAGACGTAGGCGATGCCCCGGACATCCCCGCCGCGAAGTTGCGGCCGACGGGCCCCAGCACGCAAACCACGCCCCGGTCATGTACTCGCAGCAGTGGTCGCCGGCGCCCTCCACAACCGCGATGGCGCCCGAATTGCGAACCGCGAAGCGCTCGCCCGCGACCCCTGGAAGAAAGCCTGCCCCGCAATGGCGCCGTAGAGGACGGTGTTGCCGACGATGATGTTGTTCGCGGGATCGCGGTCAACCTGCTCGGGCTGGCGGACGATCAGCGTCCCGCCCGACAGGCCTTTGCCCACATAATCGTTGCCGTCGCCCGTGAGCTCCAGCGTCACTCCATGTGCGACGAAGGCACCGAAGCTCTGACCGGCGGTGCCCTTGAGGCGCGCGACGATGCTGTCGGGGGCCAGGCCTTCGTGGCCGAAGCGCCGAGCGACCTCACCGGACAACATCGTGCCTATGCTGCGGTTCACGTTGCGGACGTCGCGCTCGATCACCACGGGCTTGCGGCTGTCGAGCGCCGGCTTGGCCGCCGCGATCAGGTCGCGATCGAACGAGGTCTCGAGGCTATGGTTCTGGCGCTCCGAGTTCCAGATTGCCGTGCCCTGGGACTTGGGAGCGTAGAGCAATTTGCTCAGATCGATGCCACGAGCTTTCCAGTGATCGACGGCCCGCTTCGGATCGAGCAAATCGGTGCGGCCAATCATGTTCTCCAGCCTGCGGATGCCAAGCGAAGCCATGATCTCGCGCAGCTCTTCCGCAACGAAGAAGAAGTAATTGATGACATGCTCGGGCGTGCCGGTGAACCGGGCGCGAAGCACCGGGTCCTGCGTCGCCACACCGACTGGGCAGGTATTGAGATGGCACTTGCGCATCATGATGCAGCCCGCCGCAATTAGCGGCGCCGTCGCGAAGCCGAACTCGTCGGCCCCGAGCAACGCCGCGACGGCGACATCGCGCCCGGTGCGCAGGCCGCCGTCGGCCTGAACCGCAATCCGTCCACGCAGGCGGTTGAGCACCAGGGTCTGTTGGGTCTCGGCAAGGCCGATCTCCCACGGCAGGCCGGCATGCGTCAGCGAGGTCAGCGGCGATGCGCCAGTTCCGCCTTCGTAGCCGGAGATGGTGACGTGATCCGCCTTGCACTTGGCAACACCCGCCGCGACGGTGCCGACGCCGACTTCCGAAACAAGCTTCACCGATACACGAGCGCGCTCGTTGACGTTCTTGAGGTCGAAGATGAGCTGGGCGAGATCCTCGATCGAATAAATGTCATGGTGGGGCGGAGGTGAAATGAGGCCGACGCCTGGAGTGGAGTGACGAACCGCCGCGATGTGCCGGTCGACCTTGTGGCCAGGAAGCTGACCGCCTTCGCCGGGCTTTGCGCCTTGCGCGACCTTGATCTGCAGCTCGGCGGCATTGACCAGATACTCGGCCGTCACGCCGAAGCGGCCCGAGGCCACCTGCTTGATCGCAGACCGCATGGAATCGCCGTTCGGAAGCGGCGTGAAGCGGTCGCGCTCCTCCCGCCTTCACCGGTGTTCGACTTGCCGCCGATCCGGTTCATGGCGATCGCCAGCGTCGTGTGCGCCTCGCGGCTGATCGAGCCGAAGCTCATGGCGCCGGTTGCGAAGCGCTTCACGATTTCGCTCGCCGCTTCGACTTCTTCCAGCGGCACCGCTGGGCCGGCCGGCTTGAATTGGAGCAGGCCGCGGATCGTCAGCAGCCGGCGGCTTTGGTCGTTCACGCCCGCCGCAAAATCGCGGTACTTGTCCGGCAGGTTGCCGCGCACCGCGTGCTGCAGGTTGGCGACCGTCTCAGGGTTCCAGGCATGCGCCTCCCGTTGACGCGCCACGCGTAGATTCCGCCGACGTCGATCGCATCCGTGTCGCCAAACGCACGCTGGTGACGAGCAGTCGTTTCCGCCGCGATCTCGTCGAGGCCCACGCCTTCGATCATCGTTACGGTGCCGGTGAAATATTGGTCGACGACCTTGCTCGACAGTCCGACGGCGTCGAAGATCTGCGCTCCGCAGTAAGACTGGAAGGTGGAGATGCCCATCTTGGACATCACCTTCAGCATGCCCTTGCCGATCGCCTTGATGTAATTGGCACGGACCTTTTCGGCAGAAAGCTCGAGCTCGCGCTCCTGCCGCAGCTCCTCCAGCGTCGCGAAGGCTACGTAAGGGTTGATGGCTTCGGCGCCGTAGCCGGCGAGCACGCAAAAATGGTGCACTTCGCGGGCTTCACCCGTCTCGACGACTAGCCCGGTCTGCATGCGCAGGCCCTGGCGGATCAGGTGATGATGCACCGCCGCCGTCGCCAGCGCTGCCGGGATTGGCACCCGGTCCTTGCCGCCGGTTCGGTCTGTAATGACCAGCACGTTGATATCGGCGAGGACGGCCTCTGTCGCTTCCCAGCACAGCCGCTTTAGCGCGGCCTCCAGCGCCTGGCCGGTGCCGCCCGCCCAAGTGGCGTCGAGGGTCTGCGTACGGAAAGCGCCATCCAGTACGTCGTGAATGCCGCGGATCTTGTGCAGATCCTCGTCGGTCAGGATTGGCTGCGTGACCTCCAATCTCTTGTGCGTGCCAGCGTGGTGTCCGAGCAGGTTCGGTCGCGGCCCGATCATCGATACGAGGCTCATCACCATCGCTTCGCGGATGGGATCGATCGGCGGGTTCGTGACCTGTGCGAAGTTCTGCTTGAAATAGTCGTACACAAGCCTCGGGCGATCCGACAAAGCGGCGAGCGGCGTGTCGGTGCCATCGATCCGACCGGATCGTCACCGGCCTTGCCCATCGGCTCCAGGAAAAACTTCAGGTCTTCTTCGGTGTAGCCGAATGACTTGCGTGCAGTTTCCATGTCCTCCCTCGATGAGGGAGCGGACTCGAAATTGGCGGGCAGGTCTTCCAGCTTAAACTGGGTTTCGCGAAGCCAGTCACCGTAGGGTTCCTCGGCGGCAAGACGGGACTTGATCTCTTCGTCCTCGACGATGCGGCCTTCATCGAGGTCGATCAGAAGCATGCGGCCCGGCTGTAGCCGCCACTTGCGAACGATGTTTACCTCCGGGATCGGAAGCACGCCGCTTTCCGACGCCATGATCACGCGGTCGTCGTCGGTAACGCAGAAACGCGCGGGCCTCAGGCCGTTGCGGTCGAGCGTGGCGCCGATCTGCCGTCCGTCGGTAAAGGCGATGGCCGCGGGACCGTCCCACGGCTCCATCAGCGCGGCGTAATATTCGTAGAAGGCGCGCCGCTTCGATTCCATCAGCGCATTGCCCGCCCATGCCTCAGGAATGAGCATCATCATCGCGTGGGAGAGCGAGTATCCCCGGCGATCAGCAGCTCGAGAGCATTGTCGAGACAGGCCGTGTCCGACTGTCCGTGAGGGATCAGCGGCCACATCTTGTCGAGGTCGGCGCCGAGCAGTGGCGATTCCAGCGTACGGCGGCGGGCGTTCATCCAGTTCACGTTGCCGCGAACCGTGTTGATCTCGCCGTTGTGGGCGATGAACCGATACGGGTGCGCCAGCTTCCAGCTCGGGAAGGTATTGGTCGAGAAGCGCTGGTGGACCAGCGCCAGCGCCGACTTGCAGCGCGGATCGACGAGGTCCTTATAGAAAGTGCCGACTTGGGTCGCGAGCAGCAGCCCTTGTAGACGATCGTCCGTGTCGAGAAGCTTGGGATGTAGAAATCGGCGAGGCCGGGCAGGTCACGCTTCTCGGCTAGTTCCAGGAGCGGGTTCTGAGTCTGCTTGCGAATGGTGAGGATCTTGCGTTCGAAGGCGTCCTGGTCCGCGGCGCGGGGCCGCGTGCGACGATGGCCTGGCGGATGACCGGCATGGACTCCAGCACGGCCTGACCGAGACCGGCCGTATCGGTCGGCACCTCGCGCCAGCCGAGAAGGATTTGTCCTTCGATCTCGATGAAACGCTCAAGACGGGCAATGGCGACATCGCGTGCCTCCTCGTCTTGCGGGAGGAAGCACATGGCGACCGCATAGTCGCCGGGCGGAGGCAGGTTGACCGAGCGTTCGCCTGCCCAGTCGCGGAAGAGCTCATCGGGGATCTGGATCAGGCAGCCAGCGCCATCGCCGACGAGCGGATCGGCACCCTTGGCGCCACGATGGTCGAGGTTGGCGAGGATCTGCAGGCCGTCGCGGACGATGTCATTCGACTTATCGCCCTTGATATTGGCGATGAAGCCGGTGCCGCACGAGTCATGCTCGTTGGATGGGTCGTACAGGCCTTGCTTTTCTGGCGCTCTTACCACGTCAGATTCCCACTCTTTGCTCATAGGCCCGGATCGCCGTCTCGTGCGTGAGCGTCAGGGCAATTTCGTCGAGTCCGGCGAGCAGGCATTCACGCCGAAATCGATCCATGGAAAAGGTGAAATGATCGCCTGCCGACGAAGTCACTTCCTGCCGGTCCAAGTCGACGCAAATGCTGTGCTGAGGGGCGGATCGAAGCAATGCTTCGACGGCGGAATGCGCTAATTCCACCGCAGCGATGCCGTTCTTGAAGGCGTTGCCGGCAAAGATATCCGAGAAGCTCGGCGCGATGACGGCGCGAACCCCAGGTCGGCGAGGGCCCAGGCGGCATGCTCGCGGCTCGAGCCGCAGCCGAAATTGTCCAGCGCGATGAGGATGGGCGCGCGTTCGTTCGCGGGATCGTCAAAGACGTTGCCAGAGGTCGCGCGGAGAACTTCGAACGCGTGACCGCCAAGGCCGGAACGGCGGATCGTCTTCAAATGCTCGGCCGGAATGATGAGGTCAGTATCGACGTTGCTTAGCGGGAGGGCGTAGGCGCGGCCCTCGACGCGAGTGAACGGGATCATGCCGCCAGCTCCCCGACATTGCCGACGAGGTCGCGGACATCGGTGAGCTTTCCGGTCACGGCGGCGGCAGCAGCCATCGCAGGTGACATGAGGTGCGTCCGTGCTCCCGGTCCCTGACGGCCGACAAAATTCCGGTTGGATGTCGAGGCGCAGCGCTCGCCCGATGGCACCTTGTCAGGATTCATTGCCAGGCACATCGAGCAGCCGGGCTCGCGCCACTCGAAGCCGGCCGTGGTGAAGATCTGGTCAAGACCTTCCGCCTCGGCCTGTCTCTTCACGAGACCCGAGCCTGGCACGATCAGCGCCTGCTTGATGCGGTCGTGAACCTTGCGTCCGCTGATCACTGCCGCGGCCGCGCGAAGATCCTCGATGCGGCTGTTGGTGCAGCTGCCAATGAAGATGTGCTCGATCGAGATGTCCTGGAGCCGCTGGCCCGGATGGAGCCCCATATAATCGAGCGCCCTGCGCGCCGCCTCGCGCCTTTGTGCTCCTGCAAATCCATCGGGAAACGGAACGCTGGCCGTGATTGGCAGTGCGTCTTCGGGCGTGGTTCCCCACGTGACGGTCGGCGCGACATGGCTGGCATCGATCTGGACCGAACGGTCGAAGCTAGCTCCTTCGTCGGTCTTCAGCTCTTGCCAACACGCGACTGCACGGTCCCATGCCTCGCCTCGCGGAGCCATGGGCCGGCCCTTCAAGTAGGCGAATGTTTTCTCGTCCGGGGCGAAGAGTCCGGAGCGCGCGCCAGCCTCGATCGACATGTTCGCGACCGTCAGTCGGCCTTCGACGCTCATCGCCGAAAAGGTGCTGCCGCGATATTCGATCACATGGCCTGCGCCACCGGCGACACCGATCCGGGCGATGATGGCAAGGATCAGGTCCTTGGGTGTGACAGCAAACCCAAGCTCACCGTCGACCCGGACTTCCAGCGTCTTGGACGGCTTCATTAGCAGGGTCTGCGTGGCGAGGACGTGCTCGACCTCGCTGGTGCCGATACCGAAGGCGAGGGCGCCGAGCGCTCCGTGTGCAGCCGTGTGACTGTCGCCGCAGACAATCGTGGTGCCCGGAAGGGTGAAGCCTTGCTCGGGCCCAACGACGTGCACGATCCCCTGCTCGGCCGCGATGGCATCGATATATGGAACGTCGAACTCCGCGACATTCTCTTCGAGTGCCGCAAGCTGGGCGGCACTCGCCGGATCCTCGATCAGCAGGGGTCCGCCATTGCCTTTCACGCGCGGCGTGGTCGGCAGGTTGTGATCCGCCACCGCCAAAGTGAGGTCCGGCCGGCGCAGCTTGCGGTCAGCAAGCCTGAGTCCCTCGAACGCCTGAGGAGAGGTGACCTCGTGGACAAGGTGCCGGTCGATGTAGAGCAGACACGTGCCGTCTTCGCGCCGCTCGATCACATGCGCGTCCCAGATTTTCTCGTAGAGGGTGCGCGGGCGATCGGTCACGCGCACAGGCCTCGGTTCATGGCGAACAACTCGCGATAGGCGCCACTTCGGGAAAGGCAGTCGCGCAGGTTTTCGCGGACCTGCTCACCGAACTCGGAACAGCTGGCATCGCCGCCGAGGTCACTCGTGCGGCAGCCTTCCAGCAATGTGGTCTCCAGCGCGGAGGCAAGCAGTCGTCCGCTGTCGCCCAATCCGAGTTCTTCGAGCATCATCACGGCGCTGGCGATGGCTCCGGCGGGATTGGCGACGTTGAGGCCCGCAATCTGCGGTGCAGAGCCATGGATTGGCTCGAACAGCCCGGGTCCGCCGGAGCCGACGCTGGCCGATCCGAGCAGTCCGATCGATCCGCCGATCACCGACAGCTCATCGGAAAGGATGTCGCCGAACATGTTCTCGGTGAGGATGACGTCGAAGCGGCGCGGATTGGTGATCAGCACCATCGCGCAGGCGTCGACGTACATGTGCTCCAGCTCGACGCCAGGATAGGACTTGGCGACTTCGGTCACCGTCTCCCGCCAGAGCTTGGAGGTGGCGAGGACGTTCGCTTTGTCGACCGAGGTGACCTTGTGCCGCCGATGCTCGGCTGCACGAAACGCGACATGCGCGATCCGCTCGATCTCTTCGCGAGTGTAGGAGCAGACGTCCGACGCTGCGTCATGGGCAGAGCTGCGCTCTCCGAAATAGATGCCGCTTGTCAGCTCCCGGACGATGAGGATGTCCGCGCCCTTCGAAATGTCCGGGCGCAGGGGCGAGACGTCCTGGAGTGCTTCCAGCACGCGAGCGGGACGGAGGTTGGCGAACAGGCCCAGCTCTTCGCGGAGCTTCAGCAGCCCTGCCTCAGGGCGCTCGGCCGCGTCGTTCCATTTGTCGCCGCCGACCGCGCCAAGGATGACCGCGTCCGCGTTGCGGCATGCCTCGAGTGTGGCCTCCGGGAGGGGCAGGCCATGGCGATCGATCGCCACGCCGCCGAAATCGTGTTCGGAGAAGCGAAGGCCAAGGTCGCGCTCGGCGGAGAGCTCGGTCAGGCAGGCTACCGCCTGGGCGGTAACTTCCGGGCCAATTCCGTCGCCGGGCAAAACAACGATGTTAATCACGCGGCCTGATCCTTCCTGGCGTTCATTTCCCGCAGGTCGCGAACCGCCTGCGCGTTGCTGGCGGCGTCGATGTAGGCCGAGACGCAGCAGGGCAGGATGTCGCGAGAACGAGCACGACCGGCGAAGATCTCTCCGTCCACTTCAATGGTCATTTCGACGAGCACGCTGGCGCCCTGTCCATCGGGCGCATCCTGATCGGGATCGGCCGCGATGTACTGCATCTCCAGGCTGTCGACGCGCGCGGGGACGCCGATCATCTGGCTGACCGCCGCAAAGGCTCCATCGAGTGCTCCAGGAGCACTGGCAATGTCGGTCACGCGCCCCCGTTCGCCATGCTCCAGCTCCACGCGAACCACGGGCCAGGCGCTCACGGAGAGAGGCGCCCGGATATCGAGCTTGGACAGCTTCCACAGGTCCTGCGGCCGATGCGTCTGCGCCTCGGAAAGCAGAGCGACCAGGCGTGCCGTGTCGACGGTCCCGACCTCGTCGGCAACGATTTTGAACGCGGCGAAAGTCTCGTCGAGCTGTTCGCCTTCAAGCATGTATCCGAGCGCCTTGGCACGGGCTGCCAGTGCGTGGCGCCCGCTATGCTTGCCGAGCACGATGCCTTCCGTGGAGAGGCCGATGTCCTCCGGCTTCATGATCTCGTACGTCTCGCGGTTCTGGAGCACGCCGTGCTGGTGAATCCCGCTTTCATGAGCGAAGGCATTTGCGCCGACGATGGACTTGTTGCGCGGCGGCGGCGTGTTGGTGATCTGCGAGAGCGTCCGGCTGGCCGCCATGATCTTGGTCGTGTCGACGTTGGTGGTCGCGTTGTAGAGGTTGCCGCGCGTGCGCAGCGCCATCACCACGTCTTCAAGTGCGCAATTCCCCGCGCGTTCGCCGATGCCGTTCACTGCGCATTCGACCTGCTGCGCCCCTGCGCGGACCGCAGCCAGCGAATTGGCGACCGCCATCCCGAGGTCGTCGTGGCAATGGGTGGAGAAGATCATGCCTTTCGGGCGATCGACGGCGCCGTCGAGGAAGCGGAAAAGATCGTAGGTCTCTTCGGGCGTCGTGTAGCCGACGGTATCGGGCACGTTCAGCGTTGTCGCGCCTTCCGCGGCCGCCAGCGATAGCGCCTCGGCCAGGAACTCGCGCTCGGTGCGGATTGCGTCTTCCGCAGAGAATTCGATGTCGTCGAAATAGTCCCGGCCAAAGGCGATCGACGTACGGATCGCCTCGAGCACCTGGTCCCGCGTCATCTGAAGCTTGGCTTCGCGGTGAATCGGGCTGGTGCCGAGGAATAGGTGAAGGCGCTTGCGTGGAGCAGGTGCCAAGGCGCTGGCCGACGCCAGAATGTCACCGCGTACGGCCCGGGCCAGTGAGCAGATGACTGGGCCCTCGATCGTACCAGCGATCTCCATGATCGATTGAGCATCGCCGGGGGATGCGGCCGCAAAGCCTGCCTCGATGACATCGACCTTGAGCGCGGCAAGGGCCTTGGCCATGCGCAGCTTGGCTTCGGGCGTCATGGAGAAGCCAGGCGCCTGCTCGCCATCGCGAAGCGTCGTGTCGAAGATGCGAACCTGGGTCATGCGAGCGATCCTGCGTCGCGGGCTGCGAGGGAAACGGAACGAACATCGACCAGCCGCGCGAGCTGCTGAGCCAAGACCGGCACGCGTCGGCTCGCCTCACGGGGCTCGACGTCGATCACGAGTGACGCCGTGTCGGCTTTCTCCTTCATGGACAGCCCGCGCAGCACGTATCCGCGCCGCTCGACCACGCCGAGAACGCGGATGACGGCTCCCTCGGCCGGCGTGAATTCGACGGTCAGGCGCTCGGTCACCAGCCCTTCTCCATCATCTGGACGTTGGAGCTGTTGGGCGGGACCAGGGGCCAGACGTTCTCGCGCGGGTCGATCCGGACGTGCAACAGGATCGGGCCGCTGGTGCGAAGCAGGCGCTGGATCGCCGGTCCGACCTGCGAGCGATGATCGATCGTGAAGGCCTCGATCCCGAACGAATGCGCGACTTCCGAGAAGTCGGGATTGTCGCTGAGGTCGATCTCCGAGAAGTTCTCTTCGAAGAACAGCTCCTGCCACTGGCGAACCATGCCGAGCTGGGAATTGTCGATCAGGACGATCTTCAGTGGCAGGCGATATCGGCGCAGCGTCGCCAGCTCCTGAACGTTCATCATGAACGAACCGTCGCCGGACACGGTGATGACGGTCGCGTCGGGTTCGGCGAGCACCGCGCCCATGCCGGCGGGAACGCCGTAGCCCATCGTGCCGAGACCGCCGCTGGTCAGGTGCGCTTGCGGGCGGCTGAATTGGCAGTGCTGGGCAACCCACATTTGGTGCTGGCCGACGTCGCAAGTGAAGATCGCCTTGTCGCCCGCCGCTTCGGAAAGCTCCTTCAGCAGTGCAGGAGCGTAGATGCCCTGGCCCGGAGCATCATAGCGCGGGGCCCACATCTTCCTCTGAGCCCGGCATTGCTGGGCCCAATCCGCAATCTTGGGGACAGCCGTGAGGCGGCCAAGGATCGATGAAACGTCGCCGGCCAGCCCAACCTCCGGAACGCGCAGCTTGCCGATCTCAGCGGCGTCGCCGTCGATGTGGATGACTTTCGCGCGGGCGGCGAAGCTATCGAGCTTGCCTGTCGCGCGGTCATCAAACCTGGCGCCGACGCAGATCAGCAAATCGCAATTGTCGATCGCAATATTAGCGGCGCGCGCCCCGTGCATGCCAAGCATGCCCAGGTAATTCGGCTCGTCCGAGGGGATGCAGCCGAGGCCCTTCAGCGTTGAGACGGAGGGGACTCCCATCCGCTGGGCAAGGTCACGGAGCGCGCGCTCGGCGCGGGCGATTGCGACGCCCCCGCCGAAGTAGATGACGGGTGCCTTCGCCTCAGCGATCAGCGCGTTGGCGAGGGCAATCGAGGCTTCGTCCAGTGGAGCTGCAGGCTCGTCGGGGAGTTCGAACGGTTCCGGATTCGCCGTCAGGACGCCTACGTCTTTCGGAAGGTCGATGAGAACGGGCCCCGGCCGACCGGAACTCGCAATACGGAACGCCTCGGCAAAGATCCTCGGGATGTCGGCAGTGTTCCGGATGATGAAGCTGTGCTTCACGATCGGCAGCGTGATCCCGAAGATGTCGACTTCCTGGAACGCGTCGGTGCCCATTAGCGGCGAGCCGACCTGGCCGGTGATCGCAACCATAGGGACGCTGTCCAGGAAGGCGTTGGCAATGCCGGTGACGAGATTGGTCGCCCCCGGACCGGACGTAGCAAGACAGACGCCGGGCCGGCCGGTGACGCGACCATAGGCATCGGCGGCGAGAGCGGCGGCCTGCTCGTGGCGGACCAGGATGTGCTGGAGGGACGAACCGGTCAGTGCGTCGTACACCGGCATAATGGCGCCGCCCGGGTAACCGAAGACGTGCTTGACGCCTTCGCGTTCGAGGGCCTCGACGACCAGCCGCGCCCCTGAAACGGGCAGCGGCTGCGGCGATGGCGAGGCTTGGGCGGCGCTGCTCATCTTATGCCGCTTGCGGTTGCGCTTGCGGAGCGGGCTGCGGATCGGCCTCCTTCTCGCCGCGAAGCCACGCCATCTTCTTGCGCAGCTCGGCGCCGACTTGCTCGATCGGCTGGGCGAGATCTTCGTCCCACATCCGCTGATATTCGGGCTTGCCGGCCTGGTTCTCGGCGATCCACTGGCGAGCGAAGCTTCCGTCCTGAATGTCGGACAGGACTTCCTTCATCCGCTCGCGGGTCTCGTCGTTGATCACACGAGGGCCGGATACGAAGTCGCCGTACTTGGCTGTCTCGGACACGAAGTGCAGCATCTTCTGGAAACCGCCCTCGTACATCAGGTCCACAATCAGCTTCAGCTCGTGGAGGCATTCGAAATAGGCGACTTCGGGCTTGTAGCCGGCGTCGACGAGGGTCTTGAAACCTGACGCCACCAGTTCGGTCGCACCGCCGCACAGCACGGCTTGCTCGCCGAACAGGTCGGTCTCGGTCTCTTCCTTGAAGGTGGTTTCGATGGCTCCGGCGCGCGTGCCGCCATTACCCCATGTGTAGGCCAGCGCCTTGTCGCGCGCCGAGCCTGTCGCGTCCTGGTAGACGGCGAACAGGCTCGGGACGCCTCTCCCAATTTCGAATTCGCGACGAACGAGATCGCCGGGGCCTTTCGGCGCAACCAGCACCACGTCGAGATCGGCGCGCGGCTTGACCTCGCCGTACAGCACGGAAAAACCGTGAGCGACCAGCAGGGTATCTCCGGGCGACAGGTTCGGCTCGATATCGCGGGCGTAGACTTCGCGATGACTCATGTCTGGGGTGAGCAGGCATACGAGCTGCGCCTCACGTGCCGCATCGGAAGGAGACACTACGCGAAAGCCATCTGCCGTCGCACGTTGTGATGCGCCGCCCCCCGCTCGGGCGCCGACCACGACGTCGAAACCGCTGTCGCGAAGGTTGCGCGCATGCGCGCGGCCCTGGCTGCCATAGCCGATTACCGCGATCCTTGAGCCCTTGAGGACTTCCGGCCTGGCGTCGTCGTTGCTGTAGACCCGTTCCACTCGAGATTTCCTTTCCGCAAAAGAAAACCCCCGCTCCCGGGTTGGGGAGCGGGGTCTTGGTTCCTGATCCGATTGGACCGTTCGGAACCCTAGCCCGCTCCCCTATCAAGGGTAATAAGTACGATCGTAAGCACGTTGAGGCGCACGTCGATCGACGTGTCCGTAAAGTCGTTCGCAATGAGCTTCGAATTCAGAAGCATCGATCGAACCGCCCCAATCAGGACCCCCACTTTGGGATCCAATCTGATCATTGTTATGCTGCATCGCGACACGGCTAGCAAGAGCAAATTGGCCTGTTAGAGGCGGAATTGCTGCTTTTCTTGTCCGCCGGACCGTGCTTGAGAGGGACAATTGTATCCAAAATGCTACAGGTTCAGCCATGAGTTCCAAGGGTTTGCCGTCGCGCGAAGTCGTCGAAGGGCCGTCGCGTGCCCCGGCGAGAGCAATGCTTCACGCTGCCGGTTTCAATGCGAGAGCGCTTTCGAAGCCGCTGATCGCGATCGTTCACAGCTTTTCGACCGTAACGCCGTGCAACATGCACCTGCGCGATCTGGCCCAGCATGCCGCTCGCGGGATCGAAGAGGCGGGCGGACCCCGATCGAGTTCAATACGATCGTCGTAACCGACGGTATTGCCATGGGAACGCGTGGCATGCGTGCGTCCCTGATGAGCCGCGAAGTCATCGCGGACTCCGCGGAACTTGCCGTTCGGGGCCACTCGCTAGACGGCGTCGTGTTCATCGTCGGCTGCGACAAGACCATTCCGGCTGCAGCTATGGCAGCGGCTCGCCTCGATTTGCCGAGTGTCGTACTTTACGGCGGCTCGATCATGCCTGGTCACCTGGGGCCCAAGGCGATCACCATCCAGGACGTTTTCGAAGCAGTCGGGGCGCACAGCGCGGGCGCGATCGGCGATCAGGAGTTGCAGACGGTCGAGCAGGCGGCCTGTCCGGGCGCCGGCGCTTGCGGAGGTCAGTTCACGGCCAATACGATGGCATTGGCAATGAGCTTCCTTGGCCTGTCGCCGGTGGGTCTGAACGATATTCCCGCCGTTCACCCCGACAAGAGGGAGGCTGCCGTCGAAGCGGGCAGGTTGGCGCTCGAGGCACTGCGCGCAGGGCGCAATGCGAGAAGCTTCATCACGGCCGAGAGCCTGCGAAACGCAGCGGTTGCGGGAACAGCAACTGCGGGATCGACCAACCTTGTCCTGCACCTGCTGGCGATCGCCCGAGAGGCCGGCATTTCCGAGAGCGCGTTCAACATCGATATCTTCGATGAGGTTTCCCGCTCCACCCCCGTCATCGCCGATTTGAAGCCGGGCGGACGCTTCATGGCGCCCGACATGAGCGCCGCGGGTGGAACGGCGTTACTGGGCGTCGACTGATGGAAGCCGGACTGATCTCCGACGCTCCAACGGTTACCGGCAAATCGCTATTCGATCATTTCCGCGATGCTGATGAGACGCCAGGCCAGGAAGTCATCGTCACCGCTGATGCGCCTATCAAGGAGCGAGGCGGGTTCGGCATCTGCTACGGCAACATCGCGCCGGAGGGCTGCGTCGTGAAGCTCGCTGGTCACGGGAAGCTTCGGTTCGAAGGACCAGCAAAAGTCTATGACGGCGAAGAGGCTGCGTTCGACGCTGTGACGCACGGACTGATCGAGCCCGGCGACGTCGTTGTGATCCGCGGTGAGGGTCCTGTCGGCGGCCCCGGCATGCGGGAGATGCTCGGCGTTACCGCCGCTATCCAGGGCCGAGGGTTGGGTGACTCAGTGGCGCTGATCACCGATGGCCGCTTCTCCGGCGCAACCTACGGTTTCATGGTCGGCCACATCTCGCCCGAAGCCGCGCGAGGAGGTCCGATTGCACTGCTCGAGACCGGCGACAGCATCGTCATCGACGTGAACTCGCGCGTAGTCGAAACTACTGCCGACCTATCGTCCCGTGCCGCGAACGATTGGCTCGTATCGCCTGAATCGACGGGGCATTTGCCAAATATGCAGCGCTCGTTGGCTCCGCTTCACATGGCGCAGTGACGCTGCCCCATTAGGGCGGACCCCTCGAGGACCTGCGCAAGATCGTCCAGCTCGGGCGCGCTTCGAACCTTGTAGGTCCGCCGGTTGAGAATGCTCGCAAGCGCCGCCGTCGGTTCGATTTCGCGTCCGATCAGGGGCTCGACCATGTCCGCAAACTTGTAGGGATGTGCCGTCGCCAAGGCGATCCAGTCGCGATCCGAGCGCTCGTCTTTCGGCAAGCGCCACCAGGCTTCGAACGTCGTCGCCGTATGTGGGCATGCGACGTAACCGCTCGTTTCGTAAACAGCCTTGATCCGTGTCCGGATTTGACCGTCGGTGACCAGCTCCACCCTGAGTTCGCTCGGCTGTACACCCAGCGCGGACAGGCGCTCAAAGTTGCTGGGATTGCCGACGTCCATGGCGTTGGCCAGCGTCTGGACCGAGGCGCGAGGCTGGTAGCGCCCCTTGTCGTGCCAGTCCTTGAGCGTTTTGTTCGCATTGGTGGCGAGTACGATCGGACCGATCGGCAGGCCCATCGCCTTCGCCATGAGTACCGCGAAGCCGTGTCCGAGATTGCCGCTGGGAACCACGAAACCGGGCTTCATGCCTGTAGCCTTGAACCTGGCCAAAGCCGCGTGCGCGACATAGGCAAGCTGGGGCAACAGCCTTCCGAAATTGATCGAATTGGCGGATGTCAATCGATGCTCGGCACACAGCGCCGGGTTGCAGAAGGCGGCTTTCACGAGCCGTTGGCAATCGTCGAAATCGCCCTCGATTTCGATCGCCGTGACGTTTTCGCCCCAGCATGTCAGCTGATGCTCCTGGAAAGCGGAGACGCGCCCTTTCGGAAACAGGATAACAGTGCGAACCGACTTGCGTCCGTCGGCAGCGCACCCAACTGCGCCGCCGGTATCACCAGAGGTTGCGACGAGAACCGTCAGGGGTCCGCGCCCGGCAAGCCGCTCGAAGCAATTCATCAGGAATCGCGCGCCGAAATCCTTGAACGCCCCGGTCGGTCCATTGAACAGCTCCAGCGCGTGGAACTGCGGTTTGGCCAGATTGGGGACGACGAGGTTAATCGGGAAATCGAAGGATTGCTCGCAAATCGATCGGAGATGCGGCTCCAGTTCGTCGCCGGCAAAGAAAGGTCGCAAGAGGCGCGCCGCGAACTCTGCCAGTGGCTCATCAGGATTAAGCAAGTCCAGTTCGGCTTTCGGAAGCACCTCGGGCATGTAAAGGCCGCCGTCAGGTGCGGCACCGCTCAGAAGGGCTTCCGATAGCGTTGCTGCAGGCGACTGGCCTCGGGTGCTGACGAACTTCATGCCGCTGCCAGCGCTTCGTCACTGAAAGTGACTTTCACTCCGCCGGAAGACACGGGTGCGCGATACGCTCGCGCAGGGACATCGGCATCCGCGAAGGCCATGGACAAAGCATTCTCAACCGCATCGGCGTCTGCATCGACGGCCCAGGCGAACACGGACGGCCCCGAACCAGAGAATGAGCAGCCCAAGGCTCCAGAACCGAGTGCGGCTGCCTTTACCTGGTTGAAGCAAGGCAAGAGGTGCTGCCGCTGCGGCTCGACAAGGACATCCTCGAAACCGGAGCGCAGCAAATCGAAATCATTGGTCGAGCATCCCAGGATGAACGATGCGACCCGGCGACCATGTTCGACTGCGACCTTCAAAGGTACCTCAGATCCGAGGATGGATCGCGCCATGCGCGTTTCGATCTTGACCTCCGGGTGAAGCACGATCGATGTCACACCGTCGGGCACTGGCACCCGTTGAATGAGGGCAGGCTCCTCCCGCGCGGCAAGCACCAAGCCGCCGAGCAGACTGGCCATGACGTTATCCCAATGAGGCGGGTCCGATGCGACCCGTTCGCCCTCCAGGACGAAGGGCAGGAGTTCGCCGAGCGAGTATGGCTCTCCAAGCACGGCATTGGCAGCGGCTGCTCCGGCGACGGCCGACGCTGCAGACCCGCCCATTCCAGCAGCAAGAGGCACGCCCTTGACGATCGACAGCCGCAACCCGCACGGCGATCCGACCGACTTCAACACGGCGTCTGCAGCGGCGAGGGCGGTATTCGACGCGGTATCGTCCGGAAGTGAGCTGACCAGGCCGCTGACGTCGACGAGGTGGACTCCGGGCCGTTCGTCACGAACCGCAGTGACCACGTCATGTGCTGCTTCGAACGCTTGGCCGAGAATGTCGAATCCAACCCCAACGTTGCCGATGCTGGCCGGAGCGCTGGCGCTGGCGGCTTGGCGGATCATCTGCGCTATGCCCTTAGCCGCACGGATTTTTCGCCCACGACGGGGCGACGGCCGAGCAACGCCCGCTGCGCGTCCATCACGTCCGCGAATACTGCTGTCGCTGTGGGCCACCGACCTGCACCCTTGCCGAAGACATCGTGCACGTTGCCTGCGGAATCGGTGACAAGGAAGCGGTTTTCTTCATCGCGCGCAGCTGCCAGCGGATGGTCCAGCGGCAATGATGCAAGCTGAACTTCCGCCTCGACCGAGCCATCCGGCAAAAGCCGCACGCGACCGACCTGTTTGAGCACTTCGCCGCGTTCCAAGGCTTCCAGCGCTGCGCGAGGTTGGAGGTCACTCAATGACGCTTTGGGCACCAGCGCGGGCTGAAGTGCGATTCCGAAAGCTTCACGTGCGAGGACGGTGAGCTTGTCGGCGGCATCGTGACCATCGACGTCTGCCGTTGGATCCGCCTCGGCAAAGCCCAGCCTCTGCGCCGCCCTGAGCGCGTCCTCGAAGGTCCAACCTTCGGCGAGGCGGCTGAGCAGATAGTTGCAGGTGCCGTTCATCACGCCCTCGACGGAGACGACACCACCCGTGATTCGCCGTAGCGTTTCGATGATCGGGGCACCGCCACCGACCGCGGCCGAGAAGCGGAGACCGCCACCGTGCCGCGCCGCACAGGCATGAAGCGAGTCCCAATGACGAGCTAAAGCGGCCTTGTTCGCGGTTACGACCTGCGCTCCGCGCGCCAGTGCGGAATGGATTGCGTCGGCGGCCAGCTCGGTACCGCCGACCAGCTCGATCACAACGTCGGGATCGTCCGCCAGCGCGTCATCGAGGCTTTGAGTGAAAACGACATTCTCGTTGTGCTGGACGGGAGTGCGAACGAGCACCGGGCCGACCTGGAACAGCTCCGGCTGCGCAAGCAGAAGCTGGAGCACGCCGCCTCCAACCGACCCGCAGCCGAGCAATGCGACCTTGAGCCGCTCCGAGCGGGAGGGCAGGATTTCGCGGCCGGCAAGCGGGCAATCGTGGTCGCTTCGAGTGACCCCAAGGCCGCGACTTCGATCAGGACGTCTTTCTCGTCCGCGGCATGGATCGCCTTGACCTGGATCAGGCCGCTGCTCGCTTCTTCCGCTTCCGCGTAGCTCATTTGCGAGAAGCGTTCCGCACGCGCATTCCGGGCGGGTCTTGATCGTAAACGCCGTCCACGTCCTTCACCAGGCGGACCCGGTGGGCGTTGAGACGGTCGGCGAAGAAGACGGCACTGAGATCGGTTCCGCCCCGGCCCAAAGTCACGACCCCATGCTCGGCGTGATCGGCGATGAAACCGGGGACGACGACCGCGTCATTTTCATTGATCCGGGCCCAAACGGATTCCGAATCCAGGCCGGCGAGATTGGAGTCGAGCGGGGACCCCTCGGCAACCAACGCCATCTCGTGCGGGTCGAGTGTGCAGGCCCGCAGTCCTGCCTTGCTGAGCGCTAGAGACAGAAGTGCCGCGGATTGAAGTTCACCGACCGCGCAAGCCGGGCAACCAGCCCGTCCGGAGCGGCATTTCCGCCGACGCGGTGCGCCTGGGCCAGGAGCGCATCCGTTTCGCCGGCGAGGGCCGACACCACCGCGACGACCTTTTCCCCGTCACGAACGTGGCGATAGATCTCGGCGACGACCTTCGGATAGTCCTCCTCACGTTCGAGGACAGAGCTTCCAAATTTCAGAACGCACAAGCGCTTCGCTTGCACCTCCGGCTTATCGTCTGGCCTGGACATCTCTTGCTCGCTTTCGATCGGTCAGAATTCGGCATAAAAAAACCCGCTCGCCTGGTTCGGGGAGCGGGTCGGATGAAACCTTGTTTAGATGGTTATCAGCCGGTCACGCCCCGCATGCGCGTGGTCATAATCGTCGTAATCATCATCATCGTGCGTTGGGCGTGCAAAACCGCTGCGCTGTCGAGCGCAAGTGCGGCAGTTGAGGTCACGCTGTTCTGCATTGGATCCCAAAAATGCACGGATGATGCGCCGCCGTCAACCCGCAAGGAGGATATCGCGGGGAATTCCAACGTCCAGTGACAAATGGGATACAATTTGTGACCTAACTCCTAACTGTGGATCCAGAGAAGGCACCGCGGCGGGATCCCGATCAGGGGCGTATCTGGCCCGTTCCGCGGACCTGATACTTGAAAGTCGTCAGCTGCTCGGGCCCGACCGGACCGCGAGCGTGAAGCTTCCCCGTCGCAATGCCGATTTCCGCACCGAACCCGAATTCACCGCCGTCAGCGAACTGGGTCGATGCGTTCCAAAGGACGATGGCGCTGTCGACGCGATCGAGGAAATGCTCGGCGGCCTCGGCATCCTCGGCGATGATCGCTTCGGTATGACCGGTCCCGTAGCGGCGGATGTGATCGACTGCTTCGTCGACACCTGAAACCGTCTTCACCGCGAGGACGGGTTCAAGATATTCGGCATGCCAGTCCGCGTCGCTGGCCGCGGCCATCGGCACGATTGCTCGCGCGGTTTCATCTCCGCGAAGCTCACACCCTCCCAGCGCCTCTGCGATGCTCGGAAGCAGTCGGGAGCGACATCGCTGTCGATCAGCAAGGTCTCGGTGGCGCCGCAAACACTGACCCGCCGCAGCTTGGCGTTGCGGACGATTTCCGCGGCCATTTTCGGATCTGCCGAGACGTGAACATAGGTGTGGCAAACGCCTTCCAGGTGCCCAAGCACAGGCACACGAGCTTCGTTCTGTACACGCTCGACAAGCGCCCTGCCGCCACGAGGGATGAGGAGATCGATCGAACCGTTCAGCCCTTCGAGCATGAACCCAACGGCGGAACGGTCGGGGTCGGTACGACCTGGACGGATCCGGTCGGCAAGCCAGCTTCGGAAAGAGCCTCGGCAATCGCTTCCCCGATCGCCAGCGAGCTTCGCAGGGCCTCCGATCCCGACCGCAGGATGACGGCATTCCCGGACCGCAGACAAATCGCTGCCGCATCGGCGGTCACGTTTGGCCTGCTCTCGTAGATCATGCCGATTACCCGATCGGCGTGCGAATGCGCGAAATCTCCAAGCCGTTGGGGCGCGTCCATTGCTCGATGACTGCGCCAACCGGATCCGGCAGATGGGCGATGGCCTCGACCGCTTGCGCCATCGCTTCGACGCGTTCGGGGTGAGCAGCAACCTGTCCACGAGGGCCGTGGCATCGGCGACGTCTGCCGCGTTTGCCGCCAAGATGCTCTCGGAGTGGTCGCGAATGCGTCCCGCGATTGTGCGAATGGCCCCGCTGCGCTGTTCGGCAGGCGCACCGCGAAGGACGTCGGCGGCGTCTCGGGCATTGCGACCCATCGCTGCGATCTGTTCATGGATGCTCACATCAGCACCAGGTCATTGCGATGGATGAGCTCGTCAGGACCGGAGTAGCCGAGATGAGCTTCGAACTCGCTGCTCGGACGACCCAGGATCGCCTGAGTTTCTGACGACGTATAGGCGGTGATGCCCCGGGCAACTTCCTGGCCCTCCGATCCAAGGACGCGCAGGCAAACGCCGCGTTCGAACGTGCCCTCGACTGCCTTCACCCCGGCCGGGAGAAGGCTTCTGCCGGCCGATAGCGCGGCCATTGCCCCCGCATCGACGCTGACACTTCCTGCCGGGACAAGAGTGCCTGCGATCCATTGCTTGTAGGCGCGCGCGGGCGACCCTTTCGCATCGATGACGGTTGCGCGACCGCCATCGCCAAGCGCGCGGAGCGGATGCCCTCCGCGTCCCGAAGCGATGACGGTCGCGCAGCCGAAACTCTGGGCGATCCGCGCTGCGGCGATCTTCGTCCGCATGCCGCCCGAGCCTAGCCCGGCGCCGGAAGCCCTCCCGCCCAGGCCTCGACCTCGCCGGTGATGACGGAGATGTGTGGCATATGTTCTGCCGACGGGTCTCGCGACGGGTCGCCGGTGTAGACGCCATCGACGTCCGAGAGGAGGATGAGCAGGTCCGCCTGGATCATCTGCGCGACTCTTGCCGACAGCCGGTCGTTGTCGCCGTAGCGAAGTTCCTCGGTCGCCACAGTGTCGTTCTCGTTCACGACCGGAATGGCTCCGTTCCCGAGCAGCACTTCCATGGTCGCCCTGGCATTGAGCCAACGCCGGCGCGATTCCGTGTCATCGAGAGTCAGCAACAGCTGCGCCGTCGGGATCCCAAATTGCGCGAGTGCTTTGTCCCAGGCCTGCATCAGCAGCGGCTGGCCTGCCGCTGCGGCTGCCTGCTTGAGGGCGAGCTTCGGCGAACGCTTGAGAGACAAGTGTTGCCGACCAAGGGCTACGGCCCCGGAGGAGACCAGGGCGACTTGTTTGCCTGCGCTCCGCAATTTTGCGACGTCGCTCCCCAATCGCGAGAGCCATTCACTCCGGATCCCATTGCCGCCGGGCTCCACAAGCAGCGACGAGCCCACCTTGACGGTGATCCGGCGCGCGGCCTCGATCAGTGCGGAGGGCCGCACGAAAGCCTCTTCGAGTTCGGGCATGGCGGCGGCTCTTATCAGGTTCCGGACCTTCGACAATGCGTTGAAAGGGATCCCATATTGACATGTCCGTCGCCTTTCGCCAGCCTTAAGGGGATGACCATCACGGCGAACAGCAACGGTTCGGACTTCGCGACGTCGCTTCGTGGTTGGCGCTTTTTTGTCTCGTTTACGGGCCGGTACGCCTACGGGCGGCCGGAGATTTTGCAGACGCACTGACCCGTAAACCGCCGCACCGATAAGCGGCACAAGAACGAGACCAACGTGACCCAGGAACAACTGCAGGACCTCGCTGCGCTGCGAGGAAATCTGGACCGGATCGACGACCAGATCCTCGACCTGATCGAGCAACGGCTAGCGGCGTCCGCCGATATTGCGGCGCGCAAGGATGCCGAAGGCGATCGCCACCTGAAGATTCGGCCGAAGCGTCAGGTGCAGATCCTCGATCGGCTGAAGGATCGGTCCGATCGCGCTGCGCCGATGCTGATCGAGCAGGTCTGGCGCGAGATTATGGCCCACAGTCTTCAGGCGCAGGCCATGACCGACCTCGTCCTGGCCCGTCCGACAATCCGGAACTGCTGGAGGCGCGCGTTCGCGCCCATTTCGGCTCGGCGGCATCGGTTCGCTGGGCGGCGAGCGAGGCACACGCCATTCGTGCGGCGCTCGCAGGCGAAGCGATCGCCATCGTCACGGAATCCATCCCGGAGACCGAGGGCGAGCTCAGGGTCTTTGACGTACTCCAGTCGGAAGATGGCCGAAATGTCGCTTTTGCGGTGGGTCGCGTATCCGCCGAGAATGTCGCGATTCAGGCAAAATCGCCGGCGGAGGCCAAAGCTCATCAACCGAAATCCGATTGGACGCCCGGGGCCTGGCGATCGCGTCCGGCCGAGCAGCTGATTGACTATCCCGATCCCGAGGCGCTTTCGCGTGTCGAGCGCCGGCTTGCCGGTTCGGAACCTCTCGTCGAGGTCGCGGACATCATTCACCTGCGGGCAGCGCTCGCAAGGGTCGCGAATGGTGAGGCGATCATCATGCAGGGCGGCGACTGCGCGGAAAGCTTCGCGGAGTTCGATGCCGACAAAGTCCGGGTAACCTACAACCTACTGTTGCGCATGGGTGCGATCGTCCGGGCAGCCGGGAGCGATGTTGTCCACCTCGCACGGATTGCCGGACAATTTGCGAAGCCACGTTCGTCACCCGTCGAGACGATCGGCGAGGTCACGCTTCCGAGCTACAGGGGCGACGCCGTAAACGGCCCGGCTTTCACTTCTCTGGCTCGTGTTCCCGATCCGAAGCGGCTCCTCGATGCTCATCGTCAGGCGCAGGTGACCATCGAATTGCTGCAGGCCTACGCATCCGCGTCCTACGCGGACCTGCCGCGAGTCCATCGCGAAGTCGGATTGAAGGAGCCTCCGCGTCCGATCTCGATGTTCACGAGCCATGAAGCCTTGCTTCTCAACTACGAACAGGCGCTTACCCGTTTCGACGAAGCGAGCGAGCAATGGTGGGCGACGTCCGGTCACATGTTGTGGATCGGCGACCGGACCCGACAACTGGATGGCGCTCATGTCGAGTTCGCTCGCGGCGTCGGCAATCCTGTCGGACTGAAGTGTGGTCCAAGCATCAACGCCGACGATTTCCTCCGCCTGATGGACCGTATCGATCCCGACAATCTGCCCGGGAAGCTCGTCCTGATCGGCCGCTTCGGTGCCGACAAGGTCGCGGAGCACCTCCCGGAGCTGATGCGCATAACTTGCCGCGAAGGCCGTAAGGTGATCTGGAGCATTGATCCGATGCACGGCAACACGCGGACCGTGGAGGGTCTCAAGACCCGCATGGTCGGCGATATCGTGAAGGAAGTCCGGACTTTCTTCGAGATCGCCGAGGCCGAGGGCGTCCACGGAGGCGGCATCCACCTGGAGATGACGGGGTCGGACGTGACAGAGTGCCTCGGCGGCAGCATCAACCTAGCCCGCGAGGATCTAGGCCGCAGGTACCTCACGCATTGCGATCCGCGCCTCAACGAAGCCCAGGCGCTAGACGTCGCCCACGCCGTTGCAGCGATGGTGGCGGATCAGGCTAAGCGCGCCAACGCTGCATGACCATGGTGGCCGAAATCGAAGCGCGGGACTGTCTCACTGCCAGTCGTTCCGGCCCCTTGCGGGGGGAAATTCAAATGCCTGGCGACAAGTCGATGTCGCACCGGGCATTGATCCTCGGCGGAATGGCCGATGGCGTCACGCGCATTCGCGGCTTGCTGGAAGGCGACGACGTGTTGCGGACGGCAGTCGCCGTCGGTGCGCTGGGCGCTGGAACGGAGCGCGTCGGTCCCGGGGAATGGATCGTGCGCGGGGCGAAATGGCAGTCTCCGGCCGCTCCGATCGATTGCGGTAACAGCGGCACGGCTGCACGCCTGTTGATGGGCGCTGTGGCCGGCTTTCCAATAAGCGCAACGTTCACGGGCGACGCGTCGCTGAGCAGTCGTCCGATGGAG
This sequence comes from Sphingomonas daechungensis, assembly GCF_014489495.1. Lineage (GTDB taxonomy): Bacteria > Pseudomonadota > Alphaproteobacteria > Sphingomonadales > Sphingomonadaceae > Sphingomicrobium > Sphingomicrobium daechungense. The sequence goes on along the minus strand of NZ_CP060780.1, from coordinate 182,293 downwards.
CGAGTCCTTGGGCCGCTCAGGAGCATGGGCGCGCGGACGGAGGGAAGCACGCTTCCTCTGACCATCCACGGCGGCGGCCTGACGGGCATCCGCTTCATGAACGAGAAGGCATCTGCCCAGGTCAAATCCGCCATACTGCTCGCCGGCCTGCGGGCCGACGGCGAGGTCGATGTAATCGAGCCTGCTCCGAGCCGCGACCACACCGAGAACATGCTCCGCCAATTCGGCTGCGAGGTGGTGACCGAGCGGAGCAGGATCGCTTTGGGGCAACACCGCTCACTAATCGGAACGGATGTGACGATAGCCGGAGACCCGTCGTCGGCAGCCTTTCCGATTGTCGCTGCGCTAATTGTCCCAGGTTCTCAGGTGACCGTTCGCAACGTCATGTTGAACCCGCTCCGGGCCGGCCTGCTGATCACGCTGCGTGAGATGGGTGCAGGAATTCAGGTCAAGAACGAACGAATCGAGGGTGGCGAGCCGGTAGCGGATTTAGCCGTGGCGACGTCGTCGCTCAGCGGCGTCGAAGTCCCAGCGCACCGAGCTCCGTCGATGATCGACGAATATCCAATTCTGGCAGTCGCGGCCGCTTTCGCTGAAGGTCGGACTGTGATGCACGGGCTCGCCGAGTTGAGGGTCAAAGAGAGTGACCGGCTTGCGGCGATCGTTGCCGGCCTGCTGGAATGCGGTGTGGAAGCGCGGGAAGAAGGCGACAGCCTCATCGTCGAAGGGCGCGGCGCGCCTCCGAGGGCGGCGGTAACGTACAGGCTCATCACGATCATCGCATCGCGATGAGCTTTTTGGTGATGGGCCTTGCGGCGCAGCAGCCGATCGGGGTGGACAGCGCGGACATGATCGCCACCAGTTTTCCCGACTTCGTTCCGCTCATGCAATCGCTCGGCGCGAGCATCTCGTGACGGTCGCGTATTCCGGAGCTGAAGGGGCGTTTGCCCACGAGGCTTGCTTGCGGTTTGTCCCGAGCATGAGCCGATCGCGCTGCCCACTTTTTCGGATGTCGTCGACGCCGTGGAGAGCGGCAGCGTAGACCTCGGAATGCTCCCGATCGCCAACAATGCTGCCGGTGAAACAGGAGCCCGCGAACTCGTCGAAAAGGCTGGCCTGGTCACGGTTGAAGAGCATAGCCTGCCCGTGCGGATGCATCTGCTTGGGATGCCTTCCGCGAAGCTCGAGCAAATCCGCACGGTCGTCAGCCACCCGGTTGCGCTCCTGCAATGCACCCAAACGCTTTCGGAAATGGGCGTGAGGACAGAAGAGACTTCGAACACCGCCGTCGCCGCGAAGATGCTGACGAACCCCGATCGCGGCGTGCTTGCGTCCAAGGCGGCTGCCGACCTCTATGGTCTCACAATCCTACGGCGGGACGTCCACGATCGCCCCGACAATGCGACCCGGTTTGCGATCGTTGCGCGAGGTGAGAGATGAGCCTCAACACCTTCGGGCGGGTGTTGCGCGTGACGACCTGGGGCGAAAGTCACGGGCCGGCGATCGGTGCGGTCATCGACGGCTGCCCTCCAGGGATCGAGGTGTCCGAAGCGGACATCCAGCCGTGGCTGGACAAAAGGCGCCCGGGTGCGAGCCGCTTCACGACCCAGCGCCGTGAAAGCGACCAGGTCCGCATTCTGTCCGGAACGTTCGAAGGACGCACGACAGGCACTCCGATCAGCCTGCTGATCGAGAATGAGGATCCGCGTTCGAAGGACTATTCGGATGTGTCGAAGGCCTATCGCCCCGGCCACGCCGATTACACGTATGATGCGAAGTACGGGTTCCGGGACTGGCGGGGTGGGGGACGAAGTTCCGCTCGCGAGACGGCTGTGCGAGTTGCGGCAGGCGCAGTAGCGCGGCTGATCGTACCGGACGTGAGCATCCGCGGGTACCTTGTCGAGCTTGGCGGGGACGCGATCGACCGGGAAGCGTTCGACGCCGAATCGATCGATTCGAACCCGTTGAATTGCCCTGATCCGGCCGCAGCCGTGCGGTGGGAGCGGAAGATCGATGAAGCTCGCAAGGCCGGCTCATCGCTCGGTGCGATTGTGGAATGCGTAGCGGACGGCGTGCCTGCCGGCTGGGGTGCGCCGATCTACGGCAAGCTCGACGCAGAGCTCGCGGCCGCGATGATGTCGATCAATGCAGCCAAGGGTGTCGAGATCGGCGATGGATTCGCTGCGGCGCGCTTGCGCGGTGAGGATAATGCCGATGCCATGCGTGCGGGCCCGACCTTCCTTTCGAACCACGCTGGCGGCATTCTTGGTGGGATTTCTAGCGGGCAGCCCGTTGTCGTTCGGGTGGCTTTCAAGCCCACGTCGTCGATTCTGACGCCCGTTCCAACCATCGACAGCGATGGTCAGGAAACGGAGATCGTGACCAAGGGTCGCCACGACCCCTGTGTCGGTATTCGTGCAGTTCAGGTGGTCGAAGCGATGATGGCGCTCGTTCTTGCGGACCAGATGCTGCTGCATCGGGCGCAGTGCGGTTGACCTCATGAAGACGATTCGGGTCGCGCTGGGCGGCCGCAGCTACGAAATCCTGATCGAACGGGGCCTGGTCGATCGCCTGTCCGGGCATCTTGAGCCGATGGCTCGCGACGGCCGCCTGCTCGTGATTAGTGACGAAATTGTCTGGGACTTGCTGGGTGACCGGTTCCAGGCGGGGCTCGGGTCGACCAGGGCCGTTCCGATCGTCATCCCGGCAGGCGAGGCGAGCAAGAGCTGGGCGGGGCTGTCTTCCGTAATCGACCAGCTGATCGAGAACGGTGTCGAGCGCACCGATCATGTAGTCGCATTCGGCGGCGGAGTGGTCGGCGACCTCGCTGGCTTCGCGGCTGCGATCGTCAATCGCGGATGCAATTTCGTTCAAGTGCCGACCACATTGCTGGCGCAAGTCGACAGCAGCGTGGGCGGAAAGACCGCAATCAATGTCCCGGCGGGCAAGAACCTCGTTGGGGCTTTCCACCAACCGGCGCTGGTGATCGTCGATCCGTCGCTGCTCGACAGTCTTGACCCGCGACAGGTGCGGGCCGGCTACGCCGAGGTCGTCAAATATGCCCTGATCGAGGATCCCGAATTCTTCGAGTGGCTCGAAAGAAATGGGCCGGCCGTGCTCGACGGCGAAGCGGAAGCGCGAACCCATGCCATCGCGGTGGCAATCGCTGGCAAGGCGCGGGTCGTTGAAGAAGACGAGGTCGAGACGAAGGGGCGCCGTGCGCTCCTGAACCTCGGGCACACCTTCGGGCATGCGCTTGAGGCGGCTACGGGCTTTTCGGACCGGCTGCTTCACGGCGAGGCGGTGGCTCTCGGGTGCGTGCTGGCATTTGCATTCTCGGCCGAACGCGGACTCTGCGGTCCGGACGATGCACGCAGAGTTCGCGAGCATTTCCGATCCGCTGGTCTGCCGACGACGCTGGCCGAGGTCGAAATGCAGGGACGTGGAGAAGAACTCGCCGCGAATATGGAGCGCGACAAGAAGCATGCCGCTGGGCGAACGACCTTCATCCTGACTCGCGGTATCGGCAAGGCGTTCGTCGATGGGACCGTCGATATGGGGACGTTGCCGCTTTCCTGGACGAAGCGCCATGAGGGCCCCTTTTGCGGAAGTCATCGGCGATCCGATCGCTCAATCGAAGTCGCCGATCATTCACAAGTTCTGGCTTCAGCAACTTGGGATCGACGCGGATTATCGAGCAACGCAGGTCCAGCCGACCGAGCTCGAGCCGTTCCTCGCAGACCGTCGCAACAACCCCGACTGGCTGGGCTGCAACGTGACGATCCCGCACAAGGTCGACGTGATCCCTGCCCTCGATGAGATCTCAGCTTCGGCAGCCCAAGTCGGCGCCGTGAACTGCATCGAAAGGAGGCGAGCGGGCGGCTTGGAGAAGCTTGTCGGCCACAACACGGATCTCGACGGGATCGAGGCCGCGCTAGATACTCTCGATCTCGCTGGAAAGTCGGCCGCATTGATCGGTGCGGGGGAGGGCGCGAGCCGTTGTCGCCTATCTCGCCGACCGCGGCGCAGCAAGGATTTCAGTGGTTGCGCGCGATCCTGGGCGTTCCGAAGCACTGCGGAGCCTTGCTCCTTCAACGACCATGAAGTTCGTGCAGATCGTGGACGCCGAACAGGCGTTCGAAGGCGCGGCGGCGATTATCAATGCGAGCCCGCTCGGAATGGTCGGCGCCGAACCGATGCCGGACATGTTGGTCGACGCGGTCGGGCGACATGCCGCCGCGGCGACGATATTCGATCTCGTTACCACGCCGATCGAAACCGCATTCCTTGTAGCGGGTCGCGCCGGCGGAGGCTTGCCAGTGGATGGCCTGACCATGCTCGTAGGCCAGGCCGCCCGGGCATTCGAACTGTTCTTTGGAGCTCGTCCGCCCGCACCGGGCAAAGAGCTTCGCAACCTTCTCATTCCCAAGGGAAACCAATGAGCCATCCGCGTACCTTGCTGGAGCCGAGCCGGCATCAACACCGCGCTCCGGCGGGCGCCGAGCCGCCCGAAGGTGCCGCCAGCGACTGGACCGTGCCCCAGCACTGGGAAGAGCTGACGGACGAGGACCACTGGGTCTGGAACACCCTTTTTGCGCGCCAGAAGACCTTGCTGCACGACAAGGTGGTCCGGGCGCTGGAAGACGGCCTCGACATCCTCAACCTGTCGCATCCGGGTGTTCCGAACTTCGAAGAGCTGAACGAGAAGCTGGGTGCGCGGACAGGGTGGACGATCGTCGCGGTCCCAAGCGTGATTCCGGACGACGTCTTCTTCGAGCATCTCGCCAGCCGCCGCTTTCCGGCCGGCAACTTCATGCGAACTGCCAAGCAGATGGATTATCTCGGCGAACCGGACGTGTTCCACGATGTGTTCGGCCATGTGCCGCTGCTGGCTCAGCCGGCTGTCGCGGATTTCATGGTCGAGCTCGGCAAGCTGGGACTCAAGGCGGTCGAGCTAGGCGAGATCGAGCGCGTTGCGCGTCTCTATTGGTACACGATCGAATGCGGGCTGGCCCGCGAGGATGGACGGACGAAGATTTACGGCGCGGGCATCGTGTCGAGCTTCGGTGAAACCCACTACAGCCTGGATAGTCCGCGGCCTCACCGTCTCAAGTTCGACCTGAAGCGGGTGTTGCGGACGCGGTATCGCCCGGACGAATTCCAGAAGACCTATTTCGTGATCGACCGGTTCGAAGATGTCCTTGATATTGTCCGTGAGAATGATTTCGAGGCTGTCTGCGCCGAACTTGAGAGCCAGTCGGATATCGATCCCAAGGTCGCCAGACCGGACGAGGTGTTCGGGCGTGACCTCCATTTCGCCGCCATTTCAGAGTGTTACCGTGATCGGCCTTGGCTTGATCGGGTCCTCCATCGCGCGTTCAGTTCGCGAGGCGATGCCGGGTGTGAGACTGAATGGGTTCGACGTGAGCGCGGACGTTTGCGACCGGGCCGCTTCATTGCAGTTGGTCGACCTTCTTGCTGAAGGCTCTGAGGCGGCTGTTTCCGGCGCGGACCTCGTAATTCTTTGCGTTCCCGTCGGAGCCATGGCCGAGGCGGCGATCTCCATCGCTCCCCACCTCCGTCCCGGCACGATCGTCACCGATGTCGGGTCGGCAAAGGGTTGATCGCGAGGGAAATCCGGGCGGCTCTCCCTGACGCTGTCGTCATCCCGGCTCATCCGATTGCAGGGACCGAGAACAGCGGTCCGGAAGCGGGCTTTGCGGGCCTCTTCCGCAATCGCTGGTGTATTCTGACTCCTGAGGACTCCACCGATCCAGCCGACATTGCCAGGCTCGTTAGCTTCTGGGACGCGCTTGGCGCGCGCGTCGAAATCATGGACGCGGCGCGTCACGATCTGGTCCTGGCGATTACCAGCCATTTGCCGCACCTCATTGCCTTCACGATCGTCGGGACTGCGTCGCACCTGGAGGCCGTGACCGAAGGGGAAGTCATCAAATATTCGGCCGGCGGGTTCCGCGATTTCACTCGGATCGCCGCATCCAATCCGGTGATGTGGCGCGATGTGTTCCTCGCTAACCAAGAGGCCGTTCTCGACGTTCTGGGTCGGTTTCTCGCCGATCTGGGCAGCCTCGAGAATGCCATTCGCGAAGCTGATGGCCCGGCGCTGTTCGATTGGTTCAGCCGAACCGGCGCGATCCGCAGGGCAATCATCTACGAAGGCCAGGACGTTGCAGCTCCCGATTTCGGGCGACAGAAACAGTGAGCTTGGAGCTTCGGGCCATAGACTGGACTTCTCCCCTCCGGCTATGAGTGACGGCGAGAGAGGGGAGCTATCTCATGGATCCAATCAAGAGCGGCGTGTGGACAGTCGAGTAGCCCAACGAATTCGGGAATTGATTGTCGAAGGAATCCTTCCGCCCGGCAAGCGCGTAGCGGAGGCTGCGATTGCCGAGCGCCTCGGTGTTTCGAGAACGCCGGTTCGGAATGCGCTTCCGGCGCTTGCAAGCGAGGGACTGCTCGAACCTGCCGGAAAGCGGGGATATGCGGTTCGGAACTTCACGGTTGAGGACAGTTACAGGGCTACTGAAATCCGCTGTGTCCTGGAAGGCTACGCCGCTCGCGAGCTAGCCTCTCGCGAAGATCGCGGGACGATTGTCGAGGAGTTGCGGGACACGCTCGCGCAAGGCGACGCGATTTTCGCCAAGGGTCATGTCGTCAAGAATGACGAGAATGCCTACGCGGACATGAACATGCGCTTTCACGACTTGATTGTCAGCGGCGCTCAGGACCCTTTGCTCGGCGACCTCATTCATCGGGTCTATTCGATACCGTTCGTCGCACCCAACGTCGTGGCCTTCAATCGCATTCCGCTAGACGAGATTTATCCCATCCTTCTCTCAGGACATTACCAGCATCACGCGATCGTAGACGCCATTGATGGTGGTCAGCCGGATGTTGCCGAATCGCTCATGCGCGGTCATTCAAGTCCGGCCCGGCGGAGCCTCGGCCTCGAGGGCGGAACGCCTGGCGAAGCCAACTTATAACTTGACGTTAAGCTGCGCTGCAGCATAGTTTGGGATCCAACGTGGCTCTTCTGGGCCGCGGGAAGCATCAAGAGTGGGCTGGCGGCCAAAAGGCCAACGACCCACGCCAACCTGCCCTCCCGGGCAAGGTGGCAGTCCCGAGCGGGGCGATGCGGCCGAAAGGGCAACGAAGCGGGCTCAATAGGCAGTGTCACCCGGCTCCCGAAGGAAGGGTTATGGAGCTGTCTGTACTGCCGTGTCTCGACACATCGAATGCGCAAGAGGTGACCTCTGAAGGCCGAGGTCCATCGACGTCGCGCCCGCTTCTGACGGTGTTCGATGTTCCTGTGCCGCCCGATCTCCGGCGGTTTGGCGACACCGTTCGCGCCTCGGCGCTCGGCAATCCCTCCAATCCCCCCATTGTCGTCCTCGGCGGTATTTCGGCTAACGGCTTTCCTTCGCTGACGCCGGAGGGTTCTGCAGGCTGGTGGTCGAACCTTATCGGCCAGGGGCAATCGATTGACCCTCGCGGCTTCTACATCGTCGGCGTCGATTTCGCGGCCGACGATAGCGGAACGTCCGCCCCGACTACGGCTGAGCAGGCGAGGGTTCTCGCCGCGGCCCTGGACTCGATCGGGATCGATCGTCCAGCAGCAATACTTGGTGCCTCATATGGCGCGATGGTTGGCCTGGCTTTGGCCGAGGCGGAGCCGGACCGCGTTTCGCGCCTGGTAATCGTGTCTGCTGCGGAAAGGCCGCATCCCACCAGTACCGCAGCACGCGAACTTCAGCGGAGAGTCGTTGCCCTGGGCCAAGCCGCTGGCTGCGGCGAAGAGGCACTGTCCATCGCGCGCGGACTGGCGATGCTGACCTACCGCACACCGGCGGAATTCCAGGAAAGGTTTGAGGGAGGAATCGCCGATGACGGCGTCCTCTCCGGATCTGAGCCGGGGCCTATTTACGCTCGCGGGACAGGCTTTCTGCTCAGTTATGTGCCCGGGTCGCTTCCTGAGCCTTTCGGCCTCGATCGACCGGCACGATGTCGACCCGACGAAGATCCAGGTGCCGTGTCTGATCATCGGCGCAGAAAGCGATCAGCTTGTCTTTGCCGAACAGCTCCGGACGCTGGCAGAGCGGCTCGGTGACCTCGCTCAGCTCCATTTGCTCGACTCCCTGTACGGCCATGACATGTTCCTGAAGGAAGCAGAGCGCGTCGGATCGCTGATCGCGCCTTTTGTGGCCGGCGAGGAATGAGCAAGCCGAAGAAGCCGTGCACGATTGTCGCGGCGGCGCACCCGGATCTGGACCCCGCCTACCGCAGCGTCGGACCGGCGATCTGGCCAACGGACACGTTCGAATGGGCCAGCCCCGCCGAAAAGCCGGCCTTCGATTATTCGCGCACGGTCAATCCCAACCGAGCGATGCTCATCCGAACCTTGTCCGAGCTCGAGGGCGCCGCGGGTGGCGTAGTCACGAACAGTGGGCAAGCGGCGGCACTACTCGCGTTCCTGCGCTTACCCGCTGGCGCCCGCGTAATTGCGCCTCACGACTGCTACGGCGGCACCTATCGGCTGCTCGAAGCTTTGGAGCGTCAGTGCAAGATCCGGTGCACGTTTGTCGATCAAACAAACGACGCGGCGTTCGATAGAGCGATCGAGGATGAATTCGCGCTGCTGTGGATCGAGACGCCAAGCAATCCGCTAATGCGGATCACCGACATCCGAAGGCGGGCTGCAGCAGCGAGGTCGCGCGGCGCGCTTACGATTGCCGATAACACGTTGCTTTCGCCACTTCGCCAGCGGCCGCTCGATCTTGGCTGCGACCTTGTCTGTCATTCGACGACCAAGGTTCTTAATGGTCATGCCGACCTGTTCGGCGGCGCACTTCTCGCGAGTGATCCGGCAATGGTTGAAGAGCTGGAGTGGTGGTCGAACGCCGGGGGATTGAACGGCTCCGCGTTTGACTCGTCCCAGATCGTGCGCGGGCTTCGGACGTTGCCGCTGCGAATCGATCGGCAGGAAGCGACCGCGACCCGAATCGCGGAATGGCTCGCTGAACGACCGGAGGTGAAGGCGGTGTACTATCCTGGGCTCGATTCATCGGACGGCGCAGAGCTTGTTGCAGCGCAACAGTTCGGGCCCGGATTCATGCTCAGCTTCGAACTTCGTGGAGGTAAGCCGGTTGCCGACCGATTCGTCGGCGCCCTCGACTTGATCACGCTTGCATCTTCGCTCGGCGGATTTTCGACTTTGATCTGTACTCCTTCGACCATGACTCATCGTGGGATGCCGGTTGAGGCTCAGGAGAAAGCGGGCATCTCTGCCGACCTATTGCGCCTGTCCGTAGGTCTCGAAGACCCAGACGATCTGATCGCGGATTTGAACCGCGGATTCACCCGTTTGGGATCCTAATTCTTTCAGATTCCGAACGCCTGAATCTGTGCGCGTGCTCACACTTATGTGAGCGTTAACATTTCGCGTTGTGCACTGCAGCAAGAATGTGTCCATTTTGTTGCAGCAGACGCGGCGCGGGGAAACGCTGCCGAAGCTGGGAGAGAGGCCACCACTTCTGGGAGGATCCTCATGTCAGGTTTCGTTCGAGTATCGTGTTACGTTGCTGCGTTGCTCTCTATTTCCATGGCTGCCCCTGCGGCGGCTGAGGACCTGGGCGGCGGATTCACTGTCAACGGCGGCGCAACCGTCGTTTCCGATTACCGCTTTCGCGGCATTTCGCAGACCGACAAGAGGTTCGCCATCCAGGGGACTTTCACGGTCGGGCACAGCTCCGGCGTTTACGGATCCGTGTGGGGCTCATCGATTGACGATTACGTCGCGGCGGGCGCTGATGCAGAGCTCGACCTGATCTTCGGCTACAAGAAGACGTTCGGATCGACCACGATCGATGGCGGTCTCCTTTATTACTATTATCCAGGTTCGGGCGGCGCCAACACCGACTTCGCCGAGCCTTACCTGAAGATCAGCCAGGCGATGGGCGCTGCGACGCTTACAGGCACCATCGCCTATGCTCCGAAGCAGAAGGCACTGACCGTCGGTAACGGCAAGGAAGACAACCTCTATCTCGCCGGCGACCTGGGGTACGCCATTCCGAAGACTCCGGTCAGCCTGACCGCGCACTTCGGTCACAGCTTCGGTCCGAGCTATCTGACCATCGGCGACGGCTATTCCGACTGGAGCCTGGGGCGACCGTAACGCACAAGAACCTGTCGGCGGGCATCTCCTACGTCGACACCAACAAGTCTCTGTACAGCCCGAGCGGCCGCAACATCAGCAAGGCTGGCGTGGTGGCAACTCTCGGCGTGGCATTCTGAGGGGGGAGCGCTGAATGAAACTGGTTCTAGCGATCATCAAGCCGCACAAGCTCGATGAGGTGAAGGAGTCGCTGCAAGACGTCGGCGTCGCCGGGATCACGGTCACGGAAGTGAAGGGCTTCGGCCGTCAGAAAGGCCACACCGAGCTTTATCGTGGCGCCGAGTACGTCATCGATTTCGTGCCCAAGATCAAACTCGAAATCGTCGTCGAGGACTCGCTTGCCGAGCATGTCGTCGAAGCGATCAGCAGCGCCGCGCGCACGGGCTCGATCGGCGACGGCAAGATCTTCGTCCTGGACGTGGAGCAGGCGCTCCGCATCCGCACCGGCGACGTCGGCGCCGACGCGCTTTGAGAGGGGTGAATTCCATGAAGCTTGTTCAAAAGTCAGCCGTCGCCGCCTCGGCGATGGCGCTAAGCATGCTCGCGGCCATGCCCGCCTGGGCGCAGGACGCCGCTGCCGCCGCCGCTCCGGCGGCTCCGACCGTCGACAAGGGCGATACCGCCTGGATGATGACTTCGACGGTGCTGGTCCTGATGATGATCCTGCCGGGTCTCGCATTGTTCTACGGCGGCCTGACCCGCGCCAAGAACATGCTTTCGACGATGACGCAGATTGGTGCCGTCGCGGCGATCGCGATCCTCGTCTGGGTGTGCTGGGGTTACACAATGGCATTCGGCGACGGAGGCAACGCCTTCATTTCCGGGTTCGGAAAGCTCTTCCTGGCGAGTGTCACGAGCGAGTCCACGTCGGCGACCTTCACCGACAGCGTCGCCATTCCGGAATATGTCTTCATCTGCTTCCAGATGACCTTTGCGGCGATCACCGTCGCGCTGGTCCTGGGCAGCGTCGTTGAACGGATGAAGTTCGCGGCCACCTGTGTCTTTGCGCTGATCTGGCTGACGATCGTGTACTTCCCAATTGCGCATATGGTCTGGGCGGCTGGCGGCTTGTTCTTTGAGATGGGCGCGCTGGATTTCGCGGGTGGCACGGTCGTTCACATTAACGCGGGCGTCTCCGCGCTCGTTGCCGCGGTGATCCTCGGCAAGCGAGTCGGCTATCCGAACGAGCCCATGCTCCCGCATTCGATGACGCTCACCAGTGTCGGCACTGGCCTGCTGTGGGTTGGCTGGTTCGGGTTCAACGCGGGCTCTGCGCTGGAAGCGAATGGATCGGCGGGGCTGGCGATGATCAACACGTTCGTTGCAACCGCCTCGGCGGCTTTGGCGTGGATGCTTGTCGAGAGGCTTGCCGGTCACCGTCCGTCGGCGCTCGGCTTCTGCTCGGGCGTTATCGCCGGGCTCGTTGCCGTCACTCCGGCGGCGGGCAATAGCGGGCCGTTCGGCGCCATCGTGCTTGGCGCGGTCGCATCAGTCGTCTGCTACCTCGCCGTCGCGAAGTTGAAGCCGAAACTCGGCTACGACGACTCCCTGGATGCTTTCGGTATCCATGGGATCGGCGGCATGATCGGAGCGCTCGGCACCGGCATCGTCTATTCGCCTGCGCTCGGAGGCCCGGGCGGCGCGGATTATGCGATTGGCGGACAGATGGTCACCCAGTTCCTGACCGTCGCGACCACCATCGCTTGGGCCGCAATCGGAACGGCCATCGCAATCTACGTCGCCAAGGCTGTGACCGGATTGCGCGTGGCACCTGACGCCGAGCGTGAGGGCCTCGACGTCAACGAGCATGGGGAACGGGCGTACAATTACTGATCCGAGGCGTGCTCAGCAGTTGTGGCGGGTCGGCACGCAAGTGCCGGCCCGTTCGTTGCCATCAGGGAAGATTAGGGCGTAGCTGAGCCAGACGATGACAACGGTCGCTGAACAGGACTCGAAAGTCGCTTCCGTCGCGAAGGGCGCCCGGTCGGTCGAACAGAATCCCGACATCCGCTTTCTTGGCCGCATCCTCGGCGACGTCATTCGCCGCTTCGGTGGTGACACTTTATTCCGCCGGATTGAATATATCCGCTCAACGTCCGTGGACCGGTATCGCGGAGTTATCGCCGACGACGACGCAGTTGACCCTGGCCTTGCGGCCCTCAGCCAGGATGAGGCGCTCGATTTCGTCCGCGGTTTCATGCTCTTTTCGATGCTCGCGAACCTCGCCGAAGACCGGCAGGCGGAAGCTGCCGAGCCGGATGCGACGCTGGCGGAAGCTCTGGAGATCCTGAAGGTGCAGGGCACCGGTCAGGAGCAGATCGCCGAACTTCTCGCAAACGGCCTGATCATGCCCGTGCTGACGGCGCACCCCACGGAAGTGCGTCGCAAGAGCATGATCGACCACAAGAATCGCATCGCCGAACTCATGCGATTGCGTGACGAGGGGCGTTCGGAGACCCTCGACGGAGAGCGTGTCGAAGAGGCACTTGCCCGCCAGGTCGCCTTCCTTTGGCTGACCCGGCCGCTGCGGCGCGAGCGACTGTTCGTCGCCGACGAGGTCGAGACCGCGGTCTCCTACATGCGAGACATCTTTCTGCCGGTGTTGCCGCGGCTGTACGGACGCTGGGAGGGGTGCTTGGTCAGAGGCCCCGAGCTTCCTCCGGCTCGGCACCTGGATTGGCGGCGATCGCGACGGCAATCCCAACGTCACCGTCGAAACTCTGCGCCTAGCGCTGGGCCGCTCGTGCGAGACAATCCTGCTTCACTATCTCGATCAGGTCCACGCGCTCGGCGCGGAGCTGTCGATTTCCGCGGAATTGGCGGACGTGACTCCCGAGCTGCGAGTGCTCGCCGATCGCTCTCACGACGCATCGCCCGCGCGAGCGGATGAGCCCTATCGTAGAGCCATCAGCGGCATCTACGCGCGGCTCGCTGCGACCTATCATGCAAACAGGGGCAAGGACCCCCGAGACCTTCGCGGCTCGAAGCCGAGCCGTACGAAGCACCGGCCGAGTTCTCCGGCGAGCTGAAGGCCGTCGTCGATGCGCTTGCCAGCGAAGGCAACGGACTGTTGTCCGCTCATGCGCCGCTACGAAGGCTCATTCGAACGGTTGAGACTTTCGGCTTCCACCTGGCGACACTGGACCTTCGCCAGAATTCCAACGTCCACGAAAAGGTGGTCGCCGAGCTGCTCGCCACGGCGGGCGTTGAGCCCGATTACCTGGCCTTGTCGGAAGAGGAGCGGGTCGATCTCTTGCGCAAGGAACTCGGATCGGAGCGCCTGCTGTCGAGCCCGTTTTTGAGCTATTCCGACCAGACGCAGTCTGAACTTGCGATCATGCGCGGCGCTGCCGAGGCACATGCGCTGTTTGGGCCGGCCGCCATCGAGTACCATGTGATCTCCAAGACGGAGCAGCTATCGGATCTGCTTGAGGTTCACGTCCTGCTCAAGGAGGCGGGCCTGTGGAGCGCGAGCAGTGCTCCGCACGCGGACATCTTGGCGGTTCCGCTGTTTGAGACGATCGCCGACCTTGAACGGGCTCCGGAAGTCGTCCGCAGGTGGCTCGAGTTGCCGGAAATCATGACGGCGGTCTCAGAGCGCGGGCACGCCGAAGTGATGATCGGCTACTCGGACTCCAACAAGGACGGCGGTTATCTCACATCGGTCTGGAGCCTCTACAAGGGAAGCGAGGCGCTTGCGGCGGTTTTCGCGGACGCGGGCGTGCATATGCAGCTTTTCCACGGTCGCGGCGGTGCAGTCGGCCGAGGCGGCGGATCGAGCTTCGGAGCGATTCGCGCTCAGTCGAAGGCCACAGTCCAGGGCCGCATTCGCATCACCGAGCAGGGCGAAGTCATCGCCGCAAAATATGCGACGCCGGATATCGCCGCTGCAAACCTCGAGGCGATGACGGCGGCGACCGTACTCGCCTCACTGGAACAGGACCAGCTCTCCGAAGCAGATCGGCGCCGCTTCGCTCAAGTGATGGATGGTCTCTCCGCCGTCTCGTTCTCGGAATATCGGAGCCTAGTCTACGACGAACCCGGCTTTCCAACGTTCTTCCGACAGATGACTCCGCTTTCGGAGATCGCGACGCTGAATATCGGATCGCGCCCCGCCAGTCGCACCAAGTCCGACCGGATCGAAGACCTTCGGGCGATTCCCTGGGTATTCAGCTGGGCCCAGGCCCGCGTGATGCTGCCCGGATGGTATGGCGTCGGCTCGGCGGCGTCAGCCGCGCAGGATCTGGGTGCGTTACGTGAAATGTTCGCAGCCTGGCCGTTCTTCCGGACCTCGCTCGACAATATCGCGATGGTCCTGGCCAAGTCCGACATCGCAATCAGTGCCCGTTACGCCGAGCTGGTTGAGGACGAACAGGCAAGAGCACATTTGTTCGGCCGGATCCGCGACGAGTGGCATCGTACCCATGATGCGCTGCTTGAGATCACTGGCGAAACGAGCCTTCTTGAGCGAAGCCCGCAGCTCCGGAACTCGATCCGATTGCGTCTGCCCTATATCGAGCCGCTCAACCATCTGCAGATCGAGCTCATGCGCCGCTTTCGGTCGGGCGAGACCGACCAGAAGGTTCAGGATGGTATTCACCTGACCATCAACGCCATCGCGACCGCGCTACGAAACTCCGGCTGATCGCGGTTGCGAATTGTGCATATGCGAATGCACTCTTCGCAATTGCAGCAATGGTCTTCCTAACCCACAAAGAGCGGGCCGGTAACGCGGTCCTCTCCTACGTTACCAGGGCCTTCCACTCTCTCTCCCCGGAAGGCCCTTTTTTCTTGCCCAGATCAGAACAAGCAGCATAATGCTGCGCTGCACAAGGCTGGAGTGGCGCATTGCGAAGGCTTCCACCGTTGGGATCGATCCAGGCCTTCGTCCACGCGGCGCGGTTGGGCTCGATCAAGGCGGCCGCGGACTCGCTTGCACTTTCGTCCCCGGCGCTGACCCGGCGTATCCAGTCGCTTGAACAATTCATCGGCACGTCGCTGTTCGAGCGTCAGAGCAACTCGGTTCACCTCAATGCGCGTGGCAAGGCGTTCCTGGCCGACATCGAACCGCACATTGAAGCACTGTCTTCCGCCGTTGCGAGGGTAGGCGAGACCGAGCGCATGCGGATTCGGATCGCGGTTCCCTCGCTTTTCGCCTCGCAGCGGCTGATGCCGCTCTTGCCAGAGTTGCGACACCGTCACCCCGAGCTGTCAATCGACGTCGATACGGGGGCCGATCGCATTGCTCGCCTGGGCGAAGGTTTGGATGCCGCGATCGCGATCACCGACAAGGTCGACGAGAAGCTGTACTCGCGGATGCTTGAACGCGGCAGCATCGTGGCGATCGGCTCGCGCGACCTGCTCGACGTCGTGCGGACGCCCGCCGACCTCCGCAACGTTCAGATCCTGCTTCACCGCGACTTGCCCAAGGGATTTGACGCCTGGCGAACATCGATCGGTATGCCTGAGCTGGAGCCGGCGGAAATCAGCTATTTCGACGCCGGTCAGCTGATCCTTGACGCCGCTGCCGGCGGCTTGGGGATCGCTTTCATGCTCGACAGCCATCTCAAGGCATCGAACGACAGCCGGTTGGTGCAATTCTTCGGACGGTCGGCCGTCAGCCCCTACGCCTACTGGTTTGCGTGCAATCGCCAGGGTCTTGATCGCAAGCCGATCCGGATCTTCCACAATTGGCTTTTCGAGCAGATCGCGGTCGATGCGGCGGCGTGATTGCGTAGCACGCACTCGACAAGCGGCCTGATTGGCGACACCTTGCGTCTCAAAGGAGTAGGATTCGCGTGATCACTGTTGGCACATTGCTGACCCACAAAGCTCGCGTCTCTGCGTCCTTCGCAGCAGCGGCACTCGTAATCGTACGTCTCCATTCCGGAGCGGGAGTGACCTCTGACTAGCTGAACGAAGCAACATCAAGAGATCCAAGACCCCGCTCCGGGACCCGGAGCGGGGTTTTTTATTGTCTGCAATTCAAAGGAGGAAAAGGCCAATGTGCCATATGTCCGTCGAGATCGATCAATCGATCCACCCCGTTGCGCCGGTTCTGAGCGCGGTCGAGGATAGCGGCTTCTACCTGCGCTCAATCAGGGTCGTTCCCTGCGCGCGTTCAAGGCTGGCTTCCGTTTACCTCAGTCTTGGGGGCGGCTCGAAGTCGGACCTCCAGCACCTGCTCGCGAACGTTCGGCAGCTTCCGGGCGTTCTCACCACCGAAAGCACGATCCCGCCCGTTTAGTAGTTCAGCGAGCGTCGAATTTTTCAAATTCGTATGCGATCGAGCCTTCGATCAGGAGATCGTAGAGTTGCGCAACGAGCTCGGGAGGCGCTCCGACCTCCTCGGCGCGTCGGCGGACGTGGGCGATGACGGCCGCCTTGCGTTCCTCATCGCGGACGTCCCCCGGTTGCGCTTGATCCGGGCGGCGGCTTCCATGAGGCGGAAACGAGAGCCTAGGAGGCCTACGACTTGCTCGTCGATCTCATCGACGCTGGCCCGGACGTCTTCCATCGTGCGACATTGGTCTGCTGGTATCATGCCGCCCCCTAGCGAGCCCAGCCCGTTGAACAACCAGCAAATGTTTTCGTGACAAGTTCGCGGGCGCCGTGAATATTTCGCGCCGCACCATTGTCGTTCGCAGTTGCAACATGGGTGTGTTCGGGCAATCCTCGGCGCAGCGTTAAGTCGTTGGAGACAAGATGCGGACCGATGTGGCGAAGGCACTGATTGCCGAGCATCTCGCGATCGACTTGAAGTCGGTCCGCAACGAGGCGCCGTTCTCGGCGCTCGGCGCGGACTCCCTCGACATGGTTGAACTCGCGATGCGGTTCGAGAATGAGCTGAATATCCTTATCGAGGACGATGAGAGCGAAGCCTGCGTGACGGTTGGCGATGCTCTGGCACTCCTCGAGCGGAAGGTGCAGCTCGCCTAGGTTCCCGTTCCGGGCTCAAGTCCTCAAGTTTTTCCAGTCGTTGCGCGAAGTTGGCGAGCCGGGCGCGCAGGCGGCGGTTCCTCGCGGTCTCGTTGCGGCGGTCTCTCTCTCGCTGCCTCGAAGCGAGGAGAGCGTGGCGTAGGGCCGGAGCTATGGCTTCGAGGGCAGCGACGTCGTCCTTTCCGTAAGCTGTCCCATCCGGACGAGGTCCGATCAGCAACGAGCCCTGTCGTCCTCCAAACGGGCAGCGGAGCGGCAAATCGAGGCTGAATTCCGCGGCGCTGCCAGCGACCTCCTTCAACGTTATGCCGTCTCCGGCGATCGGCTGGTCGCTAAGCACCAGGGCCGCACTCATCGCGTGAAGCGCGTTTCGGACCCGGGGAAGGACGGCCTCGCCAACCTGACGGGGCGTCCATGACAAGGGTGCTTCGGCCAGCAGATCTGGCAATTGCTCTCTGAGCTCGACAAGGTCGCGTTGAAACCGCCGCTCGGCCCACTTGCTGATGCGTTCGTTGAGCGGAGCCAGCAGGACCGCAGCGACCGCTGCCGCCATAGCGCCGGAAACCTGGCCAATCCCGGACCCGAGATACTGCTGCCCGAGGTTTTCGATCAGTGACTCGCTTCCGGCGAAGACCGCAACCAGCATAACGGTCAGAACGGCGTAGCCCGCCGACCGGCTGATGACCGTCTCTGCGTCGTAGAGACGGTAACGCAGGAGCGGGACAAGGAATCCCAGCGCGACGAAGACGATCCCGAGCTGGAACATGGCTTCGAAGGCAAGGCGCGGCCCATTAAGGGCGGCTCCAGCGCGGGCGCCTAGGATCAGGCCGATGCCGGTCACTAGGCCGAATGCGACCCACTTCAGCTGTAATTGGAGGGTATCGCTGCTGGTGGTCCGATACCTTTGAATCAGAGACGCGATCGCACCGAGGACGCAACCGATTGCGAGTGGCAGGAAGATTGATGTTCCAAGCAGCCCCAGGACTTCGGCGGTTCCGATGAGGAAGACGCTTGCGCTCGCCACGGCGACTGCCCGCGTCCAGCGCGGTCGCCATCTTCCGGACGGGAAGAGTAGAAGTGCCCAAGCGAACAGCAGGAAGCGCAGGCGTTCGAGAAGCATCGGCCAGACTTCAGCTGACGTGAAGTCGATGCTGCTGGTGATAGTCCAGCACAGGAGGGCGAGTGCGAGGATGGCCGCGACCGGATCGCGCTGACGGCGCCAGATCAGGACGATCGCGACAGCGATCAGGACTGCCGATTTTACCAGTCTGATGCCGAGCACCAGCGGCTGCATTGAACCTGCTGGCAGCGTTGTAGCCAATGCAAAGACCGTTGCGGCCGCGAGGATAAGCCACGCGATCCGGTAAGCCCAAAGGAGCCCCCGCTCAAGGCGGGAAGGCCCTTTTCAATAGGCTGAAATGTGCTTGTGGGTTCACTGCATCCGGGCGGCCGCAGCGAGGCGGTCGAGGTGTGCTTCCGGCTCTTCCGCCGCGCGGCGTGCCTGCGGCTGGCGATTGAGGAAGAAGCAAACCGCGAGGATGTCCTTGCGAGGAAGCGGACCGACAATCCGCTCGTTCGGCGATGTAAAGCGCTGCATGGTCACTTCCTCGTCGAAGAAGCGATGGAGGCCGCGACTTCGCCTGCCATGGCAATCTGCTTGTCGCGGTCGGCGAGCTGATAGCGATTGGCGACGAAGTTGAAGTCGCTCCAGCTGACCCAGACCGTCCCGTCGTCGTCCTGCGTTACGAGCATTCGGACGGGCCAATCGAGGCCGGCAACCGGGTTCGCCTGCAGGAACTGCACACCGAGCGGCGGATTGCCGAACAGCAGCAGTTTTGAACGGTTGATCGGCAGGTCGGCCGACGCTCCGAGCGCGGTGTGGTCGATCTCATCGAAAAAGCGGATACCCTTCTTGGCGATGTCCGCCCTGATGCGGGTCACCGTCTCATCGAACCCATAATCGCTCTTCTGCTTGATCACACCGTCAGCGTGAGCGCTGGCGACCGGAGTTGCAGCTTTCGCTACCGTGGCGATGACCGGTGTCACGACGGTTGCCGGACCGGCGAGCAACAGGACCGCCAGGAATTTCTTGTGGAGCTTCGAACTTCTGAACATTGGATCTCTCCTTGCCTCTGCTCCGGATTTTCGCGGTTTGGAGCCCTCAAGAAAAATCGCGATTGCTCATTGTTTCCATGCGCTCGACGCATGCGCCGGGCGCATCACCTGGCAGCAGCCGTGTGGATCATTCGCCCGCCGCTGGCCTCGTGGAGGATGAAGCCCTCGATGTCGTCGACCGGCTCGCGCCACGGGGCCTTGCCGAGCGTTTCCATCGTGTCCCGGTAACCCGCTTCCCGGCGTTGTCGGATGCCGTTGGCGCTGAAGTCGATATCCTTGCTGTGGTCCTCGTAATCGAGCGCCGGCGCTAGAAGGCGAACGACATGCATGCGCGTCAGGCAGCCGTAGGATGCGAACTCCGAAACGCGGTTGTCGCGGCGCTTATCTTCAGGAAGCATCTTGCTCATCTCAGCAATGATGTGCCGCATCTTGTGCAGCTGCCGCTGGCGCTTGATGTGCGCCGCGGCGCGAGACGAATATTGGACGTCCTTCTGGCGGTTCATCACCTCCCAGATCGTCTCCGGCTCGGGGCCATGCGGGTTCCAGATATGCACCGCGAAGACCAGGCTATCCTTTCGCGGATTGTCGTCGAACACGACCTCGACCGGTGTGTTCGAGAGGATGCCGCCATCCCAATAAAGCTCACCGTCGATCCGGACCGGCGGGAAGCCTGGCGGCAACGCGCCAGAAGCGAGCACATGCTCAACCTGCAGCGGCATGTCGCGGGAGTCGAAATAACGCATCTCCGCGGTCTTCACGCTTGACGCGCCGACGGTGATGCGGGTCCCGCCCTTATTGAGCTGATCGAAGTCGATCAGCTCCTCGAGCGTCCTCCTGAGCGGATCGACAGAGTAATAGCCGGCCTTGTCGGCGCCCAGCCGGTTGTGCGGGCTCAGGAAGGCCATCGGGTTCGGGCTGAAGAAAGACGGAACGCCGGCGCTGATCGCGCGGAAGTTGCGCGCGGCGCTTGCCATCCAGCTCGGTAACCCTTGCGGAATGAGCTGGTCGTTCTGAACTCGCGACCAGAATTCGCAGAGCTTCTCGACGCGTTCGCCGGGCTTGCTGCCGGCGATCAGGGAAGCGTTGATCGCTCCAATCGAGGTGCCGATCACCCACTGTGGGGCGATGCCCGCCTCGTCGAGCGCTTCGTAGACGCCGACCTGATAGGCTCCGAGCGCCCCTCCGCCCTGCAGGACGAGGACGGTCTGGCCGAGTTCAGCCACTTCAGTTGCGAGAGTCATGCGCATTTCCTTTCGAGTGCCTGCGGGCACCTGGGTTGCGATGGAGGGAGTGGATGATCTCCGGTGATCAGTCGGGCGCTCCGCTGATAGGTTGCGTAGCTCCACAGCCAGCTGATCCCGACGGCGATGCGGCTCCGGAAGCCGACGAGGAACCAGATGTGCGCAACCGACCAGATGAGCCACGCGATGAAGCCGCTCATCCGTACCTGGCCCCAGTCGATCACAGCTTTGCTTCGGCCGATCGTGGCCAGGTTTCCGAAGTCTCGATATTTGAAGGCGAGGGCGGGGTGCCCCAGGATGATGTCGGCGACATACTGGCCCTGCTGCTTGGCGACGGGAGCGATGGCCGGGAGCGCACGGCGGTCCTGCCCAGCAGCATTGGCGGTGTCCCAATTGCGAAGATCCGCTCCTGGCCGCTCACGCGGAGATCTGGTTCGACGAACACCCGACCGGAGGTGTCATGCTCGGCATCGAGCCATTCGGCGGCCGGTGAAGCCTCTACGCCTGCGGCCCAGACGATTGTCCGGCCGAGGATGAGTTCATTGCCAAGCTGGACGTAGCCGGAGCCGACATCGAGAACTGGTGAACGGAGTCGAACCTCGACGCCGAGATCTTCCAGGGACCGCCTGGCGGCGTCCGACAGGGAAGATGGGAAAGCTGGGAGTACGCGCTCGCCGGCTTCGATTAGGATCACCCGCGAGCAGTGCGGCGTGATGCTCCGGAAGTCCTTCGACACGGAGCGACGGGCCAGCTCGGCGATCGCTCCCGCCATCTCGACACCCGTCGGACCGGCGCCAATGACGACGAACGTCAATAGGGCGCGGCGTTTGTCCGGATCGGTCTCGGATTCCGCCCGCTCCAGGGCGAGCAGGATCTTGCGCCGGATCGCAGTCGCGTCCTCAATGCTCTTGAGGCCAGGCGCGTTCGCAGCCCAGTCGTTGCGGCCGAAATAGCTGTGACGCGCTCCGGTCGCCAGGATCAGCCAGTCATATTCGAGGCTCGCTCCGGACCCAAGCTCGATCAGCCGTTGCAGCGGATCTACGCCGATGGCCTCGTCGAGAACGACACGCACGTTCGGCGCCTTCGAGAGGATCGAGCGCACCGGCGCGGCGATGTCAGCGGGCGACAAGGCGGCGGTCGCCACTTGATAAAGCAGGGGCTGGAACAGGTGATGGTTCCGGCAGTCGACCACCGTAACGTCGACGGCTTTGCCGGACAGCCGCTTGGCAGCCGCAAGGCCGCCGAAGCCGGCGCCGACAATCACCACCCGCGGGCGAGCAACCTTCTTCATGATGGGCTCAGTGCGCCGTCCAGCCGCCGTCGACCGGGAGCGCAGTCCCGGTAATCGAACGACCACCCGGCCCACACAGGAACACCGCCAATGCGCCAAGCTCCTCGACATCCGCAAAGCGCTTGTTCGGCTGGGCAGCCAAC
Source organism: Sphingomonas daechungensis (assembly GCF_014489495.1). Taxonomy (GTDB): domain Bacteria; phylum Pseudomonadota; class Alphaproteobacteria; order Sphingomonadales; family Sphingomonadaceae; genus Sphingomicrobium; species Sphingomicrobium daechungense. The sequence continues at coordinate 160,372 of NZ_CP060780.1, read as the reverse complement.
AGGACGTCGCGGATCACCTGCTCGCGAGTAATGCCGCGAGCCATCGCGGTGTCGTCGATCTGGTTCTCGACCAGCGGCGTCCAGACATAGCCCGGGCAAATCGCATTGACGGTAATGCCATGCTCCGCGCCCTCGAGCGCGAGCGTCTTGGTCAGGCCGACGATACCGTGTTTGGCGGCGACGTAGGCGCTCTTGAACGGCGAAGCGACCAGACCGTGGGCGGACGCCACGTTGATGATGCGGCCGTAGCCTTTCGCCTTCATCGCGGCGAAGGCGGCGCGCGAGGTGTACCAGCTCGCCGAGAGATTAAGCGCGATGATCGCCTCGTACTTCTCGGCCGGAAAGCTTTCGATCGGGCTGACGTGCTGGATCCCGGCATTGTTCACCAGGACGTCGATGCCGCCGAACTCTACGATCGTTTCCTCGACGAGGCCGGTCGCTTCGTCGGCCTTCATCAGGTTTGCGCCATTGTATGCGATGCGGCTGGCCGGACAAATGCCGTCCAGCTCTTCGCACACGAAGTCGATCTCGCGCTGTTCTGCGAGGCCGTTGATCACGACGTTGGCGCCAGATTCCGCGAAAGCGCGCGCGATCCCGAGGCCAATGCCGCTGGTCGAGCCGGTGACGACGGCGACCTTGCCGGCCAGCGGACGTTCGACCTCCGTCATACCGTGAACCTGCATGTCCATGTCCAAGCACTCCAATCCATTGAGCGCTTAGGATCGGTTACACGCGCAATTGTTGGAAATGCGCTTCGTGCATGAAGTCGATGCGGCATTGCGATTTCCGCGAAAGAGGCCGGCTCCGTAATTTGATGAAGCGTCGTGAAGGCCGGCAACTCAGCCGATGGCGCACGGGACCGAAGACACTCTCTCCCATCCTGCAGACCGGCCTTCACGATGAGACAAATTATCGAATTCAAGGAGACGGCAATGTTCAATCTCAAGACCATGCTCGCGACGGCCACCATTGCCGTTGCCGCCGCCAGCTTCGCGACCCCCGCAGTCGCCGGCCAGTGCACGACCCCGGCACCAGCGATCTCGCGAACGCCCCGAGGATGCCGAAGGGCGTCACCGACGACGTGCTCGCGGCCATTCAGCTTGGACCGGAAATCAACGTGGACGGCCGCCAGCTGCGCACCCGTCGGCTGGTCGTCCAGCCCGGCGGCATCGTGCCGCTGCACAGCCACAAGGATCGCCCGGCACTGATCTATGTGGTCAGCGGATCGATCACCGAACACAGCAGTGCTTGCGGCGCTCCGATCGAGCACAAGGCCGGCGAGATCAGCCGCGAGGCCGACGGTCTCAGCCATTATTGGGAAAACCACGGCAAGGAGCCGGCGGTTCTCCTCTCGTCGGACGTGTTCCACGGCTAACGAACCCCGCCGGCCCTAGCTCCCCGCCGGCCCACAGGCGTCCCGCCCTTGCCCCTCGGGCGGGACGCCATTTCTTTCAGGATCTGATCATGACAGACCTCGCGCGCTCTGCGGTGGCACCAGCGATGCCAGGACTTTCGGCTAATCGGTCGCTGCTGATCGCAGTGATCGGCTTTCTGACTCTGGTCGATCTCTTCGCCACGCAGGCAATCCTGCCGAGCCTGGCTGCCTCCTATGGCGTAAAGCCCGCGCAAATCGGTCTGGCCGCTAACGCCAGTACCCTGGGAATGGCGATCTCCGGGCTACTCGTTGGGGTCTTCAGCGCGAACATCGAGCGCAAGCGCGCGGTCGCGCTGAGCCTGCTCTTTCTATCCGTACCGACCGCGGCACTGGCATTCGCGCCGAACCTGACCGTTTTCGCAATCCTTCGCGTAGTGCAGGGCCTCTTCATGGCCGCGGCCTTCACCCTGACGCTCACGCACTTGGCGGAGCGCTGCGAAGTTCGGACCGCGCATGCACTCGCCGCGTATGTAACCGGCGTCGTCGCCAGCAATCTCATCGGCCGCCTGACCGCCGCCTTCGTCGCGAGCCTGGTTGGCGCCGAGCACAGCTTCCTGTTCTTCGCCTTGCTGAACCTCGCCGGCGCCGCACTCGTGAGCGTCGCGCTTCACCGCAACACGCCGGAGCCAATGGATCGCAAAGGCCGGTTCTGGAATGCCTGGCTCGAGCATCTGTCGGATCCGGCATTGCGGCGGACGTTCGCGATCGGCTTCCTGATCCTGTTCGGCTTCATCGGCGTCTTCACCTACGTCGGCTTCGTTCTGATGAAGCCGCCGCTTTCGCTGTCGATGACCGCGCTCGGACTGGTCTTTCTCGTGTTCCTCCCTTCGATGATAACTACGCCGATGGCGGGATCGTTTGTTCGCAAGCGGGGTCCGGGGCCTGCTGCTGCCGGGAGCCTCCTTGTGGCGCTGTTCGGTTTGGGATTTCTGCTCCTGCCCAATCTCTACGCAGTGGTCGCGGGATTGACCTTGGTCGGTGTCGGGACGTTCTTCGCTCAAGCGGTAGCAACAGGGCACGTCGGTCGGATCGCTCGCGGCGACAAGGCTGCGGCGAGCGGTCTTTACCTGTCATCCTATTACTGCGGCGGCCTCGCCGGAGCGGCGGTCGTCGGCCAGCTGTTCGATCGGATCGGCTGGTTTGCGGCGGTCGCCGGCGTCTTCGCCGCACTTGGCCTGGCCGCACTGCTTGGAGTCAAACTCGCCCCACCGGAGATTGCATGATGAGTGAGCGCTATCGTCGTGGCGTAGATGTCGTTCAGCACCTGTCGTCCGGATCGTTGGAGAGATTTCTCAAGACAAGCCGCATCGCCGAGGTCGCCCCCGACTTTGCAAGAATGGTGGTCGAGTTCGCGTTTGGTGATCTCTACTCCCGCGAGGCGCTCAGCTATCGCGATCGAGAGATCGTCGCGATCGCCTCCTTGGCGAGCCTCGGCCATGCCAGTCCGCAACTCCGCACGCACGTGGAGGCTGCCCAGAAGCTCGGTCTCAGCAAGTCGGAAATCGTCGAGATCCTGATGCAGATCGCGATCTACAGCGGTCTGCCAGCGTCGTTGAACGCACTAGCTGACTGTCATGACCTGCTGGCGGAGGGTGATTGTGTCGCCTGCACCAGCCATTCGTGACGCGGGCCAGGGATAGCGACGCGCTTCCTGTACAAACGCACCGACAGAAGGCGAATGCGGCCGGCCGCGAACGGTCGTGAGATAGATCGTCCGGGTGAAGCTCGGCTCCACGAGTGGCCGCACGGCCAGATCGGGATCGGTAACGCTGAATTCCGGGAAAAAGCCGAGACCAAGCCCGGCCTTGATCATGCCTTGGACCCAGTCATCCCGCGGCGAGCTGAAAACCTGTCGAAGGTAGATGTTGCGGGCAAACAGCTCCTTGCGGACGGGTTCGAACACCTCGCAATTTGTCCGGCTAACGTAGGGCTCCTTGTCGAGTTCGGCCGCCCGGATGAAATCATGAGCGACCAGCCGGTGATTGGGCGGCAGAACGATGACGAACCGTTCTTCGAAAATCGGCAGCTGGTGAAGAGTGTCGGGCAATTCGCCCGGAACACCGACGATCGCGACTTCCAGATCGCCCTTTTCCAAAAGCTCGATCATTTGCGGAGCGCCGGTATCGATGATCCGGACCTCGACACCCGGATGCTGCGCCTGGAAGCGCACGAGGAGGTCGGACACGAGCTGCGGGCCGATTGTGCACATCGTGCCGATCGTCAGGGTCGCCTGCTCAAGCTTCTTGACCGCCTTGGCCTGGTCGCGCGCGGCGCGGCAGCTTTCTTCGACCGTCTGCAGATAGGGGAGCATCATTCGGCCAAGCTCGGACAGATGCGTGTTGCCGCGTTCGCGATGGAACAGCGGACCGCCCAATTCATGCTCCAGCTGCTGGATCGCGCGGGTCAGGGCGGGTTGGCTGACGTTGCACTGCTCGGCCGCACGCGTGAAGTTCAGCGTGCCGGCAAGGGCAACGAAATAGCGAACCTGCTGCATTTCCATGAGCGCGTCCCCTCGCCATCGAGGTTGGAACTACTTACACATCCGAAACAAGAGCGGCCATACCGGTTCGGCATGACCTCAATGCATCCGCACTACCAGCGCAGCAGTTTCGGTCCGACAAGCCAGCCCGCAAGCGCCGGCACAAGAGCAGCGGGAGTATACGCTGCCAGGAGGAAGGCGGCCGTCGTCTCCGGACAGTACAGCGCGTAAGCGACGGCTGCGGCAGCGCCTGCGCTGAGACCAACCAAAAGGCCTGCAAGTGCAGGGCGGGTGGGTGCCATCTCGCGATAGGCCCAGAGCGCGGCGGCAAGGACAGGGAGGCTCGCCAGCGCAATCGCGGTGATGCATGTCGCATAGGTCGTCCGAAAAAATAGCTGAGGCCAATCGGACCGGGCCGTCGACGTCAGCTCAAGAATTGCCAGTGCGAGCAAGACAGCAAACGGGATCGCAATGAGCGTCGCTCTAAGCGCCAGCTTTTGCCCGGGTCTGCCGGCAGCGAGTGAAGCCGAGATTGCGGCGGCAGTAAAAGCGACGGCAAATCCGGTCTTCACCGCGAAAGGCAGCATTCCGGTGTTCGGAACCGCGGAGAGGGGCGACCCGAGGAATAGTACGAGGCCCAGCAGCGCAATAATCCAACCCGCTGCCAAGGCCACGGCGAAGCCACGCGACGGGCTCGCAGTTGCAGTGGGGCTGGCGGCCAGATCGGCAATGAGGTCTTCAGTTCGCATCGCCGGTGCCCTTGATTCTGGCGGCAAGCTTGCCGAGCCCACGATGGACGTTGACCTTCACGGCCGGCTCGCTCTGGCCGGTCATCTCGGCAGTTTCGCGAACCGAATAGCCGTCGATCCGCGTTAGCCGGATCGCCGCAACCTGGTTCGGAGAGAGATCGGCCAACAAGGCGTCGAGGTCGATCTGGGCGAGACTGGCTTCGAACGCGTCGGTGTCGGCGGTGTCGAAACCATCCTCCACCGGTACCTCAACGCCACGCTTGTCGCGCCGAAGGAAGTCGATCAGGCGATAGCGTGCGATTCCGTGCAGCCAGGCCGTGAACGGCAAAGACGGATCGTAGGTCGCGCGCTTTCGGTGCACCGCGATCAGCGTTTCCTGCACCAGGTCCTCCACATCAAATTCTCGCCCGGCGAGCCGACGGCCGAAATAGGAGCGAAGCCGCTCCGCACTCAGGGTCAGCAAAGCTTGGTACGCGCTGGAATGTCCGCTCAAGCCGGCAACCATCAGCGCGTGCAGCTTGGCTTCGAGCAGATCCGCCTTGTCATGCTGCTTCATTCGGACGCTCCGCTGCGCTGGTTACAGCAGCATCCGCTTACGGGCGAAAGCGATTTTCGTTTCGGGACGTAACCCATTCGTCGCCTCGAACGGATGGGCAAGCATGACGGCGGCGGGCGCTGTCATGGGCTGAATGCATGGAGATCATGCCGAAGTGGCATTTCATCTCCGGCGTCTCGAACGCGATCATGATGCCCGGGAAACCGAACTGAAAGGAAGAGGACATGAAGACCTTTGCAACGATCGTCACCGCAACGGCTCTCAGCGCGTTCGCAGCGACGGCGTCGACGGCCGGCCCGGTGAAGCCGCAGCCGACCAAGGACAAGTGCTACGGCATTTCGCTCGCGGGCAAGAATGACTGCGCCGCCGGTGCGGGCACGAGCTGCGCCGGAACGTCCAAGAAGAACTATGCCGGTAACGCCTGGAAGTATGTCGCCAAGGGCACTTGCGCGTCGATCAAGACGCCCAAGGGCAACGGCTCACTCACCCCGACCGCCCGGTAACGCCATGATTCCCACCGCCGGCCTTGGCTTCAAGCCACAGCACTTCAGCGAAGCGCTGGCCTCGCCGGCGGTGGGACTTTGGTTTGAAGTCCATGCCGAAAACTACATGGTCGAGGGCGGGCCCCGCCTGGCCATGCTGGAGCAGCTCCGACGCGATCGCCGCATCTCCTTGCATGGAGTCGGCATGTCGCTCGGAAGTCCGTCGGCACCCGACCCCAATCACCTCGATGCCCTCAAGTCGCTCGTGGATCGGTTCGAGCCGGCATTGGTCTCAGAGCATCTGGCCTGGTCGCGCTTCGATGGTCGCAGCTTCCCGGACCTGCTGCCGCTGCCGAGGACCAATGAGACGCTCGCCTGCCTCAGCGCCAATATCGGCCGCGTGCAGGATGCTCTCGGGCGCGAGATCCTGATCGAGAATCCGACCCATTATTTGCCGCTCAACCAGCACCGCTGGAGCGAGACCAGCTTCCTTCGCGAGCTCGCCCGCCGGAGCGGCTGCAAACTTCTGGTCGACATCAACAATGTTGCGGTCGGCGCAAATAACATCGGCTTCGACCCCGCCGCCTGGCTGCTCGACATACCGGCAAAGCTAATCGGAGAGATCCATCTCGCGGGCCACAGCCTCGACGCTGAAGGCGCTTTGCTGATCGACAGCCACGATCAGCCCATCAGCGAGGACGTCTGGGCGCTCTACGAAGGACTGATCGCCCGGACCGGCCCGCGCCCGACGCTAATCGAGCGCGACGGCAATGTCCCGGCTTTCGCCGAACTCATCCACGAGCGCGACCGCGCGCAGGCCATTCTCGACGGAGGGCTTCGCCTTGCTGCCTGACCTCATCAGCTTCCAGCGCCAGTTCGTTGGCGCGATCGACAATCCGGCGACGGGAGCGCTCTCGGTCTATCGCAACACCGTCATCCACGGTGCGGTCGAGGCCCTGCGGTCGAATTTCCCCGTCGTCGAGCAAATCGTTGGCGAGGAGATGTTCGAAGGAATCGCTGTCGAATTCTCGCAAGCCAAGCCGCCCAGACGCCCGTTCTGGCGCTGTACGGGGCCGACTTCGCACAATGGCTTGGCCAGCAGCCATGGATCGGAGACCTGCCGTACCTCCCTGACGTAGCTCGTGTTGAGCGACTGCACGTCGAATGCCTGATGGCGGCCGACGCGGAGGCGCTGACCGAACTGGGCGGCGATACCGGCGCACTTCGAGTCAAGCTTCATCCAGCGGTTCGATTCCGGTGGTTGCAAACGCCGGCAATGAGCATCTGGCTGGCCCACCAGCGGCCTGTTCCTTCCGTGATCGAGCCTGACTGGAAGCCCGAAGGCGCCTTGTTCGCGCGGCCCTCCGCGTTCCTGATGCATACCCCCGCATTGGAGCTTCCGCTCACCGCATCCTGTCCGGAGTTCGGCTTGGCGAGAGCGTGGCCGAAAGCCTTGCGGCATCGACACGCCTCCATCCCGGCGAGAGCGCCGAGGCAGTCTTCGCATCCCTCCTCAACTTGGGCGCATTCGCCGCCCCATCCGAAAGGAACTGACATGGCCACTCAAGCTGCCGCGCCGTTGTGGCGCAAGCCTTACGATCTCTTTGCCGGCACCGCCGAAACGTTGCTGCCGATGTCGTTGCTACTGCTCGTTCAGCGGCTCGGAATCGCTTCGGTCTTTTTCATGTCGGGACGCACCAAGGTCGACGGATTGCTGACGGTCAATGACACCGCTTTCGAACTATTTCGCACCGACTATGCGTTGCCACTGATCAAGCCGAGATCGCGGCTTATGCGGCAACATATTCGGAGCATTTGTTCCCGATTCTTCTGACCCTTGGCTTGTTCACCCGTTTCAGCGCCACCGCGCTGCTTGTCATGACCTTGGTCATCGAGATCTTCGTCTATCCCGATGCGTGGCCGACGCATTTGAGCTGGGCCGGCCTGCTGCTTCCGCTGATCGCTCTCGGGGCGGGAAGGTGTCGCTCGATCGTCTGCTCAAGCTTCCTTAGCAAGCGTCTTGGTGCGCAGCCTCGTCCATCGTAGGCTGCGCGGATGTTGGAACGTCGTGAAGTCCTCAGCACCGGCCTTTCGCTCCTCATCGGCGCGGCGGCACCTCGTAGCCTTGGCGCGGCGCCGCCGTTCGTCCGAAGGGAAGGGACCATTCTTCGGGTGGGACCGGACGCGTACCGGTTTGCCGGAACGAACATGTGGTACGCCGCTTATCTCGGCGCGGATGCGCCATTCGGCGATCGAGCCCGGCTGAAGCGCGAGCTTGATCGCCTGAAGGCGCTAGGGATCAGCAACGTGCGAATTCTCGGTTCGTCGGAACTTTCGCCGCTGAAGAATTCGATCACACCGGCGTTCCGAACGCAGTCGAATCATTACGACGAAACACTTCTCGGCGGGTTGGATTTCGCGCTCGCCGAATTGGGACGCCGAGGGATGCGGGCCGTCATCTACCTGACAAACTTCTGGGAGTGGTCGGGCGGGATGATGACCTACCTCTATTGGACGAACGGTGGGCGCTACATCAACATGAACGATGCGGCGCATCCGTGGCCGGAATTTCCGGACATGGTCTCGCAATTCTATTCCAGCGTACCGGCGGTCAATCTCTACCACGACTACGTCCGTGCCGTGGTTGGCCGGACAAACACGGTGACGGGCAAGGCTTATGCCAAGGATCCGGCGATTATGAGCTGGCAGCTCGCGAATGAGCCACGGCCTGGTGGAAGCGATGCAGTCGCTCTCAAGCAAATGTCGGCCTATCTGGCGTGGATCGGCGCGACCGCTCGCCTGATAAAGTCGATCGACCCGAACCATCTTGTCTCGACAGGAAGCGAAGGCACCCAGGGGTGCATCGGCCGGGACGACTGCGTGGTTCACGCGCATGAATTTCCAGAAGTGGACTATGTGACGGCTCACATCTGGCCGCAGAATTGGAGCTGGGCGGATCCGAAGGATCTCGCGGGAACCTGGCCGACGGTAGAGGCGAAAACGCTGGAGTATATCGCCGCGCAAACAGCCATTGCCAAACGGCTGGGCAAACCGCTGATCATCGAGGAATTCGGTTTTCCTCGCGACGGCGGAAGCTTCGATCCCGCGGCCGCGACGACGTTCAAGGACCGGTTCTACGGTCTGATCTACGGCGCCGTAGCGGAAAGCATGAAGAAGGGCGGTCCGATCGCCGGATCAAACTTCTGGGCGTGGGGCGGGGAGGGGCGCGCGCAACATGCCGACCATCTCTTTGTCCGCGGCGACACGGCCTATCTGGGCGATCCGCCGCACGAGCCGCAGGGCTGGTACAGCGTCTTCGACAGCGATGCCTCGACCCAGGCGCTCGTCCGCAGTCATGCCTCTGCGTTAGTCGCGTAGGCGGACGATCTTGCTGCTGCCGTCGTAAGCGACTGTCTTGTCGGCCTGGTCGAGATCGAGCGCGCGGGCGCGACCCGGTTGTATCAACCGAACGCGGATCGTCCGATTGGCACTCATCCCCGGGTAGCCGCCTTCGCGAGTGCCGATCGTCAGCGTTCCACTGGCGTCGTCGTAGCGGATCGGAATCCGAGAAAAAGCGCCGTTAAGATACTGGTGGCTGACCCCATCGTCCTCGTAGAGAGAGAAACTGCCGTCGGCTCCCGCATAGATCTGCAAAGATATGGCGCCGTTCTGGCCTTCCTTCGTGTGCTGAATGGCCGGTCCGACAGGGACGATCGACCCAGCGCGGACAAAAATTGGCATCCGCTCGTAGGGTGCTGACGCCGTGACCGACTGGCCGCCCTCGAAACTACGGCCCGAGTAAAGGTCGAACCACTTCGTATTCGCAGGAAGATAGACCTTGCGCTCCCTGACTTTGAACTCGGTGACGGGCGCAACGAGGAAGGCTGGACCGAAGAGATATTCGTCGTCGACGTCCCACGCTTTCCGGTCATCGCCGAAGTCCATCACAAGCCCACGCATGATCGAGCCGTCATTGAAGTGCGTGTCGGCGGCGAGCGTGTAGATGTACGGCATCAACCGGTAACGGAGCCGGTCGTACCATTCCATTGACCGGTACGTCGGGGTGCCCGTTGGCGCGAGCTCGTAGATTTCGCGGAACGGCGGTTCCCCGTGACTGCGGAAGAGCGGCGAGAAGGCGCCGAACTGGAACCAGCGGGTGTTGAGCTCGAGCCACTCGGCCAGATGGGCAGGGTCCTGCTTGGTGTAGCGCTCTTCGTTCGCGAAGCCGCCAATGTCGTGGGTCCAGTTCGGAACGCCGGACATGGAGAAGTTTACGCCCGCCGAGACCTGGTCACGTAAATCGTCCCACCGCGAGGCGACGTCGCCGGACCAGACTGCGGCGCTGTCGCGCTGGATCCCTCCGAAGGCGGAGCGCGTCAGGATGAACGGCCTCACGTCAGGCTTGAAGCGAACGAGGTTCGAATAGACGCCGTCAACGTGAACGCGAGGGAAGGAGTTGAAGAAAGCGGCTCCCGGGCCGACTGCCGTAGGACCCATCCGCCGCTGTCGTTCCTCGATCGACAGGTTCGAATGGAAATCGGGCTCGTCCGAATCGAGCCACCAGGCGTCAAAGTTCTTCACGCCGAGGCTATCGATCATCTGCCGCGAATAGATGTCTTTCGCCTTGCGATTATAGGGGTCGTAAAAGGCGCTCGCGTAGCCCGGGCCGACCCAGTCGCGGAAATTGGCCTTGATGAAGTCCGGGGTTGCATCTGCCGGCGGTGTGACCATCCGGCGGTAGATGCCATCGACCGCATCCAATTCCTTGTAGTGATCGGTCGTCGGATAGAACTTGGCCCACACAGAAATCATGATGTTCGCGTTCGCGCGGTGCACGTCGTCGACCATCGCTTGCGGGTTCGGGAAGCGCTTCGGATCGAAGCAGTGGCATCCCCAGCTGTCCTCGGGCCAGTAGAACCAATCCTGGACGATGTTGTCGAGCGGAAGGCCGCGCTTGCGATACTCGCGGACGACACCGAGCAGTTCGTCCTGCGTATTGTAACGCTGGCGGCTCTGCCAGAAACCGTACGCCCATTTGGGTAGGATCGGGGCCTTGCCGGTCAGCGTCCGGTAGCCGGAGATGACGCCGTCCATGCTGTCGCCGGCAATGAAGTAATAGTCGAGCGCTTTTCCGACTTCCGACGAAAGCGTCAGCGAATGGCGGTCGGCATCCGGCAACGGGTCGCTGTGAAGGAGCGCGATGTAGCCTGCATTCGGTTCCCACTCGACGCGGACATCGGCCGGCTTGTCCGCGACAAGCGGCAGGTCGTAATTATGGTACCAGGGTTCCAGTTCTGTCGCCAGCGCTGCAGAACTTCTTTCCCGTCGACGAAGACTTTCACGTAGCTCGACGAGTACAGGCGAAACTTGTGCGTCCCTGAGGCAGTCGGATGGATCGTGCCCGTCCAGACGACGCGCTGCTTGCCGACGGCATTGCCCGCGGTGTTTTGCCCAGACGTCGCGGCCGTGGTCTGCGCTTTTGCTTCGGCTGGCCACTTCGACTGATCTTCGATGTACTGGTAATCGATCGCCGGTTCCTGCCGGGTCACGACCTCGCGGTCGCCGAGGAAATAATGTGCGGTGAAGCCCGGCTGGCCGCCCTCACCGGTGACCTTCAGTTCTTGTCCGACAAAGGCATAGGGCTTCGGATTGCCAAACCGCGTGATGGAATTGTTGTCCCACAGGAGACCGTAGTTTCGGGTGGAGACGACGAACGGGATCGCCACGTCCATGTTGTGCTGGGCGAGCTCAACGTCCTCGCCGTTGTAGTTCATCTGGCGGTTCTGATGCTGGCCGAGGCCGTAGAAACCCTCGTCCGTTCCGCGATTGAACTGCTGCGTCACGGACAGGAAGGGCTGTCCCTCCGCGGACGTGTCGGCAAATGCCGGTGGTCCGCTTTCGACTAGTACGGCTTTTCCGGAAGCATCTCGGAAGCTTACGTTTCCGGTGGCGAGGTCGACGTCCGCTGAAGCCTTCGGCGTTGTCAGCGTAACATGGCCTTGTGCGTCCGAGACGGTGAAGCCGTTCGAAAGCGGACGCGCTACAACCATGAGGCTGCCCGCAGCGGGAATGTTCGCCGTCGGTGCCGAAGTGACGCGGATGATCCCGTCGCCGTAAACTTGCAGACGAACCACCTTTTCCGAACCGTTCGCGGGCGAGACGATCACGCCGTCAGCGGTCTGCTTCCAGGTCTGCGCCAAAGCGGCGGTGCTGCTGCAGATGAGGAAGCCTGCAGTGATTTGGGTGACAGAACGTCGCATTCGCATCCTCTTCAGCGATAGGTTCCAAGCCGAACCTTCAACAGTGTCGGCTTCGCAAGATTCAGTCCGTAGTCGACCTGATCGCCGTTCCAGCGCCGGGCCATGACCCAACGGCCCTTGTCGTAGGTTCCTTCTTCGACGCTCAGGAACTGTGACTGGTCACCGCCTGGCTTGTCGAGCGAGAAGCCAAGCCGGAGGTCGGTCCCAGCAATCAGGAATTCGTCATCGCCCAGCTGAATGATCGCTGCGCCGCCGACCGGCAGTTCCTTTTTCGGCGACATGGTCATGCCGTTCCATTCGGGCTGGCCGAATTGCCAACGGCCGTACATTGCGGTGATCTTCCATTTGCCGAGAACCGCAGTCTGATCCGACGCGTCCTGCGGCTTGGCGAATCCGGCCGTCGGGTGAGCGAACGCCAGCTTGGCCCAATCGCGGGAGATCGGCGCGAGCAAGGCAAACTTGGAAGCGAAGGCGTCGAGCGTCTCCGCGTCGAGCTGTTTCGCGCCAAGCGGAAAATTCGAATAGCCGGTCGTGTCCATACCGAACGGGGACCAGCCGATCGCCCCATTGCCGAGCGCGAGCCAGAAAAAGCGGGCAAACGGCACGTCATTCCCTGTTTCTGGAATGAACAACGGATTGTCCGGTCGCCGATAGTGACCGATCCAGCCGGCATATTTGGCGTAGTCGGAGGAGTAGATGTCGGGTGCCAGGATATCGATGTTCGGCGCCGCGACTTTCCAGATGTCGATGACGTTCCAGTTCGGCCCGCCGCTCGCGGTCCGAAGCACGCCTTCGAGCGTGAACGGATCGGACAGCGACGCATTCGCATACATCGGCAGGTTCAGCTCTGCTTTGCCCGCGGCGGCGACCTCATCGACGTAACGCGCAACATGCCAGGCGTTGAAGGCCTGATCCGCTGTGGCGCCAAAGGCTTGTGACCAGGTGCCGCTCCTGCGCAGCATGCGGGCCAGCTCCGCCGGGATCGGTTGCGCGAACAGGCGCTGCGCGGTCGGGGAGAAATCGCGCGGGATGTCGTAGCTGCCTGTCTCGTTCTGCACCTGCACCATGATGACGGTGTGCTGCGGATCGGCCCCGCGCAGATGTGACATCAGGGCTGCGAATGCCTTCTTGTCGGCCTCGAGTGTCGCGCGCCCGTGCGCCGACATGACGAAGTAGCTCTTTCCGTTCGGCGCGATCTCCCTTGGGAAGCGCCGCGTGTCGGACTTCACCCATTCGGGCGTGTATTGCGGATTGGTGTTCTTCCAGGTGCCGAACCAGAGCAACACCAGCCGGACGTCATTGTCGCGTGCTTGCTTCAGAAGTTCGTCGACGAACGTGAAGTCGAACCGGCCTTCCTGCGGTTCGATCTGTTCCCACGCGACCGGCATTTCCACGGCATTCGCCCGAAGCGTCCGGACCGTTGGCCAGACTTGCGGGAGGGCCGCCACGTAGTTGCTCGAATTGTTCACCTGCGCGCCGAGGATGAGAAACGGCGCGCCGTCCACAAACAAGGCGTGCCGGCCGTCCCTCGTCTCGATCTTGGGAAGCGGCGACCCTGCAAACGAAGGCGTGCTGAAGCACAGCAATAGCATCACAGCGAACTGACGCAGCATTGCCTTCAAGTCCCGCCCCCGCGCCCGCGCAATCATTGCTTTCGAACCGCAACAACGGTTGCTAATGATAGCGCTATCATTGCCGTGGAACGGGATGCACCGGCATCCGGACCAAGGCAAGCGGGGAGAGACATTGATGGGGTATTTGCGCGTGGGAGCGGGCTGGCGTGCGCTCGCGATTGTCGGGCTTCTTGCGAGTACTGCGGGGCGGCGCAGCCCAACGCATCGGCAAATCCGAACGCTTGGCCCAACGTCCATAGCCGCGTGGCTCTCAATCCCGCGCAGGAAGCGCGAATCGACAAGATTCTCGCAAAAATGACGGTCGAGGAGAAAGTCGCGCAGATCGTCCAGCCCGACATCTCCAGCGTGACGCCGGCAGACATGCGCAAGTACAAGTTCGGCTCGATCCTCGCCGGCGGAAACAGCGCGCCAGGTGGGAACGAGAAAGCGCCGGCCGCCGAGTGGCTGAAACTGTCCGATTCCTTCTGGAACGCAGGCAATTCCGCCGCGTGGGCGGGTGAAAAGATCCCGGTGATGTGGGGCGTCGACGCGGTCCACGGCCATGCCAACATCGTCGGCGCGACGATTTTCCCGCAAAACATCGGCCTGGGTGCAATGCGCAACCCGGAACTGATCAAGAAGATCGGTGAGGTCACCGCCAAGGAAATGGCAATCACCGGCATCGATTGGGATTTCTCCCCGACGCTCGCTGTCGTTCGCGACGACCGGTGGGGCGGACCTACGAAGGGTTCTCGGAGGATCCCGAAATCGTCCGCTCCTATGCAGGCAAAATGGTGGAAGGTCTTCAGGGGGTCGCCGGAACACCGGAGTTCCTTGGGCCCGGCAAGGTCATTGCGACGGCCAAGCATTTCGTCGGCGACGGCGGCACGGCGAATGGCAAGGACCAGGGGGACAATCCTTCCACCGATCAGCAGATCAGGGACATTCACGGCGCCGGATATCCACCCGCAGTCGAAGCCGGCGTGCAGACGGTCATGGCGTCATATTCGAGTGTGCGCGGACAGAAGATGCACGGCAATCGTGAGCTCCTGACGAACAGGCTGAAGGGCGACATGCACTTCGACGGTTTCGTCGTCGGCGACTGGAACGGTCATGGGCAGGTTCCGACCTGCACGACGACGAGCTGTCCGGCGGCGGTCAATGCGGGCCTGGACATGTTCATGGCGCCCGACAGCTGGAAGGGTCTTTACGACAGCACGCTCGCACAGGTGAAATCGGGCGAGATCCCCATGACTCGGCTCGATGACGCGGTTCGTCGAATCCTGCGCGTGAAGTTGCGTGCCCATCTATTCGACAAGGGCGCTCCTCGACCCGCCCGTATGCAGGCCGGTTCGACCTGCTCGGCTCGGCCGAACATCGCGCCGTTGCGCGGCAGGCGGTGCGCGAATCCCTGGTCCTGCTCAAGAACGAGGGCCAGCTCCTTCCGCTGTCTCCAAAGACCAACGTCCTGGTTGCGGGTGACGGCGCGGACAACATCGGCAAGCAGTCCGGTGGATGGACGATCACGTGGCAAGGAACGGACCTGACCAAGGCCGACTTCCCGCATGCTCAGTCCATTTTCAGCGGGATCGAGGATGCCGTGAAAGCCGCCGGCGGGACGGCCACTCTCAGCACCGACGGAAGCTATTCGCGCAAGCCCGATGTGGCGATCGTGGTGTTCGGCGAGAATCCCTACGCCGAAATGGTCGGCGACCGCCCCTCGCTCGAATTCAGCCCAAGCGACAAGAGTGCTCTTGAAACGCTCCGCAAGCTGAAGGCGGCCGGTATTCCGACGGTTTCGGTCTTCCTTTCGGGACGTCCGATGTGGGTGAACCCGGAACTCAATTCATCCGACGCGTTCGTTGCGGCATTCCTGCCGGGGAGCGAAGGGGCGGCATCAGCGACGTGCTGTTCCGGGATAGCGCAGGAAACGTGCGGTACGACTTCCGCGGCAAGCTTTCCTTCAGCTGGCCGCGGCGAGCAGACCAGACCCCGCTCAACCGTGGGGACGCGAACTACGATCCTCTGTTCGCCTTCGGCTATGGTTTGACCTTCGCTGACAAGGTCAGCGTTCCCAAGCTTTCCGAGGAAAAGCCGGCTGCGGGTGCTGCGGGCGCCGACGGCGTCTATTTCGCTCGAGGCGCATTGCCGACCGGCTGGTCGTTCGCCACGTCGCCCGGCGTGAACGCTCGCGCGATCGATCGCCGCGGTCAGGAGGATACGCGTCTGTTCACCTTCAACGGTGGAGCGATGCAGTCGGTGCGCCTGACCACGAACCAGCCACTGGACATTGCGCGGGAGACCAATGCAGAACTCAGCCTGCAGGTGGAGTATAGCGTGCGCTCGGCGCCATCCTCCGTCGTCACGGTCGGGATGGAGGGCGTCTCCGTGCCGGTTACCGATACTCTGCGGTCCTCTGCGAAAGACTCGTGGCAGACGCTCACCATTCCGCTTCGCTGCTTCGCCAAGGCGGGCGCGGACATGGCGAAGGTGAGCACGCCTCTGGTGATGAGCACATCCGGACAACTGACGATTGCCGTGTCGGACGTTCGCATCGCCAGCGCAAACGTTCCTCAAGACCGCTGCGCCTTCTAGAACGATGGCAACTTGGAGAAGCCCTTGCGCGAGCATGATTGGTAGCGCTAACAGGGCCGCCGTGTCAGGGATCGATCTCAGGTGACTTCCGCCTTCTCGCCAGAGATGCTGCCAAGCGATTGCACCCGCGCGACTCTTGCGGGACGGCTGCTGCTCGATGAGGGACCGACGCCGGTTCTGATCCGACACGGCAGGGTCGAGGACGTGTCCCGCCAGGCGCCGACAGTTTCGGATCTTCTCGAGCGGGATATTGCGTCGATCCAGGGCGAGCATCTGTTCGATTTGGACGCGTTGTTTTCGCTGGAATGGAAGCGCTTCCTTTCGCCTTTCGATTTGCAGGTCATCAAGGCAGCGGGCGTCACGTTCGCAATCTCCGCAATCGAGCGGGTCATCGAGGAACGCGCCCGTGGCGATTATCGAGAAGCTGCGACGATCCGGGAAAAAGTCGAGGCGGCGATCGGCGGGGCAATTCGCTCGCTGGTTCCGGGAAGCGAGGCCGCGGACCGATTGAAAGCGACATTGATCGAGAACGGACTCTGGTCACAGTATCTCGAAGTCGCAATCGGTCCCGATGCGGAGATTTTCACCAAGACTGCTCCGCTCGCGAGCGTAGGTTGGGGCGCCGAGATTGGCGTGCGATCGGACTCGAGCTGGAACAATCCCGAGCCGGAAGTCGTGCTCGCTGTAAGCAGTCACGGAAAGATCCGCGGCGCGACCTTGGGCAATGACGTCAACCTGCGCGACTTTGAGGGGCGTAGTGCGTTGCTCCTCAGCAAAGCCAAGGACAACAATGCGTCCTGCGCGATCGGACCATTCATTCGCTTATTCGACGAGCATTTCACCATCGAGGATGTCCGCACTGCGGTGATCGATCTGGCGATCGAAGGCGATGATGGTTTCACGCTCGAAGGGCGTAGCCTGATGAGCGAGATCAGCAGGCCGCCGGAGGAATTGGTTCGCCAGGCGATGAGCGAGCACCACTATCCCGACGGCTTCGCCCTGTTCCTGGGCACATTGTTTGCGCCCACGGACGACCGTGATGAACCGGGCCGCGGATTCACGCACAAGATCGGCGATGTCGTCCGGATTTCGACGCCGACAATCGGCGCGCTGGTCAATCGGGTGACGACTTCGAAGGACGCGCCACCCTGGGAATTTGGAATGCGCGACTTGATGCGAAACCTCGCTTCGCGCGGGCTACTGGAAAGTGAAGTTCAATGACTGACACGCTGACGCATTTCATCGGCGGCGAAGCCGAGGCCGGCGATGCCGTCGGCGAGAGCATCAACCCGTCCAATCTCGATGATGTCGTCGCTCGCTATCCGAAGGCGACGCCGGCCGATGTCGACCGTGCCGCGAAGGCCGCTCGCGAGGCGTTTCCGGCATGGTCCGAAGCTTCGCCCGAAGTCCGCTCGGACGTTCTCGACCGCGCCGGCACTCTCGTGATGCAGCGCGCGAAGGAACTCGGCGAACTGCTGTCGCGGGAAGAAGGCAAGACGCTTCCCGAGGGCACCGGGGAAGTCATGCGTGCCGCGCGCATCCTCAAGTATTTCGCCGGCGAGGCCCTGCGGCGTCACGGCCAGGCGCTCGAGTCGACGCGCCCGGGCATCGATGTCACGACTCATCGCGAAGCGGTGGGTGTGTTCGGCATGATCACGCCGTGGAATTTCCCAATCGCTATCCCAGCGTGGAAGGCCGCGCCCGCACTGGCGTTCGGCAATACGGTCGTGATGAAGCCCGCAACTCCGACGCCTGCGATTGCGCATGCGCTCGCAGCCATCATCCACGAGGCTGGCGCGCCTCCGGGCGTGTTCAACCTCGTCATCGGCGAGGGTGGGATCGGGAGCGCGATTGTTGACCATCCGGAGATCGACGGCATTTCCTTCACGGGTTCGCAGGGCGTTGGCGCCTTGGTCGGACAAGGTGCCATCAAGCGGCAGGCGCGCGTTCAGCTCGAAATGGGCGGCAAGAACCCGCTCGTCGTTCTTGATGACGCGGACATCGAACGGGCGGTGACCTGTGCGATCGATGGCGCCTTCTTCGGCACCGGGCAGCGTTGCACCGCTTCGTCTCGCATCATTGTCACGGAGGGCATCCACGATCGTTTCGTGGAGGCTCTTGCGGAACGCGCTCGCTCTCTCAGGGTCGGCGATGCGCTCGATCCGACTTCACAGATCGGGCCGGCGGTCAGCCAAGGCCAGCTGGAACAAAACCTCAACTACGTCGAGATCGCGAAGGGCGAAGGCGGCAAGGTGCTGACCGGCGGCGAGGCGTTGAAGCTCGACAAGCGGGGTTACTACATGGCGCCGACCGTCATTTCCGACACGGCTCCCGATCAGCGGATCAATTGCGAAGAAGTTTTCGGACCGGTCGCAAGCACCGTGCGGGTCAAGGATTACGACGAGGCGCTGGAAATCGCCAATCGCGGCCAGTTCGGGCTTTCAGCCGGCATCGTCACCAATTCGCTGAAGCATGCCCGCGATTTCCGTTGGAAAGTGAAAGCGGGAATGGTGATGGTCAACTTGCCAACGGCCGGTGTCGATTATCACGTTCCGTTCGGGGTACTCGCAAGTCGAGTTACGGCGCCCGCGAGCAGGGCTTCGCCGCGGTCGAATTCTACACGCAAACTAAGACCGTATACGTGGGGGCTGAATTCATTGGCTGAGCAACAAACGGGCCGCGCGGCATACTCAAGCCTCCGCGGCAGGCGGGTATTGGTTACGGGCGGGGGCTCGGGCATCGGTGCGGCGATTGTCGAGGGCTTTGCGAAGCAAGACTCCGACGTTGTCTTCTTCGACGTATGCGAGAGCGAGTCGCGCGCCGTTGCCGATGCATGTGGCGCAAGGTTCGTCGTCAACGACCTCACAAATATCGCTGATACGAAGCAGGCGATCGCGAGACTCGAGAAGGAGGGTGGCCCGTTTGACGTCCTGGTCAACAATGCTGCGAACGACGACCGGCATTCGATCGATGATGTGACCGAGGAATATTGGGACAATCGAGTCAACGTGAACCTGAAGCACTTGTTCTTCTGTTCGCAGGCCGTGGTTCCAGGCATGCGGGCCAAGGGCGGTGGCGTGATCGTCAACCTCGGTTCGATCAGTTGGCACCTCGGTCTTCCAGACCTGGTTTTGTACCAGACATGCAAGGCCGCGATCGAAGGTCTGACCCGAGCGCTGGCCCGCGACCTCGGCACGCATAATATCCGCGTCAATTGTGTTGTTCCCGGAAACGTCCGGACGCCGCGTCAGCTCAAATGGTACACGCCGGAAGGTGAGGCGGAGATCGTCGCCGCGCAGAGCCTGAAGGGCAGGATGGTTCCGGAGGATATTGCGGCAATGGTCCTGTTCCTGGCTTCCGACGATGCCAGGTTCACCACTGGTCATAATTATTGGGTGGATGCCGGCTGGCGGTGAGACCGCGTCAGGGGAGGAATATGCGTCGACTAGCGTTCGTGCTCCTGGCGAGCACCTGTTCGGTTGCCAACGCCGCGCCGCAATTCAACAGCCTCTTCTCAGACCACGCCGTGCTTCAAAGGAACCGCCCGATCGCCGTCTGGGGAATGGCGGCGCCCGGAGAAAGGCTCAGTGTTTCGATCGCCGCTGTCGCTCGTTCGGCAACCGCCGATGCCAAGGGCAATTGGCGCGTCGAACTTCCGCCCATGAAGGCAGGCGGTCCCTTTGAGTTGAGCGCTTCGAGCGCTTCCGGGCGTGTGACGGCAGGCGATATCCTTGTCGGTGACGTCTGGCTCTGTTCCGGTCAATCGAACATGGAGCTGCCGGTCAGCCGTGGCCTCGACAGCTGGAACCAGACTCAGTCGGCGAACGATCCCGAACTGCGGGTCGTCACCATCCCGCATGTTTCCGGTTCGGCGGTGAAAGCGACGATCGAGGCGCCGATCAAGTGGCAAGCAATCACACCGCAAACGGTCGGCGATTTCTCCGCCGCCTGTTACTACATGGTTCGCGATCTCCGGCGGTCGCAAAAGGTGCCCATCGGCGCAATCAATGCGAGTTGGGGTGGAACCCCGATCCGTTCATGGCTGGATGAAACCGGCGCTGCAGCGACCGGGGGTGATGACTATGACCAGCTGAAGCTCTTCCGCAGAGATCCGACTGCCGCAAACAAGGCTTTCGGAGAGAATTGGGCTGCGTGGTGGCGAACCAAGACCGGCAACAAGCCGGGGCAGGAGCCGTGGAATGCCAGCGACAGACTGAACTGGGCGGCGGTCCCGCGGATTACGTATTGGGAACAGTGGGGCGATCGAAAGTTTGCCGACTTCAACGGCATGGTGTGGATGCGAAAGCGCTTCACCCTCACGCCCGCCGAGGCCGCGAAAGAAGCCACGATTTCCTTGTCCGTGATTGATGAGCTCGACGAGACATTCGTGAACGGGGTCGCTGTCGGCGGCAGCTATACCTGGGAGGCTCCGCGCAACTACCGGATCCCTGCCGGAGTCCTTCGCGCTGGCAATAACGAAGTTCTCGTCAACGTCTCCGATGGCTCTGGAGCGGGCGGCCTGAGTGGGCCTGCCGACCAGGTGAAGCTCACTCTAGCGGACGGCACGGTCAAGCCGCTGGGCGAGGGCTGGCAATACTCGGTTGTTGCTCAGGCCCGAGTGGCGCTCCTCAAGCGCCCTGGGATTCGGCCCAGGGACTGACGGCGATCTACAACGGCATGATCGCGCCTCTTCGCGATTACGGCCTGACCGGAGTGGCCTGGTATCAAGGCGAGGCGGACGTCGGCCGGCCGGGCAGTTATGCCGACCCACTGGGAGCCATGATGCGAGGTTGGCGCGCGCAATTCCGGCAGCCGGAGCTTCCGTTCCTGATTGTCAGCCTCGCCAACTTCGGGCCCTCGGCGTCGAAGCCGGTTGTCAGTGGGTGGGCGGACCTGCGCGACCAGCAAAGACTAGGCGTCGGTCGCGATGCGAATGCGGCACTTGTCATCGCCATGGATCTCGGCGAGCGCCTCGACATTCACCCCGCGAACAAGATCGAACTCGGTAGCAGGCTCGCTCGCGCGGCCGAAGCGCGCGCTTATGGATCATCGACGCCGGTCGGACCCGAAGTCGTCGGTGCGCGACGAACGGCCAATGGCATCGAGGTCGAGTTCAAGGGTGTCACCGGTGCGTTGCAGACGTGGAGTGGCACGCGCGCACTGGCGTTTGAACTCTGCGGGACGACCCAAAAGAGTTGTCGTTATGCCGATGCAGTTGCTTCAGGAGCCAATGTACGCCTTGTCGATGATGGCAAGCCGGTGACGCGGGTTCGCTACGCGTGGGCCGATACGCCGGTCACCAATCTGTACGATGAGGCGCAGCTCCCGCCGGGACCGTTCGAGGTTCCGGTCAACTAATCGGCAACGGCGCGGCCCGCGTCTCGGGCAGAAGCAACAGCCCGACGACCACCGTGAGTAGCGCCACCCCGACCGGGTACCACAGCCCTGAATAGATGTTTCCGCCGGCGGCCACGATCGCGAATGCAATGGTCGGAAGGAAGCCTCCAAACCAGCCGTTGCCGATGTGGTAAGGCAGGGACATCGATGTGTAGCGGATTCGCGCAGGGAACAGCTCGACCAGCAACGCGGCAATGGGTCCGTAGACCATCGTGACGTAGAGCACGAGGACGAACAGAAGCAGGATTGCAAGGCCGTGGTTCACCTGCGCGGGGTCGGCCTTGCTCGGGTAGCCCGCCGCTTTCAGGGCCTCGCCTGCGGAGGCCTGAAATGCCTTGATTGCACCTGCCTTATCGTCGCCCCCAAGGTTGGCGCATCCGGCGCGAACAGAATCTTTTCGCCGATTACGAGCTGCGCTGGAGACCCCGGCAAAGCGGATTGATTTTCGTAGCTCACCCGGCCTTGGCCACGAAGGCCTTCACGATATCGCACGAGCGCCGGTCGAACTTGTTCTTGCCCACCGGGTCGAACTGGACCGAGCAATCCGCGGGATCGGCAACGATGGTGACCGGCGAACGGGACTGCGCTGCCGCCAGCGCCGGATTTACCGCGCCGGCCAGCGCATGGAACAGCGGGAAATAGGTCAGCGCCGCCAACAGGCAGCCGGTGAGGATGATCGGCTTGCGCCCGATGCGGTCGGACAGCCAGCCGAAGAACACGAAGAACGGCGTTCCGAGCGCAAGCGCAGCCGCGATCATGATGTTGGTGCTCGCGCCGTCGAGCTTCAGCGTCTTCTCCAGAAAGAACAGCGCGTAGAACTGGCCGGTGTACCAGACCACAGCCTGACCGGCGACGGCGCCGAACAGTGCGATCAAGACCAGGCGGAGATTGGACCAGCGCCCGAAGGCTTCGGTCAGCGGCGCCTTCGACGTCGCGCCTTCAGCCTTCATGCGCTGGTAGACCGGACTCTCGTTGAGCTGCAGCCGGATCCACAGCGATACGCCAAGCAGCAGGATCGAAAGCAGGAATGGGATCCGCCATCCCCACGACGCGAACGCCTCTTCACCAATCAGCGAACGCGTGCCGATCACGATCAGCAGCGTCGCGAAGAGTCCCAGCGTAGCGGTCGTCTGGATCCAGCTCGTGAAGAATCCGCGCTTCCCCTCCGGCGCATGCTCGGCGACATAGATGGCCGCGCCGCCATATTGTCCGCCGAGAGCAAGTCCCTGGAGCAGGCGCAGCAGGACGAGCAGGGTGGGGCCAGGATCCCCGCGGTAGCATAGCTCGGCAGCAGTCCGACGGCGAACGTGGAGAACCCATGATCCCCATGGTGACGAGGAACGTGTTCTTGCGCCCGACGAGATCGCCGATCCGCCCGAAAACGAGCGCTCCAAACGGCCTTACGAAGAAGCCGGCAGCGAATGCCGCGAGGGCGAGGATGAAGCCGGTCGTCTCGTTGACGCCGGAGAAGAATTGCGCGGTGAGAATCGTCGCAAGGAGGCCGTACAGGTAGAAGTCGTACCACTCGAAGATCGTGCCTAGCGACGAGGCTGCAATGACCAGTTTCGAATTTTGGCTGGTGACCGAAGCATCGTCATTGGTGGCGGCCTCTGCTTCGGTTGCCATTGTTCCCCCTCAGTGATTGTGACGCGGAGTGCGGTTCGATGTGCCCCGGTACTTGACCGCGAACTCGAGTACCGCACCTTCGCCCATCTGGCCGGTCTTTTCGCGATACAACTCTTCCCAGGGCGTATTGCTCTCCGGGATTGGCGGGGGCGAATCCGTCTTGCGCCGCGCAATCTCGACGTCGTCGACGAGCGCGTCGCAGCGCCCGTTCTTGAGGTCGATCCGGATCGTGTCGCCCGTCCGCAGCCATGACAGCCCGCCGCCTGCAGCGCTCTCGGGCGAGGCATTGAGGATCGAGGGACTGTCCGACGTGCCGGACTGCCGCCCGTCACCCAGCGTCGGCAGGCTGGTGATACCACGCTGAAGCAGCGCATCAGGCGGCTGCATGTTCACGACTTCGGCCGATCCCGGCCAGCCGATCGGGCCCGAGCCACGAATGACGAGGATACAGTTCTCGTCGATGCCCAGCGAAGGATCGTTGATCCGATGGTGATAATCGTCGGAGCCATCGAAGACGACTGCGCGCGCCTCGAACACGTTCTCATGTCCCGGGCGACTGAGGTATCGATTCCGGAATTCCTCCGAGATCACGCTCGTCTTCATGATCGCGAAGTCGAACAAGTTCCCGTGCAGCACCAGGAAGCCGGCGTGCTCCTTGAGGGCTGGGCATAAGGACGGATCACGTCGCGGTCCGTGGCCTCGCGACCATTGAGGTTGTCGGCTTGCGAGCGTCCGGTAACAGTAAGGGCGTCCGCATCGAGCTTGCCGGCCTGCAGCAGCTCCCACATCACCGCAGGAACTCCGCCAGCGCGATGGAAACGCTCGCTGAGGTATTGACCGGCAGGCTGCACGTTCGCGAGCAAGGGGATGTCGTAGCCGAACTCCATCCAGTCGGTCGGCCAGAGTTCCACACCCGCATGACGCGCCATTGCGACAATGTGCGGCTGGGCGTTCGTTGACCCGCCAAGCGCGCTGACGAGCCGGATCGCATTGAGGAATGATTGCCGCGTCAGAATCTTCGATGGGCGCAGATCCTCATACGCCATTTCGACGATGCGACGGCCGGTCTCGTAGGCGATCTGGCCGCGTTCCCGATACGGCGCCGGGATCGCTGCATTGCCGGGGAGGGACAGGCCCAGCGCTTCCGACACGGCATTCATCGTCGAGGCCGTGCCCATCGTGTTGCAATGCCCCGGCGAAGGCGCGGAGTCGGCCGCGCGGCGAAGGAACTCCGCCTCGTCGATCTTGCCTGCGGCGAGCAACCGCCGCGAGCGCCAGATAACCGTGCCGGATCCCACCAGCTCGCCCTCATGCCAGCCATCGAGCATCGGGCCGCCGGACAAGGTGATTGCCGGAATGTCGACCGTGCAGGCCGCCATGATGCTCGCCGGCGTCGTCTTGTCGCATCCGGTCGTGAGCACCACGGCATCGATTGGGTAGCCGTTCAGCGTCTCGACAAGCCCGAGGTAAGCGAGATTGCGGTCCAGCGCGGCGGTCGGCCGCCGGCAGTTTTCGAAGATCGGGTGCATGGGAAATTCCATTGGAATTCCGCCAGCATCGCGAATGCCGGCCTTCACGCGTTCCACCAGTTGCAGGTGGATGCGGTTGCATGGCACCAGGTCCGACCCCGATTGCGAGATGCCGATGACCGGCTTCCCGCTCCTGAGCTCGTCCGGCGTAAGGCCGTAGTTCATGTAGCGCTCCAGATAGAGCGCAGTCATGTCGCTCCGTCCCGGCGCGTCGAACCACTCGCGCGATCGGAACGGACGGACAGGCGTTCGCGTCATCCCAAACTCCGGAAGCGCAGGGCGCGGTCTGAAGAACCGCGCCCGAGACGCTGTTAGCCCTGCATTTCCTCGAGCTCTTTGCCCTTCGTCTCATGCACGAACTTTTGCACGAGGAAGAAGCTGATGACCGCGCAGACGCCATAGAAAACGTAACTGCCGGTCAGGCTCCAGGCGGCCATGGCCGGGAAGCTGAACGAGATGAGGAAGTTCGCGAACCATTGGCAAAAGCCCGCAACCGCAAGGGCGGACCCGCGAATCTGGTTCGGGAACATCTCCCCGAGCATGACCCACATCACCGGGCCCCAGGAAACGTTGAAGAAGATCACGTACAGGTTCGCAGCGACCACTGCGATCATGCCGAGGTCCTTCGACAGCACCAAATTGCCTTCGGGATCGAGCGACCCGTGACTAAAGGCGTAGACCATGACGAACAGCGTCACGGCCATGCCGGCAGAGCCGATCAGCAGCAGCGGCTTGCGCCCGATCTTGTCGATCACCGCGATGGTGATGAAGCAGGCGGCGATCGAAACGGCGCCCGAGACGATGTTGATCAGAAGCGCATCATTCTCGGTGAAGCCGGCGAGCTGCCAGAGCGTCGCCCCGTAATAAAAGATGACGTTGATGCCGACGAGCTGCTGAAACACAGCGAGCATGATCCCGACCCAGACGATTGGTCGAACACCCATGAATCCGTGCGAGCCCTCGGGCGCAAGAACGTCGCTGAGCCGCGGACGGTGATCGCTGCTGAAGGTCGCCCGGATTTCTTCCAGCTTGGTACTGGCGATATCGCTTCCGAACAGTTTGGTGAGAACTGTCGTTGCGCTTTCGTCTCGTCCCTTCGAGACGAGATAGCGCGGACTTTCCGGAATGAAGTACAAAGCGACAAGGAAGATCGCGGCCGGAATGGCCTGCATCAGATACATCCAGCGCCACGCTTCCAGGCCCAACCAGAAACTGGCGGTTGAAACACCGGCGGTGGCGGCCAGGAAATAATTGACCAGGAACGCGGCCGTCAGACCGGTGATGATCATGATTTGCTGGACGGTCGTCATACGCCCGCGAATGCTCGCAGGGGCGACTTCCGAGATATAAGCGGGCGAAAGAACGCTCGCGGCGCCCACGGCCATGCCGCCCAGAATCCGCGCGAGCACGAATAACAGGTGGTCGTGGGAGAGGCCCTGCACAATGGCCCCGATCAGGAAGAGCAGGGCGGTCAGGCGCATGACGTTGCGGCGACCGAAGATGTCAGCGAGCCGACCGGCGAAAAACGCGCCGATGAAGCAGCCGATAAGGAGCGACGCCACCGTGAAGCCGAGCCCGTTGCTGGGCGAGAAGCTGCCCGGAACAAGGTTGAATGCTGCGGTCAGGCCGGGCTGGGTACCGTTCACGGCACCGCTGTCATATCCGAACAGGAAACCGCCAATCGTCGCGACCGCGACGATTGCGCCAATGTACCCCATGTTGGCACGCTGTGGACTTGCCTCAACCATACTCTCTCCCCGCATGGCGCGAATCGGTTGACCCGCCACTGATTGTTAGCGCTAACTTGTCGCGTGCCCCTGACGAATTGCAAGGGGCACCATCTAACTGTTTCCCCGACCTCCAAGCTCAGGCGGCGGGCCGGAAGATTCGCGGACAATCAGTTCGTGCTCGAGCACGCGCTCAGCTGGAACCGGCGGCAAGCCGTGACGCCGGCTCCGCAAATCCGCGAGCAAGAGATCCATCGCTGCGGCGGCCATTGCGGCAACCGGCTGACGGATGGTGGTCAGCTCGGGCCAGACTGTCGTCGCGGGCGAAGTGTCGTCAAATCCGACCACGCTGAGATCGCCGGGAACGTCGAGCCCGCGCCGGTGAGCGACGCTGACAACGGCCGCTGCCATGTCATCGTTGCTTGCGAAAATGGCGGTGGGCCGATTGGGGCTGTCGAGCAGTTTCTCTGCCGCTTCCAACCCGGAGCGGAACGTAAAATATCCCTGCTCGACCTGCACATCGGCGGGGTCGAGTCCCGCGGCCTGGACAGCCGCGCGAAAGCCGCGCTCACGCTCGGTGCCGGCAATGTGCTGGGGATGCCCTTGATCAAGGCAATGCGGCGATGGCCGAGATTGATGAGGTAATTCGTGATCTCGGCAGCCGCGCCGAAGTCGTCGATGCGAACGTTAAGCGCGTTGGCGTAAAGCTTGCCCATTGCGACAGTGACCACCGGCGTTTCCGACTTCGCGAGCTCGGTCAGAATGGGCACGGACTCCGACAGCGGCGGCGGGAGGATGACGCCTTCAACGTCAGCCGCTGCGATGTGTGTTGCGGCCTGGGTGTGCGCTGACTCGTCCTCGTCTTCGCAGGCTTCGATGACCAGGTGGGTGCCGGTCTTGCGCGCTTCGTCGAGCGCGCCGACAAGGAATTGGCTAAGATACGCGGCGCTCGGGTTTGAATAGAGCAGACCGACGTGAGTCGCCTCGCCAGCAGCGAGGCTCCGAGCGGCCATGTTCGGCGAATAGCGGAGCTCGCTGACGGCCTTCAGAACGCGGGCGCGAGTTTTGTCGCGGACGTTCTTCTCCTTGTTGATGACGCGTGACACCGTCATCGCGGAGACGCCGGCCGCCCGCGCAACATCCTCGATCGTGACGGTCCCCGGCTTCGCCTGCTGGGCTTGTTCACAGAAGCCATTGGCAAACGGCTTAGGTGCGCAATCGCCCCATTGCAACGGCGACGCTCGTCCGTATGGTAGCGCTATCATATTTGGCTGACATCTGGGGAGAGAGTGATGGTCAGGCGCGGCAGTAATCTTTTGCGTATTTCCGCGGTGGTGGCTGGTGCCGCGCTAATCGGCCTGACGGGTGCTTCGAGCATCGCACAGACGCCCGTTTCCAAGAACAGCAATTCGGTTGCGATCTATAAGGACGCGTCGAAACCTGTCGAAGCTCGGGTTGAAGATTTACTCAAGCGAATGACGCTCGAGGAGAAGACTGCGCAGCTGGTCACCCTTTGGGAGCAAAAGGGCAAGATCCAGACCGACGACGGCACATTCTCCCCGGAAGAGGCGTCGCAGAACTTTCCCAACGGGATCGGCCAGATTGCGCGCCCATCCGATCGTCGTGGAGTGACGCAAACCAATGCGGGTGCCGCGGGCGCATCGGCCGGATCGGTGAACCGGAATGCACGCGAGACCGCCGATTATATCAATGCTGCGCAGCATTGGGCCGTCGAGCGCACACGCCTCGGCATTCCGATCCTGATGCACGAGGAGGCTCTGCACGGTTACGTAGCACGCGATGCGACCAGCTTTCCGCAGGCAATCGCACTTTCGAGCACCTGGGATCCCGCACTTCTAGAGCGGGTTTTCTCGGTTGCGGCGCGTGAAATGCGCGCGCGCGGAGCGACGCTTGCGCTGGCGCCGGTTGTTGACGTGGCTCGCGATCCGCGCTGGGGCCGAATCGAAGAAACATACGGCGAAGATCCTTACCTCGTCAGCGAGATGGGCCTGGCCGCCATCCGTGGATTCCAGGGATCGAAGCTGCCGCTGCCTGCAGACAAGATCATGGTCACGCTGAAGCACATGACAGGGCACGGTCAGCCGGAAAGCGGGACGAACATCGGTCCGGCTCATCTGGGTGAGCGCGAGCTTCGCGAAGTCTTCTTTCCGCCATTCGAACGCGCGGTTACAGAACTGCCGGTTCGCTCCGTCATGCCGTCCTACAACGAAATCGACGGCGTCCCTCGCACGCCAACACTTGGCTGTTGACTGGCGTTCTCAAGAACGAGTGGGGGTTCAAGGGAGCCGTGGTCAGCGACTATTTCGCGATCAATGAACTCGTCACCCGGCACCGGATGTTCGCAAACGTCAAGGAGGCCGCAGAGCGGGCAATCAAGGCGGGCGTCGATTCGGAAACACCCGATCCGCAAGGCTTCACGTATCTTCCCGAACTCGTCCGCGAGGGCCGTGTATCGCAAGCGCGAGTCGATGACGCCGTTCGCCGGGTTCTTCGAATGAAGTTCGAAATGGGCCTGTTCGAAAACCCCTACGCCGATGCCGCGACAGCCGATGCGAAGACCGCGTCGCCGGATGCGATTGCACTGGCCCGTGAAGCGGCCCAGCGGTCGATGATCCTGCTGAAGAACACCAACAACTTGCTGCCCCTCGATCCAACCAAGATTCGCAGGATGGCAGTGCTTGGAACTCATGCGCGCGATACGCCGATCGGCGGGTATAGCGATGTGCCTCGCCACGTCGTCAGCGTGCTCGAAGGGATGCAAGCCGCAGGGCAGGGCAAGTTCGCCGTTGACTATGCGGAAGGGGTCCGGCTGACGGAGAGCCGCTGCTGGTCCTGCGACGAGGTCAAACTCATCGACCCGAAGTGAATCGGAAGCTGATTGCCGAGGCGGTTGAGACGGCGCGGAAGGCAGATGTCGTGGTCATGGTGCTCGGTGACAACGAACAGCTCAGCCGCGAAGCTTGGGCGGACAACCATCTTGGCGACCGCTCATCCCTCGACCTCGTCGGGCAGCAGGAAGACTTGGCTCGCGCAGTGTTGGCGCTCAAGAAGCCGACTGTCGTCCTGCTTCTCAACGGCCGTCCGTTGGCGGTGAACTATCTTGCCGCAAATGCGCCGGCGCTGATCGAGGGCTGGTACCTAGGACAGGAGACCGGGAATGCGGTTGCGGACGTCGTGTTCGGCAAGGTCAATCCGGGCGGCAAGCTCCCGGTGACGATCGCTCGTTCGGTCGGGCAGCTTCCGGTTTACTACAACCGCAAGCCGTCTTCGCGCCGCGGCTACCTGTTCGATACAACGTCGCCACTTTATCCGTTCGGATACGGGCTCAGCTATACGACGTTCGATATCTCCGCGCCGCGCATTGCCCGGCCGACGATTCGCAACGGGGAGACAGCGCAGGTCAGCGTCGATGTAACGAACACTGGAAGCCGGCAGGGCGATGAGGTCGTGCAGCTTTACATCCATGATGATCAGGCGACGGTCACTCGACCTCTGATTGAGCTCAAGCGGTTCAAGCGCGTTTCACTGCAGCCGGGCGAAAAGCAGTCCGTTACCTTCGAGCTGAAGCCGAACGACCTTGCGCTTTGGAACATGGATATGAAGCGCGTGGTCGAACCCGGTACGTTCACAATCTCGGCGGGCCCGAACTCTGCCGAGTTGAAGACCGCAACGCTGACGGTTGCTGCTCGCTAGGCCTTGCACATGCTTTCGAGGATCGGCTGGTAGTCGGTCCTCGACGGCAGCGGCCCTTTCGCCGAAGCCTTTCTCTCCAGTCCCTGAGGTTCAGCCGGAAGAGCTGGACTGGTCTGGTCCGCATAGGCCGGGTCCGCTTCCGCCTGTGCCAGGCTTACGAAGGTGAACCCTTCATCCCGGTACAGCTTCAGCAGTCGGGGCAGCATCTTGCCTTCGAACGCGCTGGTGTGGAGCAGGAGGACATATGGAATGTCGCGCCCGTAGACGGTCTTCGAGAGCTGGCGAAAATAGCCGATGTTTTCCCGGGCTGACTCCAGGAACGTTTCTTCCAGCTTGGCGACGCCAGCGACATTGCCGGAATCCATGCATCGCGCATAGGGCGCCGTCCACGCCCAATCGCTGAAGTCCATGGTGACGGCGGCGATCTTGTACCCGTGACGAGCAAGCACTTCCCGCGACGCTGCGCGCTTTTCCGGTGACCCGCCTTCATCTAGGTACGGATAGCGAAACCACCGCCAATCGCCCGTCGAAATCGGCTTCAGCACGGGATCGTTCTTCAGCAGTTCCTGCTCGAATTCCGCGGCGCTGATCTCGCTGAGATGTCGGTGCGCCCAGCCATGATTGGCAAGGGGAAGCGCGGCATCCTTCCAAGCCTGGAGAACCTTGGCGGTCGAAGGATCACGCGCGGTCCAATATCCATTGACGAAGCCGTAGGCCTCGACTTTCTCGGCCTTGAGCGCGGCGATGACTTCGTGAGCGACATTCTCAGGCGTGACAGTTTTCGGGAACGGGCCGTGGACTGGCAGGTCATCGACAGTGATGGCGATTTGCAGTGGTTGTTCCGCGGCGGATGCGCAGCCGGTCGACATCAGAACTGCGATTGCGAACGCGGTACACTGCCTCATCTATCGACCTTTCTCTGAACCGCTGACATCCGGTGATTGATATGCGTGCACGCCGAACATGGTGCCGACGAACCCGCCGGCGCGCTTCGTGCTCAGGACTGTCCCGTCGACGTCCTTCGCAAGCAGGTTCCAGCGATTGCCGTCGTTGCTCCAGCTGAAGTCATATTTGCCGCCGTGCGCATCGATTCGCAGTTGTACGCGGCCCTTTCTGCTCAGTGCAGCCTGTTGGATGATTGCACCCGTCGCAGGATCGCTCGAACCAGCGCGGCGCTTCAGGCGGATAACGGGCTGTCCCTTATCCTCGCCCACCGCGAGGAAGTACCAGAAATCATCGCTCTGAAGCGCGACGACCCCGGCTTCAACGCCCTTCGACGGATCGAACCGGATTTCGGTCGTCGCGGTGGCGTTGAGGTGCTGCTGCCGGCGGGCGAGGAATGAGGGGTTGCCGTTGTCACCAAGCGCGACCGGGCGCGCGCGAAGCTCCAGGGCGCCGCGTCCAATCTTCCACCAATTCTCGCGCGGATTACGCATCATCATCCAGTGCAGCGGCAGCTCCTCTCCGGCGAAATCCTCGCGGAAGACGAACGCTCCGTTCAATGGGACTGGCGGCTTGTCTCCGCCCGGCAGGTTGGGCCGTGCCGCCACCCAGGGAATGGCCTCGCCTGGCTTTGTGATTGTGGGCCAGCCGTCCTTCCAGTGCACAGGCATCAAGAAGGTCTCGCGGCCAGTGTTGTAGAAATCGCCGGCGTACGGGCGCGTAGCGAGGAAGGTCGCCCACCATTCGCCGCGGCTGGTCTGGACGAAGTCGGCGTGGCCGGCGGACGTGATCGGGTTCGGGCGATCGCGCGGCAGATCGCGCTGGGTCAGGATCGGGTTGCCGGGGAACGGCTCGTACGGGCCCGTAACGCTCCGGCTGCGAAGTACGACTTGCGAGTGGCCTTCGGCGGTTCCGCCTTCAGCTGCGATCAAATAGTACCAGCCGTCCTTGCGGAAGATGTGTGGCCCTTCAATCCAGATCGGCTTTTCCTCGGGCCGCACTCCGCCATTGACGAGCAAGGTCCGCGGTCCCGTGAGCTTCAGTGTCTTGGTGTCGAACCGCTGAACCCAGATGGCGCGATGTCCATCGTACAGGGGCTTGCCGGGTGGGGGCTGGTTGTTGACCAGCCAGGCGCTGCCGTCCTCATCGAAAAAGAGGGATGGATCGATCCCGCCTTCGATCTCCGGAAGCCAGGTCGGCTGGGACCATGGCCCGCAGGGTTCTTCGCCGTGATGACGAAATTGCCGCCGCAATCGACGCAGGTGTTGACGATGTAGAAGATCCCGTCGTGCCAGCTAATGGCGGGTGCGAATACGCCGCGCGAAAGGCCGAGCGTCTTGAATTCCAGCTGCTCCGGGCGATCGATTGCGTTTCCGATCTGCGTCCAGTTCACCAGGTCGCGGCTGTGGAAGACAGGGATGCCGGGAAACCAGCTGAAGGTCGAGTTGACGAGATAATAGTCGTCGCCGACACGAGTGATGCTCGGATCCGGATAGAAGCCTTGCAGGATCGGGTTTGAATATTCCGTCGGCGTCGGCTTCGGCAGATTGTCGTCACCGCGATATTCGAACCAGTTGAACGATGCGACCGAGGCTGCGGCAAGCAGCAGGTTCGTTAGCATCAGAGGCCTTCCGCAATCTGTTTCAGGGTCATTCGCATCCGCTCGAGAAGCTGCGGCGTGAGATCGCCAAGCACGCCGCGAGCATGGGCGGGCAGATGCTCGGCGGGGTCGCCGTTCGCTTCGAACACGTAGTGGTCGAACAGGGTTCGCCAGACATCGCGCTGATCAGGCGGCAGATGTTTCAGGGCGAAGAACGCATACATCAGTGCATCGTAAGGCTGGCCTAGGCCGGGTCGAGTATCGTTCCACCAATAGTTCACGAAGAAATTGAAGGGCTCCAGCGATTCAACGCCGTGCCACCATTGGTACGGAATGTAGATGGCGTCTCCCGGCCTCAGCTCAGCTGTTTGAGCGCTGGAGAGCGCGTCGGCGAAGCGCGGAAACCGCTCGAAGTCGGGTTCATTCAGATTGACGATGCTGATCGGAGTGCCCGCCGGCGTCAGCTCGAAAGGTCCCGCGTACAAATTGGCGATCTGATCGGGCGGAAAGAGTGTGAACTTGCGTCGTCCGGCGACGACCACACCCAAGTTTTCGAAAAGGTCGTAGTGCGGCGCGACGTGAATTCGATTTCCGATCCACATTCGCGGTGCGACGCTCGAATTGACCAATTCGGTCCCGTTCTCATCGGCGAAGCCGGGCAAGACCTTCGGGATGATTTCGGACTGGACCGCCATGGCCATCGGCGCGTCGGCCTGGCGGTCGCGCAGTAGTCGATCGAGAAACGGATCCAGCGCCGTTTGCCCTCGCTGGAAATTCAGGTCCTTGAGATCATCCGTATAGAAGAAATGACCTGCGATCTCGGACGGCCCGCGAATTGCGGCGACACGCGCCTCGGATGAGAATCGCTTGACGTAATCGACCAGAGATTCGTCGGACTTTTTCGCCGCAGCCACCGCGGGCCAGTCGGCGGCGATTCCGCGTAGAACCGCGGGTTGTCGCGATGGGCGGATTTCTCCCTCCAACACGGAGGCGTCTACCTCGTCATATTCGCGGATTGGCTTCGGTTCCGGGACATCCATCAGGAGGCGCGCCGCGCGGTCACATTGCTGAGCCCGCCGATCTGCCTGAGGAAGTCGTCCTGCATGGGCATCATCCGTGCCGTGTTGGCAATGACTTCCCGGATATGGACCAGGCGCTTCAGCGTCTCGTCATCCGGCAGGATATCGGCCGCCGGGTGATAGCTTTCCGCTTCGATGCCCTGGCCGACCATCACGGCTAGCCAGCTGGTCTCAGTGAACAACTCGTTGTGCTCGCGGTAGATCCGTCCGTTGGCCCGGAACATGTCCAGCTTGTACGCGAGGCCTTCCGGCGGCTCGAGCGTGCGACAGTAATTCCAGAAGTCTGAATCGTCGCGCGTCGTTGCTTTGTAATGCAGGACGAGGAAGTCGCGGATGTCGATATATTCCTTGATCGTCTGATCGTTGAAGCGGTCAATTTCCTCTTCATCGAATCCGCGCGAGGGAAGAGCGACATCAACCGGGCAATGCCGGATTGGACGAGGTGGATGCTGGTAGATTCTAGTGGTTCGAGGAATCCCCCGGCGAGGCCGAACGCGACGACGTTCTTAACCCATGGCTTTCTGCGATGTCCGGCCGTGAAGCGGAGCGGGCGCGGGTCGGCAAGTGCCTCGCCGTCGAGGTTGGCGAGCAGGACCGAGGCGGCTTCGTCGTCTGAAATATGCGCGCTCGAGTAGACGTAACCGTTGCCGATGCGATGCTGGAGCGGGATCCGCCATTGCCAACCCGCCGACCGCGCGGTCGAGCGCGTCAAAGGCTGATGATCGCCTCCGAGTTCGCAAGGCGCGGCAAGCGCGCGATCGCAGGGGAGCCACGCCGACCAATCCTCGAAGCCGCTCTTTAGGGTCTGCTCGATCAGGAGTCCGCGGAAGCCGGAACAATCGATGAAAAGCTCGCCCTCGACACGCTTCCCGCTTTCAAGGACGACAGCTTCAACGAAGCCAGTCTCGGCGTTTTGAACGACTTCGACGATCCGCCCCTCGGTACGGGTGACACCGGCCGCTTCCGCCATTTTGCGCAAGTACCGCGCATAGAGGCTCGCATCGAACTGGAAGGCGTAAGCAATCTTGGACAGAGGGAGTTCGGCTGGTCGGAACGGGGATGTGAGAACTTCCCCATGACTCCGGCAATGCCGCCGAGCGAGTAATCGCCAAGCGGAGTGTCATCGCCCAGCATCCGGCCCTTGAGCCAGTGATGGTGGAATTCCACCCCTTCATGTCGAGCCCGTAATAGCCAAACGGATGGACGTAGCGGTGCCCGATATGAGTCCAGTCGACGAATTCGATTCCGAGCTTGTACGTCGCGTTGGTTTCGCGGCAGAATTCGCCTTCGTCGATTTCCAGTAGCTGGTTGAACAACGTAATTTGCGGGATCGTTGCTTCGCCAACGCCAACGGTTCCGATCTCCTCGGATTCCACCAGCTCGACTTTGAAGTCGGGAATGTCTCCCATGATCTTCGACAGGGCCGCGGCGGACATCCAGCCTGCTGTGCCACCGCCGACGACGACCACCTTGCGGATGCGGTCGGGCCTCAAAAGATGAACTCCGGGAGCTCGGGTTCGGAGCGACGTCGATGGCCCAGGATTTCCGCGAGAAATTCGCCGTGGCTCGGAAGCCTTTCGGCGGCCTGGAGATTGGCCAGCCGCATCTGCTCCAGCGCGGCCGCAACCTTCTGCTCGTCCAGCGCGTCCGCGATCGGATCGTAGCTCTCTGGCAGGATGCCTTGCCCCAACATCACCGCGACCCAGCTCGTGCGTGCGAACAACTCTGCATTCTCCCGGAATATGCGGGCCTTGGAGCGCCACAGATCGATCTTCCGCTGAAGGCTGTCCGGCAATTCCATGGCTGCGCACGATTTCCAGAAGTCCGAGTCCGTGCGGCGGTTCGCCCAGTAATGGAGAATGACGAAGTCGCGGACGTCTTCGAACAGGTTTTGAATCTGCTGGTTATATTCATCGCGCTCGATCGGGCTGAAGCGCTTGTCCGGGAATAATGCGAGCAGCCGGGCGATCCCGGCCTGGATCAGGTGGATGCTGGTCGATTCAAGCGGCTCGACGAAGCCGCTGGCCAGCCCCAGCGCCACGACGTTCTTGTTCCACGCGAGAAGCCGCCGACCGGTGGTGAACGAAAGTGCACGCGGGTCGGCTAGTTGTTCGCCTTCCAGGTTGTCGAGAAGGAGCTGGGCCGCATCGTCATCGGAGATATGCGCGCTGGAATAGACCAGGCCGTTGCCCATCCGGTGCTGCAGCGGGATGCGCCATTGCCAGCCGCTGCCGTGTGCGGTGGATCGCGTGAACGGATCGGGCTGTCCGTCATAGGTGCTC
This sequence comes from Sphingomonas daechungensis, assembly GCF_014489495.1. GTDB lineage: Bacteria > Pseudomonadota > Alphaproteobacteria > Sphingomonadales > Sphingomonadaceae > Sphingomicrobium > Sphingomicrobium daechungense. The sequence goes on along the minus strand of NZ_CP060780.1, from coordinate 124,307 downwards.
GGCACTGCCAGCGCCCGATCACAGGGCAGCCAGTGGGTCCAATCTTCGTATCCGGTCTCGAGATCCTGTTCGATCAGGAGTCCGCGAAAGCCGGAACAGTCGATGAAAAGATCGCCCTCGATGGTCCGGCCATTGTCGAGGGTGACGGCTTCGACGAACCCGTCCTCGCCACGCAGGCGCGTCTCGACAATTTTGCCCTCGATCCGGCGGACACCGAGGCGCTCGGCGTAGCTGCGCAGGTATGCGGCATACAGGCTGGCGTCGAAATGGAAGGCATGCGTCATCCCCGACAACGGGGACGCGTTTCGGGACCAGGTCTGGCGCAACGGCCAAGCGACGATGCCACTGCGGTAATCGACCAGGCGGAGATATCCTGCATCACTCGCTGGCTTCGTTCGCGCAGGTAGAGTTGGTGGAAATGAACACCCTGCAGGTCGTGCCCGTAGTTCCCGAACGGGTGGAAGTAGCGATGTCCGATCTGCCCCCAGTTCACGAACTCGATCCCGAGTTTGAACGTGCCCTTGGTTGCCGCGAGGAACTCGTCTTCGTCGATGCCGAGCATGGCGTTGAAGTTGACCAGCGGCGGAATGGTCGCTTCGCCCACTCCAATGGTGCCGATGTCCTCGGACTCGATCAGGCTTGTCTGCGTGTATCCATTGTCGAGATAACGCGAGAGCGCCGCAGCCGCCATCCAGCCGGCAGTGCCGCCGCCGACGATAACGACATTGCGGATACTATGCTCGTTCATCGCGGCTCCTGCCTGGCGAGATTGCGGAGGTAGTTTGCGTGCGATGGCGCCCTTGCGACAACCGCGCTGATGGCGTCACGCATTTGCTGCATGGCTCGCGCCGATTCACTCGTGGTCATCTCGTCGAGCAGCGGGTCGGATCGGCGCGGAAACACGCCCTGGCCGATCAGGACCGCCGCCCAGCTGTCACGAGCGAAGGTCTCTTCCTCATAAAACGGAAGCCGGCCGCGTTCGCGAAACTGGGTCAACGTATGCTCTAGCGAAGCGGGCAGGGCCGCGTTGAGGCGTCTGTCCAGAAGGCCTCATCCGGGCGGTGCGAGGCCACGTAATGGAGCATGACGAAATCGCGAACGCGGTCCGCTTCTGCATTGGTCTGCCGGTTGTAATCCCACAGCTCCACCGGGGAGCAATCCGTGTCCGGCATCATCGCGACGAGACGATCGATCGCGCTGTGAGCCAGATGAAGGTTGGTCCATTCGAGGGGCTCGATTGAAACCGCCGCGTCCCCGATCGCCACGCAGTTACGGAACCATGGCTCTGAATATCGTCCCGGCCGGATTTCAATCCGCTCCGCATCGTCCAGTATCGCATTCGCGTCATCATCGGCGAGGTGCCGGGAGGAGTAGGTCACGCCCTCGGTCCGGCGCGATGGTGATGAGGCTTCCCATCGCCAGCCTGCATTGAACGTGCGCACCTGGTCTAAAGACGAAGCCTCTGCTCCGGCGGGTCGATCGGAGATCAAAAGGCGGTCGCAGGGGAGGTAGCTGCTCCACTCCTCGATGACTCGATCCAGCTTTCCTCGGATCGTCGCATCAGGTCCCGAAGCGTCGATGTAGAGGTCGCCTGCTATTTCCGCTCCGTCGCTTAACGCCAGCGCGTCGATGAAGCCGTCTTCGGACCGGAGGCGAACCTCGCCGATTTCGGACACTAACTCCTTGGCTCCGAGATGCGTCGCGTAGGCGCGCATCATCTGGCCGTAGACCGGTGGGTCGATCGTCAGGCCGTAGGCGAGATCCATTTGGCCGTCCGTCGCGGAGAACTTCCCCTCGGCACCGAGTGCGGCAGCACAGCAAAAAGCGTCGAACAATTCGACATCCCCAAGCTCCCTCGCGCGGAGCCAATGCTGGTAAAAAGGGGAGGCGCCCAATTGCCGGCCATAAGGGCCGTAGGCATGCACATAATTTGGATGTTCGACCGACCATCCCCGGAACTCAGTGCCGAAGCGAAGGCCGCTCTTGGCGTTTAGGATCGTGTCGACGTCGTTAAGACCGATGTCGGCGTGGAAATCGACGATCGATGGAAGCGTGCAGGGCAGACGGTCGGCCAGTGCATCCGGCGAGGGGCCGTCGCAATGACAGTTACGTCAAGCGTCGGGATGCGGCGCTTCAACGCGGCGGCGGCCGACCAACCGACGATGCCGCCGCCGACAATAACAATCGTCGAGATCGATCGTGGACCCATTCAGGCGGCCATCGGGCAATAGCGCCCAATCATGTCGATATGGTTGGGCATGGTCTGCGCGGCATGAAGAACTTCGGCACGGAGCTTCTCCATCCCGGCTGCAAGCGATTCGGGGTCAGGACCATTGACCCGCATATCGTGGCCCTGCGGAATGACTCGCTGGCCGAGGTAAACGGCAATCCAGCTCGCCTCCAGGAAGACGCCTTCGCGATATTTGACGACCCTGCCGCGTCGGCGAAACAGATCAAGCTTTTCGGCGAGCGAGTCCGGAATCGGCATCGTTCGGACATAGTCCCAGAACGGCGTGTCCGACCGTTCAGTCGCATGGTAATGCAGGATCAGGAAATCCCGGATCCGGTCATATTCCAGATCGATCAGCCGGTTGAATTCGTCCCGGTCTGAGGGCGCGATCTGCTTTTCCGGGAACAGTTCGATCAAAGCGGTGATCGCTGCCTGGATAAGATAGATGCTAGTCGATTCCAACGGCTCAAGGAAACCGCTGGCCAGACCGACGGAAACGCAATTGCCCACCCAGCTCCGCTCGCGACGGCCGGCACGGAAGCGCAACACCCGAGGGTCCGCGATCGGCTCCCCTCAACAGAAGCGACGAGGGCGTCAATCGCCGTCTGCTCGTCGGTAAAGCCACTCGCGTGGACATAGCCATTGCCAGTGCGATGCTGGAGCGGGATCCGCCAGCGCCATCCCGCGTCCATGGCAATGGCGCTCGTATAAGGCGTGACCGCAGTCTCCGTCTTGCAGGGCATCGCGACGGCCCGGTCGCACGGCAGCCACTTCGACCAATCCTGGAAAGGTTCGTTGAGCGTCTTGCCGATCAGCAGCGACGCAAATCCGGAGCAGTCAACGAATAGGTCGCCGGTGATGCGTTCTCCGTTCGCAAGGCGGATCGCCGTGATGTTGCCCGTCTCTCCGTCAATCTCGGCATCGACGATCCTTCCCTCCGTGCGCTGTGCGCCGAGGCTTTCCGCGATCTGGCGAAGGAATGGCGCGAATAGAGTCGCGTCAAATTGGTAGGCGTAATTGAACGTGGACGCGATCTGGGCGGGGTCCGAAGAAGGTAGATCGAACTTGCCCAACCGCGCGATCATGCAGCCGAGCGAATATTGCTCCAGATCTTCCACCGTCCGGCCCTCGTGGACCATTCGCAGCCAATATTGGTGAAAGCCGATGTCGCCCTGCGCGCGGCCGAATGTGCCGAACGGATGGATATAGCTGTCCCCGATCTTGCCCCAGTTCTCGAATTCGATCCCGAGCTTGAAGGTGGCTCGTGTCCTGGCCATGAACTCGGCCTCGTCGATACCGAGCCGCTCATTGAAGCCACGAATGTGCGGCAGTGTCGCTTCTCCGACGCCGACGATTCCGATCTCTTCCGATTCGACGAGATGAACATGACAGCGACCGGGCAGCAACTTCGTCAGCGCTGACGCGGTCATCCATCCGGCAGTGCCGCCTCCGACAATTACGACGTCCAAGCTTGGTTGCGCTAACATTTCTCACCCCAGTCCATGTTGTAAGCGCCTGCTTTCGCCAACGTCAAATGGCTGTTTAACGGTTGCAGAACCTGCAAAAATATCGCGACTTCAATCGCTTATCTCGCATGTGGCAGTTTTGATACATCACTTTGCCCATCAACGAATCTCCCTCTTGCACATGTTAAGCCGCTCGTATTATCGTCCGTGCAGAGAGAGACAGCGCTGGGGCTTGTTAGCGCTAACACGGGGAGAGTTCATGTCGTCACCGGTTATCGGCGGCCAAAGGCTGCAGTTTGGGCTGAACGCATCTCTGCGCTGCGGAGTGTCGGCTTTGGCCATGTGCGTCCTTGGGACCGCTCCGGCTTATGCTCAATCGACAGAGACAACGCCGTCTGAGGCGACCGTCGATGCGACGGCTGCGCAAGATACCGGGACTTCCAGCTCCACGGAAACGACCGACAACACCGATGACAAGGCCATCGTCGTCACGGGCATCCGGCAGAGCCTTGCGAACTCACAGAACATCAAGCGCAACGCCGATACGGTTGTGGACGCAATCACTGCGCAGGACATTGGCGCTCTGCCGGACCGGTCGGTCACCGAGGCGCTCCAGCGCGTTCCTGGCGTTTCGATCAACCGCTTCGCCGGCAGCAACGACCCCGACCACTTTTCGGTCGAAGGTTCAGCCGTTGCGATTCGCGGCCTGAGCTTCGTCCGGTCGGAGTTCAACGGCCGCGATACCTTCGCCACGGGCGTTGGCGGACAGGCCATCAATTTCGCCGATGTGCCGGCGGAACTGCTCGGTTCGGTCGAGGTGTACAAGAACTCGACTGCGGAAATGATCGAGGGCGGACTTTCAGGTGCCGTCAACATGAACCTGCGTTTGCCGTTCGACCAGAAGGGCCTTCGCATCGGCTTCGACCTGGAGGCCAATTACAGCGACCTGGCGGAAAAGTGGTCGCCGGTTGGTTCGATCCTCGTCAGCAACACCTGGGATACCGGCATGGGCCGGATCGGTTTGCTCGGCGCGGTTTCCTACTCGCAGGTGTTCAGCCGCGCGGACGGTGTTCAGATCACCAACTTCCAGGCTCGCGACGGCACGCAGGTTCCGGGTGCGAACAACGGACCGCTGATCTGCCGCAACCCGCTTCCGAGCGACAACGACACCACGACTCTACCTCCGTCAGGCTCGCCGTGCGGGACTGCGGAAACACCGGGGCGGATGGGTTCGCAGATCAGCTGCCGCTCGCATACGCGCCGCTCGGTGGGCAATTCCGCACGCAGGATTTCAACCGCCAGCGCAGGGGCATTGCCGCAGCGGCCCAGTGGGAAAGCCTCGACCGGCGTGCGCTCCTGACAGCGCAGTTCCTCCGTTCGCACGCGACCCAGAAATGGGGCGAGCATACGTTTGAGGCCGCGCCTGACTTGTCCGAATACAATACCTATCCCGCGGGCTGCCAGCCGAACGGCAACGGGCCAGGCGGAACCACCCGCGCCGAATGTCCGGTCGGTGGGTTCCAGAATTATCAGTACGACGACGACGGCATTTTCGAGAGCGGCTACATCACCGTCCCGACGGGCGGCTGGCGTGGCAGCCCGTATGGCGCCGGATGGGGCACGCAAGTCGTTGGCGATCGCGTGCCGGTCGGGGGCATGCAGCACTCGCTGGCTCGTCGTCAGGTCGATGACGACAACAAAGTCACCGACATGGGCGTCAATTTCAAATACAACGTCGACGATCACTGGTCATTCGCTGTCGACGCGCAGCGCGTGAAGGCGAAGCACGACAATCTGGACGTCAGCGTTTTCGGATCGAACTTTGCCGACCAGGAAGTCGACCTGACTGGAAACAGTCCGGACGTCATCCTGCACAAGCCCTTGAATCTCGGAAATCCGACTTCGCCTGAATTGTCGGGCGCGACGGACGACGAATACTTCAGCAATCCTCGCTACACCTTCTGGCGTGCAGCGATGGATCACGCGGAAAAGAGCCGCGGCGATCAGTGGTCGTTCCGCGGCGACATCACCTACAACTTCCTGGATGACGTGCCCTTCTTGCGGCGTGCGAAGTTCGGTGCTCGTTACGCCGACCGCGACCAGACGGTGAAATACTCCACATACAACTGGGGTTCGCTGTCTGAGGTTTGGAGCACTGCGGTGTTCATGGACCAGGTGGGCGGCGCTAACGTCGAACAGTACAGCTTCAACAACTTCTTCCGTGGTGACACCACGCGACCACCGACGGCGAACTATTACGCCGGTGACCTGATCGATGGTTATCAGAACGCGATCGACTTCTTCGAGAGCGTGCAGGCAGCCGGTGTTGCTGGAGGCGGAAGCGCCAACAGTTGGAATTCGCTGGCCAACCGTCCAGGCGTCGTTCCTGGAACGCTGTTCCTGCCGAGCGAAATTCAGGAAGTCAGCGAGACGAACAAGGCCGCGTACGCGATGCTGAACTTCGGCAGCGACGAACCGATCTTTGGCAATGTCCGGCTCGATGGCAACATCGGCATCCGGTACGTGACTACGAAAGTCACATCGCTGGGTTCGATCGGCGTTCCTTCGCAGTCCGCGCTGGGTATCACGAATCCCTTTGCCATTCGCTGCGCCGTTCCGCCGCCGCCTGCGCCGCAGGTGCCGCCGACCGGCGTTTGCCTCCTCGGGCCGGCCGGCTACGCCGACCTGCAGACCTGGGCGACGGGTCAGACGACCGAGGACCTCGCCAAGAATGACTATCATTATTGGTTGCCAAGCCTGAACCTGAAGTTCGGCCTGACCAACGATCTCATCCTGCGTTTCGCGGCCTCGAAGAATCTGGCTCGACCAGAAATGGCGAACATCCGGAACTTCCTGACGATTGGCTCGGACACGAGCGCTGGGTTCCAGTTGACGGCGACGGCGGGCAATCCGTTCCTGAAGCCCGCAATCTCGAAGAATTTCGATGCGAGCCTGGAGTGGTATTTCGCTCGAGTGGGATCGCTGACGTTCAACGCATTCTACAAGACGATCCACAACTTCTTCTTCCAGGACGTCACCAACCGCGACATCACGAGCAACGGCATCACACAGACCGTAATCGTTCGTGGTCCAGCCAACTACGACGGTAACGGCAAGGTGAAGGGTTTCGAGATTGCTTACCAGCAAACCTTCGATTTCCTTCCGGGCCTGCTCAGCGGCTTCGGCATCAACGCCAACTACACGCACATCAAGAGCAAGGGCCTGCCGAACTCGATGCTGAATGGCGGTGCTCCGGTGAACACGCCTCCGGGCGGCGTTTCCGGCAACTTGCCGCTTGAGCAATTGTCGAAGCACAACGTCAATATCGAAGGCTTCTACGAGAAGGGTCCGGTATCCTTCCGTCTCGCCTACAACTGGCGTTCGAAATTCCTGCTGACCGCAGCCGACGTGATCTTCCCGTACGACCCGATCTTTAATGACAAGACCGGGCAGCTGGATGCTTCGGCGTTCTTCTCGGTCACGAAGGACATCAAGGTCGGTGTCCAGGCGGTGAACCTGACGAACGAGGTGACCAAGACCCTCCAGCAATTCACGACAACCGGATTGCTGGGTCCGCGGTCCTACTTCATGAACGATCGCAGGTTCTCGTTCATCCTGCGCGGCACCTTCACGCCGGCGCCGCCGCCGCCACCGGCTCCGCCGCCTCCGCCACCACCTCCGCCGCCGCCTCCGGCGACCCAGACGTGCGCGGACGGGTCAGTGATCCTGGCGACGGATGCGTGCCCGGTTCCGCCGCCTCCGCCTCCGCCGCCGCCGCCGGCTCCAGAGCGCGGATAGCAGAACGGGCGAAAGCCCTCTCCCGGGGCCCTCCGCGTAAACGGAGGGGCCCCTTTTTTTTTCCGATCAGTGCCCTGGGACGTTGGGGAAGGTCAGCGCCTCGTAATAGCCGAGGCTATGCGCAGGAGGTTGCACACCCTCAGGGAGTTGCCGCCCCGACACGTTCGAGAAATAGGCTAGAGAAGCATCGCGCCACCACCGGGCCTCAGCTTCCTGAATCCCGAGGAAGGCGTCGACTTCGTTGAAGCGCTCAGCATCGATCTCACCTTGCAAAGCGCGCCACGTTCGGCGCATCTCCTGCACCCGACTGACGCCATCATCATACCGGAAGGCCAACTCACCCCACAACGAGCGCCCACTTCGCATTCGCTCATCCCAACCCACATGATGGAACCAGAGAAGGTAATCGTCCGGCACGCAGCGGCGATTGCTGAAGCAGCCGGCGACCCGGGGTGAATATTGCGCAACTGCATCGCTTCCGGACTTTGTCCGGTCGAAGCCGATGCCGTCTTTGGCGGCCTTGTGGAAATAGGTCGGGTTCCAGTCCGCACGCTCGAGGTTGTTGACCCAGGGGCCAGGCCCATAGTGATGGCCCGTCGCCATGAGGTGATGAAGCCCGAGCGGCGTCATGTAGTTCACGACTGCTTGTCGCGACCCCATCATCATGCCCACGATTGGTTCGACCACTTTGGGATCGTTGCCCCAAGTCATCCGAACCCATTCCTCAGCTGCCTCACGTGCCGGCAAGCCGTGATCCCAGGCTAGCCGACCGAACGCGTACCAATTGGCCTGGTCGAATTGTGAACCGGTCCAGTTGCGATCCGTGCCGACATTCGAAACACCCGCCATGCCGGCGATCGTGTCGGCGACGGGAGTTCCGCATTTCGGACGGCAGGTGTCGGCCTTCAGCACCTCCTCCCACATGGTCCCGAGAAAGGCGAGGTGGGTCGCAAATCCCAGATACTCCTTGGTGATCTGCGCCTCGAGCACCACTGGCGTCCTGGGCATGGCTCCGAACAGCGGATGGAACGGCTCGCGGGGCTGGAAATCGATCGGCCCGTTCTTGACCTGCAGCATGACATTGGGACGGAAGCTGCCGTCGAGCGGCCGGAACTCATCGAAGGCCTGCTTTGCGCGGTCTTCTCCTGGCTTTGCAGCGTACACGAACGCGCGCCAGATTACCGTTCCACCGTGAGGCTGCAGGGCCTCGGCCAGCATGTTGGCGCCGTCAGCGTGCGTACGGGCGTAATCTTGCGGTCCCGGCTGGCCTTCGGAGTTCGCCTTGACGAGAAAGCCACCGAAATCCGGGATGATCCGGTAGATCTCGTCCGACTTCGCACGCCACCAGGCACGGACCTTCGGATCGACCGGATCCGCGGTCTTCAGCCCGCCCAGCTCCAGTGGCGCGCTGAATCTTGCCGTCAGGAACACGCGGATTCCATATGGCCGGAAAACATCCGCGAGGGCCGCGACCTTGGCCAGGTAGAGGGGCGTCAGGACCTGGGCGTCAGCATTGACGTTGGTCAGCACCGTGGCGTTGATGCCGATCGAGGCATTGGCGCGCGCATAATCCGTGTAGCGCGGGTCTCGCCAGCGAGGCAGCTTTTGCCAATCCCACAGTGAGAAGCCGGAATATCCGCGCTCGACAGTGCGATCCAGGTTGTCCCAATGGTCAAGCATCCGCAGCCGTGACGCGGGCACGTCGCGGATGTTCAGCGTTTCAGCGAGTCGATGTGTCTGCAATTGCCGCAAGAAGGCGAAAGTGCCGTAAAGGACTCCAACTTCGTCATTTGCGGCAATCACCGTCACGCGATTGCCCGAGAGATTGACGCTGCGGATCAGGAACCCATCGCTGCCCAAACCGTCCAGTTTCAGTCCAATTCCTGCGATTACGCGCGACGACGCCGGCGTGCCAATCAGGATCGCGCCGTCCGAGAGGTCGCGTCGAAGAGGGGGCGTTGCGCCGAGCAGACCGCCGATGCCGCGCTGCAATTCTGCGACTGCCGCATTCAATGTCGGCGAGCTCCGCGTCTCGACGATGCTTTGCGCCTGTCGAACGTAGGCTTCTCGCTGCGAGTTCTCGATTGGCCGATAGCGGAGCCAGAGATCGTAGCCATCTTCGGCGCGGGCGGGGTAGCAATCACCACCAACACGCTCAGAGCCAGCAAGGTCACTGCGCTATTCGGAAACCACCTGGCCATCATCTCACATCCGCGTTGAGTGGCCTGTTGCAGCGTGTTAGCGCTATCACAGGAAATTAAGTGTGGATGCAGCGTTATGGACATTGCAAGCAAGCCAACGCAATTTTCGAGGCGCGGAGCATTGGCCGCCGGACTTTCGGCCGCGCTGATCGCTTCGACCGACTCGGCCGTGGCCGCAGGGTCTTCAGCGTCCCTCGACGCGTTCGCGAAGAAGAGCGGCCGCCGTTTTGGTTCGGCCGTGTCTTGGAGCAAGCCCGGCGCCGATCGCGGCAGCTTTGCCAATCCGGCCTACGCGACAATCCTTGAACGCGATTGTTCGCTTCTGGTCCCCGAGAATGAACTGAAGTGGCAGTGGACGCGGCCGGGCCCAACGACTTTCGACTTCCAGCAATTCGACGCAATCGTAGAATATGCGACGAAGCAAGGAATGGCTGTGCGCGGCCACACGCTGTTTTGGACGCCTACAAAATGGTATCCGAAGTGGCTTGAGACTTTCGACTTCGGCCCTCAGCCCAAGGCGGCCGCTGAAGCCCTCCTTGTCAGCCACGTCCGCACAGTTTGCAGTCGCTACGGCAAGCGCATCTACTCCTACGATGTCGTGAACGAAGCGGTGGAACCGGGAACCGGTGAAATCCGGGATACCAACGTCACGCGCGCGATTGGTGGGGAAGCCTTCCTTGACCTCATGTTCCACACCGCGCGTGCCGAAGCCCCTCACGCCCAGCTGGTCTACAACGATTACATGAGTTGGGAGCGCAACAGCGAAGACGAGACCCACATGCGCGGCGTGCTTAAGCTGCTAGAGGGTTTCCGAAAGCGCGGGACACCGGTCGATGCGCTTGGCATCCAATCCCACATCCGTCTGCTGAAACAGGGGCCAGTCGCAGACATCGTGAAAGAGTCTGAAGGTCCTTGGCGCCGCTTCGTGGATGAGGTCGTCGGCATGGGCTACAAACTGGTCATCACGGAATTCGACGTGAACGACCGCATGGCACCTACCGATATCACCCAGCGCGATCGCATGGTGGCAGACTATGCCAAGGCGTACCTCGACCTGATGCTGAGCTATTCGCAGCTTCGCGATATCCTCGCCTGGGGAATGGTTGACCGATACAGCTGGCTGAATGGATTCGATCCGCGAGCGGACAAGACCATGAAGCGCGGGACGCCATACGATGCAAACTTCCGCCCGAAGCCGCTGTACGATGCAATCGGAAACGCGTTCGCCTCAGCCCCGGTTCATGCATCGGCAGTATGATTCTCGCTTCTCGGGAGAACAGCCATGAAGATAGCGATTTCACTGGCGCTGGTAGGCATGACCGCGGCTGGAGCTGCGTTGGCGGCTAATCCGACCGCTGAACCCTCCGCGACGACAAAAGCGAATAGGTGCGTTCCGCTGGATCAGATTGTCGGTCGGCGGACTGTTGGCCCCAATGCGATGGAGTTCGACGTCGTTGGCGGGGTCACCTATCGCAGCGAGCTGGCGAGACCATGCGCCGGCGTGGAACGGCTGGGATCCAGCGCGGCAATCGCGATCACGACCGGGGCTGAAACGGGCGACATTTGCGAAGGAGATCGCGTCAAGATCTTCGATCCGGTGGAAGTGCAGGCGACCGGGCTTCGCAATTATCCGCATTGCCAGCTCGGAAAGTTCACCGTCGTCAGCGTTCCAACCCGGAAGCCGTAGTCCGCAGGCCTATCTCGAAGGCTTCGGCGGCACCGGTTTCCGCTGTTCCAACAGCCACATCCAGAGTGCAGGATCGTTGTAGGCAGGCACCCACGACCAGTGATCGGTGTTCGGATAGATCGTCAGCCGTGGGGCAGGGGTTGAACCGCACTTCTTGAGCGCGTCGACCATCTCGAAGTCGCCGCGCGTGTCGACGGCGTCGTCATGGTCCCCGTGGAACGCCCAAATGGGCACGTCCTTGGCATTGCACGCATTCTTGGGATCCCGAACGCGGCGACTGGCGCCAGTGCAGCGAAATGTTCCGGATGGGTTGTGCCCCATTCCCAAGTGGCGATCCCACCAAGACTGAGACCGGTGAGGTAGACACGCGAGGGATCGACCCGGAGGGTCTTCATGGCGTGCGTCAGGATCGCCTCCAGCGGCTCGACCGGCCAATAGCGGCCGACCGTCGCCGATTGCTCCGGAAGCTGCGGCGAGATGACAATGAACGGAAAGGCGGGGTCCTTTTCCACCAGCATGGGTGGCCCGTGCTTCTTCACGACATTGATGTCGGTACCGCGCTCGCCAGACCCATGCAGGAAAATGAGCAGCGGCCAGCGATCAGTACCGCTCTCGTTGTAGCCCTTCGGAACGAACAGCAAATAGGGATAACCGTCATCCGCCACAGGCGGCTGGGCGGTCTGGCCCTCGACGGCGGGCGGTTGCGAGGCAGGTTTCCTGGCTTCCGCCAGCGTCGGCAGGCTTAGGACAAGGCAGGCGAGGGCGATGGACAAACGCATACGGCGGCTCCTTGAACAGAACCGCCGCAACGTTGCACAGCAATCGGCGAAAAACGATGCCTTAGAGGCAGGCCTCCAGATACGGCTGATCGAAGCCGTACTGCTTGGCCTTGTCGAGCGTGTAGGGGCGCAGGCCCATCGAGCGGTATTCGCCGACGATCTTTCCGTCCGCTGTCTCGTCTAGATACTCGAACTTGAACAGCTCCTGCGTGACGATGACGTCGCCTTCCATGCCGATCACTTCGGTGATGTTGGTCGTGCGGCGCGAACCGTCGCGGAGGCGCTTCACCTGGACGATCAGGTCGACCGAGTCGGCGATCTGGCGGGAGATCGCCTCCTTCGGAATCTTGATGTCGGACATCATGACCATGTTTTCCATACGGGCCAGGCATTCGCGCGGGCTGTTGGAGTGGAGCGTGGCCATCGAGCCGTCGTGGCCCGTGTTCATGGCGGCCAGAAGGTCGAAACACTCCTGACCACGAATTTCGCCGAGGATAATGCGGTCGGGACGCATACGCAGGGCGTTGATGACGAGGTCGCGAATGGTGATCGCACCTTGTCCCTCGAGGTTGGCCGGACGGGTTTCCAGCGGAAGCCAGTGGGGCTGCTGGAGACGAAGCTCGGCCGCGTCTTCGATCGTGATCACGCGCTCGCCCGGGTCGATCATCTTCGACAAAGCGTTGAGCATGGTCGTCTTACCGGAACCGGTACCGCCGGAAATGACCACGTTCATGCGGCTGGCGCCTGCGATCTTCAGCACCGTCGCCATCTTCTCCGACATCGAGCCGAAGCCCTTCATCATGTCGAGCGTGATCGGCTTCTCGGAGAACTTACGAATGGAGATGGCCGTACCGCGGAGCGACAGCGGCGGAATGATGACGTTGACGCGGCTGCCGTCCTGGAGGCGGGCGTCGGCGAGCGGCGTCGTCTGGTCGACGCGGCGACCGACCTTGTTCACGATGCGCTGGGCGATCTGGAACAGGTGCTCCTCGTCGCGGAACTGGATCTGGGCCAGCTCAAGCTTGCCTTTGCGCTCGACGAACGTCTGGTCGGGTCCGTTGACCATGATGTCGCTGACGGCCGGGTCGGCGAGGAGCTCTTCGAGAGGCCCAAGGCCGAGAAGCTCGTCAACCAGCACTTTCTCGAGGGCGAACTGCTCGCGGCGGTTCAGGGTGATCTTCAGCTCGGCGAGGACTTCGCCGATGATCGGACGGAATTCCTCCGCCAGCTCATCCTTGCTCAGCGTCGCAGCGGCTTCGGGGTCGACACGTTCCAGAAGGCGCGGGAGCACCTGCTCCTTGATACGGTGAACTGCTGCTTCGAATCCTTCGGTCTTGCTGCTTGCAGCATCGCCGCTGGCGTTCTGACGGCTGTTGAGCCTGTCCATCGCCGCCGTACCGGCATGAGTCGGCTCGGAAGCGCTGTCGAAGCTCTCGGTTAGGTCGTCGACTGGCGGAAATTGCTCAGCCTCATCCGGCACAGACGAGGAAGCACCACCCGACGACGATTTCATCGGTTTGGCGACACCGAACTGAGGACGACCATTGCCGCCGCCCAAGCCGCCACGTTTGCCGAATGCGTTCATTCTTAACCCGTTTCCTGCGGTTCCGCCGAAATCAGGAATGGTGAATAGGACTCAAACTTTTAGAAAAAGCTAACCGACTTTAGTTTGGCCCGCGATGAAGGGAGGGGTTTTGGCATGCTGTTGATGCTTGCGGCGTTCGTGGCGGAGGTTACTCCGCGTCCGGTCTTGCCGGTGTGGCTTACCGGGTGCTGGGAAAGCGAGGCGCACGGCAAGTGGATCGAGGAGTGCTGGAACGATCCCCGGGCGGGAATCATGATGGGAAGCGGTCGTAGCGGTCGCGCAGACGCGCTCGCAGACTGGGAAGTCATGCAGATCCAAATCGACCCAGCGTCATCGAAAATGACATTTTATGGCTCGCCCGAAGGCCAGAATCGAACCGCCTTCGAGTGGACGCCGAGCTCAGAGTCCGGAGTGACATTCGTCAATTCCGAGCACGATTACCCGCAGAAGATTCGCTACTGGCGTGAGGGCAGGGAGCTTGTCGCCGAAGTGTCACTGGCCGACGGCGGCAAGGCCCGTCGCTGGCGTTACCAGCCGAAGACGGATTAGGTGCCCGCGCTCTCGGCGAGCACGGTCAGGCCATTTTCGCTGACCTCGGCGAAGCCGCCCGTGACTGGGATGCGCTCCGGCTGGCTGCCGGCGGTGCGGTAGACGGCGAGTTCACCGTCCCGCAGCGTCGTCATGTAAGGCGCGTGGCCGGCGAGGATACCCGACTGGCCTTCGGTGCCGGGAACGACGACCATGTAGACGTCGTCCGACATCACCAAGCGCTCTGGCGTCACGAGCTCGAACTTGAGATCGGCCATTATTCCTTACCTTCAATCGCCGCGTCGAACGCGCTTGCTGCCTTTTCGAACTTGTCGCGGCAGCCGGTGTTACAGAAGCCGACGACCTTGCCCTTGTAGAGCGCCAGGCTGTCGGCGCTGACCGGCTCGCCCGACCAAGGGCACGTCTCGTTGACGCAGTCCTCGATGGCAAGCCGATCGGCCATTTTCGCTTAGGCTTCCTGAGCCAGCTTCTCGGCCTTGGCGACCGCTTCATCGATGCCGCCGACCATGTAGAACGCTGCTTCCGGAAGATGGTCGTATTCGCCTTCGACGACTGCCTTGAACGACTTCACCGTGTCTTCGACCTGCACGAACTTGCCCGGGATGTTGGTGAACACCTCTGCGACGTGGAACGGCTGCGACAGGAAGCGCTGGATCTTGCGGGCGCGGCTGACGACCAGCTTATCCTCTTCGGAAAGCTCGTCCATGCCGAGGATCGCGATGATGTCCTGCAGCGACTTGTACTTCTGCAGCGTCTCCTGAACCGCACGAGCCACTTCATAGTGCTCCTGGCCGACGACGGCCGGGTCAGAACGCGGCTGACGGAATCGAGCGGATCGACGGCCGGGTAGATGCCCAGCTCCGAAATCGCGCGGCTTAGCGTGGTGGTTGCATCCAAGTGGGCGAACGACGTCGCCGGCGCCGGGTCGGTCAAGTCGTCCGCCGGCACGTAAATGGCCTGCACCGAGGTGATCGAGCCCTTGTTGGTCGACGTGATGCGCTCCTGAAGGGTGCCCATGTCGGTCGCCAGGGTCGGCTGGTAGCCCACGGCCGAAGGAATGCGGCCGAGGAGCGCCGACACTTCCGAACCCGCCTGAGTGAAGCGGAAGATGTTGTCGACGAAGAAAAGAACGTCCTGCCCTTCCTGGTCGCGGAAATATTCGGCCTGGGTGAGGCCCGAGAGAGCGACGCGGGCGCGGGCGCCCGGCGGCTCGTTCATCTGGCCGAACACGAGGGCGACCTTGGAGCCTTCCGGCGTCGGGTTGCCGTCGGCATCCTTTGCGATGACGCCCGCCTCGAGGAACTCGTGGTAAAGGTCGTTGCCTTCACGGGTCCGCTCGCCGACGCCGGCGAACACCGACACGCCGCCGTGGCCTTGGCGATGTTGTTGATCAGCTCCTGGATGAGCACGGTCTTGCCGACGCCGGCGCCACCGAACAGGCCGATCTTGCCGCCCTTCGCGTACGGAGCGAGGAGGTCGATGACCTTGATGCCGGTGACGAGGATGGCGGCTTCGGTCGACTGGTCGACGAATGCCGGAGCCTCGGCGTGGATCGGAGCGGACAGGTCGCTGCCGATCGGGCCGCGCTCGTCGATCGGCTCGCCGATGACGTTCATGATGCGGCCGAGCGTCTTCGGTCCGACCGGCACGCGGATCTGCGAGCCCGTTGCGCGGACGATCTGGCCACGGGTGAGACCGTCGGTCGAGTCCATCGCGATGGTGCGGACGATGTTCTCGCCAAGGTGCTGGGCAACCTCAAGGACGAGCCGGCCGCCCTGGTTCTCCGTCTCGAGAGCCGCGAGGATCGGGGGAAGTTCGCCTTCGAACGCGATGTCGACGACGGCGCCGATGACCTGCGCGACGCGGCCGGTCAGGTTGCCGGTCTGCTGCTCGACTGCTCCGCCGGCGCCCGTGGCGGATCCGGCGTCGCCCTTCTTGGCGCGGCTGCGGGTCTTGGTCTCTGGAGCGGCGGTTGCCATGTCTGTCTTCCTTGGCTTCGTATCGGGTTAGAGCGCTTCGGCGCCGGAAATGATTTCAACGAGTTCGGTCGTGATCGCGGCCTGGCGCTGGCGATTATACTGGATCGACAAGCGGTTGATCATGTCGCCGGCGTTGCGGGTCGCATTGTCCATGGCGGTCATCTGCGAGCCGTAGAAGCCAGCCTGGTTCTCTAGCAGTGCGGTGTAGACCTGCACCGAAAGGTTCCGTGGCAGTAGCTCGGCGAGGATGCTTTCCTCATCGGGCTCATACTCGACAGCGGAAGGCGCCGCAGCGGTCTTGCCCTGCTCGGCGGTCCCCGACGGCAGGACGGGGAAGATCTGCTTGACGACGGGTTCTTGCGCCAGGACCGACTTGAACTCGCTGTACGCAAGGTGCGCGACGTCGAACTCGCCCTGCTGCAGGCGGCCGATGATATCGTCGATGATGCCCTGCGCGTCGGCATAAGCCGGCGACTTCATCTGACTGGTGTCGTACTGACCGATGATCGCCTTCGGAGCGATCCGCTGGATGGCCGGACGGCCCTTGCGGCCGACGATGTAGAACAGGACGGTCTTGCCCTCGGCCGTCAACTCGGTCGCCTTGGCACGGACAGCGCGCAGGATGTTCGTGTTGAACGCTCCGGCAAGTCCGCGGTCGCTGGTGACCACGACGATCAGGTGCGTCTGGTCCTTGCCCGTGCCGCGGACCAGGACCGGCGAGTTGTCGCTGATCGTGATCCGGCTGACGAGGCGCTCGACGGCTTGCGTCAGCCGCTTCGAGTAAGGACGGCCCGCCTCGGCGTTCTGCTGGGCACGGCGCAGCTTCGCCGCGGCGACCATCTTCATCGCCTTGGTGATCTTCTGCGTCGACTTCACCGAGCCGATGCGGATCTTGAGGGCCTTCAGGCTCGCCATGTTATGCGAACGTCTTCCCGAACTCGGTCAGCGCGTCCTTGAGCTTCGCGGCCGTGTCGTCGTCGAGGGCCTTGCTGTCGCGGATCGCCTTCAGCACGTCGGCCTTGTCGCTGCGCAGGAAGCTGAGCATCGCGGCTTCGTAGCGGACAACGTCCTTCACATCGACGCTGTCGAGGAAGCCCTGGGTACCGGCGTAGATTGACGCGACCTGCTCTTCGACCGGCATCGGGCTGTACTGCGGCTGCTTCAGCAGCTCCGTCAAACGCGCGCCGCGGGCCAGAAGGCGCTGGGTTGCAGCGTCGAGGTCCGAGCCAAACTGCGCGAAGGCAGCCATTTCGCGATACTGCGCGAGCTCCAGCTTGATCGAGCCGGCGACCTTCTTCATCGCCTTGGTCTGCGCGGCAGAGCCGACGCGGCTGACCGAGAGACCGACGTTAATCGCCGGACGAATGCCCTGGTAGAACAGGTCCGTCTCGAGGAAGATCTGGCCATCGGTGATGGAGATGACGTTGGTCGGGATGTAGGCCGAAACGTCGCCTGCCTGGGTTTCAATGATGGGCAGCGCGGTCAGCGAGCCATTGCCGTTAGCGTCGTTCAACTTCGCGGCGCGCTCGAGCAGGCGGCTGTGAAGATAGAAAACGTCGCCCGGATAGGCTTCGCGGCCCGGCGGACGGCGAAGCAGCAGTGACATCTGGCGGTAGGCCACGGCCTGCTTCGAAAGGTCGTCGTAGACAATGACGGCGTGCATTCCGTTGTCGCGGAAATACTCGCCCATCGCGGCGCCCGTGTATGGCGCAAGGAACTGCAGCGGAGCGGGCTCGGAAGCCGTTGCGGCGACGACGATGGAATATTCCATCGCGCCATTCTCTTCGAGGGCGCGCACGATCTGTGCGACGGTCGAACGCTTTTGCCCGACAGCGACGTAGATGCAGTAGAGCTTCTGGCTCTCGTCGCCGGACTTGTTGGCGTCCTTCTGGTTGATGAAGGTGTCTAGAGCGACGGCAGTCTTGCCGGTCTGGCGGTCGCCGATGATCAGCTCACGCTGGCCGCGGCCGATCGGGACGAGAGCGTCGAGCGCCTTGAGGCCAGTCTGCACCGGCTCGTGCACCGACTTCCTCGGGATGATGCCCGGCGCCTTCACTTCGACGCGGCGGCGTTCCACACCCTCGAGAGGGCCCTTGCCATCGATCGGGTTACCAAGAGCGTCGACGACACGGCCGAGCAGGCCCTTGCCGATCGGAACGTCGACGATGGTGCCGGTGCGGCGTGCGGTCGAGCCTTCGCGGATGTTCGCGTCCGAGCCGAAGATGACGACGCCGACGTTATCGGCTTCGAGGTTCAGGGCCATGCCCTTCACGCCGCCGTCGAACTCGACCATCTCGCCGGCCTGGACGTTGTCGAGGCCGTGGATGCGGGCGATGCCGTCGCCGACCGACAGCACGGTGCCGACTTCGGAGACCTGCGCTTCGGCATCGAAATTCGCGATCTGGTCGCGGATTACGCGGGAAATTTCAGCGGCGCGGATGTCCATATTCAGCCTTTCATCGCCTCGGCGAGTCTGTTGAGTTTGGTGCGGATGGATGCGTCGATCATCTGGCTTCCCAGCTTGACGACGATCCCACCAGGATTTCAGGATCGATGCGCGTTTCGATCGCGACGTCACGGCCGGCGCGCGCGCGAAGCTGCTGCTTCAGCGCGGCAAGCTGGTCGTCCTTCAGCGCGTGCGCAGTCACGATTTCGGCCGTCGTTTCGCCGCGATGTTCTGCGGCGAGCCGTCGGAACGCGCGGATGACGGCCTGAAGCTGGCCCTTCCGGCCGTTGCGAGCGAGCACGCCGAGGAAGTTGCTGGTGATCGAATCGATCGACAGCTCCTTGGCAACGCTCGCAAAGGCCTTGCCGGCTTCGTCGCGACCGATCAGCGGGCTTGAAACGAGCTCCGCGAAATCGGGCGAATCCACCAGCGCCTGCGCAAGCAGCCCAAGGCTGTTGCTGACCGCATCAATCTGCCGTTCGTCGCGTGCCAGGTCGAACAAAGCCGAGGCATATCGCCCTGCTAAGCTAGCCTGAATGCCGCCGGAGGTTTCCACCGCGCTTTAAGCTCCAGAACTGGAATTGCCCCCATGCGAAAAACGGGGCGCTCCCGGCGGTTAGACCGTGCGCCCCCATGGGTTGGCGCGCCACTAGCAAAGGGTGTTTTGCGATGCAAGGTGGTGGACGGCCAAGCTACAGCTTTAGGCTGAGAAATCGCGTGAAAGGCGTATCCGGATATCCGGCGAAGGGGTCGGACGGCCGAAATCCCTCGGATTCGTAGAGCCGAAGTGCTGCGGCAAAGGGTTCGGTGGAGCCGGTTTCGAGGCTCACTCGCGCGTAGCCGCGGCCCTCGCTTCAGCGATCGCGTGTCGCAGCAGGAACCTTCCGACGCCTCGGCCTAAAGCATCCGGGGCGGTTCGCATCGACTTGATCTCGCCATGGCCCGGCTCGAGCCGCTTCAGCGCGCCAAAGCCGAGCAGGTAACCGTCCTCGCGCAAGGTCCAGAAGCTGATGTCGTTCGATCGTAGGCCGTCTCCCGGAAGGACATGGCAGGCTTCGGGCGGAGAATTGCCCCTCATCTCGGCGAAATGAAAATCGAGGAGATACCTGACATCTTCTCGGTCCAGCTCCCCGAATGAATTGACCACCCATTCAACGGTCGCACGTCCGCAGACTCGCGACGGATGGAATCGGTGCCTGCGGGCGATCGAGCCGAACCGAACTCATCCGCTCTTTTTGAGCGAGAAATGTTTGACCGCAAGGTACGGGACGCGCTCCCGCCAGACGCCCGGTAGGTGGATCCTGACGAAGGAGACCCTCTCATGCCGACCTACCGCGTCAGGGGCCTGGACCCCGAGCCCTACAAGCCGCTCTTCGGACTCTCCGACGATGAACTGAGAAGTCGCGGCGTCGTTCGGATGACCGTGTCCAGCCCGACCTTTCCGTGCCGCGTCAGCCTGACCGACCGTGCGGTCGGGGAGAAGGTCTTGCTTTTGAATCACGTCAGCCATGATGTGGCAAATCCTTATCGCGCCGCCCACGCGATCTTCGTGACCGAGACGAACCAGCGGGCGGCGGAATATGTCGATGAGATCCCGCCGGTGTTCGAAAAACGGGTCCTCTCGCTTCGCGCCTTCGACGCAGAAGGCATGATGGCCGAGGCGATGCTCACCCAGCCTGGCGAAGCCGATGCCGGGATTCGCAAGCTGTTCGCCAACCCGGAGATTCGGACCATCCACGCTCATAATGCGACGCGAGGATGTTTCTCCGCCAAGATCGAAAGGGCCTGAACGATGGAAGCGCTTGCACGCAAAGCCAGCGAGCATAAACGGGAAGCCGTGACGAACGTGTCGCGCCTCGATGCCGATACGGCCTGGGCCGCATTCATGCGCCGCGACCGCGGCTGGGACGGCCGGGTGATCGGTGCGGTGAAGACCACCGGAATCTACTGCAAGCCGAGCTGCCCGGCGAAGCGCCCGAAGCGCGAGAACGTCGAGTTTTTCGCGACTGGAGCCGACGCACTCGAGGCGGGATACCGTCCATGCCTTCGTTGTAAGCCGGACGAGGTCGGCCGTGACCGCGAGGCGGTAGCGAAGGCCGTGAGTCTGATTGAAGCGGCGGAAGAAGCTCCGAGCCTCACCGCCCTTTCGGCAGCGGTCGACTACGCGCCGCACCACTTCCAGCGCATCTTCAAGCGCGACCTCGGCGTGTCTCCTGCGGAATATTGGCGTGGCCTCCGCGCCAAGCGCGCCGCCGACGCGCTCGCCGAGACCAGCCAGGTCACCGAGGCGATCTACGAGGCAGGCTATTCCGGCCCCAGCCGATTTTATGCGGACGCGAAGGATCGTCTGGGAATGACGCCGTCGGCTTGGCGCGATGGCGGGCGCGGTGAAACCATTCGATACGTCGTCACCGAAAGTCCTTGGGTCCATTGCTCGTCGCGGCGACGTCAAAGGGCATTTGCCGATTGACCTTCGACGAAGACGAAAGCGCGCTGGCCTACCGCTTCCCCAACGCGACGATCATACCCGACGACGGGACCATCTCGGCCTGGGTGGAAGGGGCATTGGAAGCGATCGAGCATCCGCATTCAGCGCCGGAGCTTCCGATCGACGTTCGGGGACGGCCTTCCAGGAAGCTGTCTGGCGCGAGCTCCGCCGGATCCCGCTCGGCGAGACGCGGAGCTATGCGGATATCGCAAAGGCCGTGGGACAGCCGGACGCCGTTCGCGCCGTCGGGACCGCGAACGGATCGAACCCGGTGGCAGTGCTGGTTCCCTGTCATCGCGTGATCCGGTCGGATGGCTCACTAGGAGGCTATGCCGGCGGGCTCGACCGGAAACGCAAGTTGCTGTCGGCCGAGGGAGCCGACCCGCTGTTGATCTAGCTGCCAGCGGGCTGTTCGTCCTTCTTCGACTTTCCGGCCTCTAGCGCGCCCTGAAGATCATTCGCGTCGATGCGTTCGATCATCTTGCGGGCCAGCTCGGCCGACCGTGTCGCGTGCGGGTCGTAGGCGACGGGTGCCATCGTCTGCCGCGCCATCTTCGGGTCCTTGTCCCGGAGATATTGATAGGCGGACATCAGGCGCAGGCTCGCGTCTTGCGGCACGAGAACGGATGCTCGGTGGAGAGCTTCGATCGCCCTCGCGCTCGGGCTTCTTCAGCCACTGCATAGGTGCGGAAATACTCGAACAACGGCTCAGGGTCCTGCGGGTCGGCGGAGCTCGCCTGCAGAAACCACTCGCGGGCGGTTGCAATCAACTTGGGATCCACCTTTTTGTCCGCTCCCGCCTTCGCGAGGAGCGCTCGTCCCTTGTATATCATCCCGTCGACGGAGCCGCGGTCGTTCGCTAGCACCCGGTCCGCCGCCGCCTCTGACGCATCGAAATGTCCGGCATCCAGCTCCGCTTCGGCAAGAGTGATCTCAACCAGGGATCGTGGGGAAACTGAGCCCGGATTTGTCGGACCTTGACCGCCAGCGGCTCCGCCGTGTCCTGGTTGACGCCGACCTTCGACTGCAAGCGAAGCGGCATCACCGCCGCCGCGCCCGGTGACAACGGAGTGATGGTGATTTGCGGCTTCGGAAAGAAGCTGGGCGGGATCTGAAGGACGCTAACCTTCCGCTGCAACCGATACGCCGTGAGGTTGCGATCGAGCTCCCGCAAGTCTCCAAATGCCTGCTTGGCGGCATCAAGCGGACGTACCCCGCTGCCGATCAGGCTGATGTACCGTTCCAGCTGACCTTTTCGTTCCGGTGCGAAGGTCAGATAATGGGTCAGCAGCCAGCCGCGGCCGTAGACGGATTCCTTCAGGCCGTCGCTGACCTGTCCGTAATCGGCCGAAAGCAGCATCTCGAGCGGCATGCTCTCACCCCAGAACAGCCCCATCGAACGATGCTGGGCCACCCGACCGAGCCAGACTGCGCCATCCTTTTCAAAGCTTGCCGTCGACATCATCTCGGCGAAGCCCTCGATCACCCATTCGGGTAGCGGTGCATTCAGCCCTGGAACATCAGGTGGTGAGCATATTCGTGGAAGAATATGGTCTCCGCAGAGAACTCGACTTCCCACGTGGACCCGCCGTTTTTCGGTACGACGGCAAGCGGACCGTTCACTCGCCCGATGTAAAAGCCGCCCGCGTTCTGGTTGCGGATCAGCTTCGCCACTTGCTCCATGTCTTTGACGACATAGACGGTCAGCCGGTTGCCATCGCCGACTTCGCTGTCCTTCATCTTGCGCGCGAGCCGAACGGCCCTGTCGAACTTCTCGAGCCGTGTCGCGAAGGTCGTCAGCTTTTCCGGATCATCGTCCGCGTAAATGATGAAGTGACGCGTGCTGACCTTTTGCCATGCTGCGTGCGCGGGTTGAGCGAGGCCCGCCGCAAGGAGGGCGGCAGCAGTCAGCAATGTCCGCATTCGACCCCCTTTAGCTTTCCCGCTGGCGCTTCTTCTCATCCTCATCGAGCATTTTCAGGGCACCGGCCGTATCGCCGGTGCTGATTTTGTCCATGATCTCGAGGTTGCGGCGCTTTTCCTTGGGGAAGTGGGGACTGTAGGCGATCGGCCCGAAGATTTCTTTCGCGTTGGCCGAATCGCCTTCCTTCAGCAGTTGGCGAACGGCCGTCCTGCGGAGGTCGAAGCCGCGCGGGACCAATTCTACTGCGAACAGCAGCCCATCGACTGCCTGAGCCGGTGGCGTCACCCCTGATCGACGAAGGTGTCGTAGTAATACATCAGCGGCTGCGGCGCGCTGGGATCCAGATGGTTCGCTTTCGAGAACCACCCGCGGATGGCGGACCAGTTCGCCGACTGAGGGCTTTTCTTGGCGAGTTCCAGCTCGGCCCGGCCTTTATAGACCAGGGCTTTGGGTGACTTTGGCTCGATGGCCAGGACCTTGTCCGCCGCCGCCGACGCCTCGGCATAGTTCTTCGCCTGGAGCTCGGCCTGGGCAAGAACCTCGGCTGCCGCAGCGCTTTGCGGATAGCGCGCGACGACTGACCTTGCCGCGCTGACTACGCCACGAGCAGTGGCGGAATCTTCGATCCGTGCCTCGAGCTTCATCCGGAGCGGAACGACGGCTTCTTCGTTTTCCGGCAATGGGCGGACTTCGACGGGCCGATCTTAATCATCGACGCAGGGATAATCCGCGTCGGGAGAGTGTCTCGCTCGTGATATTTCTCGAGCTCCCTGTCGAGTTGCCGCAAGTCGCCGAACGCCTGCTTTGCCGCGTCTAGCGCTGGGACACCTTTCTGGATCAGGTCGATATATTTGGACGCTTGGCCACGACGCGACGGCTCGAACGCGAGATAGTGGGCAAGCAGCCAGCCGCGACTGTACTGCGACACCCATTCCTGCCCCGTCGTCTGGTGATAGATGCCGCCAAGCATGTCTGGCAGCGTCATCCCGCGAAGGAGGCGCAGTTCGGCTCCACGATAATCAGGCGGCTCACCAAACTCGACGGAACCGTCCGCCAGGAACTCCGCAGGCGCGAAGAACTCGGCATATCCTTCAGTCATCCACGTTGGATATGCCTTGGCAGCGTCCTGCAGCATCAGATGGTGCAAATATTCGTGGAAGATCACGGTTCGCCCGTCGAGGTCCCAGCGGTTGCGCTTCGGCTCGCCGCTGGCAAACGAGGTCGCGCCGGACGCTCGACCAAAATAGACGCCCGCGATTCCGCCGATCCCTGTGACGTTTTGAACCACGCCGGAGTCGCGAAGCACGAAGAGAGTCACGCGGCTGGTGGACGTAGGCGGAGGGTCCTTCATCTGCCGGACAGCGCGAACTCCGCTGTCGAACCGCTCCAGGTCCGAGGCATATTTGCGCAACACCTCAGGTGACTGCTCCGAATAGATGATGAAGTGATTGGTCCTGGCTTCGCTCCATCTCGCGAAGGCCTGGGACGGCACGAGAACGAGCGCCGCCAGCGCAGTAACCCTTAGAAACATTGATGATTCCCTCGATACGAGGGAGAAAGTACCGTTGCTGCAACGGGAGTCTAGAGGAAGCTGTAAGGGTCGACGTCGACAGTCACCCGAACCTTGGGCTCCATTCGATCTCGGACAACCATTCACGGATGACGTCCTGGACGTCGAGGCTTCGGGCGGCGTGAACCAGCAAGCGTTGCCGGTGGCGCCCGCGCAGCATGGCTAGTGGGCCGGGGCAGGTCCGAAGACGGCCATTCCTTCAACCTCCGGTGCAGCATTGCCAATGCGCCGTGCGGTCGTTTCTGCCTGGGAAGACTCTTCCGCCGAAATGACGATGGCGGCGAGCCTTCCAAACGGCGGCATAGCGGCCTCGCGCCGGGCATCGGTTTCGGCCGAATAGAAGCCGGGCCCGTCTCCCGAAACGAGCGCCGCAATGACCGGTGCATCGGGTTCGTGGGTCTGGACGAGGACGCGTCCGGGCTTGTCGCCGCGCCCGGCCCGGCCGGCAACTTGCTGGATCTGCTGGAAGCTTCGCTCGGCAGCGCGGAGGTCGCCGCCAGCGAGCCCGAGATCAGCATCCACGACGCCGACCAAGGTCAGGTTCGGAAAGTGATAGCCCTTTGTTACCAGCTGGGTGCCGACCACGATGTCGATTGCGCCGGCTTCCATTTGCGCGACGAACTCGGCGGCGCGAGCAGGGACCAGATCGTGTCCGAGGTCACGATTGCCGTTCGCGCCTCGGGAAAGAGTGCAGCGACTTCGTCCGCGATCCGTTCGACACCGGGCCCGCAGGCGACCAGGCTGTCTTCCTCGCCGCATTCAGGGCAGGCCTTCGGCGGCGGCATGACGTGACCGCAATGGTGACAGGCGAGCCGCGCCATCAGCCGATGCTCAACCATCCACGCTGTGCAATTCGGGCACTGAAAGCGATGCCGCAGTGACGGCACAATGTCAGCGGGGCGAACCCTCGACGGTTGAGGAACAGCAGCGACTGCTCACCGCGCTCAAGGTTGGCCTCTAGCTCGGCGACCAGGCTTGGTGCCAGCCAGCGGCCGCGGAGAGGCGGATCCTCAGTCAGGTTGATTGCCCGAATGTCCGGCAGGCTCGCGCCGGCGAAGCGCTGGCTGAGAGTGACCTCCCGGTATCGGCCGATTTCGACCATGTGCCGCGTCTCTATGGCGGGCGTCGCCGAGGAGAGGATGACTGGAATGTCCTCGAACTTTGCCCGCATCACTGCGACGTCGCGTGCGTGATATTGAACGCCTTCTTCCTGCTTGAAGCTTGGCTCGTGCGCCTCGTCGACGACGATCAGGCCGAGGTTCGAATATGGAAGAAACAGCGCCGAGCGGGCGCCGACCGTGACCTTTGCCTCACCGCTGACAATCGCTCGCCAGGCTCGGCGGCGCTGCGACGATCGAAGATCGGAGTGCCAGGCGGTCGGCTCGCATCCGAAGCGGTTGGTGAAGCGCTTCAGGAACGGCTCCGTCAACGCGATCTCCGGCAGGAGGACCAGCGCCTGCTTCCCCTGACGGAGGCATTCGGCGATCGCTTCGAAATAGACTTCGGTCTTGCCGGAACCGGTGACGCCGTCGAGCAGGACGGGGTCGAACCCGCGTCCAACCGAAGTCGACAGGCTCTCCGCGGCCTCCTTCTGCTCTTCGCTAAGATCAGGCGGAGCGAAATCGGGATCGGGGCAGGGCAGGGGCCGGTCGGCTTCGACGGTCACGGCCTCAAGCGCGCCTGCATTCACAAGGCCCCGCATCACCGCGTCGCTGACGTCCGCATAGTCGGCGAGCTCGCGCACCGTTCCCTGCCGACCTTCGATCGCTGCAAGGGCCTTCAGCCGCTGCGGAGTCATCCGATCCGGAACTTGGCCCGTAGGGCGGTATTCCGTCAGCTGCCGCGGTCCTTCGAGCGCGCTCGAGGATGGCAAGATCATTCGCAACACCGAGGCCAGCGGCGACAAATAATAATCCGCCGTCCACTCGGCGAGCCGCCGGAGCGGCGCGGCGATTGGGGCACGTCCAATGTCCCGACGATCGGCCTCAGGCGATTATCGCCGACCTCTTCCGTCGGCAGCCGTTCCGGCTCCCACGCCACTCCAAGCAGCTGGCGCGGCCCGAGCGGGGCGACCAGGACCGTCCCGGCCTCGACATGCATGTCCGCGGGCACGCGATAATCGAGCGGTCCAAGCGCTGCATTCAGGGTGACGACACGGGCGCGGTTCATCGGTTAAGGGTTCGATCGGGCTGAGGGACGAGGCCCTCTAACAAGGGGACTAGTCCGATGATTGCAAGACGCTGGCACGGGAGAGTGCCTGCTGCGAAGGCCGTGGAATATCTGCGCCTGATGGAACAGTCGGGTTTGGCTGATTACCGGGCGACAAAAGGTAATCGCGGGCCTGGTGCCTGCACCGCACCGACGGCGAGGTCACGCACGTGGAGATGTTCA
Source organism: Sphingomonas daechungensis (assembly GCF_014489495.1). Taxonomy (GTDB): domain Bacteria; phylum Pseudomonadota; class Alphaproteobacteria; order Sphingomonadales; family Sphingomonadaceae; genus Sphingomicrobium; species Sphingomicrobium daechungense. The sequence goes on along the minus strand of NZ_CP060780.1, from coordinate 97,214 downwards.
CGCTTTGGGACGACGAAGCCGCGATCCGCCGCTTTGCCGGAGACGATCTTCTCAAGGCTAGATACTACGACTTCGACGCCGATTACCTCCTCGAGCTCGAGCCCGAAGTAGAGCACTTCGAGGTGTTCGGGCCTGAAGGCTACTTGCCCGCTTCTTGCGGTGCTGGTCGAAGTCGAGAACCGCATTCTCCTCGTCGCCCTGGAGTAGCCCGAGCCGCCTGGCGACTTCCTGGTAAGCTTCCTCGACGCCGCCGAGGTCCTGGCGGAAGCGGTCTTTGTCGAGCTTTTCGTTCGACTTGATGTCCCACAGGCGGCAGCCGTCGGGCTGATCTCGTCGGCGAGGATGATGCGGGCGTAATCGCCGTCCCAAACCCGGCCAAACTCGAGCTTGAAGTCGACGAGCCGGATGCCGATCGCGGCAAACATGCCGCTGAGGAAGTCGTTCACGCGGATCGCCATGTCGGCGATGTCGTTCATCTCTTCCTGGCTGGCCCAGCCGAAACAGGCGATATGCTCTTCGGAGATCATCGGATCGCCGAGTGCATCGTCCTTGTAATAATATTCGATGATCGTTCGGGGCAGCTGCGTGCCTTCCTCGATCCCGAGGCGCTTGGTCAGCGATCCTGCCGCCACGTTGCGGATGACGACCTCGATCGGGACGATCTCGACCTGCCGGATCAGCTGCTCGCGCATGTTCACCCGGCGGATGAAGTGCGTCGGCACCCCGATCGTTTGAAGCGCGAGGAAGATATGCTCGGAAATCCGGTTGTTGAGGACGCCCTTGCCGCTGATCGTGCCGCGCTTCTGTGCGTTGAACGCGGTCGCGTCGTCCTTGAAATACTGGATGAGCGTTCCGGGCTCGGGACCCTCGTAGAGGATCTTGGCCTTGCCTTCGTAGATCTGTCGGCGTCGGGCCATTTGGGTCGCTCTACTCCATGTGGTTGGTCAGGGAGCGGCGGCTATAGGGAGGTGCAGTTAAGGCGCAATTGAGGGAGGAAATCGGGGCGGCGTGCGTGCTCTCGTCACCGCCCTCGAGGGGTGCAGGCACCTGTCGTCATGCCAGGCGTGCACCTTTCTTGATGGATTTCCTGGAGTTCGCCCAGGGAGCGTTCCATTCGAAACGATGGACAGCTGACAGGCTCTTCCCAAGTTCGCGGCCGATCGAGCTGAACAGCTGCTCGATACCCGCGTTCAGTTGCGAGCGACCCGATTGATACTGACGGTCGACGATTTCATCGATCATGGTGATCATCCCTTTTCTCGTCGTGTCAGAGTGCGATCGGCAGGCGAGCACTGTCGTTCGCCGCGCCGCGGAGCGCCTTTTCGATCATCTCGAGCCGGTGGTCGGCGTCCAATCCCGCCCACGCACGATAGGAAGCGCTGGTCTTCCGCGAATGCGCTGCGGCGGCATGGTTTGCCGGGCCGTTCTCGAGGAACAGGCGCGGGTCTAGTCCATAAGCCATGTTTACCTCCTTTTGGTTTCGCCGCCGCCGGTTCGGGGGCTGGGGAGAGGATCCCATTTTTGTCCGGCGGCGGCTTGTGATCTATCTACTGATTCGATCGTTACGGGGCCAATCAAAGCCTCGACAAAGGTCATAAACTGCACTTATGTAGAACGATGCGACGCCTGCCTCCTCTCGCTGCCGTTCGTGCCTTCGAGGCCGCGGCCCGGAACGAAAGCTTCACCGCCGCAGCGGCGGAGCTGGGACTGACGCAGGCTGCCGTCTCCTACCAGGTGAAGGCGCTTGAAGAGCGGCTCGGCGCCCCGCTGTTCGTGCGGGAGCGGGGCGTGCCCGGCTGACGCCCCTCGGACATCGCCTGCTTCCAACCTTGAGCCAGGCCTTCGACTCCATCGAGGCCGCGTTCGCAACCCATCGTGAGGAGGACGAAAGCCTGCTGACGGTGACGACTACCCACACGTTTGCCAACACCTGGCTCGCCTGGCGGCTGGGCGCGTTTCAGATGGCGCATCCTGAACTCGCGGTGCGGATGGCGACCAGCAACGACGTGGTCGACCTGAAGGCAGGCGACGCAGACGTCGCGATCCGCGCGGGACCCGGAAACTGGCCGGGCCTCGAGTGCATCAAGCTGTTTGAATCCGAATTCACTCCGATGGCCAGCCCGGATTGCATCGCCGCCGAAGAGCGGAGGCTCGGCCGCAAGCTGGAGCAGTCGGACATGCCCAGCCTGCACATCATCAATCCGGGCGACGACTGGTGGCAGCAATGGTTCTGCGACAACGGGGTCGCCGCCGACGAGGAAGTCCTCCGGCGGCCCGGCGTTCGCCTCGACAACCAGGCGAACGAGGGTCATGCGGCGATGGCCGGGCAGGGGTTCGCCCTTCTGACCCCCTTCCTGTGGAAAGGGATGTTGCCGCCGGGCGCCTTGCCATTCCCTTCCCGAAGAGTGTCTCGGCCCGGGCTGGGCCTATTGGCTGTGCCTTCCGCCGGAGCGGCGCATGGTGCCCAAGGTGAAGCGTTTCCGCGAATGGTTGCTGGCGGTGATGGAGGAAGCCGGCCGCCCGAACACAGCGGACAACGACGCGACGCCGCCTGCCGCGATCGAAGGATAGCCTAAGCGCCTGCGGACGCCTTTTTGGCGGTGACGAGCGGGCTTTCGCATTGCTAAGCGTGCGCCATGGATCCGACTGAATCGTCCGTCATCGACACGCCCTTCGACGCTGCCTTATCCGAACGTTACCTAGTCTACGCGTTGTCCACGATCACCGCGAGATCGCTGCCGGACGTTCGCGATGGGCTGAAGCCGGTTCATCGGCGTCTGCTGTGGGCGATGCGGCTGCTGCGGCTCGACCCGGCCGGCGCCTACAAGAAGAGCGCCCGCGTCGTGGGCGATGTCATCGGCAAGTACCACCCGCACGGCGATCAGTCGGTTTACGACGCGATGGTCCGCCTCGCCCAGGATTTCGCGCTTCGTTACCCGTTGGTCGACGGGCAGGGGAACTTCGGCAACATCGACGGCGATAACGCCGCTGCCTACCGCTACACCGAAGCCAAGCTGACACCCGTAGCCATGGCGCTGATGTCGGGCATCGACGAAGGCGCGGTCGACTTTCGCCCGACCTACAATGGCGAGGAGGAAGAGCCGGAAGTCTTTCCCGGCCTGTTCCCGAACCTGCTGGCCAATGGCGCCAGCGGCATCGCCGTCGGAATGGCGACGAGCATTCCGCCGCACAACGTCAGCGAGTTGATCGAAGCGGCCACCCACCTGATCGACGATCCCAAGGCCGAAGATTCGGCGCTGATGGATTTCGTCTCCGGCCCTGATTTTCCGACGGGAGGCGTGCTGGTCGACAGCCGCGAAAGCATCGCAAACGCCTATGCCACGGGCCGCGGCAGCTTCCGCCTTCGTGCCTCGGTGAGCGTCGAGAAGGAAAAGGGAGGCGGCTACCACCTGCTGGTCAGCGAGATTCCGTACGGCGTCCAGAAGGGCAAATTGATCGAGCAGATCGCGACGCTGATCGCGGACAAGAAACTGCCGATCCTCGCCGACGTCCGCGACGAAAGCGCCGAAGACCTTCGCATCGTCCTCGAGCCTCGCGCCCGCACCGTCGACCCGGACCTGCTGCTCGAAAGCCTGTTCCGCCTGACCGCCCTCGAGGTTCGCTTTCCGCTGAACCTCAACGTCCTCGACGCGAACCGGACGCCGCTGGTGATGAGCCTCAAGGAGGCGCTCAGCAACTGGCTGCAATTCCAATTCGAGGTCCTCGTCCGCAAATCGCAGGTGCGGATCGGCAAGATCGACGACCGGCTCGAACTGCTCGACGGGTTCCTGATCGCCTATCTCAACCTCGATCGCGTCATCGAGATCATCCGCGGCGAGGATGAACCGAAGCCGGTGCTCATGGAGGAATTCAAGCTCTCCGACCGGCAGGCTGAAGCCATCCTCAACATGCGCCTGCGCAGCCTTCGCAAGCTCGAGGAGATGGAGATCGGCCGCGAGCGGGAGAGGCTGGCGAAGGAGCGCGACGAGCTTCAAAAGCTCATCGAGAGTCCGGCGCGCCAGCGCACGCGGATGAAGCGCGACCTTGCGGCGATCAAGGACCAGTTCGGCGACGACCGCCGCACGCGCATCGAGGAAGTCGCCGCGACCCGCGAGATCGACTGGTCGGCAATGATCGAGAAGGAGCCGATCACGGTGATCCTCTCGCAGCGCGGATGGGTCCGGGCCATGCGCGGCCATGTCGCACTAGACGACGCCGAGACGCTGAAATTCCGCGAGGGCGACGCGCTCGACACGATTTTCCACGCGCAGACAACCGACCGGCTGGCGCTCTTTGCGGCGAATGGGAGGGTCTACACGTTGGGTGGCGACAAGCTTCCTGGCGGCCGCGGCTTCGGCGAGCCGGTGCGCCTTTCCATCGACCTCGATGCCGAAGTGGAGATCGTGGCCCTGATGGTTGTCCGGCCGGACACGAAGCTTCTGATCGCATCGAGCGACGGCAAGGGCTTTGTCACAAGCGGGGTGGCGACCTTGGCTGAAACGCGCAAGGGCAAGCAACTCGTCAATCTCCGCACCGGCGCGCACGTTGCTGTCATCCGAGTGATCGAAGAGGGCGCCGACACTGTCGGCGTCGTTGGCGAGAACCGAAAGATGCTCATCTTTCCGCTCGCTGAGCTGCCAGAGCTCGCACGCGGACAAGGGGTGACGCTGCAGCGCTACCGGGATGGCGGACTCTCCGACGCCAAGGCTTTCAGACTTGCGGATGGGATCAGCTGGGCGCTCGGCGGCGACAGCGGGCGAACAAGAACTGAAACAGACCTGACTGCCTGGCGGGCCGCGCGAGGGCCGCTGGTCGCATGCCACCGATTGGATTCCCCCGCTCGAATAAGTTCGACTAAACGACAATAGCAACCAAGATTAAGCCGTTTTCCCTCTGTGGCAGATACTTGGAATTAACCTAGCGGCTGTAAACCGGCGTCATGCAGGCTGCCGTTAACCGCCAGCTGAACGACGTTTCCGTTCAGCAGGGGGCAAAATCACATGACCATATCGGCCCTGCGATGGCCGACGATGCAGCCTTGCTTGGCGCGCTGCCCATCGCCGCAGCGATCATCGGTAGCTCTTCTGAGGGCGCCAAGGTCCTCTCCTTCAACGAACGCTTCCGCGATACGATCGAGCTCTCGACCTGCACGGCACTTAACTGGGACGACGCGGCCTGCCTGAAGGAAGGCAAGATTGCCGACGCGCTCAATTCCTATTTCTCCGGCTCCGGTCCGGACGGCGAGCTCGATTTTCGCGACGGCGAAGGGTCTCCGCGCGCTACTTCCGTTTGAAGCTCGCACCGTTGCCGCTCGGAGATCAGGGCATGGCGCGCTGCCTCCTGAGCCTTGTCGATCGCACGGTTGAAGCGCAGGCCGAACGCACGCTCCGCGCGGAGATGCTTCGCGACAGCCTGACCGGCCTTCCCAATCGACTGTCGTTCACGGAGAAGATCGAGCAGCTGGACCAGAGCGCATCCGGCGACATCCAGCACGCCGTGCTCATCGTCGATATGCTGCGCTTCTCGCGAATCAACGAGAGCATGGGCAGTCTTGCCGGCGACGAGCTTCTCATCACCTTCGCGCGCCGCCTGATGTCGGCACTCCGCGGTGGCGACGTACTGGCCCGGACCGGCGGGAACGAGTTCGGCGTCCTCGTCAGCCTGCGGCGCGGCAAGACGGACGCTTTGGCCGCGGCCGAGCGCATCCAGGAGGTGCTCGCCGCGCCATTCAAGCTTTCCGACCTCGAAATCCGGGTCGAATGCGCAATCGGCTTGGCCCTGATGACGGGCGGGCAGGACGCGGAAGAACTGTTCCGCAATGCCCAGTTCGCAGTGAAGCAGGCAAAGCAGGCGGGTAAGCCTCAAGTCTACGAACCGCAGCGGGCTAGCGAAGCCCGCCGCCGTTTTTCCATTGAGACCGAGCTTCGCCGGGCGCTCGATAAGGACCAGCTCAAGCTCTTCTATCAGCCGCTGATCGATCTGAAATCCGGCGAAGTTGCCGGCTTTGAGGCGCTCGCCCGCTGGGAACACGAGGATCGCGGCGAAATCAGCCCGACCGAGTTCATTCCGGTTGCCGAGGAGTCCGGTCTCATCCTGCAGCTCGGCCGCTGGGCCATGCACAGGGCCGCCGACACGCTCGCAGAATGGGACCGTAAGGCCGGTGAACCGCTGCCGTGCTACGTGGGCGTCAACCTTTCCGCCATTCAGGTCGCTCGCGACGATATCGCAGCCGTTGTTTCGAGCGCCCTGAAGTCGAGCGGTTTGACGGGCGACCGCCTCACCCTGGAGCTCACCGAGAGTTCGATTGTCCAGGATCCGGCCCGCGCAACGAGGGTGTTCGACGCCCTGAAGTCGCTCGAAGCGACGGTTGCGATGGACGACTTTGGGACCGGCTATTCGAGCCTCGCCTACCTTCAGCGTCTGCCGATCGATGTTCTCAAGATCGACCGCAGTTTCGTGACCGGCATGATGATCGACCCGGACAGCGTTGCGATCGTCCGGGCGGTCCTCAGTCTTGCCGACGCGCTTGGAATGTCCACCACAGCGGAGGGCATCGAGACCGTGGAGCTCGCGACCACGCTAGCCACACTCGGGTGTGCAAGCGGTCAAGGCTTCTACTTCGCCAAGCCGCTCGAAGCCGAAGCCGCGCTTGAGTATTGGAAGTCCCGCAAACGCCTTTGACCGGCCTCGCGAAGGCCCGCCTTACGCAAGTCCTTGTGAAAACTGTGTTCTCGACCACACATTTCGGGCTTGGAAGCCCTACGGGTCGTCCCTAGGTTGAACCTCTGCGGTCGTACGGGCATTGTTCAGCCAGAGCTGGGTAGAGGGACAACGTGAGCATTCATCATCTGAAGACGATCGCCATGGCATCGGTCATGGCGCTAAGCGGACCAGCAACGGCAGTTGCAGCGGAGCAGGGCCCGTTCCCGCCGCGAGTGTGCAGGCGATTAGCCTGCCGAGTGCCGGCTCGGTCGCGGCCTTGTACAATCAGTACAAGCTCAAGCCGATCTGGTTCAAGAACGGCGCGCCAACGGTCGCAGCTACGCAGCTGACCCAGATTCTGCGGCGTGCTCCGCTCGACGGTCTTGGCAGTGGTCCCCAGCTGGCCGATCAGATCGACGCGGCAGTGGCGGGCGCGACAAACCCGACCGCAATTTCGCAGGCCGAGCAGCTGATGTCGTCGGCGTGGGTGCTATATGTTCAGACGATCCGGCGTCCGACCTCCGGCATGGTCTACGCTTACGACGTGCTCAAGCCCCAGGGCACCCGACCCGATCAGATCCTGCTCGGTGCGTCGTCCGCGCCCTCGCTTGAGGCGCATGTCAGCTCCGTCGCCGCGGTGAATCCAATTTATTCGAGCATCCGGGATGCCGAATGGAAGCGGATGCAGGCGACCGGCAGCTCTACTCCGGACCCCCGGGTTGTGGCGAACCTGGACCGAGTCCGGTCGATCCCTTCGAAGGGCCGCTTCATACTGGTGGACTCCGCTTCGCAGCGCTTGTTCATGTACGAGAACGGCATCCCCGTGGATTCGATGAAAGTGGTGGTCGGGATGCCGACCATGCCGACTCCGCTGATTTCGAGCGTGATGTATTACGTGACTTTCAATCCGCAGTGGAACGCGCCTGTGCACCTCGTGAAGGGCCCGATTGCCACGAAGACGCTTGCGGGCGGAATGAAGTACTTCGATCACATGGGGTACGAAGTCATGGCGGACTGGACCGCGAACTCCGCGGTTCTTCCCGCAGATTCGGTCGACTGGAAAGCCGTGTCCACAGGCAAGGCGCCTCCTCCGCGCATCAGGCAAAAGCCTGGCAAAGACAATTTCATGGGGCTGCTGAAGTTCACCTTCCCGAACTCGCAGGATATCTACCTTCACGACACTCCCGCGAAGGAGAAGTTCAAGCTTGCCTCGCGCGACGTTTCCAACGGCTGTGTCCGCCTGGAAGACGCGCAGCGCTTCGGCCGCTGGTTGCTTGGTCGTGAACCCGTTGCACCGGGCACCGATCCGGAGATCCCGGTGCAGATGCCGCAGGGTGTGCCGATCGTGATCACATACATCACAGCCCAGCCATCCGCGGACGGTAGCAGCCTAACGTTCGCGAAGGACATCTACGGCTGGGACAAGCCCGGAGCGCAGATTGCCTCGTCTTACGTGAGCCCGGTCGCAGCCGCACGCTAGCCTGACTCAGCGGGGCGCTTCCCCCGCAAGCTGCGTCAATTCGCTGCGCAGGCAAAGAAAAAGCCGGCCCGGGTGTTCCCGGACCGGCTCTTTTCTTGTGTGCCGGTGATTAACCGCGCTCTGGCGCCGGCGGCGGCGGCGGAGGCGGAGGCGGCGGAGCCGGGCAGGCTTCGGTCGCCAAGATCACCGAACCGTCCGGGCACGTCTGCGTCGCCGGAGGCGGCGGAGGCGGCGGGGCGGCGGCGGAGGGGTGGCGGCGGCGGCGGCGAATAGAAGTTATACGTCAGCGTCGCCAGCAGGCTGTGCGAGCGCCAGCGTCCTTCCAGGGACTCCGTGCCATCGCTGAACTTCATGCGTGCGGTGTTCATGAACCGATAGCGCACACCGGCGTCGATGTTGGCGCTGACCGGGAACTTAAGGCCGGCGAGGACCTGCCAGGCAACGCCCGAGTCCTTATCGTCGACCGATCCGCCACCGGCTGCAGTGGCATCGAGATCGACGCTAGCGAAACCGACACCGGCACCGACGTAGCCGCCGAGACCATTGTCGTCACCGAAGTCGAGCAAGAGGTTGCCCATTGCGGACAGCACGCTGGCGTGTCCGTCAGCGTCCTGAATGCAGTTCGTGATCGTCGAGCAGAGCGGCGCGTCAAGAACGACCTCGTTCACACCTGCGCGCTTGTACGACAGATCGACTTCCGTACGGATCATGCCGAAGTCGTAACCACCGTAGAGACCGAGGTCCCAGCCGGTGTTGTAATCGACGGCAACCGTGTCGGTGAAGCTGTTTACGCCGTCGTCGTAATCGAGCTTGGTGTCTTCGGCGAGCATCGGCCCGAGCTCGACACCCACATAGCCGGAGCCATCGCGAGCAACTGCCGGCGAGGCAATTGCAGCGGCAGCAACCGCGGCAAGTAGAATATTACGCATGTAAGGACCCCTCTTTGGTCAAGTGCGGTTATCCCGCTCATGCATCGGATTAATTCCGTATTCAACATCGCGACCGTTCTCGGTCACGTGTGTTGTAATTGCGCCACGCCAAGATCAGGGAAGTGCGGAGCGGATCGCGTCATTGACGATGGTGTCGAACCCGCTGTCCTTAGGAAAGCCGCTCGCAACCCAGCGCTCCTCGATTGCTCGCAAAGCCTTTGCCACGGCGGGACCGGGCGTCAGCCCGCGCTCGATCAGCCCGCCGCCGCTGATCGGCAGCCGTGGCGCTCGCCATACCGCGATTTCCGCTGCTGCTTCTGGCTGGCCATTCAGGAGAAGCCGGTCGACCGCGGGCTCCGTCCCTGAGAAATAGGCGAGCGCCATGGCGTTCTCTTCACCGCCTCCGCCCGCCGCAAATCCAAGACGCTTCCGCGCCTTGTTCGACAGCTTCAGCCTTGCAGCAACCCGTTCTGCGGAGGCAGCGTCCCGAGGGAGGAGCGAGGCGAGCCGCCGCAGCGGATCACCCTCGATCCCGGCGGCTCGCTCTCCCTCCACGAGGGCACGGAGTCGACCGATCGCGCCTGGCTGAATCTCCGGCAGGACGGGCAGAAGGATTGACCGATCCAGCATGACCGCAACCGTCGGCGCCGGATCGGCAACCGAGAGAAGTTTCAGCAACTCATCGGCAATTCGCTCGCGGGACAACGCCATGAGGTCGTTTGCGCGCGTCTCGCACGCGTCAAGCGCCGCTGTGTCCATCTCGCCTTGGCCGAAGCGGGCGTGGAAGCGAAAGTAGCGCAGGATTCGCAGGTGATCCTCGGCAATCCGTTCGAGCGGGTCGCCAATAAAACGCACGCGCCGCGCAAGCAGGTCGTCCTTGCCACCGAAATAGTCATGCACTTGGCCGGTATTCGGATCGGCTGACAGAGCGTTGATCGTGAAGTCTCGCCTCGCCGCATCTTCCTGCCAATCGTCCGTGAAGGCGACTGTCGCACGGCGGCCGTCGGTGGAAACGTCCTTGCGCAAGGTCGTAACCTCGAACGCATGACCATTGCTGATCGCGGTGATCGTCCCGTGCTCGATTCCGGTCGGGACCGCACGAATCTTGGCCGATTCCAGGCGCGAGATGACCTCGTCGGGCCTCAGCTTCGTAGCAAGGTCGACGTCGTTGACCGGGATGCCGAGCAGTTGGTCGCGTACCGCGCCACCGACATAGCGGGTTTGCCCCTCGCTGGCGCCGAGAGCGTCGAGCAGCCGAGCGGCGCCTCGCAGCCGGCGCCACTTCGGTGCGTCGATGCTCAGTTCCATTGGATCCTTCGCGACAAATTCACGAGCATCGCGGCGGTCGCCCCCCATATTCTCCGGCCGTTCCACAGGATCTCGTAGTAGTGGCGCTCGCGCCCTTGGAACAGCGCGCTCTTTCGCTGCTGGTTCGCCGGATCGAGAACGAATTCAAGCGGAGCTTCGAACCAGTCGGCGACTTCCTCCTCGTGCGGCGACAAGGCCTGGTCCGGCCTGACGACCGCCAGCACTGGCGAAACCCTGTAACCAGTAATCGTACGGTAAGGATCGATCTCGCCCACTACCTCCGCTGCCGCGGGATCGAGGCCGAGCTCTTCCCAAGCCTCCCGAAGGGCCGCAGCAGTGGCGTCTTCGCCAGGATCGAGCCGTCCCCCTGGGAAAGCCACTTGGCCGGCGTGGGTACGCATGTTCTCGCGCCGCACAGTCAGGATCAGTCCCGGTTCAGCTCGATCGGTAATGCCAACGAGCACGGCGGCCGGAACATCGGCGGTCCCGGCCTGCTCAACGAGATCGCCTGTCAGCAATGGTCCCGCAGGCTCGTCGTCGAGCATCCTGCGCAGGCGGTGAGCGAGGTTCACGCGTCCTCGGCGACTTCGAGAGCGAAGAATGCGCCATTGCTCCACACGCCCGGCGGATCATGCTCCTCGGACAAAGCGATTCCCGCCAGCTCGTAGTAGATGGACCGCGAAAGCTCGGCCTCCAGCCCATGTCGGACCAGGACGCGGGGCGAGGGGCCGCGGACGGTATCGACCATTGTGAGAGGATGGACCGGCCCGAGCATCACTGCGTCGCCGCTGTCCAGCTTCAAGGCAATTTGCCGATCGCTTCCCGTGCCGTCGCTCTGCATTTCGATGGCCCTGAAAGCGGTCCCTTCGACGTCGATCTCAAGCTTTTCGACCGGTGTGACAAGGACATGACTTCCATTCGATTCGCGCCTCAAGACCGATGAGAAGAGCCGAACCATGGCCGGCCGATTGATTGGGCTGCCCTGATGATACCAGGTGCCGTCGCGAGCGATGCGCATCTCGCTGTGACCGCAAAGCTCCGGATCCCATTGGTCTACGGGCGGCAAACGGCGCTCGTCGATCATTCGCTGAAGATCGGACATGCTGACGCCTTGCAACTCCAGTGATGGACGGCTTTCGGGCATCGGACGTCATTGCTTCCCCGCGCGCGCGATGACAACAGGCTCCAATGAGCGAGTTTCAACGCACAGCGATCGTTACCGGCGCGGGCAAGCGCGTTGGCGCGATAGTTGCTGCCGAGCTGCTGAGGGATGGCTGGTCCGTAATCGCGCACGTCCACCATGTGGATGACGATGCTCCGGCAGGCTCGACGAAGGTCGTCGCCGAACTCCAGGATGCTTCGTGCGCCGAGGAAATATTCGCGATCGCCGAAAGACTCCCTCCGGTCGCCTTGCTCGTAAATAATGCGTCACGTTTTGCGCCCGATAGTCTTGGCGCGTTCTCACAGGCCGAACTCGATGCGCACATGGCGGTCAATCTCCGTGCTCCGATCCTGCTCACCGAAGAGTTTGCGCGGCGGCATAGCTCGGGAATGGACGGCTTGATCATCAACGTGCTCGACTCCAAGCTGGTCGCGCCCAACCCGGATTTTCTCAGCTACACATTGTCGAAGCAGGCGCTTGCAGGATTTACCGATCTGGCCGCGAGGGCGCTTGCGCCGCAGGGAATCCGCGTCAACGGAATCGCGCCCGCCTTGATGCTTCGCTCGCCAGGCCAGAGCGAGCAAAATTTCGCGCGCATGCATGACCGCAACCCGCTCGGCCGGGGCGTCGAGCCGGAAGACGTTGTCTCGACTATTCGATATCTGGTGTCGGCGCGTTCCGTGACCGGAGAGATTATAGTGATCGACGGCGGTCAGCGCTTCTCGCCGCCGCAACGTGACGTGCAATTCCTGGAGGATGAATGAGCGACGCTCTCCCGATACTGACGGGAATGGTCCCGGAAAACCTGCGGCCGCGAAGCGCGCGAATATTCCTCGATTCGCTGGACGTGATGGCGGACATTGGATTCCACGAATTCGAAATCGGTGTTCCGCAACGATTGTCCGTTACGGTGGAAATCTGGCTCGACCATATTCCGCCCGCCGACTGCGATGATCCAGCGTTCGCGTGGGATTATGATTTCATCCGCGAACAGGTCGAAACGCTCGCGAAGGCGAGACGGTACAACCTCCAGGAATCGCTCGCTCACGCCATTTATGACCGAATCGCGGGCCTTCGCGGCGTCCGTGCGTTGCGCGTGCTCACCGCAAAACCTGATATTTACCCCGATGCCAAAGCGGTCGGCGTTGAATTAGCTTCTTTCAAGGGCTGCGTACCCGATGTCGCCACAATGTAACTTGGCTGGAACAAAATCGATTGCGCGGCACTTGGAGCGAATATAAGGAGGCGCGCTTGCTGCTGATGTAACCATAGTACATGAGTAGCTCCCTTCCTCAGGCCCTGCGCAGGGTGACGCGTGGCCTGAACCAGTGGATTGCGGTGTCGAGGAGAATTGCGCGTTAATGTCATACGCCCAACACAAAGAGCTTAGTGGCAACCGTACGGTCGCGATCGTGATTGTCGCTTTGCTTCACGCAGCGCTCGGCTATGCGATCGTTACGGGCCTTGCCTACAACGTCATCAAGAAAGCCGCCGAGGATCTGAAGACCTTCGACGTCGAGGAGGAGCCGCCGCCCCCGAGGAGCCGCCGCCCCGCCGCCGGATCAGCCGGAAACGCCGCCGCAGGTCGTTGCGCCGCCGCCGCTGGTTCGCACCAACGTTGCTCCGCCGCCGATCGTGCAGACGGTTCAACAGGCCCCGCCGCCGGTGATCACGCCGACCGCGCCTCCGGCGCCTCCGGCGCCGCCGGCTCCAGCCGTGGTGACCAAGGCGTCGAGCGTGAAGGGCAACCTTCAGGGCTTGATCAGCGGTGACGACTATCCGGCCGACGCGCAGCGTAACGACGAGCAGGGTTCTGTTCGAGTGAACTTGGCGATCGGGACGGATGGACGTGTGACGAACTGCAGCGTTACGAAGTCCAGCGGCTCACGTTCGCTCGACAGCGCGACATGTCGCATTCTGAAGAGCCGCGCACGGTTCACGCCTGCAAAGCTCAGCAACGGTCAGGCGACCACCGATAATTTCCCGCAGACAATTACCTGGCGTCTCGAGGGCTAAGCCCAGCAACGTCGAACTGAACTGAATTTTTCGAGAGGAAAGTAGACGGATATGTCAATTCTCGCACTTACCGCGGCAGCCGCTGCGGCCCCGGCAGCAGCCGCGGGCGAAAACCCCTACGGCCTTTTCCAGGCCCTTGAGCAGGGTGGTATCATCGCATGGTCGGTGTTCATCATCCTGGTCGGTATGTCGATCTTCTCATTCTACATCCTGTTCACCAAGCTGATGCAGCAGCAGAAGATCATCGCCCAGGGCCGCAAGGTCCGCGCGTCCTTCTGGAACTCGCCGAACCTTCGTGAGGCTTCCCAGAAGCTGGAGTCGCGCAGCGCCTATCGCGCAATCGTCGACGATGCGCTGGTCGCCCAGGAGCAGCACGACAAGCTGACCGACCCCATCGACCGCCACGACTGGATGGGCAACAGCCTCGCCCGCAGCCAGGGTGCGATCGGCGCCCGTCTCGGCGAAGGCCTGGCCTTCCTCGCGACCGTCGGTTCGACCGCTCCGTTCATCGGTCTGTTCGGTACCGTTATCGGCATCTACCGCGCGCTGATTAAGATCGGTGCGTCGGGTCAGGCATCGATCGACGTCGTCGCCGGCCCGGTCGGTGAAGCGCTCATCATGACCGCTCTCGGCCTCGTCGTCGCCGTTCCGGCCGTGCTTGCCTACAACTGGCTCGTTCGCCGCAACAAGTCGATCATGGAGGACCTCGCGGCCTTCACGAACGACCTCCACGGCTACCTGATGTCCGAAGGTCGCGTGAAGCCGCGCATCGGCGGTCCGGCTCCGAAGGCCGACGCTGCTCGCGCTGCCGCTCCGGCTGCTCGCACGCAGGAGCCGACGCGTCCGACCACGAACGCGTAACCCGTTTGCGGAAATCCGTGTCGGGCGATCCGTCCCCGGCACGGAATCCGTGACGACATTGAACTGAAGAAGGCCAAAACCGTATGGCAATGGGTGTTTCACAGGACGGCGACGAAGACGTCCCCATGTCGGACATCAACGTGACTCCGCTCGTCGACGTCATGCTCGTGCTTCTGATCATCTTCCTGATCGCGGTTCCGGTCGTGTTGCAGACGGTTCCGGTCTCGCTTCCGAAGGTCCGCTACGAAGCGACCACGACGAAGCCGGAGAACGTCAACCTCTCGGTCAAGGCCGGCCCGGTGGCGAGTGCGAGGTTTACTGGAACCTGACCAAGGTCGATTCAAAGGAGCTGCTGGACCGCGCGGTCAAGAAGCTTGAGGACACGATCACCGCTGTCGGCGGCGTCGACAACATCACCGAGGAGAACATGCCGGAAGCGCATATCCGCGGTGACATCAACACGCCCTACCGCTGCATTGGCGGCGCGGTGTTCACGATGCAGCGTGCAGGCTTCGCTCGCGTCGGCTTCATTTCGGAGCCGCCGGCGGCCAGGTCACGACGCGCCTGTAATTTAGGAGCTTATCGCCATGGCGATGCAAACCACCAGTGACAACACCAGTGGCGAGCCCATGATGGACATCAACATGACGCCGTTGATCGACGTCATGCTCGTGCTTCTCATCATGTTCATCATCACGATCCCGATCCAGACGCACGCGGTGAAGCTCGACCTTCCCGTCGATCAGACGAACACCCCGCCGCCGCCGATCGACCCCGTCAAGAACAAGGTCGTCATCACGGCAGGTGGTGAAATTCTCTGGAACGGCGGCCCGGTCAACCAGCAGCAGCTGCGCCAGTACCTGGAGCTTTCGCAGCAGATCCAGCCGATCCCGGAACTGCACCTGCAGCCGGAACCGGATGCCCGCTACGAGCTCGTCGACGAAGTGCTCGCGATCACCAAGCGCGCCCACGTCGAGAAGATGGGGTTCGTCGGCAACGAAGCCTACATGAACTTCTAAGCGGGAATATCCGTATTCCTCTTAAGGGCGGTCCTTCGGGGCCGCCCTTTCTCGTTGGCGATTTCCGACCGCTGTCTTGACGCCCGATATCTGGTATGAGATGTTGTAACATCCAAAGAGGAGGTGTGCATGGCCATTTCCGCTGCGTCCAGCTCCGCCCCGATGGGCGAGATCAACATGACTCCGCTGATCGACGTCATGCTCGTCCTGCTCGTGATGTTCATCATCACCATTCCACTCCAGACCCATGCGGTGAAACTCGATCTTCCAAGGGATTGCTCGACTTGCGGGACGATCGACAATCTCAAGAACAAGGTCGTTATCACCCAGGACGGGCAGATCGTCTGGAATGGAACGCCCGTCACTCTGGATGGACTGAAGTACAATCTCATCCGTATGACGAGCATCGATCCGCAGCCTGAGCTGCACGTCCAGCCTGACCCGACAGCGCGCTACGAGGTCGTCAACGATGTCTTCGTCGCGGCAAAGAGGGCGGACGTGAGGCGCCTCGGGTTCGTCGGCAATGAGGCTTATCGCAGCTTCTGACGCCGTCGCGCGGGCGGGGGCTTGAACAAGGTCACCGCGCGGGACACTACCGCGACATGGCAACCCGCACCCTCATTCGCCCGACCGGTTTCGTCGACGCTCCCTTCGGCTACGACGGAAAGGTCGCGCGCCTCGCGGGCGGCATGACCTTCTTCGCCTCGGTGGAACTACTTCACATTGACGGCAATCGCCGCGCCTCGACCGAACTTCTCTCGGTGGAAGCGCTGGAATCTCGGCTCGACGACAGCCTCGCGCCGCAGTGGCACGTCTTGACCGGCAGCCGCGCCGCGCTGCAGCTGGGCGAGCGCATCGTTCGGCTCGACCAGCCGCAGGTCATGGCGATCCTCAACGTCACTCCTGACAGCTTTTCCGACGGCGGTCGCTTCGGCGATCCGATGACGGCAGTCGAAGCCGGCGTTCGAATGGCCAGCGAAGGTGCTGCAATCCTCGACGTGGGCGGCGAATCTACGCGTCCCGGCGCGCAATCCGTCTGGGCGCAGGACGAGATCGAACGCGTTCGTCCGGTCATAGAGCGCCTTTCCGCGGGCGGTTCAGCTGTGTCCGTCGACACCCGCAAGAGTGAGGTCATGACCGCGGCGCTGCAGGCCGGCGCACGGCTTGTGAATGACGTCTCCGCATTGACCTTCGATCCGCGCTCCGCGGAGGTGGTCAGCGCCGCGGGCGCCCCCGTCATCCTGATGCACCATCTGGGTCCGCCGGAAACGATGCAACAGGACCCGCGCTACGATGACGTCCTCGTGGAAGTTTACCTGTGGCTCGAAGAGCGCATCGCAGCGGCCGAAGCTGCCGGCATCGAGAAATCTCGCATCCTGATCGACCCCGGTTTTGGCTTCGGCAAAACCGTCGCTCACAACCTAGAGCTTATGAACGGCCTCGCGTTGTTCCATTCGCTCGGCTGCGCGCTGGTCGTTGGCGCCAGCCGCAAGCGGACGATTGGCGCCCTGTCGAACGAAGCGCCGGCTGACGAACGCCTCGGCGGGAGTCTTGCGTTCGCACTGAAGGCGGTGGAGCAGGGCGCTCAAATTCTCCGGGTCCATGACATTCCGGAGACGATTCAGGCACTGCGGGTCTGGCGCGGCTTGCGCGACCAGGCGCTCACCCCGCGGATGGCCTAAGCAGCGCTACGTGGCCTTGTAGACAACGATCATGGGACCGAGCGGCTTGGTCAGGTCCCTTCGCCCGACGGCCGGATCCCACAGCGCGCTGACCGCACCGTCCAGGAAGAGCGCATTCGGGTTTTCAGATCGTCACGGAAGAAGCGAGCGAGCTTGCCAAACGATACCGGCCCGTCGCTGATGACGAAAATCGCTCGTCCGTCCGCACCGACGCCGACAGCGTTGCGGACATAGCGGGACGTGCCGTCAGCATCGAAAGCCGGGTGCAGCTTGCCGTGGATAACCAGCATCGGTCCAGATTGCGTCGCGAGCCGGATGGCGGGTGAGGGCGTCCATTGATCACTCGCAACGACTGCGGAGCGTCCGTCGTTGAAGACCTGGAAGACGCCGTTGGGCATCAGGTGAAAATTGCCTCCGCCCTTGCGCCGGTTGATCGGATGCTTCTGCACACCATCGGCAATGGCCAATCCGATCGGGCGACCGCCTTCGTCGTACATCCCGGCATTCATCGCGAACGCAACGCCGCGAGCACGCGGTCCAAGGCTGGCTTCCAACTCGGCAAGACGGCGCACCGGCTGCTCCGAAGGCCCGGCTGCGACCAGCTCGATGGTACCGCCAGCAGGGTCGCACACCGTAAAGCGGCTTTCTTCGAACACTTTTGAATGACAGGCTGACTGCTCCTCAGGCGTAGAAGCGTCCGGCTTGGAGCACGCCGTGATCAGCAGAAAGAGAAAGAAAGCTCGCACGCGGCGAGGCTAGAGCATCAGGCGGCGGTGTCGATGCCGATGTCGCTGAGCTTGCGATAGAGCGTGGAGCGGCCAATGCCGAGGCGGCGAGCGACTTCGGTCATCCGCCCGCGATAATGGCCGATGGCCAGGCGAATGATGTCGGCTTCGATCTCTTCGAGAGTCCGAAGGTGCCCCTCGCTGGTGAAAAGGGTCACGCCATTGCCGGCGCTCATGGCCGCTTCGCTAGATTGCGCACTGATGTTGGTCGCGAAGTCGCTCTTGCGATTGGTGAACCGCGACTGCGAGGCAATGTGCGGGAAATCTTCGGCCGTCAGTCCGCCGCGATCGCACTGCAGCCCAGCGCGGAACAGCACGCTGGCAAGCTGGCGGACGTTGCCCGGCCAGCCGTAGCGCATCAACACTGCCAAGGCGTCGTTGCCGATCGACAGCGGCGGCAACAGTTCCTGCTCGGCGAAACGCTGGAGCAGGTGCCGCGCGAGCATGGGGATGTCGCCGCTGCGTTCCCGCAGGGGCGGCAGATTGACGACAGTCGTGCAGACCCGCTCGCCAAGCATCTGATTGAAGCTTTCGGGTAGCGGCGCGCTCGATGTCGCAATTAGGCGGATGTCGATCGACGAACTTCCGTTGCAGCCCACCGGGCGGACTTCGCCGGTCGCGAGGACGCGATCGAGCGTCTCCTGCGTCGAATGGGGGAGCGCGGCAATCTCGTCGAGTACCAGCGTGCCCATGTCCGCTTCCAGCATCCGGCCCGACTTCTCTGAAAACGCACCGGGAAACGCACCTTTGACGTGACCGAACAATTCGCTGTCGACCACATTTGCCGGCACAGCCTTGCAATCGACGATGACGAACGGCCCGCGCGAGCGGAGGCTTGCAGCATGGATCGCGCGAGCGACAGTTTCCTTGCCCGTTCCGGGTTCACCGACGATGAGAATCGGCAGCCGATTGCGCGCTGCTTTCGCGGCAACGGCGAGTGCGGCGCGATATTCGGGAGCCGCACCAATCAACTGTTCGAGCGACAGCTCCGGGGACAGCTTTTCAGAAACCGGAATCAGCTCGCCTGCAGGCTTACGGCGGTCTCCATTGGCTGCGAGCGCTTCGACCAGCCGCTCGGGAGCCACGGGGCGCGATAGGAAATCGGTCGCTCCGGCACGCATTGCGGCGACGGCCTCGGCCACGGAATCGCTCTTGGCGACGACGATGACCGGCAGGTTGGAACGGCGTTCGCGAAGGGCAGCAATGCTCGCCGCACCGCTCTCTTCGTCCCAGTTTGCGATCAGCGCAGCCTGCACCTCACGGCCATGAGGCCCTTGAAGCAGGCTGACCGCCATTTCGGTGCAGTCGGCGCCAACGGTGATCCAACCCGCGCGTGTGGCTACGGCGGACACGAGGCGGCGCTCGGCCGGATCGGCCTCCACAACCAGCAGGGATTTCGTTTCTTGTTCGCGCATGATCTTCCAAGGGCAACCCTACGTCGAAAGGAGTAAATGCCGACTTAAGACTTCGGGGTTGGGGCCAGCGAATGCCCTTGTTATGGAACGGCTCAACGCATTCTCATCAAAAGGGGAGAGACATGGCCCACGACGAGCCGCTTCTGGATAATCCGCCGACCCAGGAAATGGCGCATCACGTTCGCGACTATGAGGGATTCATCCGGCTCTTTAAGTGGGGCGCGATCATTTGCCTGATTATCGCGTTCCTCGTCATCCAGATCATCACCTAAGGGCGCTGGCGAGGATGAAGATCGCCGTCGTTCGGGAAACCGCTCCCGGGGAAACCCGCGTCGCCGCGTCGCCGGAAACTGTCAAGAAGCTGACGGCCCTCGGCGCGCAGCTTGCTGTGGAAGCGGGGGCGGGCGAAGCCGCTTCAATCTCGGACGCGGATTTTGAGCAGGCCGGTGCAACAGTCGCCACTTGTGCCAAGGTCCTCGACGGCGCCGATGCGATCCTCTGCATTAACGGCCCGGACGCGGCATCGCTCAAGGGGGCCAAGGCCGGCGCCTTGCTGATCGGAGCGCTCGACCCCCTGCGCCGCCGCAAAGCCGTGGATGCTTATGGGTCTGCGGGCCTCGATGCACTGGCGATGGAATGGATGCCGCGCATCACCCGCGCCCAATCGATGGACATCCTCTCGTCTCAATCGAACCTCGCCGGTTACAAGGCGGTCGTCGATGCCGCTTCGGCGTACGGCCGTGCCTTTCCGATGATGATGACGGCGGCAGGCACGATTAGCGCCGCCCGCGTCTTCGTCATGGGCGTCGGTGTGGCCGGTCTTCAGGCGATCGCGACCGCGCGCCGCCTCGGCGCCCAGGTCAGCGCGACCGACGTGCGTTCCGCAACCAGGGAGCAGATCCAGTCGCTCGGCGCGAAGCCGATCTTCGTTGAGAATGTTGCCGGTATCGAAGGCGAGGGTAGCGGCGGCTACGCCACGGAAATGTCCGAGGACTATCAGAAGGCGCAGGCGGAGCTGGTCTCAAGCCATATCGCTAAGCAGGACATCGTCATCACAACGGCCCTCATCCCCGGTCGTCCCGCGCCGCGGCTGATCAGCGACGCTCAGCTTGCCACCATGCGGGCGGGCAGCGTCGTGGTCGATCTCGCCGCCGATGCCGGAGGCAACGTCGAAGGCTGTGTCCCGGGTGAGAATGTCGTGAAGCATGGGGTCACGATCATCGGCGCTTCGAACTTGGCGCGGAGCCTTGCGGCGGATTCGTCGGCCCTGTTCGCGCGCAACCTTTTCAACTTCCTCTCGGCCTTCTGGGACAAGGACCAGGGCAAGCTCGTGCTTCCGGATGATGACGAGATCGTCAAAGCCATCCGCCTGACACAGGGTGGCAGGGTCGTGAACGAGAGGCTCACGAGCGTCAGTTGAGATCGAGCGACATCATCGTCATCGGCGGTGGCGTTGCCGGGCTCTCGGCCGCGGCCGCTTTATCCCGAAACGCCAAAGTCACCGTTCTCGAAGCGGAGGAGGCGGTCGGCTACCACTCTTCCGGGCGCAGCGCGACGATGCTGCACTACGCACTCGGCGATCCGCACGTTCGTGCGCTGACGCTCTCAAGCCGGACCTTCTTCGAAGATCCGCAGCCCGGCTTCACCGACGCTCCGCTCGGCCACCGAATGCCTGTGCTCGTCCACGCACGAGAAGATGAACTGGGTGAACTCGACGCCCTGACCGAGGCGATTGCGCCGTTCGCCGCTCTTGAACGCGTCGGCGAGACCGGGATCGGCGAACTCTGCCCGCGATCCGCACGGGTGAAGGCGGTGCTGTTGCAGCTCTCGTTGACCACGACGGGATCCGGCTCGACACCCACGCCCTGCTGCAGGGCACGTCCATGCGCTTCGGGCCAATGGCGGCGAGCTGGTCCTCGGCGCCCCGGCGGCGAATCTTCGTCGCGATGGCGGGCACTGGACCCTTATGACCGCGCGCGGCGATGCCTTTGCCGCGCCACTGATCGTCAACGCGGCGGGCGCCTGGGCGGATACACTCGCCATGGCGGCAGGGCTCGACCCGATCGGCCTGGCTCCACTGCGCCGGACCATCATCACCTTCGACGGCCCGGCGGGCGTCGACACTGCGGGCTGGCCCTTTGCCAAGACCGTTGGGGACGCCTTGTACTTTGCGCCCGAATCCGGCCGCCTGTTCGCCTCCCCCATGGACGAAGTGCCAACGGAGCCCTGCGACGCTCAGCCCGACGAATACGAGGTTGCCCTCGCGGCACACCGGGTCGAGGAGCGGACCACGATGCAGGTTGGCCGCATTCACAGCCGTTGGGCGGGGCTGAGGACCTTCGCGCCCGACCGCCACCTCGTTGCCGGCTTCGACCCTCGTTCCGAGGGCTTCTTCTGGCTGGCCGGGCAGGGCGGTTACGGTCTCCAGACATCGCCGATAATGGCCAAAGTCGCGGAATCTCTGATTGCGGGGACGCCATGGCCAATCGGAGCTGTCACGCCCGATGA
This sequence comes from Sphingomonas daechungensis, assembly GCF_014489495.1. Taxonomy (GTDB): domain Bacteria; phylum Pseudomonadota; class Alphaproteobacteria; order Sphingomonadales; family Sphingomonadaceae; genus Sphingomicrobium; species Sphingomicrobium daechungense. The sequence goes on along the minus strand of NZ_CP060780.1, from coordinate 75,347 downwards.
GCTAAGTCCCGTCCGTTTCCTCGGATAGGCGGGTCAGGTCGACCCACCTGTCGCCGACCAGCTCGAAAAGCCGCTCCGTCTCCACCCGCACCGACGTGTTGAGCGAGCCTCCGGCCGGATACACCACGTCGAACGCCTTCAGCGACAGATCGAGATAGACCGGCAGATCCGTCGCAAGGCCGAACGGACACACCCCGCCGACTGGATGCCCGGTCAGCGCGAACGTTTCCTCGACGCCGAGCATCCGCGGGCGGGCGCCGAACTCGGCCTTGGACTTCGCATTGTCGAGGCGCGCATTCCCCTCGCGACCAGAAGGAACGTCTGCTCGCCAGCCCGGACCGCAAGCGTCTTCGCAATCCGGCCGGGTTCGACGCCCAGTGCCTTGGCCGCCGTGTCCACCGTCGCCGTGCTCTCCTCGACCCCGATCAGCGGAAGCTCGGGCGCATGTTGCGCGAGCCAGGCGCGGACGGACTCCAGGCTCATTCGCCCACCAGGTGAAGCGCGATCTCGCGGCGGGAGGGCTCGCGGCGATGCTCGAACAGATAGATGCCCTGCCAGGTGCCGAGCGCCGTTCGGCGGCCACGGACCGGGATCGACAGCTGGGTTGAGGTCAAAGCTGCGCGCAAATGCGCGGGCATGTCGTCGGAGCCCTCGTCATTGTGCGTGTATAGCGAGTGATCTTCGGGAGCGATGCGCGCGAAATAGGCTTCTAGATCGCGTCTGGCGGCAGGCGCGGCATTTTCCTGGATCAGCAGCGAAGCAGACGTGTGACGGCAGAAGAGGGTCAGCAATCCATCGCCAATCGACTGCTCGCGAACCCAGGATTCCACGTCCTTGCTGATGTCGTGAAGGCCCGGGAGAGGAGCGATGACATGGAGTGCGCCAAGTGACTGTCGAAGCATGAAGCGCGTCTAATCCGGCAATCTACCGGATTCCAGCGACTCGGAATGGTTAAGGCTTACGGCCGATTCGCGCCCCGGCTCACAGCCCCCAAACACCTCGGAATCGGCATGCGCCGAGAACCCTTACCCGAGATCCAAAGCGGTACGGGAACCAGACGCACGAAAGCACCCGCAATCATGCAGGCGCTTAGCATGCTCTTGAATTCACAAAAGAAAACGGCCGCCAGAGGCGACCGTTAACTGTTAGCCCTGGGCGCCCGTGTTGCCGGTGCCGCCACCAAGGAGCCAGGTCCAGAAACCGACCTTGGTCTGAGTTGCCTTCTTCATATCCTACCCCTGTGCTTCGAACTTTGATTCGGCAGATGAGGAGGACATTAACCTTAATAGAAATGGTTAGCAACTCGTTAACCTTTATTAACGCGCACGCGTTACTTGGGCGCAACTTGGCACCCTGCAAACTATTCGAATCTGGAGTGGTTCAGGCTACGCTGGAGCGGCGGTCGTTCGACAGTCTCTTGACGAGGCTGTCCATGCTCATCGGCCTGCCGATGATATATCCCTGGGCAACATCGCAGCCCATGTCGACCAGTGCGTCGAGTACCGTCTGATGCTCCACGCCTTCCGCGACCACCTTGCGACCGAGTGAGTGGGCAAGGGCGATGGTCGACTGAACCATCACGAGGTCACTGCGGTTATCGAGCATCGACTTCACGAAGCTTTGATCGATCTTGATCTCGCTTGCAGGGATCTTCTTCAAGTATTCGAGCGTCGACAGCCCGGTGCCGTAGTCGTCGATTGCAATGGTGATGCCGAGGTCACGCAGCGAGGCCAGCATGTCGAGCGCCGGACCGCTGCTTCCAAGCTCGGCGGTCTCTGTCAGCTCCAGCGTCAGCAACTCGGCCGGCAGCTTGTGCCGTGCAAGCATGGCCCCAAGTCGAAGAACAAGTCCTTTGTCACTCAGCAGGCGCGCGGAAAGATTGACGGCGATGCCGAAGCCAGGATGCTTTCGGTTCACGTTCGCGGCGGCGGAAATCGATTGCTCCAGGATGAAGTCGGTAAGCTTGCCGATGCGGTCGTGCTGTTCGGCCGCGGACACGAATTCGGTGGCTGAGATCGGACCCTTTTCGGGGTGCGTCCAGCGCGCCAGCGCTTCCGCTCCAACGACCTTGCGCGTGCGCAGGTCGAACTTCGGTTGGTAGGCGACCCAAACCTCGCCCTTGTCGACGGCGTCGTCGAGCTGGCTGAGCATGGACAGCTTCCAGGACGCGTCCTCGAGCGTCTCGGGATCGTGGTACTTCCACTTGAGGCCATCGTGCGCGGCTTCGTCGGCAGCGACGAGCGCGCTCGCCAGGCGATTGGTCAGCGAACGTCCGCTTCCGAGCTCGATCCCGAAGCTGACCGCAAGGTCGATGGACATACCATCGACCCGCGCCGGATTGCGGAAAAGTGTGTGAAGCGCCTCAATGTGATTTGCGAACGGCGCCTGCGAATCTTCGAACCAGGCGAAGATGCCGCCATCACCCTCGTAGAGCGTGCGCTGCGGTGAGCCGACGCGTAGCCGCGAAACGATCTGATCGACGAGCAGTCGCTCCTGTTCTGGCGGCAACGCCGCAGAGATTTCGGCGTAGTTCAGGACCCTCGCTGCAATCAGGGCTTGCTCGCGGCCGGCTTTGTTCGCGCGCAGGGCGCTCAGATTCGGAAGACCGGAGACCGTGTTGACCAGACCGCGCTGGCGCCAACGCTGCCAAGTCAAGGCCGTGGCGACGATCATCAGGGAGAACAGTCCGGGCGTTATCTCGACCGTAATGAGGTAAGTCTCGAGAACGGCAGGTACCGAGAGGAATGCCGAAGTCGCCGCCACAAGGATCAGGTTCGATTGAATTGCTGACCGGCGGGTGGCTGCGGCCCAGGCAGCTGCCAGGGCCAGAAGCAGGGCAGGGATCCACCCGTAGGAAACGGGATTGCCGGATTTCAGCGTCTCGGCGCCAATGATCTGGACATAGGCGCCACCCATCTTCGCGGCGCCAGGGATGTAATACTGGTCGATGCCCTCGGCCGTTGTTCCAATGACGACATCCTTGCCCTTGATCGCCTCGGGCTTCGTACGCCCCGCCAGGAGATCCGCGGCGGAAATCAGCGGAATGCTTTTCGGGTCGATCGAATAATCCGGGGTGAAAGTCTTCCCGACCGGTCCCTTGGCATTCGCCAGCTTGGCTGCGTAAGTTTCGATGTCACGGCCCGCGATTGTCCTCGCGTAGTCCAGGCTCCAGACGGTATTCTGATAATCATATTCAACGCCGATCAGCCCAAGGTCCGCATGCTTGCTGGCGATCGTTGGCGTCAGGAACTCCTTGTCGGCATAGCCCACATTCGACTTTGCACTTACCGGAATGGTGACGTTGCCGGCCTTCGCAAGTGCCTTGGTGAACTGCACGTCGTCCGCGGGATTGCTTTGCCCATTGAACTGAATGTCAAAGAAAATTCGTTTTGCGCCCGCTTCGGCCAGTCGGTTGGTGAGGTTTGCATGCTGGCTCCGCGGCCAGGGCCAACGGCCGACCTTCCGGATGGAGCGCTCGTCGATGGCGACGAGCACGATATCTCCGCTGGCGTCATGTGTGTGAAGGCGATTGCGGGCGACCCGGAGGATATGCTCGACCGGTTCGCCGAAGCTGATCAGGCCGAACACGAGCGAGGCCACCGCTGTCCACAACAGCAGTTTCCAGTGGGATCCTTCTCCCTTCTGAGACCTTCGCAAGCGCACCGAGCACTTTTCCTTCAGCCTTGGTGCTGCCGGTTTGCCGCATAAAGGTTATCAAATCGGAAACCGTAACGCGGTTAACAGCGGAAAATCTCGCTCGCTTTGTGACTGTCCTACAGCCCTGAATTGTGCATTGTGCGCTCGGCGATGAACACTGGCGCTGTGGCCAAACCACGTGCGTTAGTGCGAACATTGGGAACATTCGAGCCGAGGCGCTGATGGACTTTATCTCGATCCTGTCGATTTTCGTGCTGGCCTGTTTTGTCGGCTATTATGTGGTCTGGTCGGTCACCCCCGCGCTCCACACGCCGCTGATGAGCGTCACGAACGCGATTTCCTCAGTGATCATCGTCGGTGCTCTGATCGCAGCCGCGGCCGCGGGCAGCGCTTCATCGAAGTGGTTGGGCCTAGTCGCGGTTGCGCTCGCCAGCGTGAACATCTTCGGTGGCTTCGCAGTCACCGCGAGAATGCTCGCGATGTACAAGAAGAAGGAGCGTTAGAGCGTGGAGGCCGCACACGCCACTCCCGCCTGGGTGCTTCTCGCCTATCTCATCTCCGGCGTTTGCTTCATCCTCGCGCTAAGAGGGCTGTCGAGCCCGGAAAGCAGCCGCAGAGGTAATCGCGCAGGAATGATCGGCATGCTGATCGCGGTGGTCACGACGATTGTCGTTCATGCGCCCCGCATAAGCGGTACAGCTCCTGACGAGTATCTGCACAATCTAAACGTCGATTGGGCCGTCGCAGGCCAGATTCTTGCGGCTGTGATGGTAGGGGCGCGATCGGTCTCGTAACCGCCCGGAAGATCCAGATGACGGCGATGCCGCAGTTGGTGGCGGCGTTTCACAGCCTTGTCGGCATGGCGGCAGTGCTCGTCGGTGCCGCGGCATTCCTGAACCCTTCAGCATTCGGCATCGTTGATTCTGCGGGTGCCATCCTCGGGCCAAGTCGTATCGAGATGATCCTCGGCGTGGCCATTGGCGCCATCACCTTCTCCGGCTCGGTGATCGCCTTCCTCAAGCTCAATGGAAATATGAGCGGGAAGCCGATCCTCCTTCCCGCGCGGCACTGGATCAATCTCGCCATCGTCGTGGCGATTGCCTTCTTCTCGTTTGGCTTCTGGCATTCGCAATCGCCGATGGATTTCTGGCTGGTGATGGCGCTTGCCTTCGCCATCGGTTTCCTTCTGATCGTTCCCATCGGCGGCGCCGATATGCCCGTCGTGATCTCGATGCTGAACAGCTATTCGGGTTGGGCCGCGGCGGCGATGGGCTTCACGCTCCACAACAGTGCGATGATCATCACCGGTGCGCTCGTCGGCAGTTCGGGCGCGATTCTCAGCTACATCATGTGCCGTGCGATGAACCGCAGCTTCATCTCGGTCATCGCCGGCGGCTTCGGCGGGGATTCTGCGGCGGCTGGCGGCGGCGAAGTCATCGACCGTCCGTACAAGCGGGGTTCGGCCGAGGACGCGGCTTTCCTGATGAGCCAGGCCGACCAGGTCATCATCGTTCCGGGCTACGGCATGGCCGTCAGCCAGGCGCAGCATGCGCTCCGTGAGATGGCGGACCTGCTCAAGGAGCAGGGTGTTCGCGTCAAATACGCCATCCACCCGGTCGCGGGCCGTATGCCCGGCCACATGAACGTTCTGCTGGCCGAGGCCAACGTGCCTTACGACGAGGTGTTCGAATTGGAGGACATCAACAGCGAGTTCGCCCAGACCGATGTCGCCTTCGTTATCGGCGCCAACGACGTCACCAATCCGGCGGCGAAGACGGATAAGAGCTCGCCGATCTACGGCATGCCGGTTCTCGACGTGGAAAAGGCCCGCACGGTACTGTTCGTGAAGCGCTCGATGGGCGGCGTCGGTTATGCCGGCGTCGACAATGAGCTGTTCTACCGCGACAACACGATGATGCTGCTCGCCGACGCCAAGAAGATGGTGGAAGAGATCGTCAAGAACATCGGCTGACTCGCGGCAAGAACTGCTGGCCGCACCCCGATTAATTTTCCGGTAAATCAGTAATTTACGTCTTGCCAAGCTTGGTTTTCCGACGGCAAATCGTCAACGGGAGCCAGGTGTCGCGTCTGCTCCATTCAAGATAGTGGGGAAGGGCAGCGGCTTTGCGCAAGCTGGGAATCATCGGCGGGACGAGCTGGTCGTCGACCGCATTATATTACAATCACATCAACCGCGCGGTCGCCCAGCGGCTCGGCGGCTTCCACAGTGCGAGGCTGGTGCTTGAAAGCGTCGACTTTGCGGACCTGATCGCGCTCGAGGATGCTAACGATTGGGACGGCGTCGCCAAGCTCAACATCGACGCTGCACAACGCCTCCAGGCAGCCGGCGCCGAGGCATGCTGATGGCCTGCAACACGACACACAAGGTTTATGACGCCGTCGCCGCAAACGTCGACATTCCGGTGTTGCACATCGCCGATCCGACCGGCGATAGGCTCGCGGCGGATCGCATCGGGCGCGTCGCCTTGCTCGGCACGCGCTTCACCATGACAGAGCCATACGTCCGCAGTCGCCTTGAATCGCGCGGCATCGATCTCGTTACGATCGATCCCGCGTGGATCGCCGAAGTTGACCGGATTATCTTTGAGGAACTTGCCCGAGGACGCGTGGTCCGCGACAGTCAGCGCAAGCTCAAGACGCTGATGACCGAGCTCGCCAAGCACAAGGCTCAGGCCGTCGTCCTCGGCTGCACCGAGCTGGCGCTCGCCGTCGACACGCGCGCCAACGTCCTTCCGGTCTACGACACCGCTGCCATTCACGCCCGTGCGGCGGTCGAATGGATGCTCGAGGAAGCGGAGCAAGCGCGCGCCGCCGCTTAGGCGATTTGCCCTTCGGTCGGTCGGCAACTAGCCTGCGATCTAAAGGGGGCGCCGATGCGAATAATTCTGCTTGCAGGCGCGGCATTGCTTATTGCCGCGTCTCCTGGTCTTGCTCAGCACGAGCACGCGGCGTCCTCGACGAATTCCGCAAGAGTCGGCTCGGTGAAGATGAAAAACGAGGGCAATGCCGCTGCGCAGGCGCCTTTTCTCCGCGGCCTCGCGCTGCTCCACAACTTTGAGTATTCGTCCGCGGAGGAAGCATTTCGCGCGGCCCAGGCTGCCGATCCTGATTTCGTGCTCGCCTATTGGGGCGAAGCGATGACTTACAACCACCCGCTCTGGGCCGAACAGGATGCGGCGGCGGCGCGCGCGGTACTCACGCGCCTTGGTCCAACGCCCGCCGCTCGCAAGGCAAAGGCGAGGAGCCCTCGCGAAGCGCAGTGGCTCGACGCGGTCGAGGCCTTGTACGGCAACGGTTCCAAATACGAGCGGGACTTCGCCTACGCCGACAGGATGAAGGTCGTGTTCGACGCCGACCCGAACGACATCGACGCGCGATCCTTCTACGCTTTGTCGATCATGGGCACGGCCCATAACGGGCGCGACATCGGGCTCTATATGCAGGCCGCGGCCTTGCTCGAGGAGGCCTTTCCAGCTCACCCCGATCACCCCGGCGTCGTTCATTACCTGATCCACACGTACGATGACCCGGCCCATGCGCCGCTCGGAGAACGTGCGGCCAGCCGATATGCGCTCGTTGCGCCCGATGCAGGTCATGCCCAGCACATGGTGTCGCACATCTATTTGGCCCTTGGACGTTGGCCGCAAGTCGAACTTGCCAACCGGCAGGCGATGGCGGTCGTCAACGGCCAGCGCGCGGCGCAAGGGAAGCCCGCGACGTCGTGCGGGCACTACAATGAATGGCTCGCCTACGCGCTCGACCAGCAGGGTAAGGACAGCCAGACGCTGGTCGATGCGTGCAAGGCGGAAGCGTTGGGCGATCAGTCGTCCGTCGCCGACAAGTCGGTTCTAGGTGGTTCTCGGAACCTGATCACCAACTGGGCGCAGATCGCCACGCGCCACGGTGTGGATACCGGTCGCTGGCCAGCTACCGCTTTGCCAGTCGGCGATAAACTGGCGGTTGCACGGTTCACGCTGGCCTATGCGGACCTGCTTGCTGCAAGAAGATCGCCTGCTCGGGCCGAAACTGCGCTGGGAAAAATGAAGGCCCAGCGAGAGTCCATCGCCGCCGCGATCAAGACAGAATGGCCCGACGACGACGAATCGCTACCGTGGTTCGACCGCGCAATCGCCCAAGGCGAGGCCGCCGTCGCGCTCTCGCGAGGCGAGCGCGAGAAAGGTCTGCGGCTCCTACGCGAAGCCGCTGCTGCCGAATCCCGATTGCCGGTTCCGTTCGGGCCGCCAGTACTTGCCAAGCCAAGCGCCGAAATGCTCGGAGAGGAGCTCCTCGCCGACGGCAGGAAAGCCGAGGCCGCAGCGGCGTTCAGCAGAGCGCTCGAGGCCGCGCCGAACCGCAGGCTGTCGGTGCAAGGGCTTGCCACCGCGTCCGCCAACGATGCCCTCGCAAGCGGAGAGGTCACGCACTAAGTCGGAAACATGAATCGCACGCCCGCCGATCGACCTGAGCATCCCGGCGCGGCCGAACGCTTCAATGAGGACCAGGCGACGTATGCCGTTCGAGGAGCTGACCAGCCGGACCTCGAAAAAGGCGTCGCAGCAATCCGCGAGGTTTTGAAGACCCTCCCGGTCCGACCAGGCGTCTACCGGATGCAGGATGCTCGGGGCGACGTGCTCTACGTCGGCAAGGCGCGCGCGCTACGGAACCGGGTCACGAACTACACGCAGGTGGCTCGCCTTCCGAAACGGCTGCAGCGGATGGTCGCGCAGACGCGGTCGATGACCATTGTCACGACACGAACCGAGGCCGAGGCGCTGCTGCTGGAGGCGCAGCTGATCAAGCGTTTCCGGCCCGCCTACAACGTCCTTCTTCGCGATGACAAAAGCTTCCCCTTCATCCTGCTCCGTGAGGATCACGCGTTCCCCCGGGTCCAGAAGCATCGCGGCGCTAGGCGGACGAAGGGTCAGTATTTCGGACCGTTCGCCAGCGCCGGATCCGTCACCCGAACGCTCAACGCGTTGCAGAAACTGTTTCTGCTGCGGAGCTGCTCGGACAGCTATTTCGAGAATCGATCCAGGCCGTGCTTGCTCTATCAGATCAAGCGCTGCTCGGCGCCTTGCGTCGGCCGGATCAGCGAAACCGACTATGGTGAGCTGGTCGAGGACGCGAAGAACTTTCTCTCCGGCAAGTCGACGGGCGTCCAGGCGCGCCTTTCGAAGCAGATGGCGGCAGCCGCCGAGAAGCAGGATTATGAACTGGCCGCCGTTTACCGCGACCGGCTGCGGGCGCTGACTTACATCCAGGGCTCACAGACCGTGCACGCGGAGGGTCTCGGCGATGCGGACGTGTTCGCGCTGGCCTGCAAGGCGGGAACCGTGTCGATCCAGGGCTTTTTCATCCGTGGCGGCCAGAATTGGGGACACCGCGCTTTCTTTCCGGCGCACACCAGCGACGTCCCGGAAGAGGAGGTCATGTCGAGTTTCCTGGTCCAGTTCTACGAGGACATGCCGCCACCCAAGCGCATCCTGGTCGATCGCGAGCTGGCCGACTTCGAAGTGCTGGAAGAAGCGCTGTCGGAGCGGGCAGGGCGCCGCATTGCCATCGAAATTCCCAAGCGCGGCGACCGCAAGAAGCTACTCGACCAAGCCCGTCGCAACGCCGAGGAAGCCCTGGATCGCCGGCTCGCGGAGACCACGACGCAGGGCAAAATCCTGCGCGAGCTTGCCGACACGTTCGAGCTGGCCGACATCCCCAAGCGCATCGAAGTTTACGACAACAGCCACATCATGGGCACCAACGCGACCGGTGCGATGATCGTCGCCGGCCGGAAGGGTTCCGCAAGAACAGCTACCGCAAGTTCAACATCAAGCGGGCCGAGACGCAGCCGGGCGACGACTATGCGATGATGCGTGAAGTGCTGGAGCGGCGCTTCGCCCGGCTGGAGAAGGAGGATCCTGACCGGCAGAGCGGCGAATGGCCCGACCTGCTCTTGATCGACGGCGGCAAGGGACAGCTATCCGCAGTCTGTGAAGTCATGGAGGATGCCGGCGTTCACGACGTGCCTGTCGTCGGTGTCGCCAAAGGCCCGCATCACGGGCGCGAGGGCCGCGAGGTATTTCACTTCCCAGGTGGGCGTGAGATCACCTTGCCCCGAACTCGGCCCTGCTGTTCTACATCCAGCGCCTGCGGGACGAGGCGCATCGGTTCGCCATCGGCACGCATCGCGCGAAGCGTGCGAAGAGCCTGACGACGTCGACGCTGGATGATGTCCCTGGCATCGGCCCGAGCCGCAAACGCGCCTTGCTCATGCACTTCGGCACCGCCGAGCGGTCAAGGGGGCTGCGCTGGAGGACCTCGAGCGCGCACCCGGCATCAGCAGGACAATGGCGCGGCAGCTCTACGATTATTTTCATCCGGCCGGCTGACGCGTGAACATCGATACGCCTGCCATCGTCTGCGCATTGAGAACGCATGCGGAGCATGGCGCGGTCGTTCGGCTGATGACGCCGAAGGATGGATTGCAGGCAGCATACGTGCGCGGCGCTCGCGGCCGGCGGATGCGGCCGGTGCTGGTGCCCGGGAACCTGGTACAGGCGCGGCTGCGGTCGCGGACCGAGGAACAGCTCGCCCATGCCGAAGTGGAATTGGAACACAGCCGCGCACCACTGATCACCGAACCGCTTCCGGCGGCGGCGATCGACTGGGTTACGGCGCTGACCGCAGCCGCGCTTCCCGAGGGACAGCCCTATCCGCGCCTCTACGATGCGCTGGACGCCCTTCTTGCGCTGATCGAAGCCGCTCCTTCCGCGCTTGGCTGGTCAAGTCTGCTGGTCCGCTACGAGCTGCTCTTGCTGGCGGAATTGGGGTTCGGCCTCGATCTTGAGACTTGCGCGGTAACCGGGTCGAACGACGGCCTCGTCGCGGTCAGTCCAGGTTCGGGGCGGGCGGTCAGCGCGGCCGAGGCAGAGCCGTATGCGGGCAAGCTGCTCATCTTGCCAAGATTTGTTCGTGAAGGCGGTCCGGCGAGCTGGGAGGACATCCGCGACGGGCTTGTGCTTAGCGGTCATTTCCTGTCCCGCGACATCCTTACGGGCCGTGTTTCGGGTCTGGGGGAAGCGCGATCGAGACTGGTCGGGCGAATTCTTCGCGCCGGCGGGATCTAGGCGTTGTTTGCCCGGCCAAGCTGCATTAGCTCAAGCGTGTGACCGGTCTCGACACACTCGCGATGCTGTTTTCGAACGTCGCGACGACGAACGGCATCACAGTGCGCGTCGCGGTCAGCTTCCTCGCCGAGCAGTCGGATCCTTCGATCAACCGCTGGTTCTGGTCCTATCACGTCCGCATCGAGAACGGCGGCAGCCGCTCCGTCCAGCTCCTTTCGCGCAGCTGGACGATCACGGACGGCCGCGGCGGCGTTCACGAGGTCCACGGCGAAGGCGTCGTCGGAGAAATGCCGCTGATCGCTCCCGACGGGAGCTTTGATTATGTTTCCGGATGCCCGCTGGATACGCCGACGGGGTCGATGGCGGGTCTTATCGGATGGTCGATGAGGATGGCGGGGCGTTCGATGTCGACATCCCGAAATTCGCGCTACTCGCGCCCGTAAACTAGCGCAGTCTTAACCGCGCTCGCCGGCGCGTGCCTGCTCGGGAGCTGCCTGGTTTGTGCCGAGTGCAGTCCAGCGCGATGCCGCGTTGCAGCTGCTGGTCAGCGTGACTTGCTGACCGGCCTTGAAAGGCTGCGCGTAGGGCCAGCATTCCTGCGCTCCGCCCGTCGTCAGGCAAAGTTGCCCGTTTGCGGTGGCCCAGCTCCCGGGGACCATGATGCCGCGAGGAGTCTGGATCCGCGCTACTCCGCCGGGGTCGAAGAAGACGGTGTTGGTGACTCCGTTGGTTTCGACCTGGACCGACTGCCCGGTGATCTCTGCGCCAGGCACCCAGCCGGTCTGCGTAAAGCCGGTCGCGGGCGCGGCGAGGAGCATCGCTCCTATGAGTGCCTTCGTGATTTCGCCCTTGCCCATGCCTGTCTCCCTTTGTCGAACGGTTGCTGGAACCGGGCGTTACGGGCTGATTGGGAAGTTGATCGTATATGCGATCAAGACATCCGGTCCGACATCGCGGATCAGGCGCCGCACATCTCGGAAGGATTGCAACATGGCGAACGGATTGAGGCTGGCGTTGACTAGCGAAAGTTCCCGCGGCTCCGCTCCGCGGTCCCGAAGCTGCTCGGCGATTTCGGCCGAAATCTGCGGTGCCGCGGCGACGACTCTGTGGCCTCGCTGCGCGATCGCCGCGATCAGTTCGCCTCTAAAATGCACCAGCGATGGCGCGTAGGAACCGAGGATCAGGACGGTCTTGCCGCTCACCCCCTTAGGCTGGCGAGCGGCGGTGCGACTTGCAACGCCTATTCGCCGGATTCCGCATGGCGATGATTCCACAGCCGCCAGAGGTAGCCGACGACGAGAACGGCAAGGATCGCGTTGGACGCGGTGCCAACATATTGGTCGATCTCGCTGAAATTCTCTTTCAGCTTGTAACCAGCCGTCGCGAGCAGGGCAGTCCAGCCCGCCGTCCCCAGTGTAGAGGCGATGAAGAAGGTCTTGAACCGCATCTTCAGGAGGCCGGCCGGAACCGAGACTAGCGAGCGGACCGTCGGAAGCAGCCGCCCGAGGAAGACGAAGAAGACGCCGTTGCGGCGAAACCAGACCTGGGCCCTCTCGACTTCGGGCCAGGTCATCGTCACCCAACGTCCGTGCTTGCGGATGATCGGCTCCAGGCGGTTCACGCCAAGCGCGCGAGCGGCCAGGTACCAGACAATGTTTCCAAGCATCGCGCCCGCGGTGCCGCTGGCGACGACCAGCCAATAGCTCAGCGTGCCCTCGGCAGCAGCCATCCCCGCGACCGGCATGATCACTTCCGAAGGGATCGGAGGGAAAACGGTTTCCAGGAACATCAGGAAGCCGACTCCGAGGTAGCCCGATTGCTCGATCAGGCGGATGACCCAGTCATTCATAGGATCACGCGCTCCGCCGTGCCTCGAGACGTGCCTCGATCGCATCCCATATGCGCGCAGGGGTATCGGTACCGTTAAACTTGTCGATTGCGACGATGCCGGTGGGCGATGTGACGTTGATCTCCGTCAGCCACTTGCCGCCAATGACATCGATCCCGACGAAAAGGAGACCGCGCCGCTTGAGCTCCGGGCCGAGCACGGCGCAGATTTCGAGTTCCTCAGCTGTCAGTTCCGTTTTTTGTCCCTTGCCGCCGACCGCGAGGTTGGAACGGATTTCACCGGCGCCGGGCACGCGGTTGACCGCGCCGGCCACTTCGCCGTCGACAATGACGATTCTCTTGTCGCCCTCGGAGATCTCCGGGAGAAATTTCTGGACGACGTGCGGCTCGCGGTAGGTGCGGTTGAACAGCTCCATCAGCGAGGCGAGGTTGCGACCATCGGCTCCGATGCGGAAGACGGAGCCGCCGGCAAAGCCGTGGAGCGGCTTCACCACGATGTCGCCATGCGTCTTCAGGAACTCGCGAGCGGCGCCGATCGAGCGCGTCACCATTGTCGGCGGCATGAACCGGGCGAAGTCGAGAACCCAGACCTTTTCGGGAGAATTCCGGACGGCGGTCGGATCGTTGACCACCAAGGTCTCGTCCTTGATCCGCTCAAGCAGATGGGTCGCGGTGATGTAGCCAAGGTCGAAGGGCGGATCCTGCCGCATCAGAACTACGTCCACGTCCCGGCCGAGGTCGAGGATCACGAACTCGCCGCGCTTGAAGTGAGCACCAGCGACCGGCTGCACTGTGACTTCGTGCGCGCCGGCGTACAGGCGGCCGTCCTGCCAGGTCAGGTCTTCGGCGAGGTAGTGGTAAAGCGTGTGCCCGCGCTGCTGCGCTCCAAGCATGATCGCGAACGTCGAATCGCCGGAGATATTGATGCTCTCCAGCGGGTCCATCTGAACGGCGACGCGCAGCGACATTGCCGCCGACTAGGCGAGGCTCAGGCCTTTGTCACCCTTGCCAAATGTTCGGGGCATGGCGCGGCAGGCGGCCCGGCACGACGTAGATCGCGTCGATCCGAATGTCGTCACCGGGCTTTTGGAAGCGAGGCGCCAGCCGCTCGGCGGCAACGACGACGCGACGAATTCGCCAGGGATCGAGCGACATTGCTGCGGCCTGCTCGGTCGCTCGAGCTTTGACCTCGACGAACGCCAGCGTCCGCCCACGCCGCGCGATGATGTCGACCTCGCCGCCGGGCACGCGGGCCCTTCGCGCGAGGATTCGCCAGCCACGGAGGCGCAGCCACCAGCAGGCAATCGTCTCGGCACTGCGGCCACGTTTCTCGGCCGCTTCGCGATTCACTTCGAGCGTTCGAGGGCGCGTGCGTAGGCGCGCTTCTTGGGGACATTCAGCAATGAAGCGACTTCGGCGGCCGCGCGCGATGGCGATTGAGTCCTGAGAGCTTCGTCGAGGGCGAGATCGAGTTCTTCATCGCTTGCTTCGGAGCGCTCGGGTGGGGGACCCACGACGATAACGATCTCGCCCTTCGGAGGTTTGTCTGCGTAACGCTCAACAAGGTCCGCAAGGGAGCCGGTGACCGTTTCCTCGTGGAGCTTGCTGATTTCGCGCACGACGGCGGCCTCGCGATCTCCCAGCCCTTCACGCAGGGCGGCGATTGCGTCGGCCAGGCGCGGACCGCTTTCGAAGAAGACCAAGGTTGCGCGAATGGTGGAAACTTCCTCGATCGCGTCGGTGCGCGCCTTCGCCTTGGACGGGAGAAAGCCTGCGAACAGGAACCGGTCGGTCGGCAGCCCAGCGAGGGTGAGTGCTGCGATCACCGCAGACGGGCCAGGAACGGTGTGCACGTCATGACCGGCCTCCCGGGCAGCGCGAACGAGCTTGTAGCCGGGGTCTGAAATGAGCGGGGTCCCGGCATCACTGACGAGCGCGATCGCCTCCGATCCAAGCCGCGCGACGATCGCATTCCGCTCCGCCTCGCTCGTGTGATCGTTGTAATTTGCGAGTCGTGTCCTGGCGCCCGTGTGCGACAGTAATTTCGCGGTCACCCTCTTGTCTTCCGCGAGCACCAGATCCGCGCCCCGAAGCGTGTTCGCTGCTCGCGGCGAGAGGTCTCCCAAATTCCCAATGGGGGTCGCGACGATATAGAGGCCGGGCGGAAGGCGATCTTCGGTCATTCGCAGTCGTGAATGGCACCCGATGTGCCAACCCGGCAACCCTTCAAGCAAGTCACTTCCAAAGGCGAAGGAAAAGAGTCATCCTCCGATCTCTTAAGGCTCTGGGAGAGGGTCATGATCGTTTTGTTCGTGTCGTCCGCAATCTGGGCGGCGGCGTTCCAGACCGCAGCGGCCAATGATGCACGCACCGCGTTCCGCGCTTGCCTCAAGCAAGCGTCGGCCGAGGCCAAGGACCAGAAGGTGGCCACGGACGCATTTTCAGCCTTCGCACGGCAGAAATGCTCGGCGCAGGAATCCGGATTTAAGTCCGCGATCTGGGCCTTCGATTCCAAGAACAAGATGTCGAAAAAGGAGTCGGAGTCCAACGCCGAAGCGCAGGTGGAGGACTTTGTCGCGACGGCTTCCGATCACTACGCGGCAGACGCGCCGAAATAGGTCACGTAGCCGCAATCTCCGCGAGAACGCGATCGAGCACGAGCCGCCCCGCGGGGTGGCACGCAAACGCGCACCGTGCTGCTCCAGGTGACCGCTCTCGATAAGTCGCTCGACGGCGCGATGATCGAACACCAGTCTGCCGAAGCGGAGAGACAGTCTTTCGGGCTCGATGCCCTCCGATAGTCGAAGCCCCATGACCAGCGCCTCGTCGGCCGCCTCGGAAGGCTCCAGCGGTTCCTCTTCGACGATGCCGTGGCCGTTCCGCTTCAATCCCGACAGGAAGTTTTCCGGCTTTCGATGACGGGCAGTGCGCTGGCCCAAGCGCCGCCCATGCGCTCCGGGCCCGATCCCCGCGTAGTCGCCATAGCGCCAGTAGGTGAGATTATGCCGGCTCTCGTGCCCGGCGCGAGCGTAATTGCTGACTTCGTAGCTCGGGATGCCGGCCGCCTGCGTTCGCGATGCGGTGACCTCGTAGAGTTCGGCGGCCTCATCGGAATCCAGCGGCTTAAATTCTGATTTCGCAACCATCGACGCGAAGCGCGTCCCGGGCTCAATCGTCAGCTGATAGAGCGACAGATGCGACGTGCCCTCGAGAGTGCTCGGTCGAGGGTGGCGGACCAGTCTGCCTGGGTCTCGCCGGGCAGGGCGTAGATCAGGTCGAAGCTCACTCGCTCGAAATGCTCTTGGGCAAGGTCGAGCGCCCGCTGCCCTTCGGCCGCCGAGTGTGCACGCCCGAGAAAGGCGAGCTTCTCATCTTCGAAGCTCTGCAATCCCAGCGACAGACGATTGACGCCCGCGGAGGCGAGATCTGCGAAGCGGTCTGCTTCGACGGAGTTCGGGTTCGCTTCGAGAGTGATTTCGATGTCGTCGGATGCATCCCAGTTCTGGCGCGCGCTGCGGATGATGTCTCCGACCGTCTTCGGTTCCATTAGGGAGGGGGTACCGCCACCGAAGAAGATCGACGTCAGCGTCCTGCCGGGCAGCAGCCGCGCTTCATGTGCGAGGTCGGCGAGGAGTGCTTCACGCCACTCATTCTGGTCGACGCCCGATCGGACGTGACTGTTGAAATCGCAGTAAGGGCATTTGCTGACGCAGAACGGCCAGTGGACGTAGAGAGCCAGTGGCTCGGCAGTCACTGCAACGCTTCTACCAGCTTTCGGAAGGCTTCCGCGCGATGGCTCATGCGGTGCTTGTCGTCGGGCTCCATCTCGCCGAACGTCAGTTCGTGTCCCGCTGGCACGAAGATCGGGTCGTAGCCGAAGCCCTTTTCTCCCCGTGGTGGCCAGGTCAGCGTCCCGTCGACACGACCCTCGAAATTCTCGGCCTGTCCATCGTTCGGCCAGGCGATTGCCAGCGCGCAGACGAAATGCGCTGCCGGAGCAGCGTCGGGCTCGGTCGCCTCGCACTCCCGCCAGACTCGGTCCATCGCACGCATCCAGTCGCGGTTGCCCTCTTCGTCCTCAGCCCAGCGTGCTGAAAAGATGCCAGGAGCGCCATGAAGCGCATCGACGCACAACCCGCTGTCGTCCGCCAACGCCGGAAGGCCCGACAGGTCTGCCGCCTCACGCGCCTTCAGGTCGGCATTGTCGGCGAAGGTATTCCCGATCTCTTCCGGCTCCGGCAGGTCGAGCTCTTTCGCGCTGAAGCATTGGATGCCGAGCGGCTCGATCAGCGCCGCAATCTCGCGCAGTTTGCCCGCATTATGAGTGGCGATGACGAGCTTGTCGCCGATCGGCCTCACTTGCCCGTCGCCTTGCGCTGCGCCTCGAAGATATCCCCGCAGCCTATGCGTGCGAGCCGTAGCAGTCTCAGCAATCCCTCTTCGTCGTAGGTTTCGCCCTCGGCCGTCACCTGTGCTTCGACGATCGAGCCGTCGGACGTCAGGACGAAATTGCCGTCCGACCCGGCCGAGCTGTCTTCCTCATAGTCGAGGTCCAGCACCGCGTTGCCCTGGTGGATGCCGCAGCTCACTGCTGCGACCTGCATACGGATTGGATCTTTCTCGATCGCCTTCGATGCGAGCAACTTGTCGACCGCAATCCGAAGCGCGACCCAAGCACCCGAAATGGATGCCGTCCGCGTTCCTCCGTCCGCCTGGATCACGTCACAGTCGACGATGATCTGCCGCTCGCCGAGCGCCTTCAGGTCGACCACTGCCCGCAGCGAACGACCGATCAGGCGCTGGATCTCCTGCGTGCGCCCCGACTGCTTGCCCTTGGCGGCCTCTCGATTGCCGCGGGTATGGGTCGCGCGCGGGAGCATCCCATATTCGGCCGTGACCCAGCCTTGGCCCTTGCCGCGAAGGAAGGGTGGAACCTTGTCCTCGACCGATGCCGTAACCAGCACGCGGGTGTCGCCGAACGAGACGAGGCACGAGCCCTCCGCATGACGCGTGAAGCCGGGTTCGAAGCTCAGTGCTCGCATCTGGTCGGGTGCGCGGCCGCTTGGGCGCATGTGATTCCTCTCGTCTTGGATTTGCGGCGGCCATATGGATGCCAGAGGAATCATTCAACCGGGGACAAGCCATGCGCTCGCTCATTTATCTCGGAAGTGCATTTCTGGTGTCGTGTGCGCCGACGCCCTCCGCCGAAAGCAGTTCGACGCCGCACAAACTCCAATCGGTTGCCGCCGATGTGAAATCGTGGGGGTGACCCTGCGGAGCTGGAGCGTGGACGCCGACGGTCGGGTCGAATTCTCGTCTGGAGGACAACCGGGCAAGGACCCGGCAAATACGACGATCGAGTTTCGTCGGCTGACGCTGACACCGGCCGCAAGAGAGGAACTGGCCGCTGCGGTCGTCCGCATCCGGGAAGTGCTCGCCCAGCCCGAACACTGCGATCTGCGCCGCACCGACGGTCCTTACGGCACGTTCCGGTGGAATGACGGGTCGGGCGAGCAGTCACTCCCGTTCGACGGCAATTGCGAGAAGGGCCGCGATGCCGAACTCGGCGCAGCCGTCTTTGCCGCCGACCGGATCGTTGAGGATGCTGCCAAGGCTGTGGCGCCCGTCGAAACGCGCCCTGCGACACAAGAACGTTGAGGTCGGCGCGCCGGCTTCATACATCGGCGCCTATGGCAGAGCATATCGGCGATCTCAGCAATCGCATGCGCGAGATCTTCGGCCACGTGGTCGAGGCCTATCTCGAGCGCGGTATTCCGGTCGGCTCCAAGGCGCTGACCGGGACCGTCAACCTCTCGCCGGCGTCGATCCGTGGCGTGATGCAGGACCTGGAGGAACGGGGCCTGCTGACGCATCCGCACACCTCCGCCGGACGAATCCCGACGGAAATCGGCCTTCGGCTGTTCGTCGATGGCATCATGCAGGTCGCTGCACCCGATCCTCGCGAGCGGCGCGAGATCGAACGTCAGATCGTTCGTGACCAGCCAATCGAGGATGCGCTTGCGGCTGCTTCCGCAGCGCTGTCCGGCCTTTCTCAGGCCGCGGGCGTCGTGCTCGCACCCAAAAGCGAGATGCGGTTGAAGCAGCTTGGCCTCGTGCCGCTTGGGCCGGACCGCGCCCTTGCGGTTCTCGTCGGCGCGGACGGCAATATCGAGAACCGCGTCGTCAATCTCGACGGAGCGACCAGCGCCGATGCGCTCAACGAGGTCACTAACTTCGTCAATGCTAACCTGGCGGGAATGACGCTCGCGGAGGCGCAAGCGCGCTTGCTGGCGGAAATCCGCGATCGGCGGGAAGCGCTCGACCATGCCGCTGCGTCACTCATTGCTTCGGGGCTGGCGGCGTGGAGCGAGGATCATCAGCGTCGGCCCGTGCTGATCGTTCGCGGGCAGGCCAACCTGATCGACGATGAAGCAGCCGCCGACCTCGAACGCGTCCGCAGCTTGCTGGAAGAGCTTGAGAACAGGCAGGAAATTGCTCGGGTGCTGGAAGGTGCACGCGATGCTCCAGGTTGCCGGATCTTCATCGGAAGCGAAAACAGGATGTTCGCTTTGTCAGGCTCTTCCGTCATCGCCGCCCCTATCGCGGGAGCCAGGGTGACGTCGTTGGCGTTGTCGGAGTCATCGGGCCCACGCGCTTGAACTATGCCCGAGTCATCCCAATGGTAGACTTCACGGCCAAGGCCCTTACGAGATTGATGGCATGATTGAGAACGAAGACAGGTACGAAAACGAGGCGGAGGACATTCGTCGCGAAACCGCTCAAGGCGCTCCCGAAGTTGCCGAGCATGACCGCGTGGCGGAGTTCGAAAGGCAACTTGAGGAGGCCAACAGCAAGGCGCTCTATGCTGCCGCGGAAATCCAGAACGTTCGCCGGCGACTGGAGACCGAGAAGCAGCAGGCTGGTCTTTATGCAACCACCCAATTCGCCCGCGACATGCTGGCGATCAAGGATCATTTGGAGCGCGCGCTGAACGCAGTCTCCGAAGAGCTGCGCAACGACAAGGTGGCGAGCAATTTCCTCGCGGGCATTGAGTCGACTGCGCGAGAGCTGGACCAGGTGTTCACCCGTCACGGCGTGACCCGCATAGAGGCGATGGGCGAGCCGCTCGACCCGAACAAGCATCAGGCGATGATGGAAATCCCCAGCGCCGATGCAGAGCCGGGGTCGATCGTCCAGGAGATGCAGCCCGGCTACATGCTCAAGGACCGATTGCTTCGGCCTGCGCTCGTGGGGGTGGCGAAGAAGCCGGACTAATGAACCTCGCGGTGCTGGGTTTCGCCCTTGGTGGCGAGGCTGAAGCGCGGTTCTTCCTTCACGGCTCCGAACAGGCGGGCAGCGGCATAGCGGCCGACTTCCGGCCCGTGCTTGAACCCGTGGCCTGAGCCGCCGCCCACCAGCAGCACGTTCGGCATGCTGGGGTGCATGTCGATCAAGAAGTCGCCGTTGGAGCTGTTCTCGTACTGGCAGACCTCCGCACCAGTCAGCGGAGCGCCGCGTAGGCCCGGAAAGCGGCGATCACGGAAGGCAACGACTTCGTTCAGCGCCGCCTGTGTCGGCCGCCGGTCCTGCGTATCCGGGTCGATCAGGACGCCATGCTGGTCATGCGCGAACTTGACCCCGCGGTTCTCTAGGTCGGGGAAGCCGTAGAAGATGTCACCGGCATTGAAATCCGCCCAGCCCGGCATTGCTTCGGGCGAATAGCTTTTGTCTCCCGCCGGCTTGGCGAAATAGAATACCTCCTGCCGCGTCGCGAAGATCTTCTTTCCAAGCACGTCCGGAAAGATCTTCGGCAACCACGGCCCGAGCGCGAAAACGAAGCGGTCGGCGGACAGATCCTCGCCTGACTGCAGCTTTACCGTCTTTAGCGTCTCATCACCCTGAATGGGCTTTGCCTGCCCTAGACGATATTCGCCCCCAGCGCGCACGAACCGGTCGACCAGGGTCTGGACCGAGCGGCGGGCCATTAGCGCTCCGAATTTCGGCTCGAACAGGCCGATCTCGATTCCTTCGAAATCAATCATCGGGAATCGGCGCTGCATCGCGGCGCGGTCCATCTGCTCGATGGGCAGGCCGAGCTGTTTGTGAACCTCGATACTGCTGCGGAAGTAATCGTCCTCCACAGCGGAGAAGAAGACGACGCCGCAGGGGATCAGGATCGGCAGGCCCGAGACTGCGCTCAATGCTTGCCACTGCCCGAGGCTCTCGGTCGCGAACCGCGTGTAGATGGCATCCTTGCCGTAGCCCGCCCGGGTCAGCCGCGACTCCCCGCCCGACGACGCGCGGCTATGGGAGGCGCCCCAGGCGTCGATCAGGGTCACCTTGTGGCCCGCATTCTGGAGGTGATGCGCCGTCCAGGCCCCGAACACGCCGGCGCCGAGGACGATTACGCGCTCGCTTTTCCCCTTTGCCATCGACGAGCTCCCCGCAGCCAGAACGGCAGCGCCGCCCGCCCCTTTAGGAGCGAGCGGCGCGTGACATGCAAGTGCGGCGAGGCTTTCGACTTGCCGCTACTCATACTGCGATCAACCGCGTTCCGGCGCCGGCGGCGGCGGCGGAGGCGGCGGCGGAACCGGGCAAGCGTCCGTCGCCAGGATGACCGACCCATCCGCGCAAGTCTGCGTCGCCGGCGGCGGCGGAGGCGGCGGGGGTGGGGCGGCGGAGGGGCGGTGGTGCGTCGACCTGGCGGAACTTGTACCGCGCCGTCAGTCCGATCGTTCGAGGCTGGCCGATCAAATATCCGAAGCGCGCGCGAAGACCGCGCTCGCGGTCGATCGAAAGCTTCGGATTTTCGTCGAACAGGTTCTTCGCATAGACCGTGAATTCGAGCCCGCTGGCCAGGTTCAGGTTCATCGACAGGTTGGCGATTGTGTACGACGGCAAGCGCAGGGAGCCGATGTCGTTGACGCCGGTGCCGTAAGCGCCGGTGACCGGATCATAGAACAAGGCATTGCCGACAAGGCCGGCACCGGAAACCTGGTCGCCAGGCTCGCCGAAGCGGTTGCCGATGTGCTGCACGCTGCCGGTGATCGACCAGTCCATCGTATCGCTGATCGGCAGGCCGTAGGTCGCCGATGCCGCGATCTGGAATTTGGGGACCGTCGGCAGGCGGTTGCCCTTTTCGATCCCGCCGATCGGAGCAACCGGACTTCCGCCCACCACGGTCGAATCGAATTCTGCGTTCTGGTAGTTACCGTTGATCGAGAACTCGAGGCCCGGAAGCGGGTTCGCGGAGAACTCCGCTTCGATGCCGGTCGAGTGGGCCTTCGGAACGTTGAAGACCACGCGAGACGAGCAGCTTCCTGCAGTCAGCGTCACCTGCAGATCGCGGATCTCGTTGTGGAAGATGGCCGAATTAAAGGTGATGCCGTTCTTCGAATATTTGACGCCGGCTTCGTAATTCCAAAGCGTCTCATCGTCATAAGCGCCAAGCCCGCCGAACGTGGCAAGGTCGGCAGGTGAGCAGAGCGGAACGTTGATCGGGTCATTGATGCCGCCCAGGCGGAAGCCCTTCGCGGCCTGGATGTTCACGCTGAAATTGTTCGTCGGTTCCCAGGTCGCAATCACCCGCGGGGAGAAACCGTCCGATTTCGTGCGATCACCAAGGTTGGTGTTGACGTCCGAAAAGATGCCGCCGGAAACAAAGTCGCGCTCTTCCTTGAAGTTGTAGTAGCGGCCGCCGCCGGTCAGCTTGAACTGACCGAAGTCATAGCTGACTTCGCCGAACAGCGCGCGCTGCTTGATGTCGTAAGGAATGTCGGCGTTGTAAGGCGAGTCCGCCGGGAAGCCGTTCGCAACGGCAGCCGAGGTTCCCGTGCCCAACGCTGCATCGACATACGCGTCATATCCCGGGGTCGGGAGACGCTGGGCATACTTGCGGTCGACCTTGGAATAGAAGCCGCCGAACACCCATTGGAACGGTCCCGCCCCTGTCGAAGCGATGCGCAATTCCTGGGTAAACTGCTTCAGCTTCGTCGTATCCCGAAGGTTCGAGAAGAGCGGAATGGCCGCTGGGTTCATTCCTAGGGCAAGGACGAACGGGTTGATGGTGACCGAGTCCGTGAGCGCGGAAGCGTCGCGGCTCACCAGGATGTCGCGATGGACGTAACTGGTCACGGACGTCAGTTCGGCAGGGCCGAAATCGTAGCTTGCGACGAGGTCAGCGAGCAGCGTCTTGTCGCGGAACTTCTCGCGGAAGTTCAGATATTGCGTGCGCTTTCCGATCAGGTCGCCGCCCGTCGTGGTGAACTGGTTGTCGAAGAGGATGTAGTGATCCTCGCGGTTGAAGCCGCCGGCCTCGACCTTCTGGTACGCGATGCGCGGCGTGATCTTCAGTTCCGGGGCCGGCTGGAAGAGCACCGACACTCGGCCGCCGACGCGGTCGCCGTCGTTGACGTTGTCCTTGCTGTACGGACCGACGGAATCGATGAAGCCGCCGAAGTGCGTACCGTAGCCGACCACGCGGACCGCCGCGGTATCACCGAGCGGAAGGTTCACTGCACCCTTGAGACCATAGCCGAAGTCGCCGCCCTTCAGGACGTTCACGTCGCTTTCAATGGAGCCTTCGATGCGGTCAACGGTTGGCTGATTGGTAATGTAGCGGATCGTGCCGCCGACGCTGCCGGCTCCGAACAGGGTGCCCTGCGGTCCGCGGAGGGTCTCCACGCGGTTCAAATCATACAGGTCGAAATCAGGAGTGAAGAGCGAGAGGGACGTGATCGTCTCGTCGAGATAGATTCCGACCTGCTCCTTCACGCCCGGCTGGTCGCGAGCGATCTGACCTGCAGAAACGCCGCGGACGGACACCTGGCTCTGGCCAGGCCCGAGGTTCTGGACCGTTAGGCCCGCGACGTTGCGGCTGATGTCCTCAATCGACTGCGCGTTGGCGCGCTGAATGTCTTCCTGGGTCTGCGCGTTGATCGAGAACGGGACGTCCTGCACACGCGACGCGCGCTTCGTTGCGGTCACGATGATCTCGTCCCCGCTCGCTGGCGCCGCTTCAGGCTGATTTGCAGACTGGGCGGTCTGCTCCTCCGTCGATTGGGCGAACGAAGGTGTCGAAAGAGCTGCGACGGCGGTGCCGAGCAGCAAAAGAGCGGTGTTGCGCATGAAAGCCCCTTTGGTCGCGCGAAACTGTACTGAACGCGTAATGATTATTCTGAACGGGCGTCATTGGAAGCGCGCCCATGCTTTCGCTCCAGCTTTGTCACGCTGGTGTTGCTCTCGCGCTACAGACCGATTTCTCCCGAAAACGGAAGCAATTCGACAGGCGGACAGACGGGCGCGACCCACCCTCGGTCGGCCAGAAAGCGATGGCGGACGATCTCCGCCTGTTGTTCCAGTCCATAGTCCTCGAACCGGCGGCCCAGTTCGATTTCATAGCGGTATCGGCAGAAGGGATGGCGCATCAGCGGCAGGTAGAACCGGCCTCGCTTCTGTGCCTGCCAGACGTGTGTCAGTTCGTGAACGAACAGGCCCTGTCGGTGCAGGGGCTCCTTACTGAAGTCCTCCGACCACAAGTCGCCATCCGGGTGGAAGTGAATGTTCCCGGTAGGAGCCATGACGACGCTCCTCGGCTGCAATGGCCACCACTTGCGCCGAATCAGGCGAACCGCCGCATAATCAATGGCATCGCCGAAGATCGAACGCGCGAGCTTGACCTCGCCATTCGTCAGGGGACGTGAGGCATTTGGAGCATTCACGCGTTCAGGACCTCAATCTTGGCTTTACGTAGCGTTCACGGCCGATAGCGGAACCCCGATTTGCGCTACTTGCCGGAATAAGACTGCGGGGCTAGGGCTGGCCAAAATTAGACAAAACGGAGGAAGGTTCCATGAGCGAGACTGCCGATCGGGTGAAGAAGATCGTCGTCGAACATCTTGGTGTCGAGCAGGACAAGGTCACCGAGGACGCGAGCTTCATCGACGATCTCGGAGCCGACAGCCTCGACATCGTCGAGCTGGTCATGGCCTTTGAGGAAGAGTTCGGGGTCGAGATTCCGGACGACGCCGCCGAGAAGATCAGCACCGTCAAGGACGCGATCGACTATATCGAGCAGAACAAGGGCTAAGGGGTCCGAATTCTGCCGCCGGCAGGATGTATTCTGGCGGCACGAACGGCTTCCCGCAGCCTGTGGGAGGCCGTTTGCTTTTGAAGACTATCGTGGAGTGAACTGATGCGCCGTGTCGTGGTGACGGGTCTTGGTCTCGTGACGCCGCTTGGAGGCGATGTCGAGACGACTTGGCAGAACCTTATTGCCGGCAAAAGCGGGATCGCTCCGATTACCCGCTTCGATACGTCGGACCAGAAGGCGAAGATCGCCGGCGAGGTGAAGCCGAAGGATCACCCCTACGGCTTCGATCCCGACAAGCGTGTCGACCACAAGGTCCAGCGTCAGGTGGATCCTTTCATCGTCTATGCGATCGATGCCGCCGGCCAGGCGCTGGAGGATGCTGGTCTCACGGAGATGGACGACGAAACGAAGGAGCGCGCAGGCGTTTCGATCGGGTCCGGTATCGGCGGTCTTCCGGGCATCGAGAGTGAATCCCTGGTCCTGGCGGAAAAAGGGCCCGGGCGGGTCAGTCCGCACTTCGTGCACGGACGGCTGATCAATCTCACGTCCGGTCAGGTTTCTATCAAGTATGGACTGATGGGACCCAACCACTCGGTCGTGACCGCATGCTCCACCGGCGCACACTCGATCGGTGATGCTGCACGCATGATCAAGGACGGCGACGCGGACATCATGCTGGCCGGTGGGGCCGAGAGCACGATCAACCCGCTCGGCGTTGCAGGCTTCGCCCAGGCGCGCGCTCTGAACATGAGCTTCAACGACCGTCCCGAGCAAGCGAGCCGTCCTTACGACAAGGGCCGCGACGGCTTCGTCATGGGCGAGGGAGCGGGTGTCGTTGTCCTCGAGGAATATGAGCACGCCAAGGCGCGCGGCGCCAAGATCTATGCCGAGATCGCGGGCTATGGCCTGTCGGGCGACGCCTATCACGTGACCGCGCCGCACCCCGAGGGCCGGGGCGCGGAACTGGCGATGCGCATGGCTCTGAAAAAGGCGGGCCTCCAGCCGGAGGACATCGATTACGTCAACGCGCACGGGACTTCGACCATGGCCGACACGATCGAGCTGGCAGCAGTGAAGCGAGTCCTGGGAGATGACCTCCACGGTGCGTCGATGAGCAGCACGAAGTCGGCCATCGGCCACTTGCTCGGCGGTGCCGGAGCGGTCGAGGCGATCTTCTGCATCCTGGCGATCCGTGACCAGATTGTTCCGCCAACGCTCAATCTCGACGATCCGGACGAAGGTACGGAAGGCGTCGACCTCGTTCCACACAAGGCGAAGAAGCGGCCCGTTCGCGCCGCGCTGAATAACAGCTTCGGCTTCGGTGGCACGAACGCCTCGATCATCATGAAGGCCGTCTAGTGCGCTCTCTCTGGCGCCTGCTGGCGCTGGGGGCGGCAGTTGCGGTTGGCGTCGCCGCGGCGACGGTCCTCTACGGATGGTATGGGCCCGGCCCGAGCACAAAGGCGCAGACGTTCACGGTCGAGGAGGGTTCCAGCGTGTCCGCCGTGGCGGGACAGCTTTACAAGGCGGGGCTGGTTGCTTCTGTCGACCGTTTCAAGCTTGGCGCACGCTTCATGGGCAGTGGCGATCCGGTCCAGGCCGGCGAATTCGAGATTCCGAAGGGCGCTAGCGGTGCGGCGATCCTCGACCTGTTGCAGCACGGCAAACCCATGCAACGCCTCATCACCGTTACCGAAGGCATGCCCTCGATCATCGTCGAGGAGAAGCTGTCCGCGAACAACTTCCTGACGGGTACAACCCCGTCGATACCCGAGGGGTCAGTGCTTCCCGACAGCTATGGCTATGAACGCGGTGAAACCCGCGCCTCCGTTGTTGCGCGGATGCAGGCCGCGATGACCAAGACGCTTGACCAGGCTTTGAAGACGCCAGGCGGCAACTGCCCCGTATCGTCCCGGCAGGACGTTCTCACTTTGGCTTCGATCGTGGAGAAGGAAACCGGCAAGGCGTCCGAACGGCCAATGGTTGCAGGGGTTTACTGCAATCGCCTTCGGATCGGCATGAAGCTGGATGCAGACCCGACCGTCATTTACCCGATCACCAAGGGCAAGCCGCTTGGCCGCCGGATCAAGCGGTCGGAGCTGAACGCAATCACGGGCTACAATACCTACCGGGAGCCCGGCCTGCCGGCAGGCCCGATCGCAAATCCGGGCAAGGAAAGCATTGCCGCGGTGCTTAATCCCGCGAAGACCAATGCGCTCTATTTCGTCGCCGATGGAACTGGCGGGCACGTCTTCGCGGACACGCTCGAGCAGCACCAGGCCAATGTGAAGAAATGGTACGAAATCCGCCGCCAACGCGGCGAGATGTGATCAGGCGCTCAACGCGTCCGAGCGCACATAGCCGACAAGGCGGTCGCGGCCGGCGTAGCCCCAGGCCCAGCCCAAAGTGTCGTCCAGCAGGCTGAACGAATCCTCCGGTTCCAGCTCCGCAATTTCCTCCGCTCCCTCAGACGGCGAAAGACGTAGGGGGCATTGATGGTGACCGACCGCTGCAGCGGGTCCGCGTAATGCGAGGCGATCACGCGTCCAGCCAGGGCCACATCGGCGAGGTCTGGGCGATAGGCATTGAAGCGCGGGTCGGGCGGGTTTGACGGGCCCGACAGCGCAAACTCCTCAGCGGCCGTGGGCGAAGGCGGGCTGTTGCTGTCCAATAACTGGCCGGTGCGACGCGGCGACGCGGTCGCTCTCCCGGAGGTTGCGTTTGAACCCTTCAAGAAAATCAGTCCCGTTGCTGGTCCGGACAACGAACACGTTGCGGCGGTCGTCCGGGTCCCGCTCCCGGCGGAGATAACCCAGCGTGCCGAGAGTATTCAAGGCACGGGTCACAACCGGCTTCGAGACCCGAGAACCTTGGCGAGGCCACGCACCGTGTGCGGACCGGGGGTGAGATAGACGAGCATCAGCAGAGCCATCTGCCTGTTCGTGAGATCGGGCTCGCCCGAGCGGACGTACGCAATCAGCGCTCGCATCCAGCCTGCCAGCGATTCGTCGCCCATGCGATTAACACTCCCATCCTTCGCGTGACCCCAAAGTAAACCGGCAACTTGCCGAAATGTTGCAGGTCCGGTCCGGATTGAGAGACGAATTAAATGCAGTCGTCGTCAGTACGATACCTTCACGGTCGCGGGTAACGCCTGGAAAGGACAGCGAAAACAGCGCGTAATCCGAGTGCATCCCCGCCTTTTGGACGACCCGGTTTTGCCTGGTCTCGCCAGGCATAAGTGTCGAAATGCGCCCATTTGGCGCCTTGCGGCACAAATCTCTTGAGGAACATTGCGGCGACTACCGCCCCGGCCATCGGTGTGTTCGACGCATTGGCGAGATCGGCGATGTCGCTCTTCAACATCTCGTCGTAGGCGTCCCACAAGGGCATTCGCCAGACCGGGTCTGTCACCTCGGTCCCGGCCTTCGCCAGATCGTTGGCAAAGTCGTCGTCGTTGACGAACATCGCTGGAAGATCAGGACCGAGGGCAACTCGTGCGGCGCCCGTGAGCGTCGCAAAGTCGACGATCAGCTCTGGCTCCCTTTCGCTCGCCCTTGCGAGCGCGTCGGCGAGGACGAGCCGCCCTTCAGCATCCGTATTGTCGATTTCGACCTGAAGACCCTGCCGCGACTTGACGACATCGCCGGGGCGTATCGCGCTACCCGACACGCTGTTCTCCACGGCCGGGATAAGCAACTGAAGCCGCACTGGAAGCCGTTCCCCCGCGATCAGTGTCGCCAGCGCCAGCGCGTGCGCAGCGCCGCCCATGTCCTTCTTCATCAGCCGCATGCCGCTTGCCGGCTTCAGATCCAGCCCGCCTGTGTCAAAGCAGACACCCTTGCCGATGATCGTGACCCGTGGGTGGTCCGGATTGCCCCATTCGACTTCGAGCAGGCGCGGGGCCCGGTCCTTGCTCGCGGCCTGTCCGACCGCGGCGATCAAGGGGTAACCGCTGGATAGCTCATCGCCCGAGATGACCTTGACCTCGGCGCCGATTCTCTCAGCTTGCGTCCGGACCGCCTGTTCCAGCTCAGCCGGACCAAGGTCCAGCGCTGGGGTGTTGACGAGATCGCGGACGAGCGCGACGGCATCGGCCAGCCGCACCGTCGCGTCGATCCTGGCCGGCTCCCCGGTGACCAACACCCGCGCGCCACGTTCGGCGTCGTCGGTCTTCGATCGATAATCGTCGAAGCGATGCTGACCGAGCAGCCATCCCAGGGCGGCTGGTCCGGGCTCGCCGGTTGCGAGCTTGTAAGTACCCTCGGGCAGGCTCTCAGCGAGTTTTGCGAGACACCACGGCGATAGTTCGTCGACATTGTGCACCGCCGAAACGACTTCGAACTCATCGACTTTCCGCGGCAGCATGACGAAGGCGAAGCCCGCCTTTCCATCGAACCGGTGAGCCTTGAGGAGTGCCCGGTCCTCCGCGGGACGCGTTTTCGCCCAACCCTCGAAGTTAGCCTTATCGACGAGATGGATCGGATGCGCCTTCTGGCCGCGGTCCGTTGCGAGCAGCGAATTGAAGTCAGTCATGGCGATGTGCCTTAGCGGCATGCTCGAACCGGTGAAATGCCCGCGCGCCGCGCCAGATGACAGGCAAAGTTAACTTCTTCTTAGCCATGAAGCGCCAAGCATCCCGGATGTCCTTGCGTGCCCAACTCGAGATCGCGTCCGATGCAAGCGAACGCCGTAGGTCGCGCCGCCGCAAGCTTCGCATTGAATCGGAAGGAAGTGCCGGTCCGGGACAGGCGGTAGTGACCATCCACGATCTGTCTGAGGAGGGCCTGCTGGTGGAAACGGCAAGCGCCCTCTCGATCGGTGAGGTCATCGACGTCGTACTGCCGGAAGCCGGGCCGGTTCAGGCGGAGGTTGCCTGGACCAGTAGCCGGTTCTTCGGTTGTAAGTTCCGCAAGCCTATCGCGACCGCCGCCGTGAGCGCCGCACTATTGCAAAGCCCAGCATCGACCACTCAGCCCAGCGCAGAGGTCGTCGAAAAAGCGCTGCAGGAACTCGATGCTCTGTCGTTCGCGATCAAGCGGGTGACCAGGGCCGTCGACCAAGCAATCGACCGCCTCAACAAGCCGAAGGACTAAGCGGGAACTCCGAACAGGTCGTGCTCGTCGCTGTCCTCGATATGGACGGTGACGATATCGCCCTGGGACAGATGACCGGCATCGCGCAGGTGCACTTCGCCATCGATCTCCGGTGCATCGGCCTTTGAACGGCCCGTGGCGCCGCCGCTTTCCGCGTCGACCGTGTCGATGAGGACGTCGAGCGTCTTGCCGATCTTCGCTTCCAGCTTCTCGGCGGAAATGCGGGCGGAAAGCGCCATCACTCGCTCGTAGCGTTCCTGCTTCACTTCTTCAGGAACCGGATCTGGCAAAGCGTTCGCCGCAGCGCCGGACACCGGCTCGAACTTGAACGCGCCGACGCGATCGAGCTGCGCTTCTTCGAGCCAGTTGAGAAGGTACTGGAAGTCGTCCTCCGTCTCGCCAGGGAAACCGACGACGAAGGAGGAGCGAACCGCCATGTCCGGAACAATCGATCGCCAGTTCTTCAGCCGCTCGAGCACCTTCGCCTCGTTGGCCGGCCGCTTCATCGAGCGGAGGACCTTCGGGCTCGCATGCTGGAAGGGGATGTCGAGGTAGGGAAGCACCAGCCCCTCAGCCATCAGCGGGATGACCTGGTCGACGTGCGGGTAGGGGTAGACGTAGTGCAGCCGCACCCAAGCGCCGAGCTTGCCCAGCTCGCGCGCCAGGTCCGTCATGTGAGCGCGGACTTCCTCGCCTTTCCACATCCGCGGCTGATGCCGGATGTCGACACCATAGGCGGATGTGTCCTGGCTGATGACCAGCAATTCCTTCGTGCCTGCCTCGACCAACTTCTCCGCTTCGCGAAGGATAGCATCGGGCCGTCGGCTGACGAGGTCGCCGCGAATGCTCGGGATGATGCAAAAGCTGCAGCGGTGATTGCAGCCCTCGGAAATCTTGAGATAGCTGTAGTGGCGCGGCGTGAGCTTCAGGCCGGCTTCCGGCACAAGATCGAGATAGGGTGAGGTCGCGGCCGGCGCGGCATCGTGAACCGCCGAGACGACTTGCTCATATTGCTGCGGCCCGGTGACCGCGAGCACGTCGGGAAAGCGCTTGCGGATGACATCCGCCTCATTGCCCATGCAGCCGGTGACGACCACGCGGCCGTTCTCGGCGATGGCCTCGCCGATCGCTTCAAGACTTTCTTCCTTCGCAGAATCGAGAAAGCCGCAGGTGTTGACCAGCACGACGTCCGCGCCCGCATAGTCGGGGACATCTGGTATCCATCGGCGCGCAGCTTGGTGATGATCCGCTCGCTGTCGACCAATGCCTTGGGACAGCCAAGCGACACCAGGCCCACGCGCGGGGTCGAGGCAGAGTTGTCGTTTCCATCGGGAAGCGGCGCCCAATATAGGAAGTTTCGGGCGAAAACTAGGCGATTAGGTGAACCTATGCTGCAGCGCGCAGGTTCGTCAGCTCCGCCGTGGTCATGATCCGGGCAAATTCAAAGCCGAGCGTTGCCACATGGGCGCGCTGCACGTCCTCGGCCGAAACGATGCCGCCTTGCCCGTCTGGCAGGTCAAAGCAGTCGCAGGCGTCAGGCACCAGGATCATGTCCCAGCCCATGTTCGCGCCCGTGCGGACCGTCGTCGACACACACATATCGGTGGAGATTCCGAAGGTAACAACATGCTTGGCGTTCAACCGTTTCAGGCGAATGTCGAGGTCGGTACCGATGAAGGCGGAGTTCACGCTCTTGGTGACGAGCTGTTCTCCGGCCAGAGGCTCGAAGCCCGGCCTGAAGGCATTTCCAGGAGACCCCGGCGCCAGAGAGGAGCCTGGCTGCACGGAATCATGCCGCACATGGATGATCGTGCGCCCGGCCGCCCGCCAGAAATCCAACAACGCTAGACCATTAGGGTCGACTTTCTCGTTCCACCGCCGTGGCCAGGGCGGCGTATCGAACGCAAGCTGCATGTCGATGGGCAGGAGTACGGCGCGATCCAGGTCAATTGTCATCTGACCTCCTTACTCCCGCGATCACCGTCCACCTCACAAAAAGGGTTGACCGTCCCATAAGGGGAAGTTCTCGGAGCCTCATCTGGCCATGCGTCCTACTGCGGTCTAAGACGCGCCCGTCCCACCCAGGAGTGAATAATGCGCATTGCGATGATCGGCACCGGTTACGTCGGCCTTGTTTCCGGCGCGTGCCTTTCGGACTTCGGCCACGATGTCGTCTGCATCGACAAGGACGCAGGCAAGATCGAAGCTCTGAAGAATGGCCTCATGCCGATCTGGGAGCCGGGGCTCGAGGCACTGGTCAAGGCTAACGTCGATCGGGGCAGGCTAAGCTTCACGACCGACCTTGCGACGGGCGTCGAGGGGCAGAGGCCGTTTTCATCGCCGTGGGAACGCCTGCGCGGCGCGGCGACGGACATGCCGACCTCACCTTTGTGTTTGATGCAGTGCGCGAATTGGCGCACGTCCTCAAAGGCCCGGCAGTCGTCGTGACCAAGTCAACGGTTCCCGTCGGCACCGGCGATAAGATCACCGAATTGCTTCAGCAGGAGGGCGCTCCGGCCGGAACCTCGGTAGCTTCTAATCCCGAATTTCTCCGCGAGGGCGCCGCCATCCGCGACTTCAAGATTCCCGATCGCATCGTGGTCGGCGCCGAGGACGATCGGGCTCGCGAAGTGCTTCGCGAAATCTATCGGCCTCTGTTCCTTAACCAGGCGCCGATGCTGTTCACCGGCCGACGCACTGCCGAACTGACGAAATATGCCGCGAACGCCTTCCTCGCGGTGAAGATCAGTTTCATCAACGAGATCGCGAACCTTTGCGAGGCCGTCGATGCTGACGTCCAGGACGTCGCTCGCGGGATCGGTCTCGACAATCGCATCGGCCCCAAGTTCCTGCATCCGGGCCCCGGTTACGGTGGCAGCTGCTTCCCGAAGGACACCCTGGCGCTTCTTCAGACGGCGAACGAGGCCGGCGTCGAGCAGCGCATTGTGAAAACCGTGGTGGACGTCAATGACGACCGCAAGAACAGCATGGCTGACCGCGTCAGCAAGGCCCTCGACGGTAGCGTCAGCGGAAAGCGCGTCGCCGTACTGGGCTTGGCCTTCAAGCAGAACACCGACGACATGCGCGACGCTCCGTCGATACCGTTGGTGAACAGGCTCTTGGAGGGCGGCGCGACTGTTGCCGCGTTCGACCCGGCGGCGACGGAGAACGCCCGGAAGTTCATGCCGGGCGCCGAGTTCGTGAGCGACCCTTACGAAGCGGCACGGGACGCCGACGCGCTCGTGGTCGTCACCGAGTGGGACGAATTCCGGGCGCTCGATCTTGACCGTTTCGCGCGGATCATGCGCGGCAAAATCATCGTCGACCTTCGCAACGTCTACAATCCGGATGATGCGGAAGAAGCCGGCTTCGAATATTTTGGGATCGGCCGCGGCAAGGTTGGTCGAGGTCCGCGCCTGAAGCTCGTTAAGAACGGCCCAGAAGCAGCAGCGCGCTAGCCCCATGGGCGAACGGATCGTCGTCGTCGGGCTCGGCTATGTCGGCCTGCCGCTGGCGGTCGCGCTCGCTCGGAAGTTCGAAGTTATCGGGTTCGACATCGATGCCAATCGAATCGGTGAGCTTCGACAGAATTACGACCGAACACGAGAAGTCGACGAAGAGACTCTCAAGTCCTCGACTTTGAAGCTTTCCAGCGATCGCTCGCATTGCTCGGGCGCGGATGTCTTTATCGTAACCGTGCCGACGCCGGTCGATGAGCAAAATCGCCCGGATCTATCCGCGCTCATCGCCGCGACGAGGATTGTCGCTGAATCCATCGATGGCACGAAGCGTCCCACGATCATCTACGAAAGCACGGTTTATCCGGGTGTTACCGAAGGGATTTGCGGCTCGGAAATCGAAAAGGCTTCGGGTCTCAAGCGCGGCCGCGATTTCCGCCTCGGCTACAGCCGGAGCGGATCAATCCCGGCGATCGGCAGCATACGATTGACCGTATTACGAAAGTCATCGCCGGCGAGGATCGGGAAGTCCTCGACCAGATGGAGCGGATCTACGGCGCCGTTACCGAAGGCGGCGTGTTCCGCGCTGCGTCGATCAAAGCTGCCGAGGCCGCCAAGGCCATCGAGAACGCCCAGCGTGATATCAACATCGCCT
The DNA here is from genome assembly GCF_014489495.1 of Sphingomonas daechungensis. Classification (GTDB taxonomy): domain Bacteria; phylum Pseudomonadota; class Alphaproteobacteria; order Sphingomonadales; family Sphingomonadaceae; genus Sphingomicrobium; species Sphingomicrobium daechungense. The sequence goes on along the minus strand of NZ_CP060780.1, from coordinate 41,400 downwards.
TCATGAACGAGGTGACCCAAATCTTCGCGAAGATCGGCGTGTCCGTGTGGGACGTGCTCGAGGCGTCGCGCACCAAATGGAACTTCTTGCCCTTTGAGCCCGGCCTCGTCGGCGGTCACTGCATCGGGGTCGATCCCTATTACCTCAGCCATCTGGCCGAGGAGCTGGGTCACAACCCGCAGGTGATCCTCGCGGGGCGGGCACCAAAGACGGCATGGGCCGGTGGATTGCCGACACGCTGCATGCCGAACGGGGCGGCAAGGCGGGCAGGGCGCTGATCCTCGGCCTGACATTCAAGGAGAATGTTCCGGATCTCAGGAACAGCCGCAGCTTCGATCTCGTCGAGCGGCTGAGCGAGCTCGGCTACGACGTCGACGTGGCCGATCCCTTGGCGGACGCAGCCGAGCTACAAGCGATCCACGGGCTTCAACTCACCGAATCGGATGGCGAAGCTTATGACCTTGTCGTGGGAGCGGTCGGGCATCAGGCCTATCGCGACCTTGCTCCGGATCGGTTGAACTCCTGGGTCAAGGACGGTGGCACACTTGCCGACATCAAGGGGATCTGGCGCGGACTGACGCTCGACCCTTCGATCCGGCGCTGGTCGCTTTAGGCGCGTCGAAGAGGAAGGCCGTGCTCACCGCGGTGCCGTTTCTTTCATGAGGAGGAAGACGGGAAGAACACAGAGACTCACGAGCGCGATCATTGCTCCCGGCGCCATCGTCCAGCCGGTCCGTTCGACGAGGAGTTGAGCGACGTAGGGGGTCAGCCCGCCGAAAATCGCGGTAGCCATAGTGGCGCTGAGGGCGAGTCCGGTGACGCGCCCCTCACCGGGAAATTGCTCGGCCGTGGCAACGGCTCCGACAGCGCTGACTCCGCCGGCGAGCGCCGCGAGAACGAATGTCCCGATCAGTGCCTGGTCATGCGAGCCGCTGGCCATCAGCGCAAACATGGTCATCGGGAGAACCGCGCTTCCCAGCGCCAGGACGACGAGAGCGGGCTTCCGTCCCACACGGTCGGAGAGGATTCCGGTCAACGGCGTCACCAGGATGACGACAACCGCCGCTGCGGTCGACAGCCAGAGAGAGACGCTCTCCGTGAGCGAGCCAGCCGAAGTCAGGAACGCGGGAACGTAGGTGATCCCGACATAGTAAGTGATCGAGCCAAGCGCGGAGATGGCGAAGGCCCGCGCGATCCCGCCGCGATGGTTGGCAAGGCTGTGGCGAAGCGGACTTTCAGGGATGGTCTGCTCTCGCACCTGCCGATGGAATTCGGGTGATTCTTCCATCGTCGAGCGAGCGATCCACACCGTACCCGCCAGCGCCGCACCGACGAAGAACGGGATTCGCCAACCCCAGCTTGCGAGATCCGGTTCGCTCATCGACGCAACAGTAAGCGCCGACACGCCGACCGCGAGCAAGGCACCGACTTCGCTTGCAGCCGAGGCGGAGGAGGCAATCAGGCCGCGGCGGTGGGGCTCGGCGCCTTCGAGCAGGTAAGCGACAACCCCGGTATATTCGCCGCCGACGCTAAACCCCATCACGCAGCGCAGGAGCACCAGCAGCACGCCTGCCGCCGGCCCGATCTGGGCGTAGGTCGGCAGCATGGCGGTCGAGAGCATGGCGGCGGTCATCAGCGCCACCGAGAGCAGCAGCATATGCCGCCGTCCCTTGCGATCACCAATGTGGCCGAAGAAAATCGCTCCCAGTGGTCGCATCAGATAGGCGATGGCAAAGCCGCCCAGGGTCACCAGCAGCGACGCCTCGCCCGGGCCGAAGAAGACGCGGGCGAGAACCGTCGCGAAATAGAGGTAGAGCGTGAAGTCGTACCACTCGACCACAGTCGAAAAGGCCGCGACGGCAAGCGATCCGCGAGAGATGGGACGATGCATCGCCCCATTGTTAGTCTCTTGGCTAACCGGCGGCCAACCTGGCGTTAGTGGATCGATCCCGTCAGAACCTCTCGATGTTGATCGCATAGGCGAAGACGAAGATCGCGATCATCGCCGCCGCCACGCCGATGACGTAGCGCGAGCGATGGATCATCAGCGGTCGCCCTTGTCGCCTTCGCCACGCTTGGGCTTAGTCTTCGAATCTCGCTTCTGGTCCTGCGCGAGGCTCCGTCCGACATCGTCGGACTCCTTGAAACGCCCTTCCTTGTCGCGGCGAACGAAACGCTTATCGGTTCCCGTGTCGATCAATTCTCTCGGCACTCTTCCCTCCGGTTACATGGTCTCGGGTCGATGGAGTCGAGCAGGTGGCTGAGGTCAGCCGGGAGGTTCTTGTCCGGGAGGCGGATCGCTCGCCGTAGCGCTGCCCCAAACGGGTGGACGTCCAGTCCCAGCAGGAAGGACCAACGGCCATCTTGTTCAACATTCACTCTCTTCAACTCGCATTGACACGCGGCCTTAAAACGCGGGCGAGTTCAGCGAAGTTGCAGGTAATCTCAGTAACTTAAATCAGGATGCTTATTTGGCCTGGCTGAGCGCCTTCGCCTGTTCGAGGTGTCCGGTCACGGTCGGTAACAGTCCTTCGACAAAGGCCTTGAGCTCGGCATTGTCGCCGGACGCGGCATAGGCCTTGAGCTCGGTCAGCGCCTGTTCGTGCGCGTGGACCTGGGCGGCGAGGTAGGCAGCGTCGAAAAGGTAGCCTTTCTTGGTCTTCATGTCCTCGAGCGTGGCGTTCTGCGACGTGTTCAGCGTGTCGTCGATCGTGATGCCGACCGGGTCCTTGCCAGCGATCGCCTTCAGCTTCGCGCTCGACGCCGTATGCGCTGCGACCATCTCTCGCGCGTACGCCATCAACGCGTTCGACGCGGCGGAGCCGGGGGCCAGCTTTGACGTCTCTATTTCAAACCGGTCGCTGGCGGCGGCGGCATTGACGAACGCCTGTGCGCCCGATGCAGGGACGGAAGCCGAATTGTTAGCGATTGCAGCTTCGCTTGAAGCCGCATCGTTCGCGACCGAAGGCGCTGTGTCGCTCTGTCCGCAGGCCCCAATCGCAAGGGGCAGCGCGGCGGATAGGAGCAATACGGAAAGACGCATGAAACTCTCCCTTTCTGTCCGGGCCGAACGTTCAGCGGATTTGCCCGTTCCTAGCGAGACGTCAGGCATCAATCTCCTCTTCATCCACCGCGCTTGCTCGCGACTGGATGAATTTGAAGCGCTCTGCCGGGTCCTTGCCCATCAGGCGGTCGACCAGGTCCTTGACCGGCTGCCGGTCCTCGTAGGCGGCGGGTAGGGTCACCTTCAGCATGGACCGCGTCTTCGGGTCCATGGTGGTTTCCTTGAGCTGGTTCGGGTTCATCTCGCCGAGGCCCTTGAAGCGGCTGACTTCGACCTTCTTGCCCTTGAACTCGGTCGCTTCGAGCTCGGCGCGGTGGGCGTCGTCGCGGGCGTAGAGGGTCTTGGCTCCGGCGGTCAGGCGGTAGAGCGGCGGCTGGGCGAGGAAGAGGTGCCCGCGGCGGACCAGCTCCGGCATTTCCTGGAAGAAGAAGGTCATCAGCAAGGTCGCGATGTGGGCGCCGTCCACGTCCGCGTCGGTCATGATGATGATCCGCTCGTAGCGGAGGCTCGCCTCGTCGAACTTGTCCTTGGTGCCGCAGCCAAGCGCGAGGTTGAGGTCGGCGATTTCCTGGTTGGCTCGGATCTTGTCGGCGGTGGCGCTGGCGACGTTGAGGATCTTGCCGCGGATCGGCAGGATCGCCTGCGTCTTGCGGTCGCGGGCCTGCTTGGCCGAGCCGCCGGCGCTGTCGCCTTCCACGATGAAAAGCTCCGTGCCTTCGGGGTCGTCGCTGGCGCAGTCGGTGAGCTTGCCGGGGAGGCGGAGCTTGCGGGCGGAGGTGGCGGTCTTGCGCTTGACCTCGCGCTCGGCGCGGCGGCGGAGGCGCTCCTCCATCCGCTCGACGATCGAGCCAAGGAGCGCGCGGCCGCGGTCCATATTGTCGGCGAGGTAATGGTCGAAATGGTCGCGGACCGCATTTTCGACGAAGCGCGCGGCCTCGAGGCTGGTGAGGCGGTCCTTGGTCTGGCTCTGGAAATGCGGGTTGCGGATGAACACCGACAGCATCAGCTCGACGCCGTTGAAGACGTCGTCGGCGGTAATCTCCTTCGCCTTCTTGTTGCCGACCAGTTCACCGAAGGCGCGGAGGCCCTTGGTGAGCGCGGCGCGGAGGCCCGCTTCGTGCGTGCCGCCGTCGGGCGTGGGATGGTGTTGCAGTAATAGCTTTCGGAGCCGTCCGAATAGAGCGGCCAGGCGACGGCCCATTCGGCGCTGCCCTGCGACGCGCCGTCGGCGGCGGGGAAGTCCTGCTTGCCGACGAAAGGCTGGTTGGTAACGGCGGGGCGGTCGGCGAGCTGCTCGGCGAGATGGTCGGCGAGGCCGCCGGGGAATTGGAAGGTCGCGCTTTCGGGGACGTCCGCGGAGGCGAGCGACGGGTCGCAGCGCCAGCGGATCTCGACGCCGGCGAAGAGATAGGCCTTGGAGCGGACCAAGCGGAGGAGGCGGCCGGGGTCGAAGTCGGACTCGGCGCCGAAAATCTCCGGGTCGGGCGTGAAGGTGACGGTGGTGCCGCGCTTGTTGGGGGCCGCGCCGACCTCTTCGAGTGGGGAGGTGGCGACGCCCTTGGAGAAGGCCTGGCGGTAGAGCTTCTTGTCGCGGGCGACCTCGATGATGGTCTCGGTCGAGAGCGCATTGACGACGCTGACGCCGACGCCGTGCAGGCCGCCGGAGGTGCTGTAGGCCTTGCCCTCGAACTTACCGCCCGAGTGAAGGGTGGTCATGATGACCTCGAGCGCGGACTTGCCCGGATATTTGGGGTGCGGGTCGACCGGGATGCCGCGGCCGTTGTCGAAGACGGTCAGGCGGTTGCCGGGCTCGAGCGTGACCTCGATGCGGCTGGCGTGGCCGGCGACCGCTTCGTCCATCGCATTGTCGATGACCTCGGCGGCGAGGTGGTGAAGCGCGCGGGCGTCGGTGCCGCCGATGTACATGCCGGGGCGGCGGCGGACGGGCTCCAGGCCTTCGAGGACCTCGATCGAGGAAGCGTCGTAGCTTTCGGGTGCGGGCGCGGCGGCGTTGGAAGCGAACAGGTCGGACATGTGGGGATAGCTATAAGGCCCTGATTCAAGCCGTGCCAAGCTTGCGACTAGGTGTTTTCCACAGCCTTGAAATCGCAAGCGGCAATTCCAAATCAGCGGTGCCGGTCGCCAGATGGGGCCGGTGACGGGGCCGCGGCCTCAGCCGCTCCCCGCCTTGTTGCTCAAATGGAGGACAAGACATGCGTAGTGCTTTTGATTTTGGACCCTATCGCCGCTCCACCGTCGGCTTCGACCGGCTGTTCGACATGCTCGAGAACAGCAACACCGGCCAGGCACAGGAAAACTACCCGCCGTTCGACCTCATCAAGCTCGGCGACAACGATTATCGGATCGAGCTTGCGGTTGCCGGCTTCAAGTCCGACGAGATCGACATCACCGCCCAGCAGAACGTTCTGATCGTCAGCGGCAAGAAGGCCGAGGACAGCGAGAACCGCGGCAACGATTACATCTACCGCGGCATCGCGACCCGCTCGTTCGAGCGCCGCTTCGCGCTTGCCGATCACATCCAGGTACGCGGTGCGGACCTGAAGGACGGCCTGCTCGCGATCGAACTGGTGCGCGAGATTCCCGAGGCGATGAAGCCGCGGAAGATCAGCATCAGCGGCGGCGAGAAGCCGGCGTCGCAGCAGACGCTCGAAGCCGAGAAGGCGTAAGCTTCCTCGATCGGTAAAAGAAAAGGCCCCGGGGCTTTGCGCTCCGGGGCCTTCCTTTTTGCGCCGGCTGGGGAGGGGGAGGAGGGGCCGGCGCGAGGGGTTCAGTTCACCAGGCGCGCGTTTCCGCGATCTCCATTTCGCCGACGATGGCGATAAGGGCGTCGAGCAGGTCATCGGCGGTCCGGGTCGCGCGACGATCACCGCCGAATGAAACACCGAGCACGCGCTCGCCCTGCCAGTCGCCGAGGCCAACGGACTTCCAACCCTGCGAGTGGAGCCGGGCATGGATGGCCTTCGTCCGCTCGCCGAAGCTGACCGTGACGATGTCCGGCATCAGGTCGTGGAGCATGGTCGTTCCGCCGATCCCGGCGCAGGTCTCGGCAAACCGATTCGCGGCGCGCGAATGCGGCAGCGAGGGCCTGATCCGTTCGGCGCGCAACTGGCGACGACGGCGGGGACGCAACGCGATACGCTGGAACAGCGACCGGTCTGCACGTTCAATGACTTCGTGTTTCATCCTTCTGGTTCCTGGGGCTTTGGCGAATTTAGCTCTTGGTCGCGGTGACTTTGAGGAAGATCGCGGGGATTTCGGTGCGTTCGAAGCCTTTGTTCTGGGCGACGAACAGGTCGATGAGCTCACGCTCCAGTTGCTCCGACTTTCCAGCCTTGGCAGCAGCCTCGAACGCATTCATCGTCGGGCCGTAGAAGTCGCGGAAGATCGCCAGCAGCTCGGCGGGTTGGCCGGGCACTCGGAAGTACCAGGTGGCACGCTCGAAGCGGACGTTCTCGGGGGTGATCCCGGCTGCTTCGAAACGCTCGCGCACCTTGTCTTCGTCGCCCCAGGTCATCGGGCTGACGAAGCCTTCCGGCGGCGGGGGCGTGTAGGCCGCGCTGATCTTCAGGATCTGGGCGACGAGCGTCGGATCGCCGGGGATCCAATTGCCCATCACGATGCGGCCACCGGGCTTGGTGACGCGCACCATCTCCGACGCGACGTCGAATGGTCGCGGAGCGAACATCGCACCGAAGACGCTGACGACGAGGTCGTACTTGTCACTGTCGATGCCCTCGAGGTTCGACGCGTCGCCCTCGCGGAAGTGAAGGTTGGTGAGGCCGGCGGCTGAAGCGCGCCTGTTGCCGGCCGCAACGAGATTGGCGGCGATATCGACGCCCGTCACGGTGGCTCCGATCTTGGCGGCCGGAAGCGCGGTCGTGCCGTCGCCGCAGCCGAGATCGAGGACGTTCATGCTCGGCGTGATGCCGAGCGTGCTGACCAGCTCCTCGCCGCTCTGCCGCATGGTGTCGGCAATGCGCGTGAAGTCGCCCTTCTCCCAAAGAGCCTTGTTCGGATTGACCTTTTCGATGACCAGGTCGGACATATTCGATTACCCCCTTTATTGCTGCCGTTTGATGCCGTGCCTGACGTTTTGGGGCGCCAGGCACGGCACCGCGGCCGATCGTGCTCAGCCGACGCTCAGCGTCCCGTTCATTTTGATCGGACGGCTCATGTTGAAGTAGTTGGGCGACGTCTTCATGACCGTCTGGTGGATTTCCTCAAAATCCGCAGCCGATCCATCACCCTTGATGACGACCTCGTAGTCGACGTTCTGGTAGCCCGGAGCGACATCGTCGCTGAGGCCCAAAAAGCCACGCAGGTCGAGTTCGCCCTTGGTCCGGATCTCGAGTGAGTCGAGATTGATGCCCTTGAGCGACGCGCCGGCGACGTAACCGACGGTGATGCAGGCGTTGAACGCCGCCATCAGCAGCTCCTGCGGATTCGGCGCAGTATCGGCGCCGAGCAGCTCGAACGGTTCGTCGGCGACGATCTTGTGACTGCGCTGGACGCGCTCGCCGGCGATGTTGAAGCCGGTGACGGTCGTCTCGCTGCGGGTCTGGCCCTTCCAGCGGGTGACGACGTCGAAGCCGACGATTCCCTTCGAGCTATCGGCCTGGATGGCTTCAATGACTTCGCCGAGGGCGGCGAGATCGAGCCCGTTCACGGGAGCGTTCTTGACGGTGTCCAACATTCTTCATTCTCCTTTGGGTGGGTTGGTTCAGGCGAAGACCGGCTCGGCTTCTTCGAAGCGAGCGACGATGCGCGGCGCAATGCTCTTCAGCGTGGCTTTGAAGCGCTCATGGACAAGGCCGGAGCCGACGTAGGTCCATCGAGCAGCCTGATGCTGCTGGGCCTCGATTGCCTCGCGGTTTGGGAGCTTGCGGCCGATCACCTTCTCGAGTGCGTCGAGGTTGAAAGTCGCCTGCTGCTTGAGCCCGCCGTCAAGGAAGGCGCCGATCTCGAAGAACTCGTCCACCGCCTTGTCGATCTCAGCGTCGGAACGGCCCTCGGCCAGTGCATCCACGATCAGCGTGTCGAGCTTCGCGTGCTGCGCCTCTTCCATCCAGTGGAACTTCATCAGGCTTTTGAAGAGCGGGTCGATATCGCCGTCGTCGCGGATGCTGCCCAGGTAGTGCTGCTGGGTCATCCACTCGATCATCAGGATCACCAGCGCGACCGCGAGCGGATCGTGGCGAAGGATCTCCGCGCCAATCGCCTCGGACGGACCGATCATCTCGCACTCGACGGGGAAGCCCCGGACGAATGCGGAGTGATACCGCTTGAACAAATGAATGTGCTTGGCTTCCTCGCCCGCGAAGTTGAGCAGCGCGCGAACCCGCCAGTCGTCCTCCATCAGGTGCGGACGTGCATGATCGAGCAAGAACGGAAGGATCGCTTCCTCGACCACGCCGAAGATGCAGAGGTACTGGTGAGCGGAGATCTGGTTGAGCAGGCGCTGCTCGAAGGGATTTAGACCTTCGACGGCGCGGGTGCGGGCCAGGCTTTCCGGCATGAAGTTGCGGCTGAAGTCCAATTCCTGGTCTTCACGAAGGACGTCGTCGAGCTGCCATTGGGCACGCAGGGACGATGCCAGCGTCGCCTCATAGTTGAAATCGTGGTACATTTGCATTCCCCTTGATTTTACTTAGGCGTGGACAATTGCCGGTGCGACGGCAGTCGCAACCGCTGAAACACCAGAAAGAACTGCGAAGAAGATGACTACCGCTCTTCGCGAGTTGATATCTCTTTCAAGCTTGCTCATTTCGATTCCCCTTGCTTGTTCAAGAGCCGCAGTTCGCCGTTTTCGGAAGCAGTACTTCCGAATCATGCAGCGCATCCTGAAACTCGATGGCCCAGTCTCTACTTCAGGCGCCGGTTTGCCAAAATGACCAGCTTGCCGGATAACTTGACCGAAACGCCGCATTCGTATGCATGGTCGGGGTGGCGATGGACGTTTTGACCGACATTCTTGCGTCGCTTCGCCTCACCGGCGGCGTGGTCATCGACGCCCAGACCCGCGGCGACTTCTGCCTGTTGTCGAGATTCAAGGATGAGGATTCCGAGCGCTTCCAGGTCCGCGCCGACGAACTGGTCGCCTATCACTACATTCGCTCGGGCAGGCTCTACGCTTCCGTCGACGGTGAGCCGCCGATCACATTGAATCCCGGCGACATCGTTCTTCTGCCGCGCAACGACGTGCACCTGCTCTACACACGGCCCGGGCTAACGCCGATCGATTCCCACGAGGTGATCGAGGCCGCGCCTAACGGACCTGCTCGGGTATTGATCGATAACGGGGGGACGCAGTCGATTTTTACTGCGGCTTTCTGGGCGTTTCGACGGAGAACCATCCGCTGCTCGACAGCCTGCCCAAGATGCTCAAGCTGGATTCGAGCGACGATGCGCATTCGGACTGGATCGAAACATCCATGCGCATGCTCAACGAGGCGGGGCAGTCGCCGGAGATGGTGGCCAGAGTCTCCGAGCTTTTCTTCGCCGAGGCCATCCGGCGATACATGGACAGGTTGCCAAGGGGCGAGCGCGGCTGGCTGGCTGGCCTCAAGGATCCGGCCGTCGCGAAGGCGTTGGCCGTTATTCACAGCCGCTACGCCGAGGAACTCGACATTGAGACTCTCGCGCGCGAGGCCGGCGTATCCCGGACCAAGCTGGGCGAGCTGTTCGCCGAACTGATCGGCGAGCCGCCGATGCGATATTGCGGGCGATGGCGGATGCGCGTCGCCGCGAACATGCTTCGCGACGGCAAGCAGAATGCGTCGAACGTCGCTTACTCCGTCGGCTTCAACTCCGAGGCGGCGTTCACGCGAGCATTCAAGCGCGAATATGGGGAGCCGCCTGCGACCTGGCGGCGGCGCGTTGAGGACGATGCAAAGAAGCGCGTCGAGCTCGCCCAGACCGGGCTGCCGCAGCAGGTTGTGCGGTACGCGCGCGCCGAGGACGGAACGCGCCTTGCCTTCTCGATCATGGGGAGGGGCCACCGCTGGTAAAAGCGGCGAACTGGCTAAACCACCTCGAGCACGACTGGAAAAGCCCCGTCTGGCGCCATTGGTTGCATGAGTTCGCCCGCGGGCACTCGCTGATCCGCTATGATGAGCGCGCGAACGGCATGTCCGACTGGGACACGCCCGAAATTTCGTTCGAGGCTTTCGTGGACGACCTCGAATGCGTGGTCGAGCAGGCAGGGGTCGACAAGTTCGACCTGCTTGGGATCAGCCAGGGGGCGTCGGTGGCAATCGCCTATGCGGTCCGCCATCCGGAGAGGGTGCGGCGGCTCCTGATCTGTGGCGGCTATGCGGCCGGATGGGCTGCGCGGGGTGACCCGGAGGAGATCGCGCGCCGCGAGGCTCTGCTGACACTGACAGAAGTGGGATGGGGCGCCGATCACCCGACCTACCGGCAGGTCTTCACCAGCCTGTACATTCCGAACGGCACGCCGGAGCAGATCAACTGGTGGAACGAGATGCAGAAGGTCAGCTGCTCACCGGAAAATGCGGTCAAGCTGCAGCGGGCACTATCGTTGATCGATGTCCGCGATCTCTTGCCGCAGGTGTCCGTGCCGACGTTGATCTTCCATTCCCGCGACGACCAGGTCGTTCCGTTTTCCGCCGGGGAATATCTCGCCCGGAACATCCCGGAGGCGACCTTTGTGCCGCTCGACGGAGACAATCACCTTTTGCTGGAGAAGGAGGCCGGCTGGAACGACTTCGTCCGCCTCGCGCGGCAGTTTCTCAAGCCGGAGGAGGGAGACGAGCTCGACCCGCTTGTGGCTGAGGCCAAGCCGGCCGAGCAAAGCGGAACGTGCGCGTCCTCGGACGGAGCGAAGATCGCCTGGACGAGCATTGGCGAAGGCTTTCCCCTGGTCATGCCGGCCGTCTGGTTCCATCACATCGACAAGGACCTTTCGACGCCGACCTGGAGCCATTGGATGGCGGAGGGACTACGCGGACGGCGGCTGATCCGGAGCGACATGCGCGGCGTTGGATTGTCGGATCCGGATCCTCACCGGTGGAATTTCGACTCGCTCCTGGACGACTTCGTCGCGGTCATCGACGGCGCGGGAGTCGAGAAGCTTGACGTCCTCGGCATGTCACACGGCGCACTGGTGGCGATCGCATATGCGGCGCGCTTTCCGGAGCGGGTACGCAGACTCGTGCTGATCGGCGGTTACGCAGAAGGGTTCGGCGTCCGCAACGACCCCGAGGAGATCATGCGAAGGGAAACGCTGCTGAACCTCGGGCGCGGCTATGCGCCCAGCGACCGCGGGTCATTCGCCCGGATGCTTGGTGCGCTCTACTGGCCCGAAGCCAATAGCGAGATGATGGATTGGTTTGTGGACCGCCTCGGCACGATCAGTGTGCTCAGCGAGCAGTTGCAGGACGTCTTCCGAACGATCGACCTCCGGCCGGACTTGGCGAAGATCCAGGCGCCGACGTTGATCATGCACAGCCGCGGCGACCGGATCATCCCGTCGGCTTGCTCAGAAACAATGGCGGCGCAGATCGCAGGATCGAAGCTCGTGCTGCTGGACAGCGAGAATCACATCCCGCTCGACCATGACAAAGGCTGGACGCGTGCGCGCGCTGCCTTGCGGGCGTTCCTCGGCGAAAAGAAACGCGTCTTCGCTTAGCGGACCCGGGGCCGCCGAAGGGAAGCGGCGGGGGCGGACGGCGATCGCGGCGCGGGAGCTGCGCCTGGTAGGCGACGCCGCAATGCTCGACGCAGTACGGGAAGCCTGGGTTCGACGCATTGCCGCAGAAGTGGAAGTCGGGCTCGCCCGGGTGTCCCATCGGCCACTTGCAGATGCGGTCGTTGAGGTCGAGCAGGCTCGTCTTGTCGGCGACCTCGTCGCTCGGCTTGGCCGGGACAAGGCGGCGCGGCGGGGCCGGCGGGATCGGCGCCTGCTGGTCGCCCGGACCCTGGCGGATGAAGCCGCCCGGACCGATCGAGCGATACTGCATCTCAGGCGAGCTCTGGCGCTGCGGCGAACGCGCGGGGCGCTCGGCCGGGGTAGCCTGTTCCGGAGCAGCATCGGCCGCGGCGGGGCCGGACGGGGTGCCGGGCGCTCGGCGGGAGCGGGCTTTGGTGCGGGCGCGGCGGCAGCCGGTGCGCGATGCTCTTTCTCTTCACCCGGTTTGACCGGCGATGGACGGGCTTCCAGGCCGAGGCGGTGGGCCTTGCCGATGACGGCATTGCGGCTCACGCCGCCGAGCTCGTCGGCAATCTGGCTGGCCGTCGCGCCTTGCGTCCACATCGCCTTCAGGCGCTCGATCCGCTCTTCAGTCCAGGACATCTAAATACTTCTCCAACGTCGTCGCTCGGGTTGCGGGGGCTGGCGCCAACCGATAGGCGCATGCCCGTGACCACTCCGAGCGAGCAATCTCCAATCTGGGTTCGAACACCACCGGGAGAGCCGGTATTGCACGGCGTCAACTGGGCGGGCTCAGGACCCTCTATATCAAGGAGGTGCGCCGGTTCTTCAAGGTGCAGATGCAGACCGTCTGGGCACCGGCGATCACGACGCTCCTGTATCTGGCGATTTTCACGGTCGCATTAGGCCGCGGTGGGCGCACCGTGATGGGCGTTCCCTTCGCCGACTTCATCGCGCCGGGGCTGATCGTCATGGCCATGATTCAGAACGCCTTCGCCAATGCCAGCTTCTCGCTGCTGGTCGGCAAGATGCAGGGGAACATCGTCGACTATCTCATGCCCCGTTGTCGACCGGCGAGCTGATTGCGGGCCTGGTGGGCGCGGCAGTGACGCGCGCATTCCTGGTCGGTTTTGCGGTGTGGCTTGCGATGCTGCTGTGGCCGGGAGTGCATGTCCGGTTGGAGCACCCGCTCTGGGCTCTGTGGTTCGGACTGATGGGTGCGTTGATGCTGAGCTTCATGGGGCTGCTGACGTCTCTGTGGGCCGACAAGTTCGACCATGCTGCCGCCGTGACCAATTTCGTGGTGACGCCGCTGTCGCTCCTGTCCGGGACCTTCTACTCGGTTGAGCAGTTGGCGCCGACGTTCCGGGCAATCAGCCACGCGAACCCGTTCTTCTACGTGATCTCGGGTTTCCGATTCGGATTTCTGGGAATCAGCGATTCGCCGATAGCGGTCGGGGCCATCGGACTCCTCTGTGTCAACGTCGCCTTGTGGGCGATTTGCTTTACGCTTTTGAAAAAAGGCTGGAAGATCAAGCAATAAGCCGCGTTAAGCTAGTTGAACGCCCGATAACGGAAGCGTTCAGCGTCCCGGCAAGCGGTCAGGAGCACAACAGACGCATCAACCGCTCAAGGAGAGCCATGATGCGTGAAGTTCTTATCGGTATCGCCGCTGTTGCTTCGGCTCTCGCTGTCGCAACGCCCGCACCTGCCCAGTACCATCCAGCCCCGCAGGGCTATGGCTACAACAATAATTATGGCTCGGTCCGCAGCCTTCAGGCACGGGTCGACAACCTGCAGCGCACGATCAACCGGCTCGACCAGCGCAATATCCTGAGCGAGCGCGAGGCCAATAGCCTGCGCAACCAGTCTCGCGATCTCGAACGGCAGATCTACCGCTCGGCTCGCAACGGGCTCAACCCGCGCGAGGCGCAGTCGCTCACGTATCGCATTTCGCGTCTCGAGCAGCGGATCGGCTACGAAGCGCGCGACGGAAATCGCTGGGGCAACAACGGCTGGAGCGACCGCGATCGTGACGGCCGCAACGATCGCTACGAAGACGATCGCGGCTACCGCCACGACTAAGACCTTCGGAACAGGTCCGAAACAAGGAGGCGCGTTGGGAAACCGGCGCGCCTTTCCCTTTTTGGGCCGTCTGGCTATAGGGCCGGACCGGTAATCAGCCGCACCCCACAGACCACAGAAGGACCTGCCCGAGATGGCCATCACTCCGCTCATGCCCGTTTATCCTCGTTGCGAGGTGAGGCCGGTTCGAGGTGAAGGCGTCTATCTCTATGGCGAGAACGGCGAGAAGTACCTGGACTTCGCGTCGGGCATCGCGGTCAACCTGCTGGGTCACGGCCATCCGCATCTGACCGAGGCGATCGCCAAGCAGGCGGCGACGCTGATGCACGTGTCGAACCTGTACGGTAGCCCTCAGGGCGAGGCATTCGCGCAGCGGCTGGTCGACCTGACTTTCGCCGACACCGTCTTTTTCACCAATTCGGGCGCCGAGGCGGTCGAGTGCGCGATCAAGACCGCGCGCCGCTACCACCATGCCAAGGGCAATCCCCACAAGCATGACCTGATCACCTTTTCGAACGCCTTCCACGGGCGGACAATGGCCACGATCAGCGCGACCAATCAGGAGAAGCTTCGCGACGGCTTCGCGCCGCTGCTGCCCGGCTTCAAGGTCGTGGAGTTCGACAATCTGGAGCAGGCGCTGGCCGCGGTCGACGACAACACCGCCGGTTTCCTTCTTGAGCCGGTGCAGGGCGAAGGCGGGATCCGCCCCGCCAGCCACGAATTCATCGCCGGCCTCCGCGCCGTTTGCGACGAGAAGGACCTGATGCTGGTGTTCGACGAAGTGCAGTGCGGCGTTGCGCGCACGGGCACGCTCTATGCCTACGAGCAATATGGCGTTGAGCCGGACATCATGGCTTCTGCCAAGGGCATCGGCGGAGGCTTCCCGCTTGGCGCCTGCCTCGCAACCGAGAAGGCTGCCAGTGGAATGGTCATTGGAACGCACGGCTCGACCTACGGCGGCAATCCGTTGGCAATGGCGGCCGGTCAGGCGGTCTTCGACGTGATCGCCAACGATGAGTTTCTCACCAACGTTCAACTGATGGGCGAGCGCCTGCGCTCGGCGCTCGAGCAGATGATCCCGAACCACGACCATCTGTTCGAAAGCGTTCGTGGCATGGGTCTGATGCTCGGCATCAAGATGAAGACCGACAGCCGCCAATTTGTGAACTGGCTTCGCACACAGGGTCTGCTGACGGTCGCCGCGGGCGACAACGTCATGCGCGTGCTTCCGCCACTGGTCATCGACGAAAGCCACATTCGGGAGTTCGTCGAGAGCCTGTCCGCCGCAGCCGCCCAGTATGAGGCTCCGGCGGCCGCCGCTTAAGCGGTTGGAAGGCGGGCGCCTGGCTCCTATCTAAGCATCATGCCCGCAGATAAATTGTCCATGGACGTCGCCATCGGCGTCACCATCCCGTCGCGCGACGCTCGTGGGCGAGCCGCGCGTATCGGTCCTGTGCTCGACCAGATCCTGTCCGCGCATAACTACCCGCCGGTAATCGAACGGCTGCTCGCCGAAGCGCTGACGCTGACCGCGTTGCTCGGCTCGCTGCTCAAGGACCCACAGGGCCAGATGACGTTGCAGGCGCAGACGGAGAACGGCGCCGTCGACTTGCTCGTCTGCGACTACCTCGCCGGGGAGCTCCGCGGCTACGTTCGTCATCGCCCCGAGCGGCTCGCCGACATCGGCCCGAACCCATCGCTGTTCGCGCTGTTCGGAAAGGGCTACCTGGCCATCACGTTTGACCAGCCCGTAAGCGACGAGCGATACCAGGGTATTGTGCCGCTCGAAGGCGAGAGCCTTGCCCAGGCCGCACAAAGTTACTTCGCTCAATCAGAACAGATCCCCAGCCTAGTCCGGCTCGCCTCGGAAAAGCGGGACGGCAAATGGCATGCGGGTGGGATCCTGTTTCAGCATCTTCCGGAGGGCGAGGAAGGGCGCGAGCGCCTTCATACACAGCTCGACCATCCGGACTGGCCGCATGTCGCGATCCTCGCTGGCTCGGTGAAGCCGGAAGAGCTGACGGATCCCGAGCTCCCCCTCGACGGCCTGATTTGGCGCCTATTCCACGAAGAGGCGGAGGTGCTAACCTTCGAACCAGTCGCGCTGAAACGTGGATGCCGGTGCGATCCCGACTACGTTCGTTCGGTCATCGCTCGCTTCCCCGAGGAGGAGAGGGCGGAGATGGTCGGCCCCGATGGCTTCATCACGGTCGATTGTGCATTCTGCTCCCAAAGCTTTCCGATCGCCCTGGTGGACGTGTCCTAGTCGAGGAAACACGCTCCACGTTAACCTATTTCATGGTAAGTGCCGCCCGATGAAGCGCCCGATTCGAGCGACCACAGGAGTTTGCGCGGCAGCCGTGGCGCTGCTCGCTTTGACGGCTGCTGCCCGTCCGGCGGTCTTTATGCAGACTTCCGGTGGCTTGTGGGAGGTTAGCCGCGCGGACGGAGGGCGCCGTAACATCTGTATCGCGGATCCTGCTGTTCTTTCCCAGTACGAGCATCTGCGCTCAAACTGCTCGCGTGAGATTATCCGCGACCAGCAGAGCCGCACGGAGGTCCATTACACCTGTACAGGTGGCGCATTCGGACAGTCCAACGTCCAGCTGATTACGCCGCGATCGCTGCGGATTGAGACACAGGGCATCTCCAACAATGCGCCGTTTCATTACGTGCTCCAGGCGCGAAGAATTGGGAATTGCTGAGAAAATTCCCATTCCATTAAGCAAGGGTTTAACCAAGGTCAGGTAGGAGGGGGTCGTGCCGGATTTTGGCACGCTTTCCTCCCAAACGGGCTCAGGCCCGGAACTGGGCCGCTTGTTGAACGACGAGCGGCCCTTCTTTTGTTGCCTTCAACGCCTTAGAGGGCGCCGCCATGGCGGGAATCGGCTCAGACAGGAAGAAGGCGATCGTGCTCCTTTCGGGCGGGCTCGACTCGATGGTGTGCGCGGCGCTTGCTCGCGAACGCGGGTTCGAAGTCCTGGCGCTGACAATCGACTACAACCAGCGCCACCGGGTCGAGATCGAAGCTGCGAGACGCATTGCAGCCGACATCGCAGATCGTCACATCATCCTGCCCTCGACCTTCGGGCTTTCGGCGGATCGGCGCTGACGAGCGAGACCGAAGTGCCGAAGGACGGTGTGCAGCCGGGTATCCCGGTGACGTACGTGCCGGCGCGCAACCTCATCTTCCTCAGCATCGCTCTGGCCTGGGCCGAGGCCGAGGGGGCGGATGACATCTTCATCGGGGTCAACGCTCTGGATTATTCCGGCTATCCCGATTGCCGGCCGGAATTTGTCGCCGGTTTCGAGACTCTTGCGCGGCTGGCGACCAAGGCCGGTTCCGAAGGTGGAACGATCACAATCAACGCTCCCTTGCAGGAGATGACCAAAGCCCAAATCGCGAGCGAGGCCAACAGGCTCGGCCTGGACGCCGGCATCAGTCACAGCTGCTACGACCCCGCTCCAGACGGGCGGGCTTGTGGCGAATGCGATGCCTGCCGCCTACGCTCGAAAGGGTTCGCAGATGCCGGGATCGAGGATCCGACGGCCTACGCATGAGCTATGCGGTCAAGGAGTGCTTCCTCACGCTTCAGGGCGAAGGGGTTCAAACGGGGCGTCGGGCCGTGTTCCTTCGCTTCGCCGGTTGCAACCTCTGGACTGGCCGCGAGCAGGACCGCGACACGGCCCAGTGCAATTTCTGCGATACGGATTTCGTCGGGACTGACGTAGAGGGCGGGGGCAAGTTCGCCGATGCCCCGACCCTCGCTCAGCAGGTCGAACGAACCTGGGGCCCTGGCACGGAGGATCGGCTGGTGGTCATCACGGGCGGAGAGCCGATGTTGCAGCTCGACCCGCCACTGGTCGAGGCCTTGCATGCACGCGGCTTCCGAATCGCGGTCGAGAGTAACGGCACGATCTCGGCGGTTGCAGGCATCGACTGGCTCTGCATCAGCCCCAAGGCGGGCACCGACGTGGTTCAGCGCCGGGGTAACGAACTGAAACTGGTCTGGCCACAGATGGGTATCGACCCGGCTGAGTTCGAGTGCTGGGACTTCTCGAATTTCCTGATCCAGCCGATGGATTGCGAGGAGCGGGAGTGGGCGCTCCAGGATTCGATCCGGCTAGTGATGGAGCGGCCGCTGTGGCGCCTGTCACTGCAGGCTCACAAGGTCATCGGCCTGCCTTAGCTATTGCGAGTTACCGGCGGCGTTTCCGACGGCGTTGGAATCGTTGGTTGCGGTTTCGACCGTCTCGTTGGCCAATTCCTGCGTGGCGAGGCGTGAGTCCTGCGCTTCAACCGCTTCAAGGGCGCTGGCATCGTTCGCCGGCATCGCCTCGACTGAGACGTTGTCGAGGACTCCGCTGTTCTCGGTGGTCTGCCTATAGCTGCCGCAGGAGGACAATGCGATCACCATCAGGCCGGTGCAGAGCAGGCGTTTCATCGGATTTCCTCGCAAGTACAAAAAAAGAGGCTGCCGGAAAAACCGGCAGCCTCTTGTTCGTCAGCACTCCAAATGGAGAGCCGTCGAATTACATCGCGTTGGTTGCGTTGGCATCCGTCGCGTTGGCGTCGGTCGTCGCGTTCATGTCGGTCGTAACCGCGTTCGCGTCGGTCGTCGCATTCATGTCCATGTTGGCGTCCATCGCTGGCTCGTTCATGGTCATGTTGTCGACGACAAGGTTGTCGACGTTCATCGTGTTGTCTGCGGCTTCGTTGCTGCTGCAAGCCGAAACCGCCAGGGCCGCACCGGCGACCAGGATAAGAGCACGCATTCAAAACTCCCTAGATTATCCGATCTGAAAGTGGGCGGCGCCCACCTCGCAAATCGCGCGCACAATAGTCTGAAGCGCTCGCGCCCATCAAGACACTTTACACGTCAGTGACAAGTCACTGACAAATGACGGGAAAGTTCGCTTCAGCGCATCATCAACGCGCGTCAGAGGCATTTCTTTCCCAAGCGCTTTCATGCTCGTCACCCCAAACTCGCTGATCCCACAAGGAACGATGCCGCCGAAGTGGGAAAGGTCCGGTGCAACATTGATTGCAAACCCGTGCAAGGTAACCCAGCGTTTGATCCGGATGCCGAGCGCGGCGATCTTTGCCTCGGCGGGCCCTTCGCCGACCCAAATTCCGATCCTGCCAGGCGCCCGGTGGGCGGAAATCCCGAGATCGGCCAGGGTAGAGATCATCCAGCCTTCGAGCGAGCAGACCAGATTCCGCACATCGCGGCCGCGCCGTTCAAGGTCGAGCATCAGGTATCCAACCCGCTGGCCGGGCCGTGATAGGTGTAGCGGCCGCCGCGGCCGGCATCGTAGACCGGGAAGCCGGCGGGATTGAACAACTCCGTTGGGTCGGCGCTCGTCCCGGCAGTGAAGAGCGGGGGATGCTCGACCAGCCAGATGCATTCGCTCGCCGTTCCGGCCCGAATGGCGGCCGCGCGCTCCTCCATGAATGCCAGCGCATCGGGGTAGGGCACCTGCCCTTCACTTACGCGCCATTCGATGTCGCTGGTGTCGATCATGGCTGCGAGATGGCCTTTGCATTCGCTGGTCGCAAGCGCGTTGCAAGTCCCGGCGACGGTCCGCATAACTGCGCCACCATTCCAACAGGGGGACCCTGGTGACAAGTAAACTCTCCATCTCGCGCGCCTGGGACGAAACGCGTGCGCTCCTTCAGAGTGACGGCAAGCTGTTCGCCACGGTTGCACTCGCGTTGCTGGTTTTGCCCGGACTCGTCGCCAACCTGTTCATGCCAACTCCCAAGGTCGGTGAATTTCCGGCGCCGGGTGCTTGGGTCGCGGTCTTGCTCGTCGCGATGCTGATCGCGATCGTGGGGCAGCTAGCGCTCGCCAAGCTGGCCATGGGCAATCGGCTGACCGTGGGAGAAGTGATCACCAGCAGCTTCGCGCGGATGCCCGTCTATTTCATCAGTCAGATGATCTGGGGCCTGCCGTTCGCCATCCTGTTCGTGGGGATCGGCCGCACCTTGCAGGCTCAGCCGGGCGGCGCATTAGCCCTCCTGTTCCTGGTCGTCCTCGTTGCGTTCTTCTTCGTCGTTATCCGCATGGTTCTGACCGGTCCGATCGCCGTTGCGGAACAGATTGGGCCCGTCGAAATCGTCAAGCGAAGCTGGAACCTGACGGCAGGGAATTGGTGGCGGCTGTTCGCTTTCCTGATGATCTTTCTCATCGGCGCGGCGATCCTGATCCTCGCGACCTTCTCGATCCTTGGCTTGGTGGTTCGCATGGTCTTCGGCGAGATGGAGCCGTTCACCGTCGGCGCGCTTCTCGTCTCCCTCGCCGGCGAGATCGTGCAGGCCGGCGTCTACGTCGTCCTGATGGTGATGCTGGCTCGGCTATACGTGCAGGCCTCAGGCCAAGAGGCTCAGGCGAGCGTCCCCAGCAGCGGGATCTGAGGAGCGCAATCGCGCGGCAGCGCTCCGATCAGGCGTGGATCGGGAAAGCGCTCGATCGCGCGCTTGTACGGAGTGAAGCCCGCCCGGCGATAGGCTGAGAGGGCCGCCGGATGATCAAGCGTGCAAGTGTGCACGTGGACCCGGCGGACGCCGTCTCGCCAGGCCCTGTCGACAGCCTCGGCGAGTAGCCAGCGGCCATGACCTTGCCCGGACAACTCTGGGAGTACGCCGACGAAGGAGAGTTCGCATTCGCCCGGCTGGCGATAATCGAGTTCCAGCATGCCGACCGCCCTCCCAGCCTCGTCTTCAACGGAGAAAAGCTCGACCTTCGGGTCCTGGATGATCGCGGACAGGTCGCCATCAGCCATCACGAGGCGCGAAAACCAGAGCCATCGGGACCCAATGCTTGCGAAAAGCTCGCGATAGGCGCCGGGCTCCGGGTCCTCGATGCGGCGGAGCTTCCAAGGTGAGGGAGGCACTTCGACCTGCGGCCGCGCGTGCATCTCCAGGAATGTGACGACCGCGACGAGATCGCGGTCCGAGACTTCGTCGTAGCTCATGTCCAGGCGGCGAGGGGCGGGAGGCTCATCAGGATGGCGTCGATGTTTCCGCCAGTCTTGAGGCCGAACAAGGTGCCGCGGTCGTAGAGGAGGTTGAACTCCACATAGCGGCCGCGGAATTCCAGCAGCTTGCTCATGTCGTCTTCGGTGAAAGGCGTTCTCAGGCGGGCGCGGACAATCTTCGGAAAGATGTCGAGGAAGGCTTCGCCGACATCTCGGGTAAAGGCGAAGTTCTCCTCGAAAGTCGGTCCTTCCCCAGGCTCAAAGCACTCGAGATGGTCGTAGAAGATCCCGCCGACCCCGCGAGCGACACCGCGATGGGCAGGAAGAAATAGTCTTCGGCCCACTTCGAGAAGCGCGGATAGAAGGTCGGGTCGTGGGCGGCGCAGGCCGCACGGAGACGAGCGTGGAAGGCGTCAGTGTCTTCCGGGTTTGGAATGGCGGGGTTGAGATCCGCGCCGCCCCCGAACCAGCGTTTGGTCGTCGTCAGGAAGCGCGTGTTCATGTGGACGGCCGGGACGTGCGGATTGGCCATGTGGGCGACCAGGCTGATGCCGGTGGCGAAGAACCGGGGATCCTCTGCCGCGCCGTGGATGCTTGCCGCGAACTCCGGGCGAAGCGGCCACCGACGGTCGAGACATTGACGCCGACCTTTTCGAAGACCTTGCCGGTCATCTGGCCGCGAACGCCGCCGCCGCCCGGCCCGCCCTCGGCATCTTCGCGCTCCCACGGAGTGTAGCGGAAGGACGCTTCGCTATCGGCTTCGCGCTCGATTTTCTCGAATGCCGCACAGATGCGATCGCGCAGCGATTCGAACCAGTCGCGGGCGGCCTGCTGTTGTTCGTCGAGCACAAGCATGGCCGCCACATAGCGCACCGTGCGCGAATGCCAATTGTGGCACTTGGCAGTGCCGAAACGCGCCGCTATCAGCACCGCCAATCGCCCTTGGGGTCCTCCCGTGGGCGACTTCGTTATGTGCCGGTCGGCACGGACAGACAATGCGTCACATTGGGCGTCACAAGGGGAAGCATGGCCACGCTGGAACAATCCGCACAGGCTGAAACGGAGGGTGGCGTTCGCCGCCGGGATTTCCTGAATGTCGCGGCCGTCAGCTTCGCCGGAGTCGGTGCGGTTGCCGTCGCCATTCCGCTGATCAACCAGATGAATCCGCCGGCGGACGTGCTGGCGCTGGCGTCGACCGAAGTCGATATCTCGAAGATCGCATCGGGGCAGGCGATCAAGACCGTGTGGCGCAAGCAGCCGGTGTTCATCCGTAACCTGACTCCGGCTGAGATTCAGGCTGCCAATGCCGTTCCGATGTCGGAGCTTCGCGATCCGGAATCGCTCGCTCAGCGCACCAAGCCGGGCAAGGCGAACTGGCTGATCACGCTCGGTGTGTGCACCCACCTCGGCTGCGTGCCGCTGGGTGTCGGCGAGGGTGAGAACCGCGGACCGTTCGGCGGTTATTTCTGCCCGTGCCACGGTTCGGCGTACGACACCGCGGCCCGGATCCGCCAGGGACCGGCCCCGAAGAACTTGATGGTACCCAATTATGAATTCGTGTCCGACACGACTGTTCGCATCGGCTAAAGGGGAAAGAGCCTAAGATGAGCTTTGCCTGGGCAAAACCCTACGAACCGAAGGCCCCGCTCATGCGGTGGCTGGACGAGCGGCTACCGCTTCCCCGCCTGGTCTATGGCGCGGTCGGCGGCGGTTATCCGGTTCCGCGTAATCTGAACTACTGGTGGAACTTCGGCATCCTCGCCGGCCTGTTCCTGACGATCCAGATCGTCACCGGAATCGTCCTAGCCATGTGGTATTATGCGAGCGTCGACGGAGCGTTCAATTCGGTCGAGCACATCATGCGCGACGTGAACGGTGGATGGGCCCTTCGCTACATCCACATGAACGGCGCGAGCTTCTTCTTCATCGTCACCTATATCCACATCTTCCGCGGGCTCTATTACGGTTCGTACAAGGCACCGCGTGAGCTGGTGTGGATGCTCGGCCTCGTCATTTACCTGCTGATGATGGCGACGGCGTTCATGGGTTACGTGCTCCCCTGGGGACAAATGAGCTACTGGGGAGCGCAGGTCATCACCGGCTTCTTCTCGGCATTCCCGCTCGTGGGCGAGCCGATCCGTGTCTGGCTGCTTGGCGGCTTCGCGCCGGACCAGGCTGCATTGACCCGGTTCTTCTCGCTGCACTATTTGCTGCCGTTCGTGATCGCGGCGGTCGTGATCCTGCACATCTGGGCGCTGCACATTCCGGGTTCGAGCAACCCGACGGGCGTCGACGTCAAGGATGAAAAGGACACTCTGCCTTTCCACCCGTACTACACGGCGAAGGACGGCTGGTTTGCGGCGGGCTTCCTGCTGGTCTTCTCGCTGTTCGTCTATTTCCTGCCGAACTACCTTGGACATCCGGACAACTACATTCCGGCCAACCCGTTGGCGACGCCGGCGCATATCGTGCCCGAATGGTACTTCTGGCCATTCTACGCGATCCTTCGCGCCTTCACCGTGGACTTCATCTTGCCGGCAAAGCTGTGGGGCGTGCTGGCGATGTTCAGCTCGATCCTGATCCTGTTCTTCCTGCCTTGGCTCGACAAGTCGCCGGTTCGCTCCGGCAACTATCGTCCGGTGTTCAAGCGATTCTTCTGGCTGCTGGTGATCGACGTCCTGATCCTCGGCTATTGCGGAGGCGCTCCGGCGACGCCGCTCTATGTCGGCCTGAGCCAGCTGGCAGCAGCATATTATTTCGCGCACTTCCTGATCATCCTGCCGCTGGTGTCGGCGTTCGAACGGCCGCTTCCGCTGCCGGATTCGATCACATCGGCCGTGCTGCATCATGAAACGGAACAGGGCCCCGCCGGTACGCTGGCGACCGGCCGTGCGGCCGCCGAGTAAGGGGACGGGAATGCGTTACATACTGGGCTTGGTCGGCGCCGTCTTTTCGGTAGTGCTGCTGATCTCGTTCTTCAGCAACGTCTCGACCTATTGGTCGAGCCCGCCACCAAAGACTGCTGAGGAGGAATTTCATCTCCATCCCAAGCACCTCTCGCTGGCGAGCGATGGCCCGCTCGGGAAGTTCGACAAGCAGCAGCTCCAGCGCGGCTTCCAGGTCTACAAGGAGGTCTGCTCGGCATGCCACAGCCTCAGCCAGGTCGCGTTCCACAACCTTGAAGGGCTTGGCTATACCGAGGCCGAGATCAAGGCGATCGCCAATCAGTGGCCGACCGAGGTTCCGAGTGTGAACCCTGAAACCGGCGAACCCGCGACCCGCAAGGCACTGCCGTCGGATCGCTTCCCGGCACCCTACGCCAACGACACGGCTGCGCGCGCAGCGAACAACAATGCGCTTCCGCCTGATCTCTCGCTGATGACCAAGGCGCGCCATGGCGGCGCGGCCTACGTTTATTCGCTGCTGACCGGCTATCGGAATCAGCCCGCCGAGCTGCTCAAGGAGTTCCCGGCCGCGAAAACCCCGCAGGGCCTGCATTACAACCCGTACTTCGCGAACCTCAACCTCGCGATGCCGCCGCCGCTGACCAGCGAAGGCCAGGTCGTGTACGCTCCGGGTAATCCGAAACCGACCGTCGACCAGATGGCCAAGGACGTTGCAGCGTTCCTGGTGTGGACGGCGGAGCCCAATCTGCCGAACCGTCACGCGACGGGCATTGCAGTGGCAGTATTCCTCCTCTTCGCGACTGTCCTTGCGCGTCTCGCCTTCCTGAACATTCGCAATCAGAAGAAGGCGACCCTGGTTCGCGAGACCGGCGTCCTCGAGCCGGAGAACCAGGCCAAGTCGAAGCGAGCCAAGCGCAAGGCTGGCATCGACGGCTGACGAACAGCCTCCAAGGCTGTGACCCTGACCGTCGCCGTGTTATGCGGCGACGGACAGGGAGGGCCCATGGCGACGGCTTCCAGAAGGCATTACCCGCACGCGCGGACGGACGCTCTTGTCGGCGTCGCGATCGTTTCAGCTGCGATTTTCGTGTGGCTTATTGCGGGGCCTGTGTTTGGGCCAGTCAAGCAGAAGGTCCATGCGGGGCATTTGCCAATGCTCTATGCTCACATTGCGGGCGGCATCTGCATGCTCTTCGCTGGCGCCATAGCGCTACGCATTGGGCTCACCCGCGAATGGTTCCGATGGCATAAGCCTGCCGGCTACACCTACATCGTTGGCGGATCGGCCGGCGCTATCGCCGCGCTGATCCGGTCGTTCGACACCCAGCATACCCCGGGCATCTCCACCGGCGCTCTCGCGGCTGTGTGGATTGCGTTCACAGCGATGGCGTTCCGCGCGATCAGGAACCGGCGGATCGAGCAGCACAGAACCTGGATGATCCGCAGCTACGTTGCGGCCTGGACGTTCGTGGCGTGCCGATTTTGGTCCCGGGCGATGCCCGGAGAGCTTCAAGCCAATGTCAACGACATGATATGGGCGACCTGGGTGATGCCCTTGTTCCTCACCGAGATCCTGCTCCAGTGGCGAGCGGGCTCGCGTCTCAACCGTAGCTAGTCGCAAGGTTCGGATAAGCCATCTGAAATCATCGGCTTAGTTCATTTCGTATTCACGCCCGCGCGCGGAAATGCAGGGTAACGTGTAACTCAAGCGTACTGGAATTCCTTATGCGCGTTTCTCAACTCAAGCTCGGTGCGCTCGCAGTCACCGCCGCGATTGGCCTCGGCGGCTGCGCCTACGGACCTTATGGCGGACTTGGCGTCGGTGTCGGGTACGGTGACGGCTATTACGACCCGTACTACGGCAGCGGATATTACGGCGGCGGCTACTATGGCAGCAGCTATTATGGCGGCATCGGCTACGGCACGCCGGGCTACGGCTGGTACGACGGCTATTATTATCCGGGATCCGGCTATTACGTGTACGATCGCCATCGGAACCCGTACCGTTGGTCCGATACGCAGCGCCGCTATTGGCAGTGGCGCCAGCGTGGCGCGCCGCGGGCGACGGGTGGCACCGGCCAGATCGTCCAGAACTGGGCCGACTTCCAAAACGGCCCGCGAGCGACGAACAACAATGTTCGGCAGCAGCGCGGCGTGAGGACCAATCAGACCTTCACCGAGCCGACTCGCGAGCGGGCGCAGCAGCCTCGTCGTGTCGTCCGCAGCGAGGGCGAACAGCAGGATCGCCGCGGCAATCGCGGCGGCCGTAACCGCCACACGCAACAAGACTGACGATAAGTGACGGAGCGGTCGCTCGGCCGCTCCGGTTGCTCAGTCCTCGGTTGGTCGGCGCCGGATCAGCACGATCGATGTGAAGCGCATCACCGGGACGTCGTCCTGGTTGGTGACCGTCGTTTCCGTTCGGAACGAGCCGATGTCGGGCTTCGACTGCGATGGTCTCGTCTCGATGATCTTTCCGCGCACGTGAAGGGTGTCGCCGGGATAGACCGGCTTCAGCCAGCGCAGCTCGTCAATGCCGGGTGAGCCCAGTCCCGCTTGCTCGTCCTCGACAACATAGCGGGCGATCACGGCCATGGTCATGGCCGTCGTGTGCCAGCCGCTGGCCGCCAGCCTCCCGAAATGGGTTTTGGCGGCGGCCTCGTCCGACAAGTGGAATGGCTGCGGATCGTACTTGCGAGCGAACTCCAGCACTTCCTCGCGAGTGACGTCGTAACTACCGAAGTAGGTCTCGGAGCCGACCTGCAAATCTTCGAAATAAATCATTGGGCACCGTTAGCCACCGTCATGGCTTGGCGCGAGTGCAAAGGGCGCGCTACCACGCCGCTTGTGACGAACGGTTCTGCAGGAATGATGCGGTGGCACCCGCGGCTCGTGGAGGCCGCGAAGGCTCTTAATGAAAACCGGCTGGATATCGCAGAGCGTCTGCTGAAGCCGCACCTGATGGAGGACCCGTTCGATGTCCGCGCCATCCGCATGCTTGCCGAGCTTGCGGCGCGGCTGGGGCGGCTGAAGGATTCCGAGGTTCTCCTGCGTCGCGCGCTGGAGATCGATCCTAACTTCACGGGCGCGCGCGCCAACCTGGCGATGGTTCTTGGCAGGCTCGGGCGGCCCTCGGAGGCGCTGGAACTGCTGGACGGCGTCTTTGAGGCCGAGCCCGATCGCGTTGGCCACCTCAACCTCAAGGCGGCAACGTTGGGACGGTTGGGCGATTTCGAGCAGGCACTGATGCTCTACGAGCAGGTCTTGTCCCGCGCGCCCAACCAGCCGCGCGTACTGATGAGCTACGGCCACATGCTGAAGACCGTTGGGCGGCTGGGGGATTCGGTTGCTGCGTATCGGGATGCGATCGCGATCAACCCGGCGCTGGGCGAGGTGTGGTGGAGCCTCGCCAATCTCAAGACGGTCGAGTTCACCGACGAAGACATTGCGGCCATGGAAGCTGCTCTGGCGCGCTCCGATCTCAAGGACGACGATCGCTTCCACGTCGAGTTCGCGCTCGGGAAGGCTTTTCACGATCGCGGCCGCGGGACGAGGCGTTCGCCCATTACGCGGCGGGCAACAAGCTTCGGCGCGAATATCATCCGTTCAATGCGGATCACCTGACGCAGCTGGTGGATCGCAGCATCGAGCTGTTTACGGCTGAACTCCTGACGCGGCCAGGCGGGAGTCCCGCGCCGGATCCGATCTTCATCGTCGGCATGCCGCGTGCGGGATCGACCTTGATCGAACAGATCCTGTCCTCGCATAGTTTGGTCGAAGGTACGTCGGAACTGCCGGACATGCCCGCCGTCGCTCGCGGTCGGGGAAGTATCCGTCATCTGCCGTTGACCTCAGCGAAGACGAGCGACGGGACGCCGGTGAGGAATACCTCAAGCGCAGCGCGGTGCAGCGGCGGACGGACCGGCCCTTCTTCATCGACAAGCTGCCGAACAACTGGACTTTCGTCCCCTTCATCCAGTTCGTGCTGCCGAACGCGAAGATCATCGACGCCAGGCGTCACCCGCTCGCCTGCTGCATGTCCAACTTCCGGCAGCATTTCGCTCGCGGTCAGGACTTCACCTACGATCTCGGGGATCTCGGACGGTACTACTCCGACTATGTGCGCTTGATGGCTCACATGGACTTGGTGATGCCGGGCCGGGTTCATCGGGTCGTCTACGAGCGGATGGTGGAAAATACGGAGGAACAAGTCCGGGCGCTGCTCGAATATTGCGGATTGGAGTTCGAGCCTTCGGTGATGGAATTTTACAAGACAGAGCGCGCGGTTCGGACTCCGAGCTCCGAACAGGTACGGCAGCCGATTTATACCCACGCCACCGACGAATGGCGCGCCTACGAACCTCATCTCGGCCCGCTCAAAGCGGCATTGGGGACTATGCTCGACGCATACCCGCGCGCTCCTGTCGAATATCTGTAGCATCGTCGACACAATCCGCCGTGAAGTGACGGCACCGCAACGACTGGACGTTGACAAGTCGTAAGCGCTCTGACGGCATAGGCCTACTTGGTCAGTAGGGGGCTTAAATGACCGCTCGGAAGATTCGCGCGCTTACATTCGGTTTTCTCGCGTCGACGGCAATTGCCGCACCATCATTCGCGCAAACGACGCCTGCACCGGATCCCAGCCAGGAGCCTGCGGCAGCAGACGCGGCAGAGCAGCCCGCACCGACTCAAGTCGCTCAAGCAGAGGACTCCAACGAGATCATCGTCACGGCCCAGAAGCGTGAGGAGAATCTCCAGAACGTCCCGATCAGCGTCCAGGCGATCGGCACTCGGCGGCTCGACCAGCTGAACATTTCCAACTTCGAGGATTTCGCGAAGCAGCTTCCGTCCGTCAGTTTCCAGACCGCGGCACCGGGCTTCGCTATCGTCTATATGCGCGGCGTCGCCACGGGCGGTGACGGCAATCACACAGGTTCGCTGCCTTCAGTCGGCTATTATCTGGATGAGCAGCCGGTCACGACCATCGGCGGCAACCTCGATGTTCATATCTACGACATTGCGCGCATCGAGAGCCTCGCTGGGCCCAGGGCACTCTCTACGGCGCATCGAGCGAAGCGGGCACGATCCGCATCATCACCAACAAGCCGGAGCTTGGGGTCACCGCTGGCCGGATTGACGCTGAGCTCAACACGGTCGCTCACGGCGGCGTAGGCGGAAGCCTGGAGGGCATGGTCAACCTGCCGGTTTCCGACAACATCGCGTTCCGCGGCGTGGCCTTCTGGCAGAGGGATGCCGGTTACATAGACAATATCCGCGGCACGCGGTCCTATTGCGGAACGCCGATCCTCGATCCTCTCAACGGCGGCATCATCGGTTGTATCCGAGACGGATTCCAGGCCGATAACGCTTCTTTCGTGAAGGACAATTTCAACACCAACACGACCTACGGCGGTCGAGCGGCGTTGAAAATCGATCTTAACGAGAATTGGACCGTCACGCCGACGATCATGCACCAGCGCTCGGAAACGCGGGGTGTCTGGTACTTCGACGAACGCCTTGGCGATTTGGAAACGCAGAGGTTCCGGAAGGAGCCAGGCGTAGACAAGTTCACGCAATATGCCCTGACCGTTGAGGGGAAGGTGGGCAATTTCGACATCACCTATGCCGGCGCGTTCATGCATCGGCCAAATCATTCGACCAACGACTACACCGACTATGCTGATGCCTATGACGCCTATTACGAGAGCTACGGCGGCATCGCGAACTATCAGTATTACTTCGACAACAACGGCAACTCGGTTGACCCGCGCCAGTACATTACAGGCGGGAACAACTACAAGAAGATGAGCCAGGAACTGCGGATCGCGTCCCCGGCAGAGAATCGTTTCCGGGTCATCGGGGGTGCGTTCTACCAACGCCAGACCAACGATATTCTCCAGGAATACCATGTCGACAACCTCGCTGACACGTTGTCCGTCAACGGCCGCCCGGGTCTAATCTGGCTGACGTCGCAGAAGAGAATCGACCGCGACTATGCGCTGTTCGGGGAAGCGACGTTCGACGTCTCGCCGCAATTCGCGCTGACCGGCGGCCTCCGCTGGTACAAGTTCGACAATACCGTCTTCGGTTTTGCGGGCTTCGGTCGTGACCCAGCCTTCTTCCAGGGCGCATCGGGCAATCCGCCGCCGAACGCGGTCGGCAGCACTCGAACGGGCGTTGCGCAGTGCTACACGACGAGCGGCGATACCCTGCGGGATTCGCAGCTCAACGGCACCGACACGACCTTGATCACCAATGGCGCCATCGCCGGCACGCCATGCATCAACGTCGCCGACTTCGTGAACGGCAAGCTGGTCCCGAAGCAAAGCAAGGATTCCGGCTTCACCTATCGCTTCAACGGTACCTGGAAGCCGCAGGAGGGTCTGCTGTTCTACGGGACCTGGTCGAAGGGCTTCCGGCCTGGCGGCATCAACCGCCAGCCGGGACTGGCGCCCTATGATCCGGACTTCCTCGTGAACTACGAGCTGGGATGGAAGACTTCGTTCGGGCCGCTGCGGTGGAACGGTGCGATCTATCATCAGCTTTGGGAAAGCTTCCAGTTCAGCTTCCTTGGCCTGAACAGCCTTACGGTTGTCCAGAACGGCCGCGATGCGAAGGTGAACGGCATTGAGACGGATATCAGCTACGTCAGTGGCGGCCTCAGCCTGAACGCCGCCGCGGCCTACACCGACGCGAAGGTAAAGCAGAACGTCTGCGCCGTCGCTGCCGACACGGCTCCCGACTGCGACGGCGTACCCGGGACTCAATCACCGCCCCAAGGGAACGCGCCTGCCTATCACCCCGAAGTTCAAGGTAACGGGGACAGCGCGCTACACCTGGGACATCGGCCCGGGTAAGGCTCATGGACAGATCGGCCTGGTCCATCAGGGCTCGGCACGCTCGGCGCTCAGGGTCGCCGACAACCTGCAGACCGGGAAGCTTCGTGCCTACACGCTCGTCGACCTGTTCGCGGGTTACGAGTGGAACAAGCACAGCATCGAGCTCTTCGCCACGAACCTGTTCGATAGCCGCAACGAGCTTTCCCGCGGCGTCTCGTGCAGCATCTGTACGAACGTCCATATCGTGCCCGGCAGGCCGCGCACGATCGGACTTCGACTCGGCACACGGTTCTGACGCGGAGCAGTTGAGCAGCTAGCGGCGTTAGGCGTCGATGGAGACGCCTCGCCGCAAGCAAATCGGTCTGGGTCTATTGGCCGGCGGGCTCGCGCTGCTTTGGCTTGCGATGCTCTTGCTCGGCGACGGGCCGGTCGACAGCTTGGTCCTCGGCAAGTTCTACGTCGGGCACATCGCGCCCCTTGCCGAGATCGCTCGGTTCGTGACCTTCGTCGGTGGCGGCTACTTCGTTACTGCGGTCATCGCTGGTGCCGCGCTTGTTCTAGCGCTGCGCCGGCGAGCGCGACTTGCCCTCCTGCTGCTGGTCGGAACGTCGTTCGGTCGTATTCTGGTTGAGCTTCAGAAATACGAGATCGACCGGCTGAGGCCGGACGCGAATCCTCACCTTGTCGAGATTCACAGCCTCAGCTTCCCGAGCGCGCATGCGGCGAATTCGGTAATGATCTATGTGACCCTGGCGCTTCTGATCCCGGCGGTAGAGAAGGGCAGAGCCTATTGGATTGCGGGCGCATGCCTTCTCGCGCTCATCATTGGGCTGACGCGCCTCATGCTTGGCGTCCACTGGCCCAGCGACGTCATCGGTGGCTGGAGCTTCGGGCTATTGTGGGTGCTCGCCCTCTACGCAATCGCGGAGAAGTTCGAGCTTAGACGTTGAAGCGGAAGAGCAGGACGTCGCCGTCCTGCACGACATACTCCTTGCCTTCTGCGCGCATCTTGCCCGCTTCCTTGGCGCCGGTTTCACCACCGAATGCGACGAAGTCGTCGTAACCGATCGTCTCGGCGCGGATGAACCCGCGTTCAAAGTCGGAATGGATCGCCCCGGCCGCTTCCGGCGCCTTCGCGCCACGACGGACGGTCCAGGCCCGCGCTTCCTTGGGACCGGCAGTGAAGAAGGTAATGAGCCCGAGGAGCTCATATCCCGCCTGGATCATCCGGTTGAGGCCCGTTTCATGCAGCCCCAGGTCGGACAGGAAGGCATCACGCTCTTCGGACGGCAGGGTCGCAATTTCTGCTTCGATCGCGGCTGATATCACGACTGCTTTGGCGCCCTCGGCTGCGGCTTTGGCGAACACGCGTTCGGACAGCGCATTGCCGGTCGCCGCTTCGCCTTCGTCGACATTGCAGACGTAGAGCACGGGCTTGGCGGTCAGCAGCTGTGCACGGGTCAACGCGCGCTCCTCCTCCGGGTCTTTGGGCCGGGTCAGGCGCGCGGGCTTCGATTCACGCAGCAATTCGAGCGTCTGGCCCAGCACCGATGCCTCGATCTTCGCTTCCTTGTCGCCCTGCTGCGCCTTCTTGACGAGGTTGGGCACGCGGCGTTCGAGGCTGTCGAGGTCGGCGAGCATGAGCTCGGTCTCGACCGTATCGGCGTCGGCGATGGGATCGACGCGGCCTTCGACGTGAGTCACGTCGCCGCCTTCGAAGCACCGCAGCACGTGGACGATCGCGTCCACCTCGCGGATGTTCGCGAGGAACTGATTGCCGAGGCCCTCGCCCTTGGACGCGCCGCGGACGAGGCCCGCGATGTCGACGAACTCGATCTGGGTTTCGATCTCCTGCGCCGACTTGGCGATATCGCGGATCTTGTCGAGGCGCTCGTCAGGGACGGCGACGCGGCCCACGTTCGGCTCGATCGTGCAGAACGGATAGTTGGCAGCCTGCGCCGCCGCGGTCTCGGTCAGCGCATTGAAAAGCGTGGATTTGCCGACGTTCGGCAAGCCGACGATGCCGCAGCGAAAGCCCATGAAATCTCCAGTTGGTTCGTCATTGCGAGCGGAGCGAAGCAATCGAGCGGGGTCGCCGCGTCGCTACGCTCCTCGCGATGACGGAATGGGGAGCCATTAGGCAAACCGCGCGATTTCCTCAACCGCGGTTTGAAACCGGCGGGCGGCGCCTTAGTTGGTTAAGGATGAGCGACCTCCCAACCTTTCCGATCACGC
Organism: Sphingomonas daechungensis; assembly: GCF_014489495.1. Lineage (GTDB taxonomy): Bacteria > Pseudomonadota > Alphaproteobacteria > Sphingomonadales > Sphingomonadaceae > Sphingomicrobium > Sphingomicrobium daechungense. The sequence goes on along the minus strand of NZ_CP060780.1, from coordinate 8,598 downwards.
GCCGCTGGCCAGCCGCGAACCCCGATGTCCTCCAGCTCTACTCCATCAACTCACCCAACGGGGTGAAGGTCTCTATCATGCTGGAGGAAGTCGGGCTGGAGTATGAGCCGCACCTCGTACTCATCGGCGAGAATGAAAGCTGGACGGAAGAATTCCTGTCGCTCAACCCGAACGGGAAGATCCCGGCCATCATCGATCCGAAAGGGCCGGATGGCGAGCCGATCGCCTTGTTCGAATCCGGGGCGATCCTCGTCTATCTGGCCGACAAGACGGGTCAACTCCTGCCGGAGGGCGCCCGGCGCTATCAGACGATGCAGTGGGTGTTCTGGCAGGTTGGCCACGTTGGACCATTCTTCGGACAGGTTGGCTTCTTCCATAAGTTCGCGGGGCGTCACTGGGAGGACAAGCGACCGCTCCAGCGCTTTGCGGACGAATCAAAGCGTCTGTTGAAGGTTCTCGACGAACGCTTGCAGGGTCGCGATTGGATCATGGACGATTATTCCATCGCCGACATTTCCCTGCTCGGCTGGGTCAGGAACCTGATTGGCTTCTACGACGCTCGGGACTTGGTTGCGTTCGACGCGTTGTCGAACGTCCCGGCATGGCTGGAACGCGGGCTCGCTCGCCCGGCCGTTCAACGCGGACTGATGATCCCGTCGAAGGACTGATCAGGCGAAGTTGAAGCTGATCGACAGGCGTTCTCCGCGGCCGCTGCCGGGGAGGACCTCGTGGCGAAGCCAGCTCTCCCAAAGAAGCAGGAGCCCTGGTCGCGGCTGGACAGTCACGAATGACTGGAGGTCTTCAGGCGCGTCAGGCCTTCGTGTCGGCGCCACCATCATCAGTGGCAGGCGAGGGTCCTCGAAGCGGATGGCGCCCGAGCCTTTCGGTACTTCTACATAAAGCGTGCCGGAGATGACGCTGTGCGGGTGGATGTGCGCGCTGTGATGACCGGAACCGCGCAAGAGGTTGACCCATAGGCTATCGAGCTTCGGCTTCCGCACGAGGTCGAAGGCGCAATCTTTGGCGAATTCGGACGCGTGCTTTGTCAGCAGCTTGGCCAGGTCGCCGATTGCAGGGTCGCGACGAGGGAGGTCGTTGAGCGACGCGTAGCTGGTGTAACCGGCATACCGGTGCTCGCTGGACCAGCGCTGACCGGCCTTGTCATCTTCTGCCAAGCTTCGGATCGAATACGCCAGATCGTTCAGCAGGTCGTCTGCAATGATGGCTTCGTAGAGCTTGGTGACGAACAGCGAACGGATCATGCGTCGTCCTGCAGGCGGCGAGCGACTTCGCTCATGAAGCGCACGTCGTCCCCATCGGCGAGCCATTCGGCTTCGGCTGCGATCGCTGCGAGCATGTCGGAAAGCTCCTCCATCTCGATCTTGTGATAGTTGCCGAGAACGTGGGGCGTGACTTTTTCTTTCTGGCCGGGGCCAGGGTGGCCGATGCCGATGCGGACGCGGCGGAAGTCGGGGCCGAGTGAGGCGTTGATCGATCGTAGCCCGTTGTGGCCGGCGAGTCCGCCGCCGACGCGAACCTTTACCTTGAAAGGAGCGAGATCGAGTTCGTCGTGAAAGACGGTGAGCGCCTCCTCATCGAGCCTGTAGAAGTGCAGCGCCTGCTGAACTGCATCGCCGCTATCGTTCATGAAGGTCTGCGGCTTCACCAGCAGGACCTTGTGACGGCCGATGCGGCCTTCGGAGATGAGGCTGCGGAATTTCTTGGTCCACGGGCCGAAGCCGTGCACTTCCGCAATGATGTCGGCAGACATCATTCCGACATTGTGCCGGTGAAGCGCGTATTTCGCGCCTGGATTTCCAAGGCCCACCCAAATCTGCATCGCGTTCACCTAGCGTGAGGGCGGCACAAAAAGAAACCGCCCATCCTTTCGGATGAGCGGCTTCGGTTTTCGCATTGGAAGAAAGCTTAGGCTTCCTCGCCGCCCTCGGCAGCGTCGCCTTCGCCTTCGTCGCTGTCGACGGTCGGAACCGCATCGGCAGCGGCCGTTTCTTCTTCCTCGGACTTCATGGCCGACGGAGCGACGATCGTCGCGACGGTGAAATCCTCTTCAGAGTTCGCCGGGTTGACGCCCTCAGGCAGCTTCACATTGCTGATGTGGATCGAATCGCCGATCTCCAGCCCGTCGAGCGGGATGTGGATCTCACTCGGGATGTGGGCCGCGTCGCAGACGATCTCGAGCTCGTGGACGACGACGTTGAGAACGCCACCGCGCTTGAGACCCGGCGAAGCGTCTTCGTTGTCGAAGCGCATCGGGACAGCGACGTTCACCTTGGTGTGCTCGCTGATGCGCAGGAAGTCGACATGGATCGGGCGGCTCGAAACCGGGTGGAAGTCCACGGCCTTCGGCAGCGTTCGGGTCGGCTTGCCGCCGACCTCGACCATGACGACGGAATTCATGAAGTGCCCCGTCTGGAGCATCCTGGTGAGGAGCTTCTCTTCGACGTGAATCGAGAGGGCTTCCTTCTTCTGGCCGTACACAACGGCCGGTACCCGTCCACCACGACGCAGTTCGCGGGAGGCTCCCTTGCCAGCCCAGTCGCGCGTTTCGGCGGGCAGCGTCAGCTGATCGCTCATTTTTTGCGTGTTCCTTGATAGAGTTGCTTCCCGCCACGCCTCCAGGGATGACATTGGCCGGGAAGGGCGCGCCTATAGGCGAGAGGCCTCTTTAGCGCAAGTTACTGCGCTGTCAGTTCACCCGGGCCGTTCGGATACCGTAGAGGCTAAGCTTCTGCTGGACGCTGTCCTTGCCGGCCAGGTGCCCGGCACCCACGGCGACGAAGACCACGCCAGGCTGCCGGAGACGCTTTGCAATCCAGAAGGCCCAGCGGTTGTTCCGATCGTTGAACAGCAGTTTGTATGTTGCCGGAGAGCGCGCTTCCATCTGCTCCAGCATCGGCACGAAACCCTCCACGTCGCCGCGGTTCCAGTCGGATTGAAGCTGGGCAAGAACGGCGGCCACTGCTGCTTTCGTGCGAGCGGCTTCCGTGGGATTGGCAGGCGGCTTGGCGCCCGGCATCTTGCCGAACATTCCAAGCTGGAAGTCGAACGTTTCCAGTCCTTTGACCGGCATGCCGGCATCGTCAGCAGCTTCGCGCAGGATTGCGTCCGCGCCATGGTCCGTAGACATGCCTTGGGAGCGACCGGCGGACATCACCATCTTGCTGGTCGAGAGAAAGCTCGCCGACCCGGCGAAGGGACCGACCGTCTGCATCCCTACGCCCTGCGGAGCAGGCCTTTGCGGGACCCGCTTCTTCAAGCTGTCCGGGACGATGGTTTCGAGGACGAGTTCTTCCGAGCCGGAAAAGGCCGTGCGGACCTCGTCGTTGAACCACTCGCTCTTGCCGTCGAGCGCGTGGAACGTGCCGAACAGATAGATGATCGTGTCTTCGTCGTTGACCACCCACAGAGCCGGATGGACGTTCGGGCGGGGGGTAGGCGACGCCGGCGGAACCGGCGTTGTCGTGACGGCAGCGGCAATCAGCGCAGCAAGCATCCCAGGTCTCCACACCCAGCGAGCGGAGAGGGGATTGGCCGGCACATGGACGACTGGCAGCGTTCGCGGACGACTAGTCGCCCCCGTTTGGTCTCCTTCGCGCTGCGGCGCGCCCAAGCATCCGGTTCATCGTGGCCCCCCAGCCCGATATCCGGCGATGATGGTCACCAACAGATTAAGAAAAGTCTAGCGAATTCAGCGCGAAGCGAATTATTCGCGACGAGTGGAGTACGTCCCTTTTTTCAGCGCGCGGAATCCATTCAATCTCCTGATCCTGTTGCCGTTCCTAAAACCCCTCACTGCGTCAGGCGTTCGCTCTTGATCCCGCGCTTGGCGAGCAATGCCTGGACGCTCGTTTCGCCACCGAGGTGCCCGGCGCCAACGCCAACGAACACGACACCCGGCTGATCGAGCCTCTTGTCGATCCACTCCGCCCAATTGGCGTTGCGGTCCGTCAACAGCACTTTGTAAAGCTTGGGAGATTTTGCATTCATTTCGTTGATCAGCGCAGCCATTCCTTCGGAATCACCCTTGGACCAGTGGTCGTTCATTTTCTTGAAGAGCCCAGCCACCTCATCGAGCTCGTCGAGCGTCTGCTCTAGCATGGCAATCTGCTCGGCATCCGACAGGTTTGCGAAGATCGACATCTGATATTCGATCGTTTCGAGACCGCTGATCGGCTTCTTGTCATCCTTGGCCGCCTTGGTGAGGACAGCTTCGGACCCGTTCGCGGCGGTCATTCCCAATTTCTGCGCGTTCGCCATTGTAAGCGTCAGGGCTGCAAAGAATGGGGTGAACTTGTCGAATGCGTTCGGCGGGGCTCCGAGCTTCGCAAGGGCGGCGACGAACTTTTCCTTTGTCGCCGGCGAAAGCCGATCCGATAGGGGCTTGCCCGATGTGTCGAGTGCATACTTCATGATGATCGGCTGAATGCTGGCGGGATCGTCCACCGGCGGAATCTCGAGAACCAACTCCTTCGAGCGATCGAATGCCGCTTTGACCTCGTCGTTGAACCAGGCCGACTTTCCGTCGAGCGCGTGAAACGTCCCGAACAGATAGATGGTCGTATCCGGATCCTTGACGACCCAGATTGCAGGATCGGCGTCTGGAAGTGCAGGCGCAGGCGCAGTCGCGGGAGCCTGTCCCTGGACAGCCGAAGCGCAGGCCAAAGCGGTAGCGAGAAATGCGAACCTCAGTTTCAGCATGTGAACTCCCTTATGTTCGAGGATCTTAGCGTGATTGCCATTTGCGGAATGCGTATGCGCCGGTCGCGATGACGATGGTTGCCGCGTAGATGACCCAGTCGTTAGGCTCGCCAACGACCCGGATTTTCGAGAGACACCACCAGGCGGGGAAGGCGATTGCGTAGAAATAGAAGCCGATCAGCGATGCCCACAGGTTATCGCTGACCTCCACTTCATCCGCGTTCACGAAGAAGCGCCAGCTGCCATAGACGACGGCGACGACGAACAGAGCGACACCCGCCGCGCCAACGAAAAGCACGATCGGCGATCCCACTCCTCCGCCGGCATCGAAGAAGCCGGCAGCGAACCCGCTCGCAAATCCCGCGACCAGCCCAACACCGGCCAGCGCCGCAAGAATCGACCAAAACCGCTTACGCTGCTGCGAGTGCAGGCGTTCGCCCTCACCGGTTTCCATCGCTCACCTCGTCGTTGAAGATGCTCTCGATCGGCAGCTCGAAAAGCCGTGCGATCTTGAACACGAGCGGGAGCGACGGGTCGTGCTTGCCGGTCTCGATGGCGTTGACCGCCTGGCGCGAAACGCCAAGTCGGCCGCCAAGCTCGGCCTGGCTCCAGCCGCGCTCCGCTCTCAAGACTCTGAGACGATTCTCCATCGCCGCTCCCATGTCATGTCCTACTGACATATAGTCAGCACAACCTGACATAGAGGCGATTCGGGTGTGTGTCAATATTACCTGACTTTATGTCAGGATATGCAGACGCTATTGAAGGCGTTTCACCTTGTAGCCGCGGCTCTGCAGATACTGCTGGACCGAACCGTCACCTGCGAGATGGCCCGCGCCGACAGCGACCATGACCGTGCCCGGCTGTGTCATCCGGCGTTCGATCCACTGACTCCAGTTGTAGTTCCGGCGCGTGAGGAGGGCGGCCTTCAGTTCAGGCGATCCCTCAAGATCCTTGTTGAAGGAGTTGCCGATGGATTTGACGTCGCCGCTCAGCCAGGCCTGCAGCATTTGCGCGAACTGGGAACGCATCGCTTCGGGGTTTTCGATCGATCCTTCTAGCAAGTTGCGCTGGGCCTCTTCGGGCAGCCTGTCGAAGTAGCTCAGTTGCTCGCGATTGGTTTCCAGCTCGCCGACCGGCTTGCCGGCCGCCGCGAACGACTTGCGCAGCACGGCCTCGACGCCTTGCTCGCCTTCGACTCCAAGCATCTGGAATTGTACGCCGAGCAAGGTGAAGGACGCTGCCCAGGTTTCCATGCGGTCGAACATAGCGCGCGGGATCTGGGTCTTGGCGATCGCTGCTTCCAGTTGCGGACGCTTGGCCGCGGGAACGCGGTCGGCAATCGGCGGGAGGCCGCTCGAATACCCAAGCGCTGCCATGATCGATCCGAGCTGCTGCGGATTGGCGGTGTCGATCAACGTTTCCAGCACCAACGTCTGCGAATTCTGGACAGCCTTGTCGAACTTGGGCGTGCGCCAGGCCGACTGATCCTTCGGAAGCAGGTGGATGGTCCCGAACAAATAGACGGTGGTGTCCTTGTCCTTGACCTCCCAGAGCGCAGGAGCATTGGATGATCGAGCGATTGCCGGCGTGCCGCTCGCTGCGACGGTCACCAGCCCGAGGGCGGCGAGGCCGCGGCGGATCAATTTTCTCAACATCGAAATCCTTTGCGCATCTGCTGCTTGACGGCGGATGTATGAATGCGATCGCCAAGCGTCCACTTGCCCGCTTGGAATCGATGCGCCAAAGCCTCGCGGAACATCCACCAACGAACGAGTTTCCGGTTTTGGCCCTCAGCTTTCAGGACCTGATCCTTACGCTGCATCGCTACTGGAGCGCGCAGGGCTGCGTTCTCCTGCAGCCGTACGACATGGAAATGGGGGCAGGGACTTTCCACCCGGCCACCGTCTTGCGTTCGCTTGGGCCCAATCCGTGGAAGGCAGCCTATGTCCAGCCGAGCCGCCGGCCGACCGACGGCCGCTACGGCGATAACCCCAACCGCCTCGGGCACTATTACCAGTATCAGGTCGTTCTGAAGCCGAGCCCGCCCGACCTGCAGGAGCTATATCTCGGAAGCCTGATCGAGATCGGAATTGACCCGCTGAAGCACGACATCCGCTTCGTCGAGGACGATTGGGAGAGCCCAACGCTTGGTGCCTGGGGCCTTGGCTGGGAAGTCTGGTGTGACGGGATGGAAGTCACGCAATTCACCTATTTCCAGCAGGTTGGTGGCTTCGATTGCAAGCCTGTCACCGGTGAGTTGACCTACGGGCTGGAGCGGCTCGCGATGTACATCCAGGGCGTCGACAATGTCTTCGACCTCAAGTTCAACGACGCGGGCGTGACCTACGGCGACGTATTTCTCGAGAACGAGAAGGAGCAATCGCGTTACAATTTCGAGGTCGCGAACACGGACAGCCTGTTCGACCTGTTCCGCAAGGCTGCTGCCGAGAGCGAGAATTGCGTTTCGAACAAGCTACCGATCCCGGCCTATGAGCAGGCGATCAAGGCCAGCCACATCTTCAACACGCTGCAGGCGCGGGGCGTGATCTCCGTCGCTGAGCGCCAGGCTTACATCGGGCGGGTACGCGATCTGGCGAAGGCGGCGTGCGCAACGTGGATGGAATGCAACGAGTGGCAAGCGTGAGTGCAGATTTTCTCCTCGAACTCCTGAGCGAGGAAATTCCGGCGCGGATGCAGGCGGGCGCCCGTAACGATCTGGCGCGCATGTTTGCGCAGGAGATGGACGAGCTCGGCGTGACGGCGGAAGCGATCGACGTTTGGTCGACGCCGCGTCGGCTGGCGCTTATCGCGCGCGGACTTCCGGCAGAAACGCAGGCGGTCAGCGAGGAGATCAAAGGGCCGCGCACAAGTGCGCCGCCGCAGGCGCTGGAAGGGTTCCTGCGCAAGGTCGGCTTACCGCACGAGCAACTGCAGGATCGTGACGGCGTGTGGTTCGCGGTGGTCGAAAAGGCTGGGCAGCCGATGCGCGACCTGCTGGGTCCAATCGTCGAGCGGATCGTTCGCGACTTCCCCTGGCCCAAGTCGATGCGGTGGGGCGCCTCGTCGGAGAGCAGTGGCTCTCTTCGGTGGGTGCGCCCGCTCCATGGCGTCGTCGCCTTTCTCGGCGAGGACATTGTCCCGGTGCAGATCGATGGGATCAGTTCCGGGGCAACGACAGTCGGACACCGGTTTCATCATGCGGGCCCGATTACGGTGGGTGGCGCTCATGACTATGCCGAGAAGCTGCGGGCCTGCCACGTCATCGTCGATCATGAAGAGCGCGAAAAGCTGATCCGCGAGGGGGCCGAAAGGGCGGCCGCGGACGCCGGACTGACGCTTGTTCCGGACGAGGGGCTCGTGGTTGAGAACGCCGGCCTCACGGAGTGGCCGATCCCGCTGCTTGGCCGCTTCGATCCTGATTACCTCGATGTTCCGCGTGAAGTGATCGTGCTCACCATGCGGACCAACCAGAAATATTTCGCCTGCACCGACGACGTTGGTGCGCTGGCGCCTGCGTTCGTCTGCGTCGCCAACATCGATTCGAAAGACAAGGGCGAGGCAATCGTCGAGGGCAACCGCCGTGTGCTTGCAGCTCGGCTGGCGGACGCCCGGTTCTTCTGGGAGCAGGATCTGAAGGTCCCGCTCGAGGAGCAAGCGGCGAAACTGAGCGGAATCGTCTTTCACGAAAAGCTCGGGACGACGGCCGACAAGGTTGCTCGCGTTGCCAAGCTGGCCGAGTGGCTGGTCAAGGAACGGCTGGTCCCGGGTGCGGATATCGAGCAGGTCAAAGCGGCCGCGAAGCTCGCCAAGGCCGACCTCGTCAGTCAGATCGTCGGCGAGTTTCCGGAGCTGCAGGGGACGCTCGGCGGATATCTC